>NZ_JACCAA010000001.1:0-2400000 GCF_013408415.1 Nocardioides daedukensis | reverse complement strand
ACCGGTCCTGATCGGTCGGGGCTCGGACGCCGCGATCCGACTCGACGACGACTACGTCTCCACCCGCCATGCCCGCATCGCCGCCTCCGGTGAGCAGTGGTTCGTCGAGGACCTCGGCTCCACCAACGGCACCTATGTCGGCCAGGCACGGATCAGCCAGCCCACCACGCTCGCTCTCGGGACCCAGGTCCGGATCGGGAAGACCGTCCTCGAGCTGAGGAAGTGACGATGTCCGACCCCGACACACCGACGACGGCCGGCACTCCCGAGGAGCAGGACACGCGCCTGCTCCTCGACTTCGCCGCCCTCTCCGACGTCGGACGCGTCCGCAAGGACAACCAGGACAGCGGGTACGCCGGTCCGTGGTTGCTGACGGTCTGCGACGGCGTCGGTGGCGCCGCGCGCGGTGACATCGCCAGCGGCACCGCCGTCCAGCAGCTGCGCAAGCTCGACGAGGCGCCCCAGGACGACATGCTCTCCTTGGTCGCCGGCGCCCTGCACCGCGCCCACGACCGGATCGGTGAGCTGGTCGAGGACGACCCGAGCCTCAACGGCACCAGCACCACGGCCACCGTCGCGCTCTTCGACGGCCGCCAGCTGGCCATCGGCCACGTCGGCGACAGCCGTGCCTACCTCTTCCGCGACGGCACGATCAGCCAGCTCACCAAGGACCACACCTTCGTGCAGTCGCTGATCGACGAGGGCCGGATCACCGAGGAGGAGGCGCGCACCCACCCGCACCGCAACCTGATCCTCAAGGCGCTCGACGCGGTCCACGACACCGAGCCCGACCTGTTCTACGTCGACCTGGCCGAGGGCGACCGCGTCTTCCTGTGCAGTGACGGCGCCTGTGGCGTCCTCGACGACGCCCACATCGCCGACATCCTCTCCACCGGCACCCCCGACTTCGCCGTGGTCGAGCTCGTCCGGGCCAGCCTCGAGGCCGGCAGCAGCGACAACGTGACCTGCATCGTCGCCGACGTACACACCGAGCTCGACGAGGCCCCGGCCCCGATGCTCGTGGGTGCCGCGGCCGACCTGCCCCGCAAGAGCGCAGGTGGCGGCTGGAGCACGATGAGCGGCCGGTTCCGCGGGCACCGCTCCGGCGACACCGGTGAGATCGAGCCGGTCCCGGCCGACCTGGGCCCCGACGTGCCCTACGCGATCCCCACCGACCCGATCGACCCCGAGGTCGCTCGCTACGCCCCGCGCCCACCCGGGCGACTGTCCTGGTTGCGCATCCTCGGCGTGCTGCTGATCCTGATCGGCCTGGTGGTCGGGCTGTTGGGGTTGGGCTACAGCTGGACCCAGCGGCAATACTTCGTCGCCGAGCACGACGGACACGTGGCGATCTTCCGCGGCGTCGACGCCAGCCTGCCCGGCATCACCCTGAACCGCGCGCACGAGGTCTCCGACGTCGATCTGGACCGGCTGTCGAACTATGACGCCAACATGATCCGCGAGGGCATCGGCTCGGACAGCCTGGAGGACGCGCGTCGTACGGTCCGCAACTATCGCGGCCAGATGACCGATTGCACGGACGAGCCGGCACCCGAACCCAGTGAGTCGACCAGCCCGTCCGCCAGCGGATCGGCCGGATCCGGCGCGACCGGCAGCACCGAGGGACCGGCCGGTGGTGGCGCCGCCCTGCCGAGCGGGACCGCCTCACCCAGCGCGAGCCCGAGCCAGGGCGGATCGGCCGAGGACGCGCCGTCGCCGGACGCCAAGGTGAGCGCCTCACCGAGCGCCGAACCCGACCCGGACTGCGACTGAGGCGCATGCCGATGACGCAATCAAACAGCTTCCTCGGATTCGTGCACCGGCGCCGCCGGGGTGCGGAGCTCTTCCTGCTCGTCCTGTCCCTGCTGGTCGGCATCGGCGCCTATGCCGCAGTCGGGCTGGGCGCGGAGGGCCAGGTCCCGGCCGACATCATCGGTTATGGCGGATGGCTGGCCGTGCTGGTCGTCGCCTGCCATGTGGTGGTCAGGTTCTTCGCCCCGTACGCCGACCCGGTGCTGCTGCCGATCGTGGCGGCGCTGAACGGACTCGGACTCGCGGTGATCTATCGCCTCGACCTCGCCGACGGCACCACGTTCGCGCGCCAGCAGCTGGTCTGGATGACGATCGGCGTGGCCCTCTTCGTGGCCACGCTCGTCTTCCTGCGCGACCACCGGATCCTGCAGCGGTTCACCTACACCAGCGGCCTGAGCGCCATCGTCCTGCTGCTGCTGCCGATGTTGCCGTTCATCGGTGTCAACAAGAACGGCGCCCGGATCTGGATCAACCTGGGCCCGGTCGGCATGCAGCCCGGCGAGGTCGCCAAGGTGCTGCTGGTCATCGCCTTCGCCGGCTATCTCGTCATGCACCGCGACGCACTGGCCCTGGCCGGGCGCCGGATCCTGTTCATCGACCTGCCCCGCGGCCGCGACCTCGGGCCGATCCTGGCGATGTGGCTGGTCAGCCTGGCGATCCTGGTCTTCCAGCGCGACCTCGGCTCGTCGCTGCTGTTCTTCGGCATCTTCCTGACCATGCTCTACGTCGCCACCGAGCGTCCCGGCTGGCTGCTCGTCGGTGGGTCGCTCTTCCTGGCCGGAGCGTTCGCCGGGTGGCGGCTCTTCTCCCACGTCCAGGTGCGCGTGGAGGCCTGGCTCGATCCGTTCGACGACTTCTACGGCTCGGGCAACCAGATCGGCGAGTCGCTCTTCGGGATGTCCTGGGGCGGCATGCTCGGGCGCGGCCTGGGCCAGGGCAGCCCGTTCCGGATCCCCTTCGCCGAGTCCGACTTCATCATCGGCGCGATCGGCGAGGAGCTGGGCCTGACCGGCCTGATGGCAGTGATCATGCTCTATGCACTGATCGTCGAGCGCGGCCTGCGCACCGCCCTGGTCTGCCGCGACGCGTTCGGCAAGCTGGTCGCCTGCGGTCTTGCCTGCGTCATCGCGCTGCAGGTCTTCGTGGTCATCGGCGGCGTCACCAAGCTGATCCCGCTCACCGGCCTGACCACCCCGTTCCTGTCCTACGGCGGCTCGTCGCTGGTGGCCAACTGGGTCATCATCGGGCTGCTCCTGCGCATCTCCGACCAGGCCCGGCGCCCGGTCCCGAACCTCTCCTCTGCGACTGAGGCCGAGTCGGAGTCCGAGACCACCCAGGTGGTGAACCTGCGATGAACAAGCCGATCCGTACGCTGTCGATCTTCTGCCTGTTGCTCTTCCTGGCCCTGCTCGGCAACGTCACCTACCTGCAGTACATCCAGGCGAGTGAGCTGAACAACGCCTCCGAGCACCCCGAGAACCGTCGGGTGATCGAGGCGGCCTTCTCCCGCGAGCGCGGCGCGATCCTGGTCGGTCGTACGCCGATCGCGGAGTCGGTGCCCTCGGACGACAAGTACGAGTTCCAGCGCCGCTACACCAACCCGCGGCTGTATGCGCACCTGACCGGGTGGTTCTCGTTCTTCAACCAGGCCGGACTGGAACGCACCCAGAACGACGTGCTCTCCGGCGACGACGACCGGCTCTTCGTCTCGCGCCTGGTGGACCTGGTCAACAACTCCGGCGCCAAGGGCGGCTCGGTGAAGCTGACCATCGACCGCGAGGCGCAGGTCGCCGCCTACAAGGGCCTGCTCGACAACCCACAGCTGGGCAAGGACGTCCAGGGCGCCGTGGTTGCCCTCGAGCCCGGCTCCGGCAAGGTGCTGGCGATGGTGTCCTCGCCGACCTTCGACCCCAATGAGCTCGCCTCGCACGACCTCTCCGCGGTCGAGAAGGCGGCGAAGAAGCTGAACGAACGCAAGGATCGTCCTCTGGAGAACCGGGCGATCCGCCGCGACCTCCCGCCGGGGTCGGTCTTCAAGCTGGTCACCGCGGCCGCCGCGCTCGAGACCGGCGACTACGACGCCGACTCGATGGTGACCGGCGGGCCGACGTACAAGCTCCCCGGCACGAGCACCTCGATCGGCAACGGTGGCCGCAACTGCGGCGCGACCAAGGTCAGCCTGACCCAGGCGCTGGCGCAGTCCTGCAACACCACCTTCCTGGCCCTGGCCAACGAGCTCGGGCAGGACAAGCTGCTCAAGCAGGCCGAGGCCTTCGGGTTCAACGACACCTCGCTCGAGGACCTCCCGGGCCAGCTGCAGAGCACCTTCCCGTCCAAGGAGATGTCGGACGACTACCTGGCCAAGTCGGGCATCGGCCAGCAGGACGTGCGCGCCACCCCGCTCCAGATGGCGATGGTCGTGGCCGGCATCGTCAACAACGGCACGGTGATGAAGCCGTACGTCGTCGACGAGGTCCGCTCGCCCGACCTCGACGTGCTCGACAAGGCAGACCCCAAGGAGCTCTCCGAGGCGGTCTCCTCCGACACCGCGCGTGAGCTCCGCAAGATGATGGTCAACGTGGTCGACCGGGGCACGGCCGGCGTCGCCCGGATCCCCGGCGTCGAGGTGGGTGCCAAGACCGGCACCGCCGAAGGCTGCCAGGACTGCAACGACTACGCCTGGTTCGTCTCCTATGCAGACGTCGACGGCAAGCAGGTCGCGGTTGCGGTGATGCTCGAGAAGGTCAACCTCAGCAACGACCAGATCGCCGGCGGTGCGCTCGCCGGGCCGATCGCGAAAAGTGTCATGGAAGCAGTGATCGACTGATGACTCCCTCGCAATGGAAGAAGGACCGATGACGAACGAGGAGCCGACCGTGGTCGGTGGTCGCTACCAGCTCGACGAGTTGCTCGGACGAGGTGGGATGGCGGAGGTCCGCAAGGGCACCGACACCCGACTCGGTCGCGTGGTCGCCGTCAAGCGGCTGCGCACCGACCTCGCCAGCGACGCCACCTTCCAGGCGCGATTCCGTCGTGAGGCGCAGTCCTCGGCCTCGCTGAACCACCCGTCGATCGTCGCGGTCTATGACACCGGCGAGGAGATGGCTCCCGACGGGGTGGCGCAGCCCTACATCGTGATGGAGTACGTCGCCGGCCGCACGTTGCGCGACATCCTGCGCGAAGGGCGCAAGATCCTGCCCGAGCGCGCCCTGGAGATCACCTCGGGTGTGCTCTCCGCGCTGGACTACTCGCACCGCGCCGGCATCATCCACCGCGACATCAAGCCGGCCAACGTGATGCTCACCCCCGGCGGCGACGTGAAGGTGATGGACTTCGGCATCGCCCGCGCGGTCTCCGACGCGTCCTCGACGATGACCCAGACGGCCGCAGTCGTGGGCACCGCGCAATATCTCTCCCCCGAGCAGGCGCGCGGCGAGACCGTGGACTCGCGCTCCGACGTCTACTCCACCGGCTGCCTGCTCTATGAGCTGCTCACCGGACGGCCGCCGTTCGTCGGCGACTCCCCCGTCGCAGTGGCCTACCAGCACGTGCGCGAGCCCGCCCAGCCGCCGTCGGTGCACGACTCCGAGCTTCCGCCCGAGGTGGACGCGATCGTGATGAAGTCACTGGCCAAGCGCCTCGACGAGCGCTACCAGAGCGCCGCCGCGATGCGTTCGGACATCGAGCGCTACCTGGCCGGGCGGCCGGTTCAGGCTCCTGCCGTGGCCGCCGCCCCGATGGGTGTCGTGGGTGCCACCGGCGACCACACCCAGGTGCTCGCGCCGACCTCGACCCAGCCCGCCGTACAACCGGCCGTGGCCACCCACCGCCAGGACGACGAGGAGCCGAACCGCACCTGGCTCTGGGTGCTGATCGGCATCCTGCTGATCGCGCTGATCGGCGCAGCCGCGTGGTTCATCCCCCGGATGGGCGACGATCCGACGCCGCAGGTGGCCATCCCCCGGGTGATCGGCGAGTCCGAGGCGCAGGCGGTGAAGCAGATCGAGGCAGAGGGCCTGACCGCGACGACGACCGAGGCGGCCAGCGAGGACGTCGCCAAGGGCCGGGTGATCAAGACCAACCCAGCCCCGGATACGATGGTCGACGAGGGCTCGGAGGTGGAGGTCGTCGTCTCCACCGGCAAGCCCGACGTGGAGGTGCCCAGCGTGGTCGGCAAGTCCGAGCAGGACGCCACCGACCAGCTCGAGGCGGCCGGGTTCAAGGTCAACCGGGAGGAACGCGACACCGATGACCCCGAGGGCGAGGTGATCGACCAGAATCCCGCGGCCGGTGAGCCCGCCACGAGCGGCAGCGAGGTCACCATCTTCGTCGCCGACGGTCCGGAGACAATTCCCGGTGTCGTCGGGATGAGCGAGGACGAGGCCAAGAAGGCGATCAAGGACGCCGGGTTCGAGGTCAAGGTGGTCACCAGCACCGACACCACCCAGCCCAAGGGTGAGGTCATCGACCAGAGCCCGGGCGAGGGTGACTCGCTGAACAAGGGCGGGACCGTCACGATCGTGGTCTCGGCGTATGAGGAGCCGAGCGAGACTCCGTCGACGGAGACACCCACGCCGACCGAGCCCGAGACGACGACGGAGCCGCTGCCCGACGGCCCGCTGGACCCCGGCAACGACCCCTGAGCCGACCCGGCACTTGTTGACGCTTCATCGCGCCGACCCGGCACTTGTTGACATCTGATTGCGTCAACAACTGCCGGGTCGGCGCAATTTTGGGTGAGTCAGCGAGGGCGAGTCAGCTGGTCAGCGGCGTAGCGTAGGACAGGTCGCGCAGACCCTCATAGGCCGGTGCCGTCGCCGACTCCTCGACCTCCATGTCCCAGCCGATCTGAATCGCGGGGTTCGCCGCGTCGGCGCGATAGAGGCTGATGTCGTAGTCGTTGTCGATGTTCTGCTGCATCGCCTCGGGATTGCCGATGGCGGTGACCACGAACGGCTGCGGATAGGGGATGCCCTGCAGCTCGACCGAGTTGCCGGCGCACTTGATCCCGGTGGTGCTGATGATCCGCTGGCCCTGGATCATGATCGCCTCGGCACCGGCGAGCCACATCGCGTTAACGACGGCCTGGATGTCCTGCTGGTGCACCACGAGCCGGTTGATGTCCTCGGCGTCGCTGCGCAGCTCGGTGGGCGCGTCCGAGAGGGTCACCGTCAGCGCATGCCCGGTCACTTCCCGGAACCCGGCGGGTCCCTCGAGCTTGCGTGCCGCGGCACGGGTACGGCGTACCTGCGCGTCGTCGACCTGCGCCGAGAGCTCGTCGACCTCCTCGCTCAGCCGGCGGGCCCGCTCCTGCTTGGCCTCCACGTTGGCACTCTCGCTGCGAACCAGCGAGGCCATGTCCGTGACCCGGCCCGGACGCAGGTCGTTGCCCCCACTGTTGACCGCGCTGACCAGGAACAGCGAACCGCACGCTGCGAAGACCAGCGGCGTTCCGATGCGCCAGCGCCCACGGCTCTTGCCCCCAAGGGGGCTCCGCCCATTTGCCCCGTCAGGGCTCTCCCCATTTGCCCCGGAGGGGCGGTGGTCGCGTGGAGAGGTGGGCATGGCGACTACGCTAACCCGGGTGCGGTGACGAACGCACACGTGACTACGAGGAGATGTTGGTGTCCAAAGAGAAGCTCAAGCTCGACTTCGACGACCCGGACGAGGTCAGCGGTCCGATCTTCTCGGTCCGCTTCCTGATCTCGCTGCTGCTGATTGTCGCGGGCATCGTGTACGTCGTCCTGTGGACGCTCTACGTCCGCGATCTGCGCACGTTCGAGAACACCTTCCCGCAGCCGAAGGGCGGTGGCCCGGACACACTGATCCCGGGCATGGACAAGCTCGACGGCTGGAACTGGCTGATCGGCTTCGGCCTGCTCTTCCTCGGCCTCGCCTTCGCCGCCCACCCGAAGACCCCGCTGGGCCGTGGCCGCGGTGTCGTGGTCGGCATGCTCGGCTGCTTCCTGATCGGTCTGATCTGGATCATCCTGTTCTACATCTTCGCCGACAAGCCCGAAGGCGAGATCTGGCTGCTCGGTGACCTGGGCCAGGTCAACCTGATGGTTGGCATCGGCTTCATGGCGGTGGGATTCACCTACGCCACCCGCTGGGAATGAGCCTCGCGACTCTCCGCTGACCTGCGGAAACACACGCGTGTAAGTTCTCCACAGGAGTTATCCACAGTGTGCATAACTCGCTCTCGCGTCTGAAAACGACACAACGGCTGCCCCTCCTCGAGGGGCAGCCGTTGTCGTTCGCTGAACAGGCAGTACTCAGACCAGCAGGGCTCAGACGAGCATCGCCGTACGCGCCGCGATCAGCGCGGCCACCGCGACCATCAACACGATGAAGCTGGCCAGCTGCCAGGTCCCGCGTCGCTCGCGCGGGGAGAAGGCGAAGGCACCGGCGAGAAGTACGCCGCCGATGAAGCCGCCCAGGTGCCCCTGCCAGGAGATCCCGGGGTTCATGAAGGTGATCACCAGGTTGATGCCGAGCCAGGCCAGCAGGGTGCGGATGTCGCCGCCGACCTTCCAGCCGATCACGATCAGGGCGCCGATCAGACCGAAGACGGCACCGGAGGCACCCAGGGTGTGGGTGGAGGGGTCGGTGAGCAGGTAGACCACGCCCGAGCCGACCAGCCCGGAGCCGAGGTAGACGCCCAGGAAGCGGAGCCGGCC
This sequence comes from Nocardioides daedukensis, assembly GCF_013408415.1. Lineage (NCBI taxonomy): Bacteria > Bacillati > Actinomycetota > Actinomycetes > Propionibacteriales > Nocardioidaceae > Nocardioides > Nocardioides daedukensis. Next base: position 2,391,508 of record NZ_JACCAA010000001.1, on the reverse strand, counting down.
CAGCACCATCTCCAGCTGCGGGCCGAGGAACCACAGGGCGAGCATGTTGAAGCCGATGTGCATCGGCTCGACGTGGGCGAACATGCTGGTGACCAGCTGCCACCAGGCACCGTCGGCCACGCCGGGCAACCAAGCGGCCTCGCGACCGCTGGCGGCGATCAGGTCACAGGCTTGGCTGCTGCCGATCGCCTCGCCGTTGCCCTGGGTCCACATCCCGCCGTCCCCGCTGCACAGGCCACGGCCCATCAGCGAGAGCCGCAGCACCCAGTCGCTCTTGGCGCCACCGGTGACGGTGATCAGCAGCCAGACCGCCACGTTGAGGCCGATCAGCACCCACGAGGTGAGTGCCGGATTGGCCGAACGCGTGCCGCCGTACGCCGTCTTGTTCTGCCTGGTCTGCTTCGCTCCCTCGTGCACGCACGAGGGGCACTGGAAGCCGACCGAGGCGGGCACCATGCAGTCGGGGCAGATGGTGCGATCGCAGCGTTGGCAGCGGATGTAGGCCTCGCGCCCCGGGTGTCGGTAGCAGTGCGGGACCGGCGGCCCGGGGGGCGAGGGATCACTCATCTGGGTTCAACCGATCCGTCTCAGGAGCGGGTGATCTCGACCGAGATGATGACCATGTCCTCGACCGGTCGGTCCTGCCGACCGGTGGGGGTGGTGCCGATCGCGTCGACGACGTCGCGCGACGCCTGGTCGGCCACCTCGCCGAAGATCGTGTGCTTGTTGTTCAGGTGCGGCGTCGGGCCCAGGGTGATGAAGAACTGCGAGCCGTTGGTGCCCGGACCGGCGTTGGCCATCGCCAGCAGGTAGGGCTTGTTGAACTGCAGCTCCGGGTGGAACTCGTCCTTGAAGTCGTAGCCGGGTCCGCCGATGCCCTGGCCGAGCGGGCAACCGCCCTGGATCATGAAGCCGGAGATGACCCGGTGGAAGATCAGGCCGTCGTAGTACTTCTCGCCCGAGCGGCCGGCGTCGTCGGTGTAGTCCTTGGTTCCCTCGGCAAGGCCGACGAAGTTCTCCACCGTGAGCGGGGCGTGGTTCGGGAAGAGGTTGATCGTGATGTCACCCTTGTTGGTCTTCAGGGTGGCCTGGAGGTCAGCCATGACTGCCTTTCGTCGAGGTCAGATGTTCCCCCGATCTTCGCAGGCCGGAGCAACTTCAGGCACCTCGGCCACCGATTCGGGGTGCTCCACGGTTGGAACGCTTGGTGCTTTGGTGTTTGATCGAGACAACGAGACATCAACTTCGGGAGGAAGTCCGACATGGGCATACGCAAGAAGCACACCTTGGCCGATTCGGCGAGCGAGCTCGCCGGCAGCATCCGCCCCGCCCTCGACAACGCCCGCGACAAGGCTGTCCCGATGCTCAAGGACGCCCGCGACAAGGCCGCCCCCTATGTCGCCGAGGGCCGTGCCCTCGCCGCCGAGAAGACCCACGAGGCGATGGAGAAGGCTGCGCCGCTGATCGCCGAGGGCCGCGCGCTGGCTGCGGAGAAGGCAGTCGAGGCCCGCGAGAAGGCGGCCCCGCTCATCGCGGAGGGCCGCGAGCGCGCTGCGGAGCGTGCCGCCGAGGGCAAGATCGCCGCCCTGACCAAGGTCAACGAGCTGCGCGGCATCGAGCCGGAGCCCAAGAAGGGCGGCAAGCTGAAGAAGCTCTTCTTCCTCGGTGCGCTGCTCGGCATCGGTGGCCTGGTCTTCAAGAAGCTGAAGGGTCAGGGCGCCGGCGACAACTGGCAGTCCTCCTACGTGCCGGCCCCGGCACCCAAGCCGGCGGCTTCGACGCCCGCGGCCCCGGTGACGCCGTCCGCGCCCGTGTCCGGTGCGGCTGGCTCGGCCGACTCCGCCACCGCGGAGGCCGAGCGCGCCACGGATGACGCTGCGGCAGCCACCCCGGGTGAGGCCATCTCGGACGCGACCGACGAGCCGGTTGCCGACACCACGCCGGACAACCCGGCCGAGGTCGTCGACCTGGACGACAAGCGCGCCTGAGACGCGCCGTACGACTGTCGAGGCGGTCCTGACCTGCGGGTCGGGGCCGCTTCGTCATTTCCGCGAACCTGCAGTTTCTTGCGCGTCGAACCAGCACTTGTTGTGGCGCGAACCTGCAGTTGTTGCGCGCCGAACCGGCGATTCTTGTGCGTCGAACCTGCAGTTGTTGCGGTCGAGGAGGCGGTACGCCGTCAGGCGGCGTCGGCGGCGAGCTCGGCGTCTTCCGCCTTCACTCGCTGCGTCGCACGGTGCTCGGCCCAGAAGCTCAGCACCGGGATCGTGCCGCAGATCAGCGTGATCACCGTGTAGCCGATCTCCCAGCGCTCCTGTCGCGCGAGCAGGAACGCGGTGATCAGGAAGATCATGTAGAGCCAGCCGTGTGCCACGCCGAGATAGGTCGTGATCGCCTCACCGACCTGCTGAGGGTCCGAGCCCGCAGCCCACAGGTCAGGCGTGCTCGGGATGAAGCCCCACATGCCGCTGCCGTCGAAGTTCGCCAGCGGAACGCCGATCAGGATAAGCACGATCAACAGGACACCGACGATGGTTGCCATGATGCGATAGCGGGTCAGGGCGGGGTTCTTCACGGCTTCGAATCTACCCGCTCGGATTCGTCCTTCATCCAGCGCCACCAGATGAAGCCGGCGAAGAGGCCGAAGACCCACCACTCCACGGCATAGAGGAAGTTGCGCAGGCCGGTGGAGGCCTTCGCCTCGGGCAGTTGGTCGGGACCGACCGCCTCGAGGCCCGACGTACCGTCGTTGACCGCGTCCTCGCCCACCGGCCAGTCACCCTCGGCGGTCTCCTCGGCGACCACGACATAGCCGCCGTAGAGGTCCTGGTCGACGTGCTGGATGGCGTCGGCGAGCCGCACCTGCGGGAGTACGTCGTCCGTGGGGTCGTCGTCGGTGACCCCGCGGGTGCCCTCGGTCGGCTGGAGCAGCCCGACGAACTCCGCGCTGCCGGTGGGCGGCGCCGGGGCCTCCTCGACGGTGGGGGCCCAGCCGCGGACCACGAGGATCGCGGGGTGGCCCGGCGCGGCGGTGGCCAGTGGGGTCACCGCCCAGAAGCCGTTCTTGCCGTCGGACTCACGGTCCTTGATGTAGACGGTCCCCTCCGGCACCCACTCACCCTCGAGCAGGACCGGCGCGCCGAGGCCGGCGCCGGGGAACGCGTCGTCGGCTCCGAGTACGTCGTCGAGCGGCTTCGGCTCGACCAGCGTCAGGTCGCGGGCCTCGTGCTCACGTTGCTGCTGCCAGGCGTCGAGCTGCCAGAAGCCGAGACCGGTGGCGACGACCACGCAGACGATCCCCACCAGGTGAAATCCCCAGAACTTGGGGGCAAGGAGGCGGCGGGCGGACACGACGAAAGACTACGTCGCACCTCGGCGCGGGCTGTTGGCCGGTCGGGTGCCCTAGCCGAGGCCGGTGGGCTCGTCGAGCGGCACCAGCTCGTTGCACACGGCGAACGGCAGGTGGTCACCCAGGACGAGGCCGGCCGCGGCCACGGGGTTGCGCACCTTGAAGCCGATCCGCCCGGTCGCGGCGTCGGCAACGGGCAGCCCTTCGAAGGCGTCGTGCCAGGTCACCGGGCCGGTCTCAGGCCAGAGGTCGATCAGGTCGGCGCGCAGGTGCATGTCGGTCCGGTCGCGGGCGGTGCGTGCCGTGACGACGCCGTTGGTCACGTTGACCGCGAAGGCGCCGAAGTCGTCGAGCCCGTCCAGGTCGACCTTCGCCACCAAGGCGTCCTGGTCCTCGACGGTGGCGTCGGGACCGAGCGCGTCGTTGATCGGGATGCAGTCGGTGCGGACGTACGCCGTCGCGGTGCCGTCGTCGAGCAGTTCGGTCAGTGCAGGGTCCGAGGCCAGCACCGGCTCGCCCTCGTCGGCGACGCCCGAGACGACCAGGTGTTGTTCGGGAAGGACCACGGAGCGCTGCAGCGGTGGGACATCCGCATCGACCGCTTCGGCCACCTCATCCATGTCCTGGTCTCCGCGGAAGGCAAGGACGTGACCGGGGCCCTGGGGCCTGGTGAACCTGGCCTCCCACGCCACGTCGTCCTGGCTGAAGCCGTGGTCGAGCCACAGTCGCGAGCTCTCCTCGCGCAGCAGGCCGTCGGTGAGCACCATCGCCTCGCGGTCCACCCGCTCCCAGAAGGCACTGCGGTCGGTCATCAGCGAGTCGCTGGTCAGGTCCGGGACCCCGAAGTAGGCGCGGAGCTCGGTGTAGTCGGTGATGGTGAGGACCTCGGCATCAGCCGGAACGAGCGCCAACACCATCCGCGGGTCTTTCACCGCACCGTCGGTCGGAGGTTGCAGCTCGCTGGGGATCGCCGTGGAGGAGGGCTCGGCCTGGGGCCGCTCCGGCGCCTTGGGACCGTCGCTGCAGCCGCTCACGAACACGAGAGTGAGCAGCAGCGAGGCCGCCAGCCGGGTCCGGAGCACGCCGAGATGTTATCCGTGAGCGCCCCGGATCCTCACAATGCAGCAGTCAGCGCCGCCAGTCCGGGACCTTCGAGCTCCGCCAGTCCGGCCCGCCGACGCGCCGAGACGAGGAGCAACGCGAGCGCAGGGCCGCGCACCTCGGGACCGTCACCGGCTTGGTAGTCCGTGTCGGTTGCGACCAGTCGCACGAGCGGGAGCAGGTCCTTGGCACCCCCGAACGACGGTGAGGTGCGCAGCTGCTGCGTCAGTGCCCGCACCACCGCGTCGGTCGGGTAGTTGCGGACGATCCCGAGCGGGCGACGGATGTCCTCGCCGTGGACGATCTCCTCCACGATCCGGGTGACCAACGGCGCAGGCGGAGTCGTCGTACGCCGTGCCGCGCGGCGTAGCCCTGACAGCGTTGCGGCGGGCGTGGCGCCGCGGTGGCGACGTACGCCGATCTGGTTGAGGCGGTCGAAGTCGCCCCTGACCCGGACCATGCCCGCGATGAAACCGAGGCGCGTGGTGAGGGCGGTGTCGAGGAGGTGGGCGGCCACGTCGTGCACGGACCAGCCGGCGCACAACGACGGGTGGTCCCAGTCCGCCGCAGCAAGGGACTCCAGGTCCTCGATCAGGGCGGCCCGTTCGGCGTGCACGGTCGTCCAGACATCACTCATCAACGCTCTCCTCGCATGGTTGGTGCAGTTAGGACTGCGGCGAGGCCCTGCTTTCATCGCGCGAGGCCCAGAACAGCACCGGGATCAGGGCCAGGGCGAGCAGACCACCGGCGAGGGAGAGGAAGGCGAAGCTGGAGGCTTCCATGACGACTCCGGAGGCGATCCCGCCGCCGGCTCCGGCGAGCGCGATCAGCACGTCGATGCTGCCCTGCACGCGCGGCCGGTTGCCCGGGACGGTCGCGTCGACGACCAGCGCGGTGCCGGCGATGACACCGAAGTTCCAGCCGAGACCGAGCAGCATCAGCGCCACGATGAGGAGTCCGAGTGAGTCGCCGGGCGCGATCGCGGCGACCAGGCCGGCGGCAAGCAGGGTAATCCCCGAGGCGATCGCCATCGGCGTACGCCCGATCCTGTCCACGAGCACCCCGGTGACCAGGGAGGGGAGGTACATCGCGCCGATGTGCAGCCCGATCACCAGTCCGACCGCGGCGAGCTCGTGGTGGTGGGCGCGCATGTGCACCGGGGTCATCGTCATGATCGCGACCATCGCGATCTGCGAGAGCACCATGACCGTTGCCCCGACGTAGGCGCCGACCGCGGCAGGCGGGATCGCCACCGGCTCGCGCGGGGTCGGTTGGAGGGAGGCCTCGGCCTCGTCGAGGCGCCTGGCCAGCAGGTAGGGGTCGGGGCGCAGGAAGGCGAGCAGGACGAGACCTGCGCTGAGGTAGGCCGCCGCGGCGAGGAGGAACGGTCCGGCCAGGGCTGGCAGGCCGAGGTCGGTGGCGAGGTGCCCGAGCGGGTCGACCAGGTTGGGTCCCGCGACCGCGCCGAGGGTGGTGGAGACCATCGCGATGCTGACGGCGGTGCCGCGCTTGGCCGGGGCGGCGAGGTCGGTGCCGGCGTACCTCGCCTGCAGGTTGGTCGCGCTGCCGGCGCCATAGATGAAGAGCGCGATGAACAGCAGCGGCACCGAGTCCCACTCGGCCGCGAGGACCACCCCGATCGCGCCGAGGCCGCCGACGATGAAGCCGAGACCGAGCCCCATCCGCCGACCCCAGCTGTGCGTGGAGCGACCGACGAGGAACGCGGAGAGTGCGGAGCCGACGGTGAAGAGTGCGGTGGGCACACCGGCCAGGCCGTCCGAGCCGAGCATGTCCTTGGCGATCAGCGCGCCGACGGTGATGCCTGCGGCGAGACCCGCGCCACCGAGGACCTGGCTGGCGACGACGACCGCGAGGGTACGCCGTTGGACGCGGGCGCGGTCGTGCTCGGTGAGGTCGGTGGTCACTCGTGGAGATTACGGGACGCGGAGCGAACCGGGCTCGTCATTTCCGAGGTGTGCCACAGTTCGAAGAAGGCCCGGACGAACTCGCGGGCACCGCGGAGCAGAAGTGGCAGGGAGATTGAGATGGCCGTGCCCTATCCGAACGATCGGCAGCGATCTGGCAATGGCCAGGAGCGGGACTTCCGAATCGGCATCGCCAGCAAGGTGATCCTGGAGTCCATCGACGAGAACCTCGAGTGGGACGCGCTCCTGGAGCGAACCGCGTCTCGACTCAGGCTCAGCCTGGAGGTGGCCTCAGAGCGCACCAGGGTGCGGGACGCATTCCTGGCGGCGGAGTTGGACCTGGAGTGGACGAATCAGGTCGTCTACACCGTGGAAGGCACGTTCCGGCGTCCGCTCGCCGCCGGAGACCCCGAGGCTGTCGCTGAGGCCGATCTGCGCGAGGTGGCCGATGCGGTGCTTGGACTGGGGTGGCCCGGCTCGGGGCACAAACCGAGTCGGACGATCTATGAGTGCTTCGTCGAACTCGGCGGCCGCTATCGCCACTGCGACGTCTATTGGGCGATGCACAAGCATCTGAAGGACTTCAAGCTCCGGGTGGTGCGTGCCCACTGGATGCTGCAGGACGACCTCTCGGCGATGCTGGCCGATCCCAGCCTGACGCAACACGAACGCCACGAGATCGAGCGGGAGCTCGAGGAGGACCTGGTTCGGCGGTACGTCGCATGGTTGGGGCGCCCGGTCAAGAAGCGGCGCTTCGCGAACGGGCGGGAGGCGGACCTGTTCGACCCCTCGCGTGGGCTCCTGATCGAGGCGAAGGTCTATCACAGGGACGATGTGCTGGTGGCCCACGGCATGGGTCAGGCCATGTATTACCGCACCTTGGACCGGCTCCCCATCGACACGAGGATCGCGGTGCTCATCCCCGGTGCTCCGAGTGATGCGGTGGTGCGGCTCCTGGACATCTATGACGTGGGGCTGATTCATCCTCAGGGTGATGCGTTCGTGGAGGTCCTGCGCGGGTGATGTGAAGCGGGGCCCTCCCCTGGTGACCCGCGCGTGCGCGGTTCCAATCGCGTCATTCCGCCCAGAATGACGCGACCTCCTTGCGCGAAGCGGGAGATGCGCACCCGTGGGCGGGATCCCACTAAACGCCTGCGCGAATCCCGGGTCTGAGGCTCTTTGAATCGCCCCGGGTTTCGTAGAGGCTCGGTTAGTTGGATCCGACCTCGGTGAGGACCGGGTTCTGACGGTAGTGCTTCGCGGGCTGTGACGCCCAGTGGTTGGCCTCGAACTCGGCGGGCGGGACGAGCCCGATCTCGCCGTGAAGGCGCCTGTGGTTGAACCAGTCGACGTATTCGGCAACGGCGATCTCGACGTCGCCGACGTTCTTCCAGCCGCCCTTGGGCCTCATTACCGGGTTGCGGATGCATTCGGCCTTGAACAGCGAGTTCAGCGCCTCGGCCATCGCGTTGTCGTAGCTGTCGCCCTTGGATCCGACGGATGCGACGGCCTCGGCTTCTGCGAGCCGCTCGGTGTAGCGAATCGCTCGATATTGGACTCCTCTGTCGCTGTGGTGGATCAGGCCGGTGACGTCCTGGCCGGCGCGCTGCCGGGCCCACAGGCCCATGTCGAGGGCGTCCAACGCCAAGTCGGTCCGCAGGCTGGTGGACACCTGCCAGCCCACGATCATCCTGCTGAAGACGTCGAGGACGAACGCGACGTAGGTCCAGCCCGCGTGCGTGCGGACGTAGGTCAGGTCGGCCACCCACAGTTGGTTCGGCGCCGTGGCGACGAACTTCCGGTTGACCTTGTCTTCGGGGCGCTCGGTCTCCGCTCCGTCGCCGATGGTGGTCTTGCGGGTCTTCTCCCGCGGGATCCCGCGCAGGCCCTCGGCTCGCATCAACCGCTCCACGGTGCAGCGGGCGACCTTGACGCCCTCACGGTTGAGCTCGGCGTGGACCTTCCGGACGCCGTAGACACCCAGATTCGCCCTGTGAGCGGTCTTGATGTCGACGACCAACTCGGCATCGCGGACCGCGCGTGCGGACGGTGGCCTGGTCTTGGCGGCGTAGTAGGTGCTCGGGGCGATCTGGACGCCGGCGTCCTTCAGGACGGCGCAGATCGGCTCGACCCCGAACTCCTCGCGGTGCTGGTCGATGTAGTCGACCACCACCGCGGTGGGCACCTCTACTTGATCCTGCGGTCGAGCTCCGCAGCCGCGAAAAAAGCTGCGCTCGTCTTCAGGATCTCGTTCGCCCGACGCAGCTCGCGGACCTCGCGCTCGAGCTCGGCCAGCCTGGTCGCATCGTCGGTGGTCGTGCCGGGCCGCACACCGCCGTCGATCTCGCCCTGACGTACCCAGTTTCTCAACGCCTCGGGGTGAACCCCGAGCTGGTCAGCGACCCGCTTGATCGCCCCACGCGCCGACTCCGGGTCCTTCCTCGCGTCCATCGCCATCCGCGTGGCTCGCTGCTGGAGCTCGACGCTGTACTTCCTCGGTGCTGCCATGACTCTCATCATCCTTCCCAGGATTGAGAGCCTCCATCAGACCCGGGGCGATTCAGTACGTCAGGTTGGACACGACGGTCTCAACCTCTTCGCCGCTAAGTGCAGCCCACCCGATCCTTGCCACCGGCCCACTCTACTAGCGTCATCGAGTGACCCAACCTACGTCCCGCTCTGACGCGTCGGCGACCGCGCTAGTCCTTGCACACCAGACGCCTGTTCACGAACTCGTCAGCACCGTAACGGCCTATCTCCTGCCGAAGCCAGAGCGCTGACGCCACCGAAAGGAAGTTCAGGCGACTCGCCATGGGCCATATTCAAGACGTGCAAGCCAGGAACGCCGGCTGAAGGCGCAGGAGGGCCGGGTCTCTCGACCCGGCCCTCAGCCTTGGGGCAAAGTTCGGCGCGTCATACCGGCTCCCTTCTGTTGTCAACCGGTTCGGCGTAGCGTCTTCTCCGCGGGTCCGGGAAGTGGCTGATCCGAAGTGTCGATGTGCAGGGGAAGGTCGACCGCGCTGGATTCTTGAGACGCCCTGCAGTGCCCTCCCGGACTCGCGCCAACGTCTTCGACAGCGGATCGCTGTGCGTCCTCGAGCAGCTGGCGGTAGATCGCATCCGAGATCCTGCGCTTGAGACACCTGATCGCCTCGAGGGACTTCTTGCCCTCGGCTCGCTTGCGCCGGTAGTAGGCGCGGCCCTCGGTGTCGAGGCGGATCTGGCTGATCGCGGCGATGTGGATCATGTGGTTCATCCGCCGGTTCCCGGCTCGGGAGAGCCGGTGCCGGTTCTGCTCACCAGAAGACGCGTCCAAGGGCGCGGTGCCGGTCCAGGACGCGAACCGGTTGCGGTCGGCGAAGCGGGTCACGTCGCCGACGTCGGCCAGGGTCCGGGCAGCGACGACGGGCCCGACGCCGTGCAGATCCATCAACCGGGAGCCGCGGGCCAGCACGATCGTCTTCAGCTCGGCGGTGGCCTTCTTGATCTTGGCCTCGACCGAGATCAGCTCGGCGAGCTCTTCGGCTGCGATGCGCCGGCGGGTCTTGCCGGCGATGTCGCGGGGCCGGACAGAGGCGAGCATGGTCTTGGCCTGACCGGTGGTGATGTCGCGTTTCGCCTGTCCTGGCAGGAGTTCTGCGAGCAGAGCCTGAAGTCGGTCGACGGTCTGGACCCGCCGGCGAGTGAGTGCTTCGCGTCGGTCCGTGAGCATCCGGAGCGCCTCGAGCTCGCCGTCGAACTGCAGCACGCGCAGGGTGCTGGTGCGCACGGCGACGGCGGCGACCGCGTGGGCGTCGTGGGCGTCGGTCTTGCGATTGTGGCCGGTGTCGAAGAGCCGGACTCGGGCGGCGAGCTTGGCCGGGACGTCGACGACGCGCTCACCGTCTTCAAGGAGTCGCTGCGCGAGTGGGCGCCCGGCACCGTTGCTGCCTTCAACCGCCCAAACCCGCTGCGGCCAGGTCTTGGCGTAGCTCCGCATCGCGGCGTAGCCGGCGCGGTCGGTGGTGAACCGGCCCGAGCCGAGTCGCTGTTCATGCTGGTCGACGACCTCGATGGTGGCCGACAACTTGTGGGGATCTACCCCGATGATGACCTGCTCCATGTGCTGCTCCCGCCTGTGCTCGTTCCGATGTGGACGGCGAGGTGGGCATTGCTACTACGAGCAGGGCAGTCCCTTCTTGAGCCACGCCTCGTCACGGTGACCGGCGGGCCGCAGACCGATAGTGAGCCACACCAGAACAGCCGGTGGGCAGCCGCATGGAGAGCCGCCCGTCGATCACCTGGACCGAGTCTGGCCAGACGCCGGTCCTAAGGGAATCGTCTAGTAGCCGCATATCGGGCACGTGAAGATGTTCGAAGTGCGTGCTCTCCACCTGCGGACGGCTACGGTGTGACCATGTTCGGGAAGCGACACTCAACGCAGCCAACCGAGGACCCATCGGTGGGGCTCATCGAGGAATTGCTTGACCGTGCTTCGGGGCGTCACCCTGCGGGAGATTGGCATGGCCGTGCCCGCCATGCGCTGACCATCTGTGCCTGCGTCACACTGGACGCCTCACCGGACTGGATCATATTCGACACCGAGGATGGGATCGGCTGGCTACGCCGACGTGTGGACATGCCGGAGGGGGAGATTGTGCGTGCTGCGTTGGAAGCCGGCGGCCATGCCGACCCATCCGAGGTGGTGGCCTGGCTGCAAGGCACCGCAGCCGATCCCTGGACTGGCGGCGACGGCTACGGGGACGCCGAGGTCGTCATCGCGTTGCGACGGTGGATCGACGCTTCTTGACCTTCCTCCCTTAGCCCGAGTTCGCCTCGATCCGGACAGTCGGGCTGATTAGGCACGTGATGTCGCCGCGAAAGAAACACGGCCGCCCACGCATCCTGCAATGATCCTTGTGTGACTCCCACCGAGCGTCTCCGCGAGCTGGCGATCAGGCACGCCGCCTTTGCGTGGCTGGACAAGCAACGCGCCGCAGGCAAGGAGACGTTCACCCAAGAGGACACCAGCAACCTCACTCTGGGTGGCGAAACATTCAGGCTTATGCCGACCCAGCAAGGGATCTGGAAGCCAGGACAGCTCCGGGCTGCCCTGGCCATTCGAACCGTCTATCGTCCAGAAGGATCCAACCGTCCCTATGACGATGCAGTGGGCTTGGATGGGTTCTATCGCTACAAGATGCGGGGCGACGATCCGAACCACTATCAGAATCGGGCCCTGCACCAGGCAATGGCCGAACGCCTCCCGCTGATCTGGTGGCTGGGCGTCCAAGGCGGCGGATACAGCGCTCTCTATCCGATCTATCTGGTGGCCGAGGAACGATCCGACCTTCAATTCGTCGTGGACATCGACGCGGTCCCCCAACCTGACATCACGTGGCCATCCGTCGACCTCGAGCTGGACCCGGCGTACCGCCAGCAATTGACCAAGCTCCGATTGCACCAGCGTCCGTTCCGCGCAGCCGTCCTTCGGGCCTACAGAACCGCGTGCGCCGTCTGCTCCTTCCGCCACAGTGAGCTCCTCGACGCGGCCCACATCCATGAGGACGGCGCGGGTGGGCGCCCCGTTGTCACCAACGGCCTCACGCTCTGCAAGATGCACCACGCTGCCTATGACCGGAAGATCCTCGGAATCACGCCGAGCTATGAAGTTCGAATCAATGCCGACGTGCTCCAGGAAGTCGACGGTCCGATGCTTCGACATGGCATTCAGGAGTTCCACGGCCAGCAACTGATGGTGCTGCCAGAACGGCGTACAGAACGTCCGGATCCCTTGCTCCTCGAGGAACGGTTCCAGGCGTTCCTCAACGCCAGCTGACTCCAGGAGGACAGCATGAAACTACTTCTCACGTCCGGCGGCGTCACCAACTCCAGCATCCGCGAGACGCTGATCGAGCTGCTGGGCAAGCCGATCGAGGACGCCAGCGCCCTGTGCATCCCCACCGCGATGTATGGGCACCCAGCGGTCGGACCGGGGCAACGAGCCTGGCAGTTCATCAGCGGCACGGCGGAGAATCCGATGGTCGACCTGGGCTGGAAGTCGATGGGAGTCCTCGAGCTCACCGCACTGCCCAGCCTCGACGAGGACCGTTGGGTCCCGCTCGTCCAGGAGACCGACGTCCTGCTTGCGGCGGGCGGCGACGTCCTCTTCCTGTGCCACTGGATGCGGGAGTCCGGACTCGTCGACCTGATTCCAACGCTCAGCGACACGGTGTGGGTGGGCCTGAGCGCCGGAAGCATGGTGATGACTCCCGAGGTCGGGGAAGACTTCATCCAGTGGCGACCACCCAACGGTGACGATTCCACGCTTGGATTGGTCGACTTCTCGATCTGCCCCCACCTGGCACCCGACGGTGCGCCGGGCAACTCCATGGCCGAGGCGGAGGAGTGGGCCGCCCGCATTTCCGGGCCTGCCTATGCCATCGACGACCAGACGGCCATCGCGGTGGTCGACGGTGCCCTCGAGGTTGTGTCAGAAGGGCACTGGACACTGCTTTCCTGACCGCGACCATCTTCGCGTCCGCAGTGGAGCAGCACGTCGCCAGGTCTCCTCGTCATGTCCGCCAACAGCCCTTCGATGGTAGATCCGCCTTAGAACTGGTTGCGCACTCGGCTGCGCTCGTCGATGACGCGGCGCTCCTCATAGATGTCGCCGGCGCGCGCCGTCGCCCGCCAAGGTTTGGCAAGGTCGAGCGCGACGCGGAGTGCGGGGTCTTCTCGGTCCAGCGTCCCGACCACCAGCCCGGATTGGCCGCCGACGTCGGCCATCACCTCGCCATGCGGCCCGATGAGTCCGGAGTGGAACAGATGCGTGCTCTGCGCAGGCACGGACAGACTCACCCAGTAGTTGTGGATCGCGGCATAGGCGCGGGCCTTGGTCTCGAAGATCGAGTCGACCGGGTACGCCGAGAGCAGCAGGCAGTCGACTCCAAGCTGGCCGTAGTCGGCAAAGACGTCTGGAAAGTTGATCTCGATGCAGATCGCCAGCCCGAAGCGGAAGCCGTCAACGTCGAAGACCACCGACTCAAAGCCTGGCGTATAGAACCGGGTGACCTCTGTGCTCGAGCACTTGCGTTTGTCGTAGCGGTCGATGAGCTTCCCCTCGTCGGAGATGACGTAGAGGCTGTTGTGCGGCCAATGCGGCGGGGTCAGCGGGTGAGCAGAACCGAGAACCACCCAGATCCCGAGCTCGCCAGCGAGGGCGGCAACCTGCTCGAGTTCGTCGCGTACGGCGGCCCAGTCGACGTCCTCCCAGGCGGCCACGTTCTCCAGGGCATATCCGGACAGAAAGCCTTCAGGGAAATGGGCAAGTCGCGCTCCCGACGCTGCGGACTCTCGCAACATGCGCCGCACCTCAGCACCATTGGCGCGAGGATCGGCGGAGGCGGTGGGCTGGCACGTCGCAATCGCAAGGCTCATCCGCGCATCTTGGCAGTTCCCGGTGACAATGGATTGCTTAAACCCTGGAGATTCACCTAGTATTGCCGTAACCTTTGATCAACCGCGAGGAATCCAACAATGGCCCGCATCAGTGTCGCGGAAGCCGCCGCACAGTTGGGCGTCGGCCCTCAACGCGTGCACCAGCGCATTCAGGACGGGTCGCTCCCTGCCGAACGCATCGGCAGTCGGTGGGTCATCGACGAGAAGCACCTGCACCGCATCGCTGGCTCCCGCGCGCCCGGACGACCGCTGTCGGAGAGATCTGGATGGGCGCTGATCGCCGTGGCCGCCGGTGACTCCGACCTCCTCCAGGATCTCTCTGCTCCCGACCGCTCCCGAGCCCGAGCTCGCCTCCGGAGCCTGCTGAGCGCCGCGTACGACATCGACGATCCGCGCGAGGTGGGCAGGCTGCTGTCCACTGCTCTGCGCAATCGCGCCAACCGGCGCTGCTACCGGGCCGCGGCTCCCGATCTTCCCGACCTGCGTGAGGATCACCGCATCCTGCTCTCGGGGCTTTCACATCCCGACTCCGGCCTCACTGCTGGCGACGTGGTCGAGGGCTACATGTCGATCGATGATCTCGACGACGTCATGCAGGAATACCTCTTGCGAGACGTCGACGAGGACCGCGCCAACGTCTTCCTCCACATCGTCCCTCCCGACGCGCAACCACGGCGGCTCGGCAATCGCGCCCGGAAGCTGCTCCTTGCTGCCGACTTGGCACAGCACGACGGACCGCGCGAGCTCCACCGCGCCGTCGACGTGCTGCGTGAGCTCTCCGAGCCGTCGTACGAGCGACCGAGCAGCGACAAGGGGGGCAGCCGGTGAACGATCCGATCGTCCTACCCGCAATGGACAAGGCACAGGCTGCCTCCTGGCACGCGATCATGGCGTTGTACGCGAAGCTCCCCGAAAACTGGGCACTTGTCGGCGGGCAGCTTGTCCACCTGCACTGTGCCGAGCGCGGCGCCTACCCGACTCGACCCACGACAGATGCCGACGCGGTCGTCAACATCCGCGCCGATCCCCTGATGCTCACACGGTTCACAGCGGCGCTCGTCGACCTCGGATTCACTGCCGATACCAGCGGTGAGGGGCATCAGCACCGATGGCGTCGCGGCCTCGCCCAGGTTGACGTTCTGATTCCCGAGGGGATCGGCGAACGCGCCGCGTCCCGCCACGGCATCGGCGGCGCCCCGACCGTTTCGTCACCAGGCACAGCCTCACGGCACTGCGTCGACTTCGTAGTCCTGGCCTCATTGGTAGCTGCCCGCGACTTTCGCACATCGCCGCTGAGCCTCAAGGACAAGCTGCGTCTGAAGAGAATGATCGGTCACTGTCAGGCGGATTCCGCCGCGATGGGCGTCGACGAAGCAGACGCGCACTTGGATCGCCTTAGCCTCGCACTCGACCGCTGATCCTCACTCAGCGCCAGTGGGTTGCATTGGCAGAGATCGCGTGGACTGATGAAATGCAAGAAACCGCAGGTCACCCCTGCGGTTTCATTCTGTGGAGCCTAGGAGATTCGAACTCCTGACATCTGCCTTGCAAAGGCAGCGCTCTACCAGCTGAGCTAAGGCCCCTGGCGACCGGTTCGAGAACCGATCAGGGAGTGGATCAGACCTTGTCCGTGGCGGAGGCCCAGAGAGCCTGCTCGTGCTTGGACTCTTCGACCTTCTTCTTCGCGACGACAGCGCCGGCGACGGCGAGCAGAACGAGGACGATCTTCTTCACGGGGTTGCCCCTTCGTTGCGGTGCAGAAACTGGGGTGGGCCTAACAGGACTTGAACCTGTGACCTCTTCCTTATCAGGGAAGCGCTCTAACCGTCTGAGCTATAGGCCCGTAAAGCACGGTCACCCGAGGGGTGAACCGACACGGGAGATTACCCCACGTGACGGGGCGGTTCCAAAACGGGGGCTGATCAGCTCTCGTCCTCGGCCAGCGTCAGCTCGACGCCGCCGAGCAGCGCGGCTGCCATGTTGTAGAGGAACGCACCCAGAGTGGCCATCGCCGTCAGCAGTACGACGTCGACCACCGCGACCAGCATCGTGAAGCCAAGGACCCGCGACATGCCGAGATAGTCCTCGACGTTGAAGTCTGCGGTCTCCTCACCACCGACGACGTCCTGGACCATCGTGTTGATGGACTCCCACACGCCGGCCATGCCGAGCACGCCCCACACGATGGTGACCGCGACGATGGTGACGATGCCGAGCGCGACCGAGAGCAGGAACGCCGCCTTCATCACCGACCAAGGGTCAATCCGGGTCAGCCGCAGACGAGCGCGGCGCGGACGCCGTCCACCCGAGGACTTGGCGGCCACATCGGCGGCCTTCTTCGAGTCCGGGTTGGCGTTGGCCCGCATCTGGTCCTTCGCCGAGGCGAAGGCGCCGCTGATCTTCGCGCCGACGCTCGGCTCCGATGATGCTGAACCCGCACCTGCCTGAGTTGCCGGACGGAGCCGGGTCTTCGTGTCCTCGGAGTCCGCCGACGGCACGGCACGACTGCCCTGCGCGTGCTGGCCGGGCTGTGCCGGTCCCTGGGCGGGGGGTCGGGGGTTCGCGCGCGGGCCTTCGGTCATCAGGCGTCGCCCTCCTCGTCAGTGACAGTCTCGGCGGGTGCCTCATCGACCTGGTCAACCTGGTCGACCACCTGCCCGGACTCGTCGATTGTTGCACCCTCGACCAGTGCGGCGTCCTCGACCGATTCCGTCGCCTCCTCCTCGTCGCGGGCCTCGACCGAGCGAGCCACCACCACGACCGAGTCGTTCTTCTTCGGCGACACGAACTTCACACCCTGGGTCGAACGCCCGGTGGAGCGGAAGTTCTCGTTGATCGGGGAGCGCACGACCTGACCACTGGCGGTGATGCACAGGATCTCATCGCCCTCCTCCACGATGAAGGCACCGACCAGCACCCCGCGGTCCTCATTGCCGAGGTTCATCGCCTTGATGCCGATGCCGCCACGCGACTGGGTGCGGTATTCGGTGATCCGAGTCCGCTTGGCATAACCACCGTCGGTGATCGTGAAGACATACTGCGGATGCACACCGAAGTACGACGCCGGCTCGGTCGCCGCGGCAGCCTCCGCCGCCTCGACCGCTTCAGCAGCAGCCGCGGAGTCCTCGTCCATCCCGGCCTCGGCCTCCGCCTCGACCTGTGCCGCCCGGATCACCGACATCGACAGCAGCGAGTCACCGTCACGGAACTTCATGCCGGTCACACCACCCGTCGCGCGACCCATCGGACGCAACTGGCCGTCGTCGGCCTGGAAGCGCACGGCCTGGCCCTTGCGGGAGACGAGCAGGATGTGGTCCTCGCTGTTGACCAGCTCGGCACCGATCAACTCGTCGTCGTCGTTGCGGAAGTTGATCGCGATGACGCCGGCCTGGCGCGGGCTGTTGTAGTCGGCCAGTCGAGTCTTCTTGACCAGACCCGCTCTCGTCGCCAGGACCAGATAGGGAGCCTGCTCGTAGTCGCGGATCGCCAGCACCTGGGCGATCGACTCGTCCGGCTGGAAGCTCAGCAGCCCGGCGACGTGACCACCCTTCGCGTCGCGCAACGCCTCGGGCAGGTTGTAGGCCTTGGTCCGGTAGACCCGGCCGGCCGTGGTGAAGAAGAGCAGCCAGTGGTGGTTGGTGGTCGCGATGAAGTGCTCGACCACGTCGTCGCCGCGCAGGGTCGCGCCACGCACGCCCTTGCCGCCGCGCTTCTGGGTCCGGTACTGGTCGGCACGGGTCCGCTTGGCATAGCCACCGCGGGTGATCGAGACGACCAGCTCCTCGTCGGGGATCAGGTCCTCCATCGAGAGGTCGCCGTCGGCCGCGATGATCTGCGAACGACGCGCGGTGCCATAGCTCTCGACGATGTCGCCGAGCTCCTCGATGATGATCGAGCGCTGGCGTGCCTCGTTGGCCAGGATGTCCTCGAGGTCCGCGATCACGCGCTCGAGCTCGGCCAAGCGGTCCATGATCTTCTGGCGCTCGAGGGCGGCCAGGCGACGCAGCTGCATGTCGAGGATGGCCTGGGCTTGGAGCTCGTCGATCTCGAGCAGGTTCATCAGCCCGGTGCGCGCCTCGTCGACGTCCGGCGAACGACGGATCAACGCGATCACCTCGTCCAGCGCGTCGAGCGCCTTGACCAGGCCGCGGTAGATGTGGGCCTGCTCCTCGGCCTTGCGCAGCCGGTAGCGGGTCCGTCGCTGGATGACCTCGATCTGGTGGGTGACCCAGTTGGAGATGAACTGGTCGATGGTCAGGGTGCGCGGCACCCCGTCGACCAGGGCCAGCATGTTGGCGCTGAAGTTGGTCTGCAGCTCGGTGTGCTTGAGCAGGTTGTTGAGCACGACGCGCGCGACCGCGTCGCGACGCAGCACGACGACCAGGGACTGTCCGGTGCGCGAGGAGGTGTCGTCGCGTACGTCGGAGATGCCCTGGACCTTGCCGGAGTCGGCCAGCTCGGCGATCTTCAGCGCCAGGTTGTCCGGGTTGACCATGTAGGGAAGTTCCTTGATGACCAAGCAGGTCCGACCCTTGTTGTCCTCGTCGATCTCGATCACCGCGCGCTGGGTGACCGAGCCGCGACCGGTGCGATAGGCCTGCTCGATGCCCTGGCGGCCGACGATCAGCGCGCCGTTGGGGAAGTCGGGGCCCTTGATCCGCTCGATCAGCGCGTCCTGCAGCTCCTCGCGGGTCGCGTCTGGGTGCTCGAGCGCCCACTTGGCGCCGTCGGCAACCTCGACCAGGTTGTGCGGCGGGATGCTGGTCGCCATACCGACCGCGATACCGGCCGAGCCGTTGACGAGCAGGTTCGGGAACCGGGCCGGCAGGATCGTCGGCTCGGAGGAACGGCCGTCGTAGTTCGGCTGGAAGTCGACGGTCTCCTCGTCGATGTCGCGGACCATCTCCATGGCCAGCGGCGCCATCTTGCACTCGGTGTAACGCATCGCGGCCGCGGGGTCGTTGCCCGGCGAGCCGAAGTTGCCCTGGCCGAGGATCAGCGGCGCGCGCATCACCCAGGGCTGGGCGAGGCGGACCAAGGTGTCATAGATCGCCGAGTCGCCGTGCGGGTGATATTGACCCATCACGTCGCCGACGACGCGCGAGCACTTGCTGAAGCCGCGGTCGGGCCGGTAGCCGCCGTCATACATTGCATAGAGCACTCGGCGGTGCACCGGCTTCAAGCCATCGCGTACGTCGGGCAGCGCCCGGCCGACGATGACCGCCATCGCATAGTCGATGTAGGAGCGCTGCATGGAGGTCTGCAGCTCGATCGGCTGGATCCGGCCGTTGTCGTTGCCGCCGCCGTGGATGGGTGTCTCAGTCACGTGTCTTCGTCTCTCTCAGTGCGTCTATGGATATCTAGGTCTGGTCTTAGAAACCTAGATATCGAGGAATCGCACGTCCTTGGCGTTGCGCTGGATGAACGAGCGACGCTGCTCCACGTCCTCACCCATCAGGATCGAGAAGATCTCGTCGGCCTGGGCCGCATCGTCGAGGGTGACCTGCAGCATCAGCCGCTGGTCGGGGTCCATCGTGGTCTCCCACAACTCGTCCGCGTTCATCTCACCGAGACCCTTGTAGCGCTGGACCGGGTTCTCCTTGGGAAGCTTCTTGCCTGCCTCCAGGCCCGCCTTCATCAGCGCGTCACGCTCGGAGTCGGAATAGACGAACTCGTGCTCGGCGGGCTTGTTCCAGCGCAGCCGGTAGAGCGGCGGTTGCGCCATGTAGACGTAGCCCTGCTCGATCAGCGGCTTCATGAACCGGAAGAGCAGCGTGAGCAGCAGGGTGTTGATGTGGTGGCCATCGACGTCGGCGTCGGCCATCAGCACGATCTTGTGATAGCGGAGCTTCTCAAGGTTGAACTCCTCCTGGAGGATCCCGGTGCCCAGGGCGGAGATGATCGCCTGGACCTCCTGGTTGCCCAGCACCTTGTCGATGCGGGCCTTCTCCACGTTCAGGATCTTTCCGCGGATCGGCAGGATCGCCTGGATCCTCGGGTCGCGGCCCTGCTTGGCCGAACCGCCTGCGGAGTCACCCTCGACGATGAAGACCTCGCACTCGGCGGGGTTGGTCGACTGGCAGTCGGCCAGCTTGCCCGGCAGGCCACCGCCGCCGAGCAGGCCCTTGCGGTTGCGGGCCAGGTCGCGGGCCTTGCGGGCCGCGATCCGCGCCGAGGCCGCAGCCTGCGCCTTGCGGATGATGTCGCGACCCTCTTGCGGGTTCTCCTCGAGCCAGGCGCCGAGCTCCTCGTTGACCGTGCGCTGCACGAACCCCTTGGCCTCGGTGTTGCCCAGCTTGGTCTTGGTCTGGCCCTCGAACTGGGGCTCGCCGAGCTTGATCGAGATGATGGCGGTCAGGCCCTCGCGGATGTCGTCACCCGAGACCCGATCCTCCTTCTTCTTGATCAGGCCCCACTCCTCGCCCCAGTGGTTGACCAACGTGGTCAGCGCCGCACGGAAACCCTCCTCGTGCGTGCCGCCCTCGTGGGTGTTGATGTTGTTGGCGAAGGTGTGCACCGACTCGGTGTACGACGTGTTCCACTGCATCGCCAGCTCGAGCGACATGTGGGTGCCGTTGTTGGCCGAGTCAGCCTCGAACGAGATGACCGACGGGTTGGCCTTGTCCTTGCGACGGTTGAGGTGCTCGACATAGTCGACCAGGCCCTTGTCATATTTGAAGACCTGCTCGATGCCGCCCTCGGCGACCGGCTTGATCGCGTCGGCGCCGGCCTGGTCCACGTCGCCGGCGACGGTCTCGTCGGCAACGGCCTCGGCCAGGTCGTCGGCGGAGGGACGCTCGTCGCGCACCACCATCTCGAGGCCCTTGTTGAGGAAGGCCATCTCGCGGATGCGGTTGGTGATCGTCTCGAGCGAGTAGTCGGTGGTCTCGAAGATGTCCTCCGAGGCGTAGTAGGTGACCGTGGTGCCGGTGCCCTCGTCGTCGGCGAGCTCGCGCACCTCGCGCAGGTCGAAGTCGGGGACGCCGAGCTGGAAGCTCTGCTCCCACAGCCGGCCGCGGTTCTTCACGTGCAGCACCAGGCGGGTCGAGAGCGCGTTCACCACCGAGACACCGACGCCGTGCAGACCACCGGAGACCTTGTAGCCGCCGCCGCCGAACTTTCCACCGGCGTGCAGCATGGTCAGCGCCATCGTCGCCGCCGGCATCTCCTGGCCGGGCGCGGTGTCGGTGGGGATGCCTCGACCGTTGTCGTCGACGCGGATGCCGCCGTCGGCCTGCAGGGTCAGCACGATCCGGTCGCAGTAGCCGGCCAGCGACTCGTCGACCGCGTTGTCCACGATCTCCCAGATCAGGTGGTGCAGTCCGCGCTCACCTGTCGAGCCGATGTACATGCCCGGGCGCTTGCGCACTGCCTCGAGGCCCTCGAGCACGGTGATCGCGGAGGCGTCGTACGTCGAACCCTCGTCGGGTGCGGTGTTGACCGAGTCGTGGGAGACCTGCCCACTCGATGCCTGGGGAGCCTTGGGGGCTGATTCCTGGGCCTGGGTGGTCTCGACCTCGTCGTTGTCCGGCACGCCTACCTCTTCTGTTCTGCAAGGGCTGTCACTGGAGACATGGAGAGGGTCGCTTTCACCGACATGTCGGGAGCATGCGACCCAAGGGGACATGTTACCCGTCAGAAGGGACGTAGACACGCTCCGGACCCCGATATGGGGAGGATCTGTGGATAAATCTGCCCCTGAGAGCCCTCACAGGCCTCCGAGGAGCGCCTCGCAGGGGTGCGGATGTGTCCCGGTACGTCTCGGGAGCCCTCCGAGCGGCATTTCAGCGGCTTGGTAGGGGTGAGCTCCACCGGCACATCGCTCGCACACAGCTCACCCGTAGGTGTCGCGCGGACCCTGCCCACCGCGGGTGCGGAACCGGCCCTTCTTCCAGGTCGGCAGGTTGGGACCGATCACCTCGATCACCGTCACCGATCCGTGCCCGAGCTCCTCGTTGAGACGGCGTACGACGGTCGGCGCGAGCAGGCGCAGCTGCGTCGCCCACGCGGTCGAGTCGGTCTGGACGCTCAGCTTGCCGTCGTCGAACGTGATCGGGGTGCAGTGCTGGGCGACCTCCTCGCCGACGATCTCGGGCCAGCGGCCGAAGACGCCGTGCACCTTGAGGTCGAGGGCCCAGCCGTGGTCGGTCACCAGCCGGCCGAGGGTGATGTCGAGGGTCTGCGGGTCGCGCTCGTCGGGATGGGCACCGGACTTCTTCGGCCGTCCGCCGTGCCCCTGGGGCGCGCGCTTGCGACCGGGCTTGCGGCGCGGGGCGTTCAGCGACGAGCTCGCGGTGGCCTTGGCGATGGAGCGGGCCAGGTCGAGGCCGGTGTCGTCATGGTTGGGGTCGGCCCAGAAGTCCACAGCCTCGTCGGGGGCTTCGGACTCAGGCTCCTGGTCCTCGAGCGCCGGACCCTCAAGATCTGGATCCTCCGGCTCACTCATGCCTGGTCACCTCCCCGTCGGCCACGTCGTACCGCTGCCCGGCCAGCGCCGCAGGGACGTCCTCGGGAACCGCGGCCGTCACCAGCACCTGCTCGGCGCCGGCGACCAGCTCGGCCAGCTGCTCGCGGCGCTGGGTGTCGAGCTCGGCGAAGACGTCGTCGAGGATCAGGATCGGGTCGTCGCCGTCGCTGCGCAACAGGTCGTAGGAGGCCAGCTTCATCGCCAGCGCGAACGACCACGACTCACCGTGGGAGGCATAACCCTTCACCGGCAGGCGTACGTCGCCGTTCCCCAGCGTGAGCAGCAGCTCGTCACGGTGCGGCCCGACCAGGGAGACCCCGCGGTCGACCTCGTCCCTGCGCCGGCGTTCGATCTCGGCCAGCAGGGTGCCCTCGATCGGCTCGCGCTCGACGAGCACGCCACCCAGGTCGAGGGAGGGCTTGTACTCGATGTCGGCATCGTCGCGGCTGGCTCCGCGTGCGACCGTCTCGTAGGCCTTGCCGAGATAGGGGCGCAGCGCCTCGACCAGGCGGATCCGCTCGACCAGGAGCTCGGCGCCGGTCTTGGCCAGGTGCTCGTCCCACACCGCCAGGGTGGACAGCGCACCGTCGAGGGCGTCGCCGCCACCGCCGGGACGGAACTTCGCCTTCTGCGCGGTCTTGAGCAGTGAGTTGCGCTGCTTGATGATCCGGTCGTAGTCGGAGCGGACCCCGGCCAGGCGCGGCGTACGCAGGATCATCAGGTCGTCGAGGAACTTGCGCCGGTCCGACGGGTCGCCCTTGACCAGGGTCAGGTCCTCGGGGGAGAAGACCACCGTGCGGATCAGGCCGATGATCTCTCGGGCCCGGGGCAGCGGGGAGCGGTTGATCCGCGCACGGTTGGCCTTGCCGGCGTTCATCTCGACCTCGAGGATGGCGGTCCGGCCGTCGCGCACCACCGCCGCACGGACCACAGCCTGGTCGCGGCCGGCCCGGATCATCGGGGCGTCACTGGCCACCCGGTGGCTGGCCAGCCGGGAGAGGTAGTCGATGGCCTCGACCAGGTTGGTCTTGCCCTGACCGTTGCGCCCGATGAAGGCGCAGACCCCCGGTTGCAGGGCAACATCGACTGCCGCATAGGACCGGAAGTCGTGCAGGGAGAGGTGCGAGACGTGCAACGGTCCTGCCTCAGTCCGGCGCGACGTCCCCGCCGGCAGGCGGCTCGGTCTTCATCGCGTGGCCGCCGAACTGGTTGCGCATCGCGGCAACGGCCTTCATCGCGGGGGAGTCGTCCTGGCGGGAGACGAAGCGGGCGAAGAGCGCGGCGGTGATCGCCGGGGTCGCGACCGCGTTCTCGATGCCGGCCTCGACCGTCCAACGACCCTCACCGGAGTCGTCGGCATAACCGGCGATGCCCTCCAGGTTCGGGGTCTCGTCCAGCGCGGCGACCAGGAGGTCGAGCAGCCACGAGCGGATCACGGTGCCTTCGCGCCAGGAGCGGAAGACCTCGGTCACGTTGTCGACCAGGTCGACCTTCTCCAGCAGCTCCCAGCCCTCGGCGTAGGACTGCATGATCGCGTACTCGATGCCGTTGTGGACCATCTTGGAGAAGTGGCCGGCGCCGACCTTCCCGGCGTGCACCGCACCGAAGTCGCCCAGGTCGGTGGCCTCGGGCTTGAGCGCGACGAAAGCCGGCTGGACCTTCGCGACGTCCTCGGCCGAGCCGCCGTACATCAGCGCATAGCCGTTCTCCAGGCCCCACACGCCGCCGGAGACACCGCAGTCGACATAGCCGATCTGCTTCTTCTCCAGCAGCTCGGCGTGGATCAGGTCATCGGTCCAGCGCGAGTTGCCGCCGTCGACGACCACGTCCCCGGCGCCGAGCAGGTCGCTGAGTGCCTCGACGGTCTCGCGGGTCGGGTCACCGGCCGGCACCATCACCCACACGACCTTGGGGCTGGGCAGCTTCTCGACCAGCTCTTCGAGCGAGGCGACGTCGCTGACGTCGGGGTTGCGGTCGTAGCCGACCACGGCGTGCCCGGCGCGGCGCAGGCGCTCGCGCATGTTGCCGCCCATCTTGCCCAGGCCGATGAGTCCGATGTCCATGGCTGCTCCTCGCATTCTCAGGTTCACGGCCGTGGAGATCCTGCGGCCGGACGCGTGACTCCTACTCAACCATCCGGGTGGGCAGTGCGCGAGCGACCAGTCAGATCAGCCGGGTCAGACCATCAGGGTCAGGACAGCAGGCGGCGCGGCATCAACAGGTAGCGGAAGTCGCCGCTGGTGCCGTCCTCGGCCACGCTGCTCATCACCACGGGCTTGGAGGCCTGGGTGAAGGCGAGCTCGACCGTCTTGCTGTCCAGTGCCCCGAGGCCGTCGAGGAGGAACTGCGGGTTGAAGCCCGTGGTCAGGTCCTCACCGTCGATGGCGGCCTCGATCGACTCGCTGGCCTGCGCCTCGTCACCCGAACCGGCGTCCAGGGTGAGCACGCCTTCGCTGAAGGCGAGCTGTACGGCGGTGTTGCGCTCGGCGACCAGGGCAACGCGCTTGACTGCCTCGACCAGCTCTTCGCGGTCCACCGTCGCGGTGGTCTGGTGCTCGCTGGGGAACAGGCTGCGGACCTTGGGGAACTCGCCGTCCAGGAGTCGGGTGGTGGTTCGGCGTACGCCGCCCTCTCCGACGCCCTCGAAGCCGATGATGCCGTCGCCGGAACCGCTGGCCGACAGCGCGATGGTGACCTCGCCACCCGAGGTGAGCGACTTGGCGGTGTCTGCGAGGACCTTGGCCGGAACGAGTGCGGCGACCGACTCGTCGGGAGTCCTGGGGGACCACTCGAGCTCGCGGAGCGAGAGCCGGAAGCGGTCGGTGGCCAGCAGGCTGATCACCGAGCCATCGATCTCGATACGGACACCGGTCAGCACCGGGAGCATGTCGTCGCGACCGGCCGCGGTGACCGCCTGGGACACCGCGTGGGCGAAGGCGGTGCTCGGCACGGTGCCGGTGGCGCTGGGCATGTCGGGCAGCGAGGGGTAGTCCTCGACCGGCATCACCTGGAGGCTGAACCGGGCAGAGCCACAGGTCAGCGACACCCGGTTGCCGTCGATGGTCATCTCGACCGGCTTGTTCGGCAGGCTCCGGCAGATGTCTGCCAGCAACCGACCGCTGACCAGTGCGGTGCCCTCTTCGGCCACGTCGGCCTTGAGGGTCGCGCGGGCCGAGGTCTCGTAGTCGAAGGTGGAGAGCACGAGGCCCTCATGGCTGGCCTCGATCAACAGGCCGGCAAGAACCGGGACGCTGGGTCGGACCGGCAGACTGCGCGCGGCCCAGGCAACGGCGTCGGCGAGAGCGTTGCGCTCGACGAGGAACTTCACGTTTCTTGTGCCTCCGGTTCACGACATGTCTGGTCAGGCATGTCCGTGCTTCGTGACATGACTAGGGATGTGCATCCTGCCATGCGGACGGTCGATGTGGCAGCGGACCCCTGAACTTGTCATTCGCTGTTCGCCGGCAGGGGCCTCGGTCCGGACCCTGCTTCGGACCCACTGATCTCGAGTTGTCCCCAGCCAAGCAGCCAGTTGGAAGTTCACGGGCAATCGATCCATGTAGAGGTTCCATAGTTGTCATCGGCTCGGTGGAAATTGTGGAGAAGTCCTGTTGTGGCTGGTCAGCAGGCGCGGCGTCGCACACAGGCCCTGTGCACTCAGTGTGGAATCACAACGAGGCCGTGTGCACTCCGAGACGGCCGTACGGCGGTTCCACGTGCCCGTCCACAAGTCATTCATTTGTAATTCGGAGGTCCGAACCCGAGTTGTCCACAGACGGATGACAAGAAATCGTGGCGTTCCACTC
This sequence comes from Nocardioides daedukensis, assembly GCF_013408415.1. NCBI lineage: Bacteria > Bacillati > Actinomycetota > Actinomycetes > Propionibacteriales > Nocardioidaceae > Nocardioides > Nocardioides daedukensis. The sequence continues at coordinate 2,365,420 of NZ_JACCAA010000001.1, read as the reverse complement.
AGCCCTGGCGAGCCTGCATCTTGATCCGGTTCGTCAGCTCGGTGACCTGGTTGAAGACCGATCGGCGCTCGGCGAGCAGCTGCTTCATCTTGCGGTCGGCGTACATCACGGTGGTGTGGTCGCGGTTGCCGAACTGGGCGCCGATCTTCGGAAGCGAGAGGTCGGTGAGCTCGCGGCACAGGTACATCGCGATCTGTCGACCGTTGACCAGGTGACGCCCGCGGCTCGGCCCGGTCAGGTCCTCGATGCTGACGCCGAAGTAGGCGGCGGTCTGGGCGATGATCGAGGCCGCGGTGATCTCCGGCTCGCCGCCCTCGGGGATCAGGTCCTTGAGCACGATCTCGGCCAGGGTCAGGTCGACCTCCTGACGGTTCAGGCTCGCGAACGCGGTGACGCGGATCAGGGCGCCCTCGAGTTCACGGATGTTGGTCTGGATCTTCGAGGCGATGAACTCGAGCACCTCGGGCGGAGCGGTCATCCGCTCCATCGCGGCCTTCTTACGCAGGATCGCGATCCGGGTCTCGAGGTCGGGCGGCTGGACGTCGGTGATCAGGCCCCACTCGAATCGGCTGCGCAGCCGGTCCTCGAGAGCTTCGAGTCGCTTGGGGGCGCGGTCGGAGGTGAGCACGATCTGCTTGTTGGCGTTGTGCAGCGCGTTGAAGGTGTGGAAGAACTCCTCCTGCGTCTGCGTCTTGCCCTCGAGGAACTGGATGTCGTCGATCAGCAGTACGTCGACCTCGCGATAGCGGCGCTGGAACGTCTCGGGCCGCTTGTCCTTGATCGCGTTGATGAACTCGTTGGTGAACTCTTCGCTGGAGACGTAGCGGACCTTCGCCCCGCGGTAGAGCGAGCGCACGTAGTGGCCGATCGCGTGCAGCAGGTGGGTCTTGCCCAGCCCGGAGTCTCCATAGACCAGCAGCGGGTTGTAGGCCTTGCCCGGCGCCTCGGCCACGGCGACGGCGGCCGCGTGCGGGAAACGGTTGGAGGAGCCGATGACGAAGGTCTCGAAGGTGTACTTCGGATTGAGCCTGGTCTCCAGGGCGGACGGCTGTTCGTTGGAGCGGTGGTGATTTGTCGACATGTCGACATGACCACTTGACGATTCATTGCTTGATCGTCCGAAGTCTGCGCTGTGCACCGTGCCCTCGCCGGAGAGGTCGGGGCGGGCATGGTCGAGAGCACCGTCGCGGGCCGGGTCGCGGGCATCGTCACGGCCCAGCTGGTCCCGGTCGATCCGGTCCTGTGAGATCCGGTCCGGGACGGGCATGTCGGAGACGCCGTCGTCGAGCTGGGTGTCCACGGTGACCGCGATGCGCACCCGGTGGCCCAGGGCCTCGGTGAGCGAGTCCTCGAGCCGGGTCCGCAGCCGGCCCTCCAGCTGCAGGCGGGTGAACTCGTTCGGCACCGCGATGATCGCGGTCTGCTCGTGCAGGGTCACCGGCTCACTCGAGCGCAGCCAGGCGTTCTGGTTCGGAGGCAGATCCTCGATCAGGGCGCGCCACACGTGCTCCAGGGTCGGCGTGTTCTTCGACGCGTCCTCGTTGTCCTGCACCTGTTCCACCCGTTTCTTCACATTGCTGGCGAAAGTAGGCAGTCGCCTTGGTCACGCCAAAAAGTTGTCCACATTCTTTTCCACAGGCTGTGAACCACGCTCACTCGCTGTGGATTAACCGGTCCGAAGCTGTCGGGACCAGAGTTGGTGCATGGTGTTCGTGCAGGTCAGGGGCACAAAGACCGGTTCTGTGACACACGTCACGAAGGGGGTCGACCTGTGCATGAAGTGCCCCCAAAAAGGGACCGAACACGGGCGAACCTAACCCGCCGGAGGGCCCTCGATCAAGCCGTCATCCACAGGTTCGGCCTTGGTGGGTTTGACCCTGTTCTTGCCCAGCGCGTACCGTGACTTGGTCACCCCGGTGTCGACCGGTGCCGCATGTCCACGCTCGCCCTTCCCTGATCAGTCAGCAGGGAGTTGTGCGCGTGGCTGGGCGGTGCCAGCCGAACCTGCGCTGCACCGTGGGCCGCCCACCAGGGCACCGGTGCCCGTGTTTACCGAGATGAACCCGATTTTTTCCGTTGCACAGTCCTTTAGGGGAGTTTTAGTCGTGAGCAAGCGTACCTACCAGCCGAACAACCGCCGCCGTCACAAGGTGCACGGTTTCCGCCTGCGCATGCGCACCCGCGCCGGCCGCGCCATTCTCAACGGCCGTCGCCGCAAGGGTCGCAGCAAGCTCGCTGTCTGAGCCCCGCTGCTGATTCCGCGCGGACGTGCTGCCACGGGAGCACCGCCTCACCAGCGGCCCTGACTTCCGCTCGGCCTCCCGCAAGGGCCGCCGTGGCGGATCCCGAACCCTCGTCGCTCACCTGTGGGCGCCGGAGGGGGTCGAGCATCCCGTTCGAGTCGGATTCGTGGTGAGCAAGGCAGTCGGCAACGCGGTCACGCGCAACAGGGTGAAGCGGCGTCTTCGTCACCTGGTCCGGGAACGGCTTGAGCTGCTCCCGGCCAGTGGTGTGCTCGTGGTCCGGGCGACTCCGGCTTCCGGTGGCGCCTCGGGGCCCCAGCTGGCTGCTGATCTGGACCAGTGCCTGTCCAAGGTCCTCCCCAACCGCCTGTCCAGCCCTGCGGGCGCCGGAGCACTCCGGTGAAATATGTCTTGATCGCCCTGCTCAAGGCCTATCGGGCCGTGATCAGCCCGCTCTACGGTCAGGTCTGCCGCTACTACCCCAGCTGTTCGGCCTACGCGCTCGAGGCAGTCACCGTCCACGGCAGCATCAAGGGCTCGTGGCTGGCTGTTCGTCGTCTGGCACGCTGTCACCCATGGGCCGCCGGCGGCGTGGACAAGGTCCCACCCAAGGTTCAGCACGAGAACAAGCCCAGTCCTGCAGTTCCAGCCCCTTCCCAAGGAGCCTGAGTGTCCTTCCTCGGCGATATCGGCCACTTCATCATGGTGCCGCTGTACTACGCGATCTCCGTCGTGCTGGTCGGCTTCCACAAGCTCTTCAGCACGTTCATGGACCCGGCCTCCGGTGCCACCTGGGCGCTGTCGATCGTAGGACTCACGGTGGTCATCCGTGCGCTGCTGATCCCGCTGTTCGTGAAGCAGATCAAGTCCTCGCGCAACATGCAGCTCCTGCAGCCCAAGGTGAAGGAACTGCAGAAGAAGTACGGCCACGACCGTGAGCGCCTCGCTCAGGAGACGATGGCTCTCTACAAGGAGTCGGGCACCAACCCGTTCGCCTCCTGTCTGCCGATCCTGCTGCAGATGCCGATCTTCCTGGCCCTCTTCCGCCTGCTCGACCAGGCGGCGAAGAAGGGCAAGGCCCACGGCATCCTCGACGAGACCATGGCTCGCCAGTTCGGTGACTCCCAGCTCTTCGGTGTCGACCTCGCGGGCACGTTCCTGGGTGCCGACGGTGACCGTGGCATCCAGATGATGGCGCTGTTCTTCGTGGTCTGCATGCTCGTCACGACGTTCTTCACCCAGCGTCAGCTGATGACCAAGAACATGCCGGCCTCGGCCCTCACCGGGCAGTACGCCCAGCAGCAGAAGATGCTGCTCTATGTCCTCCCGGTCGTCTTCGCCGTCGGTGGTATCGCCTTCCCGATCGGCGTCCTCATCTACTGGACCGTCTCCAACCTGTGGACCATGGGCCAGCAGTTCTACGTCATCCGCAACAACCCCGTTCCGGGCACTCCTGCCGCCAAGGCCAAGGAAGACCGCGAGAAGGCCAAGGCCCTGCGCAAGGGCGGCGTCTCCGAGGCTGACCTGGCTGCGGAAGAAGCAGCGGCGCAGGCCGAGGAGATCAAGCCGATCCCGCGCGTCCAGCCGAAGAAGCAGCCCCGTAGCCAACGCTCCGGCGGAACCAAGAAGAACCCGCCGAAGAAGCGTTCCTGACCTAACCACCGCACAAGGAGTTTGCACACGTGAGCGACGAAATCAGCCAGGTCACTGAAGAGATCGACGAGACCGCGCCCGTTTCCATCGAGAACGAGTCGCGTCCGTCGCGGGTCGAGCGCCTGGAGAACGAGGGCGACATCGCTGCCGACTATCTCGAGGAGCTCCTCGACATCGCCGACCTCGATGGCGACCTGGACATGGACGTCGAGGGTGACCGCGCCGCGGTCTCCATCGTCGGTGCCGACCTCTCCCAGCTGGTCGGCCCCAAGGGTGAGGTGCTCGACGCTCTGCAGGAGCTGACCCGCCTCGCCGTCTACCGCGAGACCGGCGAGCGCTCGCGGATGATGCTCGACATCGGTGGTTACCGCGCGGACCAGAAGACCTCCTTGGTCAAGCTGGCCGAGGAGACGGTGGCCAGGGTCAAGGAGACCGGCGAGCCGGTCCGCCTCGACCCGATGTCGCCTTTCGAGCGCAAGGTGGTCCACGACGCAGTCGCCGCCGGTGGCTGCCAGTCGGAGTCGGAAGGCGCCGAGCCGCGTCGCTTCGTCGTCGTACTCCCGGGCTGATGGACTGATCATGGTTTCACGTGAAACACCCCCTGCGCTGCCGGCGACGCCGGAGTCTGCGCGGGGGGTGTTTCCGTCTGCACGACTCCCCCTGATCGAGGCCTACGCTGCCTCGTTGGCCACCGACGGTGTGGTCCGCGGACTGATCGGCCCTCGTGAGGTGCCTCGACTGTGGGAACGCCACCTGCTCAACTGCGCGGTCCTGGGTGAGGCGATCGACGAGGGTGTCAGCGTCTGTGACATCGGAAGCGGTGCCGGCCTGCCCGGCCTGGTCCTCGCCATCGCGCGCCCCGACCTCCAGATCACCCTGGTCGAGCCGTTATTGCGACGGACCACCTATCTCTCCGAGGTAGTGGAGGAGTTCGAGCTCGACAATGTCGAGGTCGTCCGCGGACGGGCCGATGCTCTCCACGGCGAGCGCTGGTTCGACACGGTGACCTCGCGAGCGGTCGCTCCCCTGGGTCGCCTGCTCGGTTGGTCGATGCCATTGGTCCGACCCGAAGGCGCCTTGGTCGCGATGAAGGGCAGCTCGGTGGCGGATGAGATCACCGAGGCCGCCGGGGTGCTGCGCACGTTGAAGTGTGCCGCTCCGGAGATGCTGGACCTCGGAGTCGGCATCGTTGATCCACACACTTATGCGGTCCGGGTGGCATGGGCCGACCCGGCACAGGTAGTTTTGGGCGCTCGGGATCGTTCATCATCCTCGAAGCGTGGAACGGGTCGCAAGGCCAAGCCCCGACGCCGTTCCTGAACAGAGTTTTCCACCGACGAAATGCGCTCGCTGAGCGTGGTCATCCACAGGTTCGGGCAGTTTGTCCACAGGAAGAGGCATCCGTGGTTTCACGTGAAACGTCGACGAACGACACGGGGTACGTCGTACGAACGGCGGCTGATCTGGCCGAACGGAGTCAGAGTTTCCAGGACGACACCACCCCGCTCGCTCGCGCGGTGGAGCACTCGGTGCGTGCCCGGAGCCAGGCCTTGCGCACGGACGGGATGCAGCGCCCGGATCGCACCCGGGTGATGGTCGTGGCCAACCAGAAGGGCGGGGTCGGCAAGACCACCACCACGGTCAACCTGGCCGCCGCTCTGGGCCAGCTCGGGCAACGAGTCCTGGTCATCGACCTCGACCCCCAGGGCAACGCGTCCACCGCTCTCGCCGTCGACCATCACCGCGGGGTGCCCTCGACCTACGACATGCTCGTCGATGGCTCGACGCTGGCCGAGGTCGCCACCGAGAGCGAGGAACTGGCGAACCTGTGGGTGGTTCCCGCCACGATCGACCTGGCCGGCGCCGAGATCGAGCTCGTCTCCGTGGTTGCCCGCGAAAGCCGCCTGCACAAGGCTATCCACGGTCACCCACTGGTCGGAAGCCTCGCTGACGTCGGTGAGGATCGATTCGACTACGTGCTCATCGACTGCCCCCCGAGCCTCGGACTGCTCACCCTGAACGCTCTGGTGGCCGGCGAGGAGATGCTGATCCCGATCCAGGCGGAGTACTACGCGCTGGAGGGCCTCGGCCAGCTCCTCGAGACCGTCGACATGGTCAAGCAGCACCTGAACAGCCGGCTCACCGTCTCCACCATCCTGATCACGATGTACGACGCTCGCACCCGGCTCGCTGCCGGTGTCGCGGACGAGGTTCGCGAGCACTTCGGTGACACGGTCCTGAAGACGTCCATCCCGCGTTCTGTGCGTGTTTCCGAGGCCCCCTCCTACGGGCAGACGGTAATCACCTACGATCCCGTCTCACCGGGTGCGCTCAGCTATTTGGAGGCTGCACGCGAGATCGCCACGAGGGGAATCAAGGCATGAACCAGAAGAAGCAGCGTCGCGGTCTTGGCCGGGGTCTGGGCGCCCTGATCCCCACCGAGCCCCAGACTCCCCCGCCGAGCTCACACGAAGCCGCCAATGGCGAGGTTTCACGTGAAACAGGCGGCACGGAGGTCGACGCACGCACCTTCGGTGGCACCTCGTTCTCGGTGGATGCCTCCCGGAGCCACAATGTGGGCTCCAGCAGCGCCTCTGGGACGACCGCGAGCCCGACGGACAGCGCCGCCGGGGGTGGCGAGGCTCCTGAGGAGCTCGTCGCCGGGGCCTACTTCGCCGAGCTCCCGATCACCAGCATCACCCCGAACGCGCGTCAGCCCCGCCACGTCTTCGAAGAAGAGGCAATGGCGGAGCTGGTGCACTCGATTCGCGAGATCGGGCTCCTGCAGCCCGTGGTCGTACGTCGACTGGACGAGGACGTGGACGGCGAGGCCGCCTATGAACTGATCATGGGTGAGCGGCGTTGGCGGGCTTCCCAAGAGGCGGGCCTGACGGAGATCCCGGCGATCGTTCGGCAGACCGAGGACAACGACATGCTCCGGGACGCCCTCCTGGAGAACCTGCACCGCTCCGAGCTGAACCCGCTGGAGGAAGCGTCCGCCTACGGCCAGCTCCTCGAGGACTTCGGGTGCACGCACGAGGAGCTCGCGCAGCGGATCGGCCGCTCTCGCCCGCAGATCTCCAACACGTTGCGCCTGCTCAAGCTCTCGCCGGCCGTCCAACGCCGGGTTGCGGCCGGTGTGCTCTCTGCCGGCCACGCCCGCTCGCTGCTGTCGGTGGAGGACCCAGAGGTCCAGGACCGCCTCGCCCAGCGTGCGGTTGCCGAGGGCATCTCGGTGCGTGGCCTCGAGGAGATCGTGGCCGTGGGTGACCTCGGTGGCCGTTCCCGCACCACGCGGCGCAAGCCAACTGCTCCCGGCCTGGAGGATCTCGGCGAGCGACTCTCTGACCGCTTCGAGACCCGGGTGAAGGTCGACCTGGGCAAGTCGAAGGGGAAGATCACCGTCGAGTTCGCCTCGATGGAGGACCTGCGACGGATCGTCGACATCATGGATCCGCGCAACCGGAGCGACCGACCGATCTGAGGTCACTCGGAGTCAACGACAGACCCCGATCATGCCCCGCGTCCGCGAGGTCCGGCTTGACGACGCAACGGATTGCCAAAGACGCAAACAGCCCGACAAGTCAATATGTCGATAAAGCGATATATAGGTTTGTGGTTCTGTGAGAGCGATTTTGAGCGAAGTAGCCGAATCCTCCCGGGCAGCCACTCGGCTCAGTTTCGCGCCAGCGGCTGTCCGTTCTGTCCCGAAATGCAACGTGGAACATCGACATCGTCGATGTTCCACGTGAAACAGCATGAGGGCACCGGAATGGGTGCCCGCACCAGGTCGAAGTGCTACTTCTTCTTCGCGGCTCGCTTGGCAGCCTTCTTGGCAGCCCGCTCCCGCTTCTCCTCGGCGTCGAGCCGGGCGGCCTCTTCCAGCGTCGGAGCGGATCCACCGAACTTGGCCGGGAGCCACCACGACCCGGGCGGCTGCTCCTCGGCCGGATAGTTCGCAATGGTCTGGTCGAGCAGCTCACTCATCCGCGCCTTGAGCTCTCGGGTCTCACCGACGGCGTCCTCGCCCGTCGGGTGGAGCGGCTCACCGACGGAGAGCGCGATCGTCTTGCCTCGAGAGAAGTCGCGCGGGTGGTCCTTGGTCATCAATCGCTGGGTGCCCCACATGATCACCGGCAGCACCGGGACACCGGCCGCCGCGGCGATCCGCACCGCACCGGACTTGAACTCCTTGAGCTCGAACGCGCGCGAGATCGTGGCCTCGGGGAAGATGCCGACCGCCTCGCCGTCCTTGAGGTAGCGGACAGCCTCGTTGAAGGAGTCCAACCCGTCGCCTCGGTCGACCTGGATGTGGTGCATCGACCGCATCACCGCTCCGGCGACGGGGGTGTCGAAGATTTCGCGCTTCGCCATGAAGCGGACCATTCGGCCCGACGGGTTGGCGGCAAGACCGCCGAAGACGAAGTCGGCGTACCCGATGTGGTTGCAGGCCAGCAGCACCCCGCCGGACCGAGGAACGTGCTCGGTGCCGGTCATCTGGAAGTTCATCCCGAGCGCCTTGAAGGCGGTCTTGGCGGTCAGGATGATCGGCGGATAGGTGATGTCTCGCAACGGAGGGCTCCTCAAGCTGGCTCGGAGGTCCTAGCATGACGGAAGAGGCCAAGGCACGCACCACCAGGGCGGTCCGGGCCCAGCCAGTTCGCCAGGCAGTTCCTCACCCCGCGGAGGACCCATGTCACGCAAGAGCGTGCGAATCACCCCGGACCTGCTCGACTCGCTGCCGCCCACGTGTCGCGCCTGCCTGTTCTGGGAACTCGACCCGGTGCGGCGCGGACGACTCGACGAGGACGAGTGCGGTGCCCAGAAGCGGGACTGGCTCAGCGAGGTGCTGCGCGAGTGGGGCTCGTGCGGACAGGTCGCGATGGTCGACGACGAGCCGCGCGGCTATCTGCTCTATGCGCCGCCGGGATTCGTCCCCGGCGCCGAGCAGTTCGCCGCCGGGCCCGTGGCACCCGACGCCGTCGTGCTGACCACGGCGTACGTCGACCCCGCGATGCGCGGGGGAGGGTTGGGGCGCCTCATGGTGCAGGGCATGGCGCGCGACCTGGTGCGACGCGAAGGGTGCACCGCGGTGGAGGCGTTCGGCGACTCGAGAGGGCGCAACGGGGGGTGCGTGGCGCCGACGGGATTCCTCTCCAGCGTCGGCTTCCGCACCCAACGAGCACACCCGACCAACCCGAGAATGCGGATGGACCTGCACTCCACCATCAGCTGGAAGGAGGAGGTCGAGCACGCGCTGGACCGGCTGCTGGGCGTCGTACGCCCGAAACACGTCGCGCCGGAGACCCCTCGGGCCTCCGGCGCGAACCGTGTCGATTGAACTCAGCCGATGTAGGGGGCGAGTTCCTTGAGCAACGCAGCCTTCGGCTTGGCGCCGACGATCGACTTCACGACCTCGCCACCGGAGTAGACGTTGATGGTCGGGATGCCGGTCACGCGGTAGCTGGCCGGAGTCTGCGGGTTCTCGTCGACGTTGAGCTTGTAGAAGCCGAGCTTGTCGCCGTGCTCGGCAGCGATCTCGTCGAGGATCGGCGCGACCTGGCGGCACGGACCGCACCACTCGGCCCAGAAGTCCACGAGGACGGGCTTGTCGGACTTGAGCACCGAGGTCTCGAACTCGGCGTCGGTGACTGCTGCAATGTTGCCCACGGTAATCCCTTTCTGGTTCCCGGGCTGTCCGGGCTGGAAGCTTGGACCGACCCCCGCCGTTGCCTGGGGAGTCAGTGGTGGAACGCGGCGCTGCGGAGGATCATTCCCGCCGGCGCCGACAGTTGGTGCCCGACCCGGCTCAGGCGCCGGCGGTCAGGACCTGCTCGGTGACTGCGGCGGACTCGACCGCGCCTGCGCCCTTGGCCGCGGCGTGGTCCAGATCGGCGATGTAGCGCTCGGCGTCCAGGGCCGCGGAGCAGCCCGTGCCCGCGGCGGTGATCGCCTGGCGGTAGTGGTGGTCGACCAGGTCGCCGGCGGCGAAGACGCCCTCGAGGTTGGTCTGCGTCGACGGGTGCTCGACCAGCACGTAGCCGTTCTCGTCGAGGTCGACCTGGCCGGCGAGCAGCTCCGAGCGCGGGTCGTGGCCGACGGCGATGAACAGGCCGGTGGCCTCCAGCTGACGCTCCTCGCCGGTCACCGTGTCGCGCAGGGTCAGCGACTCCAGCGAGTCGGTGCCGTTGATCGAGGCGACCTCGGAGTTCCAGGCGATCTCGAGCTTCGGGTCGGCCATCGCGCGCTCGGCCATGATCGCCGAGGCCCGGAGCTCGTCTCGACGGTGGATCAGGGTGACCTTCGAGCCGAAGCGGGTCAGGAAGGTGGCCTCCTCGACTGCGGAGTCGCCACCGCCGACGACGGCGATGTTCTGCTCACGGAAGAAGAAGCCGTCGCAGGTCGCGCACCACGAGACGCCGCGGCCCGACAGCTCTTCCTCTCCTGGCAGACCGAGCTTGCGGTAGCCCGACCCCGTCGCGAGGATCACCGCGCGGGCGAGGAACTCGCCGTCGGCGGTCTTGACTACCTTGGGGGAGGCCTTGAGGTCGACCTCGATGACGTCGTCGGAGATCAGCTCGGCGCCGAAGCGCTCGGCCTGGGCCCGCATCTCGTCCATCAGGGCCGGGCCCATGATGCCGTCGCGGAAGCCCGGGAAGTTCTCGACCTCGGTGGTGTTCATCAGCGCGCCACCGGCGGTCACCGAGCCCTCGAAGACGAGCGGGTTCAGGTTGGCACGGGCGGCGTAGACGGCTGCGGTGTAGCCGGACGGCCCTGAGCCGATGATGATCACGTTGCGGACGTCGGAGCTCATGGTGCGCAGGCCTCCTGGCCGGGGGGTCGAGAGTGGGTACGTCGTGCTCAACGATCCTAGACCGGGCGTCATTCCCCAGCGGGCACGACGAGGGTCGCAAGAGGTGTGCGAGCCCCGGAACAAGCGTGAACCTCGGCCAGATAGCCGCCCTGGTCGCGCTCGGTGAAGATGACCGCGACCCGCTGGCCACGGTAGGAGGCGGCTCGCACGTCGGCGGCCGAGTCCAGGTTCGCGGCCACCTCGCCACTCAGGCAGCCGCCCGCGGCGCCCGAGCTCTTCTGGGAGTAGGTCTCGTCGCTCAGACTCGTCGGGGCCTTGCGCAAGCTGTCCAGCGACTCCGCGTCGAGCGTCTGAAGAATCGGCAGGGCTCCCGACTGGGCGGGGTTGGGAGTGGATGAGGACCCAGCCTTGTGGTCGCCTTGGTCCTGCTCCTGGCTCGTGACCGAGTCACCGGCCCGCCCGGCGCCCTGCTCGGAAGCGTCTGGACCAGCTCCAGAGGTCTGGCTGAGGCCGAAACCGATCGCGGCCACGGCCGCGGCGGCCAGGAGGAATTGGGGTACGCGGCGACGGCGCAGCGGGATCGGTTCGTTGTCATCGCTTCGATCACGCTCGGCACTGAGCCGGTCGATGACGGCGTCCATCCGGTCGGCCACATCGGTTGGGATCGGCTCGTCGTGACGCGCGCCCGCCAGGAGACGGCGTACGGCGTCGTCGGACGGATCGGTCATCTCATTCACCTCCCGGCGGGGTCAAAAATCGTGGGGTCAGAATCGTTGGCTGGGGCGGGTCAGGGCGAGACCGCCGGTGGGCCCCGCGGCCTGTCACCGGATGAGACGTCCCCGGTGCCGGGCGGGTTCCCGGGTGTGTCCGAGGCCTCGTCGGGCTCACGCAGCACGCCGAGCAGGGGAGCGAGCCGGGCGCGGCCGCGGGCACAGCGCGACTTCACCGTGCCGACCGCGCAGCCGAGGATCGCGGCCGCCTCGGCCACCGGATAGCCCTGCATGTCGACCAGGATCAGCGCCGCTCGCTGCTCGACCGGGAGGGTGTCCAGGGCCCTGAGCACTGCGCGGCGTACGTCGTGAGCCTCCGCCGCCTCCTCGGGACCCGGCCCGGCCTCGGACGTGGTGAGCGTGCCGCGGTCGCCGGCCTCGTCCAGGTCGTCGGGCAGGGCACCCGCGGCGCGGACCTTGTTGGCGCGCAACCGGTCCAGGCAGGCGTTGACCACGACGCGGTGCAACCAGGTGGTGACCTGGGCCTCGCCGCGGAACGAGTCGGCGCGCCGGAATGCCGCGATCAGGCCGTCCTGCAGCCCGTCGGCGGCCTCTTCGGGATTGCCCATCGTGCGCAGTGCCACCGCCCAGAGCCGGTCCCGGTGGCGGGCGAAGAGCTCGCCGAAGGCGTCGCTGTCGCCGGCAACGTGAGCCGCGAGCAGCTCCGCATCGGAGCGGGTCATTCGCTGACCTGGATCTCGGCAATCTGGCCGCGCAGGCCGTCGGGCAGGTCCGTGATCCACACGATCACCCAGCGGCCAGAGGCGCCGTCGTTCGGCTCGAGGCTCACCCTGCCGCCGGAGCTGGTGCCGCTGGCGGCCGGTTGGAGCCCCTCGACCTCAGTCGGGGCCTGGTCGCCGTTGACCACGTAGGCCGAGATGCCGGTGGGGTCGCCGTCGACTCGGACGTCGATCCCGCCGACCGGCTTCTCCTCGCCGAGGTCGATCACGAGGCCGACCCCGGGCTTGAGGCCGCCGGGTCCGAACTGCTGGCGATAGCTCTGGGTCTGCCACGCGGTGGAGTTGTCGCCGTCGATGGCCAGCTCGGCCAGGTCGCCGTTCTCCTCGGGCGGGTCGCCATAGGGGTCGAGGTCGGTGATCGCGGCCAGCTCGTAGGGCTCACCGCCTGCACTCTCGCTGTTGCTCGGGCTGGCACTGTCACGCGCGGCCGGACCGGGCTCATCCTCGCCACCGCGACCGCGGTTGAACGCATAGAGCATCACGAACAGGACCAGCAGCGCGACGATGATGATCCAAGCCGTACGCATCCAGTTGCGTCCCGGCACGGAGTCGTCCTCGTCCTCCTCGACATCGAAGGTCGGGGGAGGCATCTCGACGCCGGTCTCCCAGGGCCAGTAGGACCCACCCTCGGCAGGGGTGTCGTGGCCCGGGCGCCGGGTGCGGATCGGCGTTCCGTCGGGGGGATCGGGCGCGAAGAGTGGCTTGGCCGGTGGCTCCTCGAACGGCGGGGGCGGGGGAGGCTCCGGATGGGAGTCCTTGTCCAGCCAGCCGACGTCCTCCATCTCGTCGAAGAAGACCGGGGTGCCGGCGACGGTCATCTCGGTGACCTTCTCGGGCGCGGGGTCCGGGGCAGGGTCGGGCTCGGGCGCGGGGTCCGGGGCAGGGTCGGGTGCAGGGGAGGGCTCGGGGTCCGGCACAGGGTCGGGCTCCGGGGAGGGCTCCGGCTCCGGCTCCGGGGCAGGCGAAGGCGCAGGAGTCGGATCCGGCGCCCACACCACGGCATCGATCTTCGGCAGCCGCGGGCTGGTGTTGCCGCGGTGGAGCGCCGCCTCGGCCTCGGCCATCGCAGCCGGGTCGCCGACATAGTCCATCAACGCGGCCGCAATCGCGGCCGCCGAGTCATAGCCGTGGTCGTGCGGCCCGGCATACGGACTGAGCACCTCGTCGCAGAGCGCGTCCAGCACCCGCGGGACACCCGCGCGCACCTGACGAGGGCGCAGCGTGCGGCCGTGCTCGATCGGGGCGGGCGCCATCGTCGACTTCGAGGGCCCGGCCCAGCGACCGGTCAGTGCGGTGTAGAGCAGCCCGGCCAGGTCGAGCACCTCGGTGTGCACCCGACCGGCGGGCAGGCCGTGCAGTACGGCGTCGACGCAGAAGCCGATCACCTTGACCGCGCCGGCCTCGTCGATCATCACGTTCTCAGGGACCAGGCGCCCGTGGGCGATGTCCTGGGCGTGGGCCTTGGCCATGAACTCGGCGATCTCGCCGATCATCCAGGCGGCCCGGCGCGGGGAGAGCGGCTCGTCGACGACCAAGTGGTTCAGCGAGCGTCCCTCGCCCCACTCATTGACCACGTAGGCCATGCCGTCGACGGTGCCGAGGTCGAGCACCCGGAGCATCCGCGGGTCGTGGATCGCGGCGGAACGGCGTGCCGCCTCACCCAGCTCGGCGGCCCGCGGGTCGTCCTCGGGGATCAGGTGCAGGGCTATGTGCCGCGCCAGGATGTTGTCCCAGCCGAGCCAGAAGTGCGCTCCGCGAGCCTCGTTGAGCCGGTCGATCAGGCGATAGCGGCCGACGACGACGTCGCCGGCCTTCATTGTCTGCGGCACTCCGCCATCACCTCCCCGGTCCTCGGCCATGTTAGGCCCTGCCACGCGCCCGTCCCGGGAGGCGCCGGGTGATGCTCGAGACGAGTTCGGTGACCTCGTCGATGTGCATCACCCGAGCCAGCGCCAAGAAGATCGCTGCGTCGACGGTAGCGAGAACTGCCATGAAGACAACGGCCTGCGCCGGATTGGGCGTCTGCCCACCCAGCAGGGGGTCCAGGAGCCGGGCGATGAGGTACGCCGCGCCCGCGGCCAGTCCGCCGGCGATCGCGACCCGGACCACGAACCGGATCGACCTGGCCGTCTCGAGCCCGCCGACGATGGAGCGCAGGACCAGGTAGGAGCCGGCCGCGCCGACGGCGTACGCCCCGGCATAGGCCAGTGCCAACGCCGGCGCGGTGAACTTCGCGCTGGTGGTCTGCACCAGGGCCAGGGCCAGGGTGATGTTGACGATCGCGATCACACACTGCACCCAGAAGACCGTGCGGGTCCGCTCGAGGGAGTAGAACCCACGCAGCATCAGGTAGTGCACGGTGAAGAAGAAGATGCCGGGCGCGAAGAGCGCGACCGTGGGGGCATAGGCCGAATAGGTCGCCGCGGAGGCGCCGTAGCCCCACACCACTCGCGCGATGTCGTGCGAGAGCATCGGCAGCAGGATCACGAACGGGATGATGAAGGCCAGGCAGGTGCGCAGCGTGGCGGCCAGGCTCGAGCCCAGGGCGGTCATGTCGTGATCGGCCGCGCGCCGGGAGAGCTCGGGGAGGACCGCGGTGGCCAGCGACACGGTGATGATCGCGTGCGGGACCATCACCAGCAGGAACGCGCCCGAATAGATCGTGTAACCGGTGCCGTCGCCCCCGTCGGCGGTTCCGCTCGAGGCCAGCCGCACGACCACGGTGTAGGCGATCTGGTTGACGATCACGAACAGCACCGTCCACACACCCAGGCGCAGGGTGTGGCCGAGCCCGGAGCCGCGGAAGTCGAAGCGCGGGCGATAGCTGAAGCCCGCAGACTTCAGGTAGGGGATCAGGATCAGCAGCTGCATCGCGATGCCGAGCGTGGAACCGAGACCGAGCAGCAACTCCTCACCGGTCGAGTAGGCGCCCACCGAGGACGGCCCGAAGACCAGCAGGTAGACGACCAGGACCGCCACCGAGATCACGTTGTTGGCGATCGGCGCCCACATCATCGGCCCGAATCGTCCGCGCGCGTTGAGCACCTGTCCGACCAGCACGAACATGCCGTAGAAGAAGACCTGGGGCAGGCAGTAGCGGGCGAAGTCGATGACACTCTCGCGGTCCGCGCCCTGGTGGCCGGAGTCGAGGTAGAGCGCCATCACCCAGGGGGCGGCGATCACCAGGAGCACGGTGACCACGGCCAGGAAGAGGCCGGCCAGGGTGATGATCCGGTTGGTGTAGGCCTCCCCACCGTCCGGGTCGTTCTTCATCGCCCGCACCAGCTGGGGGACCAGCACCGCGTTGAAGACACCCCCGGCGAGCAGGATGTAGAGCATGTTCGGGATCGTGTTGGCGATCGTGAAGAGGTCGGCGTGGGCCGCGGTGCCGAGCGCCGCGGCGAGCAGGATCGACCGGATCAGTCCGCTGAACCGGGACACGATGGTGCCGGCCGCCATGATCGCGCTGGCGTTGATGATCGACTTCTGGCTCACGCGTCCTCACCGGCCGTTGTGTCGGGTGATTCGTCGGGCGCGGAGCGGCGGCCACGCAGACGGCGTACCCACCTGATCGCGATGGCGAGGAACAGGATCCCGACGCCGATCCCGAGGATCACCCAGATCACCTTGCCGACGGTGTTGGAGCGCACGTTCATCTGCTCCTCCTCACCGAAGGGGCGGCCCTCGGCGTCGGCCAGGCGCAGGGTGACCGGGTGTACGCCGATCGAGCCGGCGTTGGCGTTGAGCGTGACGGTCCGCGTCGAGTCCGGGCCCAGGCTGATCTCGCTGGGTGCCTCGATGCTGATCTCGTCGCGCGAGGTGGCCACCAGGGTGACCGACACTGGCTGCGCCAGTCGGTTGCGGATCTTGATCGCGAAGGCGCCGCTGTCGGAGGAGAGGATCACGAACGACGGTGCGTCGATGGTGATCCGGCCCAGCTGTCGCTGGCTCCACCCGATCGCGGTCTGCAGCGAGGTGCGGGCGTCGGCCTCACGCGAGCGGGCGTGGACCGAGGAGGAGCTCATCGCCAGCTTGCCCAGGTCGGCGTCGATGGTCTCGTTCAGGGTCAGGATGGATGCCAGGCGGGAACCCAGCGAGATCAGCTCCCGGGCCTGGTTCAGGGTGCCGGTGGAGACCTCGGCGCGGGTCTCGGCGGGCGAGTAGTTCGCAGTGGTCTCGACCGGGTCGCTGGCCGCGCGGGTGGTGTCCAGGTCGCCCCAGGAGATGTAGGAACGACGCAGGCCCTGGAGGAAGTCGTCCGTCATCGGGCCGGGGTCGAAGTCGCTCGGCAGGTTGAACACCACGCCGTCGGTGACGCCGGCCAGCGAGCGGATGCTGGTCTCGGCCAGGATCCGCTGCCGGGTGGTCAGGCCGGTGGCCACGTCGCCCTCGGCGCGCACCGCGATCGAGTCCTCGTGGATCGTGACCGGTCGCCCGTCGACCACGGCGCCGGGCGGGGTGATGCCGTTCCGGGCGCGGTCCTTGATGCCTTCGGGGGCCAGGAAGACGCTCTCGTCGTCGTCGGCCAGGCTCAGGGCCTCCTCGGGGAGCCGGCCACTCGGCGGAGCGATCGCCGGCTCGGCGTCGAGCGAGAGGCTCTGCAGCACTCGGTCCGACAGCTCGCGCGCCCGGGCGTAGAGCCCTTCGTCCTTGCGGGAGGCCGCGGCCACGTCGAGGTCGCCGTAGGGCAGGGCCAGCATCGAGCGGTCGGCACCGATCGCGGTGAAGGTGCCCAGCCACTCCTCGGCACTGGCAGCGGCCGGGTGCTCCTCGGTGTCCGGGGAGGTCGTCGGCTGCGCATCGGTGCTCTCGGCGCCGGCCAGTGTGCGACGCGGGTTGCCCCGGGAGAGACGGCGTACGGCGTCCAGCACCGCGGGGTCGACCAACCAGGTGGTCGGAAGGAGAGCGCCCGAATCCATCAGTGAGGCGAGGTTGGCCAGCCGGCCTCCGTCGGCGAGGTCATCTGCCCAGGCGGACTCGGCGGCGATCCGGCCCGACTTGTCCTCGCGGATGCTGCGCCGGACCGGGACGACCAGGCTGGCCGGGACCTTGGGGTGGCCGACGCCCATCAGTGGGATGAAGGTGCGCGCCCGGCCGTTGGCGCTTGAGGAGCGGCCCTCGGAGTTGGCGCCGAGCGCCTGTACGCCGATCTGGTAGACGCCGTCCTCGAGGCTCATCTTGTCGCGCAACAGCTTGGCCGGCACCCGCAGCTGCCAGGTGGTCTTCGCGCCGGGCGCCAAGGTCTTGATCGAGTCGTCGAAGGCGCCCTCGGTGGTGATCCGGTCGCCGAAGGCCAGCATCGGGTCCGACTGTGCCGCGGTCCTCAGCTCCTGGGCGGTCCTGAGCGCCGAGTAGGAGATCCGCGGATAGACCCGGACGTCGCGCCACTCCTCGTCGGTGACGTTGGTGATCTCGCCGCGCAGGGTGACCCGGCCCGAGGCGGGAACCACCGACGGGTCCATCCCGGTGATGCTGAGCTGGAGCGGGTCCTCGGGCTCGGCGGAGGTCGACGCTGTCGCCGACACTGTGGCCGATGCGGGCGCTGGGACGCCGAGCAGCACCAGCAGCGCGCTGATCATCAGCAGGGCCAGCGCCGCGGACACACCGCTTCCGGGCGCGCGCAACTCCCCAGCCGGCCTGATCACGGCGCCGACTCTATCCGTCCGGCAAGCGTCTGCCTCGATCCGCACTCAGCCTCTGGTCGCGACTACCCTTGTCTCTCGTGTCCCATGCAGAACCGCCCCCGATCCTGATCAGCGACGTCCAGCAGACCCTGGCCAGGGAGCTGGAGCGGATCGCTCCCATCATCGACGAGCTGGGGGCTCGTTTCTCCGCGGCCGGGCACGAGCTGGCGCTGGTCGGCGGCCCGGTCCGCGACGCGATGCTCGGGCGGTTGCAGGAGGACCTCGACTTCACCACCTCGGCACGGCCCGAGCAGACCGAGAAGCTGCTCAAGGGCTGGGCGGACGCGATCTGGGACATGGGACGCGACTTCGGCACCATCGGCTGCCGCAAGGGCGAGTGGACCGTCGAGATCACGACGTACCGCTCGGAGACCTATGACCCCACCTCCCGCAAGCCGGACGTGGACTACGGCACCTCGCTGGTGGCCGACCTGCAGCGCCGCGACTTCAGCGTGAACTCGATGGCGCTGACCGTGCCCGAGCGTGGCTTCGAGGATCCCTTCGGCGGCCTGGTCGACCTGGCCAACCGGACGCTGCGTACGCCGGGCAAGGCCGAGGACTCCTTCTCCGACGACCCGCTGCGGATGATGCGCGCGGCCAGGTTCGCCGCCCAGCTCGGCTTCGAGGTGGCGCCCGACGTGGTCGCCGCGATGACCGCGATGGCCGACCGGATCCAGATCATCTCCGCCGAGCGGGTCCGCGACGAGCTGGTCAAGCTGATCTGCGCGCCCTACCCGCGCCGTGGCCTGGCCCTGCTCGTCGAGACCGGTCTGGCCGCGCACGTGCTGCCCGAGCTGCCGGCGCTGTCGCTGGAGCGCGACGAGCACCACCGGCACAAGGACGTCTATGAGCACAGCCTGACCGTGCTCGAGCAGGCGATCGACCAGGAGGACCGGCTGAGTCCTGATGGCCCTCCTGCTCCCGATTTTCTGGTCCGCTTCGCGGCGCTGATGCACGATGTCGGCAAGCCGAGGACCCGTCGCTTCGAGTCCGGTGGCGTGGTCACCTTCCACCACCACGACGTCGTCGGCGCCAAGATCACCAAGAAGCGGATGAAGGCGCTGCGCTTCTCCAACGACCAGATCGACGCGGTCACCAAGCTGGTCGAGCTGCACCTGCGCTTCCACGGCTACGGCGACGGTGAGTGGACCGACTCCGCCGTACGCCGCTATGTCCGCGACGCCGGTGACCAGCTGGTCCGCCTGCACATCCTGACCCGCGCCGACTGCACGACCCGCAACCAGAGCAAGGCCGACCGGCTCCGCCGGGCCTACGACGACCTGGAGGAGCGGATCGAGCGGCTCTCGGAGGAGGAGGAGCTCGCCTCGATCCGACCCGACCTGGACGGCACCCAGATCATGGAGATCCTCCAGATCCCGCCGGGCCGTGAGGTGGGCCAGGCCTATGCGTGGCTGCTCGAGCTGCGGATGGAGGAGGGCCCGAAGACCGAGGACGAGGCGAAGGCCGCGCTCCTCCAGTGGTGGGCCGCGCGCTAGCCCCCGGTTTCCCGCTTTTGGCCTTGCCGCCCGTGCGCGCGTGTGAAGATGCAGCGCATGATGCGTGTGAGAGGTCTGTCGGCAGTTGCGTGCAGTGCCCTGCTGGTGCTCGGTTTGACCGGCTGCAGTGACGACGAGACCACGGTGGCCCGCGACCCCGGCTCTGCTCCTGCCGACACCGCGGAGCGTGCGTACGCCGACTTCGCCACAGCGGTGCGTGACAACGACAAGTCCGCGTTCGAGGCGGCTGTGTCGGATCAGTTCTGGTCCGACCTGGGTGAGCCTGAGCTGGACGACCTGAACGCGGCGGTCGAGAACGGCTCGCTCACCCTGCCGGAGGAACCCACCGAGGTCCACGTGGGCCTGACGGAGATGCTGGACGGGGCGGTCCCCGCCGATGAGCAGGAGAAGTGGCTGGCCGACTGGTCGAAGGAGATCGGTCTCAAGGGCCTCACGCCGGACGGCATGGCCGGGGTGATCATCAAGGACGGCAGCGACAACAGTGCAAATGATGATCCTGGTGAGTCGGAGTCCGGCGAGGACGACAACCGCGACGTCCACCTGGTCCTGGCCCGCACCGACGGCGACTGGGTCGTGGTCGGGATCGAGTGAGGTCACTGCCCCCGCGCGGGTAGCGCGAGTTGCGCCGTCAGCCGATCGGCTGGCGCACCGTGGGATCTCCGTTGGGGGGCGCCAGACCACCGTCCGGTTCGGTGCGTGCTGTGCAGGTCCCGCTCGGCACGGCACAGGTGATCAGGACCGTGACCACCTCCGTGGTCACCGGGTCGGTCACCTCCGCGGTGCCGACCGGGGTCGAGTCGTCGACCCACGAGTCCAGGTGCCACCGCACCTCGAAGTCCTGGATCTGGAGATCGGTGGCGACGACCTTGCCAGCAGGTCCGATCAGCTGGGGCACGGCGTTGTCCCGAGAGGTGATCGACCAGGTGCCGGAGGGGCTCTTGGAGCCGTCGATGGTGAGCTCCTGGAACCAGTCCTGGTCGGTGACGGAGTCACCGGTCGTCACCTGGGTCGCCTTGCCGGTGTCGAGGTCGAAGGCAGTGGTGTCCTTCACAGTGCGCACATAGACGCGGTCGTCGACGAATCCATGGATCTCGGGCTCCAGCTCGCCGTAGAGGTCGGCGAAGTCGTCCTCTGCGGGGTCGCCCATGTCGCTGTTGCTGCGCACGACCTCCTCCCCGGTGCCGAGGTCCACGACGACGGCTTCGGCCTGGGGTGTGCCGAAGGTGTCCCGCTCGCCGTTGTGGTCGATGAAGGCCAGGTGCTGCCCGTCGGGTGAGACCGTCAGGCTCATCGGGTCAGGCAGGACGTCGATCACCTCGATGCCGTCGGCGGTGGCGAGGCGGAGCCGTCGGTCGCGGTCCTCGTCGTAGTCGTCGCCCGGTGCCAGCGTGAAGTAGATCCCGTCACCCGCAACGACGTACGCCCCGACCCATTGGCCCGCGTCGATCGTCGAGCCGTCGCCGAGGTGGATCGTGCGACCGTCGGCAAAGCTCAGCCCGCGGTGCTCGACAGGGTCGGTGCTCTCAGACCAGTCGGCCCCACCGGCATTCGCGCCGCCCTCCTCTCCGCACGAGGCGAGACCGGCCAAAAGGATCAGGGCCAGCAGGATCGGGGCAAGCGCACGGCGTACGACGTGGGTCATCCGCCATCATTGCCCGGGGTGCGCTGGCGCAAACAGGACGAACTGCATCCGTTTGACAATCATTCTCATTCAGAATGAGAATGACTCTCATGAAGTCAATGAGAACCATTCCCATCACCCTGGCCGCCTTCCTGCTCCTGACCGGCTGCGGCCAGGACACCGACGACGAGGCGGAGCCGAAGAAGCGGCCGGTCACCTCGACCGAGGTGGCCGCACCCGAACCACGCGTGGCCGTCACCCACGACGGCGGAGTGATCGTCCTCGACGCCGAGAAGGGCACGGTGCTGCTCGAGCACGAGCTGGAGGGCTTCACCCGGATCAACCAGGCCGGGGACGGGCGCCACGCCTTCCTCTCCACGGCCAAGGGGTGGGAGGCACTCGACCTCGGAGCCTGGACCGACGCACACAGCGACCACGGCCACTCGTTCGTCACCGAGCCGAGGATGACCGGCACCGTGGTGCCCGCCGACGAGCCCGGCCACGTCGTGGCACACGGGAAGCGGACGGTCCTATATGACGACGCGACCGGCACCTATGTCGCCTTCGACCCGCACGACCTCGAGGACGGTGATCCCGAGCTCACCACGCGCCGGGTGGAGGTCGCCCACCACGGCGTTGCCGTTGAGCGGGAGGACGGCAACCTGATCCACACCGTCGGTACGCCGGACGGCGGCAACGGGGTCCGGTTGGTCACCCCGGCAGGCAACGAGCTCGCCGCCACCAACGAGTGCCCGGGAGTACACGGCGAGGCGTTCACCGCCGACCAGGTCGCAGTCTTCGGCTGCGAGGACGGCGCGGTGATCGTCGAGGGGCGCACCCTCACCAAGGTGCAGAGCCCTGATCCCTACGGCCGGATCGGCAACCAGGCCGGCTCCGAGGCGTCCCCGGTGCTGCTGGGTGACTACAAGACGGAGAAGGACGCCGAGCTCGAACGGCCCACCCGGATCAGCCTGATCGACACCCGCACCGCGAAGATCCGGCTGGTCGACCTCCCGGCCAGCTATACGTTCCGTTCGTTGGGTCGCGGCCCCGACGGTGAGGGACTGGTGCTCGGCACCGACGGCCGGCTGCGGGTCATCGACGTGGAGTCCGGCAAGGTCACCGACGCCATCGAGGTCACCCGGGCCTGGCGCGAGCCGATCGACTGGCAGCAGCCGCGACCGGCCCTGCACGTGCAGGGAGGCACGGCCTATGTCACCGAACCGGCCACGAAGCAGATCCACCTGGTCGACCTGGTCACCGGCAAGGTGAGGGCCAGCCACCAGCTGGACGTCGTACCGAACGAGATCACCGCAACGCCCACGGGCTGAACCAGTCCTGTCGTGGAGGCCAGCGCTCCGCTACCGTCCCGCCATGAGCAACGTCGAAGCACTCATCGAAGAGTCCATCGAGGTCAATGCCGAGCCGGCCACGGTGTGGGCGCTGGTCACCGACCTCCCGCGGATGGCGAAGTGGAGCCCGCAGGTCGCCAAGACCATCGTGCGCGGCGGCCCGGTCGGGCTGGGCACCACCGCGATCAACATCAACCGGCGTGGGCCGCTGGTGTGGCCGACGCGCTCCAAGGTGGTGCGCTTCGACCAGGACCGTGAGTTCGCGTTCCGGATCAAGGACAACACCACGATCTGGTCGTTCACGCTCGAGCCCACCGCCGGCGGCACCCGGATCGTGCAGCGTCGCGAGGCGCCGGACGGGGTCACCAAGATCTCCGACGTGCTGACCAAGCGGGTCTTCGGCGGTCACGACGGGTTCCAGGCCGAGCTGCGCGACGGGATGAAGCAGACCCTCAAGCGGATCAAGGCGGACGTCGAGGCCTAGTCTGGCCCCATGAAGAGCGACCTGTTCGAGCAGTCCAACCTCCGCGCCACCAGCCAGGAGCGTTGGGCCCTGCAGAACGACCAGATGCTGCGGGTCGGCCTCGGCCCGGACGTGCTGGCCACCAAGGGCGCGATGGTCGCCTACCAGGGCCAGGTGCAGTTCCAGCACGAGAAGTCGGGCTCGATGGCCAAGCTGGCCAAGAAGATCGTCACCAGCGAGGACGTCTCGCTGATGCGGGTCACCGGGCAGGGCGAGGTCTGGTTCGCCGGCGACGCGGGCTATGTCTTCCTGCTGGAGCTGGAGAACGAGGGGATCAGCGCCAACTTCCGCAACCTGCTCGCCTTCGACGCCTCGCTGACCTGGGACATCAACCGCACCAAGGGCGCGGGGATGATGACCGGCGGGCTGTTCAACACCACCGTCGGCGGCACCGGCACGGTCGCGGTGACCAGCGTCGGCAAGCCGACGGTCTTCGACTGCTCGCAGCAGCCGGTGTACGTCGACCCCAACTCCACCGTCTGCTGGTCCGCCTCGTTGACGCCCGGCGTGCACAACTCGATGAACATGGGCTCCATGCTCCGCGGCGGCTCGGGCGAGGCCGTTCAGTACGTCTTCCACGGCCCCGGCTTCGTCGTCGTACAGGCCTTCGAGTGGACGCCGCTCGCGGCAGGGGCCTGAGCGATGAAGAGTCACCTCTTCGACACCGCGAACCTTCCGGTCCAGTCCGTCGAGCGCTGGGCCAAGCAGAACTCGCGCTCGCTGCGGGTCGGTCTCGGCCCGGACGTGCTCGCGGCCAAGGGCGCGATGGTCAGCCACCGCGGCCAGCTCACCTTCCAGCACGAGAAGGCCGGATCGATGGCCAAGCTGGCGAAGAAGGTCGTCACCAGCGAGGACGTCTCCCTGATGCGCGTCTCGGGACAGGGTGAGGTCTGGTTCGCCCGCGAGGCCGGCTATCTCAACCTGATCCACCTCGAGGGCGAGGGAGTCAGCATCAACCAGCGCAACCTGCTCGCCTTCGACGCCGCGCTGACCTGGGACATCAACCGGATCAAGGGCGCCGGCCTGATGGCAGGCGGCCTGTTCAACACCACCCTGACCGGGACCGGCACGGTGGCGATCAGCGTGGTCGGCAAGCCGATGGTCCTGGACTGCTCCCAGCAGCCGGTGTACGTCGACCGCAACGCGGCGGTCTGCTGGTCGTCGACCCTGACCCCCGGCTTCCACAACTCGATGAACATGTCGTCGGCGCTGCGCGGTGGCTCGGGCGAGGCCGTCCAGATGGTCCTGCACGGGCCCGGCTTCGTCGTCGTACAGGCCTTCGAGTGGTCGCCGCCACCCTCGGCGAACAAGAAGTCGGGCGGTCTGCTGGGCACGATTGGCGACTTGATCCCCTGATCTGGGGCTCCGGGCGCAATTTCTTTAGGGATTCGCCCATGCAGTGGTTATCGTCGGCAGCATGACGAACCACGACGAACTCGCCGGAGTCAGTGACGCCCAGCAGGCCGCGATCGCGGTCGTCGAAGCGCATGCGGCGCACAACTACCACCCGCTCCCGGTCGTGGTCTCCGAAGCCTCCGGTGCGATGGTCACCGACATCGACGGCAAGCGCTACCTCGACTGCCTGGCCGCCTACAGCGCGGTGAACTTCGGGCACTGCAACCCGGAGCTGACCCGGGTCGCCAAGGAACAGCTGGACAAGGTCACCCTGACCAGCCGCGCCTTCCACTCCGAGGCGCTCGGGCCGTTCGCCGAGGCCCTTGCGCGCCTGGCCGGCAAGGACATGATCCTGCCGATGAACACCGGCGCCGAGGCCGTCGAGTCCGGGATCAAGGTCGCCCGCAAGTGGGGATACGAGGTCAAGGGCGTGGCCGCCAACCAGGCCAACATCATCGTGGCCGAGGGCAACTTCCACGGCCGCACCACCACGATCATCTCCTTCAGCGACGACCCCGAGGCGCACGACAACTACGGCCCGTTCACGCCGGGCTTCCGGGCCGTCCCCTATGGCGACGCCGACGCGATCGAGGCAGCCATCGACGAGAACACCGTCGCGGTGCTGCTCGAGCCGATTCAGGGCGAGTCCGGCGTGGGCATCCCGCCGGCCGACTACCTGCCGCGGGTCCGACAGATGACCAGTGATCACCGCGTCTTGTTCATCGCCGACGAGATCCAGTCCGGCCTGGGCCGCACCGGCGCCACCTTCCAGTGCGACAACGTGGGCGTCGTGCCCGACCTCTACCTGCTCGGCAAGGCGCTCGGCGCGGGCATCGTCCCGGTCTCGGCCGTGGTCGGCAACAAGGATGTGCTCGGTGTGCTCCAGCCCGGGCAGCACGGCTCGACCTTCGGCGGGAACCCGCTGGCGGCGGCGGTCGGGCTGGCCGTCGTACAGCTGCTCGAGACCGGCGAGATGCAGGAGCGCGCCAAGCGGCTCGGCGAGCGCCTGGGCGCGGGCCTGCGTGCCTTCGAGGGCAAGGGCGTGACCGCGGTGCGCTGCCAGGGGCTCTGGGCCGGCATCGACATCGACCCCAAGATGGCCACCGCCCGCGAGGTCTGCACCAACCTGCTCGAGCGCGGCATCCTGGCCAAGGACACCCACGGCCAGACCGTGCGCCTGGCCCCGCCGATCGTGATCACCGAGGAAGAGCTGGAGTGGGCGATCGCCCAGTTCGGCGAGGCGCTGGCCGACTTCCTCTGAGCGTCGAACCTGCAGTTGTTGCGCGTCGAACTGGCACTTGTTGTGCGTTGAACCTGCAGTTGTTGCGCCTCGAACTGGCAGTTGTGGTGCGTTGAACCTGCAGTTGTTGCGGTGCAACAGCCGGGGGTACGCCGACTCCCGCGGCGCCGCGTTCGTCGTACGGTCCACGTGAAACAACAACACCGCCGCCCACCCTGATCGGGTGGGCGGCGGTGTCATTCAGCAAGAAGTGCCGGTTCGAACCTCAACAACTGCCAGTTCGACGCGCAACAACTGCAGGTTCGTCACTCTCCGGCGATGAACTTCTCCAGGAGCTCGCGACCCTCGGTGTCCTCGATCTGGACCGGCGGGGACTTCATCAGGTAGGCCGAGGCCGGGATGACCGGGCCGCCGTGGCCGCGGTCCTTGGCGATCTTCGCCGCGCGGACCGCGTCGATGATGATGCCGGCCGAGTTCGGGGAGTCCCAGACCTCGAGCTTGTACTCCAGGTTGAGCGGGACGTCACCGAAGGCGCGGCCTTCGAGGCGGACGTAGGCCCACTTGCGGTCGTCGAGCCAGGCCACGTAGTCCGAGGGACCGATGTGGACGTTGCGGCCGTCCTTGATGTTGGCCAGCGGGCCGGACAGGTTCGAGGTGACGGCCTGGGTCTTGGAGACCTTCTTGGACTCCAGACGCTCGCGCTCGAGCATGTTCTTGAAGTCCATGTTGCCGCCGACGTTGAGCTGGTAGGTGCGGTCCAGCACCACGCCGCGGTCCTCGAACAGGCGAGCCATCACCCGGTGGGTGATGGTGGCGCCGACCTGCGACTTGATGTCGTCACCGACGATCGGGACGCCGGCGTCCTCGAACTTCTTGGCCCACACGGGGTCGGAGGCGATGAAGACGGGCAGGGCGTTGACGAACGCGACCTTCGCGTCGATGGCGCACTGGGCGTAGAACTTGTCGGCCTGCTCCGAGCCGACGGGCAGGTAGGAGACCAGAACGTCGACCTTGTTGTCCTTGAGGACCTGGACCACGTCGACGGGCTCAGCGTCGGACTCGTCGATGGTCTGGAGGTAGTACTTGCCGAGGCCGTCCATGGTCGGGCCGCGCAGCACGGTGATGCCGGTGGGGGGCACGTCGGCGATCTTGATGGTGTTGTTCTCAGAGGCCTGGGTGGCCTCGGAGAGGTCGAAGCCGACCTTCTTCGCGTCGACGTCGAACGCCGCGACGAACTCGACGTCCGAGACGTGGTATTCGCCGAACTTCACGTGCATCAGCCCGGGGACGGTGCCCTCGGGGTCAGCGTCCTTGTAGTACTCGACGCCCTGAATGAGGGAGGTGGCGCAGTTGCCGACTCCCACGATTGCTACGCGTACCGAACCCATCGGATTCCTCTTCCTGCTCATCGGTTGTGGCCCTGGGGCCTTCTGTCTGTGCGTGGTGTGGCCGACTCCGGCGGCGCCGGATTGGCCTGCTGGCTCCGCTCGGCATTGATGAGGTCCGAGAGCCACCGGACCTCACGCTCGACGGACTCGACGCCGTGCCGCTGGAGCTCGGAGGCGTACTGGTCCATCTCCTTCTGGGTCAGGGCCAGTTGGGACTGGACCTTGTCGAGCCGTTCCTGGAGGCGCATGCGCCTCCCCTCGAGGACCCGGAGCCGGATCTCCATGTCGGTGCGCCCGAAGAAGGCGAACCGGACGTCGAAGTTGTCGTCGTCCCACGCGGTGGGGCCGACCTCCGACATGTGTGTGACGAACTGCTGCTCGCCGCGCTCGGTCAGGCGATAGACGATCCGCGGCCTCTTGGTCGCGATGGCACCCGGAGTGGCGGTCCGGTCCTCGACGATCAGGTTGGCGCGCAGCATCTTCTTCAGCGCCGGATAGAGGGAGCCGTAGGAGAGCAGTCGACCCCACCCGAGCATCAGGTTCAATCGCTTCCGCAGCTCATATCCGTGCATGGGAGATTCGTGCAGCAGTCCCAGGACTGCCAGCTCGATCGTCTCTCCGCGTTTTGCCACCGACCTATCGTAGCGATATATCACTGGCATCGGAAACTTGTGGTGAACGGCGTGTGTCCGGCTCAGGAATCGGGCGATGATCCCCTCGCTTCGCGATGTGCCGCGTATCGTTGCCCACCGGCCCATCGCACAAGCCCTTCCCCATGTAGGACCGGACCAGACGGAGACCGAAGTTGAGTGGAAAGCGCAAGGCGGCCTCGCCTGCTCCCCGGAAGAAGAACGCGCCCAAGGGTACTGCGGCCACGGGTGCGGACGACATGGCTCCGTGGAAGCGTCGGCTGAGGAAGACCGCCAAGTGGACCGGCATCACCGGCCTGGTCCTGGTCCTGATCGGCGCCGTCGCGTTCGTCGTCCTCTACAACACGATCGACGTCCCGGACCCCAACTCCGACTTCCAGACCGAGACGACCTATGTCTACTACTCGGACGGGAAGAAGGAGATCGGGCGCTATGCGCAGCAGAACCGCAACTCGATCCCTCTCTCCGAGATGCCTGATGCGGTCAAGGACGGCGTCGTCGCCGCCGAGAACCGCTCGTTCTGGACCGACAACGGCCTGGACTTCAAAGGCATCATCCGCGCCGCGCTCTCCAACACCCAGGGCAATGGCCGCCAGGGCGCGTCGACGATCACCCAGCAGTACGTCAAGATCCTCTACCTGAGCTCCGAGCGCTCCTACACGCGCAAGATCAAGGAAGCCTTCGTCTCGCTCAAGCTGGTCCGCCAGCAGAGCAAGGAGGAGATCCTCGAGGGCTACCTCAACACGATCTACTTCGGCCGCGGGGCCTATGGCATCGACGCGGCTGCCCAGGCGTTCTTCGCCAAGCCGGCCAAGAAGCTCTCCACCCCGGAGAGCGCGGTGCTGGCCTCGGTGATCAACAACCCCACCCGCTTCGACCCCGCCAACGGTGAGGACTCCGAGGCGGCGCTCCTGCAGCGCTACCGCTACGTCCTGTCCGGGATGGCCGAGTCCGGCAGCATCACCCCCGAGCAGGCCGATCGCCTCGGCAAGAAGCTGCCGGAGTTCCCCGAGATCAAGGGGGAGTCGACGTACGCCGGCCAGCGCGGCCACGCGCTCGAGATGATCAAGCGCGAGCTGGTCAAGCTGGGCTTCTCCGAGCAGGAGATCAACGCCGGCGGCCTGCGAGTCACCACGACCTTGAAGAAGAAGGTCATGCAGGCCAACCAGAAGGCGGTCGAGAACCAGGGGCCGGAGGGCAAGGGCCTGCACGTCGCCACCGCGAGCGTGGAGCCCGGCACCGGCGCCCTGCGCGGCTTCTACGGCGGCCAGGACTACCTCGACTCGCAGATCAACTGGGCCGTGTCGGGTGGCGCCCCCGGCTCGACGTTCAAGCTCTTCGCCCTTGCTGCCGGCCTGGAGTCCGGCTTCTCCCTCAAGGACACCTTCGAGGGGAACTCGCCCTACCGGTTCAAGTCCGGGGGCGGACGGGTGCGCAACCAGGGTGACACCAACTACGGCCGGGTCAACCTGATCAAGGCGACCGAGGACTCGGTCAACACCGCGTTCGCGGACCTGACCATGTCCCTGCCCGACGGGCCCAAGGACGTCCTGAAGATGGCCACCAAGATGGGCATCCCGAAGTGGGACAAGTCCCAGACGGGGATGGACCACCTGCGCACCTCGCCCGGCCTGGTGCCGAACGGCCAGATCGCGCTCGGCTCGGCCACGGTCAGCCCGATCAACATGGCCAACGGCTATGCCACGATCGCCAACCGGGGCAAGGTCGCCGAGGTCTACCTGATCGACAAGGTCGTCGACCGCTCCGGCGAGGTCCGCTACCGCCACAAGAACAGCACCAAGCGGGTGCTCGACCAGGACCTGGCCGACGACACCTCCTATGCCCTGCAGCAGGTGATCAAGTCCGGCAGCGGCACCAAGGCCCTGGCCCTGGGTCGTCCCGCCGGCGGCAAGACCGGCACCGCCACCAACTCCAAGGACAAGGTCTCCTCGTCCTGGTTCGTCGGCTACACGCCGCAGCTGTCCACCGCGGTGATGATCACCAAGGGCACCGGCAACGAGTCGATCGAGGACGCCGTACAGCCGTTCTTCGGGGGCACCTTCCCGACGCTGATCTGGACCGAGGCGATGGAGCGGGCGTTGAAGGGCGCCGAGGTCAAGGAGCTGCCGAGCGCCAAGTTCGTCGACGGCGACGCGCCCAGCCGCGGCCACGCGCCGGCGCCCCCGCCGGCGCCGCAGACACAGGAGGCCGAGCCGTCGGAGTCGGCGAGCGAGTCGGAGAGCACCAGCCCCTCGCCGTCGAAGTCGACGCAGGCGCCCAGCACCACGCCCACCCCGTCGAGCCCGCCGCCGCTGCCGGACCCGACCGACCCGTGCTCGATCGGGGGCTGCCCGTCGGGGAGCCCCACGCCGTCGGAGGAGCCATCGCCCTCGGGACCGGGCCAGAACAGGTCGACTCCCGCCGGCCGTGAGTGAGCCAGGGTCCGACGACCGGGTCCATCCCACTCGGGAGGACCCGGTCGTCGGCGCGCTCAGCGAGTCCGTCGGTGGGCGCTTCGGCAGGTACGCCGTGCCGCACCGTTGGTGGACGCCCGCCCGCGTGGTCCTCGCAGTGACCGCAGTGGTCTTCGTGCTGGGGATGGTCCAGAAGGCCCCGTGCTACCAGGACACCTGGCGCAACGGCGAGGCCAGATATTCGAAGATGTGCTACTCGGACATGCCCTACCTCTATGTGGGGCGCGGCTTCGTCGAGCGGATCTGGCCCTACACCGACGACCAGGAGATCCGGCAGCGCTTCGAGGCGATGGAATATCCGGTCGGCATCTCCTACTTCGCCTGGGGTGCGTCCGTGGTGACGCACTGGGTGTCTGGGACGGGGTCGGTCGACGAACGCTCGAACACCCCGATCGACGTGGTCAGCAACGAGCCGCAGGTGCTGAAGGAGACCAACAACTACGTCGCCGTCAGCGCGGTGATGCTCGGGATCGCGACGCTCCTGGCGGCCTGGTTCCTGCTCGGCGTACACCGCAGGCGTCCGTGGGACGCGATGCTCTTCGCCGCGGCCCCGGTCCTGGTCTTCAACGCCCTGATCAACTGGGACCTGCTCGCAGTCACCCTCGTCGCCGGCGCGCTGTGGGCCTGGTCGCGGGACAAACCCGTGCTGACCGGGGTGATGATCGGCCTCGGCACCGCCACCAAGCTCTATCCGCTCTTCCTGCTCGGCGGGGTGCTGGTGATGTGCATCCGGCGCCGCGAGTGGGTGCCGATGGTGAGCGCCACCGCCGCCGCGGTGCTGGCCTGGCTGGCGGCCAACGCGCCGGCGTTCCTGACCGGGCGTGAGGACTGGCAGGTCTTCTGGACGTTCAACTCCGAGCGCGGCGCCGACCTGGGCAGCGTGTGGCTGGTGCTGGCCCAGAACGGGCACGACTTCGGCCACGAGACGATCAACAAGGTCTCCTGGATCTTCTTCATCGCCTGGTGCATCGGGGTGCTGCTGCTCGGCCTGGCCGCCCCGAAGACCCCGCGGCTGGCTCAGCTCGGCTTCCTGATCGTGGCCGGGTTCCTGCTGGTCAACAAGGTCTACTCACCGCAATACGTCCTGTGGCTGCTGCCGCTCGCGGTGCTGGCCGTGCCGCGCTGGCGCGACCAGCTGATCTGGCAGGCCGGTGAGCTGTTCTACTTCGCCGCGGTCTGGTGGTACCTCGGCGGATTCCTCGAGGCGGGCGGCGACGGCGAGTCACCGATGTACTGGGTCGCGATCGTGCTCCGGATGCTCACCGAGCTCTATCTCGTGGTGATCGTGGTCCGCGACATCCTGCTCCCGCAGCACGACCTGGTCGAGCGGGAGGATCCGGTGGGTCGGCGCGGGTCTCAGCCGATCTCGACGCGGTCGAACGACGTCGCGGTGTAGCGCACGCGTACGTCGATCTCCTCGCCGACGGCGGGCACGGGCGACCCGGCCGGCACGAACAGCATGCTGGCCTGCATGTGCGGAGGCTCGGCGAAGAGGCGCTGCTTGCCGCCGATGCTGTACGGCGACCGCACGAACCCGGCCGCGTCCATGCCGCCGCGGGCGATCGCGCTCGCCCGAGCCTTCATCGTGTTGGCGCCGGTGGGCGCCTCGAGCCCGATCCCGTGGGCGGTGCCGCCGCTGACGATCAGGATGGTTCCCGACTTGGGCGCGGAGCGTCCGCGGTAGCCGAAGATGTCACCCCGGTCGACCTCGTGCGAGTCCAGGACCGAGGCCTTGACCGTGAACGCGTCCCGGTCACCCAGCCACAGCGAGGTGCCGATCCGCGGTCGGATCGTGTAGTCGGGCCAGGAGCGGCCCAGGCTGGCCAGCTCGGCGTCGGTCAGGTGGCTGACCCAGATCGTGGTGGCCGGCAGCCCGGCGGCGACGGCGTCGGTCATCAGTCGCTGCACCTCGGACAGGTGCGAGGCGCCGGTCATCGGCAGGTGGAAGGCGACCCCCTCGAAGGTGCCGGCCGGGTTGGCGTCCAGCCACTCGCCGGCCTCACGGAGCCCGCGGGCACTGAATCCGTGGCGCAGCATCGAGGTCATCCGCTCGAGGACGAATCGCGCCTCGGGGTCGCGGCCGAGCAGCCCCTGCAGGTCCTCGAGGCGTCCGACGGTGTGGATCACCCGCGGGTTGGGTGCCTGCGGCGCCTCGAACGAGCGCCACGGGGTGAGCACGAGCAGCGAGCCCGGGAAGTGCTCGGAGACCTCGCCGAGCTCGGCGTACGTGCCGACGGCCAGGGTGTCCACGCCGAGCGAGGCGGCCTCCGTGGCCAGTCGGGCGTTGCCCAGGCCATAGCCGTTGCCCTTGGCGACCGGCACCACCTCGGGGGCGAGGGCGAGCACCCGGTGCTGGTTGGCGCGGAACCGTGCGGCGTCGACGTAGAGGGTCAGGCTCATCAGTTGCCTCCCCGTCGTCCCATGTAGAGGTCGAAGGCCTTGTAGATCACCCGGTTGATCGGCAGGTCCCACTCGCCGACGTACTCCACGGCCTCCCCGCCGGTGCCGACCTTGAACTGGATCAGCCCGACATGGGGGTCGTCGGAGTCGAGGGTGTCGGTGATGCCGCGCAGGTCGTAGACGTCCGCGCCCTCGGCCAGCGAGTCCTGGATCATTGCCCACTGGGCCGCGTTCGAGCCGCGGACCTCACGCTTCTCGCTCGACGAGGCACCGTAGGAGTACCAGGTGTGTGCGCCGACCCGGATCCAGATCGTGCTCGCGACCAGGTCGCCCTCGTGGTGGGCCAGGTAGAGGCGGATCTCGACCGCGGGATCAGCCCCGCCCCCGCTGAGGACCTCGAACATCGTCCGGAAGTAGGACAACGGCCGCGGCGTGAAGTGATCGCGCTCGGCGGTGTGCGTGTAGAGCGCATGGAAGGCCCGCAGGTCGGCGTCGTCACCGGCAGAGACGGTGCCGCGGGTGACCACGACGCCCTCCTTGGCGGACTTCTTGATGTTGCGCCGCCACTGCTGGTTCATCGACTTGAGGATGTCTTCCTCGGTGCGCGGATTGCCGTCGGCGTCGCGCAGCGGGACCACGAAGTTGTACTGCGGCTGCCCTGCGGCGAATCCGCCCTCGACGGCCTGGAGACGCCACCCGGTCTCGTTGAGCTGGCTGACCACGCGGGCACCGACGGCGCTGCGCTCGAGCGGGGCGACCTCGGTGAGACGGCGTACGGCGTCGTCGGCGATGCCGGCCTTGATGTCGGCAGCGGACCAGCGGCCGGTGATCACCGGCGGGCCCATCCGGACACCGAACGCCCCGGCCCGGCGGAGGTGGGTCACCATCGGCGCCAACCACTTGGCCAGGTTGTCGGCCTCCCAGTCGATCACCGGGCCCTCGGGCAGGTAGGCCAGGTAGCGCTTCACCTTGGGCAGCTGGCGATAGAGCACGAGTGCTGCCCCGACGAGCTCACCGTCGCGGAACCAGCCGATCGACTCGCGACGCCACTCCGACTTCACCTTGCCCCAGGCGGGGGTCTGCAGGAAGCTCGCCGAACGGCGCGAGCGGATGAAGTCGAGGTGGTCGTCCGTGGTGATGCTGGCCACGGACAGGACGGGCTGTGATGGGGAGGACACGGCCCGAGGCTATCGAAGTCGCTCAGAGACGCTCGCGCAGCCACGCGAAGTCGGCCGAGTGCTGCTCGGCACCGCCGGGCGTCTCACAGATCACCGGCGCCTTCGCGTCCCGGATCACCGCGGCGAGCAGGTCCGGCTCGATCTTCCCGGCACCGAAGTTGGTGTGCCGGTCGGCACCTGTGTCGAAGTCGTCGCGGCTGTCGTTGGCGTGGACCAGGTCGATCCGGCCGGTGATCGCCAGGACGTCCTCGACGATCGTCTCGAGGGCGTTGCCACCGGCGTGGGCGTGGCAGGTGTCGAGGCAGAAGCCGACCAGGTCGGCCTGCTCCTCGCTCGCGATCGCGTCCCAGACCCCCTTGATCCGCTCCCGGTGGCGGGTCATCGCGTTCGTGCCGCCGGCGGTGTTCTCGATCAGCAGCGGGATCTTGATGTCGGTGGCCGCGACCGCCTTGCGCCAGTTGTCGAACCCGATGCTGGGGTCCTCGTCGTCCTTGATGTGGCCGCCGTGCACGATCAGGCCCTTGGCGCCGATCGAGGCAGCCGCGTCCATGTGCTGCTGGAGCAGCTTGCGACTCGGGATCCGCTGCCGGTTGTTCGTGGTGGCCACGTTGATCAGGTAGGGCGCGTGGACATAGAGGTCCACCCCGGCCTCCTCGGCATCCGCCTTCAGCCCCTCGGCGCCGCCGGCGTAGTTGATCACCGGTCCCTTGTAGGACTGCGGGTCACCGAGGAAGAACTGCACCAGCGTCGTGTCGCGGGCACGTGCCTCGGCGATCGGGTCGGTCTGGTCGACGTGGGCACCGATGGAGAGCGTCATGTGCCCCATCGTAGGAGCCGCGGCTCAGCTCAGCTCGGCGGTGACCCGGGTCATCGTCTCGATGTCGGCGTTGCCGCCGGTCAGCACCAGGCCGGCCCGCTTGCCGCTCACCTGGGCACGGTCGGCGAGCATCCCGGCCAGCGCGAGGGCTCCGGCGGGCTCGGCCAGGTTGTGCGTGGTCCGGTGCACCAGCGCCATCGCTTCGGCCGCCTCGTCCTCCTCGACCCGGACGATCCGCGACGCGCCGCGGTTGATGATGTCGACCGCGATCGGGTCCGGGGTGCGGCAGGCGACGCCGTCGACGAAGGTGTTCGCCTCGTCGGTGCTGACCGGCCGGCCCTGCTCGAAGGAGAGGGCATAGGCCGGGGCCCCGGCCGCCACGACGCCGACGATCTCGGTTCGCAACCCGAACAGGTCCCGGACCAGGATGTTCGCCGCGATCCCCGAGCCCATCCCGACCGGGACATAGATGGTGTCCAGCCCCGGCACGGACTCATGGAACTCGGCGACGTAGGTGGCCACGCCCTCGACCAGCCAGGAGTGGAAGGCGGGAATGTTCAGCAGGCCACGCTCGAGCGCCAGCTGGGCGGCGTACTCCCGCGCCTCCTGGAAGTCCTTGCCGGCGACGATCACGTCGGCGCCGAGGCCCTCCATGCTGTCGACCTGGTCGGGGTTGTTGTCCTCGGGCACGACGATCGTGACCGGCAGCCCGGCGCGGGCACCCGCGAAGGCGAGGCTCTGGCCGTGGTTGCCGCGGGTCGCGGCGATCAGCCCGGCCGGCGCGGGAATGCCGGAGACCCGCAGCCGCTCCATGAAGTTGATCCCGCCGCGAACCTTGAACGCCCCGGTGGGTCCGTGGTTCTCGTGCTTGACCCAGGTCTCGGTCTCGGTGAACCGCTCCATCAACGGCCAGCGGTACGCCGGGGTCGGTGGCACGTGCCGGTTCACCACGGTGCGGGCATAGGTCAGCGAGTTGGGGGTGATGTGCGGGCGTTCACCGGTGGCCGGCGCCAGCAGTGGTTTGCGGCGCGCGGTGGACTCGTGCGCGGCCGGGTCGGCGCCGAGCTGCTCGCGCGAGATCGGCTTGGCCTTCGCGGTCATCTTGCTCGGCCGGGCCGGGGTGGTGGAGGCCTTGATCTGGGCGAGGGTCAGCTGGATCTCGTCGGTCCCGGCCTCGCCGGTGATCAGCTGGTCGGCGAACTCCTGCAGGCGCGCCATCCGGCTCATCGCGACGTCGTTGCCGATCCGGATCCGCTCGCAGTGGACCAGCTTGACCAGCATCGGTGTGGACAGGCCGATCACGTCGGCCAGGTCCGCGAGCCCGAGGCCCATCAGCTGCTGGGCCTTCTGGGCGAGTACGTCGACGGGGTCGCCGTACAGCTCGGCCTGCTGGCGACGCCGATCCGCGAGCTCGGCATTCATCGCAGGACACCCCCTCTGATCGTCTCGGTCCTCCGCACACACTAGTGGTGTGGAGACCAGGTTTCGTCCGGGTTCACCTGTGACAAGGTGATCCCATGAGCCTCACGTCCGAGCTGCTGCTCCTCGACACCCGCCCCTGGGGACTGATCTGGACCCTGATCGCGGCTGCGGCGGTGCTGGCCGTGCTCGGTTTCGTGCTGATGCGCCGCAGCTGAGCCGGGAGCTCAGAGCA
Organism: Nocardioides daedukensis; assembly: GCF_013408415.1. Classification (NCBI taxonomy): domain Bacteria; kingdom Bacillati; phylum Actinomycetota; class Actinomycetes; order Propionibacteriales; family Nocardioidaceae; genus Nocardioides; species Nocardioides daedukensis. The sequence continues at coordinate 2,329,307 of NZ_JACCAA010000001.1, read as the reverse complement.
GGATCAGCAGGACCGCGGCGAGCGCCATCCCGATGGACGCCGCGAAGCAGGCCAGCGCCACATAGAGCATCGAGCTCGACTGGGCGGGCGCCTGGTGGCCGGACGGCGGGCCGTGGGTGGCGGCGTACCCCTGGTCGAAGCCCTGCTGGGTGGGTGCGAACTGTTGCGGGGCGAACTGTTGGGGGGCGAAGCCCTGGGACGGTGCAGACCCCTGGAGGGCGCCACCGGACTGCGGGCCGGCGTAGACCGGGTTGAACGCTCCGCCGCCGTTCGAGCGTGGGTTGGAGTCGTACGAGCCGGGGCCGCCACCGGAAGCCGGGCCACCGGAGGCGGGACCACCGGAGCTGGGACCGGGCTGGAACTGCGGCGGCGGCACCTCGCCGAGCTGGTCGAAGACCTCGGGCGGCTCGGGGTCCGAGGCCCACGGGGTGCCGGGCGGTACGCCGACCTGGCGCAACATCTGCAGCGCGATCGAGGCGGTGCGGGGACGCTGCGCGGGGTCTTCGTGGGTGATCGCGGCGAGGAACTCGCCATAGCGACCGGTGGGAGCGGCGACCTGGTTGCGCGGGCTGAGCCCGGTGAGCATCTGGATGCCGACGACCCCGAGGGCGTAGAGGTCCTGCTGCGGCTCCGGTGGGGCCCCGAGCGCCTGCTCGGGGGCCATGTAGCCGTCGGTGCCGATCGCTCCGGGGAACCGGGTCAGCCGGACGTCGTCGATCAGGGCGGCGACGCCGAAGTCACCGACGCGCACGTGGGGACGGCGGGTGCCGGTCGGCTCGAGGAGCAGGTTGGCCGGCTTGATGTCACGGTGCACGACACCGGCGGCGTGGATCGCCTCGAGTGCCTGCAGGGTCTGGTCGAGCACGACCGCCGTGTAGGACTCGGGCAACCGACCGTGGTCGCCGAGCAGCGTCTGGATGGAACCGCCGCGGACCAGGTCCATGGTGAACACGACCAGGTTGTCCTCGGCCGCCCAGCCGCCGGGCGCCACCACGTGCGGGTGCTGGATGCGCACCGACTGCTCGCGCACGAAGCGCAGGAGCATGCCGGAGTCGTGCTGGCCGAGCACCTTGGCGGCGACGAACACCTGGTTCTTGAGGTCCCAGGCGCGCCAGACGGAGCCCATGCCGCCAGCGCCGATCTGGTCGATCAGCTGATAGCGGCCGGCGAGCGGCGAGTTTCCGTGAATGCTCATGACGAAGGCAACCCTACCCAGATGTGCGGGTCCGAACCGCCGGGCGACGTACAGCCTGTGCACACCGGTGACGGGCAATGATTTCGTCGCCCGTGGCGCGCGCTGATAGCCTGCACTGTCTTTCGGCTCTGTCGCCCCGACGGTGGCATCCGGCTGACAATCGCAGAGCCCTCCTGCCACGGAGAGACCGTGGCCGCCGAGTCCAGAGGAGGTGGAGACCGCTATGCGCGCTTATGAAGTCATGGTCATCCTCGACCCCAGCCTTGAAGAGCGGACGATTGAGCCGTCCCTCGACAAGTACCTCAATGTCATCCGCAACGACGGTGGCACCATCGAGAACGTCGACGTCTGGGGACGTCGCCGCCTCGCATATGAGGTCAAGAAGAACGCCGAAGGCATCTATGCCGTCATCTCGCTGCAGGCCGAGCCGGCCACGGTCAAGGAACTTGACCGCCAGCTCACCCTCAACGAGTCGATCCTTCGCACGAAGGTGTTGCGCGCACAGGCCTGAGCCTGTGGACAACACCTTTTGTCTGTCGGTGGCTCAAGGCACGATGAGTCCCGACGTACCAATGGATCAGAAAAGGGAGACCTGAGATGGCAGGCGAAACCGAGATCACCGTGGTCGGCAACCTCGTCGACGACCCGGAGCTGCGCTTCACCCCGTCGGGTGCGGCCGTGGCCAACTTCCGGATCGCGTCGACGCCGCGGACCTTCGACCGGCAGACCAACGAGTGGAAGGACGGCGAAGCGCTGTTCCTCGCCTGCTCGGTCTGGCGTCAGGCTGCGGAGAACGTTGCCGAGTCGCTGACCAAGGGCATGCGTGTCGTCGTCCAGGGTCGCCTCAAGGCCCGCACGTGGGAGACCCGTGAGGGCGAGAAGCGCACCAGCTTCGAGATCGAGGTCGAAGAGGTCGGTCCGTCGTTGAAGTTCGCGACTGCCAAGGTCGCCCGCAGCCAGCGCTCCGGCGGCGGCGGCGGTGGCTACTCCGGTGGTGGCGGCGGCTTCGGCGGCGGCCAGTCCCAGGGTGGTCAGTCGCAGGGCGGCTACCAGGGTGGTCAGTCCTCCCAGGCCAACGACCCGTGGGCCACGCCGGCCCAGGGTTCTGGTGGTCCGCAGGGCGGCCAGTCCGGCCCGGCGAACGACCCCTGGGGTGCCCCGGGTGTCGGCTCCGAAGAGCCTCCCTTCTGATCCACAGCTCAACCGTCAACCAAGCCACTACCCATTCCGGCGCTGCCACGAGCAGGGCCGGGCTCTGGAAAGGAGCACCACAATGGCAAAGGCAGTGATTCGCAAGCCCAAGAAGAAGGTTTGCCAGTTCTGCAAGGAGAAGGCGACGGGTGTCGACTACAAGGACACCACGCTCCTCCGCAAGTTCATCTCTGACCGCGGCAAGATCCGCGCCCGTCGGGTGACCGGCAACTGCGTGCAGCACCAGCGCGACGTTGCGATCGCGGTCAAGAACGCCCGCGAGGTCGCATTGCTGCCCTACACGTCCACCGGACGCTGAGGAGGAACGGGAACATGAAGCTCATCCTCACTCAGGAAGTTGTCGGTCTCGGCGCTCCCGGCGACGTGGTCGAGGTCAAGGACGGCTACGGCCGCAACTACCTCATCCCCCGCGGCGACGCGATCCGCTGGACCCGTGGTGGCGAGAAGACCATCGAGTCCATCAAGTCGGCCCGCGCCTCGCGTGCGGTCCGCGACCAGGACCACGCGGTCGAGGTCAAGGGCAAGCTCGAGGCGAAGGCAGTCAACCTGCCCGTCCGCGCCGGCGAAGGTGGCCGACTCTTCGGCGCCGTCACCGTTGCTGACATCGCCAACGCGCTCTCCGAGACCTCCGGCGAGAAGGTTGACAAGCGCACCATCGTGCTCGGCAACCCGATCAAGTCGCTCGGCGCCCACCAGGTGTCGGTCAAGCTGCACGACGAGGTTTCGGCCACCGTGTCGCTGAACGTGGTTTCGGCCTGATCCAGGCACTCATCACACCCCGTCGCCCCCCAGGGCGGCGGGGTGTGCTGCGTTCAGTCCCGGTCTGCTGCCCAGGGACGGGCGTGGGCTGCGAAGAGGTTCCAGATCAACCACAGCCAGAGCAGCACGAAGCCGAGCTCGGCATAGTCGAGCATCGCCTGTGAGTCGGCGGCCGAGGCGATTGCCGGCAGTGCCGCGACGATGACGGCGAACCAGAGGGTCAGCCCGAAGCGGGCATAGAACTTCCGGTCGCCCGCGGCCCGAGCCGCGGCCTTGAAGGCGATCGCGGTGGCGATGACGAAGGCCAGGTCGGGCAGCGAGGCCGCCCACTTCAGGGCCAGCTCGGCGTCCCGGAGCTGGGTCTGCATCGAGGGGAACCAGAAGACCAGCGAGACCACTGCGGCGAGAGCAGCCAGGCACAGCAGCTGAGTGCGCTGGGGGTTCCCGAGCGAGACGATTCCCCAGGCGACCATGGCCCAGCCGATGAAGTCGGGGAGCAGGTCCCAGGCGCCGATTCCTTCACCGCCGAGGGTGTCCAGCGCGACCACGACCAGCCCCATCCCCATCTTCTGCAACGGGGTCATCGACTTGCGCTCGGGGCGGACGCGCGCGCCTTCGCCAGCCTCGTTCTCCACGCCCGGAACTGTAGCGGCGCCGGAGGCTCAGCGCCCCAGCACCATCCACTTCTCCCCGCGGGCCCGCAGCCCCAGCACCACGGCGCGCACCCCCATGAACCCGAACCCGAAGCTGATCCACAGCCAGGTCAGGTCGGGGGCCATCAGCGCGAGCGGCGCGTAGGCGACCAACACCACCAGCCCGCCCCACGCCAGGTAGGCGCCGTCGCCTGCTCCGATCAGCACACCGTCGAGGACGAACACGTAGCCCGCGACGGGTTGCGCGACCGCGGCAGCGAGCAGCAGCGGCGCCAAGGCGTCGACCACGTGCGGGTCGTCGGTGAACAGGTGCCCGATCACTTGGCTGGAGGCGGCCAGCGCGAGGCCGGTGACCACGCCGGACATGATCCCCCAGCGGATCATCCGGCCGGTGATCGCGCGGGTGCCGTCGCGGTCCGAGGCACCCAGTCGTCTGCCGGTGAGCGCTTGCGCGGCGATCGCGATCGCATCCAGGACGAAGGCGAGGAAGCCCCACAGGGTCATCGCCAGCTGGTGGGCGGCCATGCCGACGTCGCCTCCGGCGCGGACAGCGGCGTACGTCGTGACCAGCAGGGCGGCGCGCAGCGTCAGGGTTCGCACCACCAGGGCGACGCCGGAGTGGGCGGCGGCAAGGATGCCGGGTACGTCGGGTCGCAGCGACGCCTCGTGGGCGCGGGCGCCGCGCACCACGACGTACACCAGCATCGCGGCCATCAGCACCTGCGCCAGGACCGAGCCGATCGCCGACCCCTCGAGGCCGAGCGCGGGGACCGGGCCCAGGCCATAGACGAGGACCAGGTTGAAGACGATGTTGATCAGGTTCCCGACGACCGCGGCCACGAGTGGGGTGCGGGTGTCCAGCATCCCGCGCAGGACTCCGGTGGCGGCCAGCATCACCAGCAGCGGGGTGGTGCCGAGGAAGGCGATGCGCAGGTATGCCGTCGCGTGGTCGGCCACCGGTCCGCTGGCCCCGAAGAGCCCGACCAGCCACGGGGTGGTGGAGATGCCGACGACCGTGGTGACGGTGCCGATGATGACTGCCAGCCAGATCCCGTCGATGCCCTGGCTGATCGCGCCACGAAGGTCGCCGGATCCGATCCGTCGCGAGACCGACGCGGTGGTGCCGTAGGCGAGGAAGACGCAGAGTCCGACGGCGGTCTGGATGATCGCGCCGGCGATGCCCAGGCCGGCCAGTTCGCGGGTGCCGATGTGGCCGACGATGGCGGCGTCGGCGAGCAGGAACATCGGCTCGGCGACGAGTGCCAGGAAGGCAGGCACGGCGAGCCGGAGGATCTCGCGGTCCGTGCTGCGGTTGGTCGCGCGCTGCTCCGTCGTCACCGGGTCAGCCTAGAGAAGATTCGACGAAATGGACTATTGACACCGGGCCCAAAGGCCCTGTGGGTAACTCTGTGCAAACTGTGGGTATTGGCGTTCGCCACATGCCATGTCGACAAAGAAACATGTCAGCGGCCGAGAACGGGTCGGGTGGAAAAATAGTTCTCAACAGTTTGCTGTCCACAGCTGCGGAAACTCGTTTGTGCAGGTCAAAGCGGGTGCTGTGACGCATGTGACTCGCTTCTCCACAGGGCTCTCCCCAGACTGTGCACAGTCGCGTGCGTGTCGTCCACGGACATTGCCGACTTATCCCCAAGCCCTGTGGATAACTCTCGTGGTTTGACTTGGCGGGGGGTCCCGGTGGCACGTACGGTCACCGGTGCTGAGTCGAGCAGAGGACCCGTTGTCGGTGCTCGGACCTAGCGTGTGCGGCAGCCCGCCGAGGGGCCTCCGCGGGCCGGACACACCGAGGAAGGGAGCCGTCGATGACGACGACTGATAACTCCCGAAGCGGGCCACCGCCGGAGTTCCCACCGGACGACCAGTGGGGTGACGGACCGGCTGCCTACGAGCCAGGAAATGCCCCGCGCGCGGCCAACGATCGCACCCCGCCGCAGGACAACGCTGCCGAGCAGAGCGTCCTGGGCTCGATGCTGCTCTCCAAGGACGCGATCGCCGAAGTCAGCGAAGTGATGCGTGGCGGCGACTACTACCGGCCCGCGCACGAGATCATCCACGACGCCATCATCGACCTCTTCGGTCGCGGCGAACCTGCCGATCCGATCACCGTCGCCAACGAGTTGCAACGCCGCGGCCAGCTGGAGCGCGTGGGCGGTGCGCCATACCTGCACACCCTGTCGGCCAACGTGCCGATTGCCGCCAATGCCGGCTACTACGCAGAGATCGTGCGCGAGAAGGCCGTGCTGCGGCGGATGGTGAACGCGGGCACGAAGATCGTCCAGCTCGGTTATTCGGGGGAGGGCGAGGTCGACAAGCTGGTCGACGCCGCGCAGTCCGAGGTCTACCAGATCGCCGACAAGCGATCGCAGGAGGACTACGCGCCGCTGTCGGACATCATGGAGAGCGTCCTCGACGAGATCGAGGCGATCGGCAACCGCGAGGAAGGCATCTATGGCGTGCCGACCGGGTTCGCCGACTTCGACGACCTGACCAACGGTCTGCACAAGGGCCAGATGATCATCATCGCGGCGCGACCGGCGATGGGAAAGTCCACGCTGGCCCTCGACCTGTGCCGCGCGGCCTCGATCCACAACGGCCTGGCCAGCGTGTTCTTCAGCCTCGAAATGGGGCGCGCCGAGATCACCATGCGGCTGCTCTCGGCCGAGGCGAAGGTCCCGCTGAACCACATCCGCAACGGCAACATGACCGACGACGACTGGGCGCGTCTGGCGCGGAAGATGGGCGAGGTGTCGTCGGCGCCGATGTTCATCGACGACAGCCCGAACATGACGATGATGGAGATCCGCTCCAAGGCTCGTCGCCTCAAGCAGAACCACGACCTGCGCCTGATCGTGATCGACTACATGCAACTGATGTCGTCGGGCAAGAAGGTCGAGTCGCGCCAGCTCGAGGTCTCGGAGTTCTCGCGTCAGATCAAGCTGCTGGCCAAGGAGCTCGAGCTGCCGATCATCGCGCTGAGCCAATTGAACCGTGGTCCCGAGCAGCGCACCGACAAGCGCCCGATGATGTCGGACCTGCGTGAGTCGGGCAGCTTGGAGCAGGACGCCGACATGGTGATCCTGCTCCACCGCGAGGACGTCTATGAGAAGGAGTCCACTCGCCCCGGCGAAGCGGACCTGATCGTGGCCAAGCACCGAAACGGGCAGACGCGCGACATCACGGTGGCGTTCCAGGGTCACTACAGCCGGTTCGTGGACATGGCCCACTGAGGCAGATTTTGCTGTTGAGATGCAGCCAAAGCGAGGCGACCGAACCTTCGCCTCAAGAACATCGGGCGGGTACAAGGGCTGGAAGCCTGCCCAAGCGACCCGGTTGAGGCAGAATCGTCACCTACGCGCACACTGTGAATAAGAAACTTTGAACTCACAGTTGACAGGCATCAAATGGGGTGCCTATAGTCCTGTGTGAAGTCAAAACCTTGACTTCACACAGGAAGGATTCGTAGATGTCCAGCAATCTGGCGGCCGTGCTCCCGCTTAAAGCAGCACACTCCCCGCGTGGTCGCCAGCTCATTCTGGTTGACATCGAGAACGTTGTCGGTGGTGCGGTGCTTACGCCCGCCGCCGCCCGTTGGGCCCGTACGCAGATCGAATCAGTACTCAGTGTCCGGGCTGACGATCATGTCGTGATCGGTATGAGCCACGTCGGTCTCTTCGACTCTGCGCTGGCTTGGCCTGGCAAGAAGTACGTAGTGAACTCCGGGCCGAACGGTGCCGATCTTGCGCTCCTCGCCGAGATGGAATCAGTGCGCGTCGAGCGGTACGACGAGGTGGTGCTCGTGAGTGGTGATGGGATCTTCACCGAAGCTGTCAGCGCGCTGATCGATCGAGGTGCTCGGGTCACTGTGCTGACTCATCGGGCGCATTGCTCCAAGCGCTTGCGCCTCGCCGCTCACGAGACTGTCGACCTCCAGCCCGGCCACAACATCAGCTCCGACAATGGAGCCGCCCGATGAAGGACCACATGAAGAACCCATCCGGCCAGGCGCTTCTGGCCCCTTCTGACATCGCCAAACTCGGCGACGTCTCCGCTGCCGCAGTGTCCAATTGGCGCAAGCGTGCGAACGACTTCCCGGCCCCCGCAGGGGGGACTGATGCTCGACCGCTGTTCGCCCGGGACCAAGTCATCGCCTGGATGAAGGCCAACAACAAGCCCATGGTGGGACGCGCCTCGGCCGACGCAGTGGCAGCGGCCAACCTGGTTGGAGACATGTTCGGTGGTTCGGCCCAGGCCGAGGACGGCGCTCGACTAGTCGTCACGCTGCTCGCAGCGAGGAAGTTGTCGACCGAGTCAACTCATGACTACCCCCTCTGGCAGGCCTTCCTCGCGCGCGCCAACGAAGACGGTTTCGAGGCGCTTCGCCAGCTCGGGATTGAGTATGAGTTGGATCGCTGGGATGAGCTCGTCGCCCTTCCAGGATGGGTCGACCAAATCCCCCCCCGCATCTCTGCAAGCGTTGCCGAGATCGTTGACAACATCGCGACTACCGATGCCGCAGAGGCGGCCGACTCGGTCCTCAACCGAGCCATCTCCACTCGAGGCCGCGCAGGCAGCGAGCACGGCTACATCGGCAGTCGAGTGTCCACCTTCCTCGCACGCATCAGTGCTCAGGACGCCCGCGGAGTCGTCTACGACCCAGCTTGCGGCCTCGGAGATGTACTCATGCAGATCCATGACCTGGCCCCAGACGATGCCATCGAGTGGATGGAGGCCCACGACATCAACACAGAGGCAGTGATGCTTGCGGACCAACGAGCCTTCCTGCGCGATGCACCGCTGGCGCTGAACAACGTCGACGTGCTGTCCAAAGATCCTTTCGTGGACTATCCGGCGGACCTGATCGTGGCCGAGCCCCCGCTAGGCATGAAGTACGACCGGTTCGACCTGATGGATCCTCGGTGGGTCTACGGAACCCCGAGTCCAGGCAGCAGTGAATTCGCGTGGATCCAGCATGCAGTGGCTCATCTGGCCGAGGGAGGAGTCGCGTACGTGGTTACGGCCGGCGGACCGCTGTTCCGTGGTGGGCGTGATGGCGAAATCCGGCGACGACTCATTGCCGATGGCTGCGTCGAAGCGATCTACCAACTGCCAGGGAAGCTGTTGCAGCATTTATCGATCCCGGTCGTCGTGTGGGTGTTGCGTCGCCCTGGCTCAGCGGAGTCCATCAGGTTTGTGAACTCGGCGACCGACACAGTGCTCGGGGGGCGGAAAGTTTTCGAGTCGACGAACCCAAACGCCGAAGTGTCGATCGATGACGTTCTCGCTGGCGACTGCAACCTGGTGCCAGAGCGCTGGATCGGGCTCGACACCCCAGACCCCACCGAGGTCGTCGAGAACTACACCGCATCCCTTGAGGAAGTCCAGGCGGCGGCCCGGTCGGTCAGCACCATCAGCGAGCTCCAGCCGGTCAAAGGCATCGAAAGCTCACGTGTGGTGTCCGTTCGTGAACTACAGGAAGCCGGCATCATCGCGATCCGGATGGGGCGGGAGCGCCCCGCCGGCCCGAACGAGACTCCGGATCCGCGCAGATTGTCGGGCCGAGACGTGGTGCATCGAGACATCGGACCGGTCGAGAACGACCAGTCGGACTCAAGTGACGTCACTGTGCCCGGTGAAGTCGTGGTGGCGACTACCGGTCGCCTTGCCGCCGTGCTAGACGAGTCCGGTGGACACACCCTGGGGATGGGTCTGGTCGGACTTCGAGTTCTCAGTCCTCAACTCAGGCCGGACTACCTTGCTGCGGTTGTCGATGGGAACTGGAACCGGCGCTTCTTCACTGGGGCGACGATCCAGCGAATTTCTGCCAAGGAGCTTGAGATCCCCTTGTTGTCGCTCGAAGACCAAGAGGAATTTGTTCGCTCCGCTGCACACCTGCAGCAGGTGCGTGCTCTGGCGCAGGAACTTCTCAACTCCACCAGCGAGGCGCTGGAGCACCTCGCTGAGTTGGCGCGATACGCGTCGGTGACGCCCCAATGATCCGCGAGTCGTTGTCGCGCCACACTGGGCGACACGTCGGACACCTGTCGACAATGGCATTCCTTGGGCAGCCGGGCCGCAGCACGGATACGGTTGCATGCGCCAGGCATGGCGTGAACACGAGGAGTGCGGATGTCGGGCGGTAAGGCGGGCAGAAAGATGACGGGATCCGTGGTGCGCAACACATCAATCGCGCTGCCCGAGCTTGAGCAGTACCTTGCCAAGGCCGCAGACCTGCTCCGCGGCAGCATCGACCAAGCCGATTTCAAGGCGTACATCTTCCCGTTGATGTTCTTCAAGCGGATCAGCGACGTCTACGACGAAGAGTTCCAGGAAGCGCTGGAAGAGTCTGGCGGAGACCACGAGTACGCCACATTCGCGGAGAACCACCGGTTCGCGATACCTGGAGGCAACCTGTGGTCTGACGTGCGAGAGAAGACCGAGAACATCGGCACCGCGCTCCAGACGGCCTTCCGGGAGATCGAGAAGGCCAACCCCGACACGCTGTACGGCATCTTCGGCAACGCCAACTGGACCAACAAGGACAAGCTGCCCGACCGCAAACTGGCGGACCTGATCGAGCACTTCTCCACCAAGACGTTGTCCAACGCGAACGTCGCGCCGGACGTGTTCGGCAACGCCTACGAATACCTCATCAAGCGATTCGCCGACGCCTCGAACAAGAAGGCCGGCGAGTACTACACACCCCGCTCGGTCGTCGGCCTGCTGATCAACATCCTCGACCCGCAGGAGGGCGAGTCCGTCTACGACCCGGCGTGCGGGACGGGCGGCATGCTGATCGAGGTCATCGAGCATGTGAAGGCCGCCGGCGGCAGCCCCAAGACGCTGTGGGGCAAGCTTTACGGCCAGGAGAAGGTGCTCGCCACCTCCGCGATCGCGCGGATGAACCTGCTTCTGCACGGTGTCGAGGACTTTAAGATCGTCCGTGAGGACACCCTGCGAAACCCGGCCTTCTACACCGGCAACCACCTCGCGCGGTTCGACTGCGTGGTCGCCAACCCGCCGTTCTCGCTCAAGGCATGGGGCGAGGTCGAGTGGGCGAGCGACAAGTGGGGGCGCAACCAGCTCGGCGGGGTTCCGCCGAAGGGGTACGCCGACTGGGCGTGGGTTCAGCACATGCTCACCTCTGCCAACGCCGAGACCGGGCGGGTCGCCGTCGTCCTCCCGCAGGGCGCGCTTTTCCGCCAGGGCGCCGAGGCCCGCATCCGCACCCACGTCCTCAAGGCCGACAAGATCGAGGCCGTTATCGGGCTCGCGCCGAACCTGTTCTACGGAACGGGCCTCGCCGCGTGTGTGCTGATCCTGCGCCACGACAAGCCGGCCAACGGCAAGGGTCGGGTGCTCTTCATCAATGGCGAAGGCCTGATGAAGAAGGGCCGCAACCAGAACACCCTGGAGCCTGAGCACGCGAGCGAACTGCTCAAGGCGTACGCCGGGTTCGCCGACATCGACGGCCGCGCCCACGTCGCCACGCTGGAGGAGATCGAGGGCCACGACTTCAACCTCAACATCCCGCTCTATGTCGCACCGGCCGGCACCGGCGAGAAGCTCACCCTGGCCGACGCGCTCACCAACCTCGAAGCCGCGCAAGCCCGGGCACAGGAGACGCGTTCAGCTCTCGAAGCAGAACTGGTGAAGTGGGGGTTGAGCGCATGAGCAAGCGGATCACCCAGCGGGAACTCGAGTCCTACCTGTGGGGCGCGGCGATCGTGCTGCGCGGCCTCATCGACGCTGGCGACTACAAGCAGTACATCTTCCCGTTGGTCTTCTTGAAGCGGATCTCCGACGTGTACGACGAGGAACACGCCGCCGCGATGGAAACGTACGGCGATGAGGAGCTTGCCAACCTCCCGGAGAACCACCGCTTCGCCATCCCCGACGGGTGCCACTGGAACGACATCCGCTCTGTCACCGAGAACATCGGCGTCACGATCCTCAAGGCCATGCGGGCAATCGAGTCCGCCAACCCTGACACGCTGCCCGGTGTATTCGGCGACGGCGACTGGGGCAACAAGAACCTTCTGCCAGACTCCACGCTGGCAGACCTGATCGAGCACTTCTCGACGAAGACCCTGTCGATCGCGAACCTGCCTGAGGATGAGCTCGGCAATGGGTATGAGTACCTGATCAAGAAGTTCGCCGATGACTCCGGCCATACCGCCCAGGAGTTCTACACCAACCGCACGCTCGTGCACCTGATGACGCTGATGCTCGAGCCGAAGCCCGGCGAGTCGGTCTACGACCCGACGTGTGGCACTGGCGGCATGCTCATCTCTACGGTCGCCGAGCTCAAGCGTCAGGGCGCGGAGTGGCGCAGCGTCCGCCTCTACGGCCAGGAGCTCAACTACGGGACCTCGGCGATCGCGCGGATGAACCTGTTCCTGCACGGCATCACCGACGGCCACATCGCTCACGGCGACACCCTCGCCCGTCCCGCCTTCCTCAACGCCAAGGGCAGCCTGGAGACCTTCGACGTCGTGCTCGCCAACCCGCCCTACTCCATCAAGGCCTGGAACCGCGACGCCTTCGCTAAGGACGCCTACGGCCGCAACGTGTGGGGCGTGCCGCCCCAGGGCCGCGCCGACTACGCCTTCTTCCAACACATCGCCAAGAGCCTCGACCCCAAGAGCGGCCGCGCCGCGATCCTCTTCCCCCACGGCGTCCTGTTCCGCCGCGAAGAAGCCGCCCTTCGCGAAGCACTGGTCAAGTCCGACCTCATCGAGTGCGTCCTCGGCCTCGGCGCCGGCCTGTTCTACAACAGCCCGATGGAAGCCGTCGTCGTCACGCTTCGTGCCACCAAGCCCGCCGAGCAGAAGGGCAAGGTGTTGTTCATCAACGCGGTCAACGAGGTCGCCCGCGAACAGGCCCAGTCGTTCCTGCGCGACACCCACCAGCAGAGGATCCTCGACGCCTACCAGGGCTTTGCCGACATCGACCAGTTCGCCGCCGTCGCAACCTTCGACCAGATTGCCGACAGGGGCCACAGCCTTTCCATCCCGCTGTACGTCGCCGGAGCCAAATCCGCCGACGCGGGCGAGCAGATCGACGTCACCGAGGCGGTCGCCGACTGGCGCGCCGCCGCTGCCGGTTCCGACTCCGCAATCGCAGACGTTCTGGCGCTGCTGCGGGCGGAGGTGACGGCATGAACCTGAACCTCGACAAGTCCGCGTGGAAGCGCGTCACCTTCGGTGACGTCGTTCGCAACGTCAACGAGACGGTCCGCGACCTCGACGCGGCAGGTGTGGACCGGATCATCGCGATGGAACACATGGACCCCGGGGAGTTGAAGATCGGCCGCTGGGGGTCGACCGAGGACGGCACCACCTTCACCCGCCGCGTGAAGCCGGGTCAGACGCTGTTCGGCAAGCGCCGCGCCTACCAGCGCAAGGTTGCCTACGCCGAGTTCGATGCCGTCTGCTCCGGTGACATCTACACCTTCGAGGCAGACGAGACCCAGATGCTCGGAGAGTTCCTGCCGTTCCTCGTCCAGTCCAACGAGTTCTTCGACCACGCCCTCGACACTTCGGCGGGCTCCCTGTCCCCGCGCACCAACTGGCGTGACCTCGCCGACTTCGAGTTCGACCTTCCACCCCTCGACGAGCAGAAGCGCATCGGCGACCTCCTCTGGGCCATCGAGAACCACCACCTTGGATTGCGAGTCCACGTTGAGACTGCATCGGTCGCTCTGAGGATTGCTCGCGCCCGGTTCGTCGATGACCCGGCCTTCGAAGCGGTCAGGGCGAGTGAGGCCTTCGAGTTCTCCACTGGCGTGCGCCGCACTCCCGGCCGCGCGGCGGGCGCGCACATGACTCGGTACCTGCGGTCCGCCAACGTCGGGTACGGAACGCTTGATCTCTCGGACGTCCAGCAAATGAACTACGAGCCCGATGAGCAAGAGCGCTTCCGTCTTCGCCCTGGAGACGTGCTTGTCAGTGAGGGAAGTGCGAGCGCGTCGGCTGTCGGCATGCCTGCGCGGTGGGCAGACGAGCTCCCAGGTCCGATCTGCTTCCAGATGACCTTGCTTCGGCTCCGCGCCGTCTTCGGCGTCTGCGTCCCGGGCTTTGTATTCCACTGGTGCATGTGGGCCTACGAGTCCGGTGCCTTTCTCGAAGTGGCAGGCGGAACCAACATCAAGCACATCAGTGCGCTTCGGTCCTCCCAGATGCCTGTGCGCCTGCCGTCACTTGATGAGCAGCAAGAGCGTGTGGATCGGCTTGAGGCAATGACCAGCGCCGTTGCGGCGCTTCGGGACGAAGCAGAGCGCCTCAACGTCGTGCGTGGAGCGCTTCTGACCCATACCTTTGGGAGCGACTGATGGCCCTGTTCAACGAGGCGAACTCAGTCCGCGACTTCGTCCGCGACCTCGTAAAGTCGATCGAAGTGCAGTTCGTGCCGGGCCAAGAGCTTCCGCGCCGTCCCGACGAGGTGCTGCTGGAGGGCGCAGTAAAGGCCGCGCTGATCCGGCTGAACCCCGAGATCGCGGTGGACCCGAGAAAGGCCGACGAGGTCATCCACACGTTGCGGGCGATCCTCATCTCGGCCCGCACGACTCCGCGCCCGGTCGTCGCCAACGAGGAGTTCATGGCGTGGCTGACCGGTCAGAAGTCGATGCCGTTCGGCCCTGACGGAGAGCACACCACGGTCCGGCTGATCGACTTCGATCACCTTGACGACGACTCGTCGAACCAGTGGATGATCTCGACAGAGGTCACGTTCCAGATCGGCCGGGTCGGCAAGCGGTTCGACCTGGTGCTGTGGTGCAACGGCTTCCCGCTGGTGGTCGGCGAGGCGAAGACGCCGATCCGTGCGGCGTACTCGTGGATCGACGGCGCCGCGCAGGTGCATGACGACTACGAAGCGAGTGTGCCGCAGTTCTTCGTGCCCAATGTCTTCTCGTTCGCGACTGAGGGCAAGGACTTCCGTTACGGCACGGTCGGAATGCCGGTTGAGCTGTGGGGGCCGTGGCGCGAGGAGGAGGCCGACCCCGATGCGCCCGCAAAGGTCGGTCTCGAGGTCGTCAAGGATGCCGTGGACGGTGTCCTCAAACCGGCCGCGGTGTTGGACTTCCTGCGCTTCTTCACGATTTACGCGACTGACTCCAAGCACCGCAAGATCAAGGTCATCGCTCGGTTCCAGCAGTTCCAGGCCACCAACCTGATCGTTGAGCGGGTTCTGCACGGGAAGATCAAGCAGGGACTCATCTGGCACTTCCAGGGCTCAGGCAAGTCCCTATTGATGGTGTTCACCGCGTTGAAGTTGCGCGCGATGGCGGAGCTGACCAACCCCACGATCCTGATCGTCGTGGACCGCATCGACCTGGACACCCAGATCACCGGCACGTTCAACGCCTCGGACGTACCCGGTCTGGTGTCAACGGACTCGCGCAAGGACCTCCAGACCCTGCTCAGCCAAGGTGCGCGCAAGGTCATCATCACCACGATCCACAAGTTCGGTGAAGCGTCGCGTGTGCTCGACGACCGGCAGAACATCATCGCGATGGTCGACGAGGCCCACCGGTCCCAGGAGGGCGACTACGGGCAGAAGATGCGTGAGGCGCTGCCCAACGCGTTCCTCTTCGGGCTTACCGGGACGCCGATCAACAAGCGTGACCGCAATACGTTCATGTGGTTCGGGTCGGCCGAGGATGAGGGGGGCTACCTTTCGCGCTACACCTTCCAGGACTCCATCCGTGACGGTGCAACCCTGCCGCTGCACTTTGAGCCACGTCTTTCGGAGATCCACCTCGACCAGGAGAAGATCGACGCCGCCTTCGAGGAACTGGCGGCTGACCGGAACCTGACTGAGGGCGAGAAGATCACCCTCTCGAAGAAGGCCGCCTCGATCGAGGTGCTCATCAAGGCACCGGACCGCATCCGGCAGGTCGCGGCCGATGTCGTCGAACACTTCACGGCCAAGGTCGAGCCGGAGGGTTTCAAGGCGCAGCTCGTCGCCTACGACAAGGCCTCATGTGTGGCGTACAAGGAAGCGCTCGACACGATGCTTTCCCCCGAGGCGTCAACCATCGTGATGTCCAAGTCCCGCACAGACCCAGCCGAATGGGCCAAGTGGACTCCGGGCGCCGAGGAGTTGGAACAGGTCGTCGCGCGGTTCAACGACCCCGCTGATCCGCTGAAGATCATCATCGTGACCGCGAAGCTGCTCACCGGCTTCGATGCTCCGATCCTCCAGACGCAGTACCTCGACAAGCCGCTCAAGGAGCACACGCTCCTGCAGGCGATCACTCGCACCAACCGGGTCTACCCACCGCACAAGACGCATGGTCTGATCGTCGACTATCTCGGGATCTTCGACGACGTCGCCAAGTCGCTCGCGTTCGACGAGACCGCGGTGCAGCAGATCATCTCCAACATCGAGGAGTTGAAGGGCCAGATGGCTCCGGCGATGGCCACCGCGATCGCGTTCTTCCCTGGCGTCGATCGCTCCGTGGGCGGCTATGAGGGGCTCATTCAAGCCCAGGCCGCCATCGCCGACGACACCGTGAAGGACGACTTCGGGTCGGCGTACAGCATGGTGTCCCAGTTGTGGGAAGCGCTCAGTCCCGACCCGATGCTCAAGGCCTACCGCGACGACTACAAGTGGCTCACCGACGTTTATGAGTCCGTCCGTCCCGCCGACATCACCGGGCGGCTCGTCTGGCACGCGCTCGGCGCTAAGACCATCGACTTGATCAACCAGAACATCCACGTCGAGATCCCCCAGGGCGACGAAACCATCGTCCTCGACGCCCAGACGATCGAGGATCTGATGACCGGCAGGCGCAAGGACGTGCCGGTCGAAGAGATCGAAAAGCAGATCACCGCCCGGATCGCTCGTCACCTCAACAACCCTGTCTTCGTCGAGCTCGGGCAGCGACTCAACGACCTGCGCGAGCGGTACGCCGACATCCAGCAGTCGAGCCTGGATTTCCTGCGGGAGCTCCTGGAGTTGGCCAAGGACACGGTGGCCGCTGAGAAGGCCGAGGAGCTCCTTCCCCGTGAGGAAAGGGGCAAGGCGGCGCTCACCGAACTCTTCGAGGCCCTCAAGGGTGACGAGACCCCCATCATCGTTGCCAACGTCGTCGACCGTATCGACGAGGTTGTTCGAGGCGTGCGGTTTGACGGGTGGCAGTCGACCATCGCTGGCGATCAGGAAGTGCGTAAGGCGCTGCGGCAGACGCTCTACGTGCAGTTCAAGATCCGCGACAACGACGTCTACGAGAAGGCACTCGGGTACGTCCGCGAGTACTACTGACCAGTGTTGCCGCGGCTGACGACGCAGGATTCCGGGTAGGCGGAGAGCAACCATTCCAGGCGTGAGAGTTCCGCCTTCATCTGGCGCTCCTCGCGATACTTGAATGTGCCCTTGGCGAGCAGGGCTTCGATGGATTCCACGTCCTGCCGAAGTCGCTTCGCTGAGTTGATGCAGCGTTTTCGGCACGCTGATGAACAGAAAAGCATGGGGCGACCACGTCCACCCGTCCACTGGACCCGTGAGTCGCATTCGGGGTTGTCACACCTGCGAGTGGTCGCGTCCGTCTGCACATTTTTGGCCTCGTCCAAGGCATGGGTCTCCTCGCTGATATCCGCGAGTCTCCGCGCCAGGAGCACGATTTGGTGCGGAGTCCTGCGTCGAACAGGTTCTTGCGTGGGCGTTTATTGTGCACTCATGCGCACCTTTAGCGCCATAGGTTCGCCGAAAGTCCAGAAGAATGCACTAGTGCTGTTCGATGGAGTATCGCAGTGACGATGGGAAGCGATCCGCGAGCAGGGCATCTAATGTGCGCCAGAGCCCTTGCTGCAGCCCGGGTGCCGTCATAGGCTCTGAGGGTCGGACAGGTGGTGGCGCGCCGAAGCTGAACGCAGCAGAGGCGCACCCGGTGCAACGGGTACGCCTCCTATGGCCGACTCCCGAGGCACGCATGAAAGCGAGGGAATCGTCCTTGACTGATTCTAACTGCAGCCCCGCCAAGATGGCAGGGGCTGTATCCGACGATGTCCGTTGGCACTTCAAAACTGGCTGTCACGAAGGCGCCTGGGACTGGTCCGTCGGGGCCCCAGACGTCTACACGCTGGAAGCCGTACGTCGCCCCAGCTCGGGCGCGACTTCCAGGCACATCCCTGTGCGGGCATACAGCGCCACCACCAAGACAATCATCAGAGTCGAGTCTGGACTCGAGCATGACCTGCTCCGCGATCTGGATCGGGATCGACAGGTCAGGTGGATAGTGGGCCAGCCCTGCAAGATCGAGTGGAGCCAAGCACCACGGAGCGGGCGCTGGCACATCCCGGACTTGTTGACTTGCGACGCCGAGGGGACGGTGACGCTCTGGAATGTGAAGTCGCCCGAAAAGGCCAAGTCCGAAGAGTTTGAAGGCCTGACCGAGGCGACTCGAGCAGCGTGCACGGAGGTCGGTTGGGGCCACAAGGTCTTCACGGGGCTGGGTCCGGTCGAACGCCACAACCTCCTGTGGCTGCAGGGCTATCGCGCTCGGCCGGAGTGGACCAGCTCCTGGGAACCCCTGATCTTGAGCGGGGCGGAACCTGGGTGCCAGCTGGGCGATCTGCTTCGGGGCGGCCATGAGAGAACTGCAGTCGTCTGGCACCTGATCTGGAGTGGACGCCTTGAGGTCGCCCTCTCCGTTCGCCTGCACCCGGAGACTGAGGTGCACGCATGTCTGGACTGAATCTCAAGCTCCAAGTCGGAAGTCGGCTCCTCAATGAGGATGGCTACCTGCTCGTCACTGAGATGGGACGGCACTCCGTCACTGTTGAAACGAGCACCGGCGCGAAACGCGAAGTGCCCTATGGCCAGATCATCGGCAGTCCTGTCGAGGGAGGCTGCGCCGGCCCGAATCTCGCCACGCTTGAACCGTGGTGGTCGGGTTTGCCTGAGGAAGTGCGCCGTGATGCTCTCGTCAAGCTCGAGGTAGTCCAGGAGATCTTGACTGGATACCGCTGGGCCCATCGCCGCCTTGCTCAGCCTGCCGAGCCCGACCCCACCGTCAGTGATCCGGACCTGAGTGAAACGCAACGCTGTGAGGCAATGGCCCGGCAACTGTCATATGAACGCAGCTCCGACCGCAAGGTCCTCACCCGTGTTCAGAACGGCGAACTGAGAAGCACCGCTGTCGGTGCCAGCACCGTTCAGAAGTGGATACGCGACTGGCGTGACCATGGATTGCGCGGTCTCGTCGACAAGCGGGCAGTCAAGGGACGTCAAGGTTACGACGCACTCGATGAGCGCGTGCGCCGGATTGCTGATGACGCTTTTGCGCGGTTTGACGGTGACGTCTCGAAGGTCAACACGACCACGATCGAGGCCGCGATCCGACTGCAGATGAAGGCTGAGGGGATTGGTGATCTACGCGTTCCCGAGAGATTGCTTCAGGAGTACCTGTCTGAGCGGCAGCGCGCTCTCGGGAGAACCACGCGGGCGCAACGCTCCCGACATCTGCGTCGCAAGGCGTCCGCCCACACCAGCTTCCCCGCGATGCATCCAAGCCACATAGCCATCGATGCCACCCGCGCCGACGTCCTCGTGTGGGATGAGTTGCGGAAGCGCCCAGTCAGCGTGGAGATCTTGACGGCGATCAGCGTCGCTACTCGCGTCGTGGTCGGCCTGCGGGTCACGCCCCGATCGGGGAACGCACTCGAGGCGGGGCTGCTGCTCTACGACGTCATGCGGCCGATGTCGATGCTGGTCGAAGGCACCGAGGTGGATGACTGGCGCTGGTGCGGCGTACCCGAGTCACTCGACCTCGCAAACGTTCCCGTTCATCGCTCACCGAAGCGGATCGTTCCGCCTGGTCAGAGCCTCCAGGGAGTGCATGTAAAGCCGGGCGTACGACCTTCCTCGATCCGCTGCGACCACGGGTCGGTCTTCTTGTCTGAGCACTTCATCGGGCTGCTCCGCGACTTCGGCATCGACCTGATGTTGTCTCGTGGATCCAAGCCGACGGATAATCCTCACGTTGAGCGTTGGCACGAGACCCTCCAGCGGGCCTACCAAGCGATTCCCGGATTCAAGGGCCGCAACGTCGCCGAACGCGGTCGCAAGGTCGATGCCACCGGCGAGGCACTGTTGACCGCCAGTGAACTCGAACGTCACCTTCGCCGGTTCGTGGCCCTCGATTACCACCGCTCGTGGCACGAAGGCCTTGTACTTCCGGGAGCACCGTCGGCACGGCTGACGCCGCTGGAGATGTGGGACGCCATGCACGAGGTCACCGGTCGTCTCCATGTGCCGCAGCACCCGGATCTGATCTACCAGTTCCTGCCGATTCGGTGGCTGACCATCGGACACGCGGGGGTTGAGTACAAGAACCTCGTCTACGACGACCCAGTCCTCACCGATTTCCGTGACGTGCGCAAGGGCACCTTCCAGGCCGACTCCCGCAAGGCGCCGTTCCACTACGACCCTCGCGACGTCTCCCGGATCTGGTTCCGGCATCCCGAGACCGGCCGGATCCACGAGATCGGGTGGAAGGCTCGGCACCTGCTGGACATGCCGATGGGTGACTGGATGCACGAGCGGGCTTTGGAGCGCATCGCTGAGCGTGGCGGCAACACCGCCCTGAGTCGGAAGTCCACGTGGCGGCAGATCATCACAGAGCTGGGCAAGTTGACCTCGCCGGAGGAAACAGCGGAGGCACGGGCCAAGGGGTACGCCGCACGGCTGCGTTGGGAACAGGCCCAACGTGACCACGCCGAAGCTGCCGAAGCGGCAGCCATGTTCGACGGCGACCAGGACGGCGTTGTCACGCCGCTCCGGCCGCGCCGCCCAGCCACCGACGACGGGTTCGACCTCGACGCAGAGTGGCCGGACTACGACGAGGGTGGCGACTGATGGACGCCGAGATGTGGCACCACCAGGCAACCGAAGTCACGGTTGTCGCGCCGCAGCTGGTCCCAGCCGATGACCTAGACACCATGAACCCGATGGGTAGAAGCAGCTATGCCGACTCGGTGCGCGCTGCACTGCGGGCGCAGCGTGTCTCCTCGCCCATGCACGACGCCACCGCCGCCGCGATCGATCGCGCGCTGGAGTCCGCGCTCCTCGAGCCGCCCGGCGCCCGCACAATCCTGGCCCTGTCGGCGCCGTACACCGCCGGCAAGTCGACGCTCATCAAAAGCTGGGCACAGGACCGTTACCGAACTTGGGCGAAGGCGACCCGATCGACCAAGCCCCGATGGACGCCGAGGCCCGGGGTCACCGCAGACCTGGTCCCGGTCTGCTACCTCACCCTGCTGTCGGAGTCGCGCAGCAAAGACCTCTACACCCAGATCCTCTCCTTCGTCGGCTACCCGGCCAGCGGCGTGGAAAGGACGCTGGCGCTGCGCGCGGTCAAGGCTCTCCAGACCCACGGCGTACGCCTCGTCATCCTCGACGACGCCCACATGCTCCGCAGCACCTCGGTCACCGGCCGCGCCACTTTGCACGCGGTCAAGCACCTCAACACCGAACTCGGCGAGGTCGGTGGCGTCCTGGTGCTCGTCGGCGCGGAGCTGACCGGTGGAGACGTGCTCAGCGATCCCCAGATCCGGGGCCGGCTCTCCGAGCACACCCTCGCCCCCTACGAGGTCGACACGGCAACGGGGCGCGCGCAATGGCAACGACTCCTGAAGAACTGTGAGGACCTGCTCCTCCCGTACCTACCGCACGAGGAGCCAGGCCTCTTCTCCTCCCGCCACGCGGGCTACCTGTGGCGACGCACCCAGGGGTACGTCGGCGACACCACCCGCCTGCTGATCGACGCAACCGCCGTCGCGATCGAGACCGGTGCACCCCTCGACCGAGCCATCCTCGACCCGATCTGGGTGAGCCAGCGAGCACAGGACGCACAGATCGACCAGACCCGCTCCAAGACCGCCAGGCGAGCCGCGGCCGTGACGGCACCCCGATGACCACGCGGCTCCCGGTCAGCATCGACCCGTACCCGGACGAGTCGATCCCCTCGATGCTGCGGCGTCTCAGCACGACCACCGGCATCCCTGTCCACAACCTCTATCCGTACGGCGTCAGCGACCGGATCACCGTTCGTCAAGTCGGGGCCCTTGCGCGCACCTTGGGGCTGCCTACGCGACGATTGCGCACCCACATGCTGCCTCAGCGACTCGCTGGGCGGAACGGCCGAAAGGCGGCCAGCATCGAGCTCCGTCGCGGCGACAGAACCATCTGCTCCGCGTGCGGGATAGGCAGCCTGTGGAGCGGAATGGTCTGGGTCAGCCATTGCCCGAGATGCCAATCCCCCCTCGATGACGGCGGAGGCGCCGACGGCGCGGTTCACGCCCTGGAGATGCAGGACGCTGTCCTGCGATCAATGCAAACGCCCGCTGTCGGCCTTGCTGATCGCCGCCAGCGGTTGCTGCGTCTCCTGCGTCTGCACGTTCACCTCGCCACCACCACCGGCCCCGCAACCACGGGCAGGTCGTGGCAGGCTCCCGCCTGGATCGCCGGCTTCGCCGAGCACGCCTGGCCAGCCAGCCGGACCGTCCAGGCAACCCGCGACCTGATCGGCGAACGCACGCTGACCCATCTCGGCGAGCCCCCAGCCCGGGAGGACGACGACGCGGCAGCCCGCGCGGAGCTCCACGATCAGCTCCGCGGCTCGGGGATCACCGAGGCGGCGATCCCCGACTACCTCCACCCCCGGTACCCGGCCTTGGACGTCGATGCGGCCGGAGAAGACCTCGGCCACGGCATCGCGCGAGCCCTGCGCCGCGAAGCCATCCACACAGCCACCGGAGCACGCCCTACTGTCGCCGAGTTGGACGAGCAGTACGGCGACACCCGTAAGCGGCCCATGATCGCAACCTATGTCCACCACCTTGGCAACACCGCCGCGGGACTGCGGATCCTTGCTCACGAAACCGACCGTCTCGCGCACGCCGGTATCCGTGACTACCGCTACCGCCGCGCTGTCCTAACCACTCTGCATTCCGTCCCGACCTCGACGCTCGCGCTCACCGCCGTGCCACGCACGACCCGCAACCAGAAGCTGGCAGCAGCGTGGATCTGGCTCGAGCTCACCCACGGCACGCTTGGCCTGAGCCCGCACCACGCCGGCATGAGACGGGAACTGCGCTCCTTCGATCGAGCGCTCCTCCCTGAGGATCGACTCATCCTCATTGAGTACGGCCACCAACTCCTCGTCGCCGTCGCCGTCGACGTCGCTCGTGACGCCCAACAGACGCTCACACTGGCAGCGAGGCACACCAATGTTGGTTAATCCGGCACCGCTGCCGGTCACCATCGCACCCGTCGTCGGAGAAGCACTCGACGGATACCTCGAGCGGCTGGCAGCCGCGAACGCGCTCCCTCATCCCGTCCTTGTCCAGCGTCTCTTCGAAGCCGACGCACCCACAGCTTTCCTGACCATCGCTCCAGCAGAGCCGCTGGTCGCGAATCTTGCTGCGCTGACCGGACTCGACGCCGACGCCTTGCGATGCTGCACGCTGGCCACCATCGTCGGCATCGACACCGACGGACTCGACCCCGCGAACAAGAACACCTGGCGTCGAGTCGCCGCACGCGGCTGGCCGCCAACCCACGGCACCGCCCTGTGCCCAAGGTGCCTCCGAGGCGACGGTGTCTGGCGGCTCAGCTGGCGCCACCCCTGGGTCACCACCTGCGCCGAACACCGCCTGTGGCTCATCGATCACTGCCCCACCTGCGGACGACGCTTCCGCTCACACCGAACACCCATACGCGCCGTCGACACCGACCCTGATCGCTGCGGGAACCCCCGCGGAGCCCGTGGACGTGGATGCACACAGCCCCTCAGTGAACTCGACAGCATCGCGGCACCTGCCGCGGTGCTTGCCGCTCAACGCCGCATCGACGGCGCTCTCCAAGGCCGACCCGTCACTGTCCACGGCGACCTCATGGAACCTCGCGACTACCTCCGGGAACTCAAGTCGCTTTCCGTGCTCCTCCTGCACCTCGCTGCCCCACCTGGCGGTGAGGAACTCGTGTCGTGGGCTGATCTTGCCCGCGCAGACCGTCAGCGCAGCGCCGGCGAGAAGGGTGCCCGATGGGGACTGGCCCCACCGACCAACCTCCAACTTCGCGGCCAGGCCCTTGCCGCAGCGGACGAGATCTTGCGCGCCACGGGCCTCGATGAGGCTGCCGATCTGCTGCCCCCGTGGACGGAACTGACCCCTGCAACCAACGATGGACAGCTGGGCTGGTTGGCCGACCACACCACGATGACTCCACTGCTGACCCGGGTTGTCATGGCCGCCACTGCCTCGCGTCGCAGGCTCGCCACCCTGCTCGACCGCAACCCCGAGCCCCTGCTGGTCTCAGCGATCCCGCAAGTCCTTCCGGCCGCCGTCTACAACCAGCACGTCGCCCGAATGCTCGACGTCACCGATCACACCGGGCGCCTCTTCGTGAGCCTCTGCCTGGCCCGACAACACCCGGGTACGGCGACGTGGGCGGATGCCGCCACCGCCCTCGAGCTCCCGGCAGAGCTCGGAACGAAGACCGCCCGTGCCTGCAGCGCCCACCTGCTCGCGCCTTCCAGCGAGTTCATCGCCGCGCTCGCTCGAGTCGCGAACGACCTCGACCCGTTCATCGACCACCGGGTCCGTGAGGACGACGTACGGCGACTTGCGCGCAGCCGAGGCTGGTACCGCCCCTGGGCGCACATTCATCTGCCGGGCAGCCACGCCACCAGCCAGCAGTACGCCATCACCTGGCTGTGGACCCAATACGCGCACGGACACACCGACACCAGCCCCGGCTGGCAGCACCCGCCCAGCCGCCACGATCGCGCCCACTACCGCGCCTACGTCCGCCGACTTGGACCCGCCGCGACCGATGCACTGATTGAGCTCGTCGACGACAGCACGCCTGCGGACAGGAGGACAGCATGACCACCGCTCTACAGGTCTGGGGTCTGTGGGACTGCGAAGAGCTCCTCAGCGTCCACCTCACCCACGCCGACGCCATAGACGCCAGGAACGAGCACCTCACACGTTGTCGATGCTTCACCGACGACCAGGACGCCATCAGCGTCGCCGTCCAGATCCGCAGCATCCGCCTTCCCGAAGAGTTCGCTCCTGTGGAGAACCCCGGCCAGGACACCAAGACCGGCCACCATGGGCAAGTGACGTCCCGGCCCGGGACGGCGCAGCCGAGACACCATGGAGGAGGAGGTCGACATGACTGCCAATGAGGACCACGGCAGCCCTGGCGAACCTCAGACGACGCAACCCGTCTTCGATGTCCCACAGCCCGACGGCACCAGCGTCACACTCGACTTCACCACACCCGGCCCGTTCGGCGACTTCGCGTTCACCGCTCACATCCCCGCAGCCGACGGCACCGTGGAGGAACGGGTCTACGGTGCCTACCACACCGAGGAGGCGGCGATCTTCGTCGAGATCCTGCAGCACTGGGCCCGTGTCTCGACACCCGACGACATCCTCGCCGGACTAGACCGAGCCGACCGGGCTCTCCGCATCCTCACCGCCGACGTCGAAGCCACCACCCACTCGCAGAACAACTTCGACAACTACCTCAACACCGGCATCGAGCCACTCGCAGCCATGAATTTCCTACCGGACGACCACGAGCACAGCGACGAGAGCGGAGGCACCATCGTCCTCGCGCCACACGGAACCGATCTGGAGTGGATCAGTCATCGTGATCCGCGCACCACGTTCACCCTGCCACCCAGCCACCTCTGGGTCTTCGTCGCCGGGATGATCTGGCGCACCTACGACCACGACAGCATCCCGCTCTCGCGGCTCAACACCGCCGCCTACGAGACCGCCTGTGCCACCTTCCGCCGGGCGATCCGCAGTCGCAGTGAGACGGAGCACGAGTCACAGGAGCCTGTCACCGGTGGCGACCCGAACGACAACCTCATGGACACACCCGAGCTCGTCCGGCGTCTGTGCGATTTGCTCGGTGCCAAGCTGGTTGCCTATCTGGTCTCCGTAACTGACACGCGAACCGTGCGCGTCTGGGCGGCCTCTGCTGACGGAAGCGAACCACCGGATGAGGTCATCGAACGTCTACGAATCGCCTACCAGGCAGCCACGCTGCTCAGCGAGAAGGACGCCGCACCGGTCATCCAGGCGTGGTTCCAGGGCCGCAATCCGCTGCTCGACGGTGTTGCTCCAGCACGCGTGCTTCGCGACGGCGAGGTCGATGTTGTGGGACCAAGGCTGATGGGTGTTGCTCGCGCCTTCGGAGCGAGGTCATCAGAGATGTGAGCGAACGACAGGAGCGACAGCATCGAAAAGCTCGATCAACTGAGCCGCAAAATCGCCATCGTGCTTACGGAGGAAAGGGGCAGCGCCCTCTACTTTGCTGACGGCCTCGCGGGCGGCCCGGATCTGATCGGGGGTGAGCGCTCCGGCGTCGACTTGCTCGCTCGTCTCACCCATCCCGGGAGCCTTTTCGTAGGCGGCGTAGCGCTCGCTGAGGATCGCGACTTGTTCCTTGTAGTGCTCGAGGCGTGACTCGAGACGCCGCTTCACATCGGCTGTTGCGCGACGGCAGTCCTCGTCGTGGTAGTCCCGCGGTCGACCGCGGCCGCCGGTGCGATGGATGACTTCATCGCACCGCGGATTGGCGCACTCCGCGGTCAGGACGTTGTGGTTCGGCGTCTCCGTGAGGCGGGTGACCGTGGCCTTGGGCATCAGAACCTCCAATAAATCGCGCGAAAACAATGTATCGCTTCGTGCAGGTCATAGAGGTTGTGCCACGCGCGCGGTCGCGAAGATTCCAGCACGACACGCTTAGTCACAGGAGGTTAAAGCGCGCGGAATTCTGAGGTTCAGACTGGGTGCAAACACAGCGCGGGCGCCTGGTGGCTAGACCAGACGCCCGCGGCACGCGAGGTGATCGCATGCGACTTGCACCTGCATCTCATCACCGGACGAGCCAAACCCACAAGATGAGATCCAGCAGGAGAAGGCCATGAGCAACGACAACCGTAGGCACGTCGTGCCGAACCAGGATGGCGGCTGGGACGTCCGTGCCCCGGGTGCCCAGCGTTCCAGCGCCCACACCGACACCCAGGCCGACGCTGTATGCCGAGCAGGCGAGATTGTCGGCAACGCCGGCGGCGGCGAGGTCGTGATTCACGGCCGCGACGGCCGTATCCGCGACTCTGACACGATCGCTCCGGGCAACGACCCCAACCCTCCGCGCGACACGAAGTGAGCGCCGGATCATGCAGCACCTCTACTTTGACCTGAAGCAACAGAAGAAGGGCGCAGTCGCCGTCGTCACCCTCGACAAGCAGGCGAACGTCCGCTTGATGACCGCGAGCAACTACGGCGCCCTCAAAAGCGGCCGCCGCTTTTCCTTTCACGGGGGCCGCGCTACCAAGTCGCCCGTCCGCCTCCCCATTCCCAGCAACGGTCACTGGTTCGTCGTCGTTGACCTCGGCGGGCTTGCTGGCCGGGTTCGAGCCAGTGTTGCCGTGCAACCTCCTCCGCCCGGCATGCTGGCCCCGATCCGTGACCGGGGCCCGATCAACGACGTCCAGGTTCGTGAACCGATAGAGCCCGACGGTGATGCTCTGGGTGGGCAGACTTGGGACGTCTTCATTTCTCACGCAAGCGAGGACAAGGAGGCCGTGGCCGTTCCGCTTCGCAACGCCCTCGTCGACCTTGGCATCAGCGTCTGGCTCGACAAGACGGAGCTGACCATCGGCGACAGCCTCCGTCGCAAGATCGACCAAGGAATTCGGTCCAGCCGCTTCGGAATCGTCGTCCTCTCCGAGCGGTTCTTTGACAAGGGGTGGACCAACCACGAGCTCGACGGCCTCGTCACCCGGACCGTCGCCGGGGAGCAGACCCTTCTGCCCATTTGGCACAACCTGACCTGTGACCAAGTGCGCGCCTACAGTCCGTCGCTGGCCGACAAGGTCGCGTTGACCACGGACACCGTCGCGATCGAAGACATGGCCGAGCAGATTGCCGGTGTCGTCCGGGGCAGAGGAGAGGACGTAGCGTGACCACCGAAGTCAACGCACCTCACCTGATGCAGGTGGGGTCGGCCGCAGGTCGCCAGACACCCTCTGTAGGCAGGCGACGCGACTTTTCTCGGCACGGCATGCTGATGGCGCGCGCCTTCAAGCTCCGGGACCAGGTGCCCAGTGGACGGAGACGAGCAGAGACTTCCCGCGCGCGTTCGTGGGCGCAGATAGCGATCGGGCTTCTTGTAGTCAGCCTCGGCGTCACCATCATCTACTCAACAGGTCCGGCCTGGAACTGGGCAGGTGCGGTGGCTGCCGGTCTTGGGCTAGCCACAGCGATGCTGGGCGTGATCGACCTTGCGCGGCGCGGCGCCGACGGCGAGTTACGTGTCGAGCGGATCTTCCGCACGATCAGGCTCATGGGCGCCGCCCTGACTATGTTGCTCATTGGCCTGGAGGTGCTCACGGCACTTGTTGCTGTGGTCTTGCTTGGCAGTGCAGTGGCCTGGGGCAACTGGTCCGATGAGGTGGTGTACTTCCTCTACAACGCATTGGTGTTCGCAACGATGGCCGGCGGGATCATGATGATGGTCCGCGTCGCAGACCTCCGTCCGATCCCGCTGACGCGGGCGACCTGGTGGCGCGAGCTGGGGACGTTCAGGCAACTCACGAGCATTGCAGTCCCAGTCGTGGTGGTCGGATCCACAGTCGCGCTCAGCCTCCGCGACACAAGGGCAGTCGCGCTCGCCATGATCGGACTAGCCACCGTTCTGATCGGCTGGTTCCGAGTCGACCGCGCCGCTACTGACGACGCAGTGCGCCGTCTCGCGGAGGCAGCTGACGACCTCGCTGCCTCCGTGCGTCCGATCGTCGCGAAAGCTGAACAGGAAGTGGCTTCGCAAACCACGGCGAGTGGTGAAAGCAGCGCGGTGATTTGTGCTCTCGACAGGCTCGAACTCGCTTGTCACAGGAACATGGGACGCGGAATCCCTGCTGGGCCTCGGTACTTGGTCGACGCCGAACTGATCGCTGTCGTTCGCGCGAGCAGGGCTGCACTCGTCTACTTGCCGATCGAACACCTCGGCTCGGCACTCACGGTCGGGATGACGCGAGAACTCGCTGCTATGAAGCCCGACCAGTTCGCGCGGGAGCTTCTGATCTTCGCCGGGGATGTCCGACGCTTGGCCACGCTCGCCCCCGATCGGCTGGTGGCCTTGTGAGTTTGCAGTCCGGTCGAACTGTCGGTGGCACGGCGTACGGTCCAGAGTCACTGGGAGCGAGTACAGAACAAGGGATGGGAACTATGGAGGCACTCGGCAACGAGTTCGCGCAGGCGGTCCGCAACGTCACGATAAGCGGCGACAAGGAGAAGCGGGCGATCGCGGCGCACACGGAAGTCCGCGAGCTGCTAGAAGCCGATGAGGAACTCTGCGATTGGGGAATCGACACCATCCTCATCGGTTCCTACGCGCGCCAGACCGCTAGGTACCCCGGCAAGGACGTCGACGTCTTCCTCCGGTTCAAGAACCTCACGGTCCGCCATAGCCCTGAGAAGGTCTACAACGCTGTCGAGCGCGTCCTCGTCGACAGGTACGGGCTCAAGGACGACGGCTCCGGAGGACGCGTGACGCGGCAGCCCCGGTCGCTCAAGATCGACTTCCCGGACCCCGACGACCAGTTCGAGGTCTCCTTCTCCATCGACGCCGTTCCCGCCGTCCCTTGGGGCGAGCACTGGGGCATTCCGAACCGCGACCGAGACCTCTGGAGCAACGACGAGAAGCGATGGATTAGGACCAATCCAGTCAAGTTTGCCGACGACACGAAGGCTCTCTCCATCGCGACCTGGAGCCCCACCGTCGGCGAGGTCAACGCCTACCGCCCGGTTGTGAGGCTCCTTCGCCAGGTCCGACACGTCCACATCGGGGAAGAGAGGCCCGGTGGACTGTTCACCGAGGTGGCGGCACACCACGTCTGGAGCGACCGGATCGTCACAGGATCCACCTGGGCAGAGCTGCTGACGAGCACGATGGAGCAGGTCGCCAAGCGGTTCGACGACTGCGCCGACAACGGTCTTCCAGATCCGGTGCTCGGCACTCCGATGAAGCCCGCTCTCGACTCGTGGCAGTGGACCACGGCGGCGCAGGGTCTGAACAGGCTCGCCGAGCAGGCGCACGAAGCGCTCGGCTCCGAGCGATGCCGCGCTGCCAAGATGTGGCGCGAGATCCTCGGCACCAACGAGCGCGGCCAGGTCCTGCCGCTTCCTGAGGGCTGCGACGCCGACGGGTTCCCCGTCGGAGCCGTGACCGCTGTGAGCGCCGTCGGCAGCAACGATCCTCGCGGGTTCGCGGCCCTTCCCTGGCCGGCACGTCGTCACAGGTAATCCTCCGTTGGAGACCTACGACGACGCCGCCTTCGAGAAGTTCTGCTCCGACCTGGTCAACGCAGGTTTTTCGCCGGCGCGGAACACCGGGCAGGCTATGTGGACTGGCCCTATTCGGGAGAGCCTGAAGCCACTCACCGATGCCACCCGCATGCAGGTCTGGTTCCCCCAGGGCTGGCCGCTGCGATACGCGCACGTCACCGTCAACAGACTCCAAACCGAACACGCAGCTCACGGCACCATCTGCCTATGGGCCGACGACGACCCCGCCCAGGTCGCAGCGCGAGACCCCAACGTCCTGTGGGCACGGCTCGATGAATGGGCCGAGGTCGCACAGCGAGGCTTCCGGCTTGAAGACCGGGCTCTCGACGCCTACATCCTGTTCGAGGAAACCAACCCCTACCAGGCAGAACTCCCCTTCGGTGACCTGATCCGGGCCGGAAGCAACGGGTATCGCGCCCCCCTCATCGGAACCAAGCAAGGCAGGCGAGCGATCATGCTCAAACCCGCCGCACCACCGGAGCCGAAGACCAACGAGGAGCACCTGCGCGGCGTGTTCTACCTGCGGCGCGACATCGGCACCCCACCGCGCAACCTCGACGACATCAAGGCAGTGCTCACCAAGAAGCAGAAAGCCGACCTCGAACGCGGGCTCGACGAGAGAGCACCAACCGCCCTCGCCGAGCCGAGCGGCGGCTACGACTTCATCGTGCTCGCGTGGCCGCGCCACGACCGCGAACACGACGCAGTAGTGGTCGGATTCGAAGGCCAAGGCGACTCGCTCAGAGCATCGGCCATGTCCGCCACACCCAACGAACCGGTTGCCCGGAAACGCCGAGCAGGACCCGATGTCGAACTCCTCGCAGACAAGACGGTCCTGCTCGCCGGTGCTGGATCCGTCGGCGGCCACGTCGCCGTCACGCTGGCCGCCTCCGGGGTCACGGATATCCGGCTCTACGACGACGACTACCTCAAGACCGGCAACCTCGTCCGCCACGTCAGCAATCAGTACCTCGTCGGCTATCCGAAGACTCTCACCGTGTCGATGACGATCGACGACCACGCCCCTTGGACCGACGTCGACACCCACGGTGCCCTGCCACACGATCCGGCCGGCCTCAGCGCCGCGATCGAAGGCGTCGATCTCGTCATCGACTGCACCGGTATCTACTCCGTCTCCGCTGCGCTCGGCGAGGTGTGCCACCGGGCCGGAACCCCGCTCATCACCGGCGCGATCTTCCACCAGGGAGCGATCGCACGCGTTCAACGCCAAGCAGCCGGCGACACCCCGATCGCGGCCCGACCCACCGACTCGAACTACTACAACCTTCCGCCAGACGACCCGGCCGAGCCCAATAGCGGCTTCCTCGAGCTCGGATGCACGGCGCCAATCAACAACGCGCCGCCCACAGCCGTCCTCGGCACCGCCGCAGACATTGCACACGCCGCAGTCGATCTTCTCACCGGCCGTCACGTCCGACCGGACGAGCGCATCCTCGTCTTCCGAGCGATGGACGCCCCGTTCGACCACACCGGCACTCTCGACTCGCCTGCGGCGGGTGGAGCCGCATGAATCGCCGCACCCCAGCGCCACTGATCGTCATCTCCGAATCGGCCAAGGCGGCGATGTTCGCAGCAGCCGCCCGTGCTCACCCCAACGAGACCGGCGGCATCCTCGTCGGCGTCCACCTCGACAACGAACCCTGGGTCACTCGCGCCATTGAGATTGCCAGCCCGGATCGAGGACGGCACCACTACAAGATCCCTGCCGGAGCGACACAGCCCGCAGTCCACGCAGCACGTCGGGACGACCCGCGGGTCGGCTACCTCGGTGACTGGCACACCCACCCGGCCGACGTCGCTCCCAGTCCCACCGACCTCGCAACGCTGGCGATCTTCTCCATGAAGCACCCCCGCACACCCAATCCCGCCCTCGTCGTCGTGCGCAAGTCCGCCGACGGCTACACCCTCGACACTCGCCGGATCTTGGCCATCGTGCCGCGCGTCTGCGAGGTACGGCTGGCGGGTGACCTACCGCGCTTGGAGAAGCAATGAATGACACACCGACCTTCGACATCCGGAAGGCCCTGCTACAGAAGCAGGCGACCCTCCTTGCTGGCCACGACTCGCTGCGAGGCATGACGGGCCATGGCACCACTCTGGGAGACAACGACGAGAAGGAGTGGGCCGAGATCCTTCGAGGTTTCCTGCCCGAGCGCTATTGCGTCGGCCCGGTCTTTGCAGTTGACCATCGCGGCAACCAGAGCCAGCAGATCGACGTCGCAATCTATGATCGGAACTTCTCGCCCCTGTGGTTCGGCCAGAGGGACAGCACCAGTTTGATCCCGGTCGAGTCCGTCTATGCGATCTTCGAGGTGAAGCCACTGCTCGACAAGGTGTACCTCGACGCGGCCCGTGAGAAGGTTGCATCAGTTCGAAATCTGGCACGCACCACGGCGCCGATCCCGCATGCAGGTGGAACCTTCCAGGCAGTTGACCTCGACAACAGATCGATCCTCGGAGGGATCCTCGCAGCCAAGACCGGTTGGACCACAGTCGATGGGTCCGTGAAGGCGCTCAAAGAGCACCTTCCCGTACTCGGGCGGCTCGACTCGCTCAATATCGGGATCGCGCTCGACGCGCTAGCGTTCGACTTCACGCCCAACGCACAGATAGGCGCGCCCGCACAGACTGTGAATACCTCCGACATTTCCTTCCACACCAGCAACCAACTCATCCGATTCGCGGCGCGGCTCTTCCGACTTCTGCAGAGCATCGGCACTGTCCCCGCCATAGACATGGCCGCCTACGAGCGGGCCCTGGACTGACAGACCCTCAGGACGGCATTTCGGGCGATTATGGCCGCCGCTGTCGCCCTCGACGTATCTGCGCGGGGGCAGCCGTTGCTGCAGATCGACAACTGATAGAACAAAGTCGGGAGACTGGCCCGCCCGAGTGGCGCGAACAGGAGAGAGCTGATCACATGCGGGACTTGGCGGACCTCGGCGCACAGGTGCGCGACCCCGATTCTCGCCCGCATTTCGATGAGGCTGTGCGGGCATTCCAGGCAGGCGCCCTTCGGGCTGCGGTCGTGGAGGCATGGGTAGCCGTGTCCCTCGATCTGACCAACAAGATCCGCCATCTCGCCGAGACTGGCGACGGGGGCGCAGCCACTGCCATCAAGACCTTGGACGCCGCCGTCGCTATCCGAGACGTGCCCGCCATGCAGGCATTCGAGCGATCGATCTTGGAGGAATGCGAGCGTTCCTTCGAATTGATTACGTCTCGCGAGCGCGTCGCCCTTGCCCGGCTGTACGAGGATCGGAATCTCTGTGCGCACCCAGCCTTCATCGAGCCAGGGGAGGTGTTCGCCGCAACTCCCGAACTGGTGCGTTCCCACTTGGCTGCGGCGGTCGACTGCGCGTTGTCGCTTCCGCCGGTGTCCGGCAAGAAGATCGTCGAGAACTTGCAGCGCGACCTCGACTCGAACTCTTGGCCGCGCGACGCGGACGTGGCTGACTACGTGCGAGAGCAGTACTTCTCCCGTACACGGGACAGCGTGCAGTTGAACCTCGTCAAGCTCATCGTGAAGTGTGCAGTACGACCTCCGGCGGCGGCGGATCTTTCCACCGCATCTCCCAACCAAGTGGCTCATCGGTGCCGAGTCGCGGTCAACGCCGTCAATGACGTTCGGCCGGATGTCCTTCAGCGTGGCCTTGAGGCGGTCGTTGCAGCTTGGGTGCGATCAGGAGCCGTGACTGACGAGGTGCTCCTGCGGCTAGTCGGCGCGCTGGGTCACCTTTCGTGCACCTGGCAGGTGATCGATGGCGGAACTCGCGCGCGACTTGCTGCGTTGCTCGAGAGCGCCCCGGTCGGCTCACTGATTGAGGAGCGGACCTTCGCGTCTGGTCCGCCTGCGGAGCCGACCATGCTGGCTTCCTACAACACGGCGATTCAGGCCGCGACAGCGGACTTTCAAGACCTTGACACTTTGGTTCGTCGCCCCACGCTGGACAGTAGGCAATGGGTCGCGCCAGCGGTCGAAGCGCTGGCCAATGCCGGATCCTTCAGATCGGCGGAGAGCCGCCTTCGGTGCGTGCTGCGGCTCGCGCCGGTGCTGACCGCAGACGACCTGGCAACAGCGGCCGCGAGCATTCGAGGGAACAACCAGATCTATCAGGCCTCGGACACACCAGAACTGCTGTCGAACCTCTTTCGCGAGACGCAGGGTGTCCCCGGCGGCGGCGAGGTGTGGCTGGACTTGGCGCAAGGTCTGCACGACGACTACATGGCCGATCACACAGACGCCGACGGCTACTTCTCCTACAGCGGGCTCTTGGCTGAGGTCGCGGCGTCTGAAGATTGACGACCTGCTCGCGGTCCGACCGCTTCGTCAAAGTTCCTCGCGCGGAGCTCGCCAATCTTCCCTGCATCTCGACATTTGCCGCCGACGGCGTTGGGACGAATGTCGAGATGCAGTCAAAACGAGGCGATCGAACTTTCGCCTCAAGAACACTGAATCGGTAGACATTGAGACGTCGGCGGCCGCGCTGGGAGAGTCCAGCGCGGCCGCCGACGGGTGAGCATCTCGGGCTCAGGCGACGACTCCGGCACTGTCCGAAGTGGAGTTCTCAGCAGCGATGTCTGTGGCCTCGAGGGCGACGCCGGCCAACGCGTCGAGCGCCTGGTTGAGCAACCTGTCCAGGCTCGACTGGACGCTGTTGCATTCCTTGTCGATCTTGTCCGCGTTCTTGCGGATCGACCCGGACGCGGTCCGGATCGAGTCGACGCGGGTCAACTCGATAACGGCCTGCTGGATGCACTCCTCTGCCGTTTCGATCCCCTCGACATCCCGACGTGAGGAGGCGACGACTGCACTCGTCCGCACGAATTGCACGACGGTGCGGAGCAGGTCGACCTGGTCACGCTCAGGGTCAAACACCATCACGATTCGGCGGGGGCCGAGCACTCGGATGGCCTGGTCGCCGTTTCGGTTGGCCGCGGGCACGAGACCGATGGACGCGGCTGCGTCTCGGTTCCGCTCGGCCTCGTCCAGGTAGTCACCCCATGCGCGACGAGCCGTTGAGTCGTGCATTTCCACGACTACGCGCGCAGCACCGCCGGCGATCGTGAGCAGTCCGTCGCCCTTGCGGCAGTTCGGGATCACGCCCACGGTCGTGCCGGTCTCGGCGTACTCGTCGCCCAGCCCTGCGGCGATGCCGTCCATGACCCTGTTCACGGCCGCTTCGTAGGTGCTGCCCTTCAGAGGGGTGACGCTCGCGGTCTTCGCGGCCGCCCCGTTCGCGGCCTTCTGGACCTCGACTGCCTTGGCCAGCTCGTCGACCTTGCCGACGAGTGCCAAGTGGTTCTTGTCCATCGTGTCGGTGAGCGTCTTCTGCTGGTCGGCGAGTACCTTTGCCTGCTTGGCGAACGGTGACGTCGGGTCGTCGGGGTTGAACTGCCGGCTCACATTTTCCAGGAGCTTGTCGGTCTGCTCGAACGCCTGCTGACCGATCTTGTGGCCGGCGGCGTCGAGCACAGGACCGAGCTTGGCGAGCAGTTCGGGGCTCTCCCCACCGAAGAGCTGCTCGACCGCTGCCCGCATCGCCTTGGTCGAGACCTCCACGGTCTCCGCGAAGTCCTTGCGGTAGGCGGCCTCCGCCTCGACCAGCGCCTTTCGCGCAGTCTCGGTGGCCTTGCCCATTGTCTCCGCTGCACCTGCAGCCGCCTTGGCCGTAAGTCGCTCAAGATCTACTGGCGTGGTCGACTATTCACGGTCAGTGACGGCGAAGTCGAAGGTGCTAGATCGCCACTCCGTGGCGTGATGGCGATCAGGTAGTTGACGCGCATTGCGCAGCGCTCTCCTGTCAAGGTCACGATCTACTGGCCAGTGGAGATTCGGTGGCGCCGGCCGAGGGTGAGCGCCGAGGATCACCGATCGCGCAGGACTTCGTGGCTCGTCACGCTCCACACGCTCCACCCCTCGACAGATGAGCGCGTGCCTCACGTGCCGTCGCGGATCAGGGCGGCCAGGCCGTCCAGCGTGCGGGCAAGCCCGAACCGCCAGGCCCGGTCGGCGTTCCACGCGCTGCCCTGCGCCTCGCCGGCAGCCGCACCGATGCGCACGGCGCGCGGGTAGGCGCCGGAGTCGAGGACGCGGGCCAGAATGGGCTGGTTGGTGGCCCACCACTCCGCATCGCTCATCGCCGTGTCGGTGGTGACCCGGGCGGCGTCGTGTGCCGCGCGGCAGTGCGCCTGCACGAAGCCGAGGAGGTAGGTCAGCGCCGCGTCGGTGTCCACGTCGGAGAGGCCGGTGTCGTCGAAGGCCGCGAGCTCGTGCTCGTACTTCGCCATCACCCCCGGCCCCACCGGCGGGCGGCTCAGACCGGCCACCTCGGTGAGCCACGGATGGGTGGTCAGGAGATCGCGGTTCGACTCCGCGACGAGGGTCAGCCGGTCCTGCCACAACTGGCCGCCCCAGGTCGGGCGGGCCATCCGGTGGTAGGTGGCGTCGACCATCAGGTCTAGGAGCTCCGGCTTGCCGGGCACATAGGTGTACACCGACATCGCCGAAACCCCCACGCGCTCGGCCACGGCCCGCATCGTGACTGCGGCCAGGCCGTGCTCGTCGGCCAGCACCAGCGCAGCGTCGACCACCTGAGTGACGTCGACCGACCGCGCCGGGCCCTTGCGCCGCCTCGCCGTCGACGGCTCGCCCCACAGCAGCGCCAGGGTGCGGCTGGGCTGCCCGGTTCCTGTGCTGTTGGAGGTCACTGGGACATTCTCGCACAATTACGGTTTACAACGTACAGCGTACGACGTATAATGCTGTCGTTCGGGTCGGCCGACGCCGAAGCACCGGCCTGCGCGCCCCGACTCCCTGATCGCCCGAACGGAGAACGCCCTTGCTCCTCTGAGACGCCGCCCCGATCGCCGTCGTGCCCGTCCTCACGCGTCTCAGGAGCAGCCATGTCCACTAGATTGTCCGCCGTCTCCGTCTCCGACCTCCACTTCGCCTGGCCCGACGGGACGCCCGTCTTCGCCGGTCTGTCCTTCGCCGTGGACGCCGGCCGCGTCGGCATCGTCGGTCGCAACGGCTCTGGCAAGTCGACCCTGCTCCGACTCCTGAGCGGCCAACTTCGCCCAGACCGGGGTTCGATCCGGCGTGCCGGCTCGCTCGGCTACCTGCGCCAGGACCTGCCCCTGCGCGTCGATGCGCGTGTCGACGAGCTCCTGGGCATCGCCGACGTACGCCGAGCCCTGGTCGCCGTCGAGGCCGGCGACGTCTCGGAACCGGTCCTGGAGACGATCGGCGACGCCTGGGACATCGAGGACCGGGCGCACGCGCTGCTCGAGCGCCTCGGACTGGAGTGCGGGCTTCATCAGCGGATCGGTGAGCTCTCCGGCGGCGAAGCCGTCCTGCTCGGGCTGGTGGCCGAGCTGCTGCACGAGCCAGATGTCCTTCTGCTCGACGAACCGACGAACAACCTCGATCGGTCCGGGCGGGCCCGGCTCGTCGAGGCGGTGCGGTCCTTCCGCGGCGCGCTCGTTGTGGTCAGCCACGATGAGCCGCTGCTCGAACACGTCGACCAGGTCGGCGACCTGCGCGACGGCGAGATCGACTGGTACGGAGGCAACTTCGCGGCCTATCGGGAGGCGCTGGCGCTGGAGCAGGAAGCCGCGGAACGGGCGGTCCGCGTCGCCGAGGCCGATGTCCGACGTCAGCGGCGCGAGCTCGCGGCGGCCCACATCAAGCTCGACCGGCGCAGGCGGTATGGCCAGAAGATGTGGGACACCAAGCGTGAGCCGAAGATCGTCATGGGCGCCCGCAAGCGCGAGGCCCAGGCGTCTGCGGGCAAGCACCGCATCATGCACGAGGAGCGCCTGACCTCGGCGCGAGAACGACTCGCGGAGGCCGAGGACGGAGTCCGGGACGATGCCCCGATCCGGATCGACCTGCCCGGCACCGAGCTGCCGGAAGGTCGCGTGGTGCTGCGGCTGCAGGACGTCGAGCTGCGCAACGGCGTGCGTGGCAGTCTGGAGGTGCGCGGCCCGGAGCGGATCGCCCTGGTAGGCGCCAACGGCTCTGGCAAGAGCACCTTGTTGCACACCATCGCGGGCGAGCTGGAGCCGGCCGGCGTGTGCGAGCTACGCGTGCCGGCCCGGCTGCTGCCGCAGCGGATCGACATCGTTGACAACGGCCTGTCGGTCGTCGAGAACGTCGCACGCTTTGCCCCGGCCTCGGACGAGAACCGGCGCCGGGCACGCCTGGCCCGGTTCCACTTCCAAGGACGCGCCGCGGACCAGCAGGCCTCGACCCTCTCGGGTGGCGAGCGGTTCCGTGCCGCGATGGCCGCACTGCTTCTGGCCGAGCCGGCCCCGCAGCTGCTGATGCTCGACGAACCGACCAACAACCTCGATCTCGCCAGCATCGACCAGCTCGTCAGCGCGCTGGAAAACTTCCGTGGCGCGCTGCTCGTCGCCAGCCACGACGAGGCGTTCCTGCGGCGGCTCCACCTCACCCGGTACGTCGAGATGGCGCTGGGCCGGTTCACCGCGACCTCGACACCGCCGTCGCCCAGCCGTGCGACCGTCACCCGCTCCCGAGGAGGACTTCGGCCATAGGAACCCACGCCTCGACAGACCCCCTCCACCCTGAGGCAAGTCCTGGCCTCATCCGACGTCAAAGGAGACCGATGACCCTGACAGATCAGCTCCAGCACCTGATCGACCTCGACCTGCCCGTCATCGCCGACGTCACGCCGGCCGACCTCGCCGGGTGGGTGGCCGAGGTGGACGGCCACCCCGACGGCGTGCTGGCCGTGCACCCGGCGCTGGCGCCCCCCAGCACGCTCGCACCCCTGCTCAGCAGGCAGGGCAAGCAGGGCTTCGTCGTCCACGACATGACCGACCTCGACGAGTTCCGCCCCACTCCGGACCTGGTGATCCCGGACCGGCCGCTGTACGTGGTGACCGGGATCGACCGAGGCGACGACATGCTGAACTGGAGCCCTGAGGAGGCGGCTCCCGCGATCGCTCAGCGAGGGCGCACGCCGCTGACGATCAGCGAAGGCATCAGCTGGCTGCTCCAGGAGCCAGAGGTCCTCGTGCCGAACCGGTGCTTCATGTGCATCGGCTCGCGGAAGCCGAAGCCCAAGGGCTACCACGCCCGCACGCCGGCGCTGTGGATCAGCGGCGGCACCGGACACGATGGACCGGCACGCAGAGACGCTCCGAAGGTCGGCTGGTGCTGGTGGCGGAACCGGCACACCTGGCTGGGGTTCGCCTCGGCCACCGGCCGCCGATGAAGACAGGGCAATGAAGACGGGGAAGGACACCACCATGGCCGAGCGGATCTCAGCGCACCGAACCCTGCCCGCCTCACCGCAGGCGATCTTCGACGTCCTTGCCGACCCCGACGGCCACGTCGCCATCGACTCCAGCGGCATGCTGCAAGGAGCGTCCGGCGCCCCCGTAGCACGAGTGGGTGACGCGTTCGTCGTCCACATGGACCGCGAGGCCCTCGGCGACGTGCCGCTGGGCACCTACGACGTCCGCGTGGTCATCACCCGCATCCGGGCGCCCGAGCACATCGAGTGGACGATCGAGGGAACCGTCAAACCCCCGATCGGGCATGTGTACGGCTACGAGCTGGCTCCCCATCCCGACGGCACCACCGTCACCTCCTACTGCGACTGGTCCGGCGCGGCCGAGGAGTGGAAGCCCATCTTCCCGGTGATCGACGAGAAGGCGCTGCGAGCATCCTTGGGACTCCTCGAGCGGGCCGTCCGGCGTGGCTACCCCACGCCGGCGGCCCGCCCTCTCCGCGCCAACAGCGACGGCCGCCGGGACCAGCAGTAGGGGACTCGAGCCCGCGCGCCGGCTTCGCCCATCAAGTCGATGAGCTCCAGATCAGACGTCCCGGTGTCCGCGATCCGTGCCCGCCGCACCTTGACGAGCGACCGCCGGGCGGCCGACTTCGTCAACGTGGCCCGCGGGAGGTTCGTCAATCTTCGCTGCATCTCGACAACGAACTACCTCTCGGACACGTGGGCCCGCACTACCGCACGCATCTCCTGCTCGATAGAAGCGCGCTCTGTGGGCATAGTCAGGCTGTCTCGCTGGTCCAGCAAAGTAACGAGCGCACGATCGAGGGAACTCTGGTCGTCCCAAGCCGGGATCTGGACATGAAACGGTCCTTCGAAGAAATAGATCGGGAGATCCCAGTATCCGAACGAGCGCTTCAGCACCTGGTACTCCGAACCCTCGTCTTCTGCGAGCGGCACCTCGACTCCGTGTTCGGCGAGCATGCCCCTCACCAACGGCTCGGCGGCGCTGAGCGGCGTGATTCGGCTCAGAGCCGCAACCTGGACCGTCGCTGCGCCCATGAAGCCCGACACAACGAGATCCTCAGCCACGACCACTGCCTCATCGACGCGAGTTCCCGAAGGAAGAATTAAGCCGACGGCCACGCGGTGAAGGCGCGCGAGGAGGTCGGGGCGGAGGCTGTCTGGCACGGCTCTGCGTACGACAGCGGCGGATTGACGCATCGCAGGTGAGGGTGTCTATTGGGGTTGGCCGGGGGACTGATTCCAGGGAGCGGACGATGACTGCACCGACGTACCTCGACGGCAACTTCGCGCCGGTGGCCACTGAGCTGACCGCTACCGATCTCGAGGTCACGGGTGCGGTGCCGCCGGGCTTGGCGGGCAGATACATCCGCACCGGCCCCAACCCGTTCGCAGCTCAGGCCGACACCTACCACTGGTTTGTGGGCGACGGGATGGTTCACGGGGTCGACCTGCACGGCGGCCAGGCACGCTGGTACCGCAACCGCTGGGTGCGCAGCCCCGAGGCCAGTGCGCACCTCGAGGAGTCCCCCGTGCCCCACGAGGACGGCGGGTGGTACCCGGGCTCAGGCAACACGAACGTGTTCGCCCACGCCGGCCGGATCCTGGCCGTGACCGAAGGGTCGCTGCCCTACGAGCTGACCGGCGACCTGGACACGGTCGCCACGCGCAACTTCGGCGGCCCGCTCCCCGGTGGCATCAACGCGCACCCCAAGTTCGACCCGAACACCGGCGAGATGCACGTGATGAGCTACGGCTTCGACAACCCGGCGATGCGCTACCACGTGATCGACCCTTCCGGCGATCTCGCCAGCACCGTCGACATCGATCTTCCGGCTCCGGTCATGCTCCACGACATGGGGCTGACCGCCACGCGCGTCGTGCTCTTCGACCTGCCTGTCCTCTTCGACCTGGAGCTCGCCCTCCAGGGCGTTTCCCTGCCCTTCCGCTGGCGCCCCGACAACGGGGCACGGGTGGGGCTCCTGCCTCGCGGCGGCACCGCGTCCGACGTCCTGTGGATCGACGTCGAGCCGTGCTTCGTCTACCACCCCCTGAACGCCTTCGATGCCGGTGACCGAGTGATCATCGACCTGGTGGTGCACGACCATGCCTTCGCCGAGGGCCGCGAGCCGTTGTCGGAGCGTCCCCGTCTGGAGCGCTGGACGATCGACCCGAAGGCACG
Organism: Nocardioides daedukensis; assembly: GCF_013408415.1. Classification (NCBI taxonomy): domain Bacteria; kingdom Bacillati; phylum Actinomycetota; class Actinomycetes; order Propionibacteriales; family Nocardioidaceae; genus Nocardioides; species Nocardioides daedukensis. The sequence continues at coordinate 2,287,602 of NZ_JACCAA010000001.1, read as the reverse complement.
CAAGGTCCTCACCGAGACCATCGACGATCGCGGTACCGAGTTTCCGCGCGGGGACGAACGACTCACTGGCCGCCGCCACCGCTACGGCTACACGATCGGCCTACCCTCGGTGGGCGCGCTTGGCGCCCTGGGCGATGACCCCCGGACAGCTGTGCGCAAGCACGACCTTGTCGGCGGCACCACAGTCGAGGTGGACCTGGGCCCTGGGCGCATCGCCAGCGAGATGGTGTTCGTCCCGGACGACGGGTCAGCTGGCGAGGACGACGGTTGGCTCATGGGCTACGTGTACGACGCCGCGCGCGGCGCCAGCGACCTGGTGATCATCGACGCCCACGACTTCGGACGTCCGGTGGCCACGGTCCATCTGCCGGTCCGGGTACCACAAGGGTTCCACGGGAACTGGATCCCCGACTCCGCCTTGGCTTGAGTCAACAAATATCGATCCGAAGCAAGGGAACCGCCGTGCTGGGGCAAGAGCTCTGGACAGGTCATCGCCGTAGCCGGGCGGTCGGGGGCGTGTTGTTCTTGGCCCGGGCCTGCCTCGCTGGAATCATGTGAGGGGTGGCCTTCGACGATCGGTTTCGGTTCAGCGTGCATGCCGCAGTGGTGGACGAAGCCAGTCGGTCCGTACTTCTGCTGCGACAGACCTACGGCGACCAGCGATGGGGGCTGCCCGGGGGTGCGGTCGAGCCTGGAGAGACGATCGTGGCGACTCTCGAGCGGGAGTGTCATGAGGAGCTTGGCGTCGATATTGAGATAGGTCCACTGACCGGGTGGTACTACCACCGTGAGTTCGAGTCCCAGGTTGGCATCTTCCGGTGTGCGCTCCCCAGCGGAGCCGCGATTCGTCTTTCTGAGGAGCACAGTGATTTTCGCTGGGCTCCCATCGGTGAACTAGGCGGCGTACAGGCGGCCAGAGTGCAGGCCGCCTTGGACTACCAGGGCACTCTGCATGCTCAGGTCTTCTGACGTCCATGCCAGCTCGAGTTGCCCCCTGACGTGGGCCGTGGCCGAGCTCGACGGCCCAGACGTGGCACTGGCGTTGGTGGATCGTCTGCCGTTGAGTGACTATCACGCCTTGCATGCCACCCGTGCCGAACTGTTGCGCCGGGCCCGGTGCACGTCCGAGTGTCGGGGATCAATCGATCTGAGGCACCCCCGCGAGGGCGGTGGCGAGGGCGTCCTCGGACAGCGGGTCGTCCTCGAGGTGGCCGCTCAGGAACGAGTCATAGGCACCCAGCTCGAGCAGGCCGTGGCCCGACAGCAGGATCACGATCACCTTCTCCTCGCCCGACTCCTTGGCCTCGAGCGCCTCACGGCGTGCCTGAGCCAGCGCATGCGATGACTCCGGCGCCGGCACGATGCCCTCGGTGCGGGCGAACTCGACCGCCGCCTCGAAGCACTCGGTCTGGTGGAGCGCGGTGGCCTCGATGAGTCCCTCGTGCACGGCGTGGCTCACCAGCGGTGCCATGCCGTGATAGCGCAGGCCGCCGGCGTGGATCGTGGACGGCACGAAGTCGTGGCCGAGTGTGTACATCTTCATCAGTGGCGTCAGGCCGGCCGTGTCTCCGAAGTCGTAGCGGTATTCACCACGGGTCAGGGTGGGGCACGACGTCGGCTCGACGGCGAGGATGCGGGGGTTCTGGTTGCCGGCCAGCTTCTCGCGGAGGAACGGGAAGGCGAGCCCGGCGAAGTTGGAGCCACCGCCCGCGCAGCCGACCACCAGGTCGGCACCGCTCTCGCCGGCCTTGGCGAGCTGCTTGAGGGTCTCCTCGCCACTGATCGTCTGGTGCAGCAGCACATGGTTGAGCACCGAGCCCAGCGCATACTTCGCCTGCGGGTCCTGGGCGGCGAGCTCGACCGCCTCGGAGATCGCGATGCCGAGGGAGCCCGGGTGTCCCTCCTCGAACGCCTTGCCCGACTCGGTCATGCGACTGGGTGAGCGGTGCACGGTGCCACCGAACACCTCGATCAGCGTGCGCCGCTGAGGCTTGCTGTCGTAGGACGCTCCCACCTGCCAGACCTCGCAGGTCATGTCGAACAGCGAGCACGCATAGGACAGGGCCGTTCCCCACTGACCGGCACCGGTCTCGGTGGTCAGCCGGTTGATGCCGTTGATCTTGTTGTAGTAGGCCTGCGGGATCGAGGTGTTGACCTTGTGTGACCCGGCAGGAGAGACGCCTTCGTACTTGTAGTAGATGCGCGCTGGCGTGCCGAGCTTCCGCTCGAGGTTGTGGGCCCGGAACAGCGGCGAAGGACGATATTGCGCATAGACCTCGCGCACCGCTTCGGGAATCTCGATGTAGCGCTCGGTGCTGACTTCCTGGGCGATCAGCTCCGGCGGGAAGAGCGGTGCCAGGTCGTCGGGTCCGACCGGCTGGTGGGTGCCGGGGTGCAGCGGCGGCGGTGGCGGCGTGGGGAGGTCGGCGACGATGTTGTACCAGTGTGTCGGCATCTCGGAGTCGTCCAGCAGAAACTTGCGCGGCTCACTCATCGGGGCTCCTCAGGGGGTCGGCTGCGGGTCAACCTACCTCCGAGCACGCCGCTCGGAGAGGGAATCGATGTCCTGTCTCACGTGTGATGGATGCCGGCCTATCGTCGAGGCATGGACGAGACCGCCAGGTTCAACGAAGAGGCCGCCACGTGGGACACCGACCCCGACAAGGTTCGGCGCGCCACCGATGTCGCCGAGGTGGTGCGCCACGCCGTGCCTCTCCGCGGTGACATGCGCGCGCTCGAGATCGGCGGTGGGACCGGGCTCCTCGCACGCGCGCTCGCCGATGACCTCGACACCGTGCTGGTCACCGACGTCGCACCGGGCATGGTGGCGGCTGCTGCCCGGGTCCTCGACGACCCCCGGTACGCCGGGTGGGAGTCGCGGCTCTACGACATCGAGCACGACCCACTGCCCGAGGAGCGCTTCGACCTCGTGCTTGGCCAGCTCGCCCTGCACCACATGGGCGACGTCGCCTCCGTCGTACGCCGGTGCGCGCAGGTGCTGCGGCCGGGAGGGTGGATCGCGCTGGTCGACCTGGACCACGACCCCCACGGTGACTTCCATGCCAGCGTGCACGACTTCCACGGCCACGACGGGTTCACGCGTGCCGAGGTGACGCGCTGGCTCTCCGAGTCCGGTTTCACCGACATCTCGATGACCGATGCCGGGGCCGTGACCAAGGACGTCGGCGGCGAGGATCGTGACTTCCCGATGTTCCTCGCAGCCGGACGCCGTGACCGGTGACAGCCCGCGAGGTCACCAGGTCAGTTCGATCTCCAGCTCGTTGCTCTCACCGAGCTCGACCTCGACCTTGAGCTGCACCTGGTCGGGCACGTCGACGGTGATCCGGTTGCCGTTGCGCGAGAACTCCACCGAGTTGTGGCGCTCGAGCGAGTCGGCGAGGGCGCGCAGCCGCTTGGCCGCCTCCTCGCGGCTGACGGTGGAGGTGTCGTCGATGTCGAACAGATCCATGGTGTTCTCCTGCAGTCGTGATCGGGCTTGACCACGAACGGTAGCGGGGCCCCTGAATACGAGATCATGGTGTCGACCAGCGATGATTCCGCGCGGTCCGGCGGGTCCACCCCGGCAGAGCAGTCTCCACGACATTCGAAGGAACAGACATGAGCCGCGTTCGCATCGACCTCTTCAGCTCCCTCGACGGCTACACCTCGACGGGCGAGCCGGGGTCGGACAACCCGATGGGCGATGACTGGGGACCCCTCACTGCCGCCTACGCAGCGACCCGCACGTTCCGGTCGAAGGTGCTCGGCGACACGAGCGGCGATGGGACCACCGGCGTCGACGAGTCGTACGCCGCCGCGCACTTCGACGGCATCGGCGCCGAGATCCTGGGAGCGGCGATGTTCGGCCTGCACGCGTTCCCTGACGACCCCGACTGGAAGGGCTGGTGGGGGGACGAGCCGCCGTTCGGCACTCCGGTCTACGTGCTGACCCACACGGCACCGCGCCCCTCGATCCCGCTGCAGGGCGGTACGACGTTCCACTTCCGAAGCGGCGCGCTCGAGGACGTGCTCGCCGAGGCGATCACGGCGGCCGACGGGCTCGACGTACGCATCGGCGGAGGCATCGGCACCGCGCGCGACTTCCTGCGCGCGGGCCTGGTCGACGACCTGCACGTCATGATCGCTCCGATCCTGCTCAGCAAGGGCATCCGGGTGTGGGACGACCTTCGGGGTCTCGAGCACACCCACGAGGTGACCACCGAAGTGGCGGAGAGCGGCACCATCCACGTCACGTTCAGGCGGTAGCGGGGGCGGGTCTGGGCCGCCCGGTGCAGCACTGCGTCAGGGCAGCACGTTGTAGAACAGCTTCCGCTGAAGATCCTGCAACTTTGACTCGTCGTTGGTGAACCCGATCTTGCCGTTCTCCGTGACGCCGAAGACATCCGAGGAATCCTCCGTCGCCTCCAGCAGCCGGGGGAACGAGTCACGCTCGTGGTTGTGGACAACGACCCGGATCCCCTTGCGAACCAGGGCGATGAGAACGTCGCTCGTCTCGGGACGGGCCGCCTCGTCGCTGAGGTCCAGGGCCTGGAGTCGCGGCATGTCGAGGAGGAACGCCCCGTCAGCGCCATCCAGGGAGAGGCGCAGCGACCGCACGCCGCACCGGGCGAGCGGAGTGAGGTCGGCGTTGTGGGTGGTTCGCGTCAGGTGCAACTCGGTCAGCTTCGGCAGCCCCAGGAGCGGCTCGACGCCCAGGAGACCGGGATCGCCCTCTGCGCCGACCCGGAGTGTGTACAGGTCGGTGCACTCCGCCAACGGCGACAGGTCCGCACCGTCGGTGAGGATGACGTCGAGACTCTTCAGTCCCGCGACCGCGCCGATCCCCTCGATGGTTGGCGCGAGGTGAAGGTCCAGATGCCCCGATCCGCCGAACATCGTTGCCGCGAAGTCTCGTCGATCGAAGTTCCCCCAGGCCCTGTGCAGTTCTTCGAGGACCTTGTCGGGATATTCGTCGGCGGCGTAGCGGCCGAGCACGGCCAGGGCCTGCGGGGTGCCGATGGTGCCGAGGGCCCGCACCGCGGCGGCCTTGGCGGCGGCTTTCTGGCCGGGGTATGGCGCGAGGGCTGCCGGGTCAGGATCAGCGTGGGCGCCGAGCCAGGCCTTGACCTCCGAGAGCTTCTGCGGCGAATCGGGGGCGGCGGGAGTTGGGCGGGCCGCAGCGGGCGGAGCGGCCGCGCGCCTGGCCGCCGTACGTCGGAGCGTTGCGATGAGCCTGTGGGCGTAGTCCTGGTCACCCCATCGGTCCTCGACGCGGTCCAGCACTCCCACGTCAGCACGGGCGGCGAGGGCCAGGAGGCCCCACAGATATTCGGAGGGTCCGAGGCCACCTTCGTCAGCAACCGGCTCGAGGCCCAACTCCTCCGCCAGGGCTGGGTCGTCGACGATGGCCAGTGCGGCGGCCTCGACGTCAGGTGCGGGGTCTGACTTTGACATCCCCTTGACCGTGTTCGGCAGGTTCGAATAGCGGAGCACCTTGGTGAGGACGGCGTCGGCAACGTCATCGCCGACGCGGGCGCCGAGAGCGGACTCGACCGGGTCCTTGTCTGTCATGGGGAAGATCCTGCCCCACGGTCCAAGGTGTGAGGCGGGGAGAGGAACTGCGCCAGTCACGAGCCAGTCACGATTCGAGCCGCTGCGTTGACTTGACCGGCCCGGTCATGGACGTTCGATTGATGCGGTGTGTGGCGATGGTCCTTATCGGCATGACCCTGCTCGCAGGCTGTGGCGGGGAGGGTGACTCGAAGTCCTCGGACAAGCCCTCCGACTCCTCCGATTCCTCGGCCACGTCGGCAGACACCGGAGATGCCGAGATGCCCGTCTGCGTCGAGGGCGATCAGTGGTCGGCTCTGTCATCCGCGGGCCCCTCAGGGATCACTGCCGGTGACGGCAAGCTGGCGGTGGTCTTCGCAAACACCGCCGATGGGACCGAGTGCGACTGGTACGACTACGCCGAGACCCTCGTGGATGACGGACATCGGGTGGCGGCCTGGAACTACGACATCGCGGACGGCCCCGTCGAGGACCGGCTGGCCGAGCTCGATTCCGTGGTGAGCCAGATGCGCAAGGCCGGCTCCGCCAAGGTGTTCGTCATCGGTGGCTCACGGGGTGGATGCTTGGCACTGCTCGATGCGGCCAAGAACAGCGACGTCTCGGGCGTCGCCGTACTGAGCTGCGCGAAGGTCTGGAACCGGGTGGATCCGACGCCGCTGGCCAAGCATCTCCCCAAGGTCACGGTCCCGGTGCTGTCGGTGATCGCCGCCACGGATCCCGACGTACCGCTCGCGGAGGCGAAGGCGGACCTGATGGCCCTCGGCTCGAAGGACAAGGAACTCCTTGTGATCAAGGGATCCAGCGAGCACGGCACGGCTCTCCTCGGGTCGACGAAGGTGACAGCGGCGCTCGACCGGTTCATCGCCGCTGCAAAGATGCGGCCATGAGGCGATGCAGACTCCACGTGTTGGGTGCCAGTGGCTCGGGAACCTCCACACTCGCGCGCGCCGTGGCGGGCCGCTGGTCAGTACCGCACGCTGATGCTGATGACTATTTCTGGCGCCCGACGAACCCTCCGTATGCCGTGAAGCGCGCCGAGGCCGACCGGGTGGAACTGATGCGTCAGGTGTTCGTCCCTCGCGAGGCATGGGTCCTGTCGGGATCCACGGTGGGGTGGGGCGAGGAGGTCGTCGACCAGTGCGACGCCATCGTCTTCCTGACCCTCGATCCCGATGAGAGGCTGCGACGGCTGCAAGCGCGGGAGGTCCACCGGAGGGACGGCCAGACGTTTGACGAGGAGTCGTGGTCGGCCTTCGTGGAGTGGGCTCGTGGGTACGACGACCCGTCGTTCAACGGACGAAGCCGTGTCGCACACGAGAAGTGGTTGGCCGATCGGCGTCAGCCGGTGTTGCGGCTCGACAGCGCGGCTGCGCCGGAGGCGCTCCTGAACCAGGTGCTGCAGTGGGAGCCCGGCCGCTGACCCCGGCTCGGTCAGATGTGCAGCAGTCGTTCGACATGGGGCCACGCGGCGGTGCCCAGGTCTCGGTCGGCAGCTTCGGTTCCTCCGCGCCGTATCCGCATGCCCCCGGTCACGGTCGGTTCTCCAGGCAGGATCGTGCGGTGGCCTGCATCGGGTGCGGAGAGGAGCAGGGTGTCCAGCCGGTGCTTCTCGCGTCGAGCGCGTATCGACTCTGCCATCTCCACCGACGGCCACACCTGGTCATCACCTCCTGCGACCAGCACAAGCTGTTTGATCCGCTCAACCGGAATCGTTGCGGCCTCGATCTGCGCCGAGAACCTTCGCCGACTCGCCTCGTACATGCCGAGGAAAGCCGGAACGTCGTCGTCCGGCTCCCAGCTCTCATCGAACGGCACGTGCGGCAGTGGGGCACCGTCCATGGCCCAGTGGGAGGTGACGGTGCCATCCGCGCGCACCCCCGCCCACACCACGTCGCTCGGAGCGAACGCGACCACCGCATCGACATCGGGACTGTGGGCGCCGGTGAGCAACGCGGCCTCAGCGCCGAACGAGGTGCCGAGGACCAGGACGCGTTCACAGTCCTTCGCGAGGGCCGCGGCTCGGTCGAGGAAGAGTTCCACAGGGATCTCCCACGGCCCCTCATGTTGGCCCACTCCGCCGAACCACTGGATCGACTCGGCGACCGCACCACTGCGGGCGAGGAGTTCTGCACGCGCAGAATCCACCCGGCCGCTGGACCCCGCGAGCACGAGCGCCCCAACCCCGGACACCTCATCTGGCAGCCACCGAACACCCTCGACGTCACGGAGTCTCACCTCACGCATGGCGGACTGCTCCTGTCTGTCGGCTTCGAGGACCTCGCAGGGAGGCGGTCTTCTAGGCGTAGGTTCGGTACTCCACACCCTTCATTCGATGGACCCAAGAGTTGAAAGGGTCATCGTCAGGAAATTCCCAATGTGCAGGGACGTCGACACCGAACTCGGTCTCCACCCAATTGCGGAACTCGGCATGCGCCTCGACCGATTCCACATCCTCGGGCTCTCCCTCAATGAACTGGTCGATATCGCAAAAGCCGATCGCAACCAGTCGCAGGAAGTCGATGGCGTTCTCGGCCAGCAGGCTGACGGCGCCATCGGAGCCCAACGCGGCGACGCGAACCGCGCCGCTGTCGTCCAACCAGAGCACGCCGACACTCCCTGCGCCGTCCAGCTCCACGAAGGGCAGGAGCCGATCAGCGCCATCCTCACCTGGCTCGAACCAGCCAATCAATGACGCAGCCGAGGTGAACACCGCGCCAAGTTGGGCCTCGCCTGCGTAGGGCGTGAGGAAGTAGCCGTTTCCGTTGTCGCCCTCCCAGCCGCGAGACTCAAGCCAGGCCCAGGCGCGCTCCAGTGGTTCGGGGATTGCGAGGTTGGCAGGCAGATTTGGAGTCAGGAGTTCGGACAGTCGCGACATGACAGTGAGCCTGACCAGTTGGTTCGAGTGCTAAACCAGCGCTGCTGTGGGCCAAGCTCTGATCGGCGTCGGGCGATGGCAGAGGCCAGCCACTCAGATGTGCTGCGAGTCCGTGACCTCCGGCGCCCGACCATGAAGACGGACGAAGTGATCGACCAGCTCGGCCTCGGTGACCAGGTCACCGTCCAGCACTCTCAGCAGGTATGGCCGCAGCCAGTCCGCCTCAGCCCGCGCGAAGTGTTCCGCCCAGGTGTCGCTGAGCGCTTCCGCAATGTCGAGGATCGCGGCCACAGCGTTGTGCGTGACGCCTTCCGCGACCGTCACCTTCGCCGGGAGGGGCTCGACGCTGACATCAACGGAGTATGGGTGGACGTAAGGGTCCCCGACCTGCCAGAAGAGCCGGTTCGACGCGAGGTGCAGGTGACGACGACGCATGGCCACAGGATAGGGCGGTGGACCATCCGCGCATCCTCCCTGTCCATGGGTCCTGCGCTCAACTGGCCAGGAGTGACCGGGTTCGCTCGACCTCATCGTCGAGGCCCTTCTGCTCGGCGCGGGTCAGGGCGCGAAACAGCTCGACCTCGATCTCGCCGTCGGTGACTCGCCACAGGCCCGCCAACCAACCGTCGACGAAGACGGTGTTCGCGTTCCCCCCGTTGAGTCCCATCCAGCGCTTGCGGTTCTCCGGCGCGGTGACCCGGTCGCGGCCGGCGTGGGACAACCAGAGGTTGTCGTAGGTGCCGAGCAGGCGCGCGGGCACGGGCTGCTCGCCGGGCACGATCTCTGCGTCGGGTACGTCGTACAGGATCCGCCCGGTCTCGTCGGTGTGCTGGACCAGATCCATCGCCTTCATGATCGGAGCCATGCCGGTGACGCCCGACCACGCGGTGACGTCGGCAGCCGTTCCCGGACCGAAGGCGCGCAACCAGCGTTGGACCACGGAAGCCGGGTCGGGCTCGCGCAACGGGCGCTCGAGCCAGCGGTCGACGTACTGGTAGACGACTCCACCCGACTGCTGCCAGCACCCGCGGGGTGGAAGTTGGGCCAGAGGCAGGTCGACCCGGGCCAGGTTCGTGAGTGCGGTCGGCGAAGGCCCCGGGAACCTCTCCGCGAGTTGGAGTCCGAGCTCCTTCCCGGTCATCGGCCCGTCCGCGAGGAGCTCGGAGACCGCCTCCTTGAGGGTGGCGGCATCGAGGTGTCGAGCGTCGCCGATCGACTGGCTCGACGCGCGCTCCTTGTCCATGCGTGGTTGGGTCCACTGGCGCAGCGTCAACGCGTCGTCCGGCACCAGCAGGTGGATGGTCCCGCGCATCGTGAGAAGTCGGGCCAGGTGCTTCTGTTCCAGCCCTACGCTGACGGCGTGGGGGTCGAAGTCCTCCAGGCGCGCGGCGAGGCTGAGATAGGGGGAGAGGTTCTCCTGTGCCTGCAGTCCGATCAGGTGTTCCACCATCTCGGGCACGGTACGTCGGCTGCGCTCGAGCAGGTGTTGGCGCGACAGCAGGGTGCGGTTGAGGTCGCGTGCGGTGAGTTGCACGACCTCACCCTAGTGAACCGGTCCGGAGCGGCCGCCCCACGTCAGTCGAAACTCGGCCGCAGATCCGCGTGAATCTCGTTGAGATTGTCCGGGGTGATCTGCCAGCGCTTCTCGTCGGATTCCTCGAACAACACTTCGTACTGCCCGGCTGTCCGGTCGAATCGCACCAGCATCTTCAGTGCAGGCGCGTCACCTGCCGAGTACTTGCTGCGCACATAGGCGTCCACGGCCGGCAGGACGCGGGTCGGGCGGCAAGCCACGGCCGAAATCGTGCCGTCGGGGGAGTAGAGAAAGCCGTGGGCTGAGTTGAACCTGCCCCCAGGGAACTCGAGGATCATCGACATCGACTGCCAACCGTCCCAGTCGACTTGGGGTCCGTCCAGGTTCTGGACGAGCGAGCGAATGAGTTCGACAGTGGCGTCCTGTGACATGGACATGGACGCTAGTGTCGACCGGCCTACTGCGTCCAGAACGGCTCCATGGCGTCCTCGCGGACAGCGATGTTGATCCGGTTGAAGAGGTTGTTGGTGGCGATCGTCAGGATCAACGCGGCGATCTGCTTCTCCCCATAGTGCTTGGTGACCTCGCGCCAGAGCTCGTCGGACACCGCCTCCTGTGAGCCGACGAGGTTGGTGAGCGCGTCGGTGAGCTCGAGTGCGGCCTTCTCGGCTTCGTCGAAGAACGGCGACTCGCGGAACGCCGGCAGGCCGAGCATCTGCGACACCGTGAGGCCGACCCCGGGACCGTTGATGACGTGACCCTGGATGCACGCGGCGCAGCCGTTGAGCTGACTGACCCTCAGCGCCACCAGCTCGATGGTCGACGGGGGCAGGTCACCGGACGCGCCGGCGGCCAAGAGGTCGCCGATCCCCTTGTAGGCCTGCGGGATGATCGTGGCTGGGTTGCTCATGCGGGGTTCGATGGTCATCGGGGTCTCCTTCGGATCGATTCGTTCTCTGTCGACATCCCTGACCCGCAACGCCCACCGAATGTGACTGGACCCAAGAAGTTTTCTCGGCCAATCACATCTGGGTCGCCTCGCGGGTCAGAGTTTCGGCACTGCTGGAGCGAGAGGATGACGACATGGCGTACGACGACTGGTTGGCGGAGGGCTTCGAGGAGCACCGCCGCCACCTGTTCGGGGTGGCCTACCGGATGCTCGGATCGACCGCCGAAGCGGAGGACGCGGTCCAGGAGGCCTGGCTGCGGCTGAGCCGCGCCGAGTCCGCGGACGCGGGTGCGATCGACAACCTCGGTGGCTGGCTCACCACCGTGGTGTCCCGGATCTCGCTCAATGTGCTCCGTGCCCGATCGACCCACCGTGAGGACTCCCTCGAGGAACGACTCGAGCGGTTGCCCGAGCCCGTCGTCAGCCTCGACGGGTCATCCGGTGACCCCGCCGACCAGGCGCTGCTCGCCGACTCGGTCAGCGTCGCCCTCCTGGTGGTGCTCGACCAGCTGTCCCCGGCCGAGCGCTTGGCCTTCGTGCTGCATGACCTCTTCGCCGTGCCGTTCGGCGAGATCGCGCCGATCGTGGGCAAGACCGACGATGCGACCCGGCAGCTGGCCAGTCGTGCACGGCGACGGGTGCAGGGCGGCGTACCGGCGCCTGATGCGGACCTGGCCCGTCAGCGATCCGTCGTGGACGCCTTCTTCGCTGCCGCTCACGACGGTGACCTCGAACGCCTGATCAGCGTGCTCGACCCGGCCGTGGTGCTCCGCTCCGACCTGGGGGCGGGCGTCACCCACTACCGCGGAGCGGAGAAGGTCGCCGGCAACGCGGTCCTCTATGCCCACCCGGACCGGATCGTGCGACCCGCCGTCGTCAACGGTGCGGCGGGCGTGGTGATCACCCGCGACGGCATGCTGTTCAGCGTCATGGCGTTCACCGTGGCAGCCGGGCGGATCGTGGAGATCGAGGCGTACGCCGCCCCGGACCTCACCGCTCGACTCGGTGCTGAGCTCGGCCTGGGTTGAGGGCCGGACTCTCCGCGAGTCCATCCGCCACCGTCGGCGCGCGCAGACGTTCGGCGCAACGGCCCACTTCGGCATCGATGTTTTCCATGAGGGCCGAGTTGTGCCGCCAGCGATGCCAGTAGAGCGGCACGTCGATGGAGTGTCGGGTGGGCAGGAGGACCAACTGTCCGTCGCGAAGGTCACCCGCGACCTGGTCTTCTGGAAGCACGCTCCAACCCAAGCCTGCGCGAACCGCATCGAGGTACTCCCGGTTGGACGGGATCAGGTGGGAGCGCAGCGAGCCCGGGGAAAGGCCGAAATGCATGGCGAATTGAGCGGGAAGCGCATCCCCAGTGTCGAAGCGGAGTGTGGGAGTTGCCTGCAGCCACGCTGGCAGATCCTTCTCTGAGAGCCCCTCGAGAGGGAGCAGCTCCGGCGCGCATGTTGGCAGGTACCGCATGCGGCCCAGTGGCGTCGTCCGGCAGCCAGGTGGCGGCGCGGCTCGTGTGGAGACGGCGCCGACGACCTCAGCACGCTCCAACAGGCGAGCCGTGCGGTCTTGGTCCTCGATCCTTAGATGGAGCAGCACTTCGTTGCGAGCGAACCATCGCAGCATCGGCTTGAACCAGGTCGACAGCGAGTCGGCGTTCACGGCCAGCGCCATGGTGCTGGGTCGCAGCTCGGCGATGTCAGCAGCTTCTCGCTGATGCTCGGAAACGAGCCAATCGATCTGGCGGGCGAGCTTGAGCAGCGACTGACCCGGCTCAGTGACCTGTGCCGGCCTGCCCCGGGTGACCACGGGATAGCCGGCGACGCGTTCGAGTCCTGCGATGCGCTGGCTGAGCGCGCTGATGGAGATGTGCAACGACTGGGCGGCCTGTTCAAAGTTCTGGTGGTCGACGACCGCGGCGAGGGCTTGAAGTTGCACGAGGGTGGGACTCATTCAGGAAGCCTAAAGTAATGCCCGATTTTTCCGCTTCCCCTGACTGACGCGGGCTCTTACGGTCGCACCTATGACGACTGACTTCGCGTCCAGCGCGACCGTGCTGGGTTACCTGGGTCCGGCAGGCGACCACAACGAGAAACCGAACGAGGCAGTGCCGCTCCTGCTGCAGGCGTCTGGGGCTGCGTGCAATCGAACATCGCATCTGCTGGGGCACGCCTTCACCCGGCTCGAACAGACCAGCTCGGAGCACCTCGACGGCGCTCGAGAGCAACTCGCGTCATACGCCGCCGCCGTCATCGAACAGCTGAAAGCGGGCCACGGCGTCGTGTGTGTAAACGGGCGGTGCGCGACCAGCCTCGCCACGGTCCCTGCGGTGATGAGCATCCACCCAGACGCTGTGCTGGTCTGGCTCGACGCGCACGCAGACCGCAACGTCCCCGGCGGAAGCCCGACGGACTACTTGGGCGGCATGGCAGTCTCGGGGCCCCTGGGCTGGTGGGACTCTGGCCTGGGTACGGGCCTCACCCCTGAGCGACTGGTGCTGGTCGGAACCCGCTCGATCGATGATGCTGAGCAGGAACTGATCGAGCGACACCAGATCCCCGTGCTCACCCCCGAGGAATCGGACGGGACCACACTCAACCAGATCGTGGGGGGTCGTCCGGTCTACTTCCACATTGACTGCGACGTGCTTGAGCCTGGTCTGTTCCAGACGGATTACCACGAACCAGACGGACTCACCCTCGGCCAGCTCGAAGACCTCGCCCTCGCCTTGGCTCAGGGCTCCGACATAGTCGGTGTGGAAATTGCGGAATGGGAAGGCCGAGGCAGCCACGATGCCGATGACCTTCTATCCGCCCTCGCCCCTCTCCTCAGGGCACTCGAACACCCCCCGGCAGGCGTTGTCGACGATCGGTGAACCTGAAGTTGCCGACCGAGTCAGCCTGCGTGGAGGCTGAACTCGTTGCCGTCCGGGTCGGCCAGCTCGACGCCGTCAGTCAGGTGGCCAAGGCGGGTGGCGCCGAGCGAGATGAGCCGTTCCGTCTCATGGTCGGGGTCATCGGCAAGGAGGTCGAAGCGCTGCCGGTTCCGACCGAGCTTGGGTTCGACCGGCGGGCCGCCCCACGAGACCTTGGTGCCGCCGAGCGGCGACTGGACAGCGGTCTCCTCGTGCTCGTCCCAGACCAGTGGCCAGTCCAACGCGTCGCGCCAGAACAGGCCCACGTCTCTGGTTCCGTCGCAGGTGACCTCGCCGAGGTGGCCGGTGCCGGCCAGGAACTTGTTGCCAGGCGAGATCACGCAGAGCTCGTTGCCCTCCGGGTCGGCGAGCACGACGAAGGGCTCGTCGGGCTGTTGGCCCACGTCGATGTGGCGGCCGCCCAGGCGGAGCACCGTCTCGACAGTCCGCTCCTGGTGCTCCGGGCTGTCGCTGGTCAGGTGCAGATGCAGACGTCGCGGCCCGACCTGTTCGGCGTCGGAGGCAACAAACCTGAGCCCGACCTGCCTCTCGTCGCCCGGCACCAGGGCGACGCCGGGCTCGTCGAGGACATCCCGCTCGAGCAGCCCGGCCCAGAACGCCGCAACCGCGGCTGGGTCCGCCGAGTCGAAGGTCACCGCATGCAGTCGCGAGGTCATCCCTGCAGGCTAGGACGGTCTCCGTCCCGGGCGCGACCGGTTTCCGCGATCCCGACTGCTCCTAACGTTGCCCGGAGCTCGCCATGTGTCCGGTGCGCGTCAGGATCTCGGCGGGTCTCTTCGTGCTCGACGGTGAAGCCACGCGAGTGGAGCAGATCGGTCAACGCTTCCGCGGACCAGTAGTACGCCGTCGTCACCGCGTGCTCGAACGCGACTCCGGCCTCACCCGCGAAGAAGCCCACCAGCAGCGAACCTCCCGGCGCGAGAGCGCGCCCGAACTCATCGAGGATCTCGGGAAGTTCCGCGGGCGACGCATGGATCACGGAGTACCAGGCCAGGATCCCGCCCAGGGATCGCGAAGTGACCGGGAACGCCGACAGGTCAGCGGCGAGGAACCGGTTGCCGGGGAAGCGGTCTCGGGCGGACTCGAGGAACCGAGTCGACCCGTCGATCCCCACGACGTCACGGCGACCACGCTCGGACAGCACCTCGGTCCAGTGCCCCGGCCCACAGCCAGCGTCCAGCAGCCGGCCTCCCGTGCTGTCGCGCCACTGCACGATCGTTGCCCGGTCTCGGTCCGCCATCTGGTGGACCGAGCCCAGCTTCTCGACGTACTCCTCGGCTCGGGAATCGTAGGCAGCGGCGACCTCAGCGCGTGACATGCGCTGAGGCTACTGACCGGACAGACCCGCCTTCGCGTAGGCCACGATCGCGTTGGCATGCCCGTGGCCCAGGCCGTGCTCGGCCTTGAACCAGTCGACGACCTCCTTGTGGGAGGACGAATCAGCGTCGGCTCGTCACGCGGGCGACCCGGCCTGACCGGCGTACGCCGCCTCGAGCGCAGCGATGTCGAACTTGCCGAACGTGGCGAGCACGGCCTCCATCAGACGCTGCTTGGCCTCCTCGTCGTCACCGGCCATCAGCTCGTCATACTGCGCGGGAGTGACCTGCCAGCACACGCCGTACCGATCCTTGAGCCAACCGCACGGCATCTCGCTCCCGCCGTCGACCAAGGCCGCCCAGACCCGGTCGAGCTCGGCCTGGTCGTCGACCCGCACCTCCAGCGACATCGCCTCGTTGAAGGTGAACTGCGGACCGCCGTTGATGCCGACGAACCGTTGCCCGAAGAGCTCGAACTCCACGAGCATCGGCACGTCCTGCGGCGAGGGAGCATCGGGATGGGCGGCCACGGTCCGGATGACCCGGCCCTGTCCGCCGAATGCGTCGATGTACTGCGCGGCGGCCTGCTCGGCCTCGCGGTCGAACCACAGGTTCGGCGTGATCTTGTTGGTGATGCTCATCGGTCGTCTCCTCACACATGGATGGTGTCCTGAGGTGTTGACCGGAGAAGCGTCGAGAATCCATCGCTCCGGCGCCAGGTCGCGCGAACCGGTAGCGTCGCCAGTCATGCAACTGCCGCGGGCGATCGCGATCTTCAACAAGTACGTCAACAATCACGTACAAGGACTCTGGGCGTGGCTTGTTCCGCCGTGGGCCCTCGTGCACCACACGGGCAGGTCGTCGGGCCGTGCACTCAAGACGCCGGTGATGGGTTTCAAGACCCCGGAGGGGTTCGCGATCCCGATGCTCTACGGACCGGAGAGCCACTGGGTCAAGAACCTGATCGCTGCGGGTGGCGGTGAGATCCAGCGATGCGGGAAGCGCTACCAGCTCGTCGACCCGCGGATCGTCCCCACGTCGGAGATCACGGCAAAGGGGATCGCCGGTGCCTACACCCGCGCCGGAACCTCGACGCTCGTCGTCACACTTGGCGATCGCGTGTAGCCGCGAGTGGACGGTTGCTCACAACCGCCGATGACTTTGCGCGGCAACGCTGGTCGATACCTTCGACCTGCCCGTCGTACTCCAGAGCCCGAGGACAACCCATGACCAACGCGGGACCGATCAGCATCACCCCGATCGTCGTCGCCGACCTGCATGTCGAGGGCGAGATGATGCCCGTGTGCGTGCACGTCATCGACCATCCGGACGGTCGGATCCTCGTCGACACCGGCATGACGAAGATGCACTCGGCGGTCGTGGCAGCCTTCGACCCCCGCCTCTATCCACTGAGCGAGCAGGACTTCGACATCGCTGCAATCGACATCGTCGTCAACACGCACCTGCACGCCGACCACTGCGGTGGCAACCATCTCTTCGCCGGCCGACCGATCCATGTCCAGCGCCGGGAACTCGACGACGCCCGCGGCCAGGAGGACTACACGATTCCTGAGTGGGTCGACGCGCCGGGCCTGAACTATGTGGCCGTCGACGGTGAGCTCGAGCTGCTTCCCGGTGTCCGGCTCGTGCCAGCGCCGGGGCATACGCCCGGTTCACAGGTCGTCGTGGTCGACACCGGGGCGCGACCAGAGGTGATCTGCGGTGACACCGCAGTGTGGTTCGGGGAGCTGGACGATCCGCAGACCGAGGGACAGCGGCTCATCCGCGCGCTCGATCCCGAGAAGGTGTGGCTCGCGCACGTGCACCAGCCGTGGCGACCCGACTCAGGCAGCGCGCTTGCGTGAGATCACCGAGATCACCACGGTCACCGCACTGAGCAGTGCCAGCAGCGGTGGCAGCCAATAGAGCCACGGCTCGATCTCGCTGGAGCGGATCAACATGCAGACGAGCGCCACCGACGCGAACAACGCCGTACCCCCGGCGGCGCGAAGAGCACGGCGTCCCCACCTCCACTGCCACGCCATGTGCAGCACCGCGAGGCCATAGATGACGGCCACGACCGGGAGCCAGCTCTCGGCATCGAAGATGTAGCTGCCGCGCTCGTCCTGGCCGGCGTAGAGCATCAGCGCGTCTTCGCGGGTGTAGGTGAACGGCGAGACCAACACCCAACCGACCGCGGTCAGCAGCGACACGATCGTGGTCAGGATCCCGACCGGGCCAAGCTCGCGCCACCCCTCGAACACGTGAAAGCTGCGCCGCAGGATCTGTTCGGGGTGATGCCTCTGCGCCTCGACCGCGTCGGCCTCCTCGCGCCGTTCGTCGAGCGTGGCCTGTCGGGCACTCACCTTGTCCCGCAGCGCCTGGTACATGTGGTCGAGCGCCTCGGACTCGGTGGAGAAGCTGCGCCGGGACTCCTCGACCGGTTCCGCTGCGGCATCGGTCGCATAGACCGTCGAAGTTCCCTGGAGCGGGTCGAACACGACCGCATCGGCCTGCGGGTCGTCTCCCTCGTCGAGGAAGAGCGCGTTCCCGTAGCCCGGCGCGGCGACGCCCATCGACTTCAACTGCGCCCGATTCATCCTCGACCCTCGCTGCTCGTGCGGCCTCGTTGGCCTGGTGACGCAGGAAGACTGCCCAGTCACCGTCGTCCTAATCTCGGCCTGCGTCGGCCTCGCCTGATCATTCTCCAGCGGGCTACGGTGAATCCGTGAGCAACGTCGTCTCCAAGACCACCACCAAGCTGACCGCTGTTGTCGAGAACCTGCGCGGACGGGCCCACTGGTCCGTGGTGCACGGCCTGCCACGGGTGATGATCACCCGGATGGCAGACAAGGGCGACCTGCAGGCCAAGCTCGTGCTGAGTACGTCGCGCGGTGACGACGACCTGTGGGACCTGGTCGAGGAGATGCGGGCACAGGGGCCGCTCTTCAAGTCCGGCATGGCCTTCCTGACTGCCGACCATGCGACGGTCCGCGAGGTGCTGACCAGCAACGACTTCCGCACCGGCATTCCCGGGCGCACCGGGGTGGTCGGCACGATCGGCCAGGCGCTCGCGCCGCACGCCCTGCACCCCGTCGAACCGCCGTCGCTGCTGGTCACCGAGCCGCCGGACCACACCCGCTATCGCAAGCAGGTGATGCGCGTGTTCACCATGCGCGCCGTGCAGCGCCTGGAGGCGCGCACGCAGCAGATCGCCAACGACCTGCTCGACCAGCTCGAGGCAGCCAACGAGGTGGACCTGGTCGAGCGCTACTGCGCGCTGCTGCCGGTCACCGTCATCGCAGAGATCCTCGGCGTCCCCGAGAACGAGCGATCCCGGGTCCTGGAGTTCGGCACCGCGGCGGCACCCAGCCTGGACATGGGCCTGGACTACCGCACCTATCGAGAGGTCACCGACGCGCTGATCTCCTTCGACGGCTGGCTCGGGGAGCACCTCGAATCACTGCGCCGCAATCCCGGCGACAACCTGCTCAGCCAGCTCGTCGCGCTCGACGACGGCGAGGACGGCGGGCTGAGCGAGATGGAGCTCCGCTCGACGGCCGGACTTGTGCTGGCGGCCGGCTTCGAGACCACCGTCAACCTGCTCTCCAACGGGATCCGGCTGCTGCACGACCACCCCGAGCAGCTGGCCCGGCTCAAGGCCGATCCCGAGTTGTGGGGCAACGCCGTCGAGGAGGTCCTGCGCCTGGACCCACCGGTGCTGCTGACCGGCCGGATGGCCCAGGCGGACACCACCATCGCGGGCGTCCCGATGCGTTCCGGTGCTCTGGTCACCACGCTGCTGGCCGGCGCCAACCGCGACCCCAAGGTGTTCACCGACCCCGACGTCTTCGACGTCACCCGCGAGAACGCCCGCGACCACCTCTCGTTCTCGCTGGGCCGCCACCACTGCCTGGGCGCCACGCTTGCCCGGATGGAGGGCGAGATCGGGCTGCGCACCCTGTTCGAGCGCCACCCCGAGCTGGAGCTGCTGCCCGGAGCCACCCGACGTACGACCCGGATCCTGCGCGGGTTCGAGACCTTGCCGGCGCGCCTGTCCTGATCCGCGCCGCGACTCAGGCCTCCGCCGGGTCGGGCTGGTCGCCGGTGAGCTCGACCTCGGTGATCCGGTGCCCGTCCACGCCCGAGACCTGCAGCACCGCGCCGCCGACGTCGACGCAGTCGCCGACGTCGGGGATCCGGCCGAGTCGTGCCAGCACGAAACCGGCCACCGTCTCGTAGCTTCCGTCGGGGAGCTCGAAGCCGGTCTCGTCGGCGAAGTCCTCGATGGTCAGCGATGCCGAGGCACGAATGACACCGTCGACGCGGGCGTCGTACGACGTGCGACGGATCGGCTCCTGGTCGTACTCGTCGCGGATGTCGCCCACGATCTCCTCGACCATGTCCTCCAGGGTGACGATGCCGTCGGTGCCACCGAACTCGTCGACCACGATCGCCAGGTGGGTCTCCATCTCGCGGAGCCGGACGATCGAGGGCAGCAGCTTGTTCGTGCCGGGCAGGTGCAGGACCTCACGCTGTACGTCGCCCACACTCACCGCCCCGGGCGGCCGCTTGCCGAGGAGGTCGCGGACGTGGACGAAGCCGGTGACGTCGTCGAAGCTGTCCCCGATCACCGGATAGCGCGAGTAGGGCTGGTCTGCCACCCAGGCGGGGGTCTCGTCGAGCGGCATCGAGGCCTCGATGAAGGCCACGTCACCGCGCGGGCGCATGACCTCCTTGATGGTGTTCTTGGTGGCCGCGAAGACGTCGCTCAGGATCCGTCGCTCCTCCTCGCCGAGCTCCTCGTTGCTGGCGACGATCTCGCGCAGCTCCTCCCTGGAGACGTCCTCGGACGAGGCGTTCGGGTCGCCGCCGAGCAGGCGGACCAGGGCGTTCGTGGAGATCGAGAGCAGCCAGATCACCGGGCGCATCACCGTCGCGAACCGGTCCAGCACCGGACCGGTCACCATCGCGACGCCGGCGCCGCGCTGGAGGGCGATCCGCTTGGGGACCAGCTCGCCCAGGACCAGGGAGAGGTAGGCGATCAGCAGGGTCATCGCGATGAGTGCGGTGGTGTCTGCTGCGTCGTCGCCCATGCCGAGGTCGACGAGGTAGGGCGCGATGTCCGGGGCCAGGGTGGAGCCACCGTAGGCGGCCGAGAAGAACCCGGCGACGGTCACACCGATCTGGACCGCGGAGAGGAACCGGTTCGGGTCGCGTGCGATGTCGGCAACACGTTGCCCACGCCCGCCGCGTTGCGCGAGCTGGTTGACCTGCGACTCCCGCAGCGACACCAGCGCCATCTCCGTGGCTGCGAAGACGCCACCGACCAGCACGAACGCGACGACCAGCAGGAAGTTGATCAGCGTCTGGATGTCGATCATCGTCGCTCACCCACTCCAGTCAGATCTGGGCATGACGTCGGAGCCAGTTCCATGCAGTGATCCTAGTGGGGTCATCCGGCGAAGATCGCTCCAGTCAGGGCAGGTCGCGCCAGTTCGCGGGAGCCCTCGG
This sequence comes from Nocardioides daedukensis, assembly GCF_013408415.1. Lineage (NCBI taxonomy): Bacteria > Bacillati > Actinomycetota > Actinomycetes > Propionibacteriales > Nocardioidaceae > Nocardioides > Nocardioides daedukensis. The sequence continues at coordinate 2,266,911 of NZ_JACCAA010000001.1, read as the reverse complement.
CCCCATCTCCCGCACCGAGGCGATCCCGCGGCCCAGTGCCGGTCCCAGCGCCACCAGGGCCAGGGTGAAGATGATGGCCGGTGCGGTTGACCAGGCCTGGAGCGTCGCGCGTCGATCGGTGCAGTCCGCGTCCAGAAGGCGCTGGATGAACCGCTCGTCCTCGATGGACTCTGAGTCCATCGCCTCGAGCTGGAGTGCGTTCACCGCGTCGTCACCCCTCACCACGGTGGCATCGCGCGGACCACCGTTGGACCCGATGACCGTGCTGTCGCCGAACCCCAAGATCGACTCGCACTCGGTCTCGATCGCGTCGGAGTCGCGGCCGTCGTTGTAGGTGATGTTCGGGTGGTGCAGCACCAGCACCAGGAACCACACCAGGGAGACGAGAGTGGCGAGGGCCGCGAAGCGCGTTCGGGTCACCTCGCTGTTCTGCCCTTCCACCTGCCCGGCCAAACCGGGCAGGTGGAAGGGGTGCTTCAGCACTCGGGCAGCGCGGCGAACGCAGCCTTCGTGTCGTTGTACCAACCCATCGACTTCTTGGGGTGCATCCACCGGAACTTCATCTCTTGGCGCGCTGCCTGGTGGGACTCGTCGCCGGCCTTCACGGCCTCCTTGAGGTGCTTGTCCTGGGCATTGATGACGTCATCGGCGCTCTCGCCGGTGTGCCCGAGGTCGCACGGTCCACCGAGCTGCTTGCAGGTCATGGTCTTCATGTCTGTTCCCTTCACGATGTGTAGTCGGTCTTGTCTTGTTGACGTGTGCCGGAGCGCAGGTGTGACCGGCCCGGACAAAAACTTCAGCGCCGCCGCGCGCCGTCGCGTCGAGCGACCTGCGCGAGCACCTCCGGAGCGGCCCGGAAGTCGATCCGCTGCACGACACCGGCCACGATGGTGAAGTCGAAGACGACGCGCGCCTCGCCCTTGTGGAACCAGGCCGACCCGGCCCGCTGGTCGACGTACACCGGCAGCGCTGCCTGGGCGGCGCCGTTGAAGAAGGTGGCCACCTCGTCGCGGCCCGCGATGCGCTGAGGGGTCCCGGCGAGTACGGCGGCCTCGTCCCCGGCGATGAACGCATCCGGTGCGAGCAGCTCGACCAGCCGGGAGAAGTCACCCTCGCGGGCCGCGGCCATGAACGCGTCGACCACTTCCCAGTCCGTGAGCGGGTCCGTGCTCCGCGGCTGGGCGACCTTCGCCCGGGCCCGGGAGGCAAGCTTGCGGGCGGCCGTCGGGGTCACGTCGAGGGCAGCCGCGATCGTCGGGAAGTCGAAGCCGAAGCTGTCGTGCAGCACGAACGCCACCCGCTCGTTCGGGCTCAACCGGTCCAGGACGATCTGCAGCGCGATCCCCACCGCGTCGGCCAGTGCGACGTCCTCGGCCGGGTCGGGGGAGACCTCGGTGAGCTCGAGGTCCTCCTCGGGGACCGGCGTACGCATCCGCAACCGGTCCAGGCACAACCGGGTGGTGACCGTGGTCAGCCAGGCCGGCAGGTTGTCGATGTCGGTCGTCGTGTTGTCCATCCGCAACCAGGCCTGTTGGACGATGTCCTCGGCCTCGCCGGCGTTGCCGAGCACGCGGGTCGCCAGGCTCACCAGCCTCGGTCGCTCGGCTGAGAATCTCTCGGTCAGCTCCATGTGATCACCCTTCCATCTCGTGTGTCCTCAGCACTACGACGGATGGGGGCCCGGTGGTGTGACCGCCGACGTCAGACCAGGGTCACCCAGTAGTCCCAGAACCGCACCGCGACCAGGCCGACGATGACGACGAACCAGGCGGTCAGGATCGCGGCCTGATAGCTGGTCAGGAACCCGGCCACACGTCGTACGCCGGAGCCGGTGGTCGCCCAGGACCTGAGGTTGTGCAGGGTGGTGACCCAGAAGATCGGGATCATCACCGCCCAGACCACCATGCAGTAGGGGCACAGGGCACCGATGACGTAGAGGCTCTGACAAATCAGCCAGTGCACGAAGACGACACCGAAGCTCACCCCCGCCTGCGCTGCCCACCAGAACCAGCGGTGGAGCCTCGCGCCGGCCAGCAGAGCGGCACCGAGCATCGCCACCGCCGTGAAACCGACGATCCCGATGATCGGGTTCGGGATGCCGAAGACCTCAGCCTGCGCCGTGTTCATCACCGACCCGCACGAGAGCACCGGGTTGATGCTGCAGGTCGGGACATAGTCGGGATCCTTGATCAACGCGATCTTCTCGACCAGCAGCACGATTGCGGCCACCAGGCCGAGCAGGCCGCCGATCGTCAGGGTCCAGGCGAGCCCGCGGGTGGGGAGGGTTCCTGGTTCTTCGTCACCGCTGGGCATGGTGCTGACCCTAGGCCAGCGAGAATGTCAGACTCGGAGCATGGGAACTCGCATCGCGAACATCGTCATCAATGCAGTCGATGCCCGACTCGTCGCCGACTTCTGGGCGAAGGTGCTGGACTGGGAACACCTCGACGAGGAGCACGGGATCATCTGCATCGGTCCCGCCGGCGGGGCCCTGCCCGGCATCGACGTCGCCCCGTGGGGAAGGGCCAAGACCACCACCAACCGGCTGCACCTCGACCTGCGCGCGGACGGCACCACCAAGGACGAGGAGCTCGAGCGGCTTCTCGCGCTGGGCGCTCGCAGGGTCGACGTGGGGCAGGGACCCGACGTCAGCTGGGACGTGCTGGCCGACCCCGAGGGCAATGAGTTCTGTCTGCTGTCGGGCACCGTCCAGGAGCTGCAGCAGCGCCAGTAGTCGGCTCCCGGGCCACTGGTCCGCACCCAAGATGGGTGGCAGCACCTATATGGCTGGGCACCCGGCTCCCCTTGACTTGAGGGATGGAGGTCGGAGAGCTCGAACTGGCCATTTCGGCGGGGATGATCTGTGCGGCTCTGGGCTTCACGGTCGGCCTGGCGATCGGACGTGGCCGCCAACCCCGATGGACGGAGAAGGGCAGCTTCGTCCACAAGGTGTCCATCGGCTTCGCGACGCTCGACCGGCTCGACGCGGTGATGCTCCGCTTCGAGGTGGAGGTGGGGTCGAGACTCGCCGGCGTGGAGGTCGGTGAGCTCCGACTGCCCGACGGTGCCGCCGTAGCCCTGGTCACCCGCGGCTCGCTGGTCATGGTCCCGACCGGTTCCACAGCGCTGCGTGTTGGGGACCAGGTGCTGGTGGTTGCGGCGCTCGGTCAGGTGAGCGCGGTCGAGGACCGGTTGCTGTTGGTCAGCAGGTTCGGCCGGCTGGCGGGCTGGCACGAGGCGATGGAACCCCAGAACTCGGTCAGGGCCCTGGGCGTACGGCGGAGGTCGGCGTGATCCTGACGTCCGCCGCCATCTCGATCTTCATCGTCAGCTATGCCCTGATCGCCACCGAGCGGGTGCACCGCGTCGCCGCGGCCTTGGGCGGGGTGGCCGCGATGGCGGTGATCGGGCTGGTCGATGCGGAGTCGGCCTTCTTCAATCACGAGACCGGCATCGACTGGAACGTGATCTTCCTGCTGTTCGGGATGATGGTGATCGTCGGGGTCCTCAAGCAGACCGGCCTCTTCGAGTTCCTCGCCCTGTGGGCGGCGCTCAAGTCCGGCGGGGAGCCCTATCGGCTGCTGGTCCTGCTCGTGCTGGTCTCCGCCACCGTCGCGCCGATCCTGGACAACGTCACGTGTGTCCTGCTCGTGGCGCCGGTGACGTTGTCGGTGTGCCGTCAGCTGGGCCTGCGGCCGGCGCCGTACCTGATCTCCCTGATCCTGGCGTCGAACATCGGCGGAACGGCCACCCTGATCGGCGATCCGCCGAACATCATCATCGGCAGCCGGGCCGACCTCAGCTTCGTCGACTTCCTGGTCCACTCGTTGCCGCTCACCGTCGTACTGCTGGCCGGGTTCATCGTGATGGCCAAGTGGCTCTTTCGCCACGACCTCAAGGCCGAGGCCACGCTCGACGGGCGGCTGGGGGACATCCGGCCGCGCGATGCGATCACCAACATGCGAATGCTGGTGCGGTGCCTAGTGGTTCTCGGGCTCGTGATGGTCGGGTTCAGCCTGCACACCCTGCTGCACGTCGACCCCTCGATGGTGGCGATGCTGGGTGCCGGGGCCACGGTGCTGGTCTCCCGCACGGAGCCGGACGAGTTCCTCGAAGAGGTGGAGTGGGGCACCCTGGCCTTCTTCATGGCGCTGTTCGTCCTGGTCGGTTCGCTGGTCCAGGTCGGCATCATCGGCGAGATCGGGGAGTGGGCTGCTGAGGCGATGGGTGACCAGGAGCTGCTCGCCGCCACGGTGCTGCTCTTCGGGTCCGGTGTCGTGGGCGCCTTCGTGGACAACATTCCCTACACCACAGCGATGGTGCCGATCGTCGAGGACATGGTCGGTGCCACGCCGCAGTCCGGCGCCGAGAGCCCGTTGTGGTGGGCCTTCGTCTTCGGCGCTGACCTTGGTGGCAATGCCACCGCCGTAGCGGCGGGCGCCAACGTGGTGGTCCTGGGCATCGCAGCCAAGGCCGGTGAGCCGATCAGCTTCTGGCAGTTCACCAAGCACGGCATCGTCGTCACCGTGGCGACGTTGCTGGTCGCGTGGCTCTATGTCTATCTGCGCTACTTCGTGATGGCCTGAGCCTGCGGATGAGTGCCTGGCCGTCACCCGTGGCACCGGGGTCCTCAGACCTGTGCCGTCCTGACGAGGTGAACTCTTGAACTTTGATGTCGGGCGGAGCAACTACTGGTGCTACCAACGTGCGTTCGCTCTCTACGACAAGCGTGTCAAGAAGATCGCGCCAACCACAGTTGGGGTGTACTTCTGCCATGCCGCGTGCAATTTTCCGTCTCAGAGCTCCGGCCGACGGAGTTGGAGGCTTCCTAGAGTTTCTCGGCTCATGGCGCTCTCTGCTGGACAACAACGCCACCACCGTCAGCTGGCGGGCAACGGTCTTCCTCCCAGCCCTTAGTTGTCGAGACGGAGGAGTTGCTGACCGCCCGGAGACACGCTCAACTATCCCAACGAACCTGGGAGATCAACGGCGTCCCGTTCAGATTGCACGAGCCCCGCAACGACGACGACCGCAACATCTGTGAGGAGTTGATTGACGAGGCATTTGGTGGCCAACCCACCAAATGAGGTCCGGCACCCCGTGGCCCGTCCTACCACCCCGGGGCAGTGGTGATCCATCGGCGTTCGTGGGTCATCGCTGATCCTCACTTCGCGAACTCGACCGTCCACGCTGTGTCCCCACGACCTCGCCATAGCCGGGGTTCTGGTCACGGATGATCAGGGCGAGATGTTGCTCCCCCTGCGACCGACCGGTGAGGGCGTGGCCCAGCGACTCGTCGATGCGGTGTGTGCCGCGCTCATCGACGAGTAGCCATCGGTTGTGGGGTGTACGCCAGACATGGGTGCCTGGCCTGGGTTGTCGCACGGTGTAGTTCAAGTAGGTCTTGACCCGGTGGTGATATCTGCCCAGAGGGGCAGCATTGTGGGTGCCGCTCTGTCCTGGTGGTGCGGGTCGACCGGGTATGTCGTGCCGGTAGGGCACGCAGTGGTCGATGTCGCCGTGCCGGCTGATCCGGGTGGCGTGCGGGAACGGGTCGGCGGGCGTGGTCAGGTGGATGCGCTCGCGTAGCCATTCGGGGTGTTCGTAGGCGTTGCTGCTGATCCGGTCGTTGAGGTCGATGACCGGTTTCACGGTGATCTGGGCGTGGCCCAGGAGGTCGGCGAGGTGCTCGACGAGGCGAGGGCCGCCACCGTCCTCGACGCGGACGACGCCGGTGCCCGTGGTCAGAGCGGACTCGTGTAGGTGGGCATAGACAACGGCCTGTGGGCGCAGCTTGGCGGGGTCGATCGATTTGAGGGTGTCCAGGAGGCGGGCGGGGAATCTCCGCAGCCAACCGCTGTCTGGTGACTCTTCGGGATTCCTGTCCGGCTGTCCGTCTGGTTCCCCGTCCCGTCGGCCATCAGGTTGTCCCTCTGGCCTCCCGTTCGGTTGCCCGTCTGATCGATCGCATGATCGGTCGCCGGTGTGCCCGGTGTCCCCGTCTTCCTGGGAGTCGCGGTCACGATCCACGCGGTACGGGCTCTGGTCGGGGTCGCCGGTGTGTCCTGTGCCCGCGTCACCCTGGGAACCGGCGTCTCGATCCGCGCCGTACGGGCTCTGGTCGGGGTCGCCGGCGTGCTCGAGCAACAGGGCGAGCAGCTCCGCGGGTCGGGCGAGCCAACCGAAAGCCTCCGAGCGCAGCAGGTCCCTGCCGCGCGCCGGCGCTCCAGCGGTCTCGTCCTGGAGCGCGAGGATGTCGGCGATCCGGTTGAGCAAGGCATCCACCCACACCGCGTCCCCGTGCTCCACGCGGGCGATCACGTGCCGCAGCCCCGTCTCGTCGACCCGACCGACCGAGACATATCTCCGGGCGCGATCGGCGTCGATGCGCGCGGCCCAAGCCTCCGGGTTGGCCTCGATGATCTTGGCCTCCAGGATCGTGAAGAACCGTCCCGGTTGCTCACCGGCCAACGCGGTCGCGACCCCGGCGTCGACCTGCGCAGTCTCGCTGACCGACAGATGACGGGTGGCGCGGGCCAGCTTGCGGGCCACCCACACCTCACACGCCAACCCCTGCACCACCGCCCAGCAGCCCGGCAGGCGGTGGATCAGGTCCAGCGCGTCGGCCACCAGGAAACGCGTGGCATGGACATGGGTCTGTCGCGAGATCGCCAGCTCGGCCAGGCACAGGTCCTGCACCCACGGCGTACCGTCTCCTCCGACCTGCACCAGCCTGGGCCCGCCTCGTCGGGCACAGGCACGACCCGCCGGCTCGGCTGTGGGATCGGCCGCGTGCAGCACGGCCCACTGTGCCCCCGCGGCAAGGTCGTCGACCTCCAGCTGGCGCCGTTTGACCACCGTCGACTCCGCAAACGCGAGCACCGCGTTCGCATCGAAGTCGGCCAGTTTTCCCATACCCAGAGCCAATCAGGCACCACCGACAAAACGACCTCGAAAACCCACCCAGATCCCACAATTTGGACAAGGACTCAGAGAAATTCTCGCCCCGATCCCAGAGCGTCAATTGGCGACGGGTCAGCGGAGATCAGAACGTGAACTCGCGACGGGTGGGCGGGGGTCAGGGTGTGAATTCGCGACGGGTCGGCGAAGGGGCGGTGGGAGGGGGTACGCCGTCGCTTCGGCCCCGGAGCGGCCCTGCGGGTATCTTCTGGGAGTGTCCGACAAGCGTCCCCGCCGTACCTTCGCCGTCATCAGCCACCCCGACGCCGGCAAGTCCACCCTCACCGAGGCCCTCGCCCTGCATGCCCGGGTGATCACCGAGGCGGGCGCGGTGCACGGCAAGGGGAACCGGCGCGCGACGGTCTCGGACTGGATGGAGATGGAGAAGGCCCGAGGCATCTCCATCACCTCGGCCGCGCTCCAGTTCGTCTATCGCGACCACGTGATCAACCTGGTCGACACCCCCGGGCACAGTGACTTCTCCGAGGACACCTACCGAGTGCTCTCCGCGGTCGACTCGGCAGTGATGCTGGTCGACGCCGGAAAGGGCCTCGAGCCGCAGACCCTCAAGCTCTTCCAGGTGTGCGCCCTGCGCGGCATCCCCGTGGTCACCGTGATCAACAAGTGGGACCGTCCCGGCCTGGCGGCGCTCGAGCTGATGGACCTGATCGAGCAGAAGATCAAGCTGCGCCCCACCCCCCTGACCTGGCCGGTCGGGGAGGCTGGCGACTTCCGCGGCGTGCTGGACCGGCGCACCGGTGAGTTCGTGAAGTACACCCGCACCGCAGGCGGCGCGACCCGTGCCCCCGAGCGGCGGATGCCGGCCAGCGAGGTCGAGGAGGTCGACCTCGACGTGTGGTCGGACGCGGTCGAGGAGCACGAACTGCTCTCAGTCGACGACGCCGACCACGACCAGGCGAAGTTCCTCGCCGGCAAGACCACCCCGGTGATGTTCGCCAGCGCCCTGCAGAACTTCGGCGTCGCGCAGCTGCTCGACCTGCTGCTCGACCTGGCCCCGGCCCCCGGCCCGACCGAGGGTGTCGACGGCACCACCCGCGAGCCCGAGGATGACTTCAGCGCCTTCGTCTTCAAGGTCCAGTCCGGGATGAACGCCGCGCACCGCGACCGCCTCGCCTATGCCCGCATCGTCTCGGGCGAGTTCGACCGAGGCATGGTCGTCACCCACGCCTCGACCGGCAAGCCCTTCGCCACCAAATATGCCCAGGCCGTCTTCGGTCGCGACGTCTCCTCCATCGAGCACGCCTATCCCGGCGACATCGTCGGCTTCGTCAACGCCCAGTCGCTGCGCGTGGGGGACACGGTCTATGTCGGCGACAAGATCGAGTTCCCGCCGGTGCCGACCTTCGCGCCCGAGCACTTCATGACCGCCTCGGCGGCCGACATCGGTCGCTACAAGCAGTTCCGCCGTGGCATCGAGCAGCTGGACCAGGAAGGCGTCGTACAGGTGCTCCGTTCCGACCTGCGCGGCGACCAGAGCCCGGTGCTCGCAGCCGTCGGACCGATGCAGTTCGAGGTCGTCCAGGAACGGATGACCAACGAGTTCAACTCCCCGATCCGGCTCTCCCGACTGGACTTCCAGGTCGCCCGGGTGACCGACGCCGACGGTGCCGAGGCTCTCAAGGGCGCCCGCGGCTGCGAGGTCCTGCAGCGTTCGGACGGCACCTACCTGGCGCTCTTCACCGACCAGTGGCGTGCCGGCGTGACGGCCCGGGACAACCCCGACATCATGCTCGAGGCACTGCCTGCCGGCGGAAGCTGACCTCCTCCGATGGGCCCGATGATCCGCGCTGCGAGCCTGCGCGGGTTCGTGCCGCTGGTCGAGGAGCTCGGCGGCAACCCGGGTGCCCTCCTGGACCGGTTCGGCATCCCGGCCGGCGCGCTCGACTCCGACGACAGCCTGCTCCCGCTGGCCGCGCACGACCTGATGCTCGACGCCGCCGCTGCCGAGCTCGACTGTCCCGACTTCGGCATCCGGATGGCCCAGTTCCAGGACCTGAGCATCCTGGGACCCCTCGCCATCGCGATCCAGGCATGCTCCACCGTCGCGCAGGCACTGGAGGTCGCCTCGAGGTTCCTGTTCGTGCACAGCCCGGCGCTGAGCATCGGCGTCGAGCCGGACCCGAGCGGGGCCCGGGGCGTGATCGCGGTGAGCTGGCGCAAGGACCCGACCTCCTCGACGTACTCGGCCCAGGCGATGGAGCTCGGGATCGCGTTGATCCACCGGATCGCCGTGGCCCTGGTCGGCGAGGTCCCCGGTCTGCGGTCGTTCTGCCTGGTCCACCAGCCGCTCTCGCCGGTGCAGCGCTACGTCGACCACTTCGGCGCCGACGTCCGGTTCGGGATGCCGTTCACCGCGATCCGGGTCGAACGACGGATCCTCGACAAGGCCTTCGAGACCGCGAACGAGTCGATCCGCCTGCTCGCCCTGGAGCACCTGTCGACCAGCTATGACGACCCGCGCCACCGGATCTCCAGCCAGGTACGCCGGGCACTGGCCGGCTCATTGGGGATCGCGGTGCCCTCGCTGGCCGGGGTGGCGCACCTGTTCTCGGTCCACCCGCGCACCCTGCAGCGACAGCTGGCCGCCGAGGGTACGACGTTCGAGGAGGTGCTAGACGGCGTACGCCGGGAGGAGGCGCGGCGCTATCTGACCACGACCGACCTGCCCCTGGGTCAGGTCGCGGCGCTGGTCGCCTTCAGCGAGCAGTCCTCGCTCAGCCACGCCTGCCGGCGCTGGTTCGGGGCCACGCCCAGGGCCCTGCGCCAAGGCTCAGCCTGACTGACCGGTCTCGCGCCGGATGCCGTCGAGTGCCGCAGCGATCACGTCCTCGAGCGGCGGGGCCACATCGACCACGACGCCGCGCTCGTCCGGGTCCAACGGCTCGAGCGTGGCCAGCTGGCTGTCCAGCAGCTCGGTCGGCATGAAGTGCCGCTCGCGTCCGGCCATCCGGGGCAGCAGCACCTCGCGGGTGCCCGACAGGTGCACGAAGACCAGCTCGGGTGCGCCCCGGCGCAACTGGTCCCGATAGGAGCGCTTGAGCGCCGAGCAGGTCAGCACCACGGGTTTGGAGGCACTCGCGGCCGCGGCGAGCACGCCTGCCAGCTCTTCGAGCCAGGGCCGGCGGTCATCGTCGTCGAGGGGAATGCCCGCGGTCATCTTCTCGATGTTGGCGCGCGGGTGGTGGTCGTCGCCCTCCACGAAGTCGAGGTGCAGCGCGGTGGCCAATCCCCGGCCGACGCTGGACTTGCCGGTGCCGGAGACGCCCATGACCACCAGGCTGGGCATCCCAGGATCAGGCACAGGATCAGGCACAGAATCAGGCACAGGATCAGGCACAGTCATCGCCGCCTTCGTGGGTGTGACCCAACAGTGTCGTGTTGGAACAAGTTTTTTGCGACCCCAGGTCGCACAATTGCGTGACCCATGATCCACGAGGAGTGAAGATGTCCCAGCAGGGAGCGGTCGTGACCGGCGCCGGTCGCGGCCTGGGCAAGCAGATCGCCCGACTGCTCGCCGAGCGTGGCCACCAGGTGCTGGTCACCGACATTGACGCGGCGACCGCACAGGCGGCGGCCGAGGAGATCGGCCACGGCGCCACCTCGATGGCCGTCGACGTCCGGGACCGCAACCAGGTCGACGCCGCCCGCGACTACATCGTCCAGACCGCCGGCAACCTCTCGGTGTGGGTCAACAACGCCGGCGTGCTCTTCACCGGACCGGCCTGGGAACAGGACACCGACGCCCACCGGCTGATGCTCGAGGTCAACGCGCTCGGCACCATCAACGGCACCGTCTCCGCGCTGGACCACATGCGCGGCAACGGCGGCGGCCACGTGGTCAACATCGTCTCCCTGGCCGGCCTGACCGCCGTCCCGGGCGAAGCGGTCTATGCCGCCTCCAAGCACGCCGCGATCGGCTTCAGCCTGAGCACCGTGGCCGACCTGAAGCTGGCCGGCATCACCGACATCGACATCTCGTGTATCTGCCCCGACGGCATCTGGACCCCGATGCTGCACGACAAGCTCGACGACCCGGCCGCGGCACTGTCGTTCTCCGGCAAGCTGCTGCAGCCCGAGGAGGTCGTCGCCGCCGTGGCCAAGGTCCTCGATCGCCCGAAGCTGGTCACCACCCTGCCCGCCTGGCGGGGCCTGGTGTCCCGCCTGGGTGACCTGCTGCCACCGGTGGGCCTGTTCGCCGCACCGCTGGTGGTGGCCCAAGGGCGCCGTACCCAGAAGAAACTGTCCCGAAAGACACTGCAGGACCAGGGAGTATCCGCATGAACCCGAGCATCGCCATCATCGGCACCGGCTTCGGTGGCCTCGCTGCCGCCATCGAGCTGCGCAAGCGTGGCTTCGACGACATCGTCATCCTCGAGAAGGCCGACGACGTCGGTGGCGTGTGGCGCGAGAACACCTATCCCGGCGCCGCCTGCGACGTCCCGTCGCCGTTCTACTCCTACTCGTTCGAGCCGAACCCGCGCTGGCCGCACCGGTTCTCGCGGCAGCCGGCGATCCTGGACTACATCCGAGGTGTCGCCGACAAGTACGACCTGAACCGCCACATCCGCTTCGGCAGCGAGGTCGAGGGCGCGACGTACGACCAGGACTCCGGCAAGTGGACCGTCGACATCGCCGGCGCCGAGCCCCTCGTCGTCGACGTCCTGGTGCCCGCCGTCGGACAGCTCTCCCGACCGGCATACGCGCCGATCCCGGGACGTGAGTCCTTCGCCGGCCCCAGCTTCCACTCCGCCGAGTGGGACCACGACGTCGACCTGACCGGCAAACGGGTCGCGGTGATCGGCACCGGTGCGAGCTCGGTCCAGTTCGTCCCCGAGGTCGCCCAGGTGGCCGGCCACCTGGACCTGTTCCAGCGCAGCGCGCCGTACATCATGCCGAGGCCGGACCGGAAGTTCTCCTCGCTGCACGGCAAGGTCTTCGAGAAGCTCCCGGTGACCCAGCTCGCCGAGCGCTACACCTGGGCCTCGGCCGTGGAGAGCCTGAGCGTGGCGTGGATCTATTCGCAGGCCTACGCCCGCACCCTGCGCGGCGCCTCGATGCTGCACATGAAGCTGCAGACGAAGTCGAAGCCGGGACTGTTCGAGAAGGTCTGGCCCGACTATCCGATCGGTTGCAAGCGGATCCTCTTCTCCAACAACTACCTGCCCGCTCTGGCCCGGGAGAACGTCGACGTCGTCACCGACCGGATCGCCGAGATCACCGCCACCGGCGTCGTGACCACGGACGGTGTCGAGCACCCCGCGGACGTGATCATCTGGGGCACCGGCTTCAAGGCGACCGAGATCCTCGCCCCGATGGAGATCGCCCGCAGCGACGGCCACCGGCTCGCGGACGAGTGGAAGGCGGGGCCGCACGCCTACTACGGGTTGGCTGTCCCGGGTTTCCCGAACCTGCAGATCATGTATGGCCCGAACACCAACACCGGTGGCGGCTCGGTGATCTTCTTCCTCGAGGCGCAGGCCAAGCACGTCGCCGACTACGTCGCGCACGTCGCCCGGACCGGCCAGCCCCACGTCGTACGCCGTGAGGTCGAGGAGGCCCACGACCGTGAGGTGCAGGCGTCGCTCTCGGGCTCGGTGTGGAGCCAGTGCACGTCCTGGTACCGACAGGCCGACGGTCGGATCCCGACGAACTGGCCCGGCCTGAGCGGGCAATATCGCAAGGGCGCAAAGTTCGACTCGGACGACTACGAGCGCGCAACCGTCTAACCTCGCACAGGTGAACCACAGCGACGAGCGCGCGCAGAGACCGATCCGGCCGCACGAGGACCCGTTCCACGAGCCGCCGGCGGACCTGCACGCGCTCGCGCCCGGGGCGATCATCCGCACCAGGCAGGTGCAGCTGGCGTTCCTCGGGCTCATCCCGCAACGGACCCAGGCCTGGCAGCTCGCCTTTCGCAGCACCGACCTGGACGGAACGCCCGAGGTCGCGGTGACCACCCTCGTCGTACCCGACGGCTTCGAACCCGGCGAGCCGCAGCGACTGATCGCCTACCAGTGCGCGATCGACGCGGTCTCGGACCGGTGCTTCCCCTCCTACGCGCTGCGTCGCGGTGCCCGGGCCTGGGGTGCGCTGCCGCAGTTCGAACTGATGATCATGGCCGCGCTGCTGGAGCGCGGCCACGTGCTCACCCTCGCCGACCACGAGGGCCGTCACGGTCACTTCGGTGCCCCTCGCGAGCCCGGTCACCGGGTGCTCGACGGGATCCGCGCCACGCTCTCGTTCGCACCGCTCGGCCTCGAATCGTCAACCCCGGTAGGGCTCTTCGGCTATTCCGGGGGCGGGATGGCCTCGGCCTGGGCCGCCGAGATGGCACCGACCCATGCGCCCGAGCTGTCGATCGTCGGCGCGGTCCTCGGCTCGCCGGTGGGCGACCCGGGGGAGGCGTTCCTCAAGCTGAACCGTGGACTGAACGCGGGCCTCCCGGCGCTCGTCGTCTCCGGCCTGCGCCACGCCTACCCCGGTCTGGCGCGGGTGATCCGGCAGCACGCGAACGTGGCAGGCCAGCGCCGGCTGGACAAGCTGCGGGAGCACAGCACCGTCACTGCGGTGATCACGCACGCCTTCAACGACTTCGACGACTACCTCGACATCCCGCTGGCCGACATGCTGGCCCTGCCCGAGGTGCTGCACGTCTTCGACGACCTCCGGCTCGGTGTGCGGATCCCCACCTGCCCCCTGCTGGTGGTGCAGTCGACCAACGACCAGATCATCGACGTCGACGACGTCGACATCCAGGTGGAGAAGTATGTCGACGGCGGCGCCGAGGTGCTCTACCTGCGCGACAGGTTCAGCGAGCACATCAGCCTGATGATCCTCGGCCTGCCAGCGATGTTGGACTGGCTGGAGCGGCGCTTCGACGGGGAGCAGGCTCCGGTCGGCACGAGCACCGTGAACTCGATCGCCCTGTCTGGACATTCGATCGGGCGATCGCTCCCGGCGTTCCTGCGGCTGTTCGGGGCCGCTGCCAAGACGGTGGTCGGCCGGGCCGGCTGAACCACGGCTGTCACAGATCGCGGGCGGCCGGCGTCTCCATGTTCGTCAGACCAAACCGACGAACGGAGACAGAGATGACTGGCCAGACCCGGGTTCCGCGCAAGGAGCTCGACGGCGCACTCGGCGCGATCCTGAAGGTCGCGATGCGCAAGATGGTCGGGGGCGTGCCGCAGGGCGCCGAGGTGATGTGGAACCACCCCCGGATGTTCAAGGACTCGATGAGGATCGGCCGGTTCACCGAGAAGTGGGACCGCCTCGACCGCAACCTCGCGGCCTTCGCCGCAATGGCATCGGCCGCCGAGATCGGCTGCAACTTCTGCCTCGACTTCAACTACTTCGTGGCGCACAACAAGGGGCTGGACGAGGCCAAGGCTCGTGAGGTGCCGCGTTGGCGTGAGTCGACGGTGTTCACGCCCCTCGAGCGCCGGGTGATGGGTTATGCGGTGGCGATGTCCCAGACCCCACCGACCGTCACCGACGAGCAGTCCGCCGCCCTGTTGGAGGACCTGGGGGCGGACGGGCTGGTGGAGTTGACCGCGCGGGTCGCCTTCATGAACTTCAGCGCCCGCACCAACGTGTCCCTGGGCATCCCGTCGGAGGAGTACGCCGAATCCTGCGGCCTGGCCCCGCTCGCGACCTCGGGTGACGGCGTACCGTCGGGCGCATGAGCGGAGACCCGTTCCTCACCCATCGCCGGCTGCTGTTCACCGTCGCTTACGAGATGCTCGGCTCGGCCGCCGACGCCGAGGACGTGGTCCAGGAGACCTGGCTGAAGTGGCGCGGGGTCGACCAGGCCGAGGTGCGGGACCCGCGCGCCTACCTGGTCCGGATCGTCACCCGTGCGGCGCTGGACCAGGTGCGCGCGACCTCGCGGCGCCGGGAGGAGTACGTCGGTCCGTGGCTGCCCGAGCCGATCCTGACCAGCCCGGACGTCGCGGACGACGTGGCGCTCGCCGACAGCCTCTCCACGGCGATGCTGCTGGTGCTCGAGACGCTCACCCCGACCCAGCGCGCGGTCTTCGTGCTCCATGAGGTGTTCGGGTTCGACTACGAGGAGCTGGCCGAGGCGGTCGGGAAGACCCCCGCCGCCGTACGCCAGATCGCCCATCGGGCCCGGGAGCACCTCGCGTCGCGCAAGCCTCGCGGCGAGGTGTCGGCCGAGAGCACCCGGCACGCCCTGAACGCCTTCCAGCATGCGCTCGCCACGGGAGAGATCCAGCCACTGGCCGACCTGCTCGCTCCCGACGTGGTGATGCTCGGTGACGGCGGAGGCGTGAAGCAGGCGCTGCCGCGGCCGATCCACGGGGCTGCGAAGGTGGCCAAGTTGTTGGAGGTCGGCTTCAGCACGCCGTGGGCGACGCTGATGAGTCTCGAGCAGATCCAGGCCAACGGTTGGCCGGCGCTCCTGGTGCGACTCGACGGCGAGCTGGACAGCGTGGTGACAATGCGGGTCGAGGACGGCCTGGTCACCGGCATCTACACCGTCCGCAACCCCGAGAAGCTCACCCGATTCCTCGAGGAGGCAGGGGTCAGCCGTTGACCCGAGCACCAACGCCGATCACGCGGATAGGTTGGCTGCATGTGGATGCAACCGTTCAACGTGATGGACGAGGCCGAGGTCAGGGGGTTCGTCGAGGCCATCGGGGCCCTGGAGCTGGTCACTGTCGGCCAGGACGGCTTCCCGCTGGCAACCCGGTTGCCACTGATCTGGCGCGACAACCGGCTGATCCTGCACATGGCGATCGCCAACCCACACTGGCGTTCGATCACCGACGGATCACCGGCGCTGGGCGTGGTCACCGGCCCGGAGGCCTACATCACGCCGAGCTGGTATGCCGGCAAGCGCGACGGCGGCCTGGTGGTCCCGACCTGGAACTACTCCGCGGTGCAGTTCCGTGGCCGGGTCACGGTCCATCGTGACGCCGCCTGGCTGCTCGACGCGGTCAGTGTGCTGACTGACGTGCAGGAGTCACTGAGGGCGGAACCGTGGGCGGTCAGCGATGCGCCCGAGTCCTTCATCGCCCAACAGCTGAAGGCAATCGTCGGCATCGAGCTCGCCATCGAGGAGATCTCCGCGAAGGCCAAGCGCAGCCAGAACCGCAGCGACGAGGACCGGCGTACCGTCATCGCCGGCCTGCGCGAGGGTGGCGCTCGCGAGCAGGCGGTCGCCGCCGCGATGGAGTCGGATCTCGCCTAGTCGAGCTCGCGCAACATCTCGAGTGCGTGCGCGACCACCGGGCTGGTCTCGTCCGACCTGGTCACCGCAACCAGGTCGACGTACGGCGCATCGACGATCGGCACGTAGGCGATGCCCGGGGCGCCGTAGGTCGAGGTCGGCTCGGGGATCACCGCGATGCCCAGCCCGGCCGCGACGAAGGTCATGATCGTCGAGGTCTCGGCGACCTCGTGGGCCACCTGCGCGGTGAAGCCTGCGTCGTGGCACATCTGCTGCACGATCCCGCTCATCACCGAGCGGCCCCCGCCGGCGTGGACCACGAGCTCCTGCTCACGCAGGTCGGTGACCTGCAGCTCGGCCCGCTCGGCCAGCGGGTGGTCGCGGGGGATCGCCGCACACAGCGGCTCGCTGCGGATCGGGTGGATGTCGAGACCTGCCGTGTCCGGTGGCAGCCGCATCAGGCCGAGATCGAGCCGGTCCTGGCGCAGCGCCCGCACCTGGTCGGGGGAGAGCATCTCGCCGCGGAAGCCGAACTCGACGTCGGGCAGGTCGGCTCGCATCCGGCGGGCCAGCTGGGGCAGCAGGGTGTAGGTCGCCGAGCCGACACAGCCGACGATCATCCGGCCGACCTGGCCCGACGCCACCCGACCGGCGTGCTCGCCGGCCGCGGAGATCGCAGCCAGGATCTCGCGAACCTTCTCCAGGTACGACGCGCCCGCGGGCGTCAGCTCCACCCTGCGCGTGGTGCGGGTGAGGAGCGGAAAGCCGAGCTCGTCCTCGAGCTGCTTGATCTGTTGCGACAGGGGCGGCTGGGCCATGTGCAACCGCTCGGCAGCCCGACTGAAGTTGAGCTCCTCGGCGACGGCCACGAAGTAGCGCAGGTGACGCAGTTCCATCCACCTATATTCCCAGCCTCTAGGTGATGCAGCAAATAGATACTTCCGCTATGGCTCCCGTCACTCGTACCGTCGTAGACCAGACATGTGACCGCCCACACAAGCAGGGCGGACAGGACGTGACACGACCAGGTGAGGAGGCGACGATGGATCTTGAAGCCAGGGTTGCCCGGCTCGAAGATCTCCACGAGATCGGCCAGCTCCGCGCCCGCTACTGCCAGCTCCTCGACGACGGGCACTGGGACGAGCTCGCCGAGCTGTTCACCGAGGACGGCGCCTTCGTCGGCCTGTCCACCGCCCGCGGCCGCGACGAGCTGCGCACCTTCTTCCCCGCCCTCCAGGAAGGCTCCCTGGAGGCGTGGTGGCACTTCAGCAGCAACGAGACCATCGAGCTCGACGGCGACCCTGGCCACCGGGCAGACCTGGCTCGACCAGCCCTGCGTCGTTGACGGCGTCGCGCACATCGCCGCCGGCCGCTACGCGGACATCATCCGCCGCTGCGACGACGGCCGCTGGCGCTTCGTCGAGCGCAAGGTGAGCTTCTTCTTCTGGTCGCCCCTGGACAAGGGCTGGGCAAGCGGCCGATTCGACCACGAGGCGGCCCGCGCGGCCGCCGATCCGCGCACGCTCGAGCGTCGCATCACCCCCTGAACCCTTCCACCCCCATGGAGCAGAAATGACCGCCGTGACCGATGACCGCGCGCCCTCGGGCGCCACGCCCAACACCCCCGACCGCAAGACCTTGGTCCGGGTGGCCGGCGCCGTACTGATGGGCTCTGCCCTGGAGTGGTACGACTACTTCCTCTATGGCGCTGCGACCAGGCCGCCGACCAGCCGGTGTGGGCCATGGCCGCGCTCGCCATCGCCCAGGGTGGCTCGGTGGGCATCGCCTTCGGAGTCCAGGGAGTGCTCCTCGCCGAGCTCTTCAGCACCCAGTCCCGCTACAGCGGCGCGGCGATCAGCCGCGAGGTCGCAGCCGTCGTCTTCGGTGGCTTCGGGCCGTTCATCGCGGTGGCGCTGTCCAAGGCCGCCGGCGGCGCATGGTGGCCGGTCGCGCTCTATGTGATGGGTCTCGGCCTGATCACGATCATCGCGGGCTGGAAGGCTCCCGAGACCGCGGACAAGGCCCTCTCCTCCTGATCTGACCGGCTGGGTCTGGCAGGCTTGGGCCCATGACGCAGAGCGAGCAGCGAGTCACGATCGAGGTTGCCGACGGCATCGCCGACGTGGTCCTCAACCGGCCGGACAAGATGAACGCCCTCGACGGGGCGATGATCGACCAGATCAACGCCGCGATCGAGGAGATCGCTGGGCGGGACGACGTACGCGTGGTGGTGCTCTCGGGCGCCGGGCGAGCGTTCTGCGCCGGCATCGACCTGGCCTACCTCGGTGACCCGAACAACCTCGGCGACCTGAGCGAGCGCACCCACGGCGAGGCGAACCGGTTCCAGCAGGTGGCCTGGGGCTGGCGCACGCTCGAGGTGCCCGTGGTGGCAGCCCTGCACGGCGTTGTCTTCGGCGGCGGTCTGCAGATCGCGCTCGGGGCGGACATCCGGATCGCGCATCCGTCGGCGAAGCTGGCCGTGATGGAGGCGAAGTGGGGCCTGGTGCCGGACATGGCCGGCTATCCGCTGCTGCGCGAGAACCTGCGCGGCGACGTGGCTCGCGAGCTGGTCTACACCGGGCGACAGGTCGACGGATCCGAGGCTGCACAGATCGGCCTGGTCACCCGGACCCATGAGGATCCGCGTGCCGAGGCGATGCGAGTCGCCAAGGAGATCAGCGAGAGCAGTGCAGCCGCACTCGCCGCCGCCAAGCGGATCTTCGCGCTCTCGAGCGAACAGCTGGCGCCGGCCGGCGAAGTGCTGCTGGCCGAGTCGCGTGAGCAGCAGGTGCTGTTGAGCTCCGACGAGCCGCGCCGCAGGCTCAGCCAGGCGGCCCGACCAGCTCGCTGAGCAGCTGGCGGACCCGGGCATCGATCTCGTCGCGGATCTCGCGCACGGCATCTGGACCCTGGCCCGACGGGTCGCTCAGGGCCCAGTCCTCGTAGCGCTTGCCGGGGAAGATCGGGCAGGCGTCCCCGCAGCCCATGGTGATCACGACGTCGGAGGCCTCGACGTCGGCAGTGAGCAACTTCTTGGGGAGCTCGCGGGAGATGTCGATCCCCAGCTCGGCCATCACCTCGACGACTGCCGGGTTCACGGAGTCCGCGGGTGCAGACCCGGCCGAGCGCACCTGGACGCGACCGGCCCCGTGGTGGTCGAGGAGCGCGGCGGCCATCTGCGAGCGGCCCTGGTTGTGGACGCAGACGAAGAGCACTTCGGGCGTGGCGTTCATGCGGAGGTCCTCCGGGGTACGTCGTGCGCGGACGGTGAGTGGTCGCTCGGGTAGCAGCGGCGTCTCGCCCAGAGCGCGACGTAGACCAGCCCGACCAGCACCGGGACCTCGATCAGAGGGCCGACGACGCCGGCGAGTGCCTCGCCGGAGGTGACGCCGAAGACGCCGATGGCGACGGCGATGGCGAGCTCGAAGTTGTTGCCGGCGGCGGTGAACGCCAGTGCCGTGGTGCGTTCATAGCTCATCCCCAGCCGGTAGCCCATCAGGAAGGACCCGGCCCACATCAGCGTGAAGTAGGCGAGCAGTGGCAGGGCGATCCGGGCGACGTCGAGGGGGTTGCCGGTGATGGTGTCGCCCTGGAGGGCGAACAGGATGACGATGGTGAACAGCAGGCCATAGAGGGCCAACGGTCCGATCTTGGGCAGGAACCTGGCCTCGTACCACTCGCGGCCCTTCGCGCGCTCAGCCAGCGTGCGGGTCAGGAACCCGGCAGCCAGCGGGATGCCGAGGAAGACCAGCACGGACTTGGCGATGCTCCAGACCGAGACGTCGAGGCCGGTCTGGTCCAGGCCGAGCCAGCCGGGGAGCAGCTCGAGGTAGAAGTAGCCGAGCCCGGCGAAGGCGAGGATCTGGAAGACCGCGTTGAGCGCGACCAAGATCGCCGCGGCCTCGCCGTCCCCGCAGGCGAGGTCGTTCCAGATGAGCACCATCGCGATGCAGCGGGCCAGGCCGACGATGATCAGGCCGGTGCGATATTCGGGCAGGTCGGGAAGGAGTAGCCAGGCCAGCGCGAACATCAACGCCGGGCCGAGGACCCAGTTCAGCACAATCGAGGAGACCAGGAGCCTGCGGTCGCCGGTGACGTGGCCGAGCTCGTCGTAGCGGACCTTGGCCAGGACCGGGTACATCATCAGCAGCAGGCCGATGGCGATCGGGAGGGAGACGGACCCGACCTCGATCTCCGAGAGAGCCTCGTCCAGACCGGTGACGGATCGGCCCAGGACCAGTCCGAGTGCCATTGCAGCCATGATCCAGACGGGCAGGAGCCGGTCGAGCAGTCCGAGCCGCTTCATCGCAGTGCCATCTCGGTGGTGAAGAGGGCTGCGATCGACTCGATCGCCGCGGGCCGGGCCCGGTAGTAGACCCAGACCCCGCGCTTCTCGCGATCCAGCAGACCGGACTCGTGCAGCACCTTGAGGTGGTGGCTGATCGTCGGCTGGGACAGGTCGAAGGCCGGCAGCAGGTCGCACGCGCAGGCCTCGGCGTTCTCGTGGGAGAGGACCATCGACATCAGCCGCAGCCGGACCGGGTCCGCGAGGGCGCGGAGCACGGGCACCACCTGGTCGGCCTGTTCTGCGGTCATTGGCTCGCGCGCCAGCTGGGTGCAGCACTCCGGGGAGGCAGATATCGACATGCGTCAATACTTACATCGGTCTATGTCTTGCGCCGAATCGGGGTCAGTCGTCCTCGCGGCGACGCTCGAGCAGGACCGTGTCCCGCCAGACCCCGTCGAGCTGGGCGATCCGGGATCGCACCGCGAGGGTCCGGTAACCGGCCGAGTGGTGGAGGGCGATCGAGGCCCGGTTCTCCGGAAAGACCGAGGCCTGCAGGGTCCACAGGCCTCCCGCATCCGCCTCGTTCACCTGCCGCCACAGCAGGCTCTTGCCCACTCCTCGACCGCGTGCTCCTTCGGTGACATGGACCGTGGTCTCACCAACCCCGGCATAGCACTCCCGCGCGGAGACAGGGCTGATCGCGGTCCAACCGAGGATGGTCCGGCTGCCGTCGAGGTCGCCCTCGGCGACCCAGCGGTGCCCGGACAGCCATCGGCTCGCCAGCGTCTCGAGATCGGGGACCCGGGTCTCGAAGGTGGCGTTGCGGGTGGCGAGGCTCTCGGCATAGATGTCACGCACCGCGGGGAGATCGGCATCGGTCATGGCGCGGGTGGTGACGTCTGCGGGGAGGTCTTCGGGACAGCACGGCGGGGACGACAGGGTGCCCATCACCACGTCGGCGGCGTGGGGCAGCCCGGTGCAGCACGCCGGGTTGACCGAGACGATCGAGGAGGTGCCGACCTTGTCGACGGCCACGAACCCGACCTCGGCGAGCTTGCGGACATGGTGCGAGCAGGTGGACTGGCTGATCCCGAGCGCCGCCGCCAGGTCGCCCACGCTGAGGGCGCCGGTGGCCGAGGACGAGACCGTGTGCAGGAGCCGGACCCTGGTGGCGTCGGCGAGGGTGGCGAACCACTCGGCATAGGTCTCCGCCGAGGCGTTGCTGAGGCCGGCGCGTTCTGTCGTTGTCTCCACGCGACCACCCTACATCGATCGTCATCGATGGTTGCGTTCATCGAAGTTCGTCGATAGAGTCCCTTCATCGACCATTATCGATGAAAAGGAAGACCTGATGAGCCTCATTCCCTCGACCAACACTCCTGTCGTCGTCATCGGCGCGGGACCGATCGGACTGGCCGCAGCCGCACACGCCCA
Source organism: Nocardioides daedukensis (assembly GCF_013408415.1). Lineage (NCBI taxonomy): Bacteria > Bacillati > Actinomycetota > Actinomycetes > Propionibacteriales > Nocardioidaceae > Nocardioides > Nocardioides daedukensis. Next base: position 2,245,018 of record NZ_JACCAA010000001.1, on the reverse strand, counting down.
GGCGCGAGGCCTGCCGACCGTCGTCCTGGAGGCGGGTGAATCCGCCGGCGCCGCGGTCCGCGAATGGGGCCATGTCCGACTCTTCTCGCCCTGGTCCGAGCTGATCGACCCCGCCGCGGGTGAGCTCCTCGCAGCCAAGGGATGGGTCGCTCCCGAGTCAAGCGCCTACCCGACGGGCCACGACTGGGTCGAGCGCTACCTCGTCCCGCTCGCGGCGGCACTCGCCGCCACCGAGGAGGTCGACATCCGCTTCGGGCACAGGGTCGTCGGTGTCGCCCGGCACGGCCGTGACCGGATGGTCGACGCGGAGCGCGACAGCACTCCCTTCACCGTCCACGTCGAGACGGACCGGGTGCAGGTCCGGATGCCCGCCGCGGCACTCATCGATGCATCCGGCACCTGGAGCGGCCCCAGCCCACTGGGCGGTGACGGACTGCCGGCGATCGGCGAGCACGCCCACGCCCAGCGGATCCGCTACGGCATCCCGGACTTCACCGACCCGAGCACCCTGGCTCGCTATGCCGGCAGGCACGTGGCGGTTGCCGGCACCGGCGCCTCGGCGCAGAACACCCTCGTCGGACTCGCAGCGCTGGCTGCGGAGCACCCCGAGACCCGGGTCTCATGGCTGGTACGCCGCTCGGGCACCGGGGACGCATTCGGCGGCGGCGACAACGATCAGCTCGAGGCGCGGGGCACGCTGGGCCAGCGCGCCCACGATGCCGTCGAGTCCGGGCCCGTCGAGGTCGTCACCTCGTTCCGCACCGCAGAGGTTTCCCCGGAACGCGAGGGCGAGGGCCCGCTGGTCCTCACCAGCACCGACGGTGCCGTGCTGAACGGGGTCGACGAGGTCATCGTGGTCACCGGGTTCCGCCCCGACCTGTCCTTCCTGTCCGAAGTGCGCCTCGACCTCGACCCGGTCCTGTCCGCGCCCACCCAGCTCGCGCCGCTCATCGATCCCAACGTGCACTCCTGCGGAACGGTCTATCCGCACGGCGCTCGTGAGCTCGCCCAGCCCGAGTCGGGTCTCCACTTGGTCGGGATGAAGTCCTACGGACGAGCACCGTCATTCCTCGCCCTGACCGGTTTCGAGCAGACCCGCAGTGTGGTGGCGGCCATCGCTGGCGACCACGAGGCCGCCGAGCGGGTCGAGCTCACCCTTCCCGAGTCGGGTGTCTGCGGAGGCTCGGGCGTGTTCGATGCCCCGGCCGAAGTCGATGGGACCGCCGATGGGGGCGGCTGCTGTGGACCGGCTGAGCCCCTGACCCTCTCCCTCGCCGAGCCGTCGTGAATTGACGCTCTGCGGACCGAGGCTCAGCGCAGGCGTGCGGCGAGGTTGGCGAGCACTTCCTCGTGGATCGCCCGAAGACCCTTGGGTGCGAAGGTTCGCTCGAAGAAGCCACCGATGCCGCCTGCGCCCTGCCACGTCGTGACCACCAGGACCTTGCTGCCGCTGTCGCGGGGCAGCACCCGCCAGGTGGTCACCATCGAGGAGTTGCGGTCGGTCTCGGTGACCGAGTCGGAGGTGGTGGTGATGTCGGCGACCACGTGGCGTACCCGCTTCTCGGTTGCCTGCAGCCGCCAGGTGACCACGGTCCCGTCGCCCTGGCCGCCCTGCTCGACGGCGTAGTCGCTGTAGTGCGCGGAGAGGATCCCGGGGCGGGTCACCTCGTAGTCGGCGAGAGCCGCGACGACGTCGGCGGGCGGTGCGGCAACGGTTGCCTCGGCGGTTGCGGTGACCTGACCCATCAGACGGCTCCTCGTGTTCGGCGGTGACGCCCGGTCAGCCTAGTCGTCTCGGCCGGCTCGAGTTGGAGTGACCATGGATGATCGGAGGAAGGCCCGACCTTCCGATCAAGAGGAGCTGTTCTTCGTGAATCCGATGAGGCCGTCCGTCAGCCGCACGCTGTTCACCACGGCACCGCCGGAGCGCGTCTTCCGCTATCTGGCGGACTTCCGCAACGCGGAGGCGTGGGACCCCGGCACCAAGACCTGCGAGCTGATCGAGGGTGACGGCGGAGTCGGCAGCACCTATCGCAACGTCTCGGTCTTCATGGGCCGCGAGACCGAGGTCAGCTACACCACCGTCGAGCTCGAGCGGCCGACCCGGGTGCACATGGTCGGGCGCAACGAGCAGTTCGAGGGCCACGACGTGCTCGGCATCCGGGCCAGCGCCGACGGCTCCGAGGTGAGCTATCACGCGGAGTTCTCGTTCTCCGGAGGAGCGAAGGCGATCTCCCCGCTGGTGGCCGCCTATCTCCCCTTCCTCGCCCGCAAGACCATCCGGCAGCTGCGCGCCAGCCTCGACGCACTGGAGGCGGGACGATGACCATGCCTCTGCCCGCCCGGGCCCTGGACACCTTCCTCGACCGCACCATGGTCGGCGGCTACACCCGCTTCGGGTTCGACCTGCGTCGACGCCTGCCGGGCTGGCCGGCGGACCCCGCGCCCGGAGCGATCGCCGGTCGGCACGTGCTGGTCACCGGCGCCAGCTCGGGGCTCGGCATCGGCTGCGTGGAGGCGCTGGCCGAGCTCGGCGCGACCGTGCACATGGTGGTCCGCGACGAGGACAAGGGCAACCGGGTGCGCGAGCGGATCCTCGAGCGGACCCCGGACGCGGACCTGCACATCGAGCGCTGCGACCTGGCAGACCTTGACGACGTACGCCGCTTCGCCCGCGAGCTGTCGGTGTCCGAGGTGCACGCCGTGATCCACAACGCCGGCGTGATGCCCCCCGAGCGGACCGAGTCGCCGCAGGGCCACGAGCTGAGCATGGCCGTGCACGTCCTGAGCCCGGTGCTGATGACCGAGCTCCTGCACGAACGCCTGCGCGACGGCCGGGTGATCCTGGTCAGCAGCGGTGGGATGTATGCCCAGCGCCTGCCCGCGGCCGATCCCGAGTTCCGCGACGGGGACTATGCCCCCGCGACCGCCTATGCACGTTCCAAGCGGATGCAGGTCGAGATGCTCCCGTTGCTCGCCGACCGGTGGTCGCTGGACCGGATAACGACGGCTGCGATGCATCCGGGCTGGGCCGACACCCCCGGCGTACAGGAGTCACTGCCCGCCTTCCGCAAGCTCACCCGCGGCGCCCTGCGCGACGACGAGGAAGGCGCGGACACGAGCGTCTGGCTGGCGGCGACCGAGCAGGAGCTGCCCAACGGGCGGTTCTGGCACGACCGCCGCCCGCGACCCACGCACCTGGTTCCCGGCACCCGGGCCACCGCCGACGAGATCAGCCAGGCGTGGGGCTGGCTGCAGGGTGCGTTGGAACCGAACTGACGACCACCCCGTCACAGGGTCATGAAGATGACTCTCGCGGCCTGCCTCGTCCTGATTGCCGGGCTCGGGGCCTGCGCTGGCTCAGGGGACACCGGCACCGTCGGCACGCCCGCAGAGCCGGTCACGCTGACGATCGAGGCCACCAGCTGGAACGGTTGGGCGGAGAGCCCCTCACCGGCTGTGCCTGAGGTGACCACCGAGGAGGTGCACCTCGGCAGCGAGGTCACCATCGAGGCGATGGGGCCGGTGACCTTCGAGGTGACCGAGGTCGGCGACGGCGAGATCCGACTGCACAGCAGTCAGAGGCTCGCCCCCGCCACCCCCAGCGGGGGAACGAACCTCAACGACCTGGTCGACGAGTTCACCGTCACCGAGGGCACGGTGACCCGGCTGGCCACGCCGACGATGGACGCGGGCGTGGACCTGGAGCTCACCATCGAGTGAGGGCTCAGCGCCAGCCCAGCTCGGGAGCGACGTAGCGCACGATGTTCTCGATGATCTGGGTGTTGTAGTCGACACCCAGCTGGTTCGGCACCGCGATCAGGACGGTGTCGGCCGCGGCGATCGCCTCGTCCTCGGCCAGGTCCTTGACCAGCTGGTCGATCTCACCGGCATAGGTCTTGCCGAAACGGGCCCGGCCGCCCTCCAGGTTCCCGACCTGGTCCTGGCTGCGCGACTCGTCACCGAAGTAGGCCCGATCCATCGAGCTCACGATCGGGAAGATGCTGCGCGACACCGAGACCCGCGGCTCCCGCTGGTGACCGGCGGCCGTCCAGGCGTCGCGGAACATCTGGATCTGCTCGGCCTGGAGCTGGTGGAACGGCACACCCGTGTCCTCGGTGAGCAGCGTCGAGCTCATCAGGTTCATCCCCTGCTCCGCAGTCCACACCGCGGTGGCGCGGGAGCCCGCACCCCACCAGATCCGGTCGCGGAGGCCGGGGGAATGCGGCTCAAGACGCAACAGGCCAGGCGGGTTGGGGAACATCGGACGCGGGTTGGGCTGCGCGAAGCCCTTGCCCTCCAGCTGCTGCAGGAAGATCGCCGTGTGCTGGCGCGCCATCTCGGCGTGGTCGCCCTCCGGCGGCTCATAGCCGAAGTAGCGGAACCCGTCGATGACCTGCTCCGGTGATCCCCGGCTGATGCCGAGCTGCAGCCGGCCACCGGCGATCAGGTCGGCCGCACCCGCGTCCTCGGTCATGTAGAGCGGGTTCTCGTAGCGCATGTCGATCACGCCGGTGCCGATCTCGATCCGGCTGGTCTTCGCGCCGATCGCGGCGAGCAGCGGGAAGGGCGAGGCGAGCTGTTGCGCGAAGTGGTGCACCCGGAAGTAGGCACCGTCCGCCCCGACCTCCTCGGCAGCCACTGCGAGGTCGATCGACTGCAGCAGCGCGTCGGAGGCGGTCTGGACCTGCGACTGCGGGGCGGCGGACCAGTGGCCGAAGTTCAGGAAGCCGATGTTCTTCATGACAGCGACAACAACAGGGGTGGTCGGGAACTTCCCGTCACCTGCGTGCGCGAGAATGGTGCGCATGACAGACGACCTGGCCGAGCGGCTGGCGGCCTGGCTCGAGGACCTCGGTCTCGAGTCGCACCTGGCGGAGGCCGGCCTCCCGTCCTTCACCCGCGACGCCTCCGGGCTGGCGCAGTGGGTCGACCCGCACACCGGCGATCCGCTGACGGCCGAGCAGCTCGACCAGCTCGACACGGTCCTGCACAGCGACGGGAGCGAGCGCGAGTACGCCGTACCCCTGGCGCTGGTGCAGCTCGCCCGGCAGGCGCGGGTCCGCAAGACCCTGCTGGCCAGCCCCGTGCACAGCTATGGCTCGCTGGCCGAGCTGCGCGGGGAGTCGGTCAACGCCACCCGGTTCGCCGTGCACAAGGCCTCTGCGGCGCATGCCCTGCTCGTCGTACCGCACCACCGCGACCAGCTGATCCCGGCGTTCCAGCTCACCGCCGCCGGTGAGCCCCGGGTGGAGATGCTGCCGTTGCTGTTGCCGCTGCTCTCGGCGGGGATGGACCCGTGGCACGCCTGGGCATGGCTCACCCAGCCGGTCGCGCTGCTCGGCGGACTGGTGCCGCACGAGGCGGCGGCCGACCCGGACGAGGCCGCCCTGGCGGCTCACGCCGCGGTGCGCCTGGCCGAGCGAGTGGTCAGCTCCGGCTGATCAACAGGTAGCGCTCGTCGTCGATGACCTTGCCCCAATAGATCTCCTCGGAGAGCCGCTGCACGCTGACGTCCTGGCGCACGCTGCGCACGATCTCCTCGGCCTCGGCTGCACTGAGCCCTGCTCCGGTGCTCCAGTCGCCCTCGACCAGGACGACGATCCCACCGGGGCGCAGGAGCTTGACCCACTTGGCGAACGACGTCTTGGGGTCCGGCAGCGCCCAGAGCACGTGTCGACTCAGCACCACGTCATAGGTGCCTTCCTTGAGCGCCGGGGTGGAGGCATCGCCGGCCACGAACGTCGCCTCCGGGACCTTCACCCGCGCCCGGGCCAGCATCTCGGGGGAGAAGTCGAGACCGTCGACGCTGTAGCCCTCGTCGACCAGGAGCCTGGCCAGGGTCCCGGTGCCGCAGCCCAGGTCGGCGATGTGTGCAGGCGGCGAGGGGAGCACGCCGGCCAGGAGCTGGCGCCACGCCTCCCGGATGGTCGGGTCGGTGAGGCCGTGGTCGGGTTCCTCGTCATAGGTCGCGGCTTCGCTGTCCCACTGTTCCCTGCTCATTGAGCCAGCCTAGCCACCGTGCTGGTCACCGTGAGGAGGCACAGAGCATGATGCAGCCGTGACTTCGATGTACTCACGCCTGGTCCGCACCGAGAGCGACCAAGCACCAGACCTTGCCGAGGACGCCGTCGGGCACGTGGAGCGCAACGGCCTGCGCCAAATGGGTGGCCAGGCGATGCAGGGCATCGGCGACCAGGTGGTCAACGCCAAGACGGTCCTGCCGTGGTTGCTCGGCGCGGTGGGTGCGCCGGGCGGGATGCTCGCGCTGCTCGTGCCGATCCGCGAGTCCGGCTCGATGCTTCCCCAGGCCCCGCTCACCTCGTGGGTACGTCGACTCCGCGCCCGCAAGTGGGCCTGGGTCGCCGGGGCCGGTGCCCAGGCAGTGGCGACCGCGTCGATGGCGCTGGCCGCCCTCGCCTGGCAGGGATGGGTTGCCGGCATCGCCATCCTGGTCGCGTTGGCCGTCTTCGCACTGGGGCGCGCGCTCTGCTCGCTGGCCAGCAAGGACGTGCTCGGCAGGACCATCCCCAAGGGTCAGCGCGGTCAGATCAACGGGGTGGTCACGGTGCTCTCCGGCGCGGTGGCACTCACCCTCGGCCTGGCGCTGGAGGTGTGGGGCGGAGACGTGGACGCGGGCCTGCTCGCCCTGCTGCTCTTCGCCGCGGCGGCGACCTGGGTGATCGGGCTGGCCATCTATGTCGGCATCCGGGAGCCGGAGACCGAGCCCGACGACCCGGCCGAGGGGCCGGGCTGGGCCGCGCAGGCCTGGCACCTGCTCCGCGACGACGCGACGTTGCGCCGCTTCGTCCTGGTCCGCTCACTCCTGCTCGTCTCCGCCCTCAGCCCGCCGTTCGTGGTCGCCATCGGCGCGTCCAGCAACGGTGGAGCGCTCTCGGGTCTCGGGTTGTTCGTGATGGCCCAAGGAGTGGCGAACCTGGTCGGTGGCCGGCTCTTCGGCCGGTTGGCGGACCGTTCCTCGCGCCAGCTGATGGTGTGGTGTGCGGTGGGGGCATCGGCAGTGATCGGCGGCTACCTGCTGGCGTTGACCTCCGCGACGCTGCGCGAGTCGGCCTGGCTGCACCCCACGACGTACCTCCTGCTGGCGATCGTCCACCTGGGCACGCGACTGGCCCGCAAGACCTATGTCGTGGACATGGCCGAGGGCGACCAGCGCACCGAATATGTCGCGGTCGCCAACACCGCGATGGGCGTGCTGCTGCTGGCCGCCGGCGCCGTGACCGGGGTGCTGTCGATCTGGGGCAACGTCCCGGCGTTGGTCCTGCTGGCCGTGCTCGGCTTGATCGGGGCGGCCCTGGGCCGTTCGCTCCCCGAGGTCAGCGCCCGCGGCTGACTAGAGTCGGCGCATGACAGATGACGCGCTCGCGGACTTCGAGCTGGAGACGTTCTCCTCGCAGGGCAAGGAGCACCAGGTCTATCGATCCGGTGTCGGGCCGGCGGTGATCGTGCTGGCCGAGTTCCCGGGGATCACGCCGAAGGTGGCCCAGTTCGCCCGGACCGTGCGTGACGAAGGCTTCACCGTCGTGCTGCCGCACCTGTTCGGGGCCCCCGGCCGGGACCCGGACCCGTCGGCGCACGGGCGGGCCGGCACCGCGGCCACCATGGCCCGGTCGCTGGGCAGGGTCTGCGTGAGCAGGGAGTTCAGCCTCTTCGCCACCGGCAAGACCTCGCCGGTGATCCCGTGGCTGCGCGACCTTGCCGCCCACGAGCACGAGCGCTGCGGTGGGCCGGGGGTCGGTGCGATCGGGATGTGCCTGACCGGCGGCTTCGCGCTCGCGATGGCCACCGACGCGCGTGTGCTGGCGCCGGTGCTCTCCCAGCCCTCGCTCCCGCTGGCCGCCCTTCCGGGTCGCAAGGCCGGTACCGACATCTCGGAGGCGGACCTGGCCGTGGTCAGGCAGCGATGCGTCGCCGGTGAGCTGAAGGTGCTGGGGCTTCGTTTCCGCAGCGACAAGCTGGTCCCCGACGAGCGGTTCGGGTGGTTGCGCGAGCAGCTGGGCGATGCGTTCGTGGCGGTCGAGCTCGACGACGAGGACGCCAACCCCGATGCCCTGATCGCGCCGCACTCGGTGGTCACCGAGCACCTCATCGACGAGCCGGGCTCGCGCACCCGCCAGGCGTTGGACGACGTGCTCGAGCTGTTCCGGAGCAGGCTGCTCGTCGGTGCCGACGACTAGCCTCACTGACATGACGATCGAGATCGTGCCCGGCCATGACTTCGATGAGGTGGCCACACTGCTCGGGCCGAAGAACCCGGACTCCTCGGTCTGCTTCTGCCTGAGCCACCGCATCCCGGCGAAGCTGAACACGTCCCTCAAGGGCCCCGAGCGCGCCGACTACGTCCGCGGGCTGTGCTCCCGCGCGGTCGCACCCGGCGTGGTTGCCCGCCGTGACGGGGAGCCGGTCGGTTGGGCTGCCGTCGCGCCACGCTCGGAGCTACCGTTCGCCCGATCGACGAAGATCCCGCACGTCGACGACCTGCCGGTGTGGTCGATCTGGTGCATCCGGGTGCGCGCCGGGTTCCGCAAGCAGGGGATCGCGCGGACGCTGATCCCCGGTGCCGTTGCCTATGCGGCCTCGCAGGGAGCGCCGGCCGTGGAGGGCTATCCCGTGGACAACGACGGCGCGAAGGTGGACCTGACGATGGCGTACGTCGGCACCCGCGCGCTGTTCGAGGCCGCCGGCTTCACCTGGGCCGCGGCGACGGATGCGGTCTCCGGGGGCTTTCCCCGCGTGGTGATGCGCCGGGACCTGCGCTGACGCTCGAGCGGGTCAGTGGGCAGCCGACAGGATGACGCCGGCCAGCGCCTCGGGCTGGGTGACCTGGGGCCAGTGCCCGCAGGTCTCGCCGGTGCCGGGGAGGTCGACGTACGTCGTGTGCCGGTTCGCCGTGATCTCGGGGAGGTCCCCGCTGTCGACCCATTCCTGCAGTTGCGCCGCGGAGTACTCCGGGCAGACCAAGGTCGCCGGGACCTCGTGCCGGGCGGCATCGCCGAGATGCACCGGATCGGTCAGCACCCTGGTGGGGGCAGGGATCGCGGCCGCATAGAACGCCTCCAGCCGGTCCGGGTCGAAGTCAACGATGTTGGCCTCCTCGCCCATCTCGACCCAGTCCGGCATCGGCACCTCGTCACCGCCACCGGCCAGGCCGGCCAGGAGGGACTCGCCCTCGGCGGCGGGGAACCCGCCGACGTGGAGGATGCGCGCGACCTTGCCAACTCGCGCGTCGAGAGCGGCATGGGCGATGCCGCAGCCGATCGAGTGACCGACCAGGAGCACCGGCTCGTCGGCTGCATCGAGCGCTGCGACGACGCTGGCGACGTGGTCGGCCAGGGTGATCGAGGCCCGGTCGGCGTCCTTCGACTCCATGCCGGGCAGGGTCAACGCCACCGGATGGTGCCCGGCGGCCTCGAGCAGCGGGACGACGTCGTTCCACGTGGAACCGTTGAGCCAGAGTCCGGGAACCAGGATGATCTGCATGTGAGGGAGCCTTCCATCCTCCGGGCCGGATGTCACTGCTGAGGAAGCACGCCTTCGGGGTCGATCAGCTCGACCCGGACACCGTCGATCGCGAGCCGGCGTACCACCTCGTCGAGCATCCGCCGGGAGACGTCGTCGACGCTGTTCACCCGGGTCAGGTCCAGGACCACCCGCTCGGTCTCGACATCGGCCTCGCTGACTGCGCGGACCACCGTCTCGGTGCCGGCGAAGCGCAGGTTGCCCTGCAACCGATAGACCGTGCGGGAGTCATCGGCATACTGCTGGCGGAGCGCGGCCGTCGGCTGCGGGGCCACGTCCATCATGTGCAGGCCCATGTCGGCCGAGAGCCGCCCGAAGACCTCGACGCCGCGCACGCTGTGCCCGTGCACGTCCAGGCGGGGCGAGAAGACCGCGAGCCCGACCTGGCCGGGCAACGCGCCGAGGATGCCGCCGCTGACCCCGCTCTTGGCCGGGATCCCGACCGTGGTCACCCAGTCGCCGGCGGCGTCATACATCCCGCACGTGGTCATCACGCTCAGCGCCTGCCGGGTCACCTCGCGGGAGAGCAGTCGCTCGCCGCTGACCGGGTGTACGCCGCCACCCGCCAGCGTCGCCGCCATCACCGCCAGGTCGCGGCAGGTCACCTTGATCGCGCACTGCCGGACGTAGCCGCGCACCACGCGGACCGGATCGGCCTCCATCACCCCGACCGCCTTGAGCATGTGACCCATCGCCAGGTTGCGGTGCGTGGTCGACCACTCGGAGGCGAAGACCTCCTCGTCCACACTGAGCTCGCGCCCGGCCAGCTTGCTGAACATCTCGAGGATCCGCTCGAAGCGCTCCTCGTCGTCGGCGCCACGGACCAGTGAGTGGGTCAGGATCGCGCCGGCGTTGATCATCGGGTTCTCCGGACGACCGGACTCCTCCTCCAGCGAGATCACGTTGAACGCCTCGCCGGAGGGCTCCACGTCGACCTTCGCCAGCACGCCCTTCAGGCCGAGGTCGGCGATCGCCAGGGCATAGACGAACGGCTTGGACATCGACTGGATGGTGAACTCCACGTCGGTGTCACCGGCCGTGTAGACCGCGCCGTCGGGCGTCGCGATGCAGATCGCCAGCCGGTCCGGGTCGGCCGCGGCGAGCTCGGGAATGTAGTCCGCCACCGCTCCGGTGGCGGGGGCACAGGCGGCAAGGACCTCCTGCAGATAGTCCGGGATGGGGGAGCGCATGGCTCCACCGTACGGATCAGCTCACCGGGACTGGGCCTCCGCGTGCCGCTGGTGCAGCCGGGTGCGGATCTCGTCGGGGGTGTAGGAGCGGCGCTCGCGTTCGTTGCGCGCGATCACCGCGCCGGTCGCCGCGACCCCGGCCACGCCGGCCAGACCCACCCACTTCCACCAGTTCTTCGCCATGGAAGCAGGTTAGCCTCGGAGCGTGCTCGACATCGACGACGCCATCCGCGTCACCCGCACCGGCGACCTGTGGCTCTTCCGGGGACGTACGGCGGCCGACCGCGCGATCCGGGTCGTCTCCAACGCGCCGGTGAACCATGTCGCGATGTCGGTGGTGATCGACGACCTGCCGCCGCTGCTCTGGCATGCCGAGCTGGGCAAGACGCTCCTGGACCACTGGAGCGGTGGCCACCACCGCGGCGTACAACTGCACGACCTGTCCGAGGCAGTGGGCCGGTGGCGCGAGACCTACGGTCAGACCGCCTATCTGCGTCAGCTGCACCCGGAGGTGGGCCACGCCGAGGAGGACTCGGTGCTCGGCACCATCGCGCGGTTGGACGGGGTCTCCTTCCCGAGCACGCTGAAGCTGGCCGGTCGGTGGCTGCGCAGCCGGGACGCCTATGTCCCGCGCCGCAAGCGTGGCGAGCGGGTGCGGCCCGAGGAGGCCTTCTGTGCCGAGACGGTGGCGCTCACCCTGCAGGAGATGGGTGTCCTCGCGGACGTCCGGAAGGCGGCATGGTTCGACCCCGGCACGTTCTGGAGTGGGGCATATCTGCCGCTGCGGTCCGGGTGGTCGTATGGCAGTGAGGTCCAGGTGGGTGCGGAGTCGTCCGGTCGCGCGCCCAGCAGTCGCACCAGATGGAGGAACTGAGTGTCATGACCCACCCGGTGATGTTCGATGACGACGACCCGCTGTTGATCCGGCTCCGAGGTGTGGTGCTCGGCTTCCCCGGGGCGGAGGAATATGTCTCCCACGGCCGGCCGAACTTCCGGGTGAAGAAGAACTTCGCGGTCTTCGGCGGCGGGGAGAAGATCGACGGTGGCCACCGCCGGGTGGATTCCGCGTTGCTGGTGAAGGTCGAGGAGTCCGAGCGCGAGGCCCTGGACCAGGACCCGCGGTTCTTCTCGCCGATGTACTACGGGCCGTTCGGATGGCGCGCACTCGACCTGGCCGATCCCGAGACCGATTGGGACGAGGTGGGCGAGCTGGTGGATGCCTCCTATCGGTTGACGGCGCCGAAGCGGATGATCGCCGAGCTCGACGCGCGATGAGGTACGCCGTACTGCTGGCGGCTGCCCTGTCTTCTGGCCTGGTTCTCGCCGGGTGTGGTGGCCAGGATGCGCCGGTCGCGGTGCAGCCGGGTGAGCGGGCGACACCCACGGTGAGCGCCACGCCGACGGTGCGGCCGAGTGCCTCTCCCACCAGTTCCCCCACCGGCTCGCGGGACCGGAAGGGCATCGACGTCTCGCAGCACCAGGGCGACATCGACTGGGAGCGGGTGGCCGCGGACGGGGTCGAGTTCGCCTATCTCAAGGCGACCGAGGGCAGCGGGTTCAGCGACCCACGCTTCGTGAGCAACGCGCGCGCCGCGAAGGCGGCCGGGATCGAGGTCGGGGCCTATCACTACTACACGCTCTGTGCGGCGCCCGAGCCGCAGGCCGCGCACTTCGTCTCCACGATCACCGGTGCCACTGACTTGGCGCCGGTGGTCGACCTGGAGCTGATCGGCAACTGCGACCCGCCCCCGGACCCGGTGCTCCTGCAGAAGCAGGTGCAGAGGTTCATCGCCCTGGTGGAGGAGGCGAGCGAGGAGCGGGTCGTCGTCTACTTCCACCCCGGCTTCGAGGCGTTCTACTCGATGGTGGCGGAGTTCGACCGCCCGCTGTGGGTGCGCCGGGTGGGCACGGTGCCGCCGCCGGGCGAGTGGCACATCTGGCAGCGCAACGACCGCGGCACGGTCGACGGGATCGACGGCCCGGTCGACCTCAATCTGATGCGTAATCGATAACCATTCGCTGGTGTCAGTCACACCGAGCAGAATGTGCCGGTGACCTCGGACCCGCATGCCATGACCATCTCCTCGTTCTGGGCGGCGCTGCCGAGGCCGGCCCGCTGGCTGCTCTGCTCGACGGTCTTCCAGGTGCTCGGCCGCGGGCTCACCCTGCCGTTCACGGTGATCTACCTGCACGAGGTGCGCGGGCTGACCCTGGACGTGGCGGGGTCGCTGATGGCCCTCGCCTTCGCGATCGCGCTGCTCCTCACCCCGGTGGCCGGCAACCTCACCGACCGCCTCGGCGCGCGGATCATGGTGATCATCGGCAGTGGCGCGCAGTCGATCGGGGTGGCGATCCTGGCCTTCGCCGAGGATGTGCCGACCGTGATCGCGGCGATGTTCTTCATCGGCATCTGCAACGCCGGCGGCTGGGGCGCGTTCAACGTGCTGATCTCGTCGCTGGTCGACGGGCCGGTGCGGGTGCAATATTTCGGGATCAACTTCGCCCTGGTGAACCTGGGCATCGGGCTCGGCGGCGTGGTGGGCGGCATCTTCATCGACGTGTCGCGTCCCAAGACGTTCACGACGATCTTCCTCATCGACGCGGTCTGCATGCTGATCCCGATCGCGCTGATGCTCGGCCCACTCCGCCACGTGCACGGCCGCAGCGAGACCCCGGAGGAGGAGATCGGCGTCAAGGTCAGCTATCTCTCGATCCTGCGCCGTCCCGGCGTGCCGCACCTGTTCGCGATCGGGCTCATCTTCGCGTTCATCGGCTACGGGCAGATGGAGGCGGGCTTCCCGGCCTTCGCGCGCGAGGTCAGTGAGGTCTCCACGCGAGTGATCGGGTGGGCGTTCGCGGTCAACACGGTGGTGATCGTCGCCTTCCAGTTCTTCGTGCTGCGCAAGATCCACGGTCGCCGGCGCACCCGGGTGGTCGTGCTGATGGCGGCGATCTGGGCCGCCTCCTGGCTGATCCTCGGCGCCACGGGCGCCTTCTCCGGCACCATCACCGCGGCCGCGATGGTGCTGGTCTTCCACGCGCTCTTCGCCAGCGGGGAGACCCTGCTCCAGCCCACCCTGCCGGCGATCACCAACGACCTGGCCCCGGCGCACCTGCGGGGTCGCTACAACGCGCTGTCGTCCGGCTCGTTCCAGCTCGGTGCGGTGCTCGCGCCCCTGGTGGCCGGGTTCATGCTGCGCCACGAGCTGAACTCCGCCTTCATCGGACTGCTCGTCGCCGGTTGTGCGGGGCTGGCAGTGGTGGCGATCGGTCTCGAGCGCAGGATCTCCCCGGAGGTCAACGGCGTCGGGCCGCGTGCCGAGCCGGTGCGGGTGCCGACCTCCGCGCCGCTGCAGGTCGAGGATCCGACGGTCTGACTCACCGCAGTGCGGATGCCGCGCCCTCCCGGATCGCGGCGGTCACCTCGGCCAGGACGGGTGAGTCCAGGCGCCACCGCTGCCAGAACAGCGGTACGTCGATGACCGGTCGCGCTCCGATCTCGACCAGGGTGCCGGTGGCGCGGTCCTCGACGGTCTGGAGGTCGGGCAACATCGCCCACCCCATGCCACGACGTACTGCCTCTGCGAACTGATCCGAGCCGGGCACATGGTGGCGCGGCGGCGAGACGGGGCGTCGGGTGAGACGTGCGATGAACTTGTTCTGCAGGTCGTCGTTGCGGTCGAAGTCCATCGTCGGGGCAGTCGCGACAGATGCGGCGTTGGCGCCCTCGGGGAACCAGCGCGCGACGAAGTCCGGCGTCGCCACCGCCCGGTAGCGCATCGCGCCGAGTCGATCGACGACGCAGCCCTGCACCGGGTCGGGAGTGGAGGTGACCGCCGCCATCACCGTGCCGGAGCGCAGCAACGTGGTCGAGTGCGCCTCGTCCTCGCGGTGGATGTCGAGGATGATCCGGCCGTCGGTGGCGAGCGGCGCGAGTGCCGACATCGCCCAGGTGGCGAGCGAGTCGGCGTTGATGACCAGTGGGATCTCGGACGGTCCGGTGCCCAGCCCCAGCTGGTCGATCGCGTCACGCTCGAGCGCGGCGATCTGCCGGGCCATCCGCAACAAGATCTCGCCGGAGGCGGTCGGCTGCGGGGGTCGGGTCCGCTGCAAGAGGATGCGACCGACCTGGCGTTCCATCGCCTTGAGACGTTGGCTGACTGCGGAAGGTGTGATCACCAGCGCGACGGCAGCGCGCTCGAGCGACCCCTCGTCCACGATCGCGGCGAGCGTCTTGAGATGGAGAGCGTCGACGTCCATGAAGCAATGCTAATGATCCTTCAGTTTTAGTCGCTGGCACTAATGATGTGGGTGCGCCTACCTTCTTCTCGTGCCCTCCTCGTTCAGCTCCCAGATGCTCAGCTCCGGCGGCCTCGGTCTCGCCGCCGGCCTCTCGCTGATCGTCGCCATCGGCGTCCAGAACGCCTTCGTGCTGCGCCAGGGCATCCGCCAGGAACACGTCGGTGCGGTGGTCGCGGTCTGTGCGGTCTCCGACGCGGTGTTGATCACCGCCGGCATCGCCGGGCTGGGCGCGGTCGTCGAGCAGGCGGACGGCGTACTGCGTTGGCTGACCTGGTTCGGTGCGGCCTTCCTGATCGGCTACGGGCTCCTGGCCGTACGCCGTGCGCTGCGGCCGAGTGCCGGGCTCGAGGCGGAACGGGCAGCGACGACGACGAGCGTCGCCGCTGCGGTCTCGACCGCGCTGGCGCTGACCTGGCTGAACCCGCACGTCTATCTCGACACCGTGGTGCTGCTCGGATCGATCGGGAACGGCGAGGGGCCGTCCGGGCGATGGTGGTTCGCGGGCGGCGCAGTCCTGGCCAGCCTGCTCTGGTTCACGATCCTGGGCTACGGGGCGCGGCTGCTGGCCGGATTCATGTCACGCCCCTCGTCGTGGCGGATCCTCGACGGGCTGGTGGCCCTGGTGATGCTGACCCTCGGCGTGCTGTTGCTGGTCCGCGGCTGAACGGTTCGAGGCCCATTGGCCTTCGGGTCTATGGTCGGAATCATGACGACCACAACTGCCCTGCAGGCCACCACCGCCGGAGCCCCGTTCGAAGTGGCGGAGATCCCGCTGCGCGAGCTGCGCGACGACGATGTGCTCATCGACATCAAGTTCGCCGGCATCTGCCACTCCGACATCCACCAGGTCCGCGAGGAGTGGGGCAAGGCGATCTTCCCGATGACCCCCGGCCACGAGATCGCCGGCGTGGTCTCGGCCGTCGGAGCGGGCGTGACCAAGCACAAGGTCGGCGACCGGGTCGGCGTCGGCTGCATGGTCGACTCCTGCGGCGAGTGCGAGTTCTGCAAGGACGGCCAGGAGCAGTTCTGCCTCAAGGGCGCGGTGATGACCTACAACGGTCGCGGCTATGACGGTGAGGCCACCCGCGGCGGCTATGCCCAGCAGGTGCCGGTCTCGGAGCGCTTCGTGTGCAGCATCCCCGAGGGCGTCGGCCTCGACGAGGCAGCACCCCTGCTCTGCGCCGGGATCACCACCTGGTCGCCGCTGAAGCGCTGGGGAGTCGGGCCCGGCTCGAAGGTCGCCGTCGTCGGCCTCGGCGGGCTCGGCCACATGGGCGTGAAGTTCGCGGTCGCCCTCGGTGCCGACGTCACGGTCCTGTCCCGCTCGGATGCCAAGGCCGGGGACTCCAAGGCCCTTGGCGCCAAGGCACACGTCGCCACCGCCGACCCGGCCGCGCTGAAGTCACTGCGCGGCACCTTCGACGTCATCCTGAACACGGTGAGTGCTGATGTCGACGTGAACCGCTACGTCTCGGCACTCAAGCCACTCGGTGTCTTCGTCAACGTGGGCATGCCGCCCTCGCCGTGGGCCCTGCGGCCGTCATCGGTGGTCGGCGGGTCCCGGGTGGTGGCCGGATCGAACATCGGTGGCATCCCCGAGACCCAGGAGATGCTCGAGTTCTGTGCCGCGAACGGGATCGGTGCCAGCATCGAGACGATCTCGGCTGCCGAGGTGGACGGTGCCTATGAGCGCGTCGTTGCCGGCGACGTCCGGTATCGGTTCGTGATCGACACGGCGACGCTCAGCAAGCCGATCTGACCTGAGCTCAGAGGTGGTCCGGGACGATCAGTGCGTCCGGGTCCTGGCGGATCGGCATCGCGTTGATGCCGATCCGCACGAACGCAACCGTCGAGTCGACGAGCACCTTGCGCTTCTTGGCCGAGAGCCGCTCCCAGGCGCCCGGCTTGCGGTGCTCCATCAGGTTGCGGGTGCTCTCCTCGGCGGCGGAGGCCAGCTCCTGATCGGTGAACTCGGGCCGGGCTCCGATCGTCGGTCGTTCCGGTAGGGCGACCAGCGGACCGAGGATCATCTCCCCGGCGGCCGCGCGGTGGTGATACTTCTCGATCGGCTTCAACTGCTCCCACTCGGCGTCGGCGTCGCCCCGCCGCCACGGCGGCCTCTTCGCGGCATGGAGCGTCTTGCCGACCACGTCGACGGCCACCGTCATTTCTCGTTCGGTGAACTTCATGGGGTCCAGTCTGCCGTGCGCGACTTCAGGACTCGGCCAGATCCCTGACCACCCGGGCCGGGTTTCCGACCGCCAGGGCGTTGTCCGGGATGTCTCGGGTGACCACCGACCCGGACCCGATCACGGCGTTGTCGCCGATGGTGACGCCAGGCAGGATCATCGCTCCACCGCCGACCCAGACGTTCGCGCCGATGCTGATCGGGGCGGCGTACTCCCACCTGTCGCGCCGCGGCCCGGCCTCCAACGGGTGCAGCGGCGTCAGGATCTGCACGTTGGGCCCGAACTGGCAGTCGTCGCCGATGGTGATCTCGCAGCAGTCCAGCGCGACCAGGCCATAGTTGGCGAAGACCCGGTCGCCGACGTGGATGTTGGTGCCGTAGTCCACCCGGAACGGCGGCCGGATGCTGACGCCCTCGCCCACCGACCCGAGCCACTCGACCAGGATCGCGCGCTGCCCCTCATGGTCCGAGGACGCCGTCGCGTTGTAGCGGTCCATGTGGCCCTGGCTGGTCGTGAGCATCTCGATCAGCTCGGGATCGTCGGCGAGGTAGTGCTCACCGGCGAGCATCTTGTCCTTCATCGAGCGAGTCATCGCAGCCCCATTCGCATGCCACCAGTCTGCCGCACGCGGGGCGTTGCCCCAGTCCCTATCATCGAGGGGTGACCATCAGCAGCCCGCTCGGCGAGATCAGCAGTCTCGAGGAGTTCCACGCCCTCAGCGGACAGCTGACCCGATTCCTGATGGAGTACAAGTTCGGCATCGACGAGGTCACCACCAAGATCTCGATCCTGCAGGAGGAGTTCGCCCACCTGCACGACTACAACCCGATCGAGCACGTGCTCTCGAGGGTGAAGTCGCCGGAGAGCATCTTCGACAAGATGCAGCGTCGTGGCGTGCCGAGCACGCTTGAGGACATCCGCGAGCAGATAACCGACATTGCCGGCGTCCGGGTCACCTGCAGCTTCACCTCGGACGTCTATCGGGTCTTCGACCTGCTCTCGGGGCAGCCCGACCTGAAGGTGGTCCAGGTCGAGGACTACATCGTCGACCCGAAGCCGAACGGCTATCGCAGCCTGCATGCGCTGGTCGAGATCCCGGTGCACCTCTCGGACCGGGTGGTGCAGGTGACCGTCGAGCTGCAGATCCGCACGGTCGCGATGGACTTCTGGGCCAGCCTCGAGCACAAGATCTACTACAAATATCGCACCGCGGTTCCCACCGAGCTGTTGCGCGAGCTCAAGGACGCGGCCGAGACCGCGGCCAGCCTGGACGCACAGATGGAGCGGCTGCACGGCGCGGCCAAGGACCAGGCGTGACGATCACGAGGTCGCTGCTGCTCTTCGCGCTCGCGGCGGTGGCCGAGATCGGCGGAGCCTGGTTGATCTGGCAGGGGGTGCGCGAGCACCGTGGTTGGGTCTGGATCGGTGCCGGCGTGCTGGCGCTCGGTGCGTACGGATTCGTCGCGACTCTGCAGCCGGACGCGAACTTCGGGCGCATCCTCGCGGCGTACGGCGGTGTCTTCGTGGCCGGTTCGCTCGCCTGGGGGATGGTGGTCGACGGCTTCAAGCCAGATCGGTATGACGTCGCCGGGGCGTTGATCTGCCTCGTCGGGGTCGCGGTGATCATGTATGCGCCGCGGGTGGACTAACCGCTCCACTCCTCGGCGAGCAGCGCATAGGTGAAGTTGTCGAGCCAGCCCTTGGTGCGGTGCAGCGAGTCCTTCACGTTGTGGGCCTCGCGGCGCTTCCCCACGCGCTCCATCAGTCGCCAGGAGGGTTCGCACCCAGTCGAGATCCGAGAGGGTGCTGACGGAGCGATCATGCTCCTTGTGGGTGGCGGCTGTCATGATCTTTTCCATGCGCACACCAGTGGTTCTCGGAGCATCTCTCCTGCTGGCCCTGCCCACCGCCTCCTGCAGCCTGCTCGGCGACGACGGTGATCCACAGGCGACGGCCGACATGTTGGCCGCGGCTCTCTCGGCGAAGGATCTGGCGGACGTGCCGTTCACCGGTGCTCGTCCGGACGAGGAGTTCACGGCCGTCGTCGACGGTCTCGGCGATTCAGGGGCGAAGGTGGACGCCGACGTCGGCGACGTCGAGGACGACAACACCACCGCGAGCCTGACCTGGACCTGGGACCTGGGTGGGGCCCAGTGGAAGTACGACGCCACCGCGCACCTGACCCGTGTCGACGACGAGTGGAAGGTGGTCTGGGCACCCAGCCTGGTCGAGCCCTCCCTGAAGGACGGCGAGGAGCTCTCACTCGACACCCTCCAGGCCAAGCGCGGCGAGATCCTGGCCGGTGACAAGGAGCCGATCGTCACCGACCGCGACGTGCTCAAGCTCGGCCTCGACAAGACCAAGATCAAGAAGAGCCAGGTTGCCAGCAGCGCCAAGGCCATCGCCAACGCCCTCGACATCGACCAGGCCGCCTATGTGAAGAGGGCCGAGGCAGCAGGCGACAAGGCGTTCGTGGAGGCACTGGTGATGCGGGCCGAGGACGCCCGGACCCAGCTCGACGCCTCCTACGAGGAGATCCCGGGCGCGGTCTCCCTGGGCTCCCAGATGCCGCTCGCGCCGACCCGGACGTTCGCCGCACCACTGCTCGGCACCGTGGGACCGGTGACCGCCGAGATCGTGAAGAAGTCCAAGGGACGACTCGCACCCGGCGACACGGCCGGGCTCTCGGGGCTCCAGGCACGGTATGACGAGAAGCTGGCCGGGCAGCACGGCATCCAGGTCGAAGCCGTCAATGCCACCGGTGAGGAGCGTGAGCTCTTCAGCCAGGACCCCGAGGACGGCGAGCCGCTCGAGCTGACCCTCGACATCGACCTGCAGACCAAGGCCGAGCAGGTCCTGGCAGACACCAAGCCGGCCAGCGCGATCGTGGTCCTCGATCCGCAGACCGGCAGGGTCCTCGCCGCTGCCAGTGGCCCCGGCGGCAATGGCCAGAACACCGCGACTGCCGCCCGCTATGCGCCCGGCTCGACGTTCAAGGTCGTCACCGCACTGGCGCTGCTGCGCAACGGCCTGACCCCGCAGTCGATGGTGGACTGCTCGGCGACCGTGGTGGTGGACGGCAAGACGTTCAAGAACTACGACGACTATCCCTCGAGCTCGCTCGGCAAGGTGACGCTCGGTGAGGCGTTCGCGCAGTCCTGCAACACCGCCCTGATCGACGAGCGCGACAAGCTCGGCACCGATGACCTCACCGAGGCGGCGGCCGCCCTGGGCCTGGGCGTCGACCACGACCTCGGGTTCCCGGCCTACTTCGGTCAGGTGCCGCCCGCGAGCGGCGAGACCGAGAAGGCCGCGGACCAGATCGGCCAGGGCAAGGTCCTGGCCTCCCCGCTGGCGATGGCTGCCGTCGCCGCCTCGGTCCGCTCCGGTCGCACCGTGCTGCCGAGCCTGATCACCGGGCACAAGGTCAGCCAGGAGGCGCCGAAGAAGCCGCTGACGAACGACGAGGCCACCCAGCTCCGTGCGCTGATGCGTAGCGTGGTCACCGAGGGTTCGGGCCGCTTCCTGGCCGACATCCCCGGCGAGGTCGGCGCCAAGACCGGCACCGCCGAATATGGCACCGCCAAGGGCGGCAAGCTGCCCACCCACACCTGGATGCTCGGCACCACTGACAAGTTCGCGGTCGCGGTCTTCGTCGAGATCGGCGAGTCCGGCTCGCAGACGGCCGGACCGCTGCTCGAGCAGATGCTGCGTTGAGCGCTGGTTGACTGACCCGGTGACCGACCAGGCCGAGCTCGTACGCCGTCTGCGCGCCGCGGGCTGCGTCTTCGCCGAGGAGGAGGCCGAGATCCTGCTCGAGTCGGCCACCGGTGACGACCTCGAGGGGCTCCTCGCCCGCCGGGTCGCCGGCGAGCCACTCGAGCAGGTCGTTGGTTGGGCGCGGTTCGCCGGCCTGCGGGTGAAGGTCCGCCCCGGTGTCTTCGTGCCGCGGGTGCGCACCGAGCGCCTCGTCGAGGTCGCCCTCGCGCACCATCCGCGACCCGAGGTCGTCGTCGATCTCTGCTGCGGCTCAGGCGCGCTCGGCCTGGCCTTCCTGGTGGGCGTGGAGAAGTCGATCGAGCTGCACGCCGCCGACCTCACCGCCGAGGCGGTCGACTGCGCACGGGACAACCTCGAGGGCCGCGGGGAAGTGCATCGCGGTGACCTCTACGCAGCGCTGCCCGATCACCTGCGCGGGCGGATCGACGTACTCCTGGCCAACACGCCATACGTGCCCACCTCTGCCCTCGGCCTGCTGCCGCCCGAGGCCCGGCTGCACGAGCCGACGAGTGCGCTGGACGGCGGCGCCGATGGTCTGGACCTGGCGCGGCGCGTGCTGGCGGAGGCGAACGACTGGCTCGCACCCGGGGGCGCGGTGCACATCGAGGCCAGTGACGACCAGGCGCCGACCCTTGTGGACCACGCCGTCGCGTGCGGTCTCCACGCCGAGGTCGACGGCTCGGTGGTCACCGCAACCCGGTCGACTCAGCCGAGGAGTCCCCGCAGGTAGGCGGCCTGCCCGAGGTGCTGGGTGTCGTCATTGATCACGCTGACCAGGCGTACGCCGAGGGTCACCGGCGGGTCCCAGTTGGTGTCCACCACCCGGTCCAGGTCCTCCTCAGCGAGGCCACCGACCCAGGCAACACTCTGCCGATGGGTCCGGGTGAGATAGGCAGCCAGCTGCTCACTGCTGGCCCGGACCAGGCCGACCTGTTCGGCGCTGTGCCCGAAGCCGGTGTCATCGGCGGGCAGGTCGAGGGCGAAGTCCTCCTCGAAGCCATCGGCCGCCCACACCTGTTGCAGCCCGGCCGCGTCGGCGATGTGGTCGTCCTGCACCCGGGTCAGGTGCCAGATCAGCCAGGCGATCGAGTTCGCCTCGGGTGAGAGCCGATGGGCCAGCTGGTCCTCGCTCAGTCCGTCGACGGCAGCCAGTCCACCCTCGAGGATCCGGTCGAACGAGTCGGTCAGGAGCTTTGCTGGAGTCATGTCCTCCACGCTACGCGGGTCGTGACCGTGGACGCGTCGTTGTGGAGTGCCCATCACCGCAATAACCTCAGCACCGAGCCCAACCGAGGAGATGTTCATGAGCGGCACGTTCGAATCGTTGAACCCGACCACCGGCGAGGTCGTCGGTGTCCACCCGATCGACGATGCGGCGAGCGTCGACGCAGTCGTCGCACGCGCCCGCGCGATGGCGCCGTGGTGGAGCGAGATCGGCTTCGACGGGCGCAAGGACGTCCTGGACCGCTGGCGCAAGGTGATCACCAACCGGCTCGACGAGCTGGTGGAGGTGGTCCACCTCGAGACCGGCAAGCCCCGGCCCGACGCGATGATCGAGGCCGGCCTGGCGCTCGACCACCTGGCGTGGGCGGCCGCGAACGCCAAGAAGGTGCTCGGCCGCCGCCGGATGAGCTCCGGGCTGCTGATGGCCAACCAGGCCTCGCAGCTGGAATATCGCCCGCTCGGGGTCGTTGGCGTGATCGGGCCGTGGAACTATCCGGTGTTCACCCCGATGGGCTCCATCTCCTATGCGCTCGCCGCCGGCAACCCGGTGGTCTTCAAGCCCAGCGAGTTCACCCCCGGTGTCGGGGTGTGGCTCGCCGACAGCCTCAACGAGGTGCTCCGCGACCAGTCGATCCTCTCCGTGGTCACCGGCTTCGGCGAGACCGGCACCGCCCTGTGCCGTGCGGACATCAACAAGCTGGCGTTCACCGGCTCCGGGCCGACCGGGAAGAAGGTGATGGCGACCTGCGCGGAGAAGCTGATCCCGGTCGTGATCGAGGCCGGCGGCAAGGACCCGCTGATCGTCGACGAGGACGCTGACATCGCCGCAGCCGCGGACGCCGCCGCCTGGGGTGCCTTCTCCAACGCCGGCCAGACCTGTGCCGGTGTCGAGCGGGTCTATGTCCACGAGCGGGTCTACGACGAGTTCGTGACCAAGCTGACCGCGATCACCAAGACCGTGCACGCCAACGCCGACGCCCAGGTCGGTCCGATGACGATGCCCAAGCAGCTCGACATCGTGCGCTCGCACATCGACGACGCCCTCGCCCGCGGCGGACGCGCGCTCGTCGGCGGAGCGGGCGCGGTCGGCGACCGGTTCGTGCAGCCGACGCTGTTGGTCGACGTACCCGAGGACTCGATCGCCGTCACCGAGGAGACCTTCGGCCCGACGGTGACCGTCCGCAAGGTCAAGGACATGGACGAGGCGATCGAGCTGGCCAACAACACCCGTTATGCCCTCGGCAGCACCGTGTTCTCGAAGAAGAACGGTGAGGACCTCGCCTGGCGGATCCGGTCCGGGATGACCGCGGTCAACGCCGTGATCGCCTTTGCCGGGGTGCCGTCGCTGCCGTTCGGCGGCGTGGGCGAGTCGGGCTTCGGCCGGATCCACGGCGCGGACGGGCTCAAGGAGTTCACCTATGCCAAGTCGGTGACCAAGCAGCGGATGAAGCCGGTGATGAACCTGACCTCGTTCAGCCGCGACGCCACGGCGGACGCGCGTTTCGCCAAGGTGCTCAAGCTGCTCTATGGACGCTGATTCTTCCTGGGGATGAGGAATTCTTCCTGATAGTCTCCCTGTATGGCGCTGAACATCAAGGACGAGGAGACCGACCGTCTCGCCCGAGAGCTGGCGCGTGAGGCCCATGAGTCGATCACGGTCGCCACGCGCATCGCGCTCGAGGAGAGGCTGGCCCGGATCCGCGGCACGAACAGACCGTCGGTGGCGGAGACCGAGTTGCGTCGCATCATCGAGCGCGGACGGGCACGCGCGACGTACGACGCGCGCGACGCCGATGAGCTCCTCGGCTATGACGACGACGGGCTGCCCGGATGATCGCCGACACCTCGTCGCTCGTGTGCATCGTGCTCGGGGAGCCGGACGCCGAGTCGCATGCGCAGGCCATCCTCGGCGCCACGCGGGTGGCCATCTCGAGCGCCACCCTGGTGGAGGCGAGCATCGTCCTGGAAGCCAGGCAGGGTCCGGACGCCACCCGTGACCTGGAGTTGTTGATCGAGCGCTGTGGCGTGGAGGTGGTCCCCCTCGATGCCACTCAAGCACGCGAGGCCATGGAAGCCTGGCGCCGGTTCGGGAAGGGACGCCACCCCGCTGCCCTCAACTTCGGTGACTGCTTCGCCTATGCGCTGGCCAGGTCCACCGACGAACCCCTGCTCTTCAAGGGCGATGACTTCTCCCAGACCGACATCCGCGCTGCGCTCGCCTGAGCCGGGCGGCTAGGGCAGGCTGGGCACATGCCGAAGACCAAGCGGGTCGCACCAGACCCGACCACGAAGGCGGTCCAGCAGTACGCCGCGATGCAACCCTCGCTCCGTGGCGCCACCGACGCGTTCCTCGAGCTGATCACCGGGTTGCTCGACGACGCCGGCATCAACTACCTCTCGGTGACCGGCCGGACCAAGAGCGTCGCCTCCTTCGCGGACAAGGCGGCGCGTCTCGAGGACGGTGAGCCGCTCTACCCCGACCCGATCAACGAGGTCACCGACCAGATCGGGATCCGGGTGATCACCTATGTGCACAGTGACGTGGCCGCGGTGGCCGACCTGCTTGCCGGTGAGCTGACCGTCCTCGACGACCGTGACCTGGGCGTGGAGACCGCGAGCGAGGGACGCTTCGGTTATTCGAGCCGTCACCTGCTGGTCACGCCGAACGCCAACGACGTACCAGCCGATCATCCGTTGCTCGGGCTGCGTGCCAGTGTCCAGTTGCGCACGGTCCTGCAGCACGCGTGGGCCGAGTTCGAGCACGACGTGCGCTACAAGGGCACCGTGCCGGACGAGCACGTGAAGGACCTGGATCGCCGCTTCACCTTGGCCGCGGGGCTGATCGAGCTTGCGGACAAGGAGTTCTCCAAGATCCGCGACCGGCTCCGTTCGAGCGTGGTCGAGGAGCGTGGACCGGCCGACGACCTCGACCCGCGCCTGGACACCAAGGAGCTGGCCAGCTTCCTGGCCGGCATCTATCCCGAGAGCGACTGGTCCCGCCCGGACCACTACGGCTGGATCTCCGGTCTCCTGCTCGAGCTCGGGATCGTCTCCTTCGACGAGCTGAGCGGACTGCTCTCCACGCTCGACAACGACGCGATCAACGACCGGATGGGCTACAAATATCCACCCGGGGCCGTACGCCGCCTCGACGATGCCCTGCTCGCGGTCTTCGGCCACCGCTATGTCGATCTGCACGGCAACTCGCACCGGACAGAGCTGCTCGAGAAGCGGTTGGAGAAGCTCCGCGCCCAGTCGGACGCGCCTACGATGCCGTCATGACCTTCTTCGACCTCGCCGATCCGGCATTCGACGTGACCTCGCCCGTGGTCCATGCCGTGCGCGAGGAGCAGTGGTACGTCGAGACGTCGTACGGCTGGGCGGTGCTGCGCCATGAGGAGGGAGCGGCGCTGCTGCGGGACCGGCGCTTCCAGCAGGGCAACGGCAAGTGGCCCGAGCAGAACGGCGTGCATTCCGGGCTCTTCTCCGACTGGTGGAAGGAGACCCTGCTCAGCCTCGAGGGCGATGACCATGCCCGCATCCGGCGGTTGCTGATGCCGGCCTTCCGCAACAAGGTGATCGCTGCAATGCGGCCGCAGTTCCAGGCGCTGGCCAACGAACTGATCGACGGTTTCGCCCCGCGCGGTGAGGTGGAGTTCATCAGTGAGTTCGCTGAGCCCTACGCGGCCCGCATCATCTGCCAGCTGCTCGGCCTGCCCGACGACGACTGGAAGCAGGTCGCGCACTGGGCCGATGAGCTCGGCTTCTCCTTCTCCATCGATGTCGGCAACCAGGTGCCCCGCATCGAGGCGGCGCTGAGCGAGCTGACTGCCCACCTCGACAAGGTCGTGGCCGACCGGCAGGCCAACCCCCGCGATGACCTGGTCTCCACGTTGGTCCAAGCCAGCGTGGACGGCGACCGACTCACCCGCCACGAACTCGACGTCGCGCTGGCCTTCCTCGCCTTCGCTGGCATGGAGACCACCCGCAACCAGCTCGGCCTCGCACTGCAGACCCTGCTCAAGCACCCCGACCAGTGGGCGCTGCTGGCACAGCGGCCCGAGCTGGGCGGCAACGCCGTGGAGGAGGTCATGCGGGTCAACCCGACGGTCACCTGGGTGACCCGTGAGGCCGTCGAGGACGTCGACCTCAACGGGCTGCACATCCCGACCGGCGGGGTCGTGCAGGTGCTCTCCCACTCGGCGGGCACCGACCCGAGGGCCTACCCCGACCCGACCTTCGACATCACCGAGCAGCGGCCACCGCACCTGGGTTTCGGCGCGGGCATGCACCACTGTCTGGGTCACTTCGTGGCGCGCACCGACATGGCCGTCGCCCTGCCGCTGCTCGCCCGACGGATGCCGGACGCTGTCCCGGACGGGCCGGGTCAGTGGTTGCCGGTTTCTGGAAACACCGGCGCGCTGCGGTTCCCGATCCGGTTCAGCGCGCAGAGACCCTGAACCCGGCCGAGTCCCTGGTGCGGGCCTCGTGCCGTGACGTCACCGCGACGATGAACGTGCGGTAGTCGCCTCGTCGGGCCCCCGCTCGCCGGGTCACCTCGACGGTCAGGGTCCACTGCTGCCCCTTCCGCATGTAGGGCGACATGAGGGTGCCCGCCTCGATCTGGGCCGTCACGTCGCGGGTGCCCGCGAGATAGCGCACCCGGAACCGGCTGTTCGAAGCGCTCGCGCGCAGGCTGTAGCGATCGGTCGCCGACGCGTCGTTGGTGATCCGCAGGGTGGCCCGCTGCTTGCTCCACATCCGCCCGAGCGTCGCCCGGACGGTCTGCTTGCTCGCCCCGCCATAGACGTTGTTGCCGGTGTAGTAGCGCTGGCCCGAGGCCTTGGCCATCGCGTCCGGGCGGCCGATGGTCGCCGCCTTGGTGACGACGTACGACGCGGTCGCGGTGTCGGTGTTGCCTGCGGCGTCGGTGGCGGTCACCGCGACCTCGTGCGTGCCCGGCGTCCGGGTGTCGAGCCGGTCACCGTTGAGCCCCGTGGTCGCGCAGTCCGCCAACCCCGAGCCGCCGTTGTCGCGGCACGAGAAGGCCGGCGTCGTCGAGGAGCCCTGGGCGACCGAGGCCGGCAGGGTGAGGCTGACGACCGGGTCCACGTTGTCGGGGAGGACGCCAGAGGCAGCGCGATAGGTGAAGAGCCTCTTGGTGAGATCGGTGTTGGTGTCCCGGATCGACCAGATCCTCTGGCCCTGCCCGTTGACCTCGGAGGCGACTGACTCCCGTGCGGCGGCCCACCCGATCAGGCGGTTGCCGTTGGGCAACTGGACCACGCCACCGGCGAAGAGCGCGAAGCCGCCCTCGTCGTACGACGAGATCAGCGACGCCGCACCCGTCTCCTCGTCGAGGGCATATTCGGTGATCCGGGTCGAGGCGCGACGCTGGGTGCCGTTCGCCCGGTCCTGGGGATCCACACACATGTCCCGGGTGGCGTCCGCCGACCCGTTGTCGAAGATCAGGATGTTTCCGTTGGGCAACTCGCTGGCGGTGTGCTGCGCACACGGCCCGCCGAGCGCGTCGTCGGGGAAGGTGAAGTCACTCGTCCGGCCGCCGAGGCGCCAGAGCACGTCGCCGGCCTGGTGCCCGTCCTCGCTGCGACGCGCGATCTTGAACACGGCGCTGAGGTGCCGGAAGGAGAGCAGCAGGTTGCCGTCGGCGGTCTCGACCACGGAGTTGATGTGGGCATAGTCGTTGTTGGTGGCAGGGACGACGCTCTCGCTGGCGATGTCGACGTGGTCGGCGCTGTTCCAGTCGAGAGTCACGTTGCCGGCGGAGTCCAGCTCCTGCACCACGGCGTCGAGCTTGCCGGTCGCGCTGTTGGGCTCATAGCCGAGCAGGATGGTCCGGCCGTCCGTGGTCCGGATCGAGTCATGGCCGTCGGTGTTGTTCCTGCCGACGGTCTGGTGCACCGATGCGGGCTCGAGGTCCTCGCCCAGCTCGACCAGTGCGCCGCCGCTCCGACCAGTGGTGGCAGCAGACTGCCGCGAGCTGGTGAAGGCCCCGTTCGGCTGCTGCTTGAAGTCGATGGCGCTGGACCACTCCGTGTGCACGTGGACGGGCACGCCGTTGCGGTCCACCGCCGTCTCGAAGAACGGCGAGCCGACGCCGAAGTCGCTCAGGCTCAGCAGCACGTGTCCGGGGGCGACCGCGCTGCTCGCCGGCGTGGTGCGCTCGAGGATGGGGAAGCGGGTGGGGAGATAGATCAGGGAGTAGGCCGAGCGTCCGCTGTCATCGTCGAAGATCACCGAGATCTCGTCCCCGGGCTCGAGACCGGTGATCGTGCGCGAGCCGGTGGTGGGGGCGCCGTTGACGAGCACCCGGCCGCCGGGCCCCGCCGGGGTGGCGGTGATCTTCACCGTGCCGGTGGCGGAGCCGGTCGTGCTGATGCCATAGCGCGGGACGTCCTCGGAGAACGCGGGCCACATCGTCGTGCCCGTCCCGGTCAGGGTCAGGGTGCGGCCCGCTGCCGCGGATGCCGCAGCTGCGGTGGCGGGTGCCGCCAGGGTGGGAATGGCCAACGCGGGGGTTGCCAGGGCTGTCAGGCAGGCGAGAGCGGCAACGGCCGACCGGAAGTGCTTCATTGCTGCACACTAGACAAGATCTGCGGCCGCTGGGGCCGAAATCGAGCTCACCAGGGGCTCGGTTTGAAGTCCTTCACGAAGCAGCCGTAGATGTCCTCGCCGGCCTCGCCCATCACGATCGGGTCATAGACGCGGGCCGCGCCGTCGACCAGGTCGAGTGGCGCGTGCCAGCCCTCGGCCGCGATTCGCAGCTTGTCCTGGTGCGGGCGCTCGTCGGTGATCCAGCCGGTGTCCACCGCGGTCATCAGGATCTGGTCGGTCTCGAACATCTCACCGGCGCTGGTCCGGGTCATCATGTTCAGCGCGGCCTTGGCCATGTTCGTGTGCGGGTGGCCGGGGCCCTTGTAGCGACGGGAGAACTGACCCTCCATCGCGCTCACGTTCACGACGTAGGCGCGGCGGGCACCCGCTGCGAGGGCAGCACGCATGGCCGGGCGGAGCTTGGAGACCAGCAGGAACGGCGCGATCGAGTTGCAGAACTGCACCTCGAGCAGCTCGAGCGCGTCGACCTCCTCGACGACCTGGGTCCACGAGTTGTTGACCTGGGTGTCGGGGAGTAGGCCGCCGGCGTCGACAGCGGTGCCCTCGAGGTGCTTCTCGAGGGAGGCATGGCCGGCCTTCAACGCCAGCGCGGTCAGCGACGCGGCGGTGTGCGCGGCCCGGGCATGCTCGATAGTCTCGCCCTCGTGCTGGGCGATGGCGTCGTTGCCGAGCGCGCCCGCGATCGCAGCCGGGTGCGCCTCGGAGATCCGGTCGAAGCGGACCATCTCGGGCAGCTCGCGGCCCTCGGGAAGAGGCGCTGACTCCATCTCGACGAGCTGCGAATAGGCGCCGGGGGAGCGGCGTACGGTCTGGCAGGCGTTGTTGATCAGGATGTCCAGCGGTCCCGACGCGGCCACGTCCTCGGCGAGCGCGATCACCTGGGTGGGGTCGCGCAGGTCGATGCCGACGACCTTGAGTCGGTGCATCCACTCGTCGCTGTCCTCGAGCGAGGAGAAGCGGCGTACGGCGTCCTTGGGGAACCGGGTGGTGATCGTCGTGTGCGCCCCGTCGCGCAGCAGGCGCAGCGCGATGTACATCCCGATCTTGGCCCGCCCGCCGGTGAGCAGCGCGCGCTTGCCGCTCAGGTCGGTGCGTTGGTCGCGCTTGGTGTGCGAGAACGCCGCGCACTCCGGACAGAGCCAGTGATAGAACGCATCGACGAGCGTGTAATCCTGCTTGCAGATGTAGCAGCCGCGCGGCTTGAGCAGCTCTCCGGCGAAGGCACCGCTCGCGCCCGAGACCAGCGGGATGCCCTGGGTCTCGTCGTCGATCCGCATCGCCGAGCCGGTGGCGGTCGCCTCGATGACTGCCCGGTCCGCGGCGGCCTCGGCCGCGCGCTTGCGGAGTCGCCGGGCCTGCTTGAGCGCCTTGTACATGTGCGAGGCCGCGTGCTTGACCGTGGTGACGTCAGGGTGGTCGGAGGGCAGCTCGTGCAGTTGGCCGAGCACCTTCACCGCGGTCGCCAACTCATCCGGGTCGATCCGATCGAGCGTGGGGGAGGCATCCTCGGCGGGCTTGGTCACCGGCAGATTCTAGATCCCACCGACAGGAGTAGCCTCATCCCTCGTGATCAGGGGCCTCGTCGCAGACACGCGACCACTGCGCAACGAGCATTTCCGGCGCCTCTGGCTGGCCAACATCGTCACCGTCGTCGGCGCCCAGCTGACGGTGGTCGTCGTCCCCGCGCAGATCTATGCGATCACCGGCTCCTCGGCATACGTCGGCCTCACCGGCGTCTTCGGTCTCGTCCCGCTGATCGTCTTCGGGCTGTGGGGCGGCGCGCTCGCGGACGCGATGGACCGGCGCAAGCTGCTGCTGATCACCACGGTCGGGCTGATCGTCACCAGTGGACTGTTCTGGGCCCAGGCCGCCGCAGGCAACGAGAACGTCTGGCTGCTGCTCGGCCTGTTCTCCGTGCAGCAGGCGTTCTTCGCGATCAACCAGCCGACCCGCTCCGCGGTGCTGCCCAAGCTCCTGCCAGCGCACCTGCTGCCGGCAGCCAACTCGCTGAACATGACCGTGATGATGGCCGGCGCCATTGCCGGCCCGCTGGTCGGCGGATCCTTGATCCCGGTGCTCGGCTACTCCTGGCTCTACCTGGTCGACACCGTGTGCCTGTTCGCCACCCTCTTCGCCGTCACCGCTCTCCCGGCACTCCCGGTCGAGGGGCTCGCCTCGACGCCGGGGCTGCGCTCGGTGATCGAGGGACTGCGCTATCTGCGTGGGCACCCGGTGCTGATGATGTCCTTCGTCGTCGACCTGATCGCGATGATCTTCGGGATGCCACGAGCGCTGTTCCCCGAGATGGCGCACACCGACTTCGGCGGTCCGGACGAGGGCGGCCTCGCCTTCGCGCTGCTCTTCGCGGCGATCCCGGCGGGGGCAGTGCTCGGCGGGATCTTCTCCGGGTGGGTCTCCCGGATCTCACGCCAAGGTCTGGCCGTGGTGATCGCGATCCTGGTCTGGGGCCTGGCGATGGCCTTCTTCGGCATCTTCGTCGGCTTCGCGAACGGCTCCGGCGGGGTCATGCTCGGCTGCGCGGTGGCGATGCTGATGGTCGGCGGCGCCGCGGACATGGTCTCGGCCGCGTTCCGGCAGAGCATGCTGATGACGGCGGCGAGTGACGACGTACGCGGCCGGTTGCAGGGCGTCTTCATCGTGGTCGTCGCCGGTGGTCCGCGGATCGCCGACGTGGCCCATGGCGGTGCCGCTGCGCTGGCCGGTACGGCGAGTGCCGCCGCCGGTGGTGGTTTCCTTGTCGTGGTGCTCACCGTCGTCGCTGCCCTGGCGGCACCGGCGTTCGTGCGCTATCGGCTGGCCAAGCCGGACGAACCGGCAGAGGAGAAGTCGTGAGGATCTGGTCCATCCACCCCGAACAGCTGGACGTGAGGGGCCTGGTCGCATGCTGGCGCGAGACCCTGCTCGCGCAGAAGGTGCTGCAGGGACTGACCAAGGGCTACACCCGCCACCCGCAACTGGTGCGCTTCCGCGCGACCGACGACCCGGTGCAGGCGATCGCGACCTACCTGCACGCGGTCGCGGACGAGGCGGACGCGCGCGCCTATTCCTTCAACCGTGCGCTGCTGGTGGCGGCGCCGGACCCCGATCTGCGGATCGAGGTGACCGACGGCCAGGTCGATCACGAGTGGCAGCACCTGCTGGCCAAGCTCGCGCTGCGCGACCCGCAGCGACACGACATGCTCCGCGCCGCGTCGCCGCGGGTGCACCCGCTGTTCGAGGTGGTTCCCGGGCCGGTGGCCGACTGGGAAGTTCGCTGAGCTCGCCGGAGCTTCGCCACCGGCAGGGGGTCACTCCTCCGGAGGAATCACCGCGCGGACCCGACCGACGAACTCGGAGAACCGGGCCATCCAGTCACTGAGGAACTCCTCCACCTCGGGCACGGTGACGGACCCGTCGTCCGCGACCAGTCCCTCGGTGTAGTGGATGTAGGCCTCGGGCGCCCCCATCTGCGGCGAGTCGCAGAAGCCGAGCACGCTGCGCAGGTGCTGCTGGGCGACGGCGGTGCCGATCTTCCCGGGCGAGGCACCGATCACCGCGGACGGCTTGCGGGAGAACGAGTTCGAGCCCCACGGCCTGCTGCCCCAGTCGATCGCGTTCTTCAGCGTCCCGGGAATCGCGCGGTTGAACTCCGGCGTGACGAACAGAAAGGCATCGACCGAGCCGAGGTGCTCCTTGAGCCGCTGGGCCGGCTCGGGATAGTCCGCATCCAGGTCACGGTTGTAGAGCGGCAGGTCGCCGGTCTCGATCTCGGTGAAGATGAGGTTGTCCGGTGCCAGGGAGATCAGCGCGGTGGCGAGGCGACGGTTGATGGAGTCCTTGGAGAGGCTGCCGATCAGGTAGCCGACGGTGTGCTCGGTCATCGATTCCTCCGATGCTTGGGGGTCGTGAACATCGCCCACCATGCCGCGCCGGGTCCTCGGGCTACAACCCGACCAACTTCCTGGCCGACACCCCGTTGGCTGAGGTTGTGTGCTGAGCACGGGACGCTGACCGACGAGGCGTGGGCGTGGGCCCAGGGGCTCCGGATCGCGCTCTGAGCCGCGCTCGCCCGGTCGCGACGTACGCTCGATGCATGTCTTCCATCGACCTTGGTGCAGCGAACTTTGAGTCCACGATCTCCGAGAACGACATCGTGCTCGTCGACTTCTGGGCCTCCTGGTGTGGCCCGTGCCGCCAGTTCGCACCGATCTATGAGGCCGCAGCAGAGGCGAACGACGACATCGTATTCGGCTCGATCAACACCGAGGAGGAGCAGCAGCTCGCCGCCGCCGCAAAGGTCTCCTCCATCCCCACGCTGATGGCCTTCAAGGGCGGGAAGTTGGTCTTCAACCAGGCCGGCGCGCTGCCCGCCGACGCTCTGGACCAGCTGATCACGGCGGTCCGTGAGCTGGACATGAGCAAGGTCGAGCAGGCCTGAGGGTTGGGCATGAGGCACGGCTCACCATCCGGATGATGGGACGAATGCCCGGATAGTGGGCAGTTGGCGCCTAGATTGCACCCGATACCAGCACTGAATCGGAGTGATCACATGATCATCGGCGTCCTGCGGGAGGCACAGACCGGGGAAACCCGAGTCGCTGCGACCCCGGCCACCGTAGTCCAACTGCTCAAGCTCGGCTATGAGGTGGTCGTCGAGACCGGCGCGGGTGACGCGTCGAGTTTCGCTGACGAGGCCTATGTGGAGGCCGGAGCATCGATCGGCGATCCGTTCGACGCGGACATCGTCCTCGGCGTCAACCAGCCTGCCGCGCAACAGCTCGACCAGCTGCGCCAGAACGCGACGCTGATCGGCATCCTGAACGCGCGCCTGGACGAGTCGGTCGTTGCCGATCTGACCTCGCGCCCGATCACGGCACTGTCGATGGACGCCGTGCCGCGCATCTCGCGCGCCCAGTCCCTCGACGTGCTCTCCTCGATGGCCAACATCGCGGGCTACCGCGCCGTGGTCGAGGCCGCACACGTCTTCGGCCGGTTCTTCACCGGCCAGGTCACCGCCGCGGGCAAGGTTCCGCCGGCCCAGGTCCTGGTCGCAGGCGCCGGTGTCGCCGGTCTTGCCGCGATCGGTGCTGCCGGTTCGATGGGTGCCGTGGTCAAGGCCACCGACCCGCGTCCCGAGGTTGCCGACCAGGTCGCATCGCTGGGCGGGTCCTACCTCTCGGTCGAGTCGGCCGACGTCGAGGTCTCCGCCACCGGCTATGCCAAGGAGATGTCGGACGACTACAACACCCGTGCGGCCGCGCTCTATGCGCAGACCGTGCCGGACATCGACATCGTGATCACCACCGCGCTGATCCCGGGCCGTCCCGCGCCGACTCTGCTCACCGCGGAGATGGTTGCCTCGATGAAGGCCGGAAGCGTCATCGTGGACATGGCTGCCGGCTCCGGCGGCAACGTCGAGGGATCGGTCGCCGGCCAGGTCGTCGAGACCGCCAACGGCGTCACGATCATCGGCTACACCGACCTCGCCGGTCGCCTGCCTGCCCAGGCCTCGCAGCTCTACGGCACGAACCTGGTCAACCTGCTCAAGCTGATGACGCCGGAGAAGGACGGCATGCTCGTCCTCGACTTCGACGACGTCGTACAGCGCTCGATCACCGTCGTGCGCGACGGTGAGTCGACCTGGCCGCCGCCGCCCGTCCAGGTCTCGGCCGCTCCGGCAGCCGCGCCCGTGGAGGCCAAGGAGGAGGTCGTCAAGAAGGAGCGCAAGCCGCTCACCCCGACGGCCAAGCTCGGCGCCGTGCTGGGTGCCGGCCTGCTGCTCGTCCTGCTGGTCGCTGCCTCGCCGGCCGTGCTCCAGGGCCAGCTGGTGATCTTCGCGCTGTCGATCATCATCGGCTACTACGTGATCACCGGTGTGCACCACGCGCTGCACACCCCGTTGATGTCGGTGACCAACGCGATCTCCGGAATCATCGTGGTCGGCGCACTGCTGCAGATCGGCCACGACGGCACCCTGATCACCATCCTCGCGGCCGCCGCGATCCTGCTGGCCTCCATCAACATCTTTGGTGGCTTCGCGGTGACTCGCCGCATGCTCGCCATGTTCACCCGATCCTGAAACGAGCTGACCCATGGATATCGAATCTGCATCCTTTGCGGCCTACCTCGTAGCAGGCCTCCTGTTCATCCTCGCCCTGGCCGGCCTCTCCAAGCATGAGTCCGCCGGCCTGGGCAACTCCTTCGGCATCGCCGGCATGGTGGTTGCGCTGGTCGCGACGATCGCGCTGGCCTTCGACCGGGAGCCCTCGGGCCTGGGCATCGGCCTGATGATCGTTGCGATCGTCGTCGGCGCCGCGATCGGCCTCCAGCGGGCCAAGGTCGTCGAGATGACCGGCATGCCCGAGCTGATCGCGCTGCTGCACTCCTTCGTGGGTGCCGCTGCCGTGCTGGTCGGCTGGAACGCCTACCTGCACGCCGAGCACGAGGGTCCGGGCAGCGAGGCTGTCCAGCTGCTCGAGTTCCAGGACATGCTCGGCATCCACTCGGCCGAGGTCTTTATCGGCGTCTTCGTCGGTGGCGTCACCCTGACCGGTTCGATCGTGGCCTACCTGAAGCTCTCGGCGAAGATGAAGTCCGCGCCGCTGGTGCTGCCGGGCAAGAACTTCATCAACCTCGGTGCGCTCGTGCTCTTCGTGGCGCTGACCGTCTGGTTCGTCATCGACCCGCAACTGTGGCTGCTGATCCTGGTCACGATCCTTGCGCTCGCGCTCGGTTGGCACCTGGTCGCCTCGATCGGCGGCGGCGACATGCCGGTCGTCGTGTCGATGCTCAACTCCTACTCCGGCTGGGCCGCTGCGGCATCGGGCTTCCTGCTCAACAACCCGCTGCTGATCATCACCGGCGCCCTGGTCGGCTCCTCGGGTGCCTTCCTGTCCTACGTGATGTGCAAGGCGATGAACCGCTCGTTCATCTCCGTCATCGCCGGTGGCTTCGGCATCGAGGCCGGTCCGTCCGCGGACAAGGACTACGGCGAGCACCGCGAGACCAACGCGGAGGCCGTTGCCGAGATGCTGGGCGACGCCAAGTCGGTCATCATCACCCCGGGCTACGGCATGGCCGTCGCCCAGGCGCAGTACGGCGTGGCCCAGCTGACCAGCAAGCTTCGCGACAAGGGCGTCGACGTCCGCTTCGGCATCCACCCCGTCGCCGGTCGCCTGCCCGGTCACATGAACGTGCTCCTGGCCGAGGCGAAGGTCCCCTACGACGTCGTGCTCGAGATGGACGAGATCAACGACGACTTCGCGGAGACCGACGTGGTCCTGGTGATCGGCGCGAACGACACCGTGAACCCGGCCGCCTCGGAGGACCCGACCAGCCCGATCGCCGGCATGCCGGTGCTCACCGTCTGGGAGGCCAAGAACGTGGTCGTCTTCAAGCGGTCGATGGCCTCGGGTTATGCCGGTGTGCAGAACCCGCTGTTCTTCCGCGAGAACTCGGCGATGCTCTTCGGTGACGCCAAGGACCGCGTGGAGGACATTCTCCGCGCACTCTGATCAAACCTCGAGTCGGCACTTGTTGACTCCTGACCACGCCGAGCCGGCACTTGTTGACGAACATCTGTTAGTCAACAACTGCCGGCTCGGCGTGTTTTGCGTCAACAACTGGCGGGTCGCGAGATCCCCGCGTCAACAAGTGCCGGGTCGCGACATCTCAGCGTCAACAACTGCCGGGTCGGCGGGGGCGCGGCGCGGATAGGCTGCCGCCATGACGAACGCCCCTGCCTCCGCCAGCCCGGTCCGGGCCCTCCTCGAGGAGTTGCGGAGCCTTGAGGCCTGGGCGGTCGTCCGGCAGAAGGACTCACCGACGGTCTCCTTGATCGGCGGGCGTCGCGGCGAGGTCGCACACCTGCTCGACATCCCGCTGGAGGACGGCGTACCGCCCGAGGGGCGACAGTTCGACCGGCTGGTCGCGGTGCCCTTCCGTCAGGTCGCCGAGCGTGGCTTCGACGCGATCGACGACGGTACGCCACTGGTCGTGGTGGACATCGACGTCGAGCACCACGTCCCGGTCGCGGACCTGGTCGCAGCGCTCCCCGCCGTACCGATCGAGTTCACCGACCGTGGTGGCTTCGAGGTCAGCGACGACGACTACGTCAAGGTCGTCGAGAAGGTGATCGCCGAGGAGATCGGCAACGGCGAGGGCGCCAACATCGTGGTCGGTCGCAACTATCGCGCCACCCTGGCCAGCTGGGGCGCCGACGAGGTGCTCACCGTGCTGGGCCGCCTGCTCGAGCGCGAACGAGGTGCCTACTGGACCTACGCGTTCTGGACCGGTGAGCGCTACCTGGTCGGGGCGAGCCCCGAGCGGCACGTGTCGGTGGCCGGCGGCGACGTCCGGATGAACCCGATCTCCGGCACCTATCACCTGCCCAAGGTGGCCCAAGCGCCGGAGCAGACCAAGGCTCAGCTCCTCGACTTCCTCAAGGACGAGAAGGAGATCTATGAGCTCTTCATGGTCGTCGACGAAGAGTTGAAGATGATGTGCGACATCTGCACCGAGGGCGGCCAGGTGCTGGGGCCGTTCCTCAAGCCGATGACCCACCTGGTGCACACCGAATATCTCCTCGCCGGGCGCACCAACCGCGACGTCCGGGAGGTCCTCCGGGACACGATGTACGCCGCCACTTTGACCGGCTCGCCGGTCGAGAACGCCTGCCGGCTGATCGCGGAGTACGAGCCCGAGGGGCGCGGCTACTACGGCGCCGCGCTCGCCCTCTTCGGTCGCGACGGCGACGGCCAGCCCACCCTGGACAGCCCGATCGTCATCCGCAGCGCCGACGTCAGCGTCGCCGGAGACCTCAAGGTCGTGGCCGGGGCGACCCTGGTCCGCGACTCCGACCCGGCCACCGAGGTCCGCGAGACCCACGCGAAGGCCGGCGGCATCTTGTCCGCCTTCGGCCTGGTCCCGCCGGCTGCGGCACCGCCCGGCAGCATCGGCGAGCTCACCCGTGACGAGGACGTGCTGATCGCGCTCAACGCCCGCAACCAACGGCTCAGCAAGTTCTGGCTGACCGACCAGGGCGGGGCGGAGCCCGATCCGCGGCTGAAGGGAATGAGCGCAGTCATCCTCGACGGTGAGGACGACTTCGTGAACATGCTCCAGCACGTGCTGCGGGTGATCGGGATGAGCTCGAGCGTGGTCCGCCACGAGGACTACTCGCCCGAGGCGCTGGCCGGGCACGACCTGGTCATCGTCGGTCCCGGGCCCGGCGACCCGCGCGACGGCGACCACCCGAAGATCGCCACCTTCCGCGCCGCGGTCGACGGCCTGCTCGAGGCGCGCCAGCCGTTCCTCGCGGTCTGCCTGGGCCACCAGACGCTGTGCCAGCGGCTGGGGATCCCCCTTGCCTACAAGGACATCGTCTTCCAGGGCACCCAGTCCCCGGTCGAGATCGACGGGCGCACCGAACGGGTCGGGTTCTACAACACCTTCGTCGGCCGGGTCACCCGTGACACCGTGCTGCCGGACGGGGTGCTGGTCGAGACGGACCGGGCCAGCGGTGACGTGCACCTGGTCGCCGGGGAGACGTTCCGCGGCATCCAGTTCCACGCCGAGTCGATCCTCACCGAGAACGGCTATGACCTGATCCACGGGCTCGTCCGGGACCTGCTGGTCTGATGGCGCCCACCCCGGGCAGGGTCGTCGTGGTCGATCACCACGACTCCTACGTCTGGAACCTGGTGCACCTGGTGGCCGCGGTGACTAGCGAGCTGCCGGTGGTGGTCCAGCACGACGAGGTGGAGGCGACGTACCTCCTCGACTTCGAGCGGATCGTCCTCTCCCCGGGGCCGGGCCATCCGGCGAACCCGGGCGACTTCGCCGTCGGCAACGAGGTCCTGCTGGCCGGCACCACGCCGGTCCTCGGGGTGTGCCTGGGCATGCAGGGCCTGGTCACGGCGTATGGCGGGGTGGTCGACCGGATCGCACCCGCGCACGGTGAGGTCGCGACTGTCGAGCACGACGGGTCCTCGGTGTTCGCGGGGCTCGCCAGTCCGCTGCAGGCGGTGCGGTACCACTCGCTCGCGGCGCTCGAGGTGCCCGGCGACCTCAGGGTGACAGCGGTGTGCGCGGGCTCGGGTGGTGAAGTCGTGATGGGCGTGCGGCACCGGACACTGCCGCTGCACGGCGTCCAGTTCCACCCCGAGTCGATCCTGTCCCAGCACGGTCAGCGCCTGGTCGAGAATTTCCTGGAGCGTCCCGATGACTGACCCAATGACTGACCCGGTGGCCCGCTTCGAGCAGATCGCGGCCGAGCACGAGCGCTGCTTCTGGCTCGACGGCGGCGGCGCCCGTCCGTGGTCGGGGCGTCGCTCGATCCTCGGCTGGCTCGATGACAACGACACGTCACTGGTCCACGACGCCACCTCGCGCACGGTGACCCGACACCGGGACGGCGCCAGCGAGGTCGCCGGGAGCGACATCTTCGAGGTGCTCGAGGCCGAGATGGCCGGCGACGACGAGTCGGTGCACTGGGTCGGCTACTTCGGCTATGCCAGCCGCGGTGACCTGCCGGCCCGGGTCGACCCCGACGACCCGATGCCGACAGCGGTGTGGATGCGCACCCAGAACGTCGAGACCTTCATCCACCCCGAGCCGTCACCGACCCGCGCCCCGGACAGCCCTGCGCCGCCGACCGCGGGTGACGAGGCGGTCCCCGACGACTATGCGGCCGCGTTCGCCCGGGTCCAGGAGCACCTGCACGCGGGCAACTCCTATGAGGTGAACCTGACCTATCGCCTGGGGTTGGCGCACGACCTCGATCCGGTGAGGGCCTATCTGCGGCTCAGGGCGATCAACCCCGCGCCGTACGCCGGATTCCTCCAGCACCGCGGGACCTGGCTGCTCAGCTCATCGCCCGAGCGCTATGCCACCATCGACCGGAATCGCACGATCGAGACCAAGCCGATCAAGGGCACCACGCCGCGCGGTGAGACGCCGGCGCAGGACGAGGCGAACCGCCGCCACCTGTCCAGCGACCCGAAGTTCCGCGCAGAGAACCTGATGATCGTCGACCTGCTCCGCAACGACCTGGCCATGGTCTGCGAGCCCGGCACGGTCGAGGTGCCCGTGCTGATGGACGTCGAGTCCTACCAGAGCGTGCACCAGCTGGTCTCCAGCGTTCGCGGTCAGCTCCGCGACGAGATCAGCACGGTCGGCGCGTTGCGTGCACTCTTCCCGGCCGGCTCGATGACTGGTGCGCCGAAGCTGCGCACGATGCAGATCATCGAAGAGGTCGAACAGACCGCGCGGGGTGCCTACTCGGGTGCCTTCGGGTGGATCTCCGGCGACGGGCGTGCCGACCTGGGCGTGGTGATCCGCAGCCTCGCCGGGTCACGCAAGGGCGGCTGGCGGATCGGCACCGGCGGCGCGATCACGGTGGCTTCCGAGGTGGCCGAGGAGTATGCCGAGTCGCGTTGGAAGGCGGAACGGCTGCTCGCGGTGCGACCCGGCCACTGACCCCGGCCACTGACCCCTCGGCCACATTGCCATGGTCCATTCGGGTCATCTTCGTCCCGAACCCTCCATTCTGGCGAAGAGCATGACGACGGGGTCTTAGGATCATGCAAGTTTATGAGGTCGGCGATATCGAGCCGGCCGTTTCTGGGGGAACAACAACATCATGAGTGAGTCCATGCACAGCCGCCGCCTGCTCTGGAGGGTGGCAGCCGGAGCATCCGCGGCCGCGGGGGTGGCCGTGGTCAGTCAGGCCAATCCGGCCTCAGCCGCACCGGCCGCGTCCGATTCGGGCGTGCTGGCCCTGCTCCGCAACGCTCGGTCGAGCTCGCGCAAGACGCTCGTGCGGATGATCGACAGTCGCGTCAATGTCGTCACCACGCGGGTGAACGTCCTGCACGCACGCACCAACAAGGCGGCCAGGGTGGTTCGCCACGGCAACAAGTCCACCACTGCCCGCCCGGCATGGGCGGGATCGGTGATCTGGGTCGGCAGCGTCGTCCCGAAGAACCGTCGCTCCGGAGACGTCTTCATGTGGGAGGCCTGAGGTGGCGCGTCGAGTCCTGCTCGAAGCGACCGGAACGACCGCGACCGGGCGGCCCTACATGGTCACCCGTACGCCGTTCGGCAACGACG
Source organism: Nocardioides daedukensis (assembly GCF_013408415.1). Lineage (NCBI taxonomy): Bacteria > Bacillati > Actinomycetota > Actinomycetes > Propionibacteriales > Nocardioidaceae > Nocardioides > Nocardioides daedukensis. Next base: position 2,204,046 of record NZ_JACCAA010000001.1, on the reverse strand, counting down.
AGGCCGTGATCACCCAACCGGCCACCCTCGCCAGCGGTGACTCGACCCGGGGGCTGCTCTTCTTCCACGGCGCGGGATCGAACCATCTCGACATCGGGGTGAAGTCGAAGTGGCGGCTGACCCGCGATGCGGTCATCGACGCGGGCGGGATCCTCGTCGAGTGCCGCGGCAACGGCTTCTCCGACGTCGGCGACGAGACGGGAACGCGCAACTGGGGCCGCGAATGGTCCCGCGACGCCTATCGGGCGGCCGCCGAGATCGCCGAGGAGCGCTTTGCGGTCCGTTCCTGGATCACGCTGTCGAGGTCGATGGGCGGCGTGAACGGCAAATATTTCGCCACCCGCGACGACCTGGTCGCTCCCAAGCTGGACGGCCACATCGACAACGCCGCGATCTATTCGCTGATCAACTGCTTCGACAGCGGGAAGTTCTCGCTGCACAGCACCTTCCGCTCCGGCCTGGACCGGGACGGCTTCATGGCGGCGACCCAGGCGCTCGACCCGGCGCGACAGGACCCCCAGCTATGGCAGGGCCGCAAGGTCCTGGTCGTGGTCGGTGACGCGGACACCACCGTCGTACGTGCGGACCACGGATCACAGTTCTGGAGCGATCACCACAGCGTCCTGAACATCGCTGGATCAACCCACTACGTGATGCGGGGCAAGGGCCACGGCACGGTGCGCGGCACCTTCGAGACCGCGACGATGGCGAACTTCATCAAGTCGTGCTGGGAGCAGCCCCGGGTCACCGCCAGGTACAAGGGCAGCGCGCAGGTGCGGGGTCTGTTCGACATCGGCGCCGACGGCACCCTGGTCCAGGTCCACTCGGTGGGTCGCTGAGATGGCCAAGGCTGTCAACCGACTCGACGCTGCCCTGGACCGGCGGCTGGCGAACCCGCGATCGCGCACCCATTTCCAGGTCCGAGGGATGATCAAGGTGCGTCTCGACAAGGCCGTTCGCCTCGTCGACGCCCTGGCCAGCAAGCAACGCCACACCACGATGATCGTGCGTCACGGAGCCGACGCGGACGCGTCGCGGCCGACCTGGAGCGGCACGGTCATCTGGATCGGGTCGGTCGCCCCGGTGAACATCGAGGACCGGGACCTGCACTGGACCGAGGCCCAGTAGGGAAGGAAGAAGAATTGGGGCACGTTCACGCACCGCGTTGCGAGAACCCGGCACACCAAGCGATATGTAGCACGAATCGCATACAATTTGGGATCCATCTTCAAGACCTACCCCGGGTGATAGAAGCGTGACTGCAGGTTCAGTCGGACAGGAAATACCCGTCTCGCCGTCGGCGTCCCTGTTTGCGCTAAGGCCATGGGTAAGTCTAGCTCTACCTGTCGGGATTGTAATATCGTTCAGCGATCCGGTAGCTTTGCCTATTATTCTTGGCCTGGCAGTAGTTTTCGGCTTAGTTGATGTGGCTTGGACCATGGTGCAAATTGGGTGCAATCGAGTGATCGTCACACAAGACGAGATCGTCTGGCTTTCTTGGCCGTGGCGCCATGAGGTTGGCCGCTTCCCTATATCTCCGCGTTATCCCGTGGCGGTGACCCTTGAAACCTCTGGCCGGCTATTCGAATGGTTCGCACCGGCCTTTCAGTCCTACGCTGTGATGACCCTTCCAGGAAAAGAACTGGAATTGCTGTTGAAGACTGATAAGCAGGTGGAAGAATTCAAGAGCCAGTTGAATGTGGCGTTGTGCAATCGGGGGTCGAATTAGCCTCGAGATTGCATGGGGTGGTCTGATCGGGCTTTTGAGGTCCTTGATGGTCGCGATGTGGCCGATTTTTGCATTGGGTGCGACAGTGGTCCAGGCGTTTGTCTCGGTGTCGCCGGTTCCGGCCCTCGTACTCGTCCCGGCCCGGGTCAGCTCAGCCCCTCGATCAGGTTGCCCTGCTCACCGAGCTTGACCTTGATCTCCTTGCTCTCGCCGGAGCGAAGAATCTTGAGGGTGACCTCGTCACCCGGCTGGTAGTGCAGCACCGTGGTGATCAGGGCCAGGCCCTCGGCGACCGGGCGGTCGTCGATGCCGACCACCACGTCACCCTTCTGCACGCCGGCAGCCTCCGACGGGCTGCCGGTGGTGAAGTCGTCCACGAGTGCGCCCTGCGCGACGCCGGCCCTCTTCGCGTCGTCGGGGACGATGCCCAGCCAGGCGTGCTTGGCCTCGCCGCCCTTGCGGAGCTGCTCCACGATCGGCTCGATCACGTCGACCGGGATCGCCCAGCCGATGCCGATGGAGCCGAGGTCGGCGCGGGAGTACTCGTCGGAGGAGGCTGCCAGCTTGTTGGCCGAGTTCATCCCCACCAGCTCGCCCTTGATGTTGATCAGTGCGCCACCGGAGTTGCCGGGGTTGATCGCCGCGTCGGTCTGCACCGCGGGATAGATCATCGGTTTGTTGGGGTCGTCCATGCCGGGCACGGCGACCGGACGGTTCAGCGTCGAGATGATCCCTGCGGTCACCGTCGAGTCGAGGCCGTACGGCGACCCCACGGCCACGACTGCCTGACCGACCTTGATGTCCTTGGCCGAACCGAACTTCAGTGTCGCGAGGTCATCCACGTTCTCGGCCTTGATCAACGCGATGTCGGTGGACGGGTCGGCACCGATGATGGTGGCCTTGCGGGTCGTGCCGTCGTTGAAGTAGACCTCGAGGTTCCCGCCCTGCGCGGCGGCGTGGATGACGTGATAGTTGGTGAGGATCTCGCCGTCCTTCGACAGCACCACCCCGGAGCCGGTGGAGCCGGTCCGGGCGTTGATCGCCTCGATCTTGACCACCGCGGGCAGGGCCCGGTCGGCAACCGACTGCACCGAGACCAGGTCCTGCAGGTTGAGCCCGGAGATGTCGACCTGCCCGGCGTCGACCTTGCCGCCACCGCCGCCCTCGTCCGAGAGCTTCCCACCCAGGAAGCCGCCGCCGAGCCCGAGGACCAGCGCGCCGACGAGCAGGCCGATGCCGAAGCCGAGTCCGCCGGGACCGCGCTTGCCGCCCTTCCGCTTTGCCGACGCCGGACGGTCGGGTCCGCCGGGGGTCGGTGCGGCCCACTGCTGCTGCGGTGGCTGCTGTGCGGGTGGTCCCCACTGCTGAGCCGGGTTGTGCGGGGCTTGCTGTGGGGCCTGATGGCCCCACTGCTGTGGGGCCTGCTGCGGGCTCGGCGGAGGACCCCACGGCTGGCCCCCCGGTTGCCCACCAGGGTTGCCCGGGTTGCCGCGCACGTTCGTGGATGGGTTCGGCTTCTCCGCCGGGTGCTGGTCGCTCATGTCGCTCATCATGCCGTGAGTGGCACCAGCGGAAACCTCACGCGGGCAGGGAAATCTCCACCGGCAACAGCACCGTCACGCCCAGGACCAGCCCGGCCAGGGTGACCAGCAGGAAGAACCCGATCCACACCCAGGCCGGCAGCCCCGTCAACCGGGCCAGCTGATCCGCATCCGAGCCGCGCCGCTGACGACGCGAGGTCCGGGCCAGCTCCAGCACCGGCTTGGGTGCAGCCAGGAGCAACAGCCAGGTGACCACCTCGGCGACGAACGTGACCGTGGTGGCGGGGAGATACCAGCAGACGACGCCGATCGATCCGCCGATCACCAGCAGCACGAGGGCGCCGTAGAAGTTCCTGATCTGCGCCAGCATCAGCACGAGTGCGCCGACCAGCCCCCACAGCAGCGCGAGCGGACGGTCGGCGGCCAGCAGGAGCGCAGCCACGATCCCGGTCGCTGCCGGAGCCAGATAACCGGCCGCGAGCATCGCCACCATGCCCGGCCCGCGGGGCTTGCCGCGCGACACGGTGAGCCCCGAGGTGTCGGAGTGCAGCCGGATCCCGCTCAGCCGCCGGCCGACCAGGAGCGCCACGAAGGCGTGGCCCGCCTCGTGCACCACGGTGACCAGGTGGCGGGTCCAGTGCCAGGTGGTGGGCACGACGACCAAGGCGAGCGCCAGCAGCGCCGGAAGATAGTCGTTCACGCCTGCTGGATCACCCGACCGGGCAGCTGCAGCGTCATCACCGCGCCACCCTTCGGCGAGTTGGCCGCGGCCACGCTGCCCGAGTGCCGTTGCGCGGTCTGCCACACGATGGCCAGGCCCAGGCCCGAGCCGGGCATCGCCCGGGACTCCTTCGAGCGATAGAACCGGTCGAAGACCTTGGGCAGGTCCTCCTCGGCGATGCCCGGTCCCTCGTCACGCACGGTGAGCCGGCCGTTGTGCAACCCCACATGGACCGTGCCCCCCGCGGGGCTCCACTTGGCAGCGTTGTCGAGCAGGTTCATCACCGCGCGCTCGAGCGCCGCCGACTCACCGGTGACCCACCAGTCGTCGGCATGTACGTCGAAGGTGACCGCAGGCGCGCGGCGCCGGGCCCGCGAGACCGCTCGGTCGAGCACCTCGCGCATGTCGACCAGCTCGATCAGGTGCGGCGCGTTCTCGTCGCGGCCGAGCTCGACCAGGTCCCCGATCAGCTGGGTCATCTCGTTGATCTGGGCGTCGACGTCCTCGAGCAGCTCGGCCCGTGCCTGCGCGGGCATCCCGCCACTGGCGTCGGCCTGGAGCAGCAGATCGAGGTTGGTGCGCAGCGACGTCAACGGCGTACGCAGCTCGTGCCCGGCGTCGCCGACCAGCTGGCGCTGCCGGTCGCGGGAGGCCTCTAGGGCCGCAAGCATCACGTTGAAGGCGGACCCGAGCCGGGCGATCTCGTCGTTGCCCTCGACCTGGATCGGGCGCAGGTCCTCGGTGCGGGCGATCTCCTCCACCCGCCGCGAGAGCCGGCGTACCGGTCGCAGGCCGTTGCGGGCGACCCCCCAGCCGAACGCCCCGGCCAGGATGACGCCGGCCGCACCGAAGAGGAACATCGCCAGACCGAGTCGGCCCAGCACCCGCTCCTGTCCGTCGAGGGACTGGGCGATCAGCAGCGCCACCCCGGGGTCGCGAGTGGGCACGGTGACGACGCGGAACTTCACGCCCTCCGCCTCGATGGTCCGGATCGAGTGCTTCCGCTCGCCCTGGGCCACCTCGAGCTCGGGCTCGCCGAGCTGGATCCGGGGGCCGTCGTCCATGCTCCGGGTCAGCCCGTCCTTGTTGAGGAAGGCGATCCGCACGTCCGCGGCACCGAACGTCCAGGACGGATATTGATATTCGGCGGTCAGCTCGACGAGTGCTCCGTCGGCCGCCCGCTCGGCGCGTTCGAGCAGCGAGGCGTCGAGCGTCTGCTGCATCTGCACGCGCACGGTGATGTAGGCACCGAGCGCCACCATCCCGACGGTCAGCGCGACCGCGATCGTGGTCAGCAGGGCGACCCGGCTGGCCAGGCTCCGGCGATAGTGCCAGCCCGGAGCCTCGTCCTTCATCGCGCCGTCCTCACGTCGTGGAGTCCTTGAGGACATAGCCGACGCCGCGCACGGTGTGCAGCAGGCGGGGCTCGCCCTCGGCCTCGGTCTTGCGGCGCAGGTAGCCGACGTAGACCTCGAGTGAGTTTGCGCTGGTGGGGAAGTCGTAGCCCCACACTTCCTCGAGGATGAACGAGCGCTCGAGCACCCGGCGCGGACGCCGCAGGAACATCTCCAGCAGGGAGAACTCGGTCCGGGTCAGCTCGATCTTCCGCTTCCCGCGGACCACCTCGCGGCTGGCCAGGTCCAGGCTCAGGTCGGAGAACGAGAGCACCTCGTCGCCGGCGTCCTCGTGCGGCACCACCCGGCGCAGCAGTGCCCGCAGCCGGGCGAGCAGCTCCTGCAAGGCGAACGGCTTGGTCAGGTAGTCGTCGGCGCCCGCGTCCAGCCCGTCGACCCGGTCGCCGACGGCGTCGCGGGCGGTGAGCACGAGGATGGGTACGTCGTTGCCGGCGGCCCTCAGCGCCTTCGTCGTTTCGATCCCGTCCAGGCGCGGCATCATCACGTCCATCACCACGGCGTCGGGGCGGACACTGCCGATGCCGGCCAGCGCCTCGGCGCCGTCGGAGGCCATCGAGACCTGGAACCCGTTGAACTCGAGCGAGCGTCGCAGCGACTCACGCACGGCCCGGTCGTCGTCGACGATCAGGACGTGGGGCTTGCCGGCAGCGGTGTTCACGGGACCACTGTGCCAAAGAGTCCTGAGTCGCTGCTGAGAATCGCCCCGGGTGGGTTCAGCCGGCCTCGGGCGGGGCGGCAGAATGGCGCGCCATGAGGGAAGACTGGATGCGTCTGTGTGCGCTGCTGCATGACGATGCCGAGCTGCAGGGCGGCGTCGACCGCGCCCTCGAATCAGTGGCCGGGGATGTTGATCCTTGGCTGGTGCTGATCGACGAGCTCGACCAGTCCGGGGCGCTGGCCTACCTGGACCAGAGCGACAGTGGCTGGGAGCTGTACGACGCCCTCGGTGGCCTGCCGCTCCTGCGTGAGAGTGGCATCCGGCTGGATCCCCTCCAGGACGTCGACACCCTCGAGCCCGCGATCGCGCGGGCCAACGAGGTGCTGGCCGAGCACGGGCTCGGTGTGGTCCATCTCGACGAGGAGTCCGACGACTATCCGCTGGTCGTGGTGAGGAAGGGCGACGTCGCGGAGATCATCGCGATCGCCGGTCGGCTGGAGCGCACCGCGACGGTGTACGCCGGCACCGCTCAGTAGCGACCCGCGATGCTGGCTGCGCGGGCGCCGTAGCCCCCGCCGAACATGCAGGCGTGCACCAGCAACGGGAAGAGCTGGTGGATGCCGAGGCGGTCCTCCCAGCCCTCGACCAGGGGAGCGGCCTCGTCATAGGCATCTAGGGCGCGCTGCAGGTGCGGCATACCGAAGAGCGTGAGCATCGCGATGTCGACCTCGCGATGGCCGGCATAGGCCGCCGGGTCGACGACGTACACGACACCGTCGCTGCCCCACAGCACGTTGCCGTTCCACAGGTCACCGTGCAGGCGCGCAGGGTCCTCGTCGGGCACGAGGTCGGAGAGCCGGCCGATGATCTGCTCGACCACGGCGCTGTCCTGGGGACTGATCGCACCGCGGTCGCGGGCCACCTTGAGATAGGGGAGCACCCGCTGGGTGGCATAGAACTCGGGCCAGCTCGTCGAGGGGGTGTTGCGCATCGGCAGGCGGCCGATGTAGCCGTCGTGCTCGAAGCCGAACTGCGTGCTGCCCTGCACCTGGACCTCGCTGGTGTGGGTCCGGGCGAGTGCCCGGCCGAACTCGGCAGCGGCGTCGGGGACCTGCTTGCCGGTCTCGATCCAGGGGATGATCAGGCAGTCCTCGTCGACGGCGAGCACCGCGGGCGCGGACACGCCGTCGACCTCCGCGAGCCAACGCAGGCCGCGCGCCTCTGCGGTGAAGAAGCCGGGCGGCGGGTGCAGGTGGGTCTTCATCAGCGCCGACGTGCCGTCGGAGAGCTTGAGCCGGGTGGCCGTGCAGATGTCGCCGCCGGCGACCGGGGCGGTCGCGACGACGGGCGAGGAGAGCAGCTCCTCGGCCTTGCGGGCCACGGAGACGTTGCGGGTCATCGACGCCCTCCCGAGTGGGCGGAACCTTGCGCGGACACATGGGCGGTGATCGCCTCGGCCGTGCGCTCGACCGTGGCGAGCACGTCACGGAAGCCCTCGTCCCCGCCGTAGTAGGGGTCCGGCACATCACCCTCGCCGGGCGCCGGATCGAAGTCCCGGAACCGCTTCAGCCGTTCCTCGGGCACCCCGAGCGCCAGCAGGTCGGCATGGTTGGTCGAGTCCATCGCCAGGACCAGGTCGTACGCCGTCGCCTGGGCGTCGGTGAAGTGGCTCGCCCGGTGCCGCGTGGCGTCGTACCCCGCGGTGGTCAGGGTCGAGGCAGCGCGGGAGTCCATCGGCTTCCCGACGTGCATGTCGCCGGTGCCGAAGCTGTCCACCACCACGTCGAGACCGGCGTCGCGCAGGCGCTCGGTGAGGACCACATCGGCGATCGGCGAGCGGCAGATGTTGCCGAGGCAGACGATGGCGATGCGTCGGATCGCAGGTGTGGTGGTCATCAGTCGTCGTCCAGCACTGCGCGGACGAGGCTGCCCACGATCGAGATGATGATCGAGCCGAACAGGGCGTTCCAGAAGCCGTCGACCTCGAAGCCGATCTCGAGCTCGCCCGCGATCCAGCCGGTGAGCATGAGCATCAGGGCGTTGACCACGAGCAGGAAGAGGCCGATGGTCACGATGATCACCGGCAACGACAAGAACTTGACCACCGGAGCGACGAACGAGCTCACCACACACATGATCAGCGCGACCAGGGCGAGCGGAAGAAGTTGGTCCTGCCAGGTGTCGCCCTCGAGGGTGATGCCGTCCAGCAGCCACACCGCGACGGCGAGTGCGGCAGCGTTCGAGATGACCCAGACGATGAACTTCACGGCTTCAGGGTACTCAAGCGGCGGTTGCTGGGGGCGGAGTCGCTAATCTCATCCACCATGGTCGAGTTCGGAGGCGCCGGGGTGATGGTGCTCGGCGCCTTCGCGTCGGGCGTCGTGTTCCTGCTGCTCGCCCTGGTCCTGCTCAAGCCGCTCGGCTGGGTCTCGGCGTTCTCGATCGCCGGCTTCCTGTGGGCGATCACCGGGATCGCGCTGCTCACCCTGGTCCCGGTCGCCGCCCACACCGGCTATGTCCCGGCGGAGACCCGGATGGCCACCTGCTCGTGGGACGTTGGGGGCCCGGCGCCGGACGGGTTCTGGATCTTCCAGTCCGGGCAACGCACCCTGAACACCGTGCTCTTCGTTCCGGCCGGGGCACTTCTGGTGCTCTCCGTCGCGCGCTGGCGGGCCGGGTGGATGCTGACCCCGATCGGGTTCGCGCTGCTGGCGGCGTACTCCGCCGGGATCGAGAGGGCACAGCTCGAGCTCGCCCGGATCGACCGGGCCTGCGACGTCACCGACTTCGTGGACAACGTGACCGGCGCGGCGATCGGGGTCGTGATCGGACTGCTGCTGATCGTCGTGTTCCGACCGTGGCGGCACAAGCACCGCAAGCGGCAGGACCGCGGTGTCCTAACCTGACCGCATGACCGGACAGTCCTCCCGCATCCCCCAGCCCAGGGCCAACATCGGCGCCATCCCTGCCTATGTCCCCGGCAAGCCGCCCGTCGCCCGCGAGGGACTGACGACCTACAAGCTGAGCTCCAACGAGAACCCCTACCCGCCGCTCCCGGGCGTGGTCGAGGCGGTCTCCGAGGTGGTGTCGCGGATGAATCGCTATCCGGACATGGGCAACGTCGACCTGTTCGCGGCCCTGGCCACGCGGCTCGACGTGCCGGTCGAGGACCTCACCCTGGCCACCGGCTCGGTCGGTCTGATCTATCAGGTGCTGCAGGCGTTCTGCGACCCCGCCGACGAGGTGGTCCACGCTTGGCGTTCCTTCGAGGCCTACCCGATCGCGGTCACCGCGGCGGCGGCCACCTCGGTCCGGGTGCCGGTGACGGCGACCGGCGAGCACGACCTCGAGGCGATGCTCGCCGCGATCACGGAGCGCACCAAGGTGGTGATGGTCTGCACCCCGAACAACCCGACCGGGCCGGCCGTCTCCCACTCCGCGCTGGTCGCGTTCCTGGACCGGGTGCCCTCCCACGTGCTGGTGGTCGTGGACGAGGCGTATGTCGAGTTCGTCCGCATGGACGACGCCGTGGACGGGATCGCGCTCTATCGCACCTATCCCAACGTGGTGCTCACCCGCACCTTCTCCAAGGCCTACGGCCTGGCCAACTTCCGGGTCGGGTACGCCGTCGCCCAGGAGCCGACGGCCACCGCGCTGCGGGCGGTCTCGCTGCCCTTCGGTGTCTCGGGTGTCGCCCAGGCCGCCGCGATCGCCTCCCTCGATGCCGAGGCGGAGCTCCTCGAGCGGGTCGAGGAGCTGGTGGCCGAGCGTGCCCGCGTCGTGGCCGGGCTGAGCGAGGTGGGTTGGGACGTGCCCGATGCGCAGGGCAACTTCGTCTGGTTCGAGCTGGGTGAGCGGACGACCGCCTTCGCCGAGGCGGCCGACGCCGCCGGAATCGTCGTACGCCCGTTTGCCGGTGAGGGCGTGCGCGCCAGCATCGGTGAGGTGGAGGCCAATGACAGGCTGATCGCGGTGGCCGCGGCCTTCGATCGGTGAAGCCAGGGTGGACCAACGGCTGAGGTTGGCGCCAATGTTCGCGGTGACGTGAAAGCATGTCCCCATGAGCAATCCGCCTGCCGGGTGGTACCCGGACGCCAATGGTGACTCCCGCTATTGGGACGGCAACGCCTGGACCGAGCAGACCCAGCCTTCGGGCGAGGCAGTCGACCCGGCCCAGCCCAGCCAGTCCGCCGAGTCCAGCCAGCCCGCCCAGCCGGCTGAGCCGGAGCAGGCCCAGCCCGAGCAGGGTCAGCAGGCCTGGCAGGGCGGCGCGCAGCAGCAATCGGCGTACGGCCAGCAGCAGTCCTGGCAGCGTGCCCAACAACAGGGTGCCCAGCAGCCTTGGCAGGGCGGACAGCAGCAGTCCTGGCAGGGCGGACCGGCCGGTGCCCAGGGGCAGGAGCCCTGGCAGTCGGGTCAGGGCACTCCCCAGAAGTCCAAGACCCCGCTGATCATCGGCGCCATCGTGGCCGTGCTCCTGCTGGTCATCGCTGGCGCAGTGGCCGCCTTCCTGATCGCCGGCGGCGACGATGACGACAAGTCGGCCGACGACCCCGAGTCGTCGCAGTCCAGCGAGCCGACCGACGAGCCGACCGACGGGCCCACCTCGGACGACCCCACGACGTCGCCGATCGACCCCCAGACCAGCCCCGCGCCCGGTGGCGACGCCGGACCGGCGGTCACTGCGGTCACCGGCTATCTCGACGCGGTCACCCGGCAGGACTGCCCGACGATGAAGAGCCACGTCACCGGTGCGGCCGAGGCCGCAATCCCTGACTGCGACGGCTTCACCCCGAACCCCGGCTACTCGGCCGAATACGAGATCACCGGCTCCCGGATGGTCGGCGAGAAGGCCGAGGTGGACACCACCGAGTCGTTCACGATCGACGGCAGCACCCCGAAGACCGGCAACTGCACCTACTCGGTGATCCAGGAGTCGGGCACCTGGCTGGTCGAGGGAGCGCGCTGCTCATGACCGAGGACAACACCCCGACCTATGTCAGCAAGGGGCAGGAGTTCGCCCGGGACATGAACTACATCCCGGACCGGATCCTGGCGTCGGGGTCCTCGCTCGACCCACTCGACGACCGCTTCCCGAGCGGGTCGAAGGACAGTCCTCGCGACGTGCAGGTGTGGCCCGTCGAGCCCGGCCGGTATCGGCTGGTCGCGGCGAAGGCCTGCCCCTGGGCGAACCGCGCGATCATCGTGCGCAACCTGCTCGGCCTCGAGGACGTGATCTCGATCGGTTTGCCCGGGCCCACGCACGACAAGCGCAGCTGGACCTTCGACCTCGACCCCGGTGGTGTCGACCCGGTGCTCGGCTTCGAGCGCCTGCAGCAGGCCTACTTCGCCCGGTTCCCCGACTATCCGCGCGGGATCACGGTGCCGGCGATGGTCGACGTACCGACCAAGGGCGTGGTCACCAACGACTTCCCGCAGATCACCCACGACCTCTTCTTCGAGTGGCGCGACCACCACCGGCCCGATGCCCCGGACCTGTGGCCCGACGATCTCCGCGAGGAGATGGAGTCGGTGATGCAGCGGATCTTCACCGAGGTGAACAACGGTGTCTACCGGTGCGGTTTCGCCGGTTCGCAGGAGGCCTACGAGGCGGGGTACGACCGGCTCTGGACGGCGATGGACTGGCTGGAGGAGCGGCTCACCGACCGTCGTTACCTGATGGGCGACGCGATCACCGAGGCCGACGTACGCCTGTTCACCACGCTGGCCAGGTTCGATCCGGTCTATCACGGGCACTTCAAGTGCAACCGGAACAAGCTCACCGAGATGCCGGCCCTGTGGGGCTATGCGCGTGACCTGTTCCAGACGCCCGGGTTCGGCGAGACGATCGACTTCGACCAGATCAAGGCGCACTACTACGTCGTGCACACAGACGTGAACCCCTCAGGGATCATCCCGAAGGGGCCCTCGCTGGAGGAGTGGCACTCGGCGCACGGCCGCTCGTGACTCGCTGAGGCTCAGCTCCGACGCAGCAGGAACGGCAGACCCAGGCGGCGTACGCCGGGCCCGTCGGTGAACGTCATGCCCAGCAGGGTGTCAGTGTCCAGGATCCGCACCTCGTCGCGGATCCAGCGCCACGGGCGCGGGGCGTCGGCGGCATAGGAGACGACCGCGACCGGGCGCCGGTCGGCCCAGGAGGCATCCTCGCCGAGTCGCATCGGCAGCGTCTCTTCGAGGCCACCGCCGGTGGTGTGGAGGAGGTTGATCCCGGTGTCGCCGGTGAACTGCTTGCCGAACCACCGCGGCAGCCCGATCAGGCCGAGGCCGCGCGGAGCCACGGTGCGCAACGGGGCCAGGAAGGACGCTTCCCAGCGGCCCTCGAGGCTCGCAAGGTCCGGCGTGGGCAGGCTCGACCAGGCACGGCGGGCCTGCAGGACGGTGGTGGGTGCGGTGGTCATCGGGTCTCCGGGACGGGTCGGGCGGAAATGTGGATTGCGGGCTCGGCGTTGGGAGGCGGCGGCACCAGCCGGGCCGCTCGTTCGGCCATCGCGGTGATGGTGAGCGACGGGTTCACGCCCAGGTTGGCGGGGATGACGCTGCCGTCGACGACATAGAGGCCCGGGTGCCCGAAGACCTCGTGGTTGGTGTCGACCACGCCGGTCTCGGCGTCGGCACCCATCACGGCACCGCCGAGCACGTGCGCGGTCACCGACAGGCCGCCGACGGACTCGCCGAGCAGGTTCATCGCTCGGCCCCCGGTGACCTCGGCCATCGTGCGTGCGGTGGCGTTGGCGATCGGCAGATAGCTGGGCACGGCCGCGCCGTGGGGCAGCTCGGAGCTGAGGTGGCTGCGCCATCTCAGGAACCGGCCGCGCTTCAACCGCAGCCGCAGCGCGTTGTCGGTGCTCTGCATGACGGTCAGCACCGTGAGCCGCTCGAGCAGCTTGCGCCCGGCCAGCGTGCGCGCCTGGCGCAGCGGTCCGAAGAGGATGGCGGCCAACGTGGCCAGGGCCCGGCGCAGCGGCCGGTGGCCATCGACTAGCGGACCGAGCTGGAAGCGCATGTGCCACCCACCCATGTAGCGGTTCTGGGTCACGTGCGTGACGTCGTCGGGGTGGAAGTCGCTTGAGATGGTCGGCCCGCGGGACAGGTCGGTGCCCGGTTCGTGCAGGACCGCGGTGATCGCCTCCGAGTTCGTCCGCACCGACTCGCCCAGTCGCGCCGAGAGGTTCGGCAGGGTTCCCAGCTCGTCGCGGCAACGCAGCAGCAGCTCGACGGTGTCGAGCACGCCTGCCGAGACCACCACGCGTCGCGCGCGCAGGGTCCGCGTCGGCTCCTTGCGCCACGGGTGCCGCACGGTGACGACGTACCCCTCCTCGGCCAGGGGCGCGATCTCGGTGACCTGCGACTCCGGCTCGATCCGGGCGCCGGCGCGCTCGGCGAGCCAGAGGTAGTTGCGGGTGAGCTGGTTCTTCGCGCCGTAGGGGCAACCGAGCAGGCACTCGCCGCACAGGCGGCAGCCGGTGCGCTCCGGGCCGGCGCCGTCGAAGAAAGGGTCGGGCTCGGTGACGCCCTCGCGACCGAAGTGGATCGCCACCGGGACCGGGCCGTACGTCGAGTGGGCGCCCATCGCCCGCGCCGTGTCCTCGAGGTGGTGGTCCATCGTGCCGACGAACGGCGTGCGCGCCCGCCCGAGCATCGCTGACGCGGTGGCGAGGTGGGGCGCCAGCTCGCTCTCCCAGTCGTCGTGCAGGTCGGCCCAGGCGCCGTCGCGATAGAACGCGCGCGGCGGCTCGAGGAGCACGCCGGCCCAGACGATCGATCCGCCGCCGACTCCGGTGCCGCCGATCACCGCGACGTGGCGGAGGATCCGCTGCCAGAAGAAGCCGCGCATGCCGAGGCTGGGTTGCCACAGGTAGGCCCGCGGGTCCTTGCGGGCGCGGAGCAGGTCCTCGTCGGTGTGCCGGGACCCCTTCTCGAGCAAGACCACCCGGTGCCCGGCCTCGGCGAGCCGCAGCGAGGTGACTGCACCACCGAACCCGCTGCCGATGACGAGCACATCGGCATCAAAGCGTTGCGAACCCAATTCAGTGCTCCTTGTGGGAAGGCCTCGCTCCGCGAGTGCCGCTCAGCTCCTGGAAGTCAGGAGCGCTTGAGGTGATCGACGAGCTCCAGCAGGTGCTCGACCGAGCGGGCGAAGGTGCCACGAGACCATTCGCCGGGCATGGAGGAGTGGTGGTAGAGGCCTTCGCCGATCAGCATGATCGCCTCGGCGGCGTAGCGGTCGCCGACCTCTTCCTGGATGAGCTCGAGCCAGGCCTGGTGCACCCACTCGAGAGCCTCCACCGCAGGCTGCCACGACGACTGCGCCAGTCGGAGCATCGCGATGTAGTAGGTGTCGAGGTCGGAACCGCTGGTCCACGAGGTCCGCACGTAGTGCCGAGCCGGCCCCTCTGCTGCCTCGGCCATGCTGGCCAGGTCCTGCTCGCAGCTGAGGCGGAACTCCTCGAGGGCGGCCTCGGCGAGCGCTTCCTTGCTGGGGAAGTGGTAGAGCACTCCGCCCTTGGACAGCTCCGCGCGAGCCGCCACCGCATCGATCGTGGTGGCGCGCTCACCGTCGCGTCGGAGAAGCTCGCAATAGGCGAGCAGCGCCTTGTTGCGGGCCTTCGGCGGGCGGCTCATGGGGCGACCCTATCCAGTGGCGGAGGTCACCGCAGATTCGTTCGTAACTGTACCGGCCGGACGGTATAGTAATCGGGTGACCATCCACCAGCTCGAATTCGCTCCCGAGCAGCTCACCCGCCGCGCGCGGTGGGCCGCTCTTGGCGTGCTCATGCTGCCGGTGCTGCTGGTCTCGATCGACAACACCGCGCTCAGCTTCGCGGTCCCCTCGCTGTCGCGATCCCTGGCTCCGAGCGGCAACCAGATCCTCTGGATCATCGACATCTACCCGCTCGTGCTGGCCGCCCTGCTGGTGACGATGGGCTCCCTGGGTGACCGGTTCGGTCGCCGCCGGATCCTGCTCACCGGCGGCATCGGCTTCGCCGCCGTCTCCGCCCTGGCCGCCTTCGCCCCCTCCGCCGGATGGCTGATCGTGGCCCGTGCCCTGCTCGGCATCTTCGGCGCCATGCTGATGCCGGCGACGATCTCCCTGATCCGCAACATCTTCACCGACGCCACGGAGCGGCGTACCGCCATCGCGATCTGGATGTCCGGCTTCTCCGCCGGGGCGGCGCTCGGCCCGATCGTCGGCGGCTGGCTGCTCCAGCACTTCTGGTGGGGCTCGATCTTCCTGATCGCGGTGCCGGTGCTGATCCCGCTGCTCGTCCTGGCGCCGCGGCTGGTCCCGGAGTCCCGCGACCCCGAGCCCGGCCCGATCGACCCGGCCGGCATCGCCCTGGTCACGGGCGCGCTGGGCGCGCTGGTCTATGCGATCAAGGAGCTGGCCACCCACGGCCCGACCGGCACCACGATGCTGATCGCCGCGTTCGGTCTCGCCTGCGGCATCGCGTTCGTGCGCCGGATGCTGGTGCGCCGCAACCCGATGCTCGACGTACGCCTGTTCGCGAACCCGATCTTCTCGGTCGCGCTGATGGTCAACCTGGTCAGCATTTTCGCGCTGGTCGGCTTCATCTACTTCCTCGCCCAGCACCTGCAGCTGATCGCCGGCCACTCGCCCCTCGAGGCGGCGCTGATGATGGTGCCCGGACTGGTCGTCACGGTCGTGCTGGGACTGGCCGCCGTGCCGTTCGTACGCCGCTTCGGCGCGCTGCCGGTGATGGTCGTCGGGGTGCTGCTCAACGCCATCGGCTATCTGGTGGTCTCAGCCCTGGGCCACACCGGCTCGGGCCTCGCCCTGCTCGTCGGCTTCGTGGTCGTGTGCGCGGGCGTCGGAATGGCCGAGACCGTCTCCAACGACCTCGCGCTCAGCGCGGTTCCTCCCGCCAAGGCGGGGGCCGCCTCCGCAGTCTCCGAGACTGCCTATGAGGTCGGCGCCGTGCTCGGGACCGCCGTGCTGGGAAGCCTGCTCAACCTCGCCTACCGCCAGGGCATCTCGGTGCCGGTGACCGTCGGTGAGAGCGCAGCCGAGCAGGCACGCGCCACCATGGGCGGTGCCGTCGAGGTCGCCGCCGACCTGCCCACCGCCTCGGCCGATGCCCTGCTCGCCTCCGCGGGCCACGCCTTCGACTCCGGGGTGACCCTCACCGCAGCCATTGCGAGCGTGCTCTGCTTCGCAGTGGCTCTCGGTGCGGCGCGGATCCTGCGTGGTCGAGTCTGATCGGTAACTGATGGGTTGGTGCCTGCGCTGGCGCTAAGTGATGGGTTGGCTGCTCGGTCGGCACCAACTGATGGGTTCGTCGGACGGCGTGTTCCTAACTGATGCGTTGGCAGCCGGAGTCGAGCTAACTGATGCATTTGGGGCCCGAAAGTGCCTCTGACGGGGCCCAAAGCATCAGTTAGGTGAGCGACCCCTCCAGCAGTTCGCCCAAGGCATCAGTTGGTTGTGCGAGCCCTCGAGCACACCGCCCACCCATCAGTTAGGTGTCCAACCCCTTGCGGGGAGGCGCGCGCCTACGTCACTATATGCGCATGCATGCATATACCGATGAAGAGCTGGACGCGCACCTGCCCGTGGCGGTCGAGATCTTCTCCCTGCTCGCCGACGCCACCCGGGTGCGGATCGTGCTCGCCCTGCGCGACGGTGAGCAGTCGGTGGGCGTGCTCGCCGAGGAGGTCGGGAAGTCCCAGGCCGCCGTCTCGCAGCACCTCGCCAAGCTGCGGATGAGTCGCGTGGTGAGCACACGCCAGGGCGGCAACCGGGTCTTCTACAGCCTGGCCAACCAGCACGCGCTCGAGCTCGTCGAGGTCGCCTTCAACCAGGCCGAGCACGCGGTCGACGCCGTGGTCCGGCACTCGGATTGGGCGCGCTGATGGGTCACGGGCACGCGCACACGCACGCCACCGGCCGGGCGGAGGACCGCAAGCGGCTCCAGATCGTCCTCGTCGTCACTGCCACGGTGATGGTGGTCGAGGTGATCGGCGCGTTCGTCACCGGCTCGTTGGCCCTGCTCGCCGACGCGGGACACATGGCGACCGACGCGGCCGCAGTCCTCCTTGCACTGGGGGCGTCGTACGTCGCCACGCTGCGCCCCGGGCCTGGCTCGACGTTCGGCTATCACCGTGCCGAGATCCTGGCCGCGTTGCTCAACGCCCTTGTCCTGTTGGGCGTCTGCGGCTACCTGGCCTATGCCGGGATCACCCGGTTGGCCGATCCCACCGAGGTCGAGGCCGGTGCGATGATCGCGTTCGCCCTCGTCGGCCTGGCTGCCAATGCGGTCTCGATGATGATCCTGAACCGTTCCGACACCGGGTCGCTCAACCTCAAGGGTGCGGCCAACGAGGTCTTCGCCGACCTCCTCGGCTCGGTGGTCGCGGTCATCGCCGGGGTGGTCATCGTGGCCACCGGCTTCCATCGCGCGGACTCGATTGCCTCCCTGGTGATCGCGGTGATGATCCTGCCGCGCTCCTTCATCCTGCTGCGCGACTCGGTGCGGGTGCTCCTCGAGATCGCGCCCGCCGACCTCGACCTCGCCGAGGTGCGCGAGCACCTTGCGGCCGTGCCCGGTGTCACCGACGTGCACGACCTGCACGCCTGGACGATCACCAGCGGACTCTCCAGCCTCTCCGCGCACGTCACCGTCACCGACGAGATGTTGGCCCGGATCGGCGTCGGGGGAGTGCTCGACCAGCTGCAGGAGTGCGCGGCCGGCCACTTCGAGCTGCACCACTCGACCTTCCAGGTCGAGCCGGTCAGCCACCGACAGCACGAGGACCTCGGCGCCGCGGAGTGCGACTGACCAGGACTGCAGCGTGCAGACGCGAGCGCGTTCAAATGACGGTCGCCTGTACCCGAACGGCCAACTTAGGTTAGCCTTGCCTGCATGAGTGAAGAGAACGTGTTCCGTGGTGAGGGTCTGGAGCTTTCCTACCACGACCGCACCGTCGTGCACGCCGCCTCATTGAGCGTCGAGCCCGGCCGGGTGCACGCTCTGGTCGGCCCCAACGGCAGCGGCAAGTCCACCCTGCTGCGCGCGATGGCCCGGCTGCACAAGGCCGATGCCGGCACGCTCTCCCTCGGCGACCAGGCTGTCTCCACCCTGAGCAAGCGCGAGTTCGCCCGGGTGATCACCCTGCTCTCCCAGAACCGACCGGTGCCATCGGGGGTCCCGGTTGCCGAGGTGGTCGAGTTCGGCCGTCACCCCTACCGCGGCAAGTGGCGCGCCAAGGACCCCGAAGGTGCCTCGGCCATCGCCTGGGCGATGAAGGTCACTGGCGTCAGTGAGATGGCCGAGCGCGGCGTCGACGAGCTCTCCGGTGGCGAGCTGCAGCGGGTCTGGCTGGCCTGCTGTCTGGCCCAGCAGACCGACGTACTCCTCCTCGACGAGCCCACGAACCACCTCGACATGCGCTATCAGGTCGACATCCTCGACCTGGTCCGCGACCTCGCCGACGAACACGGCGTCGCGGTCGGCGTGGTCCTGCACGACCTCAACCAGGCCGCGGACGTCGCCGACGACATCACCATGCTCCACAAGGGCGTGATCCAGGCGACCGGCTCACCCGCCCATGTCCTGACCGCCGACCGCGTCTCCGCGGTCTATGGCCTCCCGGTCGCGATCACCCGCGACCCGGTCACCTCGCAGGTCGGCGTACAGCCGGTGCATCGCACCGTACGTCGTCTCCAGCAGCTGGCCTGAACCACCAGCCGGTCCCACCTCACCACTCCGCCACCAAGAAGGACACCGTCCCCGTGAAGAAGTTGCACAGCCTTGCCCTGATCGGCCTCCCCTTGGCCCTCGCCCTGTCCGCCTGCGGCACCTCCGAGACGACCGACGACGCGAAGTCCGGCGACAATGCCGGCGGCCCGGTCTCGATCACCGACTCGCGCGGCGAGAAGATCGAGCTCGACAGCCCCGCCACCCGCGTTGTGTCGCTGGAGTGGATGCAGACCGAAGCCCTGGTCAGCCTCGGTGTGATGCCGGTGGCGCACGCCGACGGTGACGCCTACAACACCTGGGTCGCCAACGCCCAGGTCGACGACTCGGTCAAGGACGTCGGCAAGCGCGCCGAGCCCAGCTTCACCGAGATCATGAAGGCCGACCCCGAGCTCGTCATCGCCGACTCCACCAGCCCCGAGGCGATCGTCAAGCAGCTCGAGGACAAGGACGTGCCCGTCCTGGTCCTGGACACAGCCGACGGCACCCGCCAGCTCGACCTGATGAAGGAGAACGTCAAGACGATCGCCGAGGCCGTCGGCAAGACCGACAAGGCCGACAAGATCATCGGCGACCTCGACGCCTCGCTGGACGCGGGCAAGAAGGCAATCGCCGAGAGCGACGCCGCCGGCGCGAAGTTCGCGATGGCGGACGGCTGGGCCGAGGGCGCCACCGTCACCATCCGCCTGTTCGGTGAGGGTTCGCTGATGTCCGACCTGGCCGAGGGCCTGGGCCTGAAGAACGCCTGGACTGGCGAGGTCGACAAGGAGTGGGGCCTGGGCACCACCGACCCCGAGGGCCTGACCAAGCTCGGCGACGACGTCCGCTTCTTCTACAACAGCCCGGTCGAGGCCGAGGACGTGTTCGGTGACGAGCTCGCCAAGAACCCGATCTGGAACAAGCTCGAGTTCGTCACCAGCGACCACCTCTACCCGCTCGAGAAGGGCGTCTGGACCTTCGGTGGTCCGGTCTCAGCGCAGGAGTTCGTGGACCAGGTCGTCGCCGACCTGACCAAGTGACCCGAGTGATCCAACGCTCGTGACCCTGCGCAGTCTCTCCGGATTCCTCGGACTCGCCCTGGTGGCGCTCGCCGCCAGCGCCGTGCACCTGACGCAGGGCACCTCCGAGATCGGCCTTGCCGACCTGCTCGACCTCGCCATCGGGCGCGGGGACCAGCTGACCCGTGACGTGTTCATGGGTTCGCGGCTCCCGCGCCTGCTTGCCGGCGTCGTCGTCGGCTTGGCCGTCGGGGTCTCCGGCGCGCTCCTGCAGTCGGTCACCCGCAACCCGCTCGCCTCGCCGGACACCCTGGCGATCAACGGCGGCGCCTGGTTCGCCGCCACCCTGGTGGCGGCGTTCGGCCTCTCGCTCCCGCTGATCGGCCAGGGCAGCGTCGCGTTCGCCGGCGGACTCGTCGGTGCCGCGGTGGTGCTCGCCCTCTCCGGCGGCGCCTCGGGACCGGCCCGTCTGGTCCTGGCCGGCTCGGCGCTCGCGCTCGCCCTCGGCTCGATGACCGGGATGCTGCTGCTCCTCTTCGAGGAGGAGACCCAGAGCCTCTTCGCCTGGGGCAACGGCAACCTCGTCCAGATCAGCATGGACGCCCCGGTGAAGGGCGCGGTCGTGGTCGGCGTCGTCGTACTGGTCTCGCTGCTGCTCTCGCGCCGTCTCGACCTGATCGCCCTCGGCGACGACGCGGCCACCAGCCTCGGCGTCAACGTGCGACTGATCCAGCTGGTCGCCGTGCTGCTCTCCGTGCTGCTCGCGGCACTCGCCGTCACCGTCGCCGGCCCGATGGGCTTCATCGGCCTCTGCGCCCCGGTGATGGCACGGCTGTCCGGCCGCTGGATCAACGACGTCCACAAGCACCGGGTCCTATTGCCGCTCTCCGGGATGATCGGCATCGTCCTGGTCGTCCTGGCCGACGTGCTGATGCGGTTGGTGCCGCGCGGACCGTTCGCACCCGGCGTACCCACCGGTGTCGCCACCACCTTCTTCGGCGCGATGGTCCTGGTCGGGGTCGCCCGCACGTTCCGCCAGGGCGGCACCGTCCCCGAAGCGCCGTCGGCCCGCAGCCGCACCGGCTCCCCCTTCAAGTTCACCGTCCCGCTGGTCACCGGCCTGGTGGTGCTGCTCGCCGGCGCCACCGTCCTGGGCCTGCTCGCGGGCCACGGCTGGTCCCTGATGGGCGACGACCGGCTGCTGATGGGCGACGTCGTCAACTGGCTTGGCGGCAACTCCGGCAACTACGTGACCTACACCCTCGAGGAACGCGTCCCGCGGCTCCTCGCCGCCACGTTCGCCGGCGCTGCCCTGGCCCTGGCCGGCTGCGCCACCCAGGCGGTCTGCCGCAACCCGCTCGCCGAGCCCGGCCTGCTGGGCGTCACCGCCGGCGCCGGGGTCGGCGCGATCACCTGCATCGCGTTCGCCGGCATCTCCGCCCTGTGGCTGATCAACATCTCGGCCTTGATCGGCGCGGCCGTCGCGTTCGCCATCGTGTACGCCGTCTCCTGGCGCGGTGGCCTGGACTCGATCCGGCTGGTGCTCGTCGGGGTCGGTGTCGCCGCCGTGGGCCAGGCGCTGATCTCGTTCATCCTGATCAGCTCCAGCCCCTATGACACCCAGCTCGCGCTGACCTGGCTGAACGGCTCGACCTATGGCCGGACCTATGAGCAGGTGGTCCCGCTGATCATCGTGGTGCTCCTCGGCCTGCCGATCCTGCTGCGCCACCGCAACGACCTCGACGTGATGGCCCTGGACGACGACACCCCGCGCGTCCTCGGCCTGTCGCTGGAGAGGACCCGGCTGCTGCTCCTGGTCACCGCGGTCGTGCTCACCGCCGCCTCCGCGGCAGCGATCGGCCTGGTCGTCTTCACCGGCCTGGTCGCGCCGCACGCGGCCCGCGCGATCGTCGGCTCACGACACATCCGGGTGCTGCCGGTGGCGATGCTGCTCGGGGCGATCCTGGTCAGCGTGGCCGACACCCTCGGCCGCAACGTGATCGCGCCCGATCAGGTCCCCGCAGGCATGGTGACCGCGCTGATCGGGACGCCATACTTCGTCTGGCTGCTCTGGCGATCGCGGGCCTGAGACCGGTTCACAACCATCTGGTCACGACGCCGCCGCCAGATTGGCGATGGCCGGGGCCGACCGGTACCTTGAAGTTCAATGGTGTGGTGCCCGTCACAAGGTGCGGATCCGCGCCATTGACGCACGACCAGCACACCGTCCGGGACCCACGGCGTACCACCCATGACGCCGGGACCCGGGCACCTGTTCCCACACCCGGCGCGGCGACCCCGCAGTCCGGCGAAGAGAAGGAGTGGACGCGATGTCCCCGGATCCCACCAGCACGGATCAGGTCCGCACGGATCAGTTCGGGCCAGACCTCGTCGAGGTGTTCGGCCCCTCGCAGCAGGACGGCGGACCAGACCTGGTCCAGCTGCTCACCCCCGAGGGCGAGCGAGTCCACCACCCCGACTTCGACATGGACTTCAGCGCCGAGCAGCTGCGCGGCTTCTACCGCGACATGGTGCTGACCCGGCGCATCGACACCGAGGCCACCGCCCTGCAGCGCCACGGCGAGCTCGGCATCTGGGCCCAGTTGCTCGGTCAGGAAGCCGCCCAGATCGGCGCCGGCCGCGCCCTGCGCCCCCAGGACTACGTCTTCCCGACCTATCGCGAGCACGGCGTCGCGTGGTGCCGCGGGATCGACCCGCTCGACCTGCTCGGCCTCTTCCGCGGCGTCGACCACGGTCGCTGGGACCCGGCCGAGAAGAACTTCGGCCAGTACACGATCGTCATCGGCGCACAGGTCCTGCACGCCACCGGCTATGCGATGGGCATGCAGCGCGACGGCGTCGTGGGCACCGGCGAGCCGGACCGCGACGCGGCCGTGATCGCGCACTTCGGTGACGGCGCCTCCTCGCAGGGCGACGTCAACGAGGGCTTCATCTTCGCCGCCTCCTACAACGCCCCGGTGGTCTTCTTCTGCCAGAACAACCAGTGGGCGATCTCCGAGCCGATCGAGCGCCAGACGCGGATCCCGCTCTACCAGCGCGCCCTCGGCTTCGGCTTCCCCGGCGTGCGGGTCGACGGCAACGACGTGCTCGCGACGTACGCCGTCACCCAGGCCGCACTGCAGCGCGCGCGCGAGGGGCAGGGCCCGACCCTGATCGAGGCCTACACCTATCGGATGGGTGCCCACACCACCACCGACGACCCGACCCGCTACCGGCTCTCGGCCGACGTGGAGCACTGGAAGCTGAAGGATCCGATCGCCCGCGTCGAGGCCTACCTCAAGCGCAACGGGCTGGTCGAGGGTGGTTTCCTCGAGTCCGTCCAGCAGGAGGCCAACGAGCTCGGTCACCACCTGCGGGAGGGCTGCAAGTCGCTCCCGGACCCGGATCCGCGCGGCATCTTCGACCTCGTCTATGACGAGATGCCCGAGGAGCTCACCCAGCAGCGGGACGAGTTCATCGCCTATCACGCCTCCTTCTCCGAGGAAGGGGCGTCGGCATGAAGATCACACTCGCCAAGGGCCTCAACATGGGGCTGCGCAAGGCCATGGAGGACGACCCCAAGGTCCTGATCATGGGTGAGGACGTCGGCACCCTCGGTGGCGTCTTCCGGATCACCGACGGACTGCAGAAGGACTTCGGCGAGGACCGGGTCATCGACTCGCCACTGGCCGAGTCCGGCATCGTCGGCACCGCGGTCGGGATGGCGATGCGCGGCTATCGCCCGGTCGTCGAGATCCAGTTCGACGGCTTCGTCTATCCCGCCTACGACCAGATCGTCTGCCAGGTCGCCAAGATCCACTTCCGCTCCAAGGGCAAGACCAAGATGCCGATGGTCATCCGGATCCCCTTCGGTGGCGGCATCGGTGCGGTCGAGCACCACTCGGAGTCGCCGGAGGCGCAGTTCGCGCACACCCCGGGCCTCAAGGTGGTCGCCTGCTCCAACCCGGTCGACGGCTACTGGATGCTCCAGCAGGCAATCGCCTCCGACGACCCGGTGATCTTCCTCGAGCCCAAGCGGCAATATCACGCCGACAAGGCCGAGCTCGACGAGTCGGTGCTGCCCGCGCCGCTGTTCACCTCACGCGTGGTCAAGAGCGGCACCGACCTCACCCTGCTCTCCTACGGCCCGACCGTGAAGACCTGCCTGAAGGCAGCCGACGCCGCTGCCTCCGAGGGCCGCTCGCTGGAGGTGATCGACCTGCGCACCCTCTCGCCGCTGGACAT
This sequence comes from Nocardioides daedukensis, assembly GCF_013408415.1. Taxonomy (NCBI): domain Bacteria; kingdom Bacillati; phylum Actinomycetota; class Actinomycetes; order Propionibacteriales; family Nocardioidaceae; genus Nocardioides; species Nocardioides daedukensis. The sequence goes on along the minus strand of NZ_JACCAA010000001.1, from coordinate 2,180,002 downwards.
GGGCCCGGTGCTGGAGTCGGTACGCCGTACCGGCCGCGCCGTCGTCGTGCACGAGGCGCACGTCAACCTGGGGATGGGCTCGGAGATCGCCTCGCGGATCACCGAGCAGTGCTTCTTCTCCCTCGAGGCTCCGGTGCTGCGCGTCGGGGGCTTCGACACCCCCTATCCGCCGTCGCGGATCGAGGAGGACTACCTCCCCGACCTCGACCGGGTCCTGGACGCCGTCGACCGCTCGTTCGAGTTCTGAGGAGGCTGACCGATGGCTGAGTTCAAGCTGCCCGATGTCGGCGAGGGTCTCACCGAGGCCGAGATCGTGTCCTGGAAGGTGAAGGTCGGCGACGTCATCGAGATCAACGACGTGATCGTCGAGATCGAGACCGCCAAGTCCCTGGTCGAGCTCCCTTCGCCCTATGCCGGCACGGTGCTGGCCCTGATGGTCGACGAGGGCCAGATGGTGGAGGTTGGGACGCCGATCATCTCCGTCGGAGACCCCGAGTCGGCAGTTGTTGACCCCTCCGGCGCCGCTCCGGCGTCAACAACTGACGGGTCGACGATGGAGATCGACCTGTCCAACCCGGCGGCCTCCGGTGGCGGTGAGGGCGAGTCCCTGGTCGGTCGGATGAAGGCCGAGCGAGGTCCGGTACGCCGTCCTCGCCGCGGGTCGGCATCGCCGGCCAGCGAGTCGGCCGCCGCCACCCAGATGCAGGTCCAGGGTGCCTTCGCGCCCGGCGGTGCACAGTCCGAGCCGGTGATCGAGGCCGACGAGCCGGCAGTTCCCGCGGTCCCGGCGAGCGAGCCGCACCGGGAGGCGATGGTTCCCCCGGCAGCGACCGGTAGCGTCCGCGCGCTGGCCAAGCCACCGGTGCGCAAGCTGGCCAAGGACCTCGGCGTGGACCTGGGATCGGTGCGCGCCACCGGTCCCGACGGCACCGTGACCCGTGACGACGTCCAGGCTGCCGCCGGCGGTGCCTCTGGCGTCACCGAATCTGCGGGTGGCGCGCCCAGCGGACGAACCGCCGACCGGGACCAGTCCCAGCGCGAGCACCGCGAGCCGATCAAGGGTGTCCGCAAGATGATGGGCCAGGCGATGGTGGACTCCGCGTTCACGATCCCGCACGTCACCGAGTGGATCACCATCGACGTCACGGCCACGATGGCGTTCGTCGAGCGGCTCAAGAAGCGGCGCGAGTTCAAGGACGTCAAGGTCTCACCGCTGCTGGTGCTCTCGCGTGCGGTGATGCTGGCGATGCGACGTACCCCCGAGATCAACTCGTTCTGGGACGGCGCCGCGGGTGAGGTGGTCTTCAAGAACTATGTCAACCTCGGCATCGCCGCGGCCACCCCGCGGGGCCTGGTCGTGCCGAACGTCAAGGACGCCGACCAGCTCTCGCTGCTCGAGCTCGCCGAGGCCCTGTCCGCGCTGGCCCGCACCGCGCGCGACGGCAAGACCCAGCCCGCCGAGATGAGCGGTGGCACCTTCACGATCACCAACGTGGGGGTCTTCGGGGTCGATGCCGGTACGCCGATCATCAACCCGGGCGAGTCCGCGATCCTCTGCTTCGGCTCGATCAAGAAGAAGCCGTGGGTCGACGAGGACGGCGAGCTCTGCGTCCGCGACGTCACCACGCTGGCGCTGTCCTTCGACCACCGGCACGTGGATGGTGAGAAGGGCTCGCGGTTCCTGGCCGACGTGGCCTCGATCCTCGAGGACCCGGCGAGCGCGCTCCTCTTCTGAGCAGTCGCGGGGCATGGTCGGGCACAATCTGCCCATGCCCCGCGAGCTCACCGAACCCGCCGACCTCTGCCTGCCCCACGGCCGGCTCAACCCCGAGGCGATCGGTTGGTCCCGCACGCCCCTGCACACCGCCAACCTGCGTGGCTGGGGCCGGAACAAGCGCTGGGAATACTGGGGGATCGTCACCCCCACCCACATCGTCGGGGTCGTCGTGTCGTCGCTGGACTATGCCGGGGTGCACAGCCTTTACGTTCTCGACCGGGCGACCGGTCGTGAGCTGAGTCCGGAGGCGGTCGTGCCGTTGGCGCGCGGAACCGTGCTGCCGCCCACGAGCGGTGTCGGTACGGCGTACGCCCGCGGCAAGGACTTCGAGATCCGGATCGCGCAACCCGGCGACGGATCGGTCCGGCTGACCGCGCAGGCCGAGGACGTCGCGCTCGACCTGCGGATCGGGGCGGGCAATGACGCGCTCGGGGTGCTGGTGCCGTGGAGTGAACGCCGCTTCCAGTACACCCTCAAGGACGTCGGGCGCCCCGTTGACGGGACGCTCACGATCGAGGGAGTCGAGCACCCGGTGAGCAGTGCGGACTCGTTCGCGGTGCTCGACCACGGCCGCGGGAAGTGGCCCTACTCGATGACCTGGAACTGGGCCGCGGGCAGCCGACCCGGCGGCGACCTGGCGATCAACCTCGGTGGCAAGTGGACCGATCGGACCGGGCAGAGCGAGAACGGCCTCTTCGTCGACGGCTGGCTGCACAAGATCCACGAGGACCTGCGCTGGACCTACGACCGCAGCGAATGGCTGAAGCCGTGGCGGATCGACGGTGAGCGGGTGCAGGTCGAGTTCACGCCGTTCCACGAGCGCGTCGCGACCACCAACCTGCTGGTGCTCGCCGGCGAGACCCACCAGTGCTTCGGCCACTTCTCCGGCTGGGCGAGCACCGACGAGGGCGAGCGAGTCGATCTCGACGGGCTCGTCGGCTGGGCCGAGGAAGCCCGCAACCGCTGGTGAGCGAGCCGGTTCAGCTGGCCGGCGTGCGCTTGCCGAACTTTGAGTAAGCCGTCGCCACCGAGCCCAGCGCGACACCTGCGACCTTGCTCGCCACCCGGCCGGTGGCCAGGCCACGCGGTCGCCGGGGGTTCTTGATCGCGTCGGTGCCGCCGTCGATGGTGACCACCGCGCCGACGATCAGGGAGGCAGCGTCCGAGAGCAGGAAGGCGATCAGCGAGGCGACCTCGTCGGGGCGTCCGGGCCGGCGCAGGGCGGTCGGATAGGTGTCGGCGAACTTGCCGAAGACCGGGTCGCCGCGGACCTCGTCGGTCATCGGGGTGGCGATCAGACCCGGTGCGATGGCGTTGATGCGGATGCCCGACCCGGCCCAGTCACGACGTACTCCCTCGCGACGCGCCCACCAGGCAACGGCTGCCTTGGTCGCGGGATAGGCCATCACGGCGGGCACCTTCGCGGCGAGCGCGCGGGCAGCCTGCTCGTCGCCCTTGAGGCAGGCCTTGGCCAACGGCGCCGACCAACCGGGCTGGCAGGTGGTCGAGTTGGAGGAGAGGAAGACGACCGCGGCGCCCCCCTCGGTGGCCGCCATCAGGTCGCGCAGACCGGCGACCACCTCGACGGCACCGAAGTAGTTGACCGAGACCAGGAGCTGGGAGTCGCTGCCGCTGATGCCGGCCAGGCCAGCGCAGGCGACGACGCCGTGCAGCTCGTCGGTCTGTTCGCGTACTGCGGCCACGGCGTCGGCGCGACCGGCTGCGGTCGAGAGGTCCGCGACGACGTCGGCGTCGCGTCGGTCGATGGTGATCACTCGGTGGCCCTGCTCGCGCAGCAGTGCGGTGGTGGCTGCGCCGATGCCGGAGGCTGCGCCGGTGACGGTGTAGGTCTTCATGCGCCGAACCTAGCGGCTCCGGGCAGGCGTGAGCCGAACCGTTCCACGCCTCGCACAGCCCGGGTCACAGGTAGCGCGCGCTGCGGGCCTCCACCGACCCGGGGCCGGCTGCCAACAGCTCGGCCAGCTCGAACTCCAGCACCGCGCCGACCCGTCGGCAGAACTCCTCCGGCTCGTCGGCGGCGTCCGGCTTCTCGGCCACGATCCGGTCCACGATCCCGCGGGAGTGCATCTCGATCGCCCGCACCTGCTGGGACCTGGCCATCTCGGGGGCGTGGTCGAGGTCGCGGTGCACGATCGCGCTCGCACCCTCGGGGGGCAGCGGGGAGAGCCAGGCGTGCTGGGCCGCGATCACGGTGTCGGCAGGCAGGAACGCCAGCGCCCCACCGCCGTTGCCCTCGCCGAGCATCAGGCACAACGTCGGCGCCTCGAGGGTGACCAGGTCGGCCAGGCAACGTGCGATCTCGCCGGCCAGCCCGCCCTCCTCGGCCTCCTTGGACAGGGCCGCGCCCTGGGTGTCGATCACGGTCACCAGCGGCAGGCCGAGCTCGACGGCCAGGCGCATCCCGCGGCGGGCCTCGCGCAGCGCCTCGGGGCCCATCGGGTGGTCGGTGGTCTGCCCGCGGCGGTCCTGGCCGAGGAAGACGCACGGGGCGTCACCGAACCGAGCCAGTGCGATCAGCAGGCCCGGGTCGGCCTCTCCCTGGCCGGTGCCGTTGAGGGGGACCACGTCGGTGGCGGCGAACTTGAGCAGACGGCGTACGCCGGGACGGTCCGGTCGGCGGGAACGGGTCACCGCATCCCAGGTGTCGACGTCGGGGATCTCGTCGGTCGGTGGCGCGGCGACGGAGGCGATCCCGGCCCGCGGCGCGAGCAGGATGGCCAGGGCCCGGTCGACGATGTCGGCCAGTGCGTCCGGCGGCAGCACGGCGTCGATGATGCCGTGGAGATAGAGGTTCTCCGCGGTCTGCACGCCCTCGGGGAACGGCTTGCCGTAGAGCGCCTCATAGACGCGCGGCCCCAGGAACCCGGTCAGTGCGCCGGGCTCGGCAACGGTGACATGGCCGAGCGACCCCCACGAGGCCATCACGCCGCCGGTGGTGGGGTTGCGCAGATAGACCAGGTAGGGCAGGCCCGCCGCCTTGTGCTGCGCCACGGCCGCACTGATCCGCACCATCTGCACGAAGGCCGGTGTGCCCTCCTGCATCCGGGTGCCGCCACTGATCGGCGCGGCGAGCAGCGGCAGGCCGGCGGCCGTGGCCCGCTCGATGCCGGCGACCAGGCGGTCGGCAGCGTCGCGGCCGATCGAGCCGGCCAGGAAGGTGAACTCCCCGACGAGCACGCCGACCCGTCGTCCGCGGATCAGACCCTCGCCGGTGATCACCGACTCGTCGACGCCGGACTTCTCCTCGGCGCGCACCAGCTGCTCGGCATAGTCACCGCTGATCCCGGCCCGGGCAGGCGGGGCGTCCCACGAGGTCCAGGAGTCGGTGTCGAGGACGAGATCGATCAGCTGGTGCGCGGTCAGGCGTTCGGTGCTCACGCTCGAAGGCTAATCCACCGCGGCGTGGCCACCTCGACCCAGCGTTCCTCGTGGAAGAGATCAGGAACGCTTGGGTGTGGTCGGTGAGTTGAGCCAGCCGTCGAAGAAGTCACTGAGCTCCTCACCGGTCTCCTTCTCCACCCAGTCGAGGTATTCCTTGCGGGTCGGGTTGCCCATCGGGTCCACGGTCGGCCACTTCTTGACCATCGCCCAGAACTTCTCGTCGCCGAGCTGCTTGCGCAGCTCGTGCCACATCAGCGCGGGGCCGTAGTAGATGTTGCTGCGCCCGAACTTCGTCGGGTCGTAGTCACCGGGAGGGCCGGCCTCCTTGCGCTCGCTCGCCTCCGGGTCGGCATAGGCGTCCATCAACTGGTCGAGCGACCGGCCGGTGACCTCCGCTTCGTGGATCAGCTGGAGATACATCGCCATTCCCTCGTTCATCCACACGTCGCGCCAGTCCGAGGGTGACACGATGTCGCCGTACCACTGGTGCGCGACCTCGTGGACGACGACGTCGTTGGACAGCGTGTATGCCGTGTTGCCGTAGGTGATCATCTGCTGCGTCTCCATCGCGCTCTGCGAGGCGACGACGACCGAGCCCATGGACGAGAACGGGAACGGGCCGAGATAGCCCTCGAGGAACTCGATCGCCTCGGGCGTATAGGCCATCGCCTCGGCCTGTGCGGCGTTGCCGGGCTCGGTCCAGTAGGTCAGCGGCACCCCGCTGGGCGTCTTGTCCTCGGTCATCTCGTAGTCGGCGATGGCAATGGTGATCAGGTAGGACGACGCCGCACTGTCCAGGTGCCACTGGGCGATCGACTTGCCGTCGACCTCCGTGCGCTCGACCAGCTGGCCGTTGGCCACACCGACGCGCGGCGCGTTCGTGGTGATGGTGAAGTCATAGAAGGCCTTGTCGGCGGGCTGGTCGTTGACGGGATACCAGGTGAACGCGCCGTGCGGCTCCTGCATCGTCCAGACGTCGCCGGTCTCGGTGATCGTGAAACCGGTGGTGGAGAAGTCGCCGCGATCGGTCGGTGCGGGCCAGGGCTCGGGCGTGCCGGTGTAGGTGATCGTGAGGAGGTGGCGTCCGTCCTTCTGCACCGCGGCCTTGACCGTCAGGTCCTTGCCCCGATGGACGACCTCGACCTCGTCGCCGTCCAGCGTGGTCTGGGTGACCTGCAGGTGATCGTCGAAGTCGAGCTTGATCGCCGCCTGGTCCTTCGTGGAACGGAAGGCGATCTCAGCGGTGCCCGTGAGGACGCGCTTGACCGGGTCCCAGGACAGGTCGAGGTCGTAGTGCAACGCGTCCACGCCGGGGTCACCGACGTCGGGATAGACGCTGTCCTCGACGGGCGTGCTCAGGGCCGGGTCGTACGCCGTGTCGTTGGGGTCGGCCTGCTTCCTCGTGGTCGGCTCGCGCGGGGTGGCTGCCTTGCCGACGGGTGAGCCGACGTCCCCGGGGTCGCTGACCAGGTTGAGGACGAAGACGATCGCGGCCGCGACCACGACGAGTGCGACCAGGCTGGCGAGGGACCCGATGAGTTTCGGCTTCACACGGGCAAGTCTGCCCGACTCCCGTGGTTGCAACCCCGAAGCTGAAACCGACAGCAGACCTGTTTTCGGGTCTGTCGGCTAGCATTGCACCATGACGACAATCCCGCTCACCGAGGCCAAGGCCAAGCTCAACGAGCTGGTCGACGAGGCAGTGACCATGCATGAGCGGATCACGATCACCCGCCGCGGGCGACCGGCCGCGATGTTGATCTCCGTCGAAGACTGGGACTCACTTCAGGAGACCCTCCACTGGCAGGCCGTCCCCGGCATCCACGACGACATTGCCGAAGCGAGGCGTGAGCTGGCCGAGGGCGCGGGCTTCAACGAGTCGCAGGCACGAGAAGCCCTTGGCCTGGCGCCTCGCGAGTGAGCGAGTCACGCACGTCCGGTCCCTATCGAGTGGTCCTCAGCTCCGCGGCAGTCCGGTCCCTCCACAAGGTCCCACCTCGGATCGCCGAGGCACTGGTGACCTTCGCCTTCGTCGCTTTGGCGGACAACCCACAACGCCGCGGCAAGCGACTCGTGGCTGAGTTCGCCGGCCTGTGGAGTGCCCGCCGCGGCGACTATCGGATCATCTACGAGATCGACGACGAGGTTCGGGTCGTCGGCATCGTCCGCGTCGCGCATCGCTCCGAGGCCTACCGGGCCCCCTGAGCGGCCGACCTCGTCCAGGTGACTGAGGGTGGTGGATGTGGTCGGTTGCATCCGATCCACCGGGCAGCAGGTGGAGCTATGCAGGGACCATGAAGCGGGCCGGGTCCAGTCGCCACGGCCCGGGTCCCGGGCCATCGTTGGTGAAGAGAAACTCGTCGAGATGGATGCGAAACAGGGTGAGCGCCTCCTGGTGTGTGTCCGTCTCGGGCGCTTCGTTCTTGGGGGCGCGTCCATAAACCGTGCCGTCGCTGCGGATCATGTTGGCGACGTACTGGTTCAACGCCTCCGGTGTGATGGTGATGAGCACGGGGGGAGCCAATGAGCTCCCCTCCAACTCGTGGAACATCATTCGCCCGGTCTGCGGATAGGTGTCTATCACCGTGTCGACCCGGTCTCGCAGACTCTCCATCCAGCACGCGTAGTAGTCAGGCGCCGGACCCAACAGGGCTCGTTGAGGGCGGGAGAAGAAGCGCCGGATCCTCATCAGGTCACACCTCGCCCGGCCAGGTCAGGCCGACGGTCTCCTCGCTGATCTCCCACAGCCGCTTCTGCGCCGACTCGTCCAACGCCATCCGGCGCGGGGTGACCACGTGCGGGAACCCGCGGAACTCGCCGGGACCGTTGGGACCGACGTACGTCCCGCCGGGAAGATCCGCTGTCGCTGCCATCAGGCTCGGCAGAGCGCCCATCTCGGGACGCTGGGCGCCGAACTTCATCGCCGCGTCGAGGATGCTGCTGACCGGTCCCGAGCCCTTGAGGGTCTGGCCGTGTGCGAGCAGGTGCGTGGCCGAATAGCCCGGGTGTGCGGCCAGTGCCGTGAGCGGCAACCCGGCCTGCCGGGCGCGACGGTCGAGCTCATAGGTGAAGAGCAGGTTCGCCAGCTTGGACTGGCCGTAGACCTGCCAACGGCGATATTTCTTCAGCGGGACCTTCGGCTCGTGCAGGGGAGCCGACGGTGCCCAGCGGTGGGCGCTCGACGCCACGCTGACCACGCGACCGTCCCCCGAGGCGACGAGCTGGGGCAGCAACAGGCCGGTGAGAAGGAACGGTCCGAAGTGGTTGGTGGCCATCTGCAGGTCGAGACCGTCGACCGTGGTCCGCTGCGGGGTGGCCATCACCCCAGCGTTGTTGATCAGTACGTCGATGGGCCCGAGCCCTGCGGCGGCTTGCGCTGCGGCGCGAACCGAGGAGAGATCCGACAGGTCGACGACGAGCTCTTCGAGGTCTGCGGACGGAATCTCCTTGCGCAGCTGGGATGTGAGCGTGGAGAGCTTGTCGACGGACCGCGCGGCCAGCACCACGCGTGCGCCCCTGCGGGCCAGCTCGGTCGCGGTGATCTGGCCCAGCCCGCTGGTCACGCCAGTGACCAGGAAGGTCTTGCCGCTCTGGTCGCCCAGGTCAGTCAGCGACCATGCTGCGGCGCTCACGGAGTGGTCCGGAACGCGTCGACCACGGCCTGGCCGAGCGTGGCGTCGCCCTGGAACTCGATGCCCTCGGGTGCCCGGCGTCCGCCGGCCATCACGGTGAATGCCTCGCGGCCCATGCTGATCCGCACCGTGGGGTTCCACGGGACCTCGACCGGTGCCGCCCGGCCGTCCTCACCGATGGCCACGGCCCGCTCGTCGCTGCCCGCGACCGCCACGACGACGGTGGTCCCGGTGGCGGGCGCGACCCGCTTGCCGACGATCACCGGAAGTGCGTCCAGCATGTAGTCGGCAGTGTGCTTGGCGCCGGCGGTGTCGAGGTTCCCCGGCCGGCCGACGGCACGGCGGATGTCCTGCTCGTGCATCCACACGTCCAGCGGACGGTTGCGCAGCAAGGTGTTCCAGTCCCACGGGACGCCGCCGAAGATCCGGTCCGGCTTCGCGGAGCCGTCGCTCGGCGGGTCGTCGAGGAGCTCGGTGCGACGCTTGGTGGTCGACTCGCGGATCTCGTTGATCAGCTCGTCGGGGGTGCGGTCACGGCGGGCCGCCACCCCCTGCTCGGTGTAGAGGCCCATGACGCTGGTTGCGTGCGCGACGTCGCCGACCTCGACGGTCTCCTCGGGGCCGCCAGCCAGGACCGCCTCGAGGTGCGCGGTGTGCGCCGCCACGTCGTGGACCGTCCATCCGGGCAGGTCGGTGGGCAGCGCCCAGTCGTCGGGACCGAGGTCCTCCAGCAGGAGCGTGAAGTCGTTGATCGACTCCCACCAGGTCTCGATCCAGCCGGTCAATCGCTGCGCGTCGCTCATGCGGGAAAGCCTAGCGGCCGGGCCTCACCGGGTCAGCCGGCCAGCACCCGGTTCACGAACACGTCGAGCTGCTCGCGCACCCGCTCCACCCGTGCCTCCAGCGTCAGGGTCTCGCGGATCGTCGCCGCCGACGGCACCCTCTTGCCTCGCGCATAGAGCGAGCAGGCCAGGTCGCGGCACATGTAGACACCGGTCGTGTCGCCCTTCTTGCCCGCTGGCCCGGTCTTCGGGGCGACGGCAAGGCAGACCGCGTCACCACTGTGCTGGGTGACGCAGACCTGGCACAGCTTGGTGCGTCGTACGGTCCGATCCGACGGCGAGGACTGCCGCAGCAACAGGCCCACCGGGCCCTCGGCCCGTCGGAGCACGAGATAGGCGCGGTTCGAGCCGGACGGGTCGGGCCAGCCGAGGAAGTCCAGGTCCTGCCACGGGACCTCGTCGAGATCGGGCAGGCCGGCCCGCTTCGCCTCCCCCTTGGTGCAGTTGACGAAGGACGCCCGGATCTCCGGCTCGGTCAACGGTTCCATCACTCCACCCTAGGTGCGCTTTCACCAACAGGGACAATGGTTTTCGTGACGACGACTCCACGCGTGCGCGCTCCCGAGCTCCGCGGTCGCGGCTGGCTCAACACCGCCGGACCGCTGACCCTGCGCGAGCTCCGCGGTCGCTTCGTGCTCCTCGACTTCTGGACGTTCTGCTGCATCAACTGCCTGCACGTCCTCGACGAGCTGCGCCCGGTGGAGGAGGAGTTCGCCGACGAGCTCGTCGTGATCGGGGCGCACTCGCCGAAGTTCGTGCACGAGGCCGATCCGGATGCGCTGCGGGCTGCGGTCGAGCGCTACTCGGTGCACCACCCGGTCCTCGACGACCCGGAGCTGATCACCTGGCAGGCCTATGCCGCCCGCGCCTGGCCGACCCTGGTGCTGATCGACCCGGAGGGGTACGTCGTCGCGCACTACGCCGGTGAGGGCCACGCGCACGCGATCCGCGCGCTGCTTCGAGAGCTGGTCCAGGAGCACCGCTCTCGCGGCACCCTCCAGCCGGGCGACTCGCCCTACCTCCCGCCGGAGCCGGAGGGGACCGACCTGCGCTTCCCGGCCAAGGCGGTCGCCCTGCCGGACGGTGACTTCCTGGTCGCCGATGCCGGACACGACGCCGTGGTCAGGCTCTCGGCGACGATGGAGGTGACCGCCCGCTTCGACGGCTTCCGTGAGCCGAACGGGCTGTGCCTGCTGCCGTCCGAGGTCGCGGAGGAGGTCGGGTATGACGTCGTGGCCGCCGACACCGTCGCGCACCGGCTCGTGGGGCTCACCCTCGCGGACGGCTCGACGCGCGCGCTGGCCGGTGACGGTCGCCAGTGGATGCAGGGTGACGGGACCGATCGCCTCTCCAGCCCGTGGGACGTGGCCTGGTGGCAGGACCGGGTCTGGATCGCGATGGCCGGCATCCACCAGCTCTGGACCTTCGATCCGCTCACCGGATCGGTGGAGGTGGCCGCCGGCACCACCAACGAGGGGCTGCTCGACGGTCCGCTCGAAGAGGCCTGGTTCGCGCAGACCAGCGGGCTCGCCGCCGACGGGGACACGTTGTGGCTGGCCGACTCCGAGACCAGCTCGCTGCGCCGGATCCGCAACGGCGCCGTGGAGACGATGGTCGGCGAGGGACTCTTCGACTTCGGCTTCGTCGACGGTGAGCGCGCGACGGCTCGCCTGCAGCACCCGCTCGGCGTGAGTGTCCTTCCCGACGGCACGCTCGGAATCGCCGACACCTACAACGGGGCCGTACGCCGCTTCGATCCGGCGACCGGTCTGCTCTCCACCATTGCCAGCGGGCTGGCCGAGCCGAGCGGCCTGGTGCTGGCGGGCGAGGCGGCGTACGTCGTGGAGTCTGCCGCCCATGTCCTCGCCCCACTCGACCTGAGCTCGAGCGCGGCCGACTCGGGGATGGAGACCCGGACCCAGCGACCGGTCACCGAGGTGGGTGCGACGGTGCTGCTGGAGACCCCGTTCAGCCCGCCGCCGGGACAGAAGGTCGACGACCGCTTCGGCCCCAGCGCGCAGCTGGTGGTGACGGCGACTCCGCCGTCGCTGATCCGCAGCGGCGAGGGGCGATCAACCGAGCTCACCCGCACCCTCGAGCTGGACCCGGCCGTCGGGAACGGCGTGCTCCACGTCGCTGCCCGCGCCGCTTCCTGCGACATCGACGGGGGAGAGGGCGCCGCGTGCCGGATGCACCAGCAGGACTGGGGCGTCCCGATCCGGATCATCCCCGACGGTGCCGCCAGCCTGGTGCTGCCGCTGGCCGGTCCGACGACCTAGCGCTGACGCGACAACCGGTCAGGACACAACTGGTCAGGGAGCGCCGCGGGGTTCCTCGTTCTCGGAGAGCACCTCGGTCAGCTCGTCCACGATCAGCCGGTCCGCCTCGACCTGGCCGGCGCGGAACGAGGCCCGTCCGACCATGTGGTTGGCGACCGGGGAGGTGGTGAGCTGGAAGAGCACGACCAGGCCCAGGATGCCCACCGCCTCGGGCTCGCGGAGCCGGAACGCGACGCCGATCAGCACCAGCATCAGGCCGAGCACCTGTGGCTTGGTGGCCGCGTGCATCCGGGAGAGCAGGTCGGGCAGGCGGAGCACGCCGATCGCGGCGATGAGGGCGAGCAGCCCGCCGGTGAGGAAGCAGACGCCAGCGATCACGTCGGCGACAAGGGTCCAGCTCATCGGTGATCACCGTTGTCGATCACGTCGCTGCCCTTGGTGAACCGGGCGATGCTGACCGATCCGACGAACCCGAGCAGGGTCAGCACCAGCAGCAGCGGCAGGGTCGAGGTGTGCTGGTTGATCGCCGCCTCGAGGGCCACCGAGGAGATGCCGACTGCGATCAGGACGTCGACCGCGACGGTGCGGTCCAGCATCGTCGGGCCGATGGTGATCCGCACCAGAAGGAGCAGGGCGGCCAGGCCGAGCATCCCGGCACAGATCCAGATCACGACGTTCATCTCAGGCTCCCTTCGTCGGTGCGGCGCCGGCGTCCAGCAGGCTCAGGTCGGCGCCGAACGCCCTGACCACGCGGCGTTCCTGGTCCAGCACCCGCTGCCGGAACTGCTCGACGCCGGCCATGTCCTTCACGTCGAAGGCATGGAAGAACAGGGTGTGCGTGGAGCGTCGGGCCTCGACGGCAAGGGAACCGGGGATCAGGCAGATCATCTCCGCGACCACGGTCAGCACGAAGTCGGACGGCGTGCGCAGGTTCACCTCGATCACGGCGTTGCGCAGGTGCCGGGTGGGCCGCAGGGTGGCGATCGAGACCTGGACGCTGGACACCACGACGTCGGCGACGAACCGCACCACCAGCCACAGCAACGGGATCGGGCGGATCCGCAGCTGCATGCCCAGCCTCGGCAGCGGGAAGACCAGGCAGACCACGAGCGCGACCAGGAACCCGACGACGGCGTTGCCGAGGGTGAAGTCGCGCCAGAGCATCAGCCAGACCAGCGTCAGCCAGATCAGGACCGGCAGCTGGAGCAGCTTGTGGCGCGGCTGGACCGGGCTCATCGCACACTCTCCGGCGTGGACATCTCGGGCGCCAGCTCGTCGGCCACACCGTCGGTGCCCAGGACCGCGGTGAGGTACGGCGTACGCTCCATCAGGTCGTCTGCTGCGCGATCGGTGAACCCGTACAGCGGCCCGGCCACCAGGGTGAGGGCCAGGCTGAAGACGATCAGCGCCGCCGTCGGCAGCACCATCGACATCGGCAGGCGCGAGGGCAGGCTGTTGTCCGCCAGGCGCTGGAACAGGTCGCGGTCCGGCGCATCGGTGTCGATCACCCGTTTGGCCTCCTCGAGCTCGCGGGTGCCGAAGGCGGTGCCACCGACGTGCACGTGCTGGCGGTGGATCACCATTCCCTGCGCGTGGTGCTGGTCCTCGAGGTCGTCCTCGAGCCCGGGCAGGGTGCGCATCATCTCGTGTGCCTGCTCGGGCGTGCGCCAGAACGCGAGGCTCCAGGTCTTGGCGATCGCATAGAGGGTGAGCAGGCTGGTCACGACGCCGCCGGCGACGAGCACGTAGGCCATCACGCTGCCGTCGTCGATGCCTGCCTGGAGCAGTCCGACCTTGCCGATGAAGCCGGACATCGGCGGGATGCCGGCCAGGTTCATCGCCGGCACGAAGAACAGCACTGCCAGCAGCGGCGAGAGCGCCGCGAGGCCGCCGATCCGGATCAGGCCCGTTGACCCGGTGCGGCGTTCGATCAGTCCCACCACCAGGAAGAGCGCGGTCTGGATGGTGATGTGGTGTGCGACGTAGAAGATCGCACCGGAGACGCCGGCTTCGCTGGCCAACCCGATCCCGAAGATCATGTAGCCGATGTGGCTGACCAGGGTGAAGGAGAGCATTCGCTTGATGTCACTCTGCGCGATCGCGCCGAGGATGCCGATCACCATCGTCAGCAGTGCCGCCCACAGCAACAGGTTGGACAGCGGCGAGTCGGGGAAGAGCAGCACCTGCACCCGCAGGATCGCGTAGACGCCGACCTTGGTCAGCAAGCCGGCGAACACCGCGGTCACCGGTGCCGGCGCGGTCGGATAGCTGTCCGGGAGCCAGAACGACAGCGGGAACACGGCCGCCTTGATCGCGAAGGTGGTCAGCAACAGCAGCTGCAGCATCAGCGCGGTCCCGGGCTCCACGTCGTCGAGCCGCAGCGCGAGCTGTGCGAAGTTCAGGCTGCCGGTGGCGGCATAGACCGCGGCCAGCGCGATCAGGAACAGGCTCGAGGAGAGCATGTTGACCACGACATAGATCGTTCCCGCGCGGACCCGGGCCGCGGTGCCGCCCAGGGTCAGCAGGACGTAGGAGGCGAAGAGCAGCATCTCGAAGCTGACGAACAGGTTGAACAGGTCGCCGGCAAGGAAGGCGTTGGAGACGCCGGCGACGAGCACCAGGAAGGTCGGGTGATAGATCGAGACGGGTGCCTCGCGCGAGTCCCCGGTCATGCCCTGACCGAGGGAGTAGATCAGGACCAGCAGGGTGACCACTGCGGAGACCAGCAGCATCAGCACCGAGAGCCGGTCGGCGACCAGCGCGATCCCGAGCGGCGAGGCCCAGCCGCCGACCCACAGCACCTGGGGACCGTTGCGGTCCGTCTCGACCATCAGCACCGTGGCGATCACGACAACGGCGGAGAGGATCGAGATGGTGACGTAGCGCTGCGCGCGCGGGCGGCGCGAGAGCATCAGGGCCGCGCCGGCACCCAACAGGGGGAGCACGACCGGCAGTGGGACCAGGGTGGTCATGTTCACGAGGAGGACCCCTCTTCCTCATAGACCTCTTCGGCGACGTCGGCCACGACGGACTCGGACAGCTCGTGGCTGTCGGAGACGTCGTCGGTGGCGGCCAGCCGGCGGATCATGGCGTCCTCGACGTCGTCCTGCACGTCGTCGTTGCCGTTGAGCTGCCAGCTCCGGTGGGCCATCGCCAGCAGGAAGGCAGTGGTGCCCAGCGCGATCACGATCGCGGTGAGGACCAGCGCCTGGGGCAGTGGGTCGGCCATGTCCTCGGTCGGGACCGAGCCGATGATCGGCGGTTTCCCTGCAGGACCGGCGGCGACCATGAAGAGCAGGTTGACCCCGTTGCCCATCATCAGCAGGCCGATCAGGACTCGCGACAGGCTGCGTTCGAGGATCAGGTAGACCCCGCAACCGATCAACGTCGAGGCGACGAGGATGAGGGTGAGATTGGCGTTCACAGTCGGGCTCCTCCAGCGGCAGCGGTGCTGGCCTCGCGCTCTTCGCGGAGGATCTGTCGGTCGAGCCGGGTGCCGAACGTCCGGAGCAGATCGAGCAGCAGCCCGACCACCACGAGGTAGACGCCGAGGTCGAAGAACATCGAGGTGACCAGGTGCGGCTCGCCCAGCACGCCGAGGTGGAAGTCGATCTGGGCGCTCTGCAGGACGGTTCCGCCGAAGGCGAGCGGTGCCAGCGCCGCGACGGTCGCGGCGAACAGGCCGGTTCCCATCAGGACCCCGGCGTCGACCGGGGCAGCCTCGTCGAGCTCGTAGCGCCCACCGGCCAGGTAGCGCACCACCAGTGCCAGGCCGGTGACCATGCCGGCGGCGAACCCGCCGCCGACGTGGTTGTGGCCGGCGAAGAGCAGGTAGATCGACAGCACCACCATCGAGTGGAACATCATCCGGGTGATCACCTCGAAGATGATCGAGCGACGGTCCGGGCTCAGCGTCCGTGGACCGGCCAGCCAGGTCCGGCGACCGGGAGAGGTCGGGAGCTTCTCGACGGTCTCGGGATAGGGGATCTCGCGCACCCGCCTGATCCCCGAGAGCCGGGTGTCGAGGAAGATCAGGCTCGCCACACCGGTCGCCGCGGCGACCAGCACCGAGATCTCGCCCATCGTGTCCCAGGCCCGGATGTCGAGCAGGATCACGCTGACGATGTTGTGCCCACCGCCATATTCCAGGGCCGGCTCGGGGAAGCCTGCGGAGACCGGCTCCTTGGTGCGAGCGTTGGTCGCCATCAGCATGAACCCGGCCACGGCCAGTCCCACGGCCAGGCCCAGTGCCATCCGGAACCAGCGCCGCCCGCTCAGGGGGCGGTCGGTGAAGTATTCGGGCAGCCGGCGCATCACCAGCACGAAGACGACCAGGCTGGTGGTCTCGACCAGCACCTGGGTCAGCGCCAGGTCCGGTGCGCCGTGCAGCAGGAAGAGCATCGCGGTGCCATAGCCGGTGACGCCCACGAGCAGCACCGCGCGGAGGCGTCGACGCGACCGCGTGGTCAGGAATGCCGCGGCCACCACGACGGCGCCGACCACGGCCTGCGCCGGGCTGTCCCACAGCACGACGTCGGGCGAGCCGGACAGGTGAGCCACCATCACCGCGCCGGGCAGGGCGAGGACCACGAGCAGGATGAAGGTCAGGTATGCCGCGACCGAGCCGCGCTGCGTCATTCCGGTGACCTCGACCGCGGCCCGGTCGATCGCCCGCATCCCGCCCCGATAGACCCGCTCGGCGCTCCACGTCCACGCCACCTTGGCCTGTCCCAGGGCGAAGGCCCTGCGCTTGGCGAACAGGAGCAGCCCCAGCGCCACGATGAGGCCGGAGAAGGCGAGCGGCAGGCCCAGGCCGTGCCACAGGGAGAGCTCGGCGTGGTGGGCGCCCTCGGGATATTGCTCGAGGTGCGGTTCGAAGAGGTGGGTCAACCAGGGCCCGGCGAAGCCGAGGACCAGGGTGAGCGCGGCGAGCACCACGGGTGCGGCCGCGAACCCGGCGGGCACCGGTCGAGCGGCGGTCGGTCCGCAGGTGGTCTTGTTGCCGAAGCCTCCCCAGATGAAGCGCAGGGTGTAGGCCATGGTGAGCACCGAGCCGAGCACGATGCCGACCACGACGAGCCAGCCGGCGTACGGCGCGAGCCCGGTCCCGTCGCCGCCCTCGGTGCGGGCGACGTCGAGCAGCGCCGCGAAGACGCTCTCCTTGCCGATGAAGCCCAGCATCGGGGGGAGCCCGGCCATCGAGGCCGCCGCGATGGCGGCTGCGGTGAAGACGACCGGCATCTTGCGGGCCAGGCCGGACAGCTCACGCAGGTCGCGGGTGCCGGTGGACTTGTCGATGATGCCGACCGAGAGGAACAGGGTCGCCTTGAACAGAGCGTGCGCCAGCAGCATCCCGAGGCCGGCCAGCGCGGCGGACCGGGTGCCGATGCTGAACACCACCAGCAGGAAGCCGAGCTGGCTCACGGTGCCATAGGCGAGCAGGAGCTTGATGTCATATTGCCGCAGGGCCCGCCAGCCGCCGAGCAGCATGGTCAGCACGCCGAGGACGAGGATGGTCTCGTGCCAGCCGGCGACGCCGGAGAAGCCGGGTGCGAGCAGCGCGACCAGGAAGACGCCTGCCTTCACCATCGATGCGGCGTGGAGGTAGGCGCTGACCGGGGTCGGGGCGGCCATCGCGCCGGGCAGCCAGAAGTGGAACGGGATCAGTGCCGACTTGCTCAGTGCGCCGACCAGGATCAGGATCACCGCCACCGTGGTGGCGGTGCCCGAGGGCGGGTCCGCGATCAGCTCGCTGGCCCGGTGGGTGCCGCTGAGGGCCCCGAGGATCAGGATGCCGACCAGCATCGCCAGTCCACCCAGTGTGGTGACCACCAGCGCCTGGGTCGCGGCGAGTCGGCTGGCCCGCTTGGCCGGGTCGTTCCCGATCAGCAGGTAGGAGAAGACGGTGGTCAGCTCCCAGAAGACATAGACCAGCAGCAGGTCGTCGGAGAGGACCAGGCCGAGCATCGCACCGGCGAACGCGACGAAGACGCCGCTGAACCGAGCCAGCGAGGGGTCGTCGTCGGTGAAGTACCACGCGCAGTAGGCCATCACCAGCACGCCGATGCCGCTGACGATCAGCACCATCAACCACTGCAGCACGTCCATCTGGAGGGCGATCTCGAACTTCAGGCTGGGCAGCCACTCGATCACCGAGGTCACTGATCCGCCGTCGCGGATCTTCGAGGTCTGGGCCAGCGCCCAGACCAGCGTCGCCAACGGGACGGTGGCCAGGGCCAGGAAGACACGGCGGCCCAGGACCCGGGTCAGGGCAGGCGAAAGCGTTGCGATCGCGAAATGGGCAATGACGAAGGCGATCAAGCGAAGGGCCTCAATGCGTGGGGTCCGGGTTGAACAAGATTCTAGTGGGCAGCATCTGACGCCTACACTCGGTTGGGCATGTGACCCTTCTCGGAACAGCATCGGGGGTGACCGTTGTGATCAGGCTGCCAGGCGCCGGCGAGCGCTTCGGTCGCTACCAGCTCGTCAGCAAGCTCGGGCAGGGTGGCATGGGAGTCGTCTATGCGGCTCGCGACACCTCGCTCGGCCGTGACGTCGCGTTGAAGTTGGTCGCCCCGCAGCACGCCTCCGACGAGGGCTTCCGGCTCCGGTTCAGCCACGAGGCCGCGACCCTGGCCAGGCTCGAGTCCCCGCACATCGTTCGCATCTATGACTACGGCGAGCAGGACGGCGTGCTCTTCCTGGTCACCCAGCTGGTCGAGGGCGGAGACCTGTCCGCGCTGATCCGGCGTACCGGCCCGCTCTCGCCGGGCCAAGCCGTCGGCGTCGTGGTCCAGGTCCTCGAGGGACTGGTGGACGCGCACGCGGTCAACGTCGTGCACCGCGACGTGAAGCCCGCCAACGTCCTGCTCCGTGGCAGTGGCTCCGACCTCGAGGCGTTCCTGTGTGACTTCGGCATCGCCACGGTTCCGGGTGCGGAGCTCTCCCGCACCGGCACCCTGGCCGGCAGCCTTCCCTACATGGCCCCGGAGCGACACCAGGGAGTCGAGGCGGGCGCGGGCGGAGACGTCTATGCCGCCGGCTGCCTGCTCTGGTTCGCGCTCACCGGTGCGGCGCCCTATGCCGGCACCGATGTCGAGATGGCGATGGCCCACCTGCAGGCCCCGATCCGGCAGCTGCCCGGCAAGGACAAGTTCAGCTCCGCGATGAACGAGGTGCTCCGGGTCGCGATGGCCAAGGACCCTCGCAAGCGCTACCCCAGCGCCATGGCGATGCTGACCGACCTGCTCAAGGTGGGTGCCCTCGCCCCGGATGCCGTGGCCCTGCCCGGCAACACCTCGCTGCGCCAAGAGCTCAACCTGGGCGTCTCCCGTCGACGCCGCTACCTGCCTGCCGCGGTCGCCGCCCTGGCCACCGCGGGCGTGCTGGTCAGCACCCTGCTCGTCGGTGGGGCCATCGGTGGCCCGAGCGAGGACCCCACCCGCTCCGGTGCGCTCAGCCTGCCGACGGGTGCCTCCGGCACCGGGGGCGATGTGCTCGGCTCCGACGACGTCAAGCTGCGCGAG
Organism: Nocardioides daedukensis; assembly: GCF_013408415.1. NCBI lineage: Bacteria > Bacillati > Actinomycetota > Actinomycetes > Propionibacteriales > Nocardioidaceae > Nocardioides > Nocardioides daedukensis. The sequence continues at coordinate 2,160,544 of NZ_JACCAA010000001.1, read as the reverse complement.
GATCCGACCCAGGACGAGCCGGGTGGCTCGCGCAACGAGGGTGCGGCGCCGGGCGGAGATGTCGGGGACACCGTGCAGGGCGGTGAGGGCGGGGCTCCCGGCGAGCCGACGACCACGCTCAGGCCGGGGACGAAGAAGAGTGCCGGGACCACGCGGAGCTCCGCGCCGAAGCCCCGCACCAGCTCGTCGGCCAGCCGCGCGCCTGCGACGACCGCGCCTCCCCCCAAGCCGATCACCTGCTGGAACGGCGTGAAGGCCTATCGGATCGCGGACTGCCCCCGACCCACCGGCAGGAAGGGTGCGACCTGGATCTTCCCGGTCCTGGGCCGGATGACCTGCCGCAAGGTCTCGTTCGGGAACGCGGCCGAGGCCTGGCGGTGCCCCTATGGCAAGTCCAATCACATCACGGTGGCCCGTTGGCACAACCGGGACCGGGCGGTCTCCTACTACCGCAACTACATCACCATCAACTACCACCGCGAGGCCTGGACGGTCGACGGCGTCACCAGGGGCTCGCGGTTCATGGGCCGGCGGAAGGCAAGCGGCAACGTCCGCTACACAAACGTGAAGATGTACTCCGCGCTCCCGTGGACGGTCTCGGTCGACGCGAGCTCCACCGACGCACGATCCAACGGCATCAAGAAGGTCGGTGGGACGCGGCGACCGGAATACCTCAAGGGGCGTCCCACCGGGTGAGCGGTGGGACTTGATTTTGCTTAGGTCAGGCTTACCTTAGTAGAGTCCGAGTGTCTTCGAGAAAGGACACCCGTGATGATTCGCATCCCTCGGCTCGCAGCCCTGCCCGCGGCCGCCCTCCTGGTCCTCGGCGCACTCGCCGGATGCAGCACCGGCTCCGCCGACGGCGAGGCCAAGACAGGAAGCACGAGCACCAAGGCCGAGAAGGGCGCGTTCCCAGTGACGGTCAAGACCGCCCTCGGTGAAGCCACCATCGAGTCCGAGCCGAAGCGCGTGGTCACGATGGGCTATTCCGACGCCGACGTCGCGATCTCGCTCGGCGTCGTGCCGGTCGCAGCGGAGAAGATCAGCTGGGGCGGCACCGCGGAGGGCTCGACCCCCTGGTTCGACGACGCCCTGGCAGAGATCGAGGGTGCCGAGAAGCCGAAGCGCCTCGACACCACCGAGGACATCCCGGTCAACGACATCATCAAGCTCTCGCCCGACCTGGTCCTGGGCACCAACTCAGGTATCGATCAGGCCGACTTCGACAAGCTGACCGACGCGGGCATCCCCGTCGTGGTCTACCCGAACGCCATGTGGACCACCACCTGGCAGGAGTCGCTCGAGCTGGCCGGCAAGGCCCTGGGGCGTCCGACGCTGGCCAAGGAGGTCGCCGCGGAGACCACGAAGACCCTCGAGGACACCGCCGCGAAGTTCCCCCAGCTCGAGGGCAAGTCGTTCACCTTCGGGATGGTCGACCCGACCGACCTGTCGACGATCTCGTTCTACTCACCCGAGGACAACCGCCCCCGCATCCTGCGCGAGCTGGGCATGGTCGACGCGGCGTTCGTGACCAAGAACAGCAAGAAGGGCGAGTTCTACTTCGACATCTCCGCCGAGCGTGCGGCTGACGTCGACGCCGACGTGTTCCTGACCTATGCCACCAGCGAGAAGGACATCGAGACGATCGGCTCCGACCCGCTGGTGGGCTCGGTGCCCGCGATCAAGGCCAACCAGTGGTTCGCCTCCACCAAGGACATGGACTCGCTGGGCCTCTCCTCGCCCTCGCCGTTGTCCCTGCCCTACTCGATGAAGCACTACATCCCCAGTGTCGCGGCCGCGGCCGACGGTGACGGTTCACGCTGAGGTGCCAGCACCGGCGTCCGTGGAGCGAGTCTCCGCGGACGCCGGTGCGTCGCGCAATCTCGGGGTCGGCGTCCTGGTCCTGCTCCTCGCCCTGGTCACCGTCTGCATCGGCTCACTGCTGATCGGCTCGACGTCGGTCTCACCCGCCGCACTCCTGGATCCCGACCACGCTGACCGGGCCGTGATCATCAAGCGGTGGGACCGCACCCTGCTCGGCCTCCTGGTCGGCGCCGCCTTCGCGCTCGCCGGCGCCTGCATGCAGGGACTCACCCGCAACCCCCTGGCAGATCCCGGCCTCCTCGGCGTCAACGCCGGTGCCAGCTTCGGGATCGTGACGGCGATCGCCTGGCTCGGTGCATCCAGCGCGCTCTCCTATCTCTGGTTCGGCCTCCTCGGTGCCGCCGTGGCCACCGTCGTGGTCCACCTCGTGGCGAGCTTCGGCCGCCTCGGCGCCACACCCGCCAAGCTGGCCGTGGCCGGGGCCGCGCTCAGCGCCGGCGTCGGCAGCTGGACCACCGCCGTCCTGCTCACCGACCAGGGCACCTTCGACCAGATCCGACGCTGGCAGGTCGGCTCGGTGGCCGGGCGCCCGGACGAGGTGCTGATGACGTGCCTGCCGTTCCTGGCCGTCGGCGGGCTGATCGCCCTGGCCTCGATCCGGATCCTCAACGCCCTGGCGCTCGGTGAGGACCTGGCGCGCGGACTGGGACGACGTACCGCCCGGGATCGTCTCCTGGTCGGCGCCGCCATCGTGCTGCTCGCCGGTGCCGGCACGGCCGTGGCCGGCCCGATCGCCTTCATCGGCCTGATCGTCCCGCACCTGGTGCGGGCCCTGGTCGGACCTGACTATTCGCGGGTGCTGCCGTTCAGCCTGGGCTACGGCGCGGTGCTGGTGGTGGCCTCGGACACCGTCGGTCGGGTCGTGCTCCCCCCGGGTGAGGTCCCGGTCGGCGTGATGGCCACGGTGATCGGGGTTCCCGTCTTCCTCTGGCTGGTCGCACGTCGCCGGATGGGTGGCCTGTGATGACGGCACCCCTCGACCACGTCGTCGGCGCAGTCCACGCGGACGTCGACGCCGTACGACGTGCCCGCCGCGGTCCGCGTCGCCGCCACCGCCTCGTGGTGCTCGGCCTCGGCGTCCTGACTCTCGTCGCGCTCGCGGTGAACCTGCTGCTGGGCGACTACACCTACACCGTCCCCGACTTCTTCGCGATCCTGTTCGGCAAGCAGGTGCCGGTGGCGACCTTCCTGCTCATGGAGTCCAAGCTGCCGCGGGCCCTGCTCGCCCTGCTGATCGGGCTCAGCCTCGGCTCGGCCGGCGCGATCTTCCAGACCACCTTGCGCAACCCGCTGGCCAGCCCGGACGTGATCGGCGTGACCGCGGGGGCCAGTGCGTTCGGCGTGATCGGGGTCCTGGTCCTCGGCCTCCAGGGGCCCGCCGTGGCCGCGTGCGCCGTGGTCGGCGCGCTCGCCACCTCGGCACTCGTGCGCCTGGTCGGCGGCCGGGCCGGAGGCTTCAGGCTGATCCTGGTCGGGGTCGGCGTGGCCGCGGCACTGATGTCCGTCGTACAACATGTCCTGGCCCGGGCCGCGATCCACCAGGCCCAGGTCGCCCTGCAATGGCTCTCGGGCAGCGTCAGCAACACCGACTGGCCGACCGTGCGGATGCTGGCCCTGGCGATGCTCGTGCTGATGCCGTTGCTGATCATCGGCACCAAGGGCCTGCGCGCCACCGAGCTCGGCGACGACACCGCCGTCGGCCTGGGAGAGTCCGGTCGCCGCGTCGACCAGCTGCTGGTGATCGCGGTGCTCCTGGTCGCCTTCGCCACGGCCGCGGCAGGACCGGTCGCCTTCGTCGCGTTCATGGCCGGGCCCACCGCGCGAGCCCTCAACGGCGGACGCAGCACGATCCTCGGTGCCGCTCTGGTCGGGGCCCTGCTCGTGCTCTCGGCCGACTTCGCCGGGAACAATCTGATCGGTGACGTCCACATGCCCGTGGGTGTCATCACCGGCGCCCTCGGGGCGCCCTTCCTCCTCTGGCTGCTGGCCAGGGGCGCAACCGGGGGGAGACCGGGATGACCGAAGGCACCGAACGACTCGTCGCCGACCAAGTGACGCTGGCCTATGGCGACCGCGTGGTCGTCGACGACCTGAGCGTGCGGATCCCCGACGCGCAGGTGACCGTGATCGTGGGACCCAACGCCTGTGGCAAGTCGACCCTGCTGCGAGGCATGGGCAGGTTGTTGCGCCCGCGCTCCGGCGCGGTGCTCCTCGACGGGGAGGCGATCCACCGGCAGTCCACCCGTCAGGTGGCCAGGACGCTCGGGTTGCTGCCGCAGAGCCCGGTCGCACCGGACGGCGTGACGGTCGTGGACCTGGTCGGTCGGGGTCGCCACCCGCACCAGGGCATGCTCCGGCGGTGGAGCGCCGAGGATGAGCGCGTCGTCGCCGAGGCCCTGGCCGTCACCGGGACCACGGAGCTGGCCGAGCGCGGCGTCGACGAGCTCTCGGGGGGACAGCGGCAGCGGGTGTGGGTCGCGATGGCGCTGGCCCAGGGCACGGACCTGCTTCTGCTCGACGAACCGACGACCTATCTCGACGTCGCCCACCAGATCGAGATGCTCGACCTGCTCACCGACCTCAACCGCCGTTCGGGTACGACGATCGTGATGGTGCTGCACGAGCTGAACCTGGCGGCGCGCTATGCCGACCACCTGATCGCGATGTCTGACGGCAAGATCCTGGCCCAGGGCAAGCCGGTGGAGGTGATCACCGAGGAGACCATCCACGACGTGTTCGGCCTCGAGTGTCGGGTGATCCCCGACCCTGTCTCGCACACGCCGCTGGTGGTGCCGATGGGCCGGCACCACTCCTGAGTTCCCGCAGTTCCAGGCCCGACTTCTGAGGCCTGTCTTCTGGGGCCTGTCTTCTGAGGCGGGCACAGACGCCACGAGGGGCCGCAGCGGATCAACCGCTGCGGCCCCTCGTGTGTGGAGCTGGTGGATCAGCCGATCAGAACGCGGCCTCGTCGAGGTCCATGATGGACAGGTCGACGTTCTCGGTCAGGACGCGCTCGGCGGAGAGCTTCGGCAGGTTGTTCTGCGCGAAGAACTGGGCCGCGGCGACCTTGCCCTCGTAGAAGTTGCGGTCCTTCTCGCTGACCTCGCCGGCCAGCTTGCCCAGGGCAACCTCGGCACCCTTGAGGAGCAGCCAACCGCAGACCACGTCGCCCAGCGCCATCAGCAGGCGGCTGGTGTTCAGGCCGACCTTGTAGATGTTGCGCAGGTCGCCGCCCTCGGAGGAGGCATCCGCGGACATCAGGTCGTTGATCATCGTGCCGACCATCGCGTTCGCGTCCTCGAGGCCCTTGGCGAGCAGCTCGCGCTCGACCTTGAGACAACCGCCGTTGTCGGCGGAGTCGTCACCGGCGATGAAGGACTCGATCTCGGCGGCCAGGTGGCCCAGGGCGCGGCCCTGGTCCTTGACGATCTTGCGGAAGAAGAAGTCCTGGCCCTGGATCGCGGTGGTGCCCTCGTAGAGGGTGTCGATCTTGGCGTCGCGGACGTACTGCTCGATCGGGTATTCCTGCAGGAAGCCCGAACCGCCGAAGGTCTGCAGCGACTCGGTGCCAAGCAGCACCCACGAGCGCTCCGAGCCGTAGCCCTTGACGATCGGGAGCAGCAGGTCGTTGACCGCGGCGGCCAGCTTGGCGTCCTTGGTGTCGCTCTCGCCGTTGGCCTCGGCGATCATCACCTTGTCCTGCCAGGAGGCGGTGTAGAGGACCAGCGCGCGCATGCCCTCGGCGAACGCCTTCTGGGTCATCAGCGAGCGGCGTACGTCGGGGTGGTGCGTGATCGTGACGCGCGGGGCGGTCTTGTCGGCCGACTGGGTGAGGTCGGCGCCCTGGACGCGCTCCTTGGCATATTCGAGGGCGTTGAGGTAGCCGGTCGAGAGGGTTGCGATGGCCTTGGTGCCGACCATCATCCGGGCGTTCTCGATGACGTCGAACATCTGGGCGATGCCGTTGTGCACCTCGCCGAGCAGCCAACCCTGGGCAGCCTCGCCGCCGCCGACCTGCGGGTCGCCGAAGGTGACCTCGCAGGTGTTGGAGACCTTGATGCCCATCTTGTGCTCGACGTTGGTGACGTAGACGCCGTTGCGCTCGCCGGTCAGCTCACCGGTCTCGTGGTCGAAGTGGTGCTCGGGCATCCAGAAGAGCGAGAGGCCCTTGGTGCCCGGACCGCCGGCACCCTCGACGCCCTCGGGGCGGGCGAGGACCAGGTGCATGACGTTCTCGGTCATGTCGTTGGTGGCCGAGGTGATGAAGCGCTTCACGCCGGTGATGTTCCAGGAGCCGTCCTCGTTGGGGACTGCCTTGGCGCGGCCGGCGCCGACGTCGGAACCGGCGTCGGGCTCGGTGAGGACCATAGTGCAGCCCCACTGGCGCTCGACCATGAACTGGGCGACCTTGCGGTCACGCTCGTTGCCGTTGTTGTAGACGACTCCGGCGAACGGCGCGCCCGCGGCGTACATGTGCAGGGGTGCGTTGGAGCCGAGCACCATCTCGCCGATCGCCCAGTTCAGGCTGGACGGGGCGGGGGTGCCACCGAGCTCCTCGCGGATCTGGAGACGCCAGTACTCGGCGTCCATCCAGGCCTTGTAGGACTTCTTGAACGACTCGGGCAGCGGCGCGGAGTTCGTCGCGGGGTCGAAGACCGGCGGGTTGCGGTCGGAGTCGACGTAGGACTCGGCCAGCTCCTCGCGGGCGAGGCGGTCCACCTCGGCAAGGATCGTCTTCGCGGTGTCGGTGTCGACATCGGCGAACGGGCCCTGGCCCAGGATCTCGTCACGGCCGAGGACCTCGAAGAGGTTGAACTCGATGTCGCGGAGGTTGCTCTTGTAGTGGCTCACTGACCCACCCTTTTCCTTGAGAATTGATGTCCGTGTGATCGGACTGCACGAGCCCACTGCCGGACCCTGCGTGCTACTCGTCAGTAACTTAATTATGAATCGCTTTTACCGTCCACGCAAGATGACGGTGCCCACTACCCCCGCCCGCGACCCGAGTGCTCGCTGCCGAAGTGGGGCAGGTCATCTGTCAAGATGTGCTCATGCGCGTCTCCGCCAAGTCCGACTACGCCTTGCGAGCACTCATCGAAATGGCGATCCGAACCGACCACACGCCGGTCAGTGCGGAGGAGCTCGGACGGCTCCAGGAGATCCCGCACGGCTTCCTGCAGGCGATCCTGGCGGACCTGCGACGCTCCAGCATCGTGGTCTCCCAGCGTGGCCAGTCCGGCGGTTGGCGACTGAGCGGCGAGGCCAGCGAGATCACCGTCGCCGACGTGATCAGGGCCGTGGACGGCCCCCTGGTCTCGGTCTATGGCCTGCGGCCCGAGTCGGTGACCTACAACGAGCGCGCCGACGTGCTCCAGCACGTCTGGATCGCGGCGAGGCACTCGCTGCGCGACGTCTTCGAGACGGTCACCATCGCCCAGCTGGCCTCCGGCACCCTGCCGGAAGCGGTCACCTCGCGGACCGCGGACGAGGACGCCTGGCGCTCGCACTGACGCCGGGACTCGGTCCTGGATCCCGGTCCTGGATCTCGGGGCGGCTCAGGACGCGTCGAGCAGCTCGAGCCGCCGGCGTACGTCCTTGCGACGCCGTTTCAGCGTGGCGATCCGGTTGTCCAGGTGCCGCTTCTGCGCGCAGAGTGCCAGCCCGATCAGGTTCTCGGCCAGGTCCACGCCGGACGCGTCGTCGCTGAGCGGCGAGACCAGCAGTCGACCAGCCTTGAGGTCTCGGTTCCAGGCGGGGGCGAGGGTGGCGGCCCAATCGTTCGCCCAATCGTTCGCCCAATCGTTCGCCCCGTCATCCAGCTCGGCGTCGTCGGGCGTGATCACGACGTGTACGTCGAACCCGCCCAGCGCGTGCAGGATCAGCTCGGCCTGCTCGTCGCTCGCCGTGTGGAAACGGGGCTGTGAGATGACCACGTCGGAGCCGGTCTTGGCGGCCTTGCGGGCAACCTTCGCCCAGGCTCCCTCGACGTCCTTGCGCTTGAGGCCGGCGGCCTTGTGGTCGCGCAGCATCTCGTGGCCGGCGAGCTCGATCAGGGCGGCGTCGACCGGCGGCAGTGCCAGGCCGACCGTGTCCAGCAGGTCGGCGTGGGCAGCCAGCTCGTCGTGCAGCGCCTCGAGGTGGGAGGGGTTCGGTCCGATGTGCAGGAAAGCGCGGTTCTTGCGTGCCATGGCTCCAGGCTCACATCGCTCCCGGTCCGGGCGATGAACTCAGTGCGAACGACGCCTTCCGGATGGATGCACCTGCGGCGACATGACCTGCGCTACCACTAGAACGTGTTCCAGTTTCGGTCTAGCATGGGGAAATGATCGAGTCCGAGTTCATCACCTGGGAGGCGCCCGACGGCGACCACCCCGTCCGTCTCCTCTCCCAGCGTTCCTATGACGCCGTGTCCCGCAAGGCGAAGGAGGAGTGGCTCGCGCTCTTCGCCGACGACGCCGTCCTGTCCGACCCGGTCGGGCCCTCGTTCTTCGACGAGACCGGCAACGGCCACCAGGGCAAGGAGGCGATCTCCGCGTTCTGGGAGATGGCGATCGCGCCGGTGGAGCGCTTCCAGTTCACCATCCGCGACTCGTTCGCCAACGGCAACGCCTGCGCCAACATCGGCACCTTCTCCACCCGGATGGCCGACGGCACCCTGGCCGACACCGACCTGATCGCCGTCTACCGGGCCAACGACGAGGGCCTGATCGTGTCGATGAACGCGCACTGGGAGGTCGACCGGACGATGGCCACCCTGCGCAAGGAGTAGCAGCTCACTCCAGAGTGTCGGTGCGCTCCGCGACCCACTCGACCAGGGGTCGCAGCTGACGCCAGTCGGCACGCACGACGTCGGCGAACTCCGCCGTGTGGATCACCGGTTCGAAACCGTGGTCCCTGCCCAGGATGATCGAGCGGTGCCGCAACAGGTCGATGCGCGGGTGGTCCACGACGTACCCGCGCGGCTTGGTCTTCAGCCGGTTGCCGCCCACCGACCACCCCTTCTTGCGCAGCGTGGCCAAGATCTTCTCCAGCTCGCGCCCGGTGCGCTCGTCGTCGATCGCTGCTCGTACGGCGGCCAGTCTGGCCGTGCTTGCCTCATAGAAGCCGCCGCCGGTCCGGATGCCGCGCGCCGAGATCTCGACGTACCAGCCCGTCGCGGGCGCCACGCCGACGAACGCGCCCTGGTGCGTCTTGTAGGGAGTCTTGTCCTTCGCGAAGCGCACGTCGCGATAGGGCCGGAAGACCTTCGCGGCCCCGAACTCGTCGGCCAGTGCCGTGGTGAGCGCCGTCATCGGCGCCTTCACCGACTCGGCGTGGATGTGCTTGTGCGCTTCCCAGAAGGACTTCGTGTTGTCGACCTCGAGGTCGTCGTAGAAGTCCAGTGCGGCGACGGGGAAGCCTTCGAAAGTCACCAGCCAAGTCTAGGTGGCGGCATCGAACGGCATCTCGCGCGTCGCGATGGGACGCAACGAGGGGCACTTCGTGGAGCGGACGACGAGATTCGAACTCGCGACATCGACCTTGGGAAGGTCGCGCTCTACCAACTGAGCTACGTCCGCATGTCCGGCCAAGCGGTCGGATGAGGCGATGTTACTCGACCGGGGCGAGGTGCGGGCGACGAGGGCTCACCGTGTCGCCGGACGAGCGTCCGGTGACTCGTCGGTGCACCCACGGAGCGGCCTCGGTGCGGATCCAGAACAGATTGGTGCGGATCGCCTCGTTGCGCGGCGCCGCGGGCTTCTCGGTGACCACCGGCTTGGCCAGGTCGTGCTCGACGCCGAGGCGATCCAGCACCTCGATCGCCATCCGTTGGTGGCCGAACGAATTCATGTGCAGCCGGTCATCGGCCCACAGTGCCCAACCGTGATAGTCGCGCAGTCGCCAGAAGTCGATCAGCGTCGCGTCGTGCTTCTCGGCCAGCTCGCGAGCCAGCTCGTTGTAGATCGCGAAGCGTCCCCGCAGCGGCTGGTACATCCGCGAGGCCTTGGGGTCGTGGGCCGTCCAGATCACCAGATGGGCTCCGCTCGCGACCAACTTGCCGAGCGCGGCGTCGTATCGCTCCATCAGGGCGTCGATGTTGACCTTGGGGCGGAGCAGGTCGTTGCCGCCGGCATAGATGGTGACCAGGTCGGGCCGCATCGCCATGGCGGGCTCCAGCTGCTCGGCCAGGATCGGGTCGAGCTTGCGCCCGCGGATCGCCAGGTTGGCATAGCCGAAGTCGTCGCTGTGCCTGGCCAGCTGCTCGGCGACCAGGTCCGCCCAGCCGCGCAGGCCGTTGGGACGGGTCGGGTCGGGATCACCGACACCTTCGGTGAAGGAGTCGCCGAGTGCCACATATCGCGAGAAGGCCATGGACACAGGTTATGAGAGCGTTCCACGCCCCCGCCCACTGGCTGTAGGTTGGCCCCCGTGCTGCTTTCAGACCGCGACATCCTTGCCGAGATCGACGCCGAGCGGATCGCCCTCGAGCCCTACGACCCCGACATGGTCCAGCCGTCGAGCATCGACTTCCGGCTCGACCGCTTCTTCCGCGTCTTCGAGAACCACCGCTATCCGCACATCGACCCGGCGGCGGACCAGAGCGACCTGACCCGGACGGTCGAGCCCGAGGGCGACGAGCCGTTCATCCTGCACCCGGGTGAGTTCGTGCTCGGCTCCACCTATGAGGTCGTCACCCTCCCCGACGACATCGCCGCGCGCGTCGAGGGCAAGTCGTCGCTGGGTCGCCTGGGGCTGCTCACCCACGCCACCGCCGGCTTCGTCGACCCCGGTTTCAGCGGGCACGTCACGCTCGAGCTGGCCAACGTGGCGACGCTGCCGATCAAGCTCTACCCGGGGATGAAGATCGGCCAGCTCTGCTTCTTCCGGCTGACCTCGGCCGCGCTGCACCCCTACGGCTCGGCGAAGTACGGCTCCCGCTACCAGGGCCAGCGCGGGCCGACGCCGTCGAAGTCCTATGCGAACTTCCACCGCACCCAGATCTGAGCCTCGCGCTTGGCCGTGACTCACAGTTAGGCTAGCCTTACCTTTCGTTACCAACGAAAGGCGCGCCGCCGTGACCAGCACTGCCACCCACAAGCTCCCGATGATCCTCACCGAGATCGAGGTCGTCGAGGCGCAGCGGCTCAGCCCGAACTTCGTCCGCGTCGTCTTCGCCGCCGACGAGCTGGCGGACCTGGGCGTGGACGGCAAGCTCTATGACCAGCGGATCAAGGTGATCTTCCCGAACGCTGCCGGCGAGCTGGCCTCGTTCGAGGGCGCCGACGAGTCCTGGTTCACCACCTGGATGGACATCCCCGAGGACGAGCGCGGCACCATGCGCACCTACACGATCCGCGAGCTGCGCGGCACCGGCGCCGACACCCGCCTGGTGGTCGACTTCGTGCTGCACCTCGCCGAGGGTGCCACCGGCCCGGGCTCGACGTGGGCCTCGCAGGCGAAGGTCGGCGACCGGCTGGTCATCCTGGCCCCGCGCCGCGGCCAGTTCTTCGGTGGGATCGAGTTCGACCCCGGCACCTGCACCAACCTGCTCCTGGTCGGCGACGAGACCGCGGTCCCGGCCGTGGCCAGCATCCTCGAGCACCTGGCGCCCTCGATGCGAGGAACGGTCTTCCTCGAGGTCCCCGTGACCGCCGACATCCAGGACCTCAAGGGCCCCGAGGGTGTCAGGGTCGTCTGGCTGCCGCGCAACGGCCAGGCGCACGGCGTACCCACGATTGTCGCGGTGCGTGAGCACTTCGGCCTCGAGGCCACCGTCGAGCTGGCCCCCGAGGACGCCGTGGACCCGGACCTGTGGGAGACCCCGACCCACTCCTCCTCGGGTGAGCAGATCGCATCGACCCAGGTCGTCGGCCACGACCTGGCCGGCATTTATGCCTGGATCGCCGGTGAGTCACGCGTGGTCACCACGCTGCGGCGGGCCCTGGTCAAGGAGCTCGAGGTGGACCGCAGCCAGGTCTGCTTCATGGGCTACTGGCGCCATGGCGTCGCGATGCGCTCCTGAGTCAGTTCTCCAGCTGGTCGTTGTAGCGCGAGCGATGCCCCATGCCCCGCCGACGCGGGCGCGGGAGTCGCGGCTGTCGTGCGATCCGCAGCCGCTCCGCTCGCTGGGCGCGGGCGAGTGCGGCGGAGGCGTTGTCGAAGTTCTCCATGACGATCTCCTCTCTGCTCAACGTTGGTCGAGGACGATGTCCCCGGAGACGGTGGTGACGCGGAGCTCCAGATAGGGCTCCCCGTCCTTGGGCTGGCCGGCGCCCTCGAGATTCGAGCGCACGCGACCGCTGACGGTCGAGACGTCCGTCCACACCGGGATTCCGGAGGGTACGCCGACCCGCACGTCACCGCTGGCGGTGCGCGTGACCAGGCCGCCGGCCTCGAACAGGTCGATCGCGACGTCGCCACTGGCCGTGCTGGTGGCCAGGTCGGCGCCCGTGCGGCCGACCCGGATGTTGCCGGAGCCGGTCTTGGTGGCCAGGTTGGCTTCGGCCCGGGCGACCTCGATGTCGCCGCTGCCGGTGGAGATCGCTGTCATCCCCTGCGCGAGGCCGATCCTGACGTCGCCCGACCCGCACTTGCACCGCAGGTCGCCGCGCGCTTCGGCGACGGTGACGTCACCCGAGCCGGTGTCGATGGCGGTGGTGCCCCCGGCCACGTCGATCCGGATCTCGCCCGAGCCCGACTTGGCCCGGACCACGCCGAAGATGCCGGTCGCGGTCTGGTCGGCCGACCCGGTCTTGGTGGCCAGCGCCGAGCTGGTGGGCAGGGCCACGCTCACGTGGAGGTGGCCGTCACGGCGGCCCAGGAAGCCGCTGCGCCGCTGGGCGATGATGCTGATCTGGCCACCGTCCTGGGCCACGGTGACGTCGTCGGCCTCCTCGCCGGTGACCTGTACGTGCGTGGTGGTGGTGTCGGTGGCCTCGATGGTCAAGGTGCCGCTGGCGATCTCGACGTAGAGGTGCACGGGCTCTGGGGTGTCGAAGGTGCGTTCCATGGGGGTCTCCCTCTGGTGCGGTGCGTTTGGGTGTGTTGTGGGTGTGTTTTTGGGTGTGCTCGAGGACTGGGCCGGCTCGTGGCCGGTCCATGGTGTGTGGGTGGGGGTCAGCTGCTGGTCAGACCCAGCCGGACATCCGGCGGTTGCCCCGGTTGGGGCCGCGGCCGAAGGGGTCGTCGAACTGGTCCCTGCCGAGGAACGGCAGGCTCGAGAGGTCGATGTTGACGTTGATCGCGTCTTCGCTCGTGGTGGCGGAGCGGACCACGTTGACCAGCCAGGTGTTGAGCGAGATGCCGGCCTTGGCGGCGCGCTCCTCTGCGCGGGTCTTGACCGACTCGGGGATGCGGAGCGTGACCCGGGCCAGCGCGCCGTCCCCGGCGTCCTCGTCGAGCGCGGGTGCCGGAGGTGGGGCCGGTGCGGCCGGCGGCACGGGGATCGCGCCCTGCACGACGAAGTCCAGCTCGCGTCCGTTGAGCCGGACGTCGACCGAGCCGGTCGGCATCTCGGCGGTGATCTCGCTGGCGGCGTGGGAGATGGCCTCCATCAGCGCCAGTCGGGCTGACGGGTCGAGCGCCATGACCAACCGCTCCGCGGCGGCCTTGATGTCGGCGTCGCCGGCCTCGGCCGCGGCCACGAGGTCCCGGCGGAGGCTGTCGACGTACGGCGTGATGTCCATGTGCACCACTATGACATCACTGTGACGTCATGACAACCCTATTGTGATGTCACATGCACGTGGGGTGGTGTCAGCGTCGTACGGTCCAAGTCTTGGAAGAACTGGAAGAGCCGGTGTACGTCGACCCGGTGTAGGTCACCTTGACCGTGTGCCTGCCGGTCCTCTTCTGCTTCGGCAGGGTGATCGTGGTCCTGCCCCAGACGAGTGACGCGGTGCGGATCAACTTGCCGTCGAGACGCACCTGGACCTTGCCCGTCGGCTTCTCGCCGGTCGCGCTGACCGACACCCGGACCTGGTTGGACTGGCTCCGCGTGGTGGTCGACTTCGTCAGCGAGATGGTCGTCCTCGAGGAGACCTTGGTGCGCAGCGTCGGCAGGGTCAGCGCGGAGGGGTGCGTGGCGGAGTTGTGGATCTTGATCACCGTCAGCGTGCTCAGCAGGTCCCCGATCGGAGCCAGCAGGTGCGGCACGTCGAAGGCCTGGACCGAGAGTCGCAACCGGTGGCCCTTCTGGATCGCCGCACCGGTCGGGAAGACCTCCACGTCGACCGGGGCGATCTCGCCCCTGGCGAGCTTCTTCTTCGAGGCCCGCGTGAACGGGTGATGGGCCTGGATCAACTGGCCGTTGAGATAACGCGACTTCGCCTTGTCGAGCTCGCGGAACGAGATCACCTGCCAGCCTCCGGTCAGCCGGCTGACCTTGCCGTCGGGAGCCACGTCCTCGACGGCCACCGCGAGCATGCCGTCACCGCTGGTGGACTCGACGTAGAGCCGGGCGTTGATCGGGCCCTGCATCTCGACGGGCGTGGTGACCGGAGCGGTCTCGAAGACCACCCCAGCGGAATCGTTGACCTTGTTGTTCTCCAGGCAGGCGCTGAACAGCCCGGTGGCGTTGGGCAGCCCGGCCGTCCACTGGCTCATCGAGCGCGAGCAGAGTCCGGCGACCGGGATCGGCAGCACATCGGCGGTGCCATCGGCGGGGGTGCCGGTGGTCAGGCCGCCCTTCTTGTTGCCGGTGGTGGCAGAGCCGGAGAGACGGTACGTCGTTGCCTTGAGCTGGTCGCCGATCCACTTGTCGCTGGTGCGCCACTTGCCGGTGCCCTGTTCGTAGTAGGTCAGGGGCGCGATGTCCGTGTCGAGGGCTGGGTCCTCGACACCCTTGACGTAGTGGTCGAACCACCGCAGCTGGAGCTCGGCCAGCGTGCCCTCGCCGGCGTCGCCGACGTGCTCGCCGGAGGATCCCTCGAGGTGGTCCCACGGCCCAACGATCATCTTGGTCGGGATGCCGCGCTTGTTCAGGTTCTCGAAGAGCAGTGGGGTGCCGCGCTGGAACAGGTCATATTCGCCGGCGATGAAGAACGTCGGCGCCTTCACCTTGTCGATCACGTCGATCACGCTGCGCTCGTCGTAGAACTCCTCGTCATAGGTGAGGTCGCCGCCGAGCAGCGCCTCGACCAAGGTCGGGGCGGTGAAGGTCAGGGCGCCGCCGATGTGGGAGAGCAGCGCAGTCAGGCCGGACGACGGGTCGCTCGCGGTCACCGCCGGAGGGATGAGGCCGGTCGTGGTGACCAGGCCCATCCACAGCGGGATGAAGCCGACGTCGATCTGGCCACCGGACATCACGACATCGCGATAGACGTCCGCACCGGGAACCTGCGGGAAGAGCGCCTTGAGGCCCGGGGGCTGTGCCGATGCCGCCCACAGCTGGCTGATGCCCATGTAGGAAGGACCGGCCATGGCCGTGTTGCCGTTGGACCACTCCTGCTCGTGGGCCCAGGTCATGATCTCGCCGGCGTCCTGGTTCTCGCGAGCAGCGAACGCCTCCCAGGTGCCCTCGGAGCTGCCGGTGCCGCGGGCGTCGACGGTCAGCTGGAGATAACCCCGCTTGACCAGGTAGGACGAGTCGCCACCAGCCAGGCCGCCGGCGTACTGCTGGGCGCTCTTGTTGTAGGCGGTGATGGTGACGATGACGGGGAACTTCTCGTCGATCGCGTTGCCGTCCGCATCCGCAGGAACGACCAGGTCGCCGCGCAGGACGGTGCCGTCCGACATCGGGATCGCCAGGTCGGTCAACGTCTTGGTGCTCGGGTAGTCCTCGCCGCGAGGCGCCCAGGAGGTGTTGCCGCCCGGCTCCTTGGTCGGCACGGCGGCAGCCACCCAGTTGCCGGTTGTTTGACCGGTTGTGCTGGTGATGGGGCCGGCTTCGGCCGGTGTCAGCGTCCCGGCAACGAGCAGGGCACAGGCCGAGAGAGCAGCAATGAGCGAGGACGTCGTACGCCGGATGAGCATGTCGGGCTGAGCTCCGGATTCAGTTCTGGGCAAGCCCTCGCAGGGCACCCGAGGAGGACGCGACGGGAGTGTCGGCACGGAGGCTGTCGAGGAGCTCGATGACCTGCTGGGTGGTGATCTGGTGACCCGCCGAGGTGACGCCGGTCAGCCGGGCCAGGGCGAGCTCGTCGGGGAGCCGGATGCCGATGTCGAAGCGGTACGTCGTGTCGTTCAGGGTGAAGTCGACGTCGAGGACCTGTCCGGAGTGGTAGTCACCCGAGATCGAGTCCCACAGCACCACGCGCTCGTCCGGGTCGAGGCCGCGGTCGAGGGCGAGGTCGGAGTGGTTGAGGAGGATCGAGCGTGAGCGCCGGGTCAGTTCGGCCATCTCGATCGCGATCAGCTCCATGCCAGTTCCCCTTTGCCCCGTAGTTGGATTCGATGAGTCAACGAGGCGGGCGGGGTTGCGTCACGGGTTCGGCAGCAGCGACTTGCGTCACTGTCCGGAGGCATCGGCGGAGGAAGCAGAACGCCCGGCCCCGAAGTTCCGGGGCCGGGCGTTCTTGCGCTGTGCGGGTGTCTCAGAGGTCGAAGAGTGATCCGGCCTCGTTGATGTTCGCCTGCTTGGGCGTGTTGGCCTCGCCAGAGGCCTTGGGAGCCGCGGGGACCTCCTCGGCTGCCGGCCCTGCTTCGGACTCGGCTTCGGGCTCAGGCTCCGACTCGGTGTCTGCGTCGGCTTGTGCTTCAGGCGTGGCGGGCTCGGGCTCTTCCTGGTCCTTGGGCGCCGACTCGGGCTCGGGGGACGCCTGGCTGGCGGCCTGCGAGACCTCGGCACCGGTCGGGGCGGGTGCTGCGGCCTCTTCGGACCCAGCCTCTTCGGACCCAGCTTCGGACTCAGTCTCAGCCTCTGCTGCGGGCGCTGCCTCTGCTTCGGGCTCTGGCGCAACCTCGGCCTTGGCCTCGGTCGTCTCCTCAGCCTCCGCAGCAGCCGGCTCGGGCGCTGCGGCAGGTGCAGCAGCAGCCGGAGCAGGTGCGGCGGTGGCCGCGGGCGCCTCGATGTCGAAGAGCGAGCCCATGCTGGAGATGTCCACGTCCGTGGCCGGAGTGGAGCTCGCTCCGCTCGACTGCGGCGCATCAGCCTTCGGGCTCTCCGCTGCGGCCGGGGTTCCGGCGTCCGACTTCTCAGCGTCCGGGGCGGGGGCAGGAGCTGCCTTGGCCGCGGGCGTCTCAGCAGGCGCCTCGATGTCGAAGAGCGAACCACCCGAGTTCAGGTCGACATCGGTCTTCGGAGTGGAGGCAGAGCCGGTGGCGCCAGCAGTCTGGGCCGGTGCTTCCTTGACGGGTGCTTCTTCGGCCGGGGCCTGCGCGACATCTGCGTCGGCAACCTCTGCCTCTGCGGGCGCGTCCTCCGCAGCTGCGGGCTCCGACTTCGCTGCCGGTGCCGGCTCGCTCGCCTCGATGTCGAAGAGCGAGCCACCCGAGCCGAGGTCCACGTCCTGGGCAGGGGCGGGGGCCGGGGCCTTCGCCTCCTCCGCTGCAGGCTTCGCCGCGGCTTCGGTCTTCGGCTCGGCCTTGGCCGCGGGCTTCTCCTCGGCAATGTCGAAGAGCGATCCGCCGCCACCCAGGTCGGTGCCACCTGCAGCAGGCTTCGACTCGGACTTCGGAGCAGACTCGGAGGCAGGCTTCGCCTCAGCCTTCGCTTCAGGCTTCTCCGCCGGGGCGTCCGCCTCGAGGTCGAACAGCGAGCCACCGGAGGCGGCAGGCTTCTGGGCCGGTTCCTCGGCGGGCTTCTCCGCGGGGGCGGAGTCTGCCGGGGTGTCGAAGAGCGAGCCACCCGAGGACTTGGCCGGAGCCGAGTCGGCAGGAGCGTCGAAGAGCGACGAGCCACCCGAAGCCTCGGCTGCTGCGCCGACGTCCTCGGTCTTGGTCACCGTCGACTCGCTCTGGGTGACGTCACCGGCCGCGGGCTCGGCCTTGGTCGCGACCGATTTCTTCGCCTCGGGCTTGCGGACGCGCGTGGCGACCTCGCCCTTCACCGATGCCAGCAGCATCTGTGCGACGTCGAGGACCTCGACCTCTTCGCGAGCGCCACCGTTGGCCTGCTCGGAGGTCAGGCCGTCGGACAGCATCACGCGGCAGAACGGGCAGCCGACCGCGATCTGGTCGGCGCCGGTGGCGACGGCTTCCTTGGTCCGGTTGACGTTGATCCGCTCGCCGATGGTCTCTTCCATCCACATGCGGGCACCACCGGCACCACAGCAGAAGGACTTCTCGGAGTTGCGGGGCATCTCCTTGACCTCTGCGCCGGGCAGGATCTGCAGCAGCTCGCGCGGCGGCGAGTAGACTTGGTTGTGACGGCCCAGGAAGCACGGGTCGTGGTAGGTGATCGAGCGCTTCTCGGCGCCGGCACCCTCCTTGACCGGAGTCAACTTGCCCTCGCGCACGAGGCGGTTGAGCAGCTGGGTGTGGTGCACGACCTCGAGCTCGATGCCGAAGTCCTTGTACTCGTTCTTCAAGGTGTTGAAGCAGTGCGCACAGGTCGAGACGACCTTCTTGACCTTGAACTCCTTGAACGTCTCGACGTTCTGGGCGGCAAGGCCCTGGAAGACGAACTCGTTGCCGGCACGACGGGCCGGGTCGCCGGTGCAGGTCTCACCGTTGCCGAGCACACCGAAGCTCACGCCGGCCATGTCGAGCAGCTCCGCGACAGCGCGGGTGGTCTTCTTGGCGCGGTCCTCGTAGGCGCCGGCGCAGCCGACCCAGAACAGCCAGTCGACGGACTCGAGGTCCTCGATGTCCTTGCCGACCTCCTTGACGTCGAACGGCAGGTCCCTGGCCCAGTCCATCCGCGCAGAGGCGGACATGTTCCACGGGTTGCCCTTGTTCTCCAGGCCCTTGAAGAGCTGGTTGAGCTCGGCGGGGAAGTTGGACTCCACCAGCACCTGGTAGCGACGCATGTCGACGATGTGGTCGACGTGCTCGATGTCCACCGGGCACTGCTGGACACAGGCACCACACGACGTACAGCTCCAGAGCACGTCCTCGTCGATGACGAAGTCGCCACCCTCGGGGTTGTAGAACCAGTCCGTGACGTCGGTGCCGCTGCCGTCGCTGTCGTGGTCGGTCTTGCCGATCAGCGTGCGCTGCTCGGCCTCGGACTGACCCTCGGAGTCGGCAGCCGGCGCACCAGCCTTGGCATAGGCGTGCTCGCGCAGGCCCATCATCAACAGCTTGGGCGACAGCGGCTTCTCGGTGTTCCAGGCCGGGCACTGCGACTGGCAGCGGCCACACTCGGTGCAGGTGGTGAAGTCGAGGATGCCCTTCCAGGAGAAGTCCTCGATGGAGCCGACGCCGAGGGTGGAGTCCTCGTCGAGGTCGTCGATGTCGTCGAGCGTGATCGCCTTGCCGTTGCTGGTCAGCGGCTTCAGGGCGCCCAGCGCGGTGCCACCCGAGGACTCCCGCTTGAACCAGATGTTGAACCACGCGGTGAAGCGGTGCCAGGCGACACCCATCGTCAGGTTGGAGGCGATCACCATCAGCCAGGCCATCGCGGAGACGATCTTGACCATCGCGATGAAGTAGATGATGTTCTCGAGCGAGGAGTGCGAGTCGGGGTAGAGACCGCTGATCAGGTGGCTGATCGGGAAGTGCGAGGCTTCTGCACCGTCGACGTGCTTGTACTCCGCGGCGCGGATGAAGATGATCGCCGAACTCTCCAGGAAGACCATCGCCTCGACGAAGTAGGCCTGCCACATCGTCGAGCCGAAGAAGCGGCTCTGGCGACCGTTGGTCGAGGGGCGCTTGATCACGCGGTAGACGAAGAGCGGGAGGATCGCGAGCGCGCCGAGGAGACCGATGATCTCGCTGATCCACTCATAGACGATCCAGTGACCGATGAGCGGCCATGCGAACTCGGCGTCGAAGAGCTGGAAGAACGCCTGGGCCACCGCGGTCGAGAGGACGATGAAGGCGGCGAAGGCGAACCAGTGCAGGATGCCCACCCACGTCCACTGGAGCATCCTCGTGTGGAGGACCGTCTCCTTGAGCATGGTCAGGGTGCGGCTCAGTGGCTGGTCGCTGCGGTTCAGGGCCGGTTGGCCGATCCTGATGGTGGCCAGCATCGAGCGCACCGCCCGGACGGTCATCACGACGGCCACGACCGACACGGCCAGCGACACCACAATGGCGAAGATCTGCATGGAAGAACGGCTCCTCGTCGTCAAACGCGTCCTGTGTCCAGGACGCAAGGCCTGAGCCTATTGCGGTGTGGCGGAACTGTCAGTGGCTCAGGTGTGTGAGCCGAATCCTACTGCGGGGTAGTCACTGATGAGTTCTGGGCCGAGCCTCACCCGTGTCTCAACCGAACCGGGTGCTCAGCACACGTCCTCCCGGGCTCAGCGAGACGCTCACCGGCACCCTGCTGCGCGTCGAGGTCTTGGCGCAGAAGGTGTACGTCGTACCGAGGCGGGTGTAGGGCTGGCCCAGGGCCTTGATCAGCTGGGTGCTGGTCATCCCCCTGGTCACCGACCTCTTCCAGGTGCTGGTCGCCCGACGCAGGTCGGGGTTGCGGCACGAGTCGGCCTTGACGCCCTGCGCGCGCTCCCAGGTCTGCAGGTAGGCCTCGGCGCCGCGGCTCATGTCCTCGACGATCGCGGCACCGTTCTCGGAGCCGCCGATCCTGCGCAGGTCCTCGACCCAGTCCGGGTAGAGCCCGTAGTGCGAGACGCCGTCGACGTTGATGTCATAGGTCCTCTTGCCGCTGACCTGCTTGTCGATCCTGATCCCGTTGATCCCGGTGAAGGGGTAGTTGACCTTGTTCTTCACCGCGGCGCCACGCGGCTCCGCCTGCTCGGCGAGGCCGTTGATGTCGGCACCGAACCCGAAGCCGAAGTAGTAGCGCGAATCGGCCCAGCCGAGGTGGCGCTGCCACTTCTCGTAGAACCCGGTCGAGTCGCCGGCCATCGGGGCCACGAAGCCACCCAGCTTGTAGATCCGCGGGTAGGCGTCCGGCGTGGACCAGGAGTGGCTGGAGACGACGCCGGAGTAGTTCGCCTGCTCCAGCTGGGTCAACGTCGCCTGGCGGGCCTTCACGCTCATGTGGTCGGGGTCGATCAGCATCTTCCTCGACATCATCAGGTCGACGGCATAGCTGCCCAGGTCGGTCAGGCCGCGCTGGTTGCAGTGCAGGGGTGTGCCATACAGGGGCAGCGCGGGCAGCCCGAGACCGGCGACCTTGACCAACGCCCCGAACAGGGCGTCCTGCGCCCCGCCGCTGAGATCGGGCAGGGCGAGCTGGGCCTTGTCGGCCGACTCGCCGTCCTCCGGCTCGCAGTGCGCCATGTTCCAGAAGGTGCCGGTCTCGAGGAAGTTGGCGGCGTTCACCAGCGGGCCGATCGCGCCCTCGTCGCCGGCCACGCCGGCCAGGGCGTTGTCGAACTTGTTGACCAGCTCCATCTGCCGCACGCCGAGGTCATAGAGCTCGTCGAGCTGTCGGGTGATCGATGCCTTGTCGCACTGCGCGACGTCGAGCTTCATCGTGCAGCCGAACGGGATGGAGACCTCGACCCCCATCACCACGGCGAGTTTGCCCTCGTTGATCACCTTGCGGGCCTGCCAGGGGCTGGTGACGATGCGGTACCAACCCTTGCCGGGGCCGCCGTACTGCGCGTCGATGTAGCGCTCGAGCAGGCGCATGTCCTTGGCCTGCAGCTTGGCGGACTTCATGTCGTCGCAGGAGTTCCGCTTCAGCGGATAGATCTGGCACAGCTTGCCGTTCTCCACGAGCAGGTTGACCAGCAGGCGCTGGCCACCACGCCAGGAACGCTCGGTCCACTTGTAGTAGGTGCCCTCGTGGGTCAGCGACTTGGGCGCCGGCCAGTCCTTGAACGTCGGCCAGCCGACCGGGTCGTGGGCCGGCTCGCCGGACAGGACGCTCTCCAGCAGCGCGCCCTTGCCGCCGGTCATCTCGTGGTCGAGGCAGTCCTTGAGCGCGAACTCGGGACCATACTTGTGCCACGGCCGACCGCAGTGCACGCTGCCGCCGAGGAACTCGAAGGCCATCCCGTGCACGTGCGCGTCCACATAGCCGCGCACCTCCTGGTAGGACGTCGTGCCCTTGTGCGGGGCGCCCTGCACGTTGACCTGGACCTCGGGGTACGACGTACAGCCGGTCGTCCTGCGGAGCTGGAAGTAGCCCGGAGCCTTCGTCGCGACCAGGGTCTTGCCACGAGTCGCCAGGTAGCGGCCGTCGTGGAGGCGGAAGGTGAAGCCCTTGCTGGTGCGCTGGGTGGTCCACTCGGCAAGGCGCGTGGGCTTCTTGGCGAGGATGACCTGGGTGCCGAGGTTGCCGGTCACGAATGTGCGCCTGGTCGTGTAGAGCAGGTGCACGCCCAGGTCGGTGGCCCGGAAGGTGATCTTCTGGCCGTTCAGCGCATAGCAGCCACCTGCGACGGCATAGCGGCTCTCGGGCACGGTGCGACGCGGGGACGTGAAGGAAGCCGGGAGCAGCTCGGGGTCCTTGCTGGTGCGACTCCTGGCGACGTACGCCGCGTTCTCCCGCGCCTCGGACGCCGTCGTCGGGTCCGTGGTGGAGGCACTGGTCGCCCCGGCCTGAACGTCGGCCTGAACGTCGGCCTGCATCTCGTCGGACTGGCTCAGGTCGTTCTTGCGCGCCGGGTCGTGCTCGTGCCAGTGCCCGTCGTCGGCCTGGACCGGGCGCGACGCCTCATAGGTGTCGGCCAGCGAGGTGGTGTCCTCGAACCGGAAGGAGGGCACGACGGCGACCGTCGCAACGAGGACCGTGCCCAGAGCCGAGGCGATCAACAGCCTCAGCTTCTCGGGAGTGTGCGTCGACTTCATGAATGCACCAACGACCCAGCGTGGCCCAGGTCACCCGTGACCACCAAGGCCGAGGAGTCATTTGGGCAGGACGACTGTGTGCACCTTTGCCAATAGGCGTGCCGCCCGGCGGGCAGCGTGGACTCGCGCCGCGACGGGTCGCGTCGGGTCCTCGGCCTGGGCCAGCATCTTGATCGCCTTGCGAACCAGGCTCTGCTCGGCCTTGGGCAGGAACTGCAGCCCGACCTCGCGTGCGGTGCGCTGCGCGGTCGTCCAGGTCTCGACAGCGGCGCGCACGAGGTCGACGTACTCCGGCTCGAGAGCGGGGTCGAAGAACCGGCCGTGCACGGCTCGGAAGTCCTGGGCCCGGGCATAGGCATCGATGAACGCGGCGGTCTCCGGCTGCTTCACGTCGAGCAGGAGCGGGACCTCGAGCACGGCGAACCGGTCGAGCACGATCGCCGCCCACTCCTGCTCGACCGCGTCGTGGTCGATCAGTGCCTTGGCCCAGTCGTTGCGCTGCCGGGTGTCGCGGGGGAGCGCCGGGCGCCGCGGGGGTTCGGGCTCGATCACCCCGGCCACCGGGTCGCGCCAGGTGCCGGCGACCATCCGAGTGGCTTCGCGGTGGAGCCGAGCCAGGGCCTCATCGAGCTCCTCGGGTGTCGCGAAGTTGGCCAGGGTGATCAGCCGCTTGAACTCGTTGACGCACTCGTCAGGGATCTGCCGCATGCTGATCACGTCCGACATGGTCAGGTCGCCCAGCGCGGCGCGCGCTCGGTCACCCTGCACGACGTCGTCACGGGTCACCGGTTGTCCGTCGCTCTCCCTCGACGCGATCTGCGTCGCCCTGGCAGCCATCCAGGTGCCGGCCACCCAGAAGGGCATGGTCCACGTCGGGAGCCCGACCGCGAACGTCCCCGAGCTGGCCACGGCTCCCGCCGCAGCCCCGATCGTGATCGCGGTCAGGGGCCTTGCCCCCAGTGACAGGCGCAGAGGTGGGGAAGGTTCCGGCCCCGGGCCCTGAAGACTCAGTCTGCGCGCGTGCACCGCTTCCTGGTAATCCTTGGGCCGCAGCCCGAACCGCGGGTGCACGGCGACGAAGCCGGTGTCCTCGAGCCACAGGCTGCGCATCATCGTGGTCGCCCGCCCAGGCGCCGGGTCAGCTCGGCCGCGGTACGACGTACCGCCTCGGCGTGGCTGGGATCGGGAGTCTCGCTGGCGTGCGTGATCGCTACCCCGGCAGCGGGGTAGCCGTTGTGGTCGAGGACCGCGGCGGCGACGCTCGCGAAGCCGGGGGTGACCTCGCCGTCCTCGGTGGCGTGACCGCGTTGGCGGGTCTCCTGGAGCAGGGTGGCGAGCTCGCGCGGACCGCTGGGGCCCTTGCCGTGCCGGTCGACGAAGGCCGACTTGTCCGGGTAGGTCGCCCGGACCTGGGCCGCCGGCAGCGCAGCGAGGATCGCCCGACCGCTGGCGGTCAGGTGTGCGGGGAGGCGGACGCCGACGTCGGTGACCAGCGGCGGCCGGCCGGGGGCGCGTTCCTCGATCACGTAGAGCACGTCGCGGCCGTGCAGGACGGCGAGGTGGGCGCTCTGGCCGGTGCGGTCGACAAGCTCGGCGAGGGGTCGGCGCGAGATCCGCTGCAACGGTGCCTGGCGCGTGTAGCCGCTGCCGACCTCGAACGCCGCGACGCCCAGGCCGTAGCGCTTCTCGTCGACCAGGTGGGTCACGAAGCCCTCGTCGATCATCGTGTTGATCAGGTGGTACGCCGTGCTGCGCGGCAGGCCGAGCGCCTGCTGGATCCGGTCCAGCGGCACCGGGCCCGGTTGCTCGGCCAGGAAGCGCAGCACGCGCAGCGCGCGGGAGGCTGCCGGGACCTGGCTCATGGCCTGATCGTGTCAGGTCAGGGCGCGCTCATCGCGGACCGGCACCAGCGCCACGGCGATCAGAGGGAAGAGTGCCGCGACGGCGAAGGTGGCGGCATA
Organism: Nocardioides daedukensis; assembly: GCF_013408415.1. Lineage (NCBI taxonomy): Bacteria > Bacillati > Actinomycetota > Actinomycetes > Propionibacteriales > Nocardioidaceae > Nocardioides > Nocardioides daedukensis. Next base: position 2,135,909 of record NZ_JACCAA010000001.1, on the reverse strand, counting down.
GCCCCACTGGGTCACGACCAGACCGGCGATCGGCGGAACGGCCGAGGCCGCGAGATATTGCGCGGTGTTCTGGGCGCCGAGCGCGCGGCCGGACCAGAACGGGCCGGCTCGCTCTGCGACCGCGGTGAAGGCGAGGCCGTTGTCGGCGACCGTGACGGTGGTGGCCAGCACCATCAGCGCGACGGCGATGCCCCAGTCCAGGTGGGCGGTCAGGCCGAGCGCACCCATGCTGAGTGCGGCCGCGATGGCGACCCAGCGCAGTGGGCGCAGGCGGCTCCGGACCATGTCGGAGAGCTGACCGGCCGCGATCCGGCCGAGGGCGCCGACGACCTGTGAGGCCCCGACCAGCGCCCCGGCGGCAGCCGGGGACCAGTCGCGGTCGTCGGTGAGCCAGACCAGCGCGAAGGTCCAGACCAGGAACTGGGGGACGACCAGGAGCACCGAGACGCCGTGGATCCGGGCCAGGAATCCGTCGGTGCGGTAGGGATTGGCGACGTGCTCGGCATCGGTGCGGGCAGGCCGAGGCGGGTCGAGGACCACCGCTGCGGTGATGGCCAAGGCCACAAGGGCTGCCAGCGTCGGCACCCACAGGGCGGTCGAGATGCCGTGCCGGTCTGCGATCACGGCGATGGAGATGGCGCCCACGCCCACGCCGACCGGTTGTGCCATCTGCCGGATGCCCATCGCCAGGCCGCGTCGCTCGGGCGGGAACCAGCCGACCACGACGCGGCCGCTGGCAGAGGCGGTGCTGGCTGCGGCCGCGCCGGCGAGGAAGAGGGTGAGGGCCAGGAGTGCGGTGCTGTCGGCCATCGCGCTGAGGACGCCGGCCACGGCAGTTGCGGCCAGGCCGACGATCAGGACGAACCGCTCCCCGCGCCGGTCGACGACCGCACCCCAGACGACCAGGGTGAGCATCACGCCCAGGGTCGGGGCCGCGGCGACGGTGCCGGATTCGGCCAGGCTCAGGCCGCGCCGCTCGTGGAGCACAGGGATCAGGAAGGCAGGACCGTGGATCGTCACCGCCGCGGCGGCTTGGGCGAGCGTGCTGGCAGCCAGCATCGCCCAGCGTCGGGCGCTGGAGACGGTGATCTCGCTGGTGGCGGTGTTCGTCATCTGGACTCAATCGTCTCATAAAGCGGCGCTTGATGTCTCGCGGTGACCTCTAGGCTGGTCTGATGACTGCCGATGCCTCCTCGCAGGGCCCCTCTCGCGCCTTCTCCCAGGTCGATGTGTTCGCTCCCGAGCCGCTGACCGGAAACCCGGTTGCCGTGGTCCACGACGCGACCGGGATGAGCGAGGAGCAGATGGCCGCCTTCGCCAACTGGACCAACCTGTCCGAGACGACGTTCCTGCTCCCGGCGAGCGATCCGCGCGCCGACTATCGACTGCGGATCTTCACGCCCGCGCGTGAGCTGCCCTTCGCCGGGCACCCGACGCTGGGCAGTGCGCATGCCTGGCTCGAGCAGGGTGGCGTGCCGGCGTCCGAGGACGTGATCGTGCAGGAGTGCGGCCTGGGGCTGGTGACCCTGCGGCGTACGCCGTCGGGGCTGGCGTTCCGGGCGCCCGACCTGCTCCGCTCGGGGCCGGTGGACGACGCGACCCTCGCCCAGGCCGTCGACGCCCTGGGTGTCGCGCCCGATCGGGTGGTGGATGCCAACTGGGTCGACAATGGTCCCGGCTGGCTGGGCGTGCTGCTCCGCAGTGCTGACGACGTGCTCGCGATCGACCCGGATCTCGGGGTGATGGGCGACCTGCGGGTCGGCGTGATCGGGCCGCACGGACCGGGCGGGCCTGCGGACTACGAGGTGCGGGCGTTCGTGCCGTCGCTCTCGGTGGCCGAGGACCCGGTGACCGGAAGCCTCAACGCGGGGCTAGCGGTGTGGCTGGTGGGCGCGGGCGTCCTCCCGGCCTCCTACTCGGTGCGGCAGGGGACCGCGCTGGGCCGGCGGGGCGACGTACGGATCTCCAGCAATGCCGAGGGTGAGCTGTGGGTCGGCGGTACGTCGCGGACGGTGATCAGCGGGCGGCTGCAACTCTGAACCGTCCCCAATTGTGGGGGAATCGGCGTCCATTTCGTGGACGACCGCTGGAGTGATTAGTCCTACCAACTTACTATTCAAACAATTCCTATCACTCCTATCGACTTTGTCGATGTCCACCGGAATGGGGCCACCATGCGGAAACTGCTCGTGCTGGGCTTCGTCGGCCTCCTCGCCCAGCTCATCGACGGCTCCCTGGGCATGGCCTATGGAGTGACCTCCTCGACCCTGCTGCTGGCTGCCGGTCTCGCGCCCGCCGCTGCGTCGGCCGCGGTGCACTTCTCCGAGATCGGGACCTCGTTGGTCTCCGGTTTCTCGCACGCTAAGTTCGGCAACGTCGACTGGCGCACCGTGGGGATCCTCGCGATCCCGGGCTTCGTCGGCGCCTTCGTCGGCGCGACCTTCCTGGTCAGCATCGACGGTGACACCGCCAAGCCGTGGGTCGGTGCGTTGCTGCTCGGCCTCGGTGTCTACGTGATCTATCGGTTCCTGGTCCTGGGTGGGCAGCGACCGACCTTCAAGGAGCGGCCGTCGGTCCGGTTCCTCGCGCCGATGGGCCTCTTCGGGGGCGCCCTCGACGCGATCGGTGGCGGAGGCTGGGGCCCCGTCGGCACCACCTCACTGCTCTCCTCGGGGCGACTCGAGCCGCGCAAGGTGGTCGGCTCGATCGACACCTCGGAGTTCGTCGTCGCCGTCGGCGGATCCCTCGGCTTCATCCTCGCCCTGGGATCGTCCGGCATCGAGTGGGGCTATGCCCTCGCCCTGCTCGCCGGAGGCGTTGTCGCCGCACCGATCGCCGCGTGGCTGGTCCGCATCCTCCCCGCCCGCGTCCTGGGTGTCGCGGCCGGCGGACTGATCGTGGTCACCAATGCGCGCACCATCCTCGAGGCCGCCGGTTCCCCCTCGTCGCTGACCTGGTGGATCGTCGGGGCGCTCTTCGTCGCCTGGATCGCCGGCATCACCTGGGCCGTACGCCAGGAGCGCGCCGCAGCCGCCGCCGAGGCCGCCGGGTCCGACGTACTCGCCCCCGTCTGACCCCTTCGCCGAGCTGTCACTTGTTGACGTTTCACCCTGCGCCGACCCGTCGCTTGTTGACGTTTGAACATGCGCCGACCCGTCGCTTGTTCACATTCCAAGCGGATCAGAATGTGAATTCACGACGGGCCGGCGAGGGTCAGGATGTGAATTCGCGACGGGTCAGCGGGGGTGGATCAGGGGTGGGGGCCACTGACGTTGATCGGGCTGCCGTCGGCGCTACGCAGGCTGCCGTCGGGATAGGTCAGCGTCCCGTCCGCGTTGACCACCGTGCCCTCGGGGTGCTGGATCGCACGGGGAGCAGCGTGCGTACCCGCCCCGCCAGCAGCCGGGTTCGGCTCGTGTCCGGCGGCGGGCATCGCCTCGTGTCCGGCGGCGGGCGTCGCCTCATGTCCGGCGGCGGGCATCGCCCCGTATTCGCCTCCGGAGGCCGGCTGATTCGGCGTGGCCGACCCAGTAGCAGCATGTGATCCGGCCTGCGGCACCTGCGGCTCGTAGTCCTTGGCCCGGTGCTTCACGTCGGGATCGAGACGGTCGGCCTCGCGGACCTGGTCCTCGACGGCCGCGTTCTCCTGGGCCAGGGCGCGGCGCTTCTCCTCGGCTTCGGCCTCGGCTCGCTCGGCCTCGACGCGCTTGCGCTCGGCCTCGGCCTGCGCGGCGCGAGCCTCCTGGTCGCTGCTCTGGACCGACTGCGCGCGGCCAGCGGCCTCGGAGCGCATCCCGGCCGCCTCGGCGCGTCGATTCTCGGCCTTCTTGCGGCTGGCGAGCCAGCCCAGCAGGGCCAGCACCAACAGGACTACGACGGCAATGACGACGATCAACACGATTGTTTTGGTTTCCACGTGGATCAACCTCTTTCGCGGGTCGGTCGGCCCTATGTCTGTGGTTGTGCGGGGTTGTGGAGCCGGGCGGACGGTGGTCCGCCTTCTTGCCACAATGCCAAATCCGGTCCCGAAAACCGAGAGCGAGTCTCATATCCGAGACTTCAAACGCGCCGAGCACCTGTTCACCGGCCGGGCCTGGGAGTTGTATGGACGCCATGGAGCACCCCACCCCCGCGCCCGCCAGCACGGTCGCGATCGGCACCGGCCCGGTCTCGTTCGACGAGCTGATCGCAGTCACCCGCCACGGCGCCGGCGTCACCCTCACCGACGAAGCCCGCACCGCGATCGACAAGGCCCGCGCGGTCGTCGAGCAGCTGGCCCTCGCCCCCACCCCGGCCTATGGCATCTCCACCGGGTTCGGCGCCCTGGCCACCCGGCACATCCCCACCGACATGCGCGCCCAGCTGCAGAAGTCGCTGGTCCGCTCGCACGCCGCGGGTTCCGGGCCGGAGGTCGAGCGAGAGGTCACCCGCGGGCTGATGCTGCTGCGGCTCTCCACCCTGGCCACCGGCCACACCGGCATCCGCCTCGAGACCGCACAGCTGCTGGCCGACCTGCTCACCCACCAGATCACCCCCGTGGTGCACGAGTTCGGCTCGCTCGGTTGCTCCGGCGACCTGGCACCACTGAGCCACTGCGCGCTCGCGCTGATGGGGGAGGGCGATGTACGCGACAAGTCCGGCACCCTGATGCCCGCCGCCGAGGCACTTGCCGACGCCGGACTCACCCCCGTCGAGTTCGAGGCGAAGGAGGGCCTCGCGCTGATCAACGGCACCGATGGCATGCTCTCGATGCTGGTGATGGCGATCAGCGACCTGCGGATGCTGCTCAAGACCGCTGACATCGCCGCGGCGATGTCGGTGGAGGGCCAGCTCGGCACCGACCGCGTCTTCGCCGCCGAGCTCCAGGCGATCCGGCCGCATCCGGGCCAGGCCGCCTCCGCCGCCAACCTCACCGCGCTGCTCCACGACTCCGGCGTCGTCGCCTCCCACCGGGGCGACGACTGCAACCGGGTCCAGGACGCCTACTCGCTGCGCTGCTCGCCCCAGGTGCACGGCGGCGCCAGGGACACCGTCGAGTACGCCGCGAGCGTTGCGGGCCGCGAGCTCGCCAGCGCCGTCGACAACCCGGTGGTGCTCGCCGAGGAGGGACGCGTTGAGTCCAACGGCAACTTCCACGGCGCCCCGGTCGCCTACGTGCTCGACTTCCTCGCCATCGTCGCCGCGGACGTCGCCAGCATCAGCGAGCGCCGTACCGACCGCTTCCTGGACAAGGCCCGCAGCCACGGCCTCAACCCGTTCCTCGCCCACGACCCCGGCGTCGACTCCGGGCACATGATCGCGCAGTACACCCAGGCCGCGATCGTCTCCGAGCTCAAGCGACTGGCCAACCCGGCCTCCGTGGACTCGATCCCGTCGAGCGCGATGCAGGAGGACCACGTCTCGATGGGTTGGTCGGCTGCGCGCAAGCTCAGGAAGTCCGTCGACGGCCTGACCCGCGTGGTCGCGATCGAGGTCCTCACCGCTGCCCGCGCCCTCGACATGCGCCGGCCTCTCGAGCCGTCACCGGCGACGAGTGCCGTCGTACGCCGTCTGCGCGAGGCCGGTATCGAAGGACCCGGTCCCGATCGTCACCTCTCGCCCGAGATCGAGACCGCCGTCCAGCTCGTCGCGTCCGGCGCGGTGCTCGACGCGGCCGTGTCCGTGATCGGGGAGCTGGCGTGAACCCGGCCGACGTGGGTCGCCAACTCTGCTCGGCGATCGACGCCCGCGACTGGGCGGCACTGCGCTCGTTGCTCGCGGACGACTGCCGGGTGGAGTACTGCCACGACGGCAAGGTGTTCGGCCCCGACGCATGGGTCGCGTTCAACGCCGACTACCCCGGGGTCTGGACCTTCACCCTGGACGACCTCGTGGCTGACGCCGGGCGCGTGGTCGTGCGCGCCCGCACCCAGGACTCCAGCATGACCTTCCACGTCGCCAGCTTCCTGACCGTCACCGATGGCCTCGTCAGCGAGATCGTCGAGGTGTGGACCGACGGTCTCCCCAACCCCTCGGAGGAACGATGACCAGCAACCCGCGCCTGCCCATCCACGCCGCGACAGGCACCGAGCTGAGCGCCAAGAGCTGGCAGACCGAGGCGCCCCTGCGGATGCTGATGAACAACCTCGACCCAGCCAACGCCGAACGCCCCGAGGACCTCGTCGTCTATGGCGGCACCGGGAAGGCGGCACGCAACTGGGAGGCGTACGACGCCCTGGTTCGCACCCTGCGCACCCTCGAGGACGACGAGACCATGCTGGTCCAGTCCGGGAAGCCGGTCGGTGTGATGCGCACCCACGAGTGGGCCCCGCGCGTGCTGATCGCCAACTCCAACCTGGTCGGGGACTGGGCCAACTGGGAGGAGTTCCGCCGACTCGAGGACCTCGGTCTCACCATGTATGGCCAGATGACGGCCGGATCGTGGATCTACATCGGCACCCAGGGGATCCTGCAGGGGACGTTCGAGACGTTCGCGGCGGTGGCCGACAAACTCGCGGCCTCCGGCCGCTATGAGCACAGCGGTGGGACCCTGGCGGGCACCATCACCCTGACCGCCGGCCTCGGCGGGATGGGCGGTGCGCAGCCACTCGCGGTCACGATGAACGACGGCGTCGTGATCTGCATCGAGTGCGACGAGTCCCGGATCGCCCGCCGCATCGAGCACCGCTACCTCGACGTCCGGGCCGACAGCCTCGAGCACGCCCTGGAGCTCGCGATCGCCGCGCGTGACGCCAAGAGGCCACTTTCCATCGGCGTGCTTGGAAACGCCGCCGAGATGGTGCCGGCGCTGCTGGAGCAGAAGGCGCCGATCGACATCGTCACCGACCAGACCTCGGCACACGACCCGCTCTTCTACCTCCCGGCGGACGCTCCGTTCGAGGAGTGGCAGGCCCGCCGCGAGGCCGACCCTGCCGGTTTCACCAAGAAGGCGCAGGCCTCGATGGCAGCGCACGTGCGGGCCATGGTCGGGTTCCGGGATGCCGGCGCCGAGGTCTTCGACTATGGCAACTCGATTCGCGACGAGGCCCGCAAGGGTGGCTATGACCGGGCGTTCGAGTTCCCCGGGTTCGTGCCGGCCTACATCCGCCCGCTGTTCTGCGAGGGCAAGGGGCCGTTCCGGTGGGCCGCGCTCTCCGGCGACCCGGCCGACATCGTGGCCACCGACCGGGCGATCAAGGAGCTCTTCCCGGCCGAGGAGAAGGCCGAATATGCCCGGCTGCACAAGTGGATCGACATGGCCGGCGAACGGGTCGCGTTCCAGGGTCTCCCGGCACGGATCTGCTGGCTCGGGTACGGCGAGCGCCACCGGGCCGGTCTGAAGTTCAACGAGATGGTGGCCACCGGCGAGCTCAGCGCCCCGGTCGTGATCGGTCGCGACCACCTCGACTGCGGATCGGTCGCCTCGCCCTACCGCGAGACCGAGAGCATGCTGGATGGCTCGGATGCGATCGCCGACTGGGCCCTGCTCAACGCCCTGGTCAACACCGCCTCCGGCGCCAGCTGGGTGAGCATCCACCACGGCGGCGGCGTCGGCATGGGCCGCTCGATCCACGCCGGCCAGGTCTGCGTCGCCGACGGCACCGAGCTGGCGGCGGCCAAGATCGAGCGGGTGCTCACCAACGACCCGGCGATGGGCGTGATCAGGCACGTGGACGCGGGCTATGAGCTGGCCGCCGACGTGGCTGCCGAGCGCGGCGTACGCGTCCCGATGCAGGAGGGGTGAGCCCACCGGGCTGACAGGATGGTCAGGTGAGCAGCGTCGTCCTGGCCATCGCGGACCTCCTCGTCGAAGTGGGCCGTCCGCTGCTGGTCGGCGTCGACGGGCCCGACGGTGCGGGCAAGTCGCATTTCGCGCGGGCCCTGGCCCATGAGCTGGCCGGCCGCGGCCGCGCGGTGCAGGATGCGAGCGTCGATGACTTCCACCATCCGCGGGCGCACCGGCACGCACTGGGCCGGACCCCCGAGACGGTCTGGACACGGAGCTATGACTATCGCGCGATCTGTCGCGAGCTCCTGGATCCCTGGCGACGCGGTAGCGGTACGCCGTACTCCCCGACCTGGCACGACCTCGACAGCGACCAACCCCTCACCGCCGCTCAGACCGTTCCCGAGCGCGGGATCCTGGTCGTGGACGGGGTCTTCCTGCAGCGCCCAGAGCTGATCGATCGGTGGGACCTGACGGTCTATCTCGACGTTCCGCCCGAGGTGACGGTGGCCAGGATGGCCAGGCGGGACGGGACACCGGAGGACCCGGCGCACCCGGACCAGCGGCGCTATCTGCTGGCCCAGGAGCACTACCGCACGACCTGTGATCCCCTCGGTGCCGCAGATGTCGTGGTCGACAACGCGGACTGGCAGCAGCCGGCGATCAGGCCGCTCCCACACGGCGGAGCGTGGCGCCGGCAGGGCGACGAGATCGTCCGCACGGTGCGTCTGCCCGCCGACGCGACCGATCGGGCAGCGGCGATCGACCGCCTGGTCGACTAGAGCAGGATGAACCAGTTCGCCAGCTGACCCACCTGGTAGGGGCAGGTCACGTTGCGGTCGCGCCGGTCCTCGACCCACTGGCCGAGCACCGCCTGCCCACCCTGGATGGACTCGCCGCGGCAACGACGTACGGCTTCCTTCTCCGACGTCGGGCCGGCAGCGCGCCACTCCGGGTAGCCCAGCCGCAGCTTGCCCACCACGGTGCGCCACAGGTTGGGCGTGGAATAGATCCCGATGCGGTAGTCGGCCTCGCGGTAGGCGCGCGAGATCCCCTGCACCACGAGCGCATTGGCCGCCGTGTCCTTGCTCCACGCCACCAGCGGCGGGGAGGGGACCGGCTCCACGTCGATCCACAGCGCGGGCACCGGCAGGTTGACGTCCTGGAGCGTCTTGATGTTGAACACGCCCTGCGCATAACCCCAGTTCGACAGCTTGCCCTCGGTCGTCGAGGCGTCATAAGGGCCGGTGGTGCCGAACTGCGCGAGCTGGTCGTCGGAGGGGTAGGTCGCGACCGCATAGGCCGAGACCAGCACCTTGTTCTTCTTCGCCCAGGCCAGCTGATCGGCCAGGCAGGGGTTCTGGGTCATCGCGGGGCCGTTGGTCAGGCCGATCACGACGAACTTCCACTCCTTCTTCGGCATCGGCATGCCGAGCCCCTCGCGGCCCTTCACCGACCCGGCGCCCTTGGGGCACTGCGGCCAGCTGATGTCCGAGCCGTACGTCGGGTCCTTGAGGCCGTAGTTCGTCTCGACGTCCTTGGTGCTCACCTCGGGATCCGGCGCGTCCGTGGTCGACTCGGCCGAGGGCGTCATGTCCTTGGCCAGGTCCTCGACGGCGTCCGCGAGCGGGTCCCGGGACTTCTTCGCCGTCGGCGTGGCCGAGGGTGTGGCGGAGGTGATCGTCGGCTCGGGTGTGGCCTCGGGGGTCTCCTGGCCGCAGGCGGTGAGCCCCATCGTCGCGAGGCAGAGAGCGGCTACGGCAGGGCGGAGGCGACGCATGGCAGCGAGTCTAGGGGCCACGTGAAGCACAACGACCCCGGAACCCAAGGGTTCCGGGGTCGCTGGTTTTGCCCAGTCAGAACACGCGCCGTCGAGTTCCCCCGATCGGCACGATGTTGAGGATCAACCCGACGACGAGAAGAATCGCGCCGATCGTGGTGAGCACGGGAATGCTGGCCACAAGGCCAATGATCAACAAGATCAAACCAAGGACAATCATTTTCGTTTCCTCCCTCTGTGATGGACAGTGTTGTCTACCACGAGAGTGGCCCTCAGCGCCTTCGCCACAGCCTTCGCAAAGATCTCTTTTCGGACACGTCTTTCCGGGCCTGATTTCCAGCCCGTCCGGCAGCCTCTCCCGCAGCTCGCCGCGCCGCGCGCCGCTCGCGCCACGCGGCGACCTCCGCATCGATGTCGCGCAGCGGGGTGATCACCGGCGGGCCGCCCTCGAGCTGCCTGCGGGCGTTGATGATTCGGCGGTTGAAGTCCTCGAGGGCCTTCACCACCCGGCCCTCGATGTTCTCCTTGTCCAGCTGGGCGTCGAGCTCGAGATCCTCCTTGCGCAACGCCAGTGCCGACGGCAGGACGCTGATCTTCTCGCGTTCCACGAGCTTCTTGAGCCACCAGTCGGGATCGTGGTGCTCACCGAGGTCCTTGATCGGCTTGCCCGCACCGGGCAGGTCGTCGAACTCGCCGCGGGCCATCGCCTCCTGGACCTGGAGGTCGACCCACAGGTGCTGCTGCCTGATCCGCGCGGCCGCTGCGCCGTCCTTGCCCTTCGGGACCGGTTCGATCCCGCGCTTCGGCTGGTCCTCGGACCAGTTCTCGCGCTCCGGCATGAGTCGCTCCCCTCGGATAGTGCCAGGTGCGACGAGTCTATTCGGGGAGGGGTTGGCCGAGCGGGCCTTGCGATGGCAGCCGGGCGAGGACGTCACGGAAATTCGATGTTTCAACCCTCTGCGGGCTGGGCAGAGACTCTCTCGGAGTGCTCGACCCCCGGTGGCATCCCGGGAGTTACCGGGGGAGCACTCCTTGGGTCCCGTCCTCCGGCACGAGCCCGTCGGCGACCGGGTCATCGGACACAGCGGTGTCGTCGAGGGCGTCCTTCGGGAGCAGCAGCAGCGCGATTGCTGCCACCAGTGCGGCACCCGCACACACGCCCCAGACGGTGAGATAGCCCGAGAGCGGTGCGTGTCCCTCGGCCGGTCCGTCGATCGAGCCGGTGGCGGCCAGGGCGATCGCGAAGACCGCGCTGGCGATCGCTCCGCCCACCGTCTTGGTGGCGTTCGTCATCCCGGTGGCGAAACCGGTCCGGTCCGACGGAGCGGCGGCCGCGGCGGCGGCGGGGAGTGCCGCGACCAGCACGCCGGAGCCGAGACCGGCGACGGCCATGTTGATCAGTGCCTGCCCAGTGGTGTCGTGCAGCGGCAGCCACAGCGCATAGCCCAGGGCGACGAATAGGCACCCGATGATCAAGGCCCCACGCGCTCCGGCGAGTCTGGCGAGCAGCGGCAGGGTGAGCGCGCCGACGACGAGCGAGACGACGTACAGCCCGATCAGGGTGGAGACGAAGCCGGCGTCCGCGCCGAGGCCATAGCCGACCTCCGGGTCGGTGCGCGCGAAGGTGGACAGCGGGATCTGCGCGCCGAGCACGGACATGCCGAACAGGAAGGCAGTGAACTGGATCGGCCACTGCGCGGGTTGTCCGAGGAGACGTACGTCGACCAGCGGCTCGGCCTGGGCTGCCTCGAGGCGCCCGAACGGGACGAGTGCGACCAGGCCGGCGATGATCAGGCCCCAGGCCAGCAGGCTGTCGGCGCCTTGGAGCCGGATGGCGATCAGGCCACCCATCACCAGGCCCAGGACCGCCGTGATCGCAGCCAGGCCGGCATAGTCGATGCCGCCGGTGGACTCGCCGCGGACGTCCTCGATGCCGAACCAGATCACGAAGAAGCAGGCGGTGACCACGATCGCGGGCAGCGCCAGGAGGAAGGTCATCGAGGTGCTCTCGACGAGCGCGCCACTGGTCAGCGCGCCGACGATGACCCCGAGCTCGAGGGCGGCGACCAAGAACGCCGCGGCCTTGCGGGTGAGCCGGGTCTGGGCGCCGGAGTCGGCGGTACGGCGATGGATGATCGCGACCTCGAGCGGCAGCCACACGACGTACGCGCCCTGCAGCGCCCAGCCGATCAGGAAGGTCGTGAACGACGGGGAGAAGGCGAGGATCCAGGAGCCGAAGGCGGTGACGGCGGTGGAGATCAGCAGCACGTTGCGGTGCCCGATGATGTCGCCGAGCCGGGCCAACAGCGGCACCACCAGTGCAGAGACGATCAGCTGTGCCGCCTCGAACCAGTTGACGTCCGCGTCCTGGATCCCGAGGTGGTCGGCGATGTCGGTGAAGATCGGCGTGTAGTAGCCCTGCAGCACCCCGCTGGCCAGCTCGACACAGACCAGGAAGCCGACGATCGCCCAGAGCCCGGGGACGAGCGGAGCCGGCTTCTGTGCGGTGCTGCTCATGCGATCCCCTCGATCAGGCGCTGGTAGAAGTCGACACCCTCGAGCCAGTCATCGACGCCGATCCGCTCGTCGAAGCTGTGGATCGACTCGCGCTGTGCCTTGGACATCCGGAACGGCGCGAAGCGATAGACGCGGGCGCAGATCGCGGTGAAGAACCGCGAGTCGGTGGCGCCCATCATCACGTAGGGCGTGGGGACGGCGTCGGGATGTGTCTGGTTGATGGTGGCCTCGATCAGCCGGAACGCGTCGTCGTCGGTGGGTGAGAGCGGGCTGGGCTCGTTGCTCTCGACCACGTCGACGTGGACCTGGTCGTCGTTGATCACCGAGGCGATCCGCTCGACCACGCCGGCCACGGTGTCCCCGGTCATGATCCGGACGTTGACGCCCGCGGTTGCCTTGGAGGCGATCACGTTGTTGGCCGGCGAGCCGCTCAGCGTGGTGACGACGGTGGTGGTGCGGGTCATCGCCGCGGACTCGTTGCCGGCGGCGACGAGCGCCCTGGCCAGCACGGGCTTGAGCTTGTCGGTGTTCTTCAGAACGGGGCCGAGGATGGGGCGCAGCGGGCCGGGCAGATGGTCCGCGATCCGGCGGAACATCTCGATCGTCGGCGGCGGAACGCTGCTCGGGAAGGGGTTGGAGTCCAGGCGCAGGATCGCTCGCGCCAGGCGGGCCGTGGTGTCCATCCTGGTCGGCATGCTGGCGTGCCCGCCGCGTCCCTCGACGCTGAGCTGGACGTTGGTGATGCCCTTCTCGGTGACCCCGATGACCGCGAGCGGAGGCTTCACGCCGGGGAAGGCGTCGTACGCCACCGCTCCGCCCTCGTCGAGGACGAACCATGGGCTGACGCCGCGCTCGCGGAGGATCTCGACGGCGGCTGGGGCGGCCTGGCCCATCACTTCCTCGTCGCAGCCGAAGCTGAGCCAGATGTCCTGCTCGGGGGTGAAGCCCTGGCCGAGCAGGCGTTCGACGGCTTCGCAGATGCCGGCCAGGCAGCCCTTGTCGTCGAGGGTGCCGCGGCCCCAGAGGACTCCGTCGTGGATCTCGGCGCCAAAGGCGGGGTGCTGCCAGGTGTCGGTCTCCTCGACCGGGACGACGTCGATGTGCGCCATCAGTACGACGGGCCTGGTCGCTGCGGTTCCCTTCCAGTGGAACAGCATCCCGTGGTCACGGACGATGGTCTTCTCGAGGTGCTGGTGCAGGAGCGGATAGTTGCGCTCGAGCTGCTCGGCGAACTCCTCGAACGGCTTCGGATCGATCAGGTCGCGATCGGCGTAGGACACCGTCGGGATGCGGATCAGTGCTTGGAGGCGCTCGATGGCGCTCGCGTGTGTGGTGGGCCCTCCCATGGCCGCGACCCTATGCCCGATGCGCGGCGTTGGGCGTGGTTTCGGCTCACCAGCCGTTGTGATGCACCACATCCTCGATCGGTTTGCGCTCGCGGCGCGTGCTGGACCCGGCGGACCCGGTGTCGGGCAGGCGGTGACCGACGGTGATCGCGCCGATCGGCTTGTAGTCGTCCGGGATGTCGAACTCGGCCCGGAACGCATCGTGCTGCTGGCCGGGGATGCCGAAGAAGCAGGCGCCGAGGCCTTCGTCGACGGCTGTTTGCAGGATCAACAACGCCGCCATGCCGGTGTCGATGTGCCAGTAGGGGACCGGCCAGCGTTGGTCGGAGGCGGTCTTGTCCTGCTCGGCGTAGCGCTCGAGATAGGCGTCCTTGTTGGAGAGCGGGACCAGCACCACCGGTGCGGTGCGCATCCCGTCGAGCCAGGTGTTGCTGGCCTCGGGGTCGGGGCTGGTCGAGCGCCAGAACCGCGCCACCGCCTCGTCGGTGTCGAGACGCAGGAAGGCCCAGCCCTGGCTGAAGCCGGCGCTCGGGGCGCGGGTGGCGTGCTCGAGCATCCGGTCGATGATCTCCGGTGCCACCGGGGTCTCGGCATAGCGGCGGACCATGCGGCGACGGCGTACGACCTCTGCGAACTCCATGCCGTGATCCTGCCATTCGGTCGCGGTTCGTCGTGGCGCCCCATTCGTGATGTCTCGCATCCGAGACGTCTCGCGGCGGGGCGACGTTGACCCCGCTCGTCCGGACCGGTGGACTGTCTCGGGTGAGCTTCGAGCAGATGTGGTCAGACCTGGCGCCGATCGGTCGCGCGGCCTCGAGCGGCGGCTACTTCCGCCAGCCCTTCGGCTCGGCCGAGCGGGAGTGCCACGCCTGGTTCCTCGAGCAGTGCGCGGCGCGTGGCCTGGACGTCGAGACCGACGGCAACGGCAACACGGTGGGCTGGTGGCGCTCGGGCTCGGGTCCATCAGTCCTGACCGGGTCGCACCTGGACTCGGTGCTCGACGGCGGGGCGTACGACGGCCCGCTCGGCGTGGTCTCGTCCCTGGCGGCGATCGACCGGCTGCGCGAGCGAGGCTTCGTCCCGGACCGGCCGATCGGTGTCGGGGCCTTTGTCGAGGAGGAGGGCTCCCGCTTCGGGCTGGCCTGCCTCGGCTCCCAGCTGATGACCGGCGCCGTGAGTTCGGAGCGCGCGAAGGAGTTGCGCGACCGCGACGGCACGCCACTCCTCGACGCGATGAACGCCGTCGGGCTCGAGCCCGACCTCGGCGACTCCGCACTCCTCGACGGCGTCGGATGCTTCGTCGAACTGCACGTCGAGCAGGGCCGCGACCTGGTTGACCGCGGCGCAGCAGTCGGCGTGGCCAGCGGGATCTGGCCACACGGTCGCTATCGGTTCGACTTCACCGGGCAGGCGAACCACGCCGGCACCACCCGGATGGAGGACCGGCACGACCCGATGCTGACCTTCGCGATGACCGCACTGGCGGCGAACAAGCAGGCTCGTCTCGGGGGACAGCGGGCCACCTTCGGGCGGGTGCAGGTCGAGCCGAACGGCACCAACGCCGTTCCGGCCAAGGTCAGCGCCTGGCTCGACGCCCGCTGCTCTGACGAGGCGACCCTGGCCGCGTTGGTCGCCGAGATCGAACGCCAGGGCAGCCAGCGCGCCGAGCGCGACGGCACGTCGCTGGCCGTGTCCGCCGAGTCGGTCTCCGGCTCGGTTGCCTTCGACCCCGCGCTGGCGCAGCGACTCGCCGCTGACCATGCCGGCGCCGACTGGCCGGTCCTGGCGACCCAGGCCGGCCACGACGCCGGCATTCTCTCCGCCGCCGGGATCCTCACCGCGATGCTCTTCGTGCGCAACCCGACCGGCGTCTCGCACTCCCCGGCAGAGTTCGCCGAGACCGCCGACTGCCTGGTCGGCGTCGATGCATTGGCCGACTCCCTGGAACGCCTCGCCGGTCCCGGCGCGCCGCGATGACGACGTACCTGCTGGAGCATGCCCTGATCGGTGATCGGGTCGAGCGCGACGTGCTGATCTCCGTCGTGAACGGCCGTTTCGCCCGGGCAAAGTCACCGGGTACCCGGCAAGACTGGCGCTTCCCGGGCAAGATCTTGCCCGGGAAGCACCAGAGTCACCCGGTACCCGGTGACTCCGTCGAGGCGCCGACCCGGATTCGCGGGCTGGCGATCCCCGGCATCGCGAACTGCCACTCGCACGCCTTCCACCGGGCCCTGCGCGGGCACACCCAGGCCGAGCGAGGCAGCTTCTGGAGCTGGCGCGAGCGGATGTATGCCGTGGCGCAGCGGCTCACCCCGGAGACCTACTACGACCTGGCGTTGGCGACGTACACCGAGATGCTCTGTGCCGGGATCACCAGCGTGGGCGAGTTCCACTACCTGCACCACCAGGCCGACGGCACCCCCTATGCGAACCCGAACGAGATGGGCGAGGCGCTGATCCGCGCGGCCCAGGACGCCGGGATCCGGATCGCGCTCCTGGACACCTGCTACCTCAGCGCCGGGATCAACCCCGATGGCACGCACCGGCCACCCGAAGGTGTCCAGGCCAGGTTCTCCGACGGGACGGCCGACGCCTGGGCGGAACGGGTGGCGACGCTCGGTCAACAACTGCCGACTCGCGGTGGCCGGGATGGATCGTTGGTGCTGGGCGCCGCGATCCACTCGGTCCGGGCGGTTCCGCGCAACCAGATCTCTACCGTCGTCCAGGCCAACAAGGGCAAGCCGCTCCACGTCCACCTCTCCGAGCAGGTCGCCGAGAACGAGCAGTGCCTGGCCGCGCACGGCCGCACCCCCACCGAGCTGCTCGACGAGCTCGGCGCACTAGGCCCGGAAACCAGCGCCGTCCATGCAACTCATCTGAGCGATCACGACATCGCGCTGCTCGGTGCCAGCCGCACCCACTCCTGCTTCTGCCCGACCACCGAGCGCGACCTGGCCGACGGCATCGGGCCCTCGCGCGCGCTGCACGACCACGGCTCCCCGCTCACCCTGGGCAGCGACAGCCACGCGATCATCGACCCGTTCGAGGAGATGCGCGCGATCGAGCTCAACGAGCGCCTGGCCAGCCAGATCCGGGGGCACTGGTCGGCGACCGAGCTGCTCACCGCCGCCACCGCCCACGGGCAGGCCAGCATCGGCTTCGACGACGCGGGCCGCATCGAGGCCGGTCAGCGTGCCGACCTCGTCGTCATCGACCTGGGCTCTTCGCGTACGGCGGGCACCGGCGACGGCGCGGAGAGCGTCGTCTTCGCAGCCACGGGCGCCGACGTCACCCACGTGATGGTCGACGGCACCCTGCACAACATCACCGAGCGCCGCGACGGTCTCGGTCACCGACTACGGAAGGCGATCGAGCGCCTGTGAGCACACTGATCACCAACATCGCCGAACTCGTCACCTGGACCGACGACGACCAGGGTGACCAGAGCGGCCAGCCGATCCTCGAGGCGGCCGCCATGGTCGTCGACCGGGGCCGCGTCGCGTGGGTCGGGCCCGCAACAGAGGCGCCTGCCGCGGACACGGCGTACGACGTGGGCGGGCGCGCCGTCATCCCCGGCTTCGTCGACAGCCACTCCCACCTCGTCTTCGCCGGCGACCGGGCCGAGGAGTTCACGGCGAGGATGGCGGGCGAGCCGTATGCCGCGGGCGGGATCCGGACCACGGTGCGCGCCACCCGGGCCGCCACGGATGAGCAGCTCACCGCGCACGTGGGGCACCTGGTCCGTGAGATGCAGCGCCAGGGAACGACGACAGTCGAGATCAAGAGCGGCTATGGCTTGACCACGCTCGACGAGGTCCGCTCCCTGGCCGTCGCGCGCCAGTTCACCGAGGAGACCACGTTCCTCGGCGCCCACGTCGTCCCCGAGTCCAGCACGCCCGAGGAGTACGTCGACCTGGTCACCGGCCCCATGCTCGTGCGGGCCGCCGAGCACGCCCGTTGGATCGACGTCTTCTGCGAGACCGGCGCCTTCGACGTCGACCAGGCACGGACGATCCTCAATGCAGGCAGGGCCCACGGCCTCGAGCCGCGGATGCACGCCAACCAGCTCGGTCACGGCCCGGGAGTGCAGCTGGCGGCCGAGCTCGGCCTGGTCGCGGTCGACCACTGCACCTATCTGAGCGATGCCGACGTAGATGCCCTCCGGGACGCCGGCACCATCGCCACCCTCCTGCCCGGGGTGGAGTTCTCCACCAAGCAGCCCTATCCGGATGCCCGACGGCTGCTGGACGCCGGCGTGCGGGTGGCGCTGGCCTCGGACTGCAACCCCGGCTCCTGCTTCACCTCATCGATCCCGTTCTGCATCGCGCTGGCGGTCCGCGAGATGGGGATGACGCCGACCCAGGCGCTCCGTGCCGTGACCGAGACCGGTGCGGCGGCCCTGCGGCGCGATGACATCGGGCGGCTCACCGTCGGTTCCCGTGCGGACTTCGCGGTGCTCGACGCCCCGAGTCACCTGCACCTGGCCTATCGGCCGGGCGTGCCGCTGGTGAGCGAGATCTGGGTCGGAGGCCGAAGGATCTGACATCAGTCCAGCGGGGTCGACAGCGCCCGGCTCAGCGTGCGGCCCAGTGGGCAGCTACCCGCTGTGCGCTGAGGGCTGTTGTGTAGATGGCGACATTGTCCAGCTCGCCGTTGAAGGAGCCGATCAGCCCGGAGAAGAATCCGATGCTGCCGGACCCGATGCGCCAGTAGCCGAAGTAGGAGTCGACAGCCGTGGTGGAACCGGCCGTGACCTGGGCCCCGTCGACATAGAGAGTGCTCTGCTGATTGGTGCTGGTGAGGACGACATGGTGCCACCGCCCGTCGTTGTAGGCCTTCGGAGAGGTGATCGAACGCGTGATCCACGAGGGCCAGCTCCCGAAGACCAGCCGGCCGTCCTCCATGAGCAGGGTCCGGTCCGCGCGTCCGGATAACGAGAAGGTGCTGGACTCGAAGCCGGCAAGGTAGCCCATCGAGCGGGAGGTGGTCCGGAACCAGAGTTCTATCGAGTACGACGACGGAGAGGTCACCTGGTCCGGCCCCAGGATCACCCGGCC
Organism: Nocardioides daedukensis; assembly: GCF_013408415.1. Lineage (NCBI taxonomy): Bacteria > Bacillati > Actinomycetota > Actinomycetes > Propionibacteriales > Nocardioidaceae > Nocardioides > Nocardioides daedukensis. The sequence continues at coordinate 2,117,504 of NZ_JACCAA010000001.1, read as the reverse complement.
ACCATCGGTCGCGATCGCACTCCCGGGATTGTTCGGCAGCCCTCCAGGACGCTGGTAGGACGCGGGATCGTAGTAGCGACCCGTCCGGTCATGAACGGACCGGTCGTCTGCCCACGTGCCGCCGGGTTCGTCCAGCAGCCAGAACCCGAAGGGCGAGTCGGCCAACACCGCTGCGACGTAGGGCTGGTGGCCCTGCCCGGCACGCCAGTTGCTTGCCCCGTTGAGAGTCCGATCGGTGAACGCTGCCCCGGCCGTGGTGGCGGAGGCCCCGACGAAGATCAGCGCGGTCGTCGCCGCCACAGCGGGGATGACAGATCGACCAACGCCGCTCGCCCTGCGCCGAGGCCGGCGGCGTTGACTCTGCCGGTCCCCGGGGTCACGGACCACACGGAGCATCGTCCACTTCGGTGGCTCGCCGTCGAGGTTGCGTGTGGCCACCACGAAGGCCGCAATGGTGAACAGCAGCGCCAGCAGCAGCTTGAGCCACTGGTCGGTCTGCATCCAGACCACGGGCAGCCCGACCCACGGGACCAGAAGAACCGCTTGGGAGTCGACGGCCCCACGCGGCAACGGCGTCACGTCGGTGAGGTTGTTGGCGTCACCCGCAGTCGTGTAGTCGCCGTCGTCGCGCAGCTCCACGATCCGGTGCACGAGCGTCCGCTCGGTGCGCGAGGAAGGGTCGTCGAAGACGAACACTCGCCCCACGCGCACCTTGTCACCAGCTTCCAGCGGGCGTGCCAGAGTCACGTCGCCCACGGCGATCGAGGGCTCCATGGAACCCGACTTGACCACATAGGCGCCCCACCCCACCGCGAGCGGGGCCACCGCGATCACGACGAGGGCGAGCAGGAGTGAGCGATAGGTGCGTGCGCCCAGGACGACCAGGACGCGGGACCACGCAGCCACGACCGGCAACTTGTCCGGTTGGCCACTCATGACTCGTCGGTGCGCATCTCCCATTGGATGTCGATGCCGGTCTTGGCGCCCTGCAGCTGGTCGATCTGCTGCTGCGTCATTCCGGTGGTGTCGAACTTCCAGGTGATCTGGTAGGTCTTGGACTCCGCTCCGCCACCGCTGACCTTCCAGCCGCCGATCCCGGCCTCATAGGTGTTCGCCAGGGCGAGTTGGGCCAGGGAGGCGTTGGTGACCAGGGCAGGACCGTCAGCGACGAAACCCGCACAGTTGGCGAAAGAGCCGCCGTCGCCGGAAGAGATGCTGATCTTGACCCGGTTCTCGAGACCCTGTACGGAGGTGACCGGGTTGACGGCATACCCCTTGACGGTGCTCGGCACCGAGGCGTCCGCGGTCACCTTGATGCACTTCGTGTCGGTCTGGGCGGGCAGCATGTTGGCAACCTGGAACCGAGCTGCTCCCGAGTCGTCGTCGGTGAGGTTGACCGATCCGGTGGACCATTCGTTGCCCGAGTTTCGGGTCTGGCCTGTGAATGCGGCGTACGACGCCTGATAGACGAGGGCGCCCGCGGCGACGATGGCAATGGGTGTGGTCGCGGCCGCCAGGAACTTCTGCGTGCGCTTGGAGGGCTTCTCCATGATGTGTGTGCTCCCGAATGGTTCTTATGATTTGCGTCACCAAAGGTAGGTGCCGTGGGACCGCTGCGCAGCGGAACCAAAAAAATTCGCAAATTCGCCGGGAACCTCCCTGGGCTCGCAACCGCGGACCTGAGGGAATGACCAGGCCCGTCACTCCTCGGGATGGGCGATCTTCGAGCAACTCGCCTCGTGCTCCCGTTCCAGTCGCGCACCCACGATGCCGGTGTCGAAGAGGCACTCCCCGTCGGTGATCGACGCGAACAGCGTGTCGTCGTCCTGGACCATGTAGAACGCCTCCTCGGCTCCGCCGAGCAGTTGCAGGTGTCGATCGACCATCGCCGACACCTGGTCGCTCGGGATGCCGGTGGGCAGCTGAACCGTCGCGTAGTCGTCGTACAGACCGATCGCGCTGCCCTCGGGCAGGTCTTCGCTGAGCTCGTCGAACAGAGCGAGCTCAGCGGGGCCGGGGAAACCCTCCTCGGCGCTGATCAGCCAACCGGTCTCGCCGCCGGCCTGCACCCGCCAGCTGGCGTCGGGGATGTCCACGTGGGCCTCTTCGAGATCGGCCAGCTTCTGCAGCACGCTGTCCCGACCGGGCTCCTCGACCTCGACGGTGTAGGCGGTGAACACGTGCGGCTTCTTGGAGACGTCCTGGGTGTTGATGTCAGCGAGCACCGCCCCGCTGCCGAGGACGGGAATCGCATTCGCGGTGGCGTTCCGGACAGCCTCCCCCTTCGCGTCCGGCTCGAAGCTGCGCAGGTGGATGGTGTCGTCGCCGACCAGGACGTCCAGGTCGCCCTCCTCGCCGTGGTGCACGTCGGCGAAGGCGTCGTACGTCGTGAGGACGACGTCGGCGATCGCATCCGGCTCGGCATCGGCGGTCATGGTGACCCGGAGTGCGAGCTTGCCGGAGTCCAGGGTCAACGGTTCGGTGTAGTCGAGAGTCACCTCCGAGACGCCCGGCAGCCGGGACAACGTGTCGCGCAGGTCCTCGGCGTCGTCCTTGTGGCTGGGGTTGGCGCACGCCGCAAGCAACGGGACGGACAGCGCGGCAAGCGAGACGAGGAAGGCGGTGGGCTTCATGACCCCAGACTCTCCCAGCACCGCACGCGCGGTCATGAGTCGACGTACTCAATCTGAGGCACTCAGACCTCGACCTAGGTCACTCTCCCCATGTGCGCGACTACCTCAGGGGCGCACTGTCGGGTCATCGAATCGAATCCTGAGGAGCACCACCATGAACAGCGGAAACTACTTCACCGACGCGGAGCTCGCCTACCGCCAGTCCCGGGTCAGGGACGAGTGGAAGCCGGTCCGCCGCAAGCGGCACAGGCTTCCGGACCTCCCGTCCGTACGTCGTCCGCTCCACGACGACGACGTCGCCTGAGACCGGACAGGACGAGTGAACGCAACGGCAATCCAGGAGATATCCACGAGCGTCAACCTCCCTCCACCCGGCATCATGGGTGACGTGGCGACATCCGGACTCCAACACAGGCTCGTCGGGCGCGAGGCGGAGCTCGCCGAACTCGCCGAGCTCCTGGCCATCCGCGGCGCCGACCTGTCCCGACCCGTGGGACAGCCGGACGTCGTGCTCCTCTCCGGTGACGCCGGGGTCGGCAAGACCCGTCTGCTGACCGAGTTGCGCGACATCGCCTTCGCCGAGGGCTGGCAGGTGGTCGCCGGGCACTGCCTCGACTTCGGGGACAGTGCGCTTCCCTATCTGCCGTTCTCCGAAGTGATGGGGCGCCTGGCCGCCGACCTACCCGGTGTCGTGGACGACGTCGCCGCGGTGCATCCCGGCCTGGCGCGACTCCAGCCCGGCCGCCGGATGATCAGCGGCGACTCCGGTGAGGGCACGGTGGATCGCCAGCACATCTTCGAGGCTGTCGTCGCACTCCTCGAGTCGGCCGCCGTGAAGGCGCCGCTCCTGCTCGTCATCGAGGACGTGCACTGGGCCGACCAGTCCACCCGTGACTTGATCAGCTTCCTGATCTCGAGGCCATTCACCAATCGCGTGGCAGGCGTGCTCAGCTATCGCGGCGAGGACCTGCACCGCCGGCACCCGTTGCGCCGCCAGGTCGCCGAGTGGTCCCGCGTCCGCGGAGTCGAACGCCTCCAGCTGCCGCCACTCGCGCCCGCCGCGGTCCGGGAGATGATCCGCGCCCTCCACCCCGACGAGATCACCGAGGCCGGGCTCGCCGACATCATCGACCGGGCCGAGGGCAACGCCTTCTTCGTGGAGGAGCTGGTCGGGGCCACCTGGGCCTCGCAGGTCCCCGAGGACCTGGCCGACCTGCTCCTGGTCCGCCTTGACGGGCTCGACGAGGCCGCCCGCCAAGTCGTACGCGCGATCTCCGCCGCCGGCCGCCGCGTCTCCCACGAGCTGCTCGCCGAGGCCAGCGGGGTGCCCGAGAGCGAGCTCGACGCGGCACTCCGCTCGGCCGTCGACAACCACGTGTTGATCACCGAGAGCGGCGACTCCTATGCCTTCCGGCACGCGCTGCTCGCCGAGGCGGTCCACGACGACCTGTTGCCCGGCGAGCGGGTGCGGCTCCACGCCGCCTATGCCGCCGCCCTTCGTGAAGGCCGAGCGCGCGGCACCGCGGCCGAGCTCGCTCGCCATGCCCGCGCCGCGATGGACCTGCCGACGGCGCTGAGGGCCAGCATCGACGCGGGTGACGAGGCAATGGCCGTGGGCGGCCCGGACGAGGCCGCCATCCACTACGAGCACGCCCTCGAGCTGGTCGCCGAGCCCAAGCTGGCCGAGGGCGTCGCGGTGACCGACCTCGTGATCAAGACCAGCGATGCCCTCCTGGCGCGCGGCGAGCCGCTGCGCTCGCTGGCCCTGCTCGAACGGCACCTGGCCACACTTCCGGCGGACGAGGACCCCGGAGCCGCCGCGATGCTCCACCTGGTCGCGGCCTACGTCGGGAGCCTCTTCGACATCGACTCCGACCCGCAGGGGCATGCCGAGACCGGTTTCGGGTTGATCCCGTCCGAACCGACCCGGGAGCGGGCCAAGATGCTCGCCCTCTATGCCCGCGTGGTGGCGCACAGCGACAAGGAACGCGCCCGTGAGGCGGCGATGGAGGCCCTGGCCCTGACCGAGACCCACGGCCTGCCCAAGACCGCCTCCGAGGTGACCACCACGCTGGTCGGGCTGGACAAGGGCCGCCCGATCGAGGAGTTCTCCGCAGCCCTGGAGGAGGCGGTGGCCCGCGCCGCCCAGACCGGTGCCGTCGGCGCAGAGCTGCGTGCGCTCTACTTCCTGGGACGCGCCTATCAGGACCGCGCCGAGTTCACCCAGGCCTGCGAGGCGTTCGCCCGAGCCACCGAGCGGGCGCGCGCGGTGGGCATGCAGTGGGCGCCCTATGCCTTCGACGCGCGGCTGCACCACGCCCAGATCGCCTATTGGGCCGGGAAGTGGGAGACGGTCCTGTCCCTGACCGAGATGGGCGGCCAGTCACCGCCGCCGCTGGCCGAGGCGGTGCTGCTCTCGTTGCGGCTCGCCGTCGAGTCCGGTCGGGGAAACTCCGTCGGTCGCCAGCTGAAGCGACTGCGCAAGCACTGGTCCGACGACGGCGTGCTGGCCATCTTGTCGGCACCGGTGGAGATCGAGGCGTTCGGCCGCAGCGCCAAGCCCGACCAGGCGCTCGCTGTCCATGACCTGGTGATCGACACGCTCACCCCGAGCTGGCCCGACAACTTCCAGGCGCGGTTGCGGCTCAGTGCGGTCACCGTCTCGGCGTTCGCCAACGCCGCCGGTTCAGCGAGCCAGGAGGAGCGGATCCGTCTGGTCGCCGCGGCCGAGCGACTCGTCGAGGTCGGGCACCGGATCCACCACGGTCAGGTCGAGTCCGGTGTCTATTGGGGTCCCGAGGGATGGGCCTGGGCGGCGCGGTTGGACGCCGAGATGCTGCGCCTGCGCTGGCTGGCCGGCGTCGAGGCCCCTGACCTGTCCAGCCTGATCACCGCCTGGACCGAGACAGTCACCCTCTTCGAGGAGTTCGGTCATGTCCATGAGCTGGCCTGGTGCCGGGCCCACCTGGCCGCGGTGCTCCGGGCAGCCGGCCAGCTGCAGGAGGCCCGCCCGGTCGGGGACCTGGCCCGGCGCGCCGCCGAGGAGCTGGGCGCCGCGCCGCTGCTCGACGTGCTCGGCTCCTTGGGCAACGCGCCCGTCCGCGTCGAGACATCCGCTGCCGCCGCGCTCACCCCACGCGAGCTCGAGGTGCTTGCCCTGGTCGCGCAGGGCCGGACCAACGGCGCCATCGGCAAGCAGCTCTTCATCTCGACGAAGACGGTCAGTGTCCATGTCTCCAACATGCTGGGAAAGTTGGACGCATCGAGCAGGACCGAGGCTGCGGCAATTGCCCGGCGTGACGGGTTGGTCGACTGACCGGACGGCGTCGTGCGGTGCCGCGTAGGGTCGGCGGGGTGAAGATCCTGCTCACCGGCGACTCGATCACCGCCGCTCTCCGCGACCCGGGTGACCCGAGCGACCTCGGGGACGGGTACGTCGCCCGCGTCGCCGAGGCCCTGCCCGGTCATGAGGTGCTCAACACCGGCCTCAACGGTCACAAGGTGCCTGACCTCCAGGAGCGGTGGCAGCGCGACGTGCTCGCGCACCGCCCCGACCTGCTCTCGGTGATGATCGGCATCAACGACACCTGGCATGCCCATTTCGGCGGGCTCGGTCGCCGGCTGGTCAACGGACTCGCCCGACTCTCGGGAGGGGGCACCGCTGGCACCACCCACGAGGCCTATGAGGCGGGATATCGCGAGATCCTCGACCGGACGCGCGCAGCTGGGATCAACCGCCTGGTCCTGCTCGAGCCGTTCCTGGTCCCGGTCGACGACGGCCAGGTGCGGATGCTTGCGGACCTCGAGGAGAAGATGCGCATCGTCCGCCGGCTGGCTGATGAGTACGACGCGCTGTTCGTGCCGCTGCACGATGCCTTCACGACTGCTGCACAAGAACGGGACCCCGCCGAGCTGGTCATCGACGGCGTGCACCCCGCCACGGCCGGGCACGACCTGATCGCCAAGCAGTGGCTGAGTGTGGTCGGTGTCGAGGGCGTCCATGAGTGAGCTGACACCGGCCGAGCTGACACCGGCCGAGCTGACACCGGCCGAGCTGACACCGGCCGAGCTGGCCGGCGCGCGGTTCCGGTGTGCCCGCGGAGCCCTCGACGAGCCGCTGGCCGGGACCGCTGCCCACGACACCGCCTACCTCCTGATCGAGCACCCCGGCTCCTGGGGGCACAAGGCCCTGGCCGAGTCGCGGCTGCCCGAGCACGTGCGGAGCGGACTCGCCGACGCCGCGGCCGAGGCCGGCGTACGCATCCAGCTGATCCGTCGCCACGGACGGGCCACCGCTCCCCAGCCGTCCTCGTTCCGCGTCTTCCTGGGCAACGCGGATCCCCGGGTGGAGGGCGGGCCGTGGCTGGAGACCACCCTGCTCGACGTGGCCGACGACCTGCTCGACCTCGACCTCGACGGCCTGGCCGAGGGGCGTCGCCCCGGCCTGGAGCAGCACTCCGGGCGGCTGCTCCTGGTCTGCACGAACGGGCGTCGCGACGCGTGCTGTGCCGAGTTCGGCCGGCCGGTCGCCGCCGCCCTGGCGGCTGCGTACCCCGAGGAGACCTGGGAGACGTCGCACCTGGGCGGTCACCGCTTCGCCGCAGCCATGCTGACCCTGCCCGAGGCTCTCTCCTACGGACGCCTCGACCCCGCATCCGCGGTCCGGATCGGCAAGCTGAGCGTTTCCGGACGGCTCGCCGCCGAGCACCTGCGCGGACGATCGGCCTATCCCGCTGCCGTCCAGGCCGCGGAGATCGCGGTGCTGACCGCCCGTGGTGTCGAAGAGGTGGATGCGCTGTCGCTGGTGGAGGTCGTGCCCAACGCCGATGCCGGCGTCGAGACCGGCGCCACCCGGGTGATCTTCCGCCACGGCTCGACGACCACCACGGTCGATGTCTTCGTCGAACCGGGCACGTCGCTCCGCGCCAGCTGCACGGATCAGGCCGCCAAGGCGACGACGACCTACCGGGCGGTGCTGGTCGCACCCCAAGATCCCGACAGCCGCTGACCGGCACCGGTCATCCGGCCGTGGTCATCGAGCCATGGCGAGCCCGGGCGGCTCGAAGGAGTGCACGATGTCCTCGATCAGGTCGCAATAGTCGGCGTAGTCGGAGCAGTCGACCGTTGCGAGGACCACCCACCGCGCGCCGTCGATCACCCAGCACCAGGACTCGGTGATCAGCTCACGCCCCTCGGCCTGGTGGGCCACGCGCAGATAGCCGGCGTCACGACCGGACACGTCGTGGATGTCGAGGTCCTCCAGGTCCGGGCGGACCAAGGAATCCAGCAGCGCCTCACCGACCTCGCGTTGCTCGTCGATGAGGTCCTGGGCGGTGGCCTCGCCGACCGGGATGCACAGGGTCGCGGAGAACCCACTCGCTGCGGGGTGGGCGGCCTGCGCCCGCAGGATGACGTCGGGCTCCGGCTCCTCCACATAGAGCCACCCCTCGGGGAGGGTGATCCTCATCCGACCCGCGCCCGAGGTTGGCTCACATGACGGCATCGAGCACCTCCATGACCTTGTCGGCCACCTTGTCGCCCTGCTTGCGGCCGCTGACCTCGCCCTTCAGGATGGCCTTCAGATCCAGGGGCGTCTTTCTGGCCGCCTTCACGGCCCCATGGGCGCCACCGGCGATGTTGGTCACGCCGCGCAGCACACCTCGCAGCCCCCGTTCGTGGCGATTGAGGTCGGTGCGTCCGGCGTCGAGACCCGACTGCCTCACGACGGCGTCGGCAATGATGTTCGCATTGCCGACAAAGCCGGCATAACGGATGCCCCCGGGGAGCTTCGGGAGCCTGGCGGGAAGGAGGGCCAGCGAGACCGCCTGTTCGCGCGACGGTGTCAGCACGTCCTTCAGGCCCCCCACTTCGCGAAGCAGCGTGGAGGGTCCCGACGCCACTTGGGGCATCCCCTGCAGCATGCCGCGGATGTCGGGCTCCCATTCGTAGGCGATCGCGGGTGCCAGCGTCGACTCCCACTGCCTGTGCACCTCGGCCGTCCGTGCGCGAGCGCGCTCGACGATGCCGCGCGCGTTGTCGAGGGGCGCCTCCTGTTCCGCGGACACGGTGAACTCGCCGTGGTCTGCGATCAGGAACCCGTTGATCGGAATCCCGGCTGCCGAGGCCACCGCGCGAGCGCGTGCCATCTCGGCCTCGATCGCCTCGAACACATCGCCGAGGCCATCAAGATCTGCAGCCAGGCCACCGATGAGTCCGAACAGCTGGTCGGCACGCTCGGCCGTGGTCCGCGCCTCCGTGTCGAAGGCCTCCGCGGCAAGACCGCTCCACGCCCCCGCCGCAACGGTGCGCGCGTGCGCCAGCACGTTGCACCCGTGGGACACCTCGTCGCGCAGAACTCGCAGCTCGACGGCCACCGCCCGGCACATCGCGGCGCTGCCGTCGAGCCGGGTGTTGATGCTCATGACAGTCCGACCAGGGTCTGGTCGACGATCCAGGTGACGTCGCCGTCGCTCTCGCGATAGGCGGCCATGGCGGCGGTGACCCGGTCGCCCAGACCGTCCAGGCCCCCAGCCATCGCGGCACATGCGACCGCAAGGTTGGCGATGGCTTCGGCGGTGAGCTCTGTGGTCGGTCCGGTGTCGGGTGCCGAAAGGGTGCACGCCGCCTCGATGTCGGCACGCACGGTGTGCAGCGAGTCGGCCACGGGGGCCACGGTGTCGGGTTCGATCGCGAAATGACTCATGGCAAGACGCTAGGAATCCGGCAACCCCCTGCCAACGGGATCACGTGCTGCCTGTGGACGGGAGCGTGGAATCGGTGTTCCTTGTTGTACGCGCCCGGCCAGACGGATCAGAAGGCCGCGCGCACCTGGTCCTCGGTCAGGCCGTAGTCGGCCAGCGAGTAGGTGTGCTTCGGTCGCTTGCCACCCGAGCGCGACTCGTCGTCGATCGCCTTCACCCGGCCGGCGACCTCGGGGCTCCAGTCCAGCCCGAACGCCTCATAGATCTCCCGTGAGGTGGACACCGGATCCGCGACGAACGCCGAGTAGTCGACGTCGAAGAACTGCGCCGCGTCGTACTTCTCCCGGGCCTGTCCGAACGAGCGGTAGCACCGCGACAGCATCTCGAGCTGGGTGCTCCCGATCGTGTCACCCACGAAGACCGTCGACTGGCCGGCGGTGGCCTCGGCCGAGAGCGAGCAGGCCGACGCGATGGAGACCACCGGGTCGCGGTGCATCTGCACGATCAGCGCATCGGGATAGACCGTCATGATCGCGTCGAGCGCCGCCAGGTGCGACGGGTTCTTCAGCACCCACCGCTTGTCGGTGTCGTTGAGCCCGATCAGCTGCAGGTTGGCCCGGTGCCGCTCATAGGCAGGAGTCCAGTCCTGCTTGGCCAACCACGCCGAATAGTTGGGCACGTTGGCCAGTGACTCGAAGCTGATCGACAGCCCGGTCTGGCGCAGCAGGCGCCAGCACTCCTCGACGGTGGTGGCATCCATGTAGTGGATGCCCATGAACTCGGGGTTCGCGACGTGGTGCTGGGCGTAGGCGGCATTGATGCCGTTGAAGACCGGGTTCTGCTCCCAGGTCTCGCGCGGGGGCCGGGGCTGGGGATATTCACTGAGCCACAGCTCCAGGCCCTGGTGCCGCTCGTCGGCGGTGAGCAGGCGGTGGATCGCGGTGGTGCCGGTGCGCGGCAGACCGACCACGAAGAGTGGCCGCTCGATGGGCACGGCGGAGTACGACGGGTGCTCGCCGAACCCGTGCTGGGAGAGCAGCCTGCCCACGAACGCGCTCTTCACCATCGACCGCTGGATGTAGTTGCCCTCGCCGGTCAGGCCGGCGGTGGGGGCGTTGAGGTCCTCGATCAGGAGTCGCAGGCCCTCCTCGTGGTCGTTGCCACCGAAGTCCGAGAGCCCGGTCGTGCGCACCGCAGCGGCCGCGATGTCCTCGTAGGACCCGACGTCCTCCCTCACCCGCGGGCTCATGCGTGGAACTCGCCGCAGTCGACGTTGAGCATCTGGCCGGTGACCGCGCTGGCCAGGTCGCTGGCGAAGAAGAGCGCGGCCTTGGCGACCTCGTCGGGAGTGGCCAGCCGCTTCAGGTCGGTCGGCTCGGCCTTCTCGCGATAGACGTCCTCGTGGGTGCGTCCCGACTCCGAGGCCAGCCAGTCGAAGTAGGCCTTGTTGACGTCCTCATAGATGTAGGACGGGGCCACGCTGTTCACCCGGATGCCGCGCGGTCCGAGCTCGGTGGCCAGGGAGGAAGCCAGGTGCTCGAGGGTGCCCTTGGAGAGCTTGTAGCCACTGAACTCCGGCTGGGAGGAGTGCACGACGCAGGAGTTGATCATGATCACCGAGCCGCCGGGCTTCTGCTCGCTCGCGGCAAGCGCGTCGGCGAAGAGTGCCGTGAGTCGCAGCGGCGCGAACACGTTGGTCTCCTGCGCGGTGCGCAGGGAGTCCAGCGACAGTGTGCTGATCGGGTCCATCGGCGGGATCCCGAAGGCGTTGTGGACCAGGCAGTCGACCCGGCCGAACTCGGCCACCGCTGCCTCGACGAGCGCGACCCGCTGCGCCTCGTCGGTGATGTCGGTCGGTACGACGAGCGCGCGACGTCCTTGGGAGCGGACGGCCTCGGCCATCTTCTCGAGCCGCTTCTCGGTGCGGGAGACCAGCACCAGGTCGGCACCCATCCGGGCCGCTTCCTCACCGAGTGCGCGGCCGAGGCCGGGGCCGACGCCGGAGAGGACGATCACCTTGTCCTGCAGAAGAGTCATGGCCACACAGTAGAACCTGTTTCAGTTTCCGTCGAGGGATTGGTTCCGGCCAATGGCACGGCGAAGTTCTCGAAACGGTCACCTGCTCGTCATCCGGTGGTGCCCAAGCCCTCCTAGGTTCGCCAGGCGACCCCGCGTGCCGCTGGGTCAACCGTTCTCGGAAAGGCAGTCCCTCGTGACCCCACCCAAGCTCCTGCCCCTCCTCGGCGCGCCCTCCCACCCGGGTGGCCGCAGCGCGATGACCTGCCGCTACCGCTGCGGGGACGCGTGCGCCCAGCCGGTCCCGAACGAGTCGGGCAATGAATACTTCGCCGACGTCGTCGCCCGCTCCGTCTCGCGGCGCGCGGTGGTGCGCTCCGGAGCCGCCACCGCTGCGGTCGGCGCCATCTCGTGGGGCGTGGCAGCGCCCGTCGCGGCGACGCCCGGCCGGGGCGGGGGACGGGGCAGTGACCGGAGCAGGGGTCCGGGGCGGATCAAGCCACCCTCCGACTTCGAAGCCATCGCGCCCGCCCCCGCCGCCACCGACGAGCTGATCGTGCCGACCGGCTTCGAGTGGGCGCCGCTGATCTCCTGGGGTGACCCGGTCACCAAGGGCGCGCCGGCCTTCGACTTCGACAACCAGACGCCCGAGGCGCAGCGGGGCCAGGCCGGCTACAACGCCGACTTCGCCGCCCTCCTGATCGACGGTCGTGGCCGCGGTGGGCAGGGGTCGCAGGGCAGGAGGGGCGTGCTGGTCTTCAACAACGAGTACACCAACGACGAGCTGATGTTCCGCGGTGTCACCGGCTCGGCGGACCTCACCGACACCCAACTCGAGATCGTCCAGGCCGCGCATGGGATGACCATCGTCGACGTACGCCGTCAGCGCCCGGGCACCCCGTGGGAATATAACCGCCGGGGTCGTCGCAACCGGCGCCTGCACGCCCACACCGAGTTCGCCCTGGATGGGCCCGCGGCCGGCAACGCGGCGCTGCGCACCTCGGCTGACCGGTCCGGCAGGACGGTCCTGGGCACACTGAACAACTGCGCCGGCGGGGTCACCCCGTGGGGGACGGTCCTGTCCGGGGAGGAGAACTTCAACCAGTACTTCGACGCCACGGACGCTCCTGACCCCGACAAGCGGCTGGCGCGCTATGGCATCACCTCCGCGGGTCGAGGTTGGGAGCGGGTGGACCGCCGCTTCAAGGTGGCCGAGGAGCCCAACGAGGTGAACCGTTTCGGCTGGGTGGTCGAGGTCGACCCCGACGACCCGAGCTCCACCCCGGTCAAGCACACCGCCATGGGCCGCTTCAAGCACGAGGGTGCCAACGTGCGTCTCGCCGACGACGGGCGTGCGGTGGCCTACATGGGTGACGACGAGCGGTTCGACTACATCTACAAGTTCGTCTCGAAGCGCCGCCACCGTCCGGGCAACCGCCGGCACAACATGAAGCTGCTCTCCGAGGGCGACCTCTATGTCGCGAAGTTCAACGGCGACGGCGCCGCCGACGGCGATTACGACGGTACCGGTGAGTGGCTCCCGCTGGTGGTCGACGGTCGCTCGCACGTCCCCGGCTGGCCGGTCGCCGACGTACTGATCTGGACCCGTCAGGCCGCCGACCTGGTCGGGCCCACCAAGATGGACCGTCCCGAGGACGTCGAGCCGAACCCGGTCAACGGGCGGGTCTACGCGGCGCTGACGAACAACACCAGCCGCAAGCCGGGCCAGCAGGACGAGGCGAACCCGCGCACGCCGAACAAGCACGGTCACGTCCTCGAGCTCACCGAGCGTCGCAACGACGCCGCGGCCGTGAGCTTCACCTGGAAGATCGTGCTGCTGGCCGGCGACCCGGGCGACCCGTCGACCTTCTTCAACGGTTATGACAAGTCCGAGGTCAGCCCGATCAGCTGCCCGGACAACGTGGCCTTCGACAAGCAGGGCAACCTGTGGATCTCCACCGACGGCCAGCCCGGGACCCTGGGCAACTGCGATGCGCTGTACATGATGCCGCTCGAGGGCCCGGAGAAGGGCAGGCTGCAACAGTTCCTCTCCGTGCCGGTCGGTGCCGAGTGCTGCGGCCCCTGGATCACCGCAGATGAGCGCACGGTGCTGATCGCGGTGCAGCACCCGGGCGAGGTCTCCGGTGCGTCACCGGAGAACCCGGTCAGCCGGTTCCCCTACCTCGGCGACGGCCAGCCGCGCCCCGGCGTGGTCCAGGTCCACCGCCGCTGAAGACTCTCCTGCAACGCGAAACGCCATGACCCGTGCGTACGACGGGTCATGGCGTTCTCGTGCGAAAGGGTGTCTCAGCTGATCATCCGGCGAGCGATCCCGACCTGGCGGGCCTCGATCCGGTCGGCGTACTCCTGCGGCGTCACCCGCTGGTGATCGAGATCGGCACGCTGGGCCAAGGAGTCGAACGACACCACCTCGACCTGCGGGCCGTCCTCGGCAGTGAGGTCGCGGGCCAGTCGCTGCCAGCGCAGCATCATCACGCCCTTGTCGTGACCGGTGGTCTCCAGCCAGTTGGCCAGGCCCGGGTCGCGCTCGGAGATGACGTAGGTGAAGAAGCCCCGGTCGGCAACGGACTGGGCCGCGGTCAGTGAGGTCTGGTGGTGCTCGTAGTCGGTGGAGACATACCACTTCGAGCCGACCTGGATCGCCTGGTAGGGCGCATCCGCACAGACCGGGACCCGCACGACCATCGCCTCGTCCTCGCCGAGCGAGTAGTGGCCGATCGAGGAGAACTGCGAGGCCAGCCCGCCGGGCGTCGACTTCGGCACGGTCAGGGTGTTGACCGGCTCCTTGTAGGTGAACCACTCCGGGAACGCGAACCAGGTCTTCACCCGGCCGACCAGCATCTTCGCGGCCACGCCGTACCGCTTGGCGACCCGGTCCTGGCTGAACGCGCCACGCGGCTGACCGGCGGTGTCGAGGCGCTGGATCCGGATCGTGCCGCGCTCCTCGGTGTTCCAGTCGTCATAGACCTCGCGGATGATCAGCGTGGAGCCCTTGCGGATCCCGAGCTCGGGGCCGAAGCGCCACTCGAAGGTGCCGTCCTCGGCGACCTCGAGCTCGCGGTCGTCGAAGGCGGCGAGGGTCTTCGGGTGCCCGGTCTCGGTGTAGCCCCCGTCCATCACCTGGAAGGAGAGGTCGGTGGTGGTGCCGCGCCGACCCGAGACGACGTACGACGCCCCGTCGGCCAGGTAGGCGTTGAAGTAGATCGCGTCCGGGTTGTCGAGTCCCTGGCGCGCATATTGGTGCGTCGGGTTGATCAGCACCGGGTGCTCGAGGTCGTAGTCGAAGGCCATCTGCAGCGAGGACCGGATGGAGCCGGCGAGATAGTCGTAACCCTCGGCCAGCTCCTGGGCGTTCACCTCGAACGGCGGGTTCGCGATCAGCTGCTCGGCCTCGGCGATGGCCTCCTGGAGTGAGGCGGTGGTGCTGGCCGCTGCCACGGTGGTGCTTGCAGCAGCCTCACTGGTGCTTGCCGCTGCCTCGGGTGCGCTCATCAGGAGACCTTGCTGATGATCGACTCGGCGAACCTCTCCAAGCCCTCGACCTTCTTCTCGAGCGGCTCGGTGTCCGGGCCCATGATGTAGGGCACCCGGAAGCCGACGATCGCGTCGGTGACGCCCTTGTCCTCGAGGCGCTTCACGCCGTCGACGGAGTAGGCGTCGTAGGAGATCGCGTGCACCTCGAACTCCGAGGAGTCACGAGTGTCCCCCTCCTCCTTGCGGATCTCGCCCAGCCGGGTGAGCAGGCGGTCCAGCTCCTCGCCGTCGCCGCCGGCGTGCATCCAGCCGTCGCCCTTGCGGACCGCGCGGCGCAGGGCGGCATCGCTGTGGCCGCCGACCAGGAGCGGGATCTTCTCGGTGGGTGCGGGGGACTGTTTCAGGGGCTCGATCGAGTAGAACTCGCCCTCGTAGCCGAAGAACTCCCCTGAGGTCAGGCCGCGGATGATGTCGATGCACTCGTCCATCCGCTTGCCGCGCCTGGCCCACGGGACGCCCATCGCCTCGAAGTCCTCGGGCCACGGCGACAACCCCACGCCCAGGCCGAGGCGGTTGCCGGAGAGGAAGGCGATCGACGAGGCCTGCTTGGCGGTCAGCACCGGGGGCCGGACCGGCAGCTTGAGCACGAACGGGGTGAGTCGCAGCGTCTTGGTGACGGCAAAGAGGTGGGCGCAGAGAATCATCGTCTCGATGAACTCCTTGTCCTCGAGGAACTCCCGGTCGCCGGTGTCGGTGTAGGGGTACTTCGAGTTCGACTCACGCGGATAGATCAGGGAGTCGGCGATCGTCATGCTGGTGTATCCAGCGGCTTCGGCGGCCTGGGCGAGCGGGGCGTAGTAGGCGGCTTGGGTCATCGCCTCGGCGTAGGTGAATCGCATGGTCGACACACTAGAACGTGTTTCAATGTTGTGCCAGAGTCATCCCATGGACTCGAATGAGGTTGCCGATCGCCTCGAGATAACCGACGTGATCACCCGCTACACCCGCGCCATCGACACCCGCGCGTTCGACCGGCTGCACACCGAGGTGTTCACCCCCGACGCCGTCCTGGACTACTCAGCGGTGGGCGGCCCGGTGGGCCCGCCGTCCGAGGTCGTGGAGTGGGTCGAGAAGGGCCTGCGCGGCTTCGACCGCTACCAGCACATCATCGGTCAGGTCGCGATCACCTTCGACGGACCGGACAATGCCAGCGCGACCGCCTACTTCACCAACCCGATGGTGGCCAAGGCGCCCGATGGCACCGAGACGCTGTGGGAGGTCGGCGGCTACTACCACCACCAGCTGGTGCGGACCGCTGACGGCTGGCGCTCGACGAGCCTGGTCGACGACAACGTGTGGACGAGGGGATTCTGAGATGCAGAACAAGCCTCCCGGCATGGACGCCCCTTGGGTGCCGAAGCTGATCAAGCACATGTCCCGGATCAACGTGTGGGTCTATCGCCGCACCAACGGACGCGTGGGCGGCACCTGGCGGGTCGGCGCCGCGTTCCGCAAGCCGGTCAAGCTGGCGCTGCTCACCCACACCGGGCGCAAGAGCGGCAAGGAGTTCACCGCGCCGTTGCTCTTCCTGCGCGACGGCGAGAACGTCGTCTTCGTGGCCTCCCAGGGCGGGCTCCCGAAGAATCCGCAGTGGTACCACAACCTGGTGGCCACCCCGGAGTGCACGGTGCAGGTGCGGAGCGACGTACGCCGGATGGTTGCGCGCACCGCGACACTCCCGGAACGCGCCGTGCTGTGGCCCCGATTGACCGGGCTGTACGCCGACTTCGACAGCTATCAGTCGTGGACCGAGCGGGAGATCCCTGTCGTGATCTGTGAGCCTGCCTGATCGCCTGTCACAATGGGGACCGGCCCCTCCGGGACCGACTCTCCCCGACTGAGCAGGAGCACCGTGACCGACCAGGAAGAGAATCCCGTCACCAACGGACTGGTCGCGCTGGTCACGGTGGCCATCGTGGTCGGGCTGCTGGCCGGGATCGCGGTCCTGTTCGCGACGAACCTGCTCGGCGTCGGCGACTCCAGCGGGTCAAGCGCTGAGGGCACCGGCGGCGAGACGCTGTTCATGCCGGAGCCGGTCGAGACCACCAGCAACGGTGGCCCGCTGGTCACCCTGCTCTCGCCCTCGCCGTCGAAGAAGTCGTCCAAGTCAAGCAAGAAGTCGTCGCCCTCGGCCAGCGAGTCTGAGTCGGAGAAGCCGGAGATCACTCTGAGCCAGGGCGCCTTCGAGGTCGAGGCCGGGGGTCAGCTCTATCTCTCCGGCGTCTATCCGACCGGTGAGGGCGCCGTGCTCGACATCGAGCAGCGCGTCGGCACCGGCGCCTGGGAGGAGTTCCCGGTCGACGTGAACGTCTCCGGCGGGACCTTCTCGGTCTATGTCAACACCTCGGCCACCGGCGACATCCAGTGGCGGATGGTGGACAAGTCGCGCAAGGTGACCTCCAACGTGGTCAAGGTGAAGCACGGCTGAATCTCAGCCGCTTGACGCCCGATCAGCGTCGAGACGTCGGGTCCAGAACCCGACCCACGCTGCGCCGACGAGCGCGAGCACCCCGAAGGTCACCGATGCGGCGGCCAGTGGGGCGAATGCGGCGACGGCGCTGATCACCAGGGGGCCACCGGTGTTCCCGATGTCGCCACACAGGCGCCATCCGCCGAGGAACTGCGAGCGGCCCAGGACGGGGGCGGTGTCCGCCCCGATCGTCATCACGATCCCCGAGCCCAACCCGTTGCCGGCGGCGATCAGGACGGCGACCCCGAGCACGGCGAGCTCGTTCGTGGCCAGCGGGAGGAGGATCGCGCCGATCGCGACAGCGAGGACGACTGGTACGGCGACGATCGCGCGGCCCCTCTTGTCCATCAGCCAGCCGCCGGGGACGAAGAAGACGATGTCGACCGCCGCGGCGACCGCGAAGATCAGCGAGGTCTCGGTGCCGTTCAGTCCGATGTGGTCGGACCAGAGCGGCAGGAGCGTGCCGCGCACCGAGCGGGAGGCGCCGATCACGATCACCGCGACCCCCAGGGTGAGCAGGGTGCGGCGGTGCGCGAGCAGGACCTTCCGGACGCTGGCGTGCCCCTCGGCCCGCTGCTCCTGACGCGACTCATGGCCGAGGTCGCGCATCATCGAGGCCATCACTGCCGCGATCAGAGAGGTGGCCGCGGCGAGCACGAAGACCGCTGGGATGCCCCAGAGGTGGATCACCCCGGCGCCGATCAGCGGGCCGATGAAGAGGCCGACCCGGTGGCTGGCCCCCAGCGTCGACATCGCCCGGGCGCGATGGGTGGGCGGCACCGCTTCGATCAGGAAGCCTTGTCTCGCCAGCATGAATCCGGTCCAGGTGGCTCCGCTGAGCAGCACCGCCAGGGCCAGCAGCGTGGTCGAAGGGGCCTGCCAGGCGATGAGCATCGCCACCACATCGACGAGGCCACAGCCGACGAGCATCCGACGCTCGCCGATCCTGGCCACCAGGGCACCGGCCGGCAGGCTGGTGACGAGCTGTCCGACCCCGAGCAGGGCGACGATGAGGGCGGCCAGTTCGACGCCGGCTCCGAGATCGCCGGCGTGCAGGGCGAGCACCGGAAGCACGGCGCCGTGCCCGATCGAGTTCACGATCGTCGGGCCGAAGGCCTCGAAGGCGACGCTACGGAGCGCGAACTGGCCCGGGGTGGGCGGGTTCGGCTGCGTTGCTTTCATGACCCACCCATTCTCCACGAACAGGCAGTTGTTGCGCCGCGAGCCTGCAGTTGTTGCGGTCCGAACAGGCAGTTGTTGTCGTGCCGACTCGCCGCAGCACTGGTTGCAGGATGGTCAGCAGGAGCGGCCGAGCCGCGCGACGTACGCCCGTCTGCCCGAGGAGTACGCCGAGCAGCACCAGCGCCATGCCGAGCAGCTGGGTCGGACCGAACACCTCGTGGGCGAGGAAGACCCCGAGGATCGTGCCGGTGACCGGGTTGAGCAGGCCGATCAGTGACACCGAGGCAGCGGGCATCCGTTGCAGGCCACGGAACCACACATAGTTGGCCAGCCCGGTGCCGATCAGGCCGATGTAGAGGAAGCCGAACCCGGCACCCGCGTCGATGGCCGGCGGTGCCCCCTCGACCAGAAGCGCGACGGGAAGCAGCAGCAACCCACCGGCGACGAGCTGCCAGGCGGTCAGGGTCAGCAGGTCGACCGGGGCCTGCCACCGCTTCAGCAGGACATAGCCGAACGACGACATCACCACGGCGCCCAAGGATGCGGCAACCCCGATCGGGTCGACCGCGAAGCCGGCCCGGAGCACCAGCAGCGCCACCCCGGAGACCCCGAGCACGGCGGCGCTGATCGAGGCCAGCCGTGGCCGCTCGCCGATCAGCAGCCAGGCCACGGCCATCATCGCGATCGGAGCCGTCGCGGTGAGCGTGGCTGCCATCCCGCTGGGGAGGCGATAGGCGGCGATGAAGATCAGCACGAAGAACGCGCCGATGTTCAGCGTGCCGAGCACCACCGACTTCCACCACCACGCTCCGGACGGCAGCGCCGGGCGCAGGGCGAGGAGCAACAGGCCGACGGGCAGGGCCCGGAGCAGGGCGGCGAAGAGTGGTCGGTCGCTGGGCAGGAACGCGTCGGTGACGTAGTACGTCGAGCCCCACGCCACCGGCGCGATCACGGTGAGTGCGGGCGTGCGCCACGACGCAACGGAGGAATTGCTTTCCATGGAAACTAGAATGACTTCCGTGGAAGGTATATTCCCCATCATGAACCACGCTCCCGATCACGTCGACCAGATCATCGACCAGTGGGCAACCGAGCGCCCGGACCTGGACACCTCACCGATGGCGCTGATCGGCCGGCTGCACCGGTTGGCGGACACCCTGCGCCAGCGGCTCGTCGAGGTCTATGCGGAGTTCGGGCTCAGCGAGGGTGAGTTCGATCTGCTCGCCACGTTGCGCCGCAGCGGTACGCCGTACGAGCTCGGCCCCGGTGAGCTGGCCGCGGCAACGATGGTCACCTCGGGAGCGATCTCCAAGCGGGTCGACCGCCTCGAGGCGCGCGGCCTGGTCACCCGACGGGTCGGTGATGCCGACGGCCGGGCCCGGGCGATTGCCCTGAGCCCGGCCGGTCGGGAGCTGATCGATGCAGCGATCGAGGCGCACTACGCCAACGAGGCGCGGCTGGTTGCCGGCCTGGGCGAGATCGACAGGACCCGGATGATCCGGATCCTGCGCGAGTGGGCTGCGGCCCTGGCCTGACTAGTTCAGGTCGTTCGGGTGCGGTCCCATCCGGCCCTCGGCGCCCTGGTCGAGAGCCGAGATCGCCAGCACGTCGTCGGGGGAGAGGCTGAAGTCGAAGAGACCGAAGTTCTCCCGCATCCGCTCCTCGTGCATGGTCTTGGGGAAGATCACGTCGCCGCGCTCGATGTGCCAGCGCAGCGTCACCTGGACCGGAGTCCGGCCCACCCGCTCGGCGATCTCCGCGATCACCGGGTTGTCGCGCAACGAGGTGCGTCCCGTCGGCGACCACGCCTCGACCAGCACGCCGCGCTCGGCCGATGCCTTCCGGGCCGCCTCGTTGCCGAAGCGCGGGTGCACCTCGATCTGGTTCACCGCCGGGATCACGCCGGTCTCGTCGATGATCCGCTCCAGGTGCGCGGGCTCGAAGTTGGAGACCCCGACGGAGGTGGCGCGGCCATCGGTGGTCAGCTCGGCCATCGCGCGCCAGGTGGAGACGAAATCGCCGCCGTAGGCCTCCGGCATCGGCCAGTGGATCAGGAACAGGTCGACATGGTCGAGACCCAGCTCGGTCAACGACTGGGCGAAGGAACGACGTACGTCGTCCGGCGCGTGGTTGGAGTTGTTCAGCTTGGTGGTCACATAGATCTCGTCACGCGCGAGCCCGGAGGCGGCGATGGCCTCGCCGACGCCCTTCTCGTTGCCATACATCTGTGCGGTGTCGATGTGCCGGTAGCCGACCTCGAGCGCCTTGCCGACGGTGGCGGTCGTCTGGTCCGGCGGGACCTGGAAGACGCCGAAGCCGAGCTGCGGGATGGACGTGCCGTCGTTGAGGGAGAGGGAGGGAACAGTCATGGCCCCAGCCAACCACGCCGCTCCACACGCCACCCGCCGGTCACGATCGGTCTGGCATGGTGGATGCATGAGCAGAGCAGTCGTGGTCGGCAGTGGACCCAACGGTCTCGCCGCAGCCATCACGCTGGCCCAGCGTGGCGTCGAGGTGCTGGTCCTCGAGGCCTCCGACCGGGTCGGCGGAGGCACGCTCACCTCCGAGGTGACCGTGCCCGGGCTGCTCCACGACGAGTGTGCGGCCTTCCACCCGACCGGCGTGGCCTCCCCGTTCTTCCAGTCCCTGGGCCTCGAGGAGTTCGGCCTGCGCTGGATCTGGCCCGAGGTCCAGCTCGCGCATCCGCTCGACGGTGGGCGGGCGGCGCTGATGTGGCGCGACGTGGCGCGCACCGCGCACGGGCTCGGTGTGGACGGCCCGGCCTGGGACAGGCTGATCGGACGGTCTGCGCGCAACTTCGATGCCCTGGCCCAGGACGTGTTCCGCCCGATCCTGCACGTGCCCAGGCACCCCTTCAAGCTGGCCCACTTCGGCCTGAACTCGCTGCTGCCTGCCCCGTGGGCGGCGAAGCGGTTCAGCACCGAGGAGGCGCGGGCGCTCTTCACCGGAGTGGCAGCGCACAAGTTCGGCACCCTGACCGGACCGCTCGCCTCCTCGGTCGGTGTCATGCTGGCCGCCGCCGCGCACGCCTATGGCTGGCCGGTCGCCGAGGGCGGCACCGAGTCGATCACCCGGGCCCTGGTCGCCAAGCTGGAGCAGCTCGGTGGCCGGATCGAGACCGGCGTCCGGGTGACCTCGCGCGCCGACCTGGCGGCGCACGACGTACTGCTGCTGGACACGGCACCCGACGCGGCGGCCCGGATCCTCGGCGACGAGCTGCCCGGTCGGACCCGCAGGGCCTACCGGCGCTACACGTTCGGGCCGGGTGCGTTCAAGGTCGACTACGCGATCGAGGGTGACATCCCCTGGCAGAACCCCCACGTGGGCAAGGCCGGCACCGTGCACGTGGGCGGGACCATGGAGGAGCTGGTCAGCGCCGGCGCGATGGTGGCTCGCGGAGAGATGCCGGAGCGGCCGTTCGTGCTGCTCGGTCAGCAGTACGTCGCCGACCCGACGCGCAGTGCCGGCGCCTCCGGGCTCAACCCGATCTATGCCTATGCCCACGTTCCGCATGCCTGGCCGGGGGATGCGACCGACGCGATCACGGCGCAGATCGAACGATTCGCGCCGGGCTTCCGCGAGCGGATCCGGCAGGTCCACGTGCGCGACACCCGGGGGCTCGAGGCGCACAACGCCAACTACGTCGGCGGCGACATCGCCGCGGGCGCGAACACTGCGAAGCAGATCGTGATGCGCCCGCGAATCTCCGTCGACCCCTATGCCACCGGGATCCCCGGCGTCTATCTCTGCTCCTCCGCGACGCCGCCGGGGGCCGGAGTGCACGGGATGGGCGGGCACAACGCGGCGAACGCGGCGCTGACGGAGCTCGGCGCCTGATGCTCGCCGAACTCGTGCTCGGGTCAACCGTCTATGCGGAGACGCTCACTTCGTCGCCGACCCGGAGCACACCGGTCCTCACCACGTCGGCATAGACCGCCAGGCACATGTCCCGCTCCTGGGTCAGCGGCTTGAGCAGCCGCCCTTCGACGCGGGCACCGTCCTGGTCGATGTCGACCATCCGGCAACGAGGGATCCGCCGTACGCCGCGCAGCACGATGTCGCCGATGGTGATCTCCTGGCCGACCCACTGCTCCTCGATGAACGGTTCGTCGGTGGCCAGCAGGATGTTCACCCGCAGACGACGCGGATCCGGATCGATGTTCCAGCGCTCAGCACACCAGGCGAGCGTTGCGGTGCCCACCAACGACACCGATCCCGAGTCCTGGTGCGACACGTCTGCCTCCGGCCTGACCCGTACGCCGACCCCCATCACCGCGGTCAGCTCGTCATCGAGAGCCGGATCCATCGCCTGCCACTCGCCACCCGGACCCGTCACGGTGACCTCGCCGGAAGTCGCCGTGCCGGCGGAATAGGAGAAGACCGGGTCCCGGCGACGGAAGCGACGACTGTTCTTGCCCGAGGCGAAGTGGCCGTCCTCGTCCTCGACGGCGAACCAACGGTCGCCCGCGAGCCCGCGTGGGTCCAGGGCGACCGAGTCGAGCGCCTCGCCACCCATCGACTTGACCGGATAGCGGCGCAGGGAGACGACCTTGATCTGCATGAGCCCAGCGTGCCACCTGCCGGGTGCCGGTAGTGCCCACATCTTTGTGGAGATCTTGTCGCACCGGGTGGAACAAGATCTCCATGATCGTCAGTCGAGGGCGCAGTCCGGACCGCAGCGCACCGGCTCGCCCACCCATCCCCGCGACGCGAGCACACGTGCGAGTCGGCCGGCGGTTCGGCAGGCTCGTTCGGTGCACTGGCCCCAACCGAGCCGAATGCTCGTGCGACCGTCGACTGCCGCGTCGAGATCTCGGTCCATGTCACGGTCGCGCTGCTCGGTGCTGTCATGGAACAGCCGCCCGTCGAGTTCGATGATCAGGTCGAACTCGGGAAGGTCGACGTCACGGAAGAGACGCCCGCCCGCAGTCTGCTCGGACGCCTGCCGGTTCCCGCGTGGCAGACCATGTGGGCGCTGCACCCGGTCCAGGTAGACATGTTCAAGGGTTGAACAGGTGCCCGCGGCGACGTCGCCGAGGACGCCGACCAGCCACCTCCTGCGGCTGAGCCGACTCCGCCGGGCGATCGTGGCCAACAGTCGCTGTGCGGTGGTGCGGCGGGACCCGCAAGCGTCAGCCAGTACGCCGATCGCGGCGAGATCCGTGGGTGCCTGGGCAGCGAGGTCCAGCACTGCCTCGTCAAAGCGCACGCGCGGAGGCCGGGCGCTGTGTTGCACCACGTCGGAGAACGCGCCCGTGCGGACCACCCGATAACCGTCGAGCTGAGCCACTCGACGGGAAGAGTGGACGGCGATCTCGATCGGCGCATCTCCCAGGCTGGTTCGGCCGCGCGGCGCACGCTGTCGGCTGGGACCTGGCTGCCAGCCGGCACCGTCGACGACCTGAAGCGCTGAGGCCCCCGCGAGTGCCGCCGGCTCGAAGTGCAGGACTCCCGCCCACGCACGCTGTTGCCACGACGGTGGTCCGGTGTGGTTCACGAAGATCCCCGGAATCACTCGTGCCCACACTCTGCGACGGACGAGGCGCTCCAGATCATGCGGCTGGAGTCCCAAGGTGTGCGCCTGACGCCGCGAGATGACACCGTCCTGCTCGGCGAGGAGTCGGGTGGCCGCTCCCCAGTCGGCATCAGGTGTGGCTGGTCCGTTCATGCCGGAGAGACTCGCTCGACCCGTGTGTCTCTGCCACGGCCATCAGCCGTGCCTGTGGAGGGGAGCGCGAATCAGTGTGGAGTTGTTGTCGCGCACAGTGCGACAACAACTCCGCGCACCGTTGCGGCGACCTGAGCCCGCGCCGACCTTTGTGACACGTGGGGCCGCCGCCCCAACCCGAGCAGAGCCCGGGTCGGGACTCACTTCTTGCGGATGAAGAGCAGCGCGACGGCCTGGAACACGCAGACGAAGATCGTGAGCATCAGCAGGATCCGGACCACGCGCAGGAAGACCAGGCCCGCGTTGCTGCCGATGGCGGTCGGCGCGAACGCCATCACGCACAGGCAGATCGTGATCACGACGCAGACGCCCAGGAGCACCTTGGTCCCTGCGCCGACTCCTCCCCAGAGTGCGCCGGCAGACCGGGTCATTCCTCGCGGCAGGTGGTGCAACGACGACCTGACCAGCAGGCCGCACAGGGCCAACGCAGCGACCCCGGTGGCGCCGCGGACGAGGAACGACGCTCCGCCGTACACCTCCAGGCCGACCACGATCCCGGCGAGGATGAGCGCCAGCAGGAGGCGTCGGGCAAGGCGTCCGGCGAGCGTGCTGACCCCGCCGTGGGCAAAGCTGTCCTGTGCGTCGGCGCCGACGGCGGCCCTGACGTTGGCTGCCGAGCGGCCCAGCCGGAACAGGCCCGCGTCCAGGTCGGCCAACGAGGTCAGTGCGGCCGTGTGCTGGGGATCCAACCGCAGTGCCTCGGTGAATGCTGACCGTGCCAGGTCGCGCAGCCCGAGGACTTCCAGGAGGACTCCGGCAAAGGCATGCAGGTCGGCGGAGTGCGGGTTGAGCCCGATGGCGCGGTTGATCGAGTCGAGCGCATCGCGCACGCGTGGCATCGGCAACGAGCTGAGGGCGCGGGCGTGGGCGAACCACGAACGCCAGTCGTCCGGGTCGGAGACGATCGCGACCTCGGCGAGCTCGAGCGCCTCCGGGCCGCGGTCAAGTTGCATCAACGCATCGCAGACCGCGAGTCGGCAGTCGGGATCCTCGGGCGCAAGAGCGAGTGCCTGCCAGGCGACCTCGAGACTCTCCTCGTTCCTCTCCGCGAACAACAGCACGGTCGCCATCACATGCAGCACCTCGATGCTGCCGGGATGATCGGCCAACAGGGCACGGAGGAGGGTCTCCGCCTCGACATACCTGCCCAGCTCCAGAAGCTGCTCGGCGCGGGCGAGGTCGTTCCGGACGCTCATCAATACCCCACGCGATTCTTCGACCGGCTACTAATCAGGCTGATTATCCAGCCGACCACGACACTGATGGCCAGCACCCGGATCAGGATGAGCAGGACGCCACCGGCAGCAAGTGCAGTCCCGGCCGGTGCAAAGGCCATCACGCACACGCAACCGGCCGCGACGAGCAGGACGAGGAGGATCATCGTGCTTCCGGCTCTCACCTGCCTGATCAGCGCGAGCGGACGACGTACTCCGGCGGGCAACGACCTGATCGAGGACCGGGCGATCAGCCCAACGAGCGCGATCAGCAGCGCGCCGCCGAGGGCGCGCAGGATCGGCGGCGCCTGGGCCGCGACCAGTCCGGCGATCAGTGCACCGCAGACGAGCAGGGCAAGGAACAGCCGTCCACACATCCGGACCATGAGCAGGCTGAGGTTGCGCTGGAAGATCGGGTCGGAGGGATCCAGGGCGAGGGCGCGACGCAACTGGTCCGAGCCGCGGCCAAGCGAGAACAGCGACATGTTCATCGAGGCCAGGTTGTTCAGCGAGTTGGCGTGGTTCGGGTCCAGCTCGAGCGCCTTGGCATAGGCCGCCCGGGCCGCACGGCGTTTCCCGTTCCGCTCCAGCGAGAGACCAAGGATGTTGTGCGCAGCGGCGTTGTTCGGAGCCATCTCAACCACCTGCCGGGCGACCGGGAGTGACTCTCGCCGCATCGCCCGGGGCCCTCGCAACAGCGCGGCCGACAATTGATAGTGCGCCACCCACCAGTGCGGCTCGTGAGCGACCACCTCGCGCGCGATGCTTGCTGCCTCGCCCGGCCGGTTCTGTGCGGCGAGGACCTCGCTCAGCGACAGGGCGGTGCCGGCGTGCGCAGGTCGACTCGCCAGTGCTGCGCGCAGCACCTGCTCGGCCTCGACGTGGTCGCCCATCCCGTGGAAGGCACGGCCCAGCACGTGCAAGGCCTGTCCCGACCCGGGATCCTCGGCCAACGCCTGCCGGGCGAGGTTCGCGGCCTCGTCGTGCCGGCGCAGGTCCAGCAGGTGCTCGGCGCGATCGAGGTCAGTCACGGGCCTCGACCGAATCGGCCGAATCGCCGGAGGTGCCCTTTTCCTCATTGCGCTCCCGGATCCGGAGCACGATCGCCATGATGAACAGGAGCAGGTAGGCAAGGACGGTGCCGCCCCCGATGGCCGCGACCAGCCCGGGTGCGAACGCCATCACGGCCACCCCGAGGACCGGGATGACCTGGACACCGAGCAGGTATTTCTCGTTCGTCACCAGGAAGTCAATGATCCCGCGTGGGCTGAGCCGGATGGTCCGGGGTAGCAGTTGTTGGGCGGCTGCGGCGGCCAGACCTGTGCCGGCCAACCACACGCAGCCGGTGATCACGCGGGTGCCGTGGCTCGCGTCCAGGACCAGCATCGTGGTGAGCGCGAGCCCGGCGAGCGCCCAGAGTGCAGTGAATGCCACGCCGCACCTCCACAGGAGGATGCGGATGTTCTCGTGCAGCCCTGGGGCGTTGGGAGCGATGGACAGCGCTGACTGCATCGTGTCCGTGCCTCGAAGCCACCGACCGACTCCGAGGTCCATCGTCGCGAGGTTGTTGAGAGCGGTCGTGTCACTCGGGTCGATCGCGAGCGCCCGGTGGAAGGCCTCGCGAGCAGCTGCGTGGTCTCCGGCCCGCTTGTGGCCCAGGCCGAGAATGGAGTGTGCCCTTCCGACATTCGGGTCGATGCGGATCGATTCCGCAGAGGCCGCGAGGGCCTGACTGACGAGCGTCTTGTCGCCGGACTCGAGGATCGCCAGTGCGAGGACATCATGGGCTTCGGGGTCGTGTGGCAGTAGGGCGACCCCACGTCGAGCATGCTCGATCGCTTCCTCGCTCTCGCCGACATTGGTGAGGGCCATTGCGAGGTGTGGGCCGGGCTGTTCCGGCCGGAGTCGCAACGCTTCGCGAGCGGGCGCGACGGCTTCCTCGTGGCGACGCTGGCGATCCAACGCGTCGGCCAAGCTCGCGTGCGCCCGCGCGACGTCCGGGTGTTGGGCGATCACGGTGCGCGCGAGCTGCTCGGCCTGCTCGGGTCGTCCGGCAGCCAGCATCGCGTCCACGCGGCTCAGGGCTTCATCCAGGTCGAACATGCTCAGCCACGTCCTCGTCCTCCTCGTCATCGCCGGCCAGGAGCATCCCCGCGATGACGACGACCAGATAGACGACGATGACGGCGCCAGCGATCGCGGCGATGAGCCCCGGGGCGAACGTCATCACGGCCACCCCCAACGCCGGAACCACCTGGAATGCGAGCAGCAGCCTCTCGTTCGACGTCACCAGGTCGTTCACCCGGCGCGGGCTGCGGCGTACGGATCGAGGCATCATGCGTAGCGCCAACCAGGCGTCCACGGCGGTGGCGAGCAGCCACACGGCACCCGTCACCAGCCGGGTGCCCGGGCTCGCGCCGAGGGCCAGCATGGTGCCCAGCGTGATCCCGGTGAGCACCCACAACACGGTGAACACGAGCCCGAACCTGGCAAGCAGGATCCGCATGTTCGCCTGCATCGCTTGATCGGTCGGGTCCATCGAGAGTGCCGAGAGCATGCCGTCGGCGCCCTGCGCGAGCCGCCCCGTCGCCATGTCCATCGCACCCAGGTTGGTCAGCGCCGTCGTGTCGGTCGGGTCCAGCGCCAGTGCCTGCTCGAAGGCCGCCCGGGCGGCCCCGCGATCACCGGATCGGCGCAGCGCCACACCGAGCATGGAGTGGGCGGGAGCCACATTCGGGTCGAGTCGGATCGACTCCCGCAGCGCCGCAAGCGCCTCCGGCAGCAGGTCGGCGCGCTCGGGCTTGAGGATCGTCCAGGCGAACAGGTCATGGCTGCCGGACTCGTTCGGCAGCAACTCGATGACACGCCGCGCGTGCTCCCTGGCCTCCTCGGCCTCGTGGACCTCCAGCAGCGCGAGGCTGAGACCGATGTGCATGCCGGGGGCGTGCGGGGCGAGCCGAAGGGCTTCACGAGCAGGCGCCACGGCCTCGCGATCGAGGCCTTGCTTGCGCAGGGCGTCGGCGAGGACGTCGTGGGCACGTGCCGAGTCGGGGTGCTGTCCGATCAGGGTGCGCGCGAGTCGTGCGGCCTGCTCAGGTCGGCGTGCGGTCAACATCGCGTCGGCGCGGTCGAGCCCCTCATCCAGGTCGATCATGCTCAGCCACGCCCCCTCTTGCGCAGGAACTTGGCCAGGTCGTCATATTCCCCGGACTCGTTGGCATAGAGAGCCACGTTGCGGGCGGTCTCCATCCACGGGCCGATCGAGGGGCGTACGTCGCGCAGTGCGGCCTCCATGTCGGCCATCGTGATCATCCGGACGTTGCCGGTCTCGACCGAGTCCATCAGCGCGATCTCGGCGGCCGACTCGCAGATGTGGGCCAGGTCGGCGCCGCTGTAACCGTCGGTGAGCTTGGCCATCCTGCGCACATCGATCCGCTCGACCGGACGGCTGCGCAGGTGGGTCGTCAGGATCGCCTCGCGGGCGGCCTGGTCCGGGGGCAGCACGAGGAGGGTGCGATCGAGCCGGCCGGGCCGACGCAGCGCGGGATCGACGTCCCAGGGGTGGTTGGTGGCGCCGAGGACATAGACGCCCTCGTTCTCGGAACCGACCCCGTCGAGCTCCTCGAGGAGCTGGTTGACCGTGCCGCGCTGGGAGCTGCCCCGCATCTGGGAGCGGCGCATGCCGATCGCATCGAGCTCGTCGAAGAAGAGCACGCACGGCGCGGACGAGCGGGCGATCTCGAAGAGCTCCTTGACGTTCTGCTCGCTCTTGCCGATGTACATGTCGAGCACGTCGGCCAGCGACACGTGCAGGAAGGCGGCGCCGAGCTCACCGGCGATCGCCTTGGCCAGGAAGGTCTTGCCACAACCGGGCGGGCCGTAGAGCAGCAGTCCGCCGCGCAGGGACTTGCCATAGAGCTTGCGGAGCTCCTCGTTCCTCAACGGCGCCAGGAAGCTGGCGTTGAGCCGCTTCTTCACCTCGGTCAGGCCGCCGACGTCGGAGAGTCGCAGGTCCTGGCGCTCCACGTCGTACGCCGGTGGGGGCGGCGCAGTGCTGTCCTCCGAGCCGTCGACGAACATCGGCGGGACCGCGTCGCCGAGCTGCTGCTCGGCATGCGACCAGTCGAACTCGGAGGCGCCTCGGGATCCCTCTTCGGGCTTGGCCGGACGTTCCGTCTCGTGGGCAGGGGGCGCCGGTTCGTCGCGGGGCGCCGCGGGTGCGGTCGGCGTACCGCCTCCGAGTGCCTTGGCCATCAGCTCCCGGGCCTGCGTGGAGTCGGGCTGTTGGCCGAGCACCACACCGAGATGTACGACGGCCTCGGTGCCGCGCTCGGCGTCGATGAGCAGTCCGGCCAGGTGCAGGCGCAGGGGTACGTCGTCGGGTGCGGCTTGTACGGCGGTGGTCAGGCTGGCGATGAGGGGGTTCTCCACGAGGTGAACCTACCCGTGCGGAGGGGGCCGGAAACGCCGAACTAGCCGCCCGGACGAACCGGACGGATGAACCGCTGGGCGGCGGTGACGGGCGCCTTCAGCCTGCGTTCAGCGAGCACGCGGCACAATCGAGTCCATGCGGGTTCTGGTGGTGGACGACGAGGCGCGACTTGCCCGTTCCCTGAAGATCGGCCTGGAGGCCGAGGGGTTCGCCGTCGACGTGGCCCGTGATGGCACCGACGGACTGTGGTTGGCGCGGGAGAATCCTTATGACGCCATCGTCCTGGACCTGATGTTGCCGGGGATCAACGGCTACAAGGTCTGCGAGACGCTGCGCGCGGAGGAGAACTGGACCCCGATCCTGATGCTGACCGCGAAGGACGGCGAATGGGACCAGGTCGAAGGGCTCGACACCGGGGCCGACGACTACCTCACCAAGCCGTTCTCGTTCCCGGTGCTGGTGGCCCGGCTCAGGGCGGTGATCCGGCGCGGATCCGGCGAGCGCCCGACCGTGCTCGAGTCGGGAGACCTGCGCCTCGACCCTGCCGCGCGTCGGGTCTGGCGCGGCGAGACAGAGGTGCGGCTGACTGCACGAGAGCACGCACTGCTGGCGTTCCTGATGCGGCACCGTGGTGACGTGGTCTCGAAGCAGCAGATCCTGGACGCGGTGTGGGACATGGCTTTCGACGGGGATCCCAACATCGTCGAGGTCTACATCCGGCACCTGCGCAACAAGGTCGACCGGCCGTTCGGACGCCAGGCGATCGAGACCCTGCGTGGCGCCGGTTATCGGTTGGCGAGCAACGGTGGCTAGGCGCGCGCCGGGCCGGGCACGGTCCTCTGTCCGCCTGCGGGCCACTGTGGGCGCCCTCCTGGTGGTGGCTGTGGCGATGGTCGCCGGATGTGCCGTCCTCGTCCTCCTGCTGAGGCAGTCCCTCGTGGACGGCTTGGAGACCTCCGCGGAGCAGCGGGCCGCAGCACTCGCGGCGCAGATCGAGCAGGACGGCCTGCCAGCATCGATCGGCGACGGCGACGGCGACAGAGATGGGGGCGGCGGGGACGACGGCGACAGCGATGAGGACTCGGATCCCGACGAGGACGAGGACCCCGAGGATGTGGTCATCGTGGTTCGTGGCCCCGATGGGGCCGTGGTCCTCTCCTCGCAACCGGTCGCGAGGCTCCTGTCGGACGAGGACGACACCGTCCAGCTGCCCGGCGCCGACCACGACTACGTGGTCGTGACCGAGGAGGCCGAGACCGACGCCGGTGACCACGTGATCAGTGTTGCCGTGTCGCAGGAGGATGCAGACGAGTCCACCGCTGCCCTGCTCCCACTGCTGGCGGTCGGCCTGCCGATCGTGCTTCTCGTGGTGGGCGCCACCACCTGGGTCGTGGTCGGGAGAGCACTGGCTCCGGTGGAGCGGATGCGCCGTCAGGTCGACCTGATCAGCGGGGACGACCTCGGCTCGCGGGTGGAGCCACCAGCCTCGCGCGACGAGATCCACCGCCTGGCGCTGACGATGAACGCGATGCTGGATCGGCTCGAGACCTCTCGCCAGCGCCAGCGGCGCTTCGTCTCCGACGCCAGCCACGAGCTCCGTTCGCCGCTGGCCGGGATCCGACAGACCGCAGAAGTGGCGCAGGCGCATCCCGGCGCCCTTCCCGAAGGGGAGCTCGCCGAGGCCGTCCTCGAGGAGTCGGTGCGGATGCAGCGCCTGGTCGAGGCGATGCTGCTCCTGACCCGCGCGGACGAGGGCGGTGCAGGTCAGGGCGCAGCCGAGGTCGATCTGGACGACCTGGCCCTCAGCGAGGTTGACCGGGCTCGACGCCTCGGTGCAGCGCGCGGCATCACCGTCGACGGCAGTGGCATCGAGCCCGGCCGGGTCCTGGGCGACCCGGCGACGCTCGGTCAGGTGGCCCGCAACCTGGTCGACAACGCATTGCGCCACGCCCGTTCCCGGGTCGCAGTGTCGGTCGGCGTGGACGACGCAGGGGTGTGGCTGATCGTCGACGATGACGGCACCGGAGTTCCCCCGGAAGAACGCGAGCGCATCTTCGAACGGTTCGTCCGCCTCGACGAGGCCCGGGCCAGGGACGACGGCGGCTCCGGACTCGGACTGGCGATCGTCAGCGAGATCGCCCGGGCACACGGCGGTGAGGCCTCGGTGGTCGAATCCACGGACGGTGGCGCCCGCTTCCGGGTCTGTCTTCCGCCAGCCTGAACGGACGTTCAGGCAGGTTCAGGCTGGGTTCAGCCGCCAAGCGACACGCTTCCTCCATCGCATCAGCCACACGAGAGGAAGCAGCCCCATGAACGAGTCACACAACGGAACCCACGAGGACAACCAGGCCCAGGCAGCTGCCGGCGGCCGCGGACGGCGTACCCGCCGGGTGCTGATCCCGGCCGTCGCCGCGATCGCGGTGCTCGGCATCGGCGGAGCGGTCTGGGCAGGCGTAGCGGACGACGACCTCGGTGACGCCGAGCGCGACAAGCTCTCCGGCGTCGCAGTGAAGGCCGCCGGCGGCGGCCAGGTCACCGAGGCGGAGGAGGACGACGGCTTCTACGAGGTCGAGGTCACCCGCGAGGACGGCACCCAGGTCGACGTACGCCTGGACAAGGACCGCAAGGTCGTCAGCACCGAGACCGAAGGACCCGACGACGACGGGGACGACAGTGACGACGGTGAGGGCAGGGACGACCGGGACGACAGCACGGACGGGGACGACAGGGACGACAACGAGGCGCCGCTCACCGCAGCCGAGACCGCGGCGGCCAAGAAGGCGGCACTTGCCGAGATCGGTGGCGGAACCGTCACCGACGTCGACCGGGACGACGACGGAGGCGGCAGCGGGGGTTATGAGGTCGAGGTGACGAAGACCGACGGCACCGAGTGGAGCGTCCGGCTCGACGCGAACCACAAGGTCCTCTCCAGCAACCGCGACGACTGAAGTCGTACGACGCACAACGGCGCACCTCCCACCTGGGAGGTGCGCCGTTGACGTGTACGACGGTGACGCTGGGCGGGTCAGCCCGCGTCGACGTCTCCCCGCCATGCGCCGGACGCCTGGCCGCGGGTCTCGATGAACTCCTTGAACCGGTCCAGGTCGCGCTTGACCTGGTGGTCGTCGACGTTGATGGCCGACCCGACCTTCTCGGCGATCCCGGTGGGCTTCCAGTCGATCTGGACCATCACCCGGGTCTGGTTGTCGTCGATCCGGTGGAAGGTGACGACGCCCGCGTGCTGGGCCTCGCCACCGACGCTCGTCCACGCAACGCGCTCGTCGGGGTGCTGCTCGGTGATCTCGGTGTCGAACTCACGCTCGACCCCGGCGATGTTGGTGACCCAGTGGTTGCGCTTCTCGTCCACCTGGGTGATGGATTCCACCCCGCTCATGAACTGCGGGAAGGACTCGAACTGGGTCCACTGGTTGTAGGCCGTGCTCACCGGCACGTTGACGTCGATGGACTTCTCGATCTGGCTCATCGTTCTCCTTCGGTCGGTGTGGCGACCCGGTGCCGGGTTGCGGCACCTGCGGCCTTCGGTTCAACAGGGCGGTACCCGCAAGACAACTTTCCCATTCGGGACGGGAATGGATCCCGCCCATCATGAGTTGTGCCCAGTGACAGAAGTTGAGTTGATTCGACTCAACTTGTTTGCAACACTCGACATCGCGACGCAGGATGGACCCGAAGGCGGGCCACCACGGTCGCCGAACAGACTCCCCGGGGACACCCGGGAACACGAAACACACAATGGAGGCACTCCCATGGCACGAGCGGTCGGAATCGACCTCGGCACGACCAACTCCGTCGTCGCCGTCCTTGAAGGTGGCGAACCCACTGTCATCGCCAACGCCGAAGGCGCGCGTACGACGCCCTCGGTCGTCGCATTCGCCAAGTCCGGCGAGGTCCTGGTCGGCGAGGTCGCCAAGCGCCAGGCAGTCACCAACGTCGACCGCACCATCCGCTCGGTCAAGCGCCACATGGGTGAGGGCTGGACAACGCAGATCGACGACAAGACCTTCAACCCCCAGCAGATCTCGGCGTTCATCCTGCAGAAGCTGAAGCGCGACGCAGAGGCCTACCTCGGCGAGCCCGTCACCGACGCGGTCATCACCGTCCCGGCCTACTTCTCCGACGCCCAGCGCCAGGCGACCAAGGAAGCCGGCGAGATCGCCGGCCTCAACGTCAGCCGCATCGTCAACGAGCCGACCGCGGCCGCGCTGGCCTACGGCCTCGACAAGGGCGACGACCAGACCATCCTCGTCTTCGACCTCGGTGGCGGCACGTTCGACGTGTCCCTGCTCGAGATCGGTGAGGGCGTCGTCGAGGTGAAGGCCACCTCCGGTGACAACCACCTCGGTGGAGACGACTGGGACAACAAGGTCGTCGAGTGGATGATCTCGAAGTTCAAGGCGAACAACGGTGTCGACCTCGGCGCCGACAAGATCGCCAAGCAGCGCCTCCAGGAGGCCGCGGAGAAGGCGAAGATCGAGCTCTCCAGCTCGAGCGAGACCCAGATCCACCTGCCCTACATCACCCACGGCGAGTCCGGCCCGCTCCACTTCGAGGAGAAGCTGACCCGCAGCGAGTTCCAGAAGCTGACCGCGGACCTGCTCGAGCGCACCAAGGCGCCGTTCCAGGCCGTGCTCAAGGACGGTGGCGTGCCGGTCTCCGGCATCGACCACGTGGTCCTCGTCGGTGGCTCGACCCGGATGCCTGCCGTGACCGAGGTGGTCAAGGACCTGCTCGGCGGCAAGGAGCCCAACAAGGGCGTCAACCCGGACGAGGTCGTCGCCGTCGGTGCTGCCCTCCAGGCCGGTGTCCTCAAGGGCGAGGTCAAGGACGTCCTGCTCCTCGACGTCACCCCGCTCTCGCTCGGCATCGAGACCAAGGGTGGTGTGATGACGCCGCTGATCGAGCGCAACACCACCATCCCGACCAAGCGCTCGGAGATCTTCACCACCGCCGACGACAACCAGCCGTCGGTCGAGATCAAGGTCGCCCAGGGTGAGCGTCAGATGTGGGCGCAGAACCAGCCCCTCGGCAACTTCGAGCTGACCGGCCTCCCGCCGGCCCCGCGCGGCGTGCCGAAGATCGAGGTCACCTTCGACATCGACGCCAACGGCATCGTCCACGTCTCCGCCAAGGACCACGCGTCCGGCCGCGAGCAGTCGATGACGATCTCGGGTGGGTCGGCGCTGAGCAAGGACGACATCGACCGGATGGTCAAGGAAGCCGAGCAGTACGCCGACGAGGACCGCCAGCGCAAGGAAGCCGTCGAGGCGCGCAACCAGGCCGACGGTCTCGTCTACACCACCGAGAAGTTCCTGGCCGACAACGGCGACAAGGTCCCCGACGACGTCAAGACCGAGGTCACCGCGGACGTCGAGGCCCTCAAGGCCACGCTGGAGAACGAGGAGGCCTCTGCCGAGGAGCTCCAGGCCGGCGTCACCAAGCTCGGTGAGTCCAGCCAGAAGATGGGCGCCGCGATGTACGCCGCCGCCGAGGCCGACTCCGCTGCTGCGGGCGGCGCCACCGGCGCCACCGGCGAGGCGGACGAGGACGTCGTCGACGCCGAGATCGTGGACGAGGAGCCTGCCGAGGGCGCCGAGGGTGAGTCCAAGTGACCCAAGGCCCCGACGAGTCCCCCCAGGACCCGAGCCAGGACCTCCCCGACCCGGCAGACGCCGGTGAGACCGTGGAGGAGGGTGCGGCCGCTGAGGCCGCACCCTCCCCGGGGTCGCCGGGTGAACCCGGTGACGTAGCGGGCGAGGATCCCTCCGAGTCGGCCACCGACGAGCTCACCGTCACCAAGATGGAGCTCGAGGAGCGGACCCTCGACCTGCAGCGCCTGCAGGCCGAGTTCCTCAACTACAAGCGCCGGGTCGACCGGGACCGCGAGCTGATCAAGGAGAACGCCACCTTCTCGGCGCTCGCCCCGATCACCGAGGTTCTCGACAACATCGACCGGGCCAAGGAGCACGGTCCGCTCGATGACGGGTTCCGCGCGGTCGCCGACCAGCTGGAGCGGGTCGTCGCAGGGCAGGGCCTGGTGCGCTACGGCGCGCCCGGCGACGTGTTCGATCCGACGATCCACGACGCCCTCTCCCACCTGGGCGAGGATGCCGAGGTCGAGGTCACCACGGTGAAGATCGTGGCCAAGGGCGGCTACAAGATCGGGGAACGCGTCGTACGCGCGGCCCAGGTCCTCGTGGTCGACCCCGCTGCACCGGGCGCGGCATCGGCACCGGCCGACGCTCCCGCTGCAGAGTGATCAGGACCCACCAGAGCATCACCGGAAACGACGACGGAAGGGAGGCGCGCGCATGAGCGGCAAGGCCGACTGGGCGAGCAAGGACTACTACGCAGAGCTCGGGGTCTCGAAGGACGCCAGCGCCGACGAGATCAAGAAGGCCTATCGCCGTCTTGCGCGCGCCAACCACCCGGACTCCAACCCCGGCGACGAGAAGAAGCACGAGAAGTTCAAGGCTGTCGCCGAGGCCTACGACGTGGTCGGGGACGCCGAGAAGCGCCCGGAGTACGACGCCATCCGCAGCGCCCCGATGGGTGGGTTCGGTGGCGGCTTCGGTGGCGGTGGCGGCGGCGGGTTCGACATCAACGACCTGCTCCGTGACCGGGCTGCCGGTGGCGGCGGCTTCGGTGACATGTTCGGCGACCTCTTCGGGGGCACCCGCGCAGGCGGCCGTCGCGCCCCCCGACCCCAACGTGGCCCCGACGTGGAGAGCAACGCCACGATCAGCTTCGTCGACGCGATGGACGGCGTGACGATCAGCCTGCGGCTGACCTCTGAGTCCCCCTGCGCCACCTGCTCGGGCACCGGCGGCAAGCCGGGCACCAAGCCACACATCTGCCAGGTCTGCGAGGGCGCCGGCATGGTCGCCTCGACCTCGGGCGGAGCATTCACCCTCAACGAGACCTGCCCCGCATGCGGTGGACGGCAACTGGTCTATGACGAGCCCTGCCCGACCTGCCTCGGCTCTGGTCGCGGCACCTCGGCACGCTCGATCCAGGCCCGGATCCCCGCCGGCGTCAAGGACGGCCAGCGGATCCGGCTGCGCGGCAAGGGCGGCACCGGCGAGAACGGCGGCCCCAACGGCGACCTCTTCGTCACTGTGAAGGTCACTCCCCACCGACTCTTCGGGCGCAAGGGCGACAACCTGACCCTCGAGGTCCCGGTCTCCTTCGACGAGGCCGCGCTCGGCGCGGAGATCAAGGTGCCCACCCTCGGTGGCGCACCGGTGACGCTGAAGATCCCGGCCGGCACACCCAACGGGCGCACCTTCCGGGTCCGAGGTCGCGGCGCGAAGAAGAAGGACGGCACCAACGCCGACCTGCTGGTCACCCTCGAGGTGCACGTCCCAGCGATGCTGGACCAGGCCGCCCGTGAGGCGGTCGAGGCCTATCGCCAGGCCACCAGCGGGAAGCCGTTGCGCAGCAAGCTGTTCGAGGAGGCCTGAGCATGGTGGCCCCCGATCCCGCCGTCGGCGTCTATGTGATCAGCGTGGCCGCGGAGCTGGCCGGGCTGCACCCGCAGACGCTGCGGACCTACGAGCGGATGGGCCTGATCACCCCCAATCGCACCGGCGGGGGCGGTCGGCGCTATTCATCGCGTGACATCGAGATGTTGCGCGTGATCGCGGATCTCACCGCCCATGGCATTGGCATCGAGGGAGTGCGCCGCATCCTCGAGCTGGAGAACAGGATCGACGCGCTGCAGGCCCGCAACGAGGAGCTGCTCGCAGAGGTGGCCGCGACCCGCGAGGCGATGCGGGAGCTGCTGGCCGTGACCCCGCCCAGCGTGTCCAACCGCGTGCCCGTGCTGCGCGAGCGTTCCGGCTCGCAGATGGTCGTATGGCGCCGCGGCCGCTGACGGTCTCCTGCGGAACAGCGGGTCGCGGATGATCACTCGGTTGACGAATCCTCGATGACGTAAAGTTCGTCCCATGAACCAGGAAGCCGAAGGGGCCGGCGGCGAGACCTTCCGCAACAAGGTGCACGGCCTCCTTCGCGCCTCGATCCTCGACGCCGCCTGGGCCCGGGCGAACGAGTCCACCTGGGGGCAGGTGCGGATCGCGGACATCGCTCGAGACGTGGGCGTCAGTCGGCAGACGATCTACAACGAGTTCGGAACCAAGGACCAGCTCTCGTTGGCGATCTTCCATCGCGAGCTCGAGCGGTTCCTGGTCGAGCTCGAGGCCCAGATCCAGGCCGCGGACCGCTTCAGCGACGCAGTTCGCCAGGGGCTCACCTGGATGCTCGACGAGACCGCCGGCCACAAGATGGTCGGGCGCATGCTGGCCGACGCCAGGAACGGCTCGACCGACGGCCTGATCCCGATCCTGACGTTGCGTTCGGACCTCATCATCGTTCCGGTTCGGACCCGCCTGGCCGCGATCATCAAGGGTCGCTGGCCCGAAGCGGACGACGCCGCCACCGAGGTCGTCGCCGATCTCTACGTCAGATTCGTCCTCGGTCTGGTCGTCACCCCCACCGACCTGGACACGGGCGCGATGGTCGAGGCACTGGTCGGAATGGCCGTCGGGATGGACGTGGCTGCCGCGCGGCGGTGATCGCCCGATTCGTCAGCGCTTTGGGATCGCCTTCCGCCGGGGGCTGGAGTCGATAGTCTCTGCGCTCAGGGGCGGGCTTGGACACGAAAGGTGGTGGGTGCGTCGCTCGAATCGATCCAGAGTGGGCTCGAGGCCTACTTCAGCGACGTCAACTGGCTCGCGTTCCTCACCATCCCGATCTTCACGGCCGTGGTCGGCTGGTTGATCAACTGGACCGGGCTGATCATGCTCTTCAACCCGGTCCACTTCCACGGGATCAAGGTCCCCGGGATGGCTCAGCTCTCCCGGCTTGCTCCGCGCAAGATCCAGGAGATCCCCGGCGTCCTCCAAGGCGGCCTCGGCTGGCAGGGCATTGTTCCTGCCCGCGCCGCGAAGATGGGATCGATCGCCGTCGACAAGGCGATCGCCAAGCTGGGCACGCCGGCTGAGTTCTATCAACAGCTGGAGCCCGAGAAGATCGCCGAGCACATCGTGGCCGTCTTCGAGCCGGACATCCCCGAGCTGGTCAACGAAGTCATGCAGCGCGAGCACCCGGCGATGTGGCGCGACGTACCGTCGTTCGGCAAGCAGGCGGTCTATGACCGCGTGCAAGCCCAGCTGCCCGGGATCGTGCGCCGGATCACCACCGAGATCGGCATACACATCGACCAGCTGCTCGA
Organism: Nocardioides daedukensis; assembly: GCF_013408415.1. NCBI lineage: Bacteria > Bacillati > Actinomycetota > Actinomycetes > Propionibacteriales > Nocardioidaceae > Nocardioides > Nocardioides daedukensis. The sequence continues at coordinate 2,078,299 of NZ_JACCAA010000001.1, read as the reverse complement.
TCCCAAGATCATGGTGATCGACCAGTTCTCCAAGGACCCCTCGCTCGTGGTCCGCATCTTCCGCGACTTCGGAAGGAAGGAGCTGCGGATGATGGTCAACTTCGGTTTCATCTTCGGGTTCCTGCTCGGCGTCCCGGTCGCGTTCATCGACCACGCCCTGCACAGCCCGTGGTGGACGCTGCCCTTCCTGGGGATTCTGGTCGGCTGGGTCACCAACGCCCTGGGCATGTGGTTGATCTTCGAGCCGCCGGAGAAGCAGAAGCGGTTCGGGATCACGTTCCAGGGCCTCTTCCCGCGCCGTCAGCCCGAGGCCGCCGAGGTCTACGCGCAGATCATCGCCGACGAGGTGATCACCCTCGAGAACATCGGTGACTTCCTGCTCGACGGCCCGCGCGGCGACCGCACCCGGCAGATGCTGGCCACCGCGATGGCCCCCGCCATCGACCAGGCGGCCGGGCCGTTGCGCGGTGCGGTCCGGGTCGCGATGGGCAAGAAGGAGTACGCCGCGGTGACCGGCGCCTTCGCCACGGAGGCCGTCGGCCGCACGATCACCCCGTTCAAGGACCCGGAGTTCAGCAGGCAGCAGTCGGAGAAGATCCGCCAGCTGATCGGCGCACGTACCAAGGAGCTCCCTCCCCGCGACTTCGTCGAGATGATGCGAGCCGCGATCAAGGAGGACGAGTGGATGCTCTATGCCCACGGCGCGATCATGGGGTTTGCGGGAGGATTCCTGCACTGGGCGATCTTCGCGGCGGCAGGAGTGCACTGAGATGAGGACAGATGAGTCTTGACCGACAGCAGCAACCGGACGAGTCCTCGGTGGCGCGTCTGGCCGCAGGCGCGGCCTGGCACACCACGGAGTGGGCGGTGGCGACCGGTTTCGGCATCGGGCGTCGCCTGTTCCGCGCGGCCTCCTCGCCCACGGAGGCGATCGACTTCGCCTCCGACGTGGCCACTGCCGCAAAGGTCCTCGTCAACGGCGTGGCCGAGGTGGCCGGGGGAGCGCTCAAGCCTTCCGACGACTCATCGTCGTCGAGTGAGCCGACGGTGCCGCCGCTGCGCACCTCCAACCCGCTGACGCACAGCAGCCGGCGCGACGTCGCGAGCCCGGTCGACCTCCGCAAGGCCGGGCGTGAGCTGCTCGAGAAGAGTCGCAACGTCTGGGACGACTCGACCGGGCACCCCGCCTATGAGCGGATCCTCTCCGAGCTGGCTCCCGACGAGGGCCGGATCCTGCTCCTCCTCATGCGCAGCGGCCCGCAGGCGACGGTCGACGTACGCACGGGTGGGCCGGTCGGGATGGTCAGCTCCGACCTCGTGGCCGCGGGGCTGAACATGATCGGCCCGCGTGCCGGGACGCGTTATGTGGACCAGGTGCCGTCCTACCTGAACAACCTCTTCCGGCTGGGGCTGATCTGGTATTCGAAGGAACAGCTGAAGGACCCGATGGAATACCAGGTGGTCGAGGCGCAGCCCGACGTGCTCGAGGCGATGCACTCGGTGCGGTTCGCCAAGGTCGTACGCCGATCGGTCCACCTGACACCGTTCGGCGAGGACTTCTGTCGCACCTGTCTTCTGGACGAGACGGAGTCGACGGCCGTGCTGCCTGAGCACATGGCGCCGCAGGACCTCGACTGACCCTGGGGCCGAACCATCATCAGTGTCGGTGGTGGGTGGGATGCTCGGATGAAGGTTTCGGAGGGCGTTGAGAGCGCATCCGGAATCGACCGGAGATCGATCTGAAGAGGTCGATCTACTTCGCAGAAGATGCGGACGGAGGCATCCCGATGACCGAATTCCCGATCGACTCGGGTCGCTCGGTCTTCGTGTCTGGTGTCGCAAACATGCACGGATTGTTGGACTCGTTGGCTGATGCGCAGCCCACCTTCGCCTCCACCGACGCGAAGGCCGGCCTGCTGGTCGACCTGGTCCGAGCCGAGTCGCGAGTGGCTGCGTTGAAGCTGCGGGTGCTGGCTGGTGCGGACGATGTCGCGGAGCGTGACGGCGCCCGCAACGCCGGTGCCTGGTTGGCGGCATACACGAACACCGACGCCCGCGCGGCGCACGGACAGCTGCGACTGGCCCAGGCGCTGGAGTCTCGCTGGACCCGCACAGCCGCGGCCCTGGCCGCTGGATCACTCACGCTGGCGCAGACCGAGGCGATCGTCGACGCCCTGGCCGAGGTCGACGACGAGCTGGACCGTGAGCAGCTGCAGGTCGCCGAAGAGCTGATGATCACCCACGCCGCCGACCTGGACCCTGCCCGGTTGCGGGCGATGGGGCGCCACCTTGCCGATGTGGTCGACCCTGCAAGCGCCCAGGAGCGCGAGGCCCAACGCCTTGCCGATCAGGAGCGCCGCGCCCGTGAACGTGCCCGCCTCTCGCTGCGGCCGATGGGTGACGGCACCACCCGGCTGTCCGGCATCCTGCCCGACGCCGTGGCGCACCGCCTGGAGAAGAATCTCGACGCCTTCGCCCAACCCCGCAAGCAGGCCGCAGACGCCGACGGACTGCGCGCCCCGAGGCATCGGTTGCTGGCCCTGGCGTTGGGCGACTTGTTGGAACGCATCGATCCCGACCGGTTGCCCCATCATGGCGGGGACGCGACCACGGTGATCGTCACCCTGACCCTGGAGCAGCTGCTGGGCACGCTCGGAGCTGCCGGGCTCGGCTTCGACGACTCCACCCCCATCACCGCAGCCGATGCCCGCCGGCTGGCCTGCCAGGCCAACCTGATTCCCGCGTCCTGGGTGGCGCCGGGCAGGTGCTCGACGCCGGCCGATCGACCAGGCTGCATCCCCCGATGGCCCGCAAGATGATCCGCCTGCGCGACAAGTGGTGTCGAGCCACGGGCTGCTCGGTCCCGGCCGAATGGTGCGACGTCCACCATTGGAGGCCGTGGTCCCAGGGCGGCCCACCACCATCGCCAACGGCGGATGCCTGTGCACGCATCACCACCAACGCGTCCACGATCCCGCTTATGACCACACCCTGCGCCCCGACGGGCAAGTCACCTTCCACAGGAGATGCTGAGACCTCCCGGGGCGGTGACCGAGCCTGCTCCGAGTGACCTTTCCTTGAGTGCGACCCTGCCTGGAGTGTGCCGGGACCACCGGCACGATCGCCGCATGGGCGGTCTGCTGCTCTCGACCCTGACTGGATCGCCCCTGACGTGGCGCCGACGCCCGAGGGACCCTGGCGCGAGACTCGAACCTGCCCAGAACCAATGCTGGGTTTCGGGCGTATGTCACCGGGCACTTATAGGTGGACGCCGGGGTTGGCCCGGCCGCAGACGGAAGTGTGAACGCCATGTCCACCTATGACGAGCTCACCGGGACCGCCGCCCGCATCGCCGACGCGGCGATCGAATGGGACATGGCTGACAGGGGCTGGCACAAGTCGGACGAGGGTTGGATCTCCGACATGTCCGTCGCGCCGGTCTCGACGTACGTGTTGAGCCACGACGGGTTGCGTGTGCAGATCGTGGGGGAGGACGGTTGGCTCAAGTCCGACGAGTTCGCCGGAACGGCCGAAACCGACTTCAGGGCGGTGTGGGCGGACTGGTACGAGCGCATCTTCGACCTCTTCCTCGAGTGGAAGGGCCTGCCGCACCCGCTCGATTTCGAGGCGCCGCTGGGCAAGATCCGCAACGCCATCTCCGTCATCAACGTGAGCACCCACGTCAGCACGACCGGCGCATCGGCCGACCCGAGCCTCGAGACCTCCAACGACGACCTCGACGGCGCACTCACCTCGTTCTGCGGAGAGATCCTGCCGATGCAGGGCGTGATGGACAGCTTCTCGCTGGCCTACAGCAACAAGCTCCCGGGCGTCGTCCGCGGACAACTGGCCATCCTGGGCATCCTCGGGATGAACCTCGCCGGCGAGCAGAACCTCTTCCGCGCGCTCCGCCAGGACCTGCCCGTGATCGCCGACGACGTGCTCGAGGTGATGCGCGAGCGCAAGTCCAGCAGCTCCGCCGCGGACCTGAAGATCATCGGCGCGGTGCTGGCCGGGGCCAGCCTCTTCATCACCGGTGGCACGAGCAGCCTGATCATCGCGAACGGCCGGACCATCGTCGCCGCGCTCTCCGGCATGACACCGGCGGACGAGGCTCCGTCACCCGCGCAGAAACAATACGGCGCGGACACGGCCATGGGCGTCTACGAGAACGTGCGCACCTACCTCGACGAGCTCAAGACGACCGTGCGCGGCGAGGAGTCGAGCGTCCGGACCAGCCTGACCAGCGCCCTGAGCGAGGTCACGGGTCAGAACGCTGACGCCTTCCTGCTCCGCAAGCCCGGGCTCCTCGATGCCTCCACCCAGGGTCTCGAGGTCAATGCGGAGACGCTCTCCTTTCTTGGCGGTGTGATCGCCCCGTTCATCTGCGACAACCTTGCGGTGGCTCGGGCCGAGGCCGCCGGGGCCGAGATCCAGGCTCCCTGGGAGCGGCCGGACACCATCGGCCTGGGCGCACACGGTCCTTATCGGCAGTGGAAGGCACTGCTCGACGAGTTCGTCGAGGTCAGCACCGTGACCCGGACAGAGCTGGCCGACGTGGGTGACGTCCTGATCGAGATCGCCCAGGAGTACGTCGACACCGAGTCAATCATCCAGCAGCGGCTGCGGGAGCTCGAGGGGCTCGACGCCCTCGACGTCCCCGACTTCACGCCGCCTCCGCCTCCGTCGACCGCCTACGCCCGAGTGACGGTCGACCAGCCGGTCTGAGCTCCTCGAGGACTCGGCAACCGAGATGCCGTGACTCGTTGATTCGACCGGGCTCTACCTCGCCGGAAAAAAGTCAAAGTTGAGTGGAATGGACTCAACTTCTCGCGCGTTGACATCGATGACGGACACACTGGGTGCCGTCATCGTCACGCATGAGGGGGCAACGCCCAATGAGCACGTTCGGTGCAGACAAGTTCACCACCCGCAGCCGCGAGGCAATCGAAGCGGCCCAGCTCTCCGCCACCACCGGTGGCCACACCCAGACCGAGCCGATCCACCTGCTCGTCGCCCTGCTCCGTGAGCAGGAAGGCACCGCGCGCAACCTGGTCACCAAGGCAGGCGTCGACGCCGACGCCCTGACCGGGAAGGCCGAAGCCACGTTGAGCCGGCTGCCCACCGCCAGCGGGGCCACCGTGCAGCAGCCCGGAGCCTCCGCGGCACTGACCCGCGTCCTGGCCGGCGCGATGGACCTGGCCACCAGCATGAAGGACGACTTCGTCGCCACCGAGCACCTGCTGATCAGCCTGGCCACCGTCGAGAGCTCTGCCCGCACGGTCCTCACCGACGCCGGGCTCACCGAGACCGGTCTGCGCGAGGGACTCACCGCGGTCCGCGGGAACCGACGGGTCACCAGCCAGGAGGCCGAGTCGACGTGCGAGTCGCTCGAGAAGTATTCCGTCGACCTCACCAAGGCTGCCGAGGAAGGCCGCCTCGACCCGGTGATCGGCCGTGACGCCGAGATCCGCCGCGTCGTGCAGGTGCTCAGCCGTCGTACGAAGAACAATCCCGTCCTGATCGGTGAGCCCGGCGTCGGCAAGACGGCCGTCGTCGAGGGGCTCGCCCAACGGGTCGTGGCCGGTGACGTGCCCGACTCCCTCAAGGGACGACGGGTGCTCAGCCTCGACCTGGCCGCGATGGTGGCCGGCGCGAAATATCGCGGCGAGTTCGAGGAGCGGCTCAAGGCGGTCCTCGAGGAGATCAAGGACGCCGGTGGCCAGGTGGTCACCTTCATCGACGAGCTGCACACGGTGGTCGGTGCCGGCGGCACCGGGGACGGCTCGATGGACGCAGGCAACATGCTCAAGCCGATGCTGGCCCGCGGCGAGCTGCACATGATCGGCGCCACCACGCTCGACGAGTATCGCGAGAACATCGAGAAGGACCCGGCTCTGGAGCGGCGCTTCCAGCAGGTCTTCGTCGGTGAGCCCAGTGTCGAGGACACGATTGCGATCCTGCGCGGGATCCAGGAGAAGTACGAGGCCCACCACGGCGTCCGGATCACCGACGCCGCGCTGGTTGCCGCCGCGACCCTGAGCGACCGCTACATCACCGGCCGACAGCTGCCGGACAAGGCGATCGACCTCATCGACGAGGCGTCCAGCCGGCTGCGGATGGAGCGCGAGTCCTCGCCCGAGGAGATCGACAAGCTGCGGCGCTCGGTCGACCGGCTCAAGATGGAGGAGTTCGCGCTCGCCAAGGAGTCCGACGACGCATCCGTCGAGCGGCTGGCGAAGCTGCGCGGCGACCTCGCCGACCAGGAGGAGGAGCTGCGTGGGCTCGAGGCGCGCTGGGAGCGGGAGAAGTCCTCGCTCGAGGGCGAGGGTGAGCTCCGCCGCCGGCTCGACGCGGTCAAGATCCAGGCCGAGAAGCTGACCCGCGAGGGCAAGCTCGACGAGGCCAGCGAGATGCTCTACGGCCAGATCCCGGACCTGGAGCGCAAGCTCCGCGAGTCCGAGAGCGCCGAGTCGGCCGCCACCACCGAGAAGCTGGTCGGCGAAGAGGTCGGCGCCGAGCAGATCGCCGACGTCGTCGAGGCCTGGACCGGCATCCCCACCGGTCGGATGCTGCAGGGCGAGACCGCCAAGCTGCTCGAGATGGAGGCCGAGATCGGCCAGCGCCTGATCGGGCAGGAGGCAGCCGTCAACGCGGTGAGCGACGCCGTACGCCGTTCGCGCGCGGGAGTCTCCGACCCGAACCGGCCCACCGGCTCGTTCCTCTTCCTCGGCCCCACCGGCACCGGGAAGACCGAGCTGGCCAAGTCGCTGGCAGACTTCCTCTTCGACGACGAGCGGGCGATGGTCCGCATCGACATGAGCGAATATTCCGAGAAGCACTCGGTCTCCCGCCTGGTCGGTGCGCCTCCCGGCTATGTCGGCTACGACGAGGGTGGCCAGCTGACTGAGGCCGTACGCCGTCGCCCGTACAGCGTGGTTCTCCTCGACGAGGTGGAGAAGGCACACCCGGAGGTCTTCGACATCCTGTTGCAGGTGCTCGACGACGGTCGGCTGACCGACGGACAGGGTCGCACGGTCGACTTCCGCAACACCCTGCTGATCCTGACCAGCAACCTGGGCTCGAACTTCCTGGTCGACCCGTTGCTGGAGCCGGAGGCCAAGCACGCCTCGGTGATGAGCGTCGTCCGGGGACACTTCAAGCCCGAGTTCCTCAACCGGCTCGACGAGATCGTGATGTTCGAGGCGCTGACCAAGCAGGCGCTGACCCACATCGTCGACCTGCAGCTCGCCCAGCTCGAGAAGCGGCTCGCGGTCCGACGGATCACGATCGGTGTCACCGACGAGGCGAAGACCTGGCTGGCCGACAAGGGCTATGACCCGGCCTACGGTGCGCGTCCGCTGCGCCGGTTGATCCAGACCGCGATCGGTGACCGGTTGGCCAGGCTGCTCATCGCCGGAACCGTCACCGACGGCGGCCAGGTCACCATCTCGGTCGCCGAGGACGGCGACGACCTGGTGCTGCAGACCAGCTGATCAGGCTGTCGCAGACCCGCTGATCGTCTGTCGCGGTTCGACTTCCAGCATGGCGCCGTGCGTCCCCCTCGGATCTTTTCGGATCCCCGGGGGGCGCGCGGTGCCTGCCGCGTCATGGTCGCCTGAGAGACTTGAACCATGAGCGATGCCAAGAAGCTGCCCCGCCCGCCACAGGTGACCCTGTCGGGTTGGGTGGCCATCGTCGGATCCGTCTTCGTCGTCTTCGACGCCTTCGAGGTCGTCGGCAACCTGCGCACCATCGACCACCGCGAGCGGGTCACCGAGACCCTGTCCCAGGAACCGTTCAAGGGCATGGACGTCTCGCTCGAGCAGGCCCTCGAGTTCATCAACATCGCAGCCATGGTGGCCGGAGCCAGCGCCGCCGCCGCGGCAATCCTTGGCATCTTCGTCCTCCAGCGTGACAAGCCGGCGCGGATCGGGCTCTCGGTCGCCGCGGTCCCGCTCTTCCTTGCCGGCCTGGTCACCGGCGGCTTCCTCTCCTCCTTGGTCGCGGTCTGCGCCGTGATGCTGTGGACCAAGCCGTCTCGCGACTGGTTCAACGGGATCGCCGCCGCACCGGTCGAGCGTCGTACTCCGCAGAAGCCCCAGAACGTCTGGGGCCAGGGCGGATCGGGCCAGGGCAACGGCCACGGCAACGAGCAGGGGGACCAGCAGTCCTTCGGGCCGAACCAGGTGCCGCCCGGCCCGATCGCACCCGGCGACTCCGGCGACGGCCCGCGCACCTGGTCGGGCTTCGGTACGTCGTCCGCAACCGGCCAGCAGCCCGACGAGCCGGTCTCCGGTGCACACGGCGGCGAGCCGGGCCAGACCTTGACCCAGCCGGGTCAGCAGCAGTGGGAGCAGCACCAGGCGGCTCAGCAGCAGTGGCAGCAGCAGTGGGGACAGCACACCCCCGTCTCCCGACCCACCGACGTGCTCCGCGCCTGCCTGGCCACCTGGATCTGCGCCGGCACTGTCGCCGTCGGCGCGCTGTTGGCTGGTATCGCGATGTTGGGCTCGCCGGACCTGCTCAAGGAGATGTATGAGCAGGAGTCGCGCTTCGAGGACTCCGGCCTCACCCTCGAGCAGGTCAAGGCGGCAACGATCGCGATGGCGGGGATCTTCGTCGCCTGGGCGCTCGGTGCTGCCGCACTCGCCATCTTCGTGATCCGGGGTCAGGACTGGGCTCGTGTGCTGCTGGTCATCTCCGCCGCCTGCGCGGGACTGCTCGGCCTGCTGATGGCCTTCGCCTCACCGTTCCTGCTCCTGGTGGCGGCCGCCTGCGTCTACGTGGTCTATGCGTTGACCCGGCGCTCGGCCAGCGACTGGTTCCGCGACCAGACGCGTCTCAGGCGTGAAGGTCGGCGGCGCTGAGCCGAGCGAGCCCGTCGGCGATCACGTCGGCCTCCTTGCAGAACGCCCAACGCACCTTGTGCCGCCCCTCGTCCTGGTCGTCATAGAACGCCTGCGCCGGAATCGCCACCACCCCGGCCCGCTCGGGCAGGGCCAGGCAGAACTCGTGCGCGTCCTTCCAGCCGTACGCCGCCACGTCGGTGCAGGCGAAGTAGGTGCCCTCGGGCACCCGCACCTCCATCTCCAGGGCGGACAGCCCGGCGCAGAGCTGGTCACGACGTCCCTGCAGGTCGACCCGCAGCGACTCGTAGAACCCTGACTCGTTGTCCAGCGCGTGCGCGACGGCCGGCTGGAGGGCGCTGCCGCTGGAGAACGAGAGCCACTGCTTCGCGCCGAGCAGCGCGCCGGTCAGCTCGCGTGGGCCGGTTGCCCAACCGATCTTCCAACCGGTGAAGGAGAACATCTTCCCCGCACTGGAGAGGGTCAGGGTCCGCTCGGCCATCCCCGGCAGCGTGGCCAACGGGATGTGCTCGTGGTCCTCGAAGGTGAGGTGCTCATAGACCTCGTCGGTGATTACCACCAGGTCGTGCTCGATGGCCACCTCGGCGATCGACTGCAGCTCCGCGCGGGTCAGCACGGTGCCGGTGGGATTGTGTGGGGTGTTGATCAGCATCACCCGGGTGCGCTCGTTCACCGCCGCCCGCAACGCCTCGACGTCGAGTCGGTAGTCGGGCCCGCGCAGGGTGACCGGACGGCGTACCCCTCCGGCGAAGGCGATCATCGCCAGGTAGGAGTCGTAGTAGGGCTCCAGCACGACCACCTCGTCGCCGGGATTGACCAACCCCAGCAGCGCAGCTGCGATCCCCTCGGTGGCCCCGGTGGTGACGACCACCTCGTGGCCGGGGTCGAGCTCGATGCCGTAGTGCCGGTGCTGGTGGGCGGCGATCGCCTCACGCAGCGCCAGGACACCCGAGCCGGGCGCATATTGGTTGTCCCCGTCGCGCAGCGCTCGTACTGCGCGCTCCACCACCGAGGCCGGTCCGTCCTGGTCCGGGAAGCCCTGGCCCAGGTTGACCGAGCCGGTGCGCATCGCGAGCGCTGACATCTCGGTGAAGATCGTGGGCGGGATCCCGTCGAGTCGATCTGCGTGGCGTGCCATGTCCCGACTCTAGGCCGACATCCCAGACGTGGGCCCAGGCGCGAGCCTCAGCTCGAGTGGATCAGAGGTCGTCGGTCACGTCGTCGATCAGCTCGATGGCCTCGCGACGGTGCTTCCACCACTCGAAGAGCATCGGCAGGACCGAGATGAAGACGATGACCAGGATCGCGGCCTCGATGTTGTGCTGCAGGAACTCGATCCCACCGAGGAAGTAGCCGAGCAGGGTGATCCCGGTGGCCCACAGCACCGCGCCGACCGCGGACCAGACGAAGAAGTGCTTGCGGTTCATCTTGCCGACACCGGCGACCAGGGTGATGAACGTGCGGACGATGGGCACGAAGCGACCCAGGACCAGGGCTTTGGCGCCGTGCTTGTCGAAGAAGACCTCGGTCTTGGTGAAATATTCAGGCTTCAGGAACCTGCCGCGCTTCTCATAGATCTTCGGTCCTATCGCCCGGCCGATCTCATAGCCGGTCACGTTGCCCAGGAACGCCGCGATCGAGAGCGCCAGGCAGGCGACGAAGATGTTGACGTCGATGCCGGCCTCGCCGGCACCTGCGCGGTGGATGAACAGGCCCACGCTGAACAGCAGCGAGTCGCCCGGGAGGATCGGGAACAGCAGCCCGCACTCGATGAAGACGATCGCGATGGAGACCCAGAACATCTCCTGCCCGAACTCCGCCAGGAGCCATTCGGGGTCCATCCACTTGATGCCGAGGAGCAGGGGCTCGAACAGGTCCGGGTTCACCCGACGAAGGGTAGCGGGAGCCGGTGAAAGCTCAGCGTCCTGCTCACGCCTTGCGGGACTTGCGCCACTCCACGATCAGCGGCACCGCGAAGATCGCCATGATCAGCAGCAGTGCGAGGTCGATGTTGTCGCCGAGCGCGGGGAACCGCTTGCCCAGGAAGTAGCCCAGGGCCGTCACGCTGACCACCCAGGCCACGGCGCCGATGAAGCTCCAGAGCCAGAACCGGCGTCGGTTCATCTGCGTGGCGCCCGCGACCACCGTGATGAAGGTCCGCACGAACGCCACGAAGCGTCCGATCACCAGGGCGCTGCTGCCGTGCCGGTCGAAGAAGTCCCTGGTCTGGTCGAAGTGCTTGCGCTTGATGAATCGTCCGTCGCGCTGATAGAGCGGCGTGCCGATCTTGCGCCCGATCTCGTAGCCGACCACGTTGCCGGCGAACGCCGAAGCGGTCAGCAGCAGGCAGGCGACGACCAGCTGGGCAAGGGGATCGGCGTCGAAGATCTCGATCTTCCCGGTCGCCAGGAAGAGCCCGACGCTGAACAGCAGGGTGTCACCGGGAAGGAACGGGAAGAGCAGGCCGCACTCGACGAAGACGATGCCCAGACAGACCCAGAACAGGGCGGGACCGAAGATCTCGAGCCACCACTCGAAGTCCATCCAGTCGATGCCGAACATCAAGGGGTCCACGGTCACCCGGTGAACGTTATCTGCCCCGCACCAATCGCGGGACAGAAGGATCGACGTACCCTCTGCCCGTGGACGACCAGGAGCAGCGCGCGCCCTATGACCCGATGCCGCACGGGCCCGACGAGGTCGGCGTCGGTCCCTGGCCCGGCGAGTGGCCGACGGGTCCGGGCAGCGAGGTCTATGACGCCGAGCTGCTCGCGGCGGGCGACCGGCGCAACGTCGTGGATCGCTATCGCTACTGGACGATGGAGGCGATCGTCGCCGACCTGGACACTCGTCGGCACGGCTTCCACGTCGCCATCGAGAACTGGCAGCACGACTTCAACATCGGCACCATCGTGCGCACCGCGAACGCGTTCCTGGCCGCCGAGGTGCACATCGTCGGACGCAAGCGGTGGAACCGGCGCGGGGCGATGGTGACGGATCGCTATCAGCACGTGCGCCACCACGAGTCGGCCGCGGAGCTGGCTGCCCACCTGCACACCAAGGGCGTGCGCCTGCTGGGGATCGACAACCTGCCGGGCTCCGCGCACCTGGAGACGATGACCCTGCCGCGCGAGGTCTGCTTCCTCTTCGGCCAGGAGGGCCCGGGACTCTCCGAAGGGGCCCGCGAGGTGGTCGACGGGACCTTCTCGATTGCGCAGTTCGGCTCGACCCGCTCGATCAACGCCTCGGCTGCCGCGGCGATCGCGATGCACACCTGGATCAGGGAGTACGCCGACCTGTCCGGCGACGCCGCCTGGCGCGGGTGATCCGCCGTACGGCCGATGGCGAGACGCAGCGGACTGCTGGCGTTTCGCCCGGGCCGACATCTGAACTAACCTGACCCCGGAGCGAATACCACGGGTGGGTAGCAATCGGGGGGATTGACGATGGCGGGCAGGTCTCGGGCGTGATGGGCTCGTTGCGCCGGCTCCGTCCCTCAGCCCGCTTCCTTCCGTCAGCCCGCCACCGCACGGTGGTCGCGTTCTCCGCGCTCAGTGTCACCCTGGCCACGCTGGCGATCCTCCATGACGGCACCGAGGTCGCCGACCTCCAGCTCCACGACGGCGGCGTCTGGGTCACCAACGAGGACCTCAACGGCCTGCAGGTCGCGGCGCACCTGAACTACCCCTCGCGGCAGCTCGACGCGAACACCGCGTCGATCCCCGGCGCCGGTTTCGACCTGTCCCAGGAGGCCAACGCGGTGGTCCTGTCCACCGGCGGCACCAGGCTCAGCGCCGTCGACACCGCCACCTGGGCGACCGATGCCACCCCGGCCAACCTCCCCGACAGCGCGCACGCCAGCCAGGGCAGCGACGTGGTGGCGATCTCGGACCCCAACGCCGGCAAGGTCTGGGCCGTCCCCGCAGGTGAGGTCGCCAGCTTCGACGCGGAGTCCGCGGTGCCGGTACTCAAGGGCACCGTCGGGGTTCGCGCCGTCACCGGCAAGGACGACGTGATCCACACCGTCGCCCCGAACGGCACGTTGCGCGACCTGCGCCGCGAGGACGGCGAGTGGCTGGTCGAGAAGGTCGGCTCGACGCCGGACATCTCCGACCTCGAGCTCCAGGACCTGCAGATGACCGCGGTCGGCGGCACCGGCGTCGTCTTCAACCCGGACGGCGGCTGGATCGCCTGGCCCGACCACGAGGAAGACCTCTCGGATGCGGGCGCGCTGCAGGTGCAGCAGCCCGGTGCGGACACCGGTGTGGTCGCGCTCGCCGGACCCTCCGGCCTGGTCCAGGTCCAGCTCGACGGCGAGGGGACCACGACCCTCGAGGCTCCCGCCGGTGGCACCCCGGTCGCCCCGGTGAGCGTCGGCGACTGCGTGTACGCCGCGTGGGCTGGCACGGGTGCCTATCTGCGCGACTGCGCCGACGACGCGGACGACGTCGCGGTGACGGCGTACCCGCAGCTGAAGACCAGCCAGGAGCTCGTCTTCCGCACCAACCGCGACGTGGTCGTGCTCAACGACCCGACCAACGGCGACATCTTCCTGGTTAACGAGAACATGCAGGAGATCTCCGACTGGGAGACCGTCCTGGCCAACCTCAACCAGGACGAGAACGACAAGAAGGACAAGACCGTCGCGGTCGCCGAGCGCTCGGAGCACAACACCACCCCCGAGCCGCGCGACGACGACTTCGGCGTCCGGCCCGGCGAGTCGATCACCCTGCCCGTGCTGGCCAACGACCTCGACGCGGACGGCGACATCCTGGTCGCCTCGGTCAAGGACCGCGAGGTCAAGGGGCTCGGCCGCCTCGAGCCGGTCCGGGACGGTCGCGCGGTGCGGATCAGCGTCGACTCCGATGCGCGTGCCGGACGCAAGGCCAGCTTCACCTACACCGCCGACGACGGTCGTGAGAACGGCACCGCCGAGGCGACGGTCTCGCTCACCGTCCGCGGCGAGCAGCAGAATGGCCACGTCGAGCAGCTCGTCCCCGAGCGGGACAGCGCGATGACGATCCGGTCCCGAGGCACCGGCGAGCACCACATCATCTCCGAATGGGTCGACCCCGACGGCGACCCGTTCTGGGTCTCGAAGGTCGAGTTCCCCGAGGGGCTCTCAGGGACCTATCGCCCCGACGGGCTGATCCAGGTCCGCGACGACGGCCGCTCCGGGCTGCCGCGCGACCGCAAGATCAAGGTGACCCTGACCGACGGCAAGCTCAACGGCAGCCACACCGTCGACCTGACCACCACGGTCCTGCCGGTCAACGGCAAGGCCAAGCCGGTGGCCAACGCCGACTACGTCACCACCCTGGCCCGCGACGACGGGGGCGATCACTCGGTCACCGTGCGGCCGGTCGACAACGACCTCGATCCCAATGGCGACGAGCTCTACTTCTCCCTGGCCGGCCGGACCCCCGAGGGCCTCGAGGTCGAGCAGAACGCGGACGACAGCCTGACCATCACCGGCACGAAGCCGGGCAGCACCGACTACATCGAGTACACCGTCACCGACGGCAGTGCCAGCGCGACCAGCGTGGTCCGCGTCGACACCATCGCACCGCGGGACGCGCAGCCGATCCCGGACAACGACCTGGCCGTGCTCCCGCCCAGCGGCGAGGTGCTGGTCGACGTACTCACCAACGACACCGACCCGCTCGGCGGCGTGCTGGTGGTGGAGTCGGTCAACGTCGGCCAGAACAGCCAGATCACCGCCGAGGTCGTCGACCACGAGTCGATCAAGCTCTCCGACGTCAGCATGGAGGAAGGCCAGTCGGTCACGATCACCTATGACGTCGGCAACGGCTCGCTGACCGGCACCGGCAACGTGACCGTGGTCCTCGACCCGTCGCGCACCCCCGACGCCCCGGTGGCTGCCGACGACGCCGCCGTGGTCCGCAGCGGTGACGTGGTCACCGTGGACGTGCTCGACAACGACCTCTCGCCCACCGACCTCCCGCTGACCGTGATGCCCCTCGACGAAGGTGCGGTCAGCAGCGGCGCCAACCTGGGCGAGGCCTGGGTCTCGGAGAACAAGGTCCGGTTCCGGGCCACCGGTGACTCGGGGCTGGCCCGGGTGCAGTACACCGTGCGTGACACCGAGCAGCGCACCCACAGCGCCACGGTCGAGCTCTCGATCACCCCGACCAGCGGCTCCAACGCCGCACCGCGCCCCGAGCCGCTCACCGGTCGCCTCGTCCAGGGCGGCGAGGTGATCATGCCGGTGCCGCTCGAGGGCGTCGACCCCGACGGTGACTCGGTCTCCCTGGTGGGACTGGACATCGAGAACGCGCCCCGCAAGGGCAGCATCACCTTCGACGGCAGCTCGATCGTCTACACCGCGGCCTCCGGTGAGCAGAACCGCGGCACCGACACCCTCAGCTATGTCGTCGAGGACGAGTTCGGCCGCCAGGGCACCGGCGAGGTCCGGATCGGCATCGCCGCACCACCGAGCAACAACCTGCCGCCGATCGCGATCACCGACGAGCGCGACGTACGCCCCGGCCGGGTGCTCGCAGTCCCGGTCACCGCCAACGACATCGACCCCGAGGGCGGTGCGCTGGCGATCATCGACGGGATCGAGCAGGTCGAGGGTCCCTCGGCCCCCGCCGAGGTCGAGGACGGGCGGATCAAGCTGCGCACACCGCGCGAGGAGTCGACGCTCACCTACCGCTACACGATCCGCGACGACCTCGGCGCCGAGAGCACCGCCGACCTGGTCGTGAAGGTCCGCAAGGACGCGCCCGCACAGCCCCCGATCGCGCGCGACGACCGGATCCCGGTCGCGGACATCATCTCCAAGACCCGGATCACCGCCGAGGTGCTGGCCAACGACGAGGACCCCGACGGTGCGATCGGCGAGCTCACCCCGGAGCTTGCTCCCGAGCTGCTGGACGCCGGCATCGAGGTGACCAGCGACGGCCAGCTCGACATCCCGGTGCTGCCCGAACGCCAGCTGGTCACCTACCGGCTCACCGACCCCGACGGCGAGGTCGGCACCGCGATCGTGGTCGTGCCCGGCTCCGACACCGAGGCCGCCCGCCGCCCGGCGATCAAGCCAGGCGCGGAGCTCCCGATCGAGATCGACGCGGGCACCAGCCGCGAGATCGACCTGAACGACTACGTCGTGGTCCGCGAAGGACGCACGCCCACGCTGCCGTTCTCGGAGGCGATCATCCCCGGGCCCGGCCACGACGGGTCGAAGCTGAAGACCGCGGACGACGTGATCACCTTCGGCGCGGCCAGCGACTTCCACGGCCCCACCTCGGTCTCGGCCGTGGTCTCCGACGGCGCCGACTCCGACGACGCGGACGCGCTGACCAGCACGGTGACCCTGCCGATCTTCGTCAATGCCAACGGCAACACCCAGCCCGACCTGCGGGTGCCTGCGATCTCCGTTGCGACCGGCGAGCCGTGGACCGGGGATCTCGACCTGCTGGCCAGCGACCCCGATCCGGGGGACCAGGACAAGCTCACCTTCACCGTGGACGAGGTCGAGTCGGGCCTCGACGTCGAGATCTCCGACGGGGGCGGCGAGATCACCGTGCAGCCCTCGAGCGGCACCGGCCCGGGTCAATACCAGTTCGACCTCTCGGTGAGCGACCAGAAGACCGCGCCGGTACGTCGTACTGCCAACGTCACCGTGGTCGAGTCCACCCGCGACCTGATCGCCGTACGCGACGCCCAGCTCACGGCGGAGTCGGGCGAGCCGATCGAGATCGACCTCGACGACTACGTCACCAGCAACCCGTTCGAGTCCGACGGCGAGCCGGTGACGGTGGTCAAGGGGCCCGACGTGGTCGCGGGCGACGCCACCGTCGAGCTGAACGACCGAGTGGTCACCGCGACCCCGGGCAAGGACTTCAACGGCACTGTCCGGATGACCTACGTGCTCGCCGACGCGACCGGCCTGGCCGAGCGTGAGGTGCAGGGCCAGATCAGCCTCAACGTCCGGGGTCGCCCCGCCGCGCCGACCTCGATCAGCGCCGACGCCAGCAACGCCCAGGTCGAGGTCGACTGGAGCGGCGCCGAGCCGAACGGTGCCCCGATCACCGGCTACCGCCTGACCTGGACCAGCTCCGGCGGCGACTCCGGCGAGACCACCATCCAGGGCGCGCGCACCACGCACACAGTGACCGGGCTGACCAACGGCGACTCCTACCGATTCCGGGTCTTCGCGATCAACGAGGTCGGCGAGTCGGAGGCAGCATCGCCCTGGTCGCGCGACGTGGTGCCGGACTACGTGCCCGCCACGCCCACGGACGTCGCCGTCTCCTTCGACGACTCCTCGCTGCACGTCACCTGGTCGATGCCGGACTATGACGGCTCCCCGGTCGAGCGCTTCGAGGTCTCCTCCAACGGCCGGATCATCGACGCCGGGACCGACCTGCGCGAGACGCTGGCCAGCCTGACCAACGGCACGACGTACAAGATCAAGGTCCGTGCGGTGAACGCCGCCGAGGCCGATCCCCATGGCACCGCCGGCGCGAGCGCCTGGTCGCCGGTGGTCTCCGAGCACCCCAACGCCGAGCCGACCGTCACCGCGGTGGCGATCGTCGCCGATGCGCCCGACGCGGATCCCTCGGCCCAGTTGTCGTGGACACCCGAGGCGGGCGGTCATCAGGTCGCCGACTTCCAGGTACGTCGTACCGGCGGCGCGGTCGTGGCCTGCTCGGGCCCCGCCACCGGAACCTCGTGCCGGCTCAGCCTGGCCGGGGGAGGCCGGGACCAGCAGTTCCAGGTGCGTCTGCTCAACCGGGCCAACCCGGACAAGAAGCGGGGCATCGACGGCTGGGGACCGTGGTCGACCTCGACCGCGAAGGTCACCGGTGCCACCACCCCGGACCCGGTGCAGAACCTGAAGGTGACCCCGACCGGGGTCTCGGGTCAGGCCAAGGTCGCCTTCGACTACTCGAGCCAGAACATGAACAACGCCGACTCGGTCGAGTTCTACACCAACCGCACTGGGCCCTCGGCGATCAAGTCCGGCACCGGGCACCACGAGTTCACCGTGTCGGGGCTGAGCAACGGGACCGGCAACACGGTCGAGGTCTGGGCGAAGACCTACGCCAACTCCTCAGTCGGGGGCGGCTCGGCCGACAGCGCCCGGCGCCAGGTCTCGGTCAACACCTTCGGCCCGTGCACCGTCGACGTCTCCAACCCGCGCCCGGGCTATCGCAGCGTCACCTTCGACTGGCGAGTGAACTCGAACGGCCGCAACTGCTCCTGGAGCGGCAACGGCGGCTTCCCGAGCGGGTCCGGTGGCAGCAAATCCGGCTCGCACAAGGTGACCACCAGCGGCGACGACCAGTCGGTCACCCTGAAGGTGACCGTGACCACCTCCACCGGCTCGGGCGACCCGTCGGTCGCGAGCCGCTCGGACTCGGCCAGCGGCACCAGCTTCAAGCTCCGCTCCAACATCTATGACGCAGGCGACGCTCCGGTGCCCTCAGGCAACTGCTGGGCCGACTGCTACTGGATCGGCGTGGAGGCCTGGGAGGCCGAGCCCGGCTCCACTATCTGGTGCCCGATCACCTATTCGGGCAGCGTGGACGACGGTGTCACGCACTGGCACGAGAGCGCGGCCAAGGCCGATGCCAGCGGTCACCTCAAGAGCAAGCTCAAGGGCCGCCGCGGCATCGACGGCGCGCCGGCCAGCCGAGTGGGCGCCGCACCCGGCGGGCAGCCGGCCAACATCTGTCGCCAGAACAAGCCCTGAGTCCGTCCACCACCCCACCCGACCCGCCAGCAAGGAGCGCCACATGCCGATGACCGAGGAGAACGCGGCCTGGTTCGAGCAGACCTTCGCCAAGCTCACCGACAACATCGGACAGGCCCTGCTGGGCAAGACCGATGTGATCCGGCTGGCCCTGGTCACCATGCTCGCCGAGGGGCACCTGCTCCTCGAGGACGCACCCGGGACCGGCAAGACCGCCCTGGCCCGGGCGATGGCCGCCACCGTGCAGGGCACGAACAGCCGCATCCAGTTCACCCCCGACCTGCTGCCCTCGGACATCACCGGCGTCACGATGTATGACCAGGGGACCAGCACGTGGGAGTTCCACAAGGGCCCCGTCTTCGCCTCGATCGTGCTGGCCGACGAGATCAACCGCGCCTCGCCCAAGACCCAGTCCGCGCTGCTGGAGGTGATGGAGGAGTCCCGGATCACCGTCGACGGCGTCCGCCACGACGTCGGTCGTCCGTTCATGGTGGTCGCCACCCAGAACCCGGTGGAGCAGGCCGGCACCTACAAGCTGCCCGAGGCCCAGCTCGACCGCTTCCTGATGAAGGCCTCGGTCGGCTACCCGAACCGCGATGCCGCCCGCGAGATCCTCAGCGGTTCCGCACGCCCCGACCGCACCCAGGACCTGTCCCCGGTGATCTCCGCCGAGGCGGTGACCCAGATGATCGACCTGGTCCGCGACAACCACGTGGACCCCGGCGTCATCGACTACGTGCACTCGCTGACCGAGGCGACCCGCACCGACCCCGAGACCTCCCTGGGCGTCTCCACCCGGGGCGCGATCGCGCTGGTCCGGGCGGTGCGCGTGTTCGCGGCCGCCCAGGGCCGCAACTACGTCACCCCCGACGACGTGAAGGCGCTGATCGTCCCGGTCTGGTGCCACCGACTGGTCCTCTCCGCGGAGGCCGAGTTCTCCGGCACCACGTCCGAGTCGGTCATCGCCCGGATCGTCGCCACCGTGCCCGCGCCGCAGCTGCGCGGGGCCGACGCCTGAGTCGACATACACCGATGAGCATCGCCCAGAGCGCCCGCGCGAGCATCCTCGACCGGATCCCGCGCCCCGACCTGGCGCCCGCGCGCGCCCGGGTCGCTGGCGTGACGGGGCGTGCCAACGAGTGGGTCGCGCCCGCCGGCTGGGTGGCGATCGTGGCTGCCGTGCTGGGCATCGTTCTCGGTTTCAGCCAGGGCTGGACCGAGCTGCGCGTCCTCGGCCTGGTCTGCCTGGTCCTGCTGCTGCTCGCCCTGGTGTGGGTGCTGGGCCGGACCAGCTACGAGGTCGACTTCGACCTGCACCGCCAACGCGTCGTGGCCGGTGAGACGGCCAGCGGTCGGGTCGTGATCCGCAACCGCGGACGGCGAGCGCTCTTCCCGACCCGGATCGAGCTCAACGTCGGCAAGGGCCGGGCCCACTTCATGCTGCCCAGCCTGGCCCGCGACGAGGAGCACGAGCAGCTCTTCGACGTGCCCACCCGTCGCCGCGGCGTGATCACCATCGGCCCGGTCGCCTCCGTGCGCAGCGACCCGCTGGGACTGCTGCGTCGCACCCAGCGATGGGCCGACTCCGTCGAGCTCCACGTGCACCCGGTGACGGTCCCGCTGGCCAACGACAGCACCGGGTTCATCCGCGACATCGAGGGCGTGACCACCCAGGAGCTCTCCTCGAGCGACGTGTCCTTCCACGCGCTGCGCGAATATCAGCCCGGCGACGACCGGCGCGCGATCCACTGGCGCACCACGGCCCGGGTCGGTCGCCTGATGGTGCGCCAGTTCGAGGAGACCCGGCGCGCCCACCTGCTGGTGGTGCTGCCGACACACCTGGACGACCACGCCGACGAGGCCGACTTCGAGTCAGCCATCTCGGTGGCCGCCTCCCTGGGCCGGCATGCGTTCTCCCTCGAGCGGCAGGTCAGCATCTACACGTCCTCGGGCCTGCTCGTCTCCTCGACGGGCCCCTTGATGCTGGACCGCCTGGCCGAGCTCGAGCCCGCCTCCCACCAGATGACCCTGCGCGACCTGGCCGCCCGGGCGATCGGCGCTGTACCGCACGCCTCGGTGGTCGCGCTTCTTGCCGGAGCCCGCTGCGACCTGCGCGACCTGCGCGGCGCCGACAAGGCCCTACCGCCGTCGGTGTCCAGCTTCGCGGTGCGCTGCGACGCCGGCTCACCGCTGGCACATCGCCGAATCGGTGACCTCACCGTCCTCGACGTGCCCGACGTCCGCGCCCTGCCCCGCGCTGTGCGGAGCCTGCGATGAGCACCGGGACCCACGCACACGTCGACCACTCCCGCTCCGCGTTCACCGGCGGAACCACCCGCCGGGCGGCGCCGTGGCAGTCCCCGACCGTACGCCGTGGCGCGGTCGACGTGGCCGCCGTCGCGGTGCTCCTCAGCCTCGGTGCGATCGGGTTCGGGCCGGTGTTCGGCGGCCATCACGGCCACCTGGCCGCCCTCGGCGGAGTGCTCCTCGGGATCACGATCGGGGTGCTGGCGGCGTGGCGGAAGTGGAGCCGGCTGGGCACCCTGCTCGTTGCGATGGTCGGCTATCTCCTGCTTGGTGGTGCGCTGGCCCTGCCGTCGACGACGATCGCCGGCTTCGTGCCCACCATCGAGACCGTCCAACGGCTCACCTTGTTGTCGTGGCAGGGCTGGCGTGACCTGCTCACCGTCGCCCTGCCTGCAGGACAGTTCGACGGCCCCGCGGTGGTCCCGTTCCTCAGCGCGCTCGTGACGGCCACCATCGCCACGAGCGCCGTACTGCGCCTCGTCACGCTGCGCTGGGTGCTGCTCGTCGGCCTGGCCGCGCCGAGCGTGCTGCTCCTGGTCGGCATCCTGTGGGGCTCCCACTCCGCCCCGCTTGCCACGCTGCAAGGGGTGTTGTTCGCGGCGGTCGCGCTGGTGTGGACCTCGTGGCGCTCCCAGCTCGGTGACCCGCGCGCGCACGCGATCTTCGGCCGGTCCGCCCGCCACACCCGGGTGCCGCGACTCCGGCAAGCGGCCCTCGCCGGAGCTGCCCTGCTGGCTGCCTCGGCAGTCGTCGTTGGCTCGTTGGCCTGGCTGGCTCCGCACCCGGACCGCAACGTCCTGCGCGACCACATCGTCCCGCCGCTCGACCTGCGCGAGCATCCCAGTCCGCTGACCCTGTTCCGCCACCTCTCCGCAACGCTCGAGGAGGAGACCCTCTTCACCGTGCAGGGGCTGCCCGACGGTGCCCGGGTCCGGCTGGCGGCGATGGACGTCTATGACGGTGACGTCTACAGCGTGAGCGAGTCTTCGGCTGCGTTCTCCCACGCCGGCGAGACGATCCTGCCCGGCGAGTTCTCCGACGAGCAGGCCGCCATCGACCGGGTCACGTTCAGCATCGAGAACTACTCCGGCGTCTGGCTGCCGGGTGGCGGTGACCTGCGCGGCGTCGACTTCACGAGCGACGGGGCCGAGCGCTTGGAGGCGGGACTGTTCCACAACCCCGCGACGGGCACGGCCCTGACCACGGCCGGCGTCGAGGAGGGGACGACGTACGCCGTCGACCTGGCGCGCACGCCGGTGCAGGACGCCGCACTCGGCAAGGACCTGCCGCTCGACCTCGTGCCCGACAGCTCGTTCCGGATCCCGCGCAGCCCGGCCCGGGTGGACGCGGTCGGCAACACGCTGGCCGACTTCGTGGCGGACGCGGTCACCCCGCTGGAGCAGCTGCGCCAGATCGAGAGCACCTTCCGGCAGGACGGCTTCTTCGCCAACGGCACCGACGAGGGCATCCCGTCGTACGCCGGTCACACGATCACCCGCATCGCCCAGCTGCTCGAGGGGAAGTCGAAGCAGATGATCGGCGACGACGAGCAATATGCCGTCGCCTTCGCGCTGATGGCCCGCGAGCTCGACCTGCCCGCACGGGTGGTGATGGGGTTCTACCCGGACAAGGGCTCGGATGCCGGCAATGTCCCGGTGGCGATCACCGGTGACGACGCGCACGCCTGGGTCGAGGTGCGCTTCGAGGACGTCGGTTGGGTGACCTTCGACCCCACCCCGCCCGAGGACCAGACCCCCGAGGTGAACACCCCGGAGCCGAACCCGCGCAACGAGCCGCAGGTGCTGCCGCCCCCGGACATCCCAGAGGAGCGTGACCCACGCGAGCCGCCGCGCGCCGAGTCCGAGGTCGATCACAAGGACGACGCCGGTGCCGTCGCGACGATCGTGAAGTGGGTGCTGCTCGGCGTCGGGGTGTTGGCCCTGCTGCTCCTGCCGTTCGTGTTGATCGCCTGGCTCAAGATGCGCCGGCGCAAACGACGCCGTACGGCGCCCAGGCCGGCCGACCGGATCAGCGGTGGCTGGTCCGAGGTGGTCGACCTGGCCACCGACCTCGGGCACGACGTACCCCCGCAGGCCACCCGAGTCGAGGCCGCGATGACCCTCGGTGACCGGATCCCGACCGGTTCGGGACTCACCATGGCCAACCGGGTCGACTCGCACGTCTTCGGAGTGCCCGAGCCGACCGACGTGGAGGTGGAGGCGGTCTGGACCGCGGTCGACAGCCTGCGCGGTGAGTTCCACGAGAATGCGAGCATGTGGCAGCGGCTGCGCGCGCGGTTCTCGCTGCGCTCCCTGGTGGCCGGGCGCAGGGCGCGGCGCCAGGAACAGGCAGCGAGGCGGTAGGGATGGCACCAGACAGTGGGTCGGTGAGCGCGGTGATCCTCGACGTGTGCTCCGGGGCCGCCAGTGATGTCGGCGCGGTCCGGGAGGAGAACCAGGACGCGTACCTGGTGCGCGATCCGGTCTTCCTGGTCGCCGACGGGATGGGTGGTCATCGCGACGGCCGGCTCGCCGCCGACCTGGTGGTGGCAGCTTTCCGCGACGCGCCGTGGTCCAGGTGGGCCACGCCGCAGGTGCTCGGAGCCGCCGTCGCGGCGGCCGGCCAGGAGGTGCGTGCGCTGGCACCCGGTGACGGACGTGCTGCTGGTGTGGGAGCCCCCGGTGCCACCGTGTCCGGCGTTGCCTTGGCCGACCACGACGGCGTGCCCTCGTGGCTGGTCTTCAACATCGGCGACTCACGGACCTACCTCTTGCGTGGCGAGACGCTCAGCCAGGTCAGCGTGGACCACTCCGAGCTGCAGGGACTGATCGAGCAGGGACTCAGCACTGCCGAGGCCGAGCTGCACGGTGACGCGCACGCCATCACCAAGGCCATCGGGGCCGGTCTGCACTCCACCCCCGACCCGGACCAGTGGCTGGTCCCGGCGCGGGTGGGGGATCGGATCCTGATCTGCTCGGACGGACTGACCGGGGAGCTCAGCGATCCGCTGATCACCGCTCTGCTGATGGCCTACGAGGACGCCGGTGCGGCGGCCGAGGAGCTCGTCGCCGCAGCCGTCCGCTCGGGTGGGCGGGACAATGTCACGGCCGTCGTGATCGACGCCGTCACCGTCGCGGCCGCCTCGCCGGAGCTGGCCGACTGGACCGACCCGCTCGGCGGTCACACCCGGCCGAACGTTCCGGCTCCGGGACTCGGGGTGGACGCGTGACCTCGACCTGGACCCTCGGCGAGCACCACGGCCTGGCCTGGCCGTCGGGGATCGCGCTGCTCGACGCACGGATCGAGGCGGCCACCGTGAACCTGCTCTGGGAGCGGGCCGCGGGAGCAGGGCCTGCGGGAGTCGAGCAGCTCGGCGACTTCCTGACCCTGTTGGCCGAGGTGGTCGGCAACGGCCTGCTCGGGCTACCGGACTTCGCGGTGGCGGTCTCCTCCGGACCCGCTGCCGGCACCCTCGGCGCGGACGCCCAGCTCGCGGCCCGCGGCCGGTTCCGGGTGCATGCCCGCGCGCAGGGCGAACAGGTCGAAGTCTCCGGGGAGGGCGTGACCACCTGGGCCGAGAAGCGGGTACGCCGGGCGACCGGCGTGGTGCTGTCGGTGGCTGGCCCCGTAGCTGGCCCCGCGGCGGGACCAGTCGGGGTGCGTGAGGCGGGAAACGCTGCGGGTCTGGTGCTTGCCTCGGGCGTGGTCCCGGCTGGGACCATCGCGCTGGGCGCGGTGGGTGGCTCGGCTGGTGCTGGTTCGGTGGGTGTCCCGTCAGGTTCCGGTGTGCCCGGTGCCGGCTCAGCTCGTGTTGGCCCGGCTGGTGCTGCGCCCGGCTCCGCGCCGGATCCCCAGCCGCCTGTCCGTCCGGACTTCATCTCCGAGGTGCCCGGCTTCGTGCGGACCGGCCCGTCCAGCTCGTCGACGGGGCCTGCCTCGTCCCGCTCCGTCCCGTTGTCGACCTCATCGACCTCATCGACCTCATCGGCCACGCCGGTCTCGTCGATGCCCCCGGCCGCATCGACTCCACCGCCTCCGCCATTCGACCCCGCCTCGGCCCACTCGCCATCGCTCGAGCTGGAGACCCAGTGGTCCGGCGACCACGACGGCGAGACCATCGCCCGTCCGCCCGGGGAACGGGCCGCGTCGGGTGCCGAAGGCTCGGGTGCACCGGCTCGTCCGGCGCCCGGACCAGTTGCGACTACGCCACCGGGAGCACCGGGAGCCGGGCAGCTGCTCGCCGTACTCTGCAGCTCCGGCCACGCCAACCCGCCGCAACGTCCCACCTGCCGGGTCTGCGGTGTCGCGCTGGGCGCAGCCCCGACCCGAGTGCCCAGGCCAGCGCTGGGCACGGTGATCGCGGTGTCCGGTGAGTCCTTGCCGCTGACCGGACCGGTGGTGATCGGGCGCGCCCCGCAGGCCGCCAGGTTCACCGGCACCGAGGCACCGCGGCTAATGAAGCTCCCGCACCCGCACATCTCCTCGAGCCACGTGGCGCTGCGGATCGAGGACTGGAACGTGCTGGCGGTCGACCTGGGGTCGACGAACGGGACGTTCCTGCGCCGCAACGGGCGACCGCCCTTCCGGCTGTCCGACACATCGCACCTGCTGGTGCCCGGGGACGTGCTCGACCTCGGCCACGGGGTGCACCTGAGATTCGAGGAGCTGCCGTGAGCCGACCGAGCGGTCCGCCGCCGATCCTGCCCGGCTTCGAGTTCGTGAAGATGCTGGGCAGCGGAGGGTTCTCCGACGTCTATCAGTACGAACAGCTCGGCCTCGGCCGCAAGGTCGCGGTCAAGGTGCTGTTGACCGACATCCACGATGACGTCCAGGCCTCCTTCGCCGTCGAGGCCAACGTGATGGCGCAGCTGTCGAACCATCCGGCGATCGTCAGCGTCTACCAGGCCGGGACCACCCTGGACGGCCGGCCGTTCCTGGTGATGGAGCACTGCCCACCCCCGCACCTGGCTGCCCGGATGCGGCAGAAGCCGCTCTCGGTGGGCAAGGCGCTGGACGTGACCATCCAGCTCTGCGGCGCGGTCGAGACCGCGCACCGGCTGGGGATCCTGCACCGCGACATCAAGCCGGCCAACATCCTGTTCACCGAGTTCGGTCGGCCCGCGCTGACCGACTTCGGCATCTCGGTCACCACCGGACGTGCCGGCGCCGGCGAGGGCATCGGCGTCTCGGTGCCGTGGGCCCCACCGGAGCAGTTGAGCGCCGGTGTGCCGATGGGGCCGAGCAGCGACGTCTACGCGATCGCCGCGACGCTGTGGGCCTCCTTGGTCGGGCACTCCCCGTTCCACGTCGCCGGGGGCGCCAACGACTCGGTGTCGATGAGTGCGCGGGTCCGGAGCATGCCGCTCGCGCCGAGCCGTCGCCACGACGTACCGGAATCGCTCGAGCGGGCACTGCGCACCGCGATGGCCAAGTCGCCGCACGAGCGCTATGACACGGCGCTGTCCTTCGCCCGGGCGCTGCAGGGCATCCAGGCCGAGCTGCACCAGTCGGTGACCACGATCGACGTCCTCGACCAGCAGGTCGAGGCGCTGGAGGAGGACGCGCCGAGCGGCACCCGGGTCAGTGGGTTCGTCTCCATCGATCCTGAGGCGCCGGCCGCGGCTCGACCCGGTTGGGGTACGCCGCTCCCGGCCGCTCCGGCAATGCCACCGCCCGAGCCGGGATGGGACGCGTCCGAGTCCTCCCTTCCGTTGCCGGAGAACGACGCAACGCGGCTGCGCGCGCGGCCCACCCAGGAACCGACCGGGGCCGGCACGGGACCGGGTACGCCGCGTTACGACGTACCGCCTGCTGCTTCGGCACCCGGGGGCTTTGGCTCGCGCGGGGTCCAAGGGGCACACGGTTCACCCGGCGCCCACGATGCATCTGGTGTGCCCGGCGCGCCGGCGCCGCGCAGCCGGGTGCTCGCGATCCTCGTCGGGCTGGTCGTGATCGCCATCGTCGCGGGCGTGGCGATCTGGTTCGGTACCCGCTCACCGGATGCCACCGATCAACCGACGGCACCGGAGCGGAAGGCCGACCCGGTCGACCCGATCGGTCCTGCCGGGCCCCTGGAGCCCACCGACGTCGTGGTCCAGCGGGAGGCGTCTTCGTTGACGGTGAGCTGGACCAACCCGGACCCCCAGGACGGCGACACCTATCTGCTGCACCTGCAGCAGGACCCGGCCGCCCTCGACCTGTCGCCGAAGGGCGCGGTCGAGAGCAAGACGACGAAGATCGTGCTGCCGAGCGACGGCGAGGCGTGCGTGACGGTGCGGACGGTGCGCGCATCGCAGCAGTCCGAGCCGGTCCTGAAGTGCGACCTCGGCGCAGGCTAGGCTGGCGCCCGACCTGTGCTGTGACTTGAGGAGACAATTCGATGCCCATCGCCACCCCCGAGGTCTACGCCGAGATGTTGGATGCGGCCAAGGCCAAGTCCTTCGCCTACCCGGCGATCAACGTCTCGTCGTCGCAGACCCTGAACGCGGCACTCAAGGGCTTCGCCGACGCCGGCTCGGACGGGATCATCCAGGTCTCGACCGGTGGCGCCGAGTATCTCTCCGGCCCGTCCGTGAAGGACATGATCACCGGCTCGGTCGCCTTTGCCGCCTACGCGGCCGAGGTCGCGAAGAACTACCCGGTCAACATCGCACTGCACACCGACCACTGCCCCAAGGACAAGCTGGACGGCTTCGTCCGCCCGCTGCTCGCGATCTCTGCCGAGCGCGTGGCCCGCGGCGAGGCACCGCTGTTCCAGTCGCACATGTGGGACGGCTCGGCCGTGCCGCTGGAGGAGAACCTCCAGATCGCCGAGGAGCTGCTGGCCGCCTGCGCCGCCGCGAAGATCATCCTCGAGGTGGAGATCGGTGTCGTCGGTGGCGAGGAGGACGGTGTCGCCAACGAGATCAACGACCAGCTCTACACGACCCCCGAGGACGCGCTCGCGACCGTTGCCGCGCTCGGTGCCGGCGAGAAGGGCCGCTACATGACCGCGCTGACCTTCGGCAACGTCCACGGCGTCTACAAGCCCGGCAACGTGAAGCTGCGTCCCGAGATCCTGCGTACTGCCCAGGACGCGGTCGCCTCGCAGCTCGGACTCCCGGCCGGCTCCAAGCCGTTCGACCTGGTCTTCCACGGGGGCTCCGGATCGAGCGCCGAGGAGATCGCCGCGGCGGTCGACTTCGGTGTGGTCAAGATGAACGTGGACACCGACACGCAATATGCCTTCACCCGCCCGGCCGCTGCCCACATGTTCGCCAACTACGACGGTGTGCTGAAGATCGACGGGGAGGTCGGCAACAAGAAGGCCTATGACCCGCGTGCCTGGGGCAAGGCCGCCGAGGCCGGGATGGCCGCCCGCATCGTCGAGGCGTGCGAGAACCTGAGCTCGGCTGGCACCTCGCTCTCCGCCTGACCCATCCCCGTACGCGCCCCCGGCGCCGCGCATCGAACCCGGACGGCCTCCGGGCTGATGTCACTGCGTCAACACTGCCGGGTCGAGGTGTTTCGGGGTCCCGCCGCGCCCGCGCGTTACATGGGCTTGGTGGCGCGTGCCAGGCGTCCGGCGCGTGGGTGGGTGCTGCCTCAGGTGCGGTCGTGCGTGGGCGCGGTGAAGAACAGCACCGCCACGAGTCCGACCAGGAGCATTGCCGGGGGCAGGAGCATCGCGTCGGACATCGCCAGGCTGAAGGGATCGTGCACCGCCGACGGCAGTGCCTGGCCCATCGAGGCCTCGGGGCTGGCCGAGACTCCGGGAAGGTGCTTGGCCAGACGGGCATCCATCAGCACCGCGATGGCTGCAGAACCGAGCACCGCGCCGACCTGGCGCGTGGTGTTGTAGACACCGGCACCGGCGCCGGCGAGGTTCAGCGGCAGGTTGCGGGTCGCGGTGGCGGTCAGAGGTGCCCAGACAGCCGCACTGCCCGCGCCGAGCAGCGCCATCGGCAGGACGAAGTCCCAGGCGGAGGCGCCGGGCTCCATCATGAGCGAGGTCCACAGGAGTCCTCCGGCGGCGGCCAGGAAGCCGATCGTGGTGATGTTGCGCGGGTGCACCCGGTCGATCAGCTTGCCCACCGGCGGGGCCAGCACGATGCTCATGATCGCCATCGGGACCAGCAGCATCGCAGCCTCGGTCGGGCTCATCCCGAGCACCAGTTGGGCATAGAGCATGAACGGGAAGCCGATCGCGGTGATCGCGAACGACATCGTGGAGATCGCCACGTTGGAGACCGAGAAGTTGCGGTCCCGGAAGAGTCGCAGCGGCACCAGCGGCTCCTTCCGGTTGCGCGACTGCCAGAACAGGAAGATCGCCAGCACGACCAGACCGAGGATGATCAGCCGCCACACGGTGATCACGCCGGTGATCGTGCCCCAGTCGTACTGGTGGCCCTCCTGGATGCCGAAGACCAGGCAGAACATGCCGACCCCGGAGAGCGCCACGCCCAGCCAGTCGAAGGAGTGCTGGTGGGTCGGCAGGGAGGGGACGAGCTTCATCGCCAGGAAGAAGGCGACGATCCCGAACGGGATGTTGACGAAGAAGACCCACTCCCAGCCGAGAGAACCGACCAGGACGCCACCGAGGATCGGGCCGACCAGCGTCGCCACTCCGGCAGTCGCGCCCCACAGGGACATCGCTTGGCCGCGGCGGGCGGCCGGGAAGATCCGGGTGATGATCGCCATCGTCTGCGGAGCCATCATCGCGGCGCCGAAGCCCTGGAAGGTGCGCGCCGCGATCAGGTCCTCAACAGTGCCGGTCAGCCCGCACCACAGGGAGGCGAGGGTGAACACGGTCAGCCCGGTGAGGTAGAGCCGCTTGGGCCCGAACCGGTCGCCGAGCCGGCCGGTGATCAGCACCGGCACCGCATAGGCCAACAGGTAGGCGCTGGTCACCCAGACGACCGAGTTCACCTCGGCGTCCAGCTCACGCATGATGTCGGGCGTCGCGACGGTCACGATCGTCATGTCGACGAGGATCATGAAGAAGCCCATGCAGAGCGCGAAGAGTGCCGGCCAGGGGCTGGTGCCCTCGCCCTCCACTGTCGCAGCGGAAGTCGTCTGCGTGCCCGGTCCGGGTGGTGTCGTTGTCACGAAGACAGTCAACACCCTTGCACTGACTAACCATTCCCCAGAATGTGTGCGGCTCTTGCTTTCCGTGTTGGAAAGTGATTGAGTTTCCGACATGGAAAACGAAAGTCGGCCACCGGTCCACGAAGAGCAGGCCAGGGCGGCACTCGCGTCGATCGGCGCGGCCCGCGCCGGACTGGCTGACCGGCTGGTGACGCCGTGGTACTACCACCCGGTGCTCGGCCTGCTGATGGCCGTGATGGTTCTGTTCTACGGCCTCGAGCGCTTCCACGGCTCACCCCTGCGCATCCTGGCTGCGCTCGGCGTCATCCTGGGCAGCCTCGGCCTGACGACCTACTATGCGCATCGCACCGGCATCGCCGTGACCAAGCCCCTGGGCCGTCGAAGCAAGGCGATGATGGTGGTGATGATGGTCGGCCTGGTCGCCCCGCTGCTCTGGCTCCTGATCACCCAGCCTGGCGATCCTTGGGTCTTCGGTACCGCGCTCGTCATCTTCTGCTTCACGGTGGTCATCGGCCGGGGCTACGACGCTGCCCTGCGTGCCGACCTCCGGGCGGGCACCCCAGGAGCGGGCACCCCAGGAGCGGGCACCCCAGGCGCGGGCACCCATGACTGAGACGCCCCCCGGACCCAGGTTCGACGAACTGATCCACGCCCCCAACCGCCTCCAGATCTGCGCACTGCTGAACACGGTAGACCGAGCCGAGTTCGCAACCATCCGGGACTCGCTGCGGGTCGCTGACTCGGTGGCGAGCAAGCACCTCAAGGTGCTGGCCGACGCGGGCTACGTGACGATCACCAAGCCCACCGGCGAGGGCAGGGTGAGGACCTGGGCGCGCCTGACGAAGGCGGGACGTGACGCCTTCGCCGGGCACGTCCTCGAGCTCCAGCGCCTCGCCTCCGGGGGCGGCCCGACGCAGGACTGAGCCAGGACTGAGCGAAGACCGGCCCGGACCCGGGCGAGAACTGGGCGAGAAATCCGTCCGGACTGAGCGTGACGGGCTGTTCGGAGTTGTTCGGACTCCGCCCGAACGGCAAAAATCGCCACCAGCGCTGACTAGCGTTGGTTCCAACGCCTGGGCGGTCTGCCGAGTGTCGCGCAGGGGACGACACCCCGCGACCGCACCAGGCGTCGCATGGCAGGCTGGGCCCATGAGCCACATCGACCTGATGGCGGGACCCCCGCCCACGCACCTGCCCGTTGACCCCGCCGCCGCCGAGCTCGAGGCCGGCACCGCGCCGAGTGACGTCGTACGTCGTCACCCCGAGTCGCCGGCCGCCTGGGCCGCACTTGCCGCCGAGGCCAAGGAGCAGGGCGCCGACGACGTCTCGGTATATGCCTACGCCCGGGTCGGCTACCACCGCTCGCTGGACATGCTCCGCCGCAACGGTTGGAAGGGTCACGGACCGGTGCCGTGGGAGCACGAGCCGAACCGCGGCTTCCTGCGCGCCCTCGCCCTGCTCGCCTCCAGCGCCAAGGCGATCGGCGAGGAGCCCGAGTGGGAGCGCTGCTCGACGTTCCTCAAGGACTCCAGCCAGACGGCGTACGACGAGCTGCTCGGCTGAGTCGTCGGCTGCGGATCAGCGGGTGAGCAGGGCCAGCACGATCGCCAGCACCAGTGCGGCGATTCCCAGGGCGAGTGCGGGCGTGCCCACGGGCGCCCACCACGCTCGGTGACGGCCCTCACCCCGCCGATCCGCGGCACCGGCCACGAACGGGTTGAGTGCGGGTCGGCAGTCGGCCCGGTGTCCGGCATTGTTCGCGCTCATGGTGGTGGAACGGCCGAGACCGGCATCCATGACGCCGGTCCGGCAGATCAAACCGGACCCGGACTCAGCCACCCAGCAGGGAACGCACCTTCTCCGCGCCGAGCGCCACGATCAGCGTGGGCAGCCGCGGGCCCTTGTCCTTGTCGACGAGCAGGTTGTAGAGCAGCGTGAAGAACGCCTTCTGGTCGGCCTTCACCTCGCCGGTCGGCGCATCCTCGATGGCCAGCCCGCGAGCCAGCTTCGGCACGCCGTAGACCACCGCGGTGACCTCGTCGAGCTCGAGCGAGCCCGGCAGGTTGTCCAGCAGCAACCGGATCCACTCGGCCTCGTTCTCGCTGAGCGCGGCCAACCGCGCGGCGTCCGGGGCGGTGCGGACCGTCGTACGGTCCTCGACCGGGACGAACTCCGCGGTCCACTGCATCGCCCGGTCCAGGCGCGGCTGCAGGTCGTCGACCGAGTCGTGGGGATTGCCGACGCGCGAGATGACCTGGCTGATCAGGTCCGCCGAGCCGGCGGTGACGTCGGCGACGGAGGCCAGCGTCCGGAACGGTACGACGACCTTCGGCGTGGGCAGGGTGCCGGCGGAGACCGTCGCGCTGGCGCGCTCGAAGGCCAGCACCTGGGCGTCGCGCTTGTCGGGGTTGGCCGCCTTGCGGGCCAGCGCGTCCCACTCGTCGTAGAGCCGGACCACGTCGGGTCCGAACTCGACGTTGAAGGCCTGCTTGGGCTGCCGGCGGACGTAGAGCCAGCGCAGGATCGGGGCCTCGAGCACCTTGAGCGCGTCGGCCGCGGTGGGCACGCCGCCCTTGGAGGAGGACATCTTCGCCATCCCCGCGACACCGACGAACGAATAGCCGACGAACGAGGGCGCGCGGCCGCCGTACACGGCCTTCACCAGTTCCTTGCCCACCGTGTAGGAGGAGCCGGGCGAGGCGTGGTCGACGCCGCCGGGCTCGAAGTTGACGCCCTCGAAGGCCCAGCGCATCGGCCAGTCGATCTTCCAGACCAGCTTGCCCTCGTCCTGGGTGGCCACGTTGGTGATGCCCTCGAAGGAGCAGGCCTGGCAGACGTAGGCGAGGTCGGTGGACTCGTCGTCGTAGCCGGTGACCGTGGTGGTGTCCCGACCACAGGCACGGCACCAGGGCTTGTAGGGGAACCTGGCCAGCAGGTCGTCGCCGGTCGGCTCGTCGTCGGCGGTCACCGAGTCCTCGAGCGCGGCTGCCTCCTGCTCGGACTCGGCCACCGGGGGAGCGGCCTTGGTGCGATAGCGAGCGAGCACCTTCTCGATCAGCTCGCGGTTGCGGATCGCGGTGAGGATCTGCTTGCGATAGGCGCCGGACTGGTACATCGCGGTCTGCGAGATCTCCTCCATCTCGACGCCCATCTCCGCCAGCGCGGCCTGCAGCGGCTCCTTGAAGTGCGTGGCCCACGAGTCGTGGCACTCCCACGGATCCGGGACCGCGGAGAGCGGGCGGCCGATGTGCTCGCTCCACGACTCGTCGACACCGGCCGGCACCTTGCGGAAGCGGTCATAGTCGTCCCACGAGTGCAGGTGGCGTACGTCGAGCCCGCGGCCGCGCAGCTCCTCGGCGACGAAGTGGACGGTCAGGAACTCGCGCAGGTTGCCCAGGTGGATCGGGCCCGAGGGACTGGCGCCGGAGGCGACGGTGATCTTGGTGGCGCCTTCACCTGCATGGCGAATCGCGTCGTCGGCGGCCCTGGTCACCCAGTCCGCGGGGGTCTGCTGCTGTCCTCGTGCCATGCGGCCACGCTATCGCGGGTGGCTGGTGTGTGATCTGAGTCTCTGGCAATCTCGGTGCATGGAGTCCCTTGCTCGTGGTGAGACCGACGTCCCCCTGCTCGACGAGACCATCGGTGCCACCTTGGCCCGCACGGTCGCCGCCCACCCGGATCGCGAGGCCCTGGTCGAGGTGGCCAGCGGAACACGGTGGACCTGGCGCGAGTTCGACACGGACGTGGACCGACTGGCGAGAGCGTTGATGGCAGCGGGTGTGGACGTGGGTGACCGGGTCGGGATCTGGGCGCCCAACTGTGCGCAGTGGACCCTGACCCAGTTCGCGGCGGCGCGGATCGGCGCGATCCTGGTCAACATCAACCCGGCCTATCGCACCCATGAGTTCGCCTATGCGATCAACCAGAGCGGCGTGTGCCTGCTGATCTCGGCCGTCGAGCACAAGACGGCCGACTATCGGGCGATGGTCTCCGAGTCCGCACCCGAGACCCCGACCCTGGCCCGCACCGTGTTCATCGGGACCGACGACTGGGATGCGCTGCTGGCCGAGGCCGACCAGGTCAGCCAGGAGCAGCTGATCGAGCGCGCTGGCTCGCTGACCCCGGATGATGCGATCAACATCCAGTACACCTCCGGCACCACCGGCCGCCCCAAGGGCGCCACGCTCAGCCACCGCAACATCCTCAACAACGGCTACTTCACCACCGAGCTGATCAACTTCACCCACGAGGACCGACTGGTCATCCCGGTGCCCTTCTACCACTGCTTCGGGATGGTGATGGCCAACCTCGGCTGCGTCAGTCACGGCGCGACGATGATCATCCCCGCCCCTGCCTTCGACCCGGCGGTGACGCTCGCAACCATCGAGGACGAGAAGGCCAGTGCCGTCTACGGCGTGCCCACGATGTTCATCGCGATGCAGAACGACCCGAGCTTCGCCGAGCGCGACCTGTCCACCCTGCGCACCGGGATCATGGCGGGTTCGATCTGTCCGGTGGAGGTGATGAAGCACTGCATCAACGACATGCACATGGAGCAGGTGTCGATCGCCTACGGGATGACCGAGACCAGCCCGGTCTCCTGCCAGACCCGCGCCGACGACGACCTGGACCGTCGTACGGCCACGATCGGTCGGGTGCATCCGCACGTGGAGTTGAAGGT
This sequence comes from Nocardioides daedukensis, assembly GCF_013408415.1. NCBI lineage: Bacteria > Bacillati > Actinomycetota > Actinomycetes > Propionibacteriales > Nocardioidaceae > Nocardioides > Nocardioides daedukensis. The sequence continues at coordinate 2,043,630 of NZ_JACCAA010000001.1, read as the reverse complement.
GGTCGACCCGGTCACCGGTGACACGGTGCCCCGCGGCATGCCCGGCGAGCTGTGCACCCGTGGCTACTCGGTGATGCTCGGTTACTGGCAGGACCCGGAGAGGACGGCCGAGGCGATCGACGCGGACGGCTGGATGCACACCGGAGACCTGGCCGAGATGCGCGAGGACGGCTACTGCAACATCGTCGGGCGGATCAAGGACATGGTGATCCGCGGTGGCGAGAACGTCTATCCCCGCGAGATCGAGGAGTTCCTCTACACCCATCCCGACATCGAGGACGTGCAGGTGATCGGGGTGCCGGACGCGAAGTATGGCGAGGAGCTCTGCGCCTGGGTCCGCCTGCGTGCCGGCGCCGATCCGCTCGATGCCGCCGCGGTGCGCGCCTTCGCCACCGGCAAGCTCGCCCACTTCAAGATCCCGCGCTACGTGCTGGTCGTCGACGAGTTCCCGATGACCGTGACCGGCAAGGTCCGCAAGGTGGAGATGCGCGAGGTCACCTCGCGCGAGCTCGGCCTGGGCTGAGGGCTGTGTTGGCGTCTGGGCTGACGGCTGGGCTGACGGTTGGGCCGGCTCAGCGGGTGAGTCGGTAGGCCCCGGGCTCCACGTGCCACGTCCGGCGGGTCTCCGGGCCGGAGATCTCGCCGTCGGCGCTGGCCCAGAACGGCTCGCCGGTGATCGTCACGGTGGTGCCGCGCACGCTGACCACGTCCTCGTGGTCCTCGTGCTCCCCGCGGGACAACAGCGCCGCGAAGCTGAGCCGGGAGAGCTGCCCGACCGCGCGCGAGACCATCACGTCGATCTGGCCGTCGGTCGGGTCGGCGTCCGGGTTGAGCGTGGTCCCGCCCCCGACGTCGGAGGAGTTGCCGACGGCGACCATCAGCACCCGGGAGTCGAAGTCGTTGATGACCTCGCCGTCGACCTCGACCTTGAGGCGTACGACGTGCGGGCGCAGCGCCGCCATCGCGGCACCGATCGGGTAGCCGAGCTTGCCCAGCCCGATCGGGCCGATCCGCACCTTGCCCAGCACCGACTTCACGCCGGCGCCGAGTCGACCGGCCTGGGCGGAGGCGCCCACGTGCACGTTGTTGACGACGATGTCGCCGAACTCGTCGACCAGCAGGTCGGTCGGGGTCGGGGTCCCGTGCAGGACGACCTTCGCGGCCTCGGCCGGATCCATCGGGATGTCGTTCCCGCGGGCGAAGTCGTTGCCGGTGCCGAGGGGGATGAGGCCGAGCACCCGGCCCTCGAGCTCGTGCCGCCGGTGCAGGGCCGCGACGACTGCGTGGATGCTCCCGTCACCACCGGCCACGACGATGCGACGCGACGCTGCGCGGTGCAGCACGCCGTCGAGCTCACCGGGGTTGCTGGTGGCCGCCACCTCGACGGACGTCGAGTCGCGAAGGACGTCGAGGGCCGCCTCGAGGCTCGCCTCGTCGGCGCTGCCTGCATCGGAGTTGGTGATGACCAGAAGTGGATCCACGATCCGCGACAGTACCCCCTTGTTTGGTAGCGTGTGGTTGCAAGAGCCCGATCAGCACTTGCGTCGCTGACGGGCTGTTGTCATGTTTCGGCTCCTGATGAGCCGCGACGGACGACCGAAGCCCCACACGGATCCCCGGGGCCCGATCTGGATGGAGCGTGACCCATGCCCGCAATCGTTGTTCTCGGAGCCCAGTGGGGCGATGAAGGCAAGGGCAAGGCGACCGACCTGCTCGCCACCCAGGACACCGCAATCGACTTCGTGGTGCGCACCAGCGGCGGCCACAACGCCGGCCACACCATCGTGGTCAACGGCGAGAAGTTCGCCACCCACCTGCTGCCCAGCGGCATCCTGACGCCCGGCGCGAAGAGCGTGATCGCCAACGGCGTCGTGGTCTCGCCGGAGGCACTCTTCCGCGAGCTCGACGGCCTGATCGAGCGCGGTGTCGAGGGGGTCGAGGACCGGCTGGTGGTCAGCGCGAACGCCCACGTCATCGCGAGCTACCACACCACCATCGACAAGGTCACCGAGCGCTTCCTGGGCAAGAACAACATCGGCACGACCGGCCGCGGCATCGGGCCGGCGTACGCCGACAAGGTGAACCGCCTCGGCATCCGCGTCGCCGACCTCTTCGACGAGAAGATCCTCACCGCGAAGATCGAGGGAGCCCTCGAGATCCGCAACCAGCTGCTCACCAAGGTCTACAACCGGCGCGCGGTCGAGGTGGACGCGGTGCTCGAGGAGCTCCTGCAGTACGCCGACCGCCTGCGGCCGATGGTCGCCGACACGTCGCTGATGCTCAACCGGGCGCTCGACGAGGGCAAGACCGTCCTGTTCGAGGGCGCCCAGGCCACGATGCTCGACGTCGACAACGGCACCTACCCGTTCGTGACCAGCTCGAGCCCGGTCGCCGGCGGCGTCTGCACCGGTGCCGGGGTCGGTCCGACCCGCATCGACCGGGTGATCGGCGTGATCAAGGCCTACACCACCCGCGTCGGCTCGGGTCCGTTCCCGACCGAGCTCTTCGACGAGAACGGCACCCGGCTGCAGACCCTCGGCGGGGAGATCGGTGTCTCCACCGGTCGCACCCGGCGCTGCGGCTGGTACGACTCGGTGATCGCGCGTTATGCGGCTCGCATCAACGGCCTGACCGAGTTCTTCCTGACCAAGCTCGACATCCTCGGCGACTGGGACGAGATCCCGGTCTGTGTCGCCTATGAGATCGACGGCAAGCGGGTCGACGAGATGCCGATGACGCAGACCGAGTTCCACCACGCCAAGCCGATCTTCGAGACCTTCGAGGGCTGGAAGTCCGACATCTCCGGATGCCGCACCTTCGAGGAGCTGCCGACGCAGGCGCAGGCCTACGTCAAGGCGCTCGAGGAGCTCAGCGGCGCCCCGTTCTGGGGTGTCGGCGTGGGCCCGGGCCGCGAGCAGACGATCGTCGTCAACGGCTGAGCCGAGGAGTGCACCGGCCGGGGCCCCGGGTCGACCTGACGGTGCGGGCTACTCCTGCACGCTCTGCCTGGTGCCGATGTCGCCGGGGTTGAGGCCCTCGACGTCGAGCCAGGAGGTGGGCGCGGCGAAGCGCTCGCCCTCGGAGATCCAGACATAGATCGCAGCGGTGACTGCATCAGGCCCGGCCGTCGCTCCGAACAACGCATAGAGCACGGCGACGTCGTCCTTGCCGTCCCCGTTGACGTCAGTCACGGAGGCCCCGTTCACCCCGGGATACTTGAAGCCCAGCTGGTCTTCGCGGTTGCCCGGGCTCTGTCCCCAGGCCTTCGCGGCGCTCCACCCCGTGTCGCTCGCCCTCAGCACCCGGATGACCGGCCCGTCGGTCTCGCCGGGAGCAAAGGCGAGCTCGTCCTGACCGTCCCCGTCGAAGTCACCGGACCGAGCCAGGCCGACGCCGGCGTCGGCGACCTTGCGCGGCTTCCCGACCACCCGGAAAGTTGCCGCGTCGGAGATGAGCAGCTGCGCGGTCGAGTCGGTCTTGGTGCCCTTCTTCGACTCGTCCCAGTCGCCGGGGGTCACGCGGGCCAGGTCGTCGCGTCCGTCTCCGTCATAGTCACCGACGATGAAGTTCTCGCCGCCCGACCCGGACAGTGTCCCGGAAGCCCAGGCCTCCGCGGACAGCCAGACGTCGGGTGCCTCGGAGCCGTCCTCGGCTGGCATGAAGCGTGGGGCGCCGTCCTCGCGATCGAGGTCCAGGTTGGTCCAGACCGCGATCTTCCCGGCTCCGTCGTGCCGTCGGAAGTCGCCGCTTGTGCCGCCGTAGGCCAACGCGATGTCCGTGGCCCCGTCCCCGGTGAAGTCGCCGGCATGGGCGCCGAGGAAGAAGGTGTCCGCGGGCAGCCGCAACGCGAACTCGACCCCGCTGCCGTCGGCCGGGATGAATTCGATGATGCCCTTGCGCTCGACCGATTCCCGGACCAAGTAGGGCTCGGCCTGCGGATCGTCGTCGAAGTTCGCGACCAGCAGCTGGCCCCCGGGGTCGAGCGTGGGAAGCCGCGACCCGGAGTCGGACGCTCCGGCCCGGGCGGGCTCCATGTCCAGCTTCGTGCCGTCGGAGTGGTGCAGGAACAGTTGTGTCGTGGGATCGACACCGGTCTCGTCGGTCGGAGTCCAATAACTGGCCAACACGTCGCCGTACCCGTCGCCGTCGAAGTCGGAGGTCACTGGTGCCCCGCCCGAAGTGCGCGAGGGAGCGTCGACGTCTCGCGCGCTCTGGTCGGTCGTCCGGCCCTGGTCCCGCCACGGCGTGGTCGACAGCGCCCACGTGACACCACTCGCGGCGATGATCAGGGCGAGGACGCCGGCCACCGCGGCGCCCCGCCTGCGGTTGCGGCGGGCGGCGCCGGTGGACGGTGACGTGCCGGCGCCGATTCTCTTCTGCGGCCGGTTTGCGGGTAGGGCCGACAGGCCGCCCGCGGTCGTGACGGCGGTGGCGGGGGAGACCTGTGCGCTGGGTGGCCCCAGGCGGGCCAGGCCGTCCCGCATCGCGGCGGCGTTCGGGTAGCGCTGGCTGGGGTCCTTGGCCATCGACCGGGCCAGGACGGTGTTCAGGCCGGCGGTGAACGAGTCGTGACCGGCCAGTTGAGGCACCGGTGCCTGTTGGTGGGCGAGGGCGACCTCGAGATCGGAGCCGACGTACGGCGTGGTCCCGACCAGCATCGCCCACAGCAGGCAACCCAAGGCATAGATGTCGCTGCTCGGGGTGCCCGGGCCGCCGTGTCCGCGTTCGGGGGCGAGATAGGCCCAGGTGCCGGAGACCGAACCGGTCAAGGTGAAACCCTCACTGTCGGCCTGAGCGATCCCGAAGTCGCACAGGTAGGCGTGTGGGTTGGCCAGATCCCCGTCACGCAGCAGCACATTGCCGGGCTTCACGTCGCGGTGCACGACGCCTGCGCGGTGAGCGTCGTGGAGCGCGTCCGCGACCTGAGCAGCGATCCGGCAGGCGACGGTCGCCGGCAGTGGTCCGCCGCGACGGAGGAGTTCGCCGACGTCTCCACCGCCGATGAACTGGGTCGAGATGTAGGGGGTGCCGTCCTGCTCGGCGTGGTCGAAGATGGTGATCACATGTGGTGAGTCGAGCCTGGCCAGGATTGCCGCCTCGCGGTGGAAACGTCTCCGGAACTCGTCGGAGCCGGCCAGTCGCGCGGAGATCACCTTGAGCGCGACGTCCCGGCCGAAGGTCGTGTCGGTGGCGGCGTAGACCACGCCCATCCCGCCGAAGCCGATCTGGCGATCGATGCGGTAGCGGCCGAACTGCTCACCGGGCTGGGGGAAGACGTCGCTCATAGCAGACCCTTCGGGCAGCCCGCTGTGGTGTCGGGTGTGAAGGTACAGGCGTCATAGCTCGGCAGGGGCGGAGGATTGGGGAGGGGGAGTTGGAGGTCGTCGCGGTCGACGACGGTTGCCATTGCCTCGCGGTCCACGATCGCCTCCTGCTTCGCCTCCGCCAGGGTGAGTGCCACTGGGAGGTCGTTGATCACCTCGGTGAAGGTCACCTCCGGTCTGCCCGTCGTCGGGTCGGGCGGGAGGGTGACCATGTGCACGACCGTCCCGCTGGGATTGATCCGGGTCCACGTGTCGGTCAGCACGGTGCCGGACTCGGAGGTGAACTCCTCGCAGGTGTGATCCTTGTCGATCGTGCTGTTTCGGCACTCCAACGGCGCCACGTCCGGCGGGGCATGGGCGACGGTCAGGTTGAACTCGTGATCGGTCCCCTCGAGACTGCCCGGCTGCGACCACCAGTTCCCGGTGTCCCACTCGTCCGCCTCCAGTTTGCGGGGCAATCCGTCGACGATGTTGCCGGGTTCGGTGCTCCAGGAGCGTGAGTAGGCGTCCCCCAGCACGGTCTTTTCGGGGAAGGCCTCCTGTGCGACCTCCTTCAGCAGTTGCGCGGTCGGGTTGTCATAGACGTCCCCCTCGGTGGCTGGTCCAGGAGTGCCATCGCGGGGGCCCCACACGACCACCGCGGTCACCACTGCGCCGATCAGCCCGCCGATCAGCACGACGGCTGCGGCGATGACGAGCCCTACCCGGGTCCCGCGCCGGCGCTGGGCCGGCGGTGGGTGCGGCGCGCCATCCGGCCTCGGCTCACGGGTGGGGGCCGACGCGGCATACGGTGCCGGCCCCATCGCGGGGGGCGTGGGCTGCGCGGGGGCCGTGGGCGGCGCGGGGGCCGTGGGCGGCGCGGGGGTCCTGGGCTGCGCTGCGGCCGTCGGCTGCGCGTGGAGCTGGCCGTTGCGCTGCAGAAGCATGGCCACCTCGCGCGCGCTCGCGAAGCGTTCGGCCGGGTCCTTGGCCAGGCAGCCCGACAGAACGGCGTTCGCACGACGTACGTCTGCCGAGTCGCCCACGAGGCGCGGGATCGGTGCGTTCAAATGTGCTTGCGCGACCGACAGATCGCTGCCCTGCCACGGCGGACGACCGGTCAGGCAGGCCCAGAACACACACCCGAGTGCATAGAGGTCGGTGGCAGCGGACGGGGCCGCGCCGTTGAGTCGCTCGGGTGCGAGGAATCCCAGCGGGTCTGCCGCGGTGCGGGCCTCGGGTTCGACCAGGGCTGCGGTCGCCGACAACAGCACGAACGGGGGAACAACGTCGGGGTCGCGCACCAGCACCGACCCCGGCTCCACACGACCGTGGACCACCCCGGCCTCGTGGAGCGCGGCCAGGGCCAGGGCGACCTGAGCCACGACCGCAGCGGCCGATTCGTGAGGCAGCGGGCCCCGGGCCGCGATCAGGTCGCCGATCGGGTCCCCGTCGACATGACGGGTGGAGAGAAACAGCCGGTCCCCGGCGCGTCCACTCGCCAGCACCGAGGGGACGTGGGGCGAGTCGACCCGGGCCACAGCGTTGGCCAGGGCAGTGAAGGCGGCCTCCTCGTCAGGACCGGCCCCGGCCACTGTCAGCACCAGGTCGACGCGACGCTGCAGCCGCAGCTCCGTGGCACCCCAGGTCTCCACTCCGGCCGTCGCCGGCATGAGCCGTTGCTCGAGTCGGTGGCCAGCGACCACATCCCCGGTCTTCATGGGAGTCCGCTCCGCTCGACGCCCTGGGTGCGAACGTCGAAGCCCACGCCGACCCTCCCGATCCGGTCCTCGGTCAGACGGGTGCCGAACCGTCCGCCAGGAGTGGGGGACTGGCTCACTTGAGCCCCTCGGGGCAGGTCGGCGGCGGGGTGCCGAACCCGTGCGTGCAGGTCGAATAGCTCGGAAGTGCGGGCTCCTCGGCCGCCGGGGGGAAGGCCAGATCGGGGTCCTCCACGATCGCCTTCATCTCGACCAGGCTGAGCCGGAACTGTCCCTTGATCTCCTCGTAGTCGGTGCCGGGCGGCAGATTGGCGATGGTCTCCGAGGCCACCACCTCCGGCTTGCCGGCATCAGGGTCTGCCAGCACGACCACGCGATGCGTCATCAGGTCGCGGTCACCGTTGAAGAACCAGACCGCGACACCACGGCGCCCATCGGTGCGGGCGCTGAACTCCTCACACTCCGCCATTCCGGGCTCGGTGAACTCGCCACAGTCCCAGGCGAACGCGCCGTTGTCGTCCGGTGGTTGCTGGGAGACGTGGATCGTGAACTCGCGGTCACCCTCGAAGGCGCGCACCGACCAGGCGGTCGCCGACTCCACCCATTTCTCCTGGGGCAGGAACCTGGGCTTGCCGTCGACCAAGTTCTCCGGCTGAACGCTCCACGAAGTCGCCGCCGCCGGTCGGATCCGGGTGTTGTTCGGGAACGCGTCGCCTGCAGCGCCCTGGAGGACGGACGCCTGACGCTTCGCCGTCTCCAACGGGTCCGCGCCCTTGGGCTCGAAATCCTTCTCGTTGAGCTGGACGATCACCGCCACGGCCACGGCTGTCACCAGCATGAGCACGGTCAGGGCGCCCAGCACCCTGAGCAGGATCGACTGTGCCCCACGCGGGTCGGGCCCACCTGAGGGTGTGCCTGACGACGGTGGCAGATGAGTGCCGGAGGAATGTGGGATGGCCATGTCAGGGGTCATCTTGCCGCACAGGTGAACGCCGTACACCTGATCCACGCCGAGGCCGTTAGGATCGACGCCCGTGAAGACTCTCGTGATCGGAACCGGTGGCCGCGAGCACGCGCTCGCCAAGGCACTCGCCCAGGACCCGTCCGTCACGCAGGTGCACGCTGCTCCGGGCAACCCCGGCATCGCCGCGGTGGCCACGCTGCACGAGGTCGACCCGATGGACGGTGCGGCGGTGGCCGACCTGGCCGAGCGTCTCGGCGTGGACCTCGTCGTGGTCGGTCCCGAGGCGCCCCTGGTGGCTGGCGTCGCCGATGCCGTGACCGGTCGCGGCATCGCCGTCTTCGGGCCCACCGCCGCGGCTGCGCAGCTCGAAGGATCCAAGGCGTTCAGCAAGGACGTGATGGCCGCCGCCGGTGTGCCGACGGCGCGCTCGTTCACCTGCACGACGCCTGAGCAGGTGGCTGCGGCACTCGACGAGTTCGGTGCGCCCTACGTCGTCAAGGACGACTCCCTGGCAGCGGGCAAGGGCGTCGTGGTCACCGCCGATCGCGCCGAGGCCCTGGCCCACGCCGCGACCTGCGGCACCGTCGTCATCGAGGAGTTCCTCGACGGCCCGGAGGTATCGCTCTTCGCGGTCTGCGACGGCGCCACGGCACACCCGCTGCGTCCGGCACAGGACTTCAAGCGCATATTCGACGGCGGCCGCGGCGCGAACACCGGTGGGATGGGGTCCTACTCGCCGTTGACCTGGGCGCCGGCCGACCTGGCGGAGCAGGTGATGGTCACCGTCGTCGGGCCCACCCTGGATGAGATGGCACAGCGTGGCACGCCGTTCCGCGGCTGCCTCTACGTCGGTCTCGCGCTCACCGAGACGGGGCCGCGGGTGATCGAGTTCAACGTGCGGTTCGGCGACCCCGACATCCAGCCGGTGCTGGCCGCCCTCGACTCCGGTCTGGGTGAGCTGTTGCTGGCTGCGGCTAACGGTCGCCTCGCCGAGATCGACGCGCCACGCTTCCGTGACCAGGCCTCGGTGACGGTGGTGCTGGCGTCCGCCGGCTATCCGGAGTCCTCGTCCAAGGGCGACGTCATCTCCGGGGTCGAGGACGCGGAGGCCGTCGAGGACGTCGACGTGATCCATGCCGGTACGGCGATCGCGGACGGCTCGCTGGTGACCGCAGGCGGACGCGTGCTCGCCGTGCGTGCCGTGGGTGCTGACGTCGCCGATGCCCGGGCCCGTGTCTATCGCGCAGCCGAGCTGATCCGGTTCGACGGGATGCAGCGTCGCTCGGACATCGCCGCCGAACCGCTCGGCGTGGTCGAGGGCGCCTCGATCCTGGGCTAGGGGCCTGATCAACGGGCAGCAGGCATGATGGCCGCATGAGGATCCTCGGAGAATCACTCGAAGAGCTCCGTGCCACCCGCACCTCAGTGAAGTGGCGCGGCTATGACCCCGACGTGGTGCCGGTCTGGGTGGCCGAGATGGACGCCCGGCCCTGTGCGCCGGTCGTCGACGCGGTCACCGCGGCCCTCGGCGCCGGCGACACCGGCTATGCCTTCGCCGCCCCGTTCGCCGAGGCGTTCGCGGGGTTCGCGCAACGCCGTTGGTCGTGGACCGTGGACGCCGACTCGACGCTCATCGTCCCGGACGTGATGATCGGCGTCGAGGAGATCATTCGCGTCATCAGCGGTGACGCGGTGGTGGTCAGCACACCCTGCTACGACAGCTTCCACGGCTTCGTCGAGGCCGCCCGCAAGCGCCCCGTCCTCGCGCCCCTCGACAGCAACCATCGCCTCGATCCCGCTGCGCTCGCCCGCGCGTTCGAGGACGCCGGCCGGGGCTCGGCCTACCTGCTCTGCAACCCGCAGAACCCGACCGGGACCGTGCACACCGCCGAGGAGCTCGGCACCCTCGCGGCGCTGGCCAACGAGTACGGCATCCTGGTCATCTCCGACGAGATCCACGCACCGCTGGTTGCGCCGGGCGTCCGGTTCACGCCCTACCTCGAGGTGCCCGGTGCACAGAGCGGAGTCGCGATCGTCTCGGCGTCGAAGGCGTTCAACCTGGCTGGGCTGAAGGTCGCCCTCGCCGTACCCGGCGCCGACTGCGTCATCGTCAAGGAGCTGCACGAGGTGATCACCCACGGGGCGAACCACCTCTCGGTCCTGGCCCAGACCGCGGCCTACAACGAGGGCAATGCGTGGCTCGACCAGCTCAACGTCGAGATCGTCGAGAACCGGGAGCTGCTCACCGACCTACTCGCCCGCGACCTACCCGAGCTCCGCATGACGCCCGCCGAGGCGACGTACCTCGGATGGCTCGACTGCCGTGCGCTCGGCCACGACGATCCGGCCGCGGTCTTCCTCGAGCGCGGCCGGGTGGCACTGGCCAGCGGCAGCCGTTATGACCCGCAGCACGGAGCCGGGTGGGCGCGGTTCAATCTGGGCACGTCACCTGCGGTCATCGAGGAAGCGGTACGCCGGATGGTCACCGCCGTGCGCTGAGCTCACCGCGCAGCGGGTCGGCGTCGCCAGGGCAGCCGGCTGACGGTGCGGTGCGACGGCTGCACACGACGCGGGGGCCTGGGCACGAACATCGAGGTCCGCGCGGCATAGTCCTCCCACCCGGGACGCCCGGCCATCTGCTTCTCCAGCAGCCGGGCACCGGTGGCGAAGACCAGGAAATAGGTCATCACCACAGGCGACGCGATGGTCAGCACGCCCGGCCACGCCGACGCGGAGACCACGAAGATGCCCCACCACACGCAGGCGTCGCCGAAGTAGTTCGGGTGCCGGGTCCACGCCCACAGCCCGCGATCCATCACCGGACCACGCTCCGGATCGCGCTTGTATGCCGCCAGCTGGGCGTCGCCGATCGTCTCGAAGAGCGCGCCGACCAGCCACAGTGAAATGCCCGCGACCAGCACCCACGCCACGCCGTCACCGGCCACGGCCGAGACCTGGATCGGGAGGGAGACGAACCACAACGCGATCGCCTGGGTCGCGAAGACCTTGCGGATCGCGACCGAGAACGGCGCGTCGCCGAGCATCGCGGCATAGCGCTTGTCCTCGGCCTGGCCGCGGTTGCGCCGATGCATGTGCCAGGCCAGTCGAAGTCCCCAAGACCCGACCAGACCCAGCAACACCCATCGGCGCGCCGCGTCGCCACCCGCTATGGGCCCACCCAGCAACGCGGCCACGAGGGCGATCAGCACGAAGCCGAGCCCCCACGACGTGTCCACCACCGAGACCTTGCCGATCCGGTGGGCGATCCATGCGGTGACTGCCATCAACACGACGACCGCGAGCAGCGATGCGCCGGAGACGAGCAGGAAGGAGGTCACCACGTCCGCACTGGGGGCACGGTGTGCGGACCGGGGCGCACGGCGAGGATCTGGTCGACCCCCATCCGGCCGTCGCGGAAGGCCATCTGGCCACCGACGAGATAGAGCCGCCACACCCGGGCGACCTCCTCGCCGACCAGCTCGACGACCCGGTCGAAGTTCGACTCGAAGACGTCGATCCACGCAGCGACCGTGCGGACGTAGTGCTCGCGCATCGCGTGCACGTCACGCACCTCGAGCCCGGCGTCCTCGAAGAACGCGACGGTCTCGCCGACGGGGCGCATGTGCATGTCGGGCGCGATGAACGACTCGATGAACGGGCCGCCACCGGGATGCCTGCCCCGGCGCGACATCTGCTGGACCAGGACCCGTCCGCCGGGCCGCACGGCACGGCGCAGGACCGCGGCGTACGTCGGATAGTTGCGCTTCCCGACGTGCTCGCCCATCTCGACACTCGCCACCGCGTCGAACTCGCCGGTGACCTCGCGATAGTCGCGCAGGTGGATCTCGACGTGGTCCTCGAGACCGCGGTCGCGGATCCGTTCGTCGATGAACTTCTTCTGCTCCGCGGCGATGGTCACACCGGTCACCCGGATGCCGCGCTCGGCGGCATACAGCGACAGCGAGCCCCAGCCGCAGCCGACGTCGAGCATGCTCATGCCGGGCTGCAGGCCCAGCTTGTCGAGGATCAGCTGCAGCTTGTCGCGCTGGGCGTCGGCCAGCGTGTACGCCGGGTCGTCGGAGCGCCAATAGGCCGAGGAGTAGGCCATCGACTCGTCCAGGATCAGCGAGTAGAACTCGTTGGACAGGTCGTAGTGGTGACTGATCGCGCGGCTGTCGCGCAGCTTGGAGTGCAGGCGTCCGCGCACTCTCGCCTGGGAGTCGGGCGCCGAGGGGGGAAGCCGGACGTCGCGAACGACCTTGAGCAGCGCAGCTGCCATCGCCGGCGTAGCACCCATGGAGTCGAGCCCGCGCTCATGGGCCACGTCCCACACGTGGGTCAGGGCCGCATCGAGGTCACCCTCGACGTCGATCTCACCGCTGACGTAGGCCTGGGCGGCACCCAGCTCGCCGGGGCGCCAGAAGACCCGCGACAGCGCACGGGGGGAGTTGAGCACGACCAGGGGAGCATCGGCGGGCCCGGCGGTGGAACCGTCCCAGGCCACCAGTCGCACCGGGAGGTCGCCACGGACCAGTGGCCGCAGCCCGTCGGCGATGCGTGTCGCGACGCCGCTCATCGGCCCGCGCCACTGGTGGGCTCGTCGGATCGGGCCAGGGTGACCTGCTGGACGTCGAGGTAGCCCGAGGAGAACCCGGCCTGCGAGTAGACCAGGTAGAAGTGCCACATCCGCTCGAAGACCTCGTCGAAGCCCAGCTCGCGGGTCCGCTCCGAGGCGGCTTGGAACGCGTGGTCCCACTGCCGCAGCGTCTCGGCGTAGTGCTGCCCGAAGGCGAGCCGGTCCACGACCCGCAGCGAGGTGTGCTCGCTGGTCACCTGCTCGATCGCCTCGACCGAGGGGAGGAAGCCGCCGGGGAAGATGTACTTGTTGATCCAGGTGAACCCGCCGCGGGTCGCCAGCATCCGGTCGTGCGGCATGGTGATCGCCTGGATCGCCACCCGTCCGCCGGGGGCGAGCAGGGAGTCGATCTTCTCGAAGTAGGTCGGCCAGAACTCCTCGCCCACCGCCTCGATCATCTCGACGGAGACCACAGCGTCATAGCTGCCGCTCACGGCGCGATAGTCGAGCAGGGAGACCTCGACGGCCTCGGAGAAGCCGGCCAGCGCGATCCGCTCGTTGGCCAGGGCGAGCTGCTCGGAGGAGAGGGTGACCGAGTGCACGGTCGCTCCACGGGCGGCTGCCCGGATGGCGAGCTCGCCCCACCCGGTGCCGATCTCGAGGACGCGGGAGCCGGCGGTGACGCCGGCCTGGTCGAGCAGGCGGTCGATCTTGCGGATCTGTGCCTGCTCGAGGTCGTCGGAGGTGGGCACCCCAGCGGTCCAGTGGTCGCTGTGGGCGTCCACGTCGCAGGTGAAGAGCCCCGAGGAATAGCTCATCGTGGGGTCGAGGAACTCGGCGAAGAGGTCGTTGGACAGGTCGTAGTGCGCCGAGATGTTGTCCCGGGTCTGGTCGGCGCTGTTGCGGTGCAGGTGCGGCATCTGGGCGGCCCAGAACCGACGGAGCCGTTGCAGCGGCTCGGGGACCAGGGTGGCCATCTCGCGGGCCATCGTGTCCAGCAGCAGGTGCAGGTCGGGGGAGTCCCACGCCTGGGTCATCCACGCCTCGCCGAACCCGATCAGGCCGTCGTCGCCGACGCGCCGGAAGAACTCCTCGGGACGGCGCAGCACCAGGGTCGGTACGCCGGGCGCGTGCGGTTCTCCGGGCTGTGCCACCACGACGCCGAGGCGGTCGGCGATGGTGCGGAGCAACCGGCGGGAGACGCCGGCAGCGATCCTGGCCCGGGGCCCGGACGGTACGTCGTACAGGCCAGGCCAGCCGTCGGTGGCACTCGGGCGGGTGGAGTCGGCGATGGTCATCAGACCCCCTTCTGTCGTGGGTGGACGGGGCGTGGACGCACCTTCAGTCGGCGCATCCAGAGGCCCACACCCTGTATTCGGATCAGAAGGGTGGTGAGGATTGGTGCAAACACGGATCGAATTGGGCGGCTGCCCTGGGGGACCGCGGTTCCGCTCAGCGAGGCGGTGAACGGTCGGGCCCCGTCGCGGTGCAGGGTGATCGACACGGCGAGGTTCTCGCCGGGCGCGGTCACCGAGATCTCATAGCGACCGGAGACGTCGTGGAACGGCGACACATACATCGCCTTCGGGGTCGACGCGTGCCCGTTCGCGTCCGGGTGGACCAGATAGGCGTGCCGATCGCCATAGGTGTTGTGCACCTCGAGCACCACGCCGGCCAGCGATCCGTCGGCTCGGTGGCACCAGAACACGGAGAGCGGATTGAAGCAGTGCCCCAGCGAGCGCGGGTTGGCCAGCATCAGCACCCGGCCGCCGTCGCCGAGCTCGATCTCGTGGCTGGCCAGGAGGGCGTCCACGTTGGCGCGGATTGAGGGCGAGGAGCCGAGGTGGTCGCGCGCCTCGAAGGAGGCCCGCCACGAAGGGCGAGGAAGGTCGTCGAGGTCGACCAACGAGGTCCAGGACCGGTTGTCGAACGCGTTCTTCCACGGCGTACGCCGGGTGTGGCGGATGTCGGTGCGATAGACGCGCGGCGTGCGCACCGGGGTCGGAGCCGACCAGCTGAAGCCCAGTCGCTCGGCCGCGCGCAGACCCGAGGCCGCGCCGTCCTCGTGGAAGCCCCAGCCGTGCCAGGCGCCGGCGAAGGCGATCCGGTCGGTGTCGATATCGGGCAGGCGTCGCTGCGCCGCGACCGACTCGGGAGTGTAGAGCGGGTGCTCATACTCCATCGTGTCGATGACCTTTGCCGGATCGACGTCGCCGCCGAGGGTGACCAGGTAGTGCTCATCGGTGTCGAGTCGCTGCAACCGGGTCAGGTCGTAGGTCACCGTGACGCCGGCAGCCGGGGTCATCGGGCGCTGGAAGTTCCACGACGCCCAGGCGTTGCGCGCGTCGGGCATCAGGCTGGTGTCGGTGTGCAGGCGGGCGGTGTTGCGCGAGTAGGGCATCGCGGAGAGCACCTCGGCCTGGGCCCGGCTCGGCTCTGCGAGCATGGCCAGCGCCTGGGCGGGGTGGGTGGCGACCACGACGGCGTCGAAGCGCTCGGTGTGGCCGTTGCCGTCGGTGACCTCGACCCCCTGGTCGGTCTCGGCGATCGAGGTGACCTTGGTGCCGGTGCGGATCTCGTGGCCGCCGGTGCGGAGCCGGTCGGCGAGCTTCGCGACATACTCCCGCGATCCGCCGGTGACCGTGCGCCAGGTCGGCGAGCCGAAGATGCCGAGCATGCCGTGGTGCTCGAGGAACGAGAACAGGTAGCGCGCCGGGTAGTCCAGGGAGAGCTCGGGGTCGCACGACCAGACGGCCGCGACCAACGGCTCCATGAAGTGCCGGGCGAAGTAGTCGGTGAACCCACCGTCGGCCAGGAACGCGCGCAGCGTCTGGTCACCGTTCGCGCCGTCGGCCAGCAGTTGCCGGGCCCGGCGGTGGAAGCGGGGGATCTCGGTGAGCATCCGCAGGTATGCCGGTGCCGTGAGGTTGGCGCGGGTGGGGAAGAGTCCGCGCCGACCCATCGCCCCGGCCCACTCGACGCCGGTGCCGAGGTCGCTGATCGACATCGACATGTCCGACTCCTGGGTCGCCACGCCGAGCTCGGCGAACAGTCGCAGGAGCACCGGATAGGTGCGCTCGTTGTGGACGATGAAGCCGGTGTCGATGGCCAGGGGCTCACGTCCCGGCCGCTCGACGATGTGCGTGTCGGCGTGGCCGCCGAGCCGGTCGTCGGCCTCGAACAGGGTCACCGAAGCCGTCGACGAAGCGACGTGGGCGGCGGTGAGGCCGGCCACGCCGCTTCCGACGACAGCCACCCGGCGCACCGCGGGGCCGCCGGTGCTCATGTCGCCTGCGCGAAGTCGAAGAGCACGATCGGGTCACTGGTCGGGCTCGTCGATCCGCCCGCCGGTTCAACGGTGATCCCGGCCGCGGTGGCCGAGGCGGCGTCACCGTCGAGGAGGACCTCGGCGTCCGAGCCGCCGGACATCAGGCCGGCAGGGACCATCTCGCCCTCATCGGACTGCAACCAGAGCTGGTAGACCTTGCCGGCAGGTGCGGCCGGCATGTCGTGGGTGACCAGGACGGCCTGTCCCTGCGACTTGGAGCGGACCAGCTCGGCCTTCGTGCCGCCGTCGAGCTCGACGCCGACAGTCTTCGCGTCGCTCGCCGCGAGCACCCGGCCGGCGGCCGTGAGCTGCTGGCTGGACTCGTCCTGCCAGGGCTGGGTGATGGCGACTGCGCCACCACCGATCACCGCAACTGCGGCAGCCGCGGCGACCAACGCCGGAAACCGACGTCGCCTCGGTGCCTCCTTGCGCACCGGCACCTCGGGAGGAAGCGGGCGGACTGTGCTGATGTCGGCCATCACCCGGTCGCGCAGCGAGGGGGGCGGGGGGCTGAGGGTGATGCCCGAGAGCATCGAGGAGGCATCGCGCAGGCTGGCGACCTCGTCGCGGCAGTCTGCACAGGTGGCGAGGTGACGCTCGAACTGCTGGCGTTCGATGTCGTCGAGCGCATCGACGGCATATGCGCCCACGAGGGCGTGGATGTCACTCATCGGATGCTCCCTTCTTCCCTGGGCCCCAAGGTGTCGCGGAGACGGATCAACCCGTCTCGGATTCTGGTTTTTGCGGTGCCGACCGGCAGATCGAGCATGGTCGCCACCTCTACGTGGGTGTAGCCGCCGAAGTAGGCCAGCTCCAGGGCTTCGCGTTGTACGTCGGTCAGCGTGTGCAGCGCTGCTCGCACCCGAGTCGCCTCGAGTGCCGCGGTGGCCGCCTCGGCGGTCTCGTCGTGGTCCACCACTGCCGACTGGTTGTGCCAGGTCGAGTCGCGGCGGCTCGAGGCCTCTGCAGATCGGACCCGGTCCACGGCACGACGGTGGGCGATGGTCATCAGCCACGACAGCGGACTGCCGCGCTCGGGGTCGAAGCGGGACGCGGTGCGCCACACCTCGAGATAGGCCTCCTGGGTGACCTCCTCGGCCTGGGCCGGGTCGCGCACCACGCGCAGCACCAGCCCGTGGACTCGAGCTGCGGTTGCGTCGTAGAGCTGTCCGAAGGCGGATTCGTCGCCCCTGGATGCCCGACGGAACAGGGCCGCGAGGTCAACCGGACCCTCGGGCGACGTGTCGCCCGAGGGAACGGCTGCAATGCCTCTCACAGTGGTGATCCTCGATCTCGTCTGGTGACGATCAGGGCATCAACACGGTGTCGATGACGTAGACCGTCGCGTTGGCGGTGGGGATGTTGCCGCAGAGCACTGCAGCGTTCTCCTTGCCCACCGTGAACTCCTCGTCGGAGCCCTTGACCTCGATCTTGTCACCTGCGAGCGTCTCGTGCTCGCCGGCGACCTCGTCCGGGCCGAGCTGACCGGCAACCACGTGGTGGGTCAGGATCTTGGTGAGCAGGTCCTTGTCGGCCAGGACGCCCTCGAGGTCGGCCTTCGGGATCTTGGAGAAGGCGTCATTGGTGGGCGCGAAGACGGTGATCGCCTCGGCCGCGTTGAGGGTGTCGCCCAGGTCGGCAGCACCGACCGCGGTGACGAGGGTCTCCAGCAGCGGGTTGGCGCTGGCGGCGGTGGCGACGGGCTCGGTGGCCATGCCGTTGAACGAGCCGGCACCGTCCTTGGGGATTGCCGAGCAGCCGGGGCCGAAGGTCTCTGCGCCGGCGTTCGTGGCCATGTCGTCGGTGTCGCCCGAGTCACCGGCGGGGCTCTGGCTGGTGGTGGTGTCGTTGTTGGCGTCGGCGCTGGAGTCGTCGTCCGAGCCACAGGCTGCGAGGCCGAAGCTCAGGGCGAGGGCTGCTGCGGCGACTCCGGTGCGACGGATGGTGGTGGTGTGCTTCATGGTCCGGCCTTTCGGTGGTGGTTGCTTGTCGGTAGTGATTCGGAGCTGGTGTCGGGGCGGATTGGTCATCAACGCACTGAAATGACAATTTCTTGGATGCCGCTGGATCCGGCGGGGAACGGGGTCGCCCGGACAGGGGTCTGGACCTCGCCGTCGGCGCCGATGGCGCGCACGGCGAGCATGTGACGGCCCGGCTCGGCGTCCCAGAACTGGTACCACTGGCGCCAGTAGTCCACGCCGACGTCCGGTCCCAGGCGCGTCGGCTGCCAGGGGCCGCCGTCGATGCGGATCTCGACGCGCTCGATGCCGCGAGTCTGCGCCCACGCCACGCCTCCGATGACGACGCGACCGGCGTCGATGGTGCTCAACGGTCGGGGTGTGTCGATCCGGGAGGCGATCTTGATCGGGGCGTCGGTGGCCCACTTGCGATCGGTCCAGTACGCCGTCTCCTTGGCGTAGGTGGTCAGCGTCAGCTTGGTGAGCCACTTGGTCGCCCCGACGAAGCCATAGATGCCGGGGGTGATCAGGCGGGCCGGGAAGCCGTGCTCGGCCTTCAGTGACTTGCCGTTCATCCCGATCGCGACCATCGCGTCACGACCGTCGGTCGCGACGTCCAACGGGGTGCTGATGGTGAAGCCGTCGACCGCGGTGCTGAGGATCTGGTCGGCCTTGGTGCCGACGCCGGCGCGTTCGAACAGGGCAGTCAGCGGCACTCCGAGCCAGCGGGCTGCGCCGACGTAGCGACCGCCGACCTCGTTGGAGACACAGGTCATCGTGATGTCGCGCTCCACCAGGGGCATGGCGGCGAGCTCGTCGAAGGTGAGGGTGAACTCGTTCTCCACGTCGCCGTCGATGGTGAGTGTCCAGTCGTCCACGGAGACCACGGGCAGGGTCAGGTTGGTGTCCACCCGGTAGAAGGTGTCGGTCGGGGTCTGCAACCGACTGATCCCGCGATAGGACTGCTCGATGCCGCGCGGGAGCGGCGGAGCCGGGTCGGCGGGCGGCGGCAGGGTGATGCTGCCGGGGTTGGTGCGTCGGGCGATGATGCGTTCGCCGCCCCACGCCATCAGGCCGGTCATCGAGGCGACGACTCCGGAGGCGATCAGGACCATCCGGCGTGACATCGGCTGCTCGGCCAGCTCGGCCTGGCGCATGGGGTGGCGCATCCGCTTCGGCGACGGGTGGCGCACGAGCAGGAAGAGCACGGCCAGGCCCATGATCGCGGTCACCACGGCGGGGATGAGGTCCTCGAGCGTGGCGAGGGGGCGGGTCAGCGCAGCGGCGCCGGCCAGGGCCACCAGGACGAGCAGGAAGACGACCCCGACAGCGAAGTGCTTGCGGCTGAGCCAACCGGCGATCGCGGCCAGCAGCAGGGTCACCGCGATCACGGTGGCGAGCAGGATCGGCTTGTCGCGGGTGCCGAACTCGCGCACGGCGTACTCCTTGAGCGGAGTGGGCGTCAGGTCGATCACCGTCGAGCCGACCGCGAGCACGGGGGAGGAGGACGGCGTCAGCAGCGCCGCGGTGAGGTGCCCTGCGGCCATGCCGCACAGCGTGGCCAGGACTCCGGCGCCTCCGAACAGGAGGGCGGGGACGATTCGATCACGCGAGATTAAATGCACCATGCCGGGAGTTCGTAGCGAACCCCCGGCATGGATGGGATGTGCTGTCAGGCAGCCTTGGCCTGGACCGGCTTGTCCTGCTGGTCCTTCATCTCCGAAGACTTGTCGACGCCGTCTGGATCGGCGAAGACGATGACGTTGCTCTGGTAGACCCCGTTCTCCCAGTCAGTGCAGGTGACCAGGACCAACCGGCCCCGTTCACGGTCCTGGGCGAAGAGGGTCTGTGCATATTTCGCGACCTGGGCGGTGGTGTAGGTCTTCACCTTGGTGACCTTGTAGTTCAAGGTCGCCTTGCCGGTCTTGACCTGGACCTTTGCGCCCTTGTCGAGCTTGCCCAGCTTGTCCATCACGCCACCGCCGGTGTGCACGGTGTGTCCGGTGAGGACGGTCTGGCCCTTGGCAGCGCCTGGCTTGGCGCTGCGCTTCCACCAGCCCACGAGGTCGACGTCCTCCGGCGGGTCGAGCGTGCCGTTCTGGTCGACCTCGATCGGAATGATCTTTGACCGGAGCTTGATCGACGGAACGATCAGCTGGATCGGTTGCGAGGGGGTGACCCTTGCTGCCTCGAATGCGTTCTCGGACTTCGCCGAGGGCAGCACGACCCCTGCCAGGACCAGGACCAGGCAGAAGGCCAGGAGGCCTGAGTGAACACCACGAAGCTGTTCACCCAGGCGCTGGCGTCGGGTCACGACTTGAGGCTCCTCCGGAATCCGACCACACCAGCGGCGGTTCCCAGGGCGAGCAGTGCAGCCAGGAGACCGGCTCCGCTGTTGGCCGCACCGGACTCGGAGTCGACACCGGCGGTGACCTTGGTGGGCACGTCAGGCAGGTCCTTCTTCGGCTCCTCCGGAGTGGGCTCCGGGTCAGCGATCGGGGCGGTGCCGTTCGGGCCACAGGCAACCTTGCCGAGCTCGAGGTCGATGGCCAGGGGCTCGATCGCCTTGAGGGCCTCGATGTCGAGGGTGGTGACCGTGATGGCCTCGCCGTTGGCGCTCGGGACGTGCTTGTTGACCACGATCGAGAGGATGCCGGCGTCGGTGAGGGCGTCGGTGAGCAGGCCGTCGAGGATCGGGACCAGGAGCGGCTCGCGGATGGCGTCGATCAGCTGGCCGAGCAGGCCGTCGAGCAGGAGCGGCTCGAGGACCGGGCGCAGGGCGCCGTCGAGCAGGGTGTCGGTCAGCGAGTCGGTGATGCTCGGCAGGATGTGGTCGAGCAGAGCAGTCGAGCTGAGCAGCGGGGTGCCGGTCGGCGACGGCGGGACGTTGGTGTCGAGGTCGATCACACCGAGGTCGGTGCCGGCCAGGGTCAGGGCGATGCTGGCGTTGGCGATGGAGGACTCGCCGATTGCCTGCTCGCCGGTGTTGGCCACGCAGCGGCTCTCGATGGCGCCGAGGGTGACGGCGAGGTCAAGGTCGGCGAGCGGTGCGAGGGCCTGCTGGAGCGCCGGCACGAGTGCGCCGGTGAGCTGCTCGAGGAGGGGGGCCAGCGCGGCGTTCAGCGGGCCGAGGATCGGCTCGAGTGCCTCGCCGATGACGTTGCCCTCGACCGGGATGACCTCGAGGCCGCTGTCGAGCAGCAGGTTGTCGAAGTTGATCGAGACCGGGTCGTCACTGAAGTTGCAGGAGTTGTCGCCGACGGTGACGGGCGAACCGCTCGCGTTGCTGACGGTGCCGGCGCAGGCGAAGGAGTTGCCGGTGTACTGCTTGTTGGCGGTGTCCTCGATGCGCTTGGCGACCGCACCCTGGCCGAGCGCGCCGGTGATGGCGAGGCGCTGACCGTCAAGGGCGGCGAGCAGGGGCTTGGGGGCCGCGGTGACGACGTCCGTGGAGCCGTCGTTGACAGCGCGCGACGGCTCGTTGAGCACGGACTCGATCTCGATGGCCTGGCCGCCGATGCTCAGGCTGATCGCCTGTGCCTCGGCCTGGGAGACGGTCGCGGCGTGCGCGGGGGCAATGGAAAGCATCACGAGCGCGGTCGCGGCCGAGGCGGCGCCGAGTCGCACAGCAGTTCTCTTCACAGGGGGTGTCCTTATTGCAAATGGGTTCGCGGGTATGACGGCTCAACGACACGCATGAAAAAAAGTGACACGAATTCTTCGAAACTTCTCAGGTCGCAGCCTATTCTCTGCCACTCTTGCGCACCTTCACGCCGCGTGTCCGCGTTTTGGGCGGGATTTGGCGTGTTTCTAGGTGACGCAGCTCACCGGCTGTCATGACGCGGAACGACAAAATTTCCTCCGACCGCACCTCCGACGTGGCGAACGCGTCGCGTGTGTCCGCGTGGAAGGATGCGCCCATGAGCAATCCGGATGAGGGCAGGTCCCGTGCAGCGGTGATCGGGGACGGCATCGAATGGGTCTCGCGGTGGAGCTTCCGCTGGGTCGGCATCGCGCTCGGCGCGGTGCTCGTCGGGCTGATCGTCAAGTTCGCCTGGAGCATCATCCTGCCGGTGGCCCTGGCCCTGATCATCACCAGCGTGCTCGCCCCGCTCGCCGGTTTCTTCGAGCGCCGGCTGCGCTTCCCCACGGCTCTCTCCGCAGGCGCGGCGCTGCTCACCGCGATCGGTGCGATCGTCGGCACCGCCTTCGCGCTGGCACCCTCGATCGGCGGGCAGACCAGTGACATCGCCTCCGACACGCTCAAGGGGATCGAGCGGGTCCAGAAGTGGGTCCAGGAGAGCGACATCGTCTCCAAGGCCCAGATCGACACCGCCCTGCAGGCGATCCAGGACCGGCTTGCGTCCTCGTCGGGCGACATCGCGAACGGGGTCCTGGTCGCCACCGGCGCGGTGACCTCGGCCGTGATCACCCTGATCGTCTCGCTGATCCTCACCTTCCTGTTCCTCAAGGACGGCCGGAAGTTCATCCCCTGGGCCAGCGGCATCGCCGGCGACCGGGTCGGCAGGCACCTGACCGAGGTCCTCAGCCGGGCCTGGGCCACGCTGGGCGGCTTCATCCGCACCCAGGCACTGGTCAGCTTCATCGACGCCGTCTTCATTGGCATCGGCCTGGTCCTGGTCGGCGTCCCGTTGGCCATCCCCCTGGCCGTGCTCACCTTCTTCGGTGGCTTCATCCCGATCGTGGGTGCCTTCGTGGTCGGTGCCGTCGCGGTCCTGGTGGCACTGGTCTCGGTCGGCTGGAACGGTGCCCTGATCGTCCTGCTGGTGATCCTCGCCGTGCAGCAGCTCGAGGGCAACGTGCTGTCTCCGTGGCTGCAGTCCAAGAGCATGAACCTGCATGCGGCGGTCGTGCTGCTCTCCGTGGCCCTGGGCTCGACGCTCTTCGGCATCATCGGGGCCTTCCTGGCCGTTCCGGTGGTGGCCGTGACCGCCGTGGTGCTGCGCTACCTCAACGAGCAGGCATCGGTGGCGGTCGGCAGCCCTTCGTCGCCGGACCAACGGATCGAGATCTCCACCGGCGAAGGTGCTGCGCTGGAGGTCGACGACGACACGACTGCCGAGACGACTGACGAGACCGCAGGTGAGACCGCTGGGGCGCCCGCGCGCAGCAAGCCCGGTCTCTTCTCCCGCCTGCGCAAGAGCTGAGCCGGGAACGGCGAGCATCCTCGTGGTTGCCCGCCGTTCCTCGACGTCAGCCGATCACTGGTTGGTCGGTCACTGGCCCGCGGTCACTGGCCCGCGATCACCACATAGAACCGCTTGCGGGTGTCGGGACCGGTGACGCTGCCGTCGCTCATCCGCGGGCTGACCACGAAGTGGGAGCTGTTGTTGGTCCCGGTCGGCGCGCAGGCGACAACCGTGGCGATGCCGCACACCGATGCGGTCACCTCTCCGGAGAACTCCGGGTTCGCGTCGGCGCCGGGGGCGCGGCCGTTCTTGATCTCGTCGGCGTTCTGGTCGATCTGGTTGGTCATCGCCAGCGTGGCCACCACGCCGTTGTCCGAGAGGTCCTCACCGGAGTCGATGTAGACGTTGCCGTTGGCTGCCGCCGGCGTCTCCGGATAGCCGGCGATCACGGTGAATCCACCCGACTGTGCCTCGATCTGACCGTTCGCGTCGACCAGGACCCAACGAGCCGGAGCGCCGTCGGTGCCTGCCGGGCCGGCAACACCCGGAGCCCCGTCGGACCCGTCCGCCCCGGCCGGACCGGTGGCGCCCCGGGCGCCCGTCGCCCCCTTCGGGCCGGCCGGCAGCGAGCCCGCCTTGAAGTCCTTGGCCAGCAATGACCCGTCGCGGATGTCTGCCGAGCGAACGGTGCTGTTCTTGATGTCGAAGGAGTGGATCGTGTTGTCCGCGATGTCGAAGGTGGTCAACGAGTTGTCGCGGACGTCGTCGGAGCCCACCGACACGGCGGCATAGGAGGCACCACCGGTGGCGACGACGAGTGCGAGGACCGAGATCGCGAGCGAGGGAGTCAGGCGTTTCATGGTTGACCTTCCGAAGCAGTGAGGCACGTCACGCGGATGCGTTGTTCACTGTTCGGAGCGACGCCCCGATCGGATGGGAGCTGATCCGATGAATCGTGCAGGATGGCTCCATGACCGAACTCGTGCACTACGCCGCTGCCGACGGCATCGCCACCCTGACCCTCGACTCGCCGCACAACCGCAACGCGTTGTCGCGAAAGCTGGTCTCCGAGTTCTATGCGGGCCTGGACCAGGCTGGCGCCGACGACTCGGTGAAGGTGGTCGTGGTCCGGGCCGAGGGACGCACTTTCTGCTCCGGCGCCGACCTTTCCGAGGCGGCGGACGGCAGCATGGAAGAAGGTGCGCTGGCGATCGTGGCGCTGCAGCGACGCATCGTCGAGTTCCCCAAGCCGGTCCTCACCCGACTGCACGGGGCGGTGCGTGCCGGCGGCATCGGGATCGTGGCGGCCTCCGACATCGCGATCAGCGCCGAGGACGCGACGTACGCCTTCACCGAGGTCAAGCTCGCCCTGACGCCGGCGGCGATCTCGCTCACCGTGCTGCCCCGGATGACGGATCGCGCTGCTGCGCTCACCTTCCTGACCGGCGAGACCTTCACCGGCGACACGGCTGCCCAGATGGGCCTGGTCACCAAGGCTGTCCCCGAGGCGGACCTGGACGACACCGTGGCGGCGATCTGTGCCCAGCTCGTCACCGGCCACCCGCAGGGCCTGCGCGAGACCAAGGCGTTGCTCGGTCGGCACCTGGTCGAGAACATCGAGGCCAACGGCGCCGACCTGTCCAAGCTGAGTGCTCGGCTCTTCGGGTCGGACGCGGCGCGCGAGGCGATGCTGGCGTTCCTGTCCCGCAAGAAGAAGTAGCCGCTCGGGTTTTCCGCGGGCCCGCGCCGAGTCGGCCAGGCCGACGACGTACGGGCGACGACGTGCAAGCCGGGGGCGAGTCGGCGACGTACGGGCTGGGGACGGGGCGCTGGCTAGGGTTGTGCGCATGAGCCTCGAGCAGCGCCCGGAGACCCAGACGCCACGGGCAGTGAGCGCCGCCGTCACGATCGGCAGCTTCGTCGCGCTGCTCTATGTCATCGAGTTCGTCGACATGCTGATGGCCAACCGGCTCGACCAGCAGGGCATCGAGCCCCGGGAGACCGGCGGCCTGCTCGGGATCGTCTTCGCGCCGCTGCTGCACGGCGGCTGGGGACACCTGATCGCCAACACGTTCCCGGCGCTGGTGCTCGGCTTCCTGATCCTGCTCTCCGGATTGCGCACCTGGGCCGGCGTGAGCGCCGTGGTCTGGATCATCGGCGGCGTCGGCATCTGGCTGACCGGTGGCGACAACTCGGTGCACATCGGGGCGTCGGGGCTGATCTTCGGTTGGCTGACCTATCTGATCGTGCGCGGGATCTTCTCCCGCAAGGTCGGCCAGATCTTGCTCGGCGTGGTGATCCTGGTGATGTACGGCGGCCTGCTCTGGGGCGTCCTGCCAGGCCAGGAGGGGATCTCCTGGCAGGGGCACCTGTTCGGCGCGGTCGGTGGCGTGATCGCCGCCTGGCTCCTGGTCGACCGCGACAGCGAGCGGAGGTAGCGCTTCCGGGATACGGATTGGCTGTTCTGGGCGTTCAGAACAGCCAATCTGTATCCGGGACGACGTACCGAGGTGGATCAGGCGGTGTAGAGCGCCCGCACCCGGTCATCGCGCAACCACAGCCCGCCCCACGCCAGCACCGCGACGGCGAACGCGAAGACGGAGTTGAACACCGGCTGCTCGAGGAACAGGTTCACCGCGATCGCGCCGCCGAGATAACCGGTCAGCAGGGTCGCGCCCAGCACCGCAGTGCGCGGGATGAGGTGCACCACGAGGCTGATCGCGAGCGCCGTGCCACAGACCGGGCCGAACCAGTCCGGGGCGCCGTGCTCCGCATTCCAGTCCTGCACCGCCTGTACGTCGAGCAGGTGGGTGACGGCGTCGAAGGCCAGGAAGAGCGTGACCAGACCGGTGACGACGAGGCCGGCAATGTGCCGCGCGCTGCCGGTCGTCGCGGTTCGCGATGGGTGTGTGGTGCTCATGGGAATCTCCTCGAGGCGTGGGGTGTTGGCATGGGGTTGATATGGGTCGGACCCTCGCCGGATGCGGGATTCATCGGTCGCTCGAAACGCGTTTTCGGCCGACCAGCTCGCACAGGTAGGCTGGACGACTCACGTGATGCGGTTCTGGATAGGGGATCCTGGGTTGTCCGAAGACATGGCCCGGCGCGAAGTCGAAGCCGAGCAGGCGTTCGTCGATCGCGTCTATGTGCAGCTGGAGACCTCCACCGCTGCCGCGCAGGAACTGGCCCGGGAGGGCCACGATCGTGGTCGGCTCGGCCACGAAGGGGGATTGGTCGAACGCGACGCGATGGTCTTCCAGGCCGCCAAGCGGATCGCGCAGCTCGACGCCGCCCACGAGGGTCTGGTGTTCGGGCGCCTCGACCTCGACCCCGAGCTGGACGCGGCGCCGCGCTACGTGGGCCGGATCGGTCTGCGCGACGAGAACCGTGACTCACTTCTGATCGACTGGCGCGCGCCCGCGGCCGCGGTCTTCTACCAGGCAACGGCCGCCGAGCCGCACCACGTCGTACGCCGTCGGGTGCTGCGCTGCGCCGGCCCCCAGGTCGTCGGTGTCGAGGACGAGCTGCTCGACGCGGACAACCCGGCTGCCTCGTCGCTGCCGATCGTCGGCGAGGGCGCACTGATGGCGCAGCTCTCGCGAGCGCGCGACCGGTCGATGCACTCGATCGTGGCGACGATCCAGGCCGAGCAGGACAAGGCGATCCGCGCACCCTCCAAGGGCGTCGTGACCATCTCGGGTGGTCCGGGCACCGGCAAGACAGTGGTGGCGCTGCACCGCGCGGCATACCTGCTCTACACGGACCGCCGTCGTTATGAGTCCGGTGGCGTGCTGATCGTCGGCCCGTCCGGCGTCTTCATGCGCTACATCGAGCGGGTGCTGCCCTCGCTGGGCGAGACCGCGGTCGCGTTGCGCTCGCTGGGTGAGGTCGTCGACGGGGTCCGCGCGATGCGCCATGACGACCCGGCCGTGGCCGACATCAAGGGTTCGCCGCGGATGGCGGAGGTGCTGCGCAGGGCCGCGCGCCAGGCCGTTCCCGGTGCGCCGAGCGAGTTCCGGATCTTCTATCGCGACGACGTGATCCGACTGGACCGTCAGCTGCTCGGCCGGCTGCGGCGTCAGCTGCTCAGCCAGGGTCGCCGCAACCGGGTGCTCCCGCGGATCGCGACGACGTTGCTCGACGCGATGTGGCGCCAGGTCCGCAGCGAGCGTGGACGCGAGCGCGGACGCGACGAGTTCAACGAGGACATGCTCAGCAACGACGACTTCCTCGAGTTCGCGCTGCGGTGGTGGCCGCCGTTGGCCGCGACCCAGGTCTTCGAGTGGTTGGCCGACGGCGACTTCCTGGCCCGCGTTGCCGACGGCATCCTGAGCCAGCACGAGCAGGCGACCTTGATGAAGAGCTGGGACGGTGCCTTGAGCATCGAGGACATCCCGCTGCTCGACGAGCTGCGCTACGCGCTCGACGACGTACCCGAGAAGCACGGCCCGCAGAACGACTTCACCGACCACCTCGGCGGCGACCTGCAGGAGCTCTCCACGGCTGCGGACCGTGAGTTCGCCACCGGTCCCGGATGGCGCCCGCCGACCAACCGGATCGAGGACGACCCGTTCGCGCACGTCCTCATCGACGAGGCGCAGGACCTCACACCGATGCAGTGGCGAATGGTCGGCAGGCGTGGCCGCGCCGCGTCCTGGACGATCGTCGGCGACGCCGCCCAGTCCTCGTGGCCGGTGCCGGCAGAGTCCGAGGCCGCCCGCGCGGAGGCGTTGGAGGGCAAGCAGATGCACGCCTTCCACCTGTCGACGAACTATCGCAACTCCTCGGAGATCTACGAGTTCGCAGCCGCCTATGCCGCACGGGTCGGCCTGAACGCCGACCTGCCGACCGCAGTCCGCTCGACCGGAATCCCGCCCAAGATGGAGGGCCCGGTCGACGACCTGGAGGCCTCCGTGCGAGCCGAGGTCGCCCGCCTCTCCGGCGAGGTGGCCGGAACCGTCGGGATCGTCGTACCCGTCGCCCGTCGTGCCGAGGTCAATGCCTGGCTGGCCTCATGGCCCGAGTTCGCCGCCGACGCCCCCTCGGCCGCCAACCCCGGCGAGACCCCCAGCGGCGCGGACCGGATCGTCGTCCTCACCGGCCTCGACACCAAGGGCCTGGAGTTCGACGGCATCGTGGTGGTCCGCCCCCAAGAGATCGAGGACGAGTCGCAGACGGGGCGTGCGGTGCTCTACGTCGTGCTCACCCGCGCCACGCAGTTGCTGTCGATCCTGAGCTGACCGGGAAAAGTCACCGGGTACCCGGTGACTTTGCCGCTTCCCGGGCAAGATCTTGCCCGGGAAGCACCGGAGTCACCGGGTACCCGGTGACTCCGTCAGTGCGCAACCCCGTACAACCGGTCCCCGGCATCCCCGAGCCCAGGCACGATGTAGCCCAACTCATTGAGCTTCTCGTCCATCGCCGCGGTCACGATCGTGACCGGGACGTCGAGGTCGGCGAGCTCCTCGGCGAGGCGCTCACACCCCTCGGGCGCCACCAGCAGGCAGATCGCGGTGATGTCGTTGGCGCCGCGGTCGACCAGGAACCGAATCGCTGCGGCCAGCGTTCCGCCGGTGGCCAGCATCGGGTCGAGGACATAGCACTGGCGCCCGGACAGGTCCTCGGGCAGGCGCTCGGCATACGTCGAGGCCTCGAGGGTCTCCTCGTTGCGGATCATCCCGAGGAAGCCGACCTCGGCGGTCGGGAGCAGCCGCACCATGCCGTCGAGCATTCCGAGTCCGGCACGCAGGATCGGCACGACCAGGGGCTTGGGGGAGGCCAGCTTCACGCCGTTGGCGGGCGAGACGGGCGAGGAGATGGTGACGTCCTCGACACGGACGTCGCGGGTCGCCTCATAGGCGAGCAGGGTGACCAGCTCGTCGGTCAGCCGTCGGAACGTGGGACTGTCCGTCTCCTTGTTCCGCAGCGTGGTCAGCTTGTGGGCAACGAGCGGGTGGTCGACGACATGGGTACGCATGGGAGAAAACCTAGTCCAGTCCCGGCAACGTTTGGCCGAACGGGTTGGTTCAGGCGCTCAACCTCTGTCACTCTGGTCCAGAACACACTCGTTCCGCAGCTGTAGGGGCCCAAGGAGACTGCCATGGTCGACCTGCTTGACGTGGACTTCGCGTTCGCTGCCTTCCGCGAGGACGGTGAATGGGACGTGCAGGAGATCGCCGACCCGGCGTTGCAGTCCGTCGAGACTCTCGCCACGGGCCTGCGTCGGTTCCCCAGCGACAGCGGAGCGATCGCGCTGATCGGCTTCGACGAGGACGTCTTCCTGATCGTGAGGGTGCTCGGTCCGCAGGTGCGGATCCTGCTCTCCGACATCACCGCCGCCGACGAGTGGGACCTCGCCCGCACCGCGGTGGAACACCTGAACCTGCCCTTCCCCGAGGAGGACGACGACTCGGCGCCGGCCGGTGACCTCGACATCCTCGGCGACCTCGGCATGCACGCCATCGACATGGGCGTGCTGATCGACGACTTCGATCTCTACCCCGACGAGATGCTCTCCGACATCGCGACCCGGATCGGCTTCGGGCCGGCGTTCGACGACGCGGTCGGCCTCACCTCGGCGTGAGCACGAGTCCGTACGCCGACCCGATGCGGTCGGCGCTGGCCGAGGCGTCGGCGGCGGTTGCGACAGGCGACGTACCCATCGGTGCTGTCGTGCTGGCGCCCGACGGCCAGATCATCGGCCGCGGGCACAACGTTCGCGAGGCCGACGGCGACCCGACCGGGCACGCCGAGGTGATCGCGATCCGCCAGGCAGCGCAGGCGATCGGCGAGTGGCGACTGAGTGGCTGCACTCTCGTGGTCACCCTCGAGCCGTGCACGATGTGTGCCGGGGCGATCGTGCTCTCGCGCGTGGACCGAGTGGTCTTCGGTGCCTTCGACGAGAAGGCAGGCGCGGTCGGCTCGCTGTGGGACGTGGTCCGTGACCGTCGGCTCAACCACCGCCCCGAGGTGGTCTCCGGGGTGTTGGCCGAGGAGTCCGCGGCGCTGCTCCAGGAGTTCTTCGACCAGCACCGCTGAACCGCGAGCCGAGTCGAGGCCCGAACCGTCAGCTGCGCAGCGCCGCCGCGGTCGCCGCATCCGCAGGCAGGAACGCCTCCACGGTGAGCTCCGCGACCGAGATGTCGACCGCCGTGCCGAACGTGGTCACCGTGCTGATGAACGACAGCTCACCGGCCTCGGTGCGCAGCCGCATGGGTACGGCGATCCGCCCGTCCGGCGGCGCGTGGGTGATGCCGCCCGGATAGCCGAGCAGCTCGTCGTGCAACGCCTTGGTCCGTGCCGACCCGGTGACGGCGTGCTCGCGGGCCAGCCGGTCGAGCAGGTGACCGCGCCACTCGGCGAGGTTGATGATCCGGCTGCTCATCCCGTCCGGGTGGAGGCTGAGCCGCAGCACGTTCACCGGTCCCTCGAGAAGCTCGGGCGCCACGTCGGCGAGCAGCGGCGTCACAGCGTCGTTGGCCTGGATGAGGTTCCAGTCGCGGTCGACCACTAGCGCCGGGAAGGGCTGATAGCCGGTGAGGATCAGGTCGAGCGCCTCGCGGATCGCAGACATGTCGTCGGCCTCCAGGGTGCGCTCGTCGTAGGCCGGCGCATAGCCCGCGGCGAGCAGCAGGGTGTTCCGCTCCCGCAGCGGCACCTCCAGCTGGTCGGCGATGCGCAGCACCATGTCGCGGCTGGGCCTTGAACGCCCGGTCTCGACGAAGCTGAGGTGCCGGGTGCTGATCCCGGACTCGTTGGAGAGCTCGAGCTGGCTCCGGCGCCGGCGGTTGCGCCACTCCCGGATCAGCGGCCCGATCGGCTGGCCAATGGATGGGGCGGAGTCGAGGACGGCGCTGCTCATGGACCTCAGTCTGTACGCCGCGGGTCGTGCTCGCCATTACCTTTGAGGTCATCGACACGGTGACCTGGTCGGGCCGACGGTGGTGCCATGACCACTCGAACCCAGAACCCGTCCCTGACCACGACCCGTCTGACCCTGCGCACCGTGTTGCTGCTCGATGCCGGGATCTCGGGCCTGAACGGCATCGCCTACCTGGCTGGCGCCGCCGTCCTCGACGACCTGCTCGGGCCGTCCGCCACTGTCCTGCTCGTCCTCGGCGCCTTCCTGCTGGTGTGGGCAGGGGTGCTCGAGTGGGTCGCGACCCGCAAGCCGATCCCCACCCCGCTCGTCCGTGAGGTCGCGATCGCCAACCTGGTGTGGGTGGCCGCGTCGATCGCCGCGATCTTCCTGCTCGACCTGACGACCGTCGGTGTCGTCTGGTGCCTGATGCAGGCCGCGGTCGTCTCCGGCTTCGCGGTGCTGCAGCTCAGGATGGCGGCGCGATGAACGACCTGATCAGCCTGATGCCGTTCGCGGCCGGGGTCGGCATCGTGATCGACAAGGCCTCGCCCGACACCGCCACCGGCCACCTCGACTGGGCACCGCACCTGTGCACCGCGGGCGGTGCGATGCACGGGGGAGCGCTGATGACGTTGGCCGACAGCATCGGCGCGGCGTGTGCGTTCCTCGGCCTGCCCGACGGTGCGCGGACCTCGACCACCACGTCCAGCACACAACTGATGCGGCCGTTGCTGGCCGGTACGGCGACCGCCACCGCCCGTGCCCTCCAGCGGGGGCGGACGCAGATCGTCGTACAGACCGAGGTGCGCGACCTGGAGGGCCGGCT
This sequence comes from Nocardioides daedukensis, assembly GCF_013408415.1. Taxonomy (NCBI): domain Bacteria; kingdom Bacillati; phylum Actinomycetota; class Actinomycetes; order Propionibacteriales; family Nocardioidaceae; genus Nocardioides; species Nocardioides daedukensis. The sequence goes on along the minus strand of NZ_JACCAA010000001.1, from coordinate 2,011,943 downwards.
GATCTCCCTGACCACCCAGACCCAGGTCGTGATGACCTGACGCGATTTCGGCCCCACGGGCGACTTCCGGTAATCTCTCCGGCGGTGGCGTGTCCGAGCGGCCGAAGGTGCATCACTCGAAATGATGTGTGGGGTCAAACCCACCGTGGGTTCAAATCCCACCGCCACCGCCATGGGGTCCTGACACAATCGGGGCCCGTGATGTGACGGAATCCCGCCCAGGCGTTGTCCTGGGCGGGATTTCGTTCGTCCTGACCCCGATGTCCGGTGCCTGCCACCTGGCTTTACTTGGCGGCCTCCTCGATTGCCCTCGCGATTTCTTCCTCTGACAGACCCTGCAGGCGCTTCAGGATGGGGGAGATGTGGCCCCCTGGAGGCGCCTGGAGAGTGCCATCACGGAACACAAACGCTCCGTCGGCCCCAGCGGTGTAGTGATAACTCGTGCCGGGTTCTGGCGCGGCCGCGAACAGGACCTTGTCTCCCACTGACAGCCACGGCTTTCCGTCCTGCACCATTTCTTGGCGCTCGCCATCCGTTTCGATATGCCATCCCAAAGTCCGCGTGGTTACCACTCGCAAGGCGTCGTCGCCCGCCAGGACCCGATCAACTCGAATCGTGACCAATCTGCGCAATTGTCGGTCATGGACATATGGATCGGTGACTGAGCCATCGTCGCCGTCCTCTTCGGACGTGACCGTGCCGATGAAGACCGTGCCGAATTCGGCGAGCTCGCTCAGGGTGCTGAGACCAATCCCAAAAGCCCCTTCGACAATGATCGGGTCATGCGGCTGCTCGACTGGTGCCGACGTGCTCGTAGGCTGCGACTGGCCAGTTGTGGGATCGGTTGCCGGTGTTGCTACATCGATCCCGGTGTTGCTGCATGCGCTCAATGCCAGCGTCAGAACTGCGGCGCAGGCCAGGCGGTTTGCGTCCTTCATCACGACTCCTCGATTCAGTAGGGGTTGCTGACTTGCATGTGGGATCTGTTGTGGGACTTGAGGTCAGGTTCGGGTGGTCCGGAGAACAGATGCGGAGTTGCGACGCACCCGTACGTAGCTTCTGCTCCGGCAACGTTGGATGTGGGATGTTTCAGACCGACGGAGTGTGCGCTCTCGTGGCAGGCGAGGGCTTCTTTTCTTACCGCTCCCCACGAGTTGTAGGGTGCGATCCCGTTGAATCTGATGTGCCCGTGATCGCACGTCTGACCGCCGCTGGACTGCGTGGAGCAGACGTAAGTTCCGGCCGTGTCATAGTCCAGAGTGGTGTCGATCAAGTAGTGAACATCAGCGTCGTTGTGCACGACGGTGTTGTATGAGTTCCAACCTGGAACGACGGTGTACGTGTTCCAATGTGTGTCGTTGACCGCGTCCTCCCACATGGCTGGAAGATTTGCGTCGTGGTACCGGTAGAAGTTCTTGTTCGTCTGTGGGCAGGGCTGGTTGGTGCAGGTGAGTGAGTCATTCCCGTAGTTGAAGTTGTCCGCGTTGGCGTTCGGACCCAGAAGGACGGCCAGCAACACTGATGTTGCCGCTACCCCCCACGCAGGCCATGGACTTGACGTGTGTATTCACGGCTCTCCTTAAAGTTGAGGACTTCTTGGGACTGGCGTGTCCGGGAAGTTGGACGGCACCTGCGGGCGATTGGTTCCATGGGGTCAATTCGAGAGCTGACGATCTCGACACCGTGTGCTCCGGCAGTTGCCCCGAGCCGTTCGGGTTGAGGACGTGAATGCGCACCACCGGGTGTTGCGGGTGCGCGCGAACAGATCGGCAATGATCCGAATACGTCACCGCCCCGCCAGGTGAAAATCCCGCCCCGACGTCGATCTGCGCGCGATTTCGCGCTTCCCCGGTGTGAGCATCTCGGCCTTCGGTCACACCGGCATGCGCGTTCGTACATAACAGGACGCGGCGCCTCGCAAATAACCCCTTCGCAGGTGTTAATCTGCATGCAAGTGCAGATCAAGGGAGTGGTTATGGCAAAGCAGCGTCGATCTAGAACTGTTCTGCACGATCGTGCATCCACCGATGGGGAGTTGGCCGCCTCCGTCCTCGGCCGGCGTGAGGAGCTCGGTCTACGGCAGGAGGAACTCGCCGATCTGGCCGGATGCTCCCCTCGCTTCATTCATGCCGTCGAGAACGGCAAGCGCAGCATCCAGCTCGACAAGCTCCTCGACGTCCTGGACGCCTTGGGTCTCCATCTGGAGATCGTCGACGGTGCAGCAGCCGAGATCGCGGCCGGTTCGCGGCTCCGGCAGAGTCTGGCGCTTGGGCCGGCAGGGTCCGATGACTGAGTCCCCAGCGGGATCGGCTGCTCGGCCCGGGCTCGACTTCACTCAGGTCGATCGCGCCGACGTCTACAAGAGCGGGCTGTTGGCAGCTCACCTCACTCGGACAGTCCGCGGGGTCGAGTTCGCCTACACCGCGGACTGGATTGCCAATGCGGGCGCCCCGGTCGCGACCACGCTCCCGGTGACCGCGCCGCCCGTCATCAGCGTGGGAGGCGCAGTGCCGGCGTTCTTTGCAGGTTTGCTGCCTGAAGGGCGTCGGCTTTCGGCCCTGCGCCGATCGATCAAGACGTCGGCAGATGATGAGCTCAGCCTCCTGCTCGGTGTTGGCTCCGATCCGATCGGCGATGTGCAGGTCGTCGCCGAAGGCGCCACGGCACGTCGCGCAGCTCCCGCGATGGAGGTCACCGACTTCGAGGCCGTGGACTTCGCAGCCATGCTGGCCGACCTCGACATCCACATCGACCGGGTCGGTCTTCCCGGAGTGCAGGAGAAGGCCAGCCTCGCCATGGTCAACATGCCCTTGTCGGCCGCTGGACGCTCCTACCTCGTGAAGCTGGATCCACCCGAGTTTCCGCACCTTGTCGAGAACGAGGCATTCTTCCTGCAGGCCGCCAGACGCAGCCGGATCGACGCGGCTGATGCCCGAGTCGTCCACGACCACAAAGGTAGACCCGGCCTCCTCGTGACCCGGTTCGACCGAGTCGGACACGGCGACGACATACGCGCTCGTGCCGTCGAGGACGGCTGTCAGGTGCGTGGCCTCCACCCCGAGGCGAAATACCGCTCCTCGACCGAGGAGGTGCTCGGGGCGCTGGTCCGCGTCTGCGCGGCACCTCGGCCCGCGGCCCTCGAGTTCCTGCGCCAGGCCATTTTCGCCTATCTCACGGGCAACGGCGACGCTCACGCCAAGAACTTCTCCGTGCTCGCCGACGGCTCCGGTCGCTGGGCTCCCTCCCCGGCCTATGACCTACCCACCTCTCAGCCGTACGGCGACAACACCCTCGCCCTGCGCGTCGCAGGCAAGAACGACGGCAACATCACCGGAGCGAGGTACGTCGAACTCGGCCAGGCGCTCGGGCTGCCGGATCGGGCCGCTCGCCGGGCGGTCCGCGAGACGGCGCTTGCCGTGGACGGTTGGATCGATGAGCTCGATGAGCTCCCCTTCGATGCCGGCGTCGTGCGCAAGCTCCGGCGGGTGATTTCCCGGCGGCGAAGCCTGCTCCTCGAACACTGATCGAATCAAAGGCTCGCGCGATCCCAGGAACGAAGAATAGAGAGGCCAACGGCCTCTCCATAATCCAATGTATAGCGCACAGGGGGGCTTGCGGCAAGGCCCCGGTGATGCTCCACAATCACCATCTCGCGCCGCTCCCACCGCAGCGTGCGCGCGCCGGCTCACACATCTGGGGACATCTGCATGCATGCGTTCAACCTGCCCGAAGCACTCACCGCCAAGGCAGACCCACAGCTCGTCGCCACCGACCAGCAGCACTTCGCCGCCATCGAGCAGAGCCTCACCGACTCGATCGCCGAGCTGACCGAGCGGCTCGACCAGGAGCGCCGCAGGCCCGGAGGCCACGGGCAGGCCGCGATGGACCGCGACCAGGAGATCCATCGCATCAACGCGCGACTCAAGGTGTTGAGGAGGTTCACCCTCGACCTCTGCCTGGGCCGGATCGTCAGCGACGATCAAGCGGAGCCCACCTACGTCGGACGTCTCGGGCTGACCGACCGCACCGGCAAGCGCCTGCTGGTCGACTGGCGATCACCCGCGGCCGAGCCGTTCTTCGCCGCCACCCACGCCCAGCCGATGGGCCTGGCCAGCAGGCGCCGCTATCGCTGGACCCGCGGCCAGGTCACCGACTACTGGGACGAGGTCTTCACCGCCGACGGCCTCGAGGGCCACGCGGCGCTCGACGACCAGTCCGCCTTAATCGCCACCCTCGGCGGCAACCGCTCCGAGCAGATGCGCGACGTGCTGGGCACGATCCAGTCCGACCAGGACGCGATCATCCGGGCCGGGTCCCGCGGTGCGTTGGTGGTCGACGGTGGTCCGGGGACCGGCAAGACGGTCGTGGCGCTGCACCGTGCGGCCTACCTCATGTATGCCGACCCCCGCCTCGAGCAGCGCCGCGGCGGCATCCTCTTCGTGGGGCCGCACCAGCCCTACCTCAACTATGTCGCCGACGTCCTGCCCAGCCTCGGCGAGGAGGGAGTGCAGGTCTGCACGCTGCGCGACCTCGTCCCGGAGGGCGCCAAGGCGCCCGACGAGACCGATGCCGAGGTGGCACGGATCAAGGCGGACGCGCGCATGGTCGCCGCGATCGAGCCCGGCGTACGCCTCTATGAGGAGCCTCCCACCGAGGGCATGGAGGTCGAGACCCAGTGGGCCGATGTCTGGGTCAGCACGGCCGACTGGGCCGAGGCGTTCGGCGCACCGGACCCGGGCACCCCGCACAACGAGGCGCGCGAGGTGGTCTGGGAGGCACTGCTCGACATCCTCGTAGACAAGCACGAGGCCGACGAGGACGTCACGGACGAGCTGGTACGCCGCTCCCTGGCCCGCCACGCCGGCCTGCGGGAGGCCTTCACCAAGGCGTGGCCGTTGCTCGATGCACGCGATCTCGTCGGCGACCTGTGGGAGGTGAAGGCCTATCTGCGGATGTGCGCACCCTGGCTCACCGAGGACGAGGTCCGGCTGCTCCAGCGCCGGGACGCGCGCGCCTGGACGACCTCCGACCTGCCCCTCCTCGACGCCGCCGTCCAACGGCTCGGCGACCCGGAGACCGAGCGCCGCAACCGCCGGCACAAGCGTGCGGTGGCTGCTGAGCGTGCGGAGATGGCCAAGGTCGTCGACCACCTGATCGCCAACGACGACTCGGATCTCAAGCTGATGTCGATGCTCAAGGTCGCCGACGCGCAGAGCGTGATCATCGACGAGGCCGCCATCGACCCGAGCAGCACCGACCGGCTGGCCGGCCCGTTCGCACACGTCGTCGTCGACGAGGCCCAGGAGCTCACCGACGCCGAGTGGCAGATGTTGATCCTGAGGTGCCCCTCCCGCAGCTTCACCATCGTCGGCGACCGCGCCCAGGCCCGCCACGGGTTCACCGAGACCTGGGCCGAGCGGCTCGAGCGGGTCGGGATCGACCAGGTGACGATGGCCGGGCTGAGCATCAACTACCGCACCCCGGAGGAGGTGATGGCCGAGGCCGAGCCGGTGATCCGGGCCAAGCTGCCCGACGCCAACGTGCCGACCTCGATCCGCAGCAGCGGCATCCCCGTCCTCCACGCCAGCACAGCAGAGCGCGACCGGATCCTGGAGGAGTGGCTCGCCGGGAACGCCCAGGGGGAGGGGATCGCCTGCGTCATCGGGGACCCGACGTTCGAGGAGACCGGGCGGATCCGGTCGCTGAGCCCCACTCTGGTCAAGGGTCTCGAGTTCGACCTCGTCGTGCTGGTCGGGCCGGACCGGTTCGGCGAGGGCATCGAGGGCGCGGTCGACCGCTATGTCGCGATGACGCGGGCCACCCAGCGCCTGGTGGTCCTCACCTGAGTGTTCATCGCCGGTGAGGGTTCAGCAGCGGCGCCCGGGGGAGGGAACAGGTCGTTCATGTTTCTCGGACCGAAAGGAATGGACACCCATGCTGAAGAAGACAGCCCCGGCCCTCGCCCTGCTGCTCGGCGCCGCCCTCGTGCCCGCGACGACCACGGCCCCCGCCACCGCCGCACCTCCGACCGGCACGGCGTACGACACGATCGGCGTGACCAGCTTCAACGCCTTCCACAACCTGACCGCCGCGCAAGCCAGGTCGGACGCGCACAAGCTGATCAGTGCAGCGGACGTCGACATCATCGGCTGGCAGGAGGCCGAGCGCTTCCTGTCCGTCTATGACCGGCAGCTCCCCGGAGGTTGGAGGACCGCGAAGTTCTTCAACGCCAGGGGCTCGCGCACCGCTCGCGAGGTGCCTATCTCGTGGAACAACAACGTCTATGCGCTGGTGAAGGGCTCCAACAAGGCGTACGTCGCTCACGGCGGCGTCGCCGGGAAGTTCCCCGCCCGCTTCACCACGCGCGTCGTCCTCAAGCACCGACGGAGCGGCAAGACGATCACGGTGCTCAACGCCCACGCCAACTCCGACATCCAGCGTCACGACCCAGGGCACTGCGGAGAGGCGCGGAGCAACATCAACGCGCGGCTGGCCAAGGTCCACTTCCAGGAGATCCGTGACATCGCGGCCCGGCAGAGGTCCACGCACACCGTGCTCACCGGCGACCTCAACGTGCGCTATGCGTGTGACAGGGCGCGCGGTCCGCAGTCCTTCCCCTACCGGAAGTTCGCCGGCGTTCTGGTGCCCAGCTATGCCCGGCTCAAGAACCCGACGCTCGGCACCAAGGGCACCAACTTCATCGACTACGTCTATCTCGGTGCACGCGATGTCAACGGCACCGCGAAGGACGCGATGTTCGTCAGCCACCGGGTCTATGGCGGGCTGCAGTCCGACCACCGCCCGATCAACGCACGGATCAAGCTCTACAGGTGAGATCACGACGGGGCGGTACGCCGTACCGCCCCGTCGGTTGATCGCCTCAGCTCAGCGACCCCAACAACGCCCCGAGGGCCGCAACCAGCGGGTCGGAGCTCTCGGGAGCGCCGGCTGCGGCCGGCAGTGAGCCGGACGCGATCGGCAGCTCCAGCCACGACCTGTGCACCGCGTTGTTCTGCACCGTGTAGGTCCCCAGCAGCGATCCCAGCAACCGCAGGGGCGAGGTGAGCAGGTGCGGGGTGTCGCCGGTCTGGATCAGCAGCCGCAGCCGGTGCCCTGCCGGGACGGTCTCGAAGACCGGCCGGATCTCGATGTCATAGCGGGTCATCTGGTTGACCTGGACAGGCTTCTCAGCCGCCTTGGTGTGCGGGTGATAGGGCAGCGCCAGGCCGTCCCCGTTGACCGTCCAGCTGCGAGTCGGGTCGATGGCACGGGCGGACCCGAGCAGTGCGCCGGAGGAGATGTCGGTGATCGTGCCATCGGGGGCGATCGACTGGAGGGTCGTGACGAAGACGGTCTGGGCGACGTTGGACCTGGCCTGGATGGTCAGGCCAACCGGCCCAGCGAGCCGGACGTCCTCGGTGAGCACGCCGGAGTCATAGGCGACGTCGCCGGCCTGCGGCTTGGTGAGACCAGTGCCCTTGCAGCCCTCGTAGAGGTCGCGCGTCAGCCCGGCACTCCACTGCACCAGGGCCCGCTGGCACGACAGCGCGATCGGCCGGTAGTGCACCTTCTGCTGTCCGGTCGTCGCGGTCGGTGCCCCCGGCGCAAGCTGTGTGCCCGGGTGGAGGTCGATCCGCTGGTGCGGCGCGGTCTCGGCGGGATAGTTGCGGATGCTGTAGGACGCACCGCCCGGCTCCTGGACGTGGAAGGGAGTCGTGGTGTCGGTGATCCCGGTGTCGACGCCCTTGAGCCAGTGGTCGAACCAGGCCAGCTCGATCGCATCCAGGTCGACGGTGCTGCCCTGGTTGCCGTGGTCCCAGGGGCCGGTGAGCAGCTGGTAGCGGCTGGTCACCTGTTGCCCCGGCTCCATCGGCGCCCACACCGAACGACCGGACCAGGCGTTCTGCAGCCCGCTGTAGAGCAACGGCTCGCCGCGCTGGAAGACGTCGTACTGTCCGCCGACGAGATAGGCGGCGACGTCGTTGGCGACGACCTTGTCGAGCACGTTCTGCGGTGCACGCTCCTGCCAGTAGGCGGAGTCATGGACCCGGCCGGTGTCGGTCAGCGCATGGATGCCGGTGGTCAGCTCGAACGGGATCCCGGCCAGGCCGTGCTCGAGGGAGAGTCGCAGCGCATCGGCCGGATCGCTCATCCGCTCCGCGAACGGGGTGAAGGTGCGCAACCCGAAGTAGCCCCCGATCAGGCCCACGCTCGAGACCAGGTTGACGATCCCGCCGGCGACGAAGAGGTCGCGATAGGGGTCGGAGGCCGTCGCGATCGGGAAGATCGCCTTGAGTGGCGAGTCCGGCCCCACGGCGGCGGCGGTGAAGACCTGGTCGATGCCGAGGTAGGAGCCACCGAGGAGGCCGACCGTGCCGTTGCTGCCGTCGAGGGCCGCCGACCACTCCACCATCTCGGCGCCGTCGAGTGCCTCGGAGGTGCCGAAGAGCTGCGACTGGCCCTCGCTGCCACCGGTGCCGGCGACGTCGACGATCACGCCGACGTAGCCACGCCTGACCAGGTAGGGACTCATCTCTCCGAGCCCGGAGTTGCCGACGCTCTTGCCGTACGGCGTCTGCACGAGGATCACGGGGAACTCGCCGTCGGCGGGGGTCTGGGTGCCCCGCACCGCCGGGCGGTGGATGTCGGCGCGCAGCACCCGGCCGTCGCGCATCGTGATCGGCACGTCGCGCTCGATCACGATGTCGAACTGCTCCGGCCGGGTCTCGGCGTAGGCCGACGCCTTGCCGGGATCGTTGGCCGGTGCCGGTGATTTGGGTGCCGGTGATTCGGGTGCCGCCGGGGGCTGGGGCGAGCCCGGGTCGGACTGCGCCGGCGGCGAGGTCAGACCCACGCTGAGGAGGAGGGCCAGCGCCGGGAGTACGGCGTACCGGCGGAGGCGGCGGGACTGCTCGCGACGTCGCATGCATGACCCAACGATTGTCTGTGACGAGGGTCACGGCGCGAGCAGTGCTGGAGAGTGCCCGGATGCCGCGACCTATGCTCGAGCGGTGACTCCTGACTCGAACTGGTTCAGCTCGCCCGACGACGCTCTCGCCCGGCTGGGGGCCACCGGCTATCTCGCGGACACCGCCACCGCGACCACCGCCTATCTGGCCGGTGCCCTGGGCAAGCCGCTCCTGATCGAGGGGCCGGCCGGCGTCGGCAAGACCGAGCTGGCCAAGGCCGTCACCGCGGCGACGACCTCCGAGCTGATCCGTCTGCAGTGCTACGAGGGCCTCGATGAGGCGCGTGCGCTCTATGAGTGGAACTACAAGAAGCAGCTGCTGCGCATCCAGGCCACCGGCCCGGAACAGTCGTGGGAGGAGACGCACGACGACATCTTCACCGACGAGTTCCTGCTCAGCCGGCCGCTGCTGACCGCGATCCGCCGCGACGAGCCGACCGTGCTGCTGATCGACGAGGTCGACAAGACCGACGTCGAGGTCGAGGGCCTGCTCCTCGAGGTGCTCTCCGACTTCCAGGTCACGATCCCCGAGCTCGGCACCGTCACCGCGACCCGCAGGCCGTTCGTGGTGCTCACCTCCAACGCCACCCGCGAGCTGTCCGAGGCGGTGAAGCGTCGCTGCCTCTACCTGCACCTCGACTACCCGGACGCCGAGCGCGAGCAGGAGATCCTGCTCTCCCGGGTCCCCGAGCTGCCCGAGAAGCTGGCCGGCCAGGTGGTCGAGGTGATCACCCGCCTGCGCGAGCTCGAGCTCAAGAAGGCCCCGTCGATCTCCGAGTCGATCGACTGGGCCCGCACCCTGATCGCCCTCCAGATCAACGACCTCGACAACGCCGCGATCAGCACCACGCTCGGCGCCGTGCTCAAGCACGTCTCCGACCACGACCGGGCCGTCAAGGAACTGCGACTGCGCTCATGAGCGGACTCCTTCCTCGACACATCGAGTTCGTCGAGGCCCTGCGCTCGGCGGGCCTCCCGGTCTCGCTGTCCGAGGACATCGACGCGGCAAAGGCCGTGACCAGCCTCGGCTGGCACGACCGCGAGCAGGTGCGCACGGCGTACGCCGCCACGCTGGTCAAGCGCTCTGCCCACCGCCCGCAGTTCGACTCGATCTTCGACCTCTTCTTCCCGGCCCTGGTCGGTGCCGGGCACGCCGCGTCGGGTGACGACGGCGACGGGGGCAGTGACGGCACCGGGGCGCTGCCGAAGGACACCGGGCCCGCCCTCCAGGAGTTCCGCGACCGTCTCGCCGAGGCGATGGAGTCCGGCGACGACGCCCAGCTCAACGAGCTGGCGATCGAAGCGGTGGGCACCTTCGGCTCCATGCCCGGACGGGCACCGGGGCTGTCGTCGTTCAGCGCCTACCAGGCGCTCAAGCGGGTCTCTGCCGAGGAGCTGGTCGAGCGGATCGTCGCCGCGCTGCTCGGACAGGGGATGGACCAGGCCTCCGCGCGCCGGAGGGCGATCGCCGCGGTCGACCGGTTCACCAAGGTCGTCGAGGGCGAGGCCCTGCGCCGGATCGCCGAGCAGAAGGGCGCCACCCAGGTCTCACGGACCACCGTCCGCCCGACCATCGACAACCTCAACTTCCTCTCCGCGCGCCGCGAGGACCTGGACGCGATGCGCCGCGAGATCCAGCCGCTGGCCCGACGCCTGGCGACCCGGCTGACCCAGGAGCACCACGCCAAACGACGCGGACCGCTGGACTTCCGGCGTACGGTCCGGGCCTCCATCTCCACCGGAGGCGTCCCGATCACCACCCACCACAAGCCCAAGCGGCCGCACCGCACCGAGCTGGTCGTGCTCTGCGACGTCAGCGGGTCGGTGGCCAACTTCGCCCAGTTCACGCTGCTGCTGGTCTTCGCGCTGCGCGACCAGTTCACCAAGGTCCGCGCTTTCACGTTCATCGACCACGTCCACGAGGTCACCCACTACTTCAAGCCCGGCGCCGACGTGGTCGAGGTGATGGCCGACCTGGCCGCCTCGACCTCGCACGCCGCGCTGTGGGGGCGGACCAACTATGGCCGGGCGTTCGACAAGTTCCTCGAGAACCACAGTGATGCGCTCGGCCCGAAGACCTCCCTGCTGGTGCTGGGTGATGCGCGCTCGAACTACAGCGACCTGCAGCTGGAGTCGTTCCGCACGATGGTGGACCAGTGCCGCAACACCTGGTGGCTCAACCCCGAGCACGCCCGCAACTGGGGCAGTGGCGACAGTGCGGCACCGACGTACGCCGAGATCGCGCCGATGGTGGAGTGCCGCAACCTGACCCAGCTCGGGGAGTTCGTCCACGACCTGGCGGGCTGACTCGCTCCCCCTGACGTCCGACGCCGAAATGTAACGCGCCGTTCCGGTCGCTTCCCGCCCTGCTGGCGGGGTGCAGAGCGACAGGAACGGCGCGTTGGACGTGTGCGCGCGGCGGCTCAGCCGGCGAGGTAGCCCAGTTCGTGGATGCGCGCGATCGCGGCCCGGAGCTCCGGGTGCGTCGCGGTGTCCGCGGCGCGGCCGCCCTCGACGTACGCCGCGGTGCCGGTCAGCTGCCCGCCGTCGAAGACCACGGTGAGCCGGTTGGCCACGCCCGCGTTGATCAGTGAGCCGAGCAGTGCGACCGGGTCGGCGCGGTCCTCGAGGGCGAGCACCGTGGTGCCCTCTGGGACGCGGGTGACCTGGGCGGCCGGAGCACCGGCAGTGATCACCTGGTCGATGACGAACTTGTCCGAGGCGGCAGCCGCGGCGATCTCTGCTGCGGCCACACCGCCCTGGGCGTGTCCGACGACCATCACTCGGGCACCGGAGTCGTCGCCGACCGCGGCCTCGATCGCCTCCAGCACCGAGGAGACCCGGCCCGAGACGTCGCTGCCGACCAGCTGCAAGGTGGCACGGCCGCGACGACCGTGGCTGGGCAGGTAGGCGATGTAGCGCCCGCCCGGCAGCTTCTGGACCAGCAGGTCACCGTCGACCTGGCTCAGCGAGGTCATCAGGTCCTCGATCGAGCGGGGCGCAGCGGCACCGTCGTTCGTGGCGGACTCCGTCGCGGACTCGCTCGCATCGATCACGCCGCCGGCCATGTCACGCAGGGCGCTGGAGAAGTCGTCGCCGAACTCGGGCGCACCCACCGCGCGCAGGCCGCCCTGGGTGACGGCCGGGCCCTGCTCGGAGCCGAGCACGGCGGCGGTCAGCATCGCCCGCATCTGCAGGCCCTCGATCAGGCCGCCGCCACCGCTGACGAAGTGGTCCATCAGCTCGGGGTTCGCGTCGGCGAGCTCGTTGAGATAGGAGGCCAGGCCGTCGCGATCGAGCGCGTCGGTCTCGATCAGGCCAGCCGAGAAGATCGCCCCGCCCAGCGCCACCTCGGGCGCCAGGTAGCCGACCGCGCGGGCGGCGATCGAGCCGAGCGTCTTGTACGCCACGTCCTGCAGGTCGTCGATCCACTGATAGGTGAGCACGGTGGCCCGGACGATGAGGGCGTCCGCGTCCAGCTCGACCGAGCGAACCATCAGGCCCGACTTGCCGGTGGTGGCGGCGACGATGTCCTGCTCTGCCTGGCTGAACGTCTTGGGTGACAGCTCGGCGGAGGCGGAGACGGCTTCGTCGTTGAGCACCTGGTTGCCCAGCGCGGCCCGGGTCCGCATCTCGTCGCCGGAGGCGTCGAAGAGGTCGGCCAGGCGCATCATCTGGTCGTACTTCGCCTGGTGGTCCAGGGCCTTCTGCTGCTGCTCGGTGATGGCGTCGCCCTTCCGTGCACCCAGCCCGGTGCCCTGCTCGTTCTGCTCGTCGTGGTTGTCCGTGCTCATGCCGACACCTCCGCGAGGACCGGACCGAGGTCGGCGGCCAGGTCGGTGGCGCTGACGCGGTGGATCGCGACCCGGGTCACGCCGTCCTCCTGGCGGGTGTGCAGGCTGTGCCACCCATCGGCCAGGAGCACCCAGGAGACGACACCGACGACGGTGCCACCGGATTCGATGTCGGCGACCATGGCGCGCAGACGGCCCCTGGTCTCACCGACGAGGGCAGTGATCAGGTTGTGCACGGTGCTGTCGAGGGCCGCTTCGCCGTTCTCGTCCCGGACGGAGCCGGCATGGTGGGCGACGATCGTGCCGAGCAGGTCGTTGCGCCCGCTGCGGACTGCTTCACCGCCGGCGTCGAGGAGCTCGTAGGGCAGGTCGACGACGGCGGGGACCTTGGAGTCGCCCAGGGCCACGTCCTCGGGCAGCACCGGCACCCGGGCCAGCTCATCGGTCCAGTGCGGGGCCTGGAACCAGGCCAGCTCGAAGACCAGGCCGTCGGCAGTGGCCAGGGTGGCCACGGCGCCGTCGCGCTGGCGGTGCCAGGCGCGGGCACGGGCGCCGGCGACGTTCAGGTCGATGTCGACCGCAGCAGCCGGGGTGGCCAGCAGGCCCAGCGCGCCGGAGACGCCGGAGTCGGTGGTGTCGCCGTCGAGGAGGCCACGGCGGGCGAGGGTCTCGGCGGGGTCACGCAGGGTGCCCAGCCCCTCGACGTACGCCGCGTCCTCGGTCGAGCTGCGGGTCTGGCCCAGGCGGCTCTCGAGGCTGTTCTGCTCGCCCTTGTCCTCGGTGAGCTCGAACGGCAGCGGGGCGCCGCCGGCCTTCTCGGCGAGGAGCTGCAGCTCGGGAAGGGTCAGCGCCACGCGACGGGGGAGCCCTTCGAGGGTGCCTTCGGGTGCCGGTGCGGGGGCGGAGAGGTCAATAGTCGGCATGATCACAGTCCCGGAAGTTCAACGGTCAGCCAGTCCTTGTGGCCCTTCGCGGGCGGCACGAACTGGGAGAGGATGCGGTCGGAGTCGGTCGGGTCGATGGTGACCCCGGCGGGGGTGTCCTCGGCCTGGAGCTGGGCGATGCGGGTGCGGGCATCGGCGACCAGTGAAGTGGCTCTGCGCTGGACTCCCTCGATGGAGTCCTTGAGTCGCTCGACCTCGACCACGTGCTTGGTCAGCGACTCGGATGCGGTCTCGTGCAGGTCGGCACAGTCGCGCAGGTGGGCGGCGCGGTCGTGGATGCGTGCGCGCATGTCGGCGGCTGCACGGCCCTCCCAGTTGATCGCCTCGATCTGTCCGACCAGGCGGTCCGCCATGGACCGGATGTCGGTGGCCTGATCGCGCAACTGGTCAGCGCGCTTGCGCATTGTGGCGGACTCGCCGTACATGAATCACCTCTTCGTCTGCGTGCGCCTACCCCGCGTGTTCGGGCTCAAACCGGGCAAGCACCGTCCTCTTCCCCCGCCTGCGAACGTTCAAACATGAATCATCTTCCGGATTCTTTCCAGGCCGGTGAGGATCTCGGCCTCGGCCCCGGCGAAGCTGAATCGCACCGTGTGGTTCCCGCGGTGGGTGTCGAAGTCGACGCCCGGGGCGAGCGCCACGCCGGTCTGCGCGAGCAGGTCGAGGGCGAAGCGCATCGAGTCGTCGGTGAGGTGCTCGATGTCGGCATAGACGTAGAAGGCGCCGTCGGCCGGTGCCAGCTTGTCCACGCCCATGCTGCGCAGCCCGTCGAGCAGGAGGGTCCGGTTGGCCGCATAACGCGCCACGTGGCCGTCGAGCTCGGCATACGAGTCCTCACCGAAGGCGGCGATCGCGGCGCGTTGCGCGATGACGGGTGGGCAGATGGTGAAGTTGCCGGTCAGTACGTCGACCGCGCGGCGCAGGCGCTGGGGGACCAGCATCCAGCCGATTCGCCAGCCGGTCATCGAGAAGTACTTCGAGAACGACGAGAACACGACCGCCTCGCGCGAGGTCTCCCAGGCGCTGTGGCTGCCACCGGGGAGATAACTGATCCCGTGGTAGATCTCGTCGCTGATCAGCTGTACCCCGTTCGACTCGCACCACGCGGCCAGCGCCGCCAGCTCCTCGGGGAGGAGCATCGTGCCGGTCGGGTTGGCGGGGGAGGCCACCACGAGCCCCTTGATGCCGGCACCGTCGGCCTGGAGTGCCTCGAGCTGCTCGACGGTGGGCTGAAACCTGGTCTCGGGACCGCAGTCGATCTCGACGACCTCGCAACCCAGGGCGCTCAGCACGTTGCGGTAGCAGGGATAGCCGGGCCGGGCCATCGCCACGCGGTCGCCCGCCTCGAACGCGGCCAGAAAGGCGAGCAGGAACCCGCCGCTGGAGCCGGTGGTGACCACGACGTCGTCGGCGTCGACGGCGATGCCGTGCATGCGTTCGTGGTGGCGTGCGATCTGCTCGCGCAGCTCCGGCAGCCCGGTCGCCACCGTGTATCCCAACGGGTCACCGGACTCGAGCAGCCTGATCGCCTCCCGGTTCACCGGCCCGGGCGCACCGGTGCTCGGCTGTCCGGCGACGAAGTTCACCAGGTCCCCGTGTGTGCGCTGACGTTCCCCGGCTGCCGCGAGCAGGTCCATGACGTGGAACGGGGGAACGTTGGCCCGGGACGCGACGGCGAGGCGGTTGGCGGTGGTCATGGGGCCAGTGTGGCTGGTGCTCCGGGCGGAGTCACCAGAAGGAGTCACCGGGTACCGGGTGACTCCGGTGCTTCCCGGGCAAGATCTTGCCCGGGAAGCGGCAGACTCACCGGGTACCCGGTGACTTTGCCGCACGCGTCGAGGCGTGCCGCCCGGCACGCCGACCGAAGTAGGAACCCTCCCCGAGCTGGGTCCCGGTCGAGTAGCCCTTGGCGTCCTGGGCGATGTTCGAGGCGCACGCTCCGGCTGCGTAGAGGCCGTTGATCGCGCTGCCGTCGGGTCGGCGGACGCGTCCGTCGACGTCGGTGACCAGGCCGCCCATCGTGAAGCCGGCATAGAGCGCCTTGCCCAGGGTCAGGTCGTAGGCACCCCAGGGACCCTTGTCCTGCGGGGCGAGCCACTCCGGCTGCTTGTGGAAGTCGGGGTCCTCGCCCCGGGCCGCGTTCTCGTTGTACGCCGCCAAGGTGGCCGCCAGGGAGCCCGAGGGCAGACCGAGGCCCGCCTCCATCTCCTCGACCGTCTCCCAGCCGTCGATGAACGGCGCCAGGGGGAAGACCGGGTGCTCGATGTGCTCGCTGTCCACGATCAGGTAGGCCGCGTGGTCGGGCTGCTCCATCACGAATCCGGAGGTCCGGGCGTGGTAGGAGTCCTCGGCCACGAACCGCTTGCCCTGCTTGTTCACGACCAGGCCCTTGACCAGCTGCGAAGGCGGGTAGAACGGCGCGGTGATGAACGCTTCCTCCATGAACGCGGTGGCACCGCCGACCGACTCGCCGAGCCGGATCCCGAGCCCGTCGTCATAGGTCGAGCCGAGCACGAACGGCTTCTCGGCCAGGTTCGGGGTGAACTTGGCGACCATGTCCTTGTTCATCACGAAGCCGCCGGCGGCCAGCACCACCGAGTGGGCACGGATCAGGCCGGACTCCTTGAACTTGCGCCACTGGATGCCGACGACGTCGCCGGACTCGTCGGTGACCAGGGCGTTGGCGCCGGTCTCGTAGCGGACCTCGACCCCGGCGTCGGCCAGGCGATCGCGGAGCAGGTCCATGACCAGCTTGGTGCCCTCGGTGTCTCCCGCCACCGGCACCTTGTGACCGCGTGGCGCCGGGGTGGCCATGGTCTTGAACGGGTGCACCTTCTCGTTGCCGGTGTACATCAGCCCCTCGGTTCCGGGCTGGATCACCGCCTTCTTGTCCAGGTAGGACCGCTCGAACTCGAAGCCGAGGGCCTCCAGCCAGGTGAAGTGCTCGACGCTGTCCTCGCAGTAGGCGCGGATCTTGTCGACGTCGGGATCCTGGGAGACCGCGGTGAGGTAGTCGACCATCGCCTCGACCGAGTCCTCGTGCCCGGTCGCGGTCTGCACCGGCGTACCGCCGCCGAGATAGAACGCCCCGCCGCTCATCGCCGAGGTGCCGCCGGGGACCGCGGCGCGCTCGAGGAGTACGACGCGGCCGCCGGTCCGGGCTGCTTCCAGGGCGGCGCAGCCACCCGAGATGCCGAAGCCGACGACGACGACGTCGAACTGCTCGACGTCCTGGGTCCACTCTGGCTGCGAGGCGGCGCTGATGACGTCGGGCAGGCTGGTTCCGTCCATGCCGGAAGGGTAGGGCAAAACTAGAACAAGTTCCATATTTCTCGGCCGATAGGATGACGCACGCCGCCCAAGACCAGCCAGTGAGGTGCACGTGGGGTTCGACGTCCACCAGCTCGACAACTTCCTGCTGCTGGGTTCGTGCGTCACTCTTCTGGCGATCCTCGCGGTCCGGGTCTCCACCCGCGCGGGGTTGCCGTCGCTGATGATCTATCTCCTGATGGGCGTCGCTCTCGGCGAGGCCGGCGTCGGCATCGTCTTCGAGGACGCCGCGACCGCGCACGCGATCGGGTTCGGTGCCCTGGCGCTGATCCTGGCCGAGGGCGGGATCAGCACGAAGTGGTCCGAGATCAGGCCGGTGATCGGCCTCGGAGCCTCACTGGCCACCATCGGCGTCACGGTCAGCGTCGTGGTGATGGCGTGCGCTGCGCACTTCCTCCTCGGACTGCCCTGGGAGCTGGCGATCCTGCTCGGCGCGGTCTGCTCGCCGACCGACGCGGCCGCGGTCTTCTCGGTGCTGCGGATCGTGCCCCTGCCACGCCGGATCACCGGCACCCTCGAGGCGGAGTCCGGTCTCAACGATGCCCCGACGGTCGTCCTGGTCGTCCTGGTCTCCAGCGGAGCCCTGGCCGAGGACTCGCCCATCGCGATCCTCGGCGTGATCGCCTTCGAGCTCGTCGTCGGCGTCGCGATCGGCCTGGCCGTCGGCTTCGGCGGAGCCTGGGTGATGCGTCGCGCAGCGCTTCCCTCCTCCGGCCTCTACCCGCTGGCGATCCTCGCCCTCGCGCTCGCGTCGTACGGCGCCGGAGCGGCCGTCCACGCCTCGGGTTTCGCGGCGATCTATGTGGCCGCGCTGGTCCTGGGCAATGCCGAGCTTCCGCACCGCGCGGCGACGAAGTCCTTCACCGAGGGCATCGGCTGGATGGCCCAGATCGGGCTTTTCGTGATGCTCGGCCTGTTGCTCTCGCCGGACCGGATCACGGCCGAGACGGTGTGGTTCGCACTCGTCGCCGGACTGGTCCTCACCTTCGTCGCCCGACCGGTCTCGGTGATGATCAGCGCGGTGGTGCGCCCGATGGGCTGGCGCGACCTGACCTTCATCTCCTGGGCAGGACTGCGCGGGGCGGTGCCGATCGTGCTCACCACCATCCCGCTGGCGGCAGGTGTCGAGGACGCGGAGCAGATCTTCGACATCGTCTTCGTCATGGTCGTCGTCTACACCCTCTTCACCGGGCCGACCCTGCCGTTCGTGGCCAAGGTCCTCGGCGTCGCCAAGCAGGTCGAGCCGCGTGAGCTGGAGGTCGAAGCCGCGCCACTGGACCGGATCGCCGCCGACCTGCTCCAGGTCAAGATCAGCCCCGCCTCCCGGATGCACGGCTGCGAGGTCGGCGAGCTGCGCCTGCCGCAGGGGGTCTCGGTCGCCCTGATCATCCGCGACGGGGAGTCCCGGGTGCCCGAACGACGTACGGTCCTGCGCCGCGGCGACGAGCTCCTCGTGGTCACGCCGCGCAAGCTGCGCGCACGTACGGACGCCCGGCTCCAGGAGGTCTCGCGCGGCGGCCGCCTGGCCCAGTGGCTCGGCCGCGCGGACGGGCAGCCCAGGTCCGCGCAGACGCGCAGCCCGGCTGGCCCGCGCAGACGCGAGAGCCCTCCGGACTAGTCGAGGAGCGGGCTGCAGATCTCCGTGCTGGTGGTGGCGGTCGCATGCTTGGCAGCCCGGCCGGAGAGCTTGCGGAACTTCTCCCCGACCACCACGACGATGCCCTCACCGGTCGAGGGATAGTCGGTGGTGATGGTGGTGCCACGCCCGAACTGGCTGGCCACCAGACGCGCCGCCGGATCCGACTTCGACGTCGCCCGCACCTCGACGCGGGAGACCTTCGACTCCGGCATGTTGCCGCTCTTGCCCTTGCCGAAGCCACGCTCCATCAGGTCGGCCATGGTGCCGCTGGCCAGCCCGCTTCGCCGGCTCGCGTTGTAGACGCTGACGGTGACATCGGTCGGACGGACCCTGGCGCCCTTGGCGATCGCACGGCTCTCGCACAGGGCGGCCTCGCCACCACCCAACGCGTCATCGGGGAACGGCTCGGTCGCCCAGACGAATCCAAGCACGAGCATCAGCAGGGTGACGACACTGAGCACGCCGATCGTGGCGCCTGCCGTCTTGCGGGTCTCCATCAGTCCTCCAGGACCAGCACGCGTGCGTGCAGCATCGTGCGTTGTTGCAATGCGGCCCGCAGTGCGCGGTGCAGGCCGTCCTCGAGATAGAGCTCGCGGCGCCAGTAGACGACGTGAGCGAACAGGTCCCCGTAGAACGTGCCGTCCTCGTCGAGCAGAGAACTCAGATGCAGGGTGTCCTTGATCGTGATCAGCTCGTCCAGGCGCACCTGCCGGGGCGCCACTGCGGCCCACCCCTTGGGGTCGAGGCCGTGGTCGGGATAGGGCCGACCGTCGCCCACGCGCTTGAAGATCACGCGCTTGACTATATCCATGGCCGTGGTTGCCGAACCTGTTCCGACCGACCCCGGCCCACCCCCGCCGCTTCCCGGCGGTGCGAAGCAGCGCCCAGCGGCGTACGTCGTGTGGCCCGGGACCCGCCCCGGCTGCGGGCGGCGCAGCGGGGCGGACGAGTGCGCGACACGGCGGCCCGGCTCTGGCTAGGGTGCAGCCCATGACCGAGACGCCCGCAGTCGAGTCCACCCCGGCAGATCCGATCAGCGAGGCCGTCCGTCCCGGCTACGAGTTCGAGGGCGCCGCGCTCGAGCTCGGCGGACTGATGCTCAACGCCAAGGACCTGGCCGACGTCCGGATCCGGATCCCGCTCGCCATGGTGAACCGCCACGGCCTGGTGGCCGGCGCCACCGGCACGGGCAAGACCAAGACCCTCCAGCTGCTCGCCGAACAGCTCAGCGCCAACGGCGTACCGGTCTTCGCCGCCGACATCAAGGGCGACCTCTCCGGCCTCAGCGTCCCGGGCGAGGGCGGAGAGAAGATCAGTAGCCGCGCAGCCAGCGTGGGTCAGGAGTGGCAGGCAACCGGCTTCCCGGTCGAGTTCTTCGCACTCGGAGGCAAGGGCACGGGCATCCCGCTGCGGGCCACGATGAGCGCCTTCGGGCCGGTGCTGCTCGCCAAGGTGCTCGGCCTCAACGACACCCAGGAGTCCTCGCTCGGCCTGGTCTTCCACTACGCGGACAAGGCCGGCCTCCCGCTGCTCGACCTGGCCGACCTGCGCGCGGTCGTGCAGCACCTCACCAGTGACGAGGGCAAGGCCGACCTCAAGGAGCTCGGTGGTCTCTCCTCGGCCACCGCCGGCGTGATCCTGCGCGAGCTGATCAACTTCGCCGACCAGGGCGCCGACGAGTTCTTCGGCGAGCCCGAGTTCGAGACCGCAGACCTGCTCCGCACCACGCCCGAGGGCAAGGGCTTGATCTCCCTGGTCGAGCTCCCCGACCTCCAGGATCGTCCGGCGGTCTTCTCGACCTTCCTGATGTGGTTGCTCGCCGACCTCTTCCACGAGCTCCCCGAGGTCGGCGACATCGCCAAGCCCAAGCTGGTCTTCTTCTTCGACGAGGCACACCTGCTGTTCAAGGATGCCTCGAAGGACTTCCTCGACCAGATCACCCAGACCGTCCGGCTGATCCGCTCCAAGGGCGTCGGCGTCTTCTTCGTGACCCAGAGCCCGACCGACGTCCCCGACGACGTCCTGGCCCAGCTCGGTTCGCGGGTCCAGCACCAGCTCCGCGCGCACACCCCCAACGACGCGAAGGCGCTGAAGGCGACCGTCAACACCTATCCCAAGTCGGCGTACGACGACCTCGGCGAGGTGATCACCTCCCTGGGCATTGGCGAGGCAGTGATCACGGTGATGGACGAGCGCGGCGCACCCACGCCGGTGGCCTGGACCCGACTGCGCGCCCCCGAGTCGTTGATGGCGATGGCGGATGCGGCCGCGATGGAGGCGAGCGTGCAGGCCTCGCCGCTGCACCCGAAGTACGCCGAGGCCGTCGACCGCGAGTCGGCGCACGAGATCCTCACCGCCAAGCTCGAGGCAGGTGCGGCACAGGCCGAGGCGGAGCAGGCCGCCCAGACCGAGGCGAAGGAACAGACCGCCCTGCAGAAGGAAGCAGACCGGCTGGCCAAGGAGTCCCGTGGCCGCCGTACCTCCAAGAAACAGGAGAAGAGCAACGTGGAGAAGGTCCTGGAGAACACCGCCGTCAAGCAGGTGCTGCGCACCGCGACCCGCGAGATCCTGCGCGGCATGTTCGGAACGGGGCGCCGTCGATGAGCGCCACAGGCAATGACTTCCTGGCCCGGCTCGAGGCCACCGAGGAGATCAAGAAGCTCAAGTACCGCTACCTGCGCTGCCTGGACGGCAAGGACTGGGCAGGCTTCGAGGCCTGCTTCGTGCCCGATGCGACCGGAGCCTATGCCGGGTTGGAGTTCTCGGACCGCGAGGCGCTGGTCGCCTACATGCGCAAGAACATGACCGAGAAGATGGTCACCCTGCACCAGGTGCACCACCCCGAGATCGACGTCGACGGAGACGAGGCGACCGGGCGCTGGTACCTCCAGGACAAGGTGATCGTCGAGGAATACGCCTTCATCCTCGAGGGCGCCGCGTTCTACGCCGACCGCTACGTCCGCACCGAGGACGGCTGGCGGATCGCGCACACGGGCTACGAGCGGACCTACGAGACGACGTCGTCAACCGCGGACCTGCCCTCATGGAAGCTGAAGATCAAGCCGCGCCACTGAGACAGGGCGCCGAGCCCGAGGGATGACGCGCCGGGCACGACCGCTCGTCAGTCCTGCGGTTCGGTCCACGCCAGCTGGATCGTCTCCACACCGTTGTCGCGAGTGACCAGGCGGCCGCGGCCCGCAGGCATCGGGATCGGTCGCACCTTCCCGAGCAGCGCGCCCTCCTCCGGGTTTCCGGACAGCACGATGCCGGGCATGGCCAGGTCGCGCAGCGTCTGGATCGCCGGGTCGTAGAGCGCTCGCCCGGCACCGCCGGCGCGGCGGGTCATGATCAGGTGCATGCCGGTGTCCTTGGCCTGGGCCAGCAACGGCACCAGGGCGTGGATCGGTGAGCCCTGCTGGGTCGCGACCAGGTCGTAGTCGTCGACCAGGATGTAGGCATCGGCGCCGGTCCACCACGACCGGTTGCGCAGCTGGTCCGGTGTCACGTCGGGACCGGGCAGGCGACTGGTGAGGTAGTCGGAGAGCTGCTTGATCCCGGGCGTGGCCTGGGTGGCGCTGGTGAGGTAGTCGAGGTTGTACTCCTCGGGGATCTCACCGAGCAGGGACCGCCGGTAGTCGACGCAGATGATCTGCGCCTCCTTGGGCGTCTTGGTCCGGACCAGCTCGGAGATGATCGAACGCAGCAGGGAGCTCTTGCCGGACTGACCGTCACCGAAGACCAGCAGGTGCGGCTCGGCGTCGAGGTTGACCCCGACCGGGGCGAGCTCGCGCTCGTTGATGCCGAGCAGGAAACGGTTGGTGTCCATGCCTGAGGCGATCGCCTGGCTGCGGACGTCCTCCAGGGTGATCTGGGTGGGAAGCAGGCGGACCTTGGGACCGGCCGGCCCCTGCCAGGCCGCGCTGACCTTGGCGATCAGGTCGTCGACTCCGTCGCCGAGGCTGCGCGGGTCGGTGTTCGCGTCGATGCGCGGCGTGGCCGCGAGGAAGTGGTACTTGCCGGGCAAGATTCCCCGCCCGGGGCGTCCGGCGGGCACCAGCTGTGCGAACTTGCGGTCGATCTCGGAGTCGAGCGGGTCCCCCAGGCGCAGCTCGAGGCGGGTGCCGAAGATGTCACGCAGCGCGGCGCGGAAGTCGGCCCAGCGCCCGGCAGCGACGATCAGGTGTACGCCGAAGGTGAGGCCGCGCTGGGCCAGCACCTGCAGCTCCATCTCGATGTCGTCGAAGTCCGCGCGCAGGGTGCTCCAGCCGTCCACGACGAGGAACACGTCCCCATACCCGTCGTCGACCCGGCCCTCGGCGCGACGCGACCGATAGGTCTCGATCGAGTCGATCCCGTTCGCACGGAAGTAGGCCTCGCGGCGGTCGACGACACCCTTGACCTCGGCCACGATGCGGCGTACGACGTCCGGCTCGGAGCGGGTTGCCACCCCCGCGACGTGCGGCAGCTTCGTCAGCGGGGTGAACGTTCCGCCACCGAAGTCGAGGACGAAGAACTGCGACTCCAGCGGAGTCGTGGTCAGGGCCAGGCTGGTCAGCATCGTGCGCAGCAGCGTGCTCTTGCCGGTGCGCGGTCCGCCGACGACGGCGGCGTGCCCCGAGGCACCGCTCAGCGAGACGGTCATCGTGTCGCGGCGCTGCTCGCGCGGCCGGTCCACGATTCCGATCGGCACGGTCAGGTTGCCCAGACCACGCCACTGCGGCGAGTGCAGGCCCAGGCGGGGGTCGACGACCAGGTCGGGCATCAGCAGGTCGAGCGTGTCGGGTACGTCGAGCGGCGGCAGCCACACCTGGTGGGCCGGGTTGCCCTGGCCGATCATCCGCTGCACCGCGATGTCGAGCAACGAGTCCTGCTCGCCCTGCTGGGTCTGCGGTGCGGGGGTGGGCTGCTCCTCCTCGATCGCTTGGAGGGTCTGCACCTCGGCGATGGTGAACGGCAGGATGCCGCGCAGGTTGCCACCTTCGTCGCGCTGGACGCGGGAGCGACCCGAGGGCGGGCCGGAGACATAGGCGGCCTTGAACCGCAGCAGCGTGGACTGGTCGGGCTTGAGATAGCCCAGGCCGGGCACGGCGGGCAGCTCATAGGCGTCGGGCACACCGAGCACGCTGCGCGACTCCGCGGCCGAGAACGTGCGCAGGCCGACCCGGTAGGACAGGTGGGACTCCAGCCCGCGCAGTCGGCCCTCCTCGAGGCGCTGCGAGGCCAGCAGCAGGTGCAGGCCCAGGGACCGGCCCAGCCGGCCGATCGCGACGAAGAGGTCGATGAACTCGGGCTTGGCGGTCAGCATCTCGGAGAACTCGTCGACCACGATGAACAGCGACGGCATCGGCGGGAGGTCCTCGCCGGCGGCACGCGCCTTCTCGTAGTCGCGGATCGAGGCATAGTTGCCGGCCGCGCGGAGCATCTCCTGGCGACGCACCATCTCCCCGGAGAGGGCGTCCTGCATCCGGTCGACGAGGGTGAGCTCCTCGGACAGGTTGGTGATTACGGCCGAGACGTGCGGCATCGACGACATCCCGGCGAAGGTGGCTCCACCCTTGAAGTCGACCAGCACCATGTTGAGCTGGTCAGGGGAGTGGGTCATCGCCAGCCCGAGCACCAGGGTGCGCAGGAACTCGGACTTTCCCGAGCCGGTGGCGCCGATGACCAGGCCGTGCGGCCCCATCCCCTGCTGGGCGGACTCCTTGATGTCGAGGTGGATCGCGGAGCCGTTGTCGGCGGTGCCGATGGGGACCCGCAGCCGGTCGCGGGCCGGTCGGGAGCGCCACGCGTTGCGGGTCTCGAAGGAGAACACGTCGCCCAGGCCCATCAGGTCCATGAAGTCGGTGGGGCCGACGTTCTCGCTGCCGGCCTCGGAGCCGAGGGAGACCGTGTTGAGCGGGGCCAGGCGCCGGGCGAACGCCTCGGCGGTGGCCAGGTCCATCTGGTCGGCCAGGCCCTTGAGCGGCTCGGCGCGCATCCGCAGCGCGGTCACCGGGCAGCGGCCGCCCTCTGCGGGGAGGTTCTCGAAGTCGAGACGCAGGCGGGTCGGGTCCTCGAGCTCGTCCCAGCGCTCCGGCAGGTCGATCAGGGTCACTCCGTGGAGGCCGTCCGGCGGGATGACGTGGTTGCCCGGAGGCAGGTGGCCCCCGTCGATGATCAGCAGGATGTGCGGGACGGCCGGGCCCTCGTCGGCGCCGAAGCGGGGCCGCTCGCTCAGGTCCTCGGGCAGCATCGCGCCCAGGTCATCCAGGGAGGTGGTCACCATCCGGCGCGGGCCGACGGCGTCGCCCTCTCGGGTGCTCAGCGTGTGCGGCATCCACTTCAGCCAGTCCCAGCGGGCCAGGTTCTCGTCGTTGCAGAGCACGGCGACGACCACGTTGTCGGGGCTGTGGAAGGCGGCCGCGGAGCAGATCATCGCCCGGGCCAGCGCACGAGCCGGCTCCTCGGGGCCGGTCAGCTCGATCCGGTCGAAGGCACGCAGGTCGATCGATGCGGGCAGGTTCGGTTGGACGCGGTGCACGACGAGGAGTCGATGCAGTGCCGAGGCGGCCGCGGGGTCGACCTGTTCGATCGGAGTGGTCTCGGGAGGAACCAGCTCGAGCGAGAGCGGTTGCGCGGAGAGCCCATATCTGACGTGGAGGTAGTTGTCGTCGACGGCCGATCTCTCCCACAGCCGGAGCCGGTCCTCGGCGAGTGAGGGCAGGGCCGACGGATCGGGGTGGAACCAGTTGAGCGCGGCACGCTGCTTGGCCGCAGCCCTGCGGGCCACGTCGCGGATGGTGGCGAGATAGCGCAGGTACTCGGTGCGCGAGCCGGTCATCTGCTGCTGGCGCTGCTTGCGCTGCCGGTCGATCTGGACCGCGATGAAGCCGAGGGTGGCGAAGAGGAACATGCCTCCCGCGATCATCCGGCGACCGCCGCCACTGCCGCTCATGCTCGCGACCACGAGGATCGAGCCGACACTGCCCAGCATCGGGATCGCCATCATCATGGCGTTGCCTGCGCCCTCGTGGGGCTGGAGCTCGGGGGGCGCCTGCACCGCGACCTTGCCGGTGGGCATCTCCGGTGCTTCGAGCCGGTGTCCGCTGCGGAGCGTGGTCACGCTTCCCCCTCCGATGGGTTGACGCTGGTTGACGCAGGCTGTTCCTGGTCCGAGAGTCCGCAGCGATCCTAGTGGGTGAACTCGCATCCGCGCCGGGTCGTACTACCCTTCCCGCATCAGCCGAAGGGAGTCCGTCGTGTCGGGAACGACGAGCACCGAGACCGTCGCGCTCACCGTGCACGGGCCCTCGGGCTCCATCGACCTGTTGGTCCCGGCTGCTGCGCGCCTCGCGGACGTCTCCGGTGAATATGCCCGTCAGGTGGGCCTGGGTGCGCCGCCGCGCCTGCTCAAGGTCAACGGCCAGGAGCTGCGTGCGCGTACGTCGGTCCACGGCGCCGGCCTCCGCTCGGGTGCGGTGCTGATCGCGGCCTTCGGTGCCGCGCCACCACGACCGGCGTCTGCTGAACGGGTCCGCGACGAGGACGCCGCGGCGCAGCAGCGCACTGCCCGCCTGCCCTTCGTGCTCGCCGGGCTCGCTGCGGTGCTTGCCGGCTGGTTGGCCGCAGGCATCGAGTCGCCCCGCCTCTTCGACGCCACCGTCGCGCTCCTCGGGGTGGCGGCGCTGATCGGCGTCCTCCCCTTCGGTCGCCACGCCGACCAGCGTGGCGCGGTCGCGCCGGCGTTCGCGTTCGCGGCCGCCTTCGCCCTGGTCTGGGATCCGTCGCCGGAGATGCTGCCGCTGACCTTCGGCGTGGCCGGCCTCGCGGCAGCCGTGGCCGCCGGAATGGCCCGCGCCCTGGGCACCGGGTCGTCGATCGTGCACACCGTCTGGATGATCACCGGGTCCGGTGTCTTCCTGATCACCGGCTTCTGCCTGCTGGTCGGCTTCGACCCGCGGGTGGCCTGGTCGCTGCTCCTGCTGATGGCGGTCCTCGGGGCACGCTCCGTGCCGGGGCTGGCAGTCGACGTACCCGACCAGATGCTGCTCGACCTCGAGCGTCTCGCGGTGACCGCATGGTCTGCCCGCGACGTGCCGCGCGGGCGCCGGGGGCGCACGATCATCCGTCCCAGCGACATCAGTGCCCTGCTGGCGCGGGGCAGCCACGTGGTCAATGCCGCGGGCGTGGCGATCTTCGTGGTCGCCGTAGTCTCGGTGGTGAACCTGTTCGCGGCCACGCCCTTCCACATCGACCATGTCGGCGCCCGGGTGCTCGCGTTCTTCGCGGGTGCGGCGATCCTGCTGGCGGCGCGCAGCTATCGGCACGTCACCGCTCGCGTGCTCCTGCGCAGCGCCGGTGTGCTCATCTGGGGGGTGCTGGTCCAGGACCTGTTGGTCAATGCCTCCGAACGCACCTTGGTCCAGGCGCTGGCAGTGGCGTTGCTGATGGGCGCCCTGCTCGTCGTGGCCGCCGTCGCAACCGGCCGCGGCTGGCGCTCGGTGAAATGGGCGCGACGCGCAGAGATCGGCGAGATGTTGGCCGGCGCGTTCACGGTCGCTGCGGTGGTCGTGTCGAGCGGACTCTTCCGCACGATCTGGGAGCTTCCCTTCGGCGGCTGAGCCGAATCTCTGTGGACAAGCGATTGTTCATGTTTATGTGGTCGTGGCCCGGGTACGAACTGTTGCGGCAGCACCGGTCAGGGAGTTGTCATCAGACATCAAGGAACGGTCCACAACGTCGCTCGGGCGAATGAGGCTCTGGCGGAGAAGGAAGGAATCCGATGGGAAACAGCGGATCGGGCTACGGCCTGACAGGTGGCGTCCTCAACGCAGCAGCCAAGGACATGGCCCAGACGCAGGAAGACCTGGTGGGCGACATCGCCACCCTGCGCCAGAAGCTCAGCAACCTCAACTCGGCCTGGGTCGGCCAGGGCGGCACCGCCTTCCAGGGTGCCATCACCAAGTGGGAGGGCACCGTCACCCGCGTGATGCGAGCGATGGACGACTTCGAGCAGGGCCTGCTCGGCTCGGACGTCACCTATGAAGAGGTCGACGCGGTCCAGAAGCAGGGCTACGGGAAGTACGAATCCGGCCTGGGCTGAGCCCGCGGCAACCAGCTAGACACAACTTTTTCTCGGAAGGAGCAGGACAATGGGACTTGGCGACATGAAGGTGGGCTACGAGGCGCTTGACCAAGCGGCCGCAGACCTGAAGAACGGTGCCGTCGGCATCGAGAACAAGCTCGACGAGCTCGAGCGCCGCATGCGCGGTCGTCAGAGCGAGTGGACCGGTGAGGCGTCGCTTGCGTTCGAGTCGTCGCGCCACGAGTGGGACCGGGCGATGAAGGACATGAAGTCGATCCTCCACGACATCGGTCTCGGTGTCGGTCTGTCCCGTGAGGAATACGCAGCCGCCGAAGGCCGCAACAAGGGACGTTTCCCCGCAGCCGACGGTGCCAGCGGCGCCTCGGTCAAGGGACTCTGACCGACCCAGCACCAGTCCGGCGGGGGTCACCGAGCGGTGACCCCCGACCGCACGAGATCTTCAGGAGAACCAGCTGATGGCACCTCCAGTCTTTTCCACCAGGCAGCTCAGCGACGGGATCGCCGGCGTCTACCGGGTCAATCCCGAAGAGGTCCAGGAGCTCGCCAACGAGACCAACCGGATCGCCTCCAAGCTCGACAACGAGTTCAAGAAGGCCGAGGTCAGCCCCACCGACCTGGTCGGCTTCGAGGTTGGCGACGAGCTCGCCCAGTCGCACCGGATGGCGCACTCGGTGGTGATGGGCACCTTCTCGGGTGTGCGCACCGACCTTACCGGCTTCAGTGCAGCGCTGCTCCTTGCAGTCAAGGACGCCGAAGCAGCCGATGAGCTCAGCCAGAGCCAGCTCGCCCAGATCGGCGACATCACCTACTCCGGCTACAACGCTGACAGCAGCCGCGAGGCGGCACAGCGCGAGAACCTCACGGTCAACGGCCTGGGTGAGGTCGTCCTGCGCGACGACACCCCGTCCGCCTGACCGACCGTGCCGATCGGGCACTGACCGAATGTAGGCTTCAGGACGCGACGAGGAGACTCGTCGCGTCCTTGTCGTGAAGCATCACTGAGCACGGAACGGGGAGAGCATGTCCCAAGCCGCGACACCAGCCACCACCTCGGGGTTGGTCCGGGTCACGGTCGCGTCCGGGATCCGTCGGGTTGACCTGGTGCTGCCGGGATCGATCCCGGTTGCCGAACTGGTCCCCGAGCTGGCCCGCAGCGTCGGGCTGCTGGATGCCGCCACCGTCTATGCCGGCTATCAGGTGATCACCGGCGACGGACGCCGCCTCGTCGGCGACGCCGGGTTGACCATGCAGGGCGTCGAGGACGGCGCGCTGCTCACGGTCGCCGCAGGTGTCGACCAGGAGGCCCCGCGCGTCTATGACGACGTGGTCGAGGCGATGGCCGACGCCGTGGAGCGGGACCTCAAGCCGTGGGAGCCGGCCGCCGGACGGCGTACGGCGTTGACTGCGGCGGGGCTCTTCCTCGGCCTCGGCGGCGTCGCGCTGCTGATGCAGCGAGGCTCCACGCTCGGGATGACGGCCGCCTGCATCATCTCGGCGCTGCTGGTCGTCGGCGCGGTGGTGCTCAGCCACACCCAGCGCGAGCGCGAGGCCGCCCTGTGCCTGGCCTGGATGGGAGCCGGATACGGCGCGATCGCCGGCCTGATGCTCACCCACGACGCGCCCAACGCCGGCACTGTGATGGCAGCGGCCGGCGCCGGAGCCCTGATTGCCGGCGGCGTTGCCCTGGTGGGCCTCACCGACGGACGGGCCCTGATCATCCCCGCCGTGGTGGTCGGCGCGATCTTCACCGCGGTCGGAGTGGTGATGCGCTCCAGCGACTTCAACGTGGCCAGCGTCTTCACCATCGTGCTGACCCTGGTCGTCGTGGCCGGGAGCGTGCTGCCCTGGCTGGCCCTGGGTGCCACCCGCACCCGCGTGGAGCAGATCTATGCCCAGGAGGACATCACCAACGACCCGGCGCCGATCGACCCCGACCTCGTCCGTGAGGACGCCCTGGTCGGGCACGAGATCCTGCTGGCCGTCACCGCGACAGTCGGTGTCCTGCTGGTGCTGACCGCGCCGATGGCGGTCTCCCTGGGCCTGTCCGGTGCGCTGATCGCGATCGCCGCCAGCTTCGTGGTGATGCTGCGTACGCGCCAATATCGTTCCGGCTCCGAGGTGCTCGCCGGCCTCACCGCCGGTGTCCTGGGGCTGATCTCCACCGCCGCCGCCGCGCTCGTCCTGCACCCGGACTGGCGCGCATCCATCGCCGTCGTGCTGGCCGCGGCGGGGGCCCTCGTCCTCACCTCGAGCCTGGTGCCGTCCACCCCGTCGGTGCGCAGCGGCCGCCTGGGCGACGTGATCGAGGTGATCGCGCTGATCTCCCTGGTGCCCCTGCTCGTGGTCGCGGTCGGCCTCTTCAGCCAGATCCGTGGGTGATCACTGATGTCGACCAAGCGTGATCTCGTCGATGCCCACGCCTACAGCCGGCGCCGACTGGTCACCGCATTCGTCAGCGGCGCCCCCGGTGGGCGCGAGGTGGAGCCGGCCCGTCCGGCCCGCGCCATCATCGGTGGCATCGCTCTCGGTGTGCTGATGCTCGCCGGTGCCGCCCTGGCCAGCATGTTCGCCGGCCGCTCGCCGGCCGACTGGACCGATCCGGGGATCATCATCTCCAAGGAGAACGGGAACCACTACGTCGTGCTCGCCGAGGACCAGCCGGTCCAGCCGGTGGTGAACCCGGTCTCGGCGCAGCTGCTGATGGGTCAGGTCGAGCCGAAGTCGGTCAAGCAGGAGGACATCAGCGCCAAGAAGCTGGGTGTCCGGATCGGCATCTATGACGCGCCCAACAGCATCCCGGTGCCCAGCATGATGCGGAACTCGGGCTGGACCGCCTGCACCACCACCGAGGCAGCCACCAAGATCTTCATCGGCGAGAAGACGGTCGCGCGGCCCGTCGAGGGCGCCATGGTGGTCCGGACCAAGGGCAAGGCCGGCCAGCAGTTCCTGATCGCGCGCTCGGCCGAGCCGGGCCACGGCTACTACCGCTACCTGCTGCCCGTCGTGAACGCGGACGCCCTGATCGCCGACCTCGGCCTGGACTCGGGCGAGCGCTACCAGGTCAGCGACGCGTGGCTCGACCTGTTCCCCAAGGGGCCGGACCTGAGCCTGGCCAGCTTCGACATCGCCGACCGTGGCAAGCCGCTCGACTACGAGGTCGGCGACGGCAAGTTCGAGGTCGGCGACCTGGCCCAGAACGAGCGCACCGGCCAGGTCTACGTCCTGGGTCCCGACGGGCCGTTGAACCTCGGCGAGTTCAGCCAAGTCGTCTATGAGGTCGTGGCCAAGGCGAAGGGCGAGATCCCGCAGATCACCGGGAAGCCCGGCCAGGAGATCGAAGCGGTGGCCGACTGGCCCAGCACCAAGCCGCAGTCGATCGACGCCCCGGAGGCGTGCGGCGTGCTCAACGCGACGCCCGGAGGGCCGGCCACGGTCAGCCTCGCGGTCGACCCCTCGGAGGACGAGAGCGCGAGCAAGCTCAGGGCGAACGTCCTCGATGTCGCCGTACAGCCGGGGTACGGCGCCTACGTCAACGTCGGCCAGCACGGAGCGGCCACCGCAGGCACTCCCGTGGTGATCGACATGGACGGCAAGCGCTATCGACTGGGCGGACCCAAGGGGGAGACTGCTCGTCTCCTCGGGTTCGGATCGGTGAAGGCGCCGACCGTGCCGGACGCGTGGACCGAGAGCTTCGAGTGCGGCCCCGAGCTCTCCCAGGAGGCAGCGCGTCGTCAACCGACGGCCAAGGCGATGAAGACATGCGGCTGACCTCCGCGCTTGCGTCGTCGATCCTCGCGGGGAGCCTGGTCCTGATCGGCGCCACCCCGGCACATGCCGACGAGACCCCGTGCATGCGCGGTGTCCCCGGCGACGCCGCGACCGGCACCGAGGTCGACCGGGACGCCGACGAGGAGAACGACACCCTCAACTCGCTGCGCCTCGACGAGGTGCACCGGATCGCGACCGGCAAGGGCGTCGGAGTCGCCGTCATCGACTCCGGGGTCTCGACGTCGAAGATCCTCTCGGCCCGCCCGGGCAAGGCGTTCGCCCAGGGGAAGGTCGAGGACGGGCACGGCACGATCGTCGCGGGCGTGATCGCCGGCAAGGGCGACGCGACGGGCATCGCACCGGGCGCTGAGATCTATGACCTGCGAGTGGCTGCCGGGGCCGTCGAGGGCGAGACCACGGGACCCAGCAAGGTGCAGGCCGGTGACGTGACGGCAGCGGTGAAGTGGGCGAGTGCGAACCGCGACAAGATCGGCGTCATCAACATCTCAATCGGGTTCGAGAAGCCGAACAAGGCCCTGGCGGCCGCGATCGACGCGGCCATCGCCAAGGGCATCGTCGTGGTCGCTGCCGCGGGCAACCGTGACCCGGACGCCGAGACCGAGGACGAGGAGTCCGAGGATGCCGACGGCCAGGACGAGCCGCCCGCTGCGCCCGACGAGGTGCTGTTCCCGGCGAGCATGGACGGCGTCATCGCGGTGACCAGCCGGTCCGCCGACATGAGCATGACCTCCGAGGCGGTCCTGGTCGGTCCCGAGATCGACGTCTCCGCCCCGGTCGTGGGACTGCGCACGGTGATGCTGCGCAACCTGGTCTGCACGATCTCGGACCCGGCCTCCAGCTGGGCCACGGCAGTGGTCAGCGGCGTCGCGGCGCTGCTGCTCGAGGACCAGCGGCTCACCCCGGCCCAGGTGAAGACCCGGATCGAGGTGACCGCCCAGGGTGGCGGCAACGAGAACGCGATGGACGGGCACGGGATGGTCCAGCCCTATGAGGCGCTGACCCGGAAGCTGGCGATCTCGGCGACCGGTGAGCTGCGCACCGAGCGGGCGCGCAGCGCCGAGGACTACGTCGCGGCGAAGCCGGCTCCGCTCGAGGACCGAGCCGCCGAGCGTCGACGCTCACTGCTCTGGTGGGGGATGGGCGCCGGCGGACTGCTGGTGCTCGCCCTGGTGCTCCGCCCACTCCTCGCCCGCCGCCGCGGGTGAGTCACGGCGTACCCCGGAATGTGACGGGGCGTGAAATGACGAACGCCCCGGTTCTCACCGGGGCGTTCGATCTGCGGAGGTAGGGGGATTCGAACCCCCGAGGGCGTTAACCCAACCCGCTTTCCAAGCGAGCGCCATAGGCCACTAGGCGATACCTCCGCGGAGGAGGCTACCCGTTGGGTCGGTGAGGCAGGAAATCGATGCTCACTTTGGCCTGCCGGACCGCCCTGACCTAGACTCCCTGCCAACCCCCCGTGTGGCGGCATCTCGCTGAACTCCCCCAGGGCCGGAAGGCAGCAAGGGCAGGTGAGCTCTGTCGGGTGCATGGGGGGCCTTTTCATTTCCTGAGCCTTTCGTTCCCGGCCTTTCGTTCCCGGCCTTTCGTTCCAGGCCTCCAGGGGCGTGTTCGACGCTCATGTGCACCGGCTGGACCGCCGCGCTACCGGCTGTCGGCGGTGGTGGTTAGTGTTCAGGGCGTGGATGCACCCCTCGCCCTCTATCGCCGCTACCGGCCCGAGACGTTCGCCGAGGTCATCGGCCAGGATCACGTCACCGAGCCCCTGCGCGCAGCCTTGGCCAACAACAGGGTCAACCACGCCTACCTGTTCTCCGGGCCCCGCGGTTGTGGCAAGACCACCTCGGCCCGGATCCTGGCTCGCGCGCTGAACTGCGAACGCGCCCCGATCGCGGACCCGTGCGGCGAGTGCGACTCGTGTCGCGACCTGGCCCGCGGAGGTCCCGGGTCGATCGACGTGATCGAGATCGACGCCGCTTCGCACGGTGGTGTCGACGATGCGCGTGACCTGCGCGAGAAGGCGTTCTTCGCCCCGGTGAAGAGCCGTTACAAGGTCTACATCATCGACGAGGCCCACATGGTCTCTCCGCAGGGCTTCAACGCCCTGCTGAAGCTGGTCGAGGAACCGCCCCCGCACCTGCGCTTCATCTTCGCGACCACCGAGCCGGAGAAGGTCATCCCGACCATCCGCTCGCGCACCCACCACTACCCTTTCCGGTTGATCCCGCCGCGGCTGCTCTCGAGCTATCTGGGTGAGCTGTGCGAGAAGGAGGGCGTCTCGATCGAGCCGGCCGCCCTTCCCCTCGTGGTGCGGGCCGGCGGTGGCTCGGCCCGGGACACGATGTCGGTGCTCGACCAGCTCCTCGGCGGCGCCGGGCCCGCGGGCGTGACCCACCAGCTGGCCACCGGTCTGCTCGGCTACACCCCGGACTCGTTGCTCGACGAGGTCGTCGACGCGTTCGCTGCCGGTGACGGCGGTTCGGTCTTCGGCGTGGTGGACAAGGTGATCGAGACGGGGCAGGACCCACGTCGCTTCACCGAGGACCTCCTGCGTCGGCTGCGCGACCTGGTCATCATCGGCGCGGTGCCGGATGCCTCTGCGACCGGTCTGATCGATGTGCCCGAGGACATGGCCGAGCGGCTCACCGCGCAGGCCGCCCGCTATGGCGTGCCCGGCCTGAGCCGGGCCGCGGACCTGTTCGCGACCGGTCTGACCGAGATGCGCGGCGCAACCGCGCCCAGGCTGCTCCTCGAGCTGATCTGCGCGCGGGTGCTGCTGCCCGGTGCCGATGACTCCAAGGAGGGCCTGATGGCCCGCCTGGACCGTCTTGAGCGGCGCCTGGACGTGACCGGCGGCGCCCCGGCGCCGGGACCGGCGCGATCCGGAGGACACCTCGCCGAGTCCCCTTCGGCCCTGGCGGGATCGACGGCCCCGGCTGCTGCGCCCGCCTCGCCGCAGGCTGCTGCGCCTGCCTCGCCGCCGGTTGCTGCGCCCGCCTCTCCGGCGCCTTCGCCCGCGGCGCCGTCCCAAGCGGCTGCGCCCGCCTCTCCGGCGACCGCGCCTGCCGCGTCCACCGACACGCGCCCGCCCACAGAGGACCGGCCGACACCCGAGCCCCGGCCCGTCGACTCCCAGCCAGGCTCGGCTGCGGTTGACCCGGCCGAGTCCTCGAGTCCGTCCGAGCCCACTCGCACCAGCGGGGCGGACGGTGGCTCGCCCAGCGCCGCGGATCAGGCCGGCGCACCCGGCTCATGGAACCAGCCGCGCGACCAGCGGGCAGCCGATGTGCCGCCGCGGGCACCGCACGGCCAACCGGTGAGCCAGGGCAACCAGGCCCCGACAGGTGGCCTGAGCCTGGCCGACGTACGCCGCCTGTGGCCCGACATCGTCGAGGCCACCAAGATGAAGCGCCGGGTGACCTGGATCCACCTGACCCAGAACGCCCAGGTCGTCGCGGTGGACGCCAAGACGCTGACCCTGGGTTTCCAGAACGCCGGTGCCCGGGAGTCCTTCGCCAACGGTGGCAGCGCGGAGATCGTCCGCCAGGCCGCGATCGACGTGGTCGGCACCGACTGGAAGGTCGACGCCATCGTCGACCCGGGCGCCGCCCCGGGGGCAGGGGCAGCCGCCCCCACCGCGAGCCGACCCGTCGAGCAGGTCCCTCAGGTGCAGCGGTCCGCCGAGGGACAGCAACAGCCGGACCCCTCGGCCGCACGGCCGCAGGACGGCGGCCCCGGAGCAGGAGGCATGGCCGAGTCGCAGGGCCCGGCACCGTGGGGTGCGGAACCGGCCCAGGAATCGGCCCAGTCCGCTCCCAACGAGCCACCGCCCTGGGCCACGGACGAGGCCGCCCCAGCGCAGTCCCCGCCGGCCCAGTCAGCACCAGGGCAGTCCCCGCCCGACCAGCCGGTGGTGCGGACCAACGAGACTGTCTCGCTCTCGGCCATGAGCGCCGCGCGCGAGGCGATCAGCTCGACGCGGACCGGACCGATCGAGACCGCGCGCAATTCGGGCGGCTCAGCCGACGACGAGGTCGACCGGAACGATCCGGCCATCGAGGACTCCGGCATGTCGGGCACCGAGCTGCTCCAGCGCACGCTGGGCGCCCAGATCATCGAAGAAATCAAGCACGACTGACGTGAGAGGCACGACCATGACCCAGAACCCCTTCGGCGGCGACTCATCTGACTCCGGCATGGGTGGCTTCGACATGAACGCCCTGCTCCAGCAGGCGCAGCAGATGCAGGAGCAGCTCGTCAACGCGCAGAACGAGCTCGCCCAGACGGAGGTGGAGGGCACCGTCGCCGGCGGTTCTGTCACCGTGAAGCTGTCCGGCACCGGCGACCTGCTCGACGTCAACATCAAGGCCGGAGGCTTCGACGGCAGCAACGCCGATGACCTCTCCGACCTCGGCGACATGGTCGTGGCCGCGTGGCGCGACGCGAAGGCTCGCGCCGACGCGCTGGCTTCGGAGAAGCTCGGTCCGCTGGCCGGCGGCGGCCTCGGCGGCGCGCCCGGTGGCGGCGACTCGCTGCCCGGTCTGGGGTTCTGACTTGTACGAAGGCATCGTCCAGGACCTGATCGACGAGCTGGGCCAGCTGCCCGGCGTGGGTCCCAAGAGCGCGCAGCGGATCGCCTTCCACCTGCTGCAGGCCGAACCGACCGACGTACGCCGGCTGGCCGACGTGCTGATCAAGGTGAAGGACCGGGTGAAGTTCTGCTCGGTCTGCTTCAACGTCTCCGAGGAGGAGCAGTGCCGGATCTGCCGTGACCCGCGCCGCGACCCGTCGGTGATCTGTGTGGTCGAGGAATACAAGGACGTCGTCGCGATCGAGCGGACCCGGGAGTTCCGTGGTCGCTACCACGTGCTGGGCGGCGCGATCTCGCCGATCGACGGCATCGGACCGGAGCAGCTGCGGATCCGCGAGCTGATGGTGCGCCTGGCCGACGGCGCCGTCACCGAGATCATCCTGGCCACCGATCCCAACCTCGAGGGCGAGGCCACCGCGACGTTCCTCACTCGCAATCTCAAGCCGATGGGGTTGCGCGTGACGCGTTTGGCTAGTGGACTGCCCGTGGGCGGCGACCTCGAATATGCAGACGAGGTCACGCTGGGCCGAGCATTCGCCGGGAGGAGATCAGCCGATGACTGAGACAGTGGTGGACCCTGAGCTCGAAGAGTTCGCGCAACAGATCGCCGACCAGGTCGAGAGTTTCCTGGTCGCGCTGCAGGCGATCGCCCACGATGCCGACGGTGGTCGCGGGATCTCCCTGCTGCTGCTCGAGGTCTCCCAGGTGCTGCTGGCCGGCGCGCGACTCGGCGTACAGGCCGACTTCTCCACCGCGGAGGAGTTCCAGCCCGACGCCGGCCCCGATCCCGACCTCGACGAGATGCGCCTGCGCCTGGCGCGGATGCTCGACGGCGTCGACATCTATGCCGAGGTGTTCGACACCTACGGCGAGCCGGAGATCGTCACCTCGATGCTCTCCGACGACCTGACCAGCATCGCCACCGCTCTCGCGCACGGCCTGCGTCACCACAAGGCTGGCCGGGTCGACGAAGCGCTGTGGTGGTGGCAGTTCTCCTATGTCTCCTCATGGGGCAGCGAGGCCTCCGGCGTGCTCCGCGCGCTGCAATCGATCGTCACCCACGATCGACTCGACGCCGACTTCGAGATCGAGCAGGAGCAGGTCGCTGCCGCCGATGAGATGCTGGACGGCGCGGCGAGCGATCCCCGGTAGGATTTGGCCTGAGTTGGCCTGCAGCAGCGTCGCTGGCGGCCGGAGCTGACGTCGTACTCACGGGTGCGGCGTTTCAACGTGTGAGGAATTCAAGTGGGCATTGTCGTGCAGAAGTACGGCGGCTCCTCGGTGGCTGACGCGGCCGGCATCAAGCGAGTCGCCCAGCGCATCGTGGCCACCAAGAAGGCCGGCAACGACGTCGTCGTGGTCGTTTCCGCCATGGGCGACACCACGGACGAGCTGATCGACCTGGCCAACGAGGTCTCCCCGTTGCCGCCGGCCCGCGAGCTGGACATGCTGCTCACCGCCGGCGAGCGGATCTCGATGGCAGTCCTGGCGATGGCGATCCAGAACCTGGGCCAGGAGGCGCGCTCGTTCACCGGGTCCCAAGCAGGTGTGATCACCGACGCCGAGCACGGCCGCGCGAAGATCATCGACGTCACGCCGGGTCGGATCCAGGCAGCCCTGGCCGACGGGGCAGTGGCCATCGTGGCCGGCTTCCAGGGTGTCTCGCAGACCACCAAGGACATCACCACGCTGGGTCGCGGCGGCTCCGACACCACGGCCGTCGCACTGGCCGTGGCGATCGACGCCGAGGTGTGCGAGATCTACTCCGACGTGGACGGCATCTTCACCGCCGACCCGCGAGTCGAGCCGCGCGCCCGCAAGGTGCCCCGCATCTCCTACGAGGAGACCTTGGAGATGGCGGCCCAGGGCGCCAAGATCCTCCACCTGCGCTGCGTGGAATATGCACGCCGCTATGACATGCCGATCCACGTCCGTTCCTCCTTCTCGCAGAAGGAGGGCACCTGGGTGGTCCGCGCCGAGGACGTCTCGGCAGGCGGGGCCCAGGGAACCGAAGAGGCAGGAAGCACCATGGAAGCAGCCATCATCACCGGCGTGGCGCACGACAGCAGCCAGGCCAAGATCACCATCGTCGGCGTACCGGACAAGCCGGGCGAGGCCGCGGCGATCTTCCGCACCGTCGCCGACGCGCAGATCAACATCGACATGATCGTGCAGAACATCTCGGCTGCCGCCACGGGCCGCACCGACATCTCCTTCACCCTGCCCCGCGGCGAGGGCCAGACCGCGATGGCAGCCCTGGCCGGCATGCAGGACCAGGTCGGCTACGAGTCGCTGCAGTACGACGACTCGGTCGGCAAGGTCTCCGTCGTCGGCGCCGGGATGAGCACCTCTCCCGGCATCTCGGCGCGCTTCTTCGAGGCGCTCTCCGAGGCCGGCGTGAACATCCAGATGATCTCCACCTCGGAGATCCGGGTCTCGGTCGTGGTGACCGAGGCGCAGGTCGTGCAGGCCGTCAACGCAGCCCACGCCGTCTTCGACCTCGGTTCCGACGAGATCGAGGCGGTCGTCTACGGAGGTACCGGACGATGAGCACCCGTCGAGTCAACATCGGCGTCGTCGGCGCCACCGGTCAGGTCGGCGTCGCGATGCGCCAGATCCTGCTCGAGCGCGGCTTCCCGGCCGACCAGGTCCGCTTCTTCGCCTCGGCCCGCTCGGCCGGCAAGGTGCTCGCCTTCGGTGACCGGGAGGTGACGGTCGAGGACGCCGCCACCGCCGATCCCACCGGCCTCGACATTGCCCTGTTCTCGGCCGGCGCCACCACGTCGAGGGCCCAGGCCCAGCGCTTCGTCGATGCCGGCGTGATCGTCATCGACAACTCCAGTGCGTTCCGCAAGGACCCGGAGATCCCGCTCGTGGTCTCCGAGGTGAACCCGCACGACATGGCCTCGGTGATCGAGGCGGGACGCGGCATCATCGCCAACCCGAACTGCACCACGATGGCCGCGATGCCGGTGCTGCAGCCGCTGCACGAGGAGGCCGGGCTCAACCGGCTCATCGTGTCGACCTATCAGGCCGTCTCCGGCTCCGGCGTGGCCGGGGTCGAGGAGTTGGCCACCGGGGTGGCCGCGGCCGGCGACAAGGCCCGTGAGCTGGCCTATGACGGCGAGGCGGTGGCCTTCCCGGAGCCGTCGACCTATGTCCGCACGATCGCCTACAACGCGCTGCCGATGGCCGGATCGATCGTTGACGACGGTCTGAACGAGACCGACGAGGAGCAGAAGCTCCGCAACGAGTCACGCAAGATCCTCGGCATCCCCGAGCTCAAGGTGTCCGGCATCTGCGTGCGGGTCCCGGTCTTCACCGGGCACTCGCTCGCCGTGAACGCAGAGTTCGACCGCTCGCTGCCGGCGGCGCGTGCCCTCGAGCTGCTCGCGCAGGCTCCGGGCGTCGAGGTCGTCGACGTACCCACGCCGCTGCTGGCGGCCGGCAAGGACCCGTCCTACGTCGGGCGCGTCCGTCAGGACCCGGGCGTCGACGACAACCGTGGCCTGGCGCTGTTCATCAGCAGCGACAACCTGCGCAAGGGTGCCGCGCTCAACACCGTGCAGCTGGCAGAGCTCATCGCAGCGCAGACCTGATCGACCTCGCCGTCCCCGGCGAACGACAACGCCCCCGCGCTCGGTGCGGGGGCGTTGTTCGTCTTCGGTCTAGCTGGTGACGACGTCCTCGTCCTCGAACAGCGACGTGAGCCAGTGCGAGGCGGTGTAGGTGACCACCGCGACCAGCGGGATGACGACGATCATCCACGGGCTGAAGATGACGCGGACCAGGAAGAGCAGGGCGATCACGGCCAGCAGGCCCACGGCCAGGAAGCTGGTGCTGGTCGGGTCGACGACCTTCCAGGCGCCGAGCAGCGAGCTGCCGAGGGCGATGAGGATGATCATGATCGCCGCGAGCAGGAAGAAGCCGGGGGAGCCGCAGCTGCTCGTGCCCTGGATCGCCTCGCAGCCGCGCAGCGAGCCGTAGGTGAGCCCCACGGCCACGAGCCCGATCACCAGGCCGGTGATCGCTGAGGCTGTGCGCGCCGCGAGCGGGGGGAGGGTGAACTGGCGCTTGGGTCGCGGTTCGCTCTCCTCGTCTGCCTGATCCACTTCCTCCTCGTCCTCGTCTGCCTGGTGCTCGTCGGGATCCACGTCCTCCGGGACATCGACGGGGCTGGGGTCGATGGGGCTCGCAGCGACGGGCGCGGTCGCCGCGGCGGACTCCACCGTTGTCTCGGGCTCCTCGTCGAGGATGGTGACGGGGTCGTCCTCGGCGGCTTCCGGAGCCATGTCGGGGTCGTCGGTGGAAGTCCCAGTGTTGACGGTGCTCGCCCCGGGGGCTGGGCTCGGAGTCTCGTCGAGTACGACGGTCTCCTCGGCGTCGGCGGGCGTCGCCGAGTCGGCCTGTTCATCCACGACGACCGGTGCCGGGGACTCCTCGACGGCGACCGGGTCCTCGAGTGCCGGGACGATCACGGTGGGTTCGTCATCCGCTTCGGGGGCGGCGGCGGCCTTGTCGGCCGCCTTCTCGGTGGTCTCGCCGCGCACAAGGGCGTCGAAGTCCTCCGTGGTCACGGTGTTCTCGTCGGGAGCGGGGCCCTTGTCCTTCTTCTTGCGCTTGAAGATGCTGCCCAATGAGGGCATCTCCAGCGAAGGGCCGTCCCCCAGGTCCTTGTCTGCCATGGCGGGCAGTCTGCCAGATCCGTGGCCACCTGACGGGGAGTGCTCGCCCCGCGCCCCACGTCGTACAACTCGGGTGCACCCCAAGGGCGACCTGGTGGCGCCCGGAGTGCGAGTCGGCGAGAAATGCAGACTGCCGGACCCCAAGGGATCCGGCAGTCAGGTGGGTCGGGCTGACAGTGTGCTGGATCAGGACATCGGAGACAGATGTCTCAAGACATAGGAGACACGCTGTCTCACGTCATCGTAGACAGCACCTTGAGGCCGATGCTCGACCATGTCGAAGGCACGCCTGGTCATCACTGCCCTGTTCACCGAGAAACAGACACCTGCCGAGGCGACAAATCCGGCACCGTCACACTCCGCGTCGCAGGCAAACTCCGCCACATCGGCATCGGACGAACCCACAGCCGAACCCACGTCATCCTGCTCATCCATGACCTCGATGTCAGAGTCGTCCACGCCATCACCGGCGAACTACTCCGCGAGCTCACCATCGACATCACCCGCGACTACCAGCCACGAACCCCGAAATGACAAACACCCGAACCCACGTTTCCGTGGGTTCGGGTGTCTCCGATGTCCTGCGACATCACATGGGTCGGGCTGACAGGATTTGAACCTGCGGCCTCTTCGTCCCGAACGAAGCGCGCTACCAAGCTGCGCCACAGCCCGATCGCGGGCCATGGGCCCACGAGCACGGCGAGCATACCCGAGGGCGTCCGGTGCCCCGAAATCGGCCCGGCAGCTGGCAGCCGGACAACAACAACTGCAGGTTCAAGCCGCAACAACTGCAGGTTCGCGGCTCAAGAACTGCCGGTTCGCGGGACGAGGCGGAGCAGGGTCGCCTCCGGGCGGCAGGCGACACGCAGACGGACGTACGGGCTGGTGCCCAGACCGGCCGAGACGTGCAGCCACGCTGAGCCGGGATCGCCGGGGGAGGAGTCGGCCGGGTGGCGGTGCAACCCCTTGGCGCGCGCCGACTCGAGGTCGCAGTTGGTGGCGAGGGCGCCGTGGAACGGCAGGCAGACCTGGCCGCCGTGGGTGTGGCCGGCGATGATCGCATCCCAGCCGTCCTGGGCGAACTGGTCCAGGACGCGGAGGTAGGGCGCGTGCGCGACCGCGAGCCGAACGTCGCTCGCGAGGGGAGCGGGGCCCGCGACGGCGGGGAGGTCGTCATACCCCAGGTGCGGATCGTCGACCCCCACGAACGAGATCGACGTGCCGTTGACGCTCAGCGCGCCGGGACGGTTGGTCAGGTTCAGCCAGCCGGCCCGGTCGAAGCCTGCGCGCAGATCGGACCACGGCAGCTGCGGTTGGTCGACGAAGCGCTTCCCGTCGTCTGGGAGGAGATATTTGAAGGGATTGCGTGGTGTCGGCTCGAAGTAGTCGTTGGAACCGAACACATAGGCGCCGGGCACGTCGAGCAGTCCGCCGAGCGAGGAGAGCACGACGGGCACGGACTCGCGGTGCGACAGGTTGTCGCCGGTGTTGATCACCAGGTCGGGCTTCAGATCGGCCAGGCTGCGCAGCCAGAGCTGCTTCTTGCGCTGGCCGGGAGTCATGTGGATGTCGCTGAGGTGCAGCACCCGGATCGGCTCGCTGCCCTCGGGCAGGACGGGCAGGTCGACCCTGCGCAGGGTGTAGGCACGAGCCTCCGCGGCGGCATACCCGGTGACTGCGAGACCGGCCAGGGTGCCGGCCGCGAGAATCCGGGTGAGGAGCATGGCCCAAGGCTGCCACAATGGTGCACATGAGTGCTCTCAAGGACCGTCTCCGCGCTGACCTGACCACCGCCATCAAGAGCCGGGACGAGATCCGCTCCTCGACGGTGCGGATGCTGCTCTCGGCGATCACCAACGCCGAGGTCGCCGGCAAGACCGCAGTCCAGCTGAGCGACGAGGACATCATCGCGGTGCTGTCCACCGAGGCCAAGAAGCGTCGCGAGGCCGCGACCGCCTTCGCCGACGGTGGTCGCGCGGAGATGGCGGCCAAGGAGCGCGCCGAGCTCGTCGTGATCGAGGACTACCTGCCCACGCAGCTCAGCGTCGACGAGATCGTCGGCATCGTCACCGCCGCCGTCGAGCAGACCGGATCCGCCGGTCAGGGCATGAAGGCCATGGGCAAGGTGATGGGCGTCGTCCAGCCCCAGGTGAAGGGCAAGGCGGACGGCAACGTGGTGGCCGCGGAGGTACGCCGCCAGCTTGCTGGTTGATCCGGTTGAGCCGGCTGGCCAACCGGTCGATCAACCCGATTGATCAACCCGTTGATCAGCCTGGTTGATCAGCCTCGGCCGCGACCGCGCCCCCGGCCGCGGTCGTCGTCATCGTCCCGGTCCCGTGGGCTCGAGCGATCCTCGGGCTTGCTGGTCGTGCTCGGCTTGGGGTCGGGCTTCGGGGCGACGTTGCGCTGACCGGTCGAGATGTAGAGCGTGACGACGCTCCCGCTCGGTGCCTGGGAGCCACCCGAGGGGTTCGTGTAGGCGACGGTGCCGCGGGGATAGCCGGTGTCGCGCATACCGCCGTCGGCGACCTGGAAGCCAGCCTGCTCGAGGAGGTCCGTGGCCTGGCTCGGGGACATCCCGCCGGTCGAGGGGACCATCTTGGGGACTCCGGCGATGGCGCTGGCATCAGGCTTGACGAAGTTCTCGTCGGGCAACCACTGCTGGATCGCCTTGAACGTGTCGCCCCACATCGGGCCGGCCGTGCCGGAGCCCGAGGCATTGAAGAGCCTGGTGCCACCGACGCTCTTGCCGATCAGCGAGGACGGGCTGCCGTCGGCGTTGGCGCCGGCGATCATCGATGCGCCGGCCAGGGTCGGGGTGTAACCCACGAACCACACCGAGTTGGCCGAGTTGGTCGTACCGGTCTTG
This sequence comes from Nocardioides daedukensis, assembly GCF_013408415.1. Lineage (NCBI taxonomy): Bacteria > Bacillati > Actinomycetota > Actinomycetes > Propionibacteriales > Nocardioidaceae > Nocardioides > Nocardioides daedukensis. The sequence goes on along the minus strand of NZ_JACCAA010000001.1, from coordinate 1,968,249 downwards.
CCGGCCGAGGGCTGGTTCGGCTGGATGTTGTTCTGGTAGCCGAAGCCTCCGGCCTCGTTGACGCCCCGCAGGATGTCGTTGACGGCGTCGGCGGAGGCAGCGGGCATCACCCGGTCGCACTTCTTGGAGTACTTCTTCACCGTGGTGCCGTTGGCATCCTGGATCACGGCCACCGGACGAGCATCGCAGTGGACGCCACGGGCGGCGAAGGTCGCATACGCCTCGGCCATCTCCAGCGGGGTGGCGTCGGCCACGCCGAGCGGGAAGTTGGGAACGCGCTCTGCCGCACCCTCCGCACCGCCGTTGGGATTGGTCAGGTTGACCCCCATCTTGCGAGCCAGGCTGTAGGGCTTGCACAGTCCGGTCATCTGCTCGAGGGCCATGAAGAAGGTGTTCACCGAGAGCCGGGTGCCGGTGTAGAGGTTCATCGGGCCGGACTGGGTGGAGTTGGGCACCGAGAACTCGCCGTTGCCGTAGGGCACGCCGCCGCAGTTCTCGTAGGCCTCCTCCTGGAAGGTCTTGCGCTCGGGCGAGTCGATCGTCGTGGTCAGCGGGATCTTCTGGTTGATCGCCTGGGCCAGGACGAAGACCTTGAACGTCGAGCCGGCCTGGAAGCCGCGGGCACCGCCGACCTCCTTGGGCACGGTGTAGTTGATGTAGGTCTCGCCCTTGCCCTTCTTCGAGCCCATCGGACGCGACTGGGACAGGGCCCGCACGTTGCCGGTCTTGGGCTCCAGCAGGGCGAGTGCGCCGACGGCCTGCTCGGGGGCATAGACGTGGGACTGGACCGACTTGTCGGCGGCCTTCTGGAACCGCGGATCAATGGTGGTCTTGATGGTCAGGCCTCCCGAGGTGAGCAGGTCGGCCCGCTCCTCGCGGGTCTTGCCCAGTGCCGGGTCGGCCTTGAGATAGTTCACGACGTAGTCGCAGAAGAACGGAGCCTCGGAGAAGAGACAGCCGTTGCGGTTCGGCGTGATCTTGAGGTTGAGGTCCTGGTTCTTGGTGGACTCCGCGGTCTTGGTGGCGACCACGTTGAGCTGGGCCATCCGGTCGAGGACCAGGTTGCGCCGGGCCAGGGCCTTGTCGGGGAAGGACGTGGGGTCATAGCCGACCGGGTTCTTCACGAGCCCGGCGAGGGTGGCCGACTCGCGCAGGTTGAGCTTGCGCGCGTCCTTGCTGAAGTAGTGGCGGGCGGCGGCCTGGATGCCGTAGACGCCGTCACCGAAGTAGGCGATGTTCAGGTAGCGCTCGAGGATCCAGTCCTTGGAGTAGTTCTTCTCGAACCCGATCGCATATTGGAGCTCGCGGATCTTGCGCGCGAAGGTGTCCTCCATCGCGGCCTTGCGCTCGGCCTCGGTCTTCGCCTGGTTGAGCAGGGTCAGCTTCACCATCTGCTGGGTGATCGAGGAGCCACCTTGGCGGGTCGAGCCCGAGGCCTGATTGGTGACGAAGGCGCGCAGCGTGCCCTTCAGGTCGAGGGCACCGTGCTGGTAGAAGCGGTAGTCCTCGATGGCGACGATCGCCTGGCGCATGGTCTTGGAGACCTGCGTCAGCGGGACGTTGACGCGGTTCTCGTCATAGAGAGTGGCCAGCGTGCTGCCGTCCTTGGCCAGGATGCGGGTCCGCTGCGGGAGGGCCTTGGTCTCGAGCTCGTCGGGGAGATCGTTGACGGAGTCGGCCACGTCCTGTGCGGTCATCCCGACCACGGTGGCGAACGGGATCGCCAGGCCTGCCGTGACGACGCCGAGGATGGCGGCCACGGCGACCATGGATCCAAGGTGCGCGAGCACGGAAGTGACCCGCGAGCCATCTCCTTCAGGGGCAGACATGGGGCAAAGACTACGTGAGCGCCCTTCGAGGGCCCGACTTCTGGACGCATCCGAGGGGTTGGGCACTAGTCCTTTCTGACTAGGAGGTTTGGCCGAACTGAGTCTGTTGGATTGCGCATGCATTGCCTAACTTATGACTTGGGGATTGGCCCGTGGGGGGTTCAGACCCAAGTTGGAGGTCCGCAAGGGCCTGCCATCTCGGATGGATGTGGGGACATCGTGTGGGTTGAAGACTGGGCATCGGCCGCTGCTTGCCGTCAGGCTGCTCCTGATGAGCTGTTCGTGCGTGGAGCCGAGCAGAACAAGGCCAAGGCCGTGTGCGGGACCTGCCCGGTGCGCACCGAGTGCCTCGCCGAAGCGCTGGACAACCAGATCGAGTGGGGTGTCTGGGGTGGCATGACCGAGCGCGAGCGTCGCGCACTCCTGCGTCGCAAGCCGGCCGCCTCGTGGCGTTCGGTGCTCGAGGCAGCCAAGGCCGGTCACAAGGACGGGGCCCTGGTCTGAGCCCGACGGCCTGGGCTTGACGGCCCGGGCTCGACAGCCTGGGATTAGGTCCCTGACCGCGGATCATTGAGCTGCGTCCACCGTTCTGGGTGCACGCAACTCTGACGCCCGCTGGCTCAGTTCACGCTGAGCAGCTCGCCCACCGTGCGCAGGCCCGCAAGGTCGTGCACGTCGGTGGAGAGTGCCGGCACCACCGCCGTGGCCACCGCAGGGTGCGCCGCGCTGAACCGCTCCCGCAGCAGCTTCTCCCTGGCCACGATCCGGACCCGGTCCGCGTGCAGCCGCAGCAGGCCCGCCGGGAGCTCGGCATCCGAGTCCTGGCGGCGCAGTCGCTCCGCGGCAGCCATCGCCTCGTCGGCGCTCAACGTGGTGTTCGGGGCCGCGCTGGCCCGGTTCACGACGAGACCGGCCAGGGGCATGTCCTCACCGTTGAGCCGCTCGACGAAGTACGCCGCCTCGCGCAGGGCGTCCGGTTCGGGCGCGGCGACGACGAGGAACGCCGTACCGTCGGCCTGGAGCAGCTCGAAGGTCTTCTGGGCACGCGCCCGGAACCCACCGAAAAGGGTGTCGAAGGCGGTCACGAAGGTCTGCAGGTCCTGGAGGACCGAGGCGCCCACGATCTTCGTCAGGGCCTTGGTCATCATCGAGAAGCCGGCGGTCATCAGCTTGGCCGGGCCGCGGGCCGGGGCCAGCAGCAGGCGGATGAACTTCCCGTCGAGGAAGCTGCTCAGTCGCTCGGGCGCATCGAGGAAGTCCAGCGCCGACCTGCTCGGCGGGGTGTCCACGACGATCAGGTCGTAGTCACCGGTCTTCTGGGCATCGCCGTGGATCTGGCCCAGCTTCTCCATCGCCATGTATTCCTGCGTGCCCGCGAACGAGCTCGACAGGGCGATGTAGAAGGGGTTCTCCAGGATCTGCTTCGCCTTCTCCGGGCTGGCCTGGCCCTCCACGACCTCGTCGAAGGTCCGCTTCATGTCCAGCATCATCGCGTCGAGGGATCCGGTCCCGGACGTGATCCCGACGACCGGTCGCGGAGTGTTGTCCAGCGCCTCGATGCCCATCGACTGGGCCAGTCGACGGGCCGGATCGATGGTGAGCACGACGACCTTGCGGCCGCGCTCGGCGGCCCTCAGGGCCAGTGCTGCCGAGGTCGTGGTCTTGCCGACCCCGCCGGAACCGCAGCAGACGATGATCCCGGTGGCGGGGTTGTCGAGGAGCGCGTCGATGTCGAGCTTCGGCCCGGTGGACGCCTGCGACGACGAGGCCAGTGGGCCGACGCGGGTGTTCTTCGTGCTCATACGGTCCCTCCATTGCATGATCCCTGCGGTGCCTTGCTCCGGCACGCCTCGTTCCTCGGCGTACCTCCGCTGCGACTCCTCGTGCTCATGCCATCCCCTGTTCGCGCAGCGTGCCGGCGAGCTCGTAGAGCCCGCCCATGTCCACTCCCGACGGCAGCCGGGGCAGCTCGAGGGTGGGCACGCCCATCTCCTCGATCAGGGCCCGCTGCCGGTCCTCGAGCTGTCGGCGTTCGGCGTGGTGCCGGCCCTCCTCGAGGAGCCCGTCGATCAGGGCGTCGTCGACCTCGAGACCGACTCCGGTGAGGTCGTCGGCAAGGCCTTGCCGGTCCACGGTGCCCTCGCGGACCGCCTTGAGCTGGTCGGCGTTCAGGTCGCGCGGGCGGACCAGGTTGACGATCACGCCGCCGACGGGCAGCTGTGCGGCGTGCAGCTCGGCGATGCCGTCGGCGGTCTCCTGCACAGGCATCTCCTCCAGCACGGTGACCAGGTGGATGGCCGTGCGCGGGGACCGGAACAGGGTCATCACGGTGTCGGCCTGCTTCTTGATCGGCCCGGCCTTGGCGAGCCCGGCGAGCTCGCCGTTTACGTTGAGGAACTGGGCGATGCGTCCGGTGGGGGGAGCATCCAGCACGATCGCGTCGTAGTGCTGCCCGCCCTTGCTCGACGTGCCCTTCTTGCGGCCGTCGCGGGCGGCTTCGAAGACCTTGCCGGTCAGCAGCACGTCCCGCACGCCGGGGGCGATGGTGGTGGCGAAGTCGATCACCCCGAACCGGTCGAGTGCCTTCCCGGCGCGGCCGAGCTTGTAGTACATCGCGAGATATTCCAGCAGCGCCGACTCCGCGTCGATGTGCAGCGCGTGGACGTTGCCACGGTTGCCGTCCTCGTCGGGCAGTCCGGCGGCGATGCGGCGCTCCTCGTAGGGCAGGGGAGAGACGTCGAACATCTGGGCAATGCCCTGGCGTCCCTCGACCTCGCAGAGGAGGACTTCCTTGCCGCGACTGGCCAAGCTGAGCGCGAGCGCGGCAGCGACGGTGGACTTGCCGGTGCCGCCCTTGCCCGTCACGACGTGCAGCTCGACCTTCGGCCAGTCCCTGGTTGTGTCCCTGATGGTGGGTGTGCTCACGTCGTGATCGTAGTCATGCGGTGGGTCATCCAGGCCGAGACCGCTGGATCCGGACGGTCAGATCGTGCGCCTCCTGGAGCAGCAGGCGGCCCAGCTCTGGTTGCCGGTCGGCCTCGAAACGGCGCTCGATCCCGGTCAGGCTCAGCGCCCAGTGCGGTTGGGTGTCGGCGCCGAAGACGGCTGCGGCCATGCCCCAGCTGCCCTCGACGAGCAGCCCCGGGTTCACCGCCCAGCCGGTACGTCGGGTCTCGGCCATCCTGCGCTCGATCGCCGCCCGCGAGTGGGTCCGGCCGAATCGTTCGGTGAGCTCGTGGGCGACCAGGTGCTCTTTGGCCTCGCGCGCGGGGAGGTAGGACAGGATGGCGATCCCGGCCGAGGCGACGCCGAGGGGGAACCGGATGCCCTCGTGGAGCACGTGGGAGCGGATCGGGAAGCTTCCGTCCTCGCGGAGCAGGCAGACGGTCTCATCACCTCGCCGCGCGGAGAAGAACGCACTCTCCCCGGTGTCCTCGCTCAGTCGGCGCACGCTGGCGCGCGCCAGGTCGGTGACGTCGTACCGCTTGGCGGCCGTGGTGCCGAGCAGAAACATCTCCGGGCCGAGGGTCCAGTGACCCGCGCCGTCGCGGTCGATCAGGCCTTCGGCCTGGAGTGCGGTGAGCAGCCGGTGCGCGGTGGGCCGGGCCAAGTCGGCCTTCGAGGCGAGCTCGGTGGTGCTCAGGCCGCCCGGCTCGCCCTGGGCCGCGGCGCGCAGGATTCGTCCGATGCGTCCGACGAGCTGGTGATCCACACCGGAAGCCTAGCGTTCACTGAGTGAACGCCGGTGTCCATTGTCGTGCACGGTGCGAGCGGTTCGCCCCGGACCGTTGACGCGGCCGGGTCCGTGGTGACGCAATGGGGGTGCCCGCGCCCACCTCGCGCGAGCGTGCCCGCCCAGGAGCGTGCCCGGACAGGGCAGTGACCAGCAGGAGGACCAGTGGACAAGGTGATGGAGGACGCCGCGTCAGCGGTCGCCGACATCGAGTCGGGCTCGACCCTCGCGGTCGGCGGATTCGGACTGTGCGGCATTCCGTCGGTGCTCATCGACGCGCTGCTCGCCCAGGGCGCGGAAGATCTCGAAGCCGTCTCGAACAACTGCGGCGTGGATGACTGGGGTCTGGGTCGACTGCTCCAGGCCCGCCGCCTGCGTCGGATGATCTCGTCGTACGTCGGGGAGAACAAGGAGTTCGCCCGGCAGTTCCTCTCCGGTGAGCTGGAGGTCGAGCTGACCCCGCAGGGCACGCTGGCCGAGCGGATGCGGGCAGGCGGCTCGGGCATCCCGGCCTTCTTCACCGCCACCGGTGTCGGCACCCAGGTCGCCGAGGGTGGACTGCCGTGGAGGTACGACGAGTCCGGCAACGTCGTACTCGCCTCACCGGCCAAGGAGGTGCGCACCTTCGCCACCGCCGAGGGTGCCAAGCAGTTCGTGCTCGAGGAGGCGATCGTCGCCGACTTCGGACTCGTGCGGGCCTGGAAGGGCGACCGCCACGGCAACCTGGTCTTCAAGGACTCGGCCCGCAACTTCAACCCGCTCGCCGCGATGTGCGGGCGGGTCACCATCGCCGAGGTCGAGGAGCTGGTCGAGCCCGGCGAGTTGGACCCCAACCAGATCCACACTCCGGGCGTCTACGTGCAACGCGTGGTGGCGCTCACCCCCGAGCAGGCCGCCGACAAGCGGATCGAGAAGAGGACGGTGCGTTCCTGATGGCATGGACACGTGAACAGATGGCCGCCCGCGCCGCCTCCGAGCTGAGCGACGGCTCCTATGTGAACCTCGGCATCGGGCTGCCGACCCTGGTTCCCAACTATGTCCCCGAGGGCGTCGAGCTGGTCCTCCAGTCAGAGAACGGCATCCTCGGCGTCGGCCCCTATCCGAGCGAGGACGCGGTCGACCCGGACCTGATCAATGCCGGCAAGGAGACCGTCACCCTGAACCGTGGGGCCTCCTTCTTCGACTCGGCCACCTCGTTCGGGATGATCCGTGGCGGCAAGATCGACGCCGCGATCCTCGGCGCCATGCAGGTCTCGGCGGCGGGCGACATCGCGAACTGGATGATCCCCGGCAAGATGGTCAAGGGCATGGGCGGCGCGATGGACCTGGTCCACGGCGCCAGGAAGGTGATCGTGCTGATGGAGCACGTCGCCCGTGACGGGTCGTTCAAGATCGTCAACGAGTGCTCGCTGCCCTACACCGGCCTGGGCGTCGTACAGCGGATCATCACCGACCTCGGAGTCATCGACGTGATTCGAGCTGGCGATGGTGCAGACGGTGGGGCGCAGGACATGGGACTGAAGCTGGTCGAGCTCGCCCCCGGCGTCACCGAGGACGAGATTCGCGAGAAGACCGAGCCACCCCTGCGCTGACCCGTCGCTTGTTCACATCCTGATCACCGTGGAATGTGAACAAGCGACGGGTCGGCGGGGTGGGCCCGGGGTGATCTGCCCGGGGTGAGCCCGGGTCAGTCCATGGTGAGGCCGGCCGCGGGGGTGACCCGAGCGGCCCGCCGGGCCGGCAGCACGCAGGCCAGCAGCCCGGCCACGGCGGAGACCACGATCACCAGCGCGAGCTGTCCCCACGGCAGCGTCATCGACAGGTCATCGACGAACTGGCTGAGCATCGTCTCCACCCCCACCCAGGCGAACGCCACGCCCAGGGTGACCCCCATGACCGTGGCCACCACCGAGAGCAGCACGGCCTCGACTGCGAGCGTGGCCCGCAGCTGGCGTCGGGTCAGACCCAGTGCCCGGAGCAGCGCGTTCTCCCGCGCCCGTTCCAGCACGGACAGCCCCAGGGTGTTGGCGATACCGACCAGTGCGATCACGATCGCGATGCCGAGCAGGCCCACGATCGCCCCGGCGAGGACGTTGAGCTGCAGGTCGACGTACGCCCGCTTCTCCAGGGTGCTGAACACCTCCGCCCCGCCAGCGATGGCCTCGAGGTCACCCCCAAGGTCCTTGGCGTCCGCGGAAGCATCGGTACGCAGCCAGAGGGCCTGGGTGCTCGGGCGATCGGTCAGCGCCGCGAGTGTCTCCGGCGCGACCAGCGCGGCATCGCCCCAGTCGTCACCCGTGTTGAGGGTCAGGGTCCGACTCCGGTCGCCCACGGTGAGGGTGACCCGCTCCGTCAGCTCGACGCCCTCGATGAGGTTGTAGGGCAGGAAGATCGCGTCGGGATCGGGTGTCGCGAACATGGGTCGGCTGCGGAGCAGGGTCGCGCTGGGGCTCGGCGCCAGCACCGTGAGGTCAGCGATGCCTTCGACCTCACCGACGGTCCCGGGGACCTTCAGGACCTCGTCGACATCGTCCAGATCGCCCGCCCTGCTGGCCATCTCCGCATCGATCCCGTTTCCGCCCACCGCGGTGATCGTCGCGTCGACGGGGTGGTCGACGTCCATCTCCCGGTCCACCTCGGACCGCGCAGTCGCCAGGCCGGTGAGCACCGCGGTGGTGAGGGTGACGCCGATCAGCAGTGACGCGGTGGTGGCAGCGGTACGCCGTGGGTTGCGCACCGCGTTCTGTGCGGCGAGTCGGGCCGGGGCACCCATCACGCGCCCAGCGAGGCCGCCGATGAGGCTGATCAGCGCCGGCACGATCCGCGGACCGAGGACGAGTACGCCGACCGACGTGGCCGCCCCACCGAGCAACATCAGCGGCACGCTGGAACCCGCCATCGCGGCCGCCAAGCCTGCGATCCCGCTCGCGACCAGTGCGATGCCGAGGAGGAGCTGGAGTCGACCCGAAGCGGTGCGCGCATCGATGCCCGTGTCGGGTCGCAGCGCCGCCAGCGGGCTGACCCGGGTGGCCTTGCGGGTGGGCAGCCACGAGGCGGCGAGGGTGATCAGGACGCCGGTCAGGAAGGCTGCGGCATACCAAACCGGCGACATCTCTGCCCCGCCCATCCGTGCGCCCGGAGCGACGGCCTGGATCAGCTCGACCAGCCCGAATCCGATGCCGGTGCCGGCCAGCAGACCGAGCAGCGAGGCGACGACGCCCAGGACGAGGGCCTCCATCCGGATCGAGCCGAGCACCTGGCGTCGGGTCGCGCCGACGCAACGGAGCAGGGCGAAGTCCTTGGTCCGTTGCGCGAACAGGATCGAGAAGGTGTTGGCGATGACCAGGACGGAGGTGAGCAGGGCGATCCCGGCGAAGAGCAGCAGGACGAGGGCGATCACGTCGACGCCCTGGGTGGCCCTCTGGTGCTGCTCATCCACGTAGTCATCGGGAGTCTGCACCACCGCATCCGGATGGCTCGCGGCGAGCGCGGCGATCTGCTCGTCGACAGAGCCCTTGCCGGCCCACGCGACCGAGTCCACCATGGCCTCGTCGAGCCAGTGCTCGACCAGGGCGGCCTCGGTGACATAGATGCTGCACCACACCAGCGCCGACGGGCTGTCGACGGTGCCGACCACGGTGACGTCGTGGGTGTTGCGGCCACTGCCGATCGTGAGGACGTCCCCGATGCGGACGCCGTTGCCCTTGGCAGCGTTGGTGTCGACGACGGCTTCGTCGTCGGTCTTCGGGAGTCGCCCGGCGGTCAGTTCCTGCCACTGCAGGGACGCCTCGTCGGCCAGGGCACCGACGTCGGTGCCGTCGGTGATCTGCTTGCCGTCCTTGCTGACCGGGAGCCAGGCCCAACCGAGGACGGAGGCGTCGGCACCCTGACGGTCCGCTTGGCGCAGGATCTTCTTTGCGGTGTCTCCCCCGATCTCGGAGACCACGACCTCGGCGCCCCGGTAGGGCGCGTCGATGCCCGAGACCATGCCGGCCCGGGCACCGGAGGCCAGTGCGTTGGTGGTGACGATGAACGCGACCCCGATGATCACGGCGAGAGTCGCGGCGGCATACCTCCTGGTGTGGGTGCGCAGCGAAGCGAGCAGAACCGTACGCATCAGACGGTCCCGCCGCTCAGGGCTTCGCCGGTCAGTGCGCTGACGAGGCGCTCACGCGTCGGGTTCGTGAGGTGGCTGCGGACCCGGCCGTCGGCGATGACGATGACGTCGTCGGCGTACGCCGCTGCGTCCAGCTCGTGGGTCACCATCACCACGGTCTGGCCCAGTTCGCGCACGGAGGTGCGCAGGAAGCCGAGCACCTCGGCCGAGGTGGTGCTGTCGAGATTTCCGGTCGGCTCGTCGGCGAAGACGATGGCCGGGTTGCTGATCAGCGCGCGGGCGATCGCCACGCGTTGCTGCTGACCGCCCGAGAGCTGACTGGGCAGGTGGCCGAGTCGGTCGGTGATGCCGAGGACGGTCGCGATCTGGTTGTGGCGTTCGCGTTCGGGCCGACCGACCCTGCGGCCGGCGAGCTCGAGGGGGAGCAGGATGTTCTGGCCGGCGGTCAGCATCGGCAACAGGTTGAAGGACTGGAAGACGAAGCCGACCCTGTCGCGACGGAACTTCGTCAGGGCGGTGTCGTCGAGGTCAGCCAGGCGGGTGCCGTCGACGGTGACCTGCCCGGACGTGGCCTGGTCGAGTCCTGCCAGGCAGTGCATCAGGGTGGACTTGCCGGAGCCGGAGGGCCCCATGATGGCGGTGAAGCGGCCTGCGGGGAGGTCGACGTCGATGCCGCGCAGGGCGTGCACCTCGGTGCCGGCGCGACCGTAGGTCTTGGTGAGGCCTCGGGCGGTAGCGGCGTCCTGGACGCTGGAGTGTGTGGTCGTCTCGATCATGGCAACCATGCTTCTCGGATCGAGCGCCCGAGTCGTCACGCCGGCGGTTGAACCGTGGGTACGTCGTGGGGCCGATGTCGGCGGGCGGCGTACGACCCCGGTATGACGTCTTAGATCGCCGACCCGGCAGTTGTTGACACTTTGGGCGGTCAACAACTGCCGGGTCGGCGCGGTGGGGCGTCAGCAACTGCCGGGTCGGCGGGGTGGGGCGTCAGCCGACGAGGTTGGTCTCGTAGGCGAGCACGACGAGCTGCACCCGATCGCGTGAGCCGGTCTTGGCGAGCACCCGGCCGATGTGGGTCTTCACGGTGGCCTCGGCCACCACCAGGTCAGCGGCGATCTCGGAGTTGGAGCGCCCACGCCCGACCAGGACGAGCACCTCGCGCTCACGCTCGGTCAGGGTGCTCAGGCGCGCATCGGCGGCGACGTTCGCACCGGGCAGCGGCAGCGACGCCGCGAAGTGGTCCAGCAGCCGCCGCGTCGTGCTCGGTGCGACCACCGAGTCGCCGGAGTGGACCGAGCGGATGGCGTCGAGGAGGTCACCGGGCCGGGCGTCCTTGAGCAGGAACGCGGCGGCGCCCGCCCGCAGGGCCGCGAACGCATACTCGTCCAGGTCGAAGGTGGTCAGCACGATCACGCGGGGAAGCTCACCCCGCTCGGCCAGCTGGCGGGTCGCCTCGACGCCGTCCACGCGAGGCATCCGTACGTCCATCAGCACCACGTCGGCGGCGGTGACGGCCAAGGCCTCGAGCGCGCCCGCACCGTCCCCGGCCTCGCCGACGACCTCCATGTCGTCCTGGGAGTCGACGAGCATCCGGAAGCCGGCCCGCACCATCGACTGGTCGTCGACCAGGAACACCCGGATCGCTCCGGCCGAGCCCGACAGACTCATTGGCCGGCCAGCCAGTCGTCGAAGCTCGCGCCGCCGATCTCGACCTCACCGGAAGGAAGGTTGGTGCGATTTGCGAACGATCGCAGCACGCCCCCGACCGGAGGCAGGGTGAGCACGCGGGGTACGCCGCGACCCGCGTGGGTGCGGAGCCGGGAGGCGATCTCGGGAAGGGTGAACACGGCGGGTCCGGCCAGGTCGGTTGCGCGCCGGCACCCCTGTGGCCGGGCCTCCTCGGCATGATCGAGGAGCCGCGAAGCCACCCAGCGGGTCTCGACCGGCTGGCACGCCAGGCCGCGCACGCCCAGCGCGACGGGTCCCAGAGTCAGGCTGCGGGCCATGGTCGCGGCGAAGTCATGGAACTGCGTGGCCCGCACGATCGTCACCGGCCGGTCCGACTCGGCCAGGATCTGCTCTGCCTGCGTCTTGGCCCGGTAGTAGCCGAACGGGTTGCGGTCGCACCCGACGATCGAGATCTGAACGATGTGCGTGCCCGGCTCGATCGCCTGCACCAGGTGCCGGGTGCCCTCGATGTCGACCGGTGCGGGTTTGCGCGGATTGCTGGCGCAGTTGATCACCACGTCCGCACCAGCGAGCGCTTCGCTCAGGCCGCGCCCAGTGGCCAGATCGACCCCGTTGCGCCGGCTGATCGATGCCGTGTCATGGCCTCGGGACCGGCCTTCGGCGACGACGAGACTGCCCAGGGCCCCGGCCCCGCCGGTGACGACGATCCTCATGTCGGAAGTCTCGCAGACACGGAGAATCCTCCGCCTGGCCGAGGTCCGGAGATCACTGAGCCGCCGTGCACGAGGGCTCGTTCCCGCATTCCCACCAGCCCGAGTCCGCGGCCGTCGCTGAGCGCGGCCGCACCTCGTCCGTCATCGACGATGTCGATCGTCATCGTGCGCCCGTCCCAGCCCAGCCTCAGTGCCGCGTGGACGTCTGCGCCCGCGTGCTTGCGCACGTTGGTCAACGCCTCCTGGACGATCCGGTAGGCCGTCAGCGCCACCCCGTCGGCCACCCGGGGCCACGGATCGGGCAGGTCGGCATCGAGTCGCATCCCACCTGCTCTGGCCTCCTCGACCAGACGGGGGAGGTCCGGCAGTCCCGGCTGCGGAGCGGTGCCCGACTCCTCGGAACGCAGCAGGCCGAGCATCCGGCGCATCTCTGTCAACGCCTCACGCCCGGTCTCGGAGATCGTCTCCAGTGAGGCGGTGGCCCGACTCGGGTCCTTGGCCGCGGCATAGCGCGCACCGTCGGCCTGCACCACGATCACCGACAACCCGTGCGCGACCACGTCGTGCATCTCCCGGGCGATCCGGGCCCGCTCGTCCTGAACGGCCAGCAGGGCCTGCTGCTCGGCCTCGCGCTCCAGTCGCTCACCGCGCTCGATGAGTGAGTCGACGTACGCCGCCCGGGTCCGGCCCATGGTGCCGAGCGCCCAGCTGGCCACGACGATCGCGGCCACGGTGAGGAAGTAGGAGACGAACGCGGTGGCCCCGACCTCGAAGGGCCCGAGCCAGTCCAGCGGCCCGAGCACGGCCCCGGCCAGACCCGCGGCCAGGACCACACCACCCCAGCGGGCCGTGGAGAACCTGGCCACGGAGTAGATCACCACCGGTGCACTGAGCTGCCCCCAGGCCGGCAGGTCGGAGACCACCAACTGGAACAGGTGACCCAGCATCACGATCGCGGCGACCGGGACCGGGTGGGAGCGTCGCCAGAACAGCGGCAGCGTCTGGATGAGCACGATGAAAGCGACAACGGGCTCGAAGACGCCGAACGGAGTCGCCAGCAGCACCGGTGCGACCAGGAAGCCGGCGAGCGCACGGTCGAGCCAGCGCTCGCCCCGCTCACCCAGTCTCCACGGCTGCCGCATGCCAGTGACCCTAGTGCGCACCAGATGCGCCGGCGTCAGGCTGTGGGCGGATGATCCCTGCGACTCCGGGATGACCCGGCTTGGCGAGAGATCGCGCGCGTGAGCATCCCAGCATGCTTGGGTGGTGGGCGTGAGCGAGCCGAGGAAGCGCCGGGGCCTGGTCTGGTTGCGCCGCACCGTCATCGCGCTCGTGCTGGTCCTGGCCGTCGCCGCGGCCGGAATGCTGGTCTTCATGTCCACGCTCCCCGAGGACCACTTGGACGTCGTGGATCCCGGTCGTCTCGAGGTCGCCGAGGGCGCCCGAGGCACGTGGGAGATGGGGCCGGTCACCATCCGGGTCACCGACGACCAGCTCGTCATCGAGCGGGACGACGCCACGGTGTTCGCCTCGCTCGCCGGCACGTCCTTCGTCACCGGCGCCCGCGGAGAGGTGACTTGGCAGGAGCACCGCGGCTATTTCTGGGCCGACGTCGAGCTGGCCGACCGGCTCGGCAAGCAGAGCATCGACGAGGTCTCGGAGTGGGGCGACGAGGTGGTGCTCAACGGTGAGCTCGGCGGGGACGGTGAGCGGGCGGCATACTCCCTGACCCTGTCGCGCAAGGGCGACGCGGTGGTGGCCGACCTGGTCACCGACGGTGAGCTGGACGCGGTCGGCCTGGTCAGCGGACGCACGAAGGACGCCGGCGTGCACGGTTTCGGCGAGCAGTTCACCGACTTCGACCTCGACGGTCGGTTGCTGCCGATCGTGGACCGCGAGCAGGGGGTCGGGCGTGGAACCCAGCCGCTGACCTTCCTCGCCGACCTCACCAACAAGGCCGCCGGCGGGACCGAGCAGATGACGTATGCCGCGTGGTCGACGTTCGTGACCGACGACCTGCGCAAGGTGCGCCTCGATCCCGAGGTCGAGGAGTCGCACGCCTTCGCGGTGGCCGACACCCGCGACCCCGAGCGGGTGGGGTTGGAGGTCTGGGCGCCCAGGCTGCGAGCCGAGCTCTCCGCCGGAGCCAGCCCCACCGAGGTGGTCGCCCGCACCGACCAGGTCGCCTCGCCTCCACTGGCCGAGTGGACCCAGCAGGGCGCGGTGATCGGACTCCAGGGCGGGACCGAGAAGGTACGTCGTGAGGTGGCCGAGCTGCGCGAGGCAGGCACCCGCATCTCGGCGGTGTGGCTGCAGGACTGGACCGGCCAGCGCACCACGTCGTTCGGAGACCGGCTCTGGTGGACCTGGCAGCTGGACCGGGAGCGCTACCCAGACTGGGCCGAGCTGGTCGCGGACCTGGCCGAGCAAGGAATCCGTACGACGACCTACGTCAACACGTTCCTGGTCGACGCTGCGCCCAAGGACGATCCCGACATCCGCAACCTGTTCGCCGAGGCCAAGGCGGCCGGCCACCTGGTGGAGAAGGAGGACGGCTCTCCCTACCTGCTCGACCAGGGCGGGTTCGACGCGGCCCTGGTCGACCTGACCGATCCGGCGGCCCGCGACTGGTTCGCCCGCGTGATCGCTGACGAAGTCCTGGCCGACGGCGTTGACGGGTTCATGGCCGACTTCGGTGAGGGCCTGCCCTTCGACGCACGGGTCGCCGAAGGTGACGCGGCGACCGCCCACAACCAGTGGCCGTTGCTCTGGGCCAAGACGGTGCGCGCGGCCTGTGAGCTGGCGGACAAGCCCGACTGCGTGACCTGGTTCCGCGCCGGATCGAGCGGCATGGACGAGCACGCATCGTTGTTCTGGAACGGTGACCAGCTCGTCGACTTCGGCGCCGAGGACGGTCTCGCCTCGGCGCTGCTGGGCACGTTCTCCGCCGGCGTCTCGGGTTGGCCCCTGGTCCACTCCGACATCGGCGGCTACACCTCGATCAACGCCGTGATCCGGAACTACACCAGACCCGAGGACCTGCTCGAGCGCTGGACCGAATATGCCGCGTTCGGTGTCGTGATGCGCACCCACGAGGGCAATCGGCCCGCCGAGAACGCGCAGGTCTATGACTCCGCGGCGAGCGAGGAGGCGTTCGCCCGGATGACGCGCGTCTTCGCCGAGCTGGCGTCATACCGCCGGCCCTTCATCGAGCAGGCGCTCACCACCGGCGTACCGGTGATCCGGCACGGCTGGCTGGTCCACCCCGGCACCCGCGCTGCTGAGGTGGACACCCAGTTCTTCCTCGGTGACTCGATCCTCGTCGCGCCGGTGCTGGAGCACGACGCGGACACCGTCGAGGTGACTCTCCCGCCGGGCCGGTGGGTGCACCTCATCACCGGGAAGACCTATGCCGGCGACCGGACCCACACCGTCGACGCCCCACTCGGCATGCCGGCGGCGTTCATCGAGGCAGACCATCCACTCACCGGAGACCTCCGGACCCGGATCGCGCAGGCGCTCGAGGACTAGCTGTAGGAGGGCAGGACGTTCGTGACGCTGCCCCGGAGGCGGGCCGCTGGCGGTCGACCTCCGGCGGTGCTGTGGGGGCGGTGGTAGTTGCTCCCGCCGCCAGACCTCGATCAGCGCGACTACGTCTGCTGGAGTCGCGGTGGGGCTATGGCGGTGTTGACGCTGGGTCGAGCAGGCCGAGGTCGCCGTGACGACGCCATCTGTTGACCCACTTGCTCGCGCAGGCGCGGGATATGCCCATCTCGGCTGCGACATGGGCTATGGGCCTGGTCCTGCATCGCTCAATGAGTCGACGGCGCCCTTCAACGGTGAGCGGCGCATTCTTGTGCGTCACCGGGCCGCGCCGGGCGCGGACGCACGGCGTGCGGTGTCGCGGTTGTCGATGGCCTCGTGAACTTCGTCGATCGCCGTGCGGATGGTGTTGCCATACGCGTCGTCGGATAGCGCGGCGGCGTGCTGCTCGGCGTGGCGGATGTGCTCAGCGGCCGCGTCGAAGGAGCTCAGGCGGCGGAGGTTGTCGGCGATGTTGAGGTAGAGGCTCGGATAGAACCCGGCGACGTGGAGGCTGGCGTGGTGCTGCTGGGCACGTTCATCAGTGATGGCCTCGGCGGCATCGAGGGCGCGGACGTCCCAGATGAGCGCCTCTGCGGGATCCTCGTAGGGATCGGCCAAGTAGTGAGCAAGCGTGCAGCGGTGGAACGGGTCGCTCGCAACCCGATCTGGTGCCAGATGGCCAGCAGGTCGCGCCTGGCTGACTCGGGATCGCCCTCGCGTCCGAGGACCACGGCGTTCCCGATGGCCTCCATCGTCGGATCGGGCGCGGCTGAAGCTTCGGTCATGGGATTGGTCCAGTCCCTGTCATCTTGGTGGGCGGATAAGGTCGTCGAGCAGTCGTTCAGGTGGGGTCGTCCGGTCAGGACGGACCGGTGCGGCAGGGCATGACGAGCATGGTGAGGTCGCCTTCGTCGGCTGACCGGACAGTGGCTGGCTGGTCGGTGCCGCGGAGGTCGAGCATCAAGTCGTTGCCGAGCGCGTGGCTCAACGCGGGGTACAACGTGATCAGCTCGAACCAGAGGGTCAGATCGGGACCCGTGGCGGTGCCGTTCAGATCCACGACGGCACCCTTGGGCAGCAGGAGACTCGGCTGACTGTCAGCGACCCGCAGACCGACCTTCGCCGGCGCTTGTTCTAGCGCCTTGAGGATCTGCTGCGTCTCGACCGTGACGCGATGCGTCACCGCGGGGAGGGACCCAATCAGGAGCCCGTAGTCAGGGAAGACCTCTGTCAGCACGCGGCAGTGGGCCACGGCACCGTCGGCCGTGCGGAGGTCCAGGGTCCGCTCGCCCGCTTCCAGCGTCACGGTGAGGCTCCGCCGGAGCCGCGACGTGGCGGCCTGGAGGTCGTCTCCGGCCAGCGTCCCCGCCCAGGAAGCGGCAGAAGGCTGGCTGGTACCAGCGTCCGCGTGGCGAGGCGGTAGCGATCGGTCGCGGTCAGCGAGAGAGCGTCGGGGTCTGCTTCCAGGCGCACGCCGCCCAAGACCGGAATCTCGGGGTCGTGAGTCGTGGTGGCCAGGACCTGATCGACAGCCGCCGCGAGGACCGGGCCCGGCAGAACACACAGGGTGAGGTAGGCGCCCTCGCCGAGGAAGGCCTTGAGTGCCGCTGCGGTCTGCTGAATCCCCTCGGCCTCTGCAGTGGCCCTGGCTACCTGGTCGTCGATGAGCCGTAGGGCGTCCGCGGCGCTGGCCGTGAAGAACCGGCCGATCGTGGGTAGCGGCATTCCGATCTCGCGCAACTGACGCAACTGCAAGGCACGCACCAGTTGCGCCTCGCTGTAGAACCGGTACCCGCTCAGGGGGTCGACGCGCTCGGGACGAAGTAGACCGGCATCGTCATAGAACCGCAACGCGCTCGCAGTCAGTCCGGCGAGCTTGGCGAACGCGCCGATCGACATCAACCCTGGGTCAGTCACCTGAACATAGTCGGGCCTCAACCAACTCGAAGGTCAACCTCGGTGCCAGGCGTCAATAGCGTGTGGCCCCGCAACAGCTAGCGGTCGTGCTTGAGGGCTTCGCGCCGTGAGAGCCCCGAGAGCCGCGGGCCGCGCTCGGCCACGAACTCACGCACCCAGTCCGGATCGGTGCGGAAGTGGTCGCGCAGTGCCCAGCCGATCGCCTTGCGGATGAAGAACTCCCGCCCGTACGTCGACTCCGCGGGCGCGCTCCGGGTGGATCCGTCGAGGTTGGCGTCGATCGCATGGACGAGCAGTCGGCGGTCCAGGTCGCCGCGCAGGCTCACCTGGCAGATGATCGAGGCACGCCTGAGCCACATGTCGTCCTCGCACGCCCATGCCGCCAGCACCGGCGTGACCGCTTCGCGATGACCGAGCAGGATGCCGCGCACCAGATGGGTCGCGATGTCGTCGACGTGGTCCCACCACGCACCGTCGACGATGAGATCGCGGTGGAGGTCCAGGGTGTGCGGTTGCTGGTGCTCGCGATAGAGGCGATGACCGGCCAGGGTGGTGGCGGCATAGCGCTCCTCACGGAACGCCGCCCCGTCCCACAGCAACCGGACCGTGTCGTGCCACGACCCCTCGTCGTCGAGCCGGTGCTCGTCGAAGGTCTCGCGCAGGACCCGTCGCAACGGCACCGAGGTCACTCCGCGGTAGGGCATTGCCGACTTCATGTAGGCCTGCATCCCCGGGGCCTTGGCCGGGTCGGCCACCGCGGCGATACGGCGCCGGACCAGGGCGGCGAGCTCGGCGGGTGCGGTCATGTCGAGCACGCTAGCGACGACCACCGACTCCGCGCCCCGGAGCGCCCTGATGGCCGCTGCATCGGGGCGGTATGGTGCCGAGCATGACCAAGTGGGAATACCAAGTCGCGCCGATTCCGCTCCACAACGAGGGCCTCATGCTCAACAACTTCGGGCAGGACGGGTGGGAGCTCGTGCAGCTCACCACGAACGCCCAGGGCGGAATGGTCGCCTTCTTCAAGCGGCCGATCGAATGAGCGCAGTCGAGGACCGCCTGGCCGAGCTCGGCCTGAGCGTCCCGGAGGTCGCCAAGCCGGTCGCCGTCTATGTCCCGGCCGTCCGCACCGGCAACCTGGTGATGACCTCGGGCCAGCTGCCGATGCGGTCCGGTGAGCTCATCACCACCGGCAAGGTCGGCGGTGAGGTCTCCGAGGAGGAGGCCGTCGCCTGCGCCCAGCAGTGTGGCCTCAACGCCATCGCTGCCGTGAAGGCGCTGGTCGGTGACCTCGACCAGGTCAAGCGCGTGGTCAAGGTGGTCGCCTTCATCGCCTCCACCCCCGACTTCACTGGGCAGCCCCAGGTCGCCAACGGCGTCTCGGAGCTGCTCGGCAAGGCCTTCGGCGAGGCCGGCGTGCACGCCCGCTCCGCAGTCGGCGTACCGGTGCTCCCGCTGAACGCCCCGGTCGAGGTCGAGATCACCGTCGAGGTCTGAGGTGGACCCGACACTCACCCTGCCCCCGCACCTGATCGAGCAGGCCAAGAAGTTCCTCGACGGCTCCAAGGAGCCCGCGAAGCCACGCTCGGCCTCCACCGTCGTGCTGTTGCGCGAGGGCGACGCCCAGCCGGGCGGTCTCCAGTCCTACATGCTTCGTCGCCACGTCGGGATGGAGTTCGCAGCCGGGATGAGCGTCTTCCCCGGGGGCGGTGTGGACGATCGCGACTCCGAGCTCGACCCGGCGCTGTGGGCCGGCCCGAGCCCCGAGGAATGGGCCGAGCGGATGGGCTGCAACGCCGACGAGGCCAAGGAGCTGATCTGCGCCGCGGTGCGCGAGACCTTCGAGGAGTCCGGCGTGCTGCTCGCCGGTACGACGGACTCGGTCGTCGCGGACACCACCGGAGACGCCTGGGAGGCTGATCGAGCAGCCCTCGAGGCCCGTGAGCTGGTCTTCTCCGACTTCCTCACCAGGCGTGGGCTCGTGCTCCGCACCGACCTACTCGCCGTCCTCGGCGGCTGGTTGACCCCGATCTTCGAGCCCAAGCGCTACCTGACCTGGTTCTTCGTGGCGGCCCTGCCCGAGGGACAGGTGACCCGCGACGTCTCGTCCGAGACCGACAAGGTCGAGTGGATGGCGGTGCGCGACGCGATCAAGGCCGGTGACGCGAAGGAGATGCTGCTGCTTCCTCCGACGTACGCCACCTTGTGCGAGCTCTTCGACGCCCGTACGCCGGCCGAGGCGCTCGAACTGGTCAGCGCCGTCCCGTTCGAGATGATCGAGCCGACGTTCAACCCCGAGACCGGCCGGCTCGAGAGCAACGACCGGATCGTCGAGCTCGGCATCCGGGTCGGCAAGGCCGTGCACGCGTCATGACCTCGACCCAGGGCTGGTCCGGTGGCACGTTCGGCGAGCGCGCGCAGTGCGTGCTCGCGCCCAACGCCAACATGATGACGCTCGACGGCACCAACACCTGGGTGCTCCGCGAGCCCGGCGCCGCGCGCTCGATCGTGATCGACCCGGGGCCGTCGATCGCCAGCCACCTCGACGCCATCGAGGCCGCCTCCGGCCCGGTGGCGGCCGTCCTGCTCACCCATCACCACCACGACCACTCCGAGGCCGCCCGGGAGTTCGCGGAGCGGATGGGCTGCGGCGTACGCGCCCTGGATCCTGCGCACCAGCTGGGCTCCGAAGGTCTCGCCGACGGTGATGTGATCGCTGTCGATGGTCTCGAGGTGCACGTGATCGGCACCCCAGGGCACACCAGTGACTCACTCTCGTTCCACGTCCCCGCCGACGGTGCCGTGCTGACAGGCGACACCGTGCTGGGCCGGGGTACGACGGTCGTGGCGCATCCCGACGGAGAGCTCGGCGCCTACCTGGACTCGTTGGACCGCCTGCACCGGTTGGCCGCAGAGCACGAGCTGGCCGCCATCTGGCCCGGCCACGGCCCGGTGATCAACGATGCGCTCGGGGCGTTGGACCACTACATCTCGCACCGGCACCAGCGGTTGGCGCAGGTCGAGGCCGCGGTCGCGACGCTGCGTGCCGCGCCGCACCCCGAGGGGATCGCGGAGGACGAGTTCCCCCGCAAGGTCGTCGAGATCGTCTATGCCGACGTGGATCCGGTGCTGTGGGGCGCCGCCGAGATGAGCGTACGAGCGCAGCTGGCGTTCTTGGCGCGTCGATCCGGCTGACCCGGCACGTGCTCATCCGCACGCGTCCACCGCACGAGTAGAGTGGCCCCCGGTGTGCCGGGAAGACTGGTCGGCTCGTCGCGAGAGGCCTTGGTGCTGGCGCGGCGGATCCGCTGACTGCTACCCGAATGAGGCTCATGTCCCGTCTGCCCTTCCGTTTCCTGCCCGACCCGACCGCCCGCGAGGCGGCGCGGATCGGCGACATGCTGCGCCGCGACACCGTCGGCGGCATCCTCGCCCTCGCGGCGGCTGTCGCCGCCGTGGTGTGGGCGAACTCGTCGTTCGGTGACACCTATGAGCACCTGCGCGAGTTCGAGCTCGGGCCGCTCAACATCGAGCACTGGGCAGCCGACGGCGCGCTCACCCTCTTCTTCTTCGTCACCGGTCTGGAGCTCAAGCGAGAGTTCGTCGTCGGGTCGCTGTCGAAGGTCTCCGACGCCATGCTGCCGATCGTCGCCGCCGCCTGTGGGGTGGCCACACCTGCGCTGATCTATGCGTTGATCAACGTCTTCGGCGACGGCCACCTGGGCGGCTGGGCGATCCCGGCAGCGACCGACATCGCTTTCGCCGTCGCCGTCCTGGCCGTGGTCGGTTCGTCGCTGCCCAGCCAGCTGCGGATCTTCCTGCTCACCCTTGCTGTGGTCGACGACCTGATCGTGATCGTCATCATCGCGGTCTTCTACGCCGCCGGCTTCGACCTCGTCTCGCTGCTGATCGCGATCGCCTGCTGCGCCGCGTGGTGGGCCCTGCAGCACTTCCGGGTCTCGATGTGGCTGCCCTACGTGCCGCTGGCGATCGGGGCCTGGTGGTTCACCCACGAGAGCGGCATCCACGCGACGATCGCGGGCGTCGTACTCGGCCTGCTCACCCGCGTGCGCACCGACGACGGCGAGGAGGACAGCCCCGCCGAACAGCTCGAGCATGTCCTCGGGCCGTGGTCGTCGGGACTGGCCGTGCCGTTCTTCGCGTTGATGTCCGCAGGGGTGGTCATCGCCGGCGGTGCCGACCTGGTCAAGGACCCGGTGGTGATCGGGGTCGTGGCCGGACTGGTGATCGGAAAGCCGCTCGGCATCTTCTGCGGTTCGTGGCTGCTCACCAAGCTGACCCGCGCCGAGATCGATCCCGACGTGAAGTGGATCGACGTCTTCGGGATCGCGGTCCTGGCCGGCATCGGGTTCACCGTCTCGCTGCTGGTCTCCGACCTCTCCTTCACCGGCACCGAGCGAGAGGCGGCCAAGACGGCGGTCCTCTTCGGCTCACTGGTCGCAGCGCTGATCGGTGCCGCGATCCTGGTCTGGCGCAACCGGGTGCACCAGCGGGTCGGATCCGTCTCGGGGCCCTATGCCGACCCGTCCCCCGAGGACGAACAGCTCTGAGGCGGAGCCACCCCGCCCGCCCGGCCGTGTAGAGTCGCGATCGGACTGATCAGCAAGCCGAAACCCAGGGAGAGACCCGCATGTCCCTCGACGAGGTGAAGAGCGAAGAGCCGACCATCGGCCGACTCGTCGCAGACGCCCAGCGCGACATCTCGAGCATCATCTCCAACGAGATCAAGCTCGCGAAGTCTGAACTCAAGGTCAGCGTCAAGGCTGGTGGCACCGGGATCGGGCTGTTCGCCGCCGCCGGGTTCCTGCTGGTGCTGGCGATCATCATCTTCTCGATCTTCCTGGCTCACCTGATCCACTGGAACGGTGACGGCCTCGACCTGCACTGGGCCTACCTGATCGTCTTCGTCTTCTACCTGCTCCTGGCCGGCCTGCTGGCTTTCATCGGGCTCAAGAAGGTCAAGCAGGTCAAGGGCCCCGAGAAGGCGATCCACCACGCGCAGGAGACCAAGGCAGCGCTCAAGCGCTCCTGAGTCCCCCGACGCTCGGTTCTTGGCCCTAGATTTCACTGGTCGACGGCAGACGCCGACGGCGCGGTACGTCGTACCCGCGGGGAGTCCTTGGCGCACCGCTGGCGCGGCGAACGTCCGCCTCAGCCGGCGCAGTCGCCGGTGCTGACCCCTTCGCTGCGGGCCAGGCCCTCGGCGGCGGCTTGCTTGACCGCCTCGGCAGTGAGCGCATATCCGGTGTCGGAGTCGGTGACGGAGGCTGCGAAGATCACGCCCACCACGTCGCCGGCCGAGCTGACCACCGGTCCGCCCGAGTTGCCGGGGCGGATCAGCCCGCGCAGCGAGAAGACCTCACGGATCACCGTGCCGGTGCCATAGATGTTGGGGGAGCGGAGGCGCTGCTCGGCCCGGATGCGACCGGGCTGGACGTTGTAGGGGCCGTCCTGCGGATAGCCGAGGAAGGCGACGCCCTGGCCTGGCTTCCCGCCCTCGTCGAAGGCGAGTCGCGGACGCTCGAGGCCCGGCACCTTCAGCACGGCGACGTCGAGGTCCTTGTTGTAGTAGACGACGTCCGCGCCGAGCTTCGAGTCACCGACGAGCACCTCGGGGTCGTTCACGCCGGCCACCACGTGCGCGTTGGTCATGATCCGCTCGGGGCCATAGACGAAGCCGGTCCCCTCCACGCCGCGGCCACAGTTGTTGGCGCCGTGGATCTTCAGCACGCTCCTGGCGGCCTGATCGACGTCGGGGTCACGACCGATCCCCGGGGGGGGCGGCTCGACCTCGACGATGCGCTCGGGTGCGAAGGGCTCCAGGTAGCGCGGGAAGAAGCTGTTGCCGACCACGTTGTTGAACGCGTTGAGCGCCTCGCTGGCCCGGTCGGGCAGCACCCGGTCCACCTTGGCCAGGACCACCGACTCGCGCACCATCGGCGTGATCGGGCCGATCTTGGAGCCGGCCACCGCGACACCCAGCGCCCAGGCCACGACCAGCACCGCCACGGCGCTGAGCAGCGACCCACCGATCGCGTCCAGGGCTCGCGCCGGCTGCCAGGTGATCTGGTCGCGCACCTTGGCGCCGCCGTATTGCAGCAGCGCCTGGCCCAGGGTCGCGGAGAGGATCACGATGAACAGCGCACCCAGCGAGACCCAGACCGATGGCTCGATCCCCTCGAGCACCAACGGCGCGAGCCAGATGCCGAACAGGCCGCCGAGCAGAAGACCTGCCGTGGCGAACGCGCCGGTGACGAAGCCCTGCCAGTAGCCCGAGATGGCATAGGCGAGGACCAGGAGGATGACGATCAGGTCGAGTCCGTTCAACGGCCTGGTCCTTCTTGGAAGCGTGTGTTGGGCGGGGGAGTCGTCGGCTGGGGCTGGCCCACAAGCATGTAGTCAGGGATGTCGTGCACCCGGTCGGTGTCCCATTCCTTGGTCCACCCGACGTGGTCGAAGAGCCGGGAGATGATGCCGGCGGTGAATCCCCACAGGATGACGTCGCGGTTCTCGCCGATCAGGAAGCCCGGACCAAGCCAGCCGCTGCCGGGGTGGCGGACGTTGATCCGGTGCGTCGGTTCGACGAGGTCGCTGATCGGCACCCGGTGGATGGCGTGCACCTCCTCGATCGAGTGCGTGGTCACCGGCGAGGGCTCGGCCCACCAGCCGAGGATCGGCGTGACGGCATAGTTGCTCGGCGGCAGCCACAGCTCGGGCAGCTCGGCGAACAGCTCGACACCGTCGGGGTTCAGGCCGGTCTCCTCCCACGCCTCGCGCAGGGCAGCGTCGTACGCCGTCTCGCCCGGGTCGATGCCCCCGCCCGGGAACGACACCTGGCCGGGGTGGGAGCGCATCGTGTGTGAGCGCTCGGTGAGCAGCAGCTCGGGTCCGTGCTCGTCCTCGCCGAAGAGCATCAGTACGGCGCCGCGGCGCGGGTCGCTGCCCTCGGGAGGCATGAATCGGGTCAGGTCGTGGACGGTGATCGACTCCGCGCCCTGCCGGATCGGTTCGAGCCAGTCGGGGATCATTCGGTCACTCCCAAGTGCTTCTCCACCATGTCCTCGAGCTGGCCCAGGCTCTTGATCTCGGCATATTCCTGGTGGACGACCTTGCCGTTGGCATCGACGAGGACGGTGAACGGAAGTCCTCGGATGTTGGGCAGCGGATCCTTGAGGGCCAGCTCGGTCTGAGGATCGGCGAGCAGTGGATAGGTCACGCCGGAGTCGATCGCGAGCTGCATCGCGTTGCTGGTCTGGGTGTCGTTGTAGTCGATGCCAAGCACCGCGACCTTGCCGTTCCACTTCGCATGGAACTCCTCGAGCATCGGCATCTCTCGTCGACAGGGACCGCACCACGCGGCCCAGAGGTTGACCACCATCGGTCCGCGCAGGGTGGACAGGTCGACCGACTCGCCGCCGCCCAGGCAAGGGAGCGTGACCTCGGGCAGCCCCCCGTCCACGTGCTCGTCGGTGCCGGGCTCGCATTCGGCGATCTCGCTGTCGGCCTTCATGGCACGCAGCTCAGCGGTGTCGACGTCCACCTTGGCCTTGCCGGGGCCCTCGCCCGAGGGCGCCGTACAGCCAGTGGCCAGGAGCAGCGCCACCGCTGCCCCGGCGAGGAGGTTCTTCATGCAGGCCCCTGGGTCTTGACCAGGGCGGCGGCCGCCTCGGGGTCGACCGGGCCCTCGCCGAAGGACGGGCACCAGGTCGCGACCGGGCAGGCGCCGCAGGCCGGCTTCTTGGCGTGGCAACGACGACGACCGTGCCAGATGAGGTGGTGGGAGAGCATCGTCCAGTCCTGCTTGGGGAAGAGCGCACCGATGGCGTGCTCGACCTTGACCGGATCTGTCTCCTGCGTCCAGCCGAGGCGCCGGACCAACCTGCCGAAGTGGGTGTCGACGGTTATCCCCGGGACGTCGAAGGCGTTGCCGAGCACGACGTTGGCGGTCTTGCGTCCGACCCCGGGAAGCTTGACCAGATCCTCGAGGCGTCCGGGGACCTCGCCGCCGTGGTCGGTGACGAGTGCGGCGCTGAGCTTGAGCAGGGATTCGGTCTTGGCGCGGAAGAAGCCGAGTGGACCGATCACCTGCTCCATCTCGGCGCGGTCGGCCGCGGCCATCGTCGAGGCGTCCGGCCAGCGGGCGAAGATCGCCGGGCGGGTGGCGTTGACCCGGCGATCGGTGGTCTGCGCGCTGAGCACGGTGACGACCAGAAGCTCGAAGGGGTTGGCGAAATCGAGTTCACAGCGGGCGTCGGGATAGGTTTCTCCGAGGACACGGTTGACCTTCCGGGCCCTGCGGACCAGCGCGGTGTGTGATTGCGCGGGCTTCGCAGGAGTGGTCGACACGATCGACAGCCTACGTGGACGGACCGACACCGATGCGAATCTGGTCCCCGCTTCGCGGTTTGGCTCGTCGATGGTCCATGATGTGATGTGGACCACGGCTAGGATCGTGCCCGCCCCGGCAACCCCGGACCCGCTTGATGGCCAAACCTCAACCACTTGGGAGGAACTTGTGGACAACGACGTGCTGCGTCAGGCTCCGCTCTTCAGCGCGCTCGACGACGAGGCCGCCACGGCGTTGCGGTCGTCGATGGGCGAGACCCGACTGCGCAGGGGCGAGGTCCTCTTCCACGAAGGTGACTCCGGCGACAAGCTCTACGTCGTCCTCGAGGGCAAGGTGAAGCTCGGCCGCACCTCTTCGGACGGTCGCGAGAACCTCTTGGCCATCCTCGGCCCCGGCGCCATGTTCGGTGAGCTCTCGCTCTTCGACCCGGGCCCGCGTTCCGCCACGGTCACCACCGTCACCGACGCCGCGTTCGCCTCGCTCTCCCACGAGGACCTGCTGCGCTGGCTGGAGGGACGTCCTGCGGTCGCGCACGGCCTGCTCTCCCAGATCGCCAGCCGCCTGCGCAAGGCCAACGACGTCAACGCCGACCTGGTCTTCTCCGACGTGCCCGGCCGTGTCGCCAAGGCGCTGCTCGAGCTGGCAGACCGCTTCGGCCGCACCGCCGACGACGGCGTACACGTCCACCACGACCTCACCCAGGAGGAGCTGGCCCAGCTGGTCGGTGCCTCCCGCGAGACGGTCAACAAGGCCCTCGCCGACTTCGCCTCGCGCGGTTGGCTCCGCCTCGAGCCGCGCTCGGTCGTGATCATGGACATCGAGCGCCTCTCGCGCCGCGCCCGCTGATCACCAACGCCACACGTCGTACGACGTAGCACGCGGCCGCCGCTCCCCTCGGGGGAACGGCGGCCGCGCTGCATTTTGCATCGACCCGGCAGTTGTTGACGGTGGGGGGCGTCAACAACTGCCGGCTCGGCGGTGAGGTGCGCTGAGCCGGGGCCTGACGTGCGTCGACCCGGCAGTTGTTGACGGTGGGGGGCGTCAACAACTGCCGGGTCGGCGGGAGGGTCAGGCGTCGGAGGAGCCGGACAGGCCCGACTGGATCATCTGCATCACCGACGAGTCGGCGAGCGTGGTGACGTCACCGATCTCGCGGTTCTCGGCCACATCGCGCAGGAGGCGGCGCATGATCTTGCCCGAGCGCGTCTTCGGCAGCTCGGGAACGATCATGATCTGCCGTGGCTTGGCGATCGCACCGATCTCCTTGGCCACGTGGTTGCGCAGCTCCTGGACCAGGTCCGAGCCCTCGCCGTTCTCGTCCGCCTCGGTGACCGCGCTCTCCCGCAGGATCACGAAGGCACACACTGCCTGCCCGGTGGTCTCGTCGGTGGCGCCGACGACGGCGGCCTCGGCGACCTTCGGGTGCGAGACCAGTGCGGACTCGATCTCGGTGGTCGAGAGCCGGTGGCCGGACACGTTCATCACGTCATCGACGCGGCCGAGCACCCAGATGTCGCCGTCCTCGTCCTTCTTGGCGCCGTCACCGGCGAAGTAGACGTCCGGCCAGCGCGACCAGTAGGTGTCCTTGAACCGCTGGTCGTCGCCCCAGATGGTGCGCAGCATCGCCGGCCACGGCTTGCGCAGGATCAGGTAGCCACCGGAACCGTTGGGCACCGACTCACCCTGGTCGTTGACCACGTCGGCCTCGATGCCGGGCAGTGCCTTCATCGCCGAGCCGGGCTTGCCGTGGGTCACGCCGGGGAGCGGCGAGATCATGATCTGCCCGGTCTCGGTCTGCCACCAGGTGTCCACCACGGGCACACCCGAATCCGGACCGTCGGCGCCACCGATGACCTCCCGGTACCACATGTAGGCCTCCGGGTTGATCGGCTCACCGACCGAGCCGAGCAGCCGGATCGAGGAGAGATCGTGCTGGTCGGGGATCTCGCGTCCCTGCTTCATGAAGGTGCGGATCGCGGTGGGGGCGGTGTAGAAGATCGTCACGCCGTACTTCTCCACGATCTCCCACCAGCGGCCCTTGCGCGGGCTGTCCGGGGTGCCCTCGTACATCACCTGCGTCGCGCCGTTGGCGAGCGGGCCGTAGACCATGTAGGAGTGGCCGGTCACCCAGCCGACGTCGGCGGTGCACCAGTAGACGTCCGTCTCGGGCTTGAGGTCGAAGACCGCCCAGTGCGTGTACGACGTACCCACCAGGTAGCCGGCCGTGGTGTGCAGGATGCCCTTGGGCTTGCCCGTCGTGCCGGAGGTGTACATGACGTAGAGCGGGTGCTCCGAGTCATGCATCTCGGCCTCGTGCTCGACGGACTGGCCGTCCACGACGTCGTGCCACCACTTGTCGACGGACTCGTTCCAGTCCACTTCCTGGCCGGTACGACGTACCACCAGGACATGCTCCACGGCAGCGTCGCCGCCCGCGAGCTTGGCGACGGCACCGTCCACGGCCGGCTTGAGCCCGGACGGGGCACCGCGACGGTAGCCACCGTCGGAGGTGACGATCACCTTGGCGCCGCAGTCCTCGACCCGGGAGGCAAGGGCGTCGGCGGAGAAGCCACCGAACACGACCGTGTGCGGGGCGCCGAGGCGGGCGCAGGCGAGCATCGTGAAGACGCACTCGGGGATCATCGGCAGATAGATCGCCACCCGGTCGCCCTTCTTCACCCCGAGGGAGATCAGCGCGTTCGTGGCCTTGTTGACCTCGTCGCGCAGGTCTGAGTAGGTGATGTCGCGGGCGTCGTCCTCGGGCTCGCCGACCCAGTGGATGGCGACCTTGTCGCCGTTGCCGGCATCGACGTGCCGGTCCACGCAGTTGACCGCGGCGTTGATAGTGCCGCCGGTGTACCACTTAGCGAAGGGCGGGTTGTCCCAGTCGAGAACCCGGTCCCACTTGGTCCCCCAGGTGAGGCGTTCGGCCTGCTCGGCCCAGAAGCCCTCGAAGTCGTTGGAGGCGCTGGCATAGGCGTCCTCCTTCACGTTCGCGGACGCAGCCAGATCGGCGGGAGGAGCAAAGCGGCGCTCCTCGTGCATCAGGTTGGAAAGGGTCTCGGACTGCTCAGTCACGGTGTCTCCTGATTCGGTTTCATTGAACGACCGGCGTCTGGCCAGCCTAGGGCCAAGAACGGGTGGGCACGAGGGTGGATGTGTCGATGGGGATGCGGTGCAAAAGGTGCATCCGCGGCGCGGCGACCCGCTTCGGTCGTTGACTTGGGGGTTGGGTTGACCGACTGTGGATAACGGGACAATTCACTACAGTCAAGGAGCTCATCATGGGAATCGGTCTAGGAATCGTGCTGCTTGCCATCGGCCTGATCCTCGGGTTGGGGGCGGTCGACCTGCCAGCGAGCGTCGACGACGTGATTGCCTCCGACACGCTGGGTTGGATCCTGGCGTTGCTGGGCGTGCTCGCCATCGTGCTCGCCCTGGTCATGAACGCGCAGCGCTCTCGCACCACGCACGTCGTGGACGACCGGCGCGAACCGCCGGTGGTCTGAACCACCGGCGGTCCGAGGAGGCGATCCGGCACGATCAGTGCTGGATCGCCTTTTCTGCGCCCGCTCCGGACAGGGCGCGCACCTCGAGCTCGGTGTAACGCTCCGCTGCGGAGTTCTCCTTCGAGGTGATCGAGCCGATGAAGCCGAGCAGGAAGCCCAGCGGGATCGACACGATGCCCGGGTTCTCCAGGGGGAACCAGGAGATGTCGATGCTGGTCGGCAGCAGCGAGAGGTTGTTGCCTTCAGCGTCGACGCCCTTGCCGGACATCACCGGCGAAAAGACCACCAGGCCCACTGCCGAGATCAGCCCGCCATAGATGCTCCACACCGCACCGCGGGTGTTGAAGCGGCGCCAGAACATGTTGTAGATGATCGCCGGCAGGTTGGCCGAGGCAGCGATGGCGAAGGCCAGGGCCACCAGGAAGGCGATGTTCAGGTTCTGGGCGGGGATGGCCAGGATGATCGCCACCAGGCCGATGCAGCCGGCCGCGATGCGAGCCACCTTCAGCTCCTCCTTCTCGGTCGCCTTCCCCTTCTTGCCCACGCTGTTGTAGAGGTCGTGGGCCACACTGGCCGACGAGGTCAGCGTCAGGCCGGCAACCACTGCCAGGATCGTGGCGAAGGCCACCGCGGCGATCAGAGCCAGCAGGATCGCGCCGCCGGTCGTGCCAGCGCCTCCTCCGACCTCTTCGGCGAGCAGCGGGGAGGCCAAGTTTCCGCTGGACTCCTTGACCTTGGCGTAGGCCTCGGTGTCGAGCATCGCCGCAGCGCCGAAGCCGAGGACCAGGGTCATCAGGTAGAACGCGCCGATCAGGCCGATCGCCCACAGCACCGACTTCCGGGCGTCGCGCGAGGTCGGCACCGTGTAGAAGCGGATCAGGATGTGCGGCAGGCCTGCGGTGCCCAGCACCAGGGCGATCCCGAGCGAGACGAAGTCCAGCTTGGAGGTCATGTCGGTGCCATATTTCAGTCCCGGCTCGAGGAACGCATTGCCCTGGCCGGTGTTGGAGGCGGCGGTGCCGAGCAGCTCGGAGAGGTTGAACCCGAAGTGCGCGAGCACGAGCACGACGATCAGCAGGGAGCCGATCATCAGCAGCACTGCCTTGATGATCTGCACCCAGGTGGTGCCCTTCATCCCGCCGACGGTGACGTAGAAGATCATCAGGCCGCCGACGAAGAAGATGGTCAGGTTCTTGAGCCAGTCGGACTCGACGCCCAGCAGCAGGGTGACCAGGGCGCCGGCGCCGACCATCTGCGCGAGCAGGTAGAAGATCGACACGACCACGGTCGAGGTGGCGGCCGCGGTGCGGACCGGGCGCTGCTTCATCCGGTAGGCGAGCTGGTCGGCCATCGTGTAGCGCCCGGAGTTGCGCAGCACCTCTGCGACGAGCAGCAGCGCCACCAGCCAGGCGACGAGGAAGCCGATCGAGTAGAGGAAGCCGTCATAGCCGGAGAGCGCGATCGCGCCGGAGATGCCGAGGAACGACGCCGCCGACATGTAGTCGCCGCCGATCGCCAGACCGTTCTGGAAACCGGAGAACCCGCGTCCGCCGGCATAGAAGTCGGTGGTGCCGCTGCTGCCCCGGCTGGCGCGGAAGGTGATGTAGACGGTCAGGGCCACGACCGAGAGGAAGAGGCCCGAGGTGAGGATCTGGTCGCCATCCATGTCAGGCCTCCGTTCCGGCGGCACCGGCGGCAGGGCCGTCCATGTGCGCGTTGAAGTCGTCGTTGAGCTTGCGGGCCAGCGGGTCCAGCTTCTTGGTGCTGTAGGAGGAGTACCACCACGCCAGCAGGAAGGTGGTCAGGAACTGGAGCAGCCCGAAGACCAGCGCCACGTTGATGTTGCCGACGACCTTCTGGCCCATCAGGTCGGAGGCCCACATGGAGAGCACGACGTAGAGCAGGTACCAGACCAGGAAGGCGACGGTCGCAGGGAACACGAACCCGCGATAGGCGCGGCGCAGCTCGGTGAACTCGGGTGTCGCGTGCAGCTCGTCATAGATCGGATGGTGCCGATCGGCTTGGTCATGTGCATTCGGGGGCACGGCGGGGTCCCTTCTCGAAGTTGTGATCACCATCACGCTAGAAGCGTCACGGGTCGCTCCATCAGGAGTGCGCGGGGCCTGCGCGCCGAATGGCGCTCGCGAATCGGTGAACGGTCGATGGGGGACGACGAACGGTTCAGCCGCGGTCGAGCGCGACCGCTTCGGGGGTGTGCAGCCTCACCATGAACCGCCGCACGTGCCCCGGGACCCGTGACGCGGTGGCCTTGGAGACGGCGTACATCGTGGTGAAGGCTAGGGGCACCGCCCACGCCGCGGGCTGGGAGAGCAGTACGTCGACCCAGCCCGAGGCCGTCCAGCTGCTGAGGGAATAGGTCACCCCGATGCCCGAGGCGATGAACCCGGTCAGCAGGCCGGCGATCGCACCGACGTCGGTCAGGCCCCGCCACCAGATGCCGAGCAGCAGCAGCGGACAGAACGTCGAGGCAGCGACGGCGAAGGCCAACCCGACCGCCTTGGCGATGCCCAGGTCGGGGGCAAGCACGGCGGCGGTGCACGGGGTGATCACCGCGATCGCCCCGGCCACCCGGAACGCGCGCACGCCGGTGATCCGGGTGCCGCGGAAGACGTCCTGGGTGACCACGCCGGCCACGGCCACCGAGAGTCCCGACGAGGTCGACAGGAACGCCGCGAAGGCACCGGCGGTGACCAGCGCCGAGAGCAGCTCGCCGCCGATCCCGGGGACTATCAGCATGGGCAGCTCGAGCACCAGCACGTCGGGGGCGGTGCCGTCGGAGTAGACCCGGCCCAGGGCGGAATAGATCGGTGGGAGCAGGTAGAACAGCCCGAGTAGCCCGAGCACCGCGACCGTCGTACGACGCGCGGCTCGCCCGTCCGGGTTGGTGTAGTAGCGGACCACCACGTGCGGCAGCCCCATCGTGCCGAGGAAGGTCGCGATGATCAGCGACCAGGTGAGATAGAGCCCCTGGCCGCCGCCCTCCCCGAGCGGCAGGGACCAGGCTGCGTCGCTCACCGAGGGGCCTGGGCGTCCGTCGTCGAGCCAGACACCGACCAGCACGATCGCGGGGACCAGCAGCGCGGTCAGCTTCAACCAGTACTGGAAGGCCTGCACGAAGGTGATCGACCGCATGCCACCGGAGAGCACGTTGACCAGGACCACGGCGGCGACCACGACCGCACCCAGCCACGACGGTGCGCCGGTGGTCGAGGAGAGCGTGATGCCCGCACCCTGGAACTGCGGCACGAGATAGAGCCACCCGATCGCCACGACCAGCAGCGAGCACAGGGACCGGACCCGGGTGGAGGCGAGGCGGGCCTCGGCGAAGTCGGGCAGCGTGTAGGCGCCGGAGCGGCGCAACGGAGCGGCGACGAAGACGAGGAGCACCAGGTAGCCCGCCGTCCAGCCGACGGGATACCAGAGCATGTCGGCCCCGAAGACCAGGACCAGGCCGGCGACGCCCAGGAACGAGGCTGCGGAGAGGTATTCACCGCCGATCGCCGACGCGTTCAAGCCCGGGCGCACCGTGCGCGAGGCAACGAAGAAGTCGCTCGTCGTCCGGGAGAACCGGAGTCCCCAGGTGCCGATCGCCAGCGTGGTCAGGGCGACCAGCACGACCGCTGTGATGCTGAGTGCCTCCGCGGTCACGGCGTCTCCGTGGGCGATGCCAGGGGTGACTCGACCGTCTCGACCAGCTCGGCAAAGTCCCGCTCGTGACGCTCGGCGAGCCGGACATGGTTCCAGCCCAGCAAGAACAGCAGCGGATAGATCAAGATCCCCAGCAACAGCAGGGCGATCGGCATCCCGAGCACGCTCACGTCCGAGAACGACGGCACCAGGTGGAAGGCCAGCGGCAGCCCCACCGCGATCAGCACCAACGGCGTCAGCGTCATCAGGGCCAGGCGCAGCTGGGTGCGCAGCAACGAGACCATCAGCACCGTGCCCAGCATCGTCTGGTCGTCGATGTCGCGGGCGCGTGCGCGGTGCCTGGTCGTACGCCGTGGGGGCCCGGTGACCCGGACCCGTTCGGGCGGGCTCGTGGTCACGGTCGGCTCCTGCCCAGCAGCTCGCGCAGCGCCGGGGTGTGCCGGCGGCTCACGCCCAGGTCCACCGACCGCTCCGGCGGACCCACCCGGACCGTGCAGCGGCCACCCTCCATCCGCACCTCGCTGATGTGGGCCAGCGCAACCAGCAGCGAGCGGTGGATCCGGACGAACCCGGCCGGCCCCCACTGCTCCTCCAGGACCGTGAGCGGAGTGCGGACCAGGTGCGAGTCACTCTCGGTGTGCAGGCGGGCATAGTCGCCCTGCGCCTCGACGTGGGTGATCGCGGACCGGTTGATGAAGCGGGTGACTCCGCCGCGCTCGACGGCGATCTGCTCGTCCTCACCGGCTTGCGGTGACGTGGTGCCGGCGACCACACGACGTACGGCTTCGGCAAGGCGTTCCTCGCGCACCGGCTTGAGCACGTAGTCGACCGCGCGCAGCTCGAAGGCGTCGACGGCGTGCTGCTCGTGCGCGGTCACGAAGACGATCGGTGGCGGGGACCGGAACCGGGAGAGCACCTGGCCCAGCTCGAGCCCGGTCAGGCCGGGCATCTGGATGTCGAGGAAGACCGCGTCGACCCGGGTGCCCTGGAGCAGGCGCAGGGCATCGGTGGCGGAGTCGACGGCGAGGATCTCGCCGATGTCGGGTTGGCGGCCGAGCAGCCAGGTGAGCTCGTCGAGCGCGGGCCGCTCGTCGTCGATGACCAGGACCTTCAACGCCATGTCCGCACTCCCATCATGTCTGCACCCCAGGGGCGAACTTCGGCACCCGGACGAAGACCTTCGTGCCGGCGCCCGGAGCAGTCTCGACCACCAGGCCGTAGTCGTCGCCGAAGGTGTCGCGCAACCGCACGTCGACGTTGCCCAGGCCGACCGAGTCGAGCTCCGCGTCACCGGCCAGGGCACGACGTACCCGCTCGGGTTCCTCGCCGGCGCCGTTGTCCTCCACGGTGATCAGGCACTCGGCGCCGGCATCGCGCGCGATGATCGTGATCTGGCCGTCGCCCTTGTCGGCAAGCCCGTGGCGTACGGCGTTCTCCACCAGCGGCTGGATGCACAGGAACGGCACCGCGACCGGGAGCACCTCGGGCGCGATCCGCAACGTGACCGCCAAGCGGTCGCCGAAGCGGGCCTGCTCGAGCAGGAGATAGCGCTCGACCGAGCGGAGCTCCTCGGCCAGGGTGGTGAACTCGCCGTGCCGGCGGAAGGAGTAGCGGGTGAAGTCGGCGAACTCGAGCAGCAGCTCGCGTGCCCGGTCCGGATCGGTGCGCACGAACGACGCGATGGCGCCCAGCGAGTTGTAGATGAAGTGCGGGGAGATCTGGGCCCGCAGCGCCCGCACCTCCGCCTCCATCAACCGGTTGCGCGACGCGTCCAGCTCAGCCAGCTCCAGCTGCCCGGAGACCCAGGTGGCGACCTCGTCGGCTGCCTTCACCAGCCCGGCGGTGGCGTTGGCGGTGAGCACCTGGAGCGTCCCCACGATCGTCTCCTCGACGACCAGGGGAGAGACGATCGCATATCGGATCTGACACCCGGGCTGGTCACAGGGCAGCTCGCGATGGTCGGCGACCCGGGTGCCCCCGTGCTCGAGCGCGCGGGCGATCACGTCGGGGCACTGGTGGGCGTGGTGCTCACCGGTGCCGTCCCAGGCGAGCAGGCCGACGGTGTCGGTGACGGCGAGTGCCGGAGCGCCGAGGAGGGCGCGCAGGTGGCGCACGCTGCGCTCGGCGCTGGCGGTGGTCAGGCCCTCGCGGAGGGCGGGCGAGGCCAACGACGCGGTGTGCAGGGTCCGGAAGGTGGCACGGTCAGCCTCCGTGCCGAGGTGGGTACGCCGCCATCCGAACGCCATGTTGGTCACGATAGGGGACGTTTGACCCGGTTCCGCTCGGGGCAGGACACGGTCGTGAATCGCTTCGTGAAGTTCGTGTTGATCCCGGTCGTGGCCCTGACCGTCATCGCTGCTGCGGTGATCGGTGTGATCGGGCTGACCAAGGGCGACCCCAAGGAGCCCAAGCTCGGCGCGGGGAGCGGCAAGCCCCCGACCGGTCTGACCCAGATCAAGGACGCCAGTCCCGACCTGCTCGCTCCCAAGCAGGAGCTCAAGGTCGCCGGCGAGCGCTATGTCAGTGTCTGCCGGCTGTTGCCCCGGGGGAAGATCGAGCAGATCTTCGGCAACCTGCCTCCGAGGTCACAGGTCTACGAGGAGTACTACGACGCCTCGCTGCCCGACAAGCGCAGCCGTGGCTACGGATCGGCACGCACGAGCTGCGACGCCTACGGCTCGCCCTGGTACCTCAGCATCCGGCTCGAGCAGCGGCTGGAGCCCTACGCGGACGTCCGCGAGCTCATCTCGGAGCTCCCCTACGAGACCTCCGACGTCGAGAAGATGATGACCGCCTATCGGGCCGCCGACCTGAGCGACAAGCCTGCCGCCACGGGCCTGCTCGCCGAGCTGGAGGACAACTTCGCGATCTATCAGGCCGGTGGTCGTGGTTCGACGCTGGACGACCTGAAGTCGATGGTGCTCCCGGAGTGGGAGGACTACTCCGAGGGGAGCCGGAAGTTCATCATCCTCGAGGGCAACAAGAAGGTCGTGATGAGCTACGACAACGACAACTCCGTCGATGACGCGGACTTCCTCGAGAAGGCTGCGGTGGCGATCGCGACGATCCGCACCAACCTGGCCGACCCGAACCTCAGCCAGTCCCCGGCACCGACCTATGACGAGGAGCCGAAGGTCGGCAGCACACCGATCGTCGAGCCCTGCGCCGTGCTGGACAAGGCGGCCTTCAAGGCCACCTTCGGGTTGGATCCCAATGGCGAGGTCAACCGGGACCACCTGCCGCCGCGCTACGGCGCCTACAAGGCCCAGCGGGGTGCGGCCATCGAGACTGTGCGCAACGGTTGCTCGCGGGGCTATTCGGCGAGTGCACTGAGCGACACCTACACGAAGACCAAGTTCGAGAAGAAGTATGGCGACGAGGGCACCATCCGCTTCCGCGTCACCATCAACCACGGCGAGAGCGAAGCCGAGGCCAAGAAGCACTTCAGCTACTTCACCGGAGCCGGCGCGAAGCCGCTCAAGACCAAGGCCGACCAGGCGATGCTGACCCGCGACCGCGACTACAGCAACGTCTACTTCCGCTCGGGTGCCTACGTCATCAACGTGCGCATCTCGATCGAGAGCTACTCATCCAGCTCGGGCTACAAGTCCATCCAGGTGACCGGGCCGCAATATGCCAAGGCGGTGGACCAGCTGACCGAGAACCTCAAGAAGCAGGCCTGATCGGGCTGTCCGGCTCAGCGGAAGTCGATCAGCAGCAGGTCTGAGTCGGAGCCGTCCTGCGGGGCGGCGGGTGCTGAGCCGGGTGCCGAGCCGGGCTCGTCCGATGACGACCCGCTGGGGGAGGTCTGGTCGGTCTCGCCCTCGCGGGCGGTGCCGTCGGTGGGGCGCTCGTCATAGGCATGCGGCGGAGCCCAGGCGCTCTCCACGACCGTTGCGCGATGGCAACGGCTGAGCCAGGGCAGCTGCATCCCGTCCGCGCCGCGGCCGTAGTCGGCGTACAGCTCGAGCGCAGCGTCCAGGCGCTGACGGCGGGCGCTCTCGTCGAGGTGGGTCAGCTCGTGGGCCAGGACCAGGGGCAGGGTCTCGTTGTTCACCATCTGCCAGTGCCGGAACTCCGCGTCGGAGACGAAGCCGAAGAGGGGCGAGGAGATGATCCGCTCCGCCGACTCCTCACCGCGTGCCGCCAACCTGAGGACGTCATCGAGCTTGCGTGCCCACGGGATCCGTCGGTCCCGCTGGTTCTGGACCAGTGCCAGCTGGCCGCCCGGGCGCAACACCCTGGCAACGTCCTCGAGGTCGCGGGGAACGGTCCGAATGGCCACCACCGCGTCCACGGACCGGTCCGTGAAGGGAAGCGCCTGGCCCCGAGTCGAGCCCTCGACGTCGGTCACGTCGTGGCCCAGGGCGGCGCAGGCCTCGGCGACGCCGGCGTCGCCGAGCACGGCCACGGTGCGCGGCGACGTGCCGAGGAGCCAGGTGACGGCATCCTCGGGGAACGCATTGCGGTGCGGCTGCTGGTCCATTGGATCGAGGCTACCTGCTCCGGCTGAGGGTTCCGCGGCACAGGGCATGTCCTAACGTTGCCTCCATGAGCAGTGTCACCAACGATCCCCTTGGCTCCCTCACCTCGCTCGAGGGCGTGCCGTCCGGGTTCGCGGCGACCCGCGACGGCGTCGATGCGCTTCTGCGCGACCGGGGGTTGCGCAAGACCCCGCCCCAGCTGACCACCGAGTCACTGCTGAGGGGCGCCTGCGCCAGTGCCGTGCTCGAGGGTTCGGGCTCACCCATCGAAGAGGTCCGTGCGGGAAGTGGGGACGAGACTGTCCAGGCCGCGGTCCGGGTCTCGACCGAGGTGCTCTCCCTGGTGCCGCTGCTGGCCCGGTCGCCGCTGCAGGCGTTCGCGAGGCTGCACGCCCTTGCCGGTAAGGGGAGTGTCTCCGACGACCAGCTCGGCCGACCTCGCGACGGTGAGGCCGCCGAGCGCCTCCGCGCGCTGTCGACGACCCTGCTCGCGCCCACCGCTGCGCCGGCCATGCTGGTGGCGGCGATCGTGCACGCCGACCTGATCACGGCGGCACCGTTCGCCTCCCACAACGGGATCGTGGCGCGGGCCGCCGAACGACTCGTGCTGGTCGCCCGGGGCGTGGACGAGAAGTCCCTGTTGGTCCCGGAGGCCGGCCACCTGGAGCTGCGTGCGGAATACGAGTCGAACCTGCGCGCCTATGCCCACGCCGGCGGCAGCAACGGCGTACATGCCTGGCTGCTGTATGCGACCGAGGCCTATGCGGTGGCAGCCGAGAAGAGCCCGGTCAGGGACTGAAGGACAAATGCGAGCGGCACCCGCTTCGCAAGGATTCGGGTGCCGCCGCTGACACATGAAGACCGGATAACAAGCGTGCGTTGTCTAACTGCTGCCCCGGGAGTATCCCGAATCGGCACGCGCCCTGAAGAAGGGTAGATCGCCGCGTGGGTACCGGATCCATGTGCAAACTCTGGAGTTGTTGAGTCCATGTCTACGCCGCTTCCGCGGCCACTTCAAGGGTTGACTTCCAACACCTTTGGTGCAGGCGCCCAGGGCCCGCTCAGGCCGTCTGGTTGCGCTTGCGGGCATTGATCGCGATCGCTCCACCGATCGCCACGAGACCGCCCACGGCCAGTGCCGCGAGCGTCGGGCTGGCCGGTGGGAACCTCATCCGGCTCCCCAGAGCGACCGGCTTGGTGAAGACCAGTATCGGCCACTCGTTCTCGACCGCAAGCTTGCGCAGGTCCTTGTCGGGATTGACCGCGAAGGGGTGCCCCACGGCGCCGAGCATCGGGGCATCGGTGATCGAGTCGCTGTAGGCATAGCAGTGAGCGAGGTCGTAGCCCTCGGACTGTGCGAGCCCGCGGATCGCCTCGGCCTTGGTCTCGGCATAGGCGTAGTAGTCGATCTCGCCGGTGTACTTGCCGTCCGCGATCTCCAGGCGGGTGGCGATCACCCGGTCCGCGCCGAGCATCTCCCCGATCGGCCCGACCACCTCGGAGCCCGAGGTGGACACGATGATCACCTCGCGCCCGGCCAGGCGGTGCTCCTCGATCAGGCTGACCGCTTCGTCATAGACGAGCGGATCGACGACGTTGTGGAGGGTCTCGGCGACGATGTCCTGCACCGTGGCCACGTCCCAGCCCTCCACAAGCTGCGACATGAAGTGACGGATCTTCTCCATCTGGTCGTGGTCGGCGCCGCCGACCAGATAGACGAACTGCGCGTACGCCGTGCGCAGGGCCGCGCGGCGGGTGATCAGCCCACCTGCCTGGAACGGACGGGAGAAGGCGAGCGCGCTCGACTTGGCGATGATCGTCTTGTCGAGATCGAAGAAGGCCGCTTGCTTCCGGGCCGGTGCGGGCATGTGTGAAGCCTAGCCGGGCGGGTGCGCAGATCTTGGACGGTGACCTCCTCCCCGCGTCCTGGGTCGCGAGGGCCGCTTTTCGTCCACAGGTATTCGGCGCGGCGAGGTTGTCCACAGGTCGCGGAATCTTCGGGTACGACGCCGTACGTTGCGGGAACCCTTGGCTGCATGACGAATCCATTGATCATCACTCGGGACCAGACTCTCCTCGACGAGCTGGCGCGGCTGGCCGCGGCAGCCGGTGTGGCGCCGGACGTCGTCACCGAGCCGGCCCAGGCGCTCCGGTCGTGGAGCTCCGCTCCGGTCGTGCTGGTGGGCGCCGACCTGGCCGGCGAGCTGGCCGCCATCGAACCGGGACGACGACAAGGGCTGCACCTGGTCGGGTGGGGGCGGCTGCCCGACGACATCTTCCGGGTGGCGATGTCCTTGGGCATCGACAACGTCGCCGAGCTGCCGCGGTCCGACTCGTGGGTGCTCGAGGTGCTCGCCGAGTCGGACGAGCGGATCGCCGACGACGCCATCACCATCGGCGTGGTGGGCGGTTCGGGTGGCGCCGGCGCGACGACGTTCGCCTGTGCCCTGGCCCAGGTGGCGTCATGGCGGTGGCCGAGCTGCCTGATGGACGTGGACCCGATGGGGCCCGGAGCGGACGCGGTGCTCGGGCTCGAGAGGATCGACGGGATCCGGTGGGACGCCCTGCAGCAGTCGACCGGGCGACTCGGCGCACGCGCCTTCCGGGACTCGTTGCCGGCGCTGGGCGATCTGCGGGTGCTCGCCTGGGGCCCCGGGACCACCGGAGGGGCACAACCCTTCGCCGTGCGCTCGGCCCTGGCCGCCGCTGTGCGTGGGCACCGGCTCGTCGTGCTCGACTTGCCCCGCACCCCCGACGCGCTCACCGAGGAGCTGATGGCGCGCTGCCAGACCCTGGTCGTCCTCACCCGGGCCACCGTGCCGGGACTGGCGTCGTCGGCCCGGTTCGTGGCTCGCGCCCTGCAGTCCGGGCCGCTGTGGCAGGTGGTCCGCGGGTCCGGCGTGGAGGCCTCCGAGGCTGCGCGCGCGGTCGGCGCCCCGGTGCTGACGGCGATGCCGGACCAGCGCGGACTCGATGAGTCGATCGACCTGGGCAAGGGGCCACTGAAGTCGAAGCGCTGCGTGCTGGCGCGCGCCGCCCTGGACGTGTTGGCGTCCTGCGGCCCGGAGGCGGTCCGTTCGGACAGTGCAGCGGCGTGAGTGCTCCGGTGCCCCTCGCGCCCGGGTTGGTCGACGTCATTCGCGACAGGCTGGCCAGCACCGGTGAGCAGCTCACGCCGCAGCGCGTGGCCGAGGCGTTGCGGGCGTCGGGTCGACCGGTCGGGGACGAGACGGTGCTCGCGGTGCATGAGGCCCTGCGCTCGGACGTGCTCGGGGCGGGTCCGCTCGACCCCCTCCTGCGGGAGCCGGGCGTCACCGACGTGCTGGTCAACGGTCCCGACCAGGTCTGGGTCGACCGAGGGGCCGGGCTGGAACCCACCGGCGTCCGGTTCGCCGACGATGCGGCCGTACGCCGTCTCGCGCAGCGGTTGGCGGCCGGTGGTGGTCGCCGTCTCGATGACGCCACCCCCTATGTGGACGTGCGGCTCGCCGACGGCACCCGCTGCCACGCCGTGCTGTCGCCGCTGGCCAGACCCGGAACCGCGATCTCGCTTCGGGTGCCACGCCCGGCCGGCTGGTCGCTGGACGAGCTGGCCGCGCACGGGGCGGTGGGACGGCGCGGTGCCCAGCTGCTGCGCCGGATCGTCGGCAGCCGGCTCTCGTTCCTGGTCTCCGGAGGGACCGGCACCGGAAAGACCACCCTGCTGGCGGCCCTGCTCGCCGAGGTCGATCCGGCGCATCGGCTCGTGCTGGTGGAGGACTCCAGCGAGCTGCGCCCGGACCACCCGCACGTCGTGGGACTCGAGTCACGCACGGCCAACATCGAGGGCGCCGGTGAGATCCCGATGCGGACACTGGTCCGACAGGCGCTGCGGATGCGTCCCGACCGGCTGGTCGTCGGCGAGGTCCGCGGCACCGAGGTGGTCGACCTGCTGGCGGCGTTGAACACCGGCCATGAGGGCGGCTGCGGCACGATCCACGCCAACTCGGCACTCGACGTACCCGCGCGAGTGGAGGCCTTGGCGTTGCCCGCCGGACTGGCCCGCGACGCCGCCCACAGCCAGTTCGCCTCGGCCATCGATGTCGTGCTGCACCTGGCCCGCGAGGGCAGCGGTCCCCGGCGGCTGACCCAGGTCGCCGTACCGCGGCGAGGACCCGATGGCCTGGTGTCGATGGCACCTGCGGTGTCCTTCACCTCCGCCGGCGGTGTCGTCGAGGGAGTCGCGCTCGAGGATCTTGCCGAGCGGCTCGAGCGATGACCAGCGCACTCGTCGCAGCCGGTTGCCTGGTCGCCGCACTGTTCCTGGCCAGACCGGTGCCGCGCGGCGGCAGATGGCCCGGCTGGATGCTGGCACTCGTGGCCGGGCCGGCGCTGGTCGCCGTGGTCGGGGTCGGTGTGTTGGTTGGGGCCGCCCGGTTCATTGCCCCTGCAGCGGTGCTCGCGATGCTCCTGGTCGGTGGGTTGCTGCTGCGCCGACGCCACCGTGCTGGCACGGATGCAGCGCAGACCGCGACCCGGATCCAGGAGGTCTGTGAGGTGCTCGCCGCCGAGTTGGCGAGTGGGAGACCGGTCGGGCGGTGTCTCGAGGACGCGGTGGAGCTGTGGGAGCCGATGTCATCGGTCGCGATGACGCACCGACTCGGTGCCCCGGTGCCGGATGCCCTGCGTGTTCTCGCGGGGCGGCCGGGTGCCGGTGACCTGACTCTGGTGGCCGCGGCCTGGCAGGTCACCCAGCGCTCGGGCGGTGGCCTGGCCGACTCGCTCGCCGAGGTGGCCGGGACGCTTCGCGAGCGACGGGCGACCCGCAGGCTGGTCCGTTCCGAGCTCTCCTCCGCGCGGTCGACGGCGCGGCTGATCGCGGCACTGCCGGTGCTGACCCTGCTCCTGGGCTCGGGCACGGGCGGCGACCCGATCGGGTTCCTGCTCACCTCGCCGGTGGGCCTGGCGTGCCTGGCCGCTGGGGTGTTGCTGACGCTGCTCGGTCTGTGGTGGATCGAGACGATCGCCGGCTCGGTCGAGGCGGCCGCATGAGTGCCGTGCTCTGTGCCGTCCTGATCGCGCTGGCTGCGGCGGTGGTCTGGCCGGGGCGGTCGTCCCCGCCACTCGATGCGCGTGCGGCTCCGACTGCTCGGCCGGGTGAGTCGGTGCTGGTGCGGCACCGGATGGTGCTCGCCCTGGTGTCTGGGTTGGCGGGAGTCACCCTCGTCGGCGGGGTGGTCGGCTGGGTGGTGGCAGCAGCTGTCAGCGCCGGGGTCTGGACCACGATCGGCCGGATGGAGCCGGCCGGGGTCCGCGAGGACAGGGCGCAGGCCGCGCGGGAGCTGCCGCACGTCATTCAGCTGTTGGCGATGGTGCTGGCCTCGGGTGCTGCCCTTCCCGACGCCGTACGCCAGGTGACGCGGGCGCTGCCGGGCCCGGCCACTGCCGCCCTGCGCCGCAGCGAGGCGCGGCTCTCCGTCGGTGTCGCGCCCGAGCTGGTCTGGTCCGAGCTGGCCCGGCAGCCGGGCTTCGAGCGTGTCGGCAGGGCGCTCGCCCGTGCGCACGGTTCCGGGGTGCCGGTGGCAGAGGTCGTACGCCGTCTCGGGGTCGATCTGGCCCGTGAGGCGCGCGCCGACGCGGAGGATCGGGCCCGCACCGTCGGGGTCAGGGCGGCCCTGCCGCTGGGGCTGTGCTTGTTGCCGGCCTTCCTGCTCGTCGGGATCGTGCCTGTGGTGGTGGCCTCGATGCAGGCGGTGGCCTGGTGACCCGGTTTCCGTCCACAGGACCGGGTGCCGACCCGGTCATCCACAGCTCGTCCCTGACCCGGCGCGGCCGTCGGCAGATCGGCGGATCGTGGTGCTCGTGGCCACGCCCGGTGGTCGGAACGGAGGAGAGTCGATGATCGATCGCAGGACGTCCGAACAGGGCATCACGACAGCGGAGTACGCCGTCGGCACAGCCGCAGGCGCCGGCCTGGGCGGTGTGCTCTACCAGCTGGTCACCGGTGGGTTCGGTGACCAGATGCTGCAGCAGATGTTCAATCACGCACTCGGGATGCTCGGCATCGGATGAGACACCAAGAGCGGGAGAGGGGAGCGGTGACGGCGGAGACGGCGCTCGCCCTCCCGCTCCTGGTCGCAGTCACCCTGGCGATGGTCTGGATGGTCGCCTTCGGGGTGCAGCAGATGAAGGCGACCGATGCGGCTCGCGAGGCGGCCCGGGCGATGGCGCGAGGGGAGTCCTCCGAGGACGCCACCGAGCTGGCCCGCCGGGTGGTGCCGCGCGCCGAGGTCTCGGTCAGCGAGTCGGCCGGGAGGATCACAGTCGTGGTCGTGGCCGAGGTGGCCTCGCCCGTCGGGCCGTTCTCGCTGGGTGGCTCCACCCGTGGTGAGGCGGTCGCCCTGGTCGAGGAGAGTGACACAGGACGCGTCGATGCGCCGGCGCCGTGAGCACCGCAGCGCGTCCGAGCACGGCGCCGCATCCGT
Organism: Nocardioides daedukensis; assembly: GCF_013408415.1. NCBI lineage: Bacteria > Bacillati > Actinomycetota > Actinomycetes > Propionibacteriales > Nocardioidaceae > Nocardioides > Nocardioides daedukensis. The sequence goes on along the minus strand of NZ_JACCAA010000001.1, from coordinate 1,924,172 downwards.
GGTCGCGATCTCGCTGGTGTGCGTGATCCTGTTGCTGGGCATGGCATCGGTGTTCATCACGGCCACCGCATCGGCGCACCGCGCGGCGCAGTCCGGCGCCGACCTGGCCGCCCTGGCCGGTGCAGCCACGCTCCAGTCCGGCGGAGACCCCTGCGCCGCGGCGGCAGCGAATGCCGGTGCCAACGGAGTCGTCCTGGTCGGGTGCCTCGTCGAGGGCGAGGACGTGCTGGTCCGGGTGGAGGTCGCGGGTCCGGAGTTCCTGGGCCATTCCTTCACCACCCGGGGCAATGCGCGCGCCGGACCCGGGTGAGCCTTGCGAGAGCACCCCGGGGCACGGTGGAGCTCGGGGCGCCCGCGGTGCTTGGCGCGGCCTGCGCGTGGCCAGCGTGAGTCGGTGTGAACGAGCATCGGACCGCGGTTGTCGGACTCGGTGGTGTCGGGTTAGCCCGACACCAGGTGTGGTGCTGGCAGGATCGTGGCAGCGGCTCGGAGTTCCTAGCGTTGAGGACATGAGCCATTCACTTGCCGACCAACCCACCGAGATCCTGCAGGTCACCGACGACATGCCCACCCAGTTCGAGCAGAGCAGCCCCCTTGGGCGGGCTTCCGAGCCCCCATCTGTGCCCCCGCCTGCGCCGGCGGACCGGGCGAAATCGGCAGGGGTCCCGTGGCGGCGGCGAGTCCTGCCCGACACGGCCTACAACCTGACCGCGCTGGTGCTCGCTATCCCCGCGTTCGTGCTGATGATCGCCGGTCTCTCGATCGGGGGCGCGCTGGCAATCACCCTGTTCGGGTTTCCGGTCCTGGCTCTCACCACGTTCGTCGCCAGGGGTTTCGCACACGTGGAACGGGTACGCATCCGGCGATTGCTGTTCACCGACGCCCCGACGCCGCGCTACCACCGGGGGCCTTCGGATGCCGGTTGGTTGCGCCGGGCGATGGCCCCACTGACCGACCCGCAGTCCTGGCTCGACGTCGTCTGGTCGATCGTCAGCTTCGTCACCGCGATCGTCACCTTCGTCGTCACGGTGGTGTGGTGGTCCGTGGCCCTGGTTGGGCTGACCTACTGGTTCTGGCAGCAGTGGCTCCCCAATGACCCCGAGCAGAACGAGACGCTCGCCGAGTTGATCGGTCTCGGTGACGGACGAATCACCGAGAGCCTGCTGAACCTCGCGATCGGCGTCGTCGCGGCCCTCACCCTGCCGCTCGCGATGCGCCTCACCGCCCTGGTCCAGTCGAGCATCGGCCGGGTCATGCTCTCCAGCCGCGCCGAGCTGCAGCAGGAGATGGTTCACCTGAACGACACCCGCGATGCCGCCCGCGCCGCCGAGGCCGGATCGCTGCGCCGGTTGGAGCGCGACATCCACGACGGTCCGCAGCAGGGACTCGTCCGCCTGACCATGGACCTCGGGCGGGCCCGCAAGCAGATGGACACCGACCCCGAGCTCGCCCGCGCCACCATCGAGCAGGCGCTGAGAGGTGCCCGGGAGACGGTCGAAGAGCTGCGCCAGCTCTCCCGAGGCATCGCGCCGCCGATCCTGGTCGACCGCGGTCTGCTGCCTGCGCTCGACGAGCTCGCGTCCCGGTCCACCATTCCGGTCACCACCCATCTCGCTGTCGACGGGGAACTGCCCCCGCACGTCGAGACGGCCGCCTACTACGTTGCCTCCGAGGCGCTGACCAACGTCGCCAAGCACAGTGGCGCCGACCGGATCGAGCTCACCGCGCGCCGGGAGAACGGCGTACTGCTCATCGAGGTCGTCGACAACGGCACCGGCGGTGCGGCCGTCGCCAAGGGCCACGGACTGGCCGGCCTCGACCAGCGGGTCCGTGCGGCCGACGGCACGCTGTGGATCGATTCCCCGGTCGGCGGACCGACAACGGTGCGAGCGGAGATTGCATGCGGATAGTCATCGCGGACGACTCGCTGCTCCTGCGCGAGGGACTCCAGCTCCTGCTCACCGAGGCCGGCCACGACGTGGTCGCCTCGGTGGGCGACGGGCCGTCCCTGGTCAAGACGGCGCTGGAGCACCGCCCCGACATCAGCATCGTGGACGTTCGGATGCCGCCCTCACACACCGACGAGGGCCTACGTGCGGCGGTCGAAGTGCGCCGCTCCTGGCCTGCGGCGCCGGTGATGGTGCTCTCGCAATATGTGGAGGCGTCCTACGCCGACGAGCTGCTGGCCGGCGGACAGGGCGCGATCGGTTACCTGCTCAAGGACCGGGTCAGCGACATCGACGACTTCCTCGAGGCACTGGAACGGGTAGCCGACGGTGGCACCGCGATGGACCCGATGGTGATCAGCACGCTCATGCGGCGCCGTCGGGATCCGCTCGAGTCCCTCACCCCGCGAGAGCGCGAGGTCCTCGGCCTGATGGCGCAGGGCCTGTCGAATGGCTCGATCGCCGAGCAGCTCACCGTGACCCTGGGCGGCGTGGAGAAGCACACCCAACGGATCTTCGCCAAGCTCGGTCTGCTGCCCGACGACTCCGCCCACCGCCGGGTGCTTGCTGTCCTGCAGTTCCTGCGCTGAGGACCGTCCTGGTTGCTTGCCGGTGGTTTCACGCCGACCTGCGGCAGCAGATCGGGCTGGAATCGACGGGTCAGCGTTCGGCAAGCAGTACGTCGAGCAGGCGCACGGCACCTGCCTTGTCGAGTGGGTTGTTCTGGTTGCCGCACTTGGGGGACTGGATGCACGACGGGCAACCCTCGCGGCAGGCACAGTCGACAATCGCCTCGCGGGTGGCGGTGAGCCACTCGCGGGCCACCGCGAACCCACGCTCGGAGAAGCCGGCACCGCCCGGGTGGCCGTCATAGACGAAGACCGTCAGCTGGCCGGTGTCGGGATGCAGCGCCGTGGAGACGCCACCGATGTCCCACCTGTCGCAGGTGGCGAAGAGCGGCAGCAGCCCGATCGACGCATGCTCCGCGGCGTGCGCGGCGCCGGGAAGGTCGGCCTCTTCGAGCCCGGCATCGGAGAGCACGCCGGGTGGCACCGTCCACCAGACCGCCGAGGTGTGCAGGGTCCGGACCGGCAGGTCGAGGGGCTCCTCCGACATCACCTCACCGGAGGGGATCCGCCGCTTCAGGTAGGAGACGACCTGGTGCGAGACGTCGACCTCACCGAAGGAGAGGCGGCACCGACCCCAGGTCTCGTGCAGCCGTTCGGCGGCGACGCGGATGTCGGTGATCTCGCGCGCGGACGTGGACCAGGGCGGATCCGCGCGCTCGATCATCGAGACGTTCTCCTCGATGTCGAAGTCGGTCACCAGCCAGGTCTCGCCCAGGTGGACGTAGACGGCTCCGGTGTGCGCCGTGCCGTGCGCCGCGCCGGCATCGACAGTGCCCACGACCCGGCCGGTGCTGCCCTCCACGAGCTGCACCGGCGAGCCTCCGGTGGAGCGGATGTCAGCCAGGTCGCTGGCCCGTCGTCGGTCGGTCCAGAACCAGCGTTGCCCGCGACGGCGCAGCAGCCCGGCGTCGGTCAGGGCCTCGACCGCGGCGGGCGCGGTCGGACCGAAGAGGACCAGGTCGTCCGGGACGAGCGGGGACTCCTCGGCCGCCGCGCACAGGTGGGGGCCGAGGACGTAGTGGTTGGTGGGATCGAAGACGCAGGCTTCGACCGGTCGGTCGAGCAGCGCCGAAGGGTGGTTGACCAGATAGGTGTCGAGCGGATCGTCCCTGGCCACCATCACGCCGAGCGCGTCCTGGCCGTCGCGACCGGCACGGCCGACCTGCTGCCACAGGGCGGCGCGGGTGCCGGGGAATCCCGCGAGCAGGATGGCATCGAGTCCGCTGATGTCGATGCCCAGCTCGAGCGCGTTGGTCGCGGCCAGCCCGACCAGCTCTCCGGAGCGGAGCCGTTGCTCGATGGCGCGACGCTCCTCGGGCAGGTAGCCACCCCGATAGGGCGCCACCCGCCCGGCCAGCTCGGGTGCGACCTCGGTGAGCAGATCTCGCGACGTCGCCGCGACCGCCTCGGCCCCTCGCCGGGACCGGACGAAGGCCAGGGTGCGCACCCCGGCGACGACGAGGTCGGTCATCAGGTCGGCGACCTCCGACGTCGCGGCACGGCGTACGGGCGCGCCGTTCTCACCGAGGTGCGAGGTGAACGGCGGCTCCCACAGGACCAGTCCCACCTGGCCGCGAGGGGAGGTGTCGTGGGTGATCGCGGTGACGGCGGCGCCGACGAGGCGCTCGCCGAGGTCTGCAGGCTCGGCCACCGTGGCGGAGGCGAGCACGAAGGTGGGGTTCGCGCCATAGAGCGCACAGATCCGGCGCAGCCGGCGCAGCACGTGCGAGACGTGGGCCCCGAAGACGCCGCGATAGTGGTGGCACTCATCGATCACCACATAGCGCAACGACTTCCAGAACCGGGCCCACCGGGCATGGCCCGGAAGCATCGAGCGGTGCAGCATGTCGGGGTTGGTGAGCAGGTATTCGCCGTGGTCGCGTGACCAGTCGCGCAGCTCGCGTGAGCTGTCACCGTCATGGGTGCTGACCCGGATGTCGAGGCCGAGGTCGCGGATCGAGGCGAGCTGGTCCTGGGCCAGGGCCTTAGTCGGTGCGATGTAGAGGGCAGTGGCACCCCGCTCACCGCGAGGTCCGCGCTGGGTGAGGCTCGCGGTGAGGGCAGGCAGTTGGTAGGACAGCGACTTCCCAGACGCGGTGCCGGTGGCGATCACCGTGTGCTGACCGTCGTACGCCGACTGCGCGGCCTCGACCTGGTGCTGCCACGGACGTTCGATGCCTCGCTGCTCGAAGGCCTCGCGGACCGCCGGGGCCACCCACTCGGGCCAGGCGGTGTGGGTTGCGGCACGGGGTGGCAGCACCTCGAGATGGCGCAGCCGATCGGCGCGGGAGGGCGTCGCGAGTGAGGTGACGAGCTCCCGGATCGGAGTCGTCTGGGCAGGCATGCGGCCAAGGTAGTCGACGGCTCCGACAGCCCTGACATGACACGTTCTGCGTAAAATGTGGCGACCTGCATGCGTGCATGTGTCGCCGCATGGTTTGATAGTCGGAGCAATATCGGGGTGACTTGGGGTGCCTCGATTGACTGGGGGCTCTCGGTAGCCGGAGGAGACACGTGGACCTGACGCTTGTGACGCGCGATACCGATGGCGCCACCATCGTCGCGGTCGAGGGCGAGATCGACGTCTACACCGCGCCCAAACTGCGGGACAAGATCACCGAGCTCGTCGGTGACGGCGTCTACCACATCATCATCGACATGGCCGCGGTCGAGTTCCTCGACTCCACCGGCCTCGGCGTTCTGGTCGGCGGACTGAAGAAGGTGCGCGCCCACGACGGTTCGCTCCAGCTGGTCTGCAACCAGGAGCGCCTCCTCAAGATCTTCCGGATCACCGGACTGGCGAAGGTCTTCACGATCCACGAGACCGCAGAAGCCGCCACCACTTCCTGATCTCGTTTCGCCGACCCGGCAGCTGTTGACCGGATGCTTCGCCGACCCGGCACTTGTTGACCGCGCGTTTCGTCGACCCGGCACTTGTTGACGCCTTCGCAGCGTCAACAACTGCCGACTCGTCGTGATCCGGCGAGGTGGGGGCGTCAACAACTGCCGACTCGGCGTGATCCGGCGTGGTGCAGCGTCAACAACTGCCGGGTCGGCGTGGGGGATTGGTGTGGCGCGGATCACATTTATGAGCTCTGAGTGTGCGTACACTCCCGACCACGGATGTAACGCGCGTCACACTCGAAGGAGAGCCCATGCCCGGGATTCACCCCGCAGCTGTGGATGTCTCCGGAGGCAATCTCGTCCTGGTCATCGTCGTCGCCGTGATTGCGCTCGTTGCGCTCGGCCTCGCCGCGATGTTCCGGTCCGAGGTGCTGGCCGCCGGTGAAGGCACCGACAACATGAAGCGGATCGCCCTAGCAGTCCAGGAAGGCGCCAACGCCTACCTGACCCGACAGTTCCGCACCCTCGGCATCTTCGCCGCGGTTGCCTTCTTCCTGCTCCTGGCCCTGCCGGCCGATGACATGGCCGTGAGGATCGGCAGGTCGCTCTTCTTCCTGGTCGGGGCGGGCTTCTCGGCCGCGGTCGGCTACCTGGGCATGTCCCTGGCCGTCCAGTCCAACCTCCGCGTCGCCGCCGCAGCCAACGCCGAGGGCCGTGACCCGGCGATGAAGATCGGCTTCCGTACCGGCGCGATGGTCGGCATGCTGACCGTCGGCCTGGGCCTGCTCGGCGCCAGCGTCGTCGTGCTCCTCTATCGCGACGAGGCACCGCACGTGCTCGAGGGCTTCGGCTTCGGCGCCGCGCTGCTGGCGATGTTCATGCGCGTCGGTGGCGGCATCTTCACCAAGGCCGCCGACGTCGGCGCCGACCTGGTCGGAAAGGTGGAGAACAACATCCCCGAGGACGACCCGCGCAACGCCGCGACCATCGCGGACAACGTGGGCGACAACGTGGGTGACTGCGCCGGAATGGCCGCCGACCTCTTCGAGTCGTACGCCGTGACCCTGGTCGCCGCGCTGATCCTCGGCGCCGCGGCATTCGGCGACAAGGGCCTGGTCTTCCCGCTGTTGATCCCGGCCGTCGGGGCACTCACCGCCGTCGCCGGGATCTATCTGTGCAAGCCGCGCCCGGGCGAGAACGGACTCACCACGATCAACCGGGCCTTCTACATCTCCGCCGCGATCGCCGCGGTGGGATGCACGATCCTGTCCTTCGCCTATCTGCCGACCTCGTTCGGCGAGCTCGGCGTCAGCGACGAGGTCGCAGCCCTCGACACTCTGGCCGGCGCCACCTCCGCGCCCGACGGAAACCCCGCCCTGATCGCCGCAGCCGCGGTGCTGATCGGGATCGTCCTGGCCGCCGTGATCCTCGCCCTCACCGGCTACTTCACCGGCACCGAGCACAAGCCGGTCAAGGACGTCGGGACCACCTCCCTCACCGGTGCGGCAACGGTGATCCTCTCCGGGCTCTCGGTCGGGTTCGAGTCCGCGGTCTACACCACGCTGGTGATCGGCGCGGCCGTCTTCGGGGCGTTCCTGCTCGGCTCCGGCTCGCTCTCGATCGCGCTGTTCGCGGTCGCCCTGGCCGGATGCGGCCTGCTCACCACCGTCGGCGTGATCGTCGCGATGGACACCTTCGGCCCGGTCTCCGACAACGCCCAGGGCATCGCCGAGATGTCGGGCGACGTCAGCGAGGAAGGCGCGCAGATCCTCACCGAGCTCGACGCGGTCGGCAACACGACCAAGGCGATCACCAAGGGCATCGCCATCGCCACGGCGGTGCTCGCGGCGAGCGCCCTGTTCGGCTCCTACATCGGGTCGGCGATCGACGCGGTCAAGGACTCCAAGCTCAGCCAGGAGGAGTCGACGGACCTGTTCACCTCGTTCTTCGTCTTCAGCCCCGACGTCCTGGTCGGGCTGCTGATCGGCGTCGCGGTGGTCTTCCTCTTCTCCGGCCTCGCGATCAACGCCGTCGGCCGGGCTGCCGGGGCGGTGGTCTACGAGGTACGTCGTCAGTTCCGCGAGATCCCCGGAATCATGGAGGGAACGGGTCGACCCGAATATGGCAAGGTCGTCGACATCGTCACCAAGGACTCCCTGCGCGAGCTGGCCACACCCGGCATTCTGGCGATCTTGGCGCCGATCGCGGTCGGGTTCGGACTCGGCGTCGGACCCCTGGCCGGCTTCCTCGCCGGCGCGATCGGCTCCGGCACCCTGATGGCGGTCTTCCTCGCCAACGCCGGTGGTGCCTGGGACAACGCCAAGAAGCTGGTCGAGGACGGCAACCACGGTGGCAAGGGATCGCCGGCCCACGAGGCCACGATCATCGGTGACACCGTCGGCGACCCGTTCAAGGACACCGCGGGTCCCGCGATCAACCCGCTGATCAAGGTGATGAACCTGGTCTCGTTGCTGATCGTCGGGGCGATCATCTCGCTCAACATGGGTGAGAACGCGAACCGGCCGATCTCGATCGCGATCGCCCTGGTGGCCACGGCGATCATCGTGGTCGCGGTCTGGATCTCGAAGCGGCGCCCGGTCGCGATCGAGGCCTGAGACCAGTCGGGACGGCAGTGGATCGCTCGCCCGAGGCGAGCATTCCACTGCCGTCCGGCTGCGGCCGCAACGTAACCCGGATCACATCACCTCGTTGCATGAGCAAACCTTCGAACTCGGGAGTGCTCGTGGACCGACCTGTCCTGCCGACCACTGACCGTCGTACCGTCCTGAAGGGTTCCGCCGTCGCCGGAGCCTTGGGCGGAGCAGCCGTGCTCGGCATGAACGCACCAGCGTTCGCCAGGGCTCCCGGGAGGCGAGTCACCGTCCTCGGGGGCGGGATGGCCGGGCTCACCGCAGCCCACGAGCTCGCCGAGCGAGGCTTCCAGGTGACGGTCTTCGAACCGACCGCCTGGGGTGGCAAGGCGCGCAGCATCCCGGTCGCGGGCACGAAGGTCGGCCCTCGCCGCAACCTCCCCGGCGAGCACGGCTTCCGGTTCTTCCCGGGCTTCTACCACCACACCCCCGACACGATGCGGCGGATCCCGTTCGGGGACAACCCCAACGGAGTCGGTGACAACCTTGCCGCTGCTTCGGGTGCGAAGTTCCTCCGCGGCGGCGACCGTGCCGACGCCTTCGTGTTCGGCATCGGGCCGGACCCGCAGGCGCTGCTCACCGTCGACGGGCTGCGTCGCTATCTCACCGAGACCCTGAAGGGGCAGAACGTCCCGCCCGACGAGCTGTCCTATTTCGTCAGCCGGCTGATGGTCTATGTGACCAGCTCGAACGAGCGCCGGATGGGGCAGTGGGAGAAGACGTCCTGGTGGGACTTCGTCGGTGCCGAGACCCGTTCGGCCGACTATCAGCACGTCCTGGCGGCGGGGCTGACCCGCAACCTCGTCGCGGCCAAGGAGACGGTTGCCAGCACCCGCACCATCGGCAACATGGGCGAGGCGTTCATCTACAACATCTTCGGACAGGGGAACGACGGTGCCCTCGACCGGGTGCTGAACCTGCCCACCAACGAAGCCTGGATCAATCCCTGGATCGACCACCTGCGCACCCTCGGGGTGACGTTCGTGGCCAACCACGGCCTGGCCGGCTACGAGATGCGCAACGGTCAGATCGACGCGGTCCGTATCGTCGACGCCCGGGGCAACGTGACCCGCCACGAGTCGGACTGGTTCGTCAGCGCCATGCCGGTGGAGAAGGCGCGCACCTTCTGGACCGCAGGCATGCGTCGCCAGGATCCGCAGCTGGCCCGGATGGACGCCCTGAAGACCGACTGGATGGTCGGCATCCAGTTCTTCCTCAAGGAGAAGATCAACGTCACCAAGGGGCACATCACCTTCATCGACTCGCCCTGGTCGTTGACGGCGCTGACCCAGGCCCAGTTCTGGCCGTCGCGCGAGTTCACCCGCGACTACGGTGACGGGTCGGTCGCCGACTGTCTCAGCATCGACATCTCCAACTGGGACAAGCCCGGGATGCTCTACGACAAGCCGGCCAAGCAGTGCACTCCGGACGAGATCGCGGCCGAGGTGCTGGCTCAGATCCGTTATCACCACACCGTCGGTGATGTGCTCCCCGACAGCATCATCCACTCGTGGTTCCTCGACCCGGGAGTGCAGTGGAATGCCCGGACCAAGAAGAACACCAACGAGACGCCACTGCTGATCAACACTGCCGGCTCGTGGGACAATCGGCCCCTTGCGACCACAAGGATCCCCAACCTGTTCCTCGGTGGTGACTTCGTGCAGACCAACATCGATTTGGCCACGATGGAGGGCGCGAACGAGTCCGGGCGGATGGCTGCCAACGCGATCCTGGATCGGGTGGGTTCCAAGGCCGAACCGGCAGAGATCTTCGAGATGTACGAGAACCCTGCTTTCGCGCTCCTCAAGCAGACCGACGCCGCGCTCTACAGGCTCGGCCTCCCGAACGCCCTGGACCTCCCGGTCAAGGGCCGATACTGACGGCGGGCGCACCTGGTCGCACCTCATCGGGGACGTAGGCTCTGCGGGTGACCTCAAGTGACCTCGCTGCCCGTCTCCGCGACGCCCTGACCAGCGCCGACTTCACCTATGACGGCGTGGCCGAGTTGCTCGGGCCGACCGCCCACCAGGCGCTCTCACGCAACGAGACCGTTCCTGGCCTCCAGCGCACCACCGGCGGCAGCCCCCTCGAGACGCTGACCCGGCTCTTCCTGCTGCAGGCACCGGTCTCGCTGGAGAGTGCCGAGAGGGCGCTCCCCGGCTTGGTCGACCAGCTCGCCAACGAGGGCATCGTCGAGCAGAGCCTCAGCGAGGTCGCGGCTCGCCTCGACGTCCGGCCCTATGCGGACGAGGACAAGGACCTGTGGGTGATCAGCGACCTCACTCCCGGCCTCGACGGCGTGCCGAACAAGGTCGGCGCCGATCACGTCCTCGGCATCAGCAGCGCCTCCACATCCCTTGCCCAGTTGACGATTCGCGAGGAAGTCACCCGCTCCCTCGACCTGGGCACCGGCTGCGGCGTACAGGCGCTGCACCTCGCCGAGCACAGCGCGCAGGTCGTCGCCACCGACGTGAACCAGCGCGCCTTGCGGATCACCAAGCTCAACGCCGCCCTCAACGGGTTCAGCAACATCGACGTCCGCGACGGCTCGTTCTTCGAGCCGGTCCGGGGTGAGCAGTTCGACCTGATCGCCACCAACCCGCCGTTCGTCATCTCGCCGGCGACCGGGGAGCGCTTGGTCTACCGCGACTCCGGGCTGCCCGGCGACCGCGTGGTGGAGGACATCGTCCGCGCCGCCCCCGCCCACCTCACCCCCGGCGGCTGGTGCCAGATCCTGGCCAACTGGGTGATCGCCGAAGGGCGCAGCTGGGACGACCGGCTCTCCGAATGGGTCCAGGACGCCGACGCCTGGGTCGTCCAGCGCGAGGTCCTCGACCCCGCGTCGTACGTCGAGCTCTGGCTCAAGGACGCCGGGCTGCAGGCCACGCCCGACTACGTACGCCGTTATGACACCTGGTTGCGCTGGTTCGAGGAGCAGGGGATCGAGGCCGTCGGCTTCGGCTGGATCAACCTGCGCCGCACCGACGCGACCCCGACGCTGCGCTTCGAGGAGTGGCCGTGGGAGGTCGAGCAACCGATCGCCTCGACAGTCCACGACTGGGGTGTGGCCGTCGACCGGCTGGCCGGCCTCGATGATGCCGCGTTGCTGGGGACCCGGCTGCGCGCACGCGACGACATCCAGCAGGAGACCTTCGGGGCGCCGGGTGCGGCGGATCCGCACACCGTCGTGCTGCGCCAGCAGCGTGGCCTGCGCCGCGCCCGCACGGCCGACACGATGGAGGCGGCGCTGCTGGGCGCCTGCGACGGGGAGCTGACCGTCGGCCAGATCATCGCGGCGCTGGCCCAGTTGCTGGACGTCGAGGAGTCGACCGCGCTCGCGAGCTATCTTCCGGTCGTCACCGAACTACTCGCCGAGGGTTTCTTCTCGGGCGCCGAAGGGTAAAGGAGCAGACGTGTCTTCCACAGGTTGGTATCCAGATCCGTCGGGTGAGCCGAACCGTTTCCGCTACTGGGACGGCAGCGCCTGGAGCAACGAGACGACCGGCGACCCGACCAGCCCCGCCCCGGGCTCGGGCCCGAACCCGTATGAGTCCGGCGGCTATGGCCAGACGCAGGGTGGCTACCCCCAGTCCGGCCAACCCCAGTCCGGCCAGCCCCAGACCGGTCAGGGACAGGGCTATGGCCAGGCTCCCTATGGTGCGACCTCCTACGGCCAGGGACAGGGCCAGGGTTATGGAGAAGGCGGCCAAGGGGCCTACGGACAGACGGCGTACGGCGCCGGCAGCGGCCAGTTCGGTGGCCCCCAGGGTCCCGGCAACCAAGGAACGGGCAACCAAGGCCCCGACAACCAGGCATATGGCCGGCCGAAGTGGCTGATCCCGCTGATCGCGGCGCTCGCGGTGCTGCTGGTCGCCGGCGGCATCCTGACCGCGGTGCTGGTCACCGGTGGCGATGACGAAGACAAGAAGAACGTCAGCGACGACAAGTCCACCGCCGCCACGCCGAGTCCGTCGGACTCCCAGGGCAGCGGCGGCCCCTCGGGCACGCCCAGCACGAAGCCGCCGGGTGCCGACTTCGTCAACTGCGAGAGCGGCAAGCCGATGGAGCGCGAGTCGACGGCCAAGCCGAAGCAGCTCGTCGGTGGCGGACTGAGCGCCACCATCCCGCCCGGCTACACCCGCGAACCGCGCTATGGCGAGGCGTTCGCTTGGGCCTTTGACACCGACGTGGCCTATCGCAGCATCGAGGAGTTCTGGATCTCGACCCTGATCGTCGGTCGGATCGAGCGCGCCAGCGGCTTCACCACGCCCCAGCAGGCGGCCCACGCGATCCAGGAGTGCATGACGCGCCAGGACACGCTCTACAGCGGGTTCAGCGGCACCACCGACGTCCACGACAAGGCCGTCACGGTCGACGGCAAGGACGGGTGGAGCTATCGCACCGAGATCCGGGTCAACGACGAGCGGGTCAAGGCAGAGGGCGATCTCTCGGAGGTCACCGTGGTGGACCTGGGCGACGGCGAGAACTTCGCCATGTTCATCGGCGTCACCCCGATCGGCGACGCCCAGCTGGAGAAGGCGATGGACACGATGATCGCGGGGATGAAGGTCTCCTAGAGGCTCCGCCCAGTGGTCCGAACAGCCGTCCGGAGTGGGGACTGGCCGAACACGCGCTACCGTAAAGCCGCCGAGGGGCTCGGCCACGTCCGTGCATGAGCTCCCGCAGCAGAAGAGGAGCGTCGAGTTCAAGTGGCACACAAGCTGGTCATCGTCGAGTCCCCGGCAAAGGCCCGGACCATTGGGGGATACCTCGGGGACGGCTATGTCGTCGAGTCATCGATCGGCCACATCCGCGACCTCCCGAACAACGCCGCCGACACCCCGGCGAAGATCAAGGACAAGTCCTGGGGCCGCTTGGCCGTCGACGTCGAGAACGGCTTCGAGCCCTACTACGTCGTCCCCCGCGACAAGAAGAGCCACATCACCAAGCTCAAGGGCCTGCTCAAGGGCGCCGACGAGCTCTTCCTCGCCACCGATGAGGACCGCGAGGGTGAGGCGATCGCCTGGCACCTTCTCGACGAGCTGAAGCCGAAGAACATCCCCGTCAAGCGGATGGTCTTCCACGAGATCACCAAGCCGGCCATCCTCGAGGCCGTCGAGAACCCGCGCGAGATCGCGATGGATCTCGTCGAGGCCCAGGAGACCCGGCGCATACTCGACCGCCTCTACGGCTACGAGGTCTCCCCGGTGCTGTGGCGCAAGGTGATGAGCGGCCTGTCCGCCGGCCGCGTGCAGTCCGTGGCGACCCGCCTGGTCGTCGACCGCGAGCGCGAGCGGATGGCCTTCCGTACGGCGTCCTACTGGGACCTGGACGGCTCGTTCGACGCCGGCACCGGCCACGACCCGAGGATCTTCCCCGGAAAGCTGCACACCGTCGACGGGTCCCGCGTGGCGCGTGGATCGGACTTCAACGACGACGGCCAGCTCAAGGCATCCGCCGAGGGCAAGGTCGTCCACCTCGACCGCAACCGCGCCGAGGCCCTGGCTGCCGCGCTGCAGGACACGACGTACGACGTCCGCTCGGTCGAGTCGAAGCCCTACAAGCGCTCGCCCTACGCGCCGTTCCGCACGACCACGTTGCAGCAGGAAGCAAGCCGCAAGCTCGGGATGAGCGCCTCGGTCACGATGTCGGTGGCGCAGCGTCTCTATGAGAACGGCTTCATCACCTACATGCGGACAGACTCCACGACGCTCTCGGGCGCCGCGATCGGTGCCGCTCGCGACCAGGTCCGTGAGCTCTACGGTTCCGAATACCTCCCGGACACGCCCCGCTCCTACACCTCCAAGGTGAAGAACGCCCAGGAGGCGCACGAGGCGATCCGTCCGGCCGGCGAGCAGTTCCGTACGCCGGCCCAGACCGGCCTCAAGGGCGAGCAGTTCCGGCTCTACGAGCTGATCTGGATGCGCACGGTCGCCTCGCAGATGAAGGATGCCGTCGGTCAATCGGTCTCGATCCGCTATGGCGGCGCGGCAACCTCGGGCGAGGACGTCGTGTTCTCCTCGAGCGGTCGCGTGATCACCTTCCACGGCTTCCTCAAGGCATATGTCGAGGGCACCGACGACAAGGCCGCTGCCCGCGACGACCAGGAGACCCGCCTGCCCAAGCTGGAGGAGGGCAACCGGGTCACCTCGGCCTCGCTCCAGGCGCAGGGCCACGAGACGAAGCCGCCGTCGCGCTTCACCGAGGCCACGCTGATCAAGGAGCTCGAGGACCGCGAGATCGGCCGACCCTCGACGTACGCCTCGATCATCGGCACGATCCTCAACCGCGGCTACGTCTACAAGAAGGGCACCGCGCTGGTGCCGGCATGGCTGGCGTTCTCGGTGACCCGGCTGCTGGTCGAGCACTTCCCGCGCCAGATCTCCTACGAGTTCACCGCCGAGATGGAGGACGTCCTCGACGAGATCGCGGCCGGTCGCAAGGACCGCCAGACCGAGCTCGGGGAGTTCTACTACGGCACCGGGGACGTCGAGGGGCTCAAGACGCTGGTCACCGAGCTCGGCGACATCGACGCCAAGGAGCTGGCCACCTTCCCGATCGGTGGCAAGGAGTCCGGGATCCAGCTGCGGGTCGGTCGCTACGGCCCCTACATCGAGCAGGTGCCCGGCCCGGACGATGACGGCACCGAGGCGCCCAAGCGGGCCAACGTGCCCGACGACCTGCCTCCCGACGAGCTCACCCTGGAGAAGGCCCGCGAGCTGATGGCCAACCCGGCCGGCGAGGAGACCGTCCTCGGCGAGCACCCGGAGTCCGGCCTGACCGTGGTGGCGAAGAACGGCCGCTACGGCCCCTACGTCACCGAGGTGCTGCCCGAGGACGCGCCGAAGAAGGAGAAGCCCCGCACCGGCTCGCTCTTCAAGTCGATGTCCCTGGACACGGTCACCCTCGACGACGCGGTCAAGCTGCTGTCGCTGCCCCGCGTGGTCGGCACCGATGCCGATGGCGTCGAGATCACCGCACAGAACGGTCGCTACGGGCCCTACCTCAAGAAGGGCACGGACTCGCGGACGATCGCGTCCGAGGAGCAGCTGCTGTCGATCACGCTCGACGAGGCGCTGGCGATCTACGCCCAGCCCAAGCAGCGTGGCCGTGGTGCCGCGACCCCTCCGCTCAAGGAGCTCGGCCCGGACCCGGTCTCGGGCCAGCCGGTCGTGGTGAAGTCCGGTCGTTTCGGTGACTACGTGACCGACGGCGAGTACAACGCCACGCTCCGCAAGGACGACACGGTCGAGGAGATCACCATCGAGCGCGCCGCCGAGCTGCTGGCCGAGCGTCGGGCCAAGGGCCCGGCGAAGAAGGCTGCCAAGAAGGGCGCGAAGAAGGCTCCCGCCAAGAAGGCTGCGAAGAAGACCACGGCGAAGAAGACTGCGGCCAAGAAGTCGGCGACGAAGAAGAGCGCAGCCAAGAAGTCTTGACCGAGTGCGACCGGCCGCGGGGGAGCGGGCGGTGACGTGGGGGCGTGCACCCGCTACCGTCCTGATCTCGGGGGTGGTGCCGAGCGTTGTCGGTCTCGCCGCCTACCGTGCCATGGACGATCGGAAGGGACCCTGTTGAGCGAGGACCTGCGCAACCTGTTCGAGCACGGTGGCCGCTATGCGACCACCGGGGTCTTCGTCTGCTTCGAGGGCGGTGAAGGTGCCGGCAAGTCGACCCAGTCGCGGCTGTTGGCTGACTGGCTGGAGGGCGAGGGCTACTCGGTGACCCGCACCTTCGAGCCCGGCGACACGGCCGTCGGCAAGCGCCTGCGCGAGATCGTGCTGGACCCCGCCACGGGCGACCTGTCCAACCGCACCGAGGTGTTGCTCTATGCCGCCGACAAGGCCGAGCACGTCGACACCGTGGTGGAGCCGGCCCTGGAGCGGGGCGCGGTGGTGATCACCGACCGCTACGTCGACTCCACGCTGGCCTATCAGGGCGCCGGCCGGCAGGTGGACGGCCGCGAGCTCGAGGCGATCGCCAGGTGGGCCACCCGTGACCTGCGCCCGCACCTCACTGTCCTGCTGGACCTGGCCCCGGCCGAGGGCCTGGGCCGCTTCGAGGAGCGCGACCGGATCGAGGGCCAGCCGGTCGACTTCCACATCCGGGTCCGCGACTCCTTCCTGACGATGGCCTCAGCGGCGCCCGAGCACTACCTGGTCCTCGACGCGCGCAAGCCGATCGAGGAGATCGCCGAGGCGATCCGCTCGCGGGTCTCGCCGATGCTGGCGCAGGCCCGGAAGGCCTCCGAGGAGCAGGCATGACCGTCTGGGACGCCCTGGTCGGGCAGCGCCCGGTGATCACCGCGCTCAGCGACGCCGCCTCCGGGCGCGGGATGAGCCAGGCGTTCCTCTTCACCGGGCCTCCCGGGTCGGGCCGGTCGAATGCTGCCGTCGCATTCGCGGCCGCGCTCCAGTGCGAGCAGGCCGGTTGTGGGACGTGCCAGTCCTGCCACACGGTGCTCGCCGGATCGCACGCCGACGTGTCGTTGATCCGCACCGAGAAGCTCTCGATCGGGGTCGATGAGGTCCGAGACCTGGTACGCCGCTCCGCGCTCGCCCCGGTGGGCAGGCGCTGGCAGGTGCTGATCGTGGAGGACGCCGACAGGCTCACCGAGCAGGCCTGCAATGCGCTGCTCAAGGCGATCGAGGAGCCGACCGACCGCACCGTGTGGGTGCTCTGTGCGCCCACCGTCGAGGACGTGCTGCCGACGATCCGTTCGCGGTGCCGCCTGGTCACCCTGTCCACACCATCCTCCGCCGACGTGGCCGACTTCCTGGTCCGGGTGGAAGCCGTAGCGCCCGAGCTGGCCGCGCACGCCGCCCGCGCCAGCCAGGGCCACATCGGGCGGGCCAAGGCACTGGCCAAGGACGAGGCCACCCGGATCCGCCGGCAGGAGATCGTCTCCCTGCCGATCCGGCTCACCTCGCTCGGATCGTGCATGACGGCCGCGACCAACCTCTTCGATGTCGCCAAGGAGGAGGCCGAGGCGATCACCTCGGCCCTCGACGCCCGCGAGAAGGCCGACCTGGACTCGGCCTTCGGTGTGGTCGAGCGGGGTCGGCGTCCGAGGGAATATGCGCCCGCACTCTCGGCCCTGGAGAAGGGTCAGAAGACCCGGGCCAAGCGCCGCATCCTCGACGTCGTGGACCGTGGGCTGATGGACCTGGTCTCGGTCTATCGCGATGCGATCGTGCTGGCCACGGTTCCTGCCGGCTCCGGCACCGAGCTGGTCAACGCGGAGATGCGCCAGGACCTCGAGCGTCTGGTCCGGGTGACGACACCGGAGTCCAACCTGGCGCGGATCACCGCGGTCTTCACCGCACGCGAGCAGATGCTGGAGTTCAACGTGCCGGCGCAGTTGGCACTGGAGTCCATGATGGTGGGACTGCGACTGCCCGAGGGGCAGCGTCCCTGAGGCCTTCGGAAGGCGACTTGATGAAGCGTGTCGTGGCCATCGTGGCGATCCTTGCCCTGGTCCTGCTCGGCCTTGGCGGCGCCGTCCTGGCGATCACCTCCGGTGGGTCGACCGACTCACGAGGACAGGTGGGCGATGCGGCCGGGTCCGGTGCGGACACCGAGCAGGGGGACCAGACGGCCCCCGACCCGGCGTTGCAGGAGTTCTACGACCAGCGGATCGACTGGGAGTCGTGCAAGTCCAAGTTCCAGTGCGGCACGCTTGCGGTGCCGCTGGACTACGCCGACCCGACCGGCAAGACGATCGAGCTCAACCTGCTGATGCGGCCCGCCGATGACCAGGGGTCCAAGGTCGGACCGCTGGTGGTCAACCCCGGCGGCCCCGGGCAGGGCGGCACGAGCTTGGCCGAGCAGGCCGATCTTTCGTTCGGCGAGCCGCTGCTCGAGAGCTTCGACGTCGTCGGGTTCGACCCGCGGGGCACCGGCGAGTCCGCCCCGGTCGACTGCCTCAGCGACACCGAGCTCGACACCTTCGTCGCCGCCGACCCCACACCGGACACCGCTGACGAGCGGAAGTCACTGGCCTCTGACGTCTCCGCCTTCGGCGCCGGTTGCGCGACGAAGAGTCCCGAGGTCTCCGCCCACATCTCCACGGTCGAGGTGGCCCGCGACATGGATGTGCTGCGCGGCGCGATGCGCCGGGACAAGCTGGACTACTTCGGCTATTCCTACGGCACCAAGCTGGGCGCGACCTATGCCGACTTGTTCCCCGAGACGTCCGGACGCCTTGTCCTCGACGGTGCGGTCGACCTCTCCCTGGACTATGCCGAGTCCAACCTCGAGCAGGCCGGTGGCTTCGAGACCGCGCTGACGGCGTACGTCGAGGATTGCGTCGAGAAGGGCGACTGTTATCTCGGCAAGACCGCCGCCGAGGGCCAGAAGACCATCCAGTCCTTCCTGACCGGGCTGGACCGGAAGCCGATCACGGTGGGTGCGCGCCAGCTCACCGAGGGCACCGCGTTCTATGGGATCGCGCTCCCGCTCTACAGCAAGGACTACTGGATCCTCCTCGATGACGCCCTCGAGAAGGCGCTCGCGGGCGACGGCACGAAGCTGCTGCAGCTCGCCGACTACTACTCCTCGCGCGGAGCGAACGGCTATGAGGACAACAGCATGGAGGCGATCTGGGCGATCAACTGCCTCGACGACCCGTCGTCCACGCCGCTCAGCAAGATCCCGGGGCGGATCAAGACCTATCAGCAGGTCTCGCCCACGTTCGGCGAGTTCTTCGCTTGGGGCGAGCACTCGTGCGCGGGGCTCAAGGTGGATCCGCCCGAGCAGCGAGCGCCGATCACCGGCGCCGGCGCGGATCCGCTGCTGGTGGTCGGCACCTCACGCGATCCCGCGACCCCCTATGCCGGTGCGGAGTCGATGGCCGAACAGCTCGAGTCGGCGATCCTGGTGCGCCGAGACGGCGACGGGCACACGGCGTACAACTCCGGCGATGACTGCATCGACGAGACGATCGAGTCCTATCTGGTCGACGGCGAGGTGCCGGACGAGGACTTCGTCGACTGCGGCGCATAGTCCGGCACGCCGGCGATCGGGTCTGCGATGGCCTGGATCCGACGGGTCGCCAGCTCGATCATCAGTCGGGCAGCCGGTGAGAGCCGTGCGTTGGCGCGGTGCACGATCGCGATCGTGTCGACCTGCTTGGGACGCAACCCGACGTAGCCCGCGTTCGGCGCCAGGCGGGGGAGCAGCTGCTCGGCAGCACCCTTGGGGATGACGGTGTCGACCAGGCCCATGCCGACCAGCTCGACAGCGGTCTCGACGTCCTCGACCTCGATCCGGGTCTGGGGGTTGTGGCCGGTCTCGTGGAGCAGCTTGCGCAGGACGATCCGGGTGGAGTCCTCGGCGCGAAAGGTGGAGTCGGGCATGACCAGGTTGGCGGTCGCGAGCTTGGCCGCGGTGATCGGTTGCCGGATGCGGTCGAGGTCGGCGCTGATGTAGACCAGCTCGTCGTGGGCGACCGGCACCACGGTCATCCCCTCGCTGATCACGCCGGGTACGGCGATCATCGCCGCCTCCAACCGACCGCGGCGCAGGTCGTCGAATACGTCGGAGGAGTTCTGGCCGACCAGCTCGACCCGTACGCCGGGGTGGCGCTCGAGAACGTCGGCGATGAGCGCGGCGCCGGCATAGAGGCGGGCGGTGCCGAACATGCCGAAGCGGATGGTGCCGGTCTCGATCGCGCTGACCGACATCACTGCGCGGCGCGCCTCGGCGGCTGCTTCGAGGGTCCGCTCGGCGTGCGGGCGGAGCTCATGGGCGGCCTCGGTCGGCGTCACGCCCCGACCGATCCTGGCGAAGAGCTCGATGCCGAGGGACTTCTCCAACGACCGGATCTGCTCGGAGATGGACGGCTGGGCGTAGCCCAGCTCCTCGGCGGCGGCGGTCAGCGAGCCGAGCTCGAAGACGGCCAGGAAGCAGCGGAGCTGGTGCAGGGAAAGCATAGGAACTCCCTATGGTTTGTATCGGAAAGACAGGCTACTCCTATTGGTTGGAATGACGGACAATTGGTGCAGAAGCGCCACACGTCTGTTCGACCGAGGAGGTCACCATGTTCGTCAACCACTGCACGCACTGCGACAAGAAGATGCTGATCTTCCCGAGCCAGGTCACCGGCATGGCCAAGGTCGACGGCGTCGTCGCGATGACCTACACCTGCTGGTGCGGCGCGGAGCAGCTGTGGCACGAGGGCATGAAGAACGCCCAGGCCCCGACCGTCACCGCCACCGCGTCCGCGTCCGCGTCTGCCTGACCCCGCATCTCGCCGACCCGGCACTTGCTGACACTCGATCCCGCCGACCCGGCAGTTGTTGACACCATCTCGCGTCAACAACTGCCGGGTCGACGTGATTTCGACGCTGTGCAGCCGGGACCGTATACTTCCCCGGGTTGTCCGGCGGGCCGGACAGCACGCCGCCTTAGCTCAGTCGGTAGAGCGAATCACTCGTAATGATTAGGTCATCGGTTCGATTCCGATAGGCGGCTCCACGCGAAACAGTCCCTCACCCGAAGACGGGTGGGGGCTGTTCTCATTTCGCCTGCTGCGGTCCGTCCGCGTCCGATGTCCCTGACCGTTCAGCCTCGTCGCCGCGGGCGAGAGCCTCGGTCAGCCGGGCGACCTGCTCGTTCAGGGCTCTGATCTCACCGCGCAGCTCGCCGGCCTCGCCGGCCTCGTCGGCGACCCTGTCGACCAGCCACGAGGCGAGAGTGGCCGTCACCATTCCGAGCAGCGCGATCCCGGAGATCATCAACCCGGCGGCAACGAAGCGGCCTGTCGTGGTGATCGGAAAGGTGTCGCCGTAGCCGACTGTGGTCATGGTGGTGATCGCCCACCAGATCGCGTCGCCAAAACTTTGGATCGGGGAGTCGGGCGCATGGCGTTCGGCGTCGAGCACGGCCAGTGCGCCGAGGAACGCGAGGAGTGACGATCCGCCGAACACGTAGACGGCGACCTTGCCCCGCAGCGTGGTCGAGGCCTGACGGTTCAGGACATTGATGAGGGTGACCAGGCGCAGCAGACGCAACGGCCGCAGGAGTGGGAGCGCGATGACGGCCAGGGCGATCAGGTTCGAGCGCACGAACCGGAGCTTGTTGTCCACCAGCCAGAGGCGGACGAGATAGTCGAGGGCGAACAGGAGCCAGGTCACCCAGACCGTGGTACGACACGCTTGGCCGACCCATGAGGGCAGGTCGGTGTCGAGAATGGGCCAGGCGTAGGCGGCGAGAAAGGCCACGGCGAGAAGGAGCAGGGGAATCTCGGCCTTGCGGTCCCACGTTTCGACTGTCACAGATTTCTGACGCTCGTCCCTGAGTGTGCTTCTTTGACGAACCTCCCGACGGTGGCCCGGGAACGGAACGTGTTGGGTGGCCCAGCGTAAGACATCAGAAGTCTGGCGCGGCAATGTGAACTGGGTTACGTTGCGTCACGTCTACGGCGTTCGGTGAATGAGGAGTCCTGCATGTTCGACCTGGTGATTCGTGGCGGCCTCTATCTGGACGGAACCGGGGCCCCGGGCCGCCGGGCCGATGTCGGCATCCGCGACGGTGTGGTCGTGTCGGTGAGCGAGACCCCGCTGCCCGTCGAGGACGGCGTACGCGTGGTGGAGGCCGAGGGGCGCTGGGTGATGCCGGGCTTCGTCGACGTGCACACCCACTACGACGCCGAAGTCCTGGTGGCACCGTCCCTGAGCGAGTCGGTGCGTCACGGGGTGACCACGGTGCTGGTGGGCAACTGCTCGATCTCCGCCGTCTACAGCGACCCGATCGACGTCGCCGACCTGTTCAGCCGGGTCGAAGCGCTGCCCCGCGACGCCGTGGTGGCAGCCATGCAGGAGAAGAAGACCTGGCAGAAGCCGCAGGAATGGGTCGAGGCCCTGAACCGCCTCGCACTGGGCCCGAACGTGGCCTCCTTCCTGGGCCACTCCGACGTCCGTGCATCGGTGATGGGACTGGGCCGCTCGACCGACCCGGCCCACCGGGCGAGTCGCCGCGAGCAGCGCGAGATCGCCCGGCGGATCGAAGAGGCGATGGACGCCGGGTTCCTCGGTGTCTCCACGATGACGAACCCGTGGGACAAGATGGACGGCGACCGCTACCGGTCCCGGACCCTGCCCTCGACGCACGCCACCTGGAAGGAACGTCGCGCGATCAGCCGGATCCTGCGCCGACGCGACGGCGTCATGCAGGGTGTGCCGAACCTCAACACCAAGGTCGACGTCGCCTTCTTCGCGGCAACCTCGGTGGGCCTGTTCCGCAAGCCGCTGCGGGTGTCCCTGCTCGCCGCCGCCGACACCCGGGCCGAGCCTTGGGTCAACCGGATCTTCGCCCCGATCGCCTACCTGGCCAACCGTCTGGGCCGGGGCAAGTTCGTCTGGCAGCACCTGCCCACCACCTTCCAGGTGTGGGCGGACGGCATCGACCTCGTGGTCTTCGAGGAGTTCGGGTCCGGCCGCGAAGCCCTGCACCTCAACGAGGAGATGGGCCGCAACACCCTGCTGCAGGACGAGGCCTACCGGCGCTGGTTCCGCGCCGACTTCGAGAAGCGCTTCTCGCCGCGGGTCTGGCACCGCGACTTCGACGACGCCCGGATCACCGAGTGCCCGGACGCTTCCCTGGTGGGCAAGTCCGTCGGCGACGTCGCCCGGAGCCGCGGCATCCACCCGGTCGACTGCTTCCTCGACATGGTCGTCGAGCACGGCCGGGCGTTCCGCTGGACGACGGTGATCGCCAACGACCGCGCCAAGGTGGCCAACCGCCTGGTCAACACGCCCGGTGTCACCATCGGCTTCTCCGACGCTGGGGCGCACCTGCGCAACATGGCGTTCTACAACTACGCGGTCTGCCTCCTCGACCGGGTGCACACCGCCGAGCAGAAGGGCGAGCCCTTCATCAGCCTGGAGCAGGCAGTGCACAAGCTGACCGGTGAGCTCGCGGAGTTCTATCGTCTCGACGCGGGGCGGATCCGGGAGGGCGACCGAGCGGACCTCGTGGTCATCGACCCGGCCGGCCTCAACGGTTCAGTGGACGACTACCACGAGGCGAAGTTGGAGGAGCTCGGCGGAATCAGCCGGATGGTGAACCGCAACGACGACGCAGTGACCGCCACCATCATCTCCGGTCGCGTGGTCTTCGAGGACGGTGAGATGGCATCCGGCCTCGGCACCACATTCGGCACCGGCTCCTTCCTGCCGGCCGCGCGGAAGGTGGCCCCGCGGCTGTCCGCCCAGGCTCGCGTCAAGGTGTAGTTGTCGTGTGGAACCCAGCGAGTCCGCACGACGACGTGGCGCCCCCACCACTTGTCGGCTCGCTTCCGTAGGCTCGGATAATGTCCCTCAACCTCGACGGCGACCTCTTCGACCTCGCCAACTCGTTGGCCGGGCTGATGGGCGCGCCGATCACCATCGAGGATCGCGACACCATCGTCCTTGCCTACTCTGGCGGACAGCAGGACGTCGATGAGGCTCGGATAGGGACCATTCTGGGGAGGCAGGTCCCGGTGCACTACCGGGACGCGATCGCGGCCACCGGTGTCTTCGAGAAGTTGAGGACCTCCGACGAGGTGATCGTTCTAGACCTGCCGGAGGAACACATGGTGGCCCGCGCCGTCATCGCGGTCCGCAACGACGACCGTCTGACCGGTTCGATCTGGGCAGCCATCCCCGGTGGTCCGAGCCCGGCGCAGGAAGAGATCCTGCGGGCTGCGGCACCTGTGGTTGCGGCCCGCCTGGGGGCGGAGCGGGACCGGGCAGATCGCGGCCGTCGGGAGCGGATCGACCTCGTGTCCACCCTGATCAGCGGCGGGGAGGCAGCAGGGGCAATTGCCGTGGATCGCGACATGACCGGGCCGTTCGTCGTGGTCACGGTGCGAGGGAGCAGCGAAGAGCTTGCCCACCGGGCGGCCGGACCGCTCAACCTCCACCTCTCTGCGGTGGCGCCGACTGCATTGAGTGCTCCGCTGCCGCGTGGCCTGTACGGCGTACTCCCGGCGTCGGCGCCGCGGATCCTGGACGACTTCCTCAACCGATTCGGCGGTGGAGCCGAGCTCGCTGTCGGGATCGGCACGCCGGTCGTCCAGGCAGCCGACCTCGCGGAGTCGCGCCAGGTCGCCGACCACGTCGCCGATGCCCTGCACAAGCGTGGCCGGCTGGGCGTGATCGCCACGTTGGAGGACGTCTTCGCGGACGTTCTCGTCGACCGGCTCGAGGGGTTTCTCCACCAGCACACGGACGCCAGCCCGCTGGCCCGCCTCGTCCAGCACGACCGCCAGCACAAGGACGCCGGCCTGGTCGACGCGGTGCGGGCATTCCTCGACTCAGGAGAGATCTCCGCGGCGGCCGAGCTCCTCCTGGTGCACCCCAACACCGTGCGCAACCGACTGCGCCGCGCTCGCGAGCAGTGCGGAGTCGACCTCTCTGATCCGGGCACCCGTCTCGCACTGATGATCGAGCTGCGGGTGGCGCGCCGGTGACGACCCGCCGGTCGCGAACCTCGACGCCGCTCTGGTGATCGTGAATCCACAGGCCTTGGCCGATTGCACATGGGCCATCGTCGATCCGTGGCCGAAAGAGCACTGACCGGACGTGGGTGTCCGCGCGATCATGGAGCCATGAATGGGCAGCAACCTCAGCACGTGGTCGTCGTAGGTGCCGGCATGGTCGGGCTCTCCACCGCCTGGTTCCTCCAGGAGCACGGCGTCCGGGTCACCGTCGTCGACCGGGACGGAGTTGCCGCCGGGTCCTCGTGGGGCAACGCCGGCTGGCTCGCGCCGGCCCTGACCCTGCCGCTGCCCGACCCGGCGATCCTGAAGTCCGGGATCCTCGCCACCCTCAAGCCGGACTCCCCGGTCTATGTCCCGTTCCGGCCCGATCCGCGCCTGATCAGGTTCCTGATCGGCTTCGCGCGGCACTGCACGCCGAAGAAGTGGGACGAGGCGATCGCGGTATTCAACCGCGCCAACGCCGGTGCTCTGGACGCTTATGACCTGCTCACCGAGCACTCTGGCCCGGGCCGGGTCGAGGCGCCGACGACGCCGGCGGAGCCGTTCCTGGCAGCCTTCGCGAGCGAAGCTGATCGCGACGTCCTCGTCAAGGAGTTCGCCCACGTCGCCGAGACCGGCGGAACGACCTCCTATGAGCTCCTGGACCGCGAGGCGGTGCACGCGCTCGAACCCGGCCTCGGGTCGGCGGTGCAGTGCGGCGTACGCCTGCACGACCAACGCTTCCTCAACCCCGGTCGGTTCGTGCACGCGCTCGCCGATGCCGTCCTCGCCCGCGGTGGACGGGTGCTCGACGATCACGAGGTCACCGCGGTCGAGCAGCGCGGCAACCAGGTGCGGGTCAGCGGGACCCAGGAGCTCATCGCGGACGCCGCGGTGATCGCCAGCGGCAGTTGGCTCGACCGGCTGGTCCGCCCGCACGGCGTACGCCGCGTGGTCCAGGCCGGCCGCGGCTACAGCTTCACGGTGCACCCGGACCACGTCCCGGCCGGACCGGTCTACTTCCCGACCCAGCGGGTGGCCTGCACCCCGTTGGGCAAGCCCGAGGAGGGTCTGCGCGTGGCCGGGATGATGGAGTTCCGCAGCCCCGACGCGCCGCTGGACCCCCGGCGGATCAAGGCGATCGTCGATGCCGCGACGCCGATGCTCGGTGGCGTCGACTGGACCCGGCGTACGGACGAGTGGGTGGGCTCGCGGCCCTGCACCACCGACGGCCTGCCGCTGGTCGGGCGCACGAGGTCGAGTCGCGTCCACGTCGCCGGCGGCCACGGGATGTGGGGCATCGCGCTGGGCCCGCTCACCGGGCGGATCCTGGCCGATCAGATCGCGGGCGCCGCGGAGCACGAGCTGCTCGGTGCCTTCGACCCGCTGCGCTGAGTCGCCGATCGAGCCGCCGCCCGTTCGGCGACGGCGTGGGGCACTTAAGGTGAACGGGTGGACCTTCCGGAGCTCAACGCCGCGTCCGTCGAACGCGCAGCCGACGTGCTGCGGCCGGTGGTACGTCGTACCCCCCTCTTCCAGTCACCGCGCCTCACCGAGGACGTCGGGGTCCCGGTGCTGCTCAAGTGCGAGGACCAGCAGCTGGCCCGCTCCTACAAGGTGCGCGGCGCCTATCACCTGATCTCCGGGCTCTCGGCCGCGGAACGTGAGCGGGGAGTGGTCTGCGCCAGCGCCGGGAACCACGGCCAGGGCGTCGCCTATGCCTGCGCCGCGCTCGGCATCCGCGGAACCGTCGTGGTGCCGCAGAACACGCCGCGCCAGAAGCGGCGCCGCATCATCACCCTCGGCAACGGGCTGGTGGACCTGGTCACCACGGGCAGCTCGTATGACGAGGCATCCGCGGCCGCCCATGAGCTCGCCGAGGCCTCGGGTGCGGTCTATGTCCACCCCTTCGACGACCCGCGCACGATCGTCGGGCAGGGCACCGTCGCGCTGGAGCTGCTCGAGCAGGCACCCGACGTGAAGACGGTGATCGTGCCGATCGGCGGCGGCGGACTGATCTCCGGGCTGGCCGTCTGGCTCAAGGAACGCCACCCGCACATCCGCATCATCGGCGCCGAGCCCGCCGGCGCGGCCAGCATGACCGCAGCGCTCGCGGCCGGCGGACCGGTCGCACTCGAGGAGGTGGACACCTTCGTCGACGGCGCCGCGGTCGGCCTGGCCGGTCGCCTGACCTACCCGATCGTGCGCGACCTGGTCGACGAGGTGGTCACCGTCTCCGAAGGGGCCGTCAGCACCGAGATGCTCGAGCTCTACCAGGTCGAGGGCGTCATCGCCGAGCCCGCAGGAGCGTTGGCCAGCGCGGCCGCGAAGCTGATCGACGTGGGCGAGGGACCGGTGGTCGCGATCGTGTCCGGCGGGAACAACGACGTCTCCCGCTATGCCGAGATCGTCGAGCGATCCCTGCTGCACGAGGGGCTGCGCCACTACTTCCTGGTCACCTTCCCCCAGGAGCCCGGCGCGCTTCGCCACTTCCTCGAGGACGTCCTGATCGAGGGCGCGGACATCGTCCTGTTCGAATATGTGAAGAAGAACAACCGCGAGACCGGCCCGGCGCTGGTCGGCATCGAGCTCGACACCGCTGGCGACCTGCAGCCGTTGCTGGACCGGATGGAGATGAGCCCGCTCACGATCGAGCTGGTCCCGCCCGGGTCGCCGGTCTTCACCTTCCTGCTCTGAGCCCGGCCGTCCCAACGCGGGCAGCACGCCGCCCGCCCGCGCGCGGCACACGGCACGGCCGGGCGAACGACCCTGATCTGGGGTCTGTCGCAAAAGTGAAACGTGTTCTAGATTGTTGCAATGAGCACTCACGCCACTGCTGCGTCGTCCCAGAACGACGCCACCGGAGACCCCCGCAAGCTCCGTGTCGTCGGCTGGTCCACCGGCACCGTCGGTCGCCACGTGATCGTCGGCGTCGACCGGCACCCCGACCTCGAGCTGGTCGGCCTCTGGGTCTCGAACCCGGACAAGGCCGGCAAGGACGCCGGCGAGCTGGCCGGCCTCGGCCGCGAGCTCGGCGTCACCGCCACCAACGACCGTGACGCGCTCCTCGCACTCAAGCCGGACGCGATCATCCACACAGCGATGACCGACGACCGGATCTTCGAGTCGATCGAGGACCTCAAGTCGTTCCTCAACGCCGGCGTCAACGTGGTCTCCAGCGGACCCGTGCTCCTGCAGTACCCCTACGGCGTCCTGTGGGAGGACGGCCTGCGCGAGGTCGAGGAGGCCTGCACCCGCGGCAACGCCAGCATCCACGTCAACGGGATCGACCCCGGCTTCGCCAACGACGTGCTCCCGCTGGTGATGACCTCGCTCTCCCAGCGGATCGACCAGGTGAAGGTCAGCGAGATCGCCGACTACTCGACCTACTACCAACCCGTGGTGATGCGCGACATCTTCGGCTTCGGCAAGGCCGTCGACGACGAGGAGCCGATGCTCTGGAAGCCCGGGATCCTCAGCATGGGTTGGGGATCGGTGGTCCGACAGATCGCTGCCGGCCTCGGCCTCACCCTCGACGAGCCACTCGTGGAGTCCGTCGACCGGCGCCCCGCGCCCGTGGACACCAAGACCGTCAGCGTCGACATCGAGGCCGGCGCGATGGGTGCCGTGAAGTTCCAGGTGATCGGCCGCGTCGACGGCGTGGACCGGGTCGTCCTCGAGCACGTCACCCGCACCGCCGAGGACCAGGTGCCCGAGTGGCCCACACCTCCGGACGGCGGCGGTTGCTATCGCGTCGAGATCACCGGCGAGCCGAACATGAAGGTCGACTTCACCCACTGCGGCGAGAACGGTGACCACAACGACTCCGGGATGATCACCACGGCACAGCGCCTGGTCAACTCGGTCTCCTCCGTGGTCGCGGCCGAGTCCGGCATCGTCACCGCACTCGACCTGTTCCACGTCACCGGGCGCGGCCTGGTCTCGAGCAAGGAGACGAACTGATGAGCATCCTGGACCGCTTCTCCCTCACCGACCACGTCGCCGTCGTCACCGGCGCCGGACGTGGCATCGGCGCCGCCACCGCGATCGCGCTGGCCGAGGCCGGCGCCGACGTGCTCATCTCGGCCCGCCACGTCAACCAGCTCGAGGCAGTGGCGAGCAAGGTCCGAGAGGCCGGACGGCGAGCCCTCGTGGTGCCGGCCGACCTGTCGGACACCGACGCAGCAGCCGGGCTCGCCCAGGCGGCGTACGACGAGTTCGGGCGCCTCGACATCATCGTCAACAACGTGGGCGGCACCATCCCGAACGCGTTCCTGGACACCGACGTGGCCTATCTCGAAGAGTCCTTCCACTTCAACGTCAGCACCGCGCACGCGCTCTCGCTGGCCGCCGTACCGCTGATGCTCAAGGGCGAGGAGGGCCAGAAGTCGATCACCTCGATCAGCTCGATGATCGGCCGCAGCGCCGGTCGCGGCTACCTCGCCTACGGCACCGCGAAGGCGGCGCTGGCGCACTGGTCGAGGCTCGCCGCGACCGACCTGGCGCCCAGGATCCGGGTCAACGGCATCTATGTCGGCTCGGTGATGACCAGCGCGCTCGAGTTCGTCGCCGGGGTCCCGGAGATGATGGACCAGCTCGAGACCAAGACACCCCTGGGCCGGGTCGGAGAGGCCGAGGACATCGCCGCCGGCGTGCTCTACCTCGCGTCACCGGCCGGGAAGTACGTCACCGGGAAGCTCCTCGAGATCGACGGCGGGATCCAGGCGCCGAACCTCGACCTCAACCTCCCAGATCTGGTGTGATCTGATCAAGGAATGAACGACTGGACCGAGCCCGGCACCTTCGAGGTCGCCCCCGGCGTGCACCGCATTCCGCTTCCACTGCCGATGGACGGGCTCCGCGCAGTCAACGTCTATGCGATCGAGACCGACGAGGGCCTGACCCTGATCGACGGTGGCTGGGCGATCGAGGAGGCCCGGACCCTGCTGGAGACGTCGCTCGCGTCGATCGAGAAGAAGGTCTCGGACATCACAAGCTTCCTGGTCACGCACGTGCACCGGGACCACTACACGCAGGCGGCGGTGATCAGCCGGGAGTTCGGCTCGCACGTGTCCCTCGGCATCGGCGACAAGCCGACCCTCGACCTGATCCACGATCCGCACACCGCGGAGGACCCGCACATCCCGATGCTGCGGCTGGCCGGTGCCGCGCAGCTGGCACGTGAGTGGGGTGACTACACCAAGGACGCGACGCCGGACCTGTCCCTGTGGGACTACCCGGACACCTGGCTCGAGGGTGACCACCAGGTCGCCGTGGGGGAGCGGACGATCGATGCGGTCTCGACACCGGGCCACACCCAGGGCCACTTCGTCTTCGCCGACCTCGCCGACCAGCTGCTGTTCGCCGGTGACCACGTGCTGCCGACGATCACCCCGTCGATCGGGTTCGAGCCGGTGCTGGCCGACCAGCCGCTGATCGACTTCCTCGACTCACTGGCCAAGGTCCGGGCGATGCCGGACCTGCGACTGCTGCCCGCGCACGGTGCGGTGACCGAGTCGAGCCACGCCCGCGTCGACGAACTGATCGCGTTCCACGACCAGCGCCTGGACCTGTGCCGGGCGGTGATCGCGAAGAACCCCGGCACCTCCCACGACGTGGCCAACCAGCTGCCGTGGACCAAGCGGGGCCGCGCGTTCGCCGAGCTCGATCTCTTCAACTCGGCCTTGGCCACCCTCGAGACCCGCGCCCACGTGGAGCTGCTGGTGGCCCGGGGCGAGATGACTCGCACCCTGGTCGACGGCGCCTGGATCTACGCCACCGCCTGATCCGTACGACGTTATTTCGTGGGCCCGTCGAGGTGCGGGTCGGCGAGCAGGTACTGCCGCAGCGGGCCGTCCTTGGAACGGTCGTGCGGACGCACCGGCGCCGGGATCATCCGTGCCTCGGTCGTGTCCCAGAACAGGTCGACCCGCAACGCCAGGCGGCGCGCCACGCGTCCGGTGAGCCCCCGGTGCGGGACATAGGGATGTGGACGGGTCGGTGCCTTGAGCTCGGCGCGGTGGATGCGCTCGGCCAGCCGGTCGTGGAACTCGGGGGCCGTTGCGTTCACCAGCTCGCCGGCGAGCTTCTCCTCGAGCTCCATGAACGCGTCGAACTCACGGTGCAGGTCGACCCAGATCTCCGACCACGGACGGCGTACCGCCTGGGATCCGCCATAGAGCTTGGCCTTCGCCTGGGCCATCGCCTGTTCCAGGTGCCGGCTGCGCGCGGTGAGCTGGCGCGCCTTGGCCTCGCCGTCCGAGAGGTGCCGGCGACACGCGTCGACCAGGACCTCGTTGGCGGCAGCGACGTGACGGCTGGCGCTGGCCAGGAACGTGTCCGTCGTGGGAAAGCGGGCGCGAGGGTTGCGGGCGTCGGGCCGGCTGAACTCGGCCGTGGACAGCCGGGTGTCGAGGACGTCGTGGGTTGCGGTGATGCTGATCTCGAGGGGGTCGTGCATGGCAGTCATCTCCTGTGCCTTCCCTCCAGTGTGCTCCCACCACGGCCTTGCGGCAAGGGCAGGGAGCTCCTGGAGGGAGAGGCCGGAGAGGACGCAGTGGTGCGTCGCTCAGCCTTCGAGCTCAGCCTTCTTCGAACTCGGCCTGGCTGAGGAACTCCGCGGCCACGGTGAGCAGCTGCACGGCAACCTCGGGGTCGAGCCCGGCCAGGGTGATCTTGAGGCCCAGGTCGGAGCTCGGGTCCAGGTCCCAGTCCTCGTCGTCCTCGGCGGACTGCGGGTTGCTGAAGTCGACCAGCTGCAGGTGCAGTCCGGGCTTCTCGACGCTGAGGGGGGCGACGTGCAGTGCGTCCTCTCCCAGCGACCGTGCGGCCACGCTCAAGCTGGCCTCGACGTCTTCGTGCTCTTCGGTCATCTCTGTCTCCCGATCATCTGCGTTGCTGTCGGGAACGACAGTAGTAGAAGACCAGAACTGAAACCTGTTCTAGCATAGTCCCCATGATCCCCGACCCGTTCGCCCCCGCCACCCTCGGCCCGGTCCGCCTCCGCAACCGGGTCGTGAAGGCCGCGACCTTCGAGGGGCGCACCCCCGACGGGGTCGTCTCCGATGCGCTCATCGACTTCCACCGCACCATGGCCGCCGGCGGAGTCGGACTGACCACGGTCGCCTACTGCGCCGTCGCTCCGGAGGGCCGCACCCACGCCGAGCAGCTGGTGATCGGTCCACGCACCGCGCCCGGCCTGGCCCGCCTGGCCGACGCGGTGCACGCCGAAGGCGGGGCGATCTCCGCCCAACTCGGCCACGCCGGGCCGGTCGCCAACGGCCGCTCCAACGGCGTACACGCCCTTGCCGCCAGCCGGATGCCCAGCCCGCTGTCGATGCAGATGATCCGCACCGCCAGCGAGGCCGACCTGGCCAGGATCACCAAGCAGTACGCCGCCTCCGCGCGCATCCTGGTCGACGCCGGGTTCGACGTGCTCGAGGTGCACATGAGCCACAGCTATCTGATCTCCTCCTTCCTCGCCCCCGCCCTCAACCGGCGCAAGGACCGTTGGGGCGGTTCGCTGGAGAACCGTGCCCGCCTGGCACGCCAAGTCGCCCAGGCGGTCCGTGACGAGGTCGGCGACGAGGTCGCGGTGATCGCCAAGAGCAGCCTCAGCGACGGGTTCAAGGGCGGCCTGACCACCCCCGAGGGCATCGAGCTCGCGCAGATGCTGGAGTCCGACGGGACCCTCGACGCGCTGCAGCTCACCGGCGGCAGCTCCCTGATGAACCCGATGTACCTCTTCCGTGGCGGCGTCCCGCTCAAGGAGTTCGCCGCGTCGATGCCGCTCCCGGTGCGATGGGGGATGCGGACCGTCGGCAAGGGCTTCCTCAAGGAATATCCCTTCGAGGAGGCCTACTTCCTCGAGAAGGCGCTCCAGTTCCGCGAGGCGGTCCAGATGCCGCTGATGCTGCTCGGTGGGATCAACGAGCGCGCCACGATCGAGAAGGCGATGGAGCTCGGCTTCGACTACGTCGCGATGGGACGCGCGCTCCTCTTCGAGCCGGGACTGGTCAACAGGCTGGCCGGGGAGGTCGGCGGAGCCGGCGCGTGCATCCACTGCAACCGGTGCATGCCGACCATCTATGCGATCGGTGGGACGCACTGCCCGGTGCTCGCCGGGCGGTGAGGCTCAGCTGGGCAGTGCGGTGACCACGACGTTGCTCTGCCAGGACGAGCCGTCCCAGTCCTCGCAGGTGATCACCACCAGGCGCGCCTCGCTGGTCTGGTCGAAGAGGGTCTCCGCCTGGGCGGCGAGCTCCTCCTTGGTGAGCACTCGGACGTCCTCGACGACGTAGTCGATGTTGCCCTTGTCGGTGTGCACGCTGACCGCGTCACCGTCCTTGAGGTTCTCCAGGTCCTTGAGGGCGCCGGCGCCGGTGTGGATGGTGTGCCCGGTGACCAGCGCGGAGCCGCGCTTCGCGCCGGGCCTGGCGCCCTCGCTCCACCACCCGATCACGTTGGCATCGGCCGGCGGGTCGAGCACCCGGTTCTTGGACCGGATCGGGACCACGGGCGAGTCGACCTCGAGGGCCGGGATCAGGATGCGATCGGGTCTGCCGGGCCCGGTGGCGGTGCGCGGCCGCACACTCGGGGTGGGGGCCAGGCTCGGGGTCGCGGACGCGGTGGGTGCGACGGAGCCGGGCGGCGACGCGGAGTCGTCCCCGAACGGGTTGACGGCCACGGCCAGTCCGATCAGCAGGGCGAGGGCGATCACGGCTGCCACGGCGTAGGCCCGAGCGGTGCGAGTCATTGTGCGCAGTACCCGTTCAGCTGACCGTTCATTTTTCTGTTCATCTGTCTGGCCCCTCCCCAGGTGGCCCGGCCGCGGTGCCGGTTCATCACACACTGCCCCACGTCGCGGGGTGTCGCAAACGCGGAGTCGCCGACCGGGTAGATTGCCAAGCACAGACAGGGGAGCCCTCCGACGGAGGGCTGAGAGTGCGGAACCGCCGCAGACCCTCAGGACCTGATCCGGTTAGCACCGGCGAAGGGAGTCGGAGAAACGATGAACCGCGCGCTGCGCACTGCACTGTCCACGGCCACAGCCACCCTCCTGGCGACTGCGACGCTGTCGTCCTGTTCGCTCGTCGGGGGCGGAGACGACGACGAGGGCGGCAGCACCGTCACCCTGGTCACCCACTCGTCCTTCAACCTGCCCAAGGAGCTCATCGAGCAGTTCGAGGAGGACTCCGGCCACCAGCTCAAGGTGAAGGCGGCCGGCGACGGCGGGACGCTCACCAACGAGCTCGCGCTGAACCGGAACAACCCCACCGGCGACGTCGCCTTCGGTGTGGACAACACCTTCGCCTCCCGGGCGATCGAGGAGAAGGTCTTCGAGGCCTACGAGCCCGAGCTGCCGGCTGGCGCGGAGAGCCTGCGGATCCAGGGCGAGGGCGCCGAGATGATGGTCCCGGTCGACCACGGATCGGTCTGCGTGAACGTCGACCTCGACTGGTTCGCCGAGAAGGACCTGAAGGCGCCCAAGCGGCTCGCCGACCTCACCGAGCCGGCGTACAAGGACCTCTTCGTCATCCCCGGCGCGTCGACCAGCACACCGGGGATGGCGTTCCTGCTCGCCACGATCGCGGAGTACGGCGACCAGTGGCCGGCGTACTGGAAGAAGCTGATGGCCAACGGGGCCAAGCTGACCCAGGGCTGGAGCGACGCCTACGAGGGTGACTTCACCGGAGCCAGCGACAAGGGCAAGCGCCCGATCGTGGTCTCCTACGACACCTCGCCGGCCTTCACCGTCACCGATGACGGCACGACGACGACCGCAGCCCTGCTCGACACCTGCTTCGAGCAGGTCGAATATGCCGGCGTCCTGGCCAACGCGGACAACCCCGAGGGTGCGCGCGCGTTGATCGACTTCCTGCTCAGCGAGGACGTGCAGAAGGCCCTGCCGGACAGCATGTACGTCTTCCCGGTCGACGACAGCGTCGCCCTGCCCGAGGCGTGGGAGAAGTTCGCCGAGCAGCCGAGCGATCCCTACACGGTGCCGCCCGCAGAGATCGCCGAGAACAGGTCCGCCTGGCTCTCCGAGTGGACGGACATCACCAGCCGTTGAGAAGACTGAGCGCCCTTGCCGGGCTGGCACTCGTGCCGGTCCTGGTGATGGGCGTCTTCTTCGTGCTCCCCGTCAGCGGGATGCTCGCCCTGGGCCTGTGGCCCGACGGCGACTTCTCGCCCTTTGCGGTGCTCGAGGTGCTGGGCCGGCCCCGGGTCGGACGCGTCCTGTGGTTCACCGTCTGGTCGGCGAGCGTCGCCACCCTGGCCACGCTCGCCCTCGGCATCCCCACGGCATACGTCCTGCACCGGCTCCGCTTCCCGGGTCGCACCGTGTTGCGTGCGCTCTTCCTGGTGCCGTTCGTGCTGCCCACCGTCGTGGTCGGCATCGCCTTCAAGCACCTGCTGGGTGGCCCGCTCGCGGCCCTCGACCTGGAGGGCACCCCGGTAGCGATCATCGCCGCGATGGTCTTCTTCAACCTGGCCGTGGTGGTGCGCACCGTCGGTACCGCCTGGGAGGGACTCGACCCGCGATCCGGTGAGGCGGCCGCCGCCCTCGGCGCGACGCCGTGGCAGGTCTTCCGGACCGCGACCCTGCCCGCACTGCGCGGCTCGATCATCTCGGCGGCCAGCGTGGTCTTCCTCTTCTGCGCGACGGCGTTCGGCGTCGTGCTGATCCTCGGCGGGTTGCGCTACGCGACGATCGAGACCGAGGTCTACCTGCTCACCACGACCCTCTTCGACCTGCCGGCGGCCGCGGCGCTGTGCCTGCTTCAGCTCGTGGTCGTCACCCTCCTGTTGTACGCCGCACACCGCGCGCGTTCGGGCAGTGGCACGTCGGTGGAGCGTCGAGCGGTCGCACCCGTGGCGATCCGTCGTCGCGACCTCCCGGCGCTGGGGATCATGGGGCTGGGAATGCTCCTGGTGACCGCACCGGTCCTCGACCTGGTGGCCGGCTCGTTCCGGGTGCAGGGGGGATGGGGACTGGGGAACTATCGCTCGCTGGGCACGGTGGGGGAGGGCAGCCTGGTCGAAGCATCTGTCCTCGACGCGCTGCTCAACTCGCTGCGCACCGCGGTCGACGCGACCTGGATGGCGTTGCTGCTGGGCCTGCTGGTCTCGGTGATCGTCACCCGTCGCTCGCACTCGACGGCCGAGCGCCGAATGCGCGGTGTGCTCGACGGTTTCTTCATGCTGCCGCTGGGTGTGTCCGCGGTGACCCTGGGCTTCGGCTTCCTGATCACCCTCGACGAGCCACCGGTGAACTTCCGCGACTCGGCCCTGCTGGTGCCGATCGCGCAGGCACTGGTGGCGCTGCCACTGGTGGTCCGGACCCTGGTGCCGGTGCTGGCCGGCATCGACGACCGGCAACGACAGGCCGCGAACTCGCTGGGTGCCTCGCCGTTGCGCGCGCTGCTCACCATCGACCTGGCCGTGGTCTGGAAGCCACTGCTGGCCGCCGGCGGCTTCGCCTTCGCGATCTCGCTGGGCGAGTTCGGTGCGACCTCCTTCCTCTCCCGGGTGGACCACCCGACGCTCCCGGTGATCATCTTCCGGTTGCTCGGTGAGCAGGGTGCCGACAACTACGGGATGGCGCTGGCCGCCTCGGTGATCCTCGCCCTCACCACGGCACTGGTGATGCTGGTCGTCGAACGACTCCGGGTGCCCGGAGTGGGAGGGTTCTGAACATGTTGTCGATCCGGGGACTGAGCGTCTCCTATGCGGGTGTCCCGGCAGTGCAGGACGTCACCCTCGACCTGCCGACCGGCCAGGTGCTCGCCGTGCTCGGCCCCTCGGGTTGCGGGAAGTCCACACTGCTGCGCGCGGTCGCCGGCCTCGAGCCGGTGCGCTCCGGGACGATCTCGTACGACGGCCGCGACCAGGACCAGATCCCGACCCACAAACGGGGATTCGCGCTGATGTTCCAGGACGGCCAGCTCTTCGCCCACCAGAGCGTTGCCGCAAACGTGGGCTATCCGCTGCGGCTGCGACACCGCCCGCGCCGCGAGGTGGCAGCCCGGGTCGCCGAGCTGTTGGAGCTCGTCGGGCTCGGCGGACATGGGGATCGCGCCCCGGCCACCCTCTCGGGAGGGGAGCGGCAGCGGGTCGCGCTGGCCCGCGCGCTGGCCGTCGAACCCAAGCTGCTGCTGCTCGACGAGCCGCTGAGTGCCCTGGACAAGTCATTGCGCGAACGGCTCGCGTCAGACCTGCGCGAGATCCTGGTGGCCGCCAGCACCACCGCGTTGCTGGTCACCCATGACCACGAGGAGGCGTTCGCAGTCGCCGACCGGATGGCGCTGATGCGTGGTGGCCGGCTGGTCCAGGAGGGGACCCTCTCCGAGGTCTGGGAGCACCCGGCCGATCCGGAGGCGGCCTCGTTCCTGGGCTACTCGACCGTGCTGGAGGGAGCTGCTGCCGATGTGGTGCTCGCCGCGGCAGGCAGTGAGACCGGCCATCGGGTGGCGTTGCGTCGCTCGGCACTGCAGATCGTCGAGCAGGGACCGCTCGAGGGGGTCGTGCTCTCCTCGCGGCTGACACCAGAAGCGGTGCGGGTCGAGGTGGATGTCACAGGCGTCGGAGCGGTGGCTGCGGTGACCCGGGACGGCGTACAACCGCCCGGTCCCGGACAAAAGGTGCACCTGATGGTGGCCCCGGACCGAATCGCCGTGATCACCGACTGATCAAGGTCACCTGGTCTCCCCTAGACTGCCCTGCGTGTATCGCCGCGCCTACGTGCTCCTCGTCGGAGTCGCCACCGTCATGGGTGTGCTCGCGATCGGCACGGCAATCAGCGTGGGAGAAGGCCTGCGGGACCCCGAGGGCTTCCTCGGCCCGGCCTGGGTGCGGCTGCCGATGCTGGTCTTCGGCGCCCTCCTGCTCGACATGCTGCCCCGCGCCCTGTGGCAGGGCAAGGGCAAGTTCCCGATGATGAAGCAGGTGGTCATCGACCGCTGGAAGTCGCACTGGAACCGGGAGCGGATCACCCTCGTGGTGATGGGAATCGTCTGCTTCTACATCACCTACGTGTGCTACCGAAACCTGAAGTCGTTCCTGCCGCAGGTCTATGACGCCAAGTTCGACCGGCCGCTGGACCTGCTCGACCAGGCGATCTTCTTCGGCAACGAGCCGGCGGTCGTCCTGCACACGGTCTTCGGCACCAGCGTGATGGCCTTCGCGCTCTCGCTGATCTATCTGTGGTTCCTGCCGATGGTGCCGCTGCTGCTGACCGGCTGGCTGATCTGGTCGAAGAACATCTCCTACGGCTACTGGTTCGCCACCTCGCAGGCGATCGCCTGGAGCCTGGGCACGGCGTCCTACTACGCACTTCCCGCCACCGGGCCGGGCTTCGCCTATCCATGGCGCTACACCGAGCTCGCGCACACCCCGACCACCGACCTGATGGAGAGCCTCTCGTATGGCCGCGTCGCGGTGATGTGGGGCGGTGTCGACGGCGTGCAGTCGGTGGCTGCCTTCGCCAGCCTGCACACGGCAATCACGCTGCTCGTGGCGCTGATGGCGCAGTACACGATCCGCGTCCGATGGGTGCACTGGGTGCTCTGGGTCAACTTCGGGCTCACCGTGATCGCGACCCTCTACTTCGGTTGGCACTACGTCGCCGACGACATCGCCGGCATCGTCATCGCCGTGCTCGCCTTCTACCTGGGCGGTCTGGCCTCAGGGCAGAAGTTCGACAGACATGGGCTGTCGTCGCACCCGACGACCACCACCTCCAAGGTCCCGGTCGAGCGGGACTGAGCCTGCGGGCTCTGCCGACGCCTCGGCGTCGGGTCGCTGGGTGCTG
The DNA here is from genome assembly GCF_013408415.1 of Nocardioides daedukensis. Classification (NCBI taxonomy): domain Bacteria; kingdom Bacillati; phylum Actinomycetota; class Actinomycetes; order Propionibacteriales; family Nocardioidaceae; genus Nocardioides; species Nocardioides daedukensis. The sequence continues at coordinate 1,885,827 of NZ_JACCAA010000001.1, read as the reverse complement.
CCTGCTCAGGCGGTTCGTCGTACGCCCGCGGGGTGGCTGGGTGCTGCCCTGCTGAGGCGGTACGTCGTACGCCGCGGGGTCGGCGTACCCCTGCGGGTGGTGCGCGCCAGCGCCGAACGTGCCTTCCGACGACCCCACGCGGGGTGATTCCTCGGCGCTGAAATGCGCCTTTCGGCCGAAATGTGAGAACTACATTGATGTAATTAGCAAGCCGACACGCCGACAAGTGCAAGAAAACCTGTGAAAAGTGTTTCCTTTGTGACTCCTGAGTACTAGCGTGCTCAGAGTGCCTCGGGCGGTGGGGAAGCCGCCTGAGGTCTTCAAACGCAAAGGGGACTCTCGTGCGACGGACAACCTCCGGACGCCCGCTGCTGGCTGCGCTGGCCGGCGTGCTTGCCTTGTCACTGACCGTGCCGGCCGCCATCGCTGACCCTCAGACGCCCTCCCAGGAGGAGGTCGACCGGGCCAAGCAGGACGCGCAGGCCGCCGAGCGCACCGTCGCCGAGGTCCAGACCGACCTGGTCCTGGCCAACCAGCGACTGGAGGCCGCGAGCATCAAGGCGGCCCAGGCCGGTGAGGCCTACAGCGCCGCCAAGTGGGAGCTCGACCAGGCCGCGGGACGGGTCCGGGCGGCCGACCGCAGGTCCGCCACGGCAGGCAAGAAGCTGGCAGAGCAGGAGGAGTCCTACTTCGCGCTCCTCGCCAGCACCTATGAGATGTCCCCGGGCCTGACCAGCCTCAACGCGATCGCGAGCGAGCAGGGCATCGAAGGTGTCCTGGAGAACTCCAACACCGTCTACAACGTGAACTCCTCGATGGGCGACATCACTTCCGCCTATGAGGCCGCGCGCACGGTTGCCGACCTGGCCACCGGCCAGGCCCAGGACGCCCGTGATGCCGCAGCCCGCCTCGAGAAGGGCGCCGCACAGGCCCGACTCACCGCCGAGGGCGAGGCCCAGGCAGCAATGGCTGCGTCCACCTCCGTGGCGAAGCAGAAGGACGAGCTCCTCGCCGAGCTCGCCGAGCTGCAGGGCATCTCGGTCGACCTGGCCACGCGTCGTCAGGCCTCGCTCGAGGAGGCAGTACAGCGTCGTCGTGCCGCCGCCGCAGCGGCCGAGCAGGAGCGTGAGAGCGAGCAGACGCAGCCCACGCGCCCTGCCAGCAACTCCAGCTCCGGCGCCGGTGGATCGACCGGTGGGTCGACCGGCGGGTCGACCGGGGGGGACAGCTCCTCGGACAACGGCGGCGACAACACCCCGTCGGCACCGGCTCCCGAGCCCGAGCCCGCGCCGGCCCCGACGCCCAAGCCCAAGCCGCGACCGGACCCGACACCCCCGCCGTCGAGCGGCGGCGCGTCGGCCGCGATCAGCTTCGCCCGCGCTCAGATCGGCGAGCCCTACGTGTGGGCGGCCGCCGGACCCAGCTCCTGGGACTGCTCGGGCCTGACGATGATGGCCTGGCGACAGGGCGGCAAGTCGTTGCCGCACTACTCGGTCGGCCAGTACTCCGCCACCACGCCGATCTCGGCGGGCTCGCTGAAGGCCGGCGACCTCGTCTTCTGGGGATCCTCCAGCGATCCCTCGTCGATCTATCACGTGGCGCTCTATGCCGGGAACGGGCGGATCATCCACGCCCCGCGCACCGGCCGCCCGGTGACCGAGGAGTCGCTGTACTACTGGATCCCGCCGAACTTCTACGGTCGACCCTGACCCACGGCACACCCCGGCCGGTAGCGTGTGGGCATGGCCACTGAGACGCCCGCGACGACCGAGTCCGGCAAGGACCCAGCCACCACTCCCGACGACCACGAAACCGGCTACCTGCAACCCGAGATCGACCTTGCAGCGCTGCGCTCCCTCCTCGACGGCGACTATGCCGAGGTGCGCGAGCTGGTCCGCAAGAACCTCGTCGAGAACGCCGACGTGCTGGAGGAGGCCGAGACCCTCGGTCACGACGAGTTCCGCGACCGCGTCCGCGACGTCGTGGTCAGCGTGGCAGGGACCGGCCAGACCGCGCTCGGCTTCCCGAAGGCCCAGGGCGGCTCCAACAGCACCGGTGGAGCCATCGCCGCCTTCGAGACCATGGGCTTCGGAGACCTCTCGGTGCTGGTCAAGATGGGGGTCCAGTTCGGCCTCTTCGGTGGCGCGATCCAGAACCTCGGCAACGAGGAGCACCACGCGAAATATCTCCCCGACGTCATCTCCGGCAAGCTTCTCGGCTGCTTCGCGATGACCGAGGGCGGTCACGGCTCCAACGTGCAGGCCCTCGAGACGGTGGCGACCTACGACGCCGACTCGCAGGAGTTCGTGATCAATACGCCGACCGAGTCCGCCTACAAGGACTACATCGGCAACGCCGCCCGGCACGGCGAGATGGCCGTGGTCTTCGCCCAGCTTGAGATCGACGGCAAGTCCGAGGGCGTGCACGCCTTCGTGGTCCCGATCCGCATCGACAACAAGCCCGCCCCCGGCGTACGCATCGAGGACTCCGGGCTCAAGATGGGCCTCAACGGCGTCGACAACGGCCGCCTGTGGTTCGACGGAGTCCGGATCCCGCGCACCGCGTTGCTCAACAGGTTCGCCGACGTCACGCCCGAAGGCGTCTACGAGTCGCCGATCGAGAGCCCGGGCCGACGGTTCTTCACGATGCTCGGCACCCTGGTCCTGGGCCGGGTCTGCATCGGCGCAGCGGGCAACAGCGCAGCCAAGATGGCCCTCACCATCGCCATCAAGTACGCCGACCGCCGCCGCCAGTTCGAGTCAGCAGACGGCGAGCCCGAGCAACTGCTGCTCGACTACGGTCAGCACCAGCGCCGACTCCTCCCGCTGCTCGCGAAGACCTATGCCCTGCACTTCGCCCAAGAGGTGCTGACCGACCAGACCCACAAGGCGTTCTCCGGCGAGAACGACGACGAGGACTACCGTCGCGCCCTCGAGTCCCGCGCTGCCGGCACCAAGGCGCTGGCGACCTGGCACAGCACGCGCACGATCCAGGAGAGCCGTGAGGCCTGCGGTGGTGCCGGCTACATGTCGCGCAACAGGTTCGCCGCGCTCAAGGCCGACACGGACGTGTTCACCACCTTCGAGGGCGACAACACCGTCCTGATGCAGCTGGTGGCCAAGGGCCTGTTGACAGGCTATGCCTCGGACTTCTCCGACATGGACCAGCTGGGCATGGTGCGGTTCGTGGCAGGGATGGCCGTCGAGACGGTCGTCGAGCGCACCAACGTCCACAAGCTGCTGGAGCGGGTCCGCGACCTGCTGCCCGGCGACGACGAGTGGGACCAGGAGGCAGGCCTGCTCGACCCGAACTTCCACGAGGCGATGTTCCGCTTCCGCGAGGAGCACCTGGTCAGCGGGGCGGCTCGTCGTCTCAAGCGCGGCGTGGACCAGGGCATGGAGCCCGCGGAGGTCTTCTCCCGGGTGCAGGACCACGTCATCGCGATCGGTCACGCGCACGTCGAGCGGCTCGTCCTGGACGCCTTCGTCGACAAGGTCCAGTCACTGCCCGACTCGGACAACAAGGTCGCGCTGGGCCTCCTCCTCGACCTCTTCGCGTTGACCACCATCGAGGAGAACCGCGCCTGGTTCATGGAGCACGGCCGGCTGACCAGCCCGCGCTCCAAGGCGATCTCGCGCGAGATCAACTCGCTGTGCCGCAAGCTGCGCCCGCTCGCCGGCGATCTGGTCGACGCCTTCGGCATCCCGCCGGAGGTCATCCGCGCCGAGGAGCTGCTCACCTGGGGCGACGCCTGAGCTGAGTGCTGGGCCCCGCTCCGGGGCCCGGCCGAAATGCAGGAGCGGCCGCACGACTTTCGTCGTACGGCCGCTCTTGTTGCGGAGCGAGGTGGCTCAGTGGCCGCCGTTGTCCTTGAAGCGGGCGAAGGAGGCGTGCACCTCGGCCTCGGCCTCGGCGCGGCCCACCCAGTCAGCGCCTTCGACGGACTTGCCGGGCTCGAGGTCCTTGTAGACCTCGAAGAAGTGCTGGATCTCGAGGCGGTCGAACTTCGAGACGTGGTTGATGTCGCGCAGGTGCTCCTGGCGCGGGTCACCCGAGGGGACGCAGAGGACCTTGTCGTCGCCGCCGGCCTCGTCGGTCATCCGGAACATGCCGATCGCGCGGCACTTGATCAGGCAGCCCGGGAACGTCGGCGCCTGGAGCAGGACGAGAGCGTCGAGCGGGTCGCCGTCCTGGCCCAGGGTGTTCTCGATGTAGCCGTAGTCGGCGGGATACTGCGTCGAGGTGAACAGCAGACGGTCCAGGCGCAGGCGCCCCGACTCGTGGTCGACCTCGTACTTGTTGCGCTCACCCTTGGGAATCTCCACCAGGACATCGAACTCGAGCACTTCATTCCTCCGCATCATCGGCACACTCGCGGGCCCGGCTTCGGGCCGCGAAAGATCAAGGCCCGAAGTTCGGGCTGGCGACATCTTCGCGCACAATGGTCGCAAACGTGGAAGTGGGGAAGGAATTCTCGGTGGCTGGATCACGCAGGGACGGTCGCAAACGCCCGCCTCCGAGCCGCTCCGCAGCATGGCTGCCGGTGGGCGTCGTCCTCGTCGTGCTCGCCGCCGCGTTCGCCTCGTTCGAATATGACCTGGCCGTCGAGCTCGGTTGGGCCGAGCCGGGAACGGCCAGCCCCGCCTCCATCGAACCGCCCGAGGGACTGGACCTCCCGGAGCTCTCGGACCCGGACGCGGTCGCTGCCCCGGCCGGTGCGAGCGGCACGGTGAGCGCAGCGAAGGTGCGCAGCGCCATCTCGAAGTACACCACCGCGTCGGCGTTCGGCCCCCGCCGCACGCTGGCCATCGGCGGGGTGGACGGCACGGTCCACTACGAGAGCAGGCACGCCGAGACCATCCCGGCCTCCACGATGAAGATCCTCACCGGTGCGGCCGCCCTGGAGGCACTCGGCTCCGCGCGGACGTTCGACACCACGGTGCGGGTGGGAGCGAGCGCGGACGAGATCGTCCTGGTCGGCGGCGGAGACCCCTACCTGATGCGCAAGGCCGAGAAGGATGCCTATCCCGCCCAGGCAGACCTGGTCACGCTCGCGGCCCGGACCGCTGCCTCGCTGAAGGAGGCAGGCACCACGACGGTCAAGCTCGGCTTCGACGACTCGCTCTTCTCCGGTCCACGCGTCAGCGAGGACTGGCCGGCCGACTACGTCACCGACGCCGTGGTCTCCCCGATCTCTGCGCTCTTCATCGACCAGGGAGCCAAGGAAGGGGGCTGGGGGTTCGAGACCGACCCGGCCAAGGCTGCCGCCGACGCGTTCAAGCAGGAGCTGGGCAAGCGCGGGATCACCGTCACCGGCGGAGCGCGTCGGACCGTGGCACCATCCTCGACCGAGGTGGCGCCGGCCGACGAGGACGTCGACTCGACCCAGGCCCTCACCCCGGGCAGCGAGCTCGCCGTCGTGCACAGCGCACCGGTCTGGCAGATCGTGGAGCGGGTGCTCGCGATCAGCGACAACGAGGGCGCGGAGCTGCTCGCACACCACGTGGCGATCGAGCTCGGCGCCGAGCCGAGCTTCGAAGGCGGCGCGATCGCCGTCGAGACGACCCTGCAACAACTTGGCGTCGACATCACCGGCGACACGATCCTCGACGCCAGCGGGCTCTCGCGCGGCAACGTGCTGACCGCCTCGACGCTGCTCGACGTACTCTCCGTGGCTGCCTCGCCCGAGCACCCCGAGCTGCGCCCGGTGATCACCGGGCTGCCGGTCGCCGGGTTCACCGGGTCGTTGGCCAACCGGTATGCCGAGGCGCCCCAGGCCGGTGCCGGCCGGGTCCGCGCCAAGACCGGGACGCTGACCGGCGTGCACGGCCTGGCCGGCGTCACCACCGACCTGGACGGCAACGTGTTCACGTTCGTCTTCGTCGCCGACCGGGTGAAGGTGGAGAAGACCCTGGACGCGCGGGCGGCGCTGGTGGACCTGACCGCGGCGCTGGCCTCCTGCCACTGCTCGTCGTGACCCCTCGCCGACCCGGCAGTTGTTGACGCTCGGCCGGCGGGTGGAACGTCAACAAGCGACGGGTCGACGGATAGGGCAGCGACGTAGGGTTCGACCCATGACTGATGCGCCGTCGATGATCGACTGGGACCTCGCGGTCCGCCTGGGCTCCCGATTTGCAGGGGAGGGTCCGGACGTCAGTGCCGCCGCGGCCGACGAGGCCGTGCGTGAGCTGCGCGCCGGCGCCGAGCGCTCCACCGGCCTGGTCCGTGAGTTCACCTCACTGAGCGCCGCCGAGCACACCGCCCCGGTCCTGGTGGTGGATCGCGCGGGCTGGATCAAGGCCAATGCCGAGACGTTCGAGAAGATCCTCACCCCGATCGTGGGCCGCCTCACGGCCAAGAAGGGGACGCCGAGCGGGATCAGCGCGGCGATCGGGTCCCGGATCACCGGCGCCGAGGTCGGCGTCGTGCTCGGCTTCATGGGGTCCAAGGTGCTGGGCCAGTTCGACCCGTTCCACGACCCGCACGGACGCCTCCTGCTCGTCGCGCCCAACGTCGTGCACATCGAGCGTGAGCTCGAGGTGGACCCGACCGACTTCCGGCTCTGGGTCACCCTGCACGAGGAGACCCACCGGGTGCAGTTCACAGCCGTGCCGTGGATGCGCGACCACCTCCACGCCCAGATGAACGCCCTCGCCGACTCCGTCGAGGTCGGCGAGTCGCTCGAGAACGGCATCAAGCGGATCGGTGAGTCACTGCGTGGCGGAAGCGGCAGCCTGGTGGACCTGATGTCCACCCCCGAGCAGCGCGAGCTGATCGACGGCGTGACCGGCGTGATGTCGCTGCTCGAAGGGCACGCCGACGTGGTGATGGACGGGGTCGGCCCGGAAGTGATTCCGTCGGTGAACGCGATTCGTCGCAAGTTCAACGTCCGGCGCAAGGGCATCGGGCCCCTGGACCGGGTGCTTCGCCGGGTGCTCGGCCTCGAGGCCAAGATGGCGCAATATCGAGACGGCGCGATCTTCGTGCGCGGTGTGATCGCCAAGGTCGGCATGGACGGCTTCAACGCGGTCTGGGAGTCGCCGGAGAACCTTCCCTCGAAGGCCGAGATCGGCGACCACGAGGCCTGGGTGGCCCGGGTCCACGCATGACCCTCCACCCGGCCACGGCCGCGGTGCGGATCGGGGTACGCCGAGTGCTCGCCCCCCTCGCGCCCGGCGAGGCGGTCGTGGTGGCCTGCTCAGGCGGAGCCGACTCGTTGGCGTTGCTCGCCGCGACGATCTTCGAGGGACGGCGGATGGCCCTGCGGGTGATCGGCGCGACCGTGGACCACGGGCTCCAGGACGGATCGGACACGCGCGCCTCATCACTTGTCACGCAGATGGCGGCGATGGGCTGCGACGAGACCGTCTCCGCGCGGGTGTCCGTGGACGGTGCCGGCGGACCCGAGGCAGCGGCACGCGAGGCCCGCTATGCGGTGCTGGAGCAGATGGCCGATCACTTCGGTGCCGCGCTCGTGCTCCTGGGCCACACCCGTGACGACCAGGCCGAGACCGTGCTGCTCGGTCTGGCGCGCGGATCCGGCGGCCGGGCCGTGGCCGGGATGCGCCGCGAGTTCGATCGCTTCCGTCGACCGCTGCTCGACGTCTCGCGCGCAGACACGAAGGAGTCCTGCGAGGCCGAAGGGCTGAGCGTGTGGGCGGACCCGCACAACGAGGACCCGAAGTTCACCAGGGTCCGGGTGCGGCACAAGGTGCTGCCGGTGCTCGAGACCGAGCTCGGCCCGGGCGTGGCCGTCGCGCTCGCCCGCACCGCCGACCTGCTCCGCCCCGACATGGAGCTGCTCGACGACCTCACCCACACGGCGTACGCCGCTGCCGACGCCCTCACCGTCGACTCGCTGGCAGCTCTGCCGGCCCCGATCCGTACCCGCGTCCTGCGCCTTGCCGCCCTGGCCGCGGGCGCTCCCGGCGCCGAGCTCTTCCACGAGCACGTGATCGCCGTCGACCGCCTCGTCACCGACTGGCACGGCCAGAAGTGGATCGACCTCCCGGGCCACCTGCGGGCCTTCCGCACCGGCGGCGTGATCGAGTTCCGCTCGTCCCAGGAGTAGTCAGAAGTCACCGGGTACCGGGTGACTCCACCACTTCCCGGGCAAGATCTTGCCCGGGAAGCACCAGAGTCACCGGGTACCCGGTGACTCCGTCCGAGCCGGTGTGGCAGGCTGGCGCCCATGGATGCCTCCGACGTCGAGAGCGATCTGGTCAACATCCTCTTCACCGAGGAGCAGATCCAGGCAAAGCTGAAGGAAATGGCCACCCAGATCGAGGCCGACTACGCCGGCAAGGAGCTCCTGATGGTGGGAGTCCTGCGCGGTGCGGTGATGGTGATGGCCGATCTGGCCCGCTCGCTGCACGGTCACGTCGAGATGGACTGGATGGCGGTGAGCTCCTACGGCTCGGGCACCAAGTCCAGCGGTGTGGTGCGGATTCTCAAGGACCTCGACACCGACATCTCCGGGCGCCACGTCCTCGTGGTCGACGAGATCATCGACACCGGGCTGACCCTGAGCTGGCTGATCTCCAACCTGAGCAGCCGCAACCCGGCCAGCGTCGAGATTGCCACCCTGCTGCGCAAGCCGGAGGCGCTGGCAATGCCCGTCGAGCCGAAGTACGTCGGCTGGGACATCCCGAACGAGTTCGTGGTCGGCTACGGGCTCGACTTCAAGGAGCGCTACCGCAACCTGCGCGACATCGGGACGCTCGCTCCGCACGTCTACTCCTGACCGGCCCCATGGACTCAGGGCCTGGACTCCTGACACCCGGAGGGTTTCTGGGACCATGTACCGTCAAACCTCACATGGTCACCGCTCGCACGACGTGTTGAGCTGTCCCGAGAGAAGTCTGTGAAGCGTATATTCAAGGGTCCCTGGCTCTGGATCGTCCTGGCCGTCGCCGCGGTGCTGCTCGGCCTGCAATTCCTCGCGCCCGACGGGGGGTATGACGAGGTCCAGACCTCCGAGATGGAGAAGTACATCTCGACCGGTCAGGTCAAGGAGATCACCTTCCTCGACAACGACCAGGAGATCCGCGCGACCCTGGACGACGACGTGAGTCGCAAGGGTGGCAAGAAGGTCACCACGCACTGGGTCACCGGACAGCAGAACGACCTCATCAAGCTCGCTCGCACCCAGGTCGAGAAGGGCACGATCGAGAAGTCGAACTCCGAGAACCCGCAGCCCAGCTTCTTCGGCCAGCTCCTGGCCACGCTGCTCCCGTTCGCGCTGATCATCCTGCTGTTCATCTTCTTGATGAACAGCGTCCAGGGTGGCGGCGGCCGGGTCATGCAGTTCGGCAAGTCCAAGGCGAAGCTGATCACCAAGGACATGCCCAAGACCACCTTCTCCGACGTCGCCGGCTGTGAAGAGGCGATCGAGGAACTCGGCGAGATCAAGGAGTTCCTCAAGGAGCCGGCCAAGTTCCAGGCCGTCGGCGCCAAGATCCCCAAGGGCGTCCTGCTCTACGGCCCGCCCGGAACGGGCAAGACCCTCCTCGCGCGCGCCGTCGCCGGCGAGGCCGGCGTGGCCTTCTACTCGATCTCCGGATCCGACTTCGTCGAGATGTTCGTCGGTGTTGGTGCCTCCCGTGTGCGCGACCTGTTCGAGCAGGCCAAGGAGAACGCTCCCGCGATCGTCTTCATCGACGAGATCGACGCCGTCGGGCGTCACCGTGGAGCCGGCATGGGCGGCGGGCACGACGAGCGCGAGCAGACCCTCAACCAGCTCCTGGTCGAGATGGACGGCTTCGACGTCCGCGGCGGGGTCATCCTGATCGCGGCCACGAACCGACCCGACGTCCTCGACCCCGCCTTGCTGCGTCCCGGTCGTTTCGACCGGCAGATCGGCGTGGACGCCCCCGACCTCTCGGGCCGACACCAGATCCTCAAGGTCCACTCCCGCGGCAAGCCGATGGCCCCCGAGGTCGACCTGCTCAGCGTGGCACGGCGTACCCCCGGGTTCACCGGTGCTGACCTGGCCAACGTCCTCAACGAGGCGGCCCTGCTCACCGCACGGCTCAACCAGAAGACGATCACCGACTCCTCGCTGGACGAGGCGATCGACCGCGTGATCGCGGGTCCGCAGCGCCGCACCCGTCTGATGAGCGAGAACGAGAAGCTGATCACCGCCTACCACGAGGGCGGCCACGCCCTGGTCGCCGCTGCGCTGCCGGGCACCGACCCCGTGCACAAGGTGACGATCCTGCCTCGCGGTCGGGCCCTGGGCTACACGATGGTCCTGCCCGACACGGACAAGTATTCGCAGACCCGCAGCGAGATGCTGGACAAGCTGGCCTACATGCTCGGCGGGATGGCTGCCGAGGCGCTGATCTTCCACGACGTCACCTCGGGTGCCGGCAACGACATCGAGAAGGCGACCGGTCTGGCCCGCGCGATGGTCACCCAGTACGGGATGACCGAGCGCCTCGGGGCGGTCAAGTTGGGGGAGAGCAACTCCGAGCCGTTCCTGGGCCGCGACATGGGCCACACCCGCGACTACTCCGAGCAGACCGCAGCAGCGGTCGACGAGGAGGTCAAGAAGTTGCTGGCCACCGCCCACCAGGAGGCCTTCGAGATCCTCGACGAGAACCGCGAGACCCTCGATGCCCTGGTCCTCGCGCTGCTCGACCGCGAGACCCTCGACAAGGCGGAGGTCGCCGAGGTCTTCGAGACGCTCAACCGTCGTCCCGCCCGTCCGGCCTGGACCGGTTCGCCGAACCGTCAACCCTCGAGCCTGCCCCCGGTGGCGGTGCCCAAGAAGGACGTCGTCGAGGGTGAGGTCGAGGAGCCGATGGGCGACCCCGACCTGGCCACACCGCACCACGCCGGGCCACCCGCGGGCGGCCTGGCCGACCCCGGTCACCCCGACACCCCCGGAGCTCCGGGCACGACTCCCGGGCCGCAGGCATGATCTCGCCGATCGGTGCCGCCGACCGGGACCCTGCCAGCATCCCGGACTTCGACCACGCCCGCGCCGAGGCCGCGGTCCGTGAGCTCCTCCACGCAATGGGCGAGGACCCCGAGCGTGAGGGCCTGCGCGAGACCCCGGCCCGGGTCGCGCGTGCGTATGCCGAGGTGACCGCGGGCCTGCGCCAGGCTCCCGAGGACGTCCTGACCACGACCTTCGACATCGGCCACGACGAGATGGTCCTGGTCCGTGACATCGAGCTCTGGTCGATGTGCGAGCACCACCTGGTCCCGTTCACCGGTGTCGCCCACGTCGGCTACATCCCGGCAGAGAGCGGCAAGATCACCGGCCTGTCCAAGCTGGCCCGGCTGGTCGACGTCTATGCCAAGCGGCCCCAGGTCCAGGAACGACTGACCACCCAGGTCGCCGATGCGCTGGTCGAGATCCTCGAGGCCCGCGGCGTGATCGTGGTGATCGAGGCCGAGCACCTGTGCATGACCATGCGAGGTGTCCGCAAGGCCGGCGCCCGCACGATCACGTCCGCGGTGCGCGGCATGATGCACAACGCCGCCACCCGTTCCGAGGCGATGGCGCTCATCCACAGCGCCCGGTGACGACGCGGTGATGACTCGGTGACGACCCAGTGATGATCCGGTGATGACATGGTGACGGCAGCGGACCTGCCCCGGATCATGGGGATCGTCAACGTCACCCCCGACTCGTTCTCCGACGGTGGCCGCTGGGCCACCACCGAGGCGGCGATCGCGCACGGCCGGCACCTGCTCGCCCAGGGTGCCGACATCCTCGACATCGGCGGGGAGTCCACCCGCCCGGGTGCCACGCGCCCGTTGGTCAGCGAGGAGCTGGACCGGGTGATCCCGGTGATCGAGGCGCTCAGCGCCGAGGGTGCGGTCCTCTCGGTCGACACCATGCGCTCCGAGGTGGCCGAGGCCTCGGTCCGCGCCGGCGCCGCGATCATCAACGACGTCTCCGGTGGGCTCGCCGATCCCGAGATCCTGCGGGTGGTGGCCGCGCACGACGTGGACTACATCGCCATGCACTGGCGCGCACACAGCACGCACATGCAGGACCTTGCCGTGTACGACGGACCCGGCGGCGTGGTCGCGGCGGTGTGCGAGGAGCTCGCCGCACGGATCGCCGACGCCGAGGCCGCCGGTGTCCGACGCGACCGGGTCATCGTCGACCCCGGCCTGGGCTTCGCCAAGCGAGGCACCCACAACTGGGACCTGCTCCGAGCCCTGCCCGCCCTCGACGAGCTCGGCCTGCCGGTCCTCATCGGCGCCAGCCGCAAGTCCTTCCTGGGCGCACTCCTGGCCGACGACCAGGGATCCTCCCGGCCAGTCGACGGACGAGAGGCCGCCAACACGGCCCTCACCACCCTCGTCGCCCTGCACGGCGTCTGGGGCGTGCGGGTGCACGACGTGGGCGCAGCATCGGACGCCTTGCGCGTGGTGGCCCAGCTCCGGTCGAACCCCGGGGGTAGTGCGGACCCCGGAGGCGCGCAGTGACCCGGATGGTCGAGGACGACGCTCCGCAGGATCGCGAGCCCATCCGGGACGTGGAGACCACCCACCGGGCTTTCTATGCCGCCTGGGAGGCCGCCGACATCGCCGCCGCCGCACAGCTGTGGCTCGACTCCGAGGACATCTCGATCGCCTTCCCCGGTGGGTCGCCGACGTGGGGCCGCGAGGCCGTGCTCGAGCAGCTCGCCGAAGCGATGGACTTCACCCGTGGCATCCAGTTCCTCTTCGAGGACCTGCGTTTCGCCGTCCAGGGCGACGTGGCCCGGCTGACCTGCATCGAACACGTCCTGATGCCCGGCGACCGGTCCTTCGAGGAGGTCGCCGAGGCGCCGCTGTCGCGGCTGGCGGTCAGCAGCACGCTGGTCCGCACCGAGGTCGGCTGGCGCCTGTGGAGTCACATGTCCGGACCGATCCTGACCGACGTGGAGCGTGAATGAACGACCAGAACATCGACGAACTCGCCATCACCGGGGTCGAGTGCTTCGGCCATCACGGGGTCTTCGACTTCGAGCGACGAGACGGCCAGGTCTTCGTGATCGACCTCGTCCTCGGCATCGACACCCGTCCCGCAGCGGCCTCCGACGACTTGCGTGACACGGCTCACTACGGGACCCTCGTGGAGGCGGTGAAGGCCGCCGTGGAGCGTGATCCGGTGGACCTCATCGAAACACTTGCGCAACGGGTGGCGGATGTCTGCCTCTTGGAGCATCGTGTTGAATGGTGCCGGGTGACGGTGCACAAGCCGGACGCCCCCATTGACGCGACTTTCTCGGATGTCGCGCTGACGATCACCCGGAAGAGGACGTTGCAGCCGTGACTGAAACCCCCAACCCGAACATCATCGACGCCGACACCCTCACCGGCGAGATGCACCCCATCCGCCGTGCGGTCCTGGCGTTGGGCTCCAACCTCGGCGAACGTCTGACCGCCCTCCAGGGGGCCGTCGACTCCCTTGCCGACACCCCGGAGGTCTGGGTCACCGGTGTTTCCAGCGTCTACGAGACCGAGCCGGTCGCCAGCCCGGCCGATTCGGAGAAGTTCCTCAACGCCGTCGTGCTGATCGACACCACCCTCTCCGCGCCGACGCTCCTGGACCGTGCCCTGGCCATCGAGGACGCCTTCCACCGGGTCCGCCCGGTCGAGCGCAATGCGCCGCGGACCCTCGACGTCGACCTGATCGTGGTCGGCGACCGCCGTGCCGACGACGACTTCCTGACCCTGCCGCACCCGCGGGCCAAGGAGCGCGCCTTCGTGCTGCGCCCGTGGGCCGAGCTCGAGTCCGACGCGGTCCTGCTCGACAGCGGCCCGATCGTCGAGCTCCTCGAGGGCCTCGACGAGAGCGGGATCAAGCTCCGCGAGGACCTCACCCTCAACGTGCAGTGACCCGGGACCAGTCGCCCGAACCACACGTCACCCCGACGCCGTTCGCGGCACTGGCAGCGTGGGGCGTCGTAGGACTTGTCGGCGGCTGGGCACTGCGTCCGCTCACCCAGAACTATGCCGACTCGTCCCCGGTGGTCACCTGGCTCCAGGTCGCCGCACTGGTCTTCGTGGCCGCGTTCCTGGCCGGTACGGCGTGGGTGACCCACCGGACGATCTCGAGGCGGAGCTGGATCGACCCGCACAAGGCGGTCAACCTGCTGGTGCTGGCCAAGGCGTGCGCGCTGGTCGGCGCGCTGGTGGCCGGCGGATATGCCGGATATGCGATCGCCTGGATCGGCGAACCCGCCGAGCTGGCCGAGCAGCGGATGATCCGCTCGGGACTGGCCGCAGTGGCCGGCCTGGCGATGTGTGTCGCAGCACTTCTGCTGGAACGCGCGTGTCGGGTCCGGGACGACGGCGAGGAAGCCTAGTGTGAGTTCATGGCTTCCCCGAATGCTCGACCCGTCATGCGCCGCCGCCAGCGCACCACTCGCGTGACGGTTGCCGTCGTCCTCATCATGATCGCCACCCTCGCCGTCCTCGGCGCACTGGTCGGCGGATCCTCGGTCCTGGTCGCAGTCTCTGCCGTGACCGCGGTCATCCTCGGTGCCGTGGCCACCAAGATCACCCACTCCGAACTGCTCCAGTCGCGCCGTGACGCAGCCCGTGACCGCGCCGAGCAGGCCCAGGCCTACCGCAAGCTCGACGAGACCCGCAGCGAGGAGAACGCCGAGTTCGCCCGCACGATGACAGAGCGGATCGCGGCTCGCCAGAAGCTCATCCACGAGCTGGAGGGCGAGCTGGCCGGCGCGCAGCGCCAGGTGGCCGAGACCAGGCTGAAGCTGGGCTCGGAGTCGCGCCGTGCCGACCAGGCCGAGCGTCGTCTCGGTGAGGAGAGCACCCGCCTCGAAGAGGCCGAGAGCCGTGCCGCGGACGCGATCGTCTCCGTTGCCGAGCTCGAGCAGGAGGTCGTCGACCTCAAGGCAGAGCTGGCCGCGTGGGAGCAGGTCCAGGTCCGCAAGCGGGCCTGATCCACTGACGGCTCGGCGTCACCGCGCCGAGCGCACCGACTCCCGCAGCGCCCGGTGGATGCCGTTCGGCGTCAGCACCCCGAGGAACCGCGGGCCGCGACGTACACCCAGCACGGCCTTGTCCTCGCGCATCAGCACCGCGAGTGCCTCCTCGAGCGTGGCGTCGATGTCGATCGCCGCGGCCAGGTCGCCGGCACTGACACCCTCGAGGGGCTCGAGCAACGCCTCGTCGATCGGGGTCACCGCCAGACGACGGATTCCTCGCGAGCTGCCCACGAAGTCGGCCACGAAGTCGTCGGCCGGGGAACCCAGGACCGCCGCGGGTACGTCGTACTGCGCCAGGCGTCCGCCCTCGGCGAAGACCGCGACCCGGTCGCCCATCCGCACTGCCTCGTCGATGTCGTGGGTGACCATCACGACGGTCTTGCCCAGCTCGCGCTGGAGCCTGCGGAACTCCTCCTGCAGGCGACCACGCACGACGGGGTCGACTGCGCCGAAGGGCTCGTCCATCAACAGCACCGGGGGATCGGCGGCGAGTGCACGAGCCACGCCGACGCGTTGGCGCTGACCGCCGGAGAGCTGGTGCGGATAGCGCTCCGCGTGCAGGGCGGGGTCGAGACCGACCAGCTCGAGCAGCTCCATTGCCCGTTCCCGCGCGAACGCCTTGCTCTCGCCGTGCAGCAGCGGGACCGTCATCACGTTGTTCACGATCCGCTGGTGCGGGAAGAGGCCGACCTGCTGGATCACGTAGCCGATGTTGCGGCGCAGCTTCACCGGGTCGGCGTCGGTCACGTCGCTGCCGTCGATGCTGATCGTGCCCGTCGTCGGCTCGATCAGCCGGTTGATCATCTTGAGCGTGGTGGACTTCCCGCATCCTGAGGGGCCGACCAGGGTGACCATCTCGCCGCGCCCGACGTCGAGGTCGAGCTCGTGGACGGCCACCGTCCCGTCCTGATAGGTCTTGCCCACGCCCTCGAGACGGATCATCGGGTCTTCGGTAGCGTCCATGCGGTGACCCTACTGAACGCGGCCGCCCCGGCGCCGTCCTGTTACAGCCGGACGGTCAACGAGTGGATGTGCATGGGCTACTTCGAGGATCGTGGCGACGAGCTGATCAGCGCCACCCTCGATCACCTCACGATCACCGCCGCAGCAGTCCTGCTGGGCCTGGCCCTCGCCCTGCCGCTGGCCCTGGCAGCGCGCAGGTTCGAGCGCCTCGAGTCGCTCATCCTCGGCTTCTGCACCGGTCTATACACGCTGCCGTCGCTGGCACTCTTCCCGCTGATCGTGCCGTTCACCGGCCTGTCGCGGACCACGGTCGTGGTTGGCCTGGCGATCTACTCGCTCACCATCCTGGTCCGCAACATGATCGAGGGCCTGCGCGCGGTTCCGCCCGAGGTGATCGAGTCCGCGACCGGGATGGGCTACTCCCGCGGCCGCCTGCTGTGGCGCGTCGAGCTGCCGATGGCGCTGCCGGTGATCATCGCCGGCCTGCGCATCGCCACCGTCTCCACGGTCGCGCTGGCCACCGTCGGGGCGATCGTCTATGACGGCGGCCTGGGCATCCTGCTCCTCAACGGGGTGAACTCTAACTTCCGCGCGCAGGTGCTGGCAGTGAGCCTGATCTGCGTGGTGATGGCACTGCTGCTCGACCTGGTGCTCCTGCTCGCCCAGCGCCTGTCGACTCCGTGGACCCGCACGGCAGGAGCACGCGGATGAAGCTCTTCGCCGACACCTTCGCCTGGCTCTCCGACGGCGCGAACTGGAGCGGCCCCGAAGGCCTGTGGCACCTGCTGGTCCAGCAGCTGCTGCTCACCTTCACCGCCCTCGGCATCGCCATGGTGATCGCCCTGCCGGTGGCCCTGTGGCTCGGACACCTCGGCCGGGCCGGGTTCCTGGCGATCAACGTCGCCGGTGTCGGCCGGGCCGTGCCCACCTTCGCCGTACTCGCGCTGCTGGTGATGTTCGACCCGATCGGCACCGACACCCTCGGTCCCTATGGCCGCGCCGGGCTGGCCACCCTGATCGCCCTGGCCCTGTTCGGGCTGCCGCCGCTGGTCACCAATGCCCACGTCGGGGTCAGCCAGGTGCCCGCCGACGTGCGCGACGCCGCCGACGGGATGGGGATGAGCGGCTGGCAGAAGTTCCGCTCGGTCGAGCTCCCGCTCGCGCTGCCACTGGTGGCGGCCGGCGTCCGGCTCTCGTTGGTGCAGATCTGGGCGACCGCCACGATCGCGGCCCTGGTCTCGGGCCCCGGGTTGGGCAACGTGATCGCCAGCGGGTTCTTCAACGGCAACTATCCCAAGGGGCTCGGCGGGGCGATCGTGGTGGCTGTCGTCGCTCTGATCCTCGAAGTCGGTGCCGCTATGCTGCAGCGTGCTGTGAGCACCACCGAACGACCGGACACGCGTGGCACTGCGCCGCGGGACACAGAAGGCGGCATCGATGCGACTACG
Source organism: Nocardioides daedukensis (assembly GCF_013408415.1). NCBI lineage: Bacteria > Bacillati > Actinomycetota > Actinomycetes > Propionibacteriales > Nocardioidaceae > Nocardioides > Nocardioides daedukensis. Next base: position 1,868,453 of record NZ_JACCAA010000001.1, on the reverse strand, counting down.
ACGGATCCTGACGGCGGCAACACTGACGCTCTCCCTGGCGGGGGTCACGGCCTGCGCCGGTGACGACCTCGGCAACGACGACTCGAGCGGCGACGGCTCCAAGGGCACGATCGTGCTCTCCGGGCAGAACTTCGACAGCGCGACGGTCCTGTCGAACCTCTATCGGATGCTGCTCGAGAAGGGCGACTACGAGGTCGACACCAAGCTGGTCGCGACCCGGGACCTCTACATGCAGCAGATGCCCGACGACGTCGACGTCGTCCCCGAATATGTCGGCGGACTGGTCGACTTCCTCAACACCACGCAGAACGGTGCGGACGCGGAGCGGGTCACCACGGCCGACCTCGACGAGACGCTGAAGGCCGCCGAGCCGCTGCTGGACAAGGCCGGAGTCAGCCTGCTCGAGCCGGCGCAGGCCACCGACGCGAACGCGTTCTTCGTCAGCAAGGACTATGCGGACAAGCTCGAGCTAGAGAAGCTCTCCGACCTCAAGGGCAAGTCCGTCGTGCTGGCCGCGCACCCCGACTGCGCACCTCGTGCCGACTGCGCCAAGGGCCTCGAGGACGACTACGGCATCAAGATCTCCAAGGTGCTCACCACCGGGTTCGCCACGGACGCGACGTACAAGTCGGTCCTCGACGGTGAGTCCCAGCTCGGCCTGACCAGCACCAGCGACGGCACCCTCGAGGAGCAGGGCCTGGTCCTGCTCGAGGACGACCTCGCGATCCAGCCGGTGCAGAACCTGGTCCCCGCCGTCAGCAAGAAGTTCCTCGCCGACCACCCCGACGTCGCCGACATCCTCAACGCGCTGATGGAGGTGCTCACCACCGAGGACCTCGTCGAACTGAACCGCCAGGTCTCGGTCGAGCGGGTCAAGGCGGCCGACGTGGCGCGCAACTATCTCGAGGACAACGACCTGCTCTGAGCCCCGACGCAGGGCTCCGCACCGGGATTCGCGCAGGGCCCCAACGCAGGGCTCCGCGCGGTCAGCGCAGCAGCTGCTCGGCGATCACCAGGTCGAGCGCAGTGGTGACCTTGAGGTTGCGCTCACTGCCCTCGACGACCGCGACCGTGACCTCGGGCAGGTAGCGGCGTACGACGGTGGCGTCGTCGGTGGGCACGAACCGCGGGTCGGCGAGGGCCAGCTCGTGCGCCCGACGGATCACCGGCGCCCGGAAGCCCTGCGGCGTCTGCAACCGGCGAAGGCCGGCGCGATCCGGGGTCTGGTCCATCGACCCGTCGGCGGCGGTGGTGATCACGGTGTCGGCCGAGGCGATGGCAACGGTGACCGCGTCGTGGTCCGCCAGGGCGCTGAGGCAGGCGGTGATCGTCGCGGCGTCGAGGAGCGGTCGGGCGGCATCGTGCAGGAGGACGAGTACGTCGTCACCCAGCGCGGCCAGTGCCGCTCGGGTGGTCGCGTCCCGGGACTCCGCGCCGGGCAGCACCGCGGTGACCTTGGCGTGCGGTGCGGCCAGCTCTCGGGCGGCCTCGAGGTGCGTCGGCACCATCATCACGACGATCTCGTCGATCCCCGGGTGCGCGTCGAAGGTGGCCAGGCAGTGGGCCAGCAGCGGCTTTCCGGCGACCTCGAGGAGCTGCTTGGGCAGACCGGCACCGACCCGTGAGCCGACGCCGCCCGCGAGCAGCACGGCAACGGTCCTCACTTGCGGCTCTCGATGCGGGCCGGTCCGTCCTCCACGAAGAGCGTCGCCTCGCAGGCGTCGGCGAGCGCGTCGAGGGCAACGTCGGCGAACAGGTCGCGGGTGCCGTCGGGAATCGTCGGGCCACCGGCGGCGCGCAGGGTGCCGGTGAGGGGACGGGCCGAGGCCAGGTGGTTGTGCTCGATCGCGATCGCCTCACCCGAGGCCAGGCAACGCAGCACGTCGCGCCAGGCCGCCTCGCGGGTGGTGCCCACCTCGGCACGCGCGAAGTCGCCGGCCAGCGGCCAGTGCCGGTCGAGCCATTCCTTGAGCGTGGGCGGGACGCCGGGGTCGTCGAGCACCAGCCCGAGGGACTCCTGACCGGAGATCGGGTCGACGTGCACGACCCGGGCCCGGTCGTCGTCATCGGCCTGGACGACATGTGCCGGGACGTGGGAGAGCCAGTCGACGGCGACGACGATGCCAGTGAAGCCGGTCGGCACGTCGGGGCGCAGGGAGACCCCGGGCAGCAGGTTGCTCAGCTGCGGAGCCAGCACCCCGGCAGCGCCCAGCAGCACCGCGTGCTCGTGACCGGACAGCCTCGGCACCAGGAAGTCGACGAGCTCGTCACGATCCCTGATCAGCGAGACCGGGTGGTGCCGCAGATAGCCGGACTGGCCGTAGAGCGCTGAGTCCCACGCCTGCTTCCACGTGGGCTGGGCAGTGCGCGGCGGCAACGCCGGCATGCCGAGACTGGTCGAACCCATGCCCGGGAGAGTACGCCGCCGGCTCGGCGGCCCTGTGACCGAGGCCACCGAGCACCCCGGTTCCCTGCCCGGCGGGGCAGGCGTACCGTTGACGCGAACCTGAAGGCACACCGTCTGGTACCCACACCGGCCGACTCGACATCGAGTCGGACATCGGCGGGACTGGAACGAAAGGCTTGCAGCATGACTGGACCCCTGAACCGCGCGCGCATCGGCGTCGTCGGTGCCGGCCGCGTCGGCGCCGTCCTGGCCTCGGCGCTCCGCAGTGCCGGCCACGAGATCGTCGCCGTCGCCGGTGAGTCGGACGCATCCCGCGATCGCATCGAAGCGCTCTTGCCGAACGTCAACATCGCCAAGCCGAGCGCCGTCGCCCGCGCGTGCGACGTACTCCTGCTGACCGTTCCCGACGACATGCTGGCCAACGTGGTCGGCGTTCTCGCCGCCAGCGGTTCCCTGCACGAGGGCCAGTACGTCGTGCACACCTCCGGCCGGCACGGCCTCGAGGTGCTCGCCGCGGCCGCTGCCGCCGGTGCCCGACCGGTCGCGATGCACCCCGCGATGACCTTCACCGGCACCGACCTCGACCTGCCGCGCCTGGCTGGCATCGTCTTCGGCGTCACCGCCACCGAGCCGGACCGCGCCTTCACCGAAGGGCTGGTCGCCGACCTGGGTGGTCGCCCGATGTGGGTGCCCGAGGACCGGCGCACGCTCTACCACGCAGGCCTCGCGCACGGCGCGAACCACTTGGTCACCCTGGTCACCGAGGCGATGGAGATGCTCTCGGCTGCCGGTGGGGACAACCCTGCCGACACGTTGCGGCCGCTGCTCGAGGCCGCCCTCGACAACGCCCTGGCCCAGGGCGATGCCGCGCTGACCGGCCCGATCGTGCGCGGTGACGCGCAGACGGTCGCCGCCCACCTGGACGACCTCACCGCCAACGCCCCGCAGACCCTGGCCTCCTACATCGCGATGGCCCGGGCCACGCTGTCGCGCGCCACGTCCGACGGGCGCCTGCTGCCGATCCGCGCGCTCAAGATCGCTCGCCTGCTCGAGGACGCCGAGCCGGCTCCCTACGTGATCCCTGCCCCGAGCGACACCGAGGTCGACCACTGATGGGTACCCCTGTCCTGGCCAGCACCCGTGCCGAACTCACGGAGCTGCTCGCCGGTCCTCGGCGCGAGGGTCGCAAGGTCGGCTTCGTGCCCACGATGGGCGCCCTGCACGACGGCCACGCCTCGCTGATGGACCGCGCCCGTACCGAGGTCGGCGACGGCCCGGTGGTGGTGTCCATCTTCGTCAACCCGCTCCAGTTCGCGCCGGGGGAGGACCTCGACCGCTATCCGCGCACCTTGGATGCGGACATGGAGGTGTGCGCCGCGCACGGTGTGGACATCGTCTTCGCACCGGCCGCCGACGAGGTCTATCCCGGTACGCCGACCCCCGGCAGCGCGGTTGCGCTGCCCCGGGTCACCGTGGACCCGGGTCCGGTGGCCACGATCCTCGAGGGGGAGGCGCGACCGACCCACTTCGCCGGCGTCGCCATCGTGGTGGCCAAGCTCTTCGGCCTGGTGCGACCCGACGTGGCGGTCTTCGGCCAGAAGGACTACCAGCAGCTCGTCGTGATCCGACAGATGGTCGCGGACCTCTGCCTGGGCGTCGACGTGGTCGGAGCCGAGACCGTCCGTGAGTCCGACGGGCTCGCGATGAGCTCGCGCAACCGCTTCCTCGACCCCCTGCAGCGACACCAGGCGATCGCGCTGTCGCGCACGCTGTGCCGGGCGATCGAGGACGCGCCGTACGGCGTCGACTCGGCGCTGGCGGCCGCCCGTGCCGAGCTGCGTGCCTCCGACGGCATCGACCTCGACTACCTGGTCATCACCGACGTCGACCTCGGTCCTGCGCCCGCCGAGGGCGAGGGCCGGATCCTGATCGCCGGCCGGCTCGGGGACACCCGGTTGATCGACAACATGCCCATCCACCTGGGCCCCGTCCCGGCGACGACCGTCGCCTCACCCACGAACTCCACCTCAGAGAACGTCGACTCGTCGGCGACAACAAAGGGAGACAGCTGATGCTGCGCACCATGATGAAGTCCAAGATCCACCGCGCCACCGTGACGCAGGCGGACCTCCACTACGTGGGATCGGTGACGGTCGATGAGGACCTCCTCGACGCAGCCGACCTTCTCTCCGGTGAGCTCGTGCACATCGTGGACGTCACCAACGGCGCCCGGCTCGAGACCTACACGATTGCCGGCGAGCGCGGCTCGGGCGTCATCGGCATCAACGGTGCCGCGGCCCGACTGGTCCACCCCGGTGACATGGTGATCCTGATCGGCTATGGCCAGATGGACACCGCCGAGGCCAAGGAGTACAAGCCGGCGGTGGTCTTCGTCGACGGCGACAACAAGGTCCTGGCCACCGGCTTCGACCCGGCCGAGGCGCCCGAGGGTTCGGGGCTGCTGCGCGGTGACGTGACCGCGAATCGCTGAGTGGACACCGCGATGCTCGTCGGATCCCACGCTGCGATGCAGGCCGCTCGAGCCCGGGCCACCTCCGGGAACCTTCTCGGCGCACCCACTAGTCTGCACCGATGAACTCCTCCTGCCCGGACGGGATCCCAGCGCGGTTGACCGCTCCCGAGCCCGGCTGGACCACCCGCTCGGACGTCGTGGTCGTCGGATCCGGGATCGCCGGCCTCACCGCCGCCCTCCGGATCCACGCCAACCTGCGCGCCCGCTCCGAGGACGACGGCTCGACCGTCCTGCTGGTGACCAAGGACGTGCTCAGCGCCGGCTCGACGCAATGGGCGCAGGGCGGCATCGCTGCCGCCCTCGGTGAGGGGGACACCCCCGAGCAGCACGAGCGCGACACCCTCGTCGCCGGCGCGGGCGCCTGTGACCTGGCCGCTGTGCGGCAGCTCGTCACCGAGGGCCCGGACGCCGTACGTGAGCTGATCGCGCTCGGCACCAACTTCGACCACCACGACGGTCAGCTCTCGCTGACCCGGGAGGGTGGGCACCACCGGGACCGGATCGCGCACGCCGGCGGCGACGCCACCGGAGCGGAGATCCAGCGCGCCCTGATCGCGGCCGTCGAGGCCGCTGCGGGCATCGAGGTCATCCAGCACGCACTGGCCATCGACCTGCTGCTCGCCGCCGACGGCGGTGTCGCGGGCCTGACCCTGCACGTGATCGGCGAGGGCCAGCGCGACGGCGTCGGCGCGGTGCACTGCCGGGCCGTGGTGCTCGCCAGCGGCGGCATCGGCCAGGTCTTCGCCCAGTCGACCAACCCGGCCGTCTCCACCGGTGACGGGATGGCGCTGGCGATTCGCGCCGGTGCCACCCTGCGTGACCTGGAGTTCGTCCAGTTCCACCCGACCGTGATGTACCTGGGCCAGGACCGCCGGGGCCAGCAGCCGCTGATCTCCGAGGCGGTGCGTGGCGAAGGAGCGTTCCTGGTCGACTTCGACGGCGTCCGCTTCATGCAGGGCCAGCACGAGCTCGCCGACCTGGCACCGCGCGACGTGGTCGCCAAGGCGATCACCCGCCGCATGCACGAGACCGGCAAGCCGCACATGTGGCTCGACGCCCGCCACCTCGGCGCGGAGTTCTGGGCCAAGCGGTTCCCGACCATCCTCTCGGTCTGCCGCTCGCACGGCGTGGACCCGGTCAATGACCTGATCCCGGTTGCGCCGGCCCACCACTTCGCTTCCGGTGGCGTGGCCACCGACCTCTCCGGTCGCTGCGACGTGCCCGGCCTCTATGCCACCGGCGAGGTGGCCTGCTCCGGGGTGCACGGCGCCAACCGGCTCGCCTCCAACTCGCTGCTCGAGGGCCTGGTCTTCTCGCGCCGGATCGCCGAGGTGCTTCCCGAAGAGCTGCGGCCCTGGGCCGACCCGGTCACCGATCAACGGCCGGCAGCCCTGGCCCGCGCCGACGTGCGGACCGCGATGCAGACGCTGATGACCGACTTCGTGGGCGTGCTGCGGACCGAGGAGGGCCTGCTCACCGCGCTCGCCCAGCTCCCCGAGCTGCTCGTCGCGAACGCGGGGGAGGCTGATGCCGAGATGGATGCCAAGGCAGCGGTCGGGGCAGGTGTCGAGGCGTGGGAGACCACCAACCTGGTCACCATCGCCATCGCCCTGGCCCGTGCCGCAGTGGGCCGGCGGGAGACCCGCGGCTCGCACTGGCGCGAGGACTTCCCGGACCGCGACGACCAGGAGATGGCCGGCCACTTCGACGCCGTCCTGGTCGACGGCACCGTCGAGGTCTCCTTCGATGCATCCCCTGCCACCGACCCGTCCGTCCTGGGAGCCGCCCGATGAGCACCATCGACCGCATTGCCGCACTCTCCTATGACGAGGTACCTGCGGGCCTGGCCGCCGAGTTCGGCGAGGCCGAGCTCGACGCCAAGGCGCTGCACAAGGCGGTCGCCGCAGCCCTCGCCGAGGACCTCCCCGAGGCCGACGTGACGAGCTGGGCGACGATCCCGGCCGAACAGGTCGAGACCGCCGACTTCGTGGCCCGTGAGCCCGGCACGGTGGCCGGACTCGGCGTCGCCGAGCTGGTCTTCCGCTATGTGCTCGGCAACGACATCGACGTCCGGCGCCCCATCGCCGACGGGCAGACGGTGCAGCAGGGCGACGTACTCCTCAGCGTCACCGGACCCACCGCGCTCCTGCTCAGCGCGGAGCGGACCGCCCTCAACTTCGCCTGTCACCTCTCCGGGGTCGCCACCGCCACGGCGGCCTGGGTGACCGCGCTGGAGGGCACCGGTGCGCGGGTGCGGGACACCCGCAAGACGATCCCGGGCTGGCGCGACCTAGAGAAGTACGCCGTGCGCTGCGGCGGGGGCGTGAACCACCGCCACTCGCTCTCCGACATGGCACTGGTCAAGGACAACCACGTGATCGCCGCCGGAGGCGTGGTGCCGGCCTATGAGCTGATCCGGTCCCGGTTCCCGTCGGTGCCGGTTCAGGTCGAGGTCGACTCGCTGGAGCAGCTGCGCGAACTGCTGGAGATCGGCGTCGAGTCGATCCTGCTCGACAACATGGAGCCAACCACGCTGCGTGAGGCCGTCGCGATCACCGCCGGTCGGGCCACCCTGGAGGCGTCGGGTGGGCTGACCCTCGACGTCGCCGCGGAATATGGCGCGACCGGGGTGGACTTCCTGGCCGTCGGGGCGCTGACCCACTCGGCGAAGGTCTTCGACATCGGCATGGACCTGCGCTCATGACCTTGCTGGCCGCCGACATCGGCAACAGTCACACCGTTCTCGGGCTGGTGAGTGACGGCGAGGTCAGCCAGCACTGGCGGGTCTCCACCGATGAGCGACGTACTGCCGACGAATGGGCGGTGCTGGTGCGTGGACTGTTCTCCCAGGTGATCGCCGAAGAGGGATTGTCGGGGATCGCCGTCTGCTCGACCGTTCCGGCAGTGCTGCATGAATGGCGTGAAATGCTTTCGGGCCATTTCGCCGATCTGCATTCAGTGGTCGTCGAGCCGGGAATTCGTACCGGGGTCCCGGTCCTGATGGACAATCCACGCGAAGTCGGCGCGGACCGGATCATCAACGCGCTTGCTGCTGCCACCTTGTTCGAAGGCCCGAGCATCGTTGTCGATTTCGGCACGGCGACGACCTTTGACGTGATCAGCGGCCGCGGAGAATATGTCGGCGGTGCGATTGCTCCCGGTTTGGAGATATCGCTGGAAGCGCTGGGGCGTCGTGGTGCGCAGCTGCGCAAGGTCGAGCTGCTGCGCCCGCGCGGCGTGATCGCCAAGAACACCGTCGAGGCACTGCAATCGGGAATGCTGTTCGGCTATGCCAGCATGGTTGACGGCCTGGCCGAGCGAATGATTGCAGAACTCAACGAACCCGACCAGAAGGTCAATGTCGTCGCCACGGGTCACCTCACCCAAGCGGTGCTCGATGAATGCCGCTGTTTCACCATGCATTCGGCGTGGTTGACGTTGATCGGGCTCGAATTGGTCTTCCAGAGGAATTCACCCACAGGCAAATAGCGGCGGATTCCAGAATTGATGCGCGAACCGATATGTTCGGTGTCGTCAATTCAATGCCCAATGCCAGGAGGTCCGCACGATGGCTCAGAAGGTCAACATTATTCTTGTCGACGACATCGACGAGAGCGAGGCCGAGGAGACCGTGACCTTCGGTCTGGACGGCGTGAACTACGAGATCGACCTGAACGCGACCCACGCGGGCGAGCTGCGCGACGCGCTGGCCACCTATGTCGGTCACGGACGCCGGGTCTCGGGTCGTCGTCGCTCCGGCGGTGCCACGACCACGGCCAACGGCCCCAGCGCGGCCGAGATCCGCACCTGGGCGCGCGAGAACAACTTCGAGGTCCCCGACCGCGGCCGGATCCCCGCCGACGTGCGTTCGGCGTACGCCGCCGCCAACTGAGGCAGGTCTGCCAGTCAGGCAGTCAGTAAGCCACCCACGCCCCCGCCGACCCGTCGTGAATTCGCATCCTGCGCGCCCGCAGAGCGTGAATTCACGACGGGTCGGCGGAGGCCTGTTCGCTGAGAGCGGATCTGCGCTTGGGCGGGAACACGTAGGGTGGAACCAGACGTTGGTACCAATGTCCGCGTCCCACCTGTCCGGGGCGCTGGTGCCTTTAGTTGAGGAGTGCTGAACATGTTCGAACGGTTCACCGACCGAGCCCGCCGGGTGGTCGTGCTTGCCCAGGAAGAGGCACGCATGCTCTCCCACAACTACATCGGAACCGAGCACATCCTCCTCGGCCTGATCCACGAGGGCGAGGGAGTCGCCGCGAAGGCGCTCGAGTCCTTGGACATCTCGCTCGAGGCAGTGCGTGCACAGGTCGAGGAGATCATCGGCCAGGGCCAGCAGGCCCCCAGTGGCCACATCCCCTTCACGCCGCGCGCCAAGAAGGTGCTCGAGCTGTCCCTGCGCGAGGCGCTGCAGCTCGGTCACTCCTACATCGGGACCGAGCACATCCTGCTCGGCCTGATCCGCGAGGGCGAGGGCGTCGCAGCCCAGGTGCTGCAGAAGCTCGGCGCCGACCTGAACCGGGTCCGCCAGCAGGTCATCCAGCTGCTCTCGGGCTTCCAGGGCAAGGAGAGCGCAGCGGCCGGTGCACCGTCGGGCAGCGGCGCCGAGGCCCCGTCCTCCTCGCTGGTGCTCGACCAGTTCGGCCGCAACCTCACCCAGCAGGCCCGCGAGGGCAAGCTGGACCCGGTGGTCGGCCGTGAGATGGAGATCGAGCGGGTCATGCAGATCCTCTCGCGTCGCACGAAGAACAACCCGGTCCTGATCGGTGAGCCCGGCGTCGGAAAGACCACGATCGTCGAGGGCCTGGCCCAGGACATCGTCAAGGGCAACGTCCCCGAGACGCTCAAGGACAAGCACATCTACACGCTTGACCTCGGCGCGCTGGTCGCGGGCTCCCGCTACCGCGGTGACTTCGAAGAGCGCCTCAAGAAGGTGCTCAAGGAGATCCGCACCCGCGGTGACATCGTGCTGTTCATCGACGAGATCCACACCCTCGTCGGTGCCGGTGCGGCAGAGGGTGCCATCGACGCAGCCTCGATCCTGAAGCCGATGCTTGCGCGCGGTGAGCTCCAGACCATCGGTGCCACCACGCTCGACGAATACCGCAAGTACCTCGAGAAGGACGCCGCGCTCGAGCGCCGCTTCCAGCCGATCCAGGTCAACGAGCCCTCGATCGCGCACACCATCGAGATGCTCAAGGGCCTGCGCGACCGCTATGAGGCGCACCACCGGGTGACCATCACCGATGAGGCGCTGGTCTCGGCCGCGACGCTCGCCGACCGCTACATCTCCGACAGGTTCCTGCCGGACAAGGCGATCGACCTGATCGACGAGGCGGGCTCCCGCCTGCGGATCCGCCGGATGACCGCTCCGCCGGACCTGCGCCAGTTCGACGAGAAGATCGCCGAGGTGCGCCAGCGCAAGGAGGCCGCCATCGACGGCCAGGACTTCGAGGCCGCTGCGTCCCTGCGTGACGAGGAGAAGCAGCTCACGCTGAAGAAGGCCGAGCGCGAGAAGCAGTGGCGGGCCGGTGACATGGACGTCGTCGCCGAGGTCGATGAGGAGCTCATCGCCGAGGTCCTCGCCGTCGCGACCGGCATTCCGATCGTGAAGCTGAGCGAGGAGGAGTCCTCGCGCCTGCTCAAGATGGAGGACGAGCTGCACAAGCGCGTCATCGGTCAGGAGGAGGCCGTCAAGGCACTCTCCCGCGCCATCCGTCGTACGCGCGCCGGGCTCAAGGACCCGAAGCGTCCCGGTGGCTCGTTCATCTTCGCCGGCCCCTCGGGTGTCGGTAAGACCTGGCTGTCCAAGTCGCTCGCAGAGTTCCTCTTCGGTGACGAGGACGCACTCATCCAGCTCGACATGTCCGAGTTCGGCGAGAAGCACACCGCATCGCGGCTGTTCGGTTCGCCCCCCGGCTACGTCGGCTACGAGGAGGGTGGCCAGCTGACCGAGAAGGTGCGGCGCAAGCCGTTCTCCGTGGTTCTCTTCGACGAGGTCGAGAAGGCCCACCCGGACATCTTCAACTCGCTGCTGCAGATCCTCGAGGAAGGTCGCCTGACCGACTCGCAGGGCCGCGTCGTGGACTTCAAGAACACGGTGATCATCATGACCACCAACCTTGGGTCGCGTGACATCAGCAAGGGCGTCAGCCTCGGCTTCGGCAACGCGTCCGACTCGCAGGGTGCCTACGAGAAGATGAAGGGCAAGGTTCAGGAGGAGCTCAAGCAGCACTTCCGTCCCGAGTTCCTCAACCGTGTCGACGAGGTCATCGTCTTCCCGCCGCTCTCGCAGGACCAGATCGTGGCGATGGTCGACAACATGGTCGCCTCGGTCGAGCTGAGGATGAAGGACCGCGACATGTCCCTCGAGCTCACCACGGCGGCCAAGGCCGTGCTCGCCGAGCGCGGGTTCGACCCGGTGCTGGGTGCGCGCCCGTTGCGTCGCACGATCCAGCGCGAGATCGAGGACGTGCTGGCCGAGAAGATGCTCTACGGCGAGGTCGGCCCCGGCCAGATCGTGCTCGTGGACGTCGAGGGCGAGGGTCCGACCGCGACCTTCACCTTCAAGGGCCAGACGGTCGGTGCGCTCCCGGACGCTCCGCCGCTGGAGACCGCTGACGTGGTCCCCGGTGACGTGATCGGCGAGAGCACCGAAGGGCCCGATGACAGCGAGGGACCGAAGGACATTCCCAAGTCCGAGGACTGACCCTCAGTCGACGAGCCGGCACGAGTTGAAGATGACTCGTGCCGGCTCGGCGCATTTCTCAACTCCGTCAACCCGTCGCGAATTCACGCTCTGACCTCTCGAGTGAGCCCGCGCCGCGCTCGCGCGTCGTGGATCAGGGCAGGGCGTAGTGCGGGTGGTCCCCGTCCGGCAGCCCGTCCGGGCCAGTCGCGACGACCTGGACCAGCAGCCCATCAGCGAGCAGGCTGGCCAACGCCCGCTCGCGCTGGACCGGCTCGTCCCAGACCACGTCGAGTCGGGGCTTGGCCACCGCGTGGTCGGCCTCGCGGACCACGGACAACAGTCGGCCGCGCACCTGCCGGTCGGTGCCGGCGAAGCCCTGGACCTTGCGAGGCGGTCCGGCGTGTGCCGGCCTGCCCTCGGCCACCCACGCGCACCGGTCCTCGATGGGGCAGGAGTGACAGCGAGGGGCCTTCGCCGTGCAGACAAGGGCGCCGAGCTCCATCACCGCCACCGACCAGGTGGCCGCGGTCGCCTCGTCCTCGGGCAACAGACCGGCCGCCAGGTCACGTTCGGCCCGGTTCACCGAGTTGGCCGGGAACTCCACGCCGGAGGCCGCCCGGGCGAAGACCCGTCGTACGTTCGTGTCGAGCACGACATGGCGCTGGCCGAAGGCAAACGAGGCGATCGCAGCCGCCGTGTAGTCGCCGACGCCGGGCAGGGCGAGCAGCTCGGCATGGTCCGAGGGGACCTCGCCACCGTGCGACTCGGTGATCGCCACCGCCGCAGCATGCAGTCGCAGCGCGCGCCGCGGATAGCCCAGCCGGCCCCACATCCGTACGGCCTCGCCGGGCTCCTCTGCGGCCAGGTCGGCGGGTGCCGGCCACCGTTCCAGCCACGCCGCGTGCACCGGGATCACTCGCGCGACCGGGGTCTGCTGGAGCATGAACTCCGAGACCATCACCGACCACGGGGTTGCCTCGAGCCCGCGCCAGGGGAGCTCGCGCGCGTGCTCGTCGTACCACTCGAGCACGGGCCGGTGCAGATCGTTCACCCGCACAGGGTAGGTGCACCGGTGGGAGTGGTGCGCACGGAGAGGGAGCACCGACCGGTTGGGTGAGTGCCGTGACGTGTGTTGCTGCCGGGATTGGCGCCCCGCGCTGGATAGCGTTGGCCCATGGCTCCCACGACCCGCCCGCAGCGACGCCTGCCCGCGCGCGTCTACTGGGTACGCCGTGTGGTCGTCTTCGGCACTGCCTTCCTGCTGGTCTTCGGTCTCGCCCGACTCCTCAGCGGGGGAAGCGACGCCCAGGAGACCGGGACGGACGGGACCGCCAGCATCGTGAGCGGTGCCCAGAGTGGCGCAGCGAAGCCCTCGGCGAGTGCGTCCGCGAAGCCGTCGCCCACCGCCAAGGCGACGAGGAAGCCCGCGAAGAAGAAGACCAAGCAGCCCCTGGCCCAGCCCAGCGGCCCGTGCAACCCCGCCGACATCGTGGTCGCCCCGACCGTGAAGCGCCAGGCGGCCGACGGCCGGATCGAGATCCCCTTCGAGCTCCGCACCAAGGTCGCTGCCTGCAGCTGGACGGTGTCGGACAAGTCGCTCGTGATCCGGATCAGTTCCGGCAAGGACCAGATCTGGTCGAGCCAGGAGTGCGCGAAGATCCCCAGCAAGGACGTCGTCATCCGTGCCGCGAAGCCGGCCGAGATCGTCTTCGTCTGGAACGGTCGACGCTCCGGCGAGGACTGCACCCGCACCGCCAAGTGGGCGTTGCCCGGTTTCTACCACGTCACGGCCGCGGCCTTCGGGGGCGAGCCCGAGGACAAGCAGTTCGAGCTGACCGCGCCCAGCCCCAAGAAGATCTACAAGACCGAGAAGCCCAAGCCGAGCAAGAAGAAGTCGAAGGCCACCACGAAGCCGTCGGCCTCGCACAGCCCGTCCGGAGCGGTTGAGCCGAACGACTGATTCGCCCGGCGCCGTGAGCCCGGGCGACAGCCGAGGTCAGACGTAACGCTCGAGGATGCTCGACTCGGCCAGGCGGGACAGGCCCTCACGCACCGAGCGGGCCCGAAGCTCGCCGACACCGTCGACTGCCTGCAGATCGTCGATCCCGGCGGAGAGCAGCTTCTGCAAGGTGCCGAAGTGCTCGACCAAGCGGTCCACCACCGGCGCGGGCAGGCGCGGGACCTTGGCCAGCAGGCGATAGCCGCGTGGTGCCACCGCCCCGTCGAGGTGCTCACTGCTGCCCAGACCGAGGGCCTTGGCGACGGAGGCCGGATCGACCAGCTCGGTGGAGGAGAGGTGCTCGAGGCGGGAGAGGTGCTCCTCGGGCTTCTTCGCGCGGCGTCCGGCAGGGAGGTAGTCACGGATGACCAGCTCGCGCTCGGTGTCGACGCCGGTGATCAGCTCCTCCAGCTGCAGTGAGAGCAGCCGACCGTCGGTGCCGAGCTCGAGCACGTAGTCCTCGATCTCACGGGCGATCCGGGTGACCATCTCGAGTCGCTGGGCAACGATCGTCACGTCGCGCACGGTGACGAGGTCCTCGATCTCGAGGGCGGACAGGGTGCTGGAGACCTCGTCGAGGCGCAGCTTGTAGCGCTCCAACGTGGCCAGCGCCTGGTTGGCGCGGGACAGGATCTGCGCCGAATCCTCCAGGACGTGGCGGGTCTCGCCGACATAGGCGGCAATGATCTGCATCGACTGCGACACCGAGATCACCGGGAACCCGGTCTGCCGAGCAGCCCGGTCCGCGGTGCGGTGCCGGGTGCCGGTCTCGTCGGAGTGGATGGTGTGGTCGGGCATCAGGTGCACCGCGGCACGGTGGATGCGGTTCAGGTCGGAGTCGACGATGATCGCGCCGTCCATCTTCGCCAGCTCGCGCAGCCCGGTCGCCGTGAACGGCACGTCCAGCGTGAAGCCGCCGGTGGCGATCGACTCGACGGTCTTGTCATAGCCGAGCACGATGAGTGCACCGGTGCGGCCGCGCAGGATGCGCTCGAGCCCGTCCCTCAGTGCGGTCCCCGGCGCGATCGAGGCAAGTGTCGCCCGGAGGCGCAGCGTGTCCTCGGATCGTTCGATGGTGGCCACGTTTCCCCGATCTCAACCAAGCATTGCGACAGTGGCGCTCAGTCTAGACACACCCCGGTGATGAGTTCACCGCACTTTCAGATGTCGCCGGAGACGTGGCCGGTGTCGACTCGTCCGGAGAAGCCGAGCATCGACATCGCGGTGCCGATGTTGGGCACCTCGATCACCTGCATCCCGTCGACCATCCGCTTGCGACCGGACGGGGGACCTGTGGGAGCCCCGCCGGTGCGGTCGCTGGGGACCAGGGCATAGGCGAACCCGAGACGGGCTGCCTCCGCGAGTCGCTGGGGCAGGTCGCGGACCCGGCGCAGCTCGCCGGCCAGCCCGATCTCACCCATCGCCACGGTGCCCATCGGCGCGGGACGCTCATAGAGCGCGGAGGCGATGCTGATCGCGACGGCCAGGTCGCTGGCTGGCTCGTTGATCTTGGCGCCGCCCACGGTCGAGACGAAGACGTCCTTGTTGTGGGTGCGGATGGCGGCGTGCTGCTGCAGCACCGCCAGCACCATCGCCACCCTGGAGCTGTCCACCCCTGAGGTGGTCCGCCGCGGCTTCTCGGCCGCCGACATCGTGACCAGCGACTGGACCTCCGCGAGCAGCGGTCGGCGCCCCTCCATCGTCACGGCGACGCAGGTGCCGGCAACCTGTTGGGCGTGGTTCTCCACGAAGAGCCCGGTCGGATCGGTGACGGCGGTGATGCCCTCGGAGCCGAGGTCGAAGCAACCGACCTCGTCGACCGGACCGAACCGGTTCTTCATCGCGCGGAGCATCCGGAACCGGGAGTTGCGGTCGCCCTCGAAGTGGAGCACCACGTCGACCACGTGCTCGAGCACCCGGGGACCGGCGATCGAGCCGTCCTTGGTGACGTGACCTACCAGGACGGTCGAGATGTTGCGGGTCTTGGCCACCCGGATCAGCGCCGCGGCGACCTCCTTTACCTGGCTGACCCCACCGGGGACGCCGTCGACGTCGGGCGCACTGATCGTCTGCACCGAGTCGATCACCAGCAGCTCGGGCCGGACCTCCTCGATGTGGGTGAGCAGCGCCCCGAGGTCCGTCTCCGCGGCCAGGTAGAGCTCGTCATGCACCGCATTCGTGCGGTCGGCGCGCATCCGCACCTGGGAGGCCGACTCCTCACCGGTGATGTAGAGCGTCCGTCGCCGGGTGCGGGCGGTCTGCGCGGCAACCTCGAGCAACAATGTCGACTTGCCGACCCCCGGTTCCCCGGCCAGCAGGATCGCGGCACCGGGCACCAGCCCGCCACCGAGGACGCGATCGAGCTCGGGCACGCCCGAGGAACGGCTCCTGGACTCCTCGACCGACACCTTGCCGATCGGCACCGCAGGCGTGGTCACTGGACCCGCCTTGGAGGTGCGGCCCGGGACGGCCCCGGCCTCGGCGACTGCTCCCCAGGCCTGGCACTCACCACATCGCCCGACCCACTTGGCCGTCTCCCAGCCGCACTCACTGCAGCGGTAGGTGGCCCGGGCCTTCTTCGCAGAACTCATGTGCTCAACCTAGGTGAGGGGACTGACAGTGCCCCGGATCAGGAGGTACGACGGGCAACGGCACCGGCGAGCGTCTCCAGCGCCTCCACCGTGACGTCCCAACCCATGCACGCATCGGTGATGCTCTGGCCGTGAACCAACCCGGCCAGGCCGTCCGGGTTGGCCGACGGGTCGTGCTTCTGGGCCCCGGCCACCAGGAAGCTCTCCAACATCACGCCCGCGATCGGCGCACCGGCGTGGACCTGCTCGGCGAGCTCGGCGACCACCTCGGCCTGGCGCACGTGGGACTTGCCGGAGTTGGCGTGGCTGGCGTCCACGATCAGTCGTGGGTTCACCCCGGCAGCCGTCAGCCGCTCGACCGACGCGGCAACATGCTCGGGGGAGTAGTTGGGACCTTCCGAGCCGCCGCGCAGGATCAGGTGCGTGTCCGGGTTGCCCTCGGTCATCACCAGCGAGGCGCGCCCGTCGGTGTCGATGCCCAGGAAAGCCTGCGCCGCCGACGCCGCCCGGCAGGCGTCGAGAGCGACCTGCAGGTCACCGTTGGTGGCGTTCTTGAACCCCACCGGCATGGACAGCCCCGAGACCATCTGGCGGTGGATCTGGCTCTCGGTGGTGCGCGCGCCGATAGCTCCCCAGCTGACCAGGTCGGCGACGTACTGCGGGCTGATCGGCTCGAGGAACTCGGTCGCGGTGGGCAGGCCGAGGTCGGTGACGTCGGCGAGGAACCGGCGGGCCACCCGCAACCCGGTCGCGATGTCGTGGGAGCCGTTGAGGTGCGGGTCGTTGATCAGGCCCTTCCAGCCGACGGTGGTGCGCGGCTTCTCGAAGTAGGTCCGCATCATGATCAGCAGGTCGTCGCGGTGCCGGGCGGCCTCGTCAGCCAGCCGGGCGGCGTACTCCAGGCCGGCCTCGGTGTCATGGATCGAGCACGGGCCGACGACCACCAGCAGACGATCGTCCACACCGTCGAGCACGGCGCGCACCTCGTCACGGGCGCGGGCGACGGTCGCCGCGCGCTCGGCGCCGATCGGCACCTGCGCGGTCAGCTCGGCCGGCGTGGGTAGTGGCTCGAAGGCCCGCACCCGCAGGTCGGTGGTGAGCGCCTGGGTCTGCTGATCGGTGGTCATGGCGGGAGATCCTCATCTGTCGGGGCGGGACTCCGGTCAGAACCCGCCGTAGAAATGGCGAAAGGACGGAGATCGCTCTCCGCCCTGTTGGCTCTGAAGGTGTTGGTGCGCGACTAGATCGACGTGGGCCCCTCCAGAGCCAACGCAAAATACGCATACCAACGAGTCATGGCCCCAGACTACGACACGCCACCACGGACCGACCGCCGCATCCCGGGGAGTGGTCGCCTCAGAAGTGCCGGAACCACAGGTTCACCGCATAGTCGACCGAGGTGCCTTCATGCATGGCGATGATCCGCTCGGCGGTGGGTGCAGGGAACTCGATCCGCACCACGGACTCGAAGTCGGAGCGCTGGTCGAACTCCCAGGCGATGTCGAGCTGGCGACGTTGCCAGCCGCGCTGGGTCCAGAACCGCTCGACCGCGTCGGGGTCGATGTTGGGGTAGCCGTCCCGGAACCAACCGCCGAACGTCGAGCGCCTCGGGTCGTTGTCGATCACGAACGCGGTGCCCCCACGTCGTACGACCCGATCGAGCTCGGTCAGGCCGGGTTCACACCCGGGCCCGAAGAAGTAGGCCCACCGGACCTGCACGACGTCGATCGACCCGTCCGGCAGCGGCAGGTCCTGGGCAGCTCCCTGCAGCACCCGGACCTGCGGCAACGAGCGGGTACGCCGAGTGGCCAGCCGCACCAGGTCGGGGTGCGGCTCGACGCCGGTCACCGTGCGGGCACCACCAGGCGCGGATGCCCAGCGGGGCAGGTGGAAACCGGTGCCACAGCCGAGGTCGAGCAGGTCGCGATCGGCCCAGTTGGCGATCGAGCGCATCGTCGACTCGATCAGCCGGCCACGGTCGACCGCATGGTTCTCGATCTCGTAGGTCGCGGGATGCTTCCAGATGTTGGGGCTGGGAACCGCCCCACGGCTCACCATCGAGTCGCGGTCAGGGTCGGGAACGAGGTCAGAGCCGGACGAGACCGTTCGGGGTCTGGAACTGTGCGGCGATGATGCCGGGCGTGCCGTGCGGCGCGACCCATTCGACCTTGACGTCCTCGAGCGGGGACTCCACGGTCTCGCCCAACCACTCGCTGACCCGGTGCGGGTCGCCGGCGATCTCCAAGCAGGCAAGGGAGATCTGGCCGTCGGTGCCGGCGCTGGGGTGGTCTGCGGCATCCGAGAGCCACTGCACGAAGAACGGCAGCTGCGGGTCGGCGATCAGGCCGTTGACGCCGATCTGCTTCCAGGTCAGGTTGTGACCATCGGGGCGGTGCCGGTTGCCGTCGACCGCCTGGCGACCGAGGCGCTCCTCGACCGGTGCGATGTCGTCGACTGCGACGACCCAGCCGAGCCACCCGCCACCCAGGCTTGACCGGGCACGGACGGCCTGGCCGAAGGGAGCCTTGTCGGAGGCGGGGTGGTCGAGGACTTCGACGACCTCGAGGTAGGTGTTGTCGGCAAGCGCGAGCGTGCGGTTGCGGGTGCCGAATCGCGGGTGGATCCCGCCATCGGTGAATTCCTTGCCGAGCAGTTCACCGAGTCGCTGTGCGGTGGCGGCCAAGCCGTCGGGGCCGGCTGCGAACGAAAGATGGTCCAGGCGCATGTCAGCCATTGTGGGCTGACGATGATGGATCAGTCACATCGGGGGTGTGGTCTCTTGACGTCGAGACATAACCGGGTTATGGCAACGCGCCGAATGAGGGCGCGGAGACGGCTCGATCGTCTCAGCGAGGATCGGCCGGATGGATCGCGAGGGCCGAACGCGAGCGCAGATGGGCCTCGCAGTGCTGCACCAGCGCGTCGTACGCCGGCTGGCCCATCAGCTCGACCAGCTCGGCTGCGTTGGTCTCGTAGAACGGCACCATCGCCACGTGCGCCTCGGTGTTGCCGGTGCAGTACCAATCCAGGTCGTGGCCACCGGGGCCCCAACCACGTCGGTCATATTCCGCGATCGTGACCTCGGTGTACGACGAGCCGTCCTGTCGTTCGACATCGCGAAAGGAGCGCCGGATCGGCAGCTGCCAGCACACGTCGGGCTTCGTCTCCAGCGGGTTGCGCCCCTGGCCGAGGGCGAGTCCGTGCAGCGCGCAGCCGGCCCCGACCGTCCAGTTCTCGGTCCTGAAGTCGGCGCGGTTGTGGAAGATGCAGGCGCTCTGGCCATCGACCTCGATCGCCAGGGTCTTCCGCTCACCGTCCTCGTCCTTCTCGACCCAGTCCTTCTTGCGGACCGGGCGACCCGGGTGGAACTGCCAGGTGGTCTCGTCGAGCTGGTCGACGAAGGCCGCCACCCGCTCCTCGTCATCCTTGTCGGCGAAGTGCGCCCCGAGCGTGCAGCACCCGACGTCGGGGGACTCCTTGTAGATGCCCGAGCAGCCACCGCCGAAGATGCAGGTGTAGTTGGACGTCAGCCAGGTCAGGTCGCAACGGAAGACCTGTTCCGCGTCGGCGGGGTCGGTGAACTCGATCCAGGCCCGGGGAAAGTCGAGGGCTACTTCAGGCACCGGGCCAGCCTACGGCGTACGCGGTGGCGGCCTCCGCCGATCCTCTACCGTGGAACCATGAGGCTGGGAGTGCTCGACATCGGTTCCAACACCGGCCACCTGCTCGTCGTGGACGCGCACGGTGGTGCTGCGCCGTTGCCGGCCTACTCCTACAAGGAGCCGCTGCGCCTGGCTGAGCACCTCGACGAGAACGGCGCGGTCTCGCCGGCTGGCATCGCTGCGCTCACCGAGTTCACCCGGCAGGCCGTCGCGGTGGCCGAGGACAAGGGTTGTGAGGAGATGCTCGCGTTCGCCACCTCGGCGGTGCGCGACGCGGTCAACACCGACGCGGTCCTCGACCAGGTCCGCGCAGTCACCGGTGTCGACATCGAGGTCCTCCCCGGCGTGGACGAGGCCCGCCTGACCTTCCTCGCCGTACGCCGGTGGTTCGGCTGGTCAGCGGGCCGCCTGGCGGTCTTCGACATCGGCGGCGGCTCGCTGGAGATCGCCGGCGGGCAGGACGAATCACCCGACGTGGCCTGGTCCCTGCCGCTCGGCGCCGCCCGGATGGCCAAGGACTGGTTTGCCGACGGCACGCTCGACGAGCACGACATCCGCCGGTTGCGGCGCCGGATCCGTGCCGAGATCGCCCGCGACGCCGGCAATCTGCTGCGCGGGGGAGCGCCCGATCGAGCCGCGGCCACCTCGAAGACCTTCCGTTCGCTGGCCCGGATCTGTGGTGCGGCGCCTTCTGCCGAGGGACCCCTCGTGGCACGGACACTGACCGCCGCCTCGCTCGACGAGTGGCTGCCCAAGCTGATGGCGATGACCCCCGACGAGCTCGGCGCGCTGCCCGGTGTCTCGACCAGCCGCGCACACCAGATCGTCCCCGGCGCCCTGGTTGCCGAGGCAGTGATGGACATCTTCGACCTGTCGACTCTTGAGATCTGCCCCTGGGCACTGCGCGAAGGCGTGATCCTGGAGCGGTTCGACCAGATCAGCGTCCTCGACGAAGGGTCGATCTGACGTGCCGCCCCTGGTCGGGCTGTCCACGGCATCGGTCTATCCGGAGTCGACCGCCCATGCCTTCGGCTATGCCTCGAAGCTGGGCTATGACGCCGTCGAGGTGATGGTCGGCATCGACGCGCTGAGCCAGCAGGTGGCGGCGGTCAAGCAGTTGAGCCGGCACCACGAGATCCCGGTCTGCGCGATCCACGCGCCCTGCTTGCTGGTCACCCAGCGGGTGTGGGGGACCGACCCCTGGGACAAGCTCCGGCGCTCGGCGGAGATGGCGCACGAGGTCGGCGCGGACGTGGTCGTCGTACACCCTCCGTTCCGGTGGCAGAAGGACTATGCCCGCGACTTCGTCGAGGGGATCGCCGAGTTGGAGGACACCACCGGCATCGCCTTCGCCGTGGAGAACATGTATCCGTGGCGTGCCTCGAAGAAGCGCGGCATGGACGTCTATGCCCCCGGCTGGGACCCCTCGGAAGAGGACTACGCCAATGCCACCGTGGACCTCTCGCACGCTGCGACGGCACACTCGGATCCCCTTGAGATGGTCAAGCGCCTCGGTCCTCGCCTGCGCCACCTGCACCTGACCGACGGCTCCGGCTCGCCCAAGGACGAGCACCTGGTGCCCGGGCGGGGCACGCAGCCGGCGGCCGAACTGCTGCGGCACCTCGCGGCGACCGGTTTCGAGGGGCACATCGTCCTGGAGATCAACACTCGTCGCTCCGGCGGCGCATCGGACCGGATGAACGACCTGGTCGAGTCGCTGCAGTTCGTGCGCGAGCATTTCGTGGTGGAACCGGTCTGACCACCCGCTGCCCGGAAGATGAACCCGAACCGCGGTCGCCGTCGGTCGCCGCGCAGCGGGGGCATAATCCAAGACATGGTGAATCGTGCGGTCGAGGTGGACACCCTGGTCGTCGTCCGCGGCTCGAAGACGGTCCTCCCGGGGCTCTCGTTCACGGTTCCCGCCGGGCAGGTCACCGGTCTGCTCGGTCCCTCAGGCTGCGGGAAGTCGACGCTGATGCGAGCAGTCGTGGGCGTCCAGAGGGTCCGTTCCGGGTCAGTCACGGTCCTCGGCGAACCGGCGGGAAGTCGTCAGCTGCGCGACCGCGTCGGCTATGTCACGCAGGCCGCCAGCGTCTATGACGACCTGAGCATCACCGAGAACCTCCGGTTCTTCGCCCGGGTGCTGGGAGCCGGAGAGGACGACGTACGTCGTTGCCTCGACGCGGTCGATCTCGCCGACCACGGCGACCAAGTGGTCGACAACCTCAGTGGGGGACAGCGCAGCCGGGCCAGCCTGGCCGTGGCACTGCTCAAGCAGCCCGACGTCCTGGTCCTCGACGAGCCCACGGTCGGCCTCGATCCCGTGCTGCGCCGTGACCTGTGGGCGCTGTTCCATCGCCTCGCCGCGGCCGGCACGACGGTCCTGGTCTCGAGCCACGTGATGGACGAGGCCGAGCGGTGCGATCGGCTCCTGCTGATGCGCGAGGGGCGCATCATCGCCGACGACACCCCGTCCGCGATCTGCGAGCAGGCCGGCGTGGCCGACATCGAGGCCGCGTTCCTGCAGCTGGTGGAGGGGGGAGGGAGACGATGAGTCCCCGGATCACCCTTGCGGTCGCCGGTCGCGTGCTGACCCAGGTACGCCGTGACCACCGCACCCTGGCCATGTTGCTCCTGCTGCCGTGCCTGTTGATGACGCTGCTGTGGTGGATGTTCTCCGAGCTGCCCGGCGACCGGTTCGCCATGCTCGGGCCCGGACTGTTGGCGATCTTTCCCTTCGTGATCATGTTCCTGGTCACCAGCGTCACCACCCTGCGCGAGCGCGGCAGCGGCACGCTGGAGCGGCTGCTCTCGATGCCGATGGGCAAGCTCGACTTCCTGGTCGGCTACGGCCTCGCATTCGGGCTGATCGCCGCTGTCCAATCCGTGCTGGCGGTCGCCCTGTGCGTAGGCGTGCTCGACCTCCAGCTGGCCGGGTCGGTCTGGCTGCTCACTCTCGTCGCCGTCGCCGACGCGGTCCTCGGCATGGCGCTCGGCCTCTTCGTCAGTGCCTTCGCCGACACCGAGTTCCAGGCCGTGCAGTTCATGCCGGCACTCGTGGTGCCCCAGATCCTGCTCTGCGGGCTCTTCGTGTCGCGCTCCCAGATGCCCGACGTGCTGGAGGCGATCAGCAACGTGCTGCCGCTTTCCTACGCCACCGATGCGATGGACCACCTGACCAGGAGCACCTCCGCCGGCGAGGTCTGGGCCGACCTGGCGGTCGTGCTCGGGTTCACGCTGGCCGCGCTGGCGCTGGGAGCGGCCACCCTGAGACGACGTACGGAGTAGCCTCGACAAGGCGAACGGGCGGCCGTGCGCCTTTCGCAGGCCGACAGCCTCGGCGCTAGCCTGTTGCCATGTCCTTGCTCCGTCAGCCACTGCTCCT
The DNA here is from genome assembly GCF_013408415.1 of Nocardioides daedukensis. Lineage (NCBI taxonomy): Bacteria > Bacillati > Actinomycetota > Actinomycetes > Propionibacteriales > Nocardioidaceae > Nocardioides > Nocardioides daedukensis. Next base: position 1,845,182 of record NZ_JACCAA010000001.1, on the reverse strand, counting down.
GCTCGCCCGCAGCGAGCAGGTCAAGAAGCTCGTCACCACCATGCCCGTCTCGTCCGCGGTCGTGGCCAGTTATGTCCCCGGAGAGAGCACCGAGGAGGCAGTCGATGCCACCGCAGCTCTGGTCGACGACGGGCTCACGGTCACCCTGGACCACCTCGGCGAGGACACCCTCGACATCGACCAGGCCAACGCCACGGTGGCGGCATACCTCGAGCTCCTCGACCAGCTGGCCGCTCGAGGCCTGGCTCGCAAGGCCGAGGTCTCGGTGAAGCTCAGCGCGATCGGCCAGGCCCTGCCGGAGTCGGCCGGCCACGGTGGCGGCGAGAAGATCGCCCTGGAGAATGCGCGCGCCATCTGCCGTGCGGCACGCAACGCCGGCACCACGGTCACCATCGACATGGAGGACCACACCACCACCGACTCGACGCTGTCGATCCTGACCGAGCTGCGCCAGGACTTCCCCGAGACCGGCGCGGTGGTGCAGGCCTACCTGAAGCGGACCGAGGAGGACTGCCGCAGGTTGGCCATCCAGGGCTCGCGGGTGCGGCTGTGCAAGGGCGCCTACAACGAGCCGGAGGAGGTCGCCTTCCAGGACAAGCTGGAGGTCGACAAATCCTACGTGCGGTGCCTGAAGGTGCTGCTGCGGGGCGGTGGCTACCCGATGATCGCCACCCACGACCCGCGGATGATCGCCATCGCCTCGTCGATCGCTGCCGACGCCGGGCGGGAGAAGGGCACCTATGAGTTCCAGATGCTCTTCGGCATCCGGCCCGCCGAGCAGAAGCGCCTGGCAGCTGCCGGCGAGACGGTGCGGGTCTACCTGCCCTACGGCCAGGAGTGGTACGGCTACCTCATGAGACGTCTCGCGGAGCGACCGCAGAACCTGTCATTCTTCGTCAAGTCCCTGGTGTCCAAGAAGTAGGAGAGAGCCCGATGACGAACACCGCCATCATTGGTGCCGGCGTCATGGGCGAGACCCTGCTGTCGGGCCTGTTGCGCGCCGGCGCGGACCCCGCCTCGTTGCTGGTGGGCGAGAAGCGTGAGGCGCGTGCCCGCGAGCTGGAGGAGAAGTACGGCGTCACGGTGGTCTCGAACGTCGAGGCGGCCAAGGGTGCCGACACCGTCGCGTTGATCGTGAAGCCCCAGGACATGGGTGCGGTGCTCGAGGAGCTGGCCGACCACCTCGCCCCCGGACAGCTGGTGGTCTCCTTGGCCGCCGGCATCACTACCGCCTTCATCGAGTCGCACCTGGCCGACGGTGTCTCGGTGGTCCGGGTCATGCCGAACACCCCCGCCCTTGTCGACGAGGGCATGTTCGCGATCTCTCCCGGCTCGCACTGCGACCAGGCCCAGCTCGACGTCGCGGAGCAGCTGCTGAGCTCGACCGGCAAGGTGCTGCAGATCCCGGAGAAGCACCAGGACGCCGTCACGGCGATCTCCGGCTCCGGCCCGGCCTACATCTTCTATGTCGTGGAGTCGATGGTGGAGTCCGGCGTGCACCTGGGCCTGCCCCGCGCCACCGCCACCGAGCTGGTCATCCAGACCCTGTTCGGCTCGGCCAAGATGCTGCGCGAGACGGGCACCCACCCGACCGTGCTCCGCGAGCAGGTCACCTCGCCGGCCGGCACCACCGCGGCCGCGATCCGGGAGCTCGAGGTGCACAAGGTGCGCGCCGCCTTCCTGTCCGCCATGGAAGCCGCTCGCGATCGTTCCCAGGAGCTTGCTGCCGGTTCCTGAGCCTCACCCGGTCTGGACGCTGTGGTCCTCGACCATTCCTCGCGCCGCCGCCAGGGTGGCCTCGTCGATGGTTGAGGTGGTCAGGCCGAAGCGGTCGTCATATCCGCCGATGATCGCCTGCTCCAGGTCGTCCAGGGTGACGTCGGGTGCCTCGTGGGCGACCGCTCCGACCGAGCGGGGGTCGAAGTTCAGCTCCAGTGCGGCATAGACGTCGGCGAGCAGAGGCTGCAACGTCGCGGCGTCGTCGTACTGCACGATCGAGCTGAACAACCAGGCGTCCTTGACCATCCGTTGCGCGGTCCCGATCAGCTTCTTCGTGCCGTGCGCGTTGACGCTGTGCGCGCCGGGGCAATATTCGCCGGGCACCTCACCGACCCGCGCGTCGACGCCGAAGTCGCGCAGTACGCCGGCCAGCATCGCGCCGAAGTCCTCGAAGCGGGCATCCATCCCGCCCAACGACTCGGGGTCGCGCTGGACGTGGTCGACGACGAGGGCTGACGGCGTACACGCGACGGCTCGGCCTCCCGACGCCCGCACGACCGGCGTGAAGCCCGCCTCGCGGCATGCGCGTACGGCGTCGGGGAAGCCCGGCCGGTTCGCGTCGCGTCGTCCGAACGCGACCATCGGTGAGGGCCGGAAGACCCGCAGGGCGGCAGTGATCTCGCCACGACTGGCCCGGCGCAGCACCGCATGGCTCAGCGCCATCTCCAGCGCAGGGTCTGCCTCGGCGACCCGTCCACGAATCAGCTCCACGGCAGCCTTCCGGATTGCAGGGAACGAACTAGGAGCATAGGGCGCACCCCTTCTTCTTGGGTTAGCCTGCCGGTCATGTCGGGAGGCAACGCGTGCCAGAACACCTCAGTGGTCTTCGATCCGGCGTTCACCGCCTATGACTTCGGGCCCGACCACCCGATGGCGCCGGTGCGGGTCGACCTGACCATGCGTCTGGCCGAGGCGCTCGGCGTCACCGGCGAGGACGCGCTGCGGGTCGTCGGGGCCGAGCCCGCCACCGACGAGCTGATCGGGACGGTCCACGCCCAGCACCTCATCGACGCTGTACGCCGTCTCGGCGAGGATCCGAGCGGCACCGACCTCGAGCACGGCCTGGGCAGCGAGGACACCCCGGTCTTCGCCGGGATGCACGAGGCCGGCGCGCGGGTGGTCGGTGCGAGCATCGAGGCGGCCCGCCGGGTCTGGACCGGTCAGGACCTGCACAGTGCCAACCTGATGGGCGGGCTGCACCACGCGATGGCCGGGAAGGCCAGCGGCTTCTGCGTCTACAACGACATCGCGGTGGCGGTCCGGTGGCTGCTGGACAACGGCGCGCAACGCGTGGCCTATGTCGACATCGACGTGCACCACGGCGACGGTGTCGAGCGGATCTTCTGGGACGACCCGCGGGTGCTGACGATCTCGTTGCACGAGACCGGCGAGGCACTCTTCCCGGGCACCGGTGCGGTCAGTGACCTGGGCGGACCGCAGGCACGGGGGAGCGCGGTCAACATCCCGCTGCCTGCCACCACCGGCGACGGTGGATGGTTGCGCGCCTTCCATGCGGTCGTCCCGCAGGTGCTGAGGGCGTTCCAGCCCGACATCCTGGTGACCCAGCACGGCTGCGACTCGCACATGGACGATCCGCTCTCGCACATGATGCTCACCATCGACGGCCAGCGCGCGGCGCACCAGGCACTGCACGACGTGGCGCACGAGGTGACCGACGGCAAGTGGGTGGCCACCGGCGGCGGGGGTTATGCGCTGGTCGACGTCGTACCCCGGTCGTGGACCCACCTGCTGGCCATCGTCGGCGGCCGACCGCTCGATCCCGGCCTCGAGACCCCGACCTCGTGGCGGGACCACGTGCGTTTGTCGTTGGGTGTCCAAGCGCCGTTCCGGATGACCGACGGACGCGATCCGGGCTTCCGGGACTGGTCCGAGGGAATCAACCCGGAACACCCGCTGGACCGGACGATCAAGGCCGTTCGGGACGCCGTGTTTCCGCTGCACGGACTCGATCCGTGGGTCGACACCTGGTGACGCTCGACAGGTCCATGCAAGCGACACGCCGAAACATCAGGACTATTTTTCCGTCCACTCTTCCCCACAGGTCACTTGAGGCTCTATTCTCACCAAAACGGGCATGAAGCCAGCCGGTGGGGAAGCCGGTGGCGTGCGCCGAAGAAAGTTGTGGTGCAACGACATGGCTGGAGCTGGGGACATCTCTGAGGTCAAGTTTCTGACGATTGCGGAGGTCGCGTCGACGATGCGCGTCTCCAAGATGACGGTCTATCGCCTCGTGCACAACGGCGACCTGCCGGCTGTGCGAGTCGGTCGGTCCTTCCGGGTGACCGAGAAGGACGTCAACGAATATCTCGAGCGCAGCTTCTTCGACGCTGGCTGAGAGCCCGGCGGACGCCCTCGCGGGCCCCGCTCGGCAGGCCTGGCGGGGCTCCGCATCGTGGTCACATCGACCGCGAGTTTCTGATGCTTGCCCATTGCCCGATAGGCTGTCCCGGTCGTCGTGACCGCATGGCGCGACTGACCTGAAGCTCTGGAAGGAAAACAGTGGGTTCTGTCATCAAGAAGCGCCGTAAGCGTATGGCGAAGAAGAAGCACCGCAAGCTGCTGAAGAAGACGCGCGTTCAGCGTCGCAAGCTCGGCAAGTAGCACCCCAGGGCGCTGGCCATGGGCAGGGTTGTTCTGGTCACCGGGGTCTCAAGGGACCTCGGGCTCCGGTTTGCGCGTGAAATCGCAACCGACCCTGCCGTCGACCGGGTCATCGGCGTGGACATCGTCCCGCCGCGTGGTGACACGTCGGACGTCGACTTCATTCGAGCCGACATCCGCAACCCGGTCATTGCCAAGGTCATCGCCAAGGAGGACGTCGACACCGTCGTCCACATGAGTGTGATCGCCACCCCGGGCGGGGTGGGCGGTCGCGCCACGATGAAGGAACTCAACGTCATCGGCACGATGCAGCTGCTTGCAGCCTGCCAGCGTGCCGAGAGCGTGCAGCACCTCGTCGTGAAGTCAACGACCACCGTCTATGGCGCGAGCAGCCGCGATCCTGCGATGTTCACCGAGGAGATGGATCCCAAGCGCACGCCGCGCACGGGCTACAGCCTCGACGCCTTCGAGGTGGAGAGCTATGTGCGCGGTTTCGCGCGCCGTCGACCCGACGTCCGGGTGGCGACGCTGCGCGCGGCGAACATCCTCGGGCCGGACGTGCAGAGCCCGATGACGCAATACTTCAGGCTCCCGGTGATCCCGACAGTGCTCGGTTTCGATCCCCGGCTGCAGTTCCTGCACGTCGATGACCTGGTCGCCGCGCTGCGCCATACGACCCTGGGTGATGCCTCGGGGACGTTCAACGTTGCCGGTGACGGCGTGATCATGCTTTCCCAGGCCCTGCGCCGGCTGGGCCGGGCCGTCGTACCGCTGCCTCCGTTCGCGGTGGGTGCCCTGGGCTCCGCACTGCGTCGTGCCGGGGCGGCCGACTTCTCGCCGGAGCAGCTTGCGTTCCTCACCTACGGTCGGGGTGTGGACACCGTTCGGATGCGCAGCGAGCTCGGCTTCGAGCCGCGCTTCACCACCGAGCAGGCGTTTGCCGATTTCGCTGCCTCGATGCCGAGGCGGGTCACGGCTCCGACGCAGGTGATCGCCAATCCGGTCCTTGAGGGGATCGGTCACCAACTCACGAGGGGGACGACCGGTGGGTGACGCAGAGATCATTCCGATCGGCACGCGCGGACGTCCCGGGCGCGGCAGCGGAAGCAGTCGACCGTCCTCAGCCGCGCGCAGCCTCGCAGGCAAGGCATCCGCCAAGGCGGGTCCGAACCGTCCCGATGAGCTCCGCGAGGATGCGGCGGCGGGCGTCGATCAGGTCATCGAGCAGCCACCCCGGCCCGATGCGCCCCCGACCACCGCAGCCGCGCGCGAGGGGATCCCCGTGGGCGATTGGCTCGCGGCCCTCAACCAGGCCGCCCGGGAGGTGTTCGGCACCGACTGGGAGCCGAAGCTCGCCGGCTTCCTGGCATTCCTGCGACGCCGGGTCACCGGCGACTACTCGGTCGACGAATATGGCTTCGACGCCGAGGTCTCCGAACGCTTCTTCATGGCCGTCCTGCGCCCGATCGCCGAGAAGTGGTTCCGGATCGAGGTCCGTGGACTCGAGAACATCCCGGCCGACGGCGGCGCGCTCATCGTCTCCAACCACTCCGGCACGATCCCGGTGGATGGGCTGATGACCATGTTCAGCATCCACAAGCACGCGAAGCGCGACCTGCGGCCCCTCGGCGCCGACCTGGTCTTCCAGCTCCCGATCGTCGGCGGTCTGGCCCGCAAGGGCGGTGCCACCTTGGCCTGCAACGCCGACGCGGAGCGGATGCTGCGCCAGGGCGAGCTCGTCGGTGTCTGGCCCGAGGGCTTCAAGGGCATCGGCAAGCCCTATTCGGAGCGCTACAAGCTGCAGCGATTCGGTCGCGGGGGCTTCGTCAGCGCCGCGATCCGGACCGGCGTACCCATCATCCCGCTGTCCGTGGTCGGCGCCGAGGAGATCTATCCCCTCGTCGGCAACGTGCCCTCGCTCGCCCGGCTGCTCGGGATCCCCTACATCCCGATCACCCCGTTCTTCCCGCTGCTCGGGCCCCTGGGCCTGGTTCCCCTCCCGTCGAAGTGGATCCTCGAGTTCGGCGAGCCGATCCGCACCGACGACTACGACGCGAACGCGGCCGACGACCCGATGCTGGTCTTCAACGTCACCGACCAGGTGCGCGAGACCATCCAGCAGGCGCTCTATCGGCTGTTGATGAACCGCACGTCTGTCTTCCACTGACGCCCCATTCGCCGACCCGTCGCGAATTCACCGTCTGAGGACCGCCCCGACGACCACCCCATCCGCCGACCCGTCGCGAATTCACCGTTTGACGACCGCGGAACGTGAACTTACGACGGCTCGGCGACCGTAGAACGTCAACTCACGACGGGTCGATGGCAGTAGAACGTGAACTCACGACGGCTCGACGGCCGTGGAACGTGAACTGACGACGGCTCGACGGCCGTGGAATGTGAATTCACGACGGGTCGGCGGGGGCGGGTCAGGGGTTGAGCAGGCCGCCCTTGCCGATCAGCGGCTTGAGGAGCGGGTCGAGGACGGGTCGCAACGGGCTCACGACGGGGCCGAGCAGACCCTCTTCTCCGAGGAGTGCCTCGCCGCCCTCGTTGAGGGCGTCCTGGAGCTCCTTCGCGGCCTTTTCGGCACGCTCACGGGCAGGCGACTTGGTGCCATCCTCGGTCGGGACCGAGGGGGTGTCGCCGGTGGTCGGCTTGGCCGCTGCGAGCAGCTTCTCGAGTGCGTCGATGTCGACCACGTCGTCACCGACCTCCTGGACCGGTGTATCGGCCGAGGGTGTCTCCGGAGTCTCCCCGGCGGGGGTCTGGCTCGGAGTCGGGGCCAGCGCCCTGGCGCTCACCTGGGGGCCGGCGTCTGCCGCGCGCAGGCTGAGCAGCAAGCGAGTGGGCAGCTCGATCAGCGAGCCCTCGCAGTCCGGGCAGAGCGTGGCGATGCGTGTGTCGATCGAGAGCAACGTCTCGACCGCGGAGTTGAGAGCGTCGACCGCCTCGGAGGGCAACAGCGACTCGAGGCCGCCGAGGCGCTCCATCGCGTCGGCGCTGAACTGACGCAGCTCGACCATCGGCGTACTGTCGCGGTCCTTCTCGAAGCGCTCGAAGGTGATCGCTGCGGCCTCTGCTGCCTGGTCGGAGAAGTCTCCGAGCGTCGAGGGCAGGGCGGTGGAGTTCGCGATGTCGAGCTGGGCTGCGAGCTCCTCCACCTCGGAGAGTCGACCGTTGGCGTTCTTCAGCAAGGTCTCGGCCTTGGCCGCGTCACTGACCGTGAGGCTCGTCTGCGCGCCCTCGATGGCCCGCTTGATCGGGTAGAGCGTGTCACCGGGCAGCGCGGCCTGGGAGGCCATCGCGACCGAGGACGTCGCACCGATGGCAGCGATCGTGCCGGCCAGGATCGCCACGCGACGGTCGCGCCGGCGAGGCGTGTGGGTCTTGATGATGGTGAGCCTGCGCTCGGCGGAGTCGGGACTCAGAGCCACCTCGGCCTCGATCATCAGGCGCTCGCGCAGGGACGCGACGAACTCCGGACGCGCAGTGGGGGCCGGCACGCTGCGCATGGCGCCGACCAGCTCGAGCATCTCGGAATCGCGCGTGCTGGCACTCGTTGCGCTGTCCGGGTCTTCGACCAGGGCGGCGAACTCCTCGGCGCGTCGCTGCGCTGGTGTCAGCGAGATCATCGGGCGACCTTCTTGCCTTCGGGGTGCTCAGGAACCATCACCATGGGCAACGACATGGCGGGCAGGAAGGTTACGCAGTGAGACGCAGGCCTCATCAGTCCCTCATCCCCTCGGGCAGCAGCTTGGCCAGGTTGCGCACACCACGCAGCTGGAGCTGCTTCACGGCGCCGTCCGAACGGTTCAGCACGGTGGCGGTCTCGGCGATGCTCATCCCCTGGAGGAAGCGCATCACCAGGCATTCCTGCTGCTCCTTGGGCAGCTGCTGCATCGCCGCCAGGAGGTGTTCGTTGTTCAGCGCCGCCATCACCGCGGTCTCCGGACCCTCGGTGGCGTCGTCGTGGAGGCCCATGTCCTCGGTGGTCAGCTCGAGGCGGGTGCGTCCGGCCTTGAAGTGATCGGTGGTGAGGTTGCGGGCGATGGTCATCAGCCAGGCACCGAAGTCCTTGCCCTGCCACCGGAAGTTGTTCATCGAGCGCAGGGCGCGGAAGAAGGTCTCGGAGGCGAGGTCCTCGGCCAGGGTCTGCGACCGGGTCCGATAGAACAGGAACCGATAGACCGCCGGGTGATAGTGGTCGAAGAGGGCACCGAAAGCGTCCTTGTCGCCGCCTCGCGCCAACTCCACCAGGGCGATGAGCCGCTCACGGTCGGCCTCGTTCTCCTCCGAGGACGCGGCCATGGCGGAATCGCCGTACGACTTCGCGCCGTCGTTGCCGGGACCGGTGTGGGCCGCGACGCTGTGCAGGACGGAGTCGGAGAGTGCGAAACCAGAAAGGGCGGATTCACCTCGGGGCGCCGGGGTCGCAGGGACCAGGGCGGGCTCGGCGATCAAGAGGTCGACAACAGCCTGACGCAGGACCTCAAGGCCGCGCGTCAGCTGATCGGCTCCCCAGCTCTCTGAAATGACTCTCTCTCCCACTCGGACCTCTCCCCGTCCGGCTATCCAGAATAAGGAAGAATCGGGCGTCTGGGAACACTTCGGGCCGAAGATGATGCGAACGGGCCATGATCTGGACACCGACGGGACCACGTAGTGGTCAGGCCGGAGGCTCAGGAACGGCTTCTGCGCAGGGCGGCTGCCGCGGCCGCCGCGCCACTGACGGCCCCCGCGGCCGCGCCGACGACCAGCCCGGCACGGGCGGCCTTGCGGCCGGTGCGGTAGTCCCGGATCCGCCAGCCCTGCGCCCGGGCATGTGCGCGCAGCTTGGAGTCGGGGTTGATCGCCACCGGGTCGCCGACCAGGCTCAGCATCGGCAGGTCGTTGGAGGAGTCGCTGTACGCCGAGCAGCGGCTCAGGTCGAGGTTCTCCCGGGAGGCCAGCGCCTTGATCGCCTCGGCCTTCGCCGGCCCGTGCAGCATGTCGCCGACCAGCTGTCCGGTGTAGACGCCGTCCACGTGCTCGGCGACCGTGCCCATCGCACCGGTCAGTCCCAGACGACGGGCTATGATGTTGGCGATCTCGATGGGTGCCGCGGTGACCAGCCACACTCGCTGGCCCTGGTCGAGATGGAGCTGGGCCAGGGCACGGGTGCCCGGCCAGATCTTGTGCGCCATCGACTCGTCGAAGATCTCCTCGCCGAACTCCTCGAGCTCGGTGACCGTGTGGCCGGCGATGAAGCTCAGCGCGGAGTTGCGCGCTTCCGCGACGTGCTCGGGGTCCTCCACGCCGGCGATCCTGAAGTAGGCCTGCTTGTAGGCGGCGCCGAGGATGTCCCGGGTGGTGAAGAACTTGCGCCGGTACAGGCCCTTGGCCAGATGGAAGATGCTGGCGCCCTGCATCACCGTGTTGTCGACGTCGAAGAAAGCCGCAGCGGTGGGGTCACCCGGAACGTTGAGAGCCGTCTCGACCTCCGCGCTGGCTGCCGCTGCCTCGCCGGCAAGCTGCGAGCGGAGCTTGAGGTCAAGTCGCGGGGAGCGGCGCTTGTGGGTCACGAAGCCCAGACTAGTGGCCGGGGTTGTGGAAGTATCGGCTCATGACGAACTCGGTTGCCGAACTCCTCACCGACGCAGCCACGGACCGGCCCGACGACACCGCGATCGTGGACTCCGCCAGCGGTCGGAGGGTCACCTGGCGTGAGCTCGACGAGGAGGTGGACCGGGTCGCAGCCGGCCTCACCGCCGAGGGAGTGGTCGCGGGTTATCGCGTCGTGCTGTCGCTGGGCAACCGCCTCGAGTTCATCACCAGCTATCTCGGTGCCCTGCGGGCACAACTGGTCGCCGTTCCGGTCAACCCGCGCTCGACGCCGAACGAGATCGCCCGGATGATGGCCGACTGCAGTGCGCGGGTGATCGTGGCCGACCCCGACACGATCGGCCCGGTCCGCGAGGCGGTCGGCCTGCTCGAGACCGCACGCAGCGGCGGCTTCGAGGGGATCGACCCGGCCCTGCTGGACGGCGTACCCACCGCTAGGGTGATCGCGGTCGGCTGCACCCTGCAGCCCACCGAACGCAGCTATGACCACCTGCTCTCGGCCGCCGCCGAGCACCGCAGCCGACAGCTGCTGCCGGTCAACGACCCTGAGTCGCTGGCCGTGCTGCTCTACACCAGCGGTACGTCGGGACGCCCGCGCGGAGTGATGCTCACCCACCGGGCGCTGCTCGCCAACATCGAGCAGATCGCCTCGGTCGAGCCGGCGATGATCGCGGTCGACGACGTCCTGCTCGGGGTGCTCCCGCTCTTCCACGTCTATGGGCTGAACGCGGTGCTCGGCGCCAGCCTTCGGATGCAGACCCGGCTGGTCCTGGCGCCCGGGTTCCATCCCAGCGGCACCCTCGACCTGATCGAGGACGAGGCGATCAGCGTGGTGCCGGTGGCTCCTCCCGTCTTTCCGCACTGGCTGGGGATGGAGGACCTGGCCGAGCGGCTGGGTCCGGTCCGCCTGGTGCTCTCCGGTTCGGCGCCGCTCGCCGCGGAGGTGATCGAGGAGTTCCAGAAGCTCTCCGGCGTCGCGGTGCACCAGGGCTATGGCCTGACCGAGGCCTCGCCCGTGGTCACCTCCACGCTGTGCGGCAGCGAATCGGGCATCGGCTCGGTCGGCGTGGCGCTGCCCGGGATCGAGATCAGGCTCAAGGACGAGGACGGGCGTGCTCCGGAGGGGTCCGACCCCGGAGACATCGAGATCCGTGGCGCCAACCTGTTCAGCGGCTACTGGCCCGACGGCCAGGGAGGTCCGGACGAAGAGGGCTGGTGGGCCACCGGTGACGTCGGCTTCCTCTCGCCCGAGGGTGCGCTGTCGTTGGTGGACCGGCGCAAGGAGCTGGTCATCGTCTCCGGCTTCAACGTCTATCCCTCCGAGGTCGAGGAGGTCTTGGGCGAGGTCCCCGGCGTCACTGCGGCCGCCGTGATCGGCGTACCCGACGAGACCACCGGCGAGGCAGTCGTGGCGTACGTCGTCTCCGACGGCGATCCGGTCGAGGTCGAGGAGGCGGTGCGTGCGCATGCCACCGAGAAGCTGGCCCGGTTCAAGCAGCCCACCACCGTCAACGTGGTCGCCGAGCTGCCCTACACGGTCACCGGCAAGGTGCAGAAGGGTCGACTCCGCGCCGCCGCCCGGCGACTTGCCGCGCCGCTGATCGACGACCCGGCGGACGCCGCGAGCACCCCCTCGACCCGCTCGGCCACCCGATGACCGCGCGGGTCACGCTCTACTCGCGCGCCGAGTGCCACCTGTGCGAGGAGGCCAGGCTCGTGATCGACCGGGTCTGCCGCGACCTGGGCGAGTCGTTCGTGGAGATCGACATCGACTCCGACCCCGAGCTGGCCGAGCGCTGGACCGACGACGTACCCGTGACCATGGTCGACGGCAAGCAGCACGATTTCTGGCGGGTGAGCGAGGAGAGGCTGCGCTCCGCACTGGCCGAATGACCCTACCTTGCCGGACCCCCGTGGAGGTGAGTCATCTCACCTGTGGTAGTCCGCCGATCGACTCGTTTTGTCCTTCCGTTCACAAACTCCTAAAGTGATCGTCGTTGCAGGGATCGGCACCCACATTCCAGTGGGTCTCGAGGAGTGCCCTGTGGCCACTGGAGACGAGAACATTGACCTCACGGACGTCCGCGACGAGCAGCCCTGACGGGGTTGCGATCGCCGACGCCGACGCCGCGCGAGACGGCGTCGAGGAATCTCCGGTCCGCCACATCCCCGAGGCGAGCGTCGCCCGTCTCCCGATCTACCTGCGCGCCCTGACCGGACTCGTCGAGCAGGGCACCGAGACGTGCTCGAGCGAGGAACTCGCGACCGCGACCGGGGTGAACAGCGCCAAGCTCCGCAAGGACCTGTCCTACCTCGGCTCCTACGGCACGCGCGGGGTCGGCTACGACGTGGCCTACCTGCACTACCAGATCGCCCGCGAGATCGGCCTGACCCACGACTGGCCCGTCGTCATCGTCGGCATCGGCAACCTGGGCCACGCCCTGGCCAACTACTCCGGCTTCCGCTCGCGCGGCTTCCGCATCGTCGGACTGCTCGACGCCGCCGAGGAACTCACCGACAAGGAAGTTGCCGGCCTCGCAGTGCGACCCTTCGACGACCTCGAGAAGATCATCGCCGAGGAGGGCGTCGCCATCGGCGTGATCGCCACTCCCGCGCACGCCGCCCAGGACGTCGCGGACCGGATGGTCGCGGCCGGCATCACCAGCGTGCTCAACTTCGCCCCCGCCGTGCTGACCGTGCCCGACAGTGTCGGCGTCCGCAAGGTCGACCTGTCCATCGAGCTGCAGATCCTCGCCTATCACGAGCAGCGCAAGTCCGAGGAGACCTCGTGAGCATCCTGGTCGTGGGCATCTCCCACCGCACCGCACCCGTCGAGGTGCTCGAGCAGCTCTCGCTCGAGCCCAGCGGCGTCGACAAGTTGATCGCCGACGTCACCTCCTGTGAGCACGTCACCGAGGCCGCCGTCCTGGCCACCTGCAACCGCCTCGAGATCTATGCCGAGGTCGACCGCTTCCACGGCAGTGTCGAGGAGCTGTCGCGGCTGCTGTGCGAGCGCGGCAGCGAGTTCTCGCTCGCCGACAACCTGCTCTCCAGCCTCTACGTGCACTATGACGACGGCGCGGTCTCGCACCTGTTCCACGTCGTGTCCGGACTCGACTCGATGGTCGTCGGGGAGGGCCAGATCCTCGGCCAGGCGCGTGAGGCGCTGCGTCACGGCCAGGAGGTCGGCACCGTCGGTCCGGCACTGAACTCGCTGTTCCAGCAGGCACTGCGAGTCGGCAAGCGCTCCCACGCGGAGACCGACATCGACCGGGCTGCGCCCTCGATGGTCACCGCGGCGCTCGACCTGGCCACCGTCGAGATCGGCTCCCTGGCCGACAAGCGGGTCGCCGTGGTCGGTGCCGGTGCGATGGCCGGTCTGGCGACCGCCACGGTCTCGCGCCTGGGGGCTGCCGACATCGCGGTGCTCAACCGCACCGCCAGCAACGCTGACCGTCTGGCCGGCGAATACTCCGCCCGCGCGCTCGCGCTCACCGAGCTGCACGACGTACTCGCGCAGGCGGACGTGGTGATCTCGTGCACCGGCGCGTCCGGCGTGGTGATCACCACCGACCAGGTCGCCGCAGCCCGGGCCGGAAACCTCGAACCGATCGTGTTCCTCGACCTCGCCCTGCCGCGAGACATCGAGGAGGGCGTGGCCGCACTGCCCGGCGTCACCGTGATCGACCTGCGCCGCCTCGCCGATGAGCTCTCCCACACCGAGGGTGCGCGCGAGGTCGAGGGTGTCCGGTCGATCGTGACCGAGGAGATCCGGGCGTTCGTCAACGCACGGCGACAGGCCAGCGTCACCCCGACCGTGGTCGCCCTGCGCACGATGGCCACCGGTGTCGTGGACGCCGAGATCGAACGCCTGCTGACCCGGCTGCCGGAGCTCGACCCGGCCTCGCGTGCCGAGGTGGAGCAGGCCGTACGCCGAGTCGCCGACAAGCTTCTGCACCAGCCCACGATCCGGGTCAAGGAACTGGCCAACGAGACCGGTGCGGTCTCCTATGCCACTGCCCTGGCGGAGCTCTTCGCCCTGCACCCGGACGCCGTCGACGCCGTCACCAGCCCGGAGCGCCACTCATGACCCAGACACTTCGCATCGGCACCCGTGCCTCGTTGCTGGCCCGGACCCAGTCCGGGCAGATCGCCGACCTGATCGCCGAACGCCTCGGCGTCGAGGTCGAGCTCGTCGACGTCACCACCGAGGGCGACATCAGCCGAGCCCCCCTGCACACGCTCGGCGGCACCGGGGTCTTCGTCAGCGCCCTGCGCGACGCCTTGCTCGACGGCCGCGTCGACGTCGCCGTGCACTCGCTCAAGGATCTCCCGACCGGAGCGGCCGAGGGCATCGCCCTGGCCGCGGTGCCGCCCCGGGAGGACCCGCGCGACGTGCTCGTCGCCCGCGACGGCCTGACGCTGGGCGAGCTCCCGGTCGGCAGCGTCGTGGCCACCGGCTCACCCCGGCGAGCCTCGCAGCTGCACGCGCTCGGCCTGGGCCTGGAGATCGTCGGCCTGCGCGGCAACATCGACACCCGCCTGGGCAAGGTCACCTCCGGCGCGGCCGACGGCGTCGTCCTTGCCCGCGCAGGGCTGTCCCGGATCAACCGGCTCGACGTGGTCACCGAGACCATCGACCCGATCCAGATGCTCCCGGCTCCCGGCCAGGGCGCGCTGGCGATCGAGTGCCGCGCCGAGGACACCACCCTGGAAGCACAGTTGCGCGAGCACCTGGACGACCCGTTCACCCGGGCTGCGGTCGAGGCCGAGCGCGCCGTCCTGCGGACGCTCGAGGCGGGCTGTTCGGCCCCGGTCGGAGCGCTCGCGGAGATCGTGGAGGAAGCCGACGGGCCGGAGGTGTGGCTGCGTGCGGTCGCCCTGGCCCCTGACGGGTCGGTGGACATCCGCCGGTCGGCGAGCGGCCCGCTCGCCGAAGCGGCAGAAGTGGGCAACCGGTTGGCGGCCGGGATGCTCGAAGAGGGCGCGGCAGAACTGATCGACTCACCAGCTAGAAGGCAGCAGTCATGACTGGATCCAAGATCAAGACCGAGACCATCCCCTCGCAGGCAAAGGGCTGGGTGGCCTTCGTCGGTAGCGGGCCGGGCGACCCCGACCTGTTGACGGTGCGTGCGGCCAGCCTCCTGCGTGAGGCCGACGTCGTCATCACCGAGCTTCCCGAGCACGAGCAGCTCGTCCGGGCGGTGCTCGGCCTGCCCGAGCCCCGCCTCGTCACCGACGAGGACGGCAACGAGACCCTCGAGGAGGTCGGTGGTCCCGAGTTCGTCGATGGTGGCTTCGGCCAGGACGGGCAGCCGCTGACCCACGCGAACCGGTCGAAGGTCGTCGTGAAGCAGGCCAAGCGCGGGCTGCGCGTCGTACGCCTGATGAACGGTGACCCGTTCTTCTATGCCTCGGGTCCCGAGGAGGCGCAGGCCTGCACCAAGGCCGGCATCGGCTTCGAGATCGTGCCCGGCGTCTCCTCGGCCACCGCGGTCGCGGCGTACGCCGGCGTGCCGCTGACCACGAAGAACAACCGCGAGGTCTCCGTCGTCACCTGTGGCGACAAGGTCGACTGGAGCCGGTACGCCGACAACCGGACGCTGGTGCTCCTCTCCGCCGTCGGCTCGATCGGTGAGATCGCCAAGTCGCTGATCACCGAGGGCCGCGCCGCCAACACCCCGGTGGCGATGACCCAGTCCGGGACCAGCACCACCCAGACCACGGTCACCTCGACGCTGGAACGGATTGCTGCCGACGCCCGCGCGGCGAAGATGGCGCCGCCGGCGATCACCGTGATCGGTGAGGTCGTCAACCTGCGCGAGACGCTGTCCTGGTTCGAGACCAAGCCGCTGTTCGGCTGGCGCGTCCTGGTGCCGCGCACCAAGGAGCAGGCCGGTTCGCTGACCCAGGGCCTGCGCAGCTTCGGCGCGGTCCCCGAGGAGGTGCCGACCATCTCGGTCGAGCCCCCGCGCAACCCGCAGCAGATGGACAAGGCCGTGCGCGGCCTGGTCGAGGGACGCTACGAGTGGATCGCTTTCACCTCGGTCAACGCGGTCAAGGCGGTCCGCGAGAAGTTCGAGGAGTACGGCCTCGACGCGCGTGCCTTCTCCGGCCTCAAGATCGCTGCCGTCGGTGACAAGACCGCAGCCGCGATCGCGGCCTGGGGTCTGCGCGCAGACCTGGTCCCCTCCGGTGAGCAGTCGGCTGCGGGTCTGCTCGCGGACTGGCCGCCCTATGACGACGTACTCGACCCGATCAACCGGGTCTTCCTGCCCCGAGCAGACATCGCCACCGAGAACCTGGTGGCGGGCCTGATCGACCTGGGCTGGGAGTGCGACGACGTCACCGCCTATCGCACGGTGCGGGCCACTCCGCCTCCGGCGCCGACGCGCGACGCGATCAAGTCGGGCAAGTTCGACGCGGTCGTGTTCACCTCGTCCTCCACGGTGCGCAACCTGGTCGGCATCGCTGGCAAGCCGCACGCCTCGACGATCATCGCGGTGATCGGCCCGGCCACGGCGAAGACCGCCGAGGAGCACGGCCTGCGGGTCGACGTGATGGCGGCGAAGCCTGCGGTCGAGGAGCTCGTCGACGCGTTGGCCGACTTCGGCGCCACCCGCCGTACCTCGCTGATCGAGGCCGGGCAGCCGGTGACCAAGCCGTCGGACCGCAAGCCGTCGGCACGCCGCCGGGCTACCAGCAGCTGAGGTTCACCACGAACCGACCGGTCGCGAACCACATCTGCGGGTGCCGCAGGCTGTGAATTCGCGACGGGTCGGCGAGGATGGAGACATGCAGATCCCCACAGTCCGTCCCCGTCGCCTCCGGGCGACCCCGGCCGTCCGTGCGATGGTCAGCGAGACCGCGGTCCAGCCGCGACAGCTGGTCCTGCCGATGTTCGTGCGTGAGGGCATCACCGAGCCGGTTCCGATCGCCTCGATGCCCGGCGTCGTACAGCACAGTCGTGACTCCCTGGTCGCGGCCGCCGTCGAGGCTGCTGAGCTGGGCCTGGGCGGCGTGATGCTCTTCGGCGTCCCCGAGCGCAAGGACGCCACGGGCTCCGGTGCGCTCGACCCGTCCGGCATCCTCAACGTGGCGATCCGCGACGTGGTCGCCGAGGTCGGCGACTCGATCACGGTGATGAGCGATCTGTGCCTCGACGAGTTCACCGACCACGGTCACTGCGGCGTCCTGGACGCGCGCGGCCGGGTGGACAACGACGCGACGCTCGAGGCGTACGCCGAGATGGCCCGCGCACATGCGGCAGCCGGCGTACACATGGTCGGACCGAGCGGGATGATGGACGGCCAGGTGGCCGTGATCCGTGAGGCGCTCGATGCTGCGGAGCACGACGACGTCTCGATCCTGGCCTACTCGGCGAAATATGCCTCCGCCTTCTACGGTCCCTTCCGTGAGGCCGTGGACTCCTCGCTCGAGGGTGACCGGCGCACCTATCAGCAGGACCCCGGCAACGGAGTCGAAGGCGTGCGCGAAGCCCTGCTGGACATCGCCCAAGGCGCCGACATGGTGATGGTGAAGCCCGCGATGGGCTTCCTCGACGTCGTACGCCGGGTCCGCGACGCCGTCGACGTGCCGGTCGCTGCCTACAACATCTCGGGGGAGTACTCGATGGTCGAGGCCGCCGCCGCCAACGGCTGGATCGACCGTGAGGCGGCGATCCTGGAGACGCTCACCTCGATCAGGCGCGCTGGCGCCGACGTGGTGTTGACCTATTGGGCAGCCGAAGCCGCTCGCCTGCTGCGCGCCTGATCAGCGCTCAGTTGGCCTGACTTCCCGGGCAACTCTGGTGCTTCCCGGGCAAGATCTCGCCCGGGAAGCACCAGAGTCACCCGGTACCCGGTGACTTTGTCCGCGGGAATGCGGTGACTTTGTTTGTGCCGCCGGTATCCGGATACGCAGAAGGGCCCGGACTCCGTGTGGAGTCCGGGCCCCTCTGAATGACTGGATCAGCGAGCGAGCCCGAGGGATCGCAGCACCTGGGTGATGATGCCGTCGGTGTGCTCCTGGCCGACGAGCATGCTCACGCACTTGCTGTAGGTCGGGGTGCCCGGGATCGCGACCACGCACAGGGTGCGGGCCAGCGCGGTCGAGATCAGGTTGTCGACCGGCTTGATGACGCCTTCGACCACCGGGTCGATGACCTCCTGGACCGGCTCGGTGACCTTCTTGATGGTCTCCTCGACCTTCTTGACCGGGTCGCCGCCGGGGACGCTGGGCGTGCCCGGGTCGGAGGTGCCCGGACCCGAGGTGCCCGGGTCGGTGGTGCCGGGGTCACTCGAACCCGGGGTGGAGCTGTTGCCCTTGCCCGGCTTGGAGCTGCCGTTCTTGGGAGGCTTGACCTTGCCCGGGGCGCCGATCAGCGCGCCGTTGGTCGGGCGGGTGAAGTTGTAGGTCGGCGGGATGTAGGAGGCCGACGTGGTGTTGTTCGGGACCGAGGTGAAATCACCCTGCTGGTAGGCCTTCATGATGCTGAGCACCAGGTCGACGTACTCGTTCGAGTGGTTGTAGCGGTAGACCGCCTCGCGCTGGCCGCTGTCGGTCGACAGGTCGTCGTTGCCTGAGCAGAGGTAGACGGCGGCCGCCAGGGCGGCGTCGTCGATGTCCTGCGGGTTGCGCTTGCCGTCGCTGTCGGCGTCCACGCCCACGACCGACCAGGTCGAGGGGATGAACTGCAGCGGGCCGACGGCGCGGTCGAACTTCGCGTCGCGGTCGTACTGGCCGGCGTCGGTGTCGGTGATCTTCTGGGTCTTGTTGGTGCCGTCCAGGGCGATGCCGTAGATGCCGGGACGCGAGACGCCGTCCTTGCCGAGGCTGTTGCCGCCGTAGCGACCGTGGTCGGACTCGACGCGGCCGATGGCGCCGAGCAGCTGCCACGGGACGTTGCAGTTGGCGTCGGCGGAGTTGATGACGGTCGCTGCGCGCTGGTAGGCGGCGAGCGCGGCCGACGGGATCCCGTTGGTCGAGGCTGCCTGGACGATCCGCTCGCCCGAGCCCTGCGGGACGCCGAGACCGATCGAGCCCGGGGCCGAGAAGCTGGCCGGGTCCTCGATGGCCTGGCTCGGCACCGAGGTGCCGTCAGGCAGGCGGGACTGGTCGGACGCGGAGGCAAGAGTGGGGCCGACGGCGCCGACGCCAAGCAGGCTCACAGTGCACGCAGCAGAAAGGACGCCGAGCGGCACGAGCGCCGCGCCCTTCTGGAACCGTGACAAGCGTGTGGTCTTCATTGAGTGAATCTCCCCATATGGATGTCGTTCTGCGAACCTGCCGCTCCCTCAAGCCCAGGCACTCAATAAACGAAGTGTCTCATGATGAGTTACGCGCCACACTATTTCTGTGATGCCCATCTCGTTTGCTGAGAAGCCTGTTCCCTGCGCTCTCGGTGATTAAACGGTCCACTCAGGAGGGCATGACGCGATTCGGACAGGAAATTTCGGTACGACGCCGAGCGCGCCCGGGCCACCAGGGGTACGTCGTGCGGCACGCGGGCAGTACGCCGGGAGGCACGCCGATGTGCGCGGCTTGTCCCGGTCGGCGACAATGACCCGGTGACTTCCGCAGGACCTGTCTCGCCCACCGGCTCGGCCGACCTCTTCGCCCGAGCGCAACGAGTGACTCCGGGGGGAGTGAACTCACCCGTCCGGGCCTTCAACGCCGTCGGCGGGACCCCGCGGTTCATCCGCTCGGCCCGTGGCGCCTGGCTCACCGACGTCGACGGCAACGACTACGTCGACCTGATCTGCTCGTGGGGACCGATGCTGCTCGGCCACGCCCACCCGCAGGTGCAGGAGGCGGTGACCGAGGCAGTCTCACGCGGCACCTCCTATGGCACCCCGACGGTTCCCGAGGTCGAGCTGGCCGAGGAGATCGTCACGCGCACGCCGATCGAGAAGGTCCGCTTCGTGTCGTCGGGGACCGAGGCCACCATGTCGGCGATCCGGCTGGCCCGCGGATTCACCGGTCGCGACACGATCGTGAAGTTCGCCGGCTGCTACCACGGCCACGTCGACTCCCTGCTGGCCCAGGCCGGCTCCGGCCTGGCCACCCACGCGGTGACCAGCACCCCCGGCGTACCGGAGGCGTTCGTCGCCGAGACGCTGGTGATCCCCTACAACGACCCCCAGGCCCTGGCAGCGGTCTTCGCCGAGCACGGGCACAAGATTGCGGCACTGATCACCGAGGCCGCGCCGGGAAACATGGGCGTGGTCCCACCCCTGCCCGGCTTCAACAAGCTGCTCGCCGACACCTGCCGCGAGCACGGCGCCCTGTTCATCTCCGACGAGGTGATGACCGGGTTCCGCGCCAGCAGGCAGGGCCAGTGGGGCCTCGACGGCGCACACGAGGGCTGGCGCCCCGACCTGATCACCTTCGGCAAGGTGATGGGCGGCGGCTTCCCGGCAGCTGCGTTCGGCGGCCGTGCCGACGTGATGTCGCGCCTGTCTCCCGAGGGGCCGGTCTACCAGGCCGGCACGTTGAGCGGGAACCCGATCGCCACCACCGCTGGACTGGCCACGCTGCGCCTGGCCACCGATGAGGTCTATGACCACATCACCGCCGCGGGCGAGACGATCAAGGCAGCCGTGACGGAGACCTTCACCGCCGCCGGGCTGCCTCACCGGATCCAGGCCACGGGGACGATGTTCTCGGTCTTCTTCCGTGACGGCGAGGTGCGCAACTTCGACGACGCCAACGCCCAGTCGCTGCCCGCCTACACCGCCTTCTTCCACTCGATGCTCGACGCCGGCGTCTATCTGCCGCCGTCGGCCTACGAGACCTGGTTCCTCTCCGGTGCGCACGACGACCGGGCGATCCAGACCGTTCTGGACGCACTCCCGGCCGCAGCACGGGCTGCGGCCGCGGCCTTCGACCAATCTCGGGAGAACTGATGTCCGAAAAGACCACGGTCCACCTGCTCCGCCACGGCGAGGTGCACAACCCCCAGGGTGTGCTCTATGGCCGGATGGACGGCTATCACCTCTCCGACCTGGGCGAGCAGATGGCGCAGGTCGTCGCGGACGCGATCAAGGACCGCGACATCACGCACCTGCGCGTCTCGCCGCTGGAGCGCGCCCAGGAGACCGCACGACCCCTGGCCGACGCGCGCGACCTGGCGATCACCACCGACGACCGGGTGATCGAGTCCGGCAACCTGTTCCAGGGCAAGCGCTTCGCCGGCGGCGACAACGCGCTCAAGGACCCGCGCACCTGGCGCCACCTGTGGAACCCGTTCCGTCCCTCCTGGGGCGAGCCGTTCAAGGAGGTGGCGGCCCGGATGATGGCCGCCGTCGAGGACGCGCGTGACGAGGCCCGCGGGCACGAGGCCGTGATCGTCTCGCACCAGCTGCCGATCTGGGTCACCCGGCTGCACGTGGAGAAGCGCTCGTTCCTGCATGATCCGCGCAAGCGCCAGTGCACCCTGTGCTCGCTGACCTCGCTCACCTATGACGGCGACCGGCTCACCTCGCTGTCCTATTCCGAGCCGGCCGGCCACCTGATCCCGGTCAAGGACAAGGCCGCTCCGTTCTCGGCGGGCGACGCGCCAGAGGAGAAGCGACCCTGAACCACCCGGCCGCCCTGCTGCTCCGCCGTACAACCGCGGCGGTTGCTGCCGCCTGCCTGCTCGCCCTGAGCGGGTGCTCGTCGCTGGAGGGCACCTCGGACAAGGGCTACGTCACCGGCAACGGCGCGATCACCGAGGTCCGCGCCGAGGACCGCGGCAAGCCGGTCGAGCTCGACGGCAAGGACCTCAAGGGTCAGCCGCTCTCGCTGGCCGACCACCGCGGCAAGGTCGTGGCGATCAACTTCTGGGGCGACTGGTGCTCGGAGTGCCATGCCGAGGCACGCGAGATCGTCGAGGTGGCCAAGGGCCTCGACCCGGACGAGGCGGTCTTCCTGGGGATCAACACCCGGGATTCTCCGGAGACGGGTCAGAGCTACGAGCGTGAGTTCGACGTCCCCTTCCCTTCTTTCCACGATGGCCAGACCGGTAGGAGTTGGCTCGCCTTCAACGGCAAGGTGCCCGTCTATGCCACCCCCAGCACCGTCGTCCTGGACCGCAAGGGCCGCGTCGCGGCAGTGATCCTCGGTGTCATCCCGAGCGCACTGACGCTGTCCTCCTTGATCGAACAGGTCGCCGCAGAGGATGGGTGACTTCTTCCGGGAGTCGGCAATGTCCGGCTCGCTCGCCATCGCGCTGCCCGTCGCGCTCCTGGCCGGTCTCGTCTCGTTCTTCTCGCCGTGCGTGATCCCGCTGCTGCCCGGCTACCTCTCCTATGCCACCGGACTCTCCGGCGCCGACCTCGAGGACGCGCACCGCGGCCGGATGCTGGCGGGCTCCGTGCTCTTCGTGCTCGGCTTCGCCTCCGTCTTCGTGGCGCTGGGCGCCCTGTCCGGGGCGTTCGGCTCGGCGCTGGTGGAGCACCGCCGCACGATCACGATCGTGATGGGCGCGCTGGTGATCGTGCTCGGCCTGGCCTTCGCGGGACTGCTGCCGTTCATGCAGCGCGACATCCGGGTGCACAAGGTGCCGGCCGTCGGGCTCGGCGCCGCCCCGTTCCTCGGCTTCCTGTTCGGCCTGGGCTGGACGCCGTGCATCGGCCCCACCCTCGGCGCGATCCTGACTCTCGGCATCAACGAGGCCACCGTCGCGCGCAGTGCGGTGCTGGCCGGCGTCTATGCCCTGGGCCTGGGCATCCCGTTCATCCTGGCCGGCCTGGCCTATCGCCGCGCGCTCGGCGCGTTCGCGTTCGTACGCCGGCACCAGGCCTGGGTCACCCGGCTCGGCGGGTTGATGCTCGTCGTGATCGGTCTGCTCCTGGTCACCGGCTGGTGGGACTGGGCCGTGAACTGGATCCAGGTCCACCTGATCAGCGGTTATGAAGTGAGTGTGTGATGGCTGCCCCCGAACTGAACTTCCGCGAGCTGGCGCGCTGGACCTGGCGCCAGCTCTGCTCGATGCGCACCGCCCTGGTGCTGTTGCTGATGCTTGCCCTGGCGGCGATCCCGGGCTCGGTGATCCCCCAGGAGAACGTCGACGCCTTCGCGGTCGGCAAGTGGCAGGACGAGCACCCCAAGCTGACCCCGATCTATGAGTGGCTCGGGCTGTTCTCGGTCTTCGAGTCGGTCTGGTTCGCCGCGATCTACATCCTGTTGGCGATCTCCCTGGTCGGCTGCATCCTGCCGCGCTGCAAGGTCTACTGGAAGGCGATGCGGGCCGCGCCCCCCAAGGCCCCCAGCAACCTGCTCCGGATGCCGAACAGCACGTCGTACTCCACGACCGCTCCGGCCGACGAGGTGCTGGCCGAGGCGAAGCGGGTGCTGCGCAAGCGGCACTATCGGGTGATCGAGCGCGACGGCGCGATCTCGGCCGAACGCGGCTACCTGCGCGAGGCCGGAAACCTGCTCTTCCACCTCTCCATCCTGATCGTGCTTGCCGGTTTCGCGATGGGCTCGCTGCTCGGCTACAAGGGCGGCGTGATCGTGGTGAACGGGAGCGGCTTCTCCAACAACCTCTCGCAGTACGACGACTTCGTCCCCGGGGCCCTGATGGGTGTCGAGGACATGGAGCCGTTCTCGTTCACGCTCAAGGACTTCGACATCGAGTGGTTGATGTCCGGACCCCGCAAGGGCATGGCGCAACACTTCGTCGCGCACCTGGACTATACCGAGGAGCCGGGCGGCGAGGAGAAGTCCTATGACCTCCGGGTCAACCACCCGCTCTCCATCGGTGGCACCGACATCTTCCTGATCGGCCATGGCTATGCCCCCTCGATCACCGTCCGCGACGGCGAGGGCAACGTGACCTACAAGGGGCCGGTGATCTTCCTCCCCGAGGAGCAGGCGACGTTCCGCTCCTTCGGCGTGGTCAAGGCCCCCAACGCAGAACCCGAGGGGATCGGGCTCGAGGGCTACTTCTATCCGACCTTCGCGCTGATCGAGGGCAACCCGGCCTCGATCTTCGGCGACGACCGCAACCCGCGGCTGTCGATGCTGGCCTACACCGGTGACCTCGGTCTGGGTGCGGGCGAGTCGCAGTCGGTCTATGTGCTCGACAAGTCGCGGATGACCCAGCTGACCAAGGACGACGGCTCGATGTTCCGGGTCGACCTCTATCGCGGCGAGACCGTGGACCTGCCCGACGGCGCCGGCTCGGTCACCTTCGAGGGCGTCGAGCCCTGGGTGCGGGTGCAGATCAGCAAGACCCCCGGCAAGCTGATCGCGCTGGGCGGAGTCATCCTCGCCCTGATCGGCCTGCTCGGTTCGCTGTTCATCCGGCCCCGACGGGTCTGGGTGCGGGTGCGCCGCGAGGAGATCGACGGCGCCGAGCAAGGCATCGTCGAGGTTGCCGTCCTGGACCGCTCCAGCGCCGGCGAGACCGGGGATGAGATCGTGGAGATTGTTGCCGCCCTGCGCGGCAGTGCTGAGCCCGCCACCAGTGGGCTCGAGGACGAGGAGGACCGGACGTGACCGACATCCAGTGGGAGTCGTGGAGCAACCAGGCCGTGACGGTGTGCGGCATCGTCTACTTCCTGGCGCTGCTGGCGCACTCGGCGCAGTGGGCGGGGTTGCGCAAGCTGCCCGCCGACCAGACGCCGTCGACCGGCCAGGTGGCCACCTTCGGTCGCTTCGGGGTGCTGCTCACGGTGCTCGCCGTCGCCGCACACGGTGTCGGCCTGGTCGCCCGCGGCATGGCCGCGGACCCGAACCGGGTGCCGTGGGGAAACATGTATGAGTTCACCCTCTCCGCCACCTTCGTCGCGGCCCTGGCCTATCTCCTGCTCTACCGGAAATATTCACTGTCCTGGATGTCGCCGTGGCTGGTGGGCTTCGTCTTCGTGATCCTGATGATGGACGTGCTCTGGCTGCACGAGCCGGTCGCGCCGTTGACCGAGTCGCTGAACAGCTCCCCGTGGCTGGTCATCCACGTCGTCTCCGCCGTCCTCGCCACCGGCGTCTTCTCGCTCGGTGGTCTGGTCTCGATCCTCTTCCTGGTCAAGGCGCGCGCGGAGGCACGTGACGCCGCGCGGGTCGCCGTACCCGCCCGCGAGCTGGTCGGCACCGGCGGCGCTGGTTCCGACGCGGACGCCGGCTCCACCGCGGCCCCGCAGCGCGGAATCGTCGCGCGGATCCCGTCCAGCGACAGTCTCGACCGGCTGGCCTACCGCCTGCACGCGTTCGCGTTCCCGGTGTGGACGTTCGCGGTCCTCATCTCCGGACCGATCTGGGCCCACCAGGCCTGGTCGCGCTATTGGGGCTGGGACCCCAAGGAGGTCTGGGCGTTCATCACCTGGGTCGTCTACGCCGCCTACCTGCACGCCCGCGCGACCGCCGGATGGAAGGGCCGCAACGCCTCGATCGTGGCCCTGGTCGGCCTGGGCACCCTGATGTTCAACTTCATCGGGATCAACTACTTCTTCGGTGGCAGCTCGCAGCACTCGTACGCCGCCCCGGAGCAGGCAGTGCACGGTCCTGCGGTCGCAGGGGAGTCGCTGTCAGCCGATTCTGCGGGCCCGGTGCAGGGCCCGCTTCTCCGCTGAGCTGCGGACCCAGTTCGCCAGCAGTGCCACCAGCACTGCCGTGCACAGGAGCGCGCCGAGTGCGAAGCTGTTGTCGATGCCTGCCTCGGTGGAGTGCCCGTCGGGCGCCATGTTGGCGGCCAGGAGCGCGCCGGTGACCGCAGTCCCGAACGAGCTGCCGACGGTGCGCAGGACCTGGTTGAAGCTGACCGAGCTGCCCAGCTCCTCGACGGCGACGTTGCGCTCGATCAGGGCCGGCATCGCGGCATAGGCAGCGCCCATGCCGAGGCCGAAGAGCAGCATCCCGAGCAGCACCTCCCACAGCTGCTCGTGGGCGAACCAGAGCAGGAACGACGCCACCGTCATCAGCCCGGCGCCGACCGGCAGCAGGGTGGCCAGCTGGATGCGGTGCGCGATGCGACGGACCAGCCGGTTCGCGGTGAGGCTGCCGACCGAGAGCGGGAACATCACGAACCCGGCCCACAGGACCGGCAGACCGAGGCCGTAGCCGGTGTCCTCGGGGGACTGAGCGACCAGACTGCCCACGGAGAGGCCGATGTACATCGCCATCCCGAGCCCGATCGCGGTGCCGTTGGCCAGCACCACGTCACCGGCGCGTAGCACTCGCAGGTTGATCAGCGGGTGAGGCGCCCGGAGCTCGACCCTGACCCAGAACACGAGCAGTACCACGGCCAGGGTGAGGGTGGCCAGGGTCTCGATCGAGGTCCAGCCCCAGTTCTCGCCCTCGCTGATGCCCAGGAGCAGTGCGCCGAGGCCGAGACCGAGCAGGGTGGCGCCGGGGAAGTCCAGGGCGTGTCGCGGTGCGCGTTCATCGGGGCCGACAGGCACGAAGCGGACCACGACCAGGATCGCCGAGAGCACGAACAGTGCCGCGAACCAGAACGCCATCCGGAAGTTCGTCTCGCCCGCGATCACGCCGGTCAGCGGGTAGCCGATGCCGATGCCGGAGGCGACGGTGACCGACAACGTCGAGATCGAGGACTGGACGCGCGCGGGCTCGACGTACCGTCTGGCCATCGCGATGGTCACCGAGACGATGCCGTAGGTGAGGCCCTGGAGTGCCCGGCCGACCAGGAAGAGCGCGAAGTTTGTCGCGATCGCGGCCAGCACGGAGCCGAGCAGGATCAGGAACAGCGAGACCAGCAGCAGGCGTTTCTTGTGCGGGCCGTCGCTGATCCGCCCCATCACCGGGGTCGCGATCGCGCCGACGAGGAGGTTGATCGTCAACGTCCACTGGGCGGTGGAGACGGTGACGTCGAGACCCTCGGCGATCGAGGGAACAAGCAGCATGCCGAGCGAGCTGACGATGGCGGTGCTCAGTGCGCCGTAGACGAGCGCCGGGACCAGGTGCCTGTCGGTGCGTGGCTCAGACATCGGTGTCCCCGGTGAGGCGCAGCAGTGCCGGGATCGCGGCAGTGAGCGCGGTGGCCTCGGTCGGGGTCAATCTGTCCCTGATTGCCTGCTCGAGCCAGTCCTGTCCGGCAAAGCTCTCCTGGTCGTGGCGCTCGCGGCCCTGCTCGGTGATCCGGAACCAGACCTTGCGACGATCGGCCTCGTCCTGGGTGCGTTCGATCAGGCCGAGCTCCTCGAGCTCGCGGGTGGCCAGCGAGATGCCCTGGGGGCTGACCCGGATCCGGGTGGCGAGCTGGCCGGTGGTCGCGGGGCCGTCGACGCTGAGGTGGCGCAGGATGCCGAGCTTCCCGATGGAGAGCGTGCGGCGGGCGTTCAGCTCGCGCTGCAGCGGGCGCAAGGCCTCGAGGAGGAGTCGCGGGGTGGGGTCGGCCATTCCCGAGACACTACAGCAACTTGATCAAGTTGCTTGATGAAAGTGATGGGGCTCTCGGGAACAGGCGCCGGTCAAGTCAGGCGCCGGTCACTGGTCCGGCGCGGAACCGCCCTGGTCCTTGCGCCGTGAGCGCCGGTTGAGGTCACGCAGGAACTCCGGGTCGTCGTCGGGACCGAGCGGGCCCGTCGGACGCCGCGGGGGCTGCGGACGGCGTACGGCATTCGAGCCGCCCCCACCGCCTCGGCGGAACAGCGCGCCCTTGGTCTCGATGAGTCGCACCACCACATAGATGACGACTGCGATGACCACGAGGAGGAGGATGAGCTTGCCCACGGTGCAAGGGTAGTCCTCCCCTGGGTGGGCCGGCACCGGCGCGTGGGTAGAGTTGATCCGGTGAAGGAATTCGCTGTCTACACCCTGTTGCGCCTGCTGCTGCTCGCCGGCGCCTTCGGCATCACCATCGGCATCTGGAGCTCGCTGTCCGAGGACGGCTCGGTCCAGATCGTCTGGGCGGTGATCATCGCCTTCGCCGTCTCCGGGATCGCCTCCTACTTCCTGCTCGACCCCTACCGCCGACGCTTCGCCCAGAAGGTCGAGGACCGCGCATCGGCCGCTGCCCGACGCTTCGAGGAGAAGCGGGCCGCCGAAGACGTAGAAGACGCAGACAAAGACGCATGAGTCAGCGGCCGTCGCACCGTGAGGGCTGTTGCACCGTCGGCGCACGGCCGGACGCGCACGACCGCAGCTGGCTCAACGAGGCGATCCGCAAGGTCGAGGCCGACGCGAATCGCTCGGCCGACACCCACCTCCACGTCTTTCCGCTGCCCTCCGACTGGGGCATCGACCTCTATCTCAAGGACGAGTCGGTCCACCCCACCGGCTCGCTGAAGCACCGGCTGGCCCGCTCGCTGTTCCTCTATGCCCTGTGCAACGGCTGGATCCACTCCGACAGCACGATCATCGAGGCGTCCTCAGGCTCGACGGCGGTCTCGGAGGCCTACTTCGCGCGACTGCTCGGCCTGCCGTTCGTCGCGGTGATGCCGCGCTCGACCTCCCCGGAGAAGATCTCGCTGATCGAGTTCCAGGGTGGCCGTTGCCACTTGGTCGAGGACCCGTCGGCGATCTATGCCGAGTCCCGTCGACTGGCCGCCGAGACCGGCGGGCACTACATGGATCAGTTCACCTATGCCGAACGAGCCACCGACTGGCGCGGCAACAACAACATCGCCGAGTCGATCTTCGAGCAGATGGCTCTCGAACGGCACCCGGTGCCGGCATGGGTGGTCGTCGGCGCCGGCACCGGCGGTACGTCGGCCACGATCGGTCGCTATGTCCGTTATCGGCGCCTGGAGACCCAGGTGTGCGTCGTGGACCCGGAGAACTCCGCGTTCTTCCCCGCCTTCGTCGCGGGTGACGACTCGGTGGTCGGCGGTGGCTCACGGATCGAGGGGATCGGCCGGCCGCGGGTGGAACCGTCGTTCCTGCCCGGTGTCGTCGACTCGATGATGGCGGTTCCCGATGCCGCCTCGATCGCGGCCGCGCGCTGGTGCACCCAGCTGACCGGTCGCACGGTCGGCGGATCGACGGGCACCGCGCTGTGGGGCGCCCTGCACCAGGTCGCCGACATGCGCGCGCACGGCGAGACCGGATCTGTGGTGACACTGCTGTGTGACGGCGGCGAGCGCTATGCGCACACCTACTACGACGACGCCTGGCTGGAGAGCCAGGGCATCGACATCACGTCGTACACCCGCACCCTGGAGGAGTTCGCGGCCACAGGCGAGTGGCGCGAGCCCGCGCTCTGAGGACTACTTGGGGCCGTTGAGCCGACGCTCGATCCGGGACTGCGGCTGACCGAGGATCTTGGCCAGGAGCGGGACGCGCATCTTGTAGGCGACGAAGCCGGCGGCGATCACGGCGAGCAGGATGAAGAACCACATGCGGCAACTCTCCCACGGCCCTGCAACTCGGGCGCCGCGTCTGCTGACCCGCCGTGCTCAGACGCCGGGGGAGGACTCGCGCTCGCCGCTGTCGAGATAGCCGATCGACTCGAAGTCCACCGTCCGCTTGGCGTTCGCCAGACCGGTGAGCACAGTGGTGCCGATCGGTCCGGTGCGGTCGAAGACGATCGTCGAGCCCACGACCAGGCCGTCGTGCTCGATCCGGTCCTGGGCGGCCAGGCCGACCTGCACGTTCTCGGGCAGGCGGGACAGGTAGAGCGTGATGTCGGAGTTGATGAACTCCACGCCCTTGGTGCCCCAGTTGCAGACCATGCTGGTCGCGTCGGCGACGCTGGCAACGGAGGTGAAGCGACTGTTCGGCTCACCATCGATGATGGGTACGCCGGTCTGCCAGGTGCTCTTGCGGCTCGCGTTCTGGTGCGCTGTGAAGTCCTGGGACCAGCCCGCATCACTGTGGAAGAACGGCACGTGCGGCTCCTCGGCCACCGGCGCCATCTCGATCGACGGCGGGGTCGGGTGCTCGGTTGGGCTCCAGGCTTGACCGTGGCTGACGCCCCCGGGCTGGAGGAAGGTGGCCGCGCCCCGGGCGACCGTCTCGCCCGCCTGGACCAGCACGACGTCGATCAGCAGGATTCGTCCACCGTTGCGCACGACAGTGGCCTCGACCGAGGTGAGCGCCATCGCGGCGGGGCGGAACATGTCGACGGAGAACTTCGCCGGCACCAGGCCCTCGCGTCCGAGCTCGTGCTGGAGCCGCTCGGCACCCCAGGCGAGCAGGCCGGACACGGCAACGCCGTGCATCTGCTTGTCGCTCCACAGGCTCTTGGCCAGGTCGCGGGGGACGAAGTCCTCGCCCTCGCGGTTGAAGAATGCCAACGGCATGTGACTCTCCTTGACTGGATCATGCGAACAACGTGTGGACCGACTATCCCAGCAGGAGGCCCACGAAGAGCCCGAGTCCCAACAGGAGTTCACTCACACCGGTCTTCGAGAGCACCGGGATCAGACCGGGACCGGCGGCACGCGCGCCTACGACGATGCGCACCGCCTGCGCCGCGGGTACGACGTACACCAGCGCGAGCAGGGCCCACCAGGTCGTCTCCAGCGCGACTCCGAGGACCGCGATCGCCGCGGCCGCGATCAGCAGGGCGAAGAACGCGCGGGTCCGCTCGTCGCCGAGCTTGACGGCCAGGGTGCGCTTGCCGACCTCTCGGTCGGTCGGGATGTCGCGCAGGTTGTTGGTGACCAGGATCGCGCAGGCCAGTGCGCCGATCGCGATGCCGGCGTAGAGCGCGGGGATCTCGAAGGTCTCGGTCTGGACGTAGGCCGTGCCGATCACCGCAACCAGGCCGAAGAAGACGAAGACCATCACCTCGCCCAGGCCGAGGTAGCCGTAGGGGTTCTTGCCGCCGGTGTAGAACCAGGCCGCGAGGATGCAGACCGCCCCGATCGCGACCAACCACCAGCTCGTGGTGAGCGCGAGGACCAGCCCGGCCACTCCGGCCACGCCGAACGCGGCGAAGGCAGCCAGCTTCACCGCCTTGGCCGTTGCCGCCCCGGAACCGACCAGTCGCATCGGCCCGACCCGGTCCTCGTCGGTGCCGCGGATCCCGTCGGAGTAGTCGTTGGCGTAGTTCACCGCGACCTGCAGTGCGAGCGAGACGACCAGGGCGAGGGCGGCCTTCCACCAGACCGGCTCGTCGACGTACGCGGCGACTCCGGTGCCGGCGAGCACGGGCGCGACGGCGGCGGGCAGGGTCCTGGGCCGGGAGCCGGCGATCCATTCGGCGGTGGTGGTCACGAGGACTGATTCAAGCAGGGACGGGCTCGCCGTGACGTTCCAGGTGCCGCTGCGCCGCTCTGGTGGCCGGGATCAGGCCCACGGTCGCCAGCACCACGATGCCGGCGATGATCAGCCAGCCCGAGGCGCCCCACTCCATTGCCAGGAACGTGTAGAGCGCCGGCGCCCAGACCCGCCCCAGCGTGCCGGTCAGCTCGGAGGCGCCCTGATATTCGCCACGACGGCGCGGGTCCATCAGGTCGGCCTCGAAGGACCAGCTCGCGGCCGAGAGGTAGAGCTCGGCGCCGGTCACGGTGACATGGCCGAGCCAGACCAGCGCGATCGTCTGCCATCCGACGGTGTCGTGGGTGACCAGGGTGATGATGCAGGAGACCACGAAGAACGAGGTCGAGATCCGGGTCGCGCGCAGCGCCGTACCGACGTCCTTGACTCCTCGGGCGGCCAGCATCGGCAGGAAGATGCACATCACCGTGTTGGTGCCGAACAGGAACGCCAGCAGCACCCGCGGGGCGTCGGTCTCCTCGATCAGCCACAGCGGGATGACCAGGTGCAGGAGGACCTGGTTGGTCCACAACACGCCGGTGAAGAAGGTGGTGAACAGCCAGCCGATGTTGCGCAGGGCGCCCGGTCCGGGGATCTTCACCTTCCGTTCCTCGGCGGTGCGCAGGTCGTGCGGGGCCCGCGGCAGCTTGAGGATGAAGAACGCGTTCACGGCGAAGACGACGGTGGTGAACCAGGGCACCATCTGGATCACCTGGTTGGAGTGGAACGCGAGCGCGATGCCGCCGAGCAGCGAGCCGAGGGTGAACCCGACGTTGAGCGCCGAATACATGTAGGCGCGTGAGGTGACCCGCTCCTCGGGAGGCAGTACGTCGATCGTGTAGGCGCCGTGGGAGGCTCCGCCGAGGGCGCCGATCACTTCCATCACGATCGCCATCGCGAGGTAGCCCTGGAAGTCGTCGATGAACGGCCACACCGAGAACACCGCGGCCTGTCCTGCGGCGCTGAGTGCCCACATCCGTCGCGGCCCGAACCGGTCGACCAGCTTGCCCATCGGCAGCGCGGCCAGGAAGCCGGCGATGCCGGCGAGGGTGAGTCCGAGGCCGACCTGGGCTGCCGAGAGCCCGACGACCTGGGTGAAGAAGACCGCCGAGCCGGTCATGAAGGTGCCGTCGCCGACGGCGAAGAGCAGCGACTGCAGGGCGAGCCTGCCGGCCAGCGGGGAAGGTGGCTTGAGGTTGCTGATGACCGACATCAGCCCGGCCGCACCATGTCCAGGTGGGGAATGTCGTCCTCGAGGTAGACCTCGCCGACGGCCACGAAGCCGTAGCGGCCGTAGTAGTCGGTCAGGTGCGCCTGCGCCGAGAGCAGGATCGGGTGCCCGGGCCATTGCTGCTCGCACAGGGCCAACGTCTCGGCCATCAGCTGGTGCCCCACGCCGGTGCCCCGCCCCTCGGGGGCGACCACGACCCGACCGATCCTGACCCGTTCCCCGTGCAGGCCCGGCGAGAGCACCCGGGAGACCGCGACCAGTCGATCGCCGTCGAGGCCGAGCACGTGGTGGGTGTCGCCGGCCACGTCGAGGCCGTCGATGTCGGCGTAGTCGGGGCACTCCTGCTCGATGACGAAGACCTGATGGCGCAGCCTGAGCAGGTCGTGCATCTGTCGGCCGGTGATGTCGCGGTGGTGGAGGTGGAGCCAGGTCAGGTGCACGAGCCGGGATTCTTCCAGCATGGCCTAGCGTTCGTCATGTGAGTTTCGAGCCAGCGAGCCAGTTGCGTCCGGTCCACGGCAGCCCCGCCGAGGTCATCGAGGCGGTGCGCGCGTGGCTGGAGGCCGAGCCGGAACCCGAACCACTGATCGTCGAGACCTCCGGGTCGACCGGTCAGCCCAAGCGGGTGCTGCTCTCGCGGGCCGCGATGCTGGCTTCGGCGCGCGCGACCCACGAACGGCTCGGTGGTGAAGGCCAGTGGCTCCTCGCGCTGCCGGCGTCGTACGTCGCGGGGTTGCAGGTGGTCATCCGCTCCCTGGTGGGTGGAAGTCGTCCGGTCGTGGTCGCAGAGCACGCCGGTCTCGCCGATGCGGTTGCGGCGATGACGGGACCGCGACGCTATGCCTCACTCGTGCCGACCCAGCTGCACCGGATGCTCGAGTCCGAGAGCGACACCGCGGCGCTGGCCGAGCTCGACGCGGTGCTCCTCGGGGGCGGACCGATCGATCCCGCACTGCGGGGGTCGGCGGAGGGGCAGGGCATCAGACTGGTCGCCACCTACGGCGCCAGCGAGACCTCCGGCGGCTGTGTCTATGACGGCCGGCCACTGGACGGCGTACGGCTGGAGATCGATGACGAGGGCCGGATCCTGATCGGCGGCCCGACGCTGTTCGACGGATATGAGGGCGACCCCGAGCTCACCGCGCAGGTGCTGCGCGACGGCTGGTTCGTCACCGCCGACCTCGGCAGCCTCGAGGGCGGTGTTCTCAGGGTCGCCGGCCGCATCGACGACGTGGTGATCAGCGGCGGCACCAACATCCCCGGGCCGAGTGTGGCCGGGCGTCTTCGCCAGCACCTGGCGATCGAGCATGCGGAGGTGATCGGGGTGCCCGATGAGGAGTGGGGCCAGCGCCTGGTCGCCTTCGTGGTCACCGACTCCGACCTCACCCTGGACCAGGTGCGGGACTGGGTCTCGACCGAGCACCCGAGGGCGTGGGCGCCGCGGCAGCTGCTGCGGATCGGTGAGATTCCCCTGCTGGACAACGGAAAGCCCGATCGGTCCCGGCTCAGGACCATGGCCACCGAGGCGCTGTCATGAAGGTCTGGTCGATCCCGCTGCGCACCCGCTTTCGCGGCATCACCCACCGTGAGGGCGTGCTGATCCGTGGCGACGCCGGGTGGGCCGAGTGGAGTCCCTTCCTCGAATATGGTCCCGAGGTCGCCGAGCCGTGGCTGCGCTGCGCCGAGGAGTCCGCCAACGAGGCCATGCCGGAGCCGCTCCGCGACCAGGTCCCGGTCAACGTGACGGTTCCGGCGACGACGCCCGAGCGGGCGCACGAGATCGTCACCCATGGGGGCTGTCGGACCGCGAAGGTCAAGGTGGCCGAGACCGGCCAGACGATCGACGACGACATCGCCAGGCTCGAGGCGGTCCGTGACGCGATCGGGCCCGGAGGACTGATCCGCATTGACGCCAACGGCGGCTGGTCGGTCGAGGAGGCCGTGGCGGCGATCAGGGTGCTGGAGCGCGCCGCAGGAGGGCTGGAGTACGTCGAGCAGCCGACCGCCTCGGTCGAGGACCTGGCCCTGGTCCGCAGGGCGGTCGACGTGCCGATCGCGGCGGACGAGTCCATCCGCCGCGCCGCGGACCCCTATCGGGTCAGGGACCTCGAGGCCGCGGACATCGCGGTGCTCAAGGTGCAGCCGCTCGGCGGCGTGCGGGCCTGTCTTCGGATCGCCGAGGACATCGGTCTCCCGGTCGTGGTCTCCAGCGCGATCGAGACCTCGGTCGGCATCGCCACCGGTCTGGCCCTGGCGGCTGCCCTTCCCGAGCTGCCGCACGCCTGCGGCCTGGCCACCGTGCAGATGCTCACCGACGACGTGGTCGCACAGCCGCTGCTGCCCGTCGACGGGATGCTTCCCGTCGGGCGTCCGGTGGTGCTCGCCGAGGCGTTCGACCGGGTGCAGGCCACCCCGGACCGGATCGCCCACTGGCTGGCGCGCCGCGCCGACGTGGATGCCTGGCGGCACGGCGTACGGCAGGATCCACGTCCATGAACCCACCCCCGGCGAACCCCTCGACCCGGCTGGCCCGCCGAGTCCTCGACGCCCTGATCGGCGCCGGGGTCCGCGAGGTCGTCCTGGCCCCGGGCTCACGCAGCGCCCCGCTGGCCTTCGCCTGCTGGGATGCGACCCAGGCCGACCGGCTCCGGTTGCACACCCGCATCGACGAGCGGACCGCCGGATTCCTGGCCCTCGGGATGGCGAAGGTCGGCCCGCCGGCGGCGGTGATGTGTACGTCGGGGAGCGCGGTTGCCAACCTCCACCCCGCAGTCCTCGAGGCAGCACACGCAGGGGTGTCGTTGGTCATCGTCACCGCGGACCGGCCAGCCTCGGTGCGGGGGACCGGAGCAAGCCAGACCACCGACCAGGTGCGGATCTTCGGTGAGGCGGCCGACTTCTTCGACATCGCCACCGAGGACGACTTCGACGCGGCGCAGGAAGCCCTGGCCTCCCTCAGTCGCGGACGGCCGCTCCACCTCAACATCCAGTTCACCCCACCGCTGGTCCCGGACCTGCCGTGGGAACGCCGCTTCGAGCCGACCGTCGAACCAGCCGCAGCGACGCCCGCCCCGCAGGCGCACCCGATCGCGGCGGGTCCACGCACCGTCGTGGTCGCCGGCGACGACGCCGGTCCGCGCGCCCGCACCCTCGCCGAGGCCGCAGGATGGCCACTGCTGGCCGAGCCGAGCAGTGGCAGCCGCAACGGCGACCACGCGATCGGCACCTATCGACTGCTGCTCACCGGTGAGCTCGGCGCCCGGATCGAGCGCGTCGTGGTGGCCGGACATCCGACGCTGTCCCGGCCGGTGACCGCACTTCTGGAACGCTCCGACGTCGAGGTCGTCTCGATCGCCGCCCGGGGGGTCTGGGCCAGGCGTCCCTTCCCGGTCGACCTCGAGGTGGAGGCGTTGCGCTTCACCGGTGAGCGCGACGAGTCGTGGGTGCAGCAGTGGCGCGACGCCGACGCGGACGTCTCGCGCCGGCTCGACGCGACGGTGGCGGCCGAGCCCGAGCTCACCCCGCACGAGGTCGCGGCCGCGGTGAGTCGCGGCGTACCTGCCTGGGGTCTGCTCGTCGTCGGGGCC
This sequence comes from Nocardioides daedukensis, assembly GCF_013408415.1. Classification (NCBI taxonomy): domain Bacteria; kingdom Bacillati; phylum Actinomycetota; class Actinomycetes; order Propionibacteriales; family Nocardioidaceae; genus Nocardioides; species Nocardioides daedukensis. The sequence continues at coordinate 1,809,212 of NZ_JACCAA010000001.1, read as the reverse complement.
TCCAGCCCGATCCGCGACCTCGACCTGATGTCGCGCCCCGGCCCGGTGGGGCAGCACCGCAAGGTGATCGCGAACCGGGGGCTGGCCGGGATCGACGGCACGATCTCCACCGCGATCGGCGCGGCTCTGGCCCGACCGCAGGGGTCGAGGAATCTCGCGCTGATGGGGGACGTGACGTTCCTGCACGACGCCAACGCGCTGATCGCCGGGCCGCGCGAGGAACTACCGGACCTGACGATCGTGGTGGTCAATGACGACGGCGGGTCGATCTTCACGATGCTCGAGCAGGGCGCGGAGCGGTATGCGACCAGCTTCGACACCCTCTTCGGTACGCCGCACGACGTCGACATCGCCAGCCTCTGCGCGGCGACCCGGACCCCGCACTGGCGCGTCGAGTCGCTGCCCGAGCTCGAGCAGGCGCTGGCCTCCCCGAACGGAGGGGTGGAGGTGGTCGAGGTGCGGGTACGCCGCGACAACAGGCGGGCCCTCGATGAGCGGATCCGCGCCCTCACCGCCAACCCCCTGCGCGCTGACCCGTCGTGAATTCACACTCTGACCCGCGCCCTGCCCCCTGACCCGTCGTGAATTCACACTCTGAGGGCGTTGGAATGCGAATTCACGACGGCTCGGCGGGTGGTTGGTGGGGTCGGATCGCGGGCGGATTCAAGGTGAACGGCGAGTGTGCAGCAGATCACACTGAAAACCTGGCTATTTCTTCACGTTCCACTTCCGTTGAAGAGATTGACGGCTAAAGTAGTCAGTGACGCCTCAACCGGGACCCGAGACCCGGTTGGGGCGTTCTCTATTCCTGCCGGTGTCCGCGGGCAGCGGCGATAGGCTCACCCCCGTGAAGGAACCCCACGAGCGGGCCAGCGGAGATGATCGCGACGACGGTCTGAAGGCGGTACGCGACGCCGCACGCGCCGGACGGATCAGCGGCATCGATGCGGACCACCGGATCCAGCAGATCAAGGCCGCGCGCACCATCGGCGAGCTCGACATCCACACCCGAGACCTGCGTGATGTTCCCCCGCCCGCGCCGCCGCGGTTCCAGCCTCCCGCCGGACGTCCGGCTGGTCCCCCACCCGTGACCCCACCGGAGTCGTCGGCTGGGATGCCACGGGAGGGCCGGCCGCCGGGTCCCGGCCGAACGGTCCCGCCCCCGGACTACAGGCCTGGACTGCCGACCCGGCAACAGATGCATCCCGGTGCCCGATTCGGTCGACCCGGCCGTCCGCCCCTGCGGAAGAGCCCGGCGAGTCCGCTCAGGATCGCGGTCATCGTCTTCATCGGGGTGATGGCCGTGGCCATCCTGGTTCCGCTCGCCATTGCGCTCCTCTCGGTGTTCGCGCTGAGTGCCGTCGACGATGGCGACGGGCGGTCGCCCGGCTCGGAGCCATCGCCGTCCCACAGTTCGGTGCTGACTCCCTAGACTCGAACGCATGCGGATCACCAAGTTCGGTCATGCCTGCGTGCGGGTGGAGCACGAAGGACACGTCATCGTGCTCGATCCGGGGATGTTCACCGACCCCGAGGCGGTGGATGGCGCGGGCGCCGTGCTGATCACCCACGAGCACCCCGACCACTACGATCCCGACCGGCTGCGCGCCACGGATGCGCCGATCTACACCATCGACGCGTTGGCCAGGCAGATCGCGAGTTCTGCCCCGGATCTCTCCGAGCGGGTCACCGTCATTGCGCCGGGAGAGAGCTTTGATGCGGGGTTGCCGGTGCGCGTGGTCGGCGAGCTGCACGCCGTGATCCACCCCGAGCTCCAACGCCTCGACAACTCAGGCTTCGTGATCACCGCCGGCTCCGCGAAGGTCTACCACCCCGGCGACGCGCTCACTGTGCCCGGCGAGGACGTCGACGTCCTGCTCGCGCCGTCGAGCGCGCCGTGGCTCAAGGCCTCCGAGGTGATCGACTTCGTACGGGCGGTGGCGGCGCCGCGGAACCTGGCGATCCACGACCGGGTCTACACCGAGGCCGCGCACGGGATGTTGGCGAACCAGATGAAGCACTTCCTCGACGGCACGGGTGCGGACTACGTGCGCATCCCCGACGGGTCCGACCTCTGACACCTCGCCGACCCGGCAGTTGTTGACACCCCGCTCCGCCGACCCGGCAGTTGTTGACACCCCGCTCCGCCGAGCCGGCAGTTGTTGACGCCCCACCGCGCCGACCCGGCAGTTGTTGACGCCAACCCGGCGTCAACAACTGCCGACTCGGCGATCAGAAGCCGGCCAGCAGGTCGTCGAGATGACTGCGGAACCGCGGGCACTGGGCAATGTCGTGGGCCTGGCAACGCAGGGCGTGCTCGGTCATCGCCCGGGACAGCCGCATCTCCTCGATCGTGCGGTCGATCTCGGCGATGTGTTCCTCGAGCACCTTGTGCCGACCGGGCGACTCCGAGTCGAGCAGCGTCGCGATCTGCTCGAGGCTCATCCCGGCGGCCTTACTGCGCTGGATGACTGCGATCCGTACGACGTCGTCGGGGCCATATCGGCGTCGGTCCGCCGAATCCCGTTCGGGCGTGATCAGCCCGACGCTCTCCCAGTGCCGCAGCACATTCGTGGGCAGGTCGAACCGCTCCGCGACCTGTCCGACGGTCCACTGGGCAGGAGCACTTGACTTCATGTTGACATGAAGTCACAGGCTGGGTCGCACAGTCAACAGCTGGTGGTCGAGGCCACCGGGAAGGACCCAGGATGTATGACGTCATCATCGTCGGCGGAGGACCCGCCGGCCTGCAGGCCGCACTGACCCTCGGCCGGATGCACAAGCACGCACTGCTCCTCGACTCGGGCGCCTATCGCAATGGCCGGGTCGCGCACATGCACAACTTCCTCACCCACGACGGCACCCCTCCGGAGAAGTTCCGCTCCGAGGCCCGCGCCGAGCTCGCCGCCTATCCCACGGTCGAGATCCGCGACGCGGCTGTCGGCGCCGTCGAGAAGGTGGGGGACACCTTCCGGGTCGCGCTGGGTGAGGAGGTCCTTGAGAGTCGACTGGTCATCCTGGCCACCGGCGTACGCGATGAGATGCCGGCGGTGCCCGGGCTCGAGGACCTGTGGGGCACGCACGCCTATGCCTGCCCGTTCTGTCACGGCCACGAGCTGAGCGGTCGCCCGATCGGGATCCTGGCCGGACCTGCGGCGCTGCACCTCGTCGGACTGCTGGCGCCAATCGGCAGCTCGGTCACCGTCTTCAGCCAGGGCGCGGAGCTCGACGCCGAGCAGCTTGCGATGTTGGATCGACTGGGCGCGGTGCTGCGCCCCGAGCCGGTGGTCGGCGTCTCCCATGCCCCGGAGGCGGACGAGGTGGCCATCGCTTTGGCGGACCGCACGGTGAACGTGGCGGGGCTGTTCGTCGGCACGGGCAGGTTCGTCCAGTCCGCACCGTTTGCCGATCAGCTCGGCCTGGACCTGCTGGACAGCGGGTGCATCGCGATCGACGACTTCGGGCGTACGTCGCTCGACGGCGTCTTCGCAGCCGGAGACCTGGCCCACCGCCCCGCGTTCCCGATGCCGATGGCCTCGGTGCTCAACGCGGCCGCTGCCGGTCAGCTGGCCGCAGTCGCCAGCGTCCAGCAGCTCCTCGCCGCCCCACCCCAGAAGTAACGCGCCGTTCTGGTTGCTGTGCACCCCGCCGGCAGGGTGCCAGACGGCGCCAACGGCGCACCAGGGCCGAGCAGGTGACTGTGTGCAGGGCCCCGTCAGGAAGCGGTCAACGCGTCGCGCACCGGGATGAACTTGGCCTGCGACTCGGCGAGCTCGGCCTCGGGGTCGGAGCTGCCGACGATTCCGCAGCCGGCGAACAGCCGGACCGTGGGGCCACTGATGTGGGCCGAGCGGAGCGCGATGCCCCACTCGCCGTCACCGGCAGCGTCGAGCCAGCCGACGGGCCCGGCATAGCGACCCCGGTCCATGCCCTCGATCGCGGTGATCAGCTCGGTGGCCGTCTCGGTCGGCGTACCACCGACGGCCGCCGAGGGGTGCAGGGCAGCGGCGAGGTCGAGCGAGGAGACACTCGCGGCGTCGTGGACCACGCCGGCGACGTCGGTGGCCAGGTGCATCACGTTGGGCAGGTGCAGCACGAACGGCGCCTCGGGCACGTTCATCGAGGAGCAGTGCGGCTCGAGGGCCTCCGCGACCGAGCGTACGGCGTACTCGTGCTCCTCGAGGTCCTTCGACGACCTGGCCAGGGTGGCGGCCAGGGCGAGGTCCCGCTCGTCGTCACCGGTGCGCCGGATGGTGCCGGCCAGCACCCGCGAGGTGACCAGGCCACGCTCGCGACGCACCAGCATCTCCGGGGTGGCGCCGACCAGACCATCGACGTGGAAGGTCCAGCAGGTGGGGTAGGTGGTGGACAGTTGCCGCAGCGGCCAACGCGCGTCCACGTCCTCGTCGGAGGTGGCGATCAGGTCGCGGGCGAGGACGACCTTCTCCAGGTCACCCCGGTTGATCCGGGTGACGGCATCGGCCACGACGCTCATCCACTCGTCGCCGTTGCGGGCGCCGTCGCCGAAGGTGACCACCGGCGCACGCGGTGCGTCGGTGGGAGCCAGGTCAGGGATCTCACTGTCGACGGTGGTGATCCAGGCAAGGTTGCCGCGGCGCCCGACGATGATGCGGGGCAGCACCAGGACCGAGTCGCCGGGGTCGTCGGCGAAGGCGAAGCTGCCGAAGGCGACCGGGCCGGTGCCGGGTTCGTTGACCTCGTTGGTGACCTCGCTGCGGGCCACGATCTCGGTCCACCACTTGGCGGCGTCGGAGAAGCGGGTGCTGCCGGAGGTGCGAACCGCGGCGGCGACTCCCCAACCGACGATTCCCTCGCCGTTGCGGATCCAGCTGACCGGGTTGTCGGCGGGCACGACGGAGAGGAGCGAGTCGACGGCGTCGGGGGCGAGCGGTGTCGTACGCACGACGAGGTGCTCGCCGGTGGTCTTCTCAGTCGTCACGAGGGGTCAGCCTACGCCCGCGATGGTCAGCTCGTGTGTTCCGGCTGACCACCGCCGGGCCGTCCGATGCGGGCTCAGGAGCGGTAGACGATGACCTTGTCGCCCACGTTGACCTGGTTGAACAGGGCTTCGACTCCGGCGCGGTCGCGGACGTTCACGCATCCGTGGGAGGCGCCGTTGTAGCCGTTGGCCGCGAAGTCGGGGGAGTAGTGCACTGCCTGACCACCGGAGAAGAACATCGCGAACGGCATCGACGTGTGATAGATCGACGACACGTGGTCGCGGGACTTCCGCTGCACCGAGAAGGTGCCCTCGCGGGTGGGCAGCTCGGCGCTGCCGAAGCGCACCTCGAAGGTGGTCTGCACCTGGCCGTTGATCACCCAGCGCAAGGACTGGCTGGTCTTGTCGATGCAGAGTGCGCGCCCGGTCTTGCAGCGGGCATCGAGCGGCGCCTTGGTGTTCTTGCCGGTCTTGGGTACGACGTTGTGCAGCTCGTTGTGGGTGGGGGTGCGCGTCATCGCGTTGAGCCGGTCCATCGAGCGCTGGTCGAGCTCACCGGTGACCGGGATCTTCCGCTTCTCCTGGAAGCCCTTGACCGCCTCGACAGTCGCGGTGCCATAGGTGCCGGTCACATCGCCGAAGAACCACTGGATCTGCTTGAGTCGGGCCTGCACGTCACGGACCTTGTCACCCGAGTCGCCGGAGCCGAGGATCCTGGGGCCGGGCTTGAGGACGTTGTGCTTCTGGTCGTGCGTGGGTGTCTTGGTCATCTTGACCAGCTTGCGCCACGTCTTGTCGTCGACGATCCCGGTGGCGGGGTAGCCACGCTTCTCCTGGAAGCCCTTGACGGCTGCCTTGGTGGCGGTGTCATAGACACCGGTGGTGGTCTCGGCGAACCACGCGGTCTGGAAGAGCCGGTGCTGCAGCTCGCGGACCTTCTCGCCCTTGTCGCCGGGCTCGAGCACGGCCTGCGGCTCGGGGGCCTCGGTCTCTTCGGGCTCTTCGGCAGGCTCCGTGCTGGGGTCCTCGACCGGCTCGACAACGGCGTCATCACCCTCGATGGCCTGCGGCTGCGGCGAGGCGTCGGCCGCGACGTTGGTGTCGTCCTTGTCGAAGTGCTTCACCGCAACGCCGGCGCCGAAGGCTGTCGCCGACATCAGCGCGACGGTCAGCACCGTCATCAGGATGATTCGCACCGCACGCATGTTGGGCCTCCAGGCTCCGAGATGTTCCCGTCACAATGATGGACGCTCGAGGGTGCATTTCGGTTGCACCAGAACTCTTGATTTTGTCATGTCCCGGCCGCCGCGGCTGGTTCGGGCTTACGGTGGGTCGACTTGTTGGCAGCGCGGCTCGGTGACGTGCTTGGGGGAAGGAAGCCCGGTGCGTCGTCCGTCTGCCGCGCCGCCGAACATGACGAGCCGGCCGACAGTGGCTTCGATCGGCATCGTCATCGCCGGGATCATGCTGTTGGCGACCGGAATCGCTGCCATCTTCGAGAACCCCGACCTGTCGATTGGGTGCTTCGGAGTGGCCTTGGCGACGCTGTTTGCCCTGGAGCTCCTGCCGAAGGTGCATTTCCCTCAACGGGCAATTGCCTTCGGCGCCGATGCGCCTGGCGCCGCTCGGGGATTCCTTCCGTCCGTCGGCGCGATGCTCCTGATCGCCGGAGGGATTCTGCTCGCGAGCGCGATCATCCTGCCCGACACGGAGGGGGTCTTTTGGGACTGGAGGATCGGACTCTCAAGTACGGTCGTCGGCCTCGCCGTTCTGCTGCAGCAGTTGGACAGGAAGCGCATACCGGCAGCCAGGTGATCCGGCTCGCTTGCCGCAACCATTCGAGCCGCTGGTGTGACCATCGATCGGCTCACGCCGGGTCGCGGCTAGGGTTTGCTCCGTGACTCGAGCCGAGCTGGACAAGGACCCCAACGACGTACGCCGCATGTTCGACGCGGTCGCGCGGCGCTATGACATCACCAACGATGTCTTGTCCATGGGGCAGGACCGTCGGTGGCGCAAGGACGTGATCCGCGCGGTCGACCCGCAGCCGGGCGAGATGATCCTCGACCTCGCGGCCGGGACCGGCACCTCCTCGCAGCCCTTCGCCGACGCCGGCGCCACCGTCGTACCCACGGACTTCTCGATCGGCATGCTGAAGGTCGGCAAGCAGGCCAAGCCGCGCCTGCCGTTCACCGCCGGGGACGGCACCCGGCTGCCGTTCGCCGACGACACCTTCGACGCGACGACCATCTCGTTCGGCCTGCGGAACATCGTCGACACGGTCGCCGGGCTCGCGGAGATGCAGCGAGTGACCAAGCCCGGTGGGCGCCTGGTGGTCTGCGAGTTCAGCCACCCGACCAACGGCCCGTTCCGCGCGGTCTACATGAACTATCTGATGAAGGCGCTGCCCTCGATCGCCCGCGCCGTCTCCTCCTCGCCCGACGCCTACGTCTATCTGGCCGAGTCGATCCGGGCCTGGCCCGACCAGCAGGGGCTGGCCCGGCTGATCCATCAGGCCGGGTGGAAGAACTGCGAGGTCCGCAACCTCACCGGCGGGATCGTCGCGCTCCACCGCGCCACGGCCTGAGCTTTTCGACCCCGGTTCACATTGGCTCCCCGGGAGTCCTAGACTGTGGCGCACGCCACCATGTGAAGTAGTTCACAAGGACACATGCGTGGGTGTCAGCCCCTAGTTCCGTAGCCGAAGTGAGGATGCCGATGACCGCCGCAGCACTGGTTCCGGGGGCGGAGCGGGTCGCACAGGTGATCGTCGTGGGCGCAGGTCCGGCCGGCGCCGCGACCGCCTATCACCTGGCCAGCGCCGGGGTCGACGTACTCCTCCTGGAGAAGACGGCGTTCCCGCGCGACAAGGTCTGCGGCGACGGCCTCACCCCGCGCGCGGTCAAGCAGCTGCTCGCGATGGGCTTCGATCTTGACGAGCCCGGCTGGCAGAAGAACAAGGGCCTGCGCATCATCGGCGCCGGGCACCGCATCGAGCTGCCCTGGCCCGACCTCACGACCTACCCGCCCTACGGCATGGCGCGCGCCCGGATGGACCTGGACGAGCTGCTCGCCCGGCACGCGCAGAAGGCCGGCGCACGGCTGATGGAGCGTACGTCGGTCACCGGGCCGATCCTGGACCGTGCCGGCCGCGTGGTCGGTGTGACCGCCAAGCCGGTCGACGACCGCGGCCGCAAGGCCGGCGACGAGATCGAGTTCCGCGCCCCCGTCGTGATCGCGTGCGACGGGGTTTCTGCGCGGATGGCGATGGCCCTGGGCCTGGAACGCCGCGAGGACCGACCGATGGCGGTCGCCTGCCGCGCCTACTACGAGACGCCGATGCACGACGACGACTTCATGGAGTCGTGGCTCGAGCTCTGGGACGGCAAGCCCGGCGAGTCCAACAAGCTCCCCGGCTATGGCTGGATCTTCCCGCTCGGCGACGGCACCGCCAACGTCGGTCTCGGCATCCTCAACTCCAGCCCCGCCTTCCAGAACATGGACTACAAGGAGTCGATGCGGCGCTGGCTGGCCCAGACGCCCGAAGAGCTCGGCTTCCGCGACGAGAACCTGACGGCCCCGATCCGCTCGGCCGCACTGCCGATGGGCTTCAACCGCAAGCCGCACTACACGCGCGGCATGCTGCTGGTCGGGGACTCCGGCGGCATGGTCAACCCCTTCAACGGCGAGGGCATCGACTATGCCCTCGAGGCCGGCAAGACGGCCGCGGAGATCGTCGTACAAGCCCTGGGTCGTCTGCCCGGCCCGGCCCGCGAACGGGTGCTGGAGAGCTATCCGGCGGCGATGGATGCGGCGTACGGCGGCTACTTCACCCTCGGTCGCATCTTCGCCCAGATGGTCGGCAACCCGACGTTCATGAAGCAGGCCACCAAATATGGCCTGCCGCGCGCCGGCCTGATGCGCTTCGTGCTCAAGCTGATGGCGAACCTGACGGACCCCCGAGACGGTGACTTCAACGACCGGGTCATCAACGCGCTGAGCAAGGTGGCGCCCAATGCGTGATCTCGATCGAACGATGGTGGAGGCGATGGACTGATGGAGCTCTACACGCCGGTGCTCTTCCTCGGAGCGCTCGCAGCCGGCTTCGCGATCTTCTCGATCGCGGTGAGCATGCTGACCGGCCCGGCCCGCTACAACCGAGCCAAGCTCGACTCCTATGAATGCGGCATCGAGCCGACCCCGCAACCGGAGGGCGGTGGGCGATTCCCGGTGAAGTACTACATCACCGCGATGCTCTTCATCGTCTTCGACATCGAGATCATCTTCCTCTACCCCTGGGCCGTGCACTTCGATGCGATGGCGCTGTTCGGGTTGGTCGAGATGGTCATCTTCATCGCAACGGTCTTCGTCGCCTACATGTATGTGTGGCGACGCGGCGGCCTGGAATGGGACTGACACATGGGCATTGAAGAGAAGCTTCCGAGCGGCGTCCTGCTGACCACGGTCGAAGGCGTCGCGGGCTACATGCGCAAGGCGTCGTTCTGGCCGGCCACCTTCGGTCTGGCCTGCTGCGCGATCGAGATGATGACCTCGGGCGGACCGAAGTATGACCTCGCCCGTTTCGGCATGGAGGTCTTCCGAGCCAGCCCGCGCCAGGCCGACCTGATGATCGTGGCCGGACGGGTGAGCCAGAAGATGGCCCCGGTGCTGCGCCAGATCTATGACCAGATGGCCGAGCCCAAGTGGGTCCTCGCGATGGGCGTCTGCGCCAGCTCGGGCGGCATGTTCAACAACTACGCGATCGTCCAGGGCGTCGACCACGTCGTGCCCGTCGATATGTATCTCCCCGGCTGCCCGCCGCGCCCCGAGATGCTCATCGACGCGATCCTCAAGCTCCACGACCAGGTCCAGAACACCAAGCTCGGTGCCAACCGCGCCGCGCAGATCATCGACCTGGAGACCGAAGCGCTCAATGCTCTGCCCACGAGCCAGATGAGGGGGCAGCTGCGATGAACCGAGGAGTCGTAGTGGAGGTAGGACGAGGAACGAGTCCTGCCGGAGCGAGGCACCGCAGCGTTCGTCGCGGGAGGGTTTCAGATGAGTGATGAGAAGAAGCCGGATCAGCCCGCACTGAGGCAGTCCCCGGAGAACCTGCCCACACCCCCCGGTGCGGTGGAGTCGGTCGGCGCCCGCACCGGCATGTTCGGCGTCAAGGGCAGCGGCGACACGTCCGGCTATGGCGGACTGGTCAAGCCGGTGGTCTTCCCCGGTGCCGCCCAGCGCCCCTATGGCGGCTGGTTCGACACCGTCGCCGACGGCCTGGGTGGACTCGTCGACCGGGTGGTCATCCACCGCAACGAGATCACCTTCCACATCTCGCGCGAGAACCTCGTCGAGGCCGCGAAGAAGCTGCGCGACGACCCGAGCCTGCGCTTCGAGTTCGCCTCCGGCGTCAGCGGTGTGCACTATCCCGATGACCACGGCCGTGAGCTGCACGCGGTCTACCACCTGCTGTCGATGACCTGGAACCGCCGGATCCGCCTCGAGGTCACCGCCCCCGACGCCGATCCCCACATCCCCAGCCTGATCGCGACCTATCCCACGCTCGACTGGCACGAGCGCGAGACGTGGGACTTCTTCGGGATCATCTTCGACGGACACCCGGCGCTGACCCGGATCCAGATGCCCGACGACTGGCCGGGCCACCCACAGCGCAAGGACTACCCGCTCGGCGGGATTCCCGTGGAATACAAGGGCGGAACCATCCCGCCGCCGGACCAGCGGAGGTCCTACAACTGATGTCGACCGAACAAGACATGTACGCCGGCACCGCGGAGACCAGCCAGGGCCGGGTCTTCACCGTCACCGGTCAGGACTGGGACTCCGTCGTCGACGGTGTCGCCGAGCACGCCGACGAGCGCGTCGTGGTCAACATGGGGCCACAGCACCCCTCGACCCACGGCGTACTCCGGCTGATCCTCGAGCTCGAGGGCGAGACGGTGACCGAGGCCCGCTGCGGCATCGGCTATCTCCACACCGGCATCGAGAAGAACATGGAGTACCGCTCCTGGGTGCAGGGCGTCACCTTCTGCACCCGGATGGACTACCTCGCGCCGTTCGCCAACGAGCTGACCTACTGCCTGGGCGTGGAGCGACTTCTGGACGTCGAGGACCAGATCCCCGAGAAGGCCCAGGTCATGCGGGTCCTGCTCTCCGAGCTCAACCGCATCTCCTCGCACCTGGTCGCGATCGCCACCGGCGGCATGGAGATCGGCGCACTGACCGTGATGACGATCGGCTTCCGCGAGCGTGAGCTCGTGCTCGACCTGTTCGAGCTGATCACCGGCCTGCGGATGAACCACGCGTTCATCCGCCCCGGCGGCGTCGCCCAGGACCTCCCGCCCGGCGCACTGGACGAGATCCGCGACTTCGTCGCCCTGATGAAGAAGCGCCTGCCGGAGTACGCCGCCCTGTGCAACGCGAACCCGATCTTCCGCCGGCGTCTCGAGGGTGTCGGTCACCTCAACCTCGAGGGCTGCATGGCGCTCGGCATCACCGGACCGGTGCTGCGCTCGACCGGCTACGCCTGGGACCTGCGCAAGTCCGAGCCCTACAGCGGCTACGAGGACTATGACTTCGAGGTCCAGACCTGGGACACCAGCGACTCCTACGGTCGCTTCCGGATCCGGCTCAACGAGATGCACGAGTCCCTCAAGATCGTCGAGCAGGCCGCCGAGCGCCTTGCCGGACTCGAGGGTGCGCCGGTGATGATCGCCGACAAGAAGATCGCCTGGCCCAGCCAGCTCGCGATCGGCAGCGACGGCATGGGCAACAGCCTCGACCACATCCGCCACATCATGGGCGAGTCGATGGAGGCGCTGATCCACCACTTCAAGCTGGTCACCGAGGGGTTCCGGGTGCCGCCGGGCCAGGCCTACGTCCCGGTCGAGTCGCCACGCGGCGAGCTCGGTGCGCACGTGGTCTCCGACGGCGGAACGCGCCCGTTCCGCGCGCACTTCCGGGACCCGTCGTTCACCAACCTGCAGGCCACCAGCGTGATGAGCGAGGGCGGCATGGTCGCCGACGTCATCGTCGCGATCGCCAGCATCGACCCGGTGATGGGAGGCGTGGACCGATGAACGAGCTGAGCACCACGACGTACGACGAGCTCAAGCAGATCGCGGCCCGTTATCCGCAGGCCCGCTCCGGCCTGCTGCCGATGCTGCACCTGGTGCAGAGCGCCCAGGGCAAGGTCACTCCCGAGGGCATCCAGGCGTGCTCGGAGATCCTCGGGATCAGCCCCGCCGAGGTGTCCGGCGTCGCGACGTTCTACACGATGTACAAGCGTCGCCCGGTCGGCGACTACCACGTCGGGGTCTGCACCAACACGCTCTGCGCGGTGATGGGCGGGGACCTGATCCTGGAACGGCTCAAGGACCACCTCGACGTCGGCAACGACGAGACCGCCGAGAAGCGCGACGGCGATGCCGCGACGGTCTCCCTCGAGCACGTCGAGTGCAACGCGGCCTGTGACTATGCGCCGGTGGTGATGGTCAACTGGGAGTTCATGGACAACCAGACGCCGGAGTCCGCGACGCAGCTGGTCGACGACCTGCGAGCCGGCACGGAGGTGCACTCCACCCGCGGCCCGAGGCTGCGCACCTGGCGCGAGGGTGAGCGCGTGCTCGCCGGCTTCCCCGACGACCTGGCCGACGAGGGCCCGGGCGCTGGCCCGGCGTCGTTGGCGGGCCTGGGCATCGCCCGCGAGAACGGCTGGTCCGCGCAGTCCACCGATGACGAGGCGAACAAGGGCGACCAGGTCGCCGACACGAAGGTCGGTGCTGCCGAGCAGGCCGACACCTCGCGCGCGGAGTCGGAGACAAAGGCGGAAGAGGGCAAGGAATGACCGACATGCTGACCCCGGTCCTCACCGACAACTGGGACGCCGAACGCAGCTGGACCCTTGACTCCTACCAGGAGCAGGGCGGCTACCGCGCGCTCGACAAGGCGCTGGCACAGAGCCAGGACTCGATCATCGAGCAGGTCAAGGACTCCGGGCTGCGCGGTCGTGGCGGCGCGGGCTTCCCGACCGGGATGAAGTGGTCCTTCATCCCGCAGGACAACCCGAAGCCGAAATACCTGGTCGTCAACGCTGACGAGTCGGAGCCGGGCACCTGCAAGGACATCCCGCTAATGATGGCCAGCCCGCACACGCTGATCGAGGGAGTGATCATCTCCTCCTACGCGATCCGGGCGAACCACGCGTTCATCTATGTCCGGGGCGAGGTGATCCACGTCGTACGACGCCTCCAGCGCGCCGTGCAGGAGGCCTACCTGGCCGGGCACCTCGGCAAGGACATCCACGGCTCCGGCTATGACCTCGACCTGGTCATCCACGCCGGCGCCGGTGCCTACATCTGCGGCGAGGAGACCGCGCTCCTCGACTCGCTCGAGGGACGTCGCGGCCAGCCGCGGTTGCGCCCGCCGTTCCCGGCCGTGGCCGGCCTCTATGCCAGCCCCACCGTGATCAACAACGTCGAGTCGATCGCCTCCGTGCCCTCGATCATCGACCGCGGAGCCGACTGGTTCTCCAGCCTCGGCACCGAGAAGTCCAAGGGCTTCGTGATCTATTCGCTCTCCGGGCACGTCAAGAAGCCGGGACAGTACGAAGCCCCGCTCGGCATCACCCTGCGCCAGCTGCTCGACCTCGGTGGCGGGATGCGCGAGGGCAGTGAGCTGAAGTTCTGGACCCCCGGTGGGTCCAGCACCCCGCTGCTCACCGCGGAGCACCTCGACATGCCGCTCGACTACGAGGCAGTCGGTGCCGCCGGCTCGATGCTCGGCACCCGCGCGCTGCAGATCTTCGACCAGACCACCTGCGTGGTGCGCGCCGTGCTGCGCTGGACGGAGTTCTACAAGCACGAGTCCTGTGGCAAGTGCACCCCGTGCCGCGAGGGCACGTGGTGGCTGGTCCAGGCGCTCACCCGCCTGGAGAACGGCCACGGCTCCGAGGACGACCTGGAGCTGCTCCTCGACCAGTGCGACAACATCCTCGGCCGCGCCTTCTGCGCACTCGGCGACGGGGCGACGAGCCCGATCACCTCCTCGATCCAATACTTCCGCGAGGAATACCTGGCCCACCTCACCCACGGTGGCTGCCCCTTCGACCCCGCGCGAAGCACCGCGTGGGCTGAGCAAGAGGTGACCTCATGACCGCGACGCCGGAGAAGACCGACCTCGTCACCGTCACGATCGACGGCATCCAGGTCAGCGTCCCCAAGGACACCCTGGTGATCCGAGCCGCCGAGCAGATCGGCACCCAGATCCCGCGGTTCTGCGACCACCCGCTGCTGGCTCCGGTCGGCGCCTGCCGGCAGTGCATGGTCGAGGTCCCCGACGCCGGCAACGGCCGCGCGATGCCCAAGCCGCAGGCCTCCTGCACCCTGGCCGTCGCCGACGGCATGGTGGTCAACACGCAGGTCTCCTCCCCGGTCGCCGACAAGGCGCAACAGGGGATGATGGAGTTCCTGCTGATCAACCACCCGCTCGACTGCCCGGTCTGCGACAAGGGCGGCGAGTGCCCCCTGCAGAACCAGGCGATGTCCAACGGGCGTGCTGAGTCCCGTTTCTCCGCCACCGGTGGCGTGAAGCGGACGTTCCCCAAGCCGATCAACATCTCGGCGCAGATCCTGCTCGACCGCGAGCGCTGCATCGTCTGCCAGCGCTGCACCCGTTTCGCTGATGAGATCGCCGGTGACCCGTTCATCTCCCTGATCGAGCGCGGGGCGCAGCAGCAGATCGGGATCGCCCCCGACGCCCCGTTCCTGTCCTACTTCTCGGGCAACACCATCCAGATCTGCCCGGTCGGCGCGCTCACCAGTGCCGACTACCGCTTCCGGTCACGCCCCTTCGACCTGGTCTCCACGCCTGCCATCGCGGAGCACGACTCCTGCGGTGCCGCGATCCGCGTCGACCACCGCCGCGGCAAGGTGATGCGCCGACTCGCAGGCAACGACCCCGAGGTCAATGAGGAGTGGATCACCGACAAGGACCGCTTCGCCTTCCACTATGCGCGACAGGCCGACCGGCTCACCCACCCGCTGGTCCGTGACGAGGAGAGCGGCGAGCTCCGTGCCGCATCCTGGCCCGAGGCATTCACCGTCGCCGCGCGCGGTCTCGCGGCCGCTCGCGACGCCCTCGGTGTCGGCGTGATCCCCGGTGGTCGCCTGATCGCCGAGGACGCCTACGGCTATGCGAAGTTCGCCCGCACGGTGCTGGGCACCAACGACATCGACTTCCGCGCCCGGCCGCACTCCGCCGAGGAGGCGAACTTCCTGGCCAGCGAGGTCGTGCTGCGGATGCCGGTGACGTACGCCGACCTTGAGCGCGCCTCGGTCGTCGTACTGGCCGGCCTCGAACCCGAGGACGAGGCCGGGACGATCTTCCTGCGCCTGCGCAAGGCAGTCGCCGCCGGGACCCGCGTCGTGGCCGTCGCACCGTTCGCCTCCCGGGGTTTGGGCAAGCTCAACGCTCACCTGGTCGCGACCAGCGCAGGCGACGAGGCCAAGGCCCTGGCCGCTCTCGCCGAGGACGGCGAGGCCGCCCTCGACGGCGGCGCCGTGATCCTCGTCGGTGAGCGCCTGGCCACTGTGCCCGGCGCCCTCAGCGCAGCCCAGGACCTGGCCCGGACCACCGGCGCCCGACTCGCCTGGGTGCCGCGTCGTGCCGGCGACCGCGGTGCGGTGGAGACCGGCTGCCTGCCCAACCTGCTGCCCGGTGGCCGCCCGGTCGCCGATGCCGCGGCCCGAGTCGACGCCGCCACCGCCTGGGGTGTCGAGAGCCTCCCGGAGACACCCGGGCGCGACGGCAACGCGATCATCGCCGCGGCGGCGGCCGGCGAGCTGTCCGGCCTGGTGCTGGGCGGCATCGACCCCGACGACTTCGCCGATCCGGTCGCCGTGCGCCAGGCGATCGAGAGAGCCGGCTTCGTGGTCAGCCTCGAGCTGCGCGAGACCGAGGTGACCCGGCACGCCGACGTGGTCTTCCCCGTCGCCCCGGTCAGCGACAAGGCCGGCACGTTCGTGACCTGGGAGGGCCGCCCGCGGTCCTTCGAGGCCGTCCTGGCCAACCCCGGCTCACTTCCCGACCTGCGGATCCTGGCCGGCATCGCCGAGGAGTCCGGCGTCTCGCTGGGCTTCCGGACCGTGCCCGAGGCCCGTCAGCAGATGGAGGAGATGGGTCCGTGGGACGGCGAGCGGGCACCCGCCGCCGCACCCCCCAAGATCAAGGAACGCCGCCTGGCGCGCAACAAGTTCTGGCTCGCGACCTGGAAGCAGATGCTGGACAACGGCAGCCTCCAGGACGGAGAGTCCGCGCTCGCCCAGACCGCCCGGCGACCCGTGATCAGCGTGCCGCAGGCGACCTTCGACGTGCTCAAGGGCGCCACCCACGTCACCCTCACCGGTGACCGCGGCCAGGTGACGCTCCCGGTGACGGCCTCGGCGGACCTGCCCGAGGACACCGTGTGGATGCCGGCCAACAACCACGGCAACGGTGTGCTCGCCGACCTGGCCTCGCCGGGCTCGGCGGTCACCGTGCGCGCAGCCAAGGCTGACGAGCTGCCGGCAGAGGAGGAGCAGGCATGATCTCCGCACTCACCACCCTGGCGGCCGAGCCCACCGACAGCCTGTCGGCGTTCGGACAGGACCCCTGGTGGCTGGTCCTGGTCAAGGCAGTCCTGATCTTCGTCGTCCTGGTCCTGCTCACCCTGTTCAACATCTGGTGGGAGCGCCGGGTCGTGGCGCGGATGCAGCACCGCATCGGCCCCAACGTGAACGGTCCCTTCGGCCTGCTGCAGTCACTGGCCGACGGCGTGAAGCTGGCGCTGAAGGAGGACATCATCCCGAAGGCGGCCGACAAGGCCGTCTACATCATCGCGCCGGTGATCGCCGCGATCCCCGCGTTCCTCACCTTCGCGGTGATCCCGTTCGGGCCCGAGGTGAACATGTTCGGCGAGCGCACCCCGCTGCAGCTCACCGACATGCCCGTCGCGGTGCTGTTCGTGATGGCGATCGCCTCGATCGGGATCTACGGCATCGTGCTCGGCGGCTGGTCGAGCGGATCGACGTACTCCCTGCTCGGTGGACTGCGCTCCAGCGCCCAGATGATCTCCTACGAGGTCGCGATGGGCCTGGCCCTGGTCACCGTCTTCCTCTATGCCGGGTCCCTGTCCACCAGCGAGATCGTCGCCGCGCAGGAGGACCGCTGGTTCGTCTTCGCGCTGGTCCCCTCCTTCGTGATCTATGTGATCGCCATGGTCGGCGAGACCAACCGCGCGCCGTTCGACCTCCCCGAGGCCGAGGGCGAGCTGGTCGGCGGCTTCCACACCGAATATTCATCGCTGAAGTTCGCGCTGTTCTTCCTCGCCGAATACATCAACATGGCGACCGTCTCCGCGCTGGCCACCACCCTGTTCCTCGGCGGCTGGCGTGCGCCGTGGCCGATCTCCCAGGTCTGGGAGGGCTCGAACGAGGGCTACTGGCCGCTGCTGTGGTTTTTCGCCAAGATGTTCGGCTTCATCTTCATGTTCATCTGGCTGCGCGGTTCCCTGCCCCGCCTGCGCTACGACCAGTTCATGGCGTTCGGCTGGAAGGTCCTGATCCCGGTCTCGCTGGTCTGGATCGTCCTGGTCGCGACCGTGCGCGTGATCGACAACGAGGGTGGGCTGGACCGCAACCAGCTGATCGTGATCACCGGCATCGTGCTGGCGGTATTCCTGGTGGTCTCGTTCCTGCCCGAGCGCAAGAAAACGGCCGCTGGGTCCGACGCTGGCCACGCCAACGCCGAGCTCTCCGCCGAGCGTGCCGGGACCGACGTACCCTCCGGCGCCTATCCCGTTCCGCCGATGCCCGCACAGGGTGCGGTGCGCGGCGGCGCGGAGCCACTGACTTTTCGTGAGGAGATCTGATGGCTGAGGAGTCACGCGGCATCAAGGAGACCCTGTGGGACCCGGTCGCCGGGTTCGGGGTCACCTTCCGCACCATGTTCAGGAAGGTGGTCACTGAGCAGTACCCCTTCGAGAAGCAACCCACCGCCCCGCGCTTCCACGGCCGGCACCAGCTCAACCGCTGGCCCGACGGCCTGGAGAAGTGCATCGGCTGCGAGCTGTGCGCCTGGGCCTGCCCGGCCGACGCGATCTATGTCGAGGGCGCCGACAACGTCGACGGCCCCCTCGAGGGCGAGGAGTCGGGCCGGTTCTCGCCCGGCGAGCGCTATGGCCGCGTCTACCAGATCAACTACCTGCGCTGCATCCTGTGCGGCCTGTGCATCGAGGCCTGCCCGACCCGCGCGCTGACGATGACCAACGAGTACGAGCTGGCCGACGACAACCGCAAGGACCTCATCTACGAGAAGTCCGACCTGCTCGCGCCGCTGCTCCCCGGCATGGTCCAGCCGCCGCACGAGATGCTGATCGGCGAGACCGACGGCGACTACTACCGCGGCGAGTTCAAGGCCCGTGCCGAGGCGCCCGAGCAGCAGGAGGGCGGCCAGTGACCGCGTTCTGGATCCTGGCGCCGATCATGGTGATCGCCGCCCTCGGCATCCTCTTCGTCCGCAAGGCCGTGCACGCCGCACTGCTGCTGGCCGTGGTGATGATCTCGCTGGCCGTGCTCTACGCCGTCCTCGAGGCACCGTTCCTCTTCGCGGTGCAGATCATCGTCTACACCGGCGCGATCCTGATGCTCTTCCTGTTCGTGCTGATGCTGGTCGGCGTCGACGCCTCCGACTCGGTGGTCGAGACGATCCGCGGACAGCGCCTGCTCGCCACGATCTTCGGGCTGCTCTTCGGCCTGACCCTGGTCATCGGCATCTCCCAGGTCAGTTTCGGCGCGATGGGTGGCCTGGCCGAGGCGAACGCCGCAGGCAACGTCCAGGGCCTGGCCAACCTGCTGTTCAGCAAATATGTCTTCGCCTTCGAGGCCACCTCGGCGCTGCTGATCACCGCAGCCATCGGCGCGATGGTGCTCGCCCACCGCGAGCGCTTGGTGCCCAAGGAGACCCAGGGACAGGCCGCCGACCGGCGGATGCGCGAGTACGCCGAGACCGGACGCCACCCGGGCCCGCTCCCGGCCCCGGGGGTCTTCGCCCGGCACAACTCCGTGGACACCCCGGCGCTCCTCCCGGACGGCACCACGGCACAGGACTCGATCTCCCGCGTGCTCGCTGCGCGGGGCACGGTGCGCTCCGCGCCCGCGATGGCCGAGGCCATCGACGAGGTCCAGCGCCAGCTCGGCATCGAGGTCGCACGGGCACCCGAGGTCTCCGGCAGGTCCGGGGCTGCGGCCTCGACCGAGGAACAGCCGCCGCCGCCCGGAACTCCGACGTCGGGAACGGCCCAACCGGGCCGCCAGGCACCGGCCCAGGGCCCTGTCGCGGGGGAGGATGACTGATGGAGACCGAACCCTGGATCCTGCTCTCGGCGATCCTCTTCACGATCGGCGCCATCGGTGTGCTGGTCCGGCGCAACGCCATCGTGGTCTTCATGTGCGTGGAGCTGATGCTCAACGCCTCGAACCTTGCCCTGGTCACCTTCGCCAAGGCCCACGGCAACCTCGACGGGCAGGTGGCGGCCTTCTTCGTGATGGTCGTGGCCGCCGCCGAGGTCGTGGTCGGACTGGCGATCATCATGACCATCTTCCGGACCCGGCGATCGGCCTCGGTCGACGACGCGAGCCTGTTGAAGTACTGAGGTGACTGACTTGACGACCCAGATTGCTCCGCTCCTGACGGGGCTCGCAACCGACGTGCACGTGCCCGTGCTGTCACCGGTGGCGGCCGACGGGATCTTCTCCCTGTCCTGGCTGCTGATCGTGCTGCCGCTGGCCGGTGCCGCCATCCTGCTGGTGGGAGGACGGCGTACCAACGCGTGGGGCCACCTGCTCGGCACGGCCACCGCAGTGGGCGCCTTCGTGCTCGGACTGATCACCTTCTTCGCCCTGATGGGCCGCGACGGTGACGACCGGCAGGTGCTCAACCACCTGTTCACCTGGATCGAGGTCGGTGGCTTCGAGGTCGGCATGGACCTCCTCGTCGACCAGCTCTCGATCCTGTTCGTGCTGCTGATCACCGGTGTCGGCTCGCTGATCCACATCTACTCCATCGGGTACATGGAGCACGACGAGCGGCGTCGGCGCTTCTTCGGCTATCTCAACCTCTTCATCGCGGCCATGCTCACCCTGGTCCTGGCCGGCAACTACCTGGTCGTCTTCCTGGGCTGGGAGGGCGTCGGCCTGGCGTCGTACCTGCTGATCGGCTTCTGGCAGCACAAGCCGAGTGCCGCGGCCGCGGCCAAGAAGGCGTTCGTGATCAACCGCGTTGGTGACATCGGGATGTCGCTGGCGATCATGCTCATCTTCGTCACCTTCGGCACCATCTCGTTCGCCGGCGTCAGTGCCGCGGCCGAGGGTGCGAGTGAGTCGACGATGACCGCGATCGGGCTGCTGCTCCTGCTCGGAGCCTGCGGCAAGAGCGCCCAGGTGCCGTTGCAGGCCTGGCTCCTGGACGCGATGGAGGGCCCGACCCCGGTCTCGGCCCTGATCCACGCGGCAACCATGGTCACCGCCGGCGTCTATCTCGTGGTCCGGTCCAACTTCATCTACGAGTTCGCACCGACCGCCCAGACCGCCGTGGTCCTGGTCGCCGTGGTCACGCTGCTGTGGGGTGCGGTCATCGGTTGTGCCAAGGACGACATCAAGAAGGTGCTGGCCGGCTCCACGATGAGCCAGATCGGCTACATGATGCTCGGTGCCGGTCTCGGCCCGGCCGGCTATGCGTTCGCGATCTTCCACCTGATCACCCACGGCTTCTTCAAGGCCAACATGTTCCTCGGTGCCGGCTCGGTGATGCACGCGATGGACGACGACGTGAACATGCGGCACTACGGCGCGCTGAGGAAGGCGCTCCCAGTGACCTTCCTGACCTTCGCCATGGGCTATCTCGCGATCATCGGCTTCCCGGGCTTCGCCGGGTTCTGGTCGAAGGACAAGATCATCGAGGCCGCGTTCGCCGAGAACATCGTGGTCGGCATCGCCGCCCTGATCGGTGCCGGCGTCACGGCGTTCTACATGACCCGACTGATGCTGCTGACCTTCTTCACCCCCGAGCCGGACGGCCACGGGCGTTGGGAGGACGGCGTACACCCGCACGAGTCGCCGAAGGTGATGACCATCCCGCTGATCGTGCTCGGTGCACTGTCGGTGCTCGGTGGGGCGCTGCTCATCAACAACTGGATCGTCGACTGGCTCTCGCCGGTCGTCGGCGAGGTCCACCACGGACACCTGCCGGTGCCGGTCCTCGTGCTCACGCTCATCGTGGTCGCGACCGTCGCTGCCGGTGTTGCCCTTGCCTGGTTCACGATCGGAAGGACTCAGGTGCCCCGCGTCGCACCCACGGACGTCTCCGTTTTCACGAGAGCGGCCCGCGCCGACCTCTACGGGGACACCATCAACGACACCCTGGTGGTCACGCCCGGTCGCCACCTCGTGGCCGGTCTGACCACCTTCGACAACAGCGTCATCGACGGCGCCGTCGAGGGGCAGGCCGCCGGGATGGGTGGCCTGGCCCGCGTCTCCCGGACGGTGCAGAACGGCTTCGTGCGCTCCTACGCCCTCTGGGTGCTGGTCGGCGCCTCCCTCGTGGTGCTCGTGATGCTGGGGGTGAACGGCCTGTGAACGACTTCCCTTGGCTGAGCCTGATCGTGCTGGTCCCGTTGCTGGGAGCACTCGCGACCCGCTTCGTGCCTGCTGGTGGCGGAGTGGGTGGGAGCGTCTCGCTGCTGCCGAAGTACGTCGCACTCGGCACCTCGGTGATCACCTTCGTGCTCTCCGCCGTGGTGGCGCTCCGCTTCGTCAACCACAACGGCATGCAGTTCACCGAGACGCACGAGTGGATCCCCGCCTTCGGCGCGCACTATGCGCTCGGGGTCGACGGCATCGGGCTGACCCTCGTGCTGCTGACCACGCTGCTGGTCCCCGTGGTGATCCTCGGCTCCTGGTACGACGCCGACGAGATCGCCCCGGACGGCACCGTCGTCTCGCGAGCTGGCTCCTACTTCGGGTGGATGCTGGCCATGCAGGCGATGGCGCTCGTGGTCTTCATGGCCCAGGACGTCTTCCTGTTCTACGTCGCCTTCGAGGCGACGCTGATCCCGGCGTACTTCCTGATCGGGCACTTCGGTGGCGCCGACCGGGCCCAGCGGGCCAAGGCGGCAGTGAAGTTCCTGCTCTACATGCTGGCCGGCGGACTGATCATGCTGGCCTCAGTCGTGGGGCTCTACGCGGTCTCCGCCAACGCCGGCGAGCCGACGTACCTGATCTCCGACCTGGCCTCGCTCGACATCGACAAGGAGACCGGTCGCTGGCTGTTCCTCGGCTTCTTCATCGCCTTCGCGATCAAGGCGCCGCTCTTCCCGGTGCACACCTGGCTGCCGGACACCACGGCCGCGGCCACCCCCGGCACGTCCGTGCTGCTGATCTGCGTGCTCGACAAGATCGGCACCTACGGCATGCTGCGGTTCTGCCTGGGCATGTTCCCGGAGGCCTCGCAGTGGGCCACGCCGGTGGTCATCGTGCTGGCCCTGATCAGCATCATCTATGGAGCGCTGCTGGCGATCGGCCAGGACGACATGCTCCGCCTGATCGGCCTGACCTCGCTGTCGCACTTCGGCTTCATCGTGCTCGGCATCTTCGTGATGAACAGCCAGGGCATGTCCGGCGCGACGTTCTACATGTTCAACCACGGCGTCGCGACGGCGATCCTCTTCCTGGTCGCCGGCTACCTGATCCGTCGTCGCGGATCGACGCTGATCAGCGACCACGGGGGAGTGGAGAAGAAGGCCCCGATCCTGGCCGGCCTCTTCCTGATCGGTGGCCTCGGCACGCTGGGGCTGCCCGGCCTCTCGCCGTTCGTCTCGGAGTTCCTGGTCCTGGTCGGCGGATTCGCCCACCACTGGGTCGTCGGCGCCTTCGCGGTGACCGGGATCGTGCTCGCCGCGATCTACGTGCTCTGGATGTACCAGAAGATCATGACCGGCCCGACGCACCCGCAGGTGGAGACCTTCACCGACGTCAGCCCCCGTGAGGTCGGCGCGATCGCGCCGCTGGTGCTGGCGATGGTGCTCTTCGGCTTCTATCCGCAACCGCTGCTCGACGTGATCAATCCCGCCGTCGCGGCAACCATGGACTACGTCGGAACGGCGGATGAACCGCCCACCGTGCCGACCGTCGACACCGAAGGGGGCGAGCACTGATGGAGTTCGTGAAGCCCGTCATCGAGTACGCCGAGCTCTCGCCGTTGCTGATCGTCTTCGGCGTCGCCTGCCTGGGCGTCCTCGTCGAGGCGTTCGTCCCGCGTGGTGGTCGTTATCTGGCCCAGGTGAGCCTCGGTCTCCTCGGCACCCTGGCCGCCCTGGGTGCGGTCATCTGGGTCGGGATCGACCTCGAGAAGCACGGGTCCGCCCGCGGCCTGGTGGCCGCGGAAGGCGCCCTGGCCGTCGACGGACCGGCGATCTTCCTGTGGGGCCTGCTGTTGGTGGTCTCCGTTGCCGGTGTCCTGCTCTTCGCCGAGCGTCGCCTCGAGGGCGGGGTCTCGGCGTTCGCCGGCCAGGCCGCAGCCCTGCCCGGCACGGAGGCCGAGCGCGAGGCATCGACGCAGGGACTGGACCACACCGAGGTCTTCCCGCTGATGATGTTCGCCCTCGGCGGGATGATGATCTTCACCTCGGCCAACGACCTGCTGACCTTCTTCGTCGGCCTCGAGGTCCTCTCCCTGCCGCTCTACCTGCTCTCCGGACTGGCCCGGCGTCGCCGCCTGCTCAGCCAGGAAGCGGCACTGAAATATTTCCTGCTCGGGGCTTTCTCCTCCGGGTTCGTGATCTATGGGATCGCGCTGGTCTACGGCTATGCCGGCTCGATGTCCTACTCGGGCATCAACGAGGCGATCGCCAACAGCACCGAGAGCCGGACTCTGCTGCTGATCGGGATCGGGCTGATCTCGGTCGGCCTGCTCTTCAAGGTCGGTGCGGTTCCGTTCCAGGCCTGGACCCCGGACGTCTATCAGGGCGCTCCGACCCAGGTCACCGCCTTCATGGCGGCCGCGACGAAGATCGCCGCGTTCGGTGCGATGCTCCGCATCTTCTATGTCGCCTTCGGCTCCGAGCGCTGGACCTGGGAGCCGATGCTGTGGGTGATTGCGATCGGCTCGATGGTGATCGGTGCAGTGCTGGCCATCGCACAGAGCGACATCAAGCGGATGCTGGCCTACTCCTCGATCACGCACACCGGGTTCCTGCTCACCGGCCTGATCGGGACCACCTCCGCGGCGACCGCGGTCGGTGACCAGATCACCTCCACCCAGTCCGTGCTCTTCTACCTGGTCACCTATGGGTTCATGACCGTCGGCGCCTTCGCGATTGTCTCGCTGGTCCGCGACGCGGGCGGGGAGGCGACCCACCTGTCCCGTTGGGCAGGCCTGGGCAAGGAGTCTCCGGTCATCGCCGGTGCGATGACCCTGTTCCTGCTCGGGTTCGCGGGCATTCCGCTGACCGCTGGCTTCAGCGGGAAGTGGGCGGTCTTCGCCTCGGCGATGTCGGGTGGAGCCTGGCCGATCGTGGTGATCGCGGTGCTGACCTCCGCACTGGCCGCGTTCTTCTACATCCGGGTGATCGTGATCATGTACTTCTCCGAGCCCCAGGGTGCTGGTCCGGCCGTCACGCTGCCCAGCTTCATGACCGCC
The DNA here is from genome assembly GCF_013408415.1 of Nocardioides daedukensis. Taxonomy (NCBI): domain Bacteria; kingdom Bacillati; phylum Actinomycetota; class Actinomycetes; order Propionibacteriales; family Nocardioidaceae; genus Nocardioides; species Nocardioides daedukensis. The sequence continues at coordinate 1,784,500 of NZ_JACCAA010000001.1, read as the reverse complement.
ACGGCGATCGGGCTCGGTGTCGTCGTGACCGTCGTACTGGGCGTTCTGCCCGGCCCGGTTCTCGATCTGGCAGCGCATGCGGGAGACTTCATCAGGTGACCGACCCGAACACCGGCCCCGCACTGGCCCTCCCCATCCTCGACGAGGAACTCGCCGCCCGCCTGAAGGCGCGGTTGGTCGAGGTGGAGGAAGCTCTCACTGGCCACATCCGCAGCGAGACCGAATATGTGACTACGGCTGCCCGGCACCTCATGCACGCCGGCGGGAAGCGCTTCCGCCCGCTGCTGGTGCTGCTGGCCGCGGAGACCGGCGACCAGGCCGACTCCGACGACGTGATCACTGCTGCCTGCGTGGTCGAGCTGACGCACCTGGCTTCGCTCTATCACGATGACGTGATGGACGAGGCTGACCTGCGCCGTGGGGCCGACTCGGCCAACGCCCGCTGGGACAACCACGTGGCGATCCTGACCGGTGACTTCCTGTTCTCGAAGTCCTCTGAGCTGACCGCCGACCTGGGTGCGTCTGCGGTCAGGATCCAGGCACGCACGTTCACCCGCCTGGTCGAGGGCCAGATCCTGGAGACGGTTCCGGCCCCCGAGGGCACCGACCCGATCGAGCACCACCTCCGCGTCGTCGCCGGCAAGACCGGCTCGCTGATCGCCACCTCGGCGCTGTACGGCGCCCGCTTCGGTGGCGCCGGTCAGGAGATCGAGGACGCGCTGGCGGCGTACGGCGAGCTCGTCGGCACCGCGTTCCAGCTCTCCGACGACATCCTCGACATCGCCTCCGAGTCCGAGGAGTCCGGCAAGACCCCGGGCACCGACCTGCGCGAGGGTGTGCCGACCCTGCCGGTGCTGCTCGCCCAGGCATCGTCCGATCCGGCCGACGCCCGGCTCAAGGAGCTGCTCGGCCTCGACCTCTCCGACGACGCCCTGCACGCCGAGGCGCTCGACCTGCTGCGCAAGCACCCGGCGATGGACCAGGCGCGAGCGTTCGTGGTCGAGCGCGCGGGGGAGGCCAAGGCGCTGCTCGGTGCCCTGCCCCAGGGTCCGGTCCGGTCCGCACTCGAGGCCTTCGCCGACGTGGTCGCCACCCGCACCGCCTGACCCACCCCACCCCGCCCCGCCCGGCCTGCACCGACCCGGCACTTGTTGACTGCCGGTCGTTCGTGAACAACCGCCGACTCGGCAGTTATTGACGGGTGGGGCGAGGAGTGGGGCATCAACAAGTGCCGGCTCGACGAGATTGGATCGCTGAGCCGACGGTTGTTGACGGGCGGGGTGGACACCCGCAAGTGACTCATCGGTAACGCATTAGCATCCCGAGCATGAGCGAATCCACCATCGACCTGACCGGACTCACCATCGCTGTGCTCGGCGGCACCGGCCCCCAGGGCCGCGGCCTTGCCCGGCGCTTCGCGCAAGCCGGACTGAACGTGGTGCTCGGCAGCCGCACCACCGAGAAGGGTGAGGCAGCGGCCAAGGAGCTCAGCGAGGCGATCGGCAAGAGTGTCGCCGGTGCCGACAACGCGGGCGCGTCCGAGCAGGGCGACATCGTCCTCGTCGTCGTTCCCTGGGACGGGCACGGCGAGCTCCTCAAGTCCCTCGCCCCGCAGCTCGCTGGCAAGATCGTCGTCGACTGCGTGAACCCGCTCGGCTTCGACAAGCAGGGCGCCTATGCGCTCCACGTCGAGGAGGGCTCGGCCACCCAGCAGGCATTCGGCCTCCTCCCGGAGAGCCGCGTCGTCGGCGCTTTCCACAACGTCAGCGCCGTCCTGCTCGAGGACCCCGAGGTCACCTCGATCGAGACCGACGTACTCGTCCTCGGTGACGACCGTGAGGCCACCGACACCGTGCAGGCCCTCGCCTCGGCGATCCCCGGCGTCCGTGGCGTGTACGGCGGCCGCGTCCGCAACGCCCACCAGGTCGAGGCGCTCACCGCCAACCTGATCAGCGCCAACCGTCGCTACAAGGCGCACGCCGGCATCCGGATCACCGACGTCTGAGACGAAACCCAGTCGCCGGGTGACCCACGGTCGCCCGGCGCACGCCGGTCGCGTCAGATGGCTGAGGCGTCGGCGGCGATGCGCAGCTGACGCCGACGGTGGTTCACCGACTCGACGGTGAAGATGACCAGGGCGATCCAGACCAGGCCGAAGCCGATCCAGCGACCCAGCGGCATGTCCTCGTGGAAGAGCAGGACGCCGAGGGCGAACTGCAGGATCGGGGCGAGGTATTGCAGCAGCCCCAGGGTCACCATCGGCAGCCTGGTCGCGGCCGCGCCGAAGCAGATCAGCGGCACCGCGGTGATCAGGCCGGCGGTCATCAGGATCGCCGCGTGGCCAGCTCCGTTGCTGCCGAACTCGGAGTTGCCGGTGGCGATCAGGAAGATGACATAGCCCAGGGCGATCGGGGAGAGCACGATCGTCTCCCAGGTCAGGCTCTCCACGGCGCCGGTGTTCGCCTGCTTCTTGGCCAGGCCGTAGGTGCCGAACGAGAACGCCAGGATCAGGGCGACCCAGGGCAGTCGCCCGTAGGCGAGGGTGAGCACGATGACCGCGGCGGTCGCTATCGAGACCGCGAACCACTGCATCGGTCGGAGCCGCTCGCGGAAGACCAGCACGCCCATCAGCATCGTCACCAGTGGGTTGATGAAGTAGCCCAGTGACGCCTCGACGACGTGCCCGTTGTTGACGCCCCAGATGTAGGTGCCCCAGTTGATCGCGATCACAACCGACCCCAACGTGAGCAGGCGCCTGGTGCGCGGCGAATGCCAGATGTCACGCAGCTGCCGGGTCCGCCCGACGACGAAGATCAGGATCGCCATCGTCAGCATCGACCAGACCACCCGGTGGGCGAGGATCTCGACCGCCCCAGCTGGTTCGAGCAGCGGCCAGTAGAGCGGGAATGCCCCCCAGATGCCATAGGCCGCGACCCCGAGGATGAAGCCCTTCTGCGACTCTGAACGGGGCGGCCGGGACATGGTCAGCACTCTAGTTGGCAGATTCACCGATCGTTGGTTTCGGAGGTACGGGGAGGGGGTACATGGCTCTCGCACCGCCCACACACTCTGTCGGAGGAATCCATGAATCCCAAGCGTCTCCTTGCCGCCGTCGCCGGAGCGGCAATGCTCTCCCCCATCCCGATCGCCATGACCACCACGGCCGCCGAGGCCGCGACGACGGTGGACACCCGGATCGTGATCAACAAGACCAGCTCGGTCTACACCTACAAGACCGCGATCACCATCTCGGGACAGGTCCAGGGTCAGCACCCCCAGGACGGCTGGGGCCCGGTCGCCGAGACCCCCGGCAAGGTCGCGCTCTATCGCAAGGTCGCCCCCTACTCCAGCTGGAAGTGGGTGGCCTCTGACAGCACCGAGTCCTCCTTCAGCTTCCGCACCCTTGCCTACGCCAACACCACCTACCGGGTGGTCTACACCGGCGGCAGCACCGACTCGTGGACCTTCCCGGCGACCAGCAACTGGCGCGCGATCAAGGCCCGCCGTGACTCCGGCGCCAAGATCGTCAAGTCCTCGTCCGGTCGCCTCTACATGCAGGGCAACGTCGACCCGGGCTGGGCCAACAAGTCGGTCAAGATCGTCCGCTCGAACTACTCCAAGGGCACCTACAAGACCTACAAGTGGGTCAAGACCAACAAGTACGGCGCCTACAAGGCCTCGGTCGCTGCTCCGCGTAGCGGTCGCTACTACTACCGGGTGATCATCTCGGCGAGCGCACCTGCCTTCGTCCAGACCACCAGCCCGACCTGGTACACCTACAAGTCCTACTGAGCCGCCAGCACTCAGCGACTACGCAAAAGGGCCTCCCACCAACGGTGGGAGGCCCTTCGTGCGTGCAGGTTCAGACGAGGCTGGATCGTCGCTTCACCTGCTGCGCTCGTTCCTCGCTGCGCAGGCTCAGACTCCGGCTGGATGTCGCTTCACCTGCTGCGCTCGTTCCTCGCTGCGCAGGCTCAGACGACGGTCCAGGTGTCGCCGCCGTTGATCAGTCCGGCCAGGCGGTCGGTCGGCGTGGCGGTGACGGACTCCTGCGCGGTGGCGATCTGCTTTCGCGCCTCTTCGTCGTACGCCGGTCGCTCGACCTGGCGGAAGATGCCGATCGGGGACTGGTTGAGGTAGCCCGAGTCGGTGAGCCGGCTGATCGCGAACGCCGTGGAGGGGTCCGGGTTGTGCGCGTCGTGGACCAGGATCGCCTCGAGGCCCACGTCGGCCAACTCGGCCACCTCGACCCCGCCGCCTGCGTTGCGGATCAGGCCCTTGTTGCCCAGGCCGGTCTCCTCGTCGCGGGCGCCGAAGGTGATCGGCTCACCGTGGACCAGCGGGATGATCGCGTCGGCCTTGGTGTCGGGGCTCTTGATCGCGTCGAAGGCGCCGTCGTTGAAGATCGGGCAGTTCTGGTAGATCTCCACGAAGCTGGTGCCGTTGTGGGCGGCGGCAGCGGCGAGCACCGAGGTGAGGTGCTTGCGGTCCGAGTCGATGGTGCGGGCCACGAAGGATCCCTCGGCGCCCAGGGCGAGCGAGACCGGGTTGAACGGATGGTCCAGCGACCCGACCGGCGTGGACTTGGTGACCTTGCCGACCTCGGAGGTGGGGGAGTACTGCCCCTTGGTGAGGCCGTAGATCCGGTTGTTGAACAGCAGGATCGTCAGGTTCACGTTGCGGCGCAGGGCGTGGATCAGGTGGTTGCCGCCGATGGACAGCGCGTCACCGTCACCGGTGACCACGAAGACCGAGAGGTCTTCGCGCGCGGTGGCCAGGCCGGTCGCGATCGAGGGCGCACGCCCGTGGATCGAGTGCATGCCATAGGTGTCGAGGTAGTAGGGGAACCGCGACGAGCAGCCGATGCCGGAGATGAACACGGTGTTCTCGCGGCGGATGTTCAGGGTCGGCAGGAACGACTGGACCGCCTTGAGGACGGCGTAGTCCCCGCAACCGGGGCACCAGCGCACCTCCTGGTCGGAGGTGAAGTCCTTGCCGGTCAGCTTCGCGCCCTCGTCCACGGTGGGCACGCCCTTGAGGCCGTTCGCCAGCCCGGGGAACGGCAGGTCGGCGGTGTTGTGGGTGGTCGTCATGTCAGATCGCCTCCTGTGCGGCCGCTGCGGTCAGGTCGATGGTGATGCCCTCGGCCTGCGAGACCAGGTCGGCGATCGCGTCGGCGAGCTCGGCTGCCTTCAGCGGCAATCCGCGGACCTGGTTGTAGCCGATCGCGTCGACGAGATATTTGGCGCGCAGCAGCATCGAGAGCTGGCCCAGGTTCATCTCCGGGACCAGGACCTTGTCGTAGCGCTTCAGGATCTCGCCGAGATCGTTCGGGAACGGGTTGAGGTGGCGCAGGTGCACCTGGGCCACGTTGTAGCCGGCCTTGCGGACGCGGCGGATGCCGGCGCCGATCGGGCCGTACGTCGATCCCCAGCCGAGCACGAGGACCTTTGCGGCACCCGAGGGGTCGTCCACCTCGAGCGGGGGCAGCGAGTTGGCGATCCGGTCGACCTTGGCCTGGCGCAGCCGGACCATCTTGTCGTGGTTGGCCGGGTCGTAGGAGATGTTGCCGTGACCGTCGCCCTTCTCGAGCCCGCCGATGCGGTGCTCGAGGCCCGGGGTGCCGGGGATCGCCCACGGTCGGGCCAGGGTCTCCTCGTCGCGGCTGTAGGGAGCGAACTCCTCGCCCTCGGCCAGGTCGTCCGCGGAGGCGAAGCGGGGCTCGATCACCGGCAGGTCATCGATCGAGGGGATCGACCAGGGCTCGGACCCGTTGGCCAGGTAGCCGTCACTGAGCAGCATCACCGGGGTGCGGTAGGTGATCGCGATCCGGGCGGCCTCCACGGCGGCCGCGAAGCAGTCACCGGGGGATTGCGGCGCCACGATCGGGACCGGCGCCTCGCCGTTGCGACCGAACATGGCCTGGAGCAGGTCGGACTGCTCGGTCTTGGTCGGCAGGCCGGTGGAGGGGCCACCGCGCTGCACGTTGATCACGAGCAGCGGCAGCTCGGTCATCACTGCCAGGCCGATCGCCTCACCCTTCAGCGCGACACCGGGGCCGGACGTGGTCGTGACGCCGAGGTGACCGGCGAACGAGGCGCCGATGGCGGCGCCGACTCCGGCGATCTCGTCCTCGGCCTGCAGCGTGGTCACGCCGAACGACTTGTGCTTGGAGAGCTCGTGGAGGATGTCGGAGGCCGGAGTGATCGGGTAGGAGCCGAGGAAGACCGGGAGACCGGACTGCACGCCGGCCGCGACCAGGCCGTAGGAGAGCGCGAGGTTGCCGGAGATGTTGCGGTAGGTGCCCGGCGGCATCGCGGCGGGCTTGACCTCATATTGGACGATGAACGTCTCGGTGGTCTCGCCGAAGTTCCAGCCCATCTTGAACGCCTTGATGTTGGCGTCCCTGATGTCGGGCACCTTGGCGAACTTCTTCGACAGGAAGGCGGTCGTGTTCTCGGTGGGGCGGCCGTACATCCACGACAGCAGGCCGAGCGCGAACATGTTCTTCGCACGCGCGGCGTCCTTGCGGGAAAGGCCGAACTCCTTGACCGCCTCGACGGTCATCCCGGTCAGGTCGACGCGGTGCAGGTCGAACTCGTCCAGCGAGCCGTCGTCGAGCGGGTTCTCGGCATAGCCGGCCTTGGCCAGGTTGCGGGTGGTGAAGTCATGGGTGTCCACGATGATCGAGGCGCCCTTGGCCAGGTCGCTCAGGTTGGCCTTCAACGCGGCCGGGTTCATCGCCACCAGCACGTCGGGGGAGTCGCCGGCGGTGAGGATGTCGTGGTCGGCGAAGTGCACCTGGAACGACGAGACGCCGGGGATGGTGCCCTGAGGCGCCCGGATCTCGGCGGGGAAGTTGGGCAGCGTGACCAGGTCGTTGCCGAACGCGGCCGATTCCTGGGTGAATCGGTCTCCGGTGAGTTGCATGCCGTCACCGGAATCACCCGCGAATCGGATGATCACACGATCGAGTTGCTGGACCTGCTTGGCCACCGCGCCTACCTACTTCCTGACTGATTTGTCCGCTCCGCCCGTACCGAGAGTATGGCAGAAATGGAACACGTTCCAGTTTTCGCCCGGATGCGGACGGAAAGATGCCTCTCGAACTTCCACCATAGTCCGCGTCCCGAACCGCCGAACGGCGTCTCAGCCATTCGGATCCGGGGTGCTCTCCAGCGCCCATGAGTCGGCCTCTCACTCGACCCATGACCAGCCCGTGTGTGAGGGGCGGGGCCGGACGCGGGGATCGGCCAAAAGAGAGTCGATCAGGGGCGACTCTCTGCCCGTTCCTTGAGGGCGCGGGCGTGGCGGGCGAAGCCCTCGGCCACCCGAGCGGGCCCGGCAAGCTTCACCAGCGGTCCGCTGAACTCCTCGACCGTGGAGTACGTCGTGGGGCCACCGCCGACCTGGCGCAGGCGTTGGTAGCGGATCCCCTTCACGAGCCCCAGCTTCGCGGGCCAGCCCTCGAAGACATAGGCGAGCGTCGCGGTCGTCGTACCGCTGGAGTCGCCTGCCGGCGCCTCCAGCACCTTGATCCGCTCGGGTGAATTCACGCCCTTGCCGTTGGCCCACTTCACGTGCAGCAGGATCGGGTCGCCGACTCGCGGCGGGTTGTTGCACTCGGCCTTGACGACGAACGGGTTCCACTCGGGATAGGCATCGACGTCGAGCATCACCTGCCACACGGTCTCGAGTGGTGCGTCGATCTCGATCGCGGCTTCCGGGTTGCGGGGCATGGGTTGGATGTTAGTGGCGCGAGGCCATCCGGCAACCGGTTCAGCGGTAGTCGGTGAACGGTGGATGCCCCAAGGGGAGCCGTGACGCCTCAGCCGGTCAGGCCCGCGATGGTGTCACGGGTGGAGTAGGTCGGTGGTACGCCCTCGAGGAGGGCGATGTGGGAGCGGCTGTTGCGCGTACGCAACTCGATGACGGCCTGGTAGGCGTCGGACTCGTACCATCCGCGGGTGCTGTCGATGTCGGGGAACCCGATGATCACGATGTCACCGGTCAGGTCGCCCTCGCGGTACTCGGGTGTCGTGCCGTGGACCAGCCAGCGTCCGCCGAACTCTCGCATGGTCTCTTCGACGCTCACCATGTATTCCACCAGCTCGTCGTTGACCTCGACGTCGGTCAGGTAACCGATCGCGTAGCCGGGACGAGGTGGGTCAAGGGGCGTCGTCGTCGGTGTGCTCATGCGGCGAGGCTAGGTACATCTTCGTCGCGACTCCATGACCTGGCAGGTAATGGCTCGGCCGATTCTGCGGACGATGTGCGGACGCTGCCAGGTCCTGAGGGTGACTCAGCGGTAGTTGGTGAACTGCACCGCGAACTCATAGTCCTGCGACTTGACCAGCTGCTGGACCGCTTGCAGGTCGTCGCGCTTCTTGGAGGAGACCCGGAGCTCGTCACCCTGGATCTGCGCCTTGACACCCTTGGGGCCCTCGTCGCGGATCAGCTTGGAGATCTTCTTGGCGTCCTCCGACGAGATGCCCTCCTTCAGCGTGATCGAGATCTTGGAGACCTGACCGGACTGGCGCGGCTCGCTGGCGTCGAGGATCTTCAGGGACTGGTTGCGCTTGACGAGCTTGCCCTGGAAGACGTCGAGCACCGCGCTGGCCCGGTCGTCGGCGGAGGCGCTGATCTCGATGGCCTGGTCGCCCTGCCACTCGATGCTGGCGCCCGTTCCCTTGAAGTCGAAGCGCGTGGTGATCTCGCGGGCTGCCTGGCCCAGCGCGTTGTCGACCTCCTGGCGGTCGATCTTGCTGACGATGTCGAACGACGAGTCGGCCATGACTTCTCCTCTGCTTCGCCGTGACCCCGGTGTGGGCGACGGCATTTTTAGTCTGTGAGCGTGCTGCGCTATTCTTTCGTCTTGCTGCCGCCCGGCCAAGGCCGGGGTGGTGCTGAGGCAGATTGCCCGAGCGGCCAATGGGAGCGGACTGTAAATCCGTCGCGAAAGCTTCGAAGGTTCGAATCCTTCATCTGCCACGCAACAGCATGAGAGGGCCCGCGTCCACCGCGGGCCCTCTCGCATTTCCCGGGGCGTCCGCGCACCGATGCTGAGATGATGGGTCCATGACCCGCGCCCAGCTCCACGAGATCGGTGGGCGCCGGGCGTGGATGATCTGGATCGTCGCGGTCCTCGTCTATGTGCTGGCCGTCTTCCACCGGAGCTCGTTGGGCGTTGCCGGGTTGATCGCCACCGAGCGCTTCGAGATCAACGGCACCCAGCTGGCCTTCTTCACGGTGCTGCAACTGGTCGTCTATGCGGGCATGCAGGTGCCGGTCGGAGTGATGCTCGACCGCTACGGGTCCCGCGCCCTGCTGCTCTCAGGCCTGGTCACGATGACCCTGGCCCAGCTCGCCTTCGCCTTCACCACCAGCTTCGGTGCTGCGGTCGTGGCCAGGGCATTCGTCGGGGCCGGCGATGCGATGGTCTTCGTCTGCGTGCTGCGCCTGGTCTCTGCCTGGTTCCTGGTCCGTCAGGGGTCGATGCTCGCGCAGCTCACCGGGCAGATCGGGCAGCTGGGTGGGGTCGTCGCCGCCGGTCCGCTGTCGCTGCTCCTGCACGAGTACGGCTGGACCAAGGCCTTCGCAGTGGTCTCGATGATCGGCGTCCCGCTGCTGGTGGCCACCGCCTGCCTGGTCAAGGACTCGCCCTACGAGAAGATCGCCCCGGTCCGGATCAAGCTGCGCGCCCTGGCCACCTCGGTCCGTTCCGTGTGGGGCAACCCCGGCACCCGCCTGGGCATGTGGTCGCACTTCACCAGCCAGTTCTCGATGACGGTCTTCGTGCTGCTGTGGGGCTATCCGTTCCTGGTCGCCGGTCAGGGCCTGACACCGACCGCGGCCGGCACCCTGCTGACGGTGATGATCGGCTGGGTGATGGTGAGCGGCATCGTGCTGGGCCGACTGGTCTCGGTGGTGCCCTTCTATCGGTCCTGGATCGTTGTCGGCATCGTGATCGCGATCGTCGTCACCTGGACGGTCGTGCTCCTGTGGCCCGGCCAGGCCCCGATCTGGCTGCTCGTCGTGCTGGTCTGCGTCACCGCATCCGGCGGCCCCGCCTCGATGGTCGGCTTCGACCTGGCCCGCACGTTCAGTCCCGAGGAGACGCTCGGCCGCGCGAACGGGATGGTCAACATCGGCGGGTTCGTCGCGTCCCTGATGACGATGGCCCTGATCGGCATCATCCTCGACCTGCTCGAACCGGCGGGGGCGACGGCGTACGACCTCGGCGACTTCCGGGTCGCGATGTGCGCGCAATATGTCTTCTGGCTGCTCGGCATCGTCCAGATCCTGCGCTACCGTCGCAAGGCGATCACCCATCTCGAGCGGATGCACCCCGGCGCGGTCGAGACGCTGAAGCAGGGCGAGCCGTTCGTGCACCCCGGCTTCAACGACCGCGAAGGTGTCTGAGGACCGAGGCGCCACCTGCCGTTCGGACGCCATTCACCGAGCGCTCCGGATGCCGTGGTCGAGGGTGCCTAGCCTCGCGGTGTGATCGCTCGCGGACTGACCGGATCGTGCCTGGTGTTCGTGGGCGGGCTGATCGTCTCCCCGCTCCCGGACACCGCCCGCCTGCTCCACCTCGACGTGTTCACCGTGGTCCGCGAGACGATGCCAGGCCGGATGTTCGGCCTGGCCCTGGTGCTGGCCGGACTCGGCCTGCTCGCCACCGCATGGTTGACCCTGTGCCGCCAGGTCGCTGGGACGCAGGCGACCGGACGCGACGCTGCGCTCGGCACGGTCCGCCGGGCCGCCCTGGTCTGGTCGGCACCGCTGATGGTCGCCCCGCCGCTCTTCTCCCGCGACGGGTGGAGCTATGCCGCGCAGGGGATGCTCACCACTCTCGGAGTCTCGCCCTACGACCACGGACCGGCGGCGCTGCGCGGCCCCATCGTCAACGCGGTGGACCCGCGCTGGATGGACACCCCCACGCCCTACGGGCCGCTCCCGCTGATCCTCGGCGACCTCGCTGCCCGGCTGACCAGCGACCCCTGGGTGCTGGTCGTGTTCCACCGCTGCATCGCGGTGACCGGCCTGGTCCTGCTGGCGTGGGCGATCCCACGGCTGGCTCGCTGGACCGGCGTCAACCCGGCACTCTCCACCGGCATCGTGATCGCGTCACCGCTGATGATGGCCAACGGTATCGGCGGCCTGCACAACGACCTGCTCATGGTCGGCCTGATGGCCGCCGCCCTGGTCGTGGCCGCCGAGGGGAGCTGGCAGTGGGCCGCGGTCCTGGGTGGTGCCGCCGCTGCCGTGAAGCTGCCGGGCGGGCTGATCTGCATCGCGGTCGCGCTCGTGTCGCTGCCGCTCGCCGCGACGATGGTCAAGCGGGTACGCCGTCTCGCGGCGGTCGGCGCGATCTCGCTCGGCACGCTCTTCGGCATGGGTGCCGCCTGGGGTCTGGGCGCCGGCTGGGTCGCGGCGCTCGCCGTACCCGGCTCGGTGAACACTCCGCTCTCGGCCCCAACTGTGCTGGGCGGTGCGCTCGACCAGGTCGCCGAGCTCCTCGGTGCCGGCACCGGTGACGCGTTCTTCCTCGACCTGGTCCGGGCCCTCGCCACCGTCGCCTCGGGCGTCGTGGTGCTGGGGATCGCATTGGGGTGGCGCACCGGCGACCGCGTCGGGGCTCTGCACGCGACCGTCGTGATGATGTCGGCGCTGCTCCTGCTCAGCCCGGTCGTCCACCTGTGGTACTTCCTCTGGCTGGTGCCGTTCCTCGCCCCGGTCCGGCTGGATCGACTCGGCACGACGCTGCTGATGGCTCTGTCGATCATCGCCGGCGTCGTGGCCCCGCTCGACTCCTCGCTGCACGGTGCCTATCTGCTGATCGTGCTGGGCAGCATCCATGCGGCGGTGCTGATCGCGATCCTGCTGTTCACTCGGCGCTCGCGCGACCGGCTGGAGAGGATCGCCCGGGCCGAGTGGCTGCTGGCCCGGTGAGGGAGCGTGCTGCTCGGCGTCATTCGCAACCGACGCCGTCGCCGTCCCGGTCGAGGTGTCGGCCGTAGCCCGGTTCCCCTGTCCTGACCGGGGCCCCGCCGGCCTCCCGGGCGGCGGTGCAGTTCTCGTAGTGGACCTCGCGCGGCACCTCGGCGAAGGTCTTCGGCTTCGGCTTGGCCCTGGGTTTGGGCTTCGGCTTCGGCTTGCTGGCCGGGACCGGCTTGAGGTCGTGGTCCACCTCGGTCGCAGCATCGGTGGGATCGGCCGGCAACTGGTGCCCGGGGCAGGAGGCGAGGATCCGGGCGATGGCGTCCTTCTCCGCTCGGGTGGCCCAGAGCCCGTACTTCGTCTTGACCGCCACCTGGGCAGCCACGAAGTCACACCGGTAGGCCTTGTTCGGCGGCAGCCAGGTGGCGGCATCCCCATCGCTCTTCGAGCTGTTCGCCGAAGCAGCGGTGGCGCTCAGGTTCAGCGGATCGTTGGCGAACGCTGCTCGCTTGGCGAGGCTCCACTGCTGGGCGCCGGTCTGCCAGGCGTTGGAGAGTGAGACCCGGTGGTCGATGTCGACCTGGCTGTTGCCGCGCAGGTGCGCGATGGCCTGGCCGGTGTAGTCGTCAGCGCGTGTCCCGCTGAGCACCACGCAACCGTTGGTGTTCGGCTTGACGACTATCTCGACCAGGTCGCGTCGCAGGATGTCGTTGCGGGTGTCGCAACCGTTGCGGTCCGCGTCCAACCAGGCCGGTCCGAACTGCGCCCGGTCAAAGCCGGTCTTCGCCGCGCGGCCCTTGACCACGAGGGCTGCGAGCACGGCCAGGGTGGTGCCACGGGCGGGCTCGCTGGCCGGTTCGACCGTGGGTGAGGCCGACGGAGTCGGGGCCAGTGTCGGGGTCGGTGTTGAGGTGAGCGAGGGCTCGGGTGTCGGGGTGGCCGGCTCGGTCGAGGCGGCCGGCGTGCCCGGTGCCGCGGGTGAGTCCGAGGTGCTCAGTGGCTCGGCGCAACCCGCGAGCGACAGTGCCAGGGCGGCGACGACGAGAGACGTCGTACGCCGTGACACGTCGACGCGCAGCCTGCTCCGGAGCTCTCCCATGCAGGAAGTCTCGTCAGCCGTTGCCGTGCCGGGACGGGAATCGGTCGGAAATGACCCGGAAGGACCAGGCCAATCAACCGATCCGCGCCGGGAGGACCCGACCGGAGACCTCGCCGAGCGCGATCCGTCCACCGCTCACACTGGGAGCGGTGTAGCGGAGCACGACCTCGTCGCCGTCCTCCAGCGCGATCCGCTCGTCGTCACCGACCGGGAACGCCTCGCGCCAGCCCCAGCTGAGCTCGAGGAACGAGCCGCGCTCCTCGCGGACCGGGCCGGAGACCGTGCCCGACGCCCACAGGTCGCCGGTGCGGACGCTGGCGCCGTTGACGGTCATGTGGGCCAGCATCTGGGCGGGCGACCAGTACATCGAGGAGTAGGGAGGGCGGCTCACCACGTGGCCGTTGAGCACCACCTCGACGGCGATGTCGAGGCCGCCCGGACGGTCGCTGTCCTCGAGCGACAGATAGGGCAGCGGTTCCGGGTCCTGGCCGGGCAGGTCGACCCAGGCAGCGTCGAGCGCGGCCAAGGGGGTGACCCAGGTCGAGATCGAGGTGGCGAAGGACTTGCCCAGGAACGGGCCCAGCGGCACATATTCCCAGCCCTGGATGTCGCGCGCGGACCAGTCGTTGAGCCCGACGATCCCGAAGCAGTGATCGTCGAAGTCCGCCACGGCGACCCGCTCGCCGAGCGAGGTGGGAGTGCCGACCAGGAAGCCCAGCTCGGCCTCGATGTCGAGTCGTCCGCTGGGCCCGAAGACCGGTGCGGGATCGCTGGGGTTCTTCCGTTGGCCGAGCGGTCGCACGATCTCGGTGCCGCTGGGAACGACGGTCCCCGAGCGGCCGTGATAGCCGACGGGCAGGTGCTTCCAGTTCGGCAGCAACGGCTCCTGGTCCGGGCGAAAGATCGTGCCGACGTTGGAGGCGTGGTGCTCGGAGGCATAGAAGTCGACGTAGTCGCCGACCTCGACCGGCATGTGCATGGTGACCTCGTCGAGCGGCACCAGGTGTGGCTCGACGTCGCCGCGTTCACTGGGCACGGTGAGCAGGTCGGTGATCCACTGGCGGAGCTCGGCGTTGACCGCTCGACCCTGTGCCATCAGGGGATTGAGGGTGGCCGCCTCGAAGAGCTGCGTCTCCGGGCGTACGTCGGCGGCGGCGACCGGCGCGAGGTCGAGCACGAAGTCACCGATCCGTACGCCGACTCGCGGCGCATCGTCAGAGTCGGTGCGGGTGAAGACACCCCACGGCAGGTGGTCCACGTCGTGGGTCGATCCGGCGGCGCCGGGGACCCAGGTGGTCGCGGTCATCGGGCCACCCCCGTCCAGATGCCCAGCTCGTGCAGGTCCTCGACGGGATCATCGATGCTGCAGGAGCCGAAGCCGGTGAACCAGCGCCGGGTCCTGGACAGGGTGTCGTCGCCCAGCTCCCGGGCCAGGGTGACCAGTGCCTCGGCGGACTCCTCGCGCAGCACCTCGACCGGGTCGCCGCCGTCGAGGCAGACCCGGGTCGCGAGCAGGACGTTGAGGAACCCGTGGTGCTCGAAACCGGTCTCTCGATCGCGGTGCCGAACGGCGTGGTGCAGGCCGGCGGTGCACTTGAACGGGGACTCGCGGTCCAGGGCCGCGGTGATCCAGGCGCCGAGCTCGTCGGCACTCGGGAAGAGCTCCGCGTCGACGCCGCCGGTGCGGAACTTGAGCCGGATCTCCCGGGCGGCGAGCTCGTCCGCGGCGGCCAGCCAGCCGCTGCTGGGCTGGCCCTGCGGCAGCTCGACGGACAGGGTGACGTCCTCATCGAGCACGCCCAGGTCGAGGGCCTGATCGAGCGCCGCGATCACCCGCCGGGCGTTGCCGACCAGGTCGGCGGGATCGCGCAGGGCGACCTCGAGGCCACTCAGGCTCATGCCGTCCAGGCGCTGGGCGGTGCTGGTTGCCGGGGCGAGGCCGCCAGCGCCGGCACCGATGACAATGCTGAGACCGACCGGATCTGCGTCACCGGGCACCAGGTCACGCAGCTCGGCCAAGCGATGGTCACTGATCACGAAGGTGTCGACCACCTCGGCCCAGGGCTCGCGGCGTCGGGTGACGTGATCGGTGAGCGCCGTGTCGAGCGCCGCGTTGCCGGGCGGGAAGATCGCCGCGTCGTCGACCATCCGCAGCCACGCAGGAGCGGGCTGGGCGGGCTGGTCCCAGTGGTCTCGGTCAGGGGTTGCCGTCGAGTCAGACACGCTGGGAGGGTAGCGCAGCAGCACCTGAGCGGACAAAGGTGTTCGGAATCAGGACGTCTCGGCGTAGGCTTGCGACGACGCGCGAAACGATCTGGGGACACAGGAGATGGCGATGCACTACCGGCAGATGGGCTCGGTCCCGGGCAAGCGGCACACCCAGCACCGCGACCCGGAGGGCAACCTCTACTACGAGGAGCTGATGGGGGAGGAGGGCTTCTCCTCCGACTCGTCCCTGCTCTATCACCGTGGCGTGCCGTCGGCGATCCTCGACTCGACGGTGTGGGAGCTGCCCGAGTTTGGCGGCACCCCGAACCACCCGCTCAAGCCGCGGCACCTCAAGCTGCACGACCTCGAGTTCAGTGGCTCAGCCGGGACAGCGGGATCAGCGGAGTCGTCGGCTGACGCGGTCACCGGCAGACGCCTGGTCCTGGGCAACAACGACGTCCGAATCTCCTACGTCGTCGCCTCCGCGCCGTCCCCGCTCTATCGCAACGCGATCGGCGACGAGTGCATCCACGTCGAGTCGGGTGAAGGCGTGGTCGAGACCGTCTTCGGCACGCTGAGCTTTCGCACCGGCGACTATGTCGTGATCCCGCGCAGCACCACCCATCGGTGGATCCCACAGGGAGGCGCCAGCCGACTCATCGCGATCGAGGCGAACAGCCACATCGCGCCGCCCAAACGCTATCTGTCGCGCTATGGCCAGCTCCTCGAGCACGCGCCCTACTGCGAGCGCGACCTGCACGGACCCGACTTCACGCCGAGCACCGGCGACCTGCCGGCCGGGGTGGACGTACTGGTCAAGCACCGCGTCTCCAGCGGGATCGTCGGCACCCGGATGACCTGCGCAACCCACCCCTTCGACGTCATCGGGTGGGACGGCTGCCTCTATCCCTACACGTTCAACATCGACGACTTCATGCCGATCACCGGCAAGATCCACCAGCCGCCGCCGGTGCACCAGGTCTTCGAGGGGCACAACTTCGTGATCTGCAACTTCCTGCCCCGCAAGGTCGACTACCACCCGTTGGCGGTGCCGGTGCCCTACTACCACTCCAACGTCGACTCCGACGAGGTGATGTTCTACGTCGCCGGCGACTACGAGGCCCGCAAGGGATCGGGCATCGGCGTCGGGTCGGTCTCGGTGCACCCCGGGGGCTGCGCGCACGGGCCCCAGCCCAGCGCGATCGAGGCTTCACTGGGCGCCGAGGCGTTCGACGAGTCCGCGGTCATGGTCGACACCTTCGCCCCACTCGAGCTCGGTGAGGCCGCGATCGCCTGCGAGGACGAGGGCTATGCCTGGACCTGGGCCGCCGGATAGTCGGTGTAACCCTCGGCGCCGCCGCCGTAGACCGTCTCCTGGACGACCTCGCTGAGCTCGATCCCCTCGGCCAGACGGACGGGCAGGTCGGGGTTGGCGATGAACGCGCGCCCGAAGGCGACGGCATCGACATACCCGGCACCCAGCATCTGCTCAGCCTTGGCCAGGTCATAGCCACCAGCGCCGACGATCACACCGTCGTACGCCGCACGCAGCTCCTTGCGGAAGACCTCGTCCAGCGGCGGTGCGCCGGTCCAGTCGGGCTCGGAGAGGTGCAGGAAGGCGAGGTCGCGGCTGGCCAGCTCGCCCGCGGCGTACAGCACCGAGGCGCCACCGTCGGCGGCGTCGAGACCGTTGAACGAACCCTGCGGGGAGACGCGTACGCCGACCCGGCCGTTGCCGATCTCGTCGACGATCGCATCGATCACCTCGAGCAGCAGCCGGGCCCGGTTCTCCACCGAGCCGCCGTAGCCGTCGGTGCGCTGGTTGCTGGGCTCCGCGAGGAACTGGTGCAGCAGGTAGCCGTGTGCAGCGTGCACCTCGACCAGGTCGAAGCCAGCATCGATCGCGTTGCGTGCAGCCCGGCGATAGTCCTCGACCACCCGGGGCAGCTCCTCGGTCTCGAGAGCGCGAGGCGTCGGGCAGTCGGCCCGGAAGATGCGGCCCTCGGCGTCCTTCAGCGAGGTGCGGCCGCGGAACTCGATCGCGCTGGCCGAGACCGGCAGCCCACCGTCGTGCAGGGACTCGTGGTTGACCCGTCCGGTGTGCCACAGCTGCGCCGCAATCAGCCCGCCCTCGGCGTGTACGGCGTCGGTGACCCGCTTCCAGCCGGCCAGCTGCTCGGGGCTGTGGATCCCCGGGGTGTCGGAATAACCCATGCCCTCGGCAGAGATCTGCGTGCCCTCGCTGATCACCAGGCCGGCACCGGCCCGCTGCGCGTAGTAGACGCGCATCAGGTCGTTGGGCAGGTTGCCCGGCTGGCTCGCGCGCATCCGGGTCAGTGGGGCCATGAAGACACGGTTGGCGGTGCGCACCGCACCGAGGTCGAGCGGCTCGAACAGGCTGGGCATGGAATCCATGCAGGTGACAACTGCGCCGGGCCCAGGTTCATTCCTTGCCGGTTGGGTCGGTTGGGCCGGGTGTCGGGCGCGGTTATGGTGGAACGACGAGACCTTCGAGGAAAGCGAATCTAGTGATCGGCACCCTCCGCGCGTCCTTCTTCGTGCTGGCCTTGGTCGCCGGACTCCTGCTCCCGAGTGCGGGCGCCCAAGCCGACGACGAGCAGCACCTGGTGATGACCAGGTCGCCCAAGATGAGCGGCAGCCCACGCGTTGCGCACACGCTGAGCGTCTCCAAGCCGTTGTTCCGGCACGCTCCCGACAAGACGTCCTATCGCTGGATGAAGGACGGCAAGCCGATAACCGGTGCCTGGAAGCCGACCTACCGGGTCTCGTGGCGCGACCTGGGCCACCGGATCTCGGTGCGCACAGTTTCCACGCGCCCGGGCTATGTCACTCGCGTCTTCGACACCCCGGCACGCACGATCGGCCACCGGAAGGCCTGGCGGCGCACGGTGACCTACTCGGTGCAGACCCGGGGCCGGATCGTCGCGGGCGTCGAGAACTTCAAGAAGATGTCCAACGAGACGCTCAACCACCCGCGTGGCTGGCGGTCCGACGGCATCGCGTTCCGTCGCGTTGCCACCGGGGGATCGATGATCCTGGTGCTCTCCGAGGCCCGGAAGGTGCCGAGCTTCTCCTCCTCGTGCAGCGCCCAGTGGAGCTGCCGCGTCGGCAAGTATGTCGTGATCAACCAGGACCGCTGGCAGGACGCCTCGTCCAGCTGGAACCGCGCGGGCGGATCGCTGCGCGACTATCGGCACATGGTGGTCAACCACGAGACCGGCCACTGGCTCGGGTGGGGCCACCGTGGCTGTTCGTCCGGTGCCGCACCGGTGATGACCCAGCAGTCGATCGACCTGCAGGGCTGCCGCTTCAACCCGTGGCCGTTGACCTCGGAGCTGAACGTCCCGCGCTATCGCTGATCGAGGACGAGTTGCCACTGATCAGGCAGGGGCCAGTGCTCATCCCCCGCTCAGCGTCAGTCGACGAGGATGGATTTCTATCCCGCTCGGACTTCCACCGGTCGCGTGCGATCCAGTGAACCGTGCAGGTCGAGCATCCGGTCCACCGCGTGCTGCCACGGGAACTGCTCGGCACGAGCCCGGGCCGCAGCACGCCGGCGGTTGACCGAGCGAGCGGCCAGGCGGAGCACGGCGTCCGCCAACGACGACGGGTCCGCACACCCCTTCTCCCCGGACTCGGCATCGATCAGCTCGCTGGCGCCGCCGACATCGGCGGTGACAACGGGCGTCCCGCAGGCAAGGGCCTCCAGGACGGCCAGACCGAAGGTCTCGCCGGGGCAGACCGACAGCGAGATGTCCGCGGCAGCGAGCCGCTCGGCGAGCGCGCGGCGTCCCGCGATGTGCCCGTGGAAGACGACCGGGGCGCCACCCGCGATCGCGCGCAGCTCGGCGAGGTGCGGGCCCTCGCCGAAGACGTCGAGCCGCAGGCGTACGCCGCGGCGGTGCAGCTCGGCGGCCGTGGCCACCGCGAGGTGCGGGCTCTTCTCCCGCGACAGTCGACCGACATGGACCAGCCGCAACACACCGTCGTGCACGTCGCGACCGAGCTCGAGCGTCGAGCAACTCACTGGACCACCCACTGGACCACCCACTGGGGCGGGGGTGAAGTCGTCGAGGTCGACGCCGAGCGGGATCCGGTGCAGGGGCGTCCCGGCCGACGCAGCGGCTGCACCGAACTCACGCTGAGCGAATCGTGAGGTCACCACAACCGCGTCGAACTGGCGGACCAGGAAGCGGTTGTGGATCGCGCTGGCGACCTTGGCGGTCTCCTCGAAGCCGGTGCGCATGCCGAGCATCAGGTCGAGGCGTTCGTGGGAGAAGAGCACCGAGCCGACGTCATTGCGGCGGGCCCAGCGGGTCACCGGCAGCAGTGTCGACTTGTCGCTGACCTCGATCGAGGTGGGATCGAACTGCTCCAGGGCCGCGACGACCCGCCACGGCTCGACGATGAGGCGATAGCCACCACCGACGCGGGGCGCGCGGAACTGGACAACGTCGCCGTGGGGAGTGCTCTCCCGGGCGTCGACGGGGCCGGGCACCAGGAGCAGGCGCTGCACGCCGGCGTCGGCATAGCCGGCACCGAGTGCGTTGATCGCGGTCTTGATGCCGCCCGAGGCCGGACCGACGAAGTTGGCGAGCTGGGCGATGCGCATGCAACGAGACTCTCCGAGCCCGATGAACGCAGGGTGCTGCCCGGGTGGATGTCGCGTGTCACGCGCCGTGACATGTCACTCGCCGACGCTCAGCGACGCTCGCGCAACCTCGCGTTCGGCAGTGCCGGCGCCGGGAGCGGAGCCAGCGGCTCGTTGGACACGACGCCGAAACGTCCGTCGCTGACGTGCCGGCCGTTCGCGACGAGCTCGCCGTTGCTGGTGATCTGGTCCTGCCACTCACTGCGGAACTGCACGACCTCCTCGTGGTTGCGGCCGACGAAGTTCCACCACATCACGATCGACTCTCCGAAGGGTGGGCCCCCGATCAGCATCAGGCGGGTGTCCTGGTGCACCTCGAGCACGAGCTCGGAGCAGCCCGGAGCCAGGTAGGCCAGGTCGTGCTGGTTCACCTCCTGGCCGGCGACGCTCACTGGGCCGGTGTCGAGGAGCAGTCCGTGCTCGAAGGTCGCGTCCACGTCGCAGCGGAACGTCGTACCGGCGCTCAGGCGGAGCTCCGCGCCGACCATCGGGGTGTGCGTCTCGACCGGTGAGGACTGGCCGAGCAGGTCGCCGATGAAGACCAGCGCGCTCCAGCCCGGACCCTCGAGGAGTTCGGGTGCGAAGTGCTGGAAGTCGGGCGCCACGTGGCGGGTCGCGTCGGGCAGGGCGACCCAGAGCTGTACGCCGTGCAGCTCGCCGGTCTGCTGGGTGGAGACCTCGCTGTGGCTGATCCCGCGTCCGGCGGTCATCAGGTTGACCTCGCCGGGCACCACCATCGCCTCGTTGCCGGCCGAGTCGCGGTGCTGGATCTCCCCGGTGAACAGCCAGCTCACGGTGGACAGGCCCGTGTGTGGATGTGGCGGCACCGACATCCCTGCGGTGTCCCTGACGTCGTCGGGACCGTAGTGGTCCACGAAGCACCAGGCGCCGATCAGGGAGCGTTGTCGCTGCGGGAGCGTACGCCGCACGAGCATCGCGCGCGGGCCGCCGAGCGGGACCTCGCGCGGGGCGAGGATCTCGACGTTGAGATCGGTGGTGCCCTCGGTGCAGACCAGTTCGTCAGGATCGCGCTCGAGATTGCTCATCCGGCCAGTGTGCCGGGTCGGACCGTGCGGTGCCACGGATGGTGTGGCGGGGGAGTCGTGGATCCGTCACCCGGCGGCGCACCTTTGCCCATTGAGACCCAAGGCATCCTTGTTCGAGACGACAAAGTCTTTGTGTTGTATCAATGTGCGGCCCTAGCCTGAGAGCAGTCAGTTCTGTATGCGTGGAGGAGTCCCGGTGAAGATCACGAAGGTCGAAGCGATCCCGTTCGCGATCCCCTATCGCAAGCCTCTGGCCTTCGCCAGCGGCGAGGTCCGGGTCGCCAGTCACGTGCTGATCCGCGTGCACACCGACGACGGCCTGGTCGGCACGGCCGAGGCGCCGCCGCGGCCGTTCACCTACGGCGAGAGGGTCTGCTGCACGATCTGGTGACAGTCGTTAGTCATGCAGCCTGAGTGGCTGGCGTGGTCATGATCGTCTCGAACTCGATCGGAGTCAACCTGCCGAGGCGGTCTTGTCGGCGGCGTCGGTGGTCACAGGCCTACACCTTCGTCCAGGCACTGAAGGCCGCGGGCGACGACCCCACCCGGGAGAGCATCGTGGAGGCGCTGGAGGAGAAGGGCGGCGACTTCGAGGGCCCCGCGCTGGCCCCGCTCCGCTACTCGGCGGACTCGCACATGGGTGTCTCGGGCATGCAGGTGGTCAAGCTCAAGAACGGCACGGCCGAGCCCCTGACCGGGGTCCTGGTCACCGACATCGGCGACGCCCCGATCGAGGAGGCGTCCGGTGGCACGGCGACGACGCGCCACCGGAGAGCGGCATCCCCGACTGAGGCACGGTGCAGCGGATCCGATCGGTGGCCACCAATCTGGCAAGGTGGCCACCGATCGGGTGATCAGTCGGATGACCAGCCGGACACCCGGCCGGTCATCAGGCCGGACGACGTTGCTCCCGACGTCGCCGGCGAGCCAGGAACGGCCTCGGTGACCCACTCGCGCGTAGGGTGACCGCCGTGCTGAATGGGATGATGTGGCTGCTCGGCTGCCAGCTGGTCGGTGAGGTGATCTCCCGCGGCCTCGACCTCCCGGTGCCCGGTCCCGTGCTCGGGATGGTGCTGCTCTTCATCGTCCTGCAGGTACGCCGTCCGCCCGCGGATGCGAACGTCCTGCGCACCTCGGACGCGCTGTTGCGACACCTGCAGCTGCTCTTCATCCCCGCAGGCGTCGGCGTGGTCACCTACCTGGCGGTGCTGCGCGACGACGCGCTCCCCATCGTCGGGGGACTGTTCCTCTCCTGGCTGCTGGGACTGGTCACGGTGGGGTGGCTCGTCGTACTCCTCGTGCGGGGCAAGGGCGACCACAGCACGGGTGCCCAGAGGGCTGCGGGCGGTGAGCCCGGATGAGCGAGACGCTCGACTACCTGCGCTCCTCACCGCTGCTCGGCGTCTTCCTGACCCTGCTCGGCTATCGGATTGGGCGCGAGCTCAAACGACTCTCCGGTGACCACCCGTTGGTCCAGCCGGTCCTGGTCGCGATCGTCTTCATCGGCACCGCCACCTGGCTGCTCGACATCGACTACGACGAATACCTGATCGGCGGGTCCGTGATCGCCTTCTTCCTGGGCCCGGCCACGGTCGCCCTGGCGGTGCCGCTGCATCGCCAGGCCCATCACCTGCGCGAGCTCCTGGTCCCGATGCTGGTCGCGTTGCCGGTCGGCGCGTTCGTCGCGATCAGCTCCGGGATGCTCCTGGTCCGGGGACTGGGCGGTGACCAGGCGCTGGAGCGCACGATGGCGCCGAAGTCGGCGACCACCCCGATCGCGATCGGGATCACCGAGCAGATCGGCGGGATCACCGCGCTCGTCGCCGTGTTCACCATCGTCGCCGGGATCATCGGCGCGGTGCTCGGGCCGACCCTGCTCAACCTGCTCCGGGTCCGCGACCACAGGGCGCGCGGCCTGGCGATGGGCGCGGCCTCGCACGGGATCGGCACCTCGCGCGCCCTGCACGAGCACCCGGTGGAGGGCGCCTTCGCGGGGCTCGCGATGGGCCTGACCGCGTTGTTGACCAGCCTCCTCGTGCCGCTCGCGGTCCACCTGTTGGGCTGATCACCGGACGGGTTCCCCCGCGGTAACTTGTTCCACATGACGCGCCTGCATGCCTTCACCGACGACGCCCTGGCCGACCACGACGCGGTCGGGCTGACCAAGGAGATCCAGTCCGGCCGAATCTCTGCGACGGAGGCCGTCGAGGCTGCGATCGCCCGGCTGGAGCGGGTCGCGACGGAGCTGAACGGACTCGCCCATCCCGCCTTCGAGCGGGCCCGCACCGACGCCACCGAGGCCCGGGGCGGCTACTTCAGCGGCGTACCCACCCTGGTCAAGGACAACGCCGACCTCGCCGGCGTACCGACCCAGCACGGCAGCGACGCCTTCGACGGCACGCCCAAGCCGGCCGACGGCGACTTCGCACGGATGTACCAGGCCACCGGGCTGGTTCCGCTCGGCAAGTCGCAGCTCTCCGAGTGGGGCTTCAGCGCCTCTGCCGAGCACCCGCGCCTGGGCCCGGTGCGCAACCCGTGGGACCAGTCGGTCACTGCCGGCGCCTCGTCGTCCGGCTCGGCGGCCTTCGTCGCCGCCGGCGCAGTGCCGATCGCCCACGCCAACGACGGCGGCGGATCGATCCGGATCCCGGCCTCGGCCTGCGGGCTGGTCGGACTCAAGCCGACCCGGAACCGGATCGCGCAGGACAAGATGATGCGCGACATGCCGGTGCGGATCGTGGCCGACGGCGTGGTGACGCGTTCGGTCCGGGACACCGCGGCGTTCTTCCGCGAGGCCGAGAAGGTCTATCGCAACCTGAAGCTCGCCCCCGTCGGTGACATCACCCATGCCGGCCCGAAGCGGCTGCGGATCGCCTTCACCACCGACTCCGTGGGGCGCTCGGCCTCACCCGAGGTGGCCGAGCTGACCCGCAAGACCGCCGTACTGCTGGAGGAGCTCGGCCACCACGTGGAGGAGATCGAGCCGCCCGTGCCGGACTACTTCGCCGACGACTTCCTGCTCTACTGGTCGCTGCTGAGCTTCTTCATCGTACGCACCGGCAAGCGCACCTATGGCAGGTCCTGGGACCGGAGCAAGCTGGACAACCTCACCCTGGGCCTGGCCAAGCACTGCCAGCGCAACCTGCACAAGGTGCCGCTGGCAACGGCCCGGATCGCGGCCTCGCGACACATCTCCGCGCGTTTCCACCGCAAGTACGACGTCGTCCTGACGCCGACCGTGGCGCACGAGACCCCGAGGATCGGCCATCTCGACCCGACCAACTCGATGGACGAGATCATCGAGCGGCTGATGGCATGGGTCGCCTTCACCCCGCTGCAGAACGCGACCGGTGATCCGGCGATCTCGCTGCCCCTCGCCACGACTGCCTCCGGGCTGCCCCAGGGGATGATGTTTGGGGCCGGTCGGGGCCGCGAGGCGGCCCTGCTGGAGCTCGCCTTCGAGCTCGAGGAAGCGCGTCCATTTGCGAAGATCCACCAGGCCTGAGAGAGTCCTCCCGCACACGCTGACAAGGGTGTGACGCAGGACCCGCAGGGACGATTTCATGTTCGTGCGAAGTCGTGTGTATTCTTCCTTGTCGCTGCGCCCCTTTAGCTCAGTCGGCAGAGCGTCTCCATGGTAAGGAGAAGGTCTACGGTTCGATTCCGTAAAGGGGCTCTGGGTTCGAGGTCCGCCGGTCCGTGAAACGGCCGGCGGACACTCCCTCCCGAGGCGGGGTAGCTCAGCTGGTTAGAGCGCACGACTCATAATCGTGAGGTCGCGGGATCGAGTCCCGCCCCCGCTACTCACCGTTCGACGCATCAACAATAAAGAAGGACATAGCCGTGGCCAGCAAGAGCTCTGACGTTCGCCCGAAGATCACGCTTGCGTGCGTCGAATGCAAGGAACGCAACTACATCACCAAGAAGAACCGCCGCAACGACCCCGACCGGATGGAACTGAAGAAGTTCTGCCCGCGTTGCCGCACGCACACCGAGCACAAGGAAACCCGCTGATCCCAGCGTAGGTTCCACGCAGTCTTCACGCCCGAGGGCGGTCTCCCGATCAGGGAGGCCGCCCTCGCGCCATTTCCCCCATCCCGCCGACCCGGCAGTTGTTGACGCCCAATCTCGCCGACCCGGCAGTTGTTGACGCCCAACCTCGCCGACCCGGCACTTGTTGACACCCCTGACCGTCGACCCGTCAGTTGTTGACGCCTCACCCCGCCGACCCGTCAGTTGTTGACGGGGAGCCCGTCAACAACTGACGACTCGGCGAGGGGTGGGTCGGGGATCAGGTCAACAACTGCCGCTTCGGCGAGGGGTGGGTCGGGGCGCTGCTAGCGTTCGCGGCATGCCTGTTGATCCGTCCCTGGTGGGTCGCGAGTTCCCGCCGACCCGGCCCTACACCGTGACCGACGAGAAGCTGCGCGAGTTCGCCGCTGCCACCAGAACGTCGTACGACGGGGGCACTGCGCCCACCACGTTCCCGATCGTGTTGGCCTTCGAGGCGATGAACGCCTTCCTCGCCGCCGAGGACGTCGAGCTGCACCGCATCGTGCACGGCGAGCAGCGGTTCGCCTACGAGCGCCCGATCGTGGCCGGGGACGTGCTCCGCGCGACGCTGACGGTGGCCACCCTGCGCCAGATCGGCGGCAACGACATCATCGGCACCCGCAGCGAGATCACCGACGCCGACGGCGAGCTCGTCTGCGCCACCAGCGCCACGCTGGTCCACCGCGCGGCAGAGGAGGTCCCGGCATGAGCGCGCTCAGCACTGGGACCGAGCTCGGCCCCAACACCTTCACGATCACCCGGGCCGACCTGGTCCGCTATGCAGGCGCCAGTGGTGACTTCAACCCGATCCACTGGAACGACCGGATCGCCACCATGGTCGGCCTGCCCGGCGTGATCGCCCACGGCATGTTCACGATGGCCCTGGTCGCCAGCGCGGTCGACGAGTGGGCAGGCGCGGGACGGACCGTCGAGCTCGGCGGCAAGTTCACCAACCCGGTCGTGGTCCCCGACGACGACCAGGGTGTCCAGATCGAGATCTCGGGCAAGGTCGGCGAGGTCGCGGACGGACGCGCCACGATCGCCCTCACCGTGACCTGCGGCGGCACCAAGGTGCTCGGCATGCCGAAGGCGGTCGTCCGTGTCTGAGGCCGTGCTGCTGCGCGACGTGACCACGCTGCGCCTCGGCGGTCCGGCGGCCCGCTACGTCGAGGCCGACAACGAGAGCGCCCTGATCGAGGCAGTCAGCGTCGCGGACGCTGCGGGGGAGTCCGTCCTCCTGGTCGCCGGGGGAAGCAACCTCGTGGTCGGCGACTCGGGGTTCGCCGGCACCGTCGTACGCATCGCCACCCGTGGCATCGGCGTCGAGCCCCACTCCGACCACGTGTTGGTCACCGCCGCGGCCGGCGAGTCCTGGGACGATTTCGTCAACCACTGCGTCGAGTCCGGCTGGGTGGGCGTCGAGGCGCTCTCCGGCATCCCCGGCGCGGTCGGCTCCACACCCATCCAGAACGTCGGCGCCTATGGCCAGGAGGTCGCGGCCACGATTGACAGCGTCCGGGTCTGGGACCGGGAGCTGAAGGGGGAGCGGGTCTTCACCGCCGCGGAGTGCTCGTTCGGCTATCGGCACAGCCGATTCAAGGCGGACCCGGCGCGCCACCTCGTGCTGGACGTGACCTTCCGGCTGCAGCGGGGACGCGAGGGCGAGCCGGTGGCCTATGCGGAACTCGCCCGTGCGCTGGGCATCGAGCAGGGTCAGCGGGCCCCGCTCGAGGCCGTACGCCGTGAGGTCCTCGCCCTGCGCCGCGGCAAGGGCATGGTCCTCGACGCGGCCGACCACGACACCTGGAGCGCCGGGTCGTTCTTCACCAACCCGTTCCTCGACGACGCGCAGGCAGCAGGTCTTCCCGCCGAGGCTCCTCGCTGGCCGCAGCCCGACGGCCGGGTCAAGACCAGTGCTGCCTGGTTGATCGAGCACGCGGGTTTCAGCAAGGGCCACGGCAACGACCGGGTCAGCCTGTCCACCAAGCACACGCTTGCGCTGACCAACCGCGGGCAGGCGAGCACCGCTGATCTGCTCGCCCTGGCCCTGGAGGTTCGCGACGGCGTCGAGATGGCCTTCGGCGTACGCCTGGTCAACGAGCCGGTGCTGGTCGGCTGCGCGCTCTGAGGGACTGCTACTCGAACGACTCGGGGTCCGCGATCGCCCAGGCGACCACGGCGCCGATCGCGAGCAGGACCAGGATCATCAGGACGGTTCCGATGATGCCAGTGATCTTCCCGGCGGTGGCCGCCGATCGGCCCGACCAGCGGTAGGGATCCGCGTCGATCTCCCGAATCGTCCTCGAACCGAGTACCCAGGCGAACGGTGCGCAGACGATGAGGATCCCGCACAGGGAGCCGCCCACCAGTCCGGTGATGCCCAGGCCCATGGCGAGCCCCGAGTTCGGGTGTGCCGGTGGCTGCAGGGGATAGGGCTGCGGGTAGCCGTATCCGTAGGGCTGACCCTGCCCGTACTGCTGGCCGTAGGGCTGGCCATATGGCTGCCCGTATTGCTGGCCGTAGGGCTGCGCATACTGCTGCTCGGCGTACGGCTCCTGGCCTCCCTCGGGTCCCTGTCCGGGGTCGTGTGAGCCGGGGTTGTCAGTGGTCATGGGTGGGTTCCATTTCGGTGAGGTGTGCGATGACGAGGCCGATCACGATGATCCAAAGGATCGGTCGTCCGGACCAGTCGCCGGGTCATTCGTCGCCCAGGCGTCGATCGCGGCAAGTCCGGCGTCCTTCACGTCCGAGGGAGCGCGGGAGGCCCGGAACGACATCCGGGCGAGCTCGGCGAGGGTGTCGTCGCTGAGGTCGTGGGCGGCGCGCATGGTCGCGTACTGCCCTTCCAAGCGGGACCCGAACAGCAGCGGGTCGTCCGCGCCCAGCGCAACGGTCGCACCGGCATCGAGGAGCTGGGTCAACGGCACCGAGGTGAGGTCGCTGTAGACCCCCAGCGCCACGTTGGAGACCGGGCAGACTTCCAGGGCGACACCGCTCTCGACGACGCGTTCGAGGAGGGCCGGATCCTCCACCACGCGTACGCCGTGGCCCAGGCGGCCCGCGTGCAGGTGGTCCAGGCAGGCCCTGATGTTGGCAGCCCCGACCAGCTCGCCGCCGTGCGGCACCATCAGCAGGCCGGCCCGCTCGGCGATCCGGAAGGCCGGCGCGAAATCGGCGGTGGACCCACGTCGCTCGTCGTTCGAGAGGCCGAAACCGACCACACCGCGGTCGGCGTACTGTGCGGCCAGCCGGGCCAGCGTGCGGGCATCCATCGGGTGCCGGGTGCGGTTCGCCGCGATCACCAGCGCGATGCCCAGGCCGGTGCGCTCCGAGGCGTCGCGGACGCAGTCGAGGACGAGGTCGGTGAAGGCAGTGATCCCGCCGAACTTCGCGGCATACCCACTCGGGTCGACCTGGATCTCCAGCCAACGCCCACCCTCGCGTACGTCGTCCTCCGCGGCCTCGAGGACCAGACGGCGTACGTCGCCCTCCGTGCGCAGCACCGATCGGGCCACGTCATAGAGCCGCTGGAACCGGAACCAGCCCTTCTCGTCGGCCGCGGACAGTTCCGGGGGCCACTCGGAGACCAGCGACTCCGGCAGCACGATCCCGTCCCGAGCAGCGAGCTCGAGCAACGTGTCGTGACGCATCGAACCGGTGAAGTGCAGGTGCAGGTGCGCCTTGGGCAAGAGGCCAAGGTCGCGGCGCGGCTCGGTCATGCCGGGACACTACCGGGGCCGCGGACGAAGTCACCGGGTACCCGGCAAGTCTGGCGCTTCCCGGGCAAGATCTTGCCCGGGAAGCACCGGAGTCACCCGGTACCCGGTGACTTCGACCGGCCGGGTGCGTGACCGGTGGGGTCAGCGGGACGCGAGTGACTCCGCGGCCGCGAGCAGCACACACGTCGCGACGGCATCCATCGCCTCGGAGACCGCGGGGAGCTCGGGGAAGGTGGGTGCGAGCCGGATGTTGCGGTCGCGCGGGTCCTTGCCGCCGGGGAACGAGGCGCCGGCGGGGGTGAGCGCGATGCCGGCCTCCTTGGCCAGCTGGACCACGCGCGACGCGGTGCCGTCAAGCACGTCGAGGCTCACGAAGTAACCACCCGTGGGCCGGGTCCAGGTCGCGACGTCGAGACCGCCCAGGCGCTGGTCGAGCACCCGCTCGACCTCGGCGAACTTCGGCGCGATGATCTCGCGGTGCTTGACCATGTGGTCGCGCACGCCCTGCGGGGAACCGAAGAACTGGGCGTGGCGCAGCTGGTTGAGCTTGTCCGGGCCGATCGCGCCCTTGCCGAGGTGGGAGACGTACCACTTCACTGTCTCGACCGAGCCGGCCAGGAAGGCGACGCCGGCGCCGGCATAGGTGATCTTCGACGTGGAGGCAAACATGATCGGCCGGTGCGGGTTGCCCGAGGCGGCGGCGAGCGTCAGGATGTCCGCGCTCTTGGCCTCTTCCTCGGTGAGGTGGTGGAACGCGTAGGCGTTGTCCCAGAAGATCTTGAAGTCAGGCGCGGCAGTCGGCATCGCGGTCAGGCGCGCGGCAACTTCCTGGGTGACGATCGAACCGCTGGGGTTGGCATAGGTCGGCACGATCCAGATGCCCTTGATGCTCGGGTCGTCGGCGACCAGGGTCTCCACGGCGTCCATGTCCGGGCCGTCCTCGTTCATCGCGACGGTCACCGTGTCGATGCCGAACCAGTCCAGCAGCGTGAAGTGCCGGTCATAGCCGGGGACCGGGCAGATGAAGGTGACCTTCTCCTCGGCCGACCACGGGCGTACGCCGTCCACGGCGCCCTTGAGCCACAGGTCGACCAAGACCTCGCGCATCATCACCAGGCTGGAGTTGCCACCGGCGACGACCTGCTCGGGCTCGACCCACAGCAGCTCGGCGAACATCTCTCGGATCTCTCGGATCCCCTCGAGACCGCCGTAGTTGCGGGTGTCCACACCGGCCTCGTCCTTGGCGCCGGTCGGCAGGTCGAGCAGCGCGTCGGACAGGTCGAGCTGCGCGGGCGCGGGCTTGCCCCGGGTGAGATCGAGGGTGAGGTCCTTGCCCTTCAGAGCCTCATAGGCAGCACGCTGTTCAGTGAGGAACGCAGCGAGCTCCTCGGCGGAGCGGTCGTTGAGGGGCTGGACGTTCGAGTTCGTCTCGGTCATGGGTCCCATGCTTCCATGTCAGGCCGGCTGCGCGGCAAGCGCGCCACAGCGGGAGACGGTACGAAGCCGCCTGGCTTTCCGGTCTGATGATCGGGTGTCGCGAAAGGGTCTGCGACACGAGCCACCCGGGCCGGTTTGGACGTCGCCTTGGCTTTCCACGTAGACTCCCGGTTTGGTGGATCCCACCCATGCTCAGTCATGCCCTTGCGGACTTCTCGCAAGGATCATGGATCGGGCGCGGGCCACCGGAGGGCACTAGCTCAACTGGCAGAGCATCGGTCTCCAAAACCGAAGGTTGGGGGTTCAAGTCCCTCGTGCCCTGCAAGACGACCAGGCAGTAATACGGAAGGTGAAGACGGTGTCGGACAGCGACGCAGCGCGCGGTTCCAGCGACAAGCAGGAGCGCACGGGCATCCTGGCCTTCTTCCGTCAGGTCATCGCCGAGCTGCGCAAGGTGGTCTGGCCGACCCAGTCCGAGCTCGTCACCTACTTCATCGTGGTGATGGTCTTCGTGATCGTGGTCATGACGCTGGTGTCGCTGCTCGACCTGGGCTTCGGAAAGCTCGTGTTCGAGATCTTCGCCACCAACACCACGCAGTAGCCGCACGACCCGGCCCCGGGCAACCAACGGCCGGCATGGCAGGGCCCACGGCCCGCCGGAAAGATCCGCCGCAGAAGTCGGGCGGACGGATTCAGAAGCACTACAAATGACGGAGCATCACGTGTCGGAGCAGTACGACGAAGCAGCAGCCGATCAGGCTGCCGAGCAGGTCGACGCCCTCGTCGACCCCGTGGACGAGTCCGCTGAGGAGTCGTTGGCGGAGGACCAGGAGTCCACCGAGGGCGACTCGAGCGACGAGACGAGCGAGGCCACCGACGAGGCGGCCGCAGCCGCCGACGCCGATGAGTCTTCCCACGATGCCGAGGACGACGCCGACTCGGACGTCGACGCAGACGTTTCTGACGAGCAGTCCGTGGACCAGGCCCCCGAGGACCCGCTGGAGGAGTTCCGGCGCGCGCTCTGGGCCAAGCCCGGTGACTGGTACGTCGTGCACACCTACTCCGGCATGGAGAACCGGGTGAAGGCGAACCTCGAGAACCGCATCATCTCCCTCAACATGGAGGACTACATCCACGAGATCGTGGTCCCCATCGAAGAGGTTGCCGAGATCAAGAACGGCCAGCGCAAGCTGGTCAAGCGCACCGTGCTCCCCGGCTATGTCCTGGTCCGGATGGACCTGACCGACGAGTCCTGGTCGACCGTGCGTCACACGCCGTCGGTGACCGGGTTCGTGGGCCACAGCCACCAGCCGGTGCCGCTGAGCATGACCGAGGTCGAGAACATGCTGGCGCCCGCCGTGGTCGCCGCAGCCGAGGCCGAGGCACAGGCTGCCGCCAGCGAGTCCGGCGCTCCCGCCGCCTCCTCCGGTCAGTCCTCCCGCAAGCCCGTCGAGGTCGCAGACTTCGACGTCCAGGACTCGGTCATGGTGGTCGACGGTCCGTTCGCGACGCTGCACGCGACGATCACCGAGATCAACGCCGAGTCGCAGAGGGTCAAGGCCCTCGTCGAGATCTTCGGCCGGGAAACTCCGGTCGAGTTGAGCTTCAACCAGATCCAGAAGGTCTGAAGCTCCCGCCCGTCATGGGCACCCAGCAGGCAAGTGGCAGGGGATCTGTCCCCGTCATGACCACGAACAGAAAGAGATAAGAGATGCCTCCCAAGAAGAAGATTGCTGCCCTGGTCAAGGTGCAGCTGCAGGCTGGCGCAGCAACTCCGGCTCCGCCGGTGGGTACCGCTCTCGGTCCCCACGGTGTGAACATCATGGACTTCTGCAAGGCCTACAACGCACAGACCGAGTCGATGCGCGGCAACGTCATCCCCGTCGAGATCACCATCTACGAGGACCGTTCGTTCACGTTCATCACCAAGACTCCTCCGGCTGCCGAGCTGATCAAGAAGGCCGCTGGCCTGAAGAAGGGCTCCGGCGTTCCGCACAAGGAGAAGGTCGGCAAGCTGACCAAGGACCAGGTTCGTGAGATCGCGCAGACCAAGCTGCCCGACCTGAACGCCAACGATGTCGAAGCCGCGATGAAGATCGTCGAAGGCACCGCCCGCTCGATGGGCGTCACGACCGACTGATCCAGACCACCGGTCTGATCATCACCTGATCCCAGCTCCACGTGGCAGGGCCGCGCTGGCCCGTACACCACAACTTCGCCCACAGAAACGAGAAGCACATGCAGCGCAGCAAGACTTACCGCGCGGCGGCCGAGCAGTTCGACAAGGACGAGCTCCACGCCCCGCTCGCAGCGATCAAGATCGCCAAGACCAGCAGCAAGAAGAAGTTCGACGAGACCCTCGACGTCGTGATGCGTCTCAGCGTCGACCCGCGCAAGGCCGACCAGATGGTTCGCGGCACCGTGAACCTTCCCCACGGCACGGGCAAGACCGCCCGCGTCCTGGTCTTCGCGAACGCGGAGAAGGCCGAGGCCGCTCGTGAGGCCGGCGCCGACATCGTCGGTGGCGACGAGCTCATCGAGAAGGTCAACGGCGGCTGGACCGACTTCGACGCCGTCGTGGCGACCCCGGACATGATGGGCAAGGTCGGTCGTCTCGGCCGCGTGCTCGGCCCCCGTGGCCTCATGCCGAACCCGAAGACCGGCACCGTGACGCCGGACGTGGCCAAGGCCGTGACCGACATCAAGGGCGGCAAGATCGAGTTCCGCGTGGACCGCCACTCGAACCTGCACTTCATCATCGGCAAGGCCTCCTTCACGGAGGTCCAGCTGGCGGAGAACTACGCCGCCGCGCTCGAAGAGGTGCTCCGTCTGAAGCCGGCCAGCTCCAAGGGCCGCTACATCAAGAAGATCACCTTCTCCACCACGATGGGACCCGGCATCCAGGTTGACCCCAACCGGACCCGCAACGTGGCCTCTGAGGAAGAGGGCGCTGCAAACGCCTGATCCAGGCTCCGCAGGACGTTGACGGCGTCCGTGGTCGCTCCCTCCGGGATGCGAACCACGGGCGCCGTTCCTGTTTCGGCATGCTTGACTGACCGCCATGTCTCGATCGCTCCCACGCTCCTCCGCCCTCCAGGCCGGCCTCGCCGCGCTGCTCGTGATCGGAGTGCTGTTGCTGCTCGTGGTGGCCGGGCACAACCGGCAGGAGAGCACGCAGGACAGCGGGCAGGAGTCTTCGGTGGTGCCCGCGCGCGAGCTCGAGGACTCGATGACCTCGATCGCCTCCGACAAGCTCTTCGAGACGGTCACCGCTGCCCAGCGTGCGGCCGGCACCTGGTTCGTGATCTCGGCCTCGGAGCAGGACGGGCAGTCGATGGCCCCGTCGGTGCAGGAGATCAGCCTCGAGGGTGACCAGCCGGCGATCCGGACCAGCTTCGATTCCGGTCTCGGCACCATCGAGGCGCTCTACGTGGGCGAGCAGTTCTACATCAAGGGCTTCACCGGCAAGGAGAAGCCGTGGTGGAAGGTCAGCACCGACGACACCGCCAGCCGCCTGATCCAGTCGCTCACCCCCTATGCGGACCCCACCGAGTTCCTCTCCTCGATGACGAGTCCGAAGAAGTTCGAGATCATCGGCGTGGAGGAGATCGAGGCACTGCAGGCCAAGCCCGGTGGCGACATCGAGGGGGAGTCCGCCGCCAAGGTCAAGACGGTGCACTACCGGATGCAGATCGAGGCCCTCGGCGAGAAGGCCCCGGGAACGGGTGAAGGTGCGACGGGCGAGACACCCAGCGCCGGGACCCCGATGCAGATGGACATGTGGGTGGACGCGCAGGACCGGCCGGTGCGCGTCGAGACCGTGGTCTCCTCGCAGGGCCAGCGCCTGACGACCCGGCTTTACTACGGGCTCTACGGTGAGCCGGTGACCATCGACGTGCCCCGGTCCCAGGAGGTCACCACCGAGCCACCGGCCGAGCTCGCGAAGGCCCTCAAGGGGTCGGGCGCCGGCAACTGAGCGACGCCCCGGGACCACGCAGAGCCGCAGCAGTACGTCGTACCGCGGCGGATTTGGTGCCCGCGACGGAGTGGGCCTAGACTCCCGTTTCGTAACCAGAGACCGCCGGTGATCACGGCGCCCAGCAGCAGTTGGACAACGTGACCGAAGGTTCCGCGAAAGCAGCGGACGGCCAGCGCAGGTGACAGAGCTTCGACCGAGAGGTCCACGCCCTGGCTCCTGTGCCAGGGCGTTCGTCATTTCAGGAACTTGCGGGTGGTCTCGCTGACGTAGTTCGGAAGGAGACCACATGGCGCGGCCAGACAAGGCAGCAGCCGTCGCGGAGGTCGTTGACTCGTTCAACAACGCCGCCGGTGCTGTGCTGACCGATTATCGCGGTCTCACCGTGAGTGCACTGCAGGAACTGCGGCGCTCCCTCGGCGAGAACGCCAACTATGCCGTGGTCAAGAACACGCTGGCCAAGATCGCTGCCAACGAAGTTGGCATCGAAGGCTTCGACGACCTGCTCGCAGGTCCGACCGCCATCGCCTTCATCAACGGAGACGTGGTCGAAGCTGCCAAGGGCCTGCGTGACTTTGCCAAGGCGAACCCCGCCCTGATCATCAAGGGTGGCGTGCTCGACGGCGACTTCCTCAGCGCTTCGGAGATCGCCAAGCTGGCCGATCTCGAGTCGCGTGAGGTGCTTCTGGGCAAGCTGGCCGGCGCAATGCTGGCTTCGCTCTCCCAGGCCGTCTACCTGCTCAACGCCCCGCTCTCGCAGGCTGCCCGGCTCGCCGGCGCCCTCGAGGCCAAGGCACAGCAGGACCCCTCGATCCTCGCAGGTGGTGCCACCCAGGAGTCCGCTCCTGAGCCGGCCGCCGCGCAGGACGCCCCGGCAGCCGAGGAAGCTCCTGCTTCCGAGGACGCCGAGGCACCGGCCGCCGACGAGGCAGCCGAGTCCACCGACGCCTGATCCCGGCACCTGCCGGGCCCAACAGGCCGACGTACACCACCTGAAACCCGGTCCCTCTCGCCAAGTCGAGGCGGACCAGTACCGAAAGGAAACGCCACCATGGCGAAGCTCAGCACTGACGAGCTGCTCGACGCGTTCAAGGAAATGACCCTCATCGAGCTCTCCGAGTTCGTGAAGCAGTTCGAAGAGACCTTCGGCGTCACCGCCGCTGCCCCGGTCGCGGTTGCCGCTGCTGGTGCCCCCGCCGCTGGCGGTGGCGAAGAGGCCGCTGCCCAGGACGAGTTCGACGTGGTCCTCGAGTCCGCTGGCGACAAGAAGATCAACGTCATCAAGGAGGTCCGCGCGCTGACCTCCCTCGGTCTGAAGGAGGCCAAGGACCTCGTCGAGTCGGCTCCCAAGGCCATCCTCGAGAAGGTCGACAAGGCCACCGCTGACAAGGCGAAGGAAAGCCTCGAAGGCGCCGGCGCCTCGGTCACGCTCAAGTGATCTCGCTGGACTGACCCCACGCCTCCGGGCGCGGGACCGGTCCACACGGACGGGCGGTCATCCCTCACGGGATGGCCGCCCGTCTGGCATTTGGCGGCGCAGAAGTTACTGACTCGTAGAAATTGTTCCAAGCGGTGGTCAAACGCGTGACCTGCTTCGGCAAACCCCGTAACTTAACGTCGTCGGCCGCGTTGAGATGGCGAGGTTGGCGCAGGGATGTGGGGCGCCGGGGCGGTGCAGCACGTCCGTTCGCGCGACAGAGGGAGTAGCAAAGCGCCATGGGTGTAGAGATCAAGATCAACGACCTGTCCAAGTCGTTCGGCAAGCAGCTGATCTGGGGCGACGTCACGCTGACGATTCCTGCAGGCGAGGTCTCGGTCATGCTCGGCCCCTCCGGAACCGGCAAGTCGGTGTTCCTCAAGGCACTGATCGGTCTGCTCAAGCCTGACAAGGGCTCGATCCTCATCGAGGGCACCGACATCGCGAGCTGCTCGGAGAAGGACCTCTACGAGATCCGGAAGCTCTTCGGCGTGCTCTTCCAGGACGGCGCCATGTTCGGCTCGATGAACCTGTTCGACAACGTGGCCTTCCCGTTGCGCGAGCACACCAAGAAGAACGAGTCCGAGATCCGCAACATCGTCATGGAGAAGATGGACCTGGTCGGTCTGATCGGCGCCGAGGACAAGCTTCCCGGCGAGATCTCCGGCGGAATGCGCAAGCGTGCCGGCCTGGCCCGCGCCCTGGTCCTCGACCCCGAGATCCTGCTGATCGATGAGCCCGACTCGGGCCTCGACCCGGTCCGTACGTCGTTCATCAACCAGCTCTTCATCGACCTGAACGCGCAGATCGACGCGACGTTCCTGATCGTGACCCACGACATCAACAGCACCCGGACGGTGCCGGACAACATCGGCCTGCTCTACCACAAGCACCTGGCCATGTTCGGACCCCGCGAGATGCTGCTCAGCTCCGAGGAGCCGGTCGTGCGCCAGTTCCTCAACGCCCAGACGGTCGGCCCGATCGGCATGTCCGAGGAGAAGGACGCCGACGAGCTGGCCGCCGAGGTCGGCCTCGAGATGCCGCCGCTGCCCCCGATCCCGCTGCAGCTGGAGCCGTCCAACGGCATCCCGCGCCGCAGCCAGCGTCCCGCAGGTGAGTGGTGCCGCCTCAACGGCGTGACCCCGCCTCCCGGTTCGTTCCAGTCCACCAACGCCGGCCTGGCCCCCGGTTCCTGACAGGCGATCCATGTCCTCTCTCACCAGTCACCGGGTCTTCGCACCCATCGGGACCGCAGGCAAGCTTTTTGCCTTCGCCCTCGATGTGCTGCGCGGACTGTTCCGGCGACCCTTCCAGCTGCGGGAGTTCCTGCAGCAGGCGTGGTTCATCGCTTCGGTGACGATCGTCCCCACCGCCCTGGTGGCGATCCCCTTCGGCGCGGTGATCGCGCTGCAGGTCGGTGGGTTGATCAAGCAGTTCGGTGCGCAGTCCTTCACCGGTTCCGCAGCGGTCCTGGCCGTGGTGCGTGAGGCCGGACCGATCGCGACCTCATTGCTGATCGCCGGCGCCGGCGGGTCTGCCATCGCGGCCGACCTCGGCGCCCGCAAGATCCGCGAAGAGCTCGACGCCATGATGGTGCTGGGCATCGACCCGATCCAGCGCCTCGTCGTGCCCCGCGTGCTCGCCTGCATGCTCGTCGCGGTCTTCCTGAACGGATTGGTCTCCGTTGTGGGCGTGATCGGCGGCTACGTCTTCAACGTCGTTCTCCAAGACGGCACGCCAGGGGCTTATTTAGCGAGCTTCACCGCGCTCGCACAACTACCCGACCTGTGGCAGGGGATGGCCAAGGCCCTGGTCTTCGGCCTGATCGCCGCCATCGTCGCCTGCTACAAGGGCATGAACGCCGGCGGGGGGCCCAAGGGCGTGGGTGACGCGGTGAACGAGTCCGTCGTCATCACCTTCATGTTGTTGTTCGTGGTCAACTTCGTGATGAGCGCCATCTATCTCCAACTCGTGCCACCAAAGACGGGTTGACGACCATGGCGAACCTCAAGAGCGCCTACCAGCGCCCCGCGAAGATGCTCGACACCCTGGGCGAGCAGCTCTCCTTCTATCTCAAGGCCCTGGCGTGGACCCCGCGCACCGTGGCCCGCTACAAGAAGGAGATCCTCCGGATCCTGGCCGAGGTCACCCTCGGCTCGGGGTCCCTGGCTGTCATCGGCGGCACCGTCGGCGTCATCCTGGCCATGTGCTTCTTCACCGGCACCGAGGTCGGTCTGCAGGGCTATGCAGCGCTGAACCAGATCGGCACGGCCGCGTTCTCCGGCTTCCTGTCGGCCTACTTCAACACCCGCGAGATCGCCCCCCTGGTGGCCGGCATCGCGCTGGCCGCAACCGTCGGCTGTGGCTTCACCGCCCAGCTCGGCGCGATGCGGATCTCGGAGGAGATCGACGCCCTCGAGGTGATGGCGATCCCATCGCTGCCGTTCCTGGTCACCACCCGGATCATCGGCGGACTGATCGCGGTCATCCCGCTCTACGTCGTCGGCCTGCTCTCCTCCTACTTCGCGACCCGGCTGACGCTCACCCAGTTCTTCGGGCAGAGCGCCGGCACCTATGACCACTACTTCAACCTCTTCCTGCCGCCCGGCGACGTGCTGTGGTCGTTCGGCAAGGTGATGGTCTTCGCGGTCACCGTGATCCTGATCCACTGCTACCACGGCTACACCGCGAGCGGTGGCCCCGCGGGAGTGGGCGTGGCCGTGGGCCGCGCCGTACGCACCTCGATCGTCGCCATCAACGTCGTCGACCTGTTCTTGTCGATGGCCATCTGGGGCACCACGACCACAGTCAGGTTGGCGGGCTGATGTTCTCCGTGCTGCGCAACAAGAAGCTCATCGGCATCGTGTTCATCGCGCTGCTGGCCAGCGGCGTCTGGCTGACCTCGGCGATCTTCAACAAGACGTTCGTCGACTACGACCGGGTCACCATGGACGCCTCGAGTGTCGGCCTCCAGCTGCCCGCCCGCGCCGACGTCAAGATCCGCGGCGTCCAGGTCGGCGAGGTGCTCGAGACCAAGGCCGACAAGGACGGTGCCGTGGTCACCCTCGGTCTCTATCCGGAGAAGGTCGGCACGATCCCGGCCAACGTCACCGCCAGGATCGAGCCCAAGACGCTCTTCGGCGAGAAGTACGTCGCCCTGCAGGTCCCCGAGCAGCCCTCCACGGAGGCGATCAGCGCGGGGGACAACATCGACCGCAGCGTGCTCGCCACCGAGGTCGAGGAGACCCTGAACGACCTCTACCCGCTGCTGCGCGCCGTGCAGCCGGCCGACCTGAACAAGACGCTCACCGCGCTGGCCACCGCGCTCGAGGGCCGCGGCGAGGCGATCGGCGACAACCTGGTCACCCTGGACAGCTATCTCAAGCGGATCAACCCCGAGATCCCCGCACTGATCGAGGACCTCAAGCTGACCGCCGAGGTCTCCGACACCTATGCCGACGTGCTCCCGGAGATCGCCACCACGCTGCGCAACACGGTGACCACCGGCGAGACCCTGGTCTCGCGCGAGGCCAAGCTGAACAAGCTCTTCACCGACGTCTCCAAGTTCAGTGACGTGGCCGGCTCGTTCCTCGACGACAACGAGCAGAACCTGATCCGGGTCGGCGAGCTGGGTGCTCGTCAGCTCAAGGTCCTCGCCCGCTACTCGCCGTCGTTCCCGTGCCTGCTGGAAGGCATCGTGAAGGCAGGCGACCTCCAGGCCGAGGCATTCCGCGGCTACATGCTGCACATCAACCTCGAGATCCTGCCGAACTTCCCGCGCGAGTACGACGAGAACGACCGGCCCAAGTTCGGTGCCGACGACGGTCCCTACTGCGGCACCCTGCCCAGCCCCAGCTTCACCCAGGAGAAGCCGCTCACCGATGTGCCCGACTTCGAGGATGGCGTCACCCGCGACACCGGCAAGGGCACCAAGCGTGCCGCGACCGGTGGCTATGAGTTCGGTGTCACGCCCGGCAGTGCCATCGAGGCAGAGCTGGTGCGTGGCCTGATGGTCGCCGCGTCCGGGAAGCCGCCCTCGGACCTGAGTGTCCTGCTCACCGCCCCGCTGCTCAGGGGCAAGGAGGTGAACCTGCGATGAAGCTGCTCGATGCGCGCACCGCCTCGGACACCGTGAAGCTGATCATCTTCATCGTGATCACCGCCCTGGCCACCGGCCTGCTGGCCGTGCTGATCGGCAACATCACCTTCGCCCCCAGCCGCGAGTACAAGGCCGTCTTCGTCAACGTCACCGGCGTGGTCAAGGGAGACGACGTACGCGTCGCCGGGGTCAAGGTCGGCACCGTCAAGGACATCGAGATCAAGGACCGCACCCGCGCCCTGGTCACGTTCTCCGTCGCTGACGAGGCCACGGTCACCAGCACCACCCACGCGCAGATCCGCTACCGCAACCTGGTGGGCCAGCGCTACCTCAACCTCCGTCAGGAGGGCCAGGGCACCAAGCTGGAGGCGGGCACCACGATCCCCGTCGCTCGGACCACCCCTGCCCTCGACCTGACCGTCCTGTTCAACGGCTTCAAGCCGCTGTTCGAGGCGCTCTCGCCGCAGGACCTCAACCAGCTGTCCTACGAGATCATCCAGGTCTTCCAGGGCGAGGGCGGCACGCTCGAGAGCCTGCTGGGCCACACTGCCTCGGTCACTCGCACCCTGGCCGATCGTGACCAGGTGATCGGCGACCTGATCGACAACCTCAACGACGTGCTGGTCACCATCGGTGATCGCGACAAGGAACTGAGCTCCCTGATCATCAACCTCAAGACCTTGGTCGACGGACTGGCCGAGGACAAGGACGCGCTGCTCGAGCCGCTCGACGCGATCTCCGACCTCGCCGTCGAGACCGCCAGCCTGGTCAAGGGCATCCGGCCGCCGCTGGTCAAGGACGTCAAGGAGCTCCGCAAGTTCGCCGGCAACCTGGCCAAGAACCGGACCGAGCTCGACCGTGCGATGCAGGTCCTGCCGATCAAGCTCAACAAGATCGGCCGCACCGCGACCTATGGCTCCTGGTTCAACTTCTACCTGTGCGGCTTCACCGGCACGGTGAAGGTGGGCCTGCTGCCCGAGGTTCCGGTGGACTACGACACCAAGAACAAGAGGTGCTCGCTGTCATGAGCAAGCCCTTCCGCGAACGCAACCCAGTGGTGATCGGGGCGATCAGCCTCGCCGTCATCGCGACGATGATCCTGATGGCCTTCCGGGCCGACTCGCTCCCGATCATCGGTGGTGGCGAGATCTACCACGCCAACTTCTCCGAGGCCGGAGGCCTCAAGGCCAACGACGAGGTCCGCATCGCGGGCGTCCGGGTCGGCAAGGTCAAGGAGCTCGAGCTCGACGGTGACCACGTCAAGGTCACCTTCCAGCTGCAGGAGGATGCCGGCTTCGGACCCGAGTCCAAGGCCGAGATCAAGGTGAAGACGCTGCTCGGGGCGATGTATCTCGAGCTGGTCCCGGCAGGTTCGGGCCAGATGAAGGGCGGTACGACGATCCCGATCACCCGTACCGCTTCCCCCTACGACGTCGTCGAGGCGTTCGAGGGTCTGGCCGAGCGCACCGGGGACATCGACGTCGAGCAGCTCAAGACCTCGTTGAACACGCTGACCGAGCTCACCGCGGACACCCCCGAGGAGT
The DNA here is from genome assembly GCF_013408415.1 of Nocardioides daedukensis. Taxonomy (NCBI): domain Bacteria; kingdom Bacillati; phylum Actinomycetota; class Actinomycetes; order Propionibacteriales; family Nocardioidaceae; genus Nocardioides; species Nocardioides daedukensis. The sequence continues at coordinate 1,743,227 of NZ_JACCAA010000001.1, read as the reverse complement.
TCCGCTCGGCGCTGACCAGCGTCTCGGCGCTCTCGGAAAACCTCGCCGCGCGCGACGACCAGATCAACACGCTGTTGAAGAACCTGCGCAAGGTCTCCGGCGTCCTGGGCGCCCGCGACGACGACATCATCGCGTTGATGAAGGACGCCAACGTCCTGTTCACGGCGCTGGTCACCCGCCGCGACGCGATCCACAATCTGCTGACCGCCTCGTCCACCATGTCCAAGGAGCTGACCGCGCTGGTGCGTGACAGCAAGGCCGATCTCGACCCGGCGCTGAAGCACCTCGACACGGTGGTGCAGGTGCTGCTGAAGAACCAGGACAATCTCGATGAGAGCCTGCGCCTGATGGCACCGTTCTACCGCTACTTCGCCAGCACCCTGGGCAACGGGCCGTGGTTCGACACCACGATCACGAACCTTCCGCCGCTTCCGAGCCTGGGAGGCAACTGATGAGGAAGTTCATCGTTCCCGGCATCATCCTGATCCTGGTGGCCGCTGCGGCGTTCACGATGTTCCGCTCCGAGGACCGCAGGCAGCTGACCGCCGAGTTCCCCCGCACGGTCTCGGTCTATGAGGGCTCCGACGTGCGCATCCTCGGCATCCCCGTCGGCGAGGTCGACTCGGTGGAGCCCAACGGCACCACGGTGAAGGTGACGATGTCCTATGACGCCGACGTGGACCTGCCCGCCGACGTCAGCGCGCTGATCGTGTCGCCGAGCGTGGTGGGGGACCGGTTCATCCAGCTCAGCCCGGTCTACAAGGGCGGAGCCAAGCTCCCCGACAACGCGAAGCTCGGCCTCAAGAAGACCTCGACACCGCTCGAGCTCGACGAGATCTACGCGAGTCTCGACCAGATCACCGTCGCCCTCGGTCCCGACGGCGCCAACAGCGACGGCGCACTGACCGAGCTGCTCAGCACCACCGCCGAGAACTTCGCCGGCCAGGGCGAGCAGTTCAACAAGACCATCAAGGACCTGGGGCGGTTGACCGGGACCCTGGAGAACAACAAGGACGAGCTGTTCGGCAGCGCTGCCGAGCTCGAGAAGTTCGTCAAGACCCTCGCGGACAACGACGACGTGGTGCGCGACTTCAACGACGCGATGGCCTCGGTCTCCACGCTGCTCGAGGGCGAGCGCGACGAGCTCGCGAGCACCCTGAGCAACCTGAGCACCGCGTTGGGCAGCGTGCAGAGCTTCGTCAAGGACAACAAGGCCCTGCTCGGCAAGAACATCAAGGGACTCAACACCCTCTCCAAGACGCTCGTGAAGCGTCGCGGCGAGGTCGACGAGATCCTCAAGGCCGGTCCGGTCGCCCTGAACAACCTTGCGCTGACCTACAACCCCGCATCGGGGACGCTCGACACGTCGGCGAACATCGAGAACATCGCACACGAGGTCCAGAACAATCCCGGCCTCCTGCTCTGCTCGATCGTCGGACAGGCAGACCCGACCGGGGTGCTGTGCGACGTGATCGAAGGACTCCTCCCGCGCACCAGCGCGTTCGGCGCACAGACGGTCACCGACCCGACCCTCCGCTCACTCATGGAGGTGGCCCGATGATCCGCCGCTGGCTGGTTCTCGTCGTCCTGGGCGCGATGCTCTCCCTGACCGCCTGCAGCTTCGACATCGGCAAGGTGCCGTTGCCCGGTGGCGCCGACGTGGGCGACGACCCGATCGAGCTGACCGCGACGTTCCCCGACGTACTCGACCTCGTGCCGCAGTCCACGGTGAAGCTCGCCGACGTGACCATCGGCAAGGTCACCTCCGTCGAGCTGGACGGCCAGAAGGCGAAGGTCACCCTCGAGATCCGCAGGGATGCCGACCTGCCGGCGAACACCACCGCCGAGATCCGCCAGACCAGCCTGCTGGGCGAGAAGTTCGTCTCGCTCAACGTGCCCGAGGAGCCGGCCGCCGAGACGCTCGGGAACGGCGATTCTGTCGCCCTGGCCCCCGGCAACCGCAACCCCGAGGTCGAGGAGGTGCTCGGCGCGCTGAGCCTGGTCCTCAACGGCGGCGGCGTGGCGCAGCTCAAGACGATCTCCTCCGAGCTCAACAACGCGCTCACGGGCAAGGAGGGCAACGTCAAGTCGGTGTTGACCCAGCTCGACGACTTCATGAGCGAGCTCGACCTCAACAAGCGCGACATCGTCAAGGCGATCGAATCGCTGAACAGGCTCTCCATCACCGCCAACAGCCAGATGGACGACATCACCCTGGCGCTCGACAAGCTGCCCGAAGCCGTGGCCTCCCTGGACTCCCAGCGCGAGGACCTGGTCAAGATGCTCAAGTCGCTGGCCGAGCTCAGTGACGTGGGCGTGCGGGTGATCAGCGCCTCGAAGGACGTCACGATCGACGCCCTGACCCAGCTCCAGCCGGTGCTGACCGAGTTCGCCAAGTCGGGTGACAACTTCGCCGACGCGTTCCACGTGTTCCTGACCTACCCGTTCGTCGACGAGGCCGTCGGCCGCGACCCGCAGGTTGCCCGCAACCTGCACATGGGTGACTACGTCAACCTGCACGTGAAGCTCGACATCCGTCTCGACGGGTCGATGAAACTGCCGATCCCGACCCTGCTGCCGTCCGAGGTGGACCCGACGGTCCTGGTGGACAACCTGCTCAAGTGCCTCACCAGCGGAAAGCTCACCAGCAAGTCCTGCTCGGACGTGCTGGCCGTGCCGTCGAACCTGCTCAAGCTCCAGAAGCTGTGCAAGAAGTCCGAGAACAGCAAGCTCGAGCTCTGCAAGGTGATCAACAGCCTTCCCGACCTCGGCCTCGGTGGCCTGCCCACCGGCACCAGCTCCGGCGCCCGGGCCGACAGCAAGAGCAGCAACGGCGTCGAGGACCTGATCAACAGTCTCGGCCTGCTGAGCCTGCCCGGCCTCAAGCTGAACCGCTCGACCCCCGGTGGTCCGTCGGTGCAGGGCACCGCGACGATCGGTGAACTGTCCGAGGTCTACAACCCGACCCTGGTCCGACTGCTCGTGCCGGGGGTGGCCCGATGATCACCAAGCGCACCAAGATCCAGCTCGTCATCTTCGTGGTGATCACCCTTGTCGGGGTCACCTTCGTCGGTGCCCGCTATGCCCGCCTGGACCGGCTCTTCTACGACGACACCTACACGGTGACCGCGCACTTCAAGGACTCCGGTGGGATCTTCTCCGGCGCCGAGGTGTCCTATCGCGGAGTGACCATCGGTCGCGTTGGCGAGATGGAGCTGACCGAGGGAGGGGTCGACGTACACCTCGACATCGAGAAGGACTGGGACAAGATCCCCGCCGACTCGATCGCCCTGGTCGGCAACCGGTCCGCGGTCGGCGAGCAGTACGTCGAGCTCCAGCCGAAGGTGGACGACGGACCCTACCTGCGCGAGAACTCCGAGATCGACCGGGCGGACACCAAGATCCCGATCGCCACCTCCAAGCTGCTCGAGGACATCTCGAACACGGTCTCCAGCGTCGACCAGGACGACCTGCGCACGACCGTCAGCGAGCTCGGCAAGGCCTTCGACGGCACGGGTGAGGACCTCGCCCAGATCATCGACACCTCGAACGCCTTCATCGAGACCGCCAACGACAACTTCGACATCACCACCGCCCTCATCCGCGACGCGAACACGGTGCTCACCGGGCAGCTCGACAAGGTCTCGGCGATCCGCACGTTCTCGTCGAACCTCGCCCTGTTCAGCACCACGCTGGCCGGTGCGGACAAGGACCTGCGCGGCGTCATCGACAAGGGCTCGGGCGCGGTCAACGAGCTGCGCACCTTCATCGAGGTCAACCAGGTCGACCTGGCCTCGCTGCTCAACAACCTGGTGACCGTGAGCCGGGTCGTGGTCCGCAACCTGGACGGCGTCGAGCAGCTGCTGACGCTCTACCCGCACATCGTCGAGGCCGGCTTCACCGTGGTCGCCAAGGACCCCGAGACGGGCAACTACGACGCCCACTTCGGTCTGATCCTGACCCCGCACAAGCTCTGCCACAACGGCTATGAGGACACCGATCGACGCAACCCGTTCGACACCGGGAACCGTGCCCTGAAGACCGACATCACCTGCAAGGACTCCGCGGCCGCATCCAACGCCCGTGGTGCCCAGAACCTGCGTCGCGCACCGGTGGGCAACACCGGATCGCCGATCGTCGCAGAGGTCGACCGCGCCACCGGCGAAGCCACCTGGCTGGCCGGTCCGGACACCTTGGCCGCACCGGATACGCTGACGGCTCGCACCAGTGGAGAGGAGTCGTGGAAGTGGTTGCTGCTTCGCCCACTCCAGACGACGGAGTGACCCAGGCCGAACGCACCACCGACCCGACCCTCGAGAGTTCCACCGACAGGCAACGGACACTGCGCCTGGTGTTGGCCGGCGTCCTGGTCCTGCTGCTCGTCGGTTTGCTGGCCTGGTTGGCCCTGGGCATCTACAACAGGGTCAGCGGCGACGAGGGCCCGCAGGGTGATCGCGACGCGGTGATGCTGCGCAGCCAGGAATACGTCCTCGCTGCCGCCACCGTCGGTCCCGACGACCTGGACGACAAGGGTGAGCTCACGGCGTACAGGAAGCGGGTCACCCCGCTGATCTCCACGGCCCGCAAGCCGGTCTTCGAGAAGGGCCTGACCAGCCTGTCCGAGCAGATCACCGTGAGTGGCTACCGCAGCACCACCAAGGTGAACCGGGTCGGTGTCGAGTCGCTCTCCGAGGACTCCGCAGTCGCCCTGGTCGACCTCGAGCAGTCCCTGGCCACCAAGGAAGAGTCCCTGGGCACGATGGCTGGGCAGTGGCGGGTCAAGCTGGTCAAGGTCGACGGCGTCTGGCTGGTCGACTCGGTGACCGACGTGGTCGCAGGGGGTGCCAAGTGAGCGCCTCCTGGTATGACGTCCTCGGCCTCGACCGGGACGCGAGCGCGGACGAGATCCGCTCCGCCTGGAAGGCGTCGATCGCCGATCTCGAACCGACCGACCGCCGCTTCAAGGTCTACAACGAGGCAGCCGGGGTGCTGCTCGACCCGAGCAAGCGCAGCGCGTACGACGCCCAGCTCCCCGCCGAGGAGTCCGACGAGGCGCTCGCGCCCGAGGACCTCGACGAGGAGCCTGCTGGTGACGGGCCGGGGGAGGGTCGCGACGTTGTCGCGGACGAGACGTCCCCCGTTGTCGTGGACGCTCCCGATGATGCTGACGAGGCTGAGGCCGCCGGCGCCACCGACACCGCCGACAAGGTTGACGATGCCGGCGAGGCCGATGACGTCCACGAGACCGACACCGACGCGGACGACACCGACGCTGGCGACACCGACGCGGACAACGAGGGCTCGGCCACGCCGACCCCGAAGGCATCGGCTGAGGGCGACAAGGCTGAGGGCGACAAGAAGGAACTGTCGACCAAGCTGCTCGCGGCTCTGGCCGTGCTGGTGCTGCTCGTGGCCGCGGTTGCAGCCGTGCTGCACGTGACCTACGACGACCCCGACGACGTCGAGAAGGCGATGGCCGAAGCCCGCCGTGCCGCCGAGAGCGCCGTACCCAAGGTGATCGCCTACGACTACAAGTTCCCCGAGCGTTCCCACGACCAGGCGATGCGCGTCCTGGGTGGCGACCTCAAGTCGGAGTACGACGACGTCTGGACCGACACCGTCGAGCCCAACCTGGCCAAGAGCAAGGCCTCGCTGACCTCGCAGGCCATCGCGACCGGACTGGTCCGGTCCTCCGGTGGGGGAGACCGGGTGCAGGTGCTGACCGTGGTGCAGGTGCACGCCGTGAACTCCGAGGGCACGCAGGATGCCGTGGTCACGCTGACCGCCACGATGGTCAACCACGACGGCACCTGGCTGGTCGAGGAGCTCGACGGTTGGGACGCAGGTCTGGCCGAGGAGGCCGAGGAGAAGGCGTCCGACGCCCCGTCGTCCGGTGCCCCCTCGCCCGGTGCATCCTCGGGCAGCTCACCCAGCCCGTCGGGCAGTTCGCCCAGTCCATCGGGAAGCGCCTCGACGGAGTAGTCGACTGCGTCGCAATGACGATCAAGTGCGAGATGCTGCGGCGATCCGCTTGACCTGAGGCTCGCTGCGGCGCATGATCTAGGCGCTGTTCCGATTGTGGCCGGAGTGACGGCTTGTGAACTCATGCCTTTGGGGCTAGGCTTCATCTTTGCGCCTGCTCTCAAATGCTTCCTGCCTGCCCGGTGGCTGGTTTGTGGTGGGTCGGCGCCAATCTCCAGAGCGAACCTGTAGAAGGACACCCTCTTGGCCGCGCGCAGCAACGCAGCAAGCAACAACCCCCGTCGAATCTCCTTCGCAAAGATCTCAGAGCCGCTGGAAGTTCCTCAGCTCCTGGCGCTCCAGACCGACAGCTTTGACTGGCTGGTCGGCAACGAGAAGTGGCGCAATGTCGTCGAGGCCCGCATTGCGGCCGGCGAAGACGTCTCGCGAAAGTCCGGTCTGACCGAGATCTTCGAGGAGATCTCGCCGATCGAGGACTTCTCCGAGACGATGTCGCTCTCGTTCGAGAACCCCGAGTTCGTCGACCCGAAGTACACCGTCGACGAGTGCAAGGAGAAGGACTTCACCTACTCCGCACCTCTCTACGTCTCCGCCGAGTTCACCAACAACGACACCGGTGAGATCAAGGGCCAGACGGTCTTCATGGGTGAGTTCCCCCTGATGACCGACAAGGGCACCTTCGTCATCAACGGCACCGAGCGCGTCGTCGTCTCGCAGCTCGTCCGGTCGCCCGGCGTCTACTTCGAGCGCAACGCGGACAAGACCTCTGACAAGGACATCTACTCGTCCAAGGTCATCCCCTCGCGCGGTGCCTGGCTCGAGTTCGAGGTCGACAAGCGCGACCTGGTCGGCGTTCGTCTGGACCGCAAGCGCAAGCAGAACGTCACCGTCCTGCTCAAGGCCCTGATCGCGGTCGCCGAGGACATCGGCGAGGAATACGACTACGACGCAGTGATGAGCGAGCTGCGCCAGTACGAGTCGATCCAGCTGACCGAGGAGAAGGACAACACCCAGGGCCCGGACGACGCCCTGCTCGACATCTACCGCAAGCTCCGCCCGGGCGAACCGCCCACGCGTGAGGCTGCGCTGACGCTGCTGAAGAACTACTACTTCAACTCCAAGCGCTACGACCTGGCCAAGGTCGGTCGCTACAAGATCAACAAGAAGCTCGGCCAGCACGAGGCCTTCGACAAGCAGACGCTGACCATCTCCGACGTGGTCGCCGCGATCCGCTACATCGTTCGCCTGCACAACGGCGACGAGCTGCTCACCGACCGCGACGGCACCGTGCTCGTCGACGCCGACGGCAAGGACATGAAGGTCCAGCCCGACGACATCGACCACTTCGGCAACCGCCGCATGCGCACCGTCGGCGAGCTGATCCAGAACCAGCTCCGCACCGGCCTCGCCCGGATGGAGCGCGTGGTTCGCGAGCGGATGACGACCCAGGACGTCGAGGCCATCACGCCGCAGTCCCTGATCAACATCCGTCCCGTGGTCGCTGCGCTGAAGGAGTTCTTCGGAACCTCCCAGCTCTCGCAGTTCATGGACCAGACCAACCCGATCGCCGGTCTGACGCACAAGCGTCGCCTCTCGGCGCTCGGCCCGGGTGGTCTCTCCCGTGACCGCGCCGGCATGGAGGTCCGTGACGTCCACCCGTCGCACTACGGCCGGATGTGCCCGATCGAGACCCCGGAAGGCCCGAACATCGGCCTGATCGGTTCGCTCGCATCGTTCGCCCGGATCAACCCGTTCGGCTTCGTGGAGACGCCCTACCGCCGCGTGGAGAAGGGCACGGTCACCGACAAGGTCGACTACCTGACCGCCGACGACGAGGACAAGTTCGTCATCGCGCAGGCCAACGCCAAGCTCGACGACAAGATGCGCTTCGCCGAGGAGCGCGTCCTCGTGCGCCAGCGTGACGGCGAGGTCTCCGAGATCCTGGCCGACGAGGTCGACTACATGGACGTCTCGCCGCGCCAGATGGTGTCGGTCGCGACCGCGCTGATCCCGTTCCTCGAGCACGACGACGCCAACCGCGCGCTCATGGGCGCCAACATGCAGCGTCAGGCCGTTCCGCTGATCCGGAGCGACTCCCCGATCGTGGGCACCGGCATGGAGCTCCGTGCCGCGGTCGACGCCGGCGACGTGGTCACTGCCACCAAGGGTGGTGTGGTCAAGGACGTCTCGGCCGACCTGATCGAGGTCATGAACGACGACGGCACCTACTCGTCGTACCGGATGGCCAAGTTCAAGCGCTCGAACCAGGGCACCTGCATCAACCAGCGCCCGCTGGTCAACGAGGGTGACCGCGTCGAGGGTCCGGACCCGGTCACCGGCCGGGCAGGATCGCCGATCGCAGACGGTCCGTGCACCGACGACGCCGAGATGGCGCTGGGCACCAACCTCCTCGTGGCCTTCATGCCTTGGCAGGGTCACAACTACGAGGACGCCATCATCCTGAGCCAGCGTCTGGTCCAGGAGGACGTCCTCACCTCGATCCACATCGAGGAGCACGAGGTCGACGCCCGCGACACCAAGCTCGGTCCGGAGGAGATCACCCGGGACATCCCGAACGTCTCCGACGAGATGCTTGCCGACCTCGACGAGCGAGGCATCATCCGCATCGGCGCCGAGGTCACCACCGGTGACATCCTGGTCGGCAAGGTCACCCCCAAGGGTGAGACCGAGCTGACCCCCGAGGAGCGCCTGCTCCGCGCGATCTTCGGTGAGAAGGCGCGCGAGGTCCGCGACACCTCGATGAAGGTGCCGCACGGTGAGTCCGGAACCGTCATCGGCGTCCGGGTCTTCGACCGCGAGGACGGCGACGAGCTGCCCCCCGGCGTGAACCAGCTGGTCCGGGTGTACGTCGCCCAGAAGCGCAAGATCTCGGTGGGCGACAAGCTCGCCGGTCGTCACGGGAACAAGGGCGTCATCGCCAAGATCCTGCCGATCGAGGACATGCCGTTCATGGAGGACGGCACCCCGGTCGACGTGATCCTGAACCCGCTCGGCGTGCCGCGACGGATGAACATCGGCCAGATCCTCGAGCTCCACCTCGGTTGGCTCGCCAAGCAGGGTTGGGACCTCAACCTGCACGACGACCCGGCCGACTCGGACTGGAAGCAGCGTCTGATCAGCATCCACGCCGAGAAGGGTGCGCCCAACTCCAAGGTCGCCACCCCGGTCTTCGACGGTGCGCGCGAGGACGAGATCACCGGCCTGCTCGGTTCGACCCTGCCCACCCGTGACGGTGTGCGGATGATCGGCGAGAAGGGCAAGGCGTCCCTGTTCGACGGCCGCTCCGGCGAGCCGTTCCCGGACCCGGTCTCGGTCGGCTACATGTACATCTTGAAGCTCCACCACCTGGTGGACGACAAGATCCACGCACGCAGCACCGGCCCCTACTCGATGATCACGCAGCAGCCCCTGGGTGGTAAGGCCCAGTTCGGTGGACAGCGGTTCGGCGAGATGGAGGTCTGGGCGATGGAGGCGTACGGCGCCGCCTACGCCCTGCAGGAGCTGCTGACGATCAAGTCCGACGACGTGCCCGGTCGCGTCAAGGTCTATGAGGCGATCGTGAAGGGCGAGAACATCCCCGACTCCGGCATCCCGGAATCGTTCAAGGTTCTCGTCAAGGAGATGCAGTCGCTCTGCTTGAACGTGGAGGTGCTGTCCCAGGACGGTTCCGCGATCGAGCTGCGTGACGCGGAGGAGGACGTCTTCCGCGCCGCCGAGGAGCTCGGCATCGACCTGTCGCGTCGCGAGCCGAGCTCGGTCGAAGAAGTCTGACGGTGAGGCGGTACGCCGTACCACACGGCGTACCGCCCCTCCCGACGTCATCACTCTCTCAATCACCGCCCGGAAACACAGGGCAACCACAGCGAAGGAATTGAAGCCAACGTGCTCGACGTGAACTTCTTCGACCAGCTCAAGATCGGCCTGGCCACCGCGGACGAGATCCGCGGATGGAGCCACGGTGAGGTCAAGAAGCCGGAAACCATCAACTACCGCACCCTCAAGCCGGAACGCGACGGACTCTTCTGCGAGAAGATCTTCGGCCCGACCCGCGACTGGGAGTGCTACTGCGGCAAGTACAAGCGAGTCCGCTTCAAGGGCATCATCTGCGAGCGGTGTGGCGTCGAGGTCACCCGTTCCAAGGTGCGTCGTGAGCGGATGGGCCACATCGAGCTCGCCGCTCCCGTGACCCACATCTGGTACTTCAAGGGCGTTCCGTCGCGCTTGGGCTACCTGCTCGACCTGGCCCCGAAGGACCTCGAGAAGGTCATCTACTTCGCGGCCTACATGATCACCTCCGTCGACGAGGACGCGCGTCACCGCGACCTGTCCTCGCTCGAGGGCAAGATCGACCTCGAGCGCAAGCGTCTCGAGACCCGCCGCGACACCTCGCTCGAGGACCGCACCAAGAAGCTGGCCGACGACCTCGAGACCCTCGAGGCCGAGGGCGCCAAGGCCGACGCCCGCCGCAAGGTGCGCGACGGTGCCGAGCGCGAGATGAAGCAGCTGCGCGACCGTGCCCAGCGCGAGATCGACCGCCTCGACGAGGTGTGGAGCACGTTCAAGAGCCTGAAGGTCCAGGACCTGATGGGCGACGAGCTGCTCTACCGCGAGATGAAGACCTGGTTCGGCAAGTACTTCGAGGGCCACATGGGCGCCACGGCGATCCAGAAGCGCCTCCAGGACTTCGACATCGCCCAGGAGGTCGAGAACCTTCGCGAGACCATTGCCACCGGCAAGGGTCAGAAGAAGGTCCGCGCACTCAAGCGGCTCAAGGTCGTCGACGCGTTCCGCAAGACCGGCAACCAGCCGATCGGCATGGTCCTCGACGCCGTCCCGGTCATCCCGCCGGACCTGCGTCCGATGGTCCAGCTCGACGGTGGCCGCTTCGCCACCTCGGACCTCAACGACCTCTACCGTCGCGTGATCAACCGGAACAACCGACTCAAGCGCCTGCTTGACCTCGGTGCCCCCGAGATCATCGTCAACAACGAAAAGCGGATGCTCCAGGAGGCCGTCGACTCGCTGTTCGACAACGGCCGTCGTGGTCGTCCGGTGACCGGTCCGGGCAACCGCCCGCTCAAGTCGCTCTCCGACATGCTCAAGGGCAAGCAGGGTCGTTTCCGTCAGAACCTGCTCGGAAAGCGCGTCGACTACTCCGGTCGTTCGGTCATCGTCTCGGGCCCGCAGCTGAAGCTGCACCAGTGTGGTCTGCCCAAGCAGATGGCCCTGGAGCTCTTCAAGCCGTTCGTGATGAAGCGCCTCGTGGACCTGTCGCACGCGCAGAACATCAAGTCCGCCAAGCGGATGGTCGAGCGCGCACGCCCGGTCGTGTGGGACGTCCTCGAAGAGGTCATCACCGAGCACCCGGTGCTGCTCAACCGTGCACCCACGCTGCACCGTCTCGGCATCCAGGCGTTCGAGCCCCAGCTGATCGAGGGCAAGGCCATCCAGATCCACCCGCTCGTCTGCTCGGCCTTCAACGCCGACTTCGACGGTGACCAGATGGCCGTGCACCTGCCGCTCTCCGCGGAGGCGCAGGCCGAGGCCCGGATCCTGATGCTGTCGACGAACAACATCCTCAAGCCGTCGGACGGCCGTCCGGTGACCATGCCTACCCAGGACATGATCATCGGCCTGTTCTTCCTGACGACCGAGCGGCCGAACCAGCCCGGCGAAGGCCGTGCCTTCACCGGTCAGGCCGAGGCGATCATGGCGTTCGACCGCCACGAGATCAGCCTGCAGACGCCGATCCAGCTGCGTGTCGACGGCGAGTCCGTCCAGACCTCGCTGGGCCGGTCGATCTTCAACGACGCCCTGCCTGCCAACTACCCCTTCGTGAACTACGAGGTCGGCAAGAAGCAGCTCGGTGCGATCGTGAACGACCTGGCTGAGCGCTACACCAAGGTCGAGGTTGCTGCCTCGCTCGACGCGCTCAAGGACGCTGGCTTCCACTGGGCCACCCGTTCCGGTGTCACGGTCTCGATCGACGACGTCACCACGCCGGGCGACAAGGCCGAGATCCTGGCCGGCTACGAGGCACAGGCCGCCAAGGTCCAGGTGCAGTTCGAGCGTGGTCTGGTCACCGACGAGGAGCGTCGTCAGGAGCTCATCGAGATCTGGACCCAGGCTGCTGCCGTCATCGGTAAGGCCATGGAGAAGAACTTCGACAAGGCCAACCCGATCTACATGATGGTCGACTCGGGTGCCTCGGGAAACATGAACCAGATCCGCCAGGTTGCGGCCATGCGTGGTCTGGTGGCAAACCCGAAGGGCGAGATCATCCCGCGCCCGATCAAGTCGAACTTCCGCGAGGGCCTCACCGTTCTCGAGTACTTCATCGCCACCCACGGTGCCCGCAAGGGTCTCGCGGACACCGCGCTGCGGACCGCAGACTCGGGTTACCTGACCCGTCGTCTGGTCGACGTGTCGCAGGACGTCATCATCCGTGAGGACGACTGTGGCACCGAGCGTGGTCTGCCGAAGGTGATCGGTGAGAAGCTCGCCGACGGTTCGGTGATCAAGCACGAGAACGCCGAGACCGCGGCGTACGCCCGGACCGCTGCTTCCGACGTGGAGCACCCGGAGTCGGGCGAGATCCTCGCCCGCGCCGGTGAGGACCTGGGTGACGTCAAGATCGCCGAGCTGATCGAGTCCGGCATCGTGGAGGTCAAGGTCCGCTCCGTGCTGACCTGCGACGCTCGCACCGGTACCTGCGCGAAGTGCTACGGCCGCTCGCTGGCCACCGGCCTGCTGGTCGACATCGGTGAGGCGGTCGGCATCATCGCCGCGCAGTCCATCGGTGAGCCCGGCACGCAGCTGACGATGCGTACCTTCCACACCGGTGGTGTGGCTTCGGCTGACGACATCACGCAGGGTCTGCCCCGCGTCGTGGAGCTCTTCGAGGCCCGTACGCCGAAGGGGGTTGCGCCGATCTCGGAGGTTGCCGGTCGGATCGAGATCGAGGATGGCGACAAGGCCCGCAAGATCGTCGTCACCCCCGACGACGGTTCCGAGATCGTGGAATACCCCGTCAGCCGTCGTTCGCGACTGCTGGTCTCCGATGGCGACCACGTCGAGGTCGGCGACCGGTTCACCCAGGGAACCGAGGACCCCAAGGAGGTCCTCCGCATCCTCGGTGTCCGTCGTGCGCAGCAGCACCTCGTGGACGAGGTCCAGGAGGTCTACCGCAGCCAGGGCGTGTCGATCCACGACAAGCACATCGAGATCATCGTGCGGCAGATGCTGCGCCGGATCACGGTGCTGGAGTCCGGTGACACCAACCTGCTCCCGTCCGACCTGGTCGACCGGGTCCGCTTCGAGGAGGAGAACCGTCGCGTTCTCTCCGAGGGTGGCAAGCCGGCATCGGGACGTCCGGAGCTGATGGGTATCACCAAGGCATCGCTGGCCACGGAGTCGTGGCTCTCGGCGGCCTCCTTCCAGGAGACCACCCGAGTGCTCACCGACGCCGCGATCAACGGCCGAAGCGACTCGCTGCGCGGCCTGAAGGAGAACGTGATCATCGGAAAGCTGATCCCGGCAGGTACCGGTCTCGAGCGGTACCGCAACATCCGGGTGGAGCCGACCGAGGAGGCCCGCGCCGCGGCATACTCCGTGTCCGGTTACGACTCCTACGACTACGAGTTCGGAGCCACCGGCGGCCAGGCCGTCGCGCTGGACGACTTCGACTTCGGGACGTACCAGAACTGATCGCTTGATCGCATGAGCGCCCCCGACCGGGTTCCGGTCGGGGGCGTTCGCGCGTCCGGGGCCCGCCCCGCCAAAGTCACCGGGTACCGGGTGACTCCGGTGCTTCCCGGGCAAGATCTCGCCCGGGAAGCACCAGACTTGCCCGGGGAGTAGGGCTCAGGCGGCGCTCTGTGGCCGGTTCTCGAGGAGCTGACGGATCCGTTGTGCCGTCCGGCCGGGCTGGGCCAGATCCGCCCACGTGATCCGGATGCAACGCCACCCGGTCAGTTCGCAGATGCGTTCCTCGCGTCGCTTCTCAGCCAGGACCACGTCCGTGATGTCCCCGCCATCAGGGACGAACTTCACGTACTTGACCCGTCCGTCGAATTCGAGGAACACCTTGTGCTCGGGCCATGCGAAGTCGAGGCGTGCAATCAGTCTGCCGTTGTCGAAGATCGGGTGCTGGGGCGTCGGGAGCGGGATGCCGTTCGACCAACACAGATAGAAGGTGCGCGACTCACCGACCGACTCGAGACGGGGGTCGCTCAAGCCGACCACGACGCGACCGTGCAGGGTGTGCGGCCATTGGTCAGCAGTCTCGACACGAACACGCAGCGCGTCCTTGGTCATCAACTCCGCGTGCAGCATCGAGTTGATCGCGACCAGAGCATGCTCCACGTCCAGAATCGTGATCAAGTCCAGAGCGGTGCGCACCGGTGCAGTCACCGGCACGTCGTTGACCACGACAGTGTCGGTGGGCAGCAGGATGCCCTGGTGCTGGTGCACTCCGGAAAGTCGACGACCGGCGTGGCCATCGGGTCGGGTGGTGTGGATCTCGGACAACGGCACGTCCCATGTCGAGACGCCATGCTCGAGCGCCGCCGACGTGTGGGACAGGACCGTTCCGGGCTTCGCGGTGCCCAGGACGGCCCGCGCCCTGATCTGATGCCTGTCGGACACGGAGTCAGGCCACAGTTCGGCGATGGTGTAGGCGCCGTAGCGCACCCGGACGAGCTGCTTCGCGCGCACCAGCCGGGTCAGGGACTTGTCGTCGTAGCCCATGGCCACCGCCTCGCGGCGAAGGATGTAGCCCTGGCTGATGCAGCGTCTTCTCAGCAGATCGGTGGTCATGGCGGCAAGGTTCGCCTGCAACTGGAGCGGCCGCTGGGACCGGCATGCGACCTGTGGAGAAGTCGGGGTCGCGGTCAGCCTGTGGACAGAATGCGGTCAGAGTACGACGTGCCGCGCGGGTAACTTCCCGGGCAAGTCTGGCGCTTCCCGGGCAAGATCTCGCCCGGGAAGCGCCGGAGTCACCCGGTACCCGGTGACTTCGACCGGGCCGGGGCGGTCAGGCGACGGGCTGGCCGTGGAAGGCGTCGAGGAGCGGGACGCGGGCGCCTTGGCGCTCCAGGGACTCCTGGACCTTGCGGACCTGGGTGGCGTTGGGGAGGAAGTGCAGGAGCAGCAGGAGGAGGGTGGCGGCTGCGCCGACGGCGTAGGTGATCAGGCCGCCCTCGCCGGCGACGAAGGCGAGCGCCAGACCGACCAGCATCGGCAGCTCGCTCAGGGCCATCCGCATGAAGGCGGTGGACTGGAAGACGCGGGCGCCTCGCTCGACGGCGACGTGAGGGGGGACGCCCTGCCGGAAGGGGGCGCCGCGATAGCCGATCGCGAGGATCAGCGCGAGGGCCGCCACGGCAACGCCTACGACGAGCAGGATCGACGGGACGTGGGCCATCGTGCTGCCGTCAACGCCCTGGAGAACGAACCACAGGGCCAGTCCGAGGAGGAGCGGCATGGGCAGCACGGCAAGAGCCAGGACGCGAAGCGAGTTGAACTGTTGCATGCGAAGACCATTCCCGAGGTGAACTTTCGGAGGAATCTACTATCCAGCACACGCATTGTGACAAAGTTCGGCCATGGCTGACCGGGTACACAACGCGGTCAACCTCCTCGGGCGGGCTCTGCTCAGGGCGCTCGACGTCCGCGTCGAGGTGCACGGGGCCGAGAATCTTCCGGTCCGAGGGCCTGTGCTGCTGGCCTCCAACCACGTCTCCTACCCGGACTTCGTCTTCGTCCAGAAGGCCGCTTTCACCATTCAGCCGCACATCCGTTTCATGTGCCGCCACGACGTCTGGCACCGGCGGCTGCTGGCCCGGGCGATGGACCACATGGGCCACATCCCGGTGGACCGGACGGCTCCGGCCGGCGCCTATCTGCGGGCCCGCAGCCTGCTGGGGGCCCGGGAGTGGGTCTGTGCCTTCCCCGAGGCCGGCATCTCATACTCCTACACGATCCGCCCGCTGATGCGAGGCGTCGCCTCGTTGGCGCGCGAGACCGGGGCGCCGATCGTCCCGGTGGCGCTGTGGGGACCCCAACGGATCTATTCGGTCGGTCGGCCCGGCCCCGACGGCAAGGAGCCGGGCCCGGACTGGACCCGCGGGCGGCGGGTCGACGTCGCCTTCGGCCTCCCGCAGTACGTCGTACCCGGCGGCGACCTGACTGCCGCGACGCAGCAACTCGGCCACACCCTCACCGGCATGCTGGAGGGACTGCAGCAGCTGCCGCACCATCGGCCCGCGCCCGGCGAGCACGCCCCGTGGCACCCCGCGCACCTCGGCGGCCACGCCCCGGACCTGGCCGAGGCGGCCGAGCTCGACCTGGTGCCGAAGGCTGCGGTGCGACCTACCTGGGGCCCGCGGCCGAGGTGAGGTCCCGTGTCGTCGACCCGACCGAGGTCAGGTCACGGCTGGGCCGGATGCCGTCGACGTCAGCGTTGAGCACCAGGTCACCGCGAAGTGCCGCACCGGAAGGGGTGCCACCGGAAGGGGTGGCACCCGCGCCGGCCTCAGCAGCCCGCCGACGGCGCAGCGATCCCACCGGGTCCACGAACCAGGTCAGCCGGCTCGCCACCGGAGCCCAGGAGAGGAAGAGCGCGAGCAGCACCGACCCGCCCACGGCGAGCGGGATCGACAGCGCGGAGTGACCGCGCCACGGGTCCAACCAACCGGCGGCTTCGGCATAGCGCACCACGAACCCGTGGAACAGGTAGACCACCATCGACGCCGAGCCCATCGCGGTGATCGGCAGCTTGCGGCTCGGGATCAGCGAGAGGGCGGCAGCGGCGCCGACCAGGCCGATCAGCAGGACCTGGAGCCGCACCTCCATCGCCTCGGGCCCGGGCACGCCCAGAGCCCCGTAGGAGCGATCGTGGTAGAGGAACGCGGTGCGTCCCCACTGGTCGGTGCTCCCGGCGACGACGAAGATCCACAGCATCGCCGCGGCAGCGAACGGGCGCACCCGGGCGCGGGTCAGCACGGACAGGTGCTCGCGGCGCAGGTGCAGCCCGATCACGAAGAACGGCAACAATCCCAGGATCCGGGGCAGGGAGAGGGTCAGCACGTCGCTGAAGCCACTCGCCAGCGAGACCGCCACCGAGGCCGGAACCATCAGCCAGTGCAGCCGCAGCACGGGGGTGGCCAGGCGCCACGCGAACAGCGCGACGATATACCACATCGCCCAGTGCGGCTCGAGCCACAACGGCCCCTCGGTGTCCTCACCGAGATGTTCGCGCCAGGCCAGCAGCACCGGTTCGAAGATCAGGAACGGCAGCACCAGGGTCGTGAACAGGGACGAGAAGTGCTTTCGATCCCAGACGAAACCTTTGGAGAGATGGCCGCTGACCAGCACGAACGCCGGGATGTGCCAGAAGTAGATGAAGTCGTAGACCTGAAGTTCCAGGGCGCTGGCGCCCAGGATGGCAAACGAGTGTCCGATCACCACCAGGGTGACCAGAGTGAACTTGGCGTTGTCGAGCCATGGGTCGCGACGCATTCGATCCACCGTAGCGAAGTGAGCATCGATCGCAACTCGAGCGGCACCCGCCCCGCCTCTCGGGTGACGCGTCATACACTCTGGCCACATGGGTCGACTACCGAAACGCCAGCGGGTCGCGGCATACGCCGTGATCATTCGTGGCGACCGCATCCTGCTCTCCCGGTTGGCCCCGCGCATCTCCCGCACCCCGCTCTGGACGCTCCCCGGTGGGGGACTCGACCACGGGGAGGACCCCCGCGAGGCGGTGATCCGCGAGATCCACGAGGAGACCGGACTCGACGCGGTGGTCTCCGAGCAGGCTCGCGTCTATTCGCTGCACAACCCCAAGGCCACCCACGGCGAGCGGCTGGCGGACTATCACGCACTGCGGATCGTCTATGACGGCTGGGTCCCCAAGGATGCCCCCGAACCGCGTGTGGTCGAGGTCGACGGCTCGACGGTCGAGGCGGCCTGGCTGCCGCTGGCCGACGTGCTCAACGCGTCCATCCCGGTCACCGCCCTGGTCCGTGAGGCCCTGGCCGACCACCGGCCGTTCGAGCGGCAACGGTTGGCCGCCTATGCGGTGATCCGTCGGGAGCAGTCGCTGCTGCTCACCCGGATCTCGGCGCTCGGGCACCATGCCGGCTCGTGGACTCTGCCCGGCGGCGGCGTCGACCACGGCGAGAAGCCCGCCCGCGCGCTGGTGCGAGAGGTCGCCGAGGAGTGCGGCCTCGAGTGCGTGCCCGGGGAGGTGCTCGACGTGCACGACGTCCACTTCACCGGCACCGCCCCGAGCGGGCGGCACGAGGACTTCCACGGGGTCCATCTGATCTTCGCCGCCACCGTTGCCGACGGCGCCGTACCGCGCGTGGTCGAGGTCGACGGGACCACCGACGAGGTCGCGTGGGTGCCGATCGCGGACATCGAGGCCGGCCGCCTCGAGGTGCTCGACGTCGTCCGGCACGCCCTGACCCGCTGAGGCCCCGGGCCTTGCCCACGATGGCCCAGCGCGGCACCCCGGGTCACCCCGATCCCCGTCGGCAGCGACTAGGTTGGTCTCCATGACCGAGACCGTCTTCACCTACGGCGCTCCGGGGCTCAAGTTCGGCACCGGTGCCTCAGCAGAGATCGGCCACGACCTGGGCCAGCTGGACGCCCGTCGCGTGCTCCTGGTGACCGATCCCGGCGTCGCCGCGACCGGCCACCCGGCACGGATCGCCGAGCAGATCGCGGCCACCGGCATCGAGGTGGTCGTCTTCGAGGACGCCCACGTCGAGCCGACCGACGAGAGCCTGGCGGGAGCGGTGGAGTTCGGCCGCAGCGAGGGGCCCTTCGATGCCTACGTCGCGGTCGGTGGCGGGTCCGCGATCGACACGGCGAAGGCGGTGAACCTGCTCGGCACCAACGAGGGCGAGCTGATGGACTACATCAACGCCCCGGTCGGTCGAGCGCTGGCGCCGACGCACCCGCTCAAGCCGCTGATCGCTGTCCCGACCACCACCGGCACCGGCAGCGAGAGCACCACCATCTGCGTGCTGGACGTGCTGTCGCTCAAGGTGAAGACCGGGATCAGCCACCCGCGCCTGCGCCCGACGATGGCCGTCATCGACCCTGCCCTCACCGTCACCCAGCCGGCGATGGTCACCGCCGCCGCCGGGATGGACATCCTGTGCCACGCGCTGGAGAGCTACACCGCCAAGTGGTACGCCGACTTCCCGGCCAAGCAGGCCGCCGAGCGGGTTCCCTATTGTGGCGCGAACCCGATCGCAGACATGTGGTCGGAGAAGGCGATGTCGCTGCTCGCCGGCTCCTTCCGCGCCGCCGTACGTGACGGCGGCGACCTGGCCGCCCGCGAGGAGATGGCCCTGGCCGCGACCTTCGCCGGGATGGGCTTCGGCAATGCCGGCGTGCACATCCCGCACGCCTGCGCCTATCCGATCGCCGGTCGGGTCCGTGACTATCGCCCCGACGGCTATCCCCAGGACGAACCGATCGTGCCGCACGGGATGGCCGTCTCGCTGACCGCGCCCGAGGCATTCCGGCTCACCTTCGAGGCCGCCCCACAACGGCACCTGCGCGCTGCCCGGTTGCTCGATCCCACCTCGTCGGCAGCCGACTCGCCGGCGCTGCTCCCCGACGTACTCTCCGCACTCATGCGGGACATCGGCATCCCCAACGGCCTGGCCGAGGTCGGCTATGGCGAGGGGGACGTCGACGACCTGGTCGACGGTGCCCTCAAGCAGCAGCGGCTGCTGGCCACCGCGCCGCGAGAGGTGACCGGCGATGACCTGGCCAGCGTCTTCCGCGGGTCGCTGGAGCATTGGTGATCTGGCTCTTCCGGCTCAGTGTGGCGGTCTATCTTGTCTGCCTGATCGTCGGCTCGACGATGCTGCCCGACCAGGTGCCGGTCCGTTTCGATGCGGACGGCGATCCCACGATGTTGCGGGCGAAGTCGGTCGTGATGATCAGCATGCTGATCATCGGTCTGCTGCTTGCCGTCGTGTTCGAGGTGCTGGTCCGGGTGGTCCCGGCACGCGGCGGCGATCGGCTCGGTCTGCCCTATCGCGACCACTGGATCCGGCCGCAGAACGAAGCCAGGTTCCGCCGGATGATCGCCACGGACGTGGCGTTCTTCGGGATCTGCACGATGTCGCTGCTCTCCCTGCTCGTGGTGGCCGCGGCGCGTGCCGGCGAGGACGCGGGCAGGGGTCTGGGTCGGCTCGGCGTGGTGGCCGTGCTCGGCTTCGCGCTGGGGACGCTGACCTGGCTCGTGTGGATGTTCACCTCCCGCTATCGCCCTGCAGGCAGGCGCTGATGGCCCGGGTGACTTTCTGGGCGACCGTGCTCGCACACGCGAGCGTCTGCACGGTCGGTTGGTTCGTGCTGCCCGAGCGGGTGCCGTTGCACTTCTCCGGGTCCGGCGAGGTCGATCGCTGGGGTTCGCGCCCCGAGGCGGTGCTCACGATGGCCCTGGTCGGGGCCGGCATGGCCCTGCTCTTCTGGGCGTTGGCGACCTGGGTCCCGCGCGCGCCGGAGACCCTGCTCAACATCAATGAACGCGACAAGAAGTGGTGGCTCGCGACCCCCGAGCGGACGGTCGAGCTGCGCCGGCGCCTGAGCGTCGACCTCTACGGGTTCGGTGCCGCGACGATGCTGCTGCTGATCGTCGTGGAGCTGATCACCCTCGGGGTCGCTCGCGATGAGGAACCGTCGATGACGCCGTGGATCTGGCTCGCGCTGGGGATCTATCTCCTCGGCGTCCTCGGCGCCTGCGTCCACCTGACCACCCGGCGCTATCGCACCCCACGGGACGTGACGTGATGGACGATCTGGTTGCGGCCCTGCACCGTGCCGGGGTGCCCGACGCCTCGTCGACCACGCTCGACCGGGCCCTGTATTCCTCGGATGCCTCCCTCTATCGCCTGGTCCCGGCCGCCGTCGCCCGGCCGCGCACCCGCGAGGAGCTGCTCGCCGCGGTCTCGGTCGCGCGCTCGCTGTCGGTGCCGGTCACCATGCGCGGAGCCGGTACGTCGATCGCGGGCAACGCGGTCGGTCCGGGCCTGGTGCTCGACACCGCACGCCACCTCAACCGGGTGCTGTCGGTCGACGTGGAGGCCAGGACCGCGGTGGTCCAGCCGGGTGTGGTGCATGCCGTGCTGCAGCGCGAGCTGGCCGGTTCCGGGCTGCGGTTCGGACCGGACCCGTCGACCCACACCCGCTGCACGATCGGCGGGATGATCGGCAACAACGCCTGCGGGTCGCGGGCACTGGGCTATGGCCGGACCGCCGACAACGTGGCCGGCCTGGACGTGGTCCTCGGGACGGGGGAGGAGCTCTCCACCGGCGCTCGCTCGGTGGCCGGGGATGCGCTGGCCGCGCTGACCGATGCCTCGCTGGGGCATGTGCGCACCTCGTTCGGCCGGTTCACCCGTCAGGTCAGCGGCTATTCCTTCGAGCACCTGCTCCCCGAGAACGGCAGGCGACTCGATCGGTTCCTGGTCGGCTCCGAGGGGACCCTTGCCGTGGTGCTGGAAGCCACCGTCGAGCTGGTCGAGGACCCTGCTGCGACCGTCCTCGTGGCGCTCGGCTATCCCTCGATGGTCGACGCTGCCGATGCCGTGCCCGGCGTACTGGCCGCGGGACCGCTGATCGCCTGCGAGGGGCTCGATGCCCGGATCGTCGACGTGGTCCGGGCCGCCGGTGGCGCGGTGCCCGAGCTGCCGCGCGGTGCCGGATGGCTCTTCGTCGAGGTCGGCGCCTCCTCGGCGTCCGAGGCCACGGCGATGGCCACCCGCGTGGCGGCCGCCGCCGGTGCGCTCGAGTCCCGCATCGTCACCGATCGTGGGGAGCAGGCCGCGCTGTGGCGGATCCGTGAGGACGGTGCTGGTCTCGCGGCCCGGAGCCTGACCCGTCCGGCGTACTCCGGCTGGGAGGACGCCGCGGTCCCACCCGAGCGCCTGGGCGCCTGGCTGCGCGACTTCGACGCGCTGCTGGTCGAGCACGGCCTGGACGGGGTGCCCTACGGCCACTTCGGGGACGGCTGCGTGCACGTGCGGATCGACTTCGAGTTCGACGACGGCGGGGCACGCTTCCGGGCGTTCCTCGCCGACGCGGCCTCGGCCCTGGCCTCGCACGGCGGCTCGTTGTCGGGCGAGCACGGGGACGGGCGGGCGCGCTCGGAGCTGCTTCCGACGATGTATGACGAGCAGTCGCTGGCCCTGTTCCGTGCGGCGAAGGCGATCTGTGATCCGCCCGGTCTGCTGAACCCGGGGGTGCTCGTCGACCCGGATCCGGTGGATGCCTCCCTGCGGGCCGCCCGACCGGTGGCACGGGTGCGACCGCTGCTGGCGCTGGCACACGACGGCGGCTCGCTGGCCACCGCGGTGCACCGGTGCACGGGCGTGGGCAAGTGCATCGCCGACAACACCGGGACCGGTGGGGTGATGTGTCCGTCCTACCTGGCGACGCGGGAGGAGAAGGACTCGACCCGTGGCCGCGCGCGGGTGCTGCAGGAGGCCCTGGACGGGTCCCTGGTCGACGGCCTGTCGGACCCGGCGGTCGGCGAGGCGCTCGACCTCTGTCTGTCCTGCAAGGGCTGCTCGCGCGACTGCCCCACCGGCGTGGACATGGCGACCTACAAGTCCGAAGCGCTCCAGGCCCGATATCGCGGCAAGCTGCGTCCGCGTGCCCACTATGCGCTGGGCCAGCTGCCCCGGTGGGCACGGCTCACGGCACGGATGGCTCCGGCGGCGAACCTCGCACTGCGGGCGGGACCGCTGGCCCGGTTGGCCAAGGCGGCGGCGGGGATCGATCAGCGACGGGGGCTGCCGAAGTTCGCCTCGCGGACCCTGCGCCGTCAGGCTGCGGCCGCAGTGACCGGCCCCACGACGGGAACAGCGACTGGCCCCACGACTGGCGCAGCGACTGGCCCCACGACTGGCGCAGCAACGACGGCGCACGACGTACCGGACGTGTGGCTGTGGGCCGACTCCTTCACCGACCACTTCGCCCCGGAGACCGGGATGGCTGCGATCGCCGTGCTCGAGGCGGCCGGCCTGCGGGTCCGGGTGATCGACGAGTCGGCCTGCTGCGCGCTGACCTGGATCACCACCGGCCAGCTGAGTGCGGCGCGACGGATCGTGCGCCGCACCGTGGACACCTTGACGCCGTACGTCGACTCCGGCGTGCCGGTGATCGGCCTGGAGCCCTCGTGCCTGGCCTCCATGCGCTCGGATGCTGCCGAGCTCGTCCCGGAGGCGGGCGCGGTCGGGTCGCGGATGCTGACCCTGGCCGAGTTCCTGGCTTCATTGCCCACGTGGACCCCGCCCGACCTCTCCGGTGTCTCGATCGTGGCCCAACCGCACTGCCACCACTCCTCGGTGCTGGGCTGGGAGACCGACGAGGCGCTCCTTCGCCGCGCCGGTGCCTCGGTGACCAGGGTCGGCGGCTGCTGTGGCCTGGCCGGGAACTTCGGGGTGGAGAAGGGGCACTACGAGGTCTCCGTCGCGATCGCCTCGCACGCCTTGCTGCCCGCCGTTCGCCAGGCCCCACCCGGCGCGGTGGTGCTGGCCGACGGGATGTCCTGCCGGATCCAGCTCGACGACCTGGCCGACGTGCCAGCGATGCACCTGGCACAGCTGCTGGCCTCACACCTGCCGCCGCACTGACGAGCACCCGACCGTGCAGACCACGGCGACGCCCACGCGAGCGCCTGACTGCGTCGGGAATCGGCCCACCACCCGCACCGCGGATAGGATCGAGGCATGAATCCCCGTGTCCGACGCGTCATCATCCCTGCGGCACTGATCGGGCTCCTGGTCGTGGTCGTCGTCGCAGCTCTCGTGAAGTGACCGGGCTGATCTGATGGCTGCCGAACCTCTGCTCCGGGCGCTCGCGAAGATGCGCGCGCTGATCCTCGACGAGACCACCCTGGTGCGCGCGGTCGGCTCTGGACGCCAGCGCGGGGAGACGCCGAAGTGGAAGCGGGTCGAGCTGCGCTACGTCGACCTCAAGGCCGGCCGTCACCTGCAGGTCGTCGCCTACGACGACACCCAGGCGCACACCTCGAACCACGCGGCCGGCGACGCCGCCCGCGACGCGGTCGACGACCTGCTCGACATCCCGTTCGCCAACTGGCACGTCGAGACCACCACCGAACAGCACCAGGTCCGGGTGACCAAGAAGCTCGAGGCGATGGTGCACACCACCGCCCGCGCCGACGAGGTCGAGGTCGAGCGGGAGCACGACAAGGCCAAGCAGCGGCTGCTCCCCGAGGACGACCCGGTGCTGGTGGCGCTGGGCATCTCGGACGCACAGGGCCGGATCAAGCCGACCAGGCAGGCGAAGTATCGCCAGGTCGAGGAGTTCCTGCGACTGCTCGACTCGTCGATCACCGACGCCTTCTCCGCGGGTGCCCTGCGCAAGCCGACCGCCGAGGACCCGTTGCGCATCGTCGACCTCGGCTGCGGCAACGCCTACCTGACCTTCGCCGCGCACCGCTACCTGTCGCACGTGCGCGGGCTGCCGGTGCACGTCACCGGTGTCGACGTGAAGCAGCAGTCGGCAGACCACAACTCCGCCGTGGCGGCGCAGCTGGGCATCGACCAGGAATGCGACTTCGTGGTCGGCACCATCGCCGCAGCCACCCTGGAGCAGCAACCGCACGTCGTACTCGCCCTGCATGCCTGCGACACCGCCACCGACGAGGCCCTGGCCCGCGCGGTGGAGTGGGAGGCCTCGCTGGTCCTGGCCGCGCCCTGCTGCCACCACGACATCTCCGTGCAGCTGCGCAAGAACCCCACGCCGTCGCCCTACTCGATGCTCACCCGGCACGGCATCCTGCGCGAGCGGTTCGCGGACACGCTGACCGACGCGCTGCGTGCCTCGATCCTGCGGCTGGTGGGCTACAAGGTGGACGTCGTGGAGTTCGTCGAGAGCCAGCACACCCCGCGCAACACCCTGCTCCGCTCCGTGCGCACCGGTGGCCGGGTGAAGGGCGGCAGCGTGCGCAAGGAATATGACGAGCTCGTCGAGATGTGGGCCGTCCAGCCCAAGCTGGCCGAGCTCGTGGACGTGTGATGCGTTCGGGCCTGGTCGCGCTCGTGATCGTCGCACCCTTCGTGGTGGGTGTGGCGGTCGCCGATCCGGGTCCCGAGGGCGAGAGCGTCTTCACCTTCCAGGACAGGGAGATCAACGAGTCCAGCGGCCTGGTCGTCCTCGACGACGTGGCGGTGACGGTCAACGACTCGGGTGACTCGGCGCGGATCTTCGTCGTCTCGCCGGACGACGGATCCTCCGAAGCACTCTCCTACGGTGGGAGCGCGGTGGATGTCGAGGCGCTCGCGCCGGCAGCGAAGGATGAGCGCGCGGTGTGGGTCGGCGACATCGGCGACAACCTGGCCAAGCGCTCCGACCTGAGCGTGGTGCACGTGCCCCTCGACGGTTCGGCTGCCTCACGCCACCCGGTGTCGTGGAAGGGTGGACCGGCCGACGCCGAGACCTTGATGGTGCACCCGGTGACCGGGCAGATGTATGTCGTGACCAAGGACGTCGTCGACGGCGAGGTGCTGCGTGGGCCCGCCACCCTGTCCTCCTCGGGCAATGTCTTCGCGCCCGTCGCCAAGGCACCCGCGTTGATCACGGACGGGGCGTTCTTCGGCGACGGCAAGCACTTCATCCTGAGGAACTACGGCGCCGCCTACGTCTTCGAGACGTCGTCGATGAAGCAGGTCGGCGTGATCGACCTGCCGGTGCAGACCCAGGGAGAGGGCATCGCGGTCACGCCGTCGGGCGAGGTGTGGTTGAGCAGTGAGGGCGTCAACAGCGAGGTCCTGCGGATCGAGCTGCCCGCCGAGATCGCCTCCGCGGTCGGCGTCGCTCGCGGAGCCGCGCCGACCCCAGTGCCGTCCGCGTCCCCGTCTTCGTCGTCGTCTCCGAGCGACTCGGAGTCACCGATCCCCGGCCCGTCCTCCGAGCAGAATCCCGCAGGCAACGAGGACCTCGACGGTCCGGCAGTGCTTCCGTGGCTGCTCGGCGGCCTGGCCGCAGTGATCGCGTTCGGGGTGCTGATCCGCTCCCTGCGCCCGCGCTGACCCGGACGGGCCCCGCTGCGAGGGGTTCATCTGGGGGAGGACGAGGTCCGTCGCGAGGAGGAGCCAGGAGCTCGACCACAGCGGTCGTGTCCTACCCCAGGTGCACACTGGGAGCCATGGAGATCACCCTGGTCCAAGGAGACATCACCACCCAGGACGTGGACGCGGTCGTCAACGCGGCCAACCGGCGCATGCGTGGCGGCGGCGGCGTCGACGGAGCGATCCACGCGGCCGGCGGGCCAGAGATCCTGCGCGACTGCGAGGAGCGCTTCCCCGACGGACTGCGCACCGGCGATGCCGGCTGGACCACCGGCGGCCGGCTGTCGGCGAAGTGGGTGATCCATGTGGTCGGCCCGAACTTCAACGCCGGCCAGCGCGACCGTGCCCTGCTCACCTCGTGCTATCGCCGAGCCCTGGCGGTCGCCGACGAGATCGGCGCGAGGACCGTGGCCTTCCCGCTGATCAGCGCCGGCGTCTACGGCTGGCCGCGCGAGGACGCCGTCGCCGCCGCGGTGGAGACGCTCGGTTCCACCCCGACCCGGGTCACCGAGGCGAGGATGGTCGCGTTCGGGAGGACGACGTACGACCTGATCGACAACGCGTTGGCCTGAGCCTGACCCCTCAACGCAGCGGCGACCGCGGCGACGCGAAGCTCAGAGAGCCGAGACCACGTGGTCGATCGAGCGGGTGAGCTGCTCGATGTCGGAGGGGTCGACCGCCGGGTACATCGCGATCCGCAGCTGGTTGCGGCCCAGCTTGCGGTAGGGCTCGGTGTCCACCACGCCGTTGGCGCGCAGCACCTTCGCGATGGCGGCGGCGTCGATCGACTCGTCGAAGTCGATGGTGCCGATCACCAGCGAGCGGTGCTCGGGGTCGGTGACGTAGGGCGTCGTGTAGGAGGTCTTCTCCGCCCAGCCGTAGAGCGCGTTCGAGGACGCAGCGGTCCGCTCGACCATGCCCTTGAGACCACCCTGGGCGTTCATCCAGTCCAGCTGCTCGGCCATCAGGAAGAGCGTCGCGACCGACGGGGTGTTGTAGGTCTGGTTCTTCTTCGAGTTGTCGATCGCGGTCGGCAGGTCGAAGAACGGCGGGACATAGCGGTCGGTGGCTGCGATCTCCTCGACCCGGGCAAGCGCGCGCGGCGACATGATCGAGATCCACAGGCCACCGTCGGAGGCGAAGCACTTCTGCGGTGCGAAGTAGTAGGCGTCGACCTCGTTCAGGTCGACCGGCAGGCCACCGGCACCCGACGTCGCATCGACGAGCACCAGGGCGTCGTCGTCGACACCGGCCGGGCGGGCCACCGGAGCCATCACGGCGGTGGAGGTCTCGTTGTGGGCCCAGGCATAGGCATCCACGCCCTCCTCGGCGACCGCGTCGGGGCGCGAGCCCGGGTCGGAGGAGATGACGCTGGGCTCGGCGAGCCACGGCGCCTTCTTCGTCGAGGTGGCGAACTTCGAGGAGAACTCACCGAAGGTCAGGTGCTGGCTCTTGTTGCGGATCAGGCCGAACGCGGCGATGTCCCAGAACGCGGTCGCGCCGCCGTTGCCGAGCACGACCTCATAGCCCTCGGGCAGGTCGAAGAGTGCGGCAAGGCCCTCACGCACGCGACCGACGGTGTTCTTCACCGGGGCCTGGCGGTGCGAGGTGCCCAGCAGCTTGTCCCCGGTCGCGGCGAGCGCGTCGAGGTGGGAGGTCTGGATCTTGGAGGGGCCGGCGCCGAAACGACCATCGGCGGGCAGGAGCTCAGCGGGGATCTGAATGTCGGTCACGGTGGGACAACCTCATCTGTGTTCGGCCTGCGAAATGACCCTGCGCCATGGCCCTACGGAATGGCCCTGCGAAACAACAGGGTGCCTGACCACGTTGTCAGCGAACCCCCATTGTGGCATCCGCGGCGGGCACCGGCCACGCACGGTCCTAGAGTGAGCAGGTGCCATCGCCCGACCTTCCGATCGGCCAGCTCGACGCCGACCACCTGCGCCCCGACCTGCGCCCCGACCTGCGCAACGGCCACCTGCGCATCGACCGGGTGCCCTTCACCCATCCCGACGCCGTGCGGCTGATCGAGGAGGTGCAGCAGGAATACACCCGTCTCTACGGCACCCCCGACGACACCCCGCTCGACCAGACGATGTTCGACGCCCCGATGGGCGCCTTCTTCGTCGGCTATGTCGACGGCGAGCCAGCCGCGAGCGGAGCCTGGAGACGGCGCGAGGACGTGAGCGCCTTCGAGACCACGAACACCGCCGAGATCAAGCGGATGTACGTCGCCGCACGGGCCCGGCGTACCGGCCTGGCGCGGGCGATGCTGGCCCACCTCGAGCGGACCGCGAGCGAGGCGGGGGCGGAGGTGTCGATCCTGGAGACCGGCATCAAGCAGCCCGAGGCCATCGCGCTCTATGAGTCCTCGGGTTACCAGCGCATCGCCGGGTTCGGTCACTACCGGGACTCGCCGCTGTCGCGGTGCTTCGGCAAGCGACTCTGACCCACGGTGAGTTGGCATACGCAGGATTGCGTAGGCCGTGACCTCCCTTGGTCGTACGACAACGCGCGGCTGACGACCTAGCGTCATCGGCATGGAATCGATGACGTGGATGCTCCGCCGCCGCTGGTGGCTCCTGCCCGTCCTGGCGATCCTGGTCGCCGGCTCGATCGCGGTGAACCTCGGCTCCGGTGAGACGTTCCACCCCCTGCGTGAACTCGCCGGCGCCGCGGCTGCCGTGGTGCTGGCGACGCTCGCAGCGGCCGGACTCCTGGCGATCGACCGGTGGCCGGCGGCGGCCATGGTCGGCGTCGGTGCGCTGGTCGGTGGCTACTTCGCCGTCGGCGGCGAGAACGGACCGATCCTGTTCGCCGTCGTGGTGGCTGCCTTCCTGGTCGCCACCCGCGAGCCGGTTCGGGAATGGTTCGGGTGGCTGGTCGTCGCAGCGGTGCTGGTGTGGGCCGGACTGGTGATCCGCGCAGTGCGCTGGGAGGAG
Source organism: Nocardioides daedukensis (assembly GCF_013408415.1). Taxonomy (NCBI): domain Bacteria; kingdom Bacillati; phylum Actinomycetota; class Actinomycetes; order Propionibacteriales; family Nocardioidaceae; genus Nocardioides; species Nocardioides daedukensis. The sequence goes on along the minus strand of NZ_JACCAA010000001.1, from coordinate 1,714,150 downwards.
CCGGACCTGGCCGCGTGGCAGGCGATCGGTCTCGGTCTCCTGGTCTCGGCTGCAGCGTCGATCGGCACGACTGATCGCACGCTCCGGGAGACGGCGTCGCTCGAGCGACGTCGCGCCGCGACCGAGGAGCAGCTGCGAATGGCCCAGGACCTGCACGACGGGGTGGGTCACGGCCTGGCCCTGATCGCCATGCAGGCCGGGGTCGCACTGCATGTGCTGGAGAAGGACCCGGCCGGGGTGCGCACCGCCCTCGAAGCCATCCGCGACACCAGCCGTGAGTCCCTGGCCGCGCTTCGCACCGAAGTGGCCCAGCTGACCGGCGAGGCTGCGTATCGCGCGCCGTTGCGGGGCCTGTCTGATCTCGGTGCCCTGGTGGACAGGGTGCGCGCGACGGGTCTCGAAGTGATCGTGACCGGGTCGGAGGTCGACGTGGATGCGCCACGCGCCGAGCTGCCCGGCGACGTCGAGACAACGGCGTACGCCGTGGTGCAGGAGGCCCTGACGAACGTGATGCGGCATGCCGACGGTGCCCAGACGGTGCGCGTCGACCTGAGCGGAGCCGCAGGTGCCCTCGTGGTGAGCGTGACCGATGACGGACGAGGTCTTCTCGGGCACGATGAGGGCATGGGTCTTCGGGGCATGCGTGATCGCGTCACCGCACTGGGCGGAACGCTCGAGACCGGACCGAACCGAGACGGGTTCCGGGTGCGGGCAGTGCTGAGGGCGGCTCCGCGGTGAACCGTACGTCGATTCGGGTCGTGGTCGTCGACGACCAGGCAATCGTCCGCACCGGTCTACGCACCCTGATCGCTGCCGAGCCGGACCTCGAGCTGGTGGGGGAGGGTGAGGACGGTCGCGCCGGTCTGATCGCGATCCGGCGCGAACGGCCCGACGTGGTCCTCTGCGACATCCGGATGCCGGCGATGGACGGCCTCGAGATGCTCCGTCAGGTGGGCACTGATCCGGAGCTCAGTGACGTGCGTGTGGTCATGCTGACCACCTTCGAGCTGGACGACTACGTCTTCGAGGCACTGCGCCTGGGCGCCTCGGGCTTCCTGCTCAAGGACGCGGAGCCGACGGCGCTTCTCGGTGCGATCCGAGTCGTCGCCGAGGGTGGCTCGCTGTTGGCTCCTTCGGTGACCCGGCGGGTGATCGAGCACTTCGGGGCGGGCGCCTCCCGACGCGCCCCTCATCCCGGGATGGACCGGCTCACCCAGCGTGAGCGGGAGATGGTGGCCTGGGTCGCCACCGGACGGTCCAACCAGGAGATCGCCGACCGGTTGGTGGTCAGTCCCGACACCGTGCGCACGCACGTGTCGAGGGCGATGGTGAAGCTGGCCGCCCGGGACCGCGCACAGCTGGTGGTCTTCGCGATGCAGTCGGGGCTCGAGCCGTCCGACTGAGGCGACACCTCGATGGCCTAGCCTGCGGGGATGGAGCTCACCGCCGACTGCAGCAGGTGCTTCGCGCTGTGCTGCGCCGCGTTGCCGTTCTCCGCCTCGAGCGACTTCGCGCAGGCCAAGCCCGCAGGTGTGCCGTGCAGCAATCTGGCCGACGACTTCGGCTGCTCGATCCATCAGCGGCTCGCCTCGTCGGGGTGGCGCGGGTGCACAGTCTATGACTGCGCCGGGGCCGGCCAGCAGGTGGCGCAGGGCTCCTATGCAGGCGTGAGCTGGCGCGAGCGGCCCGATCTGGCCGACGAGATGTTCGCCGTCTTCCGAGCAACCGGTCGGGTGCACGAACTGTTGTTGCTGCTCGACCTGGCACCGACGCGGACGAAGGCGCTAGACGAGCTGTGGACCAGCCTGGCGGCCCTCTCAGGCGCGCAACCCGACGTCGTACTCGCGGCTGACCTGGACCGTTGGGCCTCCCGGGTGATCACCGCCCTGGGCGAGGTGAGTGCGCAGGCGCGGGGCAGCCAGTCGACGTCGGCGGTGGCACTGTCCGCCAAGGCGCCGGGTGCCGACCTGATCGGCGCGGACCTGCGGGGCCAGGACCTGCGCAACGCGGACCTGCGCGGCGCTCTCCTGATCGCTGCCGATCTGCGTGGTGCCGACGTCACCGGCGCCGACCTGCTGGGAGCCGACCTGCGCGACGCACGGGTGGACTCGGGTGCGCTGGCCTCGGCCCTCTTCGTGACTGCACGACAACGCGATGCCGTGTCTGAGCAGGCCTGAAATGTCTTCCGGGATACGGACTGGCTGAAGTTCCTCGGAAAATCAGCCCATCCGTATCCCGGAAGGGTCGTTCAGTGGGTCACTTGCCCCAAGCGTCGTTCCAGCCCTCGACCGAGTTGGCGGGGCGCGGGTCGGGGCCGGTGTAGATCGCCGAGGGGCGGATCAGGCGGCCGGTGCGCTTCTGCTCCAGGATGTGGGCCGACCAGCCGCCGGTGCGGGCGCAGGTGAACATCGAGGTGAACATCGGTGCCGGGACCTCGGCGAAGTCGAGCACGATCGCGGCCCAGAACTCGACGTTGGTCTCGAGGACGCGGTCGGGACGACGCTCGCGAAGCTCGGCCAGGGCGGCCTTCTCGAGCGCCTCGGCGACCTCGTAGCGGGGGGCGTTGAGCTCGCGGGCGGTGCGACGCAGCACGCGGGCGCGGGGGTCCTCGGCGCGGTAGACGCGGTGGCCGAAGCCCATCAGGCGCTCGCCGGAGTCGAGCAGGCCCTTGACATAGGCAGCGGCGTCGCCGGACTTCTCGACGTCCTCGATCATGCCGAGCACGCGCGAGGGAGCGCCACCGTGCAGGGGGCCGGACATCGCGCCGATGGCGCCGGAGAAGGCAGCCGCGACGTCGGCGCCGGTGGAGGTGATCACGCGGGCGGTGAAGGTGGAGGCGTTCATGCCGTGCTCGGCGGCCGAGGACCAGTAGGCGTCGATCGCCTTCACGTGGGCGGGGTCGGCTTCACCCTTCCAGCGGATCAGGAACTTCTCGGCCAGGGTCGCGCCCTCATCGACGGTCTTCTGGGGTACGACGGGCAGGTGCAGGCCGCGGGCCGACTGGGCGGCGTAGGACAGCACCATCACGGCTACCCGGGCGAGGTCCTCGCGGGCCTGCTCGTCGGAGATGTCGTAGGTCTGGCCGAAGCCGAAGGACTTTGCCAGCATCGCCACAGCAGCTTGAACGTCGACCCGCACGTCGCCGGTGTGGACCGGGAGGTTGTAGGGCTCGGCAGCAGGAAGGCCGGGGGTGTAGGAGCCGTCGATCAGCAGGCCCCAGACGTTTTCGAACGGCACGCGGCCGACGATGTCCTCGATGTCGACGCCGCGGTAGCGGAGTGCGGAGCCCTCCTTGTCGGGTTCGGCGATCTCGGACTCGAATGCGATGACGCCCTCAAGGCCGTGGTGAACCTCAGTCATGGACAAGCTCCTCTTGCTCGACGTTCCTGCGCGATGTTTTCCAATCTCGCATTCTGCCCCCCATGCGCAGCGAGTGCACACTCGGCCGGGTACGTCCCACTGAGCTGGAGCGGTGCTGGACGACCCGGGCAACTGCTGATGACCTGTGGGGATGAGTCCAGATCCGACCACGATGGTCGCCACCACGATCGAACTACTGCTCGCGCGCGCCGACGATGACAACACTGCGCTCCTCTTCGAGGAGAGCAGCTGGACCTGGCGCGAGTTCGTTGCCGAGTCCGCGGCGCGGGCCGCTCTGATCGAGGCGGAGTTTCCCGATGCGGAGCCGCTCCACGTCGGCGTGATGATGGAGAACACCCCCGAGTACATGTTCTGGCTGGGTGCCGCGATCCTGTCCGGCGCCACCCTGGTCGGGGTGAACCGCACCCGCCGCGGCGCCGAGCTGGCCACCGACATCGCCGGCACCGACCTCACCGTTGTCATCTGCGAGGAGCAGGATCGCGAGGTGTTGGCCCAGGCAGCACCCTCGGGCCTGCCCACCTGGACCGTCGGGACCACGGCGTACGACGACCGGCTCGCCGCGCACGCCGGGGCGCAGGCGTCCCCACGCCCGGCGGCGCTCGACCCGACCGCCCGCATGCTGCTGCTGTTCACCTCGGGGTCGACCGGTGCACCGAAGGCGGTGATCTGCTCGAGCGGGCGGTTCGCTGCGCTGTGTCAGCTCAACCCGATCGAGTTCACCCCTGATGACGTGGCCTACAACGCGATGCCGCTGTTTCACGGCAACGCACTGATGGCAGCCTGGGGGCCGGTGCTCGCGAACGGCGCTGCTTATGCAATGCGACGCAAGTTCTCCGCCTCGGGTTTTCGCCCCGACCTGCAGCGGTTCGGCGCGACGTTCTTCAACTACGTGGGCCGCTCGCTTGCCTATGTGCTGGCCCAGCCAGAGCGTCCTGACGAGGCGGAGAACAGGTTGCGTTTCGGGTTCGGCACCGAGGCCTCGGCGGCCGACCGTGCGGAGTTCGCCCGCCGGTTCGGCTGCCACCTCTTCGAGTCCTACGGTTCGTCCGAGGGGGCGATTCACATCGTGCGCACACCGGACACGCCTGAGCTGGCACTCGGCAAGCCGCAGATCGGCTATGACGCTGATGTGGTGGACGAGGAGGGCAACGAGTGCCCGCCGGCCGAGCTCGACGACAACGGCACCGTGCTCAACCCGGCCGAGGCGATCGGCGAGATCAGGGCGCTGGGCGCGGAGCAGCGGTTCGAGGGCTACTACCGCAATCCTGAGGCGAGCGCCGCGCGGCTGCGTGACGGACACTTCTACACAGGGGACCTGGCCTACCGGGACGCCGAGGGCTTCTTCTACTTCGCCGGACGCACGGCGGATCGGCTGCGGGTCGACTCGGAGAACCTTGCGGCCCGGCCGATCGAGATCATCCTGGAGCGGCTGTACGACGTCCGCGCGGCCGCTGTCTATCCCGTGCCGGACCCTCACACGGGGGATGCGGTGATGGCGGCGCTGGAGGTTGATCCGGGATTCTCCCTGGAGAGCTTCGCTGGTGCTCTTGCCGCGGACCCGGACCTGAGCAGCAAGGCGATGCCCCGGTTCGTCCGGCTCTGCGACCCGATCCCGGTGACCGCGACTCGCAAGACCGACAAGGCCGGCCTGCGGCGCGATCGCTGGCACGCCGATCAGGTCTTCGAGCGGGTTGAGGATGGGTTCGTGCTCGTGGACGAGACGCGCTGCGCGAGACTCGAGGAGGAGACTCGGCGGCACCGCACGGGCCCGGTGGTCTGAGGTCTAACCTAGGAGCCATGGTCGACGACTTCGCCGCGCTCCGGACCGAATATTCCACCCACGGCCTCGAGGCGGGGGACCTGGCCGCTGACCCGGGTTCGATGTTCCGGACCTGGTTCGAGCAGGCACGAGTGCTGCCCGAGCCCAACGCCATGGTCCTCGCGACGGTCTCCGCCGACGGACAGCCCTCCGCGCGCACCGTCCTGCTCAAGGGCCTTGACCAACGCGGGTTCTCGTTCTTCACCAATCTCTCGTCCCACAAGGGATCTGACCTCGCGGCCAACCCGCGGTGTGCGCTGCTCTTCCCGTGGCACCCGCTGCAGCGGCAGGTGCGCGTGGAGGGCCACGCCGAGCTGCTCAGCCGCGACGAGGTGGCGGCGTACTTCGCCACGCGGCCGCGCGGCGCCCAGCTCGGAGCCTGGGCCTCGGCCCAGTCGCAGGTGACCACTGCGGAGGAGCTGGCCCGCGACTTCGCCTACGCGGCGGGGCACTGGGAGCGCGAGGTTCCCGTGCCCGAGCACTGGGGCGGGTACGTCGTGGTGCCCGACCGGGTCGAGTTCTGGCAGGGCCGGCTGAACCGGATGCACGACCGGTGGCGCTACCGCCGCGATGAGGCCAGCGGTCAGGGCCTGGATGCAGGTGCTGGTGCCGGCCCAGACGCAGGCGCAGGTGCGGGCTCCGGGCCAGGCGCGGGGGAGTGGTTCGTCGAACGCCTCGCCCCCTGACCGCCGACCCGGCACTTGTTCACGACAACCTGTCGTGAACAAGTGCCGGGTCGGCGGGTTCTGGTGTCAACAAGTGCCGGGTCGGCGGGAAAAAAGGTTTGTGAGTGAGTCCTCACTCAGTTAGTCTTTCCGGCGTGACCCCACGCGCCAGACCCATGTCCCCCGAAGACCGCCGTCAGGCGATCCTCGACGCCGTCGTTCCACTCGTCATCGAGCACGGCGCCGATCTCTCCACCCGACTGATCGCCGAGGCGGCAGGGGTCGCGGAGGGCACGATCTTCCGCGTCTTCGCCGACAAGACCGAGCTGATGTGGGCGGTTGCGGAGGAGGCGATCAACCCCGCGCAGGGGCGCGAGGAGTTCGACGCGATGCTGGCCGCGACCGACGACCTGCACGAGCGGGTGCGGCTCGCCGCCGAGTCGCTCACCGGCCAGCGCAACCGGACCATGATGGTGATGTTCGGGGTCCGTCGCTATCTGATGAAGCAGGACGACCGCAAGAAGCACGAGCCGTCGGCGGGCCCGCCCGAGTTCCTCATCCGGGCCAACAAGGACCTCCTCGAGATGCTCGCGGGACTCTTCGAGCCCTATGCCGACCGGATGCGCGTGCCCCCCGCCCAGGGGGCGGTCGTGCTGCGCTCGCTCGTCTTCGGGTCGGCCGGCATGGACCTCGACGTCGAGCTCACCTCCGATCAGATCGCCGACATCATCGTCGGCGGCGTGATGCTCTCCCCGACCGATTCAGAGGAGGACGACTGATGCTGCTCCGTCTCCTGCGCACCCACCTCGCGCCCTACCGGACCTGGATCGCGATCATCGTCGCGCTGCAGTTCGTCAGCACTGTCGCGATGCTCTATCTGCCCAGCCTCAACGCCGACATCATCGATGACGGCGTGGCCCGTGGCGACATCGGACTCATCATCCGCACCGGCGGCATCATGCTCGCGGTCTCGATCGTGCAGATCGCCTGCTCGGTCACGGCGGTCTGGTTCTCGGCCCGCACCGCCATGGCCTTCGGGCGCGACCTCCGCGCGGCGGTCTTCGCCAAGGTCGGCAGCTTCTCCGGGCGCGAGGTGACCCGCATCGGGGCACCGTCGCTGATCACCCGCAACACCAACGACGTGCAACAGGTGCAGATGCTGGCGCTGATGGCCTGCAACATCGGCGTGATGGTCCCGATCATGATGGTCGGCGGGATCCTTATGGCGATGCGCGAGGATCTCGGCCTGTCCTGGCTGCTCGCGGTGATGGTGCCCACGCTCTTCCTCGTCGTCGGCATCGTGGTCTCGCGGATGGTGCCCAACTTCCGGCTGGTCCAGGAGCGGATCGACGGGGTCAACCGGGTGCTGCGCGAGCAGATCACCGGCATCCGCGTGGTCCGTGCCTTCGTCCGCGAGCCCGAGGAGACCAAGCGGTTCGCAAAGGCCAACGACGACCTCACCGACGTCTCGATCCGCGCCGGCCGCTGGCTGGCCACGATGTTCCCGCTGGTGATGCTCGTGGTGAACGTGGCCAGCGTCGCCGTGCTCTGGTTCGGCGGTCATCGGGTCGACGACGGCAACATGGAGGTGGGCGCCCTGACCGCCTTCCTCAGCTATCTGATGCAGATCCTGATGTCGATCATGATGGGCATGTTCATGCTGATGATGGTGCCCCGCTCAGCGGTCTGCGCGGACCGGATCACCGAGGTCCTCGACACCCCGAGCAGTGTCGTCCTCCCCGAGGCCGGAGCGATCACCGACACGATCGACCACCTCGAGTTCGACCACGTCGAGTTCACCTATCCGGGTGCGGAGCAGCCGGTGCTGCGCGAGATCTCCTTCGACGCGCGGCCCGGTGAGACCGTCGCGATCATCGGCTCCACCGGTGCCGGCAAGTCGACCCTGGTCAACCTCGTGCCGCGTCTCTTCGACGCCACCGCGGGAGCGGTCCGCATCGACGGCGTCGACATCCGGGAGCGCGACGCGGAGACGATGTGGACCCGCATCGGCCTGGTTCCGCAGAAGGCGTTCCTGTTCAGCGGGACGATCGCGGACAACCTGCGCTATGGCAAGCCGGACGCCACTGAGCAGGAGATGTGGCGGGCCCTCGAGATCTCCCAGGCGCGCGACTTCGTCGAGGCGATGGCCGACGGGCTCGAGAGCACGGTCGTGCAGGGCGGCACCAACTTCTCCGGTGGTCAGCGCCAACGCCTGGCCATCGCGCGGGCGGTGGTGAGGGAGCCCGACGTCTATCTCTTCGACGACTCCTTCTCCGCCCTCGACCTGGCCACCGATGCCAGGCTGCGGGCCGCGCTCAAGCCGGAGACCCGTGAGGCGATCGTGCTGCTCGTCGCGCAGCGGGTCTCCACCATCCGTGATGTCGACCAGATCCTGGTCCTGGAGGACGGGGAGGTGGTCGGCCGCGGCACGCATGACGAGCTGCTGGCCGACTGTGCGACATACCAGGAGATCGTGGAGTCGCAGCTGACGGCGGAGGAAGCAGCGTGAGCGAGAACAGTCCCGGCAACCCCAAGGGCACCCCCAAGCTCAAGGAGACCGAGCGCGTCGTCACCACCGGCGGCCCCGGGCACGGCGCGGGCGGCATGGTCGGTCAGAAGGCGATGAGCTTCGGCCCGTCGGCCAAGCGGCTGGTCCGCCGAATGCGTCCCTATCGGCTGAAGACGATCGGCGTGCTCATCCTGGCGGTCGGCAGCGTCGTGCTGACCGCGCTCGGTCCGCGGATCCTCGGGCACGCCACCGACCTCATCTTCGAGGGGCTCTTCGGCAACCAGTTCCCGGCCACCTCGAGCAAGGACCAGGTGATCGAGCAGGTCCGCGCCTCGGGAGACGACCGGCTCGCCGACATGCTGCAGGCGATGGACTTCGTGCCCGGGGTCGGTGTCGACTTCAGCGCTGTCTCGTCGGTGCTGCTGGTCGTGCTCGGGCTGTACGCCGCCGCCTCCGTACTCTCGTTCGTCCAGGGGTTCCTGCTCAACGACGTGGTCCAGGGGACGGTGCGCGACATGCGCTCGGACGTGGAGACCAAGGTCAATGAGCTGCCGCTCGAATACTTCGACACCCAGCCCCGTGGCGAGCTCCTCTCGCGAGTCACCAACGACATCGACAACATCAGCCAGACGTTGCAGCAGACGATGAGCCAGCTGCTCACCTCGCTGCTCACCGTGATCGCGGTGCTCGGGATGATGTTCTGGATCTCGCCGCTGCTCGCCCTGATTGCGTTGGTCAGCGTGCCGATCTCGATGTTCACCACAGCGGCGATCATGAAGCGCTCGCAGACGCAGTTCATCGCCCAGTGGCGGCGTACGGGCAAGCTCAACGCGCACATCGAGGAGACCTTCTCGGGTCATTCCCTGGTCAAGGTCTTCGGGCGTCAGGCCGAGGTGGAGCGGGTCTTCGCCGAGGAGAACGACAAGCTGTACGACGCCTCCTTCCGGGCGCAGTTCATCAGCGGCCTGATCATGCCGGTGATGATGTTCATCGGGAACCTCAACTACGTCGTGATCGCCGTGGTTGGTGGGCTCCGGGTGGCGAACGGGTCGCTCAGCCTGGGTGAGGTGCAGGCGTTCATCCAGTACACCCGTCAGTTCACCCAGCCCCTGACCGCGGTGGCCTCGATGATGAACCTGCTGCAGTCCGGTGTCGCCTCGGCGGAGCGAGTCTTCGAGCTGCTGGACGCCGACGAGCAACGCGTCGAGGGGACGCAGTCGCCGGCGCCTGTCGAGGAGCGGCATGGCGAGGTCGTCTTCGAGGATGTCTCGTTCAGCTATGACGCCGACCAGCCGTTGATCGAGCACCTTTCCCTGGTCGCCCGGCCGGGGCAGACCGTCGCCATCGTGGGCCCGACCGGTGCCGGCAAGACCACGCTGGTCAACCTGGTGATGCGCTTCTATGAGGTCGACGGCGGACGGATCACCCTCGACGGCGTGGACATCTCGGCGATGCCCCGCGCCGCGCTGCGCGACCAGATCGGGATGGTTCTCCAGGACGCCTGGCTCTTCGAGGGGACGATCCGCGACAACATCGCCTATGGCCGTCCCGACGCGACCGAGGAGGAGATCCTCGAGGCCGCGCGGGCGACGTTCGTGGACCGTTTCGTCCACTCGCTGCCCGACGGCTATGACACGGTGATCGACGAGGACGGCGGCAACATCAGTGCCGGTGAGCGGCAACTGATCACGATCGCCCGCGCCTTCGTGTCCAACCCGGCCCTGCTGATCCTCGACGAGGCGACCTCCTCGGTGGACACCCGCACCGAGCTCCTGCTGCAGCAGGCGATGAGTGCGCTGCGCAGCGACCGTACGTCGTTCGTCATCGCGCACCGGCTCTCCACCATCCGCGACGCCGACCTGATCCTGGTGATGGAGGACGGTGCGATCGTCGAGCAGGGCAATCACGGTGAGCTGCTGGAGGCGGACGGGGCATATGCGCGGCTGTATCGCTCGCAGTTCGCGGCACCGGTCGAGGCGTAGGCGAACGAGGAGGAACGAGTTTCGTCGTTCGGCTCCGCAACCCGGCGGGTGTGGCTAGAGTGCTGACACCCTCATCTGAGGGATACAACTTTTCGGGGGTTGGCCAGATGTTTCTCGGGTGGGTTCGTCGGGCGGTGACGCCCTCGGTCCTGCTGCTTGTGGGGTCGGCAATGGTGGTGGCTGGTCAGTCGCAGCCGCAGGTTTCCTCGGCTCCCGAGGTCTCGGTCGAGTCTCTGGCTTCGTCGAAGGCTGTTGCTGGTGGTGAGCCCGTTGTGGTGGAGTCGTTGACGTCTGAGACGGTCGAGGTCAGTGCTCTTCCCAGTGGTGCGTTTCGTGCTGATCTGTCGGTGAGTCCGGTGCGCACGGAAGTCGATGGCGAGTGGTTGGCGTTGGATCCGACGTTGGTGCGCAATGTCGAGGGGACGTTCTCTGCGCGCCGGATCATCGGTGATCTGAGGGTGTCGGGGGGAGGTCCGGCGGGCTCGGTGATTGCTGAGTATTCCGATGGTGACTTCTCCTATGCGGTGTCTTCTCCTTTTGCGTTGTCGGCGCCGGTGGTCAGTGGTGAGTTCGCGACTTTCGCGGAGGTCGTGCCTGGGGTTGACCTGGTGGTGGAGTCGCAGACGTTGGGGTTCTCTCACAACTGGGTGGTCAAGACCCCTGAGGCGGCTGCGGATCCGCGGGTCTTGGAGTTGTCGTTGCCGGTGCAGATGACGGGCTTGGAGGCGGTGGAGGAGTCTGGTGGCCTGGCCTATGTCGATGACGCTGCGGGGACTCAGTTGTGGTCGCCTGCGCCTTTGGTGTGGGATTCGAGTGATGCGGCTGAGGACTCGGCCGGGGGGCCGGTGCTGTCGTCGGTGGAGGCGGTTGAGGGTGGTCCGGCCACCGGGGACGTCGTGGCCGAGGTTGCCGCGGAGCCGGAGGCGGATTCGTTGGTGCTCAGGCCTGAGGCGGAACTCATGTCGAGTCCGGACACGGTTTTCCCGGTGGTGGTGGATCCCACGATCAACCGGTTGCGCAACGGGTGGACGGCTGTGTGGAGCAATTTCCCGTCCTCGTCGTTCTGGCAGACGCCGCATTCGCTGGGGGCTGGCTATGAGGGGTGGGAGCAGAACAAGGTTGTTCGTTCCTACTTCCGTTTCGACACCAAGGTGTTGAGCGGCAAGCGCATCGTGTCGGCTGAGGTGAACGTGCGTCAGGTGCATGCTGCTCAGTGCGCGGTACACCCGACGCGGATGTATCAGACGAATCCGATTTCGACGGCGACGACGTGGAGCAATCAGCCGACGCGCAAGACGTTGCAGGACACCAACGAGTCGACGCGGGGATGTTCGAGCTCGTGGGGGCCTGGGATGGTCGGTTGGGACGTGAAGCCGGGGGCGCAGTCCTATGCGAATGCGGGCGCTTCGAACGGGACGTTCATGGTGAAGGGCTCCAGTGAGACTGCGCGCAACGGGTGGAAGCAGTTCGACGATGCGGGCGCGAACATGCAGGTCGACTATGTCAGTGAGCCCCATGAGCCCAGCTATGCGCGGGTGGCCGGGGGCGCCATGTGTGGCACGGCCGCTGCGCCGCGGGTGACGGGATCGACCTATGTGCTGGCTGCGGCTCAGATGAACAGCCCGGACAAGGGCAAGACCCTGCGTGGCGTGTTCCAGCTCTATGACGCGTTCACCACGACGTTCCTGGAGGAGAAGGCCAACGGAACGTCGGTTGAGAGAGGGGACCGCGTCACGGTTGCTTTCGATGGCCTGGACGATGGCCGCACCTACCGGTTCCGGGTCAAGACCCGCGGCTATGTGGCGGCGAGCACCTCTTCTGGTGCCTACTGGGACGGCCCATTCGCCTCGACGTTGTCGGGGACGGGGGGCATGTGGTGTTACTTCCGGGTCGACACGTCCAAGCCCGCTTCGCCGACGATCCAGACGAGCGTCTTCACCACCTGCGATTCGACGCAACCCGACAATCCCCTTCAGTGTCCGGTGGTCGGTCGCGCGGGCACGGCGGGTCAGTTCACGGTCGACTCGACTGCCTCGGACGTGGTGCGCTATGAGTGGTGGCTCAATGACGGTCCCGTCACGAGTGTGGCGACTGTGGCGGGCGCGGCACGGACGTTGACGGTGGTTCCCGACACTGAGATCAACCGCTTGACGGTCAAGGCCGTGGACAGTGCGAACAAGTCATCGGATGCGGACTTCATCTTCCGGGTCGCCAAGCGCCGGGCGTCACTGGAGTGGGCCTTCCCCGCCGGTTCGCTGGCCCAGAGCTCGGGCACTGCTGCTGGGGGTGACTTGTCGCTCTCCTCTTTGGCGACTGCAGGAGCGGGGCGGGTCGAGACGGGTCTGCGACTGGACGGATCCGCGACGTCCGGGGACGGTGCGGTCTCCACCGACGGGGCCTTCTCGGTCTCGGCGTGGGTGCGCATCGACAGAGACCTGAGCGCGACACGTCCGGTGATCTCGGCGATGGACTCGACGGGCGCGATGACGTGGAGCCTGTCCTTCGATTCCCCCTCTGGGCAGTGGCGAACCGGGGGACCGAGCGGTCCTGCGGTGACCGCACCGGCCATCGCGGGGGTGTGGACGCACCTGGGTGTCACGCGCTCGGCGAGTGGCACGTTGCGGCTGTTCGTCAACGGGCACGCTGCTGGGTCTGCTCCGGTGTCGTTGCTGGAGAGCTCGGCGTGGAGCCTGGGCTGCGATGGCGCAGCAGGCGGAGCGTGTGCGGTGGGGTTGATCGATGAGGTGGCGGTCTTCGACTCGGTGTTCTCGGGGCATGAGGCGGTGGCGTTGGCGAATCCCATCGACGCCGGCGAGGATGCGATCGTGTCGCTGTCCTCGATGTGGGACATGGTGGAGGCAGATCCCTCGACTGCGCAGGTGGCGACGGACAAGACCTTCGACCATGACCTGGCGCTGACGAACGTCCCCCTGCCGGCCTTCGTGGCCAAGGAGGCGCCCGCGAGCGCGCGTGTGCTCAGGTTGCCGGGCACGTCGACGCAGCGGGTGCGCAGCAGCGGCCCGGTGGTGGACACGTCGGGGTCGTTCTCGATCCTTGCGCGTGTAGGCCCCATTGCCAGAGACGCGGCTGCGGTGGTTCTGGAGCAGCGCGGACTGGATGGGTCGCTGTGGCGGGTCCGCTATGAACCGACGAGTCCTGGTCAGGGACGTTGGATCTTGGAATACCTCGACGCGAACGGCACGGCCCAGGCTCGTGTGTCCTCGCGCGAGAGCGACCCGGAGTTTGGGTGGACGTCGCTGATCGCGGTCTACGACTCCGCCGCGGGAAAGATCCAGCTCTATGCTCACGGTGCCCCGGTTGTTGATGACACGGGTGGGTTGGACCGGACGATGCCGATGACCTCGGCGGCTCGAGGAGTCTTCGCCGTCGGCGAGGGCACGGTGTCAGGAGCAGCGGCGCCGCTGCAGGGCGACGTCGCCTTGATCCATGCATATGCCGGAGCCATTTCGGCTGCTCAGGCTCTCGAAGTTGAAGACCAGATCAGCGCGATGGAGACCGGATCATGAAGAAGATGAGCGTTCGTTTCAGTTCGATTCTGGTCGCGATCGCGGTTGTCGTTGCTGGGCTTTCTGCCCAGGGGACGGTGACGGCGGACCCGGGCGGGGCCACCGCACCTCCGGTGGTGAAGAAGCAGCGGGCGGTCACGTTGAAGCCGGAGACCCCGCGGGGCAAGGACGCGGTGTCGGCTGACGGCGCGAAGGGCGCGTCGGCGGCGAAGACGGTGGCGAGGCGGAAGGTGGTGTGGCCTGCGGCGGCGAGCAGTGCTCTGGGCGCGGGGAAGGCACCGAAGGTCCGCCTCGGTGCGGTGAGTGTGTCGGCGTCGCAGACGAGCGCGAAGCTGCCGGTCTCGGTGGTGAGCCAGACGACCTCTCGCAAGGCTGGCGTGCACGGGGTGATGGTGGAGGTGGATGCTGCCGGCGCCAAGCCGCAGAAGCTGAAGGTCGCTCTCGACACGAGCACGTTCGCCCACGCCTATGGCGCGGACTGGGAGTCGCGACTGGGCGCCTTCGCCTATCCCGACTGTGTGCTGACCCGGCCAAAGGACCCGCTCTGCGCGAAGGCTGTGCCTCTGGAGACCTCCCACGAGGGCACGATGGTGAGCGCGACGGTGCCGGCAAGGTTGGCCTCGAAGGACCTGGTGGTCGCGCTGCAGGGCACCTCGGGTTCGGCCGATGGGCACGGAGACTTCTCCGCCACCCCGATGACGGCGAGTGCCGCGTGGTCTGCGGGCGGCTCCAGTGGCGCGTTCACGTGGTCCTATCCGATGCGGGTGCCGCCGGCGAACAATGGCCCAGCGCCGAATCTGGCGATCAACTACAACTCCCAGATCGTCGATGGGCGCACGGCATCGACGAACAACCAGTCCTCTGATGTGGGTGAGGGCTTCGGGTTCACCGAGTCCTACGTCCAGCGTGACTACACCACCTGCTCCAATGACGGCATCTCCGGCAAGCGTGACCTGTGCTGGAAGACCGACAACGCGACCCTGGTCCTCAACGGTGCCGCCCAGGAGCTGGCCAAGGCTGCCGACGGCACGTGGCGGCTGCGTGACGATGACGGGTCTCGGATCCGTCGCCTGAGCGGTGGTCCGGGCTCCAATGGCGACAACGACAAGGAGCACTGGGAGCTCACCACCGCTGATGGCACCCGCTATGTGTTCGGGCAGTCACAGATCCCGGGCCGTTCGGGCAACACCAACTCGGTGTGGTGGGTGCCGGTGGCTGGCGACGACAGCGGCGATGCGTGTCATGGCTCCACGTTCGCTGCCTCGTTCTGCAACCAGGGATGGCGCTGGAACCTGGACTACGTGGTCGACCCGCATGGCAACACGATGTCCTACTGGTACCTGTACGAGACCAACCGCTATGCCAAGAACGGGGTGACCTCCTCGAGCGCGGAATATGTGCGCGGTGGTCGGTTGGCGCGCATCGACTACGGCACCCGGGAGGCCACGCCGACTCCGGTGCCGATGCGGGTGGCGATGAGCAACGCCACCAGGTGTCTGGCGTCCTCGGGGTGCTCGGCCTACACCAAGGTGGGGTGGCCCGACACCCCCTATGACCAGATCTGCACCACCTCCAACTGCGGCGCCAAGACCGCGCCCACCTTCTTCACCCGCACCCGGATTGTGTCGATCACCACGCAGATCAACACCAGTTCGGGCTATCAGGACGTGGACCGGTGGAGCGTGGCGCATGCGTTCATGAAGCCGGGCGGCTCGGGCAGCACCTACGCCACGGTGTTGTGGCCCACTTCGATCACGCATACCGGGCTGGTGGGTGCGACGATCAACCTGCCGAAGGTGACGTTCGCGCCGGGTGCCTATGCGAACCGGGTCGACTCCTCCACGGACGGGTTGTCGGCGCTGCAGCGTTATCGGTTGACGAGCATCGAGACCGAGACCGGTGGCCAGATCGGCGTCAACTACGTCTCGAACTCGTGCACCGGCACAAAGCCGATACCGTCGGCGAACACCTCGCGCTGTTTCCCGGTGAGGTGGACCCCCAAGGGCGACTTCGCCGCGCGCACGGACTGGTTCAAGAAATACACCGTCTCCAACGTCACCGAGAACGACACCACCGCCAACGCGCCCCCGGTCACGACCTACTACACCTACCACGGTGCCGCTGCCTGGGCCTACGACGACAACCCACTGATCCCCGCCTCCTATCGCACGTGGTCGGACTTCCGCGGCTATGGCTCGGTGACGACCACGGTGGGAGATCCGGCGCTCACCTCGGTCCGCAGCCAGAGCACCGTGAAGTTCCTGCGTGGCATGCACGGTGACCGCACCGGCTCGGGGGGCACCAGGTCCGTGACGGTGAGTGACTCCAGCGGCACCTCCCACACCGACTCGCGTCCCTATGCGGGCTTCGCGCTGGAGACGACCCTGCTCAACGGCGCCGGCGGGGACGTGCTCTCGCGCACCATCTCCACGCCCTGGTCCACGCGGACCGCCGGGAGTGGGTTGAAGGGTGCATGGCTGGTGGGGGTGGAACGATCAGAGGTCATCGAGGCCACCAACACCGGTGGCACCCGCACCCGCCGGGTGGACACCACCTTCAACGACCAGGGCCTCGCCACCCGCATCAGCGACCACGGCGACACCGCAGTCAACGACGATCAGAGCTGTGCGGCCACTGAATACGCCGACGAGACAACCGCCACCGGCACCTGGCGTGTCGGTTTCACCAAGCGAGTCGTGGAGTCGGTCGGGGTGTGCGGCGCCAACGCGTTGACGCCCTCCGACTCGGCGGTCCTCGGTGAGACCCAGACCTTCTACGACGGCCACGGACTGGACACGACCCCGACCCGCGGACTGGTCACCAAGCAGACCCGCGCCGCCACCACCAGCGGGGGGGCACGCACCTTCCAGACCGTGGCCACCACCGCCTACGACGCCTGGGGACGTCCCACTTCGATGACGTCCCCGACCGGTGCCGGGTCCTCACGCACCGACACCATCGCCTACACCAGATCAGCCCAGGGCACCACCACCGGCACCACGAGCACCACCGATGCCGGCGGCAAGAACCACACCACCACCGTGACCCTGGACCCTGCCTGGGCGCTTCCGACCAAGCTGACGGACGCCAACGGCAAGTCCGAGCACGCTGACTACGACGCGCTCGGGCGACTGGTCAGCCACTGGGCAGCCAACCGGGCCACGAGCATGACACCGAGCACCACCTATGTGTACAACGTGCGCAACACCGCACCCTCCACCGTGTTGACCCGGACGCTGAACACCCACGGCTCCGGACACGTGTTGCGTTCCGTGGAGCACTTCGACGCCCTGTTGCGGCCACGTCAGAGGCAGGTGCCGTCGCTGAACGGCAACGGCGACAAGACCGTCACCAGCCAGGTCTACGACGCCCGGGGACTGCTCAGCGCCGAGCTCGGCGAGGTCTATGCCGCGGGTGGCCCCTCCTCCACACTGCTCAACGTCGGACAGGGACAGTCGGCGGCCAACACCCGCTACACCCGTGACGGTGCCGGTCGGGTCACCCAAGCCGCGCTGTACACCTACAACACCTACCGCTGGAAGACCACCACCGCCCATCTGGGCATGAACAAGACCAAGGTCACCCCACCCGCTGGCGCGCCGCCCCAGACCACGATGACCGATGTCCGCGGTCAGGTAACCACCAGCATCGAGCACGGCACCCCGAACCTGACCACCACTCGCTCCTACGACCTGCGCGGCAACCTCACCGGCCTCCAGGCCCCCGCCGGAACCTGGAGCTGGGACTACGACCTGCGCGGGCGACGGACCACCGCGGTGGACCCCGACACCGGCACCACCACAACCGCCTACACCGACAACGACCTGCCCGCCACCAGCACCGACGCACGCGGGAAGTCCACGCACACCACCTACGACACCCTCAACCGGCCCAGCAAGCTCTATGAGGGCACCACCCCGTCGGCCTCCAAGCTGCTGACTTCGTGGACCTACGACAGCGTCGCCAAGGGACTGCCCAGCGCCACCACCCGCTACATCGACGGCGAGTCGGGCACCGCGATCAGCACCTCGGTCACCGACTACACCTCGTGGGGTGAGCCCATCGAGCAGGAACTCACCATCACCCCCGGCCCGGCCGGCTCCACCGGCGCCGACCTCGTTGAGGGACTGCCCACCACTTTGGAGTGGAGGCGCAGCCACAACGTCGACATGAGCCTGGACAGTCTCCGGCTCCCCAAGGTCGCCGGAGCGAGCGGAACCGCCCTGTCGACCGAGTTCCTCGAATACACCTACAACAATCACGCCCTGCCGACCAACGTCAACGGCTACGACGCACTCGTCCAAGACGTCACCTACGACAGCTACGGCCGCGTCACGATCGCCGCGATGGGCCAGAGCACGGCGACCAAGTTCTGGGTGCTGCCCACCCGCGACGAAGGCACCGGCAGGCTCACCCGCAACATGGCCCTGGCCAACCAGTCCCAGGACGTGGTCAGCGACCACCGCTACACCTACGACGACGCCGGCAACATCACGCGCGACGCCGACGTCGCCCAAGGCACCAACCATGACGTCACCTGTCATCGCTATGACGATCACCAACGTCTCGCTGCGACCTGGACTCCCAGCACGGGCGATTGCGCGACGAATCCCTCGCAGGCCGGGCTCGGGGGGCCCGCGCCGCAGTGGCAGGGGTGGACCTTCAACGACCGCGGTCTGCGCGCGACCCAGTCCACCACGACGCCCACGACGCAGTCGAGCGAGACCTACACCTATCCGGCTGTCTCGGACCCCCACCCCAACTCGGTCACCACCATCACCACCACCGGCACCGCAGCAGGCACCCGCAACTACGCCTACGACGAGTCCGGCAACACCACCACCAGACCCGACACCACCCCCGATGGGGCGGCCCAGGACCTGGACTGGAACGCCGAGGGCAAGCTCAGCCAGCTCGTCACCGAACGTGACGGGGCCAGCGCGACCACGACATATCTCTACGGCGCCGACGGTGAACTGCTGCTGCAATCCAACGACACCGAGACGGTGCTCTTCGCCGCCGAGACCGAGATCCACACCGACAACGACACCGGGGACCTCAGCGCCCAACGCCACTACGCCCTGCCTGGCGGCGTCAGCGGAGTCCGAGCCAGCGACACCCAGCTCGACTTCCTGCTTACCAACCCTGCCGGCACCGGCACCATCGCACTCGACGGCGCCACCCTGACCCCCGAGCGCAACTACACCTCCCCTTACGGCGAACAACGGGGAACCAAACCCCCCGCCTGGCCCACCACCCGGGGGTTCCTCGGCAAACCCGAGGACACCGACACTGGACTTACCAGCGTCGGCGCACGCCAATACGACCCCACCACCGGCCGATTCATCTCAGTCGACCCCCTCATGGACCCCAGCTCGCCATCACAACTACTCGGCTACGCCTACGCCAACAACAACCCCAACACCTTCACCGACCCCACCGGGCTGATGAACGACTTCCTTCAACCGGGCGCGGGCCTCGGGTCGATGATGCAGGGCTCGGTGGCACAGCCACAGCCCAAAGCTTCCCCAAGCAAGTCGAAGGGTGGCGCCAAGCCACGTGGCAAGGTCATGTCCGCGCTCAGCAAAGCCGGCGGAGTCTTTAAGAAGGGCGGCTCCGCAGTCAAGGAGGGAGTCAAGCTTCAGGCAAAGATCATGAAGAAGGAGTACGCCGGTGCCGTTTTGGCGGTGTCGTCGGTCGCCAACGTGGCTGTTTCATGCGGTCAATTTGGCATTCCCACCGGGGGTGATTGCCAGGGTGCCCTGACCGGCGGAGGGGGCTACGTAGATGTCGACGGCATTCTAGGGATGATGGGCGAATCCTCCAGCGACCCCTTTATCATCGCCGTCTCACTGTTGGTGCCGATCCCCGGGGGCGTGTTCGCTTCGGGAACCAGAGGCGCGCCAAGGCTGATCCAACTCATGAAGGGGATCGGGACACTCGGACGCTCGCGCATCGCCTCGGGTGCCGCAAAGGCAGGAACGGAAGTCGCCGAGACCTGTCTGAACTCCTTCACGGGTACGACGCTCGTCCTCATGGCCGACGGGACGAAGAAGCCCATCAAGGACGTCAAGGTCGGCGACAAGGTGATGGCGACCGATCCGGAGACCGGGGAGACCGGACCGCGCAAGGTGATCGACCTGATCCGTCACTCCGGGCCGCACACCATGGTCGCGGTACGGCTCTCGGGCGGCTCGATGATCGACGCCACCGACCACCACCCGTTCTGGGTCGAGTCCCGGGGTGAATGGGTCGACGCGATCGACCTGCAGCCCGGCGACGTCGTCATCACCGCTGACGGCGACCGGCTTACCGTTACCAAGCGGGGCATCACCGAGCAGGATCTGACCGCGTACAACCTCACCGTCCAGGGTGTTCACGCTTACTTCGCTGGTAGCGACTCGGTCCTCGTTCACAATGCCGGGCCGTGCATGAGCTTCAACCAGATGAACAGCGCCATCCGGCGAGGCCAGGCACCAAAGGGAATCGAGCGAATCGACCGTGGGAAAGTTCCCGGAGCCGAGCAACCCCACGCGGTCTTCGGCCGCGGGCAGGGAGCTCCGTCGCTCAACATCGACGGAACTTGGAAGCATGGGTTCGTCGAACTAACAAACAAGCAGCGGGATTGGTTGATCGCGAACGGATGGAACTTATGACTTCGCTGTGTGATCATGCGACTCGATGGGCGGCAGAGCGCCTCGACGCCGATGACATTCCGGCTCAGGTCGACATCGATGAGCTCTCCTCTGAACCGCCGCCGAGAGCAGTCGAGGCAGCCATCGAGTGCGTCCAGTCGATTCGTGGTCTGATCCTCGACCGGGCAGAAGAGTTCGACGTGGCGCTCGTGATCCCGCTTGAGGGCGAGAGCAGTGACTTGGTTGTCTCATCGCCGAGCCTTGCCGAGCTCCGGGCACAGAATTGGAACTATGGAGCCGGCCGCGAGGTGCCCGGGATCTATCTGGTGCGACCTTCGGTCTGGGGGATCGTCGAACACGGGGAAGAGTATCGGCGCCTTCTGGACGAGGACAGAGTTCCGCCAGGATTCATCGCCTACTACCGTGCTTGGCGCTCGACTGAGGAGGCGTCTCGTGGATGGGAGTTTGCGCGCGGCATCTATCTCAGGTCGATTGGAGCTGCGCCGGAGTGAGGAAACTAGCCCTGCGGCTGGCGATCGCCGTGCTGGCAGCGATGCTCGGCTGTTTCGGCATCGCGCCATCCACCAGCGCTGCGTCAGCCCATCTCGTCCCCACCTACACCTACGACAGCGACGCTCATACTGCTCCGACGACGACCCCGACCGAGCGCGGTCCGCCCAGCGCGTTCGACCCGAGCACCTCCTACACCGCCGTTGGCCCTCGGTCGCACGGCACTTCGGCGCGCCCCGCGGGGACCTCATCTAGGCCTACGACCACCTACAACACCCCTGCCGGGTTCGCACAGGATGCGGAGGCTGCGAGTACGAACCAGCGGGCACCTCTGGCTAACGTCGGGGAGCTCTCGTTGTTTCAGCGATCTCGTGTTGCCGCAAACGCCGGCACGACTGCTCTTCGAAGCGTGGACGACGTGCTGGCCGGTTTACCGAGAGGCAAGCAATCTTGGGTCCGCATGGTTCCCGACGAAGGTGCACTCACCACGAAGTTCGATGACCTAACCAGAGGGGGAACCCCGACGACGTGGAAGAACTTCGACGGCACGGTCATTGAGCGCGCCGACGGCGTGCAAGTCGGGATGCGCAGCTACTCGGGCAGCGGCGGAGGCGCAATCGACATTCGAATGCCGGATGGCTCCCGAATCCGCCTCCACGTGGACCAGCCATGACAATGCGAACACCGTTGGAAGACCTTCTCGTCGGGGGGCTCGACGATTGGGCTGACGCCGGCTGGGCGCTCCAATCGGCGCGACTCTCGGGTGAGAACGATCCGACCGCACTCCGTGACCTGACGCTCGCCCTCATCGCCGAGGTGCTTCGAGGCGGTCTCATGGTCGCCGGCGATGTGATCGGCAGCGACCATGTTCCGTGGCCGGGAGGGCCTGACCAGTGGGCTGAGCGCATTCGGCGGGAGTGGCTCGACGAGTGGCCCGACGAGGTCCCCACTCCGGGTGCGATCGTGTGGCTGAGAAACACCCCTGCCGGTGACCAAGTCGTCCGCGACGTTCTCGATCGGGAGCGTGGCGAGTGAACCGCTTGCTCGCCCTCGTGATCAGCCTCCTCGCGGCATGGCTCGCGGGCGCGCCCGCCGCGACCGCCGCGGCTCCGGCTGATCCGGTAACTGCCATCGGCTATGACGCTCGTGAAACCCCCGCGCATGTCATCGACACCACCTCGGAGCGTGGGCCACCGGCGGCGCACAACGAGCGCACTACGTACGATGCCGTCGACAGTTGGTCGAACGGTGATCCGGCGCGCCCGGGCGGAACAACCCCGCCTGCCACCTTCGCCTACGACCACCCCGCCAGGTTCGTGCAGACCGCACGCGGTAGCGACGCGGTCGAGGAGCACAGCGACAGCGCCGAGCAGGGCTCTGTCCTCGTTTGGCGATCTGACGTTGCCGCAAACGGGGGATCGAAGATCCCGTGGACGTCTTGGCAGAACTACCCCAAGGCCACACAAGGAGGTCGTGAGTACGCCCAGGTCGGCGATCGGCTCTACACCAGGCATGCCGTCGACCGCATGCAGCCAAGCGGGCTTGGTGCGCCGGCGGGGGCACCTGGTCCTGGCCGGAGCATCTCGCCGAACTACATCGAGGACGTACTGACCGGCTCACGAGGGGTACCCGTCAAGGGGCCGAACGGCGAGCCACGCCTCTCATTCACGAGCGGCACCGTGCAGGTCATTACAGAGAACAACATCGTCATCACGGTGATCACGCGATGACCATGAACGAGTACAACGCCACCGTCGCCCGTGAAGTCCTTACTGCGATCGCGGACCTTGAGGCGGGAACATGCACGCTCGCCGAGGTGCAGGCCGTCCTACAGGGCGCGATACCTCGCTTCGAGAACGATGGCTCCGGCATCGCCTCGGCAGTTCGTCTAGCGGAGGCCGACCTGGAGGAGATCCAATTCACTACCCTGCTCGATGAGCAGGTGCCCGCCGCCATCTTCCGCTTGGACGAACTGCGCGCGAGCATCGAGGGTTCAGCCGATGTGTAGTCGCGTCAGCACCCTGGCGGCGATGCTGATCGCTGTCCTGATCGCGCTGCTTTGGGTTCCGGCGGCCGGCGCTCTGGCTGATGTCCCGGCTCAACCGCCTTCTGTGCACGTGTACAACGGCCACCACCACACCGATGCTCCGACGTACACCGCCTCCGAGCGCGGCCCGCCTTCGACCTACGACAGCAGCACCGCCTACGACCCCGACGGACTTGGGCCGTTCGGCGCTTCGGCGCGCCCGAACGTAGCGATTGGCCCCGCGACCTACGGCTACGACGACCTCGCTCGGTTTGCGCAGTCCGCACGCGGCAGCTCCGGTGTCGAGGAGCAAGTCGACAGCACCGTGGCGGTGCTTGTCGTCGCTCAGCGATCTGGTGTTGCCGCAAACGCAGGCACCCGACTTGCACAGGACGTAGCTGTTAGCCCGATCGCACCGAACGCCTTGGGCCTTGGTAGATCGATTGG
Organism: Nocardioides daedukensis; assembly: GCF_013408415.1. Taxonomy (NCBI): domain Bacteria; kingdom Bacillati; phylum Actinomycetota; class Actinomycetes; order Propionibacteriales; family Nocardioidaceae; genus Nocardioides; species Nocardioides daedukensis. Next base: position 1,690,649 of record NZ_JACCAA010000001.1, on the reverse strand, counting down.
ACGCGCATCCCACAACCAGGCGCTCCAGGCCGACATCGCTGCACTCCCGCGCGGCGCGACGGGAATCCGGGTCAACCAGCAGCAGGTCAACGCCCTCGGACAGCGCGTGGGCATCAACCGTCCTGACCTGCAGTACTCACTCAACGGCCAGCGCTACTACGTCGAGTACGAAGGACTAGCGAACCCCCGCGGTGCACTTCACGAAGCACGCATCTTGGCGAACGATCCCGGTTCCAACTTTATCCTTAGGCTCGTGCCATGACGCTTCCGTCCGCCGCAGGTGGCGCTACCACCGAACAGGTCGGCTACTTCGAGGTCGGAACCACGCCCCTCGCCGACTGGATCCTCCGTGGCTTTGATGCTGGCTGGGCGACTCGCCCGGCTGGAGTTGCGTCAATGGAGGAGGTCGTCGCGCTCCTGACGCCGGGCGGCGACGTCACTCGATACATTTGTGTGCCCGTTGGTCATTGGACGGCGTTGCTCAGCAACGGGCCGCTGGGCACCGACGTCGGCGTACTGCCGAGCTACGCCGCGCGGGAACTCGGCTGTCGTGCGATGCGAGTGGTCACTGTCGAAGACAGCGCGACATATCCGGCTCGAGTGCTGGAGGTCTACGGCCCCAGCGGTGAGCCACCGCTAGCCATGGAGCGTTCGATCGTTGCGGCCAACGATGGCGGACGATGGGTGTTCGAGACCTCGGGACACGCTTTCCCCTTCGAGAATCAGTCTGCGTACGAGAGGCGCGCTAAGGCGAGCCGTTTCACCACGGACATGGTCTTTGAATACCTCACCGCGCTCGGCGTTCCGATCGACACAAGTCCTGACTGGGCCAGCGCCGTGGCCGTGGAGCGAAGGCTATGATTCGGCTGGTCCGCGCCGTCCAGGGTGGCGTCGTGGTGGTCTTGTTGGCCATCTTCACAGTGCCAGCTGCGGGCGTCGCTCAAGCGACAACGAACGCCGAGTTCGGGCACGTCTACCCTTGTGACGGCATTCACGCGTCTGCAGTGTTGACCGATTGCGCTACCGAGCGTGGGCCACCAGCCTCGCGGTACACCTACAACGCGACACCCGCTCCCACGGCCGTCGACCGTTGGTCCGCCGGCGCTTTGGCGCGCTCGGGCGGATCGACATCCCGCGCCGGGACGACCTACAACGCACCAATCGCGCTCGCGCCGGTTGCACCCGCGATACGTACGGCCAGCGGCCACGCGGAGGACGTCGACGGGAGCCTCTCGTCGTTTCCTCGGTGGCATGTTGCCGCAAAGACACGAAAGCTCGACAACGTCGACGGGCTCCCGTGCAACTGTTTCGTTGCCGGCACCAAGGTCCAAACCGCCGACGGCGAGAAGCCGATCGAGGATATTGACGTCGGAGACCGGGTTTGGGCCAAGGACTTCGACACCGGCGAGAGTCACCTACGGACCGTCACCGGCCTGTTCCAGAAGCACGCCGATGAGGTCATGTCCATCACCGTTGCTGACGGCGCCGAAGTCACCGTTACCGATGAGCACCCGTTCTACGTGACTGGTGAGGGCTGGGTGATGTCCGGCGACCTCCGCGTCGGCGATCGGCTTGCCCAGCGCGATGGGACATCGACCACGATCAGGTCGATCGAGGTCGCTCCGGCGAGGACGACTGTCTACAACTTCGAAGTAGCCGGCGACCACAACTACTACGTCACCGAAGCACAACTCCTCGTCCACAACTGCCCAGTCTCGCCACATGCCCAGAAGCAGATGGATGTGCGTGGCATCAGCCAAGCCGAGGTGGATCGGGTGCTGGAACGCCAGCCGTTCTCGTATTGGCACGACGACCAGTGGAAGTCGGGATTCTATGACCCCAAGAGCGGACTCTTTGTTGCCAAGACGATCGATGACACGGTTAACACCGTCATGACGAACGTCGACAAGGCGTACGTCTCGCGACTCCAAAGGCGAAGGCCATGAGTGATATCCGAGTGAGTTATGACGAGTCGGCCAACGCGGCCTACATCGAACTTACTGACATCGGCGCCGGTGACTCTGCCCAGATGTACGCGTGTGATCCGGTGGCGGTGGGAGGGATGATCAATCTCGACTTCAACTCTGAAGGTCGCCTGATTGGCATAGAGGTCCTCGACGCTAGGCGGATGCTCCCAGTTGAGCTCCTGAGGCCGGACGGGGCTCAATGAGCCTGAGGCAATGCCGGGAAGTGAGCCAACCAGACGTATGGCTACCGCCGCATCCACGCCGACCTCCTCGAGGAGGGCACCGAGTGCTCACCGGAACTGGTCTGCCAGATCATGCGCGCTGAGGGCCCGATCGCCTGCCAGCCACGCCCGTTCAGAGTCACCACCGAAGCCGATGAAGCAGCCGCGAAGGACATGCCCGATCTGGTCGGTCGTGACTTCACCGCCGAGCGGCCTGGAGCCAGGTTCGTCGGAGACATCACCTACATCCACACCTGGGCAGGGTTTATCTACCTGGCCACGGTGATCGACTGCTACTCCAAGAAGGTGGTGGGCTGGTCGATCGCAGATCAGATGCGTACCGAGCTCGTCACCACAGCGTTGCGCAACGCTGCCGCGACCAGCGTGATCGAACCCGGCGCGGTCTTCCACTCCGACCGCGGCAGCGTCTACACCTCGGCCGAATACCGCACCCTCGTCACCGATCTGGGGATGCATTCCTCGATGGGCAGGACCGGTGTGTGCTGGGACAACGCGATGTCCGAATCGTTCTTCTCAGCGCTGAAGAACGAACACGTCTACCGCATCGTCTACGCCACCAAGGCCCAAGCCAGACGCGACGTCATCGCCTACATCGAGGGGTTCTACAACTCCCGACGACGACACTCAGCCCTCGGCTACAAACGGCCCAATGAGGTCCACTACGGTTACACCCAGCCGGAGACGGCAGCGTATGAATCCCATCAATCCGCTGTCCGAAATCACCGCAGCAGCCCAGAATGGGAATCTATGTCGATGCTGGTGCGGTTTCGCTGCGGCGTACCAGGACTGAGGTTGAACGATTGGGTGTCGCGATGTCGGCGGGTTACGAGACCGTCTCGCGGGCTGGGTGCTACATCCGACCGGGGCTGTCCCGATCGGTCGTGCGACAGATTGCGGACATTCTCACGTCCGACGGGCCCCACAAGCGATTTGGTTCGATCGCGCTCGACGCGGGTGTCGAAGTGATCGAGAACCCTTGCCACGCCCGGCCACCGACATGATTCTTCTCAGAGCCTTGGTCTGCGCCCTTGCTGCGATCCTGATCGGCATGACGGGCGTTGCTGCGTCGGCTGCAGCGCTGACGACCGCGTCTGTGGCACGGTTGGCGACCAACAGTCACGACCTGAACCACCAGCCCGGGTGGAGGATCGCCACGACGGACCAAGCAGGGTCGTCCTGGGCCTGTGCCCGTCACACCGGCGACGACGCTTTCGGCCGCCCATGGGCTTGTGGTTCGGCGTACGCGCTGACCGGACTGGCATTCGGGAACGACGGCTACGACGACCCTGCGCGGACCGTGCCTGCCCGCAGGACTGGACGTATCGTCCGCGCGCGAGCTTTTCGAGTCAACGAGGACAGTTCTCACGTCAGGGCAGGCGGTGTTGGTGCAAAGACAACAGCCAAGGCCTGTTCGTTTGCGGGCACCATCGTCGTACTCATCGCTGACGGCACCAAGAAGCCGATCGAGGAGATCGTGGTCCGCGATCACGACGTCACCTGTCATCGCTATGACGATCACCAACGTCTCGCTGCGACCTGGACTCCCAGCACGGGCGACTGCGCGACGAATCCCTCGCAGGCCGGGCTCGGGGGGCCCGCGCCGCAGTGGCAGGGGTGGACCTTCAACGACCGCGGTCTGCGTGCCACCCAGTCCACCACGACGCCCACCACGCAGTCGAGCGAGACCTACACCTATCCGGCTGTCTCGGACCCCCACCCCAACTCGGTCACCACCATCACCACCACCGGCACCGCAGCGGGCACCCGCAACTACGCCTACGACGAGTCCGGCAACACCACCACCAGACCCGACACCACCCCCGGCGGGGCGGCCCAGGACCTGGACTGGAACGCGGAGGGCAAGCTCAGCCAGCTCGTCACCGAACGTGACGGGGCCAGCGCGACCACGACATATCTCTATGGCGCCGACGGTGAACTGCTGCTGCAATCCAACGACACCGAGACGGTGCTCTTCGCCGCCGAGACCGAGATCCACACCGACAACGACACCGGGGACCTCAGCGCCCAACGCCACTACGCCCTGCCTGGCGGCGTCAGCGGAGTCCGAGCCAGCGACACCCAGCTCGACTTCCTGCTTACCAACCCTGCCGGCACCGGCACCATCGCACTCGACGGCGCCACCCTGACCCCCGAGCGCAACTACACCTCCCCTTACGGCGAACAACGGGGAACCAAACCCCCCGCCTGGCCCACCACCCGGGGGTTCCTCGGCAAACCCGAGGACACCGACACTGGACTTACCAGCGTCGGCGCACGCCAATACGACCCCACCACCGGCCGATTCATCTCAGTCGACCCCCTGATGGACACCGGCTCGCCGTCACAGCTACTCGGCTACGCCTACGCCAACAACAACCCCAACACCTTCACCGACCCCAGCGGCCTGTACCCGATCGAGCCGGAGCGCACTGGCAACACCAACATCCACCGCGTGGACAATCCCGCAGGGCAGAGCAACACGCCGAGACCCGGGTCAGGAAGCACCATGAAACCAGGCAGGAACACGGCTAACCCGGGCCAAGCCATGGACGCATCGGTCTCATCAGGTAGATCTGGACCGCCCACTCACTGCGGTAAGAACGGGTCTGTCAGGAATTCTGTGTAAGTGGCTCGGCGTGATGCCACGGACTTGGTCCGTGTTGGAAGGAACATCACGTTATGAGCGAGCATGAGTCTGAGAGTACGACAGTGCCGGCGGTTCGTGAGCCGGACATGGTGGCGTTGGCCGAGGAGTTGGTGGCTTCGGCGTCTGGCCGCGGGATCGCGTTGACCGGTGAGGACGGGTTGCTGACGGCGTTGACTCGGCAGGTCCTGCAGTCGGCGCTGGAGGCTGAGATGTCGCACCATCTGGGTTATGACCGGCATGACCCAGTAGGGCGCAATCGCGGCAATTCGCGTAACGGGTCGACGCCCAAGACGGTCACGACCGAGATTGGCAAGGTGACCGTGGATGTCCCCAGGGATCGGGAGGGGTCCTTCGAGCCACGAATAGTGGCCAAGCATCAGCGTCGGTTGGCCGGCTTCGATGAGGCGGTGATCAGCCTGTATGGCAAGGGGATGACCACCGGTGACATCGCGGCGCACTTGGGTGAGGTCTACGACACTGACGTCTCGCGCGATCTGGTCTCCACGGTGACGAACCAGGTGGTCGCGGAGATGAAGCAGTGGCAGTCGCGGCCGTTGGATCCGGTCTATCCCGTGATCATCATCGACGCGATCGTGCTCAAGGTCCGCGAGGGCACGGTGGCCAACCGTCCGGTCTATGTGGCGATGGGGGTGAACCTCGACGGGTTCCGTGACGTGTTGGGCATGTGGGTGGGGCCCTCGGGTGGGGAAGGAGCAAAACAGTGGATCAACATGCTCACGGACCTGAAGAATCGTGGCATCCTCGACGCATGCATCGTTTGTTGCGATGGCCTGAAGGGTCTGCCGGAGGCGATCAACGCCGTGTGGCCTCAAGCTGTCGTGCAGACCTGCGTGGTGCATCTGGTGCGCAACTCCTTGCGGTACTCCTCGCGCCAGCACTGGCAGAAGATCACGGGCCAGCTGCGTCGCATCTATACCGCGCCGACGCTGGCTGCTGCAGAGGCCGAGTTCGAGGAGTTCACCGAGCAGTGGGCGGGCAAGTACCCGGCGATGATCAACCTGTGGCGCAATGCCTGGGAGGAGTTCATCCCGTTCCTGGACTTCCCCGTGGAGGTCCGCAAAGTCATCTACACCACCAATGCGATCGAGTCGCTCAACGCCAGGTTCCGGGCCGCGACCCGGCGCCGTGGGCACTTCCCCGACGAGCAGGCAGCCCTCAAGGTGCTCTACCTCGCGGTGCGTCAACGCGAAGCGAACCGACCGAACCCCACCGGCCGGATTGCTGGCTGGAAGAACATCCTCAACGTCCTGTCCATGACCTACGGCGACCGCCTGGGAATCAACTAAGCCGATGCCCACTTACACAAACTTTCCGACAGACCCGTAAGAACGGCGTCTGTGGCCTTGTATCTGGCCGCGGTGAGTCTCCCAAACCCCCGACACACAACCTCGGTGGTTTCATGCGGGAGGTTTCACTCGCGCTATGCGCGTGGGTACCAGGCCTGGGTGCGGGATGTGACGCTTACGACGCGAAGCGAAGCCTCGACAAAGACGGCCTCATATCGCTGAGTTTTGGCGCCGCCATGGTCGGTTTTATCCCTTTTGGAGACGTGTTAAAGGTACCGAAGCAGTTCAACAACATCGCCGATGCCGCAAAGTCGGCAGACGAGGTTGCTGACATCGGTCATGCAGGGCTGCGTCACCAGTTCCCGAACACCCTCAAGGGCAAGAGCCAGTTCTACGACAACGTCGACCTTGGTGGCTTGGCGTCGAGGACCAAGGGCATGGACGGCTTCCTGCAAACCAACGGCAACACCCGGTACGTCCTCCGTAACCCGGGAGGCGTAGGCGTCGACCGAACAACCGGCTTACCGACCGATGTCTTCACCGTGATCAGACGTCCCGACGGCTCGGTCGTCACGATGTTCCCCGGCACGAGTCCGAAGGGTTGATCCATGGCCATCACCATCGAACTCTGGTCAGGCAACGGGCTTGTCGACGGCGCCGAGCACTGGTGGGATGACGTCGAAGCCACCTTGTACTCATTGGATCCGACCCAGGAGTTGTATCCGTTGCTGTCACAGGTCGATCCGTACGGAGACGCTACCTTCACCCAATCTCAGCTTCAGGCGCTCGGGGAGGAACTTCGACAGCTCGCGGGGGCAACGTCACGCGCGTCGGTTGTGGCGATCTCACGGGAGCTCGCGGACCTTTGCACCAAGGGCCTCGAGGATGGCTCCTCCGAGCTCAGGTTCGTGGGGGACTGATGGTCCTCCTGCGCATCCTGGTGGCGAGCCTTGCGTGGCTCAGCCTCGGCTCACCCGCCGAAGCCTCGCCGTTGCCGGATGCGCCGGTGGCCGTCTTCACCTACGACGCGCTGGTCTACAACGCACCTGGCACCGCGAGCGCGAGCGAGCGTGGCCCGCCTGCGGCGGGCTTCGCCGACACCACCCATGACGCCGGCGATCGCTGGTCGCACGGCCCTTCGGCGCGCCCGGCCGGGGCAATGCCTTCCGCGACCTACACCTACGACCACCCCGTGCTGCCGGTGCAGGTTGCGCGTGGGACATCGATGACCCTGGGGCGGGCCGGGGCCACGGCGGGACTTCCTTCGCCGTTAGAGCCGAGCCATCTTGCCGCAAAGTCTGCGGATGAGGCTGGCGCGCTGGTCCGGTACGACCCGATGGCCGCGTCCCGCAACCTTCTCGGACAAGTCGGAGAGGGCTACGCACGAACACCGTCCGGCTACACGGTCAGCGCTCACGCGGCCGAGCGCATCGTCTACGGCGCACCTGGTCGGTCGCCGACCACTCTGAGCCGGGTCGACGACATCCTCAACAACCCGACGAGGACGATGATGAGGGACAACGGCACGATCCGGGTCTTCCAGGGCAAGGACTGGGTCGCCGTCCGCGACACTGGACCGATCCACATCGTGACGGTGATGGTCCGATGATCATCGCGCCGGAGGTCCTCGCCGCGGCTCGCCCCATTCTTGACGGCGACGACTCCACTCTCGCTGCGGCCGCGCTGGAGGAGGCACTCCACACCTACCACCCGTACGCAGACGAGTTCGAGGACCTCCTTGAGGCCCTAGCTCTTTACGCACCTTCGGAGGGAACGCCCTATACCGACCATCGGCAGCTCTGTGACGCGATTGCGCAATCGCTGTTCGGCGACCGCTCCGGTGGCACGTCGTGAAGCGTGCGTTGGCCGTCGTCCTTGGGCTTCTGGTGGCGTGCCTCGGGCTCGCCGCTCCGGCTTCCGCGGTCGCTCAACCGTCATCACCCGCCGGCACCGTCTACGGGTACGACACGGCCGCCAATCCATCAACTGTCACGCACATCGGGAGCGAGCGTGGTCCGCCTGCGGGGGACGGCAACTCGATCGACTATCACCTCGACGGCCTGCTGCCGTCAGGCGAGGTCGCACGCCCTGACGACCTCACCACCGTCGCGATCTATGACTATGACGACCTCTCTCAGTTTGTGCCGATCGCACCTCGGAGCCGCGCGGCCAAGGGGCAAGTCGCCAGGACTGAGGTGACCTCTGCTGTCGTTGAGCGATCGCGAGTTGCCGCAAAGAGCGGCGGAGCGCTCGCCAAGTACGACGCCGACTTTGCGATCGGTCAGTTGACTAAGGGTGGTCGTGGCACGGCTTCTGGACTCGTCGACGTCGCTGAGTCGCAGGGTTGGAAGGCGGCGCAATCGTCAGGTGGACCACTCAAGTATGTGGACTCGAACGGCATCGAACGCTTGGTCATAAAACGAGGCAGTGCTCGCACGCCAGGGAGCGACTTCCCTCACGTGGCTATCCGGAACGCTTCTGGGCAGCGAGTCGACTCGTATGGCAACGTGGTCAGTCGCAAGAGCCCAGGCAACCACACTCCGATCACATGGGATCTGCCGTGATGCGCCCCTATATCGAGGTCCCCAAGTTGCGCGACTTTCTGCTGGAAGAGAGCTACGTGCTGGGCATCACGGCAATTCCCGGTGCGGTGACCTTTGAGCTGGACTTGGTGCTCACGCCCGATCATGCGGATTACCGGGCGCCGGCGCCGGACGAGCAGTATTGCTTCCGCCGAGGTTTGCTGGTGTTTAAGGGCGTTACCCGACTCCTCTGGTCTAACTCCGGCAACCCGCCGGCCGTCGATTCGTCGGGCGAGGAGGACTACGGGCAGATCGACAGCTTCGAATGGGATGACGCTGGAGCGCTCCTGGAAGGCGGTTGGGGGAGGATGGAGATCGTCTCGGCGACCATCGAGGTGGCCCTGCAGTGAAGTTCAGGGCGGGCGACCAAGGACTCCTCCTGCGTCGGAGCCCGGCTGTCCTGGTTGCTCTGATCGCCGCCTTGGCAGCGGTTCTCGGCATCAGCACCGCATCGGCGTCAGCGGCCGCTGACGCCGAAACTCGCGTTGGGGCTCACAGTTCCAGCGTCGAGGTTCGCGTCGGGGCTTTCGACCAGATCACCGCAGGCCAGCGGCTAGGAAACAACAACGCGGGGCCGGAAATCGTGGTGGCTACCGGTGTTGCCGCAAACACAGCAGCCCGCGCATGCTCATTCACCGGCGCCACAGTCGTACTCATGGCCGACGGCACCCGAAAGCCGATCGAGGACATCGAAGTCGGTGATCTAGTGGTCGCCACCGACCCTGAGACCGGGGAGCAGGAACCGCGACGGGTCGAACACGTCTTCGTCCACGACGACACCGTCCTCGACCTGGTCGTCGACGGCGAAGCCATCACCACGACCGAGGACCACCCCTTCTGGTCCGTCACTAGTCAGCGTTTCGAGCGCGCCGACGAGCTTGACCCAGGTGAGGAGGTTCTCGGTGCTGACGGCCGAGCGATCACAGTTTCCGGACTGAGGCTCGAAACTGCCCGGGAGGCGCTTGCCTACAACCTGACAGTGGAGGGTATCCACACCTACCACGTTGGCAACGCCGACATCCTGGTTCACAACACGTGCCCGAAGGTGCGATTCGGTAGGGGGGACGGTCACGGCGCACGACACCTCAAGGGGACGAACCTGTCGCCATCGGAGGTTGAGCCGGTGATCCTTCGTAACGTTCAGAAGGCCGCGGCCGACGCTTCGTCGACCGGCAGCTTCTATGGCCGAGTGACGGTCCGCGGGCAGCAGATCGAGTACCGCGCTTACACATTGCCAGACGGGACTATCAACGTGGGGACCTACTATGTCCCGTAACTCAGCCCATCAACCTGACGCGCGCGAACTGCGCGTGCTGGATGCGTTGCTAACCCAGGAGTTTGAGGGCGTAGTTGAGCTTCGTGCCCAAGTCCCCGAGTGCAAGTTCGAGGAGGTTGATGAGGACGGAACGCTCGCAGTTCATGCCTCAGGGCCGCGAGCCAATGTGAAGTTTCGGGTCCCTGTGGAGGCGATCTACGCCGACGCAGATGGGGTTATGGTGCACGTCCTCCTGCATGTTGTGGGTGGCCGATTGGATGAGGTCGAGGTGTTTCGAGAGGACGGGGACTCCGTAGTCCGGAAACCAGCAACTGAGATCGCGAACTTTGAATACATGGTACTCGGATGAGCGGTGTGTCGTGGATCGTAGGCGGGCTCCGGGAACGGGATAGGCGCTCTGGTGATCGCCGCGTTCGTGCGTCGCTCATCCACCTCGGCGCTCTGTTCGCTGTCCTGTTTGGACTTGCCTGTCCCGGCGCGGCGGCTCTTGATGCGCCGTCGTCGCCGGCCGCCACGACATACAGCTACGACGGCCATGACTACGCGTCGCCGGCGACCGACGCCACAAGCGGACGCGACCCTCCCGAGCCGAGCGGTCAGCGCATGTCCGCGTGTGACGCCGGCGCCTGCTGGTCGCACGGCGCTCTGGCGCGCCCGGATGCTGGTTCCGTCCATCCCGCCATCGCCTGCGACCACGGGGCCGAGCTCGTGCCGGCTGCGCGTAGTGCTAGTCCTACTGAGGAGAAGCCCCGGGTCGCCGAGGCCCACCCTGTCGCCTTTGAGCGGGCCGGTGTTGCCGCAAAAGCCGGAGCGCGGGAGCTACCTTCCTCGTCTGAAGCCGCGCGCCTGATCCAGGGTGCGAAGCCAACTGGGTCGGCCTTGAAGTCCGATGCGTGGCATCGGGCCGCGGCCTTCACGACGGATGACATCGCCAAGAACGGGACGGTCTTCCGTACCGGCGGCGGTGACGGAGTCGAGCGGCTACTTGTCCAGATGCCTGGCGAGGTGAACGGGATCGCCGGTCGCTTCGAGTGGATCGTCGATGGAGGCAGCCTGACCCACCAAATGTTCGTCCGCGGTGGCACGCTCAACGGAATCCCGATCAAGCCATGAGCGAAGATCTGGTCAAGTTCGTCCTTCCCGCCGAATTCGTTCTCTCGCGCGCGGCCCCTACCCCTCACGATTTGGTCTACGGCTACCAGCGCGGATGGCTCGACGATGAAGGTGCCGTTCGTGTTGCCGAGGCTGCTCTGTCGATGGGTATGAATCTGCCGGACGCGGTCGAGGAACTGGCCTTGCTGCTTCGTGATGACCGATACCGGGTTGCTGAACTGATACGAGCCGCGGCCGAGGAGCTCTCGGCTAGCAGCGCGGCACTGCCCAGCGAGAACCCTCCCCGGCTCTGGCTCTACTTAGCTCTCGACTGGGTCTACGAACATCGTGCCGACTTCGTTGAGCCGCTTGAGGTGATCGAGATGCTCTACGCCGATTTCGACTATCCAGCGGAGATCGAAGGCCTTGTGAGATTCATGCCTCCCCCGCCCGGCGAACCCGCCAGTGGTTCAGGTATCGAGCAGCGCTGGCGCAGCTACCTCTCCCGAATGGCTGAGGCGTACTCGGCTCGAAGGTCTTCGTGATGAAACTGCGGGACGCACGCGACGGATTCGACGTGAGACGCCTACTGGTCGCGATCGTCGGGCTCCTTGCGACCTGGCTGGGGACCACTACGCCGGCGACGGCTGCGGCGCCGGCAACAACCAACCTCGAGGTCACTCACGTCTACGCCTTCGGCGACCAACACGACACTGCCGTCCCGACGCACGCCATCACCGAGCGCGACCCGCCCGAAACGTACGTCCACCCCACAACCGCTTCCGACGCCGACGGCCTGTGGTCGCTCGGCGGTTCGGCGTGCCCGGACGGGCCGACAACCCCCGCGACCTACGGCTACGACGACCTCGCTCGGCTTTTGCATAGCGCACCCCGCAGCGGGAATGCCGAGGGACAAGTCGGCGGCGCCGAGGCGGGTCCTGTCGTCGTAGAGCGAACGGGTGTTGCCGCAAACGGTGTACCGCCGAGGTTCATCACGACCGGCGCGGGCGTGACGATCGACCGTGCCTCGGTGGCTGCTCGTGTCGCGCAGACCCAAGGTCGTCACGTCGCTGGGCACGCGAACTATGGAGGCCGGGGGTACTTCAACTCGCTCGACGATGCCCAGAGCGTGCTCGATGACTTCCACAGCGGTGCGGCTCAGGTCCTGGGCGTGAAGCGGAACGGCGACATCGTGGTGCGGTCCCCGAACGTTACTGGCTTCAATCACAACCCAGGGGCGGGCTTCCCGAACCAGTCGACGAACGTGTTTCTCATCAAGGGATCGTCGCCTCCGAGCGTCGTTCCCAACAACCCGGGGTGGACGCCATGAGCCTGCCAACACCCGAGGATCCCGGACGGACGCCGGTCTGGGAGAACTATGTCGTCGCCCAGGTTGCCCAGGCGTCCCTTGGGCAGATTCCCGAGCACGCTCTCGCGGTCGGTGTTGAGGTGGAAGGGCCGCGCCTGCGGCTTCGGTTCCAGCTTTCTGAAGCCACTGAAGGAGACAGAGCCGACATGGACGACATCGTCAGCGAGCTCGAGAGCCTGGTGGGCAAGGACGTCGAGGTGGCGTCTTTCCATGAGGTGCTCGATCAGCGAGCGATTTCGCCGACCGATGGCGTCCGCCGGATCTTCCTCGCGAGGGTGGCTGCGTGAACGAGGAGATCTCGATCGGGTTGCCGCGCGACCAAGCGTTGGTGTTGTTCGAGTGGCTGGCCCGCACTGGCGCAGGTGAGCAGCCGGCGGTCTTCGAGGATCAGGCTGAGCAGCGGGTGCTGTGGGAGTTGGAGGCTGCGCTGGAGAAGCACCTGGTCGAACCGTTCAAGAGCGACTACCGCGAGCTGTTGGAAGCGGCCCGCAGTCGGGTCCGCGACTCGGAGGAGTGAGGCTCAGCCTGCTCCGCCGGTGATGAGGCGGAGCTTGGCCTTGGTGACGAGGGCGTCGATGACGTTGGCGATGGTGGTGCGCTCTTCGTCGGAGAGTTGGTCGAGGTCGACGAGGCGGGCATCGACGTGGCGGCTGGGGGCGTTGAGCGGCCGTCGTTCGGCGTTGTCGAAGGGCAGGTAGTCGACGGAGACGTTGAAGGCCTCGGCCATGCGGATCACCGCTTCCAGCCCCGGAGCCACCTTGGAGTTCTCATAGCGGGCATCGGAGCCGAGCTTCTCGGCCAGTTCGGCTTGGGACCACCCGGCCTCGGTGCGCAGCGCCTTGAGGCGCTCGCCATGGAAGGGGCTGGGCATCATGTGGCCTCCGCCCGGGGGGATTCAGGTCGGCGCCTTGGCCGTGTTCTGGGCGACGTCCTTCGCGATGCCCTCTGCAATTGCTGCCTAGGACTCAGTTGGCTGGGCAATCCGTGAGTCACACCCTGTCGGAAAGACGCTCGTCATGCCAACTTCCACTGACTTGTCAATGTTCACCCGCGACGGCCTCAGCACCCGTCTAACCTGACTCCATGAATCGGAAGCGCGGCCCCGCCGATGCGCTGAGCGAGCGCCGCCGCGTCTGGCTCGAGGCCACCGCCGAGGTGATGGGCAAGCTCCACGGTCCGGCTCGTCCTGAGGAAGTGGTGGACCAGATCGCGCGGGGGGCCAGAGCGGTTGCCGGCGGAGAGCTGGCGGCACTGCTGCGCGTGCGGGACGGCGTACCGTCCATCGTCGCCACGGACGGCACCGGCCAGGCCGAACTGCCTGCCCTCCTCGATGGGGTCTCGGCGGAGGTGCGCTCGGCGCTCGCGGAGAAGGAGACGCAGTGGGTACGCCGCGCGGGCACCGTGATCGTGCTGGTTCCGCTGCGTGCCGCATTGGCAGAACAAGGCGTGCTGATCGCGTCGCTGCCCGCCCGGCAGGACACACTCGATGACGAGACCGCCGACCTGCTCTCGGCGTTCGCGGACCAAGCGTCCCTGGTAGTCGACCACTCAACTGCGTTGGCCGACCGGCAGGAACTGATGCTGGTCGCGGAGCGCGATCGGATCGCGCGCGACCTGCATGACGTGGTGATCCAACGGATCTTCGCCACCGGCCTCCAGCTGCAGGGCGTGCGCAAGCGGATCCACGACGAGGAGGTCGCCGCGATGCTCAGCACCGCCCTCACCGACCTCGACACCACGATCCGCGACATCCGCTCGACGATCTTCGAGCTGCAACACACCCGCAAGGTCTCTCTACGCGGCGACGTGCGCGCCCTGGTCAAGGAGTATGTCCCGGTCCTCGGATTCACCCCATTGGTGCGCACCACCGGGCCCGTCGACTCGCTGGTGCCGGCGAACATCGCCGGCCAGCTGCTCGCGGTGCTGCGTGAGGGCCTGTCCAACGTGGTCAAACACGCCGATGCCGACGCCTGCATGGTCGAGGTCGACGTGGTCGAGGATCGGGTCGTGCTGAAAGTGATCGACAACGGTCGCGGCCTCGGGCCGGACGTGGTGGAGAGCGGTCTGCGCAATGCGCGCCGACGCGCCATCGACTTGGGCGGCACGTTGACCCACAGTGACGAGGAAGTGCAAGGAACGCGACTGGAGTGGCAGGTTCCGTTCACGCACTAGGCGTGGTCAAGGCTTGGGCGCCGGGTTCACGTCCGGCTCGTCCTTCTTCACCGGCGCTCTCGCGGGCAGCAGGTTGGCCGCCACCGACAGCACCACCCACGCAGCGACCACCGCGAGGAGGAAGCGAGTGAGGGCAGTGTCGAGCGGCATCGAGCCGACGACGAGCGCGTCCCACAGTGCCGGCGAGACGATCAACGCCGCCGCCAACAGGACAGGGGGAGAGGCCGGGTTCAACTCGGTCATGCGGTCACCGCCAGGGTCTGGTCGGCAGAGACCACGCCGACGGAACGGACATTCGCTGTGGAGATGAGTTCGGAGTAGGAGAGCACCGGCAGGCGCTCCATGGAGGGCTGGACCATGCGGCGTACGCCCGCTCGGATCTGCGGCGAGCACACGAGCACCGGGCGCAGGTCCTGGTTCTCGGCCTCGGTGGCGATGCGCAGGATCTCGGTGAGCACTTGCTGCCCGGTGGCGGCGTCAAGGGCGATCACCGCGCCTGCCTCGGTCATCCGCAACGCCTCGAGCATCCGCTGCTCGAGCAACGGATCGAGGCTGATCACGTTGACGGTGCCGTTGACGGCGTACGGCGCCACGATGGCCGGACCGAGTGCCGTGCGGGCCGCCTCCACCAACGCCTCCGGCTCCTTGGTGGCCTGCGCCTTGAGGGAGAGCGCCTCGAAGATGCGGACCAGGTCGCGCACCGTGACTCCCTCGTCGAGCAGCCCCTGCAGGACCCGCTGCACCTCGCCGAGACTGAGCTGGGTCGGGGTGAGCTCCTCGACCACCACGGGGTGGGTCTTCTTGAGCACGTCGGTGAGCATCCGGACGTCCTCGCGGCCGAGCAGCCGGGCGGCGTGGGTAGTGACGACCTCGGCCAGGTGCGTGGTGATCACCGAGGCGCGGTCCACCACCGTGGCGCCGGAGAGCTCGGCCTGGTGCCGCAGCCCAGCAGGAATCCACTTGGCATCGAGACCGAAGACCGGCTCGCGGGTGGTCTCACCGGGCATCGAGCCGAGGTGGTCGCCGATTGCGAGAACGGTGCCGGAGGGCGCCGTACCCCGTGCCACCTCGACCCCGAAGAGCTTGATCGCATAGGTGGCGGTGGGCAGGTCCAGGTTGTCGCGAGTGCGCACCGGGGGGATGACCACGCCGATGTCACCGGCGACCTTGCGGCGCAGGGCCTTGACCCGGTCGAGCAGGTCGCCCCCGGTGGAGGTGTCGACCAGGTCGATCATGTCCGCGGAGAGCTCGAGACCGAGGGGGTCGACCTGGATCTCGGCGACCAACTGCTCGGGAGTGTCCGGGTGTGCAGTGGCCGCGGCCTCGAGTGAGGCCGGAGTGCTCTCGGGCTGTTCCTCGTCCTTGGGAATGCGGCTGGAGAGAACCAGCATCAGGCCGCCGGCCAGCAGGAAGGGGAACTTCGGCAGACCGGGGATCAGGCAGAGCGAGATCGCCGCGGCACCGGCCACCTGCAGGGGCATCCGTCGTCGGCCGATCTGGCGCAGGATGTCGGAGCCCATGTCCTCGTCGGCCGTCGACCGGGTGACGATCAGGCCGGTGGCCACCGAGAGCAGCAGGGCCGGGATCTGGGAGACCAGCCCGTCGCCGACGGTGAGCAGGCTGTAGGTCTCGACCGCCTCCCCCATCGGCATGCCGAGCTGGGCGACGCCGACCGCGAAGCCGCCGATCAGGTTGATCAGGGTGATCACAATCGCTGCGATCGCGTCTCCCTTGACGAACTTCGACGCACCGTCCATCGCGCCGTAGAAGTCCGCCTCGGCGTGCACCTCGGAACGACGCTTGCGGGCCTCGTTCTCATCGATCAGGCCGGAGTTGAGGTCGGCGTCGATCGCCATCTGCTTGCCGGGCATCGCGTCGAGGGTGAAGCGGGCGCCCACCTCGGCGACCCGGCCGGCACCGTTGGTGATCACGACGAACTGGATCACCAGGAGGATCACGAAGATGATCAGGCCCACGATCAGCGAGCCGCCCACCACGAAGTGACCGAACGTGTCGATCACCTTGCCGGCATAACCGTCGAGCAGCACCAGGCGGGTGGCGCTCACGTTGAGGGCCAGTCGGAACAGGGTCATCACCAGGATCACAGCGGGGAACGCGGCGAACTCCAGCGGCCGGTTCACGAACATCGCGGTGAGCAGGATCAGCAGCGCCCCGGTGATGTTCAGCGCGATCAGCAGGTCGAGCAGGACCGGAGGCAGCGGCACGACCAGCATCACCACGATGAACACGATGCCGACGGGCACCGCGAGCTGGGTCAGGCGCTTGACGGGCATCTGGTGTTGCCTTCCGGACGGGTCGCTGAGAATCGCGCCGTCCGTGGCGTGGGGTGCTGACACCCTCCTGGTGTCTCGGGTCCGATCGGCTCGGTGAGCGTGGACCTGAGGTTTTCTATCCTGCGAAGGGGCTGGGTAACTGATGTGTTGGGGAGTGGTTGGGGGTAACTGATGCGTTGGTCGGATGGTCCGCGCTAACTGATGCTTTGGGAAGAGGGGCCGGGTTAACTGATGCATTGGTCGGACGGACCGCGCTAACTGATGCTTTGGGAAGAGGGGCCGGGTTAACTGATGCTTTGGTCCCCGTTATTGGATGTTTCGGCTCCCCAACCCATCAGTTTCGCGAGCCGGGCTCCCCAACCCATCAGTTTCGCGAGCCGGGCCCGCCAACCCATCAGTTTCGCGAGCCGGGCCCGCCAACCCATCAGTTGCTGGAAGCCCGCCCCCCAACCCATCAGTTGCTCAGGCAGGAGCGGCAAGCGCGGCGGGGGTGCGCCGCCTGCGTCCCGCTACCGGCACGGCCGGGAGGTCCGCCTCGGAGCGCGGGCTGCGATGCGTTCCGCCGACATGGCCGCGACCGCGACGGCTGATCACGAAGGCGAGGATCTGGGCGACCGCGGCGAAGAGCTCGGGCGGGATCTCCTGGCCGACCTTGGTCGAGGAGTGCAGCGCCCGGGCGAGGGCGATGTCGCGGACCAGGGGTACGTCGGCGCCCGCGGCCGTCTCACGGATCTTCGCTGCGATCACCCCGGCACCACGGGCGACGACGCGGGGAGCGCCCTTGACCGGGTCATAGGCCAGGGCGACCGCGACGTGGGTCGGGTTGACCAGGACAACGTCGGCCTGGACCACGTCGGCGAGCATCCGGTTGCGGGAGGCAGCGAGCTGACGCGAACGGATCGCGCCCTTGAGCATCGGATCGCCCTCGGTCTGCTTGTTCTCCTGCTTGACCTCCTCCTTGCTCATCCGGGTCTGCTTGCCGATCCGGCGCCGCGCCATCGCATAGTCGGCCCCTGCCATCACCAGGCCGGCGATCGCGATGTTGCGGATCAGTCCCAGCGCATGGTCGCCGACGATGCTCAGCATGGTCTCGATCGGCACATACCCTCCGAGCAGCGGCATCATCGACTGGATCGCGCCATAGACCAGGATCGCGACCAGAGAGCTCTTGATCAGCATCTTGCCGCCCTCCCAGAGGGCCTGGGTGCCGAAGATCCGCTTCGCGCCCTTGATCGGGTTGAGCTTGGCGAACGTCGGCTTGACCGACTTGGTGGCCAGAAAGAACCCACCCTGGGCCAGGGCAGCGCCGACACCCATCACCATCACGGCGGCGCCCAGGAGGAGCAGGGTGAAGAAGGTGTGCAGCAGCCCCTCGCGCAGGATCGCCAGCGCGACGGGGACAGTCGGGTCCTCGGCCGCGCGCAGGGCACCGCGGAGGAGCTCGATCAGCAGGGACAGTTCACGGCCGAGCAGCGGCGGCAGGGCCAGGGCGACCACCATCATGCTGGCCCAACCGCCGAGCTCCTGGGTCCGAGGGACCTGTCCCTCCTTGCGGTTCTCCTTGTTCTTCTTGGCTGTCGGTTTCTCTGTCTTCTCACCTGCGGAGTCGCTCATCGCTCACCCCGCTCCCGACATCGTGGACATCGCCTCGTTGGCCAGCTCGACCAAGTGGTCGATCGCTTGCGGCAGCACCGGGAAGCTGAGCCCGACCAGCAGCAGGGTCAGACCGATCTTGGCCGGGAACATCACGTTGATCGCGTTGAGCTGGGGTGCGACCTTGGTGAGCAGGGCCAGGCCGAGGTCGGCGATGAAGAGCACCGCGATCATCGGCAGCGCGATCTGCACGGCGATCGTGAAGAACATGCTGAACGCGGTGATCATCACGTCGGTCATGTTGTTGATGTCGGGCGAGGAACCGATCGGCAGGAACCGGAACGTGCTCAGCAGGCCGCCGATCACCAGCAGGTGACCGCCGCTGGCGAACAGGAGCACCGTGGCGAGCATGGAGTGGAACTTGCCGAAGACGGTGTTCATGTTCATCGCCAGCGGGTCGAAGGCCTGCGCCATCGCGAAGCCACCGAACATGTCGATCAGCGAGCCGGCCACCGCCACGGCGGTGAACAGCAGATAGGTCACGAACCCCATGCCCAGCCCGATCAGGACCTGGGTCAGCACGTTCATCACCAGCGCCGGCGTACCCATCTCGATGGTGTCCTTGGCCAGCGCCGGCGCCATCGCGAACGCCAGTCCGAGCGAGAGCACCACCTTGGCCATCGCCGGGATCGCGCGCGAGGAGAACGGAGGCACGACCGCCAACCAGGCCACGATGCGCACCGAGGCGAGGAGATAGGCCACCAACGCTTCGCCGGCGATGGTGATCGTCATGACAGGGCACCGGACATGGCTCAGGCCAGGAGACCGGGAAGGCGCTCGAAGAGCTGCGTGGTGAAGGTGATCAGGGTGTGCAGCATCCAGTTGCCGCACAACAGCAGGGCAACGCCGACGCCGACCAGCTTGGGCACGAAGGCGAGGGTGAACTCCTGGATCTGGGTCATCGACTGGAACAGCGAGATCGTGAAGCCGATGACCAGCGAGGTGACCAGGATCGGGGCGCTGAGCTTCAGCGCCACCAGCATGGTCTGCAGGGCGATCTCGATGACGGCGGTGTCGGTCATGGCAGCTATCCGTAACTCGCGACGAGGGATTGGATCACCAGGGCCCAGCCGTTGACCATCACGAACAGCAGCAGCTTGAACGGCAGCGACACCATCACCGGAGGCATCATCATCATGCCGAGTGCCATCAGCGCCCCGCTCACGACGATGTCGATGACCAGGAACGGGATGAAGATGATGAAGCCGATGATGAAGGCCTGCTTGAGCTCGCTGAGCACGAAGGCGGGCACCAGTGTGGTCATCGGGGTGTCGGCGCGGGTCTCGGGCTGGTCTCGCTTGGCGACGGTGGTGAGGAGCTGGATCTCCTCGTCGCCGGTGTTGTCGAGCATGAAGTCGCGCAGCGGCGCGATGCCGTCCTGATAGGCGACCGAGGTGCTCTTGTCGCCGTCCAGGTAGGGCTGGATGCCTTCGTCGTTCATCTGCCCGAGCACCGGCGCCATGATGAACAGGCTCAGGAAGAGCGCCAGTCCGGTGAGCACCTGGTTGGGCGGGGTCTGCTGCAGGCCGAGCGCGTTGCGGGTGAGCCCGAGCACGACGAGGATCTTGGTGAAGCTGGTGCAGGTGAGCAGGATCGCGGGGGCCAACGAGAGCAGCGTCAGGGTCAGGATGATGCTGACCGAGTTGCTCGGCTTCTCCGTCAGGCCGTCCACGTTCACCGTCACGGTGCTGTCGCCGTCAGCGCCGCTGGGACCGGTCGGGCCGACCGGATCGAGGAGTACGCCGGACGGGCCGACTGGGGTGATCGGGCCGCCGGGAACGGCTTCGGCGGGGGAGGCGAAGCCCAGCCACGCGACCGCGACCAGCGCGCCGAGGACCAGGACCCTGGCCAGCCACCGGAACGACGTGGTCATGAAGCCCGCCGGACAGCGGCGACGGCCTGGCGCCACGTGCCCACCGAGAGGATCGAACCGGCGAGTGCGCCGTCCTGCGGTACTCGAGGTGCCTTGCGGGCACCGGGTGCCTTGTGTGCGCCACGGCGTACGACGCGCTGCTCGCTCGTGCCCTGCTGGGCCAGCGCGGACCGAGCGGACACACGCGACCATCCGTCCGGAACCGCGACGGTGCGGGGGCTGTCCAGGATGGTCAGGCCGACACTGGGCTCCAAGTCGTCGCCGGAACCGTCATCACGGTAGTCGTCGGAATCACCGTCCCCCGGAACGGGCTCAACCACGTCGAGCTCGAGCTCGTCCGGGTCGAGCTCGGCGAGCAGGTTGATCTGCTGCTCGGTGCTACCGAGCACCAGGACGCGGCCGCCGACCGAGACCACCGAGACCGCAGAGCTGCGGGTCAGTGCCTGGCGGTGGATGACCTGGATGGTCGCCCCGCCGTTGCTCTTGAACCGGCGCGCGCTGAACTTGGCGATCAGCAGCAGCAGGCCGATGACCACCGCAAGGGAGAAGACCAGGCGGACGGTGAGTTCGAGCACGGGTCAGCTCGCAGCCGCTTCGTCGATGACCTCGGTGATCCGCAGACCGAAGTCCTCATCCACCACGACCACCTCGCCGCGGGCGATCAGACGTCCATTGACGAGCAGGTCCGCGGGGCTGCCTGCGGCCCGGTCCAGCTCCAGGACGGCACCGGGAGCCAGTGCGAGCAGGTCGCGCACCGTCATCCGGGTCCGGCCCAGCTCGACGGTCACCTCCATCACGACGCCGTGCAGCATCTCGATGCCGCGCGACGACGTACTGCCGTTGCGGTTGGCGACGGGAGCCACGTGACCCAGCTGCGGGACGGCCGCCCCGGGAGTCGGTCCAGACGGGGCAGCTGATGGGGCAGCGGAGGGCGCGGCCGCGAAGCCAGGCGCGACGGCCGGGGTGAGCAGACGGTCCTGGATCACGATCGCGGCGTCGATCCCGGCGCCGATGAGCGGGACCACGGTGAACGGCCCGGCCATGGTGGCAACCACCGACGCGGGCTCCGCCTGGGCGCCCGCGCCGGCAGTGAGTGAGAGGCCGGAGGCCAGGGTGTCGAGCGCCGGTTGGGTCGCGGCGGCCAGGTCGAGGCCACCGAGCGGCGAGCTCGCCAGGGCGTTGACCAGGTCGGCGCCGACCAGCAGCGCGACGACGCCGGCCTGGGCGCCGTTCACCTCGGCGACGACGGCACCCGCGAAGGCGGCAGCGACGTGCTCGTTGCCGGGCTGGGGGACCGAAGCGGCCAGCGGGACCGCCGACGGCAGGACGGCAGCAACATCGCCGGCCACCTGCTGGGCGAGTTCGGATCCGATCATGATTCCTCCTGGGGGGTGGCGACGATCAGCGCAGCCATGCGCGTGCCGCGGGCGCCGATGGTGGCGTGGGCGAAGACTTCTGCGTCGACGGTCACGTCGATCGGGGCGGATGACGGGTGGGTCAGCCGGACCACGTCCCCGGCGGTGAGAGTGGTGAGCTGGTCGGGAGCCAGCTCGGTGCTGCGCAGGCGCACCGAGACCTCGACCGGCACCTCGTCGAAGCGGTTGCGCAGCAGCTGGGCAGCCTGGGCGCGTTGGGCCCGCTCGCGGTCCGAGGCCGGCGAGGGCGCCGCCGCCTGACTCAGGTGCGGGAGCAGGCCGCCGAAGGGCAGGCAGACGGTGAGCCGGTGGGAGCGCTCGCCGATCTTCAGGCGGAACTCGGTCACCACCATGACATCGGCGGCACCGGCGACCTGGGCGAACTGCGGGCTGTACTCCTTGCCGATCACCTTCGGGTCGAGCGCGACGATGCCGGCCAAGGCATAGCGCATCTCGCCGAGGAGTCGGTCGACCAGGCCGTTGATGATGGTGCCCTCGATGTCGGAGAGCGGCCGCACCGGCTGAAGCTCGGTGCCGGGTCCGCCGAGCATGTGGTCCACGCAGGACATCGAGGCGAGCAGGGACAGCTCGATCACGCCGACACCGGGCATCGGGTCGACGGAGAGCATCGTCATGTACGTCGTCGGCTCGAGGGAGTCGATGTATTCGGCGTACGTCCGCTGGTCGATGGAGCGGAGACTGACCTCGCACACGGTGCGCAGCGACGAGGTGAACAAGGTCGTCGCCTGGCGGGCGAAGGAGTCGAACCCGAGCTGCAGGATCCGGGAGTGCTCGCGGGAGAGCTGGATGGGTCGCCGGAAGTCATAGGGGACCGGCTCCGTGCTCCGGGCGCGCCGGCGCGCTCGACCGGCGCCCTGGTCAGGAGCGGCAGCGGTGGCGGTCGGATTCACGAAGGATGCATCGGCGCAGCCTCGATCGACCTGAGGCGATCCCCGCCCAGGCGCGAAAAGCCGACCCACCGGGTGACCGCATGGGTCATCCGGGCCAGGTCGTCACCCACCCGTTCGGGTGGTACGGACCGTCCTACTGGGTGACGAAGTCGGTGTAGTAGACCTCCAGCACTTCCTCGTGATAGGCCTCGCGGACCGCTTCGGTGAGCTCGTCCTTGAGCTTGTCGCGCTCCTCGGGGTCGGTCACGGTGCTGACCTTCTGCCCGCTGAAGATCTCGATCGCGGCATCCAGGGCCTTGCTGCCGTCGGCCTCCTCGGCCCCCTCGACCAGCTGCAACGCCAGCCCAATACGCAGGTAGTGGCCGCCGGCCAGGTTCACCTGGATCGCGGTCAGCGGCAGCACCTCACCGGGCGCCGGCTCACTCGGGGCGGGCTTGAGGAAGAACTGCCAGGCGCCGCCGCCGAGCGCGAGCAGGACGACCAGCGCGATGATCAGCGTCTTCTTCTTGCTGGACTTCGGCGTCTCGTCGGCTTCCCCGTCCGATTTCTTGTCGGTGGGAAGTGCGGTCATCGTCATGAGCTCTCTCCTGCGTTCTCTCCTGATGCCTGCGCCGCGCCGAAGCCGTGCTCGGACAGCAACTCGCGTGACTCCGGCGGCAATGAGGTCAGCACGACGATGTCGACGCGCTTGTTGACCTGCTGCGATCCGGACTTCTTGGGGTCGATGAGCGGGCGCTCCATGCCGTATGACGTGGCCGAGAGGCGCTCAGCGCTGATCCCGCCCTGCTCGCTGAGTCGACGCAGCACGGTGATGGCGCGCGCCGAGGCGAGGTCCCAGTCCGAGGCGTAGTGCTTGGGCTTGCCCCGGGCCTGGTTGGTGTGGCCGTCGATCTGGAGTGCGTCGGGCAGGTCGGCCAGGACGGGGCTGAGCGTGTCGATCACCAGCTGGCCGCGCCGGGTGAGGGTGGCCAGGTCGGAGTGGAAGACGACGTGCCGCGAGACCATGCTGACCACGAGGCCGCGGTCGTCGATCGTGGCACGTACGTCGTCCTCGAGGTTGTGTGCGGCCAGCGCCGTCCGAAGGCGCGCGAGCACCTCCTCGAATCGGTCCGCCTCGTTCTCCGCGTCGGCAGCGCGTCGCTGTTGGGCCAGGGTCTCCTTGCGGGTGACGGCCCTGTCGACCAGCTTCACCTGCTCGGGGGAGAGCTGGGACAGGTCGTCGTCGGGGACGATCGGGTCGAGCGCAGTGCTGCCCTGCCCGTCGAGGACCGATGCCTTCTCGTGCATCATCGCCCCGCTCTGACCGAAGCCGGAACGCAGGGACTCCTTGAGCTCCTGATACTTCGTGTCGTCGACCTGGCTCATCGCGAAGAGCACGATGAACAGGGCCATCAGCACGGTGATCATGTCGGCGTAGGAGACGAGCCACCGTTCGTGGTTCTCGTGCTCCTCCTCGATCACCCGCCGCTTGCGTGCCATCTCACGCCGCCTCGACGCCGTCGTCGGGCAGCAACGAGCGCAGCTTCTGGGCCACGATCCTCGGGTTCGAGCCCGACTGGATCGCGCAGACGCCCTCGATGATGACCTCCATCCGGCTGACCTCGAGCTCGCTGAGACGCTTCAGGCGCGCAGCGATCGGGAGCCACATGGCGTTGGCCGAGAGCACTCCCCACAGCGTGGCGAGGAAGGCCGCGGCGATCATGTGGCCGAGCTCATCGGGCTTGGACAGGTTGCCGAGCACGTGGACCAGGCTCAGCACCGTCCCGACGATCCCGATCGTCGGGGCATAGCCGCCGGCATCGGTGAAGAACTTTGCGGACTGCTTGTCCCGTACCCGCTTCGCGTGCACCTCGGCCTCGAGGATGTCACGCAGCTCCTCCTGGTCGGTGCCGTCGACAGCCATCGTGACGCCCTTGACCAGGAACGGGTCGTCGATGGTGCGCAGCTTGTCCTCGAGGGCCAGCAGTCCTTCCTTGCGGGCGGTGTCGGCCAGGCCGACTATGGTCGGCACGATGTCGCCGCCGGTCTCGCCCTTGCCGGTGAATGCGCGCTGGATCGACTTCACCGCATTCTTGGCGTCCGCCATCGTGCCGCCGGCGATGGTGACGCCGATGGTGCCACCGAAGACCAACAGCATCGGGGGGAGCATCAGCATGTGCATCGGGTTCCCACCCTCGAGCACGTTGGCGATCACGATGAACGCGAAGGCCAGCGCCATCCCGATCCCGGTTGCCGGATCCATCACGCCTCCCTGTTGCGGTGCTCGCGCTGCGTGGGCAGCGTGGAGACGGGGGCAAGGCGGGGCTCGTCGTACGCGCTCGCAGTGGTGACGTCCCGCTCGTCCGCGGGGACGACGGCGCTGAGAGCGATGATCCAGGCGCGGTGGGCACGGACGAGGTGGACGATCTCGTCGGGCCGCTCGGAGACGACGTACTTCTTGCCGTCGACCAGGGTCACCACCGAGTCGGGGGTCGCGTCGACGCGCTCGATCAGGTCCGAGTTCAAGACGAACTTCGAACCCGAGAGTCGGGTCAGCGAAATCATGGCGCACCGTCCTTGTGCTGTGTGTCATGCCGGGCCGTCCATGGCCCTGCGAGATGTCTGATCGGCCGGTCACTGCCCGACCTGAGACATCGGTGCGAGTGGCTAACTGATGGGTTGGGAGCGGGCCCCGGACTAACTGATGGGCTGGGAGCTCCCAGAGGCCCTTTGGAGCGACCAATGCATCAGTTACGCGGCAGGGGCTGTCTAACCCATCAGTTAGGCAGCACCTGAGCGACCAATGCATCAGTTTCGCGGCAGGGGCTGTCCAACCCATCAGATATGCAGCACCTGGGCGACCAATGCATCAGTTACGCAGCACCCCCCCGAAACGCACCGATCCCCGGCAGCCACGAGGACTGCCGGGGACCGCTCCCTCCCGGGGAACGGATCAGCGCTTGATGTTGACGAGCTCCTCGAGCACCGAGTCCGACGTGGTGATCACTCGCGAGCTGGCCTGGAAGCCGCGCTGGGCGAGGATCAGGTTGGTGAACTCCGCGGCGAGGTCGACGTTGGACATCTCGACCGCACCCGACATCAGGTTTCCGCGGCTGCCCTGGCCGGCCACGCCGAGCTCGGCGGCGCCGGAGTTGGCCGAGGCGCGGAAGGCCGTGTCGCCGACCTTCTCCAGGCCGAGCGGGTTGGTGAAGTCGGCGATCGCGATCTGCGCCATGCTGCGCTGGATGCCGTCGTCGAACACGCCACGGATGATGCCGTCGCCACCGATGCTGTACGACGTCAGCTCGACGCCGGCGGGCACTGCGGGGGTGAGGTTGGCGGTGTTCATCGTGACGTCGACCAAGTTGCCGGTCGGTCGGCGGTCGGCGCCGAGCGCGTAGCCCTGGACCCGCTTGCCCGAGGTGGTGACCAGGGTGCCGGTCTCGTCGAAGTTGAAGGCACCGGCTCGCGTGTAGAGCTGCTCGTTGCCCTCGCGGACCACGAACATGCCGTCGCCCTGGATCATCAGGTCGGTGGTGTTGCCGGTCATCTGGGCCGAGCCCTGCAGGAAGTTTGTGCGGGTCGCGGCGAGCTGCACGCCGAGACCGACCTGGATCGGGTTGGTGCCGCCGGTGGTGGCGTTGGGCGCGGAGGCGCCGGTCAGCATCTGGCTCAGGGTGTCGGAGAAGACGGTGCCGCTGGCCTTGAAGCCGGTGGTGTTGGCGTTGGCGATGTTGTTGCCGGTGACGTCGAGCATGGTCTGGTTGGTGCGGAGGCCGGAGATGCCGGCGAAGAGTGAGCGAAGCATGGTGTGGTCCTTGTCTGGGTTGGGCTTGTCTGCCGTGAGGCGGGACTCAGTCGTCTGAGGCGGATGCCTGGGTGGTGGGTGCAGGCGCGGTCGGCGCCGCCGCGGCGGCGGCCTGGACGACCGACTGGATCTGGGCGAGCGGGATCGACGTGCCACCGATGTCGAGCAGCGGGCCGTCGGAGGAGAAGGTGACGCCACTGACCTGGCCGGTGGCGCTCGTGCCCTCCGAGGTCAGGTAGGTGACGTCCTTGCCGACGAGACCACTGGCCCCGAAGGCCATCTGCATGGACAGCCCGGTCGCGCTGGCCTCGGCCACCTTGGTCATCTGTTCGAGCGCATTGAACTGGGCGGTCTGGGCCAGGAACGCGCTGGAATCGGTCGGGTTCATGGGGTCCTGGTAGCGCAGCTGCGCCACCATCAACTCCAAGAACATCTGCTTGTCCTCGCTCGAGGACGACGTCGCCCCCGCGCCGAGCATGCCGTTCATGGCTGGCTGGGCGGTGACTGCTTCTGTTGCCGGGACGGACACGTTCCCCTCCTCACATGGCCAGGTCCACACCGGTGCTCCGGTGGGATCCGACCGTCTGGGTTCGTTGCGACGAGCTCGTCACAACGTCGGTGCCGTCCGTGGCAGTGCTGCGACCGGGCGTCCGTGCCTGGTCGTTGTTGCTGTCTGTGGAGTTGTGCTCGCCGTCGCGCTCACGCTGACCGTTCGACTCGTTGTTCGACTGGCCGGTCGCCTGCTGGTCCGCCTGGTTGGACAGCCACGAGCCGCCCTGCGACGTGCCGACCTCGCGCACGGTGATCCGTGCGTCCGGGGTGCCGAGCAGGTCGAGCATCCGGCGCAGCTCGGGGGAGTCCTCGACCAAGGTGCGGGCCGCGGCCTCGTGCGCGCTGAGCTGGACGTGCACGGCACCGTCGCGGACGGTCAGCACGATGCGTACGTCGCCCAGTGCCTCCGGCTGGAGCTTCAGGGTCACCCGGTGCGCCTCGCCAGTGCTGCCTGCGCTGGTGACCATCTCCGCGATCCGGTCGACGACCTGGGTGGTGACCGGGTTCGGTTGGCTCGTGGTCGCGGGTGCAGTCGCGTTCGCTGGTGCCGTGACGGCCGGAGTGGCAACGGTCCCGTTGCTGCCGGAGCTTGCCGTGGAGGAGGACGCCGCGAGCAGTGTCGGAGGGCCGGCCGGGTCTCCCGCACCTGGCGCGGGCGAGGCGGTGGTCTCGCTCGAGACCTGCCCGGCGACGCGGGCCAGCGGGTCGTCCTGGCCGGCATGCGTGGGGGCAGTCAGGTCGGGCTGCGAGGTCTCGCCGGCGCCGGCGCTCGCCAGGGTGGCCGAGCCGGGAACGACCGGCACCGCCGCTCCAGGGACAACGGCGACCGGCAGGCTCGACGTACCGGTCAGGAAGGATGCGGCCACGGCCGCCGCGTTCAGTACGCCCGGCGTACCGGGAGCAGTCGGCATACCAGGGGCGACCGCACCGGGCGCACCGGGGACGATTTCCGAGTCGTCGGGCACACCCGCCTCCAGAGCATCGGGAGCAGTCGGTACGACGAGGTCGCCGGGCCCGTCCGTCGCCGGGGGGCCAACCGCGCCGAGACCGATCTGCACCGGTCCGGGAGCGGGCGCCGTACCGACCGGTGACGTGATGACAGGGATCGACCCGCCGGGGGCCAGCAACCCGGTCAACAGCGCGGCGAACGAGTTTGCAGCCTCACCGGACCCGATCCCGGCCTCCGCGGAGAGCGGCGCGGCGGGAGACGTGGTCGGCGGCAACATCGGCATCAGCGTCATCGGGCACTCCTGAGCATCCCCATCACCGAAGTGACGTAGTTCTGTGTCTCCCGGTAGGGCGGGATCCCGTTGTGCCGCAGGACCGCGCCGGGCCCGGCGTTGTAGGCAGCCAGTGCGAGCGGCGTGCTGTCGAAGCGGTCGAGCAAGTCACTGAGCAGCTTCGCGGCGCCGTTCACGGCCTGGGTCGGGTCGAACGAGTCGCTGACGCCCAGACCCTTCGCGGTGGCCGGCATCAGCTGCATCAGGCCCTGCGCACCGGCACTGCTCACCGCGCGCGGGTCATAGCCCGACTCCTGCTTCGCGACGGCGGCCAGCAACGCCGGGTCGACCCCGAAGCGGGCACCGGCGGTGTTGAACAGGGACGAGTACGGCGTGGAGGCCGGCACCTGCCCACCGACCGGGTTCACGCCCGCGGCGCCGGCGACGGGAGCGTCGGGAAGGATCCGGCGGACCGCGGTCGGGGTCGCATAGACCTCGGTGATCTGCACGTTCTTGCCCGGCCGCGGGGCCTCGATCATCTTGTTGTCGCCGACGTAGATCCCCACGTGGTTCACCGGCGAGCCGAAAGCGAGGATGTCGCCGGGCTTCGCGTTGGCCAGGCCACCCTCGACCGCGCAGCCGGCCTTGGCCTGCTGCCACGAGACGCGGGGGAGGTCGTGGCCGAGGTTCTTGTAGACCAGCTGGACCAGGCCCGAGCAGTCCAGTCCCTTGGCCGGGTCGGTGCCACCCCACACGTAGGGCACGCCGAGATACTTCTTCGCCTCCTCGACGACCTGGTCGCCGCCGACGGTCGAACCCGTCGCACCTGTCGCGGCCGGCGGGGTCGAGGAGAACGCCGTGGCGGCGGTGGTCGGTGCGGTCCCGGACAGCGCCTGGGCGAAGGCAGCCGCGTTGCTGGGCGTGCCGATCCGGTTCAGCTGCGTCAGCTGGGTCTGGATCTGTTGGATCCGCATGGTGACATCGGTGACGCTCATGACGCCTCCTCGATGCCACCGGGCCGCGCGGGCGCCACCTCGGCTCGCGCCGCGCGGGCGACCACCGCGTGCCGCTGGTGCAGCTGCCCGGCGATGTCGTCCAGCTCGTGCGCCTCGCGGCGGGCCCGCTCGGCGCGCCGGGTCTCGGCCCGGCGCTCGAGCAGCATCTCGACTGCGGAGAGCCGGGTCTTGTCCTGTTGCCATGCGGCGCGCGCGGCGACGGCGACGTTGCGGGCCGACTCGGCCGCGGCCTCGGCAGAGCGCAGCTCGTCCCCGAGGCTCTCCAGCACCCGCCGGCGCTCCGCGAACTCGGCGCCCGGGCCGGCCTCGAAGGCCCCGCCCGCGGCGAGCTGGCGTCGTACCGCATCCGCCCTGCCCTGCAGCGACTGCGCCTCGGCGAGGGCCTGCTGGAGTCCCAGCCGGCTGTCCTTCTCACGCACGCCACGCACGCGTGCCACGGCCCGCATCCCGGCCTCGGTGCCGCCGGGGATCATCGGGCCACCAAGCCGTTGAGTCGCTGCCACGTCTCGGTGACGGGGGTGCTGTCGTCCATCGTCTGCTGGAGGAACGCGTTGATCTGCGGCATCCGGGCCAGGGCCAGGTCGGCGTCGGCGTCGGCGCCGCTGACGTAGGCACCGATCTCGACCAGCTCGCGGACGTCACGGTGTGCGGCGAGCATCCGGCGCAGTGCGGTCGCGTCGCCGCGCTGCTCGGGCGAGGTGACCGCCGAGGTGACCCGCGAGATCGACTCGAGCACGTCGATGCTGGGGAAGTGCCCCGACGTGGCGAGTCGACGAGACAGCACGATGTGGCCGTCCAGGATCGAGCGGGCGGTGTCACCGATCGGGTCCTGCATGTCGTCGCCCTCGACCAGCACGGTGTAGAGCCCGGTGATGCTGCCCTCCGGGCTGGTGCCGGCGCGTTCCAGAAGCTGCGGCATCAGGGCGAAGACGCTCGGCGGATAACCGCGGGTGGCCGGCGGCTCCCCGGCCGAGAGGCCGATCTCGCGCTGGGCCATCGCGATCCGGGTGAGGCTGTCCATCATCAGAACCACCTCGCGCCCGGCGTCGCGGAAGAACTCGGCGATCCTGGTGGCGACGAACGCGGCACGAAGTCGTTCGACCGGCGGGGCGTCGGAGGTGGCGACCACGACGACCGAGCGGGCCAGGCCCTCGGGGCCGAGGTCGTTCTCGATGAACTCGCGCACCTCGCGGCCACGCTCGCCGACCAGCGCGATCACCGAGACCTCCGCGTCGGTGCCGCGGGCGATCATCGACAGCAGGCTGGACTTGCCGACGCCGGAGCCGGCCATGATGCCGAGGCGCTGGCCACGACCGACCGGAACCAGGGCGTCGAGGGCGCGGACGCCGAGGCCCAGCTGGGTGTCGATGCGAGGGCGCGACATCGCTGCGGGTGCGGAGTTCTGCACGCTGACCCGGGGTAGGTGGGCGAGGGGCGCGCCTCCGTCGGCGACGCGTCCCAGACCGTCGAGCACCCGGCCGAGGAGTTCCTCGCCGACGCCGACGGTCAACGGGCCGCCGGTGTGCCGCACGGTGGCGCCGACACGGAGGCCGGCGGTCTGTGCCAGCGGCAGGCAGACCAGGCCGTCGGGGGTGCCGGCAGCGACCTCGGCCAGCACCGAGCCGTCGATCTCGACCAGGTCGCCGATCGCCGCACGCAGGCCGGTGACCCGCAGCTGCAGGCCGATCACCTCCGCCACTCGACCCAGGTGCAGGGGAGCCGCTACCGCGAGGGCCTGCTCACGCACGGCAGCGGTCAGGACGCTCATCGGTCCTGCCCCAGTACGGCGGCGACGCGGTCCATCGCGGCGGAGATCCGCAGGTCGAGGACGCGGTCGATGCACTCAACGACGGCATCACCGGCGGCGAGGGTGGGGTCCGCGGTGATCACGACGCCACGGTCGGACAAGTCGCCCACTGGAACAGAGGCGGCCTCGTCGGGGGAGAGCCGCACCGAGACCATCGGCTCGGAGGGGAGCACCGCAAGCACACGGCGTACGACGTCGGCGCCGGAGGCGGAGCGCAGCTCGTGGCCGACGAGCTGACGGGTGAGCGCCCAGGCCAGGTCGGTGGCCTGGTCCTCGATGTGTGCGCAGACCACGGATGCCTGCTGCTGCAGGGATTCCGCGGCACGGTGCAGCGCCTCGAGGGCTGCTGCGTGCTCCTGCTGCCGGGCTGCTTCCGCGGCCGCGACGTCGGCAGCGGTCGCCTCGGCGCCGAGCCGGGCCTGCTCCTCGGCACGCCGACGCCCCTCGGCCCAGCCCACCGCATAACCCTGCGCGCGAGCGGCGTCGCGGGTGCTGTCGGCCAGTGCGGCAAGGGTGTTCTCGGTGACGGCGTCGCCGCGGGCGTTGCCCGAGCCGAAGCGCGTCCATTCGCCGGCCCGCAGGTCCGGGGCCGGCAGCACGGTCACGTCGACGGGTCCGCGCAGGACCCGCGCCTCACTCGACGAAGTCATCGTCGTTCCCACGGCGGATCAGGATCTGGCCCTGTTCCTCGAGCTGGCGGATGGTGCGGATGATCGCCTGCTGGGCCTCTTCGACCTGGGTGAGGCGGACCGCGCCGAGCAGCTCGATCTCCTCGACCAGGTTCTCCGCGGCACGCTCGGAGAGGTTGCTGGTGATCTTGGAACGAACCGCGTCGGAGACCCCCTTGAGGGCCAGCGCGAGCTCGCTGGTCTCGACCTGGCGCAGCACCTGCTGCACCGAGCGGTCCTCGATGCTGACGATGTCCTCGAACATGAACATCCGGCTCTTCACCTCGTCGGCGAGGGCTGAGTCGAAGGCCTCGAGACCCTCGACGATCTGGCGTTCGGTCGACCGGTCGGACCGGTTGATGATGTTGACCAGCGGGTCCACGCCGCCGACCCTGGAGAGCTCGCTGGGCTGGAGCATCGAGGAGAACTTCCGCTCCAGCTG
Organism: Nocardioides daedukensis; assembly: GCF_013408415.1. Taxonomy (NCBI): domain Bacteria; kingdom Bacillati; phylum Actinomycetota; class Actinomycetes; order Propionibacteriales; family Nocardioidaceae; genus Nocardioides; species Nocardioides daedukensis. Next base: position 1,658,357 of record NZ_JACCAA010000001.1, on the reverse strand, counting down.
GGACTCGACCATCTGCACGATCTCCGGCGAGGTCTGGTCCATCACCGCGATCCGGTGGGCGACCTGGGCCTGCAGGTCCGAGGGCAGGCCCGAGAGCAGCAACGAGGCCTTCTCCGGGGTCATGTGCGCCAGCACCAGGGCGATCACCTGCGGGTGCTCGTTGACGATGAAGCCGCGCAGCTGGGTCGGGTCGGCGCGGTGCAGGAACTGGAACGGCATCTGCACGGCCGCGGCGTTGAGCCGCTCCATGATCTCGGCCGCGCGCTCCTTGCCCAAGGACTGCTCGAGCAGCTGCTGGGCGAACTCGAGACCGCCACGCGAGATGTGCGCGCGGGCGACGGCCATGTCGCGGAACTCGGCGAGCACCTTCTCGGTCTCCGAGCCACTGACCGATTCCAGGCGGGCGATCTCGCTGGAGATCCGCTCGACGTCGGCCTCGTCGAGGTGGGACATCACCTTGGAGGCGCGGTCCCGGCCGAGCTGGATCAGCAGGATCGCAGCCTTGCGGACGCCTGCGGGGCTCTGGAGGGCGAGGTTCACGGCCGATCCACCAGCCATCCGCGGAGCAGTGCGGCGACGTCCTCGGGCTGCCGCTCGACCAGGTCGATCAACTCGTTCTGGAGTCGCTCGGACTCATTCGACTCCTCGAGGGCGAGCAGTGCCGTGGCCGGCTCCACCTCGGGTGCTGCCGGGGCGTTGAGGGCATCGCCGCGCAGCTGCTCGACGACGTATGACGTGGCGAGCGCTCGCTCCTTGCTGCGGCGACGCTCGCGCCAGAACGCGAACCCGACCAGGAGCAGGACGGCCAGGATCAGGGCGCCGTCGCGGAGCATGGCGTTGCGCTTGGCAGCCGCATCGGCCGCGGCGGCCTGCTCGAGCTCCTTGGCCAGTGCATCCTGGGTGCTGGTGTCGAAGGGCATCGCGGAGACCCGGACGGTGTCGCCGCGCTGCTCGTCGATGCCGGTCGCGGCGGCGACCCAGTCACTGATCTCGTTGGTGTCGAACTTCACCGCTCCGCCGTTGTCGATCATGATGCCGACGTGCAGCTTCTGCACGCCACCCGGCGCGGTCTCGCGGAACTCGGTCGTGCTGTTCACCGCGTTGTCGCGGGTGGTGCTGCGCTTGTCATAGCTGGACTCGCCGTCGGCACCGGCGGCGCCGTCCATCTGGCCGTCGGGACCGACCACGCCGGTGTCGCCACCGTCGGGCTGGGCGCCGGTGTAGGTCTCGGTCTGGGTGGACTCCGCCAGGGGAGCCTGGTCGGGGTCGGAGGTATAGGTGCGGGTCTCGCTGCGGGCCTTGTCGAAGTCGAGGTCGGCGGTGACCTGGACGGTGGACTTGCCGGGGCCGAGGACGCGGTCCAGGGTGGCCTGGACCTGGTCGCGCATCCGGGTCTGGAACTCGTTGACCTGCTGCATCTGGGTGCTGGCGGCTCCGTCGACACCGTCGGGGGTGGTCAGCACCTTGCCGCTGGCGTCGGCGACGGTCACCTTGGCCGGGTCGAGGCCGTCGATGGAGGAGGCGACCAGGTGGACGATCGCCTGCACCTGCTCGGGATTGAGGGTCGAACCGGGGCGGGTCTTGACCAGGATCGAGGCGGTGGCCGGGTCCTGCTCGTCGGCGAAGACCTTCTTGGCGGGCAGGGCCAGGTGGACGACTGCCGTGTTCACGCCGTCCATCGCCTCGATGGTGTTGGAGAGCTCGCCCTCCATCGCCCGCTTGAAGTCGGTCTGCTCCTTGAACTCACCGGTGGTGAAGCTCTGGTCATCGAGCAGCTCATAGCCGCCCTTGTCGCTGGAGGTCGGCAGGCCCTTGCCGGACAGGGAGATCCGGGTGGCATGTACGTCGTCCTTCGGGACCATGATCGTCGAGCCGTTGTTGGTGATCTTGTACTTCACCCCGTTGGCCTCGAGCTCGTCGACCACTGCCGAGGCGTCGGCCGAGGCGAGGTTGCCGTAGAGCGGGGCATAGCTCGGGGTGGCGGCCCAACGGAAGACCATGAACCCGCCGAGCAGCAGGGCGCCGGCGCCGATCAGCACGATCGCCTTCTGGGCGGTGGAGAAGTCGCCGAAGGTGTTCTTCCAGCGGTTCAGCGCCGCCGTCATGTTCTGCTTCATGCTCACACCTGCATCCGCATGATCTCGGTGAACGCCTCGACGGCCTTGTTGCGCAGGGCGACGGTGAGCTGCGTGGCCACCTGGGCCTCACTTGCCGCGATCGTGTAGTCGTGGATGTTGTCCAGATCGCCGGAGGCTGCCCGGACCGCGAGCCCGTCGGCCTTGTCCTGGACGCCCTCGAGCCGGTCGATCCCGTCGAGCACCATGTCGGAGAACGAGCCGCCGACATTGGTGCTGCCGTTGACCTGCGCCGGGGCGCCGGTGGCGCCGACCTGCGGGGCGACGTACGGCGTGAATCCAGCGCCGCCGAGTGCCTCGATGCCGCCGATGCTCATCAGCCACGCCCGATCTGGAGCGCGCTGGAATAGGTCTCCTGGGCGTTCTTGGTGACCTGGACTGAAGCCTGGTAGCCGCGCTGGGCCATGATCAGCTGGCTCATCTGGCTGGCCAGGTCGACCTCGGGCATCCGGACATAGCCGTCCTCGTCGGCGAGCACGTGGTTCGGGTCGTGGACCATCCGGCCCTCGGGGTCGCTGACCGCGACGCCGCCGACCTCCACGCCGCCGCCGTCCTTGGCGCGTGCGATGAGCATCTGAGCCTGGAAGGCGTCCTGGTCGGTCGAGCGGGCGGTGTTGACGTTGGCGATGTTGTGGCCGAGCGTGTCGAGCCAGGTCTGGTGCATGCCCAGCGAGGAGCCGGCGATGCGCAGGGTGTCGAACGCGCCCATCACATGGCCCCTGCGGCGATCTTCACGAGGTTGTGGTGGTCGGTGATCGCGCGGGTGAGCACCTGGTACTGGAACTGCGACTGGACCGCGGCCAGCGTCTCCTTGCGCAGGTCGACGTTGTTGCCGTTCGCGCCGACCGGGGTGTCGGTGGCGGTGCGCTCGATGCCGACCTCGCTGAGGTTTCCGTCAGCGATCGCGTTGCGCAGCGAGGACTCGAAGTCGACGCTGGTCGCGATGTAGCCGGGGGTGTCGACGTTGGCGATGTTGTCAGCGATGACGTTCTGGCGCACCGAGACGCCCTCGACGGCGGCGTGCAGGATGCTGCCGACCGCGTCTGAGACGGAAAGGGACATGCTCGACCTCCGGATGATCCGGTTGGAGAGCCGATCCTTCGGCGGGGGCGAGCAGTCCCTTGCTCGCGGTGTTGATCGGCGTCGGCGTCGCGGACCTTTGGAGGTTCGGCCGATACCGTCCTGTTGGCGACCGGGCCTAGTCCGTTCGGACTATGCCGGACCAGTCACACCAGGACGATCGAGAGCCGCCCGGCGCCATAGCCGCTGATCGTCAGTGCTGCGTCCTCGCGACGCCCGAGGGTGAGCGCCCTCGCCATCAGCTGTGGATCGATCGGTCCACCGGCGGGAGCCAGGGCGTGCAGGCGCACGTGCGGTGCGCCGTCGACGTTGAACATCGCTGCGGCGATGTTGAGCACCTCGTAGAGGTTCTCGGCCAGGGCGTCGGTCAGGGCGCCGTCGGCGATCGCCGCGAGCGCCTGGTCCGGCGGGACCAGTCCGATCGCCGCACCGGCGTGGGCCGACAAGGGCAGGTCGCAGACGACGAGTGCGGCCAGCTGCAGCGAGTCGTCGACGTACGACGCGATCGTTGCGGGTGTCGCCGGGCCGGGGGCCAGTGGTGCCCCGGGGGAGAGCTCGACGTCGCGGCCGAGCAGCTCCGTGAGGAGCTCGCGGACCTGGATTGGTGCGGGCAGGTGCGTGCTCATCAGACCAGCCCGGTGCTGCGCAGGGCCTCGTCGAAGGCCTCGGGCGTGAACGGCTTGGCGATCAGGAACAGGGCGCCGCCGGACTCGGCGCGTTGGCGCATCTCGGCAGAGCCCTCCGAGGTGACGAAGCCGAACGGGACCGGGGAACCCGAGGCGCGCAGCTGCGCGAGCAGGTCGATGCCGTTCATCTCTGGCATGTTCCAGTCCGACAGGACGAGGTCGGGCGAGGTCTCGGCGATCTTGCTGAATGCGTCGGCGCCGTTCTCGGCCTCGACGATCTCGTGCCCGCCGTGGCCGGCCTGGCGCAGGGTGCGGATCACGATCTGCCGCATCACCCGGCTGTCGTCGGCGATGAGGATCTTCACGGGGTGCTCCTGGTGTCGTTCTCGAGGGAGTGGATGCGCAGGATGAGGGGTTCGTCGTGCCAGAGCAGGTCGAGGCGGGTGACCTCGGTGGCTTCGCTGGGAACCGCGATGTGTCCGGCCGCGACCATTGGCAGGGACAGGATGCTCGGCTCGGGCATCAGGCTCTTCACATTGCCGCCGATCATGTTGACCAGCTCGCCGATCGCGTCCGTGACGTCCTCGGGGGTGATCTCGCTCATCGCCAGCATGTGCCGGGTGACCGCCCGGGCGGCGACCTCGGAGACCTCGAGGGTGACCATCCCCGACCAGGCGCCGGTGACCCGCACCTGGGCGGACCGGGACCGGTCGGCCTCGATGGGTGAGGTGGGAAACAGCGGCGCGGCGTCGACGAACGTCGACCAGACCTCGTTGACCATCGCCATCACGTCACCCGCACCGGGCGCGACGTGGATGGCCGGGTGCGTGGTTGGGTGCATGGCTGGGTGCATGGCTGGGTGCATGACCGGGTGGATGACTGGGTGCATGGCTGGGCCGTCGCTCGTGCTGGTGGTCATGCCAGGGCCCCGTTGCGCACCAGGCCGAGCAGCTCGAGCTTCTCGGTGATCGCCTCTGCCGTGAACGGCTTGATCACATATTCATGGGCGCCTGCCGCGAGAGCCTTGACCAGGTGCCCGTGCGAGCTCTCGGTGGTCACCATCATCAGGGTGATGTTGCGATGCTCGGCGTTGGCGCGGACGCGGGTGACGAACGTGTAGCCGTCCATCACCGGCATGTTCCAGTCGATCAGGCACAGGTCGGGCACCGGCCCATGCGCGATCGCGTCGAGCGCCTCCTGGCCGTTGCCGGCCTCGGCGGTGCTGAAGCCGAGACCGGTGAGGATCCGGTTCAGGATGATCCGCATGGTGCGGGAGTCGTCAATGATCAGCGCATGCATGCTCAGGCCCCTGTCAGGACGGTCTGTTGTGGCCGAGGTGCAGCAGCCACACGGTAAGTGGATGCGCCGGCTGGCGCGTGGCCGGAGGGTCGGTGCAGCTGAACCCGACCGGCGCTCTCGCGCTCCCAGTGCGTCTCCATGTCCAAGGTGGTCTCCGTGGAGCCGAGCAGCAGATAGCCGTCCGGGGCGGTGACCTGGTGCATCCGGGACAGGATGTCGCGCTTGCTGTCGAGGTCGAAGTAGATCAGCACGTTGCGCAGGAAGACGATGTCGAAGCTCGGCAGGACGGGGAACGGCGCGGCGAGGTTCAGGTGCCTGACCTCGACCATGTTGCGCAGGTTCTCGGCGATCTCCCACTCGGAGCCGACCCGGGTGAAGTGCTTGACCAGCAGGGTGGCGGGCAGGCCGCGGTTCATCTCGACCATGCCGTACCTTCCGGTGCGGACTCGCTCGAGCATTGCGGTGGAGATGTCGGTCGCGGTGATCTGCGCCGTCCAGCCGCTCGGCAGGTGCTGGTCCAGCAGCATGGCGAGGCTGTAGGCCTCCTGGCCACTCGAGCAGGCGGCGGACCAGATCCTCAGGTGGCGGGTGTGTGCGCGTGCGGCGAGCAGCGCGGGCAACATCGTGTCGGTGAAGGCCTGGTAGGGGGCGTTGTCGCGGAACCACGACGTCTCGTTGATGGTGAGCGCGTCGATGGCGTCCTGCTGGTGGGCCGGGTCGCGGAGCACCAGGGAGACATAGGCGTCGACGTCGGCGCAGCCCGCCGCGCGGGCGAGCGGGAGGAGTCGCGCCTCGACAAGATATTCCTTGCCGGGTTCATAGAGCATCGCCGTTTCGCGGCGGGTCAACGCTGCGATCTGGGCGAAGCTCGAGCTGGAGATGGGCACGATCCACACATCGTCCGCGGGGCGCGGATCATGAGGTTTTCCCAGATCCCCCTCAGTGTGAGGTGGGCGCTGCCGATGAGGACCAGGTGATCAGGGTTCTGGTGGTGGACGATTCAGCACTGGTGCGCCGGTTGGTCACCACGGCGCTCACCGGGGATCCCGGCATCGAGGTGGTCGGCGTCGCCGTCAACGGTCTCGATGCGATCGCCAAGACCGACGAGCTGTTGCCCGACGTCGTGACGCTCGACATCGAGATGCCCGAGCTGGATGGCTTGGGTGCCTTGCGGATCATCCGCGAACGGCATCCACGCCAGGCCGTGATCATGTTCTCGACGTTGACCGAGCGAGGTGCGCGCCAGACTCTCGAGGCGTTGTCGCTGGGAGCCGCCGACTACCTGACCAAGCCGTCGGCGAGCGGTGGCGGGGTGAGTGAGGCAGTGGCGACGGTGCGCGAGCAGCTGGTTCCGAGGATCAAGGCACTTGCCGGAGTACGCCTTATCGCTGCGGCAGTCCCCGCCAGCCGGATCCAGGCGCCGGACGTTCGGGGTCAGGAGCCGGTTGCCCCCGGTCACGGAATCGCTGCTCGCAGCCAGGAGCTGGCCGCGCCCAGCCTGGGCATCGAAGCTGTCGTGATCGGCTGCTCCACCGGCGGTCCGGATGCGCTGGCCAGGATCTTTGCCGACCTTGATTCCGACTTCCCGGTCCCGATCGCGGTGGTGCAGCACATGCCACCGATCTTCACCCGGATGCTGGCCGAACGGTTGAACAAGGTCTCCGGCCTGGAAGTGCGCGAAGCCGTCGACGGCGACGAGTGGCGACCCGGCCTCGCGCTCCTGGCGCCGGGGGACTTCCACCTGAAGCTGCGCCGCGGACCCACGCGCGTCGACGTGTTCCTCGACCAGTCGGAGCCGGAGAACTTCTGCCGCCCGGCGGTCGACGCGCTCTTCCGTTCCGCGCTCTCGGTCTTCGGTGGCAACGTGCTCGCCTGTGTCTTGACCGGGATGGGCCAGGACGGGCTCGTCGGCGCGGGCGAGCTCGCGTGCCGGGGGGCGACCATCGTCGTCCAGGATGAGCCGAGCTCGGTGGTCTGGGGGATGCCGGGCGCAGTGGCCGAGGCAGGCCTGGCCCACGAGACGGTCCCGCTTGATCAGATCGCTCGGCGTCTCGTCCGGCTCAGCACGTGACCTGAGCACGTGACCTGAGCACGTGACCTGAACCTGAGCACGTCCTCCACTATCGGCGTGCGTCTGCGGAGGCCCGTCACTCTCGATGCTGAGCGCACCGCGGGGCCGAGTCACGCTGCTGGTGTGCCGGGTGCGGGTGCTTGGAGCGGTTCACGCCGCCAGGTTGGCGGCGTGCTCGTCCGGCGGATCGAGTGGGGTGGTGCCTTGTCCGGGCGTGACGCGCCATCGCTGTTGATAGGGGTCGGTCCACAGGTAGGACCCGTCGGGTTCGCGGTGGTAGGTCCAGCCGGTGAAGGTTTTCATCCGGTGATGGCCTCGGCACAGGCAGGCGAGGTTGTCGGGGTTGGTCTGACCTGGTGGGCCGTGGGGGTCGTAGGCCTTGATGTGGTCCAGGTCGGTGCGGGTCGCGGGGATGGTGCAGTAGGGGAACACGCAGTGCTGGTCGCGGAGTTGGACCTGTTCGCGCATCGGGTCGGGTGGGTCGTGCTGGTCGACGGCCCAGTGCTGATTGAGGTCGATCACTGGCGTGATCCGGGCGTTCGATCCGAGCCGGGACAGCCAGTCCTGGACCAGGCTCAGGAGCTGGGCTCGGAGTCTGCCGGCGTCGACCACCTTCGTGTTGGGGTCGAGGTCGCCGCGCAGGGTGCGGATGATGTCGGCGAGGGTGAAGTGCAGGTAGAGCTTGGCGGCGACGTAGGACCGGGTCGCGGGGACCGGTTCGCCGGTGGTGGGGTGGATCGGGTCGCCGAACCCGGCCGCGACTGCGGCGGCGCGGGCTGCGTTCGCTGCGTCGTACTCGGCTTCTGCGGTGGCTCGTGCGTCAGCGAGCACGTCGGCCAGGGTGGGGCCGCTGGTGTCGCCAGGGCCAGCCCCTGCCTCGCTTGCGGCTCGGGCTGTGGCCATCGCGTCGAGGACCGCGTCCTTGGTGTAGTCGGCCGGGCAGTCCTCGGGAGTCATCGGACCCGATCGTCGTCCGGCCGGGGCGTCCGAGTCGCTGCTGGTGAGGTCGAGGGTGTCTTGGCAGGTGGCGTGCCGGTCGGCGATGACGCCGAGTGCTTTGGCTTTGCGTTGGGCGTGGGTGTCGGGGTCACCCAGGCGACCGAGGGTGGTGGCTTCGTCGTTGATCAGCTGGTGGAATTTTTCCAGGTCGAGGCTGTCCCCGATCGCGTCCAGTCGTGAGGTGCCGGGCGCGTAGCCGGCGTCGTGGTTCACGCGCACGTCCCAGTCGTCCTTGCCGGTCTCGGGCTTCTTGACCAGTTCGGGGTGGAAGGTGGCGATGGCTTGGCGGATGGTCTCGTCCACGGCCTTGGGCCGGTAACCCCGCCCGTCGAGTTGCTGGTCGATCCAGTTGACGCAGTTGTGGGAGAGCCGGGTGGTGTCGCGGGCGATCTGGGCCGCGGTCCAGACCGGCAGCTCCAGTGCCACGACTCGGGCCCAGGTGCGTGGCAGGCGGTGCTGTAGGTCGAGGGCGTCGGAGAGGATCTGTGCCGCGGTTCCGGTGGACAGGCCTGCGGTGGCGGCGTAGGCCTCGACGGCGAAGACCGCTACACCGGGTGTTCCTTCGCCGCCGACGCGGGAGTCGCATCCGGACAGGCCCGGCAGCCTGACGTCACCGAACGTGGCAGCGTCGCCGTCATCGAGGAGCGGGTGGGTGATGCACCACTGGTGGGCCACCGCGTAGCGCCGTGCCGCGATTGCGAGGGCGTCTCGCGAGAGCCCGGAGACCTCTGAACACAGCGCAGCACCGTCGAGGTCCTCGACCCCGAACGTCGCAGTGCTTGCCGTGTTCTTCATACCGAGAACTCAATCAGGGATCACTGACAACCAGACCCCGGAACAGGCCCCAGACCCCGCAATGTGGACACGGAAACCAGGAAAGTCTCACGGACGGGAGCGCGGGATCGGTGCCAAGGATTCCCAGGCGGGGGCGGTCAGACCCGCAGGTCCAGATAGGCCGGAGCGACCGGCCGCGCGGTGGCCGCGTCGACCTGACGGGTGAGCCGTGCGTGCCCCCGGTTGGTGCTGACATGTTCGGCGAGCTCACGGCGTACGACGCCCTGCCGCACCGCGATCGACTGTGCGCGGGGGACGAGTGCAGTGGGGATCTGGCCGGGCAGGTCGGGTACCGACCAGGTGCTGGTGGCCAGGATGATCGCCTCCATCCCGTCGGAGAGATCATCGCTGGCGAGCCACGCCACGATCCGCTCCACGGCCTGCTCGAGCTCATCGAGCGCAGCCGCCCAGACGTCGTGGTTCGAGTGCGGTCGCTGAGGCTGAACAAGGGCCGCCAGGGAGGTCCCCGACGCGTGGGCGTGTTGTGCAGTCATCAGCTGGCCACCGCCGCGAGTGCTGCCTCGCGCCAGGTGTTGCAGAGCTGGCGGGCCAGGCCCAGGCAGTGCTCGGTTGCGGAGGCGTCGCGGTGGATGTTGGCGTGCACCAGCTGGCGGGACATGTGGTCATAGAGGGCGGTCAGGCTGGCGGCTCCCTCCCACACGTCGGGGCGCAGGCTGGTCGTCAGCTCGGTGAGGATGTCCTGGGCATGGATCAGCTGGGTGTGCGCGCCGGCGAAGTCGGCCGCCTGCTGAGCCTGGAGACCGCGCTCGATGTCGAGCACGAGTCGCTCGCAGAGCATGACCAGGAGCCGGGCGGGACTGGCTGTGGTCACCGAGGACGCCAGATAGGCGTTGCGGGCGTTGGGGTTCATGGCAGGCTCCTTCAGCTGTTCGAGCTGGGAAGTGTGGAGATCTGGCCGGCGAGCCAGGTCGATTGACTGTTCATGGAGGAGAGAGCGACCTCGAGCGCGGTGTACTGCCGTTCCAGGGACGTGCGGCGCAGCTCGAGGCGGGCGTCCCACGCCTCGATGCCCTTTTGGAGGGTGGAGATCGAGCTGTTGCGACCGGTGATCGCCGAGGTGAGGGTGCCGGTGGTGCTGTCGCTGGCGGTCTTGGCGACGTGTTCCACGCGCGCTGCGAAGCCGGTCGGTCCGGTGAAGGCCGCTGCCACGGCGGCCGGGTCGGCGGCCAGGGCCTCCTTGAACTTCGCCTCGTCGAAGACCAGCTTCCCGTAGCGGTCGGTCTGGAGACCGAAGGGTGCCATCGAGGTGTTGCTCGCCGGATAGACGGACTGCTGGAGGTCCGTGGCCAGGCTCCGGACCGACGAGATGCCGGCGAGGGGTCCGTTGGTCTTGGTCGCGGCGCTGTACGACGATGCCGAGCTGATCGTGCCGACCAACGAGTTGAGCTGGTCGACCAACGCCTTCACCGACGAAGCGGCAGCGGTCCCGTCGTTCTCGACCGAGACCTGGCTGGTCTTGCCGACCGAGTCGGCCGAGACCGAGATCGTCAGGCCGGGAACCACATCGGTGAACGTGTTGGTCGAGGAGTGGACCGTGTTGCCCTCGATGCGGATCGCTGCGTCCTGGGCCGCGGTGACCACAGCGCCCGGGAAGACGTCGGTGCCGTCGGAGTTGGTCAGGGTGAACTGCTCCGCGACTCCCGTCTCGATGCTCTGGACGAGGAGCTTGTGGGTGCCGTCGTCGAGCTTGACGGTGGTGGCGGTGACGCCGGTGCCGGAGGCATTGAGTGCGCGGACGACGCCGGCGAGTGTGCCGTCGTCGGTCTCGAGCTCGCGGACCTCACCGCCGACGGTGAGGTTGATCGTCGTACCGCCGGTGACCACGACGCCATCGAGCGCGCCAGCTGCGGTGGACTGCATCCGGTGGCGGGTGGCGACCTGGTCGACCGTCAAGGAGAAGGCGCTCTGCTGGGCGCCTGAGCCTGCGCTGACGGTGATCGAGCTCTCCGAGCTCTTGGCCTTGAGCGGTGCCCAGTTGCTGGGGTCCTTCAGTGCCGCGGCCTTGGTGGCCAGGCTTGCCGTGGTGCCATTGAGCGACTGCAGGCTGGTGAGCGCGCTCTGCTCGGAGTTGAGGCGGTTGACCAGCTTTCTCTGGCTGATCGCCTCCAGCTGCATGAGCTGGTCGATGATGCCGGCGGTGTCGAGACCGCTCGCCAAGCCGCTGATGCTGCTCGTGGCCATCATGACCTCCCGGTCGGTGCAGTGCTGTTCGAGTCCGTGAAAAGACCTTCGACGAGGAGCGAGAGGCTCGCCCCTCGTCGAAGGGTGGTGGGTTCGGCCGAAGCCGGACGGCGCGTCCGTCAGGGGTGATCAGGCGCGCCGTCCTCCCGCCCTACTGGGATCAGCGGAGCAGGGAGAGCACGCCCTGCGGGGCCTGGTTGGCCTGGGCGAGCATGGCGGTGCCGGCCTGCGACAGGATCTGGGCCCGAGTGAAGTTCATCATCTCGGACGCCATGTCGGTGTCGCGGATCCGGCTCTCGGAGGCCGACAGGTTCTCGACGGCCACGTTGAGGTTGTTGATGGTGTGCTCGAACCGGTTCTGCATGGCACCGAGGCCGGCGCGAGCGGTGGAGATGGCGCCGATCTGCTCATCGATCACCTTGATGGACGCCTGGGCGTTTGCCGCGGTGTCGAACTTGATGCCACCGGTCACCGCAGTGCCCTCGACGCCGGCGTCGAGCCCGGTACCCGCAGTGGCGTTGGTGGCCGTGGTCAAGGTGCCACCGTCGAGCGCGGTCACCACGAGGCCGGTGCCTGCGCCGTTGGCGTCCTTCGTCACCGAGACGGTGAAGTTGTCGGCGAAGGCGGCGTCCTTGCGCAGTGCGTCGGCCACCTTCTCCACCGAGTCGAAGCTGCCAGCCGCGCCGATGTCTCCGGTGGTGACGGTCTTGCTGACGCCACCGTTGGTCGTCGTGAAGCTCATCGCTCCGCCAACAGCCGCGACATCGGCGATCGCGAACGACGTACCCGTCGTGGTCAGGTCGCCACCGGACAGCGTCTGGCTGATCGCCTTGACGTTGGCACCGGACAGGTTCACCGAGATCTGGCTGTTCTCGTCGCCGTCCGCGCCGACCTGGAAGTTCAGGGTGGTGGTGGAACCGTCGAGCAGCTTCGTGCCGTTGAAGTTGGTCGACTTGCCGATCCGGTCGAGCTCGGAGACGAGGCTGTCCGCCTCGGTCTTGATGTTGGCGCGGGCGTCGGTGTTGTTGCTGTCGTTGGCGCCCTGAACGGCCAGGTCACGGAGACGCTGCAGGATCGCGTGGGTCTCGGTGAGCGCGCCTTCGGTGGTCTGAACGACCGAGATGCCGTCCTGTGCGTTCCGGCTGGCGACCTTGAGGCCACCGACCTGCGAGCGCAGGCCCTCCGAGATGGCCAGACCGGCAGCGTCGTCGGCGGCACGGTTGATGCGGAAGCCGCTGGAGAGCTTCTCCAGCGACTTGCTCATCTGACCCTGCGTGACCGACAGGTTGCGGTAGGAGTTGAAGGCGTCGATGTTCTGGTTGATACGAAGACTCATGATGGGTTCCCTCCTGGATTGAGTCGCTTTCGCTTCGCCCATCCTTGGGCTCTGCGAGGTTTCCTTCGGCCGAGCCGGATCCGACTTGAGGGATCCGGGAAAAGAATCTTCGGATCAGGCTCAGGCGGTCGCGTTGAAGGACCGCGTGGCCGGCGCCGCGCGGCCCATCGAGGCGGCGTGGCGCTCCGCGACGGCGGAGAAATAGACCTCGCGTCGACGGTCCGCGCAACCGCCGGGACGGGAGTGCGGCCTGACCAGTTCGGGGTCGAGCTGCGTGTTGATGGCGTCGCGCAGCAGGACCAACGCCTCGGCACGCAACTGCGAGACCCGTGACTCCGAGACGTTCAACTCGGCGGCGATCTCGGCCATCGGGCGCTCGGCCAGGAAGTAGTCCTCCACGACGACGCGCAGTCGCTCGGGCAGCTCGGTGACGGCCTCGATCAGGTAGGTCAACCGCTCACGGTGCTCGACCTCGGCAGCGGGGTCAGGCTCATGGCTCGTGATCAGCTCCTCGAGCACCGACTCGGACCCGGCCTGCAACGAGAGCACGGTGGCCCGGTTCAAGTCATCGTCGTTCCCGATGACCTCGCTCAGGTCGACACCCAGGAGCGAGGCAACCTCATCGTTGCTGGGGATCCGGCCGAGGTCGGCAGCCAAGCGGTTCCGGGCCTCCTCGATGGTGCGCGCGCGACGACGTACGGACCTGGATGCCCAGTCCACGCTGCGCAGCTCGTCGAGGATGGCGCCGCGGATGCGGGTGGCGGCATAACGTGCGAACGGCACGCCGCGCTCGGCCTCGAAGGCCTGACCGGCCTGGACGAGGGCGGTGAGTCCGGCCGAGGTCAGGTCGTCCCGGTCGACGTGCGAGGGCACACGGCCCATCGTCTCCCGGACGATGTGGCCGACCAGGGCGATGTTCGAGGTGATGAGATCGTCCGGCAAGACCCGAGACGCGGGCGTGGTGCTCATGGCGACAACCATCACCTGCCCGTGCAGCGGAATGAAGAGGAATCGTTTGGTTCTGGCCGGTCGGAGAAGAGGTCGGGACCTTCGTCCCGGTCGACACCACCCACCCGGTCGGCCGATCGGACCTAGTGGGCATGACCCGATCCAACCGGTTCACCCGAACTTCTCAGGGCAGACCACCGCCGGCCGATGGATCAGCAACGGGTCAGACCATCCCCAGCGGCGAGAGGAGCCAGTGATGAGCATGGAGAACCTGTCCGCGATCCTGTGGCGCGAGCGCAACCTGCTCGAGTCCTTGCTCTATCGCCTCGAGGTCGAGCAACTGGTCCTGGCCTCCGGCAAGACGCGCTGGCTGCTGCAGGCGGCGAACGACGTCGAGCAGGTCGTCATCACGATCCGGCAGACCGAGCTGCTGCGCGCGGTCGCCTCCGACGAGGTGGCGGCGAGCGTCGGCCTTGAGCACAACACCAGCCTTCGTGCACTGGCCGAGGCCGTCGAGGACCCGTGGCGCACGATCTTCCTCGAACACCGTGACGCCTTCGCGGCCGTCACCCGTGACATCGCGGCCCTGTCGGCGACGAACCGCGAGCTGATCACCTCGGGCTATCGCGCCGCCCGCGAGGCGATGATGGCGCTTGAGGCCGACGGTGTAGATGGCTACACGCCGGACGGCTCGAAGGTCTCGGCCCCGCAGCGGAGCGCGATCGTCGACAGGAGCCTGTGACCCATGGTCGGCAGCATGGCCTCCTTCAACACCGCACTGAGCGGGTTGCGCTACAGCCAGGTCGCGATGGACGTGGCCAGCAACAACCTGGCCAACGTCGGCACTGACGGCTATGTACGTCGCCGGGTCGTCGGCGCTTCCTCCTCCACCCAGGACGTCGCGGGCCTCTGGTCCCGAGGCAACGGTGTCGGTGACGGCGTCACCGTGGCAGGCATCGACCGCCTGGCCAACCAGTTCCTCGACGTGCGCGCACGCAAGGAGCACGGCACCCAGGCCTTCCTCGACACCCGTGGCGTCGTCCTGGACCGGGTCGAGGCCGGCATCGGTGAGCCCGGGACGGCGGGAGTGTCGGCTGCACTGGCCAGCTATCGCTCGTCGTGGCAGAACCTCTCGAACAACCCTGGCAACGAGGCAGCGCGCAGCCAGGTCTTGGTCGCCGCCGAGACCCTCGTCGACGCCTTCGCGGTGCAGCACCGCAACGTGGTCACCGAGGAGGAGGGACTCCGCTCCCAACTCCTCGTCAACGTCCGGGAGGTCAACATCCTGGCCGCGGACCTGGCTCGCACGAATCAGAGCATCGCCGAGGCGCAGGGCAACGGCATCGATGCCGGGACACTGCTCGACCAGCGCGACTCACTCACCCTCAAGCTCTCCGAGATGACCGGCGCCAGCGGCACGGTCCGCGCCGATGGCGGGATGGATGTCGCCCTCAACGGCGTCAGCCTCGTCGCCGGCAACAAGGCGGGCACGCTCGAGCTCACCGCCGGCGTGAACCCGGACGGATCAGGCGGGGGAGCAGTCGCCCTGGCCATCACCACGTCGTCGGGCACGACCATGCTCCCGGCGGGCATCAGCGGCGAGGTCGGTGCCATCGCGGAGCTGCTGACCACGACCCTGCCGTCCTATCGGGCCGGGCTCGACGCGGTCGCCCAGGACTTCGCCGACGAGATGAACGCGGCCCACCAGGCCGGTTTCGACCTCGAGGGCAATCCCGGGCAGGCGCTCTTCTCCTACACCCCGCCCGACGTCGTCGCGAGCCTGCAGGTCGCGCTGAGTGACGGCAAGGGTGTCGCCGCCTCCGCGATTGCCGGTGGCGGCCTGGACGGCAGCAACGCAGACCTGCTCTCGACCTCGTCGGGCGTCGAGGGGTCCTACCAGCGCCTGGTCGCGGTGTTCGGCACCGAGGTCGCCTCCGTGCACCGTCTCGCCGCGAACCAGCAGGTCCTCACCAAGCAGGTCGACAACAGCCGTGAGTCCCTCTCGGGCGTCAGCATCGACGAGGAGATGGTCAACCTGGTCAGCGCGCAGCGCTCCTATGAGGCCGCCTCGCGGGTGATGACCGTGATGGACTCCGTGCTCGACACTCTGATCAACCGGACAGGACTGGTGCGCTGATGGCCCTGGGACGCGTGACCCAGAACATGATGGTGCGCCAGTCGCTGACGGCCATCGAGACGAACTCCTCGCGCGCTGCGAAGCTGCAGGAGCAGCTCGCGTCGGGACGCAGGCTGAACCGGCCGTCCGACTCGCCGACGGACACCATCGAAGCGATGCGCGTGCGAGCGGAGGCCGCGGCGAACAAGCAGTTCGCTGCCAACGCCCAGGACGGCATCGGTTGGCTGGGCCAGCTCGACACCACACTCGCCTCGATGACCTCGCAGGTACGTCGTGCCCGCGAGCTGGCCCTGACCGGCGCCAACGAGGGGGCGATGAGCCCGGCCAGCCGAGAGGCCCTGGCGGTCGAGGTCGACCAGATCCGGGAGAGCCTGATCACCCAGGCGAACACCGACTACCTGGGTCGCCCGGTCTTCGGCGGCGTGACCGCGGGGTCGAAGGCCTACGATGCGGACGGCACCTACATCGGCACCCCCGCTGCGGTGAACCGGACCGTGGCCGACGGGGTCTCGGTGCGTGTGGACGTCGACGGGCTCGCGGTGTTCGGCACGGCCGGCGACTCGCTCTTCGACGACCTGGCAGCGCTCTCGAGCGCACTCCGCGCGGGCGACGGTGACGAGATCAGAGCCGGCATCGACATCTTGGCCGGTCGAATGACCGACCTGACCAACACCCAGGTCGACGTGGGAATCCGTCAGAAACGACTCGACGACGTGCTTGCTTCCTCGGTCGACACCGAGCTCACCCTGACCGCCCGGCTCTCGGACCTGGAGGACGTCGACCTGGTGAAGACCGCGATCGACGTCAAACTGGCCGATGTTGCCTATCAGGCATCGCTCGCCTCGTCGGCCCGCGTCCTGTCCACGTCGCTGATGGACTATCTGCGATGATGACGGCCACGCACCCAGCCGCTCCTCGAGTGGGAAATCGGTGGCACCAGAAGAACGGAGCAGACGTGCAGGAGATCCCCGTCATCGACCTGGTTCGCCCGATGCCCGGGTTCGACGGTGACCAACGTTTCGCCCTGGTTCGTCTCGATGATGATGGGACGCTCTGCGAGCTGCGGTCCCTGGACCACGAGGACCTGCGCTTCCTGGTCATCACGCCGGGCCAGTTCTTCGATGACTACGAGCCGGTCCTCGGCGACGAGGACGTGAACCTGCTCGGCCTGACCAGTGCCGAGGAGGCGCTGGTCCTGCTGGTGCTCAAGCCGGGCGAGTCGCTCGCCTCGACCACCGCGAACCTGGTCGCACCCATCGTCGTGAACACCACCAACCGCCGCGCGGCACAGGTGATCCTCGACGACTCCCGGCACGCGCTCGCTGCTCCGCTCGTCGTCTGAACCGAACACCGCCGCAGCGCCGGGGCGACCCCGTTCCCTGCACCGGGGCGGGTGAACCGTTAACGTGTGCTCATGCTGGTGCTGAGTCGCAAGGCGGGGGAGTCCGTCCTCGTCGGTGACGACGTCGTGATCACGATCCTCGAGGTCCGCGGTGACGTCGTCCGTGTCGGCATCGACGCGCCACGGAGCGTTGCGGTGCAGCGGGCCGAGCTGATCGCCCAGCTCGAGTCGAGCAACCGCGAGGCCGCCTCGCCGAGCGAGGCTGCAGTCGCGTCCTTGGCGAAGGCCCTGCGCACGTCGCGCTGAACCAGCGAACTTCCTGCTCGCCCCATCGCCCGGGCGACGTGAGCCCTTGAAGAATCGCTCAACTCCCTGCCCCAACTGCCGATTGACGCGGTTGAGGGAAGGGAGGGAGCACCATGGACGACGACGCCGAGATCATCGCCGAGTTCCTCGTGGAGAGCCACGAGAACCTCGACCAGCTCGACCGTGACCTGGTCGCACTCGAGCAGGACCCCGGATCGCGGGACCTGCTCTCGAGCATCTTCCGCACGATCCACACGATCAAGGGAACCAGCGGCTTCCTCGCGCTCGGTCGACTCGAGCAGCTGACCCACGTCGGCGAGAACCTGCTGTCCAAGTTGCGCGACGGGGAGATGTTGCTGACCCGGGAGCTGACCGGCACCCTGCTGGTGATGGTCGACGCCGTCCGTGCGCTCCTGGCAGTGATCGAGGAGACCGGCGGTGACGCAGACACCACGGTCGACATCGTCAGCGTGATGGATGCCCTCACCGCAGCGATGGAAGCACCAGCCGAGCCGGCTCAGGCCCCCGCGTCTGCAGCTCCCGCCCAGGTCGCCGCGCCTGTTGCGCCCATCGAGCCAGCTGTGCTCACCGAACCCGCGCAGTCCGACGCGCCCGCGGTGCCTGTACAGCCAACCGCCCCAGCCAACGAGACGCCCGACGACGAGCCTCGCCGCGGCGTCGCCGACAGCTCGGTCCGGGTCGACGTCGATCTGCTCGACGACCTCGTCCAGCTCGTGGGCGAACTCGTGCTCACCCGCAACCAGATCCTGCAACGCACCGAGGGCCGCGAGGACGTCGAGCTGCTGCGTGCCGCACAGCGCCTCGACCTGGTCGCCAGCGAGCTGCAGGAGGGCATCATGGCCACCCGCATGCAGCCGATCGGGCAGGTCTGGTCGAAGATGCCGAGGATCGTGCGCGACCTGGCCAACCAGCTCGGCCGCGAGGTCGACCTCGACATGCAGGGCCACGACACCGAGCTCGACCGCTCGCTGCTCGAAGCCCTCCGCGACCCACTGACGCACCTGGTCCGCAATGCCCTCGACCACGGCATCCAGACCCCGGCCGAACGCATCGCGCAGGGCAAGCCGGCCAAGGGCAACCTGCACCTGAAGGCCAGCCACGAGAGCGGCCAGGTGGTCGTGGAGATCTCCGACGACGGCCGCGGCATCGATCCCGTGAAGATCGCCGAGGCTGCCGTACGCCGTGGGGTGATCACCCATGAGGCCGCCGCCCGGATGGACCCCCGCGAGATCGTGAACCTGGTCTTCCACGCCGGCTTCTCCACCGCCGAGGCAGTCACCAACGTCTCCGGGCGTGGGGTCGGCATGGACGTCGTACGCACCAACATCGAGCGCATCGGCGGCACTGTCGACATCACCACCCGCAAGGGTGAGGGAACCACGGTGCGGGTGCGGATCCCGCTCACCCTGGCGATCATCCCCGCACTGATCGTGGCCCAGGCCGACGAACGCTATGCGATCCCGCAGGCCAACCTCGTCGAGCTGGTGAAGATCGAGGGCGAGGCACTGACCCGCGACATCGAGCACCTGGCCGGTGCACCGGTCCTGCGCCTGCGCGGACACCTGCTCCCACTGGTCTCCCTGGGCGTGGTGCTCGGGGAGGAGCAGGCGCAGAGCGACGCGCTGACCGTGATCGTGGTGCAGGCCGACGACATCCGTTTCGGGCTCTGCGTCGACGACGTGCACGACACCCAGGAGATCGTCGTCAAGCCGATCGGGCGACAGCTCAAGAGCCTGGGGATGTATGCCGGCGCCACCATCATGGGCGACGGCCGGGTGTCGTTGATCCTCGACGTCCCCGGCCTGGCCCGGGACCGCAACCTCACCGCCGTACCCACCGCAGTGGTGGCCACACAGACCGCCACCGACGACACCACGGCCCTGCTGGTCATGGAGATCTCGTCCGGTCGCCGGGCCGCGGTTCCCATCGTGGAGGTCTCCCGCCTGGAGGAGTTCGACGCCGCACAGGTGGAACCCTCCGGACTCGAGGAGGTCGTGCAGTATCGCGACGGGATCCTGCCCCTGATCCGCCTGGCCTCGACGATCGGGCTGCCCGAGACGCCGGGGGAGCCGAGCCGGCTCAACGTGGTCGTGCACGAGTTCGGTGACCCCGCCAGTCCGCACCGTGTCGGCATCGTGATCGACCGGGTGCTCGACGTCGTCGAGACGACGGTGACCCGCAGCGACGTCGGGCGACGCCCCGGCGTGTTCGGCTCGGCGGTCGTCCAGGAGCGGGTCACCGATCTGGTCGACCTGTCCGCCGTGATCAACCGGATCGGGGTGGGGGCCTGATGAGCACGACATCCACCAGTTCGCTGCACTGCACCTTCCGCGTCGCCGGCCTCGACTTCGGGGTCGCCGTGGAGGACGTCCAGGAGGTGTTGCGCCACCAGGAGATGACCCCGGTGCCGCGCTCACCCGAGGCGGTCCGTGGCCTGATCAACCTGCGCGGCCAGATCGTGATCGCTCTCGACCTCAGGCTGCGCCTCGGGCTCCCGGCCCGGGCGGCAGACGAACGTCCGATGAACGTCATCGTCCGCAACCGCGGAGAGGTGGTCAGCCTCCTCGTCGACGACATCGGCGACGTCATCGACACCAGCGAGCACCGGCTCGAACCAGTCCCCAGCACCGTTCCACTCACGATCCAGGGTGCCGTCCGTGGCGTGCTCTCCCTGCCCGACTCCATCCTGCTCGTCCTCGACCCCGACCGCGCAGTCGACGTACCCACTGCGCCTGATGCCACCGGAGGCACACCATGACCGACCTCGAGATCGCCCCCAGCCTGAACGGGCACCACGCCAAGGGCCCCGGCGACGGGGATCGCGGCAGTGTCGAGCAGATCGACCCGTTCGGCCAGGTCCGCTCGGTCCTCGACGGCCTCGCGGCCCGGGTCTTCCTGGTCGACGTGGACAAGCGGATCCGCTATGCCAACGACAAGGCGGTGGAGAAGCTGCGCCCGCTGGAGGTCTTCTTGCCGGTGGCGGTCGACGACCTCATCGGTTCGGACGTGACGCCGTTCTTCGCGCTGCTCGGTGAGGACCCGGACAAGCTCTCCTCCTTCTGGGAGGACCCCTCGCAGCTTCCCTACACGGCGCAGCTGGAGGTCGCGGACGAGGTCATCGACCTCACCATCAGCGAGGTCCAGGACGGCGGCGTGTTCAACGGCGCGATGGTGTCGTGGATCGCGATCACCGACCGGGTCCAGGCGCAGAAGGAACGGTTGGCGGCCTCCACGGACACGGCAGCGGTCAACAAGGTGCTGATCGAGATGGCCACCTCCACCACGGTCGAGGGTGCCATCCAGGTCGCCCTCGACACCGTGCGCAACGAGTTCGGCTGGGTCTACGGCTCCTTCTGGCGCATCGACCCGGCCAGCCAGGTCCTGCGCTTCGAGGCGGAGTCCGGCGACGCCGGCCCCGAGTTCCGCAAGGTCACGCTGGAGGCGTCCTTCGCCCCGGGCATCGGGCTCTCGGGACGGGTCTGGGCACAGCGCGACCTCGTCTTCACCCGCGACATCGGCGAGATGACGGACTGCGTGCGGGCGCCCGTTGCCCAGCGGGTCGGTGTCAAGTCGGGGATCTGCTTCCCGATCACCGTGGCCGATGAGGTCATCGGCACGATGGACTTCTTCTCGACCGAGACGTTGGACCCGTCCGAGCAGCGCCTCGACGCGCTGCGCAACGTGGGGCGCCTGGTCTCCCAGGCGCTGGCGCGCATCGAGAAGGAGACCTCGGATCGCGAGAATGCCGCCGAGCTCTCCCGCAAGGTCGACCTGGTGCTCGAGGTGGTCCGCGCTGCCGAGACGGGCGACCTGACCCGCTCGATCCCGGTCGAGGGTGAGGACGCCATCGGCCAGCTGGCAGCGGGACTGGGCTCCCTGCTCGGCAACCTGCGCGGCAGCATGGGCGAGATCGGGCGTACGGCGGACACCCTCGCGGTCTCCTCCGAGCAGCTCACCATCCTCTCGCAGGGGATGGGCCAGGGTGCGTCGCTCACCTCGGACCGCGCCGCGAGCGCGTCGAGCGCGTCGGTCCAGGTCTCGGCCAGCATCCAGACGGTGGCCAGTGCCGCCGAGGAGATGACTGCGAGCATCCGCGAGATCGCGAAGAACGCGACGGACGCGGCCACGGTGGCCACCGGCGCCGTGCAGGTCGCCTCCTCGGCCCAGGAGACCGTCGCCTCGCTGGGCGAGTCCAGCGCCGAGATCGGCCAGGTGATCAAGGTGATCACCTCGATCGCCCAGCAGACCAACCTGCTCGCCCTCAACGCCACCATCGAGGCAGCCCGTGCGGGTGATGCGGGCAAGGGCTTCGCTGTCGTCGCCAACGAGGTGAAGGAGCTGGCCAAGGAGACCGCGAAGGCGACCGAGGACATCGGTCAGAAGATCGTCGCGATCCAGAACGGCACCGAGGGTGCGGTCTCGGCGATCGCCGAGATCTCCGAGGTGATCGGGCGGATCAACGACATCCAGGCCTCGATCGCCTCTGCGGTCGAGGAGCAGACCGCGACCACCAACGAGATCGCCCGCAGCGTGACCGAGGCCGCCACCGGCGCCAACGGCATCGCCTCGGACGTGACCCAGGTGGCCAGCGCCGCCGACGACACCCGTCAGGGCGCGCAGAACACGCTCCAGTCCGCCACCGACCTGTCCGGGATGGCCGCCGAGCTGAAGGGTCTGGTCGGTCAGTTCACGGTCTGAGCGGTGCCGAGGTCGCCCGGCCAGCCGATTCTCCGGCTGCCGGGCGATCGGCGCGTCAGCGACGTCGCAGTCGCGACGCGACGAGCACGGCCTGTGTACGGCGCTGCACGCCCAGCTTTGCGAGCACGTTGGTGACGTGGTTCTTCACGGTCTTCTCGGCCAGGTGCAGCTTCAGGCCGATCTGGCGGTTGGTCAGCCCGTCGGCGATCGCGGACAGGATCTGCTGTTCCTTGGGCGTCAGGGCGCTCAGCTCGTCGGGGACGTCCCGGTCCGCAGGCCGCTGCAGCAACCGCAACGCCGTCGCCGAGTCGATCAGCGAGTGCCCGCTGGCGACGAGCCGAATCCCGCTGATCAGCGAGGATCCCTCGATCTGCTTGAGCACGTAGCCTGCCGCACCGGCCATGATCGCGGCATACATCGCCTCGTCGTCGTCGTGGCTGGTCAGGATCAGGGCCTTGATGTCGGGGTTCGCGGAGCGTACGTCGCGGCACACCTCGACTCCCGAGCCGTCACCGAGCCTGGCATCGAGCACCGCGACGTCCGGGGCCAGCTCGAGGATCGCCTCGGCCGCCCCCTTGGCGGCCCGGGCCTCGCCGACGATGACGATGTCACCCTCGGACTCGAGCAGCCCGCGCAGCCCGCGACGCACAATCTCGTGGTCGTCGAGCAGGAACACGCGGATCGGTTGGGCGGTCATGTCGCCATCCTTCCAGTCGGTCACGCGACCATCGGAAATGGGAGCGACCCGCAGGTGTGGTGGCGGTTTCTCCTGGTGGAGACCTGCGCACCGTCTCCGGCGGACTGATGTCCGGAGCACCTGCGGGTCGGGTGACTGTCGTGCATTGCCGGCGGCTTCGACACTGTCGCCAGCTGCCCGGAATGGGGCCTGTCAGCAGTGGAGCTGCCAGCGGACAGCCACCTCACGAGTCCCAAAAGAATTCATTCCTCGGACCACCTCCTTTCCCGTGTCCCACCAAGGTACGACGGTCCGCGAGGGGTCACAAGGGATTTATCGGGCGGTTCCCAAGGACCCCGGCTCGATGGCGATCCAGACGTGCTCGGCACGTGCCACGACCCGTTCGTCGCTGTCGAGGATCGTGGTCGAGGTGAACGACTTGCGACCCTCGGTCCCGCGGTGCAGGCCGAGGACGACGTGCTCCTCGCCGATCACCGGAAGCGCGTCGATGGCGGCCGTGATCCGCCCGAGCACCATCATCCGGTCGCCGATGTCGGCCGCCCACGCCCCGGCACAGTCCAGTGCCGCCCAGGTCGCCGGCAGGGACGCGCGACCCTGGTCGTCGACGTACTCGTGCCAGTCCTCGCGGACGCTCGGGTGCGGAGTCCAGGTCGCGGCGACCCGTGCCTGGCCCTCGACCGGCTCGACCGGGCCGGGGAAGATCCGCAGCCCGTCCTCGGGCTCGCGCCCGGTGCCGCAGGCGAAGCAGGTGGGGAAGGGGTGGTTCCTCAGCCCCGGATAGGCGGCCTCGGCAGAGCGGGCCACCTCGGCCGGCACGCGCTCCACCGGCGCCGGGTCGGCCTCGGCGACGACCCTGGCCCGCATGATCAGCGAGCCGCCGAAGGAGGCGGTCGTGGCGCCGTCTGCGTCCACGTCGACGGTCAGTGGGACGTCCAGCGGCGGGGGCTGGAGCAGGGTCACCTCGATCGGCGGCCAGGTCTCGGCACGGTTCTCGGGGCAGTCGTTCTCGACCAGCGCGGCAAGGGCGCCGGCGCTCCAGCCACCGTTTCCGGAGTGCTCGGGTCCCCGGAAGCGGGACGGGATGGTGAATTCGGTAGCGGGAAAGTGCTCCATGGCTCCAGTCTTCTCAGTCGATGCCGGGATCGACCGTAGCGGCTTTGTCCCTCCGCATGAAGGGCCGGGCGACAACGCTGGGAGCGATGAGCCACAATGGGGGCCGTGAGCGACCTGATCGACACCACTGAGATGTATCTCCGCACGATCTTCGAGCTCGTGGAGGAGGGGATCGTCCCGTTGCGGGCCCGGATTGCCGAGCGCCTGCACCAGAGTGGACCGACCGTGAGCCAGACCGTGGCGCGGATGGAACGCGACGGACTGCTCACCGTCGAGGGTGACCGCCACCTGGAGCTCACCGACGAGGGCTTGCGCCTGGCCACCCGGGTGATGCGCAAGCACCGCCTTGCCGAGCGCCTGCTCACCGACGTGATCGGCCTGGACTGGGAGCTCGTGCACGCCGAGGCGTGCCGCTGGGAGCACGTGATGTCGGAGAACGTCGAGCGTCGCCTGCTCGCGTTGCTGGACCACCCCACCGAGTCGCCGTACGGCAACCCGATCCCCGGCCTGGAGGAGCTCGGTCAGGAGATCCTGGGCGAGGGCTTCATGGAGGGCGTCGAGTCGCTGTCCAGCGTGGCGACCTCGGAGGAGTCGCGCGTCCACGTGCGCCGGATCTCGGAAGAGATGCAGAAGGACGAGGACCTGATGATGGCACTGCGCCGCGTCGGTGCCCTGCCGGACAAGACGGTCGTCGTGGTGGCCACCGATGACGGCATCCTGATCGGCTCCGGTGGCGAGAGTGCCGAGATCATCAACGAGGCCGGCGAGCACATCTTCGTCAAGCGCCTCTGAACGGTGCCTGTGCGGGGGTCGGCTCCCTGGCAAGGGCAGTGAGGAACTCACTGCAACCGACGCCGAGCTTGTACGTCGCGAGCTCGTCGCCCCGGGTCGTCCCGCGGTTGACGATCACGATCGGGGTGCCGCGCCCGTGCGCGCGCTTCACGAACCGGAGCCCGGACATCACCGCGAGCGAGGAGCCTGCGACCAGGAGCGCGCCGTCAACGTCGGCGAGAGCCTCGACGGCGTGATAGCAGCGCTGCACCCGCTCGGCCGGCACGTTCTCGCCGAAGAAGACGACGTCGGGCTTGAGCACTCCGCCACAGAGCTCGCACGGCGGCACGACGAAGCCGGCGGTGTCCTCGAGCTCCACGTCTCCGTCGGGTCGGATCGCCGCGTCACGGTGCCGCTCGGCGTAGCCGGGGTTGAGTGCTTCCAGCCGGTTCTGGAGCAGCGCGCGCGACGAGGTCGTGCGGCATCCGAGGCAGACGACCTGTGCAACCCGCCCGTGCAGGGCGACCGCGGCCGAGCCCGACTCCTCGTGGAGCCCGTCCACGTTCTGGGTGATCAACAACCGGACCCGACCCCGAGCCTCCATCGCCGCGAGTGACCGATGCCCGTCGTTGGGCTCTGCGCGTGCCATCAGCCCCCAGCCGAGGTGGCTGCGCGCCCAGTAGCGCTGCTGTGCACCCGGTCCGGAGACGAACTCGTCGTAGGTCATCGGCCTCCGCGTCGGCGCTCCGGGCCCGCGGTAGTCGGGGATACCAGAGTCCGTGGAGAGACCGGCGCCGGTCAGCACGACGAGCGGTCGAGATGCCAGCAGGTCCAGCGCGTCCGGAAGCTCGGGTGGAGCAGCCGGGGACGAGCGGTCAAGCGAGCCCGCGTCGATCCCCGCGTCGACCCCCGCGACGGCCTCAGTCACCGCGCGTAGCGGACCGCGGCCCGCGCCTTCCGCTTGATGGCCTCGACCTCGCGGTCCTTGGGCGGCG
Organism: Nocardioides daedukensis; assembly: GCF_013408415.1. Lineage (NCBI taxonomy): Bacteria > Bacillati > Actinomycetota > Actinomycetes > Propionibacteriales > Nocardioidaceae > Nocardioides > Nocardioides daedukensis. Next base: position 1,632,747 of record NZ_JACCAA010000001.1, on the reverse strand, counting down.
CGGTGGTGACCAGGTTGTCGAGCAGGTGCCTGGTGATGTGGGCGATCTCGGAGACGGCCTCGTCGAAGGCGGCCTGGTTGGCCTGGGACGGCTTGGTCGTCCCGGCGACCTTGCGGACATATTGCAGCGCCGCTGCGGTCACCTCGTCGTTGGTGGCCGGCGGCTCGAAGTTGTTGAGGGGGCGGATGTTGCGGCACATGGCAACAACGGTACGCCGGTGCGGCGTCCGGGGCGCTGCGTCGAGACCGCCCCCGACGTTCAGGACAGGGATGGCATTGTGGGCGCATGGCTGCACGCGACTACGACATCGTCCTCTTCGGCGCGACCGGATTCACCGGGGGACTGACCGCGCAATATCTGGCTCGGCACGCCCCGGCGCGGTTGCGGTGGGCGATCGCGGGGCGCAGCAAGGCGAAGCTCTCGAAGGTCCGCGACGAGCTGGCCGCGATCGACCCGCGCCTGGAGATGATGGACCTCCTCGTCGTCGACGCCGCCGACCGGACCGCACTGACCAGCGTGGCCGAGCGCACCAGCGTCGTGATCACCACCGTCGGGCCCTACCTGCAGTTCGGGGAGCCCCTGGTCGCGGCCTGTGCTGCCAGTGGCACCGACTATGTCGACCTGACCGGCGAGCCCGAGTTCGTCGATCGGATGTGGCTGGCCCACCACGAGACCGCCGTCGCATCGGGTGCCCGGATCATCCATGCCTGCGGCTTCGACTCGATCCCGCACGACCTCGGCGCCTGGTTCACCGTGCAGCAGCTCTCCCCGGACCAGCCGATCACGCTGCGTGGCGTCGTACGCTCCAACGCCACCTTCTCCGGCGGCACCTTCCACTCCGCGCTCGGTGCGATGGAGCGGGCCCGCGAGATGAAGGCCGCGTTCGCCGAACGCCGCAAGAAGGAGGAGCGGCCGGTCGGTCGATCCAGCCGCGCCGCGGCCGGCAAGCCGCACCGCGACAAGGACCTCGGCTACTGGCTGCTGCCGCTGCCGACGATCGACCCGCAGGTGGTCCAGCGCAGCGGCGCTGCACTGGCGTCCTACGGTCCGAAGTTCACCTATTCGCACTATGCCGGGACCAAGACGTTGCGGTTCGCGGCCGGTGGCGCGATCGGCGTCGGAACGCTCGCGCTGGCCGCGCAGGTCAAGCCGGTGCGCAACCTGATCAAGGGCAAGGTCAAGCAGGGGGAGGGCCCCTCGGTGGAGCGGCGACGCAAGTCCTGGTTCACGGTCGACTTCATCGGTGAGGCCGGCAACGAGAAGGTGCACACGCGAGTCTCAGGTGGCGACCCCGGCTACAGCGAGACGTCGAAGATGCTCGCCGAGTCCGCGCTCTGCCTCGCATTCGACGACAACCCGGAGACGGCCGGCTCGGTGACCACCGCTCAGGCGATGGGGCCCAACCTGCTGGCCCGGTTGCGGAACGCGGGGATGGAGTTCGAGGTCATCGACTGAGGCGAACGCATCCCGCGATGCCGTGATCACTCCGGGAGAAGGCTCTCGGGGACCGTCGCGAGCCGGGTCCACTTCCACCAGGGGTAGTGGTACTCGCCGCGCTCCACGCGGAACAGAGTGCCGCAGTCACGGCACAACACGATCTCGTCGGGATGCCACTGGCCGTCGTTGGGGAGGGTCCCCAGCCGTCGGGCATGCCCGCGGGTCTCCTCCTTCTCCGGTTCATAGAACTGGAATGCGGGATAGGCCGCACAGAGGCACTTCGAGGAGTCGAAGAGCTCGAGGCGCAGGAGTGCGTGCTCGAAGTTCTTCTCGTTGGAGGCAAGCGCTCCGCCGAGCTCGATGTTGTTGGCGGAGCGGTAGATCACGAGCCGTCGCTTCGCGAGCGGAGCCAGGACCTCGGGGTCCCGGGTGGCGATCACGGCCCACACCGAGGAGAGGATGCGGCTCTGGTCACCGGAGAGGAAGTCGCTCAGGAGGCTCCCATCTCCCTCGGCTGACCGAGCCGCTTCGAGTGCTTCTTCCTCGGGGCCGCGCCCGACGGTGAGCCAGTCCTGGGCGATGACCATCACTGCCGCCTTGTGCAACCGGTCGGTCGGGTCGAAGCCGTTGAAGAGGACGACGGCGTCGGTTCCCAGTGCCCACCAGGTCGCCTCCTTGGCGCCGAGGGAGCGAATCATCCCGGCAGGGGCGCTGCGCCGGTCGTAGAGGCGAGGGTCGGTGTCCTTGTCATCGGTGAATCGGGCGGCGTCGAAGTGGTGTCGCAGGCGCCAGCGCTTGTCTGCCCGTTTGCGCAGCGGGCGGAGGAAGTCCTCGACGCCCCTCCCGTCAGTGGTGGCGGCCAGAGGAACGATGTGGCACAGGAAGTTGGTGTGCCCCTCGATCCCCGCGATCTTCCACTCGAGCCACTCCTCGCCTTGGGGCCAGGGCAGGTCCGGCATCTTCTCGATGACGGCTATGATCTGCTTCGGACTGGCGTCGAGGATCTCGTCCTCGTGTTCCGGGCTCCCGTTGCTCACGCCCCCATGATGCACTTCACTGCACACGCTCAAACCGACGGCCCAGGGAGCATCGTGGACCAGCCCACGAACGACATGGACGACCAAGCGGCGCAGGTCGCCGAGCTCGATCGCCTCAATGCGGTCCTCAACTCCGCGCCCGGCGGCGACGTGAACGCTGATCGCGCGCTGTGGCAGCACGTCGCCAAGCTGGAGAATTGGTTCTTCATTGCGCGTGGATCTGCCGAGAATCCCAGCCCCTATTCCCTCGCGGCAGAACCGGGGATGATGATCTGCATCTACAGCAGTGCTGCCCGTGCGCAAGAGGCTGCCCGCCTCTCCGGCCTGGTCGAACCCGGAGCCGAAGGCGTGCCGCTCTATGCCATGCCCGTGCCGATGGCCATCAACTATGTCGCGGCGTTCGCCCAGACCGGCGCCTTCGGGGTGACGATCGACTACCCGCAGATTCGCGCGTACACCGCGTTGGCGAACCTGGGCATGCTCAAGAAGTGGCTCGAGGAGTCCTGAACCAGTCGGACTCAGGCGCCCTCGATCCCCCTCACCGTCCGCCGGCCACCCGCAGCGTCGTCGCGGTGATGTAGGAGGCCGCGTCGCTCATCAACCAGGCGACGGCCTCCGCGATCTCCGTCGGCTGGCCCGCACGGCCGAGCGGGATCTGGGGCGCCATCCGTTCGACGCGACCAGCATCGCCGGTGGTGGCGTGCAGGTCGGTGGCGATCAGTCCGGGGGCCACCGCCACCACGCGGATTCCCTGAGCGGCCACCTCGAGGCCGAGGCCACGGGTGAGGGTGTCGAGCCCGGCCTTGGAGGCGGCGTAGTGCACGTATTCACCGGGTGAGCCGATGGTCGCGGCGCCCGAGGTGATGTTGACCAGTACTCCGCCGCTCTCCCGCATCGCGAGCACCGCGGCACGTGCCACGAAGAGCGGAGCGAGCAGGTTCACCTCGACCACACGGCGTACCTCCTCGGGCGGGGTGTCGGCCAAGGAGGCGAAGCGGTACGTCGCTCCGGCGTTGTTGACCACGGCGGTGAGGGGGCCGACTTCGGCTGCGGCAGCGAAGAGGCGCTCCACCTCATCCGCATCGGTCAGGTCGGCCTGCACGCTCACGCAGGTGCGGCCGAGCGCGCGAATACGGGTGGCCGTCTCCTCGGCGGCCTGCGAATCGCTGAGGTAGCCGAGCACGAGGTCGTGTCCGTCGTCGGCGAGGCGGGTCGCGATCGCCGCACCGATGCCGCGGGTGCCGCCGGTGACGAGAGTCAGTGACATGGGGCGATCCTGCCAGTTACCGTCGAGCATGCCCGAGTTCACGTGGCGACCGGCCAACCAGGCAACGACCGAGGACGTCGAAGCCGTGTTTGCCACGAGTGGCGCCCGCAAGTGCCGCTGCCAGGCGATGAAGGTGCCCGGGTGGATCTGGCGCGACACCACCCAGGAGGAGCGCGACGTCGCGCTGCTGGAGCAGACCGCCTGCGGGACGGCTGGCCCGACGTCTGGACTCATCGGCTATGTCGACGGCGAAGCGGCCGGATGGGTTGCCGTCGAGCCCCGGGAGAACTACCCGCGACTGTGGAGCCGGAAGCAGGCATGGATGCGGATGGACCCCGAGCTCGAGGACGTCTGGGCGGTCACTTGCTTCGTCGTACGCAAGCCGATGCGCAAGTCGGGGCTGACCTATGAGCTCGCCAACGCCACCGTCGAGTACGGCGCACAGGTCGGCGCCAGCGTCCTGGAGGGCTACCCGATCGAGCCACCGCGGGGAAAGACGGTGATCTGGGACGAGGCGTCGGTCGGGCTGCTTCAGGTGTTTCTCGAGGCCGGCTACGAGTTGGCGGCGTCTCCCACCCTGCGGCGGCGGGTGGTGCGGCGCCGACTGGGCTGATCTTGTGCGGGGCCTCAGTGCGCGTACGACGGGGTGGGCAGCGGAGTCGGGTCGGGATTGCCCAGGACCCAGGCCACCGCCGACTCCCGCACGCAGGCCAGATCCGCCTGTGGGGCATTGCCGGTCCTGATCCGTCCGAGCATCGGTGCGAGCTCGTCCAGGTTGTCCACTGGCTTGCCGGACGCGAGGTGGACACCCAGCGCGTCTGTCATCGACCTGAAGTCGTTGTTCCAGTTGATCGAGCCGTTGCCGTCGATCTCGCGGGAGAGCTTGCCCGCGAGGCGAAGCACCTCGCCCTGCACGATGGTCGCGGGTCCCGACACCGGAACCAGGAGCGCCCACAACTCGGCGTACTGGCCCTTGGTATCGGTGGCGTCGACCTCGATGCGCGAGGTGCCGTCGTGTGTCAGGCGGCGCGGGACCGGTTCGACGTCGAAGAGCTCATACAGCCGCCGCAACCCGGCATCGGTCTCCTCGATGAAGTCCGGGTTGAACTTCGACCGGGCGAACTCCAGCCTGGTCCCGATCTGCGTCACGAGCTCACTGGCATCGTCGGGGATCGCCGCTCCGGCGGCGATCAGCACTGCCGCCGATTCCGCCACCATTGCGATCTGGGCGTTCTCGCAGGAGATCAATGCGGACCGCAACGGCGTGGAACGACGGGCCACCGGGTCAACCTCGGCGCCGCCTGAGATCAGAGCCTCCAGGTTGTGGGGCACCATGGCGGCCGCGTGCATCGGCGTACTTCCCTGCGAGTCGCGCACGTTGACGTCAGCACCCAGCTCGATCAGGACAGCGATCGAGCGCCAGCCTGACGCCCGCTCGTGCAAGGGCGTGCGCTGATCGCGCAGGCTGGACGTGTCCACGTCGAGGCCCTGTCCGACAAGCCACCGAGCCAAGTCATCGGGGCAATCGGCGAAGCCGAGAGCGGTGGTCTTGCTGTAGCCCCCGCGAGCATCGAGCTCGCACTTGTCGAAGACCGCCTGCAGCGCGGCCAGATCACCGGTCTCGAGGAGGTCGCGGAAGTCAGCGGGCAGGGTCTTGCGCTTCTTGGCCACGGCAAGTGACTCTAGCCAGACCCTCCCGCTCCCGATGTGCCCCAGGCAAGAGTCGAACTTGCGACCTTTCGCTTAGGAGGCGGCTGCTCTATCCACTGAGCTACTGGGGCGTGATGCGAGGCATCAGCGCGTAGTTTGCCACGCCCGGCGACCCGGCGGTGCATCGGTTGCGGGCGGGGTCGCGTCGGGTATGTTTTGGAGCATCTCGGATCTGGCCGCACAATTTGGGGCAGTGCATTACCGTTCATCGGGCGTCGCGAACGGCGCGGCCCGAACTTTTCCCCGGACCGATTGAGATCTTCGAGTGAGCGACGTTTCCACAGGACGCCATCGCGGCAACGCGGGGCGCCGGCACCACATCCTGCGGGTGCTGGGCTATGGCATCCTCACCCTCACTCTCGGCCTGGGCCTTTTCGGCGCCTACACCTACCGGCACCTGAACGAGAACCTCACCAACCTCGACCTGCGCGAGCAGCTCGGCGATGACCGGCCCGAGATCGAGATTCCCAAGGGTGACGGCCGTCCGCTCAACGTCCTGGTGATGGGTTCCGACACCCGCGCCGGCGAGGGGAACGACGCCGTCGGCGGTGAGATCGACGGACAACGCTCGGACACGACGATCCTGATGCACGTCTCGGGTGATCGGTCCTTCGCCTATGGCGTGAGCATCCCGCGAGACTCGATGGTCGAGCGTCCGGTCTGTTACGACGAGGACATGGACGAGATCGCCGGCGGTTTCGGGATGTGGAACGAGGCGTTCAACCTCGGCGGACCCGCCTGCACGATCCGTCAGGTCGAGCAGCTGACCGGGATCTATGTCGACCACTTCGTCGTGGTCGACTTCAACGGCTTCAAGGGCATGGTCGACGCGCTGGACGGCGTCAAGGTCTGCATCCCCGAGGACGTCAACGACACCGCTGGCAACATCGACCTCAAGGCTGGCACCCGCACCGTCAAGGGTGACGAGGCCCTGGACTATGTCCGGGTCCGTCACGGCATCGGTGAGCGGGAGAACGGCGACCTCGGCCGGATGAAGCGCCAGCAGGCGTTCATCGCCGCGATGGCCAACAAGGTGATGAGCAAGGGCATGCTGGCCCGCCCCGATCGGTTGATCCGGTTCCTCAACGCCGCGACCCAGTCGCTGACCCTGGACCAGAAGCTCGACTCGGTGAAGAAGATCGCCGACCTCGGGGCCCAGTTCCAGGACATCGGGTTGGGCAACATCAAGTTCATCACCGTGCCGCTCGAGACCTACCAGCCGGACCCGAACCGGGTGATCTGGACCGAGGACGCCGAGGAGCTCTGGGAGCTGATCCGCACCGACCAGCCGCTGAGCCGTCGCCTGAGCGTCGATGCCTTCTCGGCCAGCGACAAGCCCGGATCGCGCAAGCCCGACGAGACCGCGAGCGCGAGCCCGGATGCCAGCCCGGAGGAGAGCGAGTCGCCGAGCGACTCGACCGAAGAGGCCGAGCCCGAGGACGAGTTCACCCCCGACCCCGAGCGGGTGGCTCGCGAGAACGGTCTCTGCTGAGCACAGTTCGCTGAGCGCCGGTTCGCTGAGCGCCACTTCGCGCTCCCGGATACTGATTGGCTGTTCTGCCGGTGGTTTCCAGCCACTGGGTATCCCGGAGCTAGGCTGATCACGATGAATGATCCACGCACGCCCGCCGGCGACGGCGAGGTAGAGGAAGCCGCAGCGCAGGCGCCCGGGCCCACTGGAGCAGGGGCAGCCGACGCGGAGTCGACTTCGGTGGAGCCCACGGCAGAGTCGAACCCGGGGGAGCCGACGTCGGTGGAGCCGGACTGGAAGCGTCGCAAGCGCCTGGCCGAGGTCTTCGGTGAGGCGCTGCCCGAGGTCTCGCGAGAAGAGCGGGCCCGTGAGGGCGGCGACCGCAAGGGCACCCCGGACGACTGGTTCCGCAGCCAGGTCCCCCCGCACCACGGCTGAACACACGGCTGAGCACACGGCTGAACACGGAACGACCCCGCAGCCTTGGCTACGGGGTCGTTAGTCGTGGAGCTGGCGGACCTGCGATCAGATCTGGCCGCCGCGGGTCTGCAGCGAGTCACGGATCTCCTGGAGCAGGACGATCTCCGGCGCCGAGGCCTCGGGCTCGTCGGCGAAGAAGTGCTCCTTGGCCTTGTTGTAGGGCGTCACCACGAAGAAGTAGACGACCGCGGCGATGATCAAGAAGCTGACCAGTTGGGTCAGGAAGACGCCGACGTTGACGTCGAGCAGCTCGACACCGTCGAAGTTCGGCTCGCCGCCGACTTTGCCGATGAAGCCCATCAGTACGCCGGTGAACGCCTCGACCACCTTGGCAAACGCGGTGCCCATGATGAAGGCGACAGCGAGCTCGACCAGATTTCCTCTGAGAACGAATTCCTTGAATCCCTGCATGTTTACTCCTTTTGAGTGGGCGCCCGAGGACGCCCGACTGCCTTGCAGACTTGGACAGCGCCACACGCTAGCGTGAAAAAACTGCCGTCAGATACATAGTGACCCCCGCAGAGGTGATATCTCGGGACATCGCGGACGTGGCGCCCACCACGATCAGACGCCCTTGTGACTGATTCTGCTGCGCAGGAGGCCGGTTCTGGGGTAATGCGATCACGAGAAGGTGATGGCCGACCTCGCGCGTGTCGCCCGTCCCGGGATCGGTCGCCAGCAGGTCGATCCGATCACCGACGCGCACCAGGCCGACGACCTCGGAATCCGGGAGACGCACCGGCACGGCCACCAGGCCGGAATAGCCCTTGAGCAACGACTCACCGACCAGGCGCACGGTGGTGATCGGCTCGCCACGACGTACCGGACCGGTCGTGGAGCGACCGATGGCATAGGTCGTGGAGGCGAGGCCGGTGGGCACTGCAGCGTCGGGCAGGGCGACCGTGGTCAGGTCCGCCTCGGTGACCACGGCGCCGGCAGGCAGGTCGTGGGCCGCGACAACGACGGTTGTCGTGGACGCCGGTGGGGGAGCCACGGCGCGGAGGCCCGCCAGGACAGCCAGGCCCAGCAACAATGCAGAGAGCAGACGGCGCCGGCGCAGCACCAGGCGCCGGAGTGCGCGGCGGGACTCGTCCAGGTTCGGCAGTTGCATGCGGCAACGCTAGGTGGGAGCGAAGACGGTTCCGGGAGTTCTCCACAGGTGACCTATGATTGGCAGTCGGCAGCTTTGAGTGCCAGCCACCGAGCCGCCGTCCCGAACATCCGTAGGACATTCAGCAGAGGAAGACCAGCCGTGCCGACCTACCAGTACGCCTGCACCGAATGCGGACACGCCTTCGAGCAGTTCCAGAGCTTCAGCGACGACGCCCTCACCGTGTGCCCCGAGTGCGAGGGCCGGCTGCGCAAGGTGTTCAACGCAGTGGGTGTGGTCTTCAAGGGCTCCGGCTTCTATCGCACCGACTCTCGCGGTTCGGGCAGCAGCTCCACCCTGCCCGCCTCGGACTCCGGCAGCTCCTCGTCCGCCAAGTCGTCGAGCTCCTCCGACTCCTCCAGCTCCTCGAGCAGCAGTTCCTCGTCAGCCTCCGCCAGCTCCAGCTCGTCCTCCTCTGACGCGCCGAGCACCACCTGAGCACGGATCGCGAGTCGCTGCAGGGACAATGACGACCGTGGATCTCAAGCAGCGCTGGCAAACCTTCCGCTCGTGGCCCTGGGGCGTGCGCTGGGCGAGCTATGTCACGGCCGCCCTGGTACTCACCCTGATCGCCACGCTGCTGACCGGGACGGTCCTGGTCCGTCGACCGTTCCCTCTGGTCGACGGCGAGATCGAGCTGGCCGGGCTCAAGGGCAACGTCCAGGTGATCCGTGACGACAACGGCATCCCGCAGATCTATGCCGACACCACCTCGGACCTGATGCTGGCCCAGGGTTTCGTGCACGCCCAGGACCGCTTCTTCGAGATGGACGTACGCCGTCACATCACCGCCGGTCGCCTCTCTGAGCTGTTCGGCGAGAGCACGCTCGAGACCGACAAGATGGTGCGCACGATGGGGTGGCGCCGGGTCGCCGAGCGCGAGCTGCCTATGCTCGAGCCCGAGACCCGCGCTGCGTTGCAGTCCTACGCCGACGGCGTCAACCAGTACCTCGACAACCGCTCCAACTCCCGGATCGCCCTTGAATACACGGTCCTGGGCCTGGGTGGGCTCGACTACACCCCGGAGAAGTGGACCCCGGTCGACTCGCTGGCCTGGCTCAAGGCGATGGCGTGGGACCTGCGCGGCAACATGGAGGACGAGATCGCCCGGGCGATGCTCTCGGTCTCCCACACGGAAAGCGAGGTCGCCGACCTCTATCCGTCCTATCCCTATGCCGAGCACGAGCCGATCGTCACCCAGGGCGCACTGGTCGACGGGCGCTATGAGCCCCGGGCCACCGAGCCGGGATCACGCGACCCCGCCCGCCCGGGCTATACCGCCGACCAGCTCGACGTACTCGACGAGACCCGCAAGGCGCTCGGTTCTGTCCCCGAGCTCGTCGGACAAGGCCCCGGCATCGGCTCCAACAGCTGGGTCGTCGACGGCGAGCACTCCGCCACCGGTGAGCCGCTGCTGGCCAACGACCCGCACCTGTCCACCAGCATCCCCGGCATCTGGTACCAGGTCGGCCTGCACTGCCGCAAGATCTCCTCGGACTGCCCGTTCAACGTGTCCGGCTTCAGCTTCTCGGGGGTCCCCGGCGTCGTGATCGGCCACAACGACGACATTGCGTGGGGCTTCACGAACCTGGGCCCCGACGTCACCGACCTCTACCTCGAGCGGGTCACCGGCAAGCAGTGGGAGTACGACGGTGAGCTGCGGCCGCTGCAGATCCGCCAGGAGACCATCAAGGTCCGTGACGGCGAGGACTTCGAGCTCACGATCCGTGAGACCGACCACGGTCCTTTGGTCTCAGACGTGTCGAGCGAGCTCAGCACGGTCGGTGCCAACGCCCAGATCGCGGGCGAGGATCGGACCAACCATGCGGTCGCACTGCGCTGGACCGCACTCGATCCCGCACCGACCGCGGACGCCATCCTCGGTCTCAACCGCGCGTCCAACTGGGACGAGTTCAGGGCGGCCGCCGCGTCGTTCTCGGTGCCTGCACAGAACCTGGTCTATGCCGACCGCGAGGGACACATCGGCTACCAAGCGCCGGGACGGATCCCGATCCGCAAGTCCGGCAACGACGGCACCCGCCCGGCCGCGGGTTGGCTCCCGGAGAACGACTGGAGCGGCAAGGACATCCCCTTCGACTCGTTGCCCAAGGCCTTCGACCCGGAGGAAGGCTTCATCGTCACGGCCAACCAGGCCGCGGTGGGGGAGTCGTACGGGCCTCACCTGACCGACGACTGGGACTACGGCTATCGCTCGCAACGCATCCGCGAGCTCCTCGAGGGAGAGGGCGACGTCTCGGTCTCGGAGATGGCCGACATCCAGGTCGACGACTTCAACTCGTTCGCCAGCGTGCTGGTGCCCCGATTGCTCGACATCGAGCTGCCCGGTGGCTATCGGCGCGACGGCCAGGAGGAGCTGGCCGACTGGGACTACCATCAGTCCGCGGACTCCGCGGGTGCGGCCTACTTCAACATCGTGTGGCGCAACGTCCTCGAGCTCACCTTCCACGACGAGATGCGCGAGTCCCTGCACCCCGACGGCGGCAGCCGCTGGTGGCTGGTGATGACGAACCTGCTCGATGACCCACGCAACTCCTGGTGGGACAACAAGGACACCCAGCACGTGGAGCGGCGCGACGAGATCCTGCGCGACGCGATGATCGAGGCCAGCGACGACATCGTGCGCCTCCTGGCCCGCAACCCGGCCGACTGGGAGTGGGGCCGGCTGCACCGCCTCGACCTGCGCCACCAGACGCTCGGCGAGTCCGGGATTGCCCCGGTCGAGGCGCTGTTCAACCGACTCGGCGCGCGGATCGGCGGGGGCGGCTCGATCGTGAACGCCACGAACTGGGACGCGAACGAGGGGTTCACCGTCACCTCGGCCCCGTCGATGCGGATGGTCGTCTCGATGGCCGACTTCGACGACTCGCGCTGGATCAACCTCACCGGAGCCTCGGGCCACGCCTTCCACCGCAACTACACCGACCAACGCGACCTCTTCGTCGAGGGCCGGATGTTGCCGTGGCGATTCTCCAGGAAGGCCGTCAAGGAGTCAGGGCGCGACACCCTGCTGCTGCGGCCCGGTTCCTGAGCCGACAGTTCAGAAGCGGTGCAGCCCTGAGGGGGTGACCACCGCACCGACCGGGCAGTCGTGTGGCTCGCAGGGGACTTGGTCGAGGACCTCGCCGTCGTGCAGGACGACGATGGTGAGCACGCCGGCCGGCACCCCCGCCAGCGCGCGGTCATAGGAACCGCCACCTCGGCCCATCCTGATGCCGTGCGCGTCGACGGCCAGCCCGGGCACCAGCACCACGTCGGCCTCGGCGATCGCCTGCGGTCCCAGCCGGGCACCGTCCGGCTCGAGGAGCCCGCCCGACGCCTCCACCAAGGAGCCGGAGTAGGGCGCCCAGTCCAGGTCGTCGTCGGGCAGCAGCACCGGCAACAGCACCTGCGTACCCCGGGCGACCAGGGCATCCAGGAGTCGAGCGGAGCCGGGTTCGCGACCGACCGGGACATAGGCAGCCACGGTGCGGGCACGACATACCTGCTGGTCGGCGAGCAGATGCTGGGTGATCTCGGCCGCGGCCTGCGCCAGCTCGGTGGGGCCGAGTCCGGCGCGGGCAGCGAGGAGTCGTCGGCGCAGGTCACGCTTGGCCATCGGTCCGGAGGGGCGCATGGGCCCATCATGACCGTCCAGTGAGGGGCAATGTGTGTCCGGCACCGCTTCAGCCTACGATCGGGGGCATGGGCAGTTCAGCGCTGAACCGGGCACTCGGCAAGATGGCCGAGGCGGGCATCGACGACTCCGCACAGGACGTCTTTGCACACTACTTCCGACTCCTGGAGGCCGGCGAGACCGGGCTGATCCCGGAGTCGGCGATCGAGCCGTTGGAGATGGAGTCCCTCGCCGATGTCCAGGTAGACGAGGAGACCGCGGCCGCGGCGATCGCCACCACCGCGGTGATCAAGCTGAACGGCGGCCTCGGCACCTCGATGGGGATGGACCGGGCCAAGTCCCTGCTGTGCGTGCGCCGCGGGCTGTCCTTCCTCGACATCATCGCGCGGCAGACGCTCGCGCTGCGCAAGGCGTACGGCGCCCCGCTGCCGCTGATCTTCATGAACAGCTTCCGGACCTCTGCCGACACGATGGAGGCACTCGAGCGCTACGCCGACCTGGCCGTCGAGGGCCTGCCGCTGGAGTTCCTGCAGAACAAGGTGCCCAAGCTGCTCGTCGATGACCTCTCGCCGGTGAGCTGGCCGGCCGACCCCACCCTGGAGTGGTGTCCCCCCGGTCACGGTGACATCTACACCGCGCTGGTCGGCAGCGGCCTGCTGGACCAGCTGCTCGAGGCCGGCATGGAGCGGATCTTCGTCTCCAACTCCGACAACCTCGGAGCAGTCGCCGACCCGCGGGTGGCCGGCTGGTTCGCGCAGAGCGGTGCACCGTTCGCCATCGAAGCGGCACGGCGTACGGCCTCGGACCGCAAGGGCGGCCACTTCGCCCGCCGCCGCAGCGACGGCCGGATCATCCTGCGCGAGTCGGGCCAGACCCGCGACGAGGACCGCGCGGCGCTGGCCGACCTGGACCGGCACCGTTACATGAGCACCAACAACCTGTGGGTCGACCTGGTGGCGCTGAAGCGCCTCCTCGACGAGCGCCACGGCGTGGTCGGCCTGCCGCTGATCCGCAACGTCAAGCACGTCGACCCGGCCGACCCGACCTCGCCTGAGGTGATCCAGGTCGAGACCGCGATGGGCGCGGCGATCGAGGTCTTCGAGGGCGCGCGCACGATCGAGGTGGGCCGCGACAGGTTCGTCCCGGTGAAGACCACCGACGACCTGCTCGTGCTGCGCTCGGACGTCTATGACCTCGGGTCCGACTTCGTGCTGGAGCAGGTCGCGGAGGGTCTTCCCTACGTCGCGCTCGACCCGAAGGTCTACCGACTGGTCCGCGAGTTCGACCAGAGGTTCCCCGAGGGTGCTCCCTCCCTGCGGGATGCGTCGTCGCTGACGGTCGAGGGGGACTGGACCTTCGAGCACGGGGTCCGGGTCAAGGGAGCGGTCGCGCTCGAGAAGCCGTCCTCCGCCAAACGAGTCTCGTCTGGAAGTGTCCTGGGTGACTGAACTGATCTCCGTCCGCGACCACCTCGATCGTGTCCTCGACACGATCAGGCCCCTGGGCATCTATGAGCAGACCCTGCTCGACGCCTGCGGGCTGCCGACCGCGGAGGACGTGGTGGCGCCGATGCCGCTGCCGGCCTTCGACAACTCGGCGATGGACGGCTATGCCGTCAACCAACTCGACGTCGTCGACGCCTCGCCGGACCACCCGATCCACCTGCCCGTGGTCGGGGAACTGGGTGCCGGACAGAGCCGGATCCTCGCGCTCTCCCCGGGGACCGCGGTGAAGATCATGACCGGTGCACCGGTGCCGAGCGGCGCGACTGCCGTGGTGCCCTATGAGTGGACCGACCGCGGTGTCGCGCAGGTCCAGATCAGCAAGGCGCCCAAGCCCGGCCAGCACATCCGTCGGGCGGGCGAGGACATCGAGAAGGGTGACGTGCTGATCTCCGCCGGCTCGGTGCTCGGGCCGCGTCACGTCGGTCTCCTGGCCGCGGTCGGGCGCGCCACCATCTCGGCCCGCCCCAAGCCCCGCGTCGTGATCATGTCGACCGGCACCGAGTTGCGCGACCCGGGAACGCCGCTGGGGCACGACTCGATCTATGACTCCAACTCCTACATGCTCGCCGCCGCCGTGCGCGCGGTTGGCGGGATCCCCTATCGGGTGGGGCCCGTGCCCGACGAGCGCAAGGTCTTCACCGAGGCACTGCGCGACCAGCTGGTCCGCGCCGACCTGGTGGTCACCAGTGGTGGGGTGAGCGAGGGCGACTACGACGTGGTCAAGGAGTCGTTGAAGTCGGTGGGCCACGTCTGGTTCGGCGGCGTCGCGATGCAGCCCGGCAAGCCGCAGGGCTTCGGGCTGATCGGTGACGAGCGCACCCCGATCTTCACGTTGCCGGGCAACCCGGTCTCCTCCTATGTCTCCTTCCAGGTCTTCGTGCTTCCCGCGATCCGCAAGCTGATGGGTTGCCGGGTGCTGGAGCGCCCGACCCACACGGCGCGGCTCACCCACGGGCTGTCCTCGCCGGAGGGCAAGACTCAGTTCGTCCGGGCCAGCTATGACTCGCGGACCGCAACCCCGGTCGGTGGCAACGGCTCGCACCTGATCGGCGACCTGGCTGACTCGAACGCCCTCATCGTCGTACCCCCGGAGCAGACCTCATTGGCTCCCGGATCGTCGGTCGAGGTCATGCTGCTCGACGAGGAGTTCTAGGCGATGGCCGCCACGGGTTCCCACGGGACTGGTCGGCTCACCCACGTCGACGAGAGTGGCGCCGCCCGGATGGTCGACGTCTCGGCCAAGCCGGTCACCGCTCGTGAGGCGACCGCCGCCGGACGGGTGCTCGTCTCGTCCGAGGTGATCGCGCTGCTGCGGGGCGAGGGCGTGCCCAAGGGTGACGCGCTCGCGGTGGCTCGCCTGGCCGGGATCATGGGCGCCAAGCAGACGCCGTCGTTGATCCCGTTGTGCCACCCGCTGTCGATCTCCGGGGTCGAGGTGGACCTCACCGTCACCGACGACTCGGTGGACATCTCTGCCACCGTCCGCACCACCGACCGCACCGGCGTCGAGATGGAGGCGCTCACGGCAGTGGCCGTTGCCGCCCTCACCGTGATCGACATGGTCAAGGCGGTGGACAAGGCCGCGGTGATCAGCGACGTACGGATCACCGCGAAGTCGGGTGGGAAGTCCGGCACATGGAGCATCTGAGTTCGCCGTTGGTCGCGGCGGTCGTGGTTGCCTCCAACCGGGCCGCGGCCGGGGTCTATGAGGACAACACCGGACCGCTCATCCACGCGGCGCTGGAGCGGTGGGGCTTCGCGCCGACGCCGGTTGCCGTCGTACCCGACGGGGATCCGGTGCGCGACGCCGTCGCTGCCGCGCTGGCCGACGGTGCCCGACTGGTGCTGACCACCGGCGGAACCGGCCTGACGCCGACCGACCGCACCCCCGAGGCGGTGCGACCGCTGCTGGACCGCGAGGTGCCGGGCATCGCCGAGGCGATCCGGGCGTACGGCGTCGCCAACGGCATCGCGACTGCCGCGCTGTCGCGGGGCCTGGCCGGGGTCGCGGGGCGCGCACTCGTGGTGAACCTGCCCGGCTCGCGCGGGGGAGTCAAGGACGGGTTGGCGGTGCTCGAGCCGATCGTGCGCCACGCCCTGGAGCAGATCACCGGCGGTGACCATTGAGCCACTGGCCGGTGACGTTGCAGCACGGGTCGGTGACCCTGCGGGCGATCGAATATTCCGACTCCCGCGACTGGCGTGACGCGCGGACCCGCAATGCCGAGTGGCTCAAGCCGTGGGACGCGACGATGCCGCCGGATGCGGCGGGACGGCCGGCGACCTTCCGGGGGATGGTCAAGCGGCTCTCGAAGTTGGCTCGTGAGGACCAGGCGATGCCGTTCGTGGTGCTCGTCGACGGTGAGTTCGCCGGGCAGGTGACGGTGAGCAACATCGTGCGCGGCTCGGCGCAGTTCGCCTCCTTGGGTTATTGGCTCGACAGACGCTTCGCTGGGCGCGGGGTGATCCCGCTGTCGGTGGCACTGGTCATCGACTACTGCTTCGGGGTGGCCGGGCTGCACCGGATGGAGATCTCGGTCCGCCCGGAGAACACCAACTCCCTGCGGGTGGTGGAGAAGCTCGGGATCCGCGAGGTCGGCTATGCCCCGCGCTACCTGCACATCGACGGTGCCTGGCGCGATCACCGGCAGTTCGCGATCACTCGCGAGGAGTGTCCCGGCGGGCTGGTGGCCCGGTTGGAGCCCTCGGAGTCCTGAAACTGCTGTCGAGGCGGACCGGAACCGCCAAATCACATGAGTCACACCAGTTGTTTTGCGACACACCTGTGGACATCCGCCTCAACCTGCGCTATCGCTCATAACCTCTGAGGCGTGGACCTGTCCGGAATCATCTTCGTCGCCCTCGCCGTCGCGTGGGCCGTTTACCTGATCCCCAAGGCGCTTCGGCATCACGACGAAGTGGCCAGGAGTCGGTCCGTGGACCGGTTCTCCAACACGATGCGGGTGCTGGCACGGCGAGAGCCGGTCGGCACCAGCGCATCGCGACTGGTGATGCAGCCCGGTCGCGGACACACCCCTGCCTCGGTGACGGTCAAGGGCTCCGCCGCCCGAACCGCGTCCACCCGTCAGCAGCTCGCCGTACGTCGTGAGGCCGCGCGCGTCGCGACCGCGCGCCGTCGTCGTGTCCTGGGCGTGATCACCCTGCTCAACGTCGTCGTCGCCGCGGTCGCCGCCGCGGGTGTCATCGGCTGGGCCTGGATGAGCGCTCCTGGTGGCCTGATGGTGGTCTGGCTGATCGCCTGCCGTCTGATGGTGAAGCAGGAGATCGCCGCCGACAGCATGCTGCTCGCCGCTCCGGTGGTGGCCGAGAGTGTCGACGAGGACGTTCCCGAGTCCTACGACGTGGCCCGCAACGAACAGGGCTTCGACGAGGTTGCAGACGACGCCGAGACCGCCACCTTCGCGGTCGTCGACGCCGAGCTCTGGGACCCGGTCCCGGTCACCCTGCCGACCTATGTCACCAAGCCGGCCGCCGTACGCCGCTCGGTGCGCACCATCAACCTGGGCGACGACAAGGTCTGGACCTCCGGGCGCACCGAGGAGTCCGCCACCATCGCACGCGAGGCCGACGCCGCGGCTTCGGCGGCCGCCGCCGCCCGACACGACGAGGTCGACGAGCGCAAGATCGCCAACGGCTGACGAGCCTGCAGTTGTTGCTGCGCGAGCCTGCAGTTGTTGTTGTGCGAACTGGCAGTTCTTGCGCCGTGAACCTGCAGTTGTTGCGGTCCCGCCCGGATTCGGAACCGTCGCCGGGAGGGTGCTATCTTTTCTCTTCGCGTGAGTAAGTCGACGCAATGGGGCTGTGGCGCAGTTGGTAGCGCGTCTCGTTCGCAATGAGAAGGTCAGGGGTTCGAATCCCCTCAGCTCCACCAAACCCGCAGGTCAGGGCCGGTGTCAGTCATCCCGAATAAGGGAGACACCATGACCACTCCGCGCTTACTCCGCGAAATGGGTGCAGCGCTGACGCACCAACAGTGGCTTCACGGGGTACCTCGTGTGCCTTCGGGAGTCTTCGGACACCTGGGTGATATGGCTACTGTCCTGCCCCCCGTTTTTCGGTCCATCTTGTGTGTGAGGGCTCGGAACTATGAGAGTCCTTGTGGAGGTGTTTGATGGCGGCAGCGAAGCGGTTCACTACTGAGCAGATCGTGGCGAAGTTGCGCGAGGCGGAGAAGCTTCAGGCGCAGGGGTCGACGATCCCGCAGGTGGTCAAGCGGTTACAGGTCAGTGAGCAGACGTTCTATCGGTGGCGGTCCAAGTACGGGGCGTTGAAGGAGGACGAGGCGCACCGGTTGAAGGCGCTCGAGGCCGAGAACGCCCGTCTGAAGCGGATTGTGGCCGAGCAGGCCTTGGACATCTCGATGTTGAAGGACCTGCAAAAGGGAAACTGGTGAGCCCGGCTCGGCGCCGGGCTGCCACCACGCACTTGGTCCGTAAGTTCAAGGTCTCCGAGCGTCGCGCCTGCAAAGTCACTGGTCAGCATCGCTCGTCCAACCGGTACGTCCCGGTCCCGTCCGACTTCGAGCAGCGGTTGGTTGCGGCGATGAACAAGATCGCTGATCGGTACCCGCGGTTCGGGTATCGCCGGGTCCACGCACTGCTCGTCGCGGACGGCTGGGAGGTCAACGTCAAACGCGTGGAGCGGTTGTGGCGCCGAGAGGGGCTTCGGGTCCCGCCGCCGCGGTCCAAGGCGTCAGGGCAGAAGGCACTGGGCACTGACGCCCATTCGTTGTGGATGCTCCCGGCAACCAGCCAGGGCCATGTGTGGTCCTACGACTTCATGAGCCTGCGCACCGCAAAGGGGGCCGGGCTGCGGGTGTTGAACGTGATCGATGAGTTCACCCGCATCTGCGTGGGTGCTCATGTCGGGTACTCGATTGGTGCGACCGAGGTCCGCCACGTTCTGGAACGGATCTTTGAGGATCACGGCCGGCCGCAGATGATCCGCTCGGACAACGGCCGCGAGTTCATCGCCGCCAGCTTGCTGAACTGGCTCAAGGACGACCAGGGCGTCGCGCCGGTCCAGGTCGCGAAGGCGAGCCCGCAGCAGAACGGGTTCATCGAACGCTTCAACGGCTCGATGCGCGATGAGCTCTTGAATCGCGAGGTCTTCCACTCCCTGGCCGAGGCGCGGGTCGTGATCGGGCAATGGGTCGAGCACTACAACCACGAGCGGCCTCACTCAGGCCTTCAGATGCGCACACCGATCGGCTACGCCGCGTATATTGCGACCCAGCCGTCGTTGTCGACGGCGCCTTGTGAGAGGGGTGAATGAGAGTGCCTACCACCACCGAGTGTGGACCAGTCGCGACCATGAACCCCGACCAGATCCAGACCGAGTTCTCTCACATCATGTGGACCAACTTCTCGGGGCTGGACACACCGAATACGGCCAACCCCGTGACCCGGCAGTCACCGGCATCGGCAGGTACGGCTGGCTCGGCACCCACGCCCGCGAAAACAACGGCATCACCGGCGGACTCACCCTCATGGGCGCCCGCCTCTACAACCCAGCCACCGGACGCTTCCTGTCGACGGACCCCATCCGTGGCGGGAACGACAACGCATACACCTACCCCACCGACCCCATCAACACCACCGACCTCACGGGTCTAATGGGCGCGGCGGCTGTGGCTGGTCTCGTTGTTGGAGTGTCAGCCACTACCGTTATCCGCATCGTTGGTGTCACTGCCTTGGTCTACATCGGACTACAGGCTTGGAAAGGAAAAGCTTGGGTCAAGAGAGAGGTTACGCGACTCTATAACAAGGCGAAGGGGAAGAAAAAGAAGAAGACCACTCGCAAGTCGGGCAAAGAAGCATCTTCGGATGTGCCCAGTTTCGCCAAGGGCGAGCGAGTACGCCCAGGTGAGACCCTGGAACAAGCAGTACGTCGAGTAATGGGCTCTCGCTACCCAAAGACTCCCAAGGCTAGACACGTAAGCGAGACCTACAGCAAGGTCAAAAAGTACCTCAACCGCAGGAGATGATGGACATGTACCTGCTCGCCCCTCCTTCTAGCGTCGGGGCAAAATTGGTCGAGTTCGCTCTTGACGCGAACAACTGGTTCGTTGCCGAAATCATGAGCGACGACGAGGAATCCGATCTTCCTGACTGGATTCTTCTTCAAGAACCCGGGCGTCCCCTAATTTGCTCAACATCAGTTGACATTGAGACTGCCGTGCACTCACTAGGTATATCTCGCCTAGAAACGACCTACTCCGACGGCAGTCACAACGTTGTAGACCTGGATCGCGCTTACGCATCGATACTCTCCGGTGCCTTTGCTGACTCTTGTCAACAAGTTTTGGAAGCTTGGAATCTCCTTGAAGATATTCTTCGGAATACAAAATATCGATTGCATTTCGATGGCCAGGTAGCGGATCGCGCCTACACGAAGCTATACGCTTCAATGAACATCGATCCATTCCACCGAGATGGTCCGCCCTACGAACCAGCATGGACCAAGCCAGAATTGCGCAAGATGCAGCAAATCTTCCGGGCAGGGACTGAACGGATAAGACTGATGATCCGCGACCAAGCATCTTAGATTCTCGATGCCACATCCAGTGTCCTGATACCGATGGTGTGGACAGCACCAGCCTCGTCTACCTCGTGTCCTGGCTCCGCGGCGCGGCCGTCATCATCGACAACACGTCAGTACGCGAGACGGCTGGGAGTGAGATGGCGCTCGCGTTGAGCGAGGTCAGCTCGCTCCACGTGGCCCGACAACGCCAGGGGCTCACCGCCGCTGTCCTGGTGGCCACGACCAGTGCCGGCGAAGTGGTCTTCGACCACATGGTGGCCTCATGGGGACAGGTCACGCGCCTAGAGAAGATCGCAGACCAACTCAACGAGCGACTTGCCGGTGACGAGGGCGCGGGCTAGCAGCGGGCTAGCAGACGCCAACTTCTGGGACGCGGCTCGGGGCGATTCGTCGATCGCAATGGGGCCGTCTGGACACGCGAGCGCCATCCCGCAGGTGAGTAGGCCCTCATGAGCTATCGGTGGCTCGACGATCACATCAGCGACGCCTTGGGCCTGGAGCGAATCCCTCATCGTTCGTAGCTGTGTCGGCTAGTTTTATGCCCGGTGACAGCGCGTCTATGTGAACGGCCTTCCGGTCTGGAGGGGAGTTGCTTGGCCGAGCTGAGGACTCAGGCGCCTTTGCCCGCGTCAGAAGCCCATGGGAAGCGCCCTGCGTCGTGCCGGGGCCCGGGTACTCGCGGCTCATTGAGGCGGGTAGCGCTGGCCGCCCAGGTCACCCGCTTGGGTTGCCTTCCTCGGCGGCGAGGTCAGCGCTGGGAGGTGAATCCATGGCGGTTGCCCCGAGGAGAGGACCGCAGGGGGCTGTACAGTTCCGGGCAAGCCTGAGTCCAGAGCTGCACGACTCGGGTGCGAGTTCAACAGCAGTGAGCATGAAAGAGACGTCGTGGTCGAGTCCAACCGCATGCCCGCTTCGGCATCTGGCACGCAGAGCCTCTTGCGTGGTTTGCGCGTGCTCGAAGAGATTGCTCGGTCGGTCGAACCAATCGGGGTAGGCGAGCTCTCGCGCCGGTTGTCGATGCACAAGTCATCGATTCAACGAGTTGTGCGCACGCTCGAACTTGCTGGATGGATCGAGCCTCGAGGCGCCCCCAATACGAAGTGGGTTCCGGCCCCGGCGTTCAACACGCTCGTACGCGGAGGCGGAGCCGGTCGGGACCTGCGCTCGGTGGCGTTGCCCAAGATGGAACGGCTGCGGGAGAGAACCGGCGAGACCATCCACCTTGCACTGGCCAGGGGAGATCGGGCGGTGTTGATCGACCGGGTAGACACCGCCCACCCGGTTCGCGTGCAACTCGAGATCGGCACCACGTATCCGTTGTACGCGACGGCCGGAGGCCGAGTGATGCTTGCCTTCATGCCGAGTGACTTAATCGAGGAGTCACTCAAGGAACTTGAGGGCGCGCGTCGCGCGCGATCATCGCTTCCGTCAATCGAGGATCTTCGGGACACCCTGGCGCGTGCGCGCGAAGATCGATACACGTTCAATCGCGATCCGCAACCGGCGCTCCGGAGGCCAAGTGGCCCAGACTCTCTCCGGGGGCATCTCGGTGCTGGCTGGTGGTGCCTTCCTGGGGCAGGGACTTCAGGACGCCGACAACATCGCCGGTGTCGGTGGCTATGCCATCCTCGGCGGGATCTTCTTCCTGACCTCCGCCATCCGTCTGAGCGTCGTACTGCGGACCACGAGTTGACGGCCGCCGAACGGAGGGGCGTGCGGCGACGCATCACCCTTGGGAGGCCTCGTGGTCTGCGAACCAATGGTGAGGATGCCCTGCGCCGCTCTGAACGGAAGACGGAAGCAGTTACCGCGCGCGCCGACAACGAGGCTCCCGCACGTGGAGCTACTTTGGATTCGGGCCGTGGTGGAGGAGACCCCTATTTCGTCGGCCAGGTTGCTTGAATCAGGGAGACCGTCTCCCAATCCACGGCACATGCGTCCGCGCTTACTCCGCAAAATGGGCCAGAGAAACTCCGAGATCCTACGTGCCGTGAGCGTATAGTCACGCCCAATCACTACATCGATGGCGGTCATCAGCCCAGGTCAGAGCAGGTTTCGCCGAGATGCTTCCAGATCCGGCGAAGTGTGGAGTGGCACTCTCGCAATGAGAAGGTCAGGGGTTCGAATCCCCTCAGCTCCACCATCTGATCTCTTCGCAAGACAACAGCAAGGCCGGACCCACTGGGTCCGGCCTTTCTGCTTTCCGGAGTCTGCGCCGGCACCTCCGCGAGAGGCGGGGAACGCGCTCTTGTCTGGAATACCCTAGGGGGGTATGGTGTAGAAGACCGATCGGTCAATGGACCGTTCCGAAGAAGGGAAGCACGCATGAGCGACGAGGACCAGCCCGCGGGCCACGGCTACATCGGGCACAAGGAGGACTACCTCAAGCGACTGCGCCGGATCGAGGGGCAGGCGCGAGGCCTTCAGCGGATGGTTGAGGAGGAGCAATATTGCATCGACATCCTCACCCAGGTCTCCGCGATGACCAAGGCACTGCGCGCGGTCTCCCTCGGCCTGCTCGAGGAGCATCTGGGCCACTGCGTCGTCGGGGCTGCCGCTGTGGGCGGCGCCGAGGCGGAGGCCAAGGTCAAGGAAGCCTCTGAAGCCATCGCCCGGCTCGTCCGGTCTTGAACCCCGTTCCACCCACACTGATCAGGAGCCTGCCATGAACACCAGCACCTACACCGTCACCGGAATGACCTGCAATCACTGCGTGATGTCAGTGACCGAGGAGGTCAGCGAGGTTCCCGGCGTGAACGACGTCGCGGTCGACCTCGCCTCCGGCGAGTTGCGGGTCACCAGCGAGTCGCCGGTCGACGCAGACAGCATCCGGGCAGCCGTCGAAGAGGCCGGCTACCACGTGGCCGACGCCGGCTGAGCGGAGACGGTGTCCAGATGAGCACGCCAATTCGACTCGCCGGATGTGTCGCGATCCTCGTGGTCGCGCTGCTCGGCGCCTATGGCATCGGGAACGCCGTCGGCCCGATCGGCGGCGTCGCTCAGGACACCCACCACGAGACCGATGGGGAAGTGGCCAACGGCCAGCAGGACCCCGTCGAGACACTTCCCGGCGGACTGCAGTCCTCCGCGCAGGGCTACACCCTGCACCTGCTCACCCCGATCATGAAGCCGGGCACCCAGACGCTGCGCTTCCACATCCTCGACGCCACCGGCGAACCAGTCACGGCGTACGACGTCACCCACGAGGCCGAGCTGCACTTCTTCGCCGTACGCCGCGACCTGTCCGGCTTCGCCCACCTGCACCCCACCATGGACGACTCCGGCACCTGGCAGATCGAGGTCGACCTGACCCCCGGCACCTGGCGGTTCTTGGCCGACTTCCGGCCCACCGGAGCGGGATCGTTGACCCTGGGCCGCGACGGATTCGTGCCCGGTGACTTCGAGCCACGCCCGCTGCCCGCGGCAGAGCAGACCGTCGAGGTCGACGGCTACTCCGTCACCCTCTCCGGTGACCTCCGAGCCGGTGAGAGCAGTGAGCTCTCGATGAGCATCTCGAACGCCGGCCGGCCGGTCACCGACCTCGAGCCCTACCTCGGCGCCTACGGGCACCTGGTGGCGCTGCGTGAGGGCGACCTGGCCTACCTCCACGTGCACCCCCGGGGCACGCCCGAGGACGACGCCACCGAGCCCGGCCCGAGGATCGCTTTCGGGACGAGTGCACCCTCGGCCGGCGCCTACCGGCTGTTCCTGGACTTCAAGCACGACGGCGTCGTACGCACCGCCGCGTTCACCGTCCACGCGGAAACCGACACGACCGCCCACGACGACGGCGCGGACCACGAGCACTGAACCGCACGGCCCCGGCCCGCAGATCGCACAGTGCGGAGCTCACCCTGAGGAAGGACACGCAATGAGCGCGACACACGACGTGACTGCCGCCGCCACCGGCGGTGAGGTCGAACTGGCCATCGGCGGTATGACGTGCGCGTCCTGCGCGAACCGGATCGAGCGCAAGCTGAACAAGATCGACGGTGTCGTCGCCACCGTCAACTATGCGACCGAGAAGGCGAAGGTCACCTTCGAGCCCGGCATCGAGACCACGGCCCTGGTCGACGCCGTCGAGAAGGCGGGCTACACAGCGGCGCTGCCCACCCCGAAGGGCTCGCCCGGCGCCGGTGACCCGGACACGACCGCTGACGAGGAGGCCCCGGTCCGCGCCCTGCGCAACCGGGTGATCATCTCGGCGGTGCTGTCCATCCCGGTGATCGCGATGGCGATGGTGCCGGCGTTGCAGTTCACCAACTGGCAGTGGCTCTCGCTGACCCTGGCCTCGCCCGTGATCGTGTGGGCCGGCTTCGGGTTCCACCAGGCCACCTGGAAGAACCTCAAGCAGGGCACCGCCACCATGGACACGCTGGTGTCGATGGGCACCGTAGCCGCGTTTCTGTGGTCGCTCTATGCCCTCTTCCTCGGCACCGCGGGCGAACCCGGGATGAAGCACCCCTTCGAGCTCACCATCTCCCGCACCGACGGGACCGGAAACATCTACCTCGAGGTCGCCGCCGGGGTGATCACCTTCATCCTGCTCGGCCGCTACTTCGAGGCGAAGGCCAAGCGCACGTCGGGCGCTGCCCTGCGGGCACTGCTGGAGCTCGGCGCCAAGGAGGTCTCGGTCCTGCGCGAGGGCCGCGAGGTGCGGATCAGCGTGGACGAGCTCGCGGTGGGTGACCACTTCGTGGTGCGTCCCGGTGAGAAGGTGGCCACCGACGGCAGGGTCGTCGACGGCACCTCAGCCATCGACGCCTCGATGGTGACCGGCGAATCAGTGCCGGTGGAGGTGGCGCCCGGCGACGACCTGGTCGGGGCAACCCTCAACGCCGGCGGACGTCTGGTGGTTGAGGCGACCCGCGTCGGGGCGGACACCCAGCTGGCACAGATGGCCAAGCTGGTCGAGGACGCCCAGACCGGAAAGGCACAGGCGCAACGCTTGGCTGACAGGATCTCCGGCATCTTCGTGCCGATCGTCATCGTGCTGGCGTTCGCGACCTTCGGCTTCTGGGCCGGAGCCGGGGACTCGGTGGCAGCCGCGTTCACTGCCGCGGTCGCAGTGCTGATCGTCGCCTGCCCGTGCGCCCTGGGCCTGGCCACGCCGACGGCGCTGATGGTCGGCACCGGCCGCGGCGCACAGATGGGCATCCTGATCAAGGGCCCCGAGGTCCTCGAGACGACCCGCCGGATCGACACGATCGTGCTGGACAAGACCGGCACCGTCACCACCGGCCAGATGACACTGCTCGACGTCATCGCTGCCGACGGCGAGGACCCCGACCAGGTCCTGCGGCTCGCTGGCGCCCTGGAGGACGCCTCGGAGCACCCGATCGCCCAGGCCATCGCCAAGGGAGCCACCGACCGGGTCGGCGACCTGCCCGACGTGGCGGACTTCGCGAATGTCGTGGGCCTCGGCGTCCAAGGTGTCGTCAACGTGGGCGAGACCAGCCACGCCGTCCTCGTCGGCCGGCCACGACTGCTGGCGCAGTGGTCCCAGCACCTTCCGGTCGAGCTCGAGACCGCGATGGACGACGCCGCCCGGAAGGGTCGCACCGCGGTGGCCGTCGGCTGGGACGGCCGGGCTCGCGGCGTGCTGGTGGTTGCCGACGCGATCAAGCCGACCTCGGCAGAAGCCATCGCGCAGCTGAAGGGTCTGGGCCTGACCCCGATCCTGCTCACCGGCGACAACCGGACCGTTGCGGCGACGGTGGCCGCCGAGGTGGGCATCGCGCCCACCGACGTGATCGCCGAGGTGATGCCCTCGGACAAGGTCGACGAGATCAAGCGCCTGCAGGAGCAGGGCAAGCGGGTGGCCATGGTCGGTGACGGTGTGAATGACGCGGCCGCCCTGGCCCAGGCCGACCTGGGCCTGTCCATGGGGACCGGAACGGATGTCGCCATCGAGGCCTCCGACCTCACCCTGGTCCGCGGTGACCTGCGGGCTGCCGTCGACGCGATCCGGCTCTCCCGCCGCACCCTGAGCACGATCAAGGGCAACCTGTTCTGGGCGTTCGCCTACAACGTGGCGCTGATCCCGGTCGCTGCAACAGGCTTGCTCAATCCCATGCTCGCTGGCGCAGCGATGGCCTTCTCCTCGGTCTTCGTGGTGACCAACAGCCTTCGGCTGCGCAGCTTCAGCCCAGCCAAGCGCTGAGGTGGGGCAGCGATGGGTCAGTGAAGAACTGGCTCAGCGAAGCAGGCTGTCCAGCTGCGGGGCAGTGTTCTGCAATCGGCCGGACTGCCACAGCGAATGGATGATGACGGCAGCCAGGACCGCGCCGAACGAGCCGAGGGCCAGGTCGCCGAGGGTGTCGGGGTAGGCGCTGACCCGCTCGGTCGACTTGCTCAGGAACGCGAAGAACTCCGCGAACTCCCAGAACACGGCGGCCGGGACGCCGAAGGCCAGCGCCCGCTCGAGGGTCGCCCCGAACGACGCGGACCGGGGCAGGGTCAGCAGGACCACGGCGGCAGTGAGGAGGCCGGTGTTCATGAAGTGCATCCAGTCGTCGAACCAGACGATCCTGTCATAGAGGTCCATCCGGTTGCCCAGGATGTCGGTGAAGCAGGTGATCGTCACGAACAGGTCTGCCAACCACGGGAACGATGCCCGGTCCCGCCAGAACAGCAGCCAGATCGCCGGGACGGCGAATGACGCCAGCGGATAACCGATCGCGCGGGCCTCGGCGCCCTTGTCCGCCATGTTGCCGATCTCGGGGTTCAACAGCGTCGCGAAGAGCATCACGATCATCAAGAACTTGGCCGAGATGTCGAGGACGCGGACCGCGCTCGGCGTGGAATACCGGGTCACGGTGTAGGCCTCATGCACCGGAAGAGCCTAACCGGTGGCGCCTCGAATGGCGGGATCGTGGCTGGCCCCCGTTCCCAGCCGACCAGATGTGTGTGAAACTCCGGGTAACACCAATCCAACAGGAGCTCTCGCGTGCCCCAGCCTCTCTCGCACCTCGTCCACGACCGCGCCGGCTCTGGCGAGCCCGTCGTCCTGATCCACGGGATCGGCCACCGGCGCGAGGCGTGGGCCCCGGTCTTTGACCGGCTCGCGGAGCGCTTCGACGTGATCGCGCTCGACCTCGCCGGCTTCGGCGACTCCGCGCCCTACCCGCGCGGCACGACGTACGACATGGAGAACGCGTGCCGGGACCTGGTGGCCAACTTCGAGCGTTGGGGAGTGGAGCGCCCGCACGTCGTGGGCAACTCGCTCGGCGGTGCGCTCGCCCTCGAGCTCGGTGCCCGCGGGCTGGTCTCCTCGGTCACCGCGCTCAGTCCCGCCGGCTTCTTCGGACCGATCAACAGGTTCCAGGCGCTGGCTCCGCTCGCCATCATGCGCGCCTTCTCGCAAGCGCCCGACGTCGTGCTGCGCGCGCTCTCCGAGCGGGCCTTCGGACGACTGCTGATCGGCGGCCTGCTCTATGGCAACCCGGGTCGGATGAACGCCGAGGCGACCTACGGCGATGCCCTCGCACTCAAGCGTGCCCGTGGCTTCGAGGCGGCGGCCCGGGCCGGCATCACCTACTCGTTCGACTCCCCGGTCGAGGTGCCGACGACGATCGCGTGGGGCACCAAGGACCGGTTGCTGCCCTATGCGCAGGCGAGCATTGCGCGACTCAGGCTGCCCAACGCACATCACGTGCCGCTGGTCGGCGCCGGGCACGTGCCGATGATCGACGCTCCGGAGCGGATCATCGCGCTGATCGCGGAGACCGTCGCCGAGGCCAGCAGCGCCGCCTCACACGTGGCCTGAGGCGACCGGCCGGTCAGGTGCTGCTCAGCTGAGGAGCAGCACCCCGGTGACGACCAGGGCAGCCACCTTGGCCAGCTCGAGTGCGACATAGACGAGGTGCGCCTTGGAGCGCGGAGCATCCTCGCCGGCCAGGACCGCGTTGGTGCGCCGGGTCAGGCCCGGGCGGACCAGGCCCACCTGGGCGAGGAGCATCACGATCGCCACCGCGGCGGCGATCCACACGGACGTCCGGGCCTCGGCCACGACGAGACAGACCACGATGCCGGCCGCGAGCAACAGCTCGACCGCGTTCAGTGCCCGGAACACCAACCGGCCGATGCCCAGGCCGAGCGGGATCGTCACGCCCGGTGCGCGGAACTTCAGCGGTGCCTCGATGAAGGAGATCGCCAGGACCATGCCCAGCCAGACGAACGTGAACGCAGTGGCGACGGCAAACGCAGAGCTCATGGATCCAGATTAGTCCTCGTCGCGAGGCGAGCACCGATTAGATCCAGCGCTGGAACCACATCCGGTCCATCCACTCCGAGTGGGTGAGCAGCTCGTTGGTCCAGATCGGCCAGAACCACGCGAAGTTGAGCAGCACCAGCACGAAGAACGACCCGCAGACCACCGTGCCGACGGTCCGTCTCAGCGTCGGTCCGGTGTCGCGGCCGAGGATGTGGCCCATCGCCAGACAGATCGCGATGATCATGAACGGTGTGACCGCGGAGGCATAGAAGCTGAAGATCGGGCGGGTGTCGCTGAACTCCCAGGGCACCCACATCGCCAGCGCGCCCATCGTGGCGAGGCCGAAGCGCCAGTCCCTGCGACCGATCCACACCACGGCGCCATAGAGCAGTGCGAGCGCGCCTCCCCACCACAGCACCGGGGTGCCGATCAGCAGCACCTCGCGCAGGCAGTGACTGTCCGCGGCTGCCTCGCAGCCCTGGGCGCCTGGCTTGATGTCGTTCTCGACGTTGACGCCGACGGGGCGGTTCAGGACGAGCCAGCCCTCGGGCTGTGACTGATAGGTGTGCTCGCTGCAGTCGAGGAAGTTCGTGTGGAAGATGAACAGGTCGTGGTGATAGCTGGCCAGTGAGCGCAGGGACTGCCACGCCTCGCCGATCCCGCTGGCGTCCTTCTCCTTCGCGGTCGGCCACTGCTTCGACTCGTCGGTGACCGCCTCGCAGCCCGGTTTCATCGAGACGAACTGGGTGTACTGCGTCTGGGAGAGCTGGTCCTCATACTTGTCGGCGTTCATCAGCCAACCGGTCCAGGACGCCACATAGACGACGAACGCGACGACCACCAGGTGCACGAATGCCGGCACGGCGTCGACCAGGGCGGAGCGGAGCACCGGCAGGCGTACGCCGATCGCGCGACGTGCGCCGGAGTCCCAGAGCCAGACGAGGATGCCGAACACGGCGAGGGCATAGAGGCCGCTCCACTTGGTGCCCGCTGCCAGGCCGAAGCAGATCCCGGCGACCAGGCGCCAGGGCCGGAACCACAGGCCCTTCAGCGGACCCCACGTGGCGATGTTCTCCGCGGTGGCCAGCCGGGTCATCCGCTCGCGCGTCCAGTCCCGGTCGATGACCAGCGCGGTGACCGCGGCGAGCAGCCAGAAGGCCAGGAAGATGTCGAGCAGGGCCAACCGGGAGAGCACCAGGTGCATTCCGTCCAGGCAGAGCAGCAGGCCGCCGATGACGCCCAGCATCATCGAGCCGGTGATCCGTCTGACGAGTCGGACCATCATCACGCACATCAGCGTCCCGACGATCGCCGCGCTGATCCGCCAGCCCAACGGGTCCATCCCGAAGACCTGCTCGCCGGCCGCGATCATCCACTTGCCGACCTCGGGGTGCACGACCATCGAGGGCTTGTCGCCGTCCCAGAGGCTGCCGAGGTTGCCGGCGATGATCGCGTCATCGGCCTTGTCCACGTAGTCGCGGACATAGCCGTGCTGCAGCATCGACCAGGCGTCCTTGGCGTAGTAGGTCTCGTCGAACTCGAACTCCTTGGGGGAGCCCAGGCGCCACAGCCGCAGGAACAGGGCCAGCGCACCGACCATCGCGGTCGCGATCCAACCGATCACCGGGTCCTCGAGCCGGCCCAGCGGTGCCATCCGTTCCCGGACCCGGGGCAGTGGCTGGTGGTCGACCGTGCTGCCGAGCGTCACCGCCCGTTCGTCGTCGTCGCGATCGGCGGCTCGGGTGGTCACAAGCGGCCATGCTACGTGGCGGGTTCAGGCCAACTGACATGATCGACCGGTGACCTCTTCAGCGCCCGGCGTGCTCGTCCTCGCCGCCACCCCGATCGGCCAGGTCGACGACGCGCCGCCGCGGCTGGTGGCCGAGTTGTCCACCGCCGACGTGATCGCCGCCGAGGACACCCGCCGGCTCAAGCGACTCACCACGGACCTCGGCGTGACCCTGTCCGGGAGGGTGGTCTCCTACTTCGAGGGCAACGAGGGCGCGCGTACGCCGGTGCTGCTCGAGGCCCTGCTCGCCGGGGAGCGCGTCCTGCTGGTCACCGACGCCGGGATGCCTTCGGTCTCCGATCCTGGCTATCGCCTGGTCGCGGCGGCCGTGGAGCACGACGTACGAGTCACCGCCGTGCCCGGGCCCAGCGCCGTGCTCACCGCGTTGGCGGTCTCCGGTCTGCCGGTGGACCGGTTCTGCTTCGAGGGCTTCCTGCCGCGCAAGGCGGGGGAACGGTCGCGACGACTCGCCGCACTCGCTGCCGAGCAGCGCACGATGGTCTTCTTCGAGGCCCCGCACCGGACCGCGCTCGCGCTCGGTGCGATGGCCGACGCGTTCGGTGATGACCGTCCCGGCGCGGTGTGCCGGGAGCTGACCAAGACCCATGAGGAAGTACGCCGCGGTGGCCTCCGCGAGCTCGCGGCCTGGGCCGGCGAGGGCGTTCGCGGCGAGGTGACGATCGTGGTCCAGGGCGCCGACGACGGCCCCTCGGTCCCCAACGACCCGAACGCATGGCGTGAGCTGGTGGCCGGTCTCGAGGCGAGCGGCGCCAGTCGCAAGGACGCGATCCTCGAGATCGCCAAGCGTGCCGGTGTGCCCAAGCGCGAGGTCTACGACGCCGTGCACAAGCCCTGACCGGGCCCGCCAGGTTTCGCCCGTGACCCCGATCTCCCCGGACTCCTCGGCCTCATCGAGCGCCACCCCGACGGCCACCCCGACCAACGGGGCGCCCTGGACTCCGTGGCGCACGGTGATGGCGTTCGGTGTGGTCAGCCTGGCCGCCGACATGGTCTATGAGGGCATGCGCTCGATGGCCGGGCCGTTCCTCGGCACCCTCGGCGCCTCCGCGCTCACCGTCGGCATCATCACCGGCGCCGGTGAGGCGATCGCGTTGGTCCTGCGGCTGGTCACCGGACCGATGGCCGACCGCTCGGGTCGCTATTGGAGCCTCACCTTCTGGGGCTATGCGCTGACCGCGATCTGCGTGCCTCTGTTGGCGATCACTCCGTTCCTCGGGGTTGCCGGCCTGGCCACGGCGAGCACGCTGATCCTGCTCGAGCGCACCGGCAAGGCAGTCCGCTCACCTTCCAAGTCGGCCCTGCTCGCGGGGGTGGCGAAGAAGGTCGGACGAGGCCGCGGATTCGCCGTACACAAGGCAATGGACCAGATCGGCGCCTTCGCCGGGCCACTGCTCATGGCCGGCGTCGCGGCGCTCACCGGCCGGCTGTGGCTCGCCTTCGCGGTGCTCGCGATCCCCGGGGTCATCTCGCTGCTCGTTCTGGGGCAGCTGAAGCGGCGTACGACGTTGGGCGAGGCCGTCGAGGAGGTGGCAGTCCAGGAGGTCGCCAGTTCTGGGGTCGCCGACTCGGGGGCTGCCGGCTCTGGGGTGCCCGACGTGCGCGAACCCCGCCCACCGCTGCCCCGCGCCTTCCACGCCTTCGCCACCTCGTGTGCGCTCGGGACCCTGGGCCTGATGACCTTCGGCGTCATCTCCTTCCACCTGGTCGAGGCCGACCTGGTCACGTTGGCCTGGGTGCCGGTCGTCTATGCGATGGCGATGGCCATCGAGGCCGTGGCCGCGCTGCTCACCGGCGTCGCCTACGACGCGTGGCACGCCAAGGTCCTCTATGTCCTTCCGGTGCTGATCGCCTTCGTGCCCGTGCTGGCCTTCGGTGGATCGCTGTGGCTGGTCCTGGTCGGTGTCGCGATCTGGGGCCTGGCCACCGGCATCCAGGACTCCACGGTCAAGGCGCTGGTGGCCGACCTGGTCCCGGCACGTTCGCTGGGCACGGCCTACGGCGTCTTCGCCAGTTTCCAGGGCGTCGCGGCGCTGGCAGGTGGCGTGCTCGCGGGTGGTCTGTATTCCTCGAACCTGCCGCTGTTGGTCGGCATCGTTGCCGGCCTCCAGGTGATCTCCTTGGCGCTGCTGGTGCTCACGCTGCGGATCCGTAGGCTGGTCCGGTGACCGAGCAGCCGATCCGCCAGCGCGCCGCGACCGAGGAGAAGAGCGGCAGTCGCCGCGACACCACCCGCCCGCCGGTGCCCGAGCCACTGCCGCACCCGGTGGCCGACAACCACTGCCACCTCGACATCGGCGACGGGGACGGCGCGTTCTCCACCAGTGACGCGATCCGCGCCGCGGCGGAAGTGAACGTCACCCGCATCGTCCAGGTCGGGTGCGACCTCCCCGGTGCGCGGTGGGCGGTGCAGGCCGCGCAGGAGTACGACGTACTGCTTGCGGCGATCGCGCTGCACCCCAACGAGGCGCCACGGTTGGCGGCGGCCGGGACCCTCGATGCCGCGATCGCCGAGATCGAGGAGCTGGCCGGCCACGAGCGGGTGCGCGCGATCGGCGAGACCGGGCTGGACTACTTCCGCACCGGACCCGACGGGATCGCCGCACAGCACGACTCGTTCCGGCGCCACATCGACCTCGCCAAGCGCCTCGACAAGACGCTGATGATCCACGACCGCGACGCACACGACGACGTGATCCGCATCCTCGACGAGGAGGGCACTCCGCAGCGGTGGGTGATGCACTGCTTCTCCGGCGACGCCGACTTCGCCCGACAGTGCCTGGACCGCGGTGCACACCTCTCATTCGCGGGGACGGTCACGTTCAAGAACGCGGATCCGCTGCGCGAGGCCCTGGCACTCGCCCCGGCCGACCGGATCCTGGTCGAGACCGACGCGCCGTTCCTGACCCCCACGCCGTGGCGCGGGCGGCCCAATGCGTCCTACCTGATCCCGCACACCGTGCGCACGATGGCCCAGGTGCGCGGCGCCGACCTCGGCGAGTTGTGTGCCGCCATCGACGCCAACACCACCGCGGTCTACGGCTCGTGGTGAGACGGATTGGCAAAATTTTCAACCGGATCACCGGGTAGTCACACTTTCGGTCGAATCGGCGCCCGACGCCCCACCTGACCTGCGAAAACGGGGTCCTGGAGGGCTGTTGCGCCCCACCTTGGCAGCGGGAGAGACCCGTCACAATTGTCCCGAAACGGTCATCGGGGACTTGGCCGAGGCCAAATGCGGCGCTTATGGTCGATCACTGTTGGCCGGGATCGGACAGATCGCGACCCGCGCACTGGCCGCCGTACGACGGTGGCCGCACATCTTCCCCGATGCTTGAGCGCCGCCCACGAAGCGGTGTGCGGCATGCGGTTGCGCAGGTCATCCGAGAACCGGAACGTTCGAAGTCTGGAGAATTGTGCGCAACCGAATCGCACTCCTCGGCAAGAGCAAGGGCGTGCTCGTGGCCCTCGTCGCTGCCGTAGCCCTCGCGCTGGTCGGAACCACCTACGGTTATGCCCAGCTCGGCAAGGAAGTCACCCTCTCGCTCGACGGCGAGGCCAAGACCATCAAGTCCTCCGGGGACACGGTGGGCGAGGTCCTGTCCGAAGAGGACATCAAGATCGGTGAGCACGACGTCGTCGCGCCCGGTCTGGACGAGAAGGTGGACGACGGCACCCGGATCTCGGTCAAGTTCGGCCGACAGCTCACCCTCAACGTCGACGGCAAGGCGAAGACCTACTGGGTCACCGCCGACACCGTCGAGCAGGCCCTCGCCGATCTCGGCCTGGGCTATCGCGGCGCGGACCTCTCCGCCAGCCGCGGCGCCGAGATCGACCGCGGCGGACTCGACCTCGAGGTGACCACGCCCAAGAGCGTCATCGTCAAGGTCGCCGGCCAGAAGGCCATCCGCAAGGCCGTCCCCGGCACCACCGTCGCCGAGATCCTCGAGCGCCTCGAGCTCTTCGTCGACAGCAATGACCTGGTCTCCCCGAGCCGCTCCAGCGAGGTCCGGGACGGGACGAAGATCAAGGTCACCAAGGTCAAGTTCAAGAACAAGCGCGACTCGAGCGAGGCCATCGCTCACGGCACCGTGAAGAAGAACGACAGCTCGCTCTACGAGGGCCAGACCAAGGTCGAGAAGCCTGGTGTCGACGGTGTCCGCGACGTGACCTACAAGTACGAGTACCGCAACGGCAAGGTCTACAAGACCACCGTGGTTCGCTCCGAGGTCGTCAAGAAGCCGGTCAGCGAGGTCATCCTGGTCGGCACCAAGGAGAAGGCCGCGCCCAAGAAGGTTGCGCCCAACTTCTCCACCGGCAGCACCGTCTGGGACCAGCTCGCCAAGTGCGAGTCCGGCGGCAACTGGTCGATCAACACCGGCAACGGCTACTACGGCGGCCTCCAGTTCAACGCCCAGACCTGGCACGCCTACGGCGGCTCGGGCCTCCCGCACGAGAACAGCCGCGAGGAGCAGATCCGCGTGGCCACCAAGCTCCGTGACGCCAACGGCGGCTACGGCGCCTGGCCCCACTGCTCGCAGAAGCTCGGCCTGCCCCAGTGACACCGGTGGTGGTCTGCGGACCATCGCCGAGGCACTAGGCTTCGGGCATGCCTGACGCCAACTCCTCCGCCGGGCCGAGACTCCTCGGCCCGGCGGAAGTGCGTTCACTGGCCGCCGAGCTCGACATCAGGCCCACCAAGCAGAAGGGCCAGAACTTCGTCATCGACGCCAACACCTGTCGGCGCATCGTCCGCGAGTCCGGCATCGGCCCCGAAGACGTCGTGCTCGAGATCGGTCCCGGCCTCGGCTCGCTGACCCTCGCTATGCTCGAGACCGCCCGCCAGGTCGTCGCCGTGGAGATCGACGACAAGCTTGCGGCTGCGTTGCCGACGACGATCCAGGAATACGCGCCGCAGCAGGCCGCCTCGTTCCACGTCATACATGCCGACGCCCTGCGGATCGACTCGCTGCCCGACCCGCAGCCCACCGCTTTGGTGGCCAACCTGCCCTACAACGTCTCCGTGCCCGTGCTGCTGCACATGATGACCCTGCTGCCGACTCTCGAGCGCGGCCTGGTGATGGTGCAGTCCGAGGTCGCCGACCGGCTCGCGGCCCCGCCGGGCTCGAAGGTCTATGGCGTGCCCTCGGTCAAGGCCGCCTGGTTCGCCGACGTACGCCGTGCCGGTGCGATCGGGCGCAACGTGTTCTGGCCGGCACCCAACGTCGACTCCGGGCTGGTCGCCTGGACCCGCCGCGAACCGCCGGCCACCAGCGCCACCCGGGAGCAGGTCTTCGCGGTCGTCGACGCTGCCTTCGCGCAGCGCCGCAAGACGCTGCGCGCGACCCTCAAGAACCTGGCCGGTTCCTCCCAGGCCGCTGAGCAGGCACTCGCCCACGCGGGCGTCGACCCGATGGCGCGCGGAGAGGTGCTCGGTGTCGAGCAGTTCGCCCGTGTCGCCGAGGGCCTGTTCTGCACCCCCGACGCCAATGAGACCGACGATGCCTGAGCCCACACTGCGAGCGGTGTCCGCGCGCGCCGCCGCCAAGATCAACCTGCACCTCGGCGTCGGCGCACCTGGCCCCGACGGGTTCCACCCGCTGGCCACCGTCTACCAGGCGATCTCGCTGTTCTCGACGATCACCGTGACCCCGGCGGACGACTGGTCGGTGACCTGTCAGGCCGCGCCCGGCATCGCGGTGGACCAGGTGCCCCTCGACGAGACCAACCTGGCCCTGCGCGCCGCCAAGCTCTTGGCCGAGCGCGCCGGCGTGACGCACCCGGTGAACATCCACATCGCCAAGGGGATTCCGGTGGCCGGTGGACTGGCCGGCGGCTCCGCCGACGCCGCGGCCGCCCTGGTGGCCTGCGACGCACTGTGGGGACTGGACCGCCCGGACTTGGCAGAGCTGGCCGCCGAGCTCGGCTCCGACGTCCCGTTCTGCCTCGTCGGTGGCACCGCCAGAGGCCTGGGCAGGGGAGAGATCGTCAGCCCGCTCCCGGATCCCGGGCGATATGACTGGGTGCTGCTCACCTTCGGTGAGGGACTCTCCACGCCGGAGGTCTATGGCGAGCACGACGCGATCTACGACGGCCTGGCGCGCCCCGAGCCTGACCTGCCCGACGCACTCATCGACGCGCTTGCCGCGGGCTCGGTGACCGACCTCGCGGCCGCCCTCTCCAACGACCTCCAGGAGGCCTCGCTCTCGCTGCGCCCGGCCCTGGCGAGCCCGCTGCGGGCAGGCATCGATGCGGGTGCGTTGGCCGCACTGGTCTCCGGCTCGGGACCGACGTGCCTGTTCCTGGCCCGCGACGCGGACCATGCAGCGAGTCTGGCGGCCGAGCTGACGTCGTACGGCGAAGTCCTCACTGCCCACGGACCCGTCGCCGGCGCAATGGTGGTGGAGTCCTGATGGCCAACCTGGTCAACCTCGAGAAGGTCTCCAAGTCGTACGGCGTACGCCCGCTGCTCTCGGAGGTCTCGCTGGGGATCTCGCGCGGCGAGCGGATCGGCATCGTCGGTCGCAACGGCGACGGCAAGACCACGCTGCTCGAGGTGATGAGCGGACTGGAGGAGCCGGACGAGGGCCGGGTCTCGAAGTCCCGCGGGCTGCAGATCGGCTACCTCCACCAGGGAGATGAGCTGGTCGACACCCACACCGTGCGCGAGGCGGTGCTGGGCGGCAAGAGCGACCACGAGTGGGCCGCAGACTCGACGACCCGCGAGGTGATCGAGGTCCTGTTGGCCGGGGTCTCCCTGGACCGCGCCGTGCTGGGACTCTCCGGTGGCGAGCGCCGTCGCTGTGCCCTGGCCCAGCTGCTGCTCGACGAGCACGACCTGGTCATCCTCGACGAGCCGACCAACCACCTCGACGTCGAGGCGGTGGCCTGGCTGGCCACCCACCTGATCTCGCTCCCGTCCGCGCTGGTCGTGGTCACCCACGACCGGTGGTTCCTGGATGCGATCTGCCACTACACCTGGGAGGTGCACGACGGCGTCGTGGACTCCTACGAGGGTGGCTACGCGGCCTTCGTGCTGGCCAAGGCGGAGCGGCAGCGCCAGGCGTCCGCCTCGGAGTCCCGGCGACAGAACCTGGTCCGCAAGGAGCTTGCCTGGCTGCGCCGTGGTGCTCCGGCACGGACCTCGAAGCCGAAGTTCCGGATCGACGCGGCCAACCAGCTGATCGAGGACGTACCGCCGCCGCGCGACCGCCTGGAGCTGCAGAAGTTCGCCACCCAGCGGCTCGGCAAGGACGTCCTCGACGTAGAAGACGTCGACCTGGTGCGCGGCGAGCGCAAGCTGCTCTCGCACGCGACCTGGCGGATCGGTCCCGGCGACCGGGTCGGGATCGTGGGGGTGAACGGCGCCGGCAAGACCTCGGTGCTCTCCCTGCTGGCCGGCACCCTGGCTCCCTCGGCCGGGAAGGTGAAGCACGGTCGCACGATCGCCATGCAGCACCTGACCCAGGCACTCGACGACCTCGACCCGGCCGAGCGCGTGCTGCCCTCGGTGGAGTCGATCCGGCGGGTTACCAAGACCGCCGACGGCGAGATCACCGCGACCTCGATGCTGGAGCGGTTCGGCTTCACCGGCGACCGGCTGACCGCACGGATCGGGGACCTCTCCGGTGGCGAGCGTCGGCGGTTCCAGCTGCTGCGGCTGTTGCTGCTCGAGCCCAACGTGCTGCTGCTCGATGAGCCCACCAACGACCTGGACATCGACACCCTCAACGTCCTCGAGGACTTCCTCGACAGCTGGCCCGGAACGTTGATCGTGGTCTCCCACGACCGTTACTTCCTCGAGCGGGTCACCGATTCGGTCTGGGCGCTGCTCGGCGACGGCAAGATCTCGATGCTGCCGCGCGGGGTGGACGAATATCTCGAGCGCCGTGAGGCGGCCCTCGCCGCGCCCACCTCGTCGGACTCAGCACCGGCCTCCGGGAGTGCCTCCGCCGACGCCGCGGCGCCTGCCGGGACGCCGAAGGTGAAGGCGGGCAGCGCGGAGGAGCGGGCCGCGAAGAAGGTGATCGAGCGGATCGACCGGCGGCTGGCCAAGGTCGCCGAGCTCGAGGCCAAGCTGAACGCGCAGATCGCCGAGCACGCCGCGGACTACGGCAAGCTCGCCGAGCTGTCGGCGGAGCTCGACGTGCTGCGTGCGGAGAAGGAAGAGCTCGAGATGGAGTGGCTCGAGGCTGCCGAAGCCCTCGAGTGATTCTTGCCCGGACGGGTCAGGAGAGCGGGGCCATCAGGGCCCGCAGCAGGGTGGCGAGCTGGGTGCGGTCCTCGGGCGGTAGTCCTGCGAGGAGTTCGCGTTCGCTGTCCAGCAGCTCCTCGAACGCGCTGTCCACGGAGTCCTTGCCTTGGGGCGTGAGGTGGACCAGCACCCCACGTCGGTCGTTGGGGTCGGGGAGCCGCTCGACGAACCCGCGCGAGGTGAGCCGGTCGACCCGGTTGGTCATCGTTCCGCTGGTGACCAGGGTTTCGCGGATCAGTCGCCCGGGGGAGAGCTCGTAGGGCTCACCGGCACGTCGCAGCGCGGCCAGCACGTCGAACTCCCACGGCTCGATCTTGTGGGTGGTGAAGGCCTGGCGCCGGGCCAGGTCGAGCAGCTTGGAGAGTCGGCTGATCCGGCTGAACACCTCGACGGGGGACAGGTCCAGGTCGGCGCGCTCGCGCGCCCACGCATCGACGAGGTCGTCCACTTCATCCCGCATGCTTTTGATCTTAACTGATCAAGAATCTTGACATCGAGATAGGACTGGCGCAGGGTAGAAGTATCTTGACGTCAAGAGAAATGGAGTGCCCCGATGACGTGGGACCCGACGCACTACCTCACCTATGCCGACGAGCGCGGCCGTCCGTTCTTCGACCTGCTGGCGCGGGTCGGCGCCGACCGGCCGAACACCGTGACCGACCTGGGCTGCGGACCCGGCAACCTGACCCTCACCCTCGCCGAGCGCTGGCCCGGCGCGCGGATCGTGGGCCTCGACTCCAGCCCCGAGATGATCGAGGCAGCGCCGAGCGGACGCGGAGTCGACTTCGAGGTCCGTGACCTGCGCAGCTGGATCGCCCACGCCGACCCGGTGGACGTCGTCGTCTCCAACGCGACCCTGCAGTGGGTCGACGGTCACCTCGACCTCCTTCCGCAGCTGGCCGCGAAGGCCGGCCAGTGGCTCGCCTTCCAGGTCCCCGGCAACTTCGATGAGCCGAGCCACACGATCCGTACCGAGCTCGCGAGCCGGCCGGAGTACGCCGTACACCTCAATGATGTTGCCGTGCCCAGCTCGCACGACCCGGCCGACTACCACCGCGCGCTGGCGCCGCTCGGCTTCGAGGTGGACGCCTGGGAGACGACGTACCTCCACGTCCTGCACGGACCCGACGCGGTCTTCGACTGGGTCAGCTCGACCGGCGCCCGTCCCACCATCCAGGCCCTACCGGCCGGGCTGCGCGAGGAGTTCGTCGACGAGTTCAGGGCGCGTCTGCGGGAGGCCTATCCGGAGGGGGAGGCCGGCGTGCTGCTGCCGTTCCGCCGGATCTTCGTCGTCGCCCGACGGGTGGAGTCCTGATGCGCCTCCACCATGT
This sequence comes from Nocardioides daedukensis, assembly GCF_013408415.1. Taxonomy (NCBI): domain Bacteria; kingdom Bacillati; phylum Actinomycetota; class Actinomycetes; order Propionibacteriales; family Nocardioidaceae; genus Nocardioides; species Nocardioides daedukensis. Next base: position 1,592,885 of record NZ_JACCAA010000001.1, on the reverse strand, counting down.
GCAGGTCGCCTGCCCGCGTGGCGGCGAGGAGGATGCCCGCCGGTTCTATGGCACCGGCCTGGGCCTGGTCGAGGTCCCGAAGCCGGCTGCACTGTCCGGGCGAGGCGGGTGCTGGTGGCGCTCGTACGACGCGTCGGGACAGGTTGTCGCAGAGCTGCACATCGGTGTCGAGGAGCCGTTCGCGCCGGCGCTCAAGGCGCACCCTGCGCTCGTGCTGGACTCGGTCGCCGACCTCGAGGACGTGGCCGATCGCCTGCAGCGACTGGGGTTCGAGGTCGACTGGTCCGAGCGGTACACCTTCGAGGGACATCAGCGGTGCCACACCCGTGACGCCCACGGGAACCGGGTCGAGCTGCTGGCCTGATCCCGCTCATCCACAGATGGGCAGGCACGAGGTTTGTCCTCGGGGCCAATGCGGAAGCCTGTTCCCATGGCGGCAGATCCCAGAGTCCTTGCAGACCCATTCTTCGGCGTGGTGGCGCGACGCCACCCCGACGCGACGATCGTCCTGCTTCCACCCGAGGCGGCCGAGTCGGCCGATGAGGACGCGAGCTCCGAACTGCTCACCGAGCCCGACTTCCGCGCGCGTTCGGCCGCGGACCTGGCTGCCGTGGACGAGTGGCTGGGCAGCGTGCTGGCGGGGCGCGAGGTGGCGCAGGAGAGCGACGAGGGCTGGGCCCCGGTCGCGCCGGACGCGGTCAGCCGCCGCCGGCTGTTCTCCGTCAGCGACCTGTCGCTCTCGGATGCGTCGGCGATCCTCCAGACCGGGATCGAGACACTGACCGCACAGGGTTGGCAGGTGGTCGAGGAGCAGGACGGGATGCCCCGCTTCCGCGCCCGCCGCGACACCGTGACGGTGAAGCTGATGTACGTCGTGTCCACCGGCCGGCTTGCAATCGTCACCACCGCGGGCCCCTACCCACTCGAGCCCGACTTCCGCGACGTACTGCTCGAGGGCGAGGCACGCGGATGACCGGCGGAGGCGGCCTCGGGATCGATGTCGACCCGAGCGCACTCTCGGCCGAGTCCCGCTCGTGGTCCGACTGGGTCGAGCTGATGACCTCGACCCGCTCGGAGACCAACGAGCAGAAGGCGACCGGCTTCAGCCCGGACGTGGCACCACAGGCACGCGCCTTCCTGGCCTCCTGGGTGGACCTGACCACCACGATGCGTGACCGGGTGGAGACGATCTCCGACGGGCTCGGTGACGCGGGGCGGACCTGGCGGGCCACCGACGACGGTGTCGGCGAGGGCTACACGCAGAGGGACGACTGATGGTCACCGTCCACGGGATCTCGTTCCCCGACCCACGCCCGGAGACCATCGTCGAGGTCGAGGGCGACCCGGTGCCGGTCGACGCGTTCGCCGAGACGCTCTATGGCATCGCCTCCGACTTCGAAGAGCTCGCCGACTTCGCCTGGACGGCGAGCAGGCCCGGTGCGCGTCCCTGGATCGGCGACGACGCTGACGCCTACGCCACCTCGGCCGAGTCCGTGCAGACCGACGCGAACACGCTCCAGACGGGGATGCGACGGGTCGCGCGCGCGGTGACGATCCACGCTCAGGTCCTCGAGGAGCTGCGGACGTTGCGGGACCAGTTGGTCGAACGCCGCGCCGCCGCAAACTCCTGGCGCACGTCATTGATCGGCGAGCTCCGGGCGATGGAGGAGCCCCTGCACCCCATCACCAGGTCCGGTTATGAGAATGCCGCTCAGACGCTGCGCGACGATTACGGCGAGTTGGTGAGTGACCACGCCAAGCTCAAGCGCGAGCTCCGGGCGAACGACCGCACGATGAACAAGGCGTTCACCACGAACCAGACCCTGGCCGACATCGCGGCGGCCAACGACGCCAGTGCCGCGCTCGCCGGCAATGCCCTGCTGAAGAACGGTGGGCCGATGGGCCTCCTGTTCAGGTCGCCCGAAGCTGCCCGCGAATGGTGGGAAGGCCTCAGTGCCGAGGAGCGACACGCACTGCTGGTGGAGTCTCCCGAGGTGATCGGCAGGATGGACGGGCTCCCCGCCGACGTGCGGGACGAGGCCAACCGGATCCTGTTGGACGAACAGATCGCCGGCCTCACCGAGAAGCAGGAGGACGGCACCATCAGCCCGCACGAGGCCTCCGTGCTCGACAACGCGCAGCACGTCGACGATGCCGTGCGACAGGTTGAGAAGTACGTCGATCCGCTCACCGGGGAGCATCCGCCGATCCAGCTCTGGATGTACGACCCGGAGAAGTACGGCACCGACAGCGGCTCTGTGGCGATCTCGATCGGAGACCTCGACACGGCCGACAACTTGGCAGTCCGTGTCCCCGGGATCACCAGTGACATCGACGGGATCTCGGCAATGACCCGCGACGCGACCAATGTCTATGAGGCGGCACGGTTCAACGGCAACGGGGAGAACTCGGTCGCCTCGATGATCTGGCTCGGCTACGACGCCCCCTCCGGGATCACCGACCCGGCGACGCTGACCGAGCACCGCGCCGAGGACGGCGGCGCGACCCTGGCCAACGACATCGACGGACTCCGCGCCTCACGGGCGGACAACCCAGCCCATCTGACCCTGATCGGGCACAGCTATGGCTCGACCACCGCTGGACATGCTGCGGGCGATCACGACATCGACATCGATGACCTGGTCCTGGTCGGCAGCCCCGGTGGCGGCTATTCCGACGTCGGCGCCTATGACATGGACGGCGACAACGTGTGGGCGGGCCGCAACAGCCGCGACCTCGTCGGGGCGTTGGGGGATCACGGCGACGTGTCGCCCGGCCGGATCGGTGCGGGGCTGGGGCGTGATCCGGCCGAGGACAAGTTCGGCGGCCAGCGGTTCACCGCCGAGGACCCTGACCGCAACGGCTGGCACCGGGGCATCGAGGCGCACGGCAACTACTTCAACGAGGACAGTGAGTCGCTCTACAACATCGGCCGGATCGTGGATGGGGCCGATGAATACGTGGTCCACGCCGATCATGTGCACGACCCGTGGTTTGGTGGTCCGGAGGATCCCGAGATCGATCGGGATCCCGTCGAGACGCCGGACACCGGCGAGGTGACCTACAAGTGATCAAGCGATTCACGGTCAGTGCCCTCATCCTCCTGCTCGGCCTGGTGATGGTGGCCTGCGGGGAGTCGGGGTCGAACGAGGAGGACGAGATGGATGACCTTCGCGCCGCCCGCGACACGACGACGGCAGCGGTCAAGGGCGTGACCGCGACCGTACTGGCTGAGCTCGGCGGCACCGCGAAGCCAGCGACGGCCAACTACGGCACGTGTGGCACGTCCCCGACCGAGGGCCTGATCTATCACGAGTTCGTCGACTGGAGCGACGAGGCGGACACCGCAGCCCTCGACCAGGCCAGGGCGGCCGTGGAGGCCGAGGGCTGGACCCTCGACCCGCCGAGCAACACCACGGTCGAGGTGCGCAACCTGCGCCGCGACGACCTCCGGCTCACCCTGAAGCTGCAGCGCGGCGTACTCACCTGGTCGGTCACCGGCATCTGCGTGCGGGTGTCCTCCGAGGTGGCCAACGACCTCGTCGGCCCCTACGACCCCACCTAGACCCCGCCCCTCCGCCGACCCGTCGTGAATTCACATTCCGGCGGCCTCAGGACGTGAACTCACGACGGCTCGATGAGTGCCCTTTTCGCCGACCCGTCGCCAATTCGCATTCTGGCTGGGTCGAAAGGTGAATTCACGACGGGTCGATCAGCGCTAGCGACGCCGACAGGGCCTAACCCGCTGTTGGGTGGATGCGGGGGAGGGGAGATGAGGGGGTCGTCCGCCCGGCCTCCAGCAGTGGCTTCTTCTCGAGTCCCGAGAGCCCGTTCCACGCGAGGTTCACGATGTGCGCCGCGACCACGTCCTTGGCCGGCTTCCGTCCGGTCTCCAGCCACCACTGTCCGGTGGTTCCGACCATCCCGACCAGCATCTGCGCATACATCGGCGCGGTCCGCGCTTCCAGCCCGGCCTTCGTGAACTGATCGACCAGGATTCCCTCGACCCGCGAGGCGGTGTCGCCGATGATCGACTGGAAGCTGGCTCCTTGCGAGGCCATCGGAGAGTCGCGCACCAGGATCCGGAACCCGTCCGGCTGGGCCTCGATGTAGTCCAGCAGTGTGAGCGCGGCCTGTTCGAGCAGAGCCCGGGATGTCCCTGACGTCAACGAGGCGCGCATCATCGCCAGGAGCAGGGTGACCTCACGATCGACAACCACCGCATAGAGCCCCTCCTTGCCGCCGAAGTGCTCATAGACGACCGGCTTGGACACCTCGGAGCGGGCTGCGACCTCTTCGATCGACGTACCGTCGAAGCCGCGTGCGGCGAAGAGTTCTCGGGCCGTGGCGATGAGCTGTTCGCGACGCTCCGCCGCGGTCATCCTGCTGCGCGGCGCGGACTTGCGGGAGGTGCTCACCGCTCCATCCTGCCAGTGCTGCCAACAACCGCGGCGTCAAAAAGTGCCGGAGCGCCAAACAGCGTCAACAACTGCCGGGTCGGCGTTGAGGCGCGTCAACAAGTGCCGGGTCGGCGTCAGGCGGGCTGGTTGGCCTTCAGCTTCGCGTCGAGGCGCTCGGCGACCGGCCAGCGCACGTCCTTGACCCAGCCCAGCTTCTCGAAGACCCAGATCAGGCGGGCCGAGGAGTCGAGCTGGCCGCGGAGTACGCCGTGGCGCGCGCAGGTCGGGTCGGCGTGGTGCAGGTTGTGCCAGGACTCGCCGCCGGACGGGATCGCCAGCCACCACACGTTGGAGGACTTGTCGCGCGAGAGGAACGGGCGTTCGCCGATCGTGTGGCAGATCGAGTTGATCGACCAGGTCACGTGGTGCAGCAGACCGACGCGAACCAGGGTCCCCCAGAAGAAGGCAGTCGCAGCGCCCTGCCAGGACCAGGTGACCAGGCCACCCAGGACGGGCGGTACGAGCAGGCTGATCAGCGTCCACAGCCAGAACAGTCGGCTCACCCGGACGATGTCGGGGTCCTTCATCAGGTCGGGAGCATATTTGCGCTGCGGCGTCTGCTCCTCGTCGAAGAGCCACATCATGTGTGCGTGGAACATGCCCTTGGCCACGGCGCCGATCGAGGTGCCATATTTCCAGGGCGAGTGCGGGTCGCCGTCGCGGTCGGAGAACTTGTGGTGCTTGCGGTGATCGGCGACCCAGCGGACCACCGGGCCCTGGATCGCCATCGACCCGGCGATAGCCAGCGCCACCTTCAGTGGACGGTTCGGCTTGAACGACTTGTGCGTGAACAGGCGGTGGTAGCCGACCGTGATCCCGAACAGACCGATCGAGTACATCGTGACCGCGATGATCACGTCGCTCCAGCCCAACCAACCGCCCCAGGCGACCGGGACGGCGGCAACGATGGCGATGAACGGGACCAGGATGAACAGCGCGAGGGTGATCTGCTCGAGCATCGACTGCTCGTCGCCACCCAGGGTCGCGCGCTCCGGAAGGTCCGTGTCCCGATTGGACGCGGTGGTGGTCACGTGCTGCTCCCCACAGATGTCGTCAGTTTCGAGGTCACCGTAACTTACGCAACCGTAGGTCAGGGAACGTCCTGTGGCACAGGCAACATCCAGATGGAGTTACTTGTGGGTAACCTAGTGCCATGCCTGCACTCCTGGACCTGTGGAAGAAGATGTCGGCCGTGCCGATGGGGAACAAGGCGTTCTCGCTCGCCTTCGCCCAGAAGGCCCCGTACTTCGCGACGATCCGACCGACCTTCCGGGTCATCGAGCCGAACCACGTCGAGCTGACATTCCCGAAGCGCCGCGCGGTGCACAACCACATCGGCACGGTGCACGCGATCGCGCTGTGCAACGGTGCCGAGGCCGCGATGGGGGCGCTCGCAGAGGTGACGATCCCCAAGGACAAGCGGTGGATCCCCAAGGGGATGGACATCAACTACACCGCGAAGGCCGACTCCGACATCACCATCATCGCCGAGACCGACCCCGAGCAGTGGGCCGGTGACGACCCCGACCTGCACGTGCGGGTCCGCGCCCTGACCAAGAGTGGCGTGGAGTGCTTCGACGGCGTGATCAAGCTCTGGGTGACCCCGAAGCCGGCGAAGGCCTAGTCAGGCCTTCGCTTCCGCCGCGCCGACCATCGGCACGTCGAGCACCTTCTTCTCGCCGACCAGCTTCTTCTGCGCCAACGTGGCCAGCATGGTGAGGATCAGGTTGAGCAGCACATAGATCGCGCCGATCACCAGGATGGTCGGCACGTGGTTCGAGAACCGCCCGTTGTAGATCTCCTTGGCGACGGTGCTCAGACCACCGGCGGTCACCACATAGCCGAGGCTGGTGTCCTTAAGTGCCACCACGCACTGGCTGAGGATGGCGGGCAGCATGATCTTGGCCGCCTGCGGCAGCAGCACGATCGACATCACCTGCGACTTGCGCATGCCGATGGCGTACGCCGCCTCCCCCTGGCCCTTGGGCACGGCCAGGATGCCGGCGCGGAACACCTCGGCCAGGACCGCGCCGTTGTAGAGGGTCAGGGCTGCGACGACGGTCCAGAACTCGCCGAAGTCGCCGCGCGAGATGCCCCACATGAAGAAGATCAGCACCATCAGCAGCAGGACCGGCACGGCGCGGAAGAACTCCACGACTGCCCAACAGGGCCAGCGGACCCAGGCATGCTCCGACAGCTTGCCGATGCCGAAGACGACACCGAACACGACCGCGAACAGCACCGAGAACAGGGCGAGCTGGAGGGTGACCAGGATGCCCTTGAAGATGATCGCCTTGATGTACTTCGGGGTGACGAACGGTTCCCACTTGGAGTATTCGAACTGGCCGTGCTGACCGAGCCGGATCGCGGCGTAGGCGATGATCGCCGCGATGACCAGGATCGTGAGCACGGTGTAGCCACGGTGCCGGGCGCGGGTGCGTGGGCCGGGGCTGTCAAACAGGACGCTTGCACTCATCGGGCCACGCTCCAACGTCGTTCGAGGCGGTTCGCTGCGAAGGACAGCAGCTCGACCAGGACAACGAAGATCGCCGCGAAGCTGAGGAAGATGCCGATCCGTGCCGCGGCGTTGTCGTTGGTCAGCTCATACATGTAGGTGAAGGCCTCGACCACGCCGAGCGCACCGATGACGGTGGTGTTCTTCAGCAGGGCGATCTGGACGCTGGCCAGCGGGGGCACCGAGGCGCGGAATGCCTGCGGGATGATCACGTGCCGCATCGTGCCGGCGAACGGCATCCCGATCGCGCGGGCCGCCTCGGCCTGGCCGATCGGCACGGCGTTGACGCCCGAGCGGAGCGCCTCGCAGACGAAGGTGGAGGTGTAGACCGTCAGCGCCACGATGCCGGAGGCGACGTAGGTGTCGAGGTCCACGTTGCCGATGGTCCAGTCGACCCAGGTGAACTTGAGGTCGATCTTGGGGCCGCCGATGCGGAAGAACATGTAGATGATCAGCAGGGGCGTGTTGCGGACCAGGGTGACGTAGGTCGACGCGGCCCACCGCATCACGGCCACCGGGCCCACCCGCATGGCGGCAAGGATCGTGCCCATCACCAACGACAGGATCCCGGACGTCACGAATAGCACCAGCGTGTAGCTGAATGCCGTCGCGACGTCGCCGCGGTTATCCCAGACCACTTCCACTCTGGTGACGTCCTTCCTGGTCGGTGATGTCAGTCGTTCTCAGCACTGTCGGGGACGGTTCTCACCGTCCCCGACAGCGTGTTGCCAAGATCAGGCGCAGTCGTCGAGCTTCGGCGGCTCGGGGGTCTCCGACCCGGACTTGCCCAGGGTCAGCTCGAACGCGTCGGCCCACGAACCGTCCTCGAACGCCGTGGTCAACGTGTCGTTGATCCACTGGCACATCTCGGGGCTCTTCTTGGAGTAGCCGACACCGATGTTCTCCTCGGAGAACTCGTCGCCGACGACCTTGAGCTCACCCTCGTGCTGGGCAGCGAGGCCCATCAGGATCGAGCCGTCGGTCGACATTGCCTCGACGGTGCCGTTGATGACGTCCTCGGCGCATGCGCCGTACGCGTCGGCCGGGACGCCGATGGCACCGGCGGCCTCGACGTTCTTCAGCGACGTCGAGCCACGCACCGAGCAGACCTTCTTGCCCTTCAGGTCGTCGATGCCGGTGATCTTGCTGTCCTCTGCGACGAGGATCTGCTGACCGGTGACCATGTAGGGGCCGGTCTGGCCGACCAGCTTGCGACGGTCATCGGTGATCGAGTACGACGCGAGCACCAGGTCCACGCGACCCTCCTGGAGGAACGGCTCGCGGTTGTCGGAGATGGTCTCCTCCCACGTGACGTTGTCCGAGGCAGGGTCGATGCACAGGTCGGCGACGAGGATCTTCGCCACCTCGATGTCGAAGCCGGTGGGGCGCTCTGCTGCGGCGTCCTTGTAACCGAGACCGGGCTGGTCGTACTTCACACCAACCGTGATCTTGCCGGCCTTGGAGAGCTCCTCCATCTTCGAGCCGGCTTCGAACTTGTCTTCACAGTCCGACTTGGCCTCGACGTCCCGGCCTTCGTCGTCACTGCCGGCGTCGCCACAGGCGCTCAGCACGCCGAGGCCGAGGACGAGCCCCGCCGCGACTGCGATTCCCTTGTTCCTGATCCGCATCTGCGTTTCTCCTTATCGGTGGTGCCACTCGGGGTCGACAGGCCAGTTCGGCTGGACGGTCAGTGCTTGAGGATCTTGCCGAGGAAGTCCTTGGCGCGCTCGGACTGCGGGTTGGTGAAGAACTCCTCGGGGGTGTTCTCCTCGACGATCGCGCCCTCGGACATGAAGATCACCCGGTCAGCCGCGGTGCGCGCGAAGCCCATCTCGTGGGTGACCACGATCATCGTCATGCCCTGCTTGGCAAGGTCGACCATGACGTCGAGGACTTCCTTGATCATCTCCGGGTCGAGTGCCGAGGTCGGCTCGTCGAAGAGCATCACCTTCGGTTCCATCGCCAGCGCACGCGCGATGGCCACGCGCTGCTGCTGGCCACCGGAGAGCTGGGCCGGATATTTCGCGGCCTGCTGGGCGATCCCGACCCGCTCGAGCAGACCGCGGGCCTGGTCGTCGGCCGCGGTCTTCGACTGCTTGCGCACCTTGGTGGGACCGAGGGTGACGTTCTGCAGGATCGTCTTGTGGGCGAACAGGTTGAAGCTCTGGAAGACCATCCCGACGTCGGCGCGCAGGTTGGCCAGGGCCTTGCCCTCCTCGGGCAGGGGCTGTCCGTCGAGGGTGATCGTGCCCTCGTCGATGGTCTCGAGGCGGTTGATCGTGCGGCACAGCGTCGACTTGCCGGAGCCGGACGGGCCGATCACCACGACGACCTCGCCGCGCTTGACGGTCAGGTTGATGTCCTGGAGGACATGCAGGTTGCCGTACCACTTGTTGACGCCCTCGAGCACCACGAGCGCCTCACCGGGCGCAGCGGCGGCGGACTCCTCTTGCACCAAGGTCATTGCGGCAACCTACCCAGATCGCCGTAACCCGCGCCACACAATGGGCGGATGGTGCGGACCTGAGACCGAATCGTTGCCAAGCCCGAGCTTTGGGCGCGCAACCCGGCCTCGCCGTAGGCTTGGACCGTTATGACGCGCACGTATGAGGTCCGCACCTACGGGTGCCAGATGAACGTTCACGACTCCGAGCGGCTCACCGGCCTGCTGGAGGGTGCCGGCTATGTCGCCTTCGAGGCGGGCCAGGGCCAGGCCGAGCATGCCGACGTCGTCGTCTTCAACACGTGCGCGGTTCGCGAGAACGCCGACAACAAGCTCTACGGCAACCTCTCCCACCTGGCCCCGATCAAGGCGAAGAACCCTGATCTCCAGATCGCGGTCGGGGGCTGCCTGGCCCAGAAGGACCGGGCCACGATCACCGAGAAGGCGCCGTTCGTCGACGTCGTCTTCGGCACCCACAACATCGGCTCGCTGCCGGTGCTGCTCGACCGGGCCCGGGCCAACAACGAGGCGCAGGTGGAGATCCTCGAGTCGCTCGAGGTGTTCCCCTCGACGCTGCCGACCAAGCGGGACTCGGCGTACGCCGCCTGGGTGTCGATCTCGGTCGGCTGCAACAACACCTGCACGTTCTGCATCGTGCCCTCGCTGCGGGGCAAGGAGAAGGACCGGCGCCCCGGCGAGATCCTCGCCGAGATCGAGGCCCTGGTCGCCGACGGCGTCTCCGAGATCACCCTGCTCGGCCAGAACGTCAACGCCTACGGCGTGGAGTTCGGCGATCGGCAGGCGTTCTCAAAGCTGCTACGTGCCTGCGGTGCGATCGAGGGGCTCGAACGAGTCCGGTTCACCTCGCCGCACCCGGCGGAGTTCACCGACGACGTCATCGAGGCGATGGCCGAGACGCCGAACGTGATGCCGCAGCTGCACATGCCGCTGCAGTCCGGCTCGGACCGCGTGCTGAAGGAGATGCGCCGGTCCTATCGGCAGAAGAAGTTCCTCGGGATCATCGAGCGGGTCCGTGCCGCGATGCCCCAGGCCGCCATCACCACCGACATCATCGTCGGCTTCCCCGGCGAGACCGAGGAGGACTTCCTCGAGACGATGCACGTGGTGCGTGAGGCGCGCTTCGCGGGAGCGTTCACCTTCCAGTACTCGATCCGCCCCGGCACCCCGGCCGCCACGCTGCCCGACCAGATCGCGCCCGAGGTGGTCAGGGACCGCTACCAGCGCCTGGTCGCGCTCGTGAACGACATTGCCTGGGAGGAGAACAAGCTGCTGGTGGGTCGCACCGTTGAGCTGCTGGTCTCCGAGGGCGAGGGTCGCAAGGACAACGCCACCCAACGACTCTCGGGTCGTGGCCCCGACAACCGGCTGGTGCACTTCACTCCCGACCGGTCGACCGGCGAGGATGCAGGGGATGCCCGGCCAGACGCTCCGATCCGCCCCGGCGACATGGTCACGGTCACCATCACCCAGGCGGCTCCGCACCACCTGATCGCGGACGGCCCGGTCCTTGCCGTACGTCGTACCCGCTCGGGTGACGCGTGGGAGGGCCGGTCGGCGGCGCCCAAGGGTGTCGGCCTCGGCATGCCGAGCCTGGGCAAGCCCGCACCGCTGCCCGAGGCACCGTCCTGCTCGATCGGCTGATCACCCGCTAGGCGCCCGGCAGAAGCAGACGCGTCGCCTCGACGGAGCACTCCGGACACAGGTGTGGAGTCCCGTGCCAGCCCCTGGCGCGCAGGAGCGCGACCATCTGTACGGCGGTGGCGCACGGCCGTTCGAACACCTGCCGCCAGCCCAGCCGGATGCTGCTGGGCTCGGGGGCAGCCAACTCGGCACCCGAGTCGTCCGGCCAATCCTCTGGCCAGTCGTGCTCCCGACCGTGCTGCCAATCGTGTTCGCGTTCGCACGCGCCTCGCCGGGAGCCCGAGGCAAAGATCCGCCCGTCGAGCCCGACCACCTGCCCGAACTCCCCGTGCAGCACCTCGGCGCGCAGCAACCCACGGCGCGGGTCGATCGGCTGCGGCACGGCCATGGGCAGCCCATGGGGCCGCACGACCCGGAGCAGGTAGCCCTGCGCGAGGACCGTGCACGTCTGTTGGGTGACGTCGTCGAGCACCTCGGTGAGGAAGTCACGCCGGGCGAGGGTGGGCCGACCCGCCAGCGCGTCGAGCAGGCGCCCTGGGGTGGTCTGGCGCGACGAGACCAGATCCGCGAGCACACTCACCGCGTCGTAGTCGCTGCTGCTCGCGGCGGCCAGCTCGACCCCGGCCTCCTCGATGCGGAGACGGGGAGGGGAGCGGTTCCACTCCACCCGGGACGAGAGCCCACCCAGACGGTGGACCACGATTCCCGGCTGCACGGCGACCTTGCGTCGGGTGCCCACGGCGACATGGATCGGTCCGGGGTCGCCCTGGTGCCCGAGCGCGAGGCGTCGTCCCGGCCCATTCGCGGCGCGCAACGCAGAGCCGTGCGAGAGCGCGGCTGGCCAGGCATGGAGCACCGCCGCCCAGGCGCGCTGGTGCCAGGTGAGGGGCCCGGGGTGGTCCACATGGACGCCGGGGTGCACGGTGTGCAGCCGGTCGGCGCGCACCAGCGCGCTCAGCTCGAGGTCATCGAGCCCGAGCTCGATCGCCTGTCGCCGGCTGATCACGCCGGCCTGCTGGGCGAGCAGTGCAGTGAGCCTTTCCATCCCACGAGGATGGGTGAGGTTCGCGCGCGCTGCCACTGCCTACTGCGGCGCCTGTGGACAACTCTCCGGGATCAGGCCGGAGGCTCGGACTCGCCGGTCTCACCGGCATCGAGGTCGGCCTCGCCGTTGTCCGGCTCCTGCTGCTTGTCGTCCGGCTCGGTGATCTCGTCCGGAGCCACGTCCTCAACGGCCGGGTTGTCGTCCGGGTCCAGGTCGCGCGGGACCGGCTCGCCGGGGGTCTCGCCATATTTCGGGTCGTCGGTCGAGTCGACACCGCCCGGGTGCAGCTGGGGCTCCTCGGCGACGGGTTCGGGCCGGTTCTCACTCATCGTGTTCCTCTTCCCTGGTTGTGGTGGTGTTCAGAAGCCATGCGTGGTGTAGGCCGCGACCTCGCCGCTGCGCAGAGCGGTCAGCGTCACCAGTTCGTGCGGCACGACGGGGTCGGGCAACCCGGTGAGCGGGAACCACTCCAGCCCGGCGCACTTGTCCGGCTCGGTGATCCGCGGTTCGCCGGTCCAGGTGCGCGCAGTGAAGAAGAAGTCGATCCGCTCGTCGATCGGCTCGCCACCCCGCGTGCGCTGCATGGAGGTGAGGAAGGACAGCTCGACGTCGCTGATGCCGAGCTCCTCGGTCGCCTCGCGCTGCGCAGCGGCGTACGCCGTCTCGCCCTGCTCCACATGTCCGGCCGCGGCCGCAGCCCAGTGCTCGTCCATGTATCCGGTGTTCTTCCTCAGCTGGAGGAGCACCTCGGTGCCCTGCTCGGTGTCGCGGAGCAGGAAGACGTAGGAGGCGGGAACTACCCGGAAGCGGTCGACCATGATCCGAGCCTAGGGGCACCGGCAAGCGGGGGCTCACCGGGCACTTGACTTCACCTTGGGATGAAGTTGCATGCTCTGTGTCGTGACTGAAGAACATGCAACCCCGGCTGCGCACTGGGAGGCCCGCTACACCGAGAGCGGCAAGGATCGGATCTGGTCCGGACGGGTGAATGCCACCGTCGCCGACGTCGTGCAGGCACTCACACCCGGCACGGCGCTCGACCTCGGCTGCGGCGAAGGCGGCGACGCGCTCTGGTTGGCCGAACAGGGCTGGCAGGTGACCGGGCTCGACATCTCGCCCAGCGCCGTGGCGCGGGCGAGCGCGGAGGCCCGGGCGCGCGGAGTGGACGCCTCCTTCATCGCGACCGACCTGTCGACCTGGACCACCGATGACCGGTTCGACCTGGTCACCGCCGCGTTCTTCCACTCTTTCGTGGAACTCCCGCGCACCGAGATCCTGCGCCGGGCAGCCGAGCGGGTGGCCCCCGGAGGGCACCTGCTGCTGGTGACCCACGCGGCCCCGCCGCCGTGGTCGAAGCACCACGAGGCGCACGGACATCACCCGGAGGCGAAGTTCCTCACCCCTGAGGAAGAGCTGACCGAGCTCGACCTGCACCCCGAGCAGTGGCAGGTGCGGATCGTCGAGACCCGGCCGCGCCAAGCGACCGGCCCCGAGGGGGAGCCGGCCCACTTGGACGACGGAGTGGTGGTGATGCGTCGAACGAATCAACCAGTGAATGGACCCGCCTGATCGGTCGCACAGTCGCGTTCGATCACCCGGGTCAGGGTGTCACCTGATGTCGTCGTTCTTTCCGTCGAGCTTGTCGAGCGCGTCCTTGGCCTTGTCGACCGCCGCGTCGCCCTTCGAGCCCAGCTTGCCGCCGGTCTTGTCGTCGACGAAGTCCTTGGTCTTGTCGAGGCCGTCGCCGATCTTGTCGCCGTGCTTGTCGACGGCGTCAGCCGCCTTCTCCTTGATGTCGCCGCTCTTGCCCTTGAGCTTGTCCAGGAAACCCATGCTGTGCTCCTTAGGGTTGTCGGTCGCACGTGTCGCGACCCGAGAAATGACTCTGAAACACTAACCGCATGCCCGCCTCCCCCGTTCCGCCTGCTGTGCGGCCTGCCGTCCCTCCCGTGGTTGCGGTGGTCGGTGCGACGGCTGCGGGCAAGACGGACCTCTCCCTCTCACTGGCCCAGCGCCTGGGTGGGGAGGTGGTCAACACCGACGCGATGCAGGTCTATCGCGGCATGGACATCGGCACGGCGAAGCAGCCCGTCGAGCTGCGTCGCGGCATCCCCCATCACCTGCTCGACCTGCTCGACATCGACCAGGCGGCCTCGGTGGCGGACTTCCAGGTGCTGGCGCGCGCGACCATCGCCGACCTGCGGGCACGCGGTCGGGTGCCGGTGCTGGTGGGCGGTTCGGCGCTCTACACCCGCGCCGTGCTCGACCGCTTCGAGTTCCCCGGCGTCGATCCCGCCGTACGTCGTCAGCTCACCGACGAGCTCGACCGGATCGGCCCGGATGCACTCCACGCCCGACTGGCGCAGCTCGACCCGCCTGCTGCACAGGGGATCCCGGCCACGAACGCCCGTCGGGTGGTGCGTGCCCTCGAGGTCATCGAGGTCACCGGCCAGCGGTACAGCTCGACGCTGCCGGTGCTGGAGTATCAGCTCGAGGGTGCCCACCAGATCGGTGTCGACATCGACCGGGCAACGCTGCACGAGCGCATCGCGCGCCGGGTGGACCTGATGTTCGACCAGGGCTTCGTCGACGAGGTCCGCACCCTGGTGGACCAGGGCCTGCCCGCTGCGGTCACCGCGTCGAGGGCAATCGGCTATCCGGAGGTGATGAGCCTGCTGGCCGGCGAGATCACCGAGGCCGAGGCGCGTGAGAAGACCAAGACCGCGACCCGCAGGTTCGCCCGCAAGCAGGACGGGTGGTTCCGCAAGGACCCGCGGATCACCTGGCTGGCCTGGGACGACCCGGACCTGGTCGACAAAGCGGTGGCGGTCCTCGCCGAGCAGCCGCGATACTGAAGGGCATGGCGACCCACTACTACACCGCGTCGAGCCTCGACGGCTTCATTGCCACCGAGGACAACTCACTCGAGTGGTTGTTCCGCCAGGACATCGACCTGGACGGGCCGATGGCCTATCCGGCGTTCGGTGCGAAGAAGGGCGCGTTGGCGATGGGCTCCACGACCTATGAGTGGATCGTCGCCCAGGAGAACGGGAAGTGGGACTACACCAGCCCGACCTGGGTCTTCACGCACCGCCAGCTGCCAGACAAGACCGGTGGTGGAGAGGTCACCTTCACCCAGGCCGACGTACGCGAGGTGCACGCGCAGATGGCCGAGGCCGCGCAGGGCAAGGACATCTGGATCGTTGGCGGCGGTGACCTGGTCGGGCAGTTCCACGACGCCGGCCTGCTGGACGAGGTCTGGGTGCAGTTCGCGCCGGTCACCCTCGGCTCCGGATCGCCGCTGCTTCCCCGGGCGATCGACCTGGAGCTGATCGAGGTCGCCCGGAACCGGGACTTCATGTGCGGGCGATATGCGGTCGTCCGGTGACAGGGCGATTGCATGCGATCACCGACGAGGTGGCCCTGGTCGAGCTGATCGGCGAGCCCTTGCCGAGGGTGCGGGACAAGGCACGCCATGAGCTGCACGACCTCGACGTCGACTGGCTGCGAGCCTCGCCGTTCTGCGTGATGGCGACCGCTGACGAGCACGGGCGCTGCGACGCCTCACCCAAGGGAGACCCGCCCGGGGAGCTGGTCCACGTGCTCGACCGGACCACGATCGCGATCGCGGAGCGACCCGGGAACCGCCGGGCCGACGGCTACAAGAACCTGCTCCGCAACCCACACGTCGGGCTGAACTTCTTCATCCCCGGTCGCGGCGACACCCTGCGGATCAATGGGCGGGCCACGCTGGTCAGTGACGCCGACTTCTTCGATGACCTGGTCGTCAAGGGCAAGCGGCCGCTGCTCGCCGTGGTCGTTGAGATCGACGAGCTGTTCCACCACTGCTCGAAGGCATTCCTGCGCTCGAAGCTGTGGGACCCGACGACCTGGGACCCCGAGGGCGTCGTACCGCGGCGCGCGTCGGTGGCCAAGCAGCTGGACGTGCCCGAGAAGTCGCAGGAGGAGCTCGACGCCTACTACGGGTCCGACTACGGCAAGCAGCTCTACTGAGGGACTGGCCGTCGCCACCGCGACCTCCTCAGCCCGCCGTGGCGAGCATGGGAGGATGGCCGGGTGAGTGAATATGACTTCGTCAAGGGCCACGGGACAGAGAACGACTTCGTCCTGGTCCCCGACGCAAACGGAAAGCACGAGCTGACCGCAGCGCAGGTCGCCCGGCTGTGCGACCGTCGCGCCGGCATCGGCGCCGATGGCGTGATCCGAGTGGTGCGCACCGACGCCACCGACGATCCCGCGGCGGTCGCGGCCCGCGGTGAGGCCCGCTGGTTCATGGACTACCGCAACTCCGACGGCTCACTCTCGGAGATGTG
Source organism: Nocardioides daedukensis (assembly GCF_013408415.1). Classification (NCBI taxonomy): domain Bacteria; kingdom Bacillati; phylum Actinomycetota; class Actinomycetes; order Propionibacteriales; family Nocardioidaceae; genus Nocardioides; species Nocardioides daedukensis. The sequence continues at coordinate 1,576,426 of NZ_JACCAA010000001.1, read as the reverse complement.
CGGCAACGGCATCCGCGTCTTCGCGCTCTATCTCGCCACGCACTCGACCATCGACCCGCGCGAGCCGCTCAAGGTGGCCACCCGCGCCGGGATCAGGACCGTCACCTTCGCCGTCTCCGACGAGATCGAGGGCGGCATCGCGATCACCGTCGACATGGGCACCCCGACGTTCGGCCCGGAGTCGAAGGTCGGCGTCGGTGAGCGCACCTGGCCGAGCGTCAACGTCGGCATGGGCAACCCCCACGCGGTCGTCTTCGTCGACGAGCTCGAGCAGGCGGGCGACCTCCTCACCGCCCCGACCCACGACGAGCAGGTCTATCCGCACGGCGTCAACGTCGAGTTCGTCAGCCGGGTCGGCGAGCGGCACGTGGCGATGCGCGTGCACGAGCGCGGTTCGGGCGAGACCCGCTCGTGCGGCACGGGTGCCTGCGCAGCGATGGTTGCCACAGCGTTGGTGGACGGGGCCGAACGCGGTACGCCGTACCGCGTCGACGTCCCCGGCGGGACGCTGTTCATCGAGTGGACCGAGGACGACCGGATCCTGATGACCGGCCCGGCGCGGATCGTTGCCGAGGGCATGACCACTCTCTGAGGCGCACTGGTCGGCGGCGGGAGCCGTCGGGCGGCCGCTTGCCGGACGGCCGGGCGAGGTTCGCCCGCACCCAATAGCATCCCTGTCATGGACATCACCCGAGCAAGTGCAATCGTCACCGGCGGCGCCTCCGGAATCGGTGCCGCCGCCGCCCGCCAACTGGCAGCCAAGGGCGCGAAGGTCGTCGTCGCCGACCTGAACGCCGAGAAGGGCCAGGCGTTGGCCAAGGAGATCGGCGGGATCTTCGTCAGCGTCGATGTCACCGACAACGAGCAGAACAAGAACGCGGTGAACGAGGCCGTCGAGCTGGCCCCCCTGCGCGCCGTGGTCAACTCGGCCGGCATCGGTTGGGCCCAGCGCACGATCGGTCGTGACGGCGAGTTCGACTCCGCCTTCGACCTGGCCGCCTTCACCAAGGTGATCGGCATCAACCTGATCGGTACGTTCGACATGGTCCGCCTCGCGGCCACCAAGATGAGCCAGAACGAGCCCGACGCGGACGGCCAGCGTGGCGCCATCGTCAACCTCGCCTCGGTCGCCGCCTTCGACGGCCAGATCGGCCAAGCCGCCTACTCGGCGTCCAAGGGAGGCGTGGTCGGGATGACCCTCCCGGTGGCGCGCGACCTCTCCTCGGCAGGCATCCGCCTCAACACCGTGGCCCCGGGCCTGATCGACACCCCGATCTACGGCGAGGGCGAGCAGGCCGAGGCGTTCAAGGCGAAGCTCGGCGAGAGCGTGCTGTTCCCCAAGCGCCTGGGCACCCCCGACGAACTGGCCTCGATGGTGGTCGAGTGCATCACCAACTCCTACATGAACGCCGAGGTCATTCGCGTCGACGGCGGCATCCGGATGCCACCCAAGTGACCCACTGACCAGCCAAACCGGCCCGCGCCCCCACCCGGGGCGCGGGCCGTTCGCACTCCTGGGCCTGCGGTCAGCCGACGAGGCCGGCGACGTTCACCGCGAGCAGGAAAACCAGGTAGAAGACGGGTGCGCCGAGGATCGACAGCGCCAGGCCGGTGCCGAAGTGACGCACCTGGCCCCGCAGCCCGAGCATCGCCGCCCCGAGCAGCGGTGGCAGGAACGCGAACATCGAGGCGCCGGGGACATCGGTGAACCACGGGAACGCCGACAGGCTGAGCCCGATCGCCATCGCGACGACGCTGAGCGGGCCGAAGAAGCTCCGACCGAAACCGGGCCGGGTGTCGAGGACGTCCTGGCTCATCAGGTCACCAGCCCGGGAACCAGTGCCCACGGCAGGCAGGCCAAGGCACCGGCGAGCAACCCCAGGCCCCAGCTGCGTGCGCGGCGCTGACCGATCCGGAAGAGCAGTCCGCCCACGGCCAGCCACCCGATGCAGGCCATCGCCAGGCTGAGCGTGTCGGAGAGCCCGAGCGCGAAGAGCAGGAAGGTCCAGAAGACGAGCGCCGGGACCAGCAACGCCATCATGGTTGCGATCGGCCAGGAGACCGTGGCGGGCGCGCTGGGCGAGTCGGACATGCGCACAGTTCTATCGCACCGCGAAACTCGTTGGCCGGTTGCAGGTCGGCGACATACTCTTGAAGGCATATGACGAACGCACACGAACCCTTCTCACTCGCCGCCGAGCTCGACGAGACCGACGCTTGGGACGACGACGACTTCGGTGACAACCCCGGGGATGACCAGGGGGACGACTCGGACGACGACTCCGGCGATGAGGACTGGGAGTCCGGCTATGAATCGGTCTCGACCGATGGCCCGGACCCCGAAGAGCTGACCACCGGCGCGCAGGACCTCGCCGAGCGGCACGCCCTGCGCCGGGTCGCAGGTCTGCGCACCGAGCTCGAGGACATCACCGAGGTCGAATACCGCCAGCTCCGACTCGAGCGCGTGGTGCTCGTCGGGGTCTGGACCGAGGGGACCATCGAGGACGCCGAGAACTCGATGGCCGAGCTCGCGCTGCTCGCCGAGACGGCCGGCTCCGAAGTGCTCGAGGCCATCTATCAGCGGCGCCAGAAGCCCGACCCCGCGACATACATCGGTCGCGGAAAGGTGGAGGGACTGCGCGAGATCGTCGAGGCCACCGGCGCCGACACCGTCGTGCTCGACGGTGACCTCGCCCCGAGCCAGCTGAGGAACCTCGAGGACAAGCTCAAGGTCAAGGCCGTCGACCGGACCGCACTGATCCTCGACATCTTCGCCCAGCACGCGAAGTCGAAGGAGGGCCAGGCCCAGGTCGAGCTGGCCCAGCTGCAATACATGAAACAGCGCCTGCGCGGTTGGGGTGGCAACCTGTCCCGCCAGGCCGGTGGCCGTGCCGCTGGCGGCGAGGGCATCGGTGGTCGTGGTCCCGGTGAGACGAAGATCGAGACCGATCGTCGACGCATCAACACCAAGATCGCCAAGCTCCGTCGCGAGCTCAAGGCGATGAAGGGGACCCGCGACACCAAGCGCCTCGACCGCAAGCGCAACGAGATCCCCTCGGTGGCGATCGCGGGCTACACGAACGCGGGCAAGTCCTCGCTGCTGAACCGGCTCACCGATGCCGGTGTGCTGGTCGAGGACGCGCTCTTCGCGACGCTCGACCCGACCACCCGCAAGACCACGACCTCGGACGGCCGGATCTACACGATGTCCGACACCGTCGGGTTCGTACGCCACCTGCCGCACCAGCTGATCGAGGCGTTCCGCTCGACGCTGGAGGAGGTCGCCGACGCCGACCTGATCCTGCACGTGGTCGACGGCTCGCACCCGGACCCCGAGAGCCAGATCGCGGCTGTCCGCGAGGTCTTCGCCGACATCGAGGCCAGCAAGGTCCCCGAGCTGATCGTGATCAACAAGGCCGACGCCGCCGACCCGATGGTGCTGGCCAGGTTGCGCGCCCGCGAGCCGCACTCGGTCGTGGTCAGCGCGAAGACGGGGGAGGGGATCGCCGAGGTCCTCGCCCTGGTCGAGGCCGAGCTGCCGCGTCCAGCCGTGGAGTTCTCCGCGCTCGTTCCCTATGAGCGCGGTGACCTGATCAACCGGCTGCACCAGCGCGGGGAGATCGAGTCGATGGAGCACACCGCCGACGGGACCCTGATCAAGGGCCGCGCCGACGAGAGGCTTGCGGACGAGTTGGCGGCGTACGCCGTCTGAGCGCACACTGAATCGGTGGGGATTCTGGACCGTCGTTGGCTCTGGCGCGCAGGCGCCGTGCTGATCTGTGCCCTCGTGATCGGCGGCATCGCCGCGCAGCGGGAGCAGGCGGTCAGTGAGCAGTCCTCGGCGTGCGCGCGCTTCGAGGCCCAGGCCGAGCTGCGTCTCGACGCGGTGGTCGGGAGCGGTCCGCGCACCGTCGTCATCGGCGACTCATGGGCGGCCGGGCTGGAGTCGCGTGACATCGGACGGACCTGGACCGACCAGCTCCCGGGACGGGTCACCGTGCACGCGTTCGCCGGGTCCGGCTTCAGCAGGACGGCGAGCGGGTGCGGTGAGGCCTTCTCGTACGCCGCACGCGCGGCGTCGGCGCCCTTCGACGAGGCCGCGCTGGTGGTCATCGAAGGCGGGCTGAACGACTTCGACCGGCCAGCCTCGGAGATCACCGTGGGATTCAACGCCGTGATCGACCAGATGATCGCCCGAGGCGTCGAACCCGAGGAGATCCGGGTGATCGGACCCGCGCGCGCCCCGTCGCGTGCAGGGGGAGCGATCCGGGTGGACCGGCTGCTGTCCGATCTCGCCGAGCGCCGCGACATCGCCTATGTGTCGGTCATCGACCTCGAGCTCGACTATCTCGACGACCAGCTGCACCTCACTGACGCGGGGCATGCGATGTTCGGCAGCGTGGTGCAGGAACGGTTGGGCGTGGGCTGAGCGGCCATCTGTGGCCCGATTCACGTCGAGTTGGCGTCGTGGTGGAAGATTGCGCTCATGTCACGTGGTGCTTTCCTACGCCTTCTGCTGGTCATCGGACTGCTGGGTGGATGCTTCTGGCTCTCCGTAGAGAAGGAGCCCCGCCTCGGGATCGACCTTCGCGGTGGGTCCCAACTCATGTATCAGGCGCAGGACCCGGAGAATCCGGACGACGAGGTCACCGCCAGTGAGGTCGACCGCACCCTCGAGGTGCTCCGTGGTCGCGTCGACTCCCTCGGTGTCTCCGAGCCCACCCTGGTCCGTGTCGGCGACGACCGGATCCTGGTCGAGCTGCCCGACGTGCAGGACCCGGAGGCGGCCAAGGAGGTCATCGGCAAGACGGCCCGACTGACCATGCACCCGGTCGTCAGTGCTGCGCAGAGCACGCAGGCGAAGCCCTCCAAGGCGGGCAACAGGGTCATCGCGGACGAGGACGGCCAGCCGATCGAGATCGGGAAGACCCGGATCACCGGTGACCAGATCAAGAGTGCCGAAGCGGGCGTGCCGCAGAACCAGGTGAAGTGGGTCGTCAACATCGACTTCGATGGTGACGGCGGCAAGGCATACAAGAAGCTCACCGGCGAGCAGGCGTGCGCGCCGGTCAACGACCCCGCCCGCCGTATCGCCATCGTCCTGGACAACAAGGTCATCTCCTCGCCGCAGGTCGACGAGTCCCTCTCCTGCAACAACGGCATCAGCGGCGGCAAGACCGAGATCAACGGAAACTTCACCGAGAAGGACGCCCGCGACCTCTCCGTCCTGATCGAGGGCGGTGCCCTCCCGCTGGCCCTGGGCTCGGTCGACGAGAACGGCAAGTTCCTCACCGGCGTCCCGATGCAGGACTCGGTCGTCGGCCCCACGCTCGGTGACGCCGCGATCAAGGCCTCGATCGAGGCCGGCATCATCGGCCTGATCCTGACCGGCCTCTTCATCATCATCGTCTATCGCCTGGTCGGGTTCCTGGCCACGATGGCGCTCGCGTCCTACGCCCTGCTGGCCTATGCGATGACGCTCGCCGTCGGCGCGACCCTGACCCTGCCCGGTCTTGCCGGATTCGTGCTCGCCATCGGATTGGCGATCGACGCGAACGTGCTGGTCTTCGAGCGAGCACGGGAGGAATATGCAGAGAATCCCAAGGCCGGGATGAGACGTGCGCTCCAGGTCGGCTTCAACAAGGCCTGGACCGCCATCATCGACTCCAACGTGACGACCCTGCTGGCCGCGTTGCTGCTCTTCATCTTCGCGTCCGGCTCGGTCAAGGGCTTCGGTGTCACCCTCTCCATCGGTGTCATCGCCTCGATGATCTCGGCGCTCGTCATCGCCCGGGTGCTCACCGAGATCGCAGTCTCCAGCCGTCCGGTCGCTCGCCGTCCGCACATCACGGGTCTCAGCAACGTCGGGCGGGTCCGCACCTGGTTGACCAAGAAGGACCCGCAGATCATGAAGCGTCGCAAGACGTGGATGGTCGTCTCGGTCCTGGCCACCCTGTTCGCGATCGGCGGCATCGCCAGTCAGGGCCTCAACCTCGGGCTCGAGTTCACCGGTGGACGCACGATCGAATACTCCACCGCCAAGGACATCTCCGCCGACGAAGCACGCGAGTCCGTCGTCGACGCCGGTCTTCCCGAGGCCGTGGTGCAGAAGGTCAAGGCCAGCGACGGCACCGAGCGGGTCTCGATCCGCGCCGGGGAGATCACCAACGAGCAGCGCGACCAGATCGCCGAAGGGCTCGAGAAGCAGGCCGGCAAGGTCGAGCAGGTCACCGACGACACCGTCGCGGCCAGTCTCGGTCAGGAGCTGAAGGAGAAGGCGCTGATCGCCTTCCTGATCGCCCTTGCGGCCCAGATGCTCTATCTGGCGATCCGGTTCCACTGGACCTTCGCGCTCTCGGCCGTGGCGTCGATGGCACACGACGTACTGCTGGTGACCGGCATCTTCGCCTGGTTCGGCAAGCCGATCGACGGCATCTTCCTGGCCGCGGCGCTGACCATCGTGGGCCTGTCCGTCAACGACACCGTGGTCGTCTTCGACCGCATCCGAGAACGTTGGCAGGGAACCAAGACCGGCACCTTCGACGAGGTGGCCAACAAGGCGATGATCGAGACGATGCCGCGCACGGTGAACACCGGTCTCGGCGCCATGTTCATCCTCGGGGCGCTGACGTTCATGAGCGGTGACTCGCTGGAGGACTTCGCGCTCGCGCTGCTGCTCGGGTTGATCATCGGCACCTATTCGACGGTCTTCGTCGCCACCCCGTTGGCGAGCTATCTGCAGCAGGTCCAGCCGTTCTCGCGGGAGAAGAAGGAACGCAAGGAACGCGATCCCAGCGACTCGGGTGCCGTGGTCTGAGCCACGCCCGTTCCGTGCGGCGACCCGTCGTCCAGCCTCTTGCTGGTGGCGGGTCGTTCGCATTTCGCGGTGGGCTGGAAGGTGAATTCACGACGGGTCGGCGTGCGGGTGTGTACGACGGTCCGCGGCGTCGGTGGGCAAGGTTAGGGTTTCCGGGTGCCCGACGACCTGACCACCACTCCCGAGACCGCGACCGACCCGGCCCAGGCGCCCGTGACCAGCCTGCTGGCGGAGGCGGTCCAGGCCCTCGGTGGCCAGGAGCGGGCCGGCCAGGTGCAGATGGCGCAGGCGGTCGCCGAGTCGATGGAGTCCGGCCAGCACCTGCTCGTCCAGGCCGGGACCGGCACCGGGAAGTCGCTGGCCTACCTGATCCCGAGCCTGCTCCACGACGAGCGGGTCGTGGTCGCCACCGCGACCCTGGCCCTGCAGCACCAGCTGGTGGAGCGTGACATCCCGCGCCTGGTCGACGCGCTGAAGGCCAAGCCCGGCGTCGACACGTCCTACGCCGTCCTCAAGGGCCGGTCCAACTACGCCTGCCTGCACCGGGTCCGCGAGGGCGCGCCCGACGACCAGGGTGCGCTGGTCGAGCTGCCCACCGGCTCGATGGGTGCCGAGGTCGTCAAACTCCGCGAGTGGGCCGAGCAGGAGGCGGAGAAGAACGGCACCGGTGAGCGCGACAACGCACCCCGGCACACCGATCGGGTCTGGCGTCAGGTCTCGGTCAGCGCCCGCGAGTGCCTGGGCAAGGCGCGGTGCCAGTTCGGTGAGGAGTGCTTCGCTGAGCGGGCCAAGGAGAAGGCCGCCGCCAGCAGCCTGATCATCACCAACCACAGCCTGCTCGCCATCGACGCCATCGAGGGCGTCCCGATGATCCCGGACTACGACACCGTCGTGATCGACGAGGCCCACGAGGTCGTCGCCCGGGTCACCCAGGCCGCCACCGACGAGCTCGCGGTCAGCGACGTCGAGCGCGCCGCCCGCCGCGCTGCCCGCTATGTCGAGGAGAGCGAGGCCGACGACCTCGACGACGCCGCCGGTGCGCTCAAGGACGCCATCGAGCGCACCGAGGCCGGGCGGATCGACAAGATGGATCCGCAGCTCGCCGATGCCCTGATCCTGGTCCGCGACGGCGCCCGCGCCGCGCTCGGCGCGATCCCCAAGGAGAAGGACGGCGAGGCCGATCCGGGTCGCAACCAGGCCAAGGCCGGGGTGCAGGAGGTGTTCGCCACCGCCGATCGGATGGCCGCCGACCTGAACAGCGACGTGCTGTGGCTCAACGACCGCGACCCCCGCCACGGAGGACCCCAGCTCTGCGTGGCGCCCCTCCAGGTCTGGGGCCAGATGCGCGACAAGCTGCTCGCCGACAAGACCGTGGTCTTCACGTCCGCGACGCTGATGCTGGGCGGCGACTTCAACAACATCGCCACCTCCGTGGGCCTCAAGCCCACCGAGCGGGTGCTGGCCGGGGGAGAGGAACGCCCCGGGGACGGCGTACAGCCCTGGCGGGGCATCGATGTGGGGTCACCCTTCAACTATCCGCAGCAGGCGATCCTCTACGTCGCCAAGCACCTGCCCCCGCCCGGACGCGAGGGGCTGGGCACCAAGCACCTGGACGAGATCGTCGAGCTCGTCGACGCGGCCGAGGGCCGCACCCTGGGCCTGTTCTCGAGCAAGCGCGCCGCGGAGGCCGCTGCCGAGGAGACCCGTCGTCGTCTGCCTCACCTGACCACCCTGGTCCAGGGCGAGGCACAGCTGGCCGAGCTGCAGAAGCAGTTCGTCGAGGACCCGCACACGATCCTGTTCGGCACGCTCAGCCTCTGGCAGGGCCTCGACGTGCCGGGCGACACCTGCCAGCTGGTGCTGATCGACCGGATCCCGTTCCCGCGGCCCGACGACCCGTTGATGTCCGCGCGCCAGAAGGCCGCCGACCAGGCGGGCGGCAACGGGTTCATGCAGGTCGCGGCCACCCACGCTGCGCTGTTGCTGGCCCAGGGCGCAGGCCGGTTGATCCGCACCCATTCGGACCGCGGCGTGGTGGCCGTTCTCGACGCGCGACTGGCCACGGCGCGCTACGGGTCGTTCCTCAAGGCGAGCCTGCCGCCGATGTGGACCACCACCGATCCCAACGTCGCCCGCAGTGCTCTCAAGCGGCTTGCGTCGGGCTGAGGCTCACCAGCGCCGGCCACACGACGACGTGTAGCGCACCCCATAGCGGCCGAGGCTGCCATAGCCGCTGTAGCCGGTAGTGCGCGGATCCCGCGCCCCGACGCCGTCGATCACCAGGTACGTCGTGCCGACCGGGCGGATCCCGCGGAAGCTGGCATCCAGTCCACCTGCCATCCCGGACGAGGACGAGGTGGGGTTGCGGGTGGTGACCAACCGGCCGCGGCTGTTGTAGATCCGCAGTCGGATGTCGAGGTTGGGTCCGAAGCGGACGTTGCGGACAGCGACGTTCACCGTGCCTCGACAACGGGTGCGCAGCCGGAAGACGTCCACGTCGGCGCTCCGTCCGATGACACCCGATCGGGTCGACGACGGGTTCAGCCTGGTGCCCGAGGAGAGCCGGCTCGAGTGGTCGTCCGCCTTGTAGCGGGCACCGTTGGTCGCGATCACGCTCAGGTCGTCCTGCCGGTTGTTCGCACCCTGGTACTCACCCCGGCTCCACTGGGTCAGCGCCCGATCCGAGGCGCCCATCAGCGGTGCCCAGATGCCATGGCCCTGGTCATATTCGGCCGTCGTGTTCCCGTCGTGGAGCAGGTTCAAGGTGTGGCCCGCCTCGTGCGAGAGCACGTCTGCCAGGCGTCGGGGCTGGTTGCCGAGCTCCTCGGGGAAGGCCCAGAAGATCCGCTGCCCGTCCGTTCTCGGCTCGTCGAAGATGCCGACATAGGCGACTCCCGCACACCCGGGACCGCCGCAGGTGCGATCGCGCGCCGTCGTACTGCTGCTGACGACACCGTGCACGCCGAAGTAGGTGTCGCTCGCGCTGCTGCGGTTGATCCGCCATGCGGCCGGTCGCTCGGTGGTCACGTCGACGTCGAAGGGCGCGTAGTCCTCCGCGACACGGGCCCAGACCTCCTGGACCAGTGCGCGCTCGGCGTTGCTGAACCCGGCCCGGCCGTCGACGTCATAGCCCGCATAGGTGCCGCAGGGCAGCGCCCCGAGGCCGAGCAGCCCGCCGCGGTTCCACTCGGTGTCACAGACCCGCTCACCGGTGAAGTCGAGATAGATCACCTTCTTGCTGCCCCTGCGGCTGTGCAGCTTGAACGTGTCCGCCAACGGGTGGTCCGGACTCGCGGCCACCACCGGGGCGCTGCTCGTCGCGGACGCCTTGGCCACCCGGTCGGCGTGGTAGAGCCGACCCTTGGCGTCCAGTCGCATGCTGGCGTCCTCGCGCAGCAGCTGCGTGACCTGGGCGAGGCTCTCGCCGGTCTCGCCCGCAATCTCCTTGACCTTGTCCACCGTGACGCTCTGTCCGGCGGCGGTGCGGATGTCCTGGTCGGCCTGCGACGGGCTCCCCGTCGCAGCCAGGGTGGCCGCGACCAGGGTGGCGGCGAGCAGCAGGCGCGTTCTCGCGCTTCCTCGGTTGGTCCTCACGGTGCGATCACGATCCTGACTACGTCAACGAAGGGCTGGCTGCCTGCCTGCTCAACGCCGCGCGCGGCAATCAGTGACGGCTTACGGCGAGCGGTGCCGACTCAGATGCGGTGCCGGCCGTCCCACGTCTTCGACCCCGTGGGCGCCTGCAGCCCGAAGAACTTCGACACCGTCGGTGCGACGTCCTGGGTGTGCGCGATCGAGCTGGAGCTCCCCCGGGGCAGCCCCTGCCATCCTCCGGCGATGAAGAACGGGATGGACGCGGTGGCCGGGTGGCCGTGATTGCCCGGGATCGGGTTGGAGACCACCGAGGGGTCGCTGAACCGCCAACCGGACTTGCAGTAGACGACGACATCGCCGGCGTGGCCCCCGAGGCGGAGGGTGGGGCGTTCCTTGAGCCGGTCGTGCGCGGAGAGGACACCGGGCTGTGCGCGGGCGATGCGGATCATGCGGTCCACCGCGGTCTGCCTCAGTTCGGCGGGCCCGGTCCAGTAGAGCAGGTCGGCGCCACCGTTCTGGGCGATCTGCACCTTCTGGCTGAGCTCGGGGTCGGCCTCGAGCTTGTCGGTCAGCGAGATCACGTTGTGCGGCAACGACCAGTCCATCGAGTGGTCGGCGAGCACGATCACCATCGTGTTCTGCCAGCGGCTAGTCTGCTTGAGCAGGTCGATGAAGGACTTCAGCTGCACGTCTGTGTTGACCAGGGCTGCGCGGCGCGCGAGCTGCAGCGTCGTACCGGTCAGGTCGGCATGGCCCACCCGGTCCACGTCGCCGAGGTTGACGAACATGAACTCAGGGTCGTGGGTGGTCACCATCTTCTTGGCGGCCTCGATGGTGAACACGTCGGGGGCGTGGTTGGTGATCGGGATCAGCGGCGCGGGCTCCCAGCGGCGGGTGGCCCGGGTGCCGAAGATGCCATAGAGGTAGTCCTTGCTGAGCACCGTCGCGGTGGTTCGGCCGCTGCGGTTGATCTGGGAGATGATCGTGTCGGCACGCAGGTCGCTGGGCCGGTCCATGTCGCGCACGACCTTGGCGTTGCGGTCATAGATCGAGTTGGCCGGCACTCCGGTCTTGTCCGGCCGCATCCCGGTCATCATCATCACGTGGTTGGGGATGGTCTCCATGATCGGCAGGGACCGGGCCCGGGGGAAGTTCATCCCCGAGTCGCGCAGCCGCTTGGTGTTGGGCATCAGGCCACCGCCGATCTCGTCGGGACGGCAACCGTCGATCACCAGCACGTAGCAGCGCTTGCGGTTGAACGGCGCGGCCGTGGCAGGCGCCGCACCCAGGGCGCTGGAGAAGACGAGTCCGGCACCCCCGGCACCGGCGACCTTGAGCAGGGTACGACGATCCGCGGTCACCGCTTCCTCGCCGGTGGCGAGGTCGGGGATCGCGGCGAACCCGGAGCCGTTGTCCTCACACATCACGCACCACCCACCGGGGTGTGGACGCGGCGCAGCTGCTGGGTGCCCGCGAGCGTCTGCCACGAGGCCTGCCAGGTGAGTCCGGTGCTCTTCACTGCTCTGTCTCCGATTGCGTAGTAGTCGCACTGCACCCGGGCCGAGGTGACGTCGAGGACCGAGTAGCCGTGGTCGTCGAAGTTGAGGTGGCGGATGTGTGGGTTGGCGGCGGTCAGGATGGTCTCGACCGCGACCGATGCGGTCCGGCGCTGGACGCCGAGGATGTCCTTGAGGTTGTTGCTGGTGACCGAGGTGCAGACGAACTCCACGCCGGCATTCTCGCGGACCACGGGATAGCTGCCCGGGTCGAAGGGGAGCTCGCACGCCCAGGCGGAGTGGATGTCGCCGGTGAGGAAGACCGTGTCGGTGATCCCCTGGTCGCGGATGTGCTCGAAGAGCACGCGGCGATCGTGGGTGTAGCCGTCCCACTGGTCGATGTTGTAGGCCACGCCGTCCTCGGGCAACAGCTTGGTGACGTCGTTGATCGGATCGATCAGCGCGTCGGGGACGGTGCCGAAGGTGACCGGGGCGATCATCACCGGGTTGCCGACCAGCTTCCACTGGGCCCGCTCGCTGGTGAGGTTCTTCTTGAGCCAGGCGAGCTGTTGTGCGCCGGCGATGCTGCGTTCCGAGGAGCTGGCCTCACCGGAGGCAGGTGACTCCACCGGTGTGCTGCGATAGGTGCGCAGGTCGAGCATGCTCAGCTCGGCCAGCTGGCCGAAGCGCAGGGTGCGGAACAGGCGGGTGCCGTCCCCGAGTGCGGCAGTGCCACTCATCCGCACCGGCATCCACTCGTCGTACGCCCGGTGGCTGCGTGCACGACGGGTGAGCCAGCTGCCTTCGCTGGCGTCGTGGTTCTCGGCACCCTCCTTGTTGGCGTCGTTGGTCACCTCGTGGTCGTCCCAGGTGACGATGAACGGATAGCGGGCGTGCAGCTCCTGCAGGTCGGCGTCGCGCTTGTACTGCGCGTGGCGCTGGCGGTAGTCGGCCAGGCTGACCATCTCGCGCGCCGGCGCGTGCTTGCGGATGTCGACGTTGTCGTTGCCGTAGCCGTACTGGCCGGGGCCGTATTCGTAGATGTAGTCGCCGAGGTGGACGATCGCGTGCAGGTCGTTGCGCTTGGCCAGGTGGCGGTAGGCGCTGAACCAACCGGCCTGCAGGTTCGAGCACGAGACCATGCCCAGGCGCACGCGGCTCGGGGTGGAGGAGTGCGCGGGGGCGGTGCGGGTGCGGCCGACGCGGCTGAAGCGGCCCTTGTAGGAGAACCGGTAGAAGTACCACCGGGCCGGCTGGAGCCCGGTGACGTCGAGCTTGACGGTGTGGTCGTCGCTCGCACCGGTGGCGATCCGGCCCTTCTTCACGATCCGCCGGAAGGCCTGGTCGGTGGCGACCTCGTAGTCGACCCAGACCCGCGGGCCCTTGCCCGAGCCGGGCGTGGAGGTCGACGTCGGCGTGACGCGGGTCCAGATCACCACCCGGTCCGGCATCGGGTCGCCCGAGGCCACGCCGTGGGCGAAGTAGGCAGAAGCGCCCGAGGCGGTGGACCCGCTTGCGGCCACGATGGTGGCGGTGCCGGCGGCGGCTGCGGAGCCCTTGATGACGGTACGACGATCAACGGATGCGGTGGTCACGCCTCATTGAACGACGGCCAAGGCCTCAAGGTGACGCCCGACGGATGTGAGAACCAATCGTTCACCAGGACGTCGCCGATTGGTTCACACCTTTGGTTCACACCTTGCGCAGCACCGCGGTGACGACACCGAGAATGGAGGCGTTGTTGCCGTCGATCGGGTCGTAGGCGTCGTTGTGCGGCATCAACCAGACCTGGCCGTCCTTGCGCTGCAACGTCTTGACGGTGGCTTCGCCATCGATCAGGGCGGCGACGATCTCGCCGTTGCGGGCGGTCTGCTCCTGGCGGATGACGACGTAGTCGCCGTTGCAGATGGCCGCGTCGATCATCGAGTCACCGGAGACCTCGAGCAGGAACAGGGTGCCGTCGCCGACCAGGGACTTGGGCAGCGGGAAGATCTCCTCGACGCGCTCCTCGGCGAGGATCGGGCCACCGGCAGCGATCCGGCCGACGATCGGGACGTAGGTCGCAGCCGGCATGGCGTCGCCGATGCCGGTCTCGTCGTAGTCGACCTCGTCGGCGCTGCCCACGGCGCGGGATGCGGCAGCGGTCTCGGGCATGAAGACCTGGATGGCGCGGGGGCGGTTGGGGTCGCGCTTGATGAAGCCCTTGGCCTCGAGCACCTTGAGCTGGTGGGAGACCGAGGAGGAGCTGGTCAGTCCCACCGTCTCGCCGATCTCGCGCATGCTCGGGGGATAGCCGCGGGTCTCGATCGACTCGCGCAGCGTGGTCAGGATCCGCTGTTGGCGCGGGGTCAGGCCGGTGGCGTCCGGGGGCCCGTCGGGTAGGGAGGTGACCTTTGCCTTCGGGTCCTTCGGTGCCATGGATCTGCCTTCCGCTGTGCTGGTCGTCCTGCAAGAGGGGTGCTGCGCCGTGTTGGGTCTCACGCTAGCCGTCGGAGGCGGCATGTTCAAACACCTGTTCGAACGTGTCGCGGCGTCATGTCGCGGTGTTCTGGGCGGTGAAATGCGCCGTCGTGAAATGCGCCAAGGGGCGGGATCGCCCGGATCCCGCCCCTTGTCTTCCCCATCTGCAGGCCGGGGTCGAGGCGACCTGCAGAAAACTGTGGTGTCCGGTCAGTCGGTGACCGGGACGTGGATCTCCTGGCCGGCGACGAGCATCGACGAGTCCAGGGCGTTGAGGTCCTTGATCGTGGCCATCATGTCGCGCACGCTGCCGTCCTCGGCGAGGTCGGACGAGATGCCCCAGAGGGTCTCGCCATAGCCGACCATGATCACCTCGGTCTGCTGCTCGGAGCCCGACTCGTTGTTGCTTGCCACCGAGGAGGTTCCGAGGAACACCGCGCCGGCCAGCACGAAGAGCAGTGCGGCGACGAAGACCACGAGGCGGCCGCGACGGGTCAGGCGAACCTGCGACGTGCGGAAGCTCGGAATGCTGGGGGTGAGGGTCATGGTGCTCATCAGAAGACCTCCGGGGAAGGGGGTTGGTCGGTGTCGAGCTATGTCTAATGGCGACCACCGACAACGGGTGCCGCTCGATCAGACGTTCGATCGAACACATGTACGAAGTTAGAGCACCTGTTCGAACAAATCAAGCCCCGGGCGAACAAATGTTCGATGCGTGTCGCGGACAGAATGCGAATTCACGACGGGTCGGCGACAAAGGGCAGGGAGCGGCGAAGCGGGGACGGCGGAGCCTCAGCTGGACCAGGCGGCCCAGAGCTCGGCATAACGACCGTCGGCCGCGAGCAGCTCGTCGTGCGAGCCCTCCTCGACGACCACGCCCTCGTGCAACACCAGCACCCGGTCCGCGGTTGCCGACTGGGTCAGGCGGTGGGCGACGACCAGGGCGCCACGTCCCGAGGTGACCGCGAGTGCGGCCTCCTCGAGCTCGCGCGCGCCGGCCGAGCCTGCCTCGGCAGTGGCCTCGTCCAGGACGACGTACCAGGGATCGGCCAGTGCGATCCGTGCCAGCGCCAGCTGCTGCGCCTGGGCAGGTGTCACCGGGTGCGAACCGGTGCCGATCACGGTGTCCAGGCCCTCGGGCAGCAACGAGACCCAGCGGGACGCGTGGACCAGGTCGAGGGCGGCGAGGACCTGGGCGTCCGTGGCCGAGGCGTCGACCAGGGTCACCGCCTCGCGCACGGTGCCGGCGAAGACGTGGAAGTCCTGGCTGATCAACGCCACCCGCGAGCGGAGCAGGGACGTGGACAGGTCGCCGATGGCGGTGCCGGCCAGGGTGACCGAGCCCGACGAGGGAGGCAGTACGCCGGCGGCGATGGCACCCAGCGTGGTCTTGCCAGCACCGGTCGCGCCGACCAGTGCGACCCGCTCGCCGGGAGCGATGCTGAGAGAGACACCCGACAGCACCGGACGTCCTGGCACATAGGAGTGGTCGATGCCGGTAAGCACCAGTGGTCCGGGCGCTTCGGGCAGTGACCCCGGGCGCTCGGGAGCATCCGGCAGCAGGGAGACGCCGGCCAGTCGGGAGAGCGAGGCGCCCGTCGACTGCACCGCGTCGAAGATGTAGAGCAGCGCGTTGATCGGGTTGAACAACCGGTGGAAGTAGAGCGCCGCCGCGGTGACCGCGCCGACCGAGGTCGAGTCGGCGCGGACCAGCCAGAAGCCGGTGGTCAGCACCAGCAGCAGACCGATCAGCTCGGCCCGGTTGGACCGGGCGCCGAAGCGGGTGAGCAGCCGGAACACCGTCATCGAGATGTCACGCGCCTGGGCGGATCGGTTCTCGATCGTGGCGACCTGGCCCGAGGACATCCCGAACGCGCGCACGGTCGCGGCGCCCTGGAGCCCGCTGACCATCACCTGCGCCCGCTCGCCCTGGGCGACTCGCTCGCGGGCATAGAACGGTCCGGACTTCGGCAGGTACCACCGCAGCGCCATCGCATAGAACGGCGCCGCACCCAGACCGGCCAGTCCGAGTCGCCAGTCGAGGGCGAAGAGGCCGACAGCCGTGAACGTGACCAGGACCAGCGAGTTCACCAGGGTCGGCACGATCTCGGTCAGCGAGTTGGCCACCGTCCGGGCGTCGTCACCCACCCGGGAGAGCAGGTCACCGGTGCCGGCCTCCTCCACGCGCGCCGAGTCGAGGGCCAGTGCCTTGTCGAGCACGTCCTCGCGCAACGTGGCAAGAGCAGGCTCACCGGCGCGGGCGAGGAAGGCGACCGAGGCCCAGGTGAAGAGCCCGCCGGCGACGGCTGCCGCCGCGATCACGAGTGCGGCCCGGGTGATCTCGCGTTCGGGTGCGCCGTCGATGACCAGGTCGACGATCGTGCCGAGCATCCACGGTGCGACCAGGGCGCACAGCCCGGCCAGGATGAACGAGGCGATGGTCAGCAGCAGCGGGAGACGACGGCTGGCCACCAGTCGCCACGCCAGCCGGGCGGTCTCCTGGCGCGAGGCGATCGGGAGGATGTTGCGGCTCATCGCAGCACCACCTCCGCATAGGTCGACTCCGACGCAAGGTCGTGGTGGGTGCCCTCGGACTGCACACGGCCCTCGGCCACCAGCACCACGCGGTGGCACTGGGCCAGCAGGGCGGGGGAGGAGGTGATCAACCAGGTCGTACGTCGTGACGCGCCGGCCGTGCGCAGCCTGCGGATGCCCTGCGCGATGCGGTGCTCGGTGACTGCGTCGACCGCGGTGGTCGGGTCGTGGAGCACCAAGATGGGGGCATCCATCGCCAGGGCCCGGGCAAGCGCGATCCGCTGGCGCTGGCCGCCGGAGAAGGTGGCACCGTCCGGGGTGACCGGCTGGTCGAGTCCTTCGGGGACCAGGGACACCACGTCGGCGCAGGCCGACGCATCGAGCAGCAGGCCCAGGGCCCGCTCGTTGAGGCGCCCGGTCGGGTCGACGTTGCTTCGCAGGGTGCCCTCGAAGAGGTCGACGTGGTGCGGGTTGACCAGCAGGTGCGCCTCGCGTGCGGAGCTGCTCAGGTCGCGCAGGGGGAGCCCGCCGAGCGAGATCGTGCCCGAGGTCGGTGTGATCGACCCGTTGACCAGGCCCATCAGGGTGGCGGCCGCGGTCGGGTCGGTGACGGCGATGCCGAGGATCTCCCCGGGCCGAGACGCCAGGTCGACCGCGTCGAGCCCGGGCGCGCTGACACCGCTCAGGCGCAGCTCTGCGGGGGTGAAGACCGGGCTGGACTCGCCCTCCTCGACCAGTCGCGGTGAGGCGAGGAAGTCGACGATGCGTCGCGCGGAGGCGTGGGCGCGCGCCGTGTGCGCGGAGATGTCGCCCAGCATCCCGAGCGGTTCGGCGAGGAACTGGGTCAGGCCGACGACCGCGACCAGCTCGCCGATGGTGATGTCGCCGGAGAGGGCTCGGTGCCCGGCGACGAGCGCGACGGCTGCGAGGAACAGTCCGGCCAGGCCCTCGGTGAGGCCGGCCATTGCGCCATAGGTCGACGTACTCCGCACCGACGCGTCACGCGCCCGTCCGCTGAGCACCCGATAGCGGGCGCCTGCGACCGGTTCCGCGCCGATGCCCTTGAGCACGCGCAGGCCGCGGACCAGGTCGGTGGCCACGCCGGTCGCCTCGGCGACGGTGGCCTGTTGGTGCTCGGTGTGGCGCGAGATGCGCGGGGTGATGACCTGGGTCAGCAGCAGCACGGTCGGTACGCCGATCACCACGACGAGGCCGAGGACGAGGTCCATCGCGAGGAGGAACCAGGAGGCCCCGACGATCGAGATGACCGCGGCGATGGTGAAGCCGGTGGAGCGGATGAACTGCCCCACCAGCTCGGCGTCGGCCGTGGCCAGCGAGAGTGTCTCGCCCGGACGGAGTGCTGTCTTGGCACCCCGTGGGTGCAGTGAGTGGGCGGCGATCTCGACCCGGATCCGGTGCATCTCCATCGACACGACGTGGAAGCCGATCCAGGCGCCGTACCGGTAGCCGTAGGACAAGAAGCCGAACAGCACGCACAGCGCGAGGCCCCAGATCACCATCTGGTCGACCTCGCCGGTGGACACGGCACGGTCGATGGTCAGGCCGATGAAGACCGGGACGAGGGTCTCGCAGGCCTGCCACAGGCTGAGCAGGGCATAGGAGCCGAGGAGTTTTGCCTTGTTGCGTCGCAGTCCCCGCAGCAGCAGGGCCCACGCAGAAGCAGGCGCGGCTGCCGAATCACTCACGGGCAATGGCTATCACGTGCTGGTTAGTGTCGCCTAACTTGTCTCGCTGGCCCGTCCTGTGGCCGGGCTCAGCGAGCCGCGCGCTTGCCGCCGGGATAACGCGGGTTCGGCACCCGCTTCGTGTCGTTCTCGTCGGTGCCGATCGCGGCGTGGGAGCCGGTGGTCTCGTTGGTGTCGGTGTTCTGGGTGGCTCCGGGCTGACGCTGGGTCGGGGGTGCGAAGCTCTGGCTGGCCCCCTTGGCTGAGTCAGTCACTGCCTCGGTCTCCCGGGTCTCCCCGGCGTCCTCGGGCGGGAGAGGGAAGAGCCGCCGGGAACGCTCGGAGCTGATGTCGCCGATCCGGTCGCCATACGTGCCCGTGTTCGGGACGTAGGTCGAGGGAGTGGAGCGGGCGCTCTGCTGGCCGAGCTCGACGCCGGCGGGACCGGTTGCGGTCTCGGGGAGGACCCCGACCAGGGCGAGCAGCTTGGCGACCAGGATCAGGCCGATGAACAAGCACCCGGCCGCGCCTACGCAGGCCAAGGCGAGGAAGAGCCAGGCCGAGGACTCGCCACCGCGGCCCTCTGAACCGAAGTCGATCGCGGCCTTCACCAGATAGCCCCACGCCACCACCAGGACGGTGACGGCAAAGGAGAGCAGCAGGAAAACAGGGTCGATCCGGGACTTCTTCGCCGTCGCTCGACGCGATCCCGCACGTTTCCCTGCCCCTTGCCCTGCCACACCCCCATTGTGTCAGGCAATCGGTTGGCGCACTAACCGATCGAGTGAACTCGTGACCGGTCGCCGACACGCATGCCGCAGACCAATTTCGGCAGCCGCACGTCCCTGACCTGCGGTTTTGGAACGGGTGGGGACCAAGCTCGAAAATCTCCTGGGACCCGCTTGCATCCGCTCGTGGTTCCGACGTACGGTTACCACTACATCTAGTAGTTACACCGTTGTGGTTTTCCACATCTAGTCCACAGAACCGGGTCATTCGGTCCACAGGATTGGCTGCTGAACGCACAGGTTGGCCACTACTTGTCCACAAACAAGGCGTAGTTCTCCACAGATCGGTGACACTCCAGCGGGCCCCGCACAGGGGCTCTGTTCGGTGTGCCCGAGTGAGGAATGGCGCCTGATCCGCAGACGTTGACCAAGGGAAGGGAGTTGCCCAGACATGCACTGTCCGTTCTGCCGCAGCACCGACACCAAGGTCCTCGACTCGCGGGTCGGCGACGACGGCGGCTCGATCCGTCGCCGGCGCTCGTGCCCGCAGTGTGGCAAGCGTTTCTCGACCGTGGAGCAGATGCAGTTGATGGTGCTCAAGCGCTCCGGCGCGACCGAGCCGTTCAACCGTGACAAGGCGATCAACGGCGCCCGCAAGGCGTGCAAGGGTCGTCCCGTGACCGAGGACCAGCTGGCCTGCTTGGGCCAGACGGTCGAGGACACGCTCCGCAGCGACGGATGGGCCGAGGCCCCCGCCAACGAGGTCGGCCTGGCCATCCTCGGACCGCTGCGCGAGCTCGATGAAGTTGCCTATCTCCGCTTCGCCAGCGTCTACCGCGCGTTCGAGTCCGCGGATGACTTCGAGGCCGAGATCGCCATGTTGCGCGCGGAGCGCATCCAGGTTGGTGAGGAGAGCCTCGAGCGCTCGCCCCGCAACCAACCCCAGCCCACGGGCTGACACAGACTGCCCGGCACGTAGTGGGGAAGCTGCGTGCCGGGCACCCCTCATCATCACTCCCCGATGCAGCACTGCGACCCCCGCAACGGGGAGCGACAGACATCAGCAGCACCAGCACGACACACAGCAGGACCAGGGAACAGCCGGAGTTCGAGGAAAGAGGAGACATGACGGAGACGGTCAGCGGCGGATCTGCAAAGGCGCAGTCCAAGGCCAAGGGCAAGGGCATGAAGATCGAGCGGGTCTTCAGCACCAAGGGCGTGCACCCCTACGACGAGATCAACTGGGAGCGCCGCGACGTCGTACAGACGAACTGGAAGACCGGTGACACCGTCTTCGAGCAGCGCGGTGTGGAATATCCCGACTTCTGGAGCGTCAACGCCTCGACGATCGTCACCACGAAGTACTTCCGCGGCGCCGTCGGCACCGACACCCGCGAGTGGAGCCTCAAGCAGCTCATCGACCGGGTCGTGAAGACCTACACCGCCGCCGGTCGCGAGCACGGCTACTTCGCCTCCACCGCCGACGCCGAGCTCTTCGAGCACGAGCTGACCTGGCTGCTCGTGCACCAGTACTTCTCCTTCAACTCCCCGGTCTGGTTCAACGTCGGCACCCCGTCCCCGCAGCAGGTCTCGGCCTGCTTCATCCTCTCCGTGGATGACTCGATGGACTCGATCCTGAACTGGTACAAGGAAGAGGGCTTCATCTTCAAGGGCGGCTCCGGCGCCGGCCTCAACCTGTCGCGCATCCGTTCCTCCAAGGAGCTCCTCTCCTCCGGTGGTACGGCGTCCGGCCCGGTCTCCTTCATGCGCGGCGCGGACGCGTCCGCGGGCACCATCAAGTCGGGCGGCGCCACGCGTCGTGCGGCCAAGATGGTCGTCCTCGACGTCGACCACCCGGACATCGAGGAGTTCGTCGAGACGAAGATGCGCGAGGAGGACAAGATCCGCGCGCTGCGCGACGCCGGGTTCGACATGGACCTGGGCGGCAAGGACATCACCTCCGTGCAGTACCAGAACGCCAACAACTCGGTGCGCGTCACCGACGAGTTCATGCGTGCGGTCGAGGACGGCACCGAGTTCGGCCTGAAGGCTCGCGGCACCGGCGAGGTCATCGAGACCGTCGACGCGCGTGGCCTGTTCCGCAAGATCTCCGAGGCCGCGTGGGCATGTGCCGACCCGGGCCTGCAGTACGACGACACCATCAACGACTGGCACACCAACCCCGAGACCGGCCGGATCACCGCATCCAACCCGTGCTCGGAGTACATGTCGCTGGACAACTCGTCGTGCAACCTGGCGTCGCTGAACCTCCTCAAGTTCCTCCGCGACGACGACACCTTCGACGGTGAGCTCTTCGCGAAGGCCGTGGAGTTCATCATCACCGCGATGGACATCTCGATCTGCTTCGCGGACTTCCCGACCGAGCCGATCGGTGAGACCACCCGCAACTACCGCCAGCTCGGCATCGGCTACGCCAACCTCGGCGCGCTGCTGATGGCGATGGGCCTGGGCTATGACTCCGACGGCGGCCGCTCGATGGCTGCCTCGATCACCAGCCTGATGACCGGTACGTCGTACCGCCGCTCGGCCGAGCTGGCCGGGATCGTCGGTCCCTACAACGGCTACGCCCGCAACGCGGACGCCCACAAGCGCGTGATGCGCAAGCACCAGGCTGCCAACGACACGGTGCGCACCCTGCACACCGAGGACCTGGCCGTGCACAAGCTGGCCACCGCCGAGTGGGCGAAGGTGCTCGAGATCGGTGAGAAGAACGGCTTCCGCAACGCGCAGGCCTCGGTGCTCGCACCGACCGGCACCATCGGCTTCATGATGGACTGCGACACCACCGGCATCGAGCCCGACTTCTCGCTGGTGAAGTTCAAGAAGCTCGTCGGCGGCGGCTCGATGCAGATCGTCAACCAGACGATCCCGCGTGCGCTGAAGAAGCTGGGTTACCAGCCCGAGCAGATCGAGGCGATCGTTGCCTACATCGCCGAGAACGGTCACGTCATCGACGCACCCGGCCTGCGCCAGGAGCACTACGAGATCTTCGACTGCGCGATGGGTGCCCGGGCGCTCAAGCCGATGGGTCACGTGCGGATGATGGCGGCTGCTCAGCCGTTCCTGAGTGGCGCCGTGAGCAAGACCGTCAACCTCCCCGAGGAGGCGACTGTCGAAGAGATCGAGGACGTCTACCTGCAGGGTTGGAAGCTCGGCATCAAGGCTCTCGCCGTCTACCGCGACAACTGCAAGGTTGGCCAGCCGCTCTCGTCCGGCAAGGGCGAGAACAAGGGAGCCGACTCGAACGCCGCAGCCGCGGCGGACGTCGTCGAGAAGGTCGTGGAGAAGGTCGTCTACGCCCCGACCCGCAAGCGCCTGCCGAAGTCGCGCGTCTCGCGGACCACGTCGTTCACCGTGGGTGGCGCCGAGGGCTACATGACCTCGGGTGCCCACAACGACGGTGAGCTCGGTGAGGTCTTCCTCAAGCTCGGCAAGCAGGGCTCGACCCTGGCCGGCGTGATGGACGCCTTCTCGATCGCGGTCTCGATCGGCCTGCAGTACGGCGTGCCGTTGGAGACCTACGTCTCGAAGTTCACCAACCTGCGCTTCGAGCCCGCCGGCATGACCGACGACCCGGACGTGCGGATGTCGCAGTCGATCATGGACTACATCTTCCGTCGTCTTGCCTTGGACTACATGTCCTTCGAGGACCGCTCGGCGCTCGGCATCTACTCCGCCGAGGAGCGCCAGCGCCAGCTCGAGACCGGCTCCTATGAGCTCGTCGAAGAGACTGGCAACGCGGCCGAGCTGGTCGTCGAGGCCACCGAGGCCCCGGCTGCTCGCGAAGCGAGCGTCAGCGAGTCGGCGGTCAAGACCGACACCCAGGGGGCGCACACCACGGCTGAGCTCCTCGAGAAGATCAGCGGCACCGCGATCGACAGCCCGCTCTGCTTCACCTGTGGCACCAAGATGCGTCCGGCAGGCTCGTGCTACGTGTGCGAGGGCTGCGGAAGCACCTCCGGCTGCAGCTGATCGGTGCTGATCAACCGCTGAACCCTTGAACGGGCTCGACACCTTCGGGTGTCGGGCCCGTTCTCGATATCGGTGGTCTGGCCGCATCATTGTGTGGCTTTTGACGTATGGGACACGTCAGAACCCACACGATCAGCGAGTGGGCGAGGGCTCGGGCTTGCCGGCGAGGAAGCCGTCGTTGCGCTGGAGCGCGCAACTCTGCGGGTTGCTGGGCAGGATCGGTTCGCGGAGTCGGTCAGGCATGTATCGGTGGACGAAGGTGATGGGCTTGGATTCGCCGTCCTTAGCTATACACCCGAGGGGAGGGAACGCTGCATTGAAGTGAAGACCACGCGGTGGTCGGATCGAATGCCCTATCTAGTGTCCCGCAACGAAGTGGAGTTCTCCGCCGAAGAATCTGACTCGTTTGTGCTCATCTGCCTGTTTGGATTCGGCCGCAGTCGCGGTGGCTTCTTCGAGCTGCCTGGCGCGCTTGAGAGATCGTCGGCCCTTACGCCGATCAATTTTTCTGCGGTCCCGCGCGGGGCTTGATTCGCTCAGCGCCGCGGAAGCAGCAATCTCCGCCGCTCTCGCTGGCTGAGTTCGGTGTCTTTGGAACGCACGTAGACGAGGGCCGGGCGCCCACCCGTCTCCTGCTCACGGACCGGCTCACCCTTGACCATCTTCTCGGTCAGATAACCCTTCATTCGCCGGTTGAAGGTGTCCTTCAACAGCGGCTCACCCAGGACGGACTCGTGCAGGTCGCGCAGTTGGCCGAGGGTGAACGAGTTGCCAAGCAGGCGATAGGGATCGGGCGTTGCCTCATAGTGCGAGCGCATCCGCTGAACCGCAGCGGCGAGCATGTCGTCGTGGTCGAAGACCAGGTGTCGCCGGTCGGCCAAGCGCCCCGCCTCGTCAACAGCGAGCAGGTCTCCGCTTGCGTCAGCGAGGGCCTGGACCGGCAGCGCGAGCACGTGGAGTGCGGACATGACCCAGCCGCGCTGGTCGCGGCGCGGGTCGTCGTACATCTTGAGCAGGCGGGGCTCGGCGACGGCGTCCTCGATGCCGACCTTCTCCGACAGGGTGGCTCGTACGGCGTCGGCGAAAGTCTCACCCTTGCGCACGAATCTGCCGGGCAGGACCAGGCCGCGCGGACTGCGGGAGCGCTGCTGGACCAGCACCTTGAGTCGGTTTCCGACGTTTCTGTCGGTGGTCGTGTCTACAGTCAGAAGTGCGACATCGACGGCGACACTTGGTTGGGGGTAGCTGCTCAACGAGCTCGGCGGCGACATACGAACAAGGTTAGTGCACATCTGCCCGAATGGCAGCGGCGTGCTAATCTCTTCACAGAAGGCGCAAATGTGCGCGAAGGGGGTATGGCCATGAACGACACCAATCACGAACTGCCTGAGGTCACCTTGGGCTGGGTCACGCTGGGCCAGCAGTTGGCCGGATACATCGCCACCATGAGTGGCGACGAGGACCACCTGATCATCGAAACTCCCACCATCTCGGGGGAGGTGACTCCCTATGTCCAGTTCTGCTGCATCGGCGACGACGGCTGGCGCATGGAGGTCTCCGGCAATCGGGTGCTGGCTGAGCAGTTCCAACTGTCAGCGGCGGCGCTCGAGGCGCTCATGCTCCTCGGGTGGAACCTGCCCGAGGACGACGACAAGTGCCCCAACCTCTGGGTTCACGGCGACGACCCGGCAACGCTGGCGCGGATGGCGTGCGCGGCGCTGTCCGGTCAGTTCCAGGTGCCGTTCCCCGAGTTCCTCACCGTGAACGGCTGGGGACCAGCTGCCCAGGACATCGCGGCGATCGGGCTCATCGCCTCCCGTGAAGTGCCGACAGACGTCGTGGACCTCGACGACGGCCCACCGATCGGGCCCCCGACGGAATGGGCCCAGCGCTCCGACTCGCGGGAAGAGCTCATCGAGCTGGTCCGCGAATCCCTCGGCTACCTCTTCGATGAGGTGCCGCCGCAGGATGAGGATGGGGACTTCGTCATCACCCACGACGGCACGCCGATCTATGTGCGCGTCAGTCACGGGATGCCCATGGTGGAGATCCTCACCCGCCTGGCCCATGACGTCCGCAGCCGCCGGCAGGCCGCCCTCGAAGTCAGCGTGCTCAACAGCACCCACTCGATGGTCAAGTTCCTGCTCCAGGGCCGCTCTGTGCTGCTGGTCCTCTCCATCCCGGCGGTGCCGTTCGCGCACCACCACCTCGCAGCTCTGCTGCCACACTTCGTCACCACGCGCGACGAAGTCATCGACGACCTGGTGCTCCGCACCCAGGGTAGGAAGGGATGATCATGAACCTCACCACTGCCCAGACCGACCGCGCCGTCGGCGTACTCCTCGGCCTCGCGTCGGGCGACGCCCTCGGGGTGCCCTACGAGTTCGCTCGGCCGCCGGCCGCCGATGAGTTCGCCGAGATGAAGGGCGGCGGCCTGGGCAACTTCGCGGCGGGGGAGTGGAGTGACGACACATCGATGACGCTCTGCATCGCCGAAGTTGCTGCCACCGGTGCAGACCTCGCCTCGGTCGAGGCGCTCGACGCTATCGCCGATGGCTTCCTGCGCTGGTACGACGACGGCCCTGCCGACATCGGCATCCAGACCAGCGCGGTGCTCGGGGCCACGCGTCGACGTCTCGACTCGGGTGAGAGCGGTACGGCGACCGTGATGACGGCGGTCGCCGCGGACCACGCCCGTCGCAACCCACGCTCCGCCGGCAACGGTGCACTGATGCGCACCGCGCCCGTGGCGCTGGCCCACCTCGAGGACCGCGAGCAGGCAGCACGCGCGGCCCAGCTGATCGCGTCACTGACCCATGGCGACCCGCTGGCCACCGAGTCCTGCATCCTCTGGGGAGAAGCGATCCGGGTTGCCGTGCTGGAAGGCCGCATCGACTTCTGTGCGGGCCTTGACCTGCTTCCTCCCGAGCGTCGCCAGCAGTGGCAGGACTGGCTCGACGAGGCGATCGCAGGTCCGGCTGCTCGGTTCACGCCCAACGGTTTCACTGTGACCGCCTTGCAAGCCGCAGTCGCCGCCATTCACGCGACGCCGGTTCCCGAATTGGACCCGGCTGCACATCGATTCCCGTGCCTGCACCTCCAGGACGCGCTGCACGCGGCGGTTCGCGTCGGGAACGACACCGACACCGTTGCTGCCATCGCCGGCGGCCTGCTCGGTGCGCGGTGGGGCGCCAGTGCGGTCCCGTGGCGCTGGCGCCGTGCTGTGCACGGCTGGCCCGGTCGAGACGGTCATGACCTGACCGAGCTGGGCACCCTGACCGTGCGTGGCGGGAAGCCCGATTCTGCGGGGTGGCCCGGTGTCGCCGACGTGAGCTACACCGAGAGCGCATCGCGCGACGTCGTACCCCACCCGGTTGACCCCGGCGTGCTGCTCGGCACCCATCGTTCCCGCGGGCACGGCGCCACCGCCGTCGTCGCCGCCTGTCGAGTCGGCCGCGACCAGTCCTGCCACGAGGGTGCTGCTGTCATCGTCGAGTCGCGGCTGATGGATCGTGACGACCCGGCCGACAACCCCAACCTGCACTTCGCCTTGTACGACGCCGCCGATGCGGTGCGCGGACTGCGAGCCGAGGGGCACACGGTCTTCCTGCACTGTGTCGCGGCCGAACAACGCACGCCCTCCATCGCCGTCACCCTCTCGGTGCTGCTCGACGAGGACCCGGCCACGGCGCGCGAAGCTGTGCGGAAGGCCCTGCCCAGCACTCGCGGGCGCGGCGCATTGTGGGATGCAGTAAGCGCCTTCAGAGAGTGACGGGGCAGGGTCGGAAATGAATCGGAAGCAGTAAGCCCACTCTGCGCATTCTGGTCCGCGAGCCTGCAAGCTGTCCTACCCTCCTGATCAGGAGTGTTGGGAGGCACTGAATGGCGGGGGAGTCATCGCGCGAGTACGCGCGCAGGCAGCGTGAGAAGGCTGATCGTCATGCCCGTGCGGCCGAACGCTTCGAGCGCGGCGCAGAAGGTGAAAACGCAACGGCAGCGGTGCTTCAGCCGCTACTCGACCAAGGCTGGGTGGTGCTTCACGACGTTGCTTGGCCGGGACGTCCCCGCGCGAACATCGACCACGTGGTGATCGGTCCTGGTGGTGCCTTCGTCATCGACAGCAAGAACTGGTCGGGCGCAATCGCCGTACGTGATCAGGTCCTCAGGCAGAACGGCCGCAGCCGGGAGATGGCCGTGGTGGGAGCGGCAGAGGCTGCCCTTGCGGTCTCCGTGGCCATGGGTGGACTGCCTGTTACCGGTGCCATGTGTTTCGTGCGAGACGATGCGATCGAGGGCTGGGCCCGCGACGTCATGGTCTGCTCGACAGCGAATCTCGTCGACATGCTCTTATCGCGACCGCCGACGCTGCACGCAGAGGCCGTCGTCAGGTTCGCACGCCGAGCCGCGGTCGCGCTGCCTCCCGCCACCGAGCCACGTAGTGGACAATTCTCGACCAAGCCTGCTGCTGCGAGCCGTTCTTCAGCGAAGCGTCCAGGACCCGCGAAGCGCAGGCCCGTACGGCGTGCGAGCGCTTCAAGGCAGCTGATCCGGGCCCTTCTGATGATTGCCTTGTGTCTCGCTGCGATCTGGGTCCTGAACCACTACGCCAGCCAGATTGGATCTGCACTGACCGACATCTTCATCAGTGGCTTTGAGCCTGAAGAGGGCGAGGTCGGCGCGTCGGTGAGCATTCCCAATGCCAGCGTGGATGTGGACGCCTGAGCACGGTGAACCGAGCCTGTGGATAACGCCCGCGGCCTGTCGGTGATCTCACCTAACTTCTTGGGAACGACTCCAGGAGGTCCCGATGAGCAGACAGCACGGCGACGAGCAGCACCCGTTCTGGACGGTTTACACGATCTTCGATCCCGACGGGGAGGGCAGCGACTTCGCCTACACCGCTGGACTCGCCGAGCGTGGATTCCCCGAGCTGCACATGTGGAGTCGTCCGTGCCTGGGCAGTGACCCCGGCGACGACTGGATGTTCAGCATGCGCGACAACACCAGGATCCTGAACGAGCTGGCCTGGCAGCTTCTCGACGGCGAACTCAAGGTCGGCGACACCTGGAGCAGGACGTACGACGACGACCAGGTCACCGCACACTTCCAGCTCGACCCGGCACAGGACGCCGAGGACCTCGACGCCTTCCAAGTCGCCGATGGAGCCAAGGTCCTTCCCGTCCGATGGTCGCTCGAGCGGGAGCCGGTCGGAGAGCCTCACCCAATGGCGGCAGCCGCCCTGACCGCGGCTCAGTCTGAATACGCACACCTGTGCGACGTACTCGCTGATCGTGGGCCGCTCCCCGCTGGTTGGGAGCTGCCTGCATCGCCGGACTGGTCGCCCACGGCAAGGTTCGGAGCGTGTACGCCGCTGGTGCTCGCTCGCGCAGCGCTTGTGTGGACTGCCGATCCGACAGAGATGGTCGACATCTTCTACAACCTCCTGTGCGTTGACATGGAAGGTTCCCTGAGCTGGCCGAGCTCCATCGCGGCCTCGAAAGCCAGGCCTCTCGGGCGCGCCGACGGCATGCGGAGATTGCAGAAGGCCATCCACGGGACCGTCCATGAGTTCGGCAAGAGCTGGGGCAAGGAAGCGAGTGCTGCCCTGATGACCTGGATGAAGGTGGACTCCCACGACCGCGACCGGACACTGCGAAATGTCCGTGGAGTGTTGGACGAGGCCCTGCACGGGTTCCTGTGCACCACGGCCGTTGCTGACGCCCTCGACGTGCGGGTGATGAGCCACGGCATCGGGCCGATCCTGTGCGGCCTGACCGGACCGGCGGTCGCGCCGAGTCCGGAGTGGTTGGCTGCCCCTGAGGTCGTCGCCGTACTGCGCTCTGTCGCCGCACCGCTGGGCGTTGATGGTCTGGCTGTGGCCAGCCTGGGATGGGACAAGGCCCGAGACGGCGATGAGCATTGCGCCTCCTTGCGTAGCCGTGTCGATGCCCGCTCAGTCACCAGCGCTTGCTTCCCACCGATCCCGCAGGAGTGGATGTCGTTCTCCACCGCCCTCATGGTCAAGCAGCTGCTGCACCCTGAGCCGCTGATCTTGGCTCAGGGTTGGGGCCTGGTGGTGACCACCGTGCTGACACACCGCAGTGACTTCACCCCCGAGCAGATCGACGCCTTCGTCCGCGTCTCGGGCAACCCAACCGGCCTCGCGGAGGCACTCAATGAGCCGATCGTGCTCTCGCAGAGCGCGTGAAAGTGGGGCACCATGGAAGCCGTGACCACCTTGCCGCGTGGGCGCGCGTTGACCGTCGCCGACCTCGAGTCGATGCCCGATGACGGGCATCGCTACGAGCTCATCGACGGGACGCTCCTCGTGACGCCCGGCCCGAGCCTGCGCCATCAGACGGTCAGCATGGAGTTGTCCGTCTTGCTCAGTCAGGCGTGCCCACCGCACCTGAAGGTTCTCGCCGCACCATTCGACGTGGTCTTGGACGATCAGACGGGAGTGCAGCCGGATCTGCTGGTGGCCGGACGCGGGGCCTTCACGGAGAATAATCTGCCGACAGCGCCCCTGCTCGCCATAGAGATCCTGTCGCCCAGCACGCGACTCGTGGACCTCAACCTGAAGAAGGCTGCCTATGAGCGGGCCGGCGTTCCGTCCTATTGGGTTGTCGACCCGGTGGAGCCACGTCTGATCGCGTGGCTGCTGCAGTCCGGTGTCTACGAACGGGTTGCCGACGTGGAGGGCGATGAGTCCTGGACGGCAGCATCGCCGTACGCCGTGACAGTGGTGCCGAGCGCTCTGCTCGGTTGAGTCTCCACGTCATCGGCCTCCGAGGATCGACAGTCCCAGAAACCTATGGGACTCGCCGGCGCGATCGCAGTGGTGGGCCTGACGGTCGGCGGCGTCGCCATGGCCTCGGCCGACCACGATCCTCGCGACACCGCTGGCTGCCTTCGGGCTTGAGCGACCGATCCGTACGCTGCAGAGGAACTCCTTGGTGATCTCGCGCTCCAGCGCGGAGCGAGGGGTCTCACCGGGCTCGATCATCCCGCCAGGAAACTCCCACATCCCGGGAAGGGCGCCTAGGACGCCGCGCTGGGCACACAACACGAGTCCCGCGCGGATGATCTCGGCGCCATCCACACTGATCGGCTACATGCGTCCCCACGACGCGGAGACTGGCCCGAAAACGAACCTTGGCGTTTTTGTCCGAGTTCTCCCTCACGGGGCTAAATTGGGCCACGAGGGGTACCGACACCCTTGGTGGGAGGCCTTCGGGCAGACAAGAAGCGACATGCGGAGGGCTCATGGCCGATGCACGCACTGTGCAGGCCGGATCGATCATCGACGGCCGTTATCAACTGACCCATCGCATTGCGGTCGGCGGCATGGGGGAGGTCTGGTCCAGCACGGACCTGGCACTTGGTCGCAGGGTCGCCTTGAAGGTGCTGCTGGCTGGTCACGCGCAGGACGAGGTGACCCGGTTGCGGTTCCGTGCCGAGGCCAAGGCTGCCGCCTCGGTCAGTCACCCCAACGTCGTCCCGGTCTTCGACTTCGGTGAGGAAGACGACGAATCCGGCGGGTGCATCGCTTATCTGGTGATGGAGCACGTCGCGGGGGACTCGCTGGCCGAGGTGCTGCGAGGTGCCGGTCGTCTGGGCGACGAGCGCACCCTGGAGATCGTTGCCGAGACCGCAGCGGCCCTGGAGGCTGCTCATCGCACCGGACTGGTGCACCGCGACATCAAGCCCGGCAACCTGCTCATCGATGAGTCGGGCTCCGTGCGGGTCACGGACTTCGGCATCGCGCGGGCGATGGATGCGACCCCGCTGACCCGTACCGGAACCATCGTCGGCACTCCGCAATACATCAGCCCCGAGCAGGCACAGGGCCACACGGCGACACCGGCCTCGGACCTCTACTCGTTGGGCGTGGTTGCCTACGCGTGCCTGGCCGGACGGGCCCCGTTCGCCGATGCGGGCAACGAGATAAGCACCGCCATGGCGCACATCCAGGTGGAGCCACCGGCGCTTCCGGACGACGTACACCCGAACGTGGCGGCCCTGGTGCTTGCCCTGCTCGCCAAGGACCCAGCCGACCGACCGGCCTCCGCGGCCGAGGTCTCCCGGACGGCCAGCGCCCTGCGCAGGGACCCGTCGGGCGCCGACCCCCTCCCGACGGCTTTCATGGCACTCGGCAGCCGCACGTCGGAGACGAGCTCACGGTCCGGCTCCGGTCGACGCGGCGTAAGGATTTCCTTCTTGCGCCCATGGGATCGACGCCGCGGCACCATCGCGGGAGCCATCGCGGTCGGGCTCCTGGTCCTCAGCGCGGTGTTCTTGCAGAGCGCCGCCTCAGACTCCGTGCGCGTGCCCAACCTGGTCGGCAAGTCCGAGGCCGAGGCCAGGGCGATGCTGAGCGACGCGGGGCTCACCGCGCAGGTGCGTAGCCGGGACATGCCCGGGGAGGAGGCGGGCTCGGTCGATGCCCAGGACCCCAAGGCCTCCACGGAGGTGGACCCCGGCACCCGGGTCTCCCTGACGGTCGTTTCCGGCCAGGTGACGGTGCCCCGCGGACTGAAGGGTGAGTCCTTCGCCAGCGCCTCCAAGAAGCTCTCCGCGGTCGGTTTGCGTGCGTCCAAGGCCACCCAGACGACGGACGAGCACCGCCCCGGACGGGTCATGGCCGTCACCCCGACCGGACGAGTCACGGACGGGGCCACCGTGGTGCTCACGGTGGCGGCCAAGCCGGTCACCATCAGCCCGGAGCCGCAGATCTCCGCCGATCAGGGCCCCTCGAACGACGCGGGTCCATCGGACACGAAGGGCAAACCGAAGAAGTCGCAGAACCCGAAGTCGTCGGGGAAGGGCAACTCGTCGGGGAAGGGCAAGTCGTCCGGCAAGGGCAAGCCCTGAGCTGAGGGCGCGCAGCCTAGTCGTCGGCTCCGGTGTCGTCCCTGCGCTGGCCCTTCCGCTCATCACTGTGTCCCGGCCACCAGGCGGCGTGGCCGACCAACGCCGTCAGCGCCGGCGTGAAGAACATCGCCATCACGAACGCCGCCACGAAGATGCCGAACGACAGGGCGAAGCCCATCGACTCGATCAGGGCGTTCCCGCCCAGCATCAACGAGGCGAACGTGCCGGCCAGGATGACGCCGGCGGCCGCGATGGTCGGGCCGGCGTGCTTGACCGCCTCGGCGGCGGCGTCGCGTGGGCTTCGGCCCTCACGGGCCTCCTCCCTGAGTCGCGCCACCATCAAGATGTTGTAGTCGGTGCCGAGTGCGGTGACGAACAGGTAGATGTAGATCGGCAGCATGAAGATCAGGCCGGGCTCTCCCTGGATGTGCTGGAACACGATCACCGTCGCGCCCAGGGTCGCACCGAAGCCCAGACCCACCGCGGCCATCAGATACCAAGGAGCGACCAGGCTGCGCAGCAGCAGCGCGAGGATCAGCATGATCACCAGCGCGGCCGCAGGGAAGACCACCGAGTAGTCCCGCGCCATCGCCTTCTGCAAGTCGGCGAAGACCGAGGGCGTGCCACCCACATAGGCCTCGGTCCCGGCGGGTGCCGCGTCGTGCACCGCCGTACGGATCGGTCCCTTCACGTCGTCGAGCGCCGCGTCGGAGGTCGGATCGTTGTCCAGCACCGCGGAGAACATCGCGGTGGCCTTGTCCTGCGACAACTGAGGACCCTGCACCTGGGCGACACCCTCGGCCTCACCCAGGGCCGCGGTCATCGCCTCGGTCGCCGACTCCTCGAGCGGTACGCCGTCCTGGGAGGTGAGCAGGACCGGGACGGGATCGCTCGCGCCGGCTGCGAAGTGCTCCTGGAAGGTGGTGATCGCT
This sequence comes from Nocardioides daedukensis, assembly GCF_013408415.1. NCBI lineage: Bacteria > Bacillati > Actinomycetota > Actinomycetes > Propionibacteriales > Nocardioidaceae > Nocardioides > Nocardioides daedukensis. The sequence continues at coordinate 1,543,312 of NZ_JACCAA010000001.1, read as the reverse complement.
TCGGTGGACTCGACCCCGTCGGGCAGGCTCGAGTTGAAGTCGAAGCTGGGGTTGAACTGCAGCCCGAACACGGCCAGAGCAGCCAGCACCAGCCCCGAGGCAGCGGCGAAGAGACCCGGCCGGTGGCCCAGGGAGCGGCCCACCTTGGCGAATCGGGCGGCCTCGGGCTCCCGCTTCCATCCCTTCGAGGGCCAGAACAGGGCCTTGCCCAGGACCGTGACGACGGCCGGGACCAGCGTCAGCGCGGCGAGGAGGGTGACCGCCACGGCAATGGCCAGTGCCGGTCCGATCGAACGGAAGATGCTCAACGAGCTGAGCAGCAGGGCGAGGAACGCGACGATCACCGCACCACCGGCTGACGCGATCGCCTCCCCGGCGCGCTCGAGCGCATGGACCACCGAGGAACGGGTCTCGTCGCCCTGGCGGAGTCGCTCTCGATAACGGAAGAGGAAGAACAAGATGTAGTCGGTCCCGATGCCATAGAGCACCACGATCAGGATCACCTGGATCGAGGAGTCGGCCTTGAGGTCGAAGGCCTCGTTGGCGGCACCGATCAGGCCGGTGGCGATCATCGACACGATCGTCACCACCACGATCGGCATCAGGCAGATGATCACGCTGCGGAAGATGATCGCAAGCAGCACCACGATCAGCACGACCGTCGCGATGCCGACGATCGCCATCGTCGCCTCCGTCGACTCCTGCGAGTCGAGCCCCTGCGCCGCGGCCCCCGTGGTCTGCACGGTGAGGTCGGTGCCTTCGACCAGTGGCTTGATCTGCGCCCGCATGTCCTTGGCGTCGTCCATCGCCCGGGTGTCATAGCCCGTGGCGCCATCCGCCAGGCCCACGAAACCGATCGCGATCTGGCCGTCCTCGGACACCGACGGCTTCCCGTCCGGACCGGTCGCGGTGACCTGGGGGACGAAGGTGTCCTTGCCGAGATTGGGGCCGAGCTCCTTGCTGATCGCCAGGACGTCCTTGACGTCGGCATCGGTCAGCTTCTCCCCGTCCTCGCGCTCGAAGACGAGGATCGCGGCAGGGGTGGTGGCGTTCGGGAACGCCTTCTCCTGCAGCTCGGCGGCCTTGATGGACTCGTAGTGGTCGGGCAGGAACTCCGACTCGTCCGTGGTGGACGTCAGGGCCGGTGCGGTGGCGACCACCACGACGGCCAGGACGATCCAGGTGGCGATGACATACCAAGGATGACGGGAGATGAAGCGACCCAGCGCAGCGAACATGGGTCGACGCTAGCGCTGGACCGGCACTGCGCGTCAAGCGATTTCCGGCATCCAGTGCCGGTGGCGAAAGTCGTGCCGACAGCGATGAGTTCCGGCGTACTCGATGGTCAACACACCGACAGTCCCGCCAACCCGGAAGGCCACAGCCATGACCCGCACGACCACCGCGCACCTGTTCTATTCGCTCAACGGCGTCAGCGAGGCACCCGACCAGTGGCAGTTCGACGCCTTCGGCCAGGAGGAGGGCGAGCGGATGGGTGCGTCGATCTCGACCGTCTCCGACGTCGTGATCGGCCGCAAGCTCTGGTCCGAGTGGCGCGACTACTGGACCTCCGCCGCCGCCGACGACCCGTTCGGTGACTTCATCAACCCGATCCCCAAGCACGTCGTCAGCAGCACTCTCACCGGTGACCTGGACTGGAACTCGACGCTGGTCGACGGTGACGCGATCGACTACGTCAACCGGCTCAAGGACGGCGACGGCGGTGACATCGCAGTCGTCGGGGGAGTGGAGACGGTCCGCTCCCTTTTCCTCGGCGGCGCCATCGACCTGCTCACCCTGACCATGCACCCCGCCATCACCGGCACCGGGCGCCGCCTCTTCGACGAGTCCACGCCGCTGACCCGCCTCGACCTGGTCGATTCCGGGGCATCCTCGCGCGGCAACATCTTCCTGACCTACCGACTCAAGGCCGACGCCTGATGCGATGATGCCGAGCATGGCTGCCCGTCGCTGGTCCGAGATCGAGATGCTGGACGCGATCCGTGCAGCCGCTGCGGGACACGACGGTGCCCTCACCGTCACGGCGTACGACGCCTGGCGCGCGACGCACGGTGGCCCGTCGGGGATCGGGATCATCCGACGCTTCGGCAAGTGGTCCGATGCCTGCCGGGGCGCTGGACTGGACACAGTGGTCACGACGACGAAGAAGTCGGCGTTCTCCGATGAGGTCATTGTCGAGGCCGTACGCCGCTACCTCGCCGACCCCGAGTCGCGCGCGAGCTATGGCGGCTATCGGGAGTGGGCCAAGGGACGCGACGGCGTGCCGAGCGGGCCGACCGTGCGGACCCGCTTCCCGGCGTGGGGCGACCTGTTGGCCCGGGCCCGCGCCTGACTACGTTGGCCCCATGACTGACGAGATCCCCAGCGACTTCCTGCTCGACGACGCCGACACGGACATGCTCGAGGAGCAACGTGCGGCGATCGACGCGCAGGCCGCGTCGCTCCTGGCGCAGGCCTGGCCCGACCTCCTCAGTGACCAGGCGCCGCCCGCGGTCATCGAGACCGTCGCCGAGCGGATCCGGGTCGGCATCGGGAGCTGGCCCGGAGACTACTTCGCTCCCGAGTTCGCCGAAGGACTCCCGCCCCACGCTGATGCCCGGGAAGTGTGGATCGACTGCGCGGCCAGCACCATCTCGCCGCTCGACGATCCTTCCGAGGAGCGCGGGCTCGACGTCGAGGAGTCGGCGTTGTTGGCCAGCACGGTCCATGCCGACTGGCTCGCGCTCGTGCTGGGCGTCGTACGCCGTGGTGTCGGTGCCGAGCTGACCGGCACCCGGGCGGTGGCCGATCTCCTGGCGATGGACGAGCTCGAGGGAGAGGTCGAGGACCTGGATGCCCTCGAGTCCCACTTCTCGTCGTTGGTGAGCATGATGATGCCGCGCTGGCAGGCCCTCGGTGCCCTGGACGAGCAGGGTCGGCTGAGTGAGCTCGGCCTTTGGGGGCTGCCTCGTGCTCTGCACGTGGTGTGGGACGACCCCCAGTCGGGCGAGCTCTGAGGGCACAGCGTCCGTGACGTGATCATCAGGCGCCGTGGCGCGGCTCACCTGTTCACCGACCAGGACAACCGGCCCTGTGGACACCCTTTAGACTGGTCCACGATGACTACCGGTGCGCATTGCGATCTGTGTGACCTCTCTCTGGCCTACTGCCCGCACGGGCAGCCCAGGCCTCAACGCGTAGTTGAGCCGGAGCCCGCGCCCAAGTCGAAGCCGCGCAAGTCGACGTCCTCGACAACCCGGCGCGCGAGCGCAGCCACGACCCCGGTCGTGGCCACCCGCACCGCGCCGCGTCGCTGGACGCCGCCGGAGGAGCTGGCGGTGGCCGTCGTCGTGGTGCTCACCGAGGCCGGTGGGGAGCTCAGCAACGCCGACGCCCTCGCGGCGCTCGAGGAGATGCTGGGCGATCGGCTCACCGAGGGTGACCGCGAGAAGTCGCCGACCGGTGAGCTGCGTTGGCACCTGGCCGCGCGCAAGGCGCGCCAGAGCCTGATTGCCGACGGCCGCATGGTCAAGTCGAAGCCGGGGACCTGGACCCTCGCCTGAGCCAGGCGGATCGGCCAGGCGGATCAGCTAGGCCGGATCAGCCAAGTTGATCAGCTAGGCCGGGTCAGTTCGGCCGGGTCAGCCAGGCAGATCAGCTCGGGCGGTCCTCTTCGCGCAGTCGCGGCTCGATCCGGTACTCGGGCCTGATCCCGCGCTTGTCCGCATAGATGGCGCGGATCTTGTCCATGTCGGCCTGGATGTCGTCGGTCATCTCGAGCGTCGGGCCCATGCCCACGGTCTTGCTCGGACCGTCGATGTAGCCGAACGAGACCGGCAGACCGGTCTGTCGGGCGAGGCGGTGGAAACCGGACTTCCAGTGCTCACCGTGCGACCGAGTGCCTTCCGCGGCGAGGACGATCACGAAGCTCTCGTCCTCGGCCGCACGCGCAGCCAGGTCGGAGACCACCGTCACCGCGTTGGAGCGGTCGATCGGGATGCCACCAGTCGCTCGGAGGATGATCGCGAGCGGTCCCTTGAACAGGTCTTGCTTGATCAGCACCCGCGGTGAGACGTCGTGCGACCAGAGCAGCAGGACCGTGGCGACCCAGTCCCAGTTCGAGGTGTGCGGGGCGCCCACCATGATGCCGCTCGGCGGCACGGTGCCGACCGACTTCCAGCCGGCGAGCCTGATCAGTCCGCGGGCCAACCCGCGTCGCACGCGCATCAGTTGGTGAACGTGATCGGGTCGAGGTCGTTGCCGGGCTCGAAGGTGAGCTTGATCGACTTCGGGTCCTTGATCACCCACGCGACCATGTAGGAAGCCTGCTTTCCCTTGGCCAGGGAGGTGCTGGGGCTGCCTTCCATGCACTGGCCCAGGTCGAAGATCTGCGAGGACTCCACGCCACCCGAGTTGACCACCTCATAGGGGGTGCTCATCGCATAGGCCTTCGAGGAGTCGTTGCGCACCGTGACCGTCATCCGCATCGCCACCTGGCCGGGGCCCTCGACGCCGGCGGCCTGCGGCGTGGGGTCGTATGCCTTGGGGGTCGAGATGGACACGGTGACCTGGTTCGGCCAGGAGTAGGCCTTGCCGAACTGCACCTCGGTGCCGGACGTCGCTGCGCCGCTCAGGGGCGCCGCGTCGGCGGCCACGACCTTGGGGCAGTCGATGTCGGTCGGTGGGTCCACGCGCTTGATCTCGGTGTTCTCCGCGTCGTTCGGGTCCGTCGGCGCCGAGGGCGAGGGCGGGGCCGAGAGCGACGGTGCGGGGGCCGGGGCGGGGGCGCTCGGCGTCTCGGTCGCCAGGTCCGTCGGACCCTCGGTGACCGCCTTGCCGCTCACTGCGCCGAGGTCCTCTGAGCCCTCGTCGCCGCATCCGGCAAGAAGCAACGGCAAGGCTGCGGCAACGATCCACGCGGACTTCTTCATGGGCCAGACGCTACAACGAATCCTCGTCGGCGTCGTCGCCGGTGTTCGCCACGACCTCTTCGTTCGAGGCGCCGGCGAGGATCTGTGGGCGGAACCGCTTGTAGCTGTAGACCAACAGTCCCCAGGCGAGGAAGCCGGAGGCGATCAAGGTGATCCCGGTGGCGGGGCCGCCGAGGAGCCACCACGAGTCCCGCAGTGGCCACCACGACGGCGCGTCCGGACCGATCGTCCAGAAGATGCCGAGACCCACGAGCCAGGTCGCGCCGAGACCGGAGCCGATGATTCGCGGCCAGGTGCGGACCCCCTCGGCAGCGGTCTGCAACGCCTGGCGCTCGATCGGCTCAAGTCGCCGTTCGGCCCATTCGTACTGCTGGGAGAGCACCACCATCCCGCCGAACAGCATCAACAACCCGGGACCGGGCAACACCAGGGCTGCGATCCCGGCGAGGACCAACGTCCAGCCGATGATCTCGAGTGCGATCCGCTTCGCCGCCTGCGCTCCCCATGCCACGGGGAGCAGCCTTGCAGATCAACGCAAGACCCACACCCGAAACCTCCAGACGCCCCTCGGGCCGCCACCAAACGCCCCCGGGTCGCCACCGGGCGATGGTTGGGTGAAGCCGGGTCTGGGAAGATCCCTGACGAACCCCACCGACGAAGAAGGAAACCCGATGCTGCGCCGAATCGCCTCCGTGCTGGCGGTCCTCGGCCTGCTCATGCTCCTCACCGGGTGCCTCAAGGTCGAGATGGAGCTCAAGATCGGCTCGGACGGCACCGTCTCGGGCACCATGATCACGGCGATGAACAAGGACGCCATCACCACGATGGGTCCGATCAGCGGCGCGTCCGGCGACGACCCCCGAGCGGTCTGGGAGGCGATGCAGGAGGACTCCTATGACGACCTCCCCGAAGGTGCCACCGTCGAGCCCTATGAGGAGGGCGACTTCATCGGGGACAGGATCACCTTCGACGCCGTACCCGTCGAGGAAGTGGGTGGCGTGCTGGACTCCGGCGAGTCCGGGGCCTTCACCATCACCCACCAGTACGACACCTATGTCTTCAAGGGATCCTTCGACCTGTCCGGCCAGGCTGGAGCGGGCGGGGTGAGCGACGCGGAGATGAAGGGCTTCTTCGCCGTCTACGGAAAACCGGAGATGAAGGTCTCGCTGACGTTCCCGGGTGAGGTCACCGAGACCAACGGTGAGGTCGACGGCACCAACGTGACCTGGACCCGCGACCTCACCGCGACCACCCAGGAGCCGATGACCGCGATCGCGAAGGACAGCGGCGGAGCGGTCGGCCCCAACGGTGGCGGCGGGGCAGACGGTGGGACAGACGGGGACGGGACGGACGAGGACGAGTCCGCCAGCGCGGCCGACGACTCCCAAGCCATGGTCCTGGCTGGCACCGGTGCCGGCGCCCTGGTGGTGCTGCTGGCACTGATTGGCCTGGCGATGGGCGTGAACCGGGCACTGCGCGGCTGAGTCGTTCCTGAGTCACCCACGCATCCGGGACAGGCGTCCGGAATGTGGGAGTGCGGGACGGTTTCGGGCTACAGTGGGTGGCGCACCGGGGTGTTCCAGGCGGCGACTGCCGCCGATGACCCAATGTAGGGCGGTCGGACCGCCCAGTTCTGTCTGCACGGTCTCATCGAGACGGTTGGACACGATCGGTGCAGCGGAACCGTGCGGCATGAAGCGCAACCAGACGGCGTACGACGTGGCTCGACGCCGTCGCCCGGCCCTGTCGGCCGGTGCTGGCTCAGCCGCGGTGGGGACACGGTTCCGGAGCGGGCGGCAAGGCAGTCGTCACGCAAGGGCAACAGAGGAGATGTGAGTGGCCACAGGACGTCAGCGGCGATCCGGAGGCAACCGGAACGGACGGTCCGGGGGGACGGCCCAGCGCGGTCGCAGCAACCAGCGACGTCCGCGCGACAACGACGGCATCATTCCGGTGCTGGCCAAGGCAGTGCGCGACATCGAGCACGGTGCCCAACGCAACCAGCTCACCAGCAGCCACCGGACCAGGTTTCAGGTCTGCGCCCTGCTGGCCCGCGAGGAGCGGGCCCGGGTCAAGGCCGACACCGAGGTCAGCGACGCCCAACGCGAGGGCCAGCTCAAGCGTCTCGACGGCATCGCCACCATCCTCGCCCAGACCGCCGCGCGTGAGCCCTCGCTCTTCCACCTGCTCGACATGGACGCCGAGATCAGTGACGCCGCCCGTCGGGTGAAGAAGGAGATGCAGATCGAGGGTGGCCTCGAGCCTGAGCCGGACCCCGAGCCGGTCGTCCTGTCCGAGGTCGAGACGATGCGCGCCGAGCGCAAGGTCGTGCCGCCCAGCGTCCGCGCCGCCCAGCTGGCGAACCCGTTCATGGTCCCCGACTTCACCGACGCCGAGAAGCGCAAGCTCACCGAGCGCCGCCTGGTCGGCTGGGAGCTGATCACCCCGCTGCTGAACTCCTTCGAGCAGGCTCCCAACGGTGCGCCCGCGTGCATGGCACTACCGGAGCCGAAGACCTCGCTCTCCTATCGCGGCCAGGACCTGATGGACCACCAGTCGCGCCTGCTCGCCGCGGTCGCCAAGGGGCACCGCACCTTCCTGCTCGCCGACGAGCCCGGTCTGGGCAAGACCGCCCAGGCGCTGCTCGCGGCCCAGGCCGCCGATGCCTATCCGCTGCTCTGCGTGGTGCCGAACGTCGTCAAGACCAACTGGGCACGTGAGGCAGAGCGCTGGACGCCGGAGCGTTCGGTCAGCGTCGTGCACGGCGACGGCGACACCGTGGACGGCTTCGCCGACATCATCATCGTCAACTACGAGATCCTCGACCGGCACGCCCGCTGGATGAGCGAGCACGGCTTCCGCGGCATGGTCGTCGACGAGGCGCACTTCATCAAGAACAAGAAGTCGCAGCGCTCCCAGCACGTCCTCGACATTTCCGACCACATCCAGCACCGTGTCGCGCGGCCGCTGCTGATGGCGCTCACCGGGACCCCGCTGATCAACGACATCGAGGACTTCGTTGCGATCTGGGAGTTCCTCGGCTGGATCGACGCCAAGAAGCCCGGCCCGGTGCTGATGGGCAAGCTGGAGGAGACCGGGATGACCCCGGTCGACCACGGGTTCTATCCGGCCGCGCGCCAGGCGGTGGTGGACATGGGCATCGTGCGTCGGCGCAAGGTCGACGTCGCCTCCGACATCCCCGCCCGTCGTATCGCCGACATGCCGGTCGAGCTCGACGGCGCCGAGGGCCGCTCCATCCGCGAGGCGGAGAGGCACCTGGCCAAGCGTCTGGCCGGCCGGTACGACGCGGCCGTCGAGGCCCGTCGCAACCGCGGGGAGGAGACCCGGGGCATCGACGCGGAGCTCATCCGCCGAGTGGCCAAGGCCGAGCTCACCGACGAGACCAACACCTCCACCGGCGAGAACGTCTTCTCGATGGTGCGCCGGATCGGGTCGGCCAAGGCGCAGCTGGCCGCCGACTATGCCGCGCAGCTCTCCCGCAGCGCCGGCAAGGTGGTCTTCTTCGCCAAGCACGTCGACGTGATGGACGCGGCGCAGGAGCTCTTCACCTCACGCGGCATCGGTTGGGCCGCGGTCCGAGGCGAGCAGTCCTCGACGACACGCCAGAAGAACATCGACGCCTTCGTCAACGACCCCGACGTGCAGATCATCGTCTGCTCGCTGACCGCGGCAGGTGTCGGCCTGAACCTCCAGGTCGCCAGCAACGTCGTGCTCGCCGAGCTGTCGTGGACCGACGCCGAACAGACCCAGGCGATCGACCGGGTGCACCGGATCGGTCAGGACATGCCGGTGACAGCCTGGCGGGTCATCGCGGCACAGACGGTCGATGCCCGCATCGCCGAGCTGATCGACTCCAAGGCCGGGCTCGCCGCCCGTGCGCTCGACGGGTCCGAGGAGGAGTTCTCCTCGGTCGACGTCCAGCTCGAGGCCCTGGTCTCGATCCTCACCGAGGCCCTCGAGGAGAGGGCCGGGGCCTGATGCAGGAGACTGCCCAGTGATCCACGAACGGGTCCGCAAGCGGGCCGAGGAACTGATGGCCGGCTACGTTGCCGACGGCGTGGTGCGGATCGGAGCGAACCGCTGGGTGTCGATCACCTCGACGGTGGTTGGCCTGGCCTTCCTCGCCCTCGCCGTCGCATCGGTGATCACCACCCCTGATGAGGAGTGGGACGCCCGGGTGGTGAGTGGGCTCGCCCTGGCCGTGCTGCTCTCCGCCGCGATCGCCGCCTTCGGGATCCGCCTCCTGTTCCAGCACGAGCGACTGGTCGTGGACCGCGACGGGCTGCTCGCACGCGGACGTCGTACGCCGTTCAGCGCGGTCGAGCGGGTCCGCCTGGAGCGCACCGGCGGCCGCGACTCCTATGAGTTCGTGGTCCTCGACCTGGTCGACGGGGGTGCCCTCGGACTCCCACCCGACCTGGACGTGCCCGGATCGGTGCTGGCCAGGTTCCTCGAGGACGTGATCGGCCGGCCCGAGGCGTCTGGCCGGACGAGGAAGGCCGAGCAGTGAGCCGCCGGCGCCTGCTCGTCGGCTCCGCCATCGTCCTGCTCGCCCTGATCGCTGCGGTGCTGGGACGAGTGGTGTTCGCCGACGACGAGGAACCGGCGACGACGCCCGTTCCCCGAGCCCTGCAGTCGTCGGTGGAGGACCCGTTCGAGGTGATCGAGCGGGACCAGAAGTCGTGGGTGGTCGGCCACCGCCTGGTGATGGAGAGCGACCCGGGCTGGCACATCTATGACCCCGAGGGGCTCGCCCTGTCCGGCACCACCTGGGACTGGGCGATCGGCGAGCCCGAGGACGGCACCGCGGTCCCTGCCTACGTGTCGTTCTATGCCGGCGTACCCGGCAAGTCCGCCGGCTTCGAGGAGGTCCGCGACCTCGGCCTGGAGGAGGCACGCGACAGCACCGACTTCGCGCTGATCGACGAAGGCAGTGCCAAGGTGCCGGGCGCCTACCGGGCGGCCTTCGTGCACTTCACCCGCAGCGTCACCTATGCCGGTCAGAAGCGCGACGTGGAGGAGATGAGCCTCTACATCGACCTGCAGGACGGCACCACCACCACGGTGCGGTTCTTCGCCGCCGAGGGGGAGTGGGACGACAAGCTGGGCGACGTCCGCGACTCACTGCGCATCTCGCCCTGAGTCCTGCGGTTCACCACGGGTCGATCGACACCCGGCGACGTCAGCCGATCAGGTCGACGGCCTGGCGCGCGATCTCCCACTCCTCGTCGGTCGGCACCACGGCCACCGCCACTCGGGAACGCTCGGAGGAGACCAGGCGAGCCGTCTCGGAGCGTACGTCGTTGAGCTCGGCGTCGACCTGGATCCCGAGCGGCTCCAGCCCGGACAGGGCGGCGCTGCGGACCAGAGCTGCGTTCTCGCCGACGCCGCCGGTGAAGACGATCGCGTCCACGCGGCCGAGGACCGCGTAGTAGGCGCCGACATACTTGCGCAGCCGGTGCACATAGACGTCGAAGGCCAGGCCCGCCCCCTCGTCGCCCTCCTCGCGGAGTCGGAGCACCTCGCGGAAGTCGTTCTCGCCTGCGAGTCCCTTGAGGCCGGACTCGCGGTTCAACTCGCGGTCGATCTCGTCCAGGGACCAGCCGAGCTCGCGGTGCAGGTGGGCATGGAGCGCGGGATCGACGTCTCCCGAGCGGGTCCCCATCACCAGCCCCTCGAGCGGGGTCAGGCCCATCGACGTCTCCACCGAGCGCCCGCCGTGGATGGCGGCGACCGAGGCGCCGTTGCCGAGGTGGGCGACGATCAGGTTCGTCTCCTCGAGCGGGGTGCCCAACAGCTCGGCGCTCGCCCGGGAGACGAAGGAGAACGAGGTCCCGTGGAAGCCGTAGCGGCGGATCCCGTGCTCGGTGGCCCAGGAGCGGGGCACGGCATAGGACCAGGCGTGCGGTTCGAGGGTCTGGTGGAACGCGGTGTCGAAGACGGCGACGTGCGGCAGGTCCGGGAAGAGCGTGCGGGCGCCCGCGATCCCCTCCAGGTTGGCGGGGTTGTGCAGCGGGGCCAGCGGGATCAGGTCGCGGATCGCATCGGTGACCTCGTCGGTGACCAGCACCGGCGCGGAGAACAGCTCGCCGCCGTGGACGGCGCGGTGCCCGACGGCGACCACGTCGAAGTCGGACAGGGAGGGACCGTGCTCCTCGAACGCGTGCAGCGCGAGGCGGAATGCCTCCTCGTGGTCGGCCACCGCACCGTCGATCCGGCTCTCACCCTCGGGACCCTGGTGGACCACCGTGCTCGAGGACTCGCCGATCCGCTCGACCAGGCCGCTGCCGGGACTCTCACCAGTGGTGGCGTCGACGAGGCTGTACTTCAACGACGACGAGCCGGCGTTGACGACCAGCACGTGCGGCGTGCTCATCGGGCCGCCTGCAGGACGGTGATCGCCACCGTGTTCACGATGTCGCGCACTGTCGCGCCGCGGGAGAGGTCGTTGACCGGCTTGCGCAGGCCCTGCAGGACCGGCCCGATCGCGACCGCGTTCGCGGAGCGCTGGACGGCCTTGTAGGTGTTGTTGCCGGTGTTCAGGTCGGGGAAGATGAAGACCGTCGCGTCACCCGCGACCGGCGAGTCCGGCAGCTTGGTGGCTGCGACTGCGTCGTCGATCGCGGCGTCGTACTGGATCGGACCCTCGACCAGGAGCTCCGGTGCCAGCTCGCGGACCCGGGCGGTCGCCGCGGTCACCTTCTCCACGTCGGTGCCCGAACCCGAGGACCCGGTGGAATAGGAGAGCATCGCGATCCGCGGGTCGATCCCGAACGCTGCGGCCGTAGCGGCCGAGGAGATGGCGATGTCGGCGAGCTGGTCCGAGGTCGGATCCGGGTTCACCGCGCAGTCGCCGTAGACCAGCACCTGGTTGGCCAGGCACATGAAGAAGACCGAGCTGACCACGGAGACGCCCTCTACCGTCTTCACCACCTCGAGCGCAGGACGGATGGTGTGCGCGGTGGTGTGGATCGCGCCGGAGACCATCCCGTCGGCCAGACCGAGCTCGACCATCATCGTGCCGAAGTAGGACACGTCCTGGACCCGCTCGCGGGCCTCCTCGAGGTCGATGCCCTTGTGCTTGCGCCGCTGGTGATATTCGGCAGCGAACTTCTCGACGAGCTCCTCGTCGCGCGGGGAGAGCAGCGTCGCCCCGCTGACGTCCACGCCAAGCTGGGCGGCCTTGGCGTTGATCGTCACCGGGTCGCCGAGCAGGGTCAGGCGCGCGACCCCGCGCCGGAGCAGGATGTCGGCAGCCTTGAGGATCCGCGCCTCCTCACCCTCGGGCAGCACGATGTGGCGACCCGCGGCGACCGCGTCATCGATCAGCTGGTGCTCGAACATCAGCGGCGTGACCGCGTCGGTGCGGGCCACCTCGAGGCGGTCCACCAGCCCGGGGCCGTCGACGTACTCGCCGAAGAGGCGCAGCGCGGTGGTGATCTTGCGCGCGGAGTCCTTGGTCAGCCGGCCGCGGCGGTTGGTCAACGCCGTCGAGGCGGCGTGGGTGCCGAGTTCGGTGGAGATGATCGGCGTGGTGGTGCCGAGACCGTCGACCAGGCTGCGGACCTCGCCGGGCAGCGGGATGCCGCCGTTGAGGAAGATCGCGGAGACCTGCGGGAAGCTCGCCGACTGGTGGGCGGCGAGCACGCCGATCACGATCTCGCTACGGTCACCGGGGGTGATCACGGCCATCCCCTCGGTGAGCCGGCCGAGCACGTGCGGCAGAGTCATCGCCGCGACCATCAACGCCGGCACCTCGTGCGAGAGCAGCTCCTCGGAACCGGAGACCAGGGTGCCGCCGCAGGCAGCCATCAGCTCGCCGACCGACGGCGCGTTGAGCAGCGGCTCCTCGGGGATGCCGAACGCCGGGACGCCGCCGAGCTCGGAGATCCCGGCGAGCACGTCGGGATCGTCGACGCGGTTGGCGATTACCGAGAAGAGTTTCGCGTGGTGGGCGCGCAGGTCGGAGGTCATCACTGAGGTGATCGTGGCCAACTCGGCAGCGGTGCGACCGAAGCCGTTGACCACGAGCAGCACCGGGGCGCCGATGTTGGCCGCGACACGGGCGTTGTAGGAGAACTCGGTGGGGGTGGCGACGTCGGTGTAGTCGCTGCCGATCACCAGCACCGCGTCACACCGGTCGGCGACCTGGTGGAACCGTTCCACGATCCGGTCCATCGCCGCCTCGGGGTCCGCGTGCACCTCCTCGTAGGACACGCCTGCGCACTCCTCGTAGGAGAGCTCCACGGCATCGTGCGCGGTGAGCAGGTCGAGCACGTAGTCACGCTTCTCGCCGTCGCCACTGGCACCCGCGCGGATGATCGGGCGGAAGACACCGACGCGCTCGACGGCGCGGGAGAGCTGCTCCAGCACCCCCAGGGCGACGGTCGACTTGCCGGTGAATCCCTCGGCCGAAGCGATGTAGACGCTGCTGGTCATGTCCCAGAGCCTAGGGGGTGGCCTCGGTGGGGCCCGAGGCCTGTCTGGGTCTCTTCTCGTGCTGGACACTCACCGCGATCGCCACCACGGTCCACATCGCCATCGAGACGTAGGCGTTGAAGGACGGGTTGTCGAAGAGGCTGATCACGCCGAAGCCGGCCAGGCCGGAACCGGCGGCGACGATCATGGCGTCGTGCCGGCGAGCTCCCCGGACGACGGCCACGGTGACGGCGACGGTGAGCCACAGGGCAGCGAAGAGTCCGATGAACCCAGTCTCCACCAGCCAGGTCAGCCAGAGGTTGTGCGAGTGGTAGAACCGCTGGTCGCCCTCGATGCGTTGGTCGATGAAGGGCCCGGACCGGCCCAGTCCGACGCCCCACGGGTTCTCCCACCAGACCTCGAGGGACTCGCGATAGACGTCGCTGCGCGGCCCGAGCGAGAACTTCGCGAGCAGGGCGCCCAGGGCGACGATGATGCCGGCCGCGACAGCCAGCCCGGTGCCGACGAGGGTACGTCGCGACGGGTTGCGCAGGGCGAGTGCCGCGACCAGGAGCACGACCATGCTCACCGCTCCGCCGCGGGACAGGGTAAGCATGAGTGCGCTCGCGCCCAGCACGCCCAGGGAGGCGGAGAGGATCCGGCCCCACTTCTTCCCGAAGGTCATCCGCAGCGCGACACAACCGATCGGGATCAGCAGCACCAGCACCGGCGCCAGCAGGTTCGGGTTCGAGGACGTGCCGATCACCCGGATGGCGGTGTCCTCGCGCCAGCAGCCGTCGGCGCCGCCGGCCACCTTGGCCCGGCAATATCCGGTCTCGATGCTGAACACGGCTTGGATCACCGCATAGCCGGCGGTGATCGTGACGGCGAGCGCGGCAGTCAGCGCCAAGGCCATCCGACCGTTGCGCCACGCCCGCTGCACCCCGATCAGGAGCCAGAAGACGCCGGCCATGATCACGCACGCAATCAGCCGGCGCCCGCCGTGGCTGTTGATGACGAAGGCGATGATCCCGGCCAGGACGCTGGCACCGATCGCGAGGTCGACCGGAGTGCGCACGTGCCGGGGACGGACCCCGGCGAGGACCAGTGCGATCAACCCGAACGCCACGAAGGCAGGGGCAACCGGAAGGGCGAACCGGGTCACCCGCAGCACCGACTCGAGGACGACTCCCAGCCCGATCACCGCGGCGACCCACAGCCAGGGGCGGTCGGTGAGGTAGGTCGCGGTCAATCGGGTCGCGCGCGATTTCCCCACCGAGGTAGCCATGGCGTTCATTGTGGCCCCCCGGTGGGGCTGCGCAAACGTGTCACGGGTGAGACGTGGCCGACAGGTTCACCCCGACGGATCAACCCAGTGGGTCGACGTCCGCGTGGTCGCCGACCTTCCCCGCCAGCACCCGCAGGTGGTGGTTGCCGTCGCCGAACAGGTGGTCCAGTGCGGTCAGGTGGCTGGTGTAGGAGCCGATGGAGTATTCGGCCGTCATCCCGATGCCGCCGTGCAGCTGGATCGCCTCCTGGCCGATGTGGCGCGAGGCCCGGCTGGTCTGGAGTGCCGCCCGCGAGGCCGCATCCGCGATCTCTTCGCTGGTGCCCTCGACCAGCACCATCGTCGCCCAGTCCACGATGCTGCGGGTCAGCTCGAGGGAGATGTACATGTCCGCGGCACGGAAGTTGAGTGCCTGGAACGTGTTCAGCGTGACCCCGAACTGCTTGCGGCTGGTCAGGTAGGACGCGGTCGCGTGCAACGAGACCTCCATCGCGCCGACGGCCTGGTTGGCCGCGATGATGCGTGCGCGGTCGAGCCCGGTCGCGATCACCGACGTGGCGTCCCCGCCGACGCCGAGCGGAACGGCGGCGGTGCCGTTGAACCCGATCCGGGCCGCACGGCCGCCGTCGTTGGTCGGATAGCCGGTGCGGTCGGTGTTCGCGGGATCAACCACGAACAGGCCGGTGCCGCCCTCGGGCAGGGCCGCGGAGACGATCAGCGTGTCGGCGCGGGCGCCGGCCAGGACCGGCTCCTTGACGCCGGTGAGGGTCCACGCGTCGCCGGAGCCTGAGGCGGTGACCTTCGACGCGGTCGGAGCCCAGCGGGAGCCGGGCTCGTCGTGGGCGAAGGCCAGGATCGACTCCCCGGCAGAGAGCGCACCGAGGATCTCGGCGCGCTGGGTGTCCGAACCTGCGTCGGCGACCAGTCCGCCGGCCAGCACCACCGAGGTGAGGTAGGGCTCC
The DNA here is from genome assembly GCF_013408415.1 of Nocardioides daedukensis. Classification (NCBI taxonomy): domain Bacteria; kingdom Bacillati; phylum Actinomycetota; class Actinomycetes; order Propionibacteriales; family Nocardioidaceae; genus Nocardioides; species Nocardioides daedukensis. Next base: position 1,527,692 of record NZ_JACCAA010000001.1, on the reverse strand, counting down.
GGTGCGATCACCCGGCCCAGCTCCTGGGCCACGATCGCGACCTCGATCGGGCCTGCCCCGGCGCCGCCGTCATCCTCGCTGAACGGCAGCCCGAGGGCACCGAGCTCAGCCAGGCGCGACCAGGTGGTCTCGTCGAACCCGGGGTCCGCAGCCACGGTCTGGCGGCGGGTCTCGAAGTCTGAGTACTTCTTGCCGATCAGCCCACGGACCGCGTCGCGGAGCGCCTGCTGCTCGTCGTCATAGGTGAAGTCCATGTCGTCTCCTCACAGTCCCAGGATCGTGCGGGCGATGATCTGGCGCTGGACCTCGTTGGATCCGCCATAGATCGATGCCTTGCGCAGGTTGAGGTAGGCCGGTGTCGAACGGGCCTGCCAATGTTCGAGGTCGCTGCCCTCGCCGGCCCCGGACGCGATCGCACCCGGTCCGGCAATGTCGACGACCAGCTCGCTGACGGCCTGCTGGAGCTCGGTGCCCTTGAGCTTGAGCACCGAGGAGGCCGGGTGCGGCTTGCCATCCGCGGAGTTGGCCGACACCCGCAGGGCGGTGAGCTCCAGGGCGAGCAGCTCGTTCTCCAGCTCCACGAAGCGCGCGGCGAGGAACGGGTCCTCGGCGACCAGGTCACCGGCCCACTCCTTGGCGCTGGCCAGCACCCGCTTGGTGGCGCCGACCGGGGCGACGCCGACGCGCTCGTTGCCGAGCAGGAACTTGGCGTAGTCCCAGCCCCGGTTGAGCTCGCCGACGAGGTTCTCGGCAGGGACCTGCACGTCCTCGAACCAGACCTCGTTGACCTCGTGGCCGCCGTCGATCAGCTCGATCGGGCGGACGGTGACGCCGGGGGTGGTCATGTCGATGAGCAGGAAGGAGATGCCGGCCTGCTTCTTCACGTCGGGGTCGGTGCGGACCAGGCAGAAGATCCAGTCGCCATATTGTCCCAACGTGGTCCAGGTCTTCTGGCCGTTCACGACGAAGCGTGCGCCGGACTCGTCCTCGACGTACTCCGCCGTGGTGCGCAGCGAAGCAAGGTCGGAGCCGGCGTCGGGCTCCGAGAACCCCTGCGACCACCAGATGTCGAGGTTCGCGGTGGCGGGCAGGAACTTCTCCTTCTGCTCCTGCGAGCCGAAGGCGGCGATCACCGGGCCGACCATCGAGGAGTTGAAGACCAGCGGGAGCGGCACGTTGGCGCGCTGGAGCTCCTCGTGCCAGATGTGGCGCTGGAGGTCGGTCCAGCCGCGACCGCCCCATTCGGTGGGCCAGTGCGGGACGGCGTAGCCGCCCTTGTTCAGGATCTTGTGTGCGGTGACGATCTGCTCCTTGGTGAGCTCACGTCGCTGCGCAACCGCGTCGCGGATCTCCTGCGGGATCTCGGTGGTGAAGTAGGTGCGGAGCTCTTCGCGGAACGCGGCGTCCTCCGGGGACAGCTTCAGGTGCATCGATGAACCTTCCAGTCGGCTGGCTACATCATGTCCACACTGTGGTTGGGCCGCCACCTGGTCCCCGGAATCTAAGATGCACCGCATGGCCCTGATGCTCGATCCACCCAACGTTCCCTGGCGGGGACGACTGTGGTCGCACCTCGCCTCGGACGAGTCGTTCGAGGAGCTGCACGCCTTCGCCTCGGCCCTGGGCGTGCCGGCGCGGGGCTTCGACGGCGACCACTACGACATCCCGGCCGAGCACTATGACGCCGCGGTGGCGGCCGGAGCGGAGCCGGTGCGCAGCCGGGAGCTGGTACGTCGACTCACGGCTGCGGGCCTGCGCCGCCGGAAGGGTCGTCGCCAGGATCGCCGGGAGTCCCCACAGCAGGGTCGTTCGACAGGCTCTTGATCTCCGCGGCCAGGTTGGCCCGGGCCGCGGCCTCCCAGTGCTCGCGCGCATGCGCGGTGTGGAAGAGGGCCGGTTTCGCGGCGAGGTCACGCAGGATCGCGAGCCGGCCCCGGGCGAAGTCTGCGTCGCGGATGTCGGCGTACTCCGCTCGCACGCCGGCGACGTATTCGGCGTAGCGCACCGGACCGGCGGCGAGGATGGCCAGGTCCGCATCGGAGAGCAGCTCGCCGTTGCTGTCGCCGGGCTCGGGTCGATGGTGCTCGGTGAGCCGGACCAGGCGGACGACCTCGTCGATGTCAACGTCGAGGTCGACATCGACGTCCGCCCCATGTTGCGCGGACAGCGCAGACAGCTCGTCCGCGGCCATCCGGGCCGAGCGCTCCTCGTTGTCCGCGGCAGTGTCGCCGGCGGTGTCATGCACGGCGTCGTGGAACCAGGCGGCCAGCACCACCTCGACGTTGTCGCCCGCGCCCAGCTCGTCGAGCCGGGCGAGCACCTCGGCCAGGTGCTGGACGTCGTGATAGCCACGACCGGTCGACCACGCGGACAGCAGCCGGTCGCGAAGGTCGTGTCCGCCGGGGAGTGGCCAGTGCAGCATGCCTCCATCGTGCCGGGTGTGACCGAGAAGTCACCCAGCGGCAAGGACCTCGCCCGCACGGCACCGGATCAGGTGGGACAATGGGGGCATGTCCGAGCAGAAGGCAGTGAAGCGGCCGCGTCACCTGATGGACCCGAACAACCCCCAGCGCGCGGTCTCCACCGGGGACCGATCCCTGGGCAACGTGCAGAAGTGGGTGATGTCGGTGCTCGCCGTCACCACCATCGTTCACATGCAGGTGGGGCTGATTCTCGGCGCGATGGCGATCGGCGAGGGGCACACCGACGCCCAGGTCGGGCTGATGGTCATCGCGACGATCTTCGGCATGCTCGCCGTGGCGGCCGGGATGGCCATCCACCAGCGACACCCGCTGAGCCCGTGGCTGCTGCTCGGCCTGGTCCCGACCCTGATCGGTATCCCGTTCGTCTTCTGATCCACCGCCCCGGGCGAGGGCTTTCGGGAACCGAGCCGCGCTGGCTATCGTCATAGTCCTCATGAAGCGACTTCTCGGACCCCTCCTGGCCAGCATCCTCGCCCTCACCCTCCTCGGCTGCTCCGACGACGGCGAGGAGAACGACGCGAAGGAACAGAGCTCGCAATCCCCGGACGACTCCGGCTCTGCCGGCGAGAGCGAGGGCACCGAGGAGTCACCGCGCTCCCCGGAGCCCAGCGACTTGGTCTATCCGAGCGAGTCGATCGGTCCCGAGGTCGACTTCACCGAGGTGGCCCTGATCTCCGAGACCGCCGCCGGAGGCGAGGTCGCCCAGATTCCGGTCATCCTCGACTCCGACCAGGCCGTCGCCGACTTCACCGCCCAGTTCAAGGGGCGCACCATCGGCCAGCAGGTCGCCGACGCGGTCTCCGGAGCCAAGCTCGCCGACGACGAGGTGCTGCTCGGCACCGTGGTCGCCCTCGGCTGCGACGAGCCGACCGGCGTGACGGTCAACAAGGAGAACGGCGTCACCATCAACCCCGTCGGGCTGCCGGCCAAGCCGGACAAGCAGTGCTTCGCCGCAGTCACGACTGTCGCGATTGTGGCCGTGAAGGCCTCCGAGCTCGACTAGCGTGCGGGTATGCCAGCCCGGACGTTTCCCGAGGAACCCCGCTTTGTCAACGGTGCGGAGCGTGAGGTCTTCGAGGCGCTGCGCGATGGACTGGGTGACGACGATGTCGTGATCGCCAACCTGCGTCTCACCGACGAGAAGAAGGACCATGAGGCCGACCTCGTGGTGCTGATGCCCGACATCGGGATCGCGGTGCTCGAGGTCAAGGGCGGCTCGGTGTGGTTCGACGACGACGGGTGGAAGCAGACCCGCGGTGGTCGCGAGGTCCGCATCGACCCGGTGGAGCAGGTCCGCACCACGAAATATGCGATCCGCGGCTACGTCGCCCGCGACGGCCGCTGGGGAAACCGCAACCACGTTGCCTGGGGACACGGGGTGGTCTTCCCGCACTCGGAGTTCGAGGACGACTTCTCGTTGCCCGAACTGCCGCGCTGGGCACTGCACGACCGCACCGAGATGGACACGCTCGCCGCCCGGCTGCGCGAGCACACCTGGGGTCTGCAGCAGGGCAAGGTGCCGCCCACGCACGACGACGTCGAGGAGATCGTCACGATCCTGCAGGGCCGCAAGCACACGTCGTACGACGTCAACGCGGAGAGCGAGGCACGTGCGGCCGAGGCGGAGCGACTGACCCAGGACCAGCTGATGATCCTGCAGGTGACCAGGCTGCTGCGCCGCGTCGAGGTGCGTGGGGGAGCGGGCTCCGGCAAGACCGTGCTCGCACTGGCCCAGGCTCGCGAGCTGACCCGGGGCAGCCAGGGCCGCGCACCGCAGCGGGTGGCGGTGCTCTGCTACTCACTCGGCCTCGCCTCCTGGCTCCGGCGCGAGGTGGCGACGTGGCACCGCAAGCACCGCCCGGCGTTCGTCGGCACCTTCCACGACTTCGGCAAGCAGTGGGGCGCGCCCGACGGCGACCGGATCAACGGGGCCTTCTGGGAGGACGAGCTGCCCGCACTGATGGACGACCTGGCCGCAGGGCTGGGGGAGCGCGAGAAGTATGACGCGATCATCGTCGACGAGGCGCAGGACTTCGCGGACTCGTGGTGGTCGCCGGTGATGAAGGCGCTGCGCGACGACGAGGAGGGCGGGCTCTATGTCTACTCGGACGAGAACCAGCGGATCTTCGCGCGATTCGGGCGCCCGCCGGTGCCCCTGGTGCCACTCGTGCTCGACCACAACCTGCGCAACACCAAGCAGATCCACGAGGCCTTCGGGCCGCTCGCCCCGTCGAGGATGTATTCACGCGGCGGCGACGGCCCGGCTGTCCGCTTCATCGCCGCCAACCCCGAGGACGCCCTGGCGGCGGCCGACGACGCGATCGAGGGCTTGCTCGAGGAGAACTGGCGCCCCGAGCACGTCGCGCTGCTGACCACCGGCAAGCGGCACCCGGTCCAGGTCGAGCGGACCACCCACCACACCCAGGACGGCTATTGGGAGACCTGGTGGGACACCGACGACGTCTTCTACGGCCACGTCCTGGGCTGCAAGGGGCTCGAGCGTCGCGTGGTGGTGCTCTGCGTCAACGAGGACCGGGCCCGCGATCGCTCGCGCGAGCGGCTGTACGTCGGGATGTCGCGCGCCACGGACCTGCTCGTCGTGGTCGGTGATCCGGGTGTCATTCGTGCCTGTGGCGGCGACCAGGTCGCGACCCGCCTGGGCATCTGAGTCGCTGCTCCATGTGGCCGCGGTTCGGCCCGACCCGGGCGGGTCGGGGCGACGTACGGAATAATGGCGCCCGATGACGCCTGAGAACCAGCCGACAGAGGGGACGCCTGAAGAGGTGCTCCTGCCCTACGACGACAACCGTTTCGAGAGCGATCCCGGCGTTGTGCTGCCCGATGACCCCGGGCTCCCGGTCGGTTGGACGGCAAGCGCCCCGGACCCCGGATCGATCATGGACGTCAGGCGTCTGACCGAGCTGCTGCGGGCCCACGAGGACGCCGGGCGCGGCTGGGCAGGTGCCTCGCAGGACGACGTGCTCGTGGAGGTCTCCGAGCACGGGCTGAAGATGCGCGAGAACCTGGTGGTCCGCGACCGCAACAACCGGATCCGTGCGTGGGCCTCGGTGCACGACCGCTCGGTGAACCGGATGCTCTATGTCCACATCATCGAGCGCGACCTCTCCGAGGCCGCCGCCGAGCGCTGCTCGCAGGTGATGTTCGCCTGGGCCGAGGCGCAGGCCTGCGAGGTCGGCGCCGCCAGGGGCCTGAAGACCCAGCAGATCGACACCGGCGCCTTCGCCGACGACGAGCGCCAGCACAAGATGCTCGAGGACGCCGGCTTCAACCGGGTCCGCACCTGGTGGCAGATGAGCCGCCCGGTCACCGCTGACGAGGCGTCACTGGTCCCCGACCCGGAGCACTGGGAGCGCAAGGGCGTGGTATTCCGCCAGGTTCGTCGCGAGGGCGATGGCCTCCCCGACATCGATGACCTGCGCGCGGTCCACGACGTGCTGGAGAGCTCCTTCACCGACCACTTCAACTCCTCCGAGGAGACCTTCCAGGAGTTCGTGCACCGGCTCCGCGAGGACCCCGGCCACCGCTGGGACCACTGGTGGATCGCCGAGATCGTCGACGGCGAGGGTGCCCCCGAGGCGGCCGGCGTGCTCGTCGGCACGGTGTCCGAGTCCTCGACCGGCCCGGACGGGTCCTATGTCTCCTACCTCGGTGTGCTCGAGTCGGCCCGTGGCCGCGGTGTGGCCACCGGGCTGCTCAGGACGATCATCGCGGACGCTGCCGCCCGCGACCGGGACCGGGTCGGCCTCGAGGTGGATGCCGACTCCTCGACCGGGGCCGACCAGCTCTATGTCGGGATGGGCTGGAAGACGAAATATGTCACCGAGTCCTGGCACAAGGACGTGCCTGTCGGCTGAGCGTGGGTGACTTGCTGGCTCAGGCCAGGAAGTCGCGCACCGTCTCCTGGTAGCCGGGCACGGTGAAGAGGAACGAGTCGTGGCCGTGCGGCGCGGGCAGCTCGTGGCGGGTGACCTCGACGCCGGCAGCCGCGAGCTCCTCCTCGATGCGCACCGAGTGCTGGGTGCCGAAACGCCAGTCGGAGTCGAAGGAGAGCACCAGGAACGTGGTGTCGGTGATCGCGGAGGCGGCTGCCGGGTCGGCGAACGGGTCGAAGTAGTCCATCACCCGGGTGAAGTAGAGATAGGTGAGCGCGTCGAAGCGCTCCAGGAACGAGCGACCCTGGTGGTCGAGGTAGGACTCCACCTCGAAGTCGACACCGAACCCGGGCGTCGACTGGCCGCCCTGCAGCCTGCGGCCGAACTTGGTCTCCAGGGATTGCGGCGAGACATAGGTGATGTGGGCCATCATCCGTGCGATCGCCATCCCGTGCCGGGGGCCCGCACCCACGGCGTACTGGCCGTTCTCGAAGCCCGGATCGCCGGTGATCGCGGCCCGAGCGACGGCGGAGAACGCGATGTTCTCGGCCGTGAGCCGGCTGGTGGCCGCGACAAGCACCGCCCGCCCGATCTCCTCGGACGCCTCGATCGACCACTGCAGCAGCTGCATGCCGCCCAGTGATCCGCCGACGGCGGCGTGGAGCCGGGTGATGCCCAGGTGGGCGATCAGTCGGCGGTGCGCGGCGACCAGATCGGTCATCGCCAGCAGCGGGAAGTCGAGGCCGTACGGCGTACCGGTCGCGGGGTTCGTCGAGCGCGGGCCGGTGCTGCCACTGCACCCGCCGAGCAGGTTGGGACAGATCACGAAGAACCGGTCGGTGTCGACCGGGCGCCCGGGGCCGACCAGGCTCGACCACCAGCCTGCGGCGTTGGCGTCACCGGTGAGGGCGTGCGCGATGAACACCGCGTTCGAGGCGTCCTCGTTGAGGGTGCCCCAGGTCTGGTAGGCGATCTCGACCTCGGTCAGCTGCTCGCCGTTGGCAAGAACCAGCGGGTCCTGCTCGGTGAAGAGCAGGACCCGCTGGGGTGTAGATGGTGACGTCACGGCGCCAGTATCACCCTCACTTGGCCTGAGCGAGTGCCTGGTCGAGGTCGGCGATGATGTCGTCGATGTGCTCGATGCCGACCGAGAGGCGCACGGCCTCCTCCGGAACGCCGGCCGCCTCGAGCTCCTCGGGGGTGAGCTGCGAGTGGGTGGTGGTGGCGTTGTGGATGGCCAGCGACTTGGTGTCACCGATGTTGGCCAGGTGGCTGAACAGCTCGAGTGCCTCGATGAAGGTCTTGCCACCTTCGCGACCCGACTTCAGGCCGAAGCTGACCAGGCCGCCATAGCCGCGGCCGGTGAAGGTGCGGTCGGCGATCTCCTTGTAGGGCGAGTCAGGCAGGCCGGGGTAGCTCACCCAGGACACGGAGTCGTGGCCCTGCAGGAACTCGGCGACCTTGAGCGCGTTCTCGCTGTGTCGCTCGATGCGCAACGGGAGGGTCTCGAGGCCCTGGATGAACAGGAACGAGTTGAGCGGGGCGATGGCTGCACCGGTGTTGCGGAGCAGGACGGTGCGCGCCCGGATGATGTAGGCCAGGTTGCCGACGGCCTCGGTCCAGACCACGCCGTGGTAGGCGCCGTCGGGCTGGGTCAGGCCGGGGAAGCGCTCGGAGTGGGCGGCCCAGTCGAAGTTGCCGGAGTCGACGATGACGCCACCGATGGAGGAGCCCTGGCCGCCGATGTACTTCGTGGCGGCGTGCACGATGACGTCGGCGCCGAGCTCGAACGGCTTGCACAGCAACGGGGTGGGTGCGGTGTTGTCGACGATCAGGGGCAGGCCCTGGGCGTGGGCTGCGTCGGCCCAGGCCTTGATGTCGACGACGTTGATCTTCGGGTTGCCGACGGTCTCGGCGAAGACCAGCCTGGTCTTCTCGTCGACGGCAGCCGCGAGCTCCTCGGGCTTCTCGGGGTCGACGAAGCGGACCTCGATGCCGAACTGCGGCAGCGTGTGCGCGAACAGGGCGTAGGTGCCGCCGTACAGCGTGGAGAGCGCGACGATGTTGTCGCCGGCGTAGGTGAGGTTGAGGACGGCGTACGTCGTCGCAGCCGACCCGCTGGCCGTGGCCAGGGCGCCGACGCCGCCCTCGAGCTGGGCGACGCGCTCCTCGAAGACCGACTGGGTCGGGTTCATGATCCGGGTGTAGATGTTGCCCGGCTCGGCCAGCGAGAAGAGGTTCGCGGCGTGCTCGGTGTCGTTGAAGACATAGGACGTGGTCTGGTAGATCGGCACCGCGCGGGCGTTGGTGGCGGAGTCGGGCTCCTCCTGGCCTGCGTGGACGGCAATCGTTTCGGGACGGTGGGTCACAATGGTTCCTCTCGGACTCGTGTCGCCTCGTTGCGCACGATCGGGCTGTTGTTGAAAGTCTAGGAACCAAGTGGACTTCTGCACCGGACGCTCAGTGGCTGAGACGCGCGCCACCCGGGCCACGCCCCGCCGCGCCCTGTTGCGCCAAACGACCCGCTCCGTCCTAAACTCCTGCTGTGTCCGATTGCGGGTAGTGGTCGGACTGTGGGCGCCGAACAGGTGTCCGCCAACTGCCTGCATCAAGGGGTACACACATGCGTGTCTCTGTCATCGGCACCGGTTATCTCGGAGCTGTCCACGCTGCCGGGATGGCTGAGCTCGGGTTCGAGACGGTCGGGATCGACGTCGACGAGGCGAAGGTTGCCCTGTTGTCGGAGGGCAAGGCGCCCTTCTTCGAGCCGGGACTGGAGCCGTTGCTGGGCAAGCACATCGGTGAGGGTGGCCGGTTGCGGTTCACCACCGACTTCTCCGCCGCGGCTGACGCGGAGGTGCACTTCTTGTGCATCGGGACCCCGCAGACACCCGGTTCTGACGCGGCCGACCTGACCTATGTCGAGTCGGCGGTGCGCGCCCTGGGTGAGCAGCTGAAGGGCAGGACGACCCTGGTGGCCGGCAAGTCGACGGTGCCGGTGGGCACCGCGGCGCGGCTGCAGGAGATGCTGCACGAGATCGCCGGACCCGGCGTGGAGCTGGCCTGGAACCCGGAGTTCCTGCGCGAGGGCTTCGCGGTCGAGGACACCCTGCGTCCGGACCGTCTCGTCTTCGGTGTGGCCTCCGAGGCTGCCGAGACGAAGCTGCGTGAGGTCTATGCGCAGACCATCTCCACGGGCACCCCTGTGGTGGTCAGCGACTATGCGACCGCCGAGCTGGTCAAGGTGAGCGCGAATGCGTTCCTGGCCACCAAGATCTCCTTCATCAACGCGATGTCCGAGGTATGTGACCTGGCCGGTGGCGACGTCACCGTGCTGGCGGACGCGATCGGGTTCGACGAGCGGATCGGGCGCAAGTTCCTCAACGCCGGCATCGGGTTCGGTGGCGGTTGCCTGCCCAAGGACATTCGGGCCTTCCGGGCGCGTGCGATCGAGCTGGGCGCGGGTGAGTCGTTCGAGTTCCTCGGCGAGATCGACAAGATCAACCTGTCGCGCCGTGCCAAGGTCGTCTCGATGGCCGAGGGGCTGTTGGGTGACCTGACCGGTCGCAAGGTTGCGGTGTTCGGGGCTTCGTTCAAGCCGAAGTCGGACGACGTACGCGACTCGCCGGCTCTCGACGTGGCCCGTCGGATGCACGAGGCGGGTGCCGAGGTGCGGATCTATGACCCGGTTGCGGCTGTTCCGGGCAAGCGCTCGCGGCCCGAGCTGACGTTCGTGGACTCCGCGGTGGAGGCGGCCACCGATGCCGAGCTGGTGCTGCACCTGACCGAGTGGCCCGAGTTCCGCGAGATCGACGCGGCCGAGCTGGCCAAGGTCGTCGCGGCGCCCAACGTGATCGATGCGCGCAACTGCCTGGACCGTGAGGCGTGGAAGGCCGCTGGTTGGACCTACCGCGGCCTGGGAGTTTCGTGACCAGCAGCTCGCCCAGCAGTTCTGCCACTGCTACCCCGGTGTCGGTGGTGATGCCGGTCCTCAATGAGGAGCTCTATCTCGAGGAGTCGGTACGCCGCGTCCTCGACCAGGACTATCCGGGGCAGTGGGAGTTGATCCTGGCGATCGGTCCCTCAAAGGACCGCACCCAGGAGATCGCCGACCGGCTCGCCGCGGAGGACTCGCGGATCACCCTGGTCGCCAACCCGACCGGATTCACGCCGAACGCCCTCAACGCCGCGCTGGCGGTGGCCCGCCACGACTACATCGTGCGGGTGGATGCCCACGGCTTTCTGCCCGAGCGGTACGTCGAGCGCGTGGTCGCACTGCTCGACGAGACCGGGGCTGCCAACGTGGGTGGCCTGATGGCCGTCGAGGGTGACACCCCGTTCGGTGAGGCGGTCGCCTCGGCGATGTCCTCGCCCCTGGGCATCGGTGGCGCCAAGTTCCACACCGGTGGTGAGCCGGGTCCGGCGCTGACGGTCTACCTCGGCTCGTTCCGCCGTTCCGTGCTCGAAGAGGTCGGTGGCTTCGACGAGCACTACCGCAGGGCACAGGACTGGCAGCTCAACTACCGCATCCGCAAGGCCGGCCACGAGGTGTGGTTCGACCCGACGCTTGCGGTCACCTATCGCCCGCGCCGCGACTTCAAGGCCCTGGCCCGGCAGTTCTTCGGCTCCGGGCAGTGGCGGCGCCAGATCGTCGCCGAGCACCCCGACACGGCCTCGTTCCGCTATCTCGCCCCGCCCGTGGTCACCGCCCTGGTGGCCGGCGGTGTTGCTGCCGGCGCCATGGGCGTGCTCGGCTCCGTTGCGGGTGTCCGCGGCGCCCGTGTGGGCCTGCTCGGCTTCGTGGTCCCTGCTGGCTACGGCGCCGGCGTGGTTGCCGCCTCAGCCGTACTGGCCCGCCAGGACAACCTGTCCCCGCAGGCCCGGCGCGTCCTGCCCGGGGTCATCGCCACGATGCACCTGGCCTGGGGCTGGGGCTTCCTGCGCGGCATCCCCAAGTCCCTCCGCCGCTGACGAACCTGCACTTGTTGCGCGTCCAACCTGCACTTGTTGTTGCGCGAGCCTGCACTTCTTGTGCGTCGAACCGGCAGTTGTTGTTGCGCGAGCCGGCAGTTCTTGTAGTTGAGTCCCCGATAGTGGTGTAGCGCGGTCGCTGAGTTCGTTACCGGCGTGTACGTCGGACGCAGACGCGGCCACCGCGCGATCCTTCGAGTCAACCTTCTACCGAATCCTCGAGGACCACACGATGACCGCTCCACACATTGTCGACCCTGCTGGCCTTCTTGGCGAAGCCCTCGCCGAAGCCAGCCCCGATCTGATGCGCTCGCTGCTGCAAACGATCATCAACGCGCTGCTCTGCGCGGACGCCGACGCGGTCGTCGGCGCCGAGTACGGCCGCCCTTCCGCGTCCCGGACGGCGCAGCGCAACGGCTACCGCCACCGCGACCTGGACACACGCGTCGGGACCGTCGACGTCGCGATCCCCAAGCTGCGCACCGGCACCTACTTCCCCGAATGGCTCCTGGAGCGCCGCAAGCGTGCCGAGTCCGCGCTGATCACCGTCGTGGCCGACTGCTACCTCGCCGGCGTGTCCACCCGGCGGATGGACAAGTTGGTCAAGCAGTTGGGCATCGACTCGTTGTCGAAGTCCCAGGTCTCGCGGATGGCAGGCGACCTGGACAGCATCGTCGAGGACTTCCGCCACCGACCCCTCGATGCTGCTGGACCGTTCACGTTCGTGGCCGCCGACGCGCTCACGATGAAGGTCCGCGAAGGCGGCCGCGTGATCAACGCCGTCGTGCTGCTCGCGACCGGCGTCAACGGCGACGGACACCGCGAAGTCCTCGGCATGCGCGTGGCCACCTCCGAAACCGGACCGGCGTGGAACGAGTTCTTCGCCGACCTCGTGGCCCGCGGCCTGACCGGGGTCCGGCTGGTCACCTCAGATGCTCACGCCGGGCTCAAGGACGCGATCGCGGCCAACCTGGCCGGCGCGACCTGGCAACGCTGCCGCACCCACTACGCGGCGAACTTGATGTCGGTGACCCCGAAGTCGATGTGGCCCGCGGTCAAAGCGATGCTGCACTCGGTCTACGACCAGCCCGACGCCCCGGCAGTGAACGCCCAGTTCGACCGGCTCTTGGACTACGTCGAAGAGAAGCTCCCCGAGGTCCATGAGCACCTCGACGGCGCCCGCGCGGACATCCTCGCGTTCACCGGATCTCCGAAGGACGTGTGGACTCAGATCTGGTCCAACAACCCCGCCGAGCGGTTGAATCGCGAGATCCGGAGAAGAACCGACAGCGTGGGGATCTTCCCCAACCGCACCGCGATCGTCCGACTCGTCGGCGCCGTCCTCGCCGAGCAGACCGACGAATGGGCCGAAGGCCGCCGCTACCTCGGACTCGACGTCCTCGCCCGCTGCCGCATGAACCTCGTCCCCAACACCGAACCCGAGATCGGAGCCCACGACCTACCCGCACTCACCGCCTGAACCATCAAGAAGGAGAACGCAGCACTACACCACTACCTCGGACTTGACCGTTCTTGTGCGTCGAACCGGCAGTTGTTGCGGTCCGAGCGAGATCAGCTCTGGCACGACGAGGCGCAACGCGCGCCCTCGGGCTGTCGACGCTGAACACGGGCCGGGGACAGTTGGTGCGGTCGCGCTGCGGGTCGACGTACTGCACCCCTGACAAGCAGCGACCTGCCGTCGTTCTCCGACCGGGCCTGAGTCACGGGAGCCGGCGACCAAGGCGAGGCGTCGGATGGATCTGTGGTCAAGCTGGTCGTGCGGCGCTACTGATGACACTCAGTGCTCAAGCAGAGGGTCTGCCGGGCCGGTTAGCGAATCATCAGGTGACGTCTTTGCAACGCAACAACTGCAGGCTCAACGCGCAAGAACTGCAGGTTCGCGCAACAACAAGTGCAGGCTCAACGCGCAAGAACTGCAGGTTCGCGCATCAACAAGTGCAGGTTGGACGCGCAACAAGTGCAGGTTGGACGCTCAACAACTGCCGGTTCGGCGCGCAAGAGATGCCAGTTCGCGGGTGAAGTCGGCGGCCTTGGAGGTCCAGTCATAGTGCTCCGCAGCGTGGGCATGGCCGTTGATCGCGAACTGCTCGCGCTTGTCCGGGTTGGCGGCCAGGGAGCGTACGGCGTCCGCGGCGGCCATCGTGTCCCCGAACGGCACCACGATCCCGGCGTCGGCGGCCTCGACCACCTCGACCGCCTTGGGCAGGGGAGTGGTGAGCACCGGAACCCCGTGCGCCATGTATTCGATGACCTTGGTCGGCTGGGAGTGCCGATAGTTGGGCTCGTCGTGGAGCAGGGACAGGCCGGCCAGCGCCCCGTCGACCTGCGCCATCGCCTCGCCGTGGCTCATGAAGCCCAGCCACTCGATCGAGTTCGTCCCGGACGCGGTGGCGGCCTCGAGCGCGGAGGTCGCCTCGCCGTCGGCATGCCCGATCACCTTCACCGCGATGTCGTCCCCGGCCAGGGCGGCACCCAGCGCGATCAGGTCGTGCACGCCACGGGCTCGCGAGTTGTGGCCGACGTAGACCACGTGTCGCCCACCGCCGGCGGGGCGTGCGGCGGGGACCCGGGTGGTGTTCGGCACGACCAGGTGGGGCTGGCGGAACCGTGCCTGGTAGTCGTGCTCGGCCAGCAACAGCTCGTGACGCTTCTCCGCCCCCAGCTCGACCCGGCGTACCGCGCCGGCGGCAGGCCGCGCCAGCCAGGTCGGCAGCCACGGCTTCATCGCGAGCGACGCGGGCAGGTCCTCGTGGACGTCCCACACGACGTTGTCGAGCCCCAGCCCACGCACTGCGACCAGGAGCTCCGGATCGTGCAGCAGTATGACGTCCTGTGCGCCGCCCCGGGCCGACAGGAGCCGGCGCGCGGCCCGCAGGGCACGCAGGCGGCGACGCCCCACGGCACGTGGCAGGTCGATGACGTCCAACCCGGGAAGCGACGGCAACTCCAGCCCATAGCCCGAGAACGGTGCCGCATAGGTGACCTGCCAGCCGGCCTCGAGCAGAGCAGCGATCTGCCGGTGTCGGATCCGGGCGTCCTCCGGGTGGTGGACGACCGTGACGACGAGGGCAGTGCCCGTGGCAGTGGAGGACATCAGGAGGTGACATCCCCGGCGGGCTTCGGGTCGGCAGCCGGTGCGGTCCCGGTCGCCTTGGCAGGCTCAGCCTTGGGATCAGCAGCCTTGGGCTCACTCGCCTGGGCGGGCCCGGCAGCGGCGGCCTTGTTCGGCTTGTGCCCGAGCGGCTTGCGCCGGGACAGGTTGCGCGCGGTCGGCTTGCCGGTCTTCTCCGCATAGGCGTCGAGGACCTCGTCGGTGGTGCCGTCCATGTAGAGCCGACCGTGATCGATCCACAACGCCCGGTCGCACATCTGCCGGATCGTCGACATCGAGTGGCTGACCAGCATCACCGTGCCGGCCTCGGCCCGGATCTCGTCGACCCGGTCGCGAGAACGCGCACGGAACTCGGCATCACCGGTGGACAGCGCCTCGTCGATGAGCAGGATGTCGGGGCGAGCAGCAGAGGAGATCGCGAACCGCAGCCGCGAACCCATCCCCGAGGAGTAGGCCTTCATCGGCAGCTGCAGGAAGTCACCGATGTTGGCGAACTCGACGACCTCGTCGAAGCGCTCCTCGACCTGGCGCGGGCTGAGGCCCAGCGCCAGGCCACCGAGCACGATGTTGCGCTCACCGGACAGTTCGCTCATCAGGGCGGCGTTGACGCCCAGCAGGGAGGCGGTGCCGTCGGCCCAGATCCGTCCACCGGAGGTCGGCATCACGCCGGCGATCGCCCGCAGCAGCGTGGACTTGCCCGAGCCGTTGTGGCCGATGATCCCGATCGACTGGCCATGATGGGCCACGAACGAGATCCCCTTGACGGCGTGCACCGAGTCGACGGCGCCGACGTGGCGGCCCATCGCACGCCAGGTGCGCTGCTGGGTGTTGGACAGCCGCTTGCCGCCATAGGTCTTGTAGTGGACGTGTACGTCGTCGACGATCAGCGAGGGTGCCGGTGCCCCCTCCTCGGAGTCGGCGTAGTCGGTGGCAGGTGTGTCGCCATCGGTGGTGAAGTCGTCGTCAGCCTCGGCCATAGCTCTCCTCCGCCCGCCAGAAGTAGATGAACCCGATGATCACGGCCCCGATCGCCCAGCCGGCGCCCCACAGCCACAGTGACATCGAGGCGTCCATCTCCTCCAGCAGGCTGCAGCGCACCAGCTCGAGGTAGACCGCGATCGGCTGGTGGGAGACCACCGAGGCAGCAGTGCCGGTGCCGACGTAGTGGTCGATCGAGAAGAAGACGCCCGAGGTGTACATCAAGGCGCGGAGCACGAACGGGATCAGTTGCTTGATGTCGCGGAACTGCACGACGAGCCGGGCGCAGATGAACGCGATCCCGGTGCCGAAGAGCCAGGCGAACAGGACGGCCAGCGGCATCAACAGCATGGTCGCGGTGATCGGCTCGCCGGTGAACGGGACGATCACCAACAGCACCAGCAGCGCCGGCAGGAGCGTGAACAGCTCCGAGAGCACGGTCGCGATCGGCAGCAGCGCCCGCGGGAACTGCAACGAGGTGATCACGCCCTGGTTGCTGGTGATCGACTTGGAGCCGGCGCTGATGCAGGCCGACATGAAGTGGAAGATGAAGACACCGGTGACCAGGAAGCCGATGAAGTTGTCGACGCCCCGGCTGGTGTTCAGCATGATGCCGAAGACCAGGAAGTAGACCGCCGCCCACATCACCGGGTTGAGCACGGCCCAGACCTGGCCGAGATAGCTGCCCTGGTTGCGTGCGTAGGACTTCGAGGAGGCGAGCTTGACCGCGAAGTGGCGCCGCTCCCACAGGGTGCGGATGTAGTCCTTCAGCGGCGGCCGTACGCCGACCGCGGTCAGGTCATACTCGCGGGCGAGGGCGGCCAACTCCTCGGAGGTCATTGAGTTGGCTGCCGACCCCGACGTGGCGTCGGAGGCGGTCACACTCACAGGCGATTCGCCCCCGGGCCGGTGGTCACACCACGGGTGTCGAAGAAGATCGTGGACTTCTCGGCGAGCGCCGGTGCGTCGTACTCGGTGTGGTTCTGGACCAGCATGACCAGGTCGGCCTCGGCGATGCCGGAGTCGAGGTCGGTGACCCTGGTGGTCTCCACGCCGGCGTTCCAGTTCTCCACGCGCGGGTCGTGATAGGTGATGATCGCGCCGAGCTGGCCGAGCGCCTGGGCCAGGGGCACCGCCGGCGACTCACGCTGGTCGGCGATGTTCGGCTTGTAGGTGACACCGAGGATGAGCACCCGGGAGCCGTTGATCGCCTTGCCGGCGTCGTTGAGCAGGTTCTGCGCCCGGTGCGCGACATAGGTCGGCATCGTGGAGTTGATCTCCTGGGCGAGCTCCACGAAGCGGAACGGGTAGCCGAGCTTGGTGCGCACGTTGTGCGAGAGGTAGTTCGGGTCGATCGGGATGCAGTGCCCACCCACGCCGGGGCCGGGGTAGAAGGCCTGGAAGCCGAACGGCTTCGTCGAGGCCGCCCGGATCACGTCCCACAGGTCGATGTCGAGCTCGTGGCAGAACCGCGCCATCTCGTTGACCAGCGCGATGTTGATGTGGCGGTAGGTGTTCTCGAGCAGCTTGGCGGTCTCGGCCTCGCGGGTGCCCTTGGCCTCGACCACGGTCTCGACGAAGCGGCCGTAGAAGTCGGAGGCGGCCTTCGTGCTCTCCGGGGTGAGGCCACCGACGACCTTGGGGGTGTTGACCAGCCCGTACGTCGGGTTGCCCGGGTCGATGCGCTCGGGGGAGAAGGCGAGGTGGAAGTCGACGCCTGCCGTCAGCCCGGACTCCTCGAGGATGGGGCGGAGCAGCTCGTCGGTGGTGCCCGGGTAGGTGGTCGACTCGAGGACGATCAGCTGTCCCTTGTGCACGTGCTCGGCGAGGCTCCTCGACGCAGCGGTGACCGGGCCCATGTCGGGTCCGCCGTCCTCGCTGAGCGGGGTCGGCACGCAGATGATCGCCACGGCGGAGTCGGCGAAGACAGCCGAGTCCGTGGTGGCGCGATAACCCTTGGCGACCATCTCGGCGACGTCGTCGTCGCTGAGGTCGTCCACGTGGGAGCGGCCGGCGTTGAGGCCGTCCACGGCCTTCTGGTTGACGTCGAAGCCGACGACCGTGAGGCCCGCCGCGGTGGCAGCCTGGGCCAGCGGGAGGCCGACGTAGCCCTGACCCAGGACGACGAGGTCGACGGCGGCGTTCTCCGGGGTGGTGCTCACGTGGGGTTCTCCTCAGACTGTGGACTTCTGCTGGATGAATCGTGGGGGGTGGGGCCGGTTGAGGCAACTCCGGACGCGTCTGGGGAGACGCCGATCACGGAAGCGTAGATCCGAGCGTACGTCGCTGCGGCGCCCGACCACGTGCGGCGCGCGATGACTTCGGCGCGACCTGCCTCACCCAGCGTACGGCGGGTGGCGGGGTCGGCAGCGAGCTCGCGGATGACCGCTGCCAGTGCGGTGGGGTCGTCGGCCGGGACCAGGAGGCCGCGGTCGTCGCCCACGATCTCGCGCAACGGAGGCAGGTCGCTCGCGACAACCGGGCGGCCCAGCGCCATCGCCTCGACCGGCTTGATCGGCGGCACGAGCCGGGTCACCGGCAGGTCGCGGCGCGGCGTGGCATAGATGTCGATGCGCTGGTGCTGGGCCACCACCTGCTCCGGCGCCACTCGCCCGGTGAACTCGGCGTCGATGCCCAGTGCGCGTGCCAGGGCCTCGAGCTCGCCGCGGGCAGGACCGTCCCCGACCAGGAGGAGCCTGGTGCCGGGCGCCTGGGCGATCGCCTCGATCAAGACGTCAAGGCCCTCGTAGGAGTTCAGCGTGCCGACGGCTCCGACGGTGACCTTGTCGCCCGGGCCGCCGTCGTGGGCGGGGAAGACCGCTTCTGCCTCGACGAACTGCCGTCCGACCCCGTTCGGGACGATGTGCACCTTCTCGGCGTCGATCCCGCGGGCGATGATCGCGTCCCTCATGATCGCGCTGATCGTCACCACTGCGTCGGCCTGTTCCATGCACCAGGTCTCGGCCGCACGGGTCAGCGTGTGCACCTCGGAGGTCTCGCTCTGGCCCTCGCGAGAGCTGCGCGTCTCCTCCAGGAAGCCGCGCACCTCGTAGACGACCGGGATGCCGAAACGATCGCGCAGGGCGAGCGCGACCTGCCCGTTGAGGTGGTTGCTGTGCGCGTGCAGCACCCGGGGACGCAGCTGCTCGACCAACCGGGCGGTCTCGGCGACGTCCCGGGCCAGGGCCCGGTCGTTGCGCACGGCCAGCGGGGCCAGGAGTCGGTGGTAGGGCACGCCGTCGACGACGTCGACCGGCTCGGCGGCCAGGTTGCCCTTGGTGACCGGGAAACCTATCCGGGTGACGACGTGGGAGTCGAGGCCGGCCTGTCGCTGCCCGGCCAGGATGCCCTGGGTGCGGGTGGTGTAGCCGGCGACGATGTGCGGCAACGAGTTGGTGACCAGGTGCAGGACCGGCCCATCACCGAGCTCGGTGACCGAGCTGGGAGCGCTCCGGGCTCGGCCGCTGGGGGAGAGCAGCGCGATCTCGCCCTCGATGAATCCGCGCAGCCGGCGACCACGCCAGCCAGCCTTCGCGGCACGCTCACGGGCCTCGCCCAGGTCGCCGGCGGCCAGTGCTGCGCTCGCCGACACGACGTACGGCGACTGCCCTGCGGCGAGCTTGTCTGCGACCGGCGCCAACCGGGGGACGGCGCGGGCGCCGATGGTCGCTGCGTGACCGCGTCCACGGGCCAGATGACGCCATACGACGGAGGCGGCAACGGGCACATTGCGGGCCTTCACGAACAGGTCGTGCGAGCGGGGCATGCGGCGTTCCTTCCTCTCCTGGGGACCGGTCCTGACCGTCGCCGCTTCTGTCCCGGACCGTCAAATACGGTAACTTACCGCGAGGCGCAGCGGACGAATCACTCCGTGACGTGCCTCTGAGCACCGCCACTGCACCACCGTCGAGACCAGGAGTCCCCCCTTGAGGTTGCGTCGACCCAGGCCCCCCGCCTATCCAGTGCCGGAGCCCGCGCCGACCCGCTCGCTCGAGGTGGCGGTGATCCTCGATCCGTTCTCGGAGATGGCGTTGCGCTACGAGTGGCAGCAGATCACCTTCGGCCCGGAGAACTGGCGCACCGTGCTGGGCGCGCGACGCCCCGCGATGCTCTTCGTCGAGTCCGCCTGGAACGGCAACAACGGCGCCTGGCGCCTGCACATGACCAAGGAGAAGCGCCCCTCGGCCGAGCTGCGCGCCCTGGTCGAGTGGTGCCGGGCAGAAGGCATCCCGACGGTCTTCTGGAACAAGGAGGACCCGCCCAACTACGACGTGTTCATCGAGACCGCGAAGCTCTTCGACCAGGTCTTCACCGTCGACGCCGACCGGATCCCGGTCTATCACCAGGACCTCGGCCACGACCGCGTCGCGCTGCTCCCGTTCGCGGCCCAACCGCGACTGCACAACCCGGTACGCCGGATGAAGGGCCCGATGCACGAGGTCGCCTTCGCCGGCACCTGGTTCGCCGAGAAGCACCCCGAGCGGCGCGAGCAGATGGAATACCTGCTCAAGCCGGCGCTCGAGCGCGACCTGCACATCTGGTCGCGGATGCAGAAGGGCGACAAGCGCTACCGCTTCCCCAAGCCCTACAAGAAGCACGTGGTCGGCTCGCTTCCCTACGAGAAGATGCTCAGCGCCTACACGGCGTACAAGGTCTTCCTGAACGTGAACTCGGTGACCGGCTCGCCCTCGATGGGCTCGCGCCGACTCTTCGAGCTCTCCGCCTGCCAGACCGCCGTGCTCAGTGCCCCCGCGGCCAGCATCAAGCCGTTCTTCGGTGACGACATCGAGGTCGTCTCCAACGAGGAGGAGGCCCGGGCCGCGCTCGACGTACTGCTGGGCCAGGACGAGTATCGCGACCGTCAGGCCCTGCGCGCCCACCGGCGGGTCTTCGACGAGCACCTCTACACGCACCGCGTCGACTCCGTGCTGCGCTCGGTCGGCCTGGCCGCTCCGCAGTCGCCGGAGGCCGGCTCACGTGGCGCGGTGAAGTCGGTCAGCTGCGTGGTGCCCACGATGCGCCCCGAGCAGCTCGACCACGTCATCGACACGATGGCCCGCCAGAGCCACGGCCCGGTCCAGCTGGTGCTGGTCACCCACGGCTTCGAGGCGCCGGCCGACCTGGTCGCCCGCGCCGCCGAGAAGGGCGTCGAGGACGTGGTCGTCCAGTACGCCGACTCGTCGCTGAACCTGGGCGCGCTGATGAACCTGGGTGTCGACGCCGCCGACGGGGACCTGGTCGCCAAGGTCGACGACGACAACTTCTACGGCCAGCACTACCTCACCGACCTGGTCCGGGCACTGGACTACTCGGGAGCCGACGTCACCGGAAAGTGGGCGCACTACGTCCACCTGGAGTCCAGTGACGCCACCCTGTTGCGGTTCGAGCACGCCGAGCACCGCTTCGTCGACCTGGTGCAGGGCGGCACGCTGCTGACGTCGCGCGACCTGGCCCGTGAGGTCAGGTTCGAGGACCTGCCGCGCCGCGTCGACACCACGTTCCTGGAGAAGGTCAAGGCTCGAGGCATGAAGACCTACTCCGCAGACCGTTTCAATTTTGTGTCGGTGCGTCGCGTCGACCCGGGCAGTCACACCTGGCCGATCACCGAGAAGCAGCTGATGGCACGTTCATCGCGGCTCCTCTTCTACGGAAATCCATACCCACACGCAGAGGCCTGATGTCCATGGCAGCTACCGCCGCCGAGGAAATTGAAGAAACCCAGATCGCACGGCAGGGGAAGATCCGCCGTGACATCGAGGGACTCCGCGCAGTCGCCACCTTCCTGGTGCTGCCCTACCACGCAGGCTTGATGCTCTTCCCCGGCGGATTCGTCGGGGTGGATGTCTTCTTCGTGATCTCCGGCTTCGTGATCACCGCCGGATTGATCTCAGAGGTACGCCGTACCGGCAGCATTGGCCTGATCGGGTTCTATGCCCGGCGTGCCAAGCGGTTGCTGCCGGCGTCCGCGGTGGTGCTGATCGGCACTGCGGTGGCGGTGTGGCTGTGGGTGCCGAAGATCCGGTGGGAGACGATCGGCGGCGACATCTTCGCCTCGTCGCTCTACTTCGTGAACTGGCGACTCGCCGAGCGCTCGGTCGACTACCTCGCCGAGGACGTCACTCCCTCCCCGGTGCAGCACTACTGGTCGCTCTCGGTCGAGGAGCAATACTATTTCGTCTGGCCGATCGTGCTGCTGCTCGCGGTGCTGATCGCGACGAAGTTCGGTGTCCGAGCCCGGATCGGGATGCTGGTCGGACTCCTCCTGGTCGCGCTCCCGTCGTTCGGCTGGGCACTGCACCAAGCCACCGCCAACCCCGAGTTCGCCTACTTCGACACGTTCACCCGGATGTTCGAGTTCGCCATCGGTGCGCTGGTAGCGATCGCGGCCACCCGGTTGGATCGGATGCCGCAGTGGCTGGGCGCCTCGATGGCGTGGGTCGGGCTGGTGATGATCCTGCTCGCCGGGCGGTTCTTCACCGCCGAGATCACCTGGCCGAGCTACAACGCGCTGCTGCCGACGGTGGGCGCGGGCATGCTGATCGCTGGCGGAGTCGCGGCCGGCAGGGCCGGACCGATCCGGATCCTGGGCAACCGGGTGATGATGTTCTTCGGAGCGCTGACCTACTCGCTCTACCTGTGGCACTGGCCGATGCTGATCGTCGCGCGCGAGCACCGCGGCAGCATCTCGGTGACGACCGGGCTGATCATCGTGGTCCTCTCGATCGTTCCCGCCTGGCTGACCTATCACCTGGTGGAGAACCCGATCCGCTACTCGACCTTCGTCAAGAAGAACCTGCGCGCCGCAGGCCTGATCGGCCTGAGCGTGACGATGGCCGGTGTCATCGCCGGACTGCTCCTGATCGTCGGCTTCCACCAGGCCACCACCTCGGGTGCGGCCGACGTGAAGGGCGCGGCCGTGCTGAACAACGCCAGCGCGACCCCGAAGGACGAAGCCTCGCCGTCGCCCTCCGCGACCCCTGACCCCGACGCCCCGCCGCCGGGAGCGCCCGTCGACGTGGTGGACGGCGCGATCTCGCCGGACCCGTTGCTGGCCACCGAGGACGTCCCCGACCTCTATGCCGAGGACTGCCAGGTGCTCGAGGACCAGACCGAGGTCCGGACCTGCACCTATGGACCGGACGATGCCGAGACCACGATCGCGATCGTGGGCGACTCCAAGGCCGGCCAGTGGACTCCTGCCTTCCAGGTCCTGGCCGAGACCCACGACTGGCAGGTCAAGACCTACACGATGTCGGCGTGCACGTTCTCCTCGCGCAAGATCTCGCTGGACGGCAAGCCCTACGACAACTGCCACACCTGGGGCAAGGACGTCATCGACCGGTTGACCGGGGACGAGAAGCCCGACGTGGTGTTCACCTCGAACTTCCGCGGCAGTGCCTTCAACGACGAGCAGAAGGCCACTCCCGAGGCAGGCGTCGACGGCCTGGTCGACTACTGGAAGCGGCTCGCGGATGCCGGCGTGAAGGTCGTCGCGATGGGTGACAACCCCTATCCGGCCGGTGTGGGCAAGGTCTATGAATGCGTCGCGGAGAACCCGAAGAAGCTGACCAAGTGCTCCTTCGACCGTGAGCGCGGGATCAAGATGAGCGGAATTCGGTCGCAGCTGGCCGCCGCGAAGGAGGTCGGGGCAACCGACATCTCCCCGGGGCGCACCGTGACCGACCCGACCGGGCCCTACTACGTGATCGACATGACGAAACAGATCTGCCCGACCGAGCGGTGCGCTGCGGTGATCGGCAACGCTCTGGTCTACCGTCAGGGATCGCACATCACCAAGACCTATGTCGAGACGCTGGCTCCCTTCTTCGAGAAGTCGCTGGCCAAGGCAGGAATCGAATGACACTCCAGGACCTGAAGACCACAGGACGCCGGCAGCTGCGTCGCCTTCGCGACGGCTTGACCCCGGCTCCGGCACCAGTGGTCGAGGAATGGGCCACGCCGCCCGAGCGCGGTGCCGCACGTCCCGACGTACACGCCTTGGTGCTCGCCGGGCCGCTGCTGACCCAGGGCCTGGCCCGCGAGTGGACCCAGACGGTCCCGGCCAACCCGATCGGCGTCACCGCTGCCCAGGCGTTCACCGGCATCGACGTGATGCTCCTCGAATATGTCGACGGCGAGCTGGTCGGCCGTGAGGAGTCAGACGCCGCGATCCTGCTGCGCCAGGCGACCAACGCGGGCGTGCCCGTCGTGGTGTGGGCGACCGCAGGTGGTCCGCCCGTGCGCGCCGAGGCGCTGGCCGCGGCCACCCCCTTCGTGCACGTGGCCGACGAGCACCAGGTCGAGGCGTGGCGAGCGGTTGCTCCCGACGTGCTGGTGCTGCCGCGGGGGACGTCCGTACGCCGCCACGGGCACATGGGCCCGATCCGCAACGGTGCCACTATCCGTGTCGACGGCCCGGTCGCCCCCGAGGTCGCCGGGATGGTGGCCACCCACCTGTCCAGGGCGATCCGTCCCCTGGAGGACATCAGCGTCATCCAGGAGGACCCGGAGGTGCCGCTGAGCCTGCCGATGCGCAGGCGCACCGGGGATCCGGTCCCGATCGCCCAGGCGGCCGTTCTCGTCGACGGCCCTCGTCGCAACCTGCACGACACCACCGCGATCCTCGAGGCGGGCGCGCTGCGCACTGCCGCGATCACGCTGGGCCGGTTGCCGGTCCCGGCCGACATCGAGCCGCTGGTGCACAGCGCCGCCGACGCTCGCGGCCTGCGCAGCGAGATCATCGCCCGGATCCAGCAGGTCGAGCTCCGCGACCGCGAGGCCCTCATGCTGCACCGCGCCATCCACGCCGGACACACCCTGGGCTCACGGGTGGACCAACTGCTGGATCGCTCCGGCGTCCGTCCCGCCAGTGTCGCGGACCGCTCGGTGAGCGCGATCGTGCCGACCAACCGCACGCACGAGCTCGACAACGTGCTGAGCAACCTCGGTCGCCAGGCCCACCGCGACTTCGAGCTGGTCCTGGTGCTGCACGGCATCGACGTGGACGCCGCCGACCTCGAGGTCCGCGCGAAGGAGGCCGGGGTCCCGCGCCTCAAGGTGGTGCACGCCCCTCGCACCGCCACCCTGGGCACCTGCATGAACCTTGGCGTCGACGTCGCCGAGGGCGCGTTCGTGGCCAAGATGGACGACGACAACTACTACGGCTCGCACTTCCTCACCGACCTGCTCGACTCGGTCGAGAGCAGCGGTGCCGGCATCGTCGGCAAGTGGGCGCACTACGTGTGGCTGCAGTCCAACGGGGCCGTCGTGCTGCGCTATCCGGAGGCGGAGAACACCTATGTACGCCGCATCCAAGGCGGCTCGATGCTCTTCGTCGGGGACCTCGTGCGCGAGATCCGCTTCTCCGACATCCCGCGTGCCGTCGACAGCGACATCCTCGACCGCTCGATGCTGGCCGGGGTGAAGATCTGGTCTGCCGACCGGTTCAACTATGTATCCGTGCGCGGTGTCGATCGGCACGCCCACACCTGGACCGTCGACGACGCGTCCTTCATGACCGCTTCGGGCCGTCTCGCGTTCTATGGGGACCCCCGCCAACACGTGGAGGTCTGAGGATGTCCATCAAGAACCGTGCCAAGCGCCTGATCCGCCGCAAGGGCAGTGCCGTGCTGGGCAAGCTCCCCGTCGACCGCGGTCCGGCAGGCGCCCAGGAGATCACCGGCCGAGCCCGGATCGCCGAGGCTCGCGCTGCCTTCAACGGCGGTGACCCTGCCGGGGCCGAGGCACTGCTGGGGCCGTTGCTCGCCGCCGACGCGATTCCCGCGGTCCGCGGCCGGGCGCTCGCGCTCCTCGCCGAGATCCACGCCAAGGGTGGCAAGCAGCCCGTCGCGCTCGAGGAGGCCCGCCAGGCCATCGAGCTCGACCCGGAGCCCGAGACGTTCCTGGTCCACCACCGGATCGCCTCAGTGTCGGCTCCCGACGAGGCCCGGGTGAGCCTGCAGGCTCTCATCGCGCGCCGTCCCCGCCACCGGGCGCAGGCCGAGGAGATCGTTGCCGCGCTCCGGCTCAGCGACCGCGAGATGGTCCAGGCGTTCCGACGCAACACCCTGGAGTGGGACTACTCCGGCTTCGAGCACGAGCTCGACGCCACCGAAGCGGAGATCGACATCGTCGACACCGGCAACGAGGACGACGCCGCACTGCGAGCCGTCGTGGAGAAGTGGGCCGGCGAGCTGCAGCGCCCGCACGCCGCCCTGACCCGCGGCCTGGACCGGATCCGCGAGTGGGACCGTCTCGCGGCGTGGGTCGACGCCAACCCCGTCGAGGTCGAGAGCGACCCCCACCGCCGCGAGGTCGCCCTGGAGCTGCGCCGCGCCGCGTCGCGCGCGTTGACCGCCGGCTACACGAGTGCGGCCGAGACCTTGGTCAACCACTCGCTGGCCCTGCGACCGGATGACAACTTCGCTCGCGAGACCTACCTCAACGCCTCCGACCAGCTCGCCGTGATCCGCGAGGGCTGGGAGCTGACCGAGCGGGTGCCGCTGCGGCACGAGACCGAGCCGCGCGCGGTCCTGTCCGTGCTGGCGCAGTCGTTGCCGATCATGACCGGTGGCTACGCCACCCGCACGCACGGCGTGATGGCCGGTCTGGCCCGACTGGGCTGGGACATGGAGGGCATCACCCGCCGCGGGTTCCCATATGACCGCTGGCCCAAGAAGGACACCAGGGAGGTTGCCGAGTTCGACGAGGTCGACGGCATCCGCTATCACCGCGTCCTCACCAACGCCCGCGTCTATCCGCAATATCCGCTCCGCGACTACATCGACAAATATGCCGCCGAGGTGGAGAAGCGGGCGCGCGAGCACCGGGCCTCGCTGCTGCACGCCTCGTCGTTCCACGTCAACGGGCTCGCCACGCAGAAGGCAGCGGCTCGCCTCGGCATCCCGTTCGTCTACGAGATGCGTGGCCTCGAGGAGCTGATGAAGGTCTCGCGTGACCCACGCTTCGAGACCTCGGACCGTTATCGGTTCACCTCCGAGCTGGAGAACACGATTTGCCACGCGGCGGACCGGGTCTTCGTGATCACCCACGCGCTCAAACAGCTGATGATCGAGCGCGGGATCCCGGCAGAGAAGCTGGTCGTGCTGCCCAACGGCGTACACACCTCGAAGTTCACCCCCCGTGAGCGGGACGAGGAGTTCGCCGCCTCCCTCGGCCTGACCGGCAAGACCGTGATCGGCTATGCCGGCGGACTGGTCGACTACGAGGGGCTCGACCTGCTGCTGGAGTCCGTGGCCCTGCTCAAGGCGCGCCGCTCCACAGCCGGTGAGGCCGACTTCCACCTCGTCGTCGTGGGCGACGGCCACTTCCAGGCGAAGCTGCACGCCATGGTCGACCGGCTCGAGCTCGCCGACGTGGTGACCTTCACCGGTCGGGTGCCGCACGAGGAGGTCGCCTCCTATCTCTCGCTCTTCGACATCACCCCGTTCCCGCGCCTGCCGCTTCCGGTGTGCGAGGCGATCTCGCCGATCAAGCCGTTCGAGTCGATGGCGATGGGCAAGGCGGTGATCACCTCCTCGGTGGCCGCCCTGACCGAGATCGTCCAGGACGAGGTGACCGGCCTGGTCTTCGAGAAGGGCAACGCCGAGTCACTGGCCGCGACGATCGAGCGCTACATCGAGTCCCCGCAGCTGCGCACCGAGATGGGTGCGCGGGCCCGCGAGTGGGTGCTCGCCGAGCGAGACTGGAACAACGTCGTCGAGATCGTCGACGCCACCTACCGGGAACTGCTGGGCTGAGATGGCCAAGTCGACAGGCAAGACGAAGCTCGGCACGGCAGCGGTCGTGATCGGCACCGGTGCGAAGCTCGCGGTGAAATACGGCCCGCAGGCGAAGATCGCCTGGGACAAGGGCGGCAAGCAGGCCGCCGAGGCAGCCACCCGAGGGGCCCGCAGCCTGACCGCACGGCGCAAGGCGATGAGGCACGCGGAGACGGTCGTCGACGGCTCGGTGCTCAAGGTCGCTCCCGAGGGGACCACGGCCTATGTCGTCTTCTCCGGTGAGGAGCCGGTCGCCACCTACCCGCCAGCAGAGCAGCCGTACGTCGTCCTGCTCGCCCATGCCGACCTGTCCCGCCGGGTCCGTCCCGAGCCGGCGCCTGCCAACACTTCGTCCCGTCTGATTGGGTCAGCCAGGAAGAGGCTGGGTAGGCCCAAGGCATGATCCGGGCAGGCGCGGTGACGATGAGCTTCTGCGATCTGGGGCGACGCACTCGTGGCTGAGTCGGTCTGGAACATCTTCATCGAGGGAGACAACCTCGAGGTGCTGCCGACCCTGGCCCCGGGCAGTGTCGACGTGGTCTACATCGATCCGCCGTACAACACCGGCAACGAGTTCGCCTATCGCGACAAGCAGGGCATCGGTCGGGACCGGCATCGGGCCTGGACAGAGTTCATCCGGCCGCGGTTGGAGTTGGCTCGGGAGGTGATGGCCGAGAGCGGAGCGATCTTCGTCTCGATCGACGACAACGAGGTGGCCCATCTCCGACTGCTGATGGACGAGGTCTTCGACGAGCGGAACTTCATTGCCCAGGTGGTGGTGAACCTCAACCCCAAGGGCCGACAGTTGGGCCCGTTCTTCGCGACCTCGCACGAATATCTTCTCGTCTATGCCCGCGACCTCTCCCACTGCGTGCTCGATGCGAGTTCACCCCACACGGTGGTGGAGACGGACTTCCCGCGGGTTGCGTCGGACGGTCGCCGGTTCCGTCACCTCCCTTTGCGCAACACGAACAAGAAGTTCAACCCGGTCACCTCGCGCACTTTGCACTATCCGCTGTGGGGCTCGCCCACCACTGGTTCGGTCGCGACGGCACCGTTCGAGGACGCGATCGAGATCCTGCCGGTCTTCGGTGACGGAGCTCCGGCGGTGTGGCGCTGGTCGGCGCGGTTGGTGGAGGAACGCCCCGACGACCTGTGCTGTCGGGTGATCAAGGGGCGGCTGGGGGAGCGAGCCGACATCTTCCAACATGACTGGCTGCACGACGGCAGGCGCAAGAAGTTGAAGACGATCTGGTTGGCAGACGAGGTCGGCTCGACCGACACTGCCGTCGCCGAACTCAAGGCGATCGTCGGGCACGTGTTCGAGTCACCGAAGCCGACCGGTCTGATCCGGCGGATCCTGGACTGTTTCCCCGACGACGTGACGGTGCTGGACTTCTTCGCCGGAAGCGGCACCACCGGTCACGCCACTGCGCTCGCCAACGTTGCGGATGCAGGACGACGTACCTGTATCTCGATCAATTCCGCGGAGCCGACCCGACCGGGATCGAACGCCGCCCTTGCCGGGCTGGAGACGGTCTCTGCGATCACCGTTGCTCGCCTCGAGAAAGTGGCAGAGACGGTCGGCGGCGGTCTCACCGTCGACCAGCGGTGATGAGCTGAGGGGTTCCACGGCGGCGACAACGAAAAAACTTTGATCCGGATGGATCAAAACCGTCCTACCGCGCACTGGTGGGACATGCACAAGGTTCTGGTCACCGGTGGCGCCGGCTACATCGGTTCGACGACAGCGAAGGCGCTGCTCGAAGCGGGCCACACTCCGGTCATCCTCGACTCCCTGATCAGCGGTCCGCGCGCCTTCGTGCGTGACCGGATCTTCTATGAGGGCGACATCGCCGACCGCGCCCTGGTCCGGCGCATCGTTGCGGAGCACCCTGACATCGATGCGGTGATCCACATGGCAGCGCGGATCGTGGTGCCTGAGTCGATGGCGCAGCCGTATGCCTACTACCGGGACAACGCGGCCAAGTCGTTGGAGCTCTTCGACGAACTGGAGACACTCGGCATCCACCGGATCGTCTTCTCCTCCTCGGCCTCGCTCTATGACCGCACGGAGGAGTTCGAGGTCGACGAGGAGAGTCCGCTCGCGCCGGCCTCGCCCTATGCACGCACCAAGCGGATGATGGAGCAGGTCCTCGAGGACATGGCCGCAGCCACGGATCTGCGCGCGATCAATCTGCGCTACTTCAATCCGATCGGCTCCGACCCGGACCTGCAGAGCGGCATCTACGTGCGCGAGCCCTCCCACGTGCTGGGCCAGCTGGTGCTTGCGGCCCGCGGCGAGATCGACGCGTTCACCATCACCGGCGTCGACCACCCCACGCGCGACGGCACGGGCATTCGCGACTACATCCATGTGTGGGACCTGGCCCGCGCCCATGTCGCTGCGGTGGAACGGTTCGACGAGGTCGTGGGGACCGGGAGGCCGAGCACCGTGATCAATCTCGGCACCGGCTCGGGGATCACCGTGCGTGAGTTGGTGGCCGCCTTCGAGGAGGTCTTCGGCAGTCGGGTTCCCGTGCGTGAGTCGGGTCCCCGGCCGGGGGACGCTGTGGGTGCCTACGCCAACGTGGACCGGGCTACTGAGGTGCTGGGCTGGCGTGCCGAGCTGACGGTCGCCGACGCCATTGCCGCAGCGCTCGCCTGGGGCGAGCGACGCCACGAGGTGCTCGGCTATCCCTGACCGTGTCCCCGCCCTCGTACGGCGTCTGATGGTCCCGGCCCGTCTGAATGGGGTCCGCCCGACTGCGATCGGCCCGACCACAACCGGCCCGACTGTGATTGGCCTGGTTGTCTTCGGTCTGCTCTGGGTCGACCTGGTCCTCGACGGACCGATCACCCGAGTCGACCGCTGGACCGCCGATCTCGTCAGTCCGGTCACGGCATCGCCGGCCACCACCGTTGCCCAATGGCTGTCCCGGGCTGGTGCCTGGGAGGTCTCCGGAGCGCTGGCGCTGGGTGTCGCTGTGGCCCTGACCCTGGTCCGCCGATCAATCGAGCCAGTGGCCGTGATCAGTGGAGGGCTGGTGCTGCTGGCGGTGCTGGGCTTCGGAACCAAGACACTGATCGGACGCACCGGCCCGGTCGATCCACACGCTGATCTTGGGTGGGGTGGCGCCTTCCCGTCCGGTCATTCGGCGGCAGCCCTGGTGATCGCCTGCTTGCTGGCGATCCTTCTGACCGAGTCCGGTCACCCCCGAAATGTCGGGTTGGCATGGATCACGAGCACCCTCTGGTGGCTCTTGATCGGGTGGAGCCGAGTGCAGATCAACGTGCACTGGGTCGGCGACGTGTTGTCCGGATGGGCACTCGGCGCGGTGGTGGTGGGCATCGTGTGCACCACTCGAAGGCTGGTCAGGAAACGGGTGAGCAGGCGTGGGAACACGGATCGTTGAGGCCTCGGAACTCGGGGCGTGGAGCAGCGACTGGGACCGGCTGGTGCTGAGTGCGGCGCTACCCACTCCCTTCTCGCGCTCCTGGTGGCTCTCCGGCGTGGCCGGCCCCGGTGCGCACTTCGTCCTCGTTCTCGAGGGCGACCGCCTGCTGGGCGGACTGGCCCTGGAGCGTCGACGCTGGCTGGGGGTGGACAGGTTCGAGGTCCTCGGAGGCGGCAAGCTCTGCCCGGATCATCTCGACCTGCTTGCCGATCCGGACCACGTTCCGGAGGTGATCGCAGCCCTCCGTGACTGGGCCACCTCACCGGGCGCTCGAATCTTCGACCTGGATGGGATCCGGGAGGATGCCTGGCTCCTTGATGCCCTCCCGGGAGTGCGGGTCAGCACCTCGGACGTGGCGATCCACGAAGTCCTGTCCGGAACCGCCCAGGACTACTTCGCGCGACGGTCCAAGACCTTCCTCAAGCGGGTCCGCAAACAGCAGCGGCGTCTCGAGGCCTCCGGAGTGCGGTGTCGTCGGGTCTCTCCCGAGGAAGTGGGGCCGGCCCTGGACAGGTTCACGGAGCTGCACGCGGTGCGCGAGGACAGGGCCGAGCTGCTGCAGGAGATGTCCCGGATCAGACGTGCTGCCGAGGCGGGCGCCGCCGTCGGTGAGGTGGAGTTCTACGTTGCGGAGCACGAAGGTGTGTGGGGAGCGGTGCTGATGAACTTCGTCGTGGGCGGACGACTCAACGTCTATCAGACGGCCCGCTCCTTCGACCCGATCTTCAACCACGTCGGGAGTGTGATCGACACGCTCGCCATCGAGGACGCGTGCAGTGCGGCCCTGGTGGAGGTCGATTTCCTGCGAGGAGCCGAGCCGTTCAAGCGCTCCTTCGCCGCGTCGGAACGCGATCTGTTGCGGTTCCGCTCCGGCCACGGGGTCCGCGGGCGGATGGCTCTGGCTGTCCTGGTCGGAGGTACGTCGCTGCGCAGCGCGGTCGGCCGGCAGTGGCGTCGCATGGTCCAGAAAAAAAGTTCGGGGTCGGATGGATCATCGGGATCTCTGCGCGCACTAGTGGGGCATGTTCAATCGTGGAAGAGACCGAGGTGACGCCACCGCGTCACACAACGAACCGCCCCCATGCGCTCCGGCAGGCGAAGCCAAGCCGAGTGGCAACACCGATGTCCCCCCAGGGCTGACCGGAAAGGACATCGAGTCTCTGTTCCGCAGGCTCGACGACGAGGTGGTCCGTACCGCTGAGGTCGAGGACAGTGCCTCGCCCCTGCGCCGGATCGCCTCGGATGCCTCCGAGCAGGCCGAAGCTGTGTCGGCCACGGCCACTGCGCGGAAGGAGGCTCAGCGGATCCTCAACGCCGCCGCGCAGGAGAGTGATCGCGCGGCCAAGCGGTCCGCAAAGCTTCTGGACGATGCCCGTGCGGCCGCCGCCCGCCTTCAGGAAGAGGCCGAGGCGCATGCCGAGCAGGCCCGCGAAGAGCTGTCGGCGTGGGCCGCCGAGCAGCGTGCCTCCATTGACCAGGTGGTGACCGAGATCCGCGATTCCGCCGCACAGGAGGCGGAGGCGGTCCGCTCGAACGCCGAGCGGGACGCGATGACCCAGGCCAGAGTTGCCGCTCGGTCGTACGTCGCCCGTGCGGCCGCCATCGCGACACGTGACGCCGAGCAGCACCGGGCGGAAGCTCGTGAGGTGCTCGACCGGTCGGCCAAGTCGATTGCCGATGCCCAGGCAACGATGCAGGCGTTCACCGATCAACTGACCACCCTGTTGACCACGATGGACGGTCACCTCGATGACCTCGGGAGCATCGCCACTGACGCGGCTGCCCGGTCCGCGACGTCTCACGCCGACGAGGCGATCGAGCTCGGTGCCGCGGACTGGGAACCGGTCACGAAGCCGGAACCCCAGCCGGTGCCCCAGCCGGTGCCCCAGCCGGTGCCCCAGCCCGAAGCAGAGCCCGCGCCCGAGGCTGCCTCAGACACCAACTCCGTAACGGCTCCCGCGGCAGCACCCGGACCTGAGGGCCGCCCGCTGGGCTCGCTCTTCCGTGGCCCCAGTGACGCCAACTCGCCGGTCCGGGGGCGCTGAACCTCATGCGCGTGCTGCACGTCACCGAAGCCATGGGCGGCGGGGTCACCTCGTCGGTGCTGGCCATGGTGGAGTCGACGCCCGACGTCGATCACCACCTCTACGCCCGACCACGCTCCCAGCACGACACGGGAGCTGACCTGGCCACCGGGTTCAGCTCGGTCCACATGATGGCGACCAATCCGGTCACGGCGATCCGAGAACTGCGACGCCTCCAGAGGCGGCTGTTTCCGGACGTGGTGCACGCACACTCGTCGGTCGGCGGACTGCTGGTCCGCACTGCTGGCCTCGATCGCACGCGCATCGTCTACAGCCCACACTGTTTCGCCTTCGAACGACGTGACATCTCTGCCCTGCAACGCGTCCTGTTCACTGCCGTAGAGCGGGCGCTCAGCCCGCGCACCGACCTGCTCGTGGCCGTGGCCCCCAACGAGCTGGACCTTGCCGCGGAGCTCGGCCACCACGAGATCGCCTACGTTCCGAACCGCACCACGCTCGACCTGCATGCCCGGGCGGTCCACCGTGAGCCCTTGCGAGTGGTGACCGTGGGTCGGATCAGTCATCAGAAGGACTGGCGCTACTTCCTGCACCTCAAGCGGTACGTCGACCAGCACGTCGCCCCCGATCTCGAGTGGGAGTGGCTCGGAGGCGGTGACCCCGAGGGCGAGCGTGAGCTCGCCGCAGCGGGGGTCCGGGTGACGGGATGGATCGACCGGGACACCCTGCTGGACCGTCTCGCCGACGCTCAGGCCTACGTGCACACGGCGGCCTGGGAGGCCGCTCCGATCAGCATCCTCGAGGCTGCCGGTCTCGGCGTACCGCTGGTGCTGCGCAGCATTCCTGCGCTGGACAGCCTTGCGCTGCCCGGTCGGGCCGCCGACGTCGACACCATGGCCACCCGACTCGTCTCCCTCACCAACCGAGAGGCATGGCTGAAGGCCCAGGGAGAGTCGTACGCCGTCGCCGAACGGCACTCGATCGAACGTCAGGGCGAGCACCTCCGCGATGCCTATGCCCGAGCCTGCGGAGGGGAGCTCCCGAGGACATCAGTCACCGCGACCTCCCTGTCCTCGGTGGCGCGCACGACGGCCGATCTTGTCGGCGGACCGGACGACGTCGCTGTCCTTCGACACACCCGTCCCCAGAAGGCGGGTGCTCGGCCGTGATCGAGGAGAGCCGATCCGTGCGGATCGCGTCCGCCGACCCCGACGTGACCGACGTACCCGACGAACCCGTCAGCCCGCTGGGAGCCCTGGGGCAGAGCGTCCGCGGTGCCGGATGGCTGGGCCTCGGCGCAGGCGTCGTCAAACTGTCCCAGACCGTGGTCCTGCTGATCCTGGCCGCGATCCTTGCCCCCTCGGCCCTGGGCGTCCTGGCCATCGGTGCGCTGGTTCTCAACGTGACCTCGGCGGTGACCGATCTGGGCAGCAGCACTGCCCTGGTCTACTGGCGGGGCAATGTCGAACGGGCCGCGCGCAGCGCGCTGACCCTGGCCCTCGGCCTCGGCCTCGGCCTGACCGCACTGGCCTGGGTGCTGGCACCGTGGCTCAGTTCCGCGCTCCGGTCCGGTGACCTGGGTGCCGACGTGATCCGTGGGCTGATGCTCTGCCTGCCGTTCTACAGCGTGGCGGGAGTGAGCCAGGAACTCCTCCGTCGTGAGCTGGCCTTCAAACGGCGCGTCGTGCCGGACATCATCGGCGCCCTGGTGGGCTCGGTGCTCGCAGTCCTCCTCGCCCTGTCCGGCCGCGGCGTCTACTCACTGGTCATCGGACAACTGGCGCAGGCCGCGTTGATCATGGTGCTGTGCTGGGCGATGCGGCCCCCGGTCCGGCCGGGGTGGCGTGGCTCGGACGTGACGGGGCTGGTCTCGTACGGCGGCCACCTCGCGGGCGCAAACATCCTGCAGCTGCTGATGCTCAATCTCGACTATCTGATCGTGGCGAGGGTCCTGGGTCCGGAACCGTTGGGCATCTACTCGATGGCCTTCCGGCTCGCCTACATGCCTTACCTCCTCGTCTCGGTGGTGCTCTGTGGCGCGGCGTTCGCGCATCTGTGCCGTCTGGAGGGGGATGCCGTCGGACGTGCGCTCGCCCAGGTGGTCACAGTGCTCGTGACACTCACCCTTCCCTTGTATCTCGGGATGATCCTGCTCGCGCCCCAACTCGAACTGCTCGGCCATCAGTGGGGCCCGGGGGTGCCGGCACTCCGCGTGCTGGCGGTCTACGGCCTGGTGCTCAGTCTCGTCCACCTCGCCGTGGTCGCCCTGAACTCGGTCGACCGTACCCGTGACGGGTTCCTGCTCAATCTGCTCCACCTTGTCCTGTTGGCGGCCCTGTTGTTCTGGTGGTCGGCTCGGGGGATCGAGATGGTGGCCATGGCTCAGCTCGTCGCCGGCGCAGCCATGCTGGTTGCGGCCGTGCTGGTCTGTCGGAAGCAGATCACCGGCTTCGGCTGGAGGTCGATCGCGGTCCGACTGGCCCCGGTCGGAGTGGGTGCGGTGCTGATGACGGTGGCCGCACTCGTGGCGCACCACTTCTTCCCCGGCAGCGTGATCTCGGTGGTCGGGTTGCTGCTCGTGGGTGCCTTGATGGTCCTGGTCTACCTGTCGCCGCTCGTGCTGCTGGGCCGTCGCTCCGGCCTGCTCGCCGGCGAACTCCCGGGAGGTCGGCCATGAGGACGATGACCAGGGCGCTAGGAATCGTCGCCACACCGGGGGCACGGATCGCCCACGCGGTCTCGGGTGCGTCCACCCTCACCGTGATCGGTTGGCACCGGGTCGGAGACGCGCCCGACGGGCTCACCACGAGCCGGTCCGACTTCTGTGGCCAGCTCGACGTGATCGAGGAGTGGGGCGGAACCGTACTGCCCCTGCTCGAGGCCCAGCGCCTGCTGGCGCGTGGTGAGCTGCCCGAGCGCGCGGTCGTGCTCACCTTCGACGACGGCTACGCCAGCGTCCTGGAGGTGGCCTGGCCCGAACTGAAGCGCCGGGGCATGCCGGGCACCCTCTTCGCCGTCAGTGGCTACCTGTGTCGTGACAAGACATTCCCTTGGGACACCGGGCAGGACCGCCATCTGACCCGGTTGGCGACCCGACAGGAACTCTGCGATGTGGCCGACGACGGCTTCGACATCGGATCTCACACGGTCACGCACCGTTGGCTGCCCGGACTCTCACCGGACCAGGTCGCCGAGGAGGTCACACGCTCCCGAGCACAGCTCGAGGACCTGCTTGGCCGCGAGGTGCTCTCCTTCGCCTACCCCATGGGTGGGTGGACCCCGTCGATCCGCGACCAGGTCGAGGCCGCTGGCTATGAGGTCGCGATCACCGTCGACCGCGGCCGCAACCCCGTCGGACACGATCCGCTGGCGCTGCGTCGCGCGTTTGCCTTCGACCGCCCCGAGGACGTCCGCCGCCAGCTCGACGGTGGCTTCACTTGGATGCGCCTGCGCGAACGGTCGCGCAGCCGCAAGCCGCCCCGGTGGTGATGGTCCCGTGACCACAACGCCCCCCACTGCTTCCCGTGCCGCCGTTCCCCCGACGCTGGCACGGCGGAGTCGCGCGAACCGGTCGACGCTGGTCGGCCGGTTCGCAACGCGAGGAAGTGCCGCAGCCCTGCTCATGCTTGCGATCGTTGCCGGCGGGCTCGCGGCGGTGTGGCATCCACTGGAGGTCACCGTCGTGGTGGTCGGGCTCTGTGTGCTTGCCGCCATGGTGCTCCGGGTCGAATGGGCGGTGCTCGCCTATGTGGCCGTCGAGCCCTTCGGCGACTACCTGTCCGCACTGGCCAGTCCCTCGGTGAAACTCATCGGGGCGGTGCTCTTCGGTGCCTGGCTGGTCCGGCTGGCGTTGGACCAGCGGCCGGTGGCCGTGCGTCATCCCGTGGTCGTGGCCACGGGCTTCCTGTTCGTGGTCCTGCTCGCCTCCCTGACCTGGAACCCGAACGGCTCCGCGGGGATGGAAGTTGCCTCGCGCTACCTGTCCTACATGGCGGTCCTGGTGGTGCTGGTCGACACCATGCGCAACTCACTGCCGCCCCGCCGGGTCGTGACTGCGTTCGTGATCTCCTGCACCGCGGCAGCAGTCGTTGGGATCATCGCGTTCGCCCAGTCCGGCGGGGGACGGGCAGCGGGCCCGATGGAGGACGCAAACGACTTCGCGTTCTACCTGGCCTGCGCGCTGCCGTTCGCGATCCTGCTGTGGCGGGACTCGCTGCGGTGGCGGCCAGTCTTTGCCGTCGCGGCGGCCATCATCATGGTCGCCATCCTTGCCACGTTCTCGCGCGGCGCGATCCTCGGAGTGATCGGGATGGTGCCGGTGGCGCTGGTCATGCGCCTGGTGCGACCTCGTCATCTGGTCGCCGCGCTCGGGGTGCTGGCACTCCTGGTCGGCATCGGGTTCCTGGCGGTCGGGGCCACGGTGCAGCGAAGCCTGGACGAGAAGCAGCACGTTGCCGATGCCAACGTCGCCTCCCGGTTCGCCACCTGGAGCATGGCCGCCGAGATGACGGCCGACCATCCGGTGCTGGGCACCGGGCCGGGGGGCTTCCGCACCAACTTCGTTGCCTATCAGGCCAATGACAGCAGCAACCCCACCCACTATGACGTGGTCCACCAGATGTTCCTCGACGTGTCGGCCGAGCTGGGCCTGCTGGGGCTGGCCGCCTTCCTCGCGCTCCTTGCGGCGGGTGGTGGCGGTGCGGTCCGGGCCGTCCGGTCCGGGCCTGATCAGCACCGGCTCCTCGCCGCCGCGACCTGTGTCTCCCTGTTCGGCACGGTGGGTGCCGCGACGTTCCTCAGTGAGCAGTACTACCTCCCGATCTGGATGTTGGCCGCGCTCGGTGCGGCTCTGGACCCGGGTGGCCGGACAGGAGGTCCACGATGCGCGTAGTCCAGTTCGTCACCCAGGAACGCGGAGGGCCTGTCGACCACGCCGTCGACGTCGCGCGCGAGTTGGCCCGGTTGGGCCATGAGAGTCACCTGGTCACGCCCGACCCGGACCTGGAGTCGGCCTTGGCCGGCACCACGGTGCGGGTCCACGTGGCCGCGATTCGCGACAAGTTCGACGTTGCCGGAGCCCGGGCGGTGTCCCGCACGATCAGTTCGATCCGTCCCGACGTCCTGCACTGCCAGGACCGCCGTGCCGGTCTGGTCGGTCGGCTGCTGGCCCTCCGACACGAGATCGGAACGGTCTACACCCTGCACGGCGTTCCTGATCCGCTGGCCGACCTGGTGCCGGGGAACCTGCGCCTGGTTGCCGCCAGTCGCACCCTGCGGAGCACCAACTTCACCGCCGAACGCTGGCTCTCGCGAATCCCTCGCTCCCGGGTCGTCACTCCGTGCGAGGCGATCTCCCGCTACGCACGTGACCACGTCGGGGTCGCTCCCGAACGGGTGGTCACGGTGCACAACGGCATCGACGAAGCCTGGGGCGCCGAGGGTACGTCGTACCCCCGGCCGCCCGCGGACCAGCGGACGACCACGGTGGCCTGGCTGGGAGTGATGGCTCCCGTCAAGCGGGTGCCAGCCCTCGTGCGGGCCGCGGCGAGTGTGCCCGGGGTCCGTCTGTTGCTGATCGGGGACGGCCCGGAGCGCGGTCGGGTCGAGGAGACGATGGCAGCCGCCGGGTCCGATGACCGGGTCGAGTTGGTCGGCTTCGACCCCGACCCCGCCGGACGCCTGCGTGGTGCGGACCTGCTGGCGCTGCCTTCGGCCGCGGAGGCCTGCCCTATGGCGATCCTCCAGGCGATGAGCTGCGGCCTGCCGGTGGTGGCCTCGCGTGCCGGGGGGATCCCGGAGGTCGTCCGCGACGGCATCGACGGGCTGCTCGTCCCCACCGGTGACGACGGCGCCCTTGCCGCTGCACTCCGCACGCTGCACGACGACCCGGCGATGCGCCGGGCGATGGGGGAGAGCGCACGGCTGCGGGCGGCTGGGCAATTCAGCCTGACCCGCTGCACACAGAACTTGATGTCGGTCTACGAGGAGGTGGCGCCATGAAGGTGCTGTCGGTGATTCCCACCATGGGTACCGGAGGAGCAGAGGTGGTGGCGGCGACCCTGGCCCGCGACATGGTCGAACGAGGGCACCGGGTGCAGCTCGCCAGCAGCGGCGGCTTCCGGGCCGACGGTGCAGCAGCGCACGGCGTCGAGCTGGTCGACGTACCCATGACCGGACGAAGTCCCCGCGAACTGACCGGGGCGGTGCGCAGGTTGCGTGGTGCGGCCGGCCGCCTCGGTCCGGACCTGGTCACCTGCCACAACGTGAAGGCGACCCTGGTCGCCCGGATCGGGGTGGGCCGACGAGTTCCCGTGGTGACCACGCTGCACGGCGTACCCCCGGAGCAGCTTCCCGCAGCCGCCCGGATCCTGCGGCACACCGCCGACCACGTGGTGGCAGTCTCGCCGCACGTGGCCGGCCAACTGGCCGGACAGGGTTTCCCGGCGGAACGGATCTCGACGATCGAGAACGCCGTTGTTCCGCCGCCGGTCCACGACCGAGCCACAGCCAGGGACGAGCTGGGGTTGGCACCTGAGCGTCCGGTCGCGGTGTGTCTGGCCAGGCTGGTGCCTCAGAAGCGACACGACATCCTCCTGCGAGCGTGGGCCCGAGTGGCCGGGGAGCCGCTGCTCCTGCTCGCGGGCGACGGCCCCAACCGACCCGGGCTCGAAGCCCTCGCCGCAGAGCTGGGCATCACCGACCGAGTCCTGTTCCTCGGCGAGCGCACCGATGTCGACCGGCTGCTGGCGGCCGCGGACCTTTCCGTGCTCTCCACCGACTGGGAGGGAATGCCGATCAGCATGCTCGAGGCGATGGGCCTCGGCCTGCCGGTGGTGGTCACCCGCGTCGGCGGCGTCGTGGAGACCTTGGGCGAGGCGGTCCGGCTGGTCGAACCTGGTTCCGTGGAGTCCCTGGTCCGGGCTCTCGACGAGCTAATCGGGGATCGTGCACTGCGCTCAGGCATCGGGCTCCGTGGACGCGCACTGGTCAACGCCCGCTTCGGTCCGACAACCATGCTCGATGCCTACGACGACCTGCACCGACGCATCACTACGGCGGCACGACCGGTGAGCAGCCGATGATCGGCGACAGGCCACGGGATGGGCGGCCGGTCGGCAGGCTGTGGCTGTGGCTGTGGCTCGGCCTCGGCGCACTCATGATCTGCGTGCTGGCGATCCAGCGCCCCATGCTGGGAGGCGACATGCCCGGCGGGAAGGCGGACCGTGGCACGGAGGTGCCCAGCGCACTTCCGACGCCCCCGGCCCGACCCGGTGCAGCGCTGCCGGTCGAACCGGAGATCGTCACCTGGGGCGGGTACGGCGACCAGCTCGCCCTGGTGATCAAGAACTCCGGCGACCGCGAGATCCGTTCCGCCCGGCTGCTGATCACCGCGCTCGGAGCCAACCGAGTCCCGATCGCCACCACGACCGGTTCGGAGGACACGACCTGTTGCACCGTGGTCAGCCTCCGTCCCGGAGCGGAGTTCGGCATCTTCATAGATCTGCCCGGGCCGGTCGCGGACGTGGAGGACGTGGTGGTCCGCTACCTCGACCTGGAGACCGTGCCAGCGGGGCCTGACGACGCCGCCTGGGTGGAGGTCTCCGCGCCACGTCTGACCCGAAGCGCGGATGACGCCGTGGTCACGGTGCGTCTGGAGGCGCACGGTGACGTGGGGGCTTTCGTGGCCGGTCAGGCGTTCCTGGTCGACAGTCGGGACCGTCTGGTCGGCGTGATCTCCGGGCGCTTCTACTGCTTCACCCGGGACAGACCGCGCACGGTCCGCATGCAACTCAAGGGACCGGTGCCGAGCGGCACCCGCATATCGAAGGTTCTTGCCCTACCCATCGCCGACGGGACGCCGATCGGCATCCGTCACGCATGCCCGTGAACACAGGAGAAACGAACATGTCGAGAATGCCGGTCCTGCGCGAGCCCTCGGTGGCCGCCACCGGGACGAATCTCCGGGTCTTCGGGGCCCTGCTCTGGCGCCGCCGTCTGGTGATGGCGCTGGTCGTGGCCCTGGTGGCTGCCGTGATCGCCATCGGTCTGGCCCTGGCTGAGCGCCAGTTCACCGCGACCGCGCGCGTGGCAGTCACTCCGTCACCGGAGCTGTCGCAGACGCTGGTGGAATACGACACCCTGCTCAGCACCATGGCCGACGTCGCCGTCAACCGTCCCCTGCTGAGCCAGGTGAGCGCGGCGATCGGCACCCGATCCCTGGTGCAGTTGCAGGACCGGGTCCAGAGCGCCGTGGTCACGGGGACCGTGGTGGTCCAGGTCTCCGTCACCGATCCGGATCCTCAGGTCGCCGCCCAGGTGGCGAACGCCGTGGTGGCGGCGCTGCCGGCGTTCGCTCTGGACAACGGGCAATTCGTGTTCACCGTGATCGATCCTGCGGCGACCCCGACCGACTTCACGTCACCGAACATCAAGATCTCGGTCCTGGCCGGCGCACTTCTCGCGCTCGCTCTCGGTGTCGCCGCAGCAGTCGTGCGCGACCGGGTCTCCCGCACGGTGGACACCCCCGAGGAAGTCGCGGAAGCGACCCAGGGACTGGGTGTCCTCGGAGTCCTGCCACGGCCCGTGGATGCTGGGGGAGTCAGCGCCACGGACCCGGACAGCGCCGAGTTCGCCGCGCTGCGGGCCCTCCGGGTGGCGCTGGAGTTCGCCAGCAGTGACCAGCCCACGCGGACTCTGGTGGTGGCACCGGCGGTGGCGGGCCCCTGGAGCGGTTGGCTCGAGGTCAACCTGGCGGTCTCCCTCGCCGAGGTCGGCCACCGGGTGCTGGTGATCGATGCCCACCGTGGCGACCGGCGACGACACCCAGCCCTTGATGCTCCGGGGAAGCCCGGTCTCTACGACATGCTGGCCACCGGCGTACCGGTGGGTGAGGTCGCCCTGCCGGGTCCCGTCGACGGCGT
This sequence comes from Nocardioides daedukensis, assembly GCF_013408415.1. Classification (NCBI taxonomy): domain Bacteria; kingdom Bacillati; phylum Actinomycetota; class Actinomycetes; order Propionibacteriales; family Nocardioidaceae; genus Nocardioides; species Nocardioides daedukensis. The sequence goes on along the minus strand of NZ_JACCAA010000001.1, from coordinate 1,486,033 downwards.
TGCCGTGGTGCCGCTGGGCAACCCGGACCTGGCCGCCCCCAGCCTGCTCGAGATGCGGATTCGGCGACTCATGGAGGAGATCGACCCGCAGTACGACGTGATCCTCGTCCACGCGCCTCCGGTCACCGAGTCCGACGACGCCCGCATCATCGGCATCGACGGAGCCGTGCTGATCACGATCCCCGCAGGCCGGGTCAAGCGCGACGTCCTGGTCAAGGCGGTCGCGGATCTGCGAGTGGTGCCGATCCGCACCCTGGGCGCGGTCCTGCTCGGCACACGCCGACGCTGATCGGCCCTGTGGCTTGAGAAATCTCTGCGAAATTCCGGCATCAGCCGGGATCAAGTGACCCTCTGGACGCACCAGTGGGTGAGAAGTGAAACCGACTGATGAGGCGACGCATGTGAGCAAGAACGAAACCCGCACCGGCCCTGCCGCACAGGCTGCGAGTCAGGCCGCCGGCCAGGACGGGACCTGGCCACCGCACTTCCCGCACTCCGAGATCGACCGACTGATCGACGACCTGCACGATGTCGCGTCGGCCAGACCCGAGGACGCCGGTCAGTTGCTGCAGCTCATCGCCAAGGAGGCCCAACGGTTGCGAACGGCCGTGGTTCGCCTGTCGGTGGCGCGGATCCGGGAGGCCGAGTGTGAGGCCGAGCTGATCCTGAGCGCAGCCCACGAACGGGTCAGCGTCGTACGGCAGCTCTCCCTGGAGGCCCTCGGCAGCAGGCTCGAGGAGGCCGACGACCTGATGGTGGCAATGCGCCGTGCGTTCCTCACCGAGGGCAGGGCCGCACTCGGTTCGACACGTGGTTCGCCCGACTACACCGGACTCTTCGGCGTCCCCGACGATGCCGACACCGATGCCGACGACTATGACGATGACGAGCCCACGCCATGAGCGCCCAACCGAGTCAGGCGCCGCTGCCGGGTGACTCATCGACCTTCGGCTCGGCGTACGCCTTCCCGGAGCTTTCGGAAGTCCCGGAACTCCCGGGGGTCAGCGTGGCCACCCGGCACGTGCGCGTCGCGGCGGAGTCGAAAACGGTGCACCGGTGGGTCAAGCGCGCCGTGGATCTCGTGGTCGCTTTCGTGCTCCTGCTTCTGCTGGTCCCGCTCCTGGTGACGCTGGCCCTTCTGGTCCGGTGCACGAGCCGCGGTCCGGCGCTCTACCGGCAGGTCCGGGTCGGCAAGGACGGCCGCGAGATCCTGGTCCGCAAGTTCCGCTCCATGCGGGTCGGGGCGGAACACGAACGTGACCTGCTGCAGGAGATGAACGAGGTCGAGGGCGGCCAGCTCTTCAAGATCCGCCGGGACCCACGCGTCACGCCCGTCGGGCACTGGCTGCGCAAGTTCTCCCTGGACGAGCTGCCGCAACTGGTCAATGTCCTGTTCGGCACGATGTCCCTCGTCGGACCCCGCCCTGCGCTGCCGGACGAAGTGGCGGGCTATCCCGCCGAGGGGCTGGTTCGACTGAGCGTCCTGCCCGGCCTGACCGGCTTGTGGCAGGTCAGCGGACGGAGCGATCTGAGTTGGCGCCAGGCAGTCGCACTGGACCTCTACTACGTGGAGCACTGGAGCCTGTGGCTCGACCTGCGCATCCTGGTCCGCACTGTGCCGGCCGTGCTCCTGGCCCGGGGAGCCTACTGAGACGTCGCTTCAGGAGCCGGCCACGTAGCGGAACGCGGCCCAGTGCCACGGATGGGGACGATCGTGAGCGATCGAGAGGCAGGCCGCTTCCACTGCGGCGGCCGGCGACGAGCCAGCAGCAACATGACCGTGGAAGAGCCGGGCAAATTCGAGGGCCGTGTCGTCATCGACGGGCCACAGCGTGGCAACCACGCCCCGGCATCCGGCGGCAAGGAACGCCCAGACGAGGCCGCCGGCCTCGGTCGCGGTCTCCCAGCCACGTCCGGAGGCACAGGCGTTGAGCACCACCACGCTGTCGGAGAGCTGCAGCTCGAAGACCTCGGTGGAAGTGAGCCAGCGATCGGCCAGTCGCAACGCGGAGCGAAAGGGATGGTCCGGTGCTGACATCCCGTGGCAGGCGATGTGGATGAGGCCGTGCGATCCGCCGAGGGAGGCCAGGACCTCGGTTGTCGCGCCAGGTCCCACCACCGCGGTCGCGTCGGGGTGTACGCCGGCCACAGCGGCTGCCTCCGCTTCGATCCGGGGCGCCTCGTCGTCGGGCACAGCGAGCACCAGCACCGGATCGAGCGAGGGAGGCCCGGGGTCCGGCTGCGTGGGGTCGTGGGTGAAGGCCAGGCGATAGCGGCGAGCGAGCGGCTCCCCGTCCACTTCGAGAGCCTCGAACGGGACGCTGCTCAGATGGCCGTCCCCGACCAGGACGACCGGCCTGCTGTCGAGGTCCTGGAGGAGTTCATCGATCGGATGGATCAGGTACTCGCTGAGTTGGTGCAGGGCCTCCAGCCCCGGGCCGCCGGTGAGGCTCTCACCCGCGTGCCTGCCCACGTGTGCCATGCGTGAGCACTCCACACTCCACTGGCGGAGTGCCCGGCAACTGAGGGCGACCGCTCCGGCGAGGCGGCGTGCGTGGACCTGGCCTTCCCGGATGACGAAGGCGATCACGTCGCCCTGGAGCATGTGGAAATGGACCAGTGGACCTTCCGGCACTCCCGGGAGGGGTTGGCCGGCGGCCCAGGGCCCGTGGCCGCTGCGGACCAGACGCTTCCGCAGCGTACGGCGCGCCACTCGTTGGGCGGTCTCCACGCTGTTGGGGTCGAAGTCGTCGTGCGGGTGGTCAAGTCCGTCCAAGGCGATGGAGAGTTCTGTCAGGACCTTCTCTCGCTCGCGCGGATCGATGGTCTCCGCGTCCAGGGTGTCGAGCGACATCACCCGGCCGACGGCCGCCCACTGCCACGCCTCGGAGACCGAGGCGTGGGTTCCGTCGGCAAGGAGCACCTGGATCATCAGGTCGATGACGTCGGAAGTCCGGATGAGTGGGGCCATCCGGGTGCCGTTGCCGAGGGAGTCAGGTCCCGCGTCGAGAACTTCGCGGAGAATCGAATGGGCCTCGTCCAGGGTGCCGGAGCCGAGGTGTAGAGCGGCAGCCACGAGTTGGCGCGAGACCTGCAGGGAGTGATCGGGAGTCTCCGAAATCAGTCGGTCCACCTCGGTCATGTGAGCCTGCGCCGAGGGGACCCATCTGCCACTGGCACAGGCGCCGATGAGGTGAGCGGAGGCGAGGAGTTGCCCGGAGGTCAAGCCCGGCATTCCCAGAACAGCGTCGGCCAGTCGGGCGGCTCGCGGCAGGTCCTGCTCGCGCAATGCCAGCCAACCCTGGGCCAGCCACACCATCGCGCGGTCGTGTTGGCCCTGGCTGTCGTGCAACATCCGTTCTGCCGACGCGAGTTCCTGGCGGGCTCCGGCCAGATCCTTCAGCGGGAGGGAGCTGAGTCCGGCAACCAGGTGGGCCTGGCCCAGCAGGTCGACCAGGTCCTCCTCGAAGAGCAACTCCACGGCTTGTCGCGCTTCGCTGCGCGCGTCGTGGCAGAAGCCTGCGTGGAGCAGCGCATTGCCCAGGGCGAGCTTGACCCTGGCCAGGTCGACTCGGGTCTCGAGGCCGGAGAAGTAGTCATCGGCCTCGAGCAGCACCTGGATCGCCAGCGCGGGTCGCCCGAGCTGGAGCAGCGCCTCCGACTTGGGCACCGCGGACCGATACGCGTGGAGGTCTGCCCCAAGTTCGCGCAGCCGACCCGTGGCGTGGGTCAGGTCGGCCAGAGCCCTCCGGGACATGCCGAGACGCAGGTACGTCGTACCGCGATCGCGCTCGGTGCGCGCCTGCATCTCCTCGTTGTCCAGGGCACTGAATCGGTCCCAGGCCAGGTCGTGGTGCTGGAGCGCACCGGTGCTGTCGCCGAGTCGCGTCAGGGAGTTGGCGACGAGGAGGTGCGCCCCGGCCCGGGTCTCCGGGTTGGGGGACACCGGGCCCAGCATCCCGTCCAGCGTGGCAGCGGGGTCGACCAGTCCGTTGGCCAGATGGAGTGCCCCTCGATGGTCCCCCAGATGATGAAGAACGGTGGCCCGCAGCAGGTAGGTACGGGGGACCTCGTTGGTCAGACCCGCGACCAGCAGGTCGCGGTGCGCACTCCGGGCTGCGGCCATTGCCGCCTGATGGGCGCCGGACTCGAGCAGGGCCTCGGCGCGGACCAGCCACGCCCGTCCGCTCGCCCCGGGGTTCGTCAGCCGCAGCGCGGGGGTGAGGATCGTCCCCAGGAGGACCAGGGCCTGACCGGGATCGCGACTGGCCAGACGGGCAGCCTCGTTGATGCCTTGCTCCACCTCCGGCACGGAGGACGCGTCGTCAGCCCGGGCGTCGGCCCTCTTCTGTCGTTCGGTCATGTCACTCTCGGTTCGTGAGATCGATCCCGAGACGGAGGAGGTGGGGACCGCGCGAGATCCAGACTTCGTCAACGTCGCGGGAGATTCCGGCGATCTGGAAGTGCCCGTCGGCACCCGGTCGGACGGCACGTTCGAACGCGTCGCCCCGAGTGAACACGAGTTCGCTGTAGCCGGGGCCGGGCTCGCTCCAGGTCAACAGACCCTGGATGTCCGGGGCATCGGCGCCGTTGTTGACTACGGTCAAGGAGAGGCGCGCAGTCTCGTGCTCCATGACCAGGTGGCGTACGTCGTCATCGCCGCGTGATCTCATCCCCGACGCCATGGCGTAGTCCCTGCTGTCGAAGGTCAGGGCGGCCTCAAGAGCATCGCCCGGCAGGCCGGGACTCACGTAGCGCCGGAAGGCGAGTCGGAGTTCGTTGCGCAACTCTTGCGGAGGCGTGAGCAGGGGCATGGAGCGGCCGGCTCGGAGGAAGTCCCGGATCCAGAGCACCTTCGCGCCGGTCTCCGCGTCCTCTGCTGTGGCCTTGTGGACCCGCTCGTCGGCTGGCCGACCCGAGCGTCCCTCGACCCAGTCGACGAGGCTGGCCATGTCGAGTGACCGGCGAGAGCTGGGATGGTCGTTGTTCATTGGTCCTCCCCTTCGGACATGAGGTTGCGGAGGCGCTCGAGGCACCTGCCGCGCAGTGGGCCGATACCGCCGATGGACCTGCCGAAGCGGCGGGCGATCTCGGCATAGCTGGGTTCTTCGGGATCGAAGAAGAGGGCCAGGAGAAGGTCACGGCAGGTGCCCCCCAGTTGGCCGAGGGCATCGTGGACTGCGGTCTGCAGTGCCCAGTCGGCGATCGGGTCCTCGACCCGGTCGGGGACCGAGTCGGAGACGATCGTGCGCCGCGAACTGGAGCGAAGCCGCCAGGCCTGGCGACGGGCGACGGTCATCAACCACGAGGCGAGACGGGTCTCGTCCTGGATCCGGTCGAGAGAGTCGATCAGAGCCACGAAAGTGGTCTGCGTGATGTCTGCAGCGTCTTCGGGTGTCACCCCGTTGCGCATGGCGACTGAATAGATGAGCCGCTCGTATCGGGAGACGAGCAGGTCCCAGGCATCCGAGTCGGCCTGCCGGCAACGGGCGAGCAGTTCTGCGTCTGTCGGGGCGGCGAGCATCCGGGACCGGGCGTGCAGCCCGATCGGGACGACGTTGTCCTGCGACGGCGGCAGCTGGCGCGGGGGTTCGGGTGCTCGGACCTGGTGCCCTTGGAGAGGCGCGGGACCGCGCTTGATGACTGTGCTTCCTCCGGCCGTACGGGTCCCGATGCCCGGACTGCTCTGGCTGCCATGACTGCGAGCCCGCAGGATCGATGCTGATGCGTTCGGTGCGGCGTTCATCGGCTGCCTCCGCTGGCCGGACACGTGGTGGGTCGGCTCGGGGTCGAGGCGACCGCCGGGTCGGTGGACATGTGCACGTTCTGCTCCTGTCATCTGGTGGGGACGCGGTGTGCGTCCTCCCGAGTTGTGGACCAAGTCGGAGAACAAGAGCCGGGAGCCGTACGGATCTGACGGTGAAAACACATTTGTGACTCAGATCACAGAGTGTTTGCCGGTGGCATGTACAACGAACGCACATACTTGACGCTGGCAACGGTTGCGGTGGGGAGCAGCGGTCGTTCCTGTCTGGGCGCGAGGCGTGACGTCGCGACGCAGGCACGTCGACTGACTCCAGGAGCCTCGAGAGATGTCCATATCCGCCACGGATCCGCAGGGCTCACCCGCGGACCACGACCTGGTCGAGCGCGTTCGCGCCGGTGACCATGCGGCGTACACCCAGCTCTATGAACGTCACCTCTCCTCCGCGCGAGGGATGGCTCGTGCCCTGGCCCAGGACGGCGATGCCGATGAACTCGTCGCCGATGCGTTCGCCCGTGTCCTGACCCAGACCGCTGCCGGTGGTGGCCCGAGCAGTGACTTCCGGTCCTACCTCTTCGCCTGCCTGCGCAATGTGCACCGATCCAACGCGCGACGTCAGAGCATCGAGCGGGCGGCCTCGAACCAGCCGTGGGTGCTCGAGAGCGAGGTCGTCGAGGACGAGCAGGCAATTTCCGGTGTCGACGGGGAACGGGCGAGCAGTGCCTTCGCGACCCTGTCGGCACAGTGGCAACAGGTGTTGTGGCAACTCGAGATCGAGGGGCGCAAGCCGGCCGAGGTCGCGGCAGGGACGGGAATGACCGCGGCCGCTGTCTCCTCGCTCGCCTACCGTGCACGGGAGGGACTGCGTCAGGCCTATCTCGACCAGCACCTGCCTGCCACCGGTGCTAGTGGCTGCACGTGGACCCTGGACAGGCTCAGCCAGTATGTCCGCGAGGAGCTCTCGCCGCGTAGCAGCGGGAAGGTCCGCCTGCATCTGGGCGGATGCCCGGACTGTCAGCGTGCCTGCAATGAACTGGAGCAGGTCAACCGCAAGATCGGCATCCTGTTCTGGCCGCTCGTATTGGTCGGCGGTGCGAAGTTTTCCGGTACGGCGACCTCAGGCGACGGCGGGTCACCAGACGGCTCCGGCCCCATCGCCCATGGCTCTTCGCTGTCCGCCGGTGCGGTCGGCGGGACCGTGGCGGCTGGTGGGCTGGCTGCGCTCGGGTTCGCGGCTGCGGCGGCGCGAGACGGAACCACGGCTGGTCAGCCGTCGCACGGAGCGGTCGATCGGGGGGCAACCTCGGCTCCTGGTGGGGCCGGTGCTCCGGGTGGCCTGATGGGCGGGTTCGCGGGTCAGTTGGGAGGCTGGTTGGGGCGCCTCAGCATGCAGGTCAAGCTGGGCCTCGGGGTCGTCCTGGTCCTGACCGCTGCCGTGCCGGGCTACTTCGTGGTGCGCGACGAGTCCGTCGCCCCACTGGCCGAGAAGATTCCCGCGTCGATCCTTCCGCCACTACGTGGTGTGCCCGACGTGTCGCCCCAGCCTGCCGAGGACGAGGAGGAAGAGCTCCCGCCGCTCGTGACCGTTCGGGATGTCGAGCCCGTGGCTGCTGACCTCGGACCTTCGCCCGCGCCGACACCGACACCGACACCGACCCCCGCGCCGACACCGACGCCTGAGCCCGAACCGATGCCGGTGGTTGAACCCGAGCCCGAGCCCGAGCCCGAGCCCGAACCGGCGCCGGGGCCGGGGTGGGAACCCGAGCCCGAACCTGTCTACGACTTCGGCGTGTCCGGGGTGACCAAGACAGGGGGTGGCCTGCTGGCTGAATGGAACCTGGTTACCGGCATCAACGTGACGTCTGGCTCGAGCCTGGTCGGGGTGGTGGTGGACCTTGCGTTCACCTTCGATGATGAGTTCGGCCTGAACTCGGCGTCCGGGCAGGGCTGGGCCTGCCGCGAGCCCGGTGGTGGCACAGTGGGTGCCGGCACGCCGTACTTCTTCCCGGCAGGAACCACGATCACCTGCAGCTATGAGTACACAGCGGATGCGCCGGCGCCGGCGCTGTCACTTGACGTCTTCGGAATCACGATGACTGGCACCGCCGCCGTGACTGCTGTCGGTCACGTCGACCCGAACCCCGGCAACAACACCCAGGGGTTCTGAGGGGACTCAGACCCCCGCGGCCTTCTCCAGTGCGGCGAGTTCGTCATCGAGGTGGGTGAGCAGGCGCTGCAGGTGGGGGACCGTGCGCCGGCAGCCGGTGAGGCCGAAGCCCATCTGGCCGTTGTAGGACGTGCAGGTGATGTTGAGTGCCATCCCGTGGATCGGGATCGAGAGGGGATACATCCCGACGAGCTTGGCGCCGTTGAAGTATTGCGTGCTACGCGGGCCAGGGACGTTGGAAATGATCAGGTTGAACGGCGGCCGCACGATGCCCTGCATCCTCAGCATCGGCGTCAGCAGGGCCGGTGCCATCCCGATCGCGCTCATCGCCAGGATCTGGGTGGAGGTCATCGCGCTGAGGGCGCGCTTGCCCTCGAGCATCGACCGGTGGATGCTCTTGAGCCGATCCGCCGGGTCGGGCAGGTCGGTGCCGAGCTTGACCATCACCACCCCGATCGCGTTGCCGCCCTCCGCCGAGGCGGTCTGGGCCTGCTTGGCGTTGAGGCCGACCGGGACCATGGAGACCATCGACGTGTCCGGCAGCTCGCCCATCTCCTCGAGATAGCTGCGCATCGCCCCACTGCACATGGCCAGGACCACGTCGTTGATGGTGGTGCCGGTGGCCTTGCCGATGGCACGCATCCGCTCGACGGGCCAGTCCTGCGCCGCGAACCGTCGGGAGCCGGTGATGGACTGGTTGAACAGCATCCGCGGTGCGTGCAGCGAGAGCGCGCTGGTCTCGTTGCGCACGCCGGCGTTGATGGTGCGCAGCAGCGCCGACGGCATCCCGGCGGCCTCGAAGCTGAGGCCGAGTGCCGTGCGGTACGCCTTGGCCGGCAGGTCGGCCAGGTTGCGGTTGGCCTCTGCCTGGGTCTGGAGTGCGGTCGAGGCGGGCCTCGGACGGGCTGCCCAGGGTGCCGGCATGTCGCGTTCGTCGGGGTCGCTGCTCAGGACGCTCTGCAGCAGCCGCATCGAGGAGACACCGTCGACGAGGGAGTGGTGCACCTTGGTGTAGAGCGCGATCCTGCCGTCGTTGAGGCCCTCGATGACGTGGGCCTCCCACAGCGGCCGCTCACGCGCCATCCGGGTGCCGTGCAGGCGCGAGCAGAGATCGAGGAGCTCCCGGATCCGACCGGGTTCGGGGAGTGCGCTGTGCCGGACGTGGTGCTCGATGTCGAAGAGCTCGTCCTCGGCCCACACGTAGTTGCCGAGCCCGGCCAGGGTGCGACGTGGGTGCTTGAGGAAGAGCGGGGCGATCTCCTGCGGGGCGCTCAACTGCTCATAGAGCTGTGCGGCGTAGTGCGTTCCCGCCCCCTCGGGACGTTCGAAGAGCTGCAGCCCCCCGACATGCATCGGCATGCTCCGGTTCTCTGCCACCAGGAACGCGGTTGATGTCGGGTCGATCGGCGTTGCCACTCGTGCTGCCCCCTCCGGGTGTCCCTGCGTACGTCGATGTTCGACGTGCCGCTGTTGATCCTTGCGCGGCAGCGTCTCGATGTCGAGAGGCTCCACAGACGGTGAACGTCCGGCATCACCACCGGTTACGGCGCCGGGAGGGCCGGATTTCGTGCACAGGGCGCTTCGGCGGGCGGGTTCTCCACAGGTGGTGCCCTGGCGCCGGCGAGCCCCGGTCCCGCCCACCTACGTTTCCTGCCGTATGGCCGGATCAACCGGCCCCGGAGTCGGGAGAAGAGCATGTCTCGGATCAAGCACGGCCTGTCCTTGGTGATCGGCCTTCTGGTGGGAGCAGCATTCATGGTGTCGATGAGCGGATCGAACGCCGACGAGCCGGCGCAGTGGACGCCGCCGGCCAAGACGATCATCGCGGTGGAGGGGGACGCGGCCAACGGCTTCGGCATCTACTACTACGACGGGAGCTCGATCTTCCCGCCGACGGACTCGGAGGCGAAGGCGGAGTGCGCCGAACACGACACCAAGGTCCAACGGGTTCGCTGCAATGCCGAGGTCCGGGTCTGGTACCGCGAGCTCAGGCGGATGAAGACCGCACTGCGCTACGCCTACATCGCCGCTCAGCACGACTGAGACGGCGACCGATCGGGCGGGGGAGGTCGGCAGGGGTGGATCAGCGCTTGGCGCGGGCGCGGAGCGGGCCGACCAACCGCGGTCCTGCCAACCGCTTCTCCATCTTGCGCGCTTCACGTCGCACCGGCTGCGCGACGTACTCGCCCAGGATCACCCCACTGGCCAGAGCGATCGCCACGGACGCGGCGGTCATGACGGCCAGCAGACCTTGGCCGACGTGCTCGCCCTCGGAGAGCAGGGACAGTCCGCGATAGATGGACAGGCCGGGGAGCAGGGGCACCATCGTCGACACGACGATGACCAGCGGCGGCACCCGGACCCGCCCACTGACGCCATAGGCGACCAGCCCGATGAAGAACGCCGCGCTGGCGACCGCCCAGGTGCGGCCGAAGCCCGCCTGCTCGATGTAGGTCGCGATCACGATGGCGAACCAGGCGACCAGCCCGATCGGGACCAGGACGCGCTTGGGGGAGTAGGAGGCGAAGGCGAAGGCCGCTGCACAGATCGCTGCGCCGAGGCCGGTGACCGCCACCGTGGCCAGGTCGGAGGCGCCGGGCTCGAACTGCCCGACGCTCACGCCCAGCACGGTGCCCAGGGTCAGGCCACCACTGACACCGGCGATGATGCCGGCCGTCGAGAGGAAGGCTTCGGTCATCCGGGCCCCGGCGGTGACGTAGAAGCCGGTCAGCGCGTCCTGCAGTCCACCCATGAAGCCGATGCCGGAGAGCAGCAGGATGATGTTGGCGGTGACCACCTTGGAGGGATCCACGTCGATGTCGGCGGCGGCAGCAGCGACCGCGAAGCTGGTGGCCAACGCGCCACCGGCGACCTGCAGGTAGAACATCGGCAACCGGAAGGTCGCCATGTATTTCTGCAGCCGGTCGATGCTGGCCGCGGCCAGGAACGCGATGCCGCACACCTGCGGGTTCCCACCGAGCATCAGGGCCACCCCGCCCGCCATCAGACCGAGGGCGGCGGTGACCAGCCAACGATTGCGGTGGTGCCCCGAGGAGCTGAGCCGGGCGACCACGGTGCGGGCCTCGGCGAGGCTGACGCGGTCGGCCAGGATGTCGCGGACCAGCTGGTCGACCCGGGAGAGGTCCTCATAGTCGATGTCGCGTTCCTTGACCTGGCGGATCATCACGAGCGGCACGTCCTCGTCGGACTGATAGCTCATCGACATGCTGGTGAAGGTCACGTCCACGATCGGGTTGCGCAGACCCATGTGGAAGGCGACCGAGTGCATGGTGGCCGTGACGTCCGCTGCTCCTGCCCCCGAGGAGAGCAGCATCTCGCCGATCCTCAGGCTGAGGTCGACGACGTGAGCAACCTCGGGTGAATCTGCCATGTGTGAATGGTCCCATGTCCTCTTCGATGTGGAACGCTGGTCCCGTGCGCATCGACTTCCGCGGCTCTCCTCGTCCGACCCTCGGGGTCGAGTGGGAGTTCGCGCTCGTGGACAAGAAGACGCGGGACCTGACCAACTCCGCAGCGGACCTGTTCGCCGCGGTGGGCCCGGACCTGCCCCATCAGGACAAGCTGCACAAGGAGCTGCTGCGCAACACCGTCGAGGTGGTGACCGGGGTCTGCGGTTCCGTCGGCGAGGCGATGGCCGACCTGCGCGGGACCCTGGACGTGGTGCTGCCCGCCGCGGACGCGCTCGGCGTCGACCTGTTCGGAGCGGGAACTCACCCGTTCGCGAACTGGTCGGCCCAGCAGCTGACCGAGGGACACCGCTATCAGGAGCTGATCAACCGCACCCAGTGGTGGGGGCGCCAGATGTTGATCTGGGGCGTGCACGTGCACGTCGGGGTCCCCGAGCAGTCACGGGTGATGCCGATCATCTCCTCACTGCTCAACCAATATCCGCACATCCAGGCGCTCTCGGCCTCGTCCCCGGTCTGGGCCGGCACGGACACCGGCTATGCGTCGAACCGGGCGTTGATGTTCCAGCAGCTGCCGACCGCCGGGCTGCCCTTCCAGTTCGAGAAGTGGTCGGAGTTCGAGGCGTTCGCGCACGACCAGCTGACCACCGGTGTGGTCGACGAGCTGTCGGAGATCCGGTGGGACATCCGTCCTGCCGCGAAGCTGGGCACCATCGAGAACCGCGTCGCCGACGGGGTCTCGACCCTGCACGAGATGAGTGCCCTGGTCGCGCTGATGCACTGCCTGGTCGTCGACCTCGACACCCGGCTCAGCGCCGGCGAAACGCTGCCCTCGATGCCGCCGTGGCACGTCCAGGAGAACAAGTGGCGTGCGGCCCGCTATGGCCTCGACGCGATCATCATCCTCGACTCCGCGTCGAACGAGCGACTGATCACCGACGACCTCGACGACCTGCTTGAGCGCCTGGAGCCGGTGGCGCGCCGGCTCGACTGCGTCGAGGAGCTCCGCTCGGTCGCCGAGATCCCGCGGCGCGGGGCGTCCTACCAACGCCAGCGCGCCGTCGCCGCCGAGACCGGTGGTGACCTGGTCGCTGTCGTCGACTCCGTGGTCGGCGAGTTGCGCGACAGTCTCTGACCCCATCCACGCGACCGGCGGGGAGCCCCAACCGCGACCGGCTGACTCAGTCCAGTGCGGCCAGCACCTCGGCCCACCGTGCCGGCGTCGCCTCGTCATAGGGGGCGGCGTGGTCAGACACCGCGCGGTGCACCGCCTCGCAGTTGGCCAGGGCCAGGTCGATGGTCGCTGACGGATAGTCGAAGGCGACGCGATGCTCGGCGAACTCGTCCTCGTCGTCGATCCACACTCGGCGGCTGAAGCCACGGATCACGTCCAGGTCGAGGTCGATCGCGCGGATCGTGGTGCCGTCCCAGACCGGCTGCGTCGCGATGTCGACATAGACCTCGACCGGGAAGGAGGGCTCCCTCCCGGCATCAGCACCGGCACCGGCGCCGGGGGCCGAGCGGGTGTGGAAGGTCGCGAACCATCCACTCACCTCCGGTGCGCCGAGCGTCGGCGCCAGGCAGACCTGGGGGAGCGGTGCGAGCAGCTCGGCACCCGGGCGCGACATCAGGGTGCCGGCTGTGACGCCGACCCAGTCACCGTGCTCGTCGCTACCGAGATAGCGGGCGGAGTAGGTCCAGTGCGGCCGATCGCCCCACTTGGTCATCGCGATGATCACCGGCGTCCCGAGCTGCATGGGAGCCACAGTGCCAGAGTCAGGCGCGCTTCTTCGGTAGCATTCGTCCGGCCAGCTTGGCGACGATGTCCTGATAGCGGGCACCGGTGAACTTTGCCCAGTTGTGCAGCAGGTGGGCGTCGATCCCGACCAGCACACGCGGCTTGCCGGCGAGCATGCCGTCGACGATGATCGCGGCCGCCTTGTCCGGGGTCATCCGGGCGAGCTTCTTGTCGAAGACCTTGGCGGTCTCGGCCTGGTCCTCGCTGCTGGTGACCCGGGCGTTGCGGGCGATGGCGGTCTTGATGCCGCCGGGGTGCACGACGGTCACGCCCACCGGGTGTCCGGCGATCAGCAACTCCTCGCGGACGGCCTCGCTGAAGCCGCGGACGGCGTACTTCGTCGCGTTGTAGGCGCTCTGCCCGGGGATGGAGAGCAGGCCGAAGAGGCTCGACAGGTTCACGATGTGGCCGTCACCCGAGGCGATCAGGTGGGGCAGGAACTCCTTGGTGCCGTGGATGACGCCCCAGAAGTTGATGCCGACGATCCACTCCATGTCGGCATAGTCCATCTCCTCGAAGTTGCCGGCCAGGGCAACTCCGGCGTTGTTGACCACCACGTTGACGCGGCCGAACTGGTCGGCCACCGAGGCGGCGTACGCCGTCATCGCAGCGCGGTCGGCCACGTCGACGCGGTCCGAGCGCACTTCACGGGCGCCGGCGTTCTTGACCAGGTCCACGGTCTCGGCAAGACCGGACTCGTCGACGTCGGAGAGTGCGAGCAGTGCGCCCTTGCCGGCGGCGTTGAGGGCGAGGGCCCGGCCGATGCCGGATCCGGCGCCGGTGATCACCACGACCTTGTCGTTGAGCGTCTTCATCCGTGGACCTCCTGGAGTCGGTGCGTGGTCGTCGTGACCCGAGCGGCCCGACGTCGGCATGAGCCGAGCGCGTGGGCCATGGACTCACGCTAGGGGGCTATTGAATCAGCGTCAATAGTCTGTTGACAGAAATTCACTAGGATGGCCGACATGGCCAGCTCCCCTCGCGTCCGCATGAGCCCGGAAAGCCGTCGCGAGCAGCTGCTCGAGCTGGGGGTCTCCCTGCTGGCCACCCGCTCGCTCGACGAGATCTCCATCGAGATGCTCGCCGAGGAGGCCGGGATCTCCCGAGGGTTGCTCTACCACTACTTCGGCAACAAGCAGGACTTCCACGTGGCCGTCGTACGCCGTGCCGCCGACGACCTGATCGCGATGACTGCGCCGCCCGCCGAAGGGGATTCGCTGACCAGGCTGCTGGTCTCGATGGAGTCCTACCTCGACTACGTGGTGGCGAACTACGAGGGCTATCTCTCGCTCGTCCGGGGTGCCGCCGGTGGCAACGCCCAGCTGCGCGAGATCTATGAGGAGGCCCGCTCAGCTCTCACCGAGCGGCTCTTCATCGAGGACGACGACATGCTCCTTCCGGACACCGCCGGGACCCGATTGATCGTGCACGCGTGGTCCGCCTATGCCGAGGACCTGGCGCTGGGCTGGGCGCGCGAACCCGCCGGCGTCACGCGCGAGGAAGTGGTCCGGGCAATGAGTTCCTCGCTGCCGGCTCTGGTCGCTGCGGTCGGCTGAGGCTCACCGCCGACCTACCCCTCGGACGGAAAAGGGGTTGGTGCGTGGGGAAGAATGGCCACGTTGTGAACGCATCCTTGAAGATCAGCTATCCCGACCTCCCGGTCAGCGCCCGGCGAGACGACATCGCCGACGCCATCCGCGACCACCAGGTCGTCATCGTCGCCGGCGAGACGGGCTCCGGAAAGACCACCCAGCTGCCCAAGATCTGCCTGGAGCTCGGACGGGGACAGGGAGGGGGACAGGGTGGGCGCGACGGCAAGCTGATCGGCCACACCCAGCCCCGGCGGATCGCCGCCCGCTCGGTCGCCGAACGGATCGCAGAGGAGCTCGAGACCGAGCTGGGCGACGTGATCGGCTACCAGGTCCGGTTCACCGACCGCACCTCGCGCAGCTCCCGGGTCAAGCTGATGACCGACGGCATCCTGCTCGCCGAGCTGCAGCGCGACCGGCTGCTGAAGAAGTACGACACCCTGATCATCGACGAGGCCCACGAACGCAGCCTCAACATCGACTTCATCCTCGGCTACCTCAAGCAGCTCTTGCCCAAGCGCCCGGACCTGAAGCTGATCATCACCTCCGCGACGATCGATCCCGAGCGGTTCGCCGCGCACTTCGCCGACAGCCGCGGCAAGCCCGCACCCATCATCGAGGTCTCCGGGCGCACCTATCCGGTCGAGGTCCGCTACCGCCCGCTGGTGGAGCTGCCCGACAGCGACGAGGACGGCGAGGTCGTCACCCGCGACCAGACCGAGGCCATCGCCGACGCGGTGCGCGAGCTCTCCGGCGAGGGCCCCGGCGACATCCTGGTCTTCCTGCCCGGCGAGCGCGAGATCCGAGACACCGCCGATGCCCTCAACGACCTCAACCTGCGCAACAAGCTCGACGTGGTCCCGCTCTACTCGCGGCTCTCGGCCGCGGAGCAGCACCGGGTCTTCGAGTCCCCGAAGGCCGGACGCGGCCGACGCGTCGTCCTGGCCACCAACGTCGCCGAGACCTCGCTGACCGTCCCCGGGATCAGGTACGTCGTGGACTCCGGTCTGGCGCGCATCTCCCGCTACTCGGCACGCACCAAGGTGCAGCGGCTCCCGATCGAGCCGATCTCCCAGGCGTCCGCCAACCAGCGCTCCGGACGGTGCGGGCGGGTCGAGGCCGGCATCGCGATCCGGCTCTACTCGGAAGAGGACTTCGAGTCGCGCCCCGAGTTCACCGAGCCGGAGATCCTGCGCACCAACCTGGCCTCGGTGATCTTGCAGATGGCCTCGCTCGGGCTGGGGGACGTGGCGCGGTTCGGGTTCGTGGAACCGCCCGACAAGCGCAACATCTCCGCAGGCACCCAGCTGCTCGAGGAGCTGGGCGCGTTCGGGGCCTCGAATGACCCCGGGCGTCCGGGTCCCCGCAAGGGACCCGCGCGTCCGGGCCTGACCCGACTCGGCCGGCGCTTGGCACGGATGCCGATCGACCCCCGTCTGGGCCGGATGGTGCTGGAGGCAGAGCGGCTGGGCTGTGTCCGCGAGGTGATCGTCGTCGCGGCTGCCCTTTCACTGCAGGACCCGCGTGAGCGGCCCGAGGAGTTCCGCGCCCAGGCCGATCAGCTGCATGCCCGCTTCAAGGACCCGACCTCCGACTTCATGACGCTGCTGAACCTGTGGCGGCACCTGAAGAAGGAGCAGAAGGAACGCTCCTCGAGCGCGTTCCGCAGGATGTGCAAGGCCGAGT
The DNA here is from genome assembly GCF_013408415.1 of Nocardioides daedukensis. Lineage (NCBI taxonomy): Bacteria > Bacillati > Actinomycetota > Actinomycetes > Propionibacteriales > Nocardioidaceae > Nocardioides > Nocardioides daedukensis. Next base: position 1,469,601 of record NZ_JACCAA010000001.1, on the reverse strand, counting down.
TCCTCAACTACCTGCGAGTGCGCGAGTGGCAGGACTTCGAGTCACAGCTGCGGCAGGTCTGCAAGGAGATGAAGCTCGAGATCGGTCACCCTGCCGACCAGCCCGACGCCGACGGCATCCACCAGGCGTTGTTGTCCGGCCTGCTCTCGCACATCGGGGCACTCGAGGAGCGCGAGCCGGCGGCGAAGGGGAAGAAGCCCGAGCGTCGTGGCCCCCGCGAATATCTCGGGGCCAGGGGCGCGCGCTTCGCGATCTTCCCCGGCTCCGGCCTGGCCCGCAAGAACCCCGAGTTCCTGATGAGCGCCGAGCTGGTCGAGACCGGCCGGCTCTGGGCGCGCCAGAACGCGGCGATCAACCCCGAGTGGGCCGAACGACTCGGTGCACACCTGGTCAAGCGCAACTGGTCCGAGCCGCACTGGTCGGCCAAGCGTGGTGCGGTGATGGCACACGAGAAGGTGCTGCTCTATGGCGTGCCACTGGTCGCCGACCGCCTGGTGAACTATGCGCGCGTCGACCCGGAGCTGTGCCGCGAGCTGTTCATCCGGCACGCGCTGGTGCACGGGGAGTGGCCGGAGCTGGAGTCGGGCCGGCACAAGTTCCACATCAAGAACCAGCAGCTGCTGGCCGAGGCCGAGGAGCTGGAGCACCGGGCCCGGCGCCGCGACATCGTGGTCGACGAGCACACGCTCTTCGACTTCTATGACGCCCGCGTCGGCGCCGAGGTGGTCAGTGGTGCGCACTTCAACTCGTGGTGGAAGGAGCAGCGCCGCAAGAACGGCAACCTCCTCACCTTCGACCCGGAGATGCTCACCCACGACACCGCCGAGGAGGTGCGGGCCACCGACTATCCCGAGCTGTGGCAGGGCGAGGGCCTGACCTTCACCATCGGCTACAACTTCGATCCGGGTGCGGCCGACGACGGGCTCACCATCGACGTGCCGGTCTCGACGCTGAACCGGGTCGAGAGCGACCAGTTCTCCTGGAACGTGCCGGGCCTGCGCGAGGAGCTGGTCACCAACCTGATCCGGAGCCTGCCGAAGAACCTGCGGGTCAACTTCGTGCCCGCCCCAAACAAGGCCCGTGAGTTCCTGGCGGCCGTCCCGCCCGGTGACGAGTCCCTGCTCGACGCCCTGGAGCGGTGGCTGCGCTCCACGACCGGCGTCGTCGTACCCAGAGAGGCCTGGGACTGGTCCAAGGTGCCCTCGCACCTGCAGCCGACCTTCCGGGTCGTTGACGAGACCGGTCGCGAGCAGGGCAGGGGCAAGGACCTGGAGGCGCTCAAGGCACCGCTGAGGCCGAAGTTCGCCGCCGCGATGGCCGAGGCCGCGGCCGAATCCGGGATCACCGTCACCGGGCAGACCCGGTGGACGTTCGGGGTGATCGAGTCCTCCTTCACCCAGGTCCGCGCCGGCCACGAGGTGCGGGGCTTCCCGGCGCTGGTCGACGAGGGCGAGACCGTGGGCCTGCAGGTCTTCGGCTCGGCCGACGAGCAGGCGGCCCGGCACCGTCTCGGCGTACGCCGTCTGCTGCTGTTGGCACTGTCCGAGCGGCGCGACGTGGTCAAGGAGCTGCTCGACCAGCTGAGCAACACCGACAAGCTCTCGCTGGCAGGGTCTCCCTATCCGACGGTGGCCGAGCTGCTCGAGGACTGCCTGCTCGCCGTGCTGGGGGAGGCCGTGGACAACCGCCCACCGGTGCGCGACGAGGCGGCCTTCGACGCGCTCGTCGCCGCCGTCCGGGTCGACCTGGCGCCCAGGGTCCGCGGCGTGCTCACCGACGTGTTCAAGGTGCTCCAGGCCTGGCGAGGCACCGACAAGGTGCTCAGCGGACGCACGGACATGTCCACGCTCTCGGCGCTGAGCGACATGCGAGGACAGCTCGACCGCCTGGTGCGGCGCGGGTTCGTCTCCGAGGCAGGACCGCGGCAGCTGCGTGAGTTCCCGCGCTATCTCGCGGCGATCGATCGTCGACGCGCGCAGCTCGAGTCGCAGCTGGGCCGGGACCGCCAGCTGATGGACCAGATCGGTGACCTGCAGGAGGCCTTCCTGCACCGGCTCGCAGCGCTTCCGGAGGGCCGGCCGCCCGGTGAGTCCCTGCGGCAGGTGCGCTGGATGCTGGAGGAGTTCAGGGTCTCGCTGTGGGCCCAGCAGCTCGGCACCGCGCAGACGGTCAGCGACGCCCGGATCCGCAAGGCGCTGGCCTGAGCCTCACCCCAGGTCGAGGTGTTCGCGCGCCGCGACCAGCACCGCGTCGAAGATCTCCCGCGACACCGGACCGCCCTCGCGCCTCAGTCCGCTGTCGGGAAGGCGGAGCAGCCGGTTGAGGCGCACCTCGCTGGGACGCCCCTTGGAGTCCCAGGCGCCGCTGCCGATGTCCATCCAGAACCGCCCTGCCCGGGCTTCTTGGCTCTCGTCGAAGTCGTGGTCCTTCGAGGTGAGCTGGAGGGCGAGCCAGTGATCGCCGTCGCGCGCCAGCAGCAGCACCGGCCGGTCCTTGCCCTGGGCCGGGTCGTCCTCATAGGGGACCCACCCCCACACGACCTCACCGGGATCCGGCTCTCCGTCGACTTCGGGCGCGTGCTGCGGCACTGGGGCGTGGTCCATGGGACCCACACTAAGCCGAAGATGATGCACGCCGGACCGGGAGCGCCTCACGGCGCGTGGCCGCTCGTAGCGGCTAATTTTGGGACCCGGGGCTGCCGCGGTCCGGCGTACGCGAGCAAGTGTAGTCCGACAGATCGCCCGGACAAGCGCACGGGGACAGTGTCGCGATCAGGCCAGTGCGTGGTCGAGCTCGAGGTGCGCGGCGACCTCGAACTGCTCGGACAGCACCAGCATCGCCTTGGCGTCGGTGGCGCCGAGGTGGGCGCGTCCGACGGCCACCACGCGGCTGAACGCGGCCGCCCTGAGCACGACGTCGGCAAAGTCGCCGTCGGCGACGCCGCGCAGGACGGCGTCGATCATCGCCCGCACCTGGTCGGGTCCGGGCGGGTCGGCCACACCGGCCACCACGCGGGCGACCTCGGCGTTGCCGCGACCTGCCTCGAACTGGCGAGCGGCGAGCTCGGGATCGGCGTACACCCAGGACCGCAGCACGTAGAGGCGCCACAGGCACCCGGCCAGGGAGTCCGGCGAGGCCCCGGACCACAGCTCGGCCAGGGTCTCGAGGCCTTCGTCGTCGGCGAGGGTGAGCAGGCGCTCGGCGACCCGTGCGTCGTCGCTGCTCGAGGCGCCCCGGACCAGCAGCGTCGCAGCCCGGTCCGCGGCCTCGGCCACGAGCGCGGGGTCCTGTGCACCGATCAGCGCGTCGAAGAACTCACCGCCCTGTGGGGACGGCCGGTGGTGGGAACGCTTGGTCATCGCCTCAGCCTACGACCGCAGCCATGCGCACTTGCGCCGCAGGGACCGCGATGTCGGCTAGGAGAGCTTGTCGGCGACGGCCTTCGCGGCCAGGACTGCCGGAGTCTTGTCCTTCTCGTAGTTGTAGTCCATTCCCTGGTTCTCGATCACGACCAGCGAGATGTGGGTGCCGCTCACGTTGATCGCGACGCTCTCCCAGGTGGACGCTTCGGCGTCGGAGCCGTAGGAGACGACATAGGACTCGGCCGTGCCGGTGGGCACGGTGACTTCCTCGAGCTCGGTGACCGAGGATCCCTCGATCGTGGACTCGCACTTGTCGTGCCAGCTGACCAGCACCTGGTGGGTCTGGCGCACCGACTTGTCGTCGGCGAGGGTGGCGATGACCTGGGTCGCGGTGGCGCCCTCGGGACCACTGAACGTGCGCTGGATCGCCTCGGTCGCGCCGATGTCGTGCAGCGGGGTCAGCTGGCAGGCGCCGACGGCACTGGAGCCGTCGGCCTCGAGGCCCTGGGGTTCGGTGGACTCTTCCGTCCACGTGGTCGCGTCGCTGAGCCCGGGCATCTCCTCGGCGGTGAGCAGCATCCCCTCCGGACCCGAGGCGGTGGCGGACTCGGAGGCAGTGGGCGACTGGGAGGGGGACTCGCTCGCGGTGGGGGACTCAGAGGGCGACTCGGAGGGCGACGCGGTCGCAGAGGGGTCGCTGGCCACGTTGGAGGGCTCCTCGCCGGTGTATTCACCACACCCGGTGAGGAGTGCGGCGAGGCCGAGACCGGCCAGGGCGAGGGGCAGCGGGTGAGCACGACGAGTCGCAAGCGGCGAAGACATGGCCCAAGACTATGGGCGCACGCGGACCGCGAGGTGCGTCCCACGCCGCGCCACCGGGACCGGCAACGGCGGGTGGCTCACGACCAACCGATATCGTGTCCGCAACCAGACCGGCTAAGAAGGGCATTCGATCGTGAGGAAACGCGCAACTCTGGCGTGCGGCATGGCCATGGTGGCGTTGCTGGCCGGTGCGTGTGACACCGACGCGAAGCCACCCAAGATCGATCCCACCGGTTCGGTGAACAACCCGGTCGCGCTGACCTTCCTGGCCTACGGCCCCAAGGAAGAGGTCGCCGGCATGCAGTCGATGGTCGACACCTTCAACGAGGAGAACAAGACCGTCAAGGTCACCCTCGAGGCCGCCACCGACAGCGAGGACGTGCTCACCGCCATCACCGGCGACGACCCGCCGGACGTCTACCTGCTCTCCCAGCGCGACATCGCCCAGGTCGCCGCCGATGCGAAGAACCAGCCGCTCGACGAGCTCCTCGACTCCCGCGGTGTCGACTTCAGCGACCTCTACAAGCGCGACGCGATCCAGGCGTTCTCCTTCGACAACCACCTGCAGTGCATGCCCTACGGCGTCTCGCCGATGGTCATCTACTACAACACCGACCTGATCGACTTCGACGCGATGGCCGCCGAGGACCTCGACGTACCCGAGATCCCCGACGGCCTGGAGCACGCCTCGGAGTGGACGCTCGACCAGTTCGCCGCCGCAGCCACCTGGGCCTCGACCACCCAGGGTGTCAAGGGCGTCTACATCGAGCCGTCGCTCGAGGGTCTGGCCCCGTTCATCTATTCCGGTGGCGGGAAGCTCTTCGACGACTCGGTGAAGCCGACCACCCTGGCGCTCTCCAGCGACGAGAGCCAGGACGCGCTTACCCGCACCCTCGACGTCCTGCGCACCGACCAGCTCAGCCCCAGCCAGGCCGACGTGGAGAAGCAGCCCGCCCTTGAGATGTTCAAGGAGGGCAAGCTCGCGATGATCGCCGGCTACCGCAACCTGGTGCCGTCGCTGCGCAACACCGAGGGACTCAACTTCGACGTGATGCCGATGCCGACCCTCGACACCGAGACCAGCGTCGGTGACGTGAGCGGGCTGTGCATGGGAGTCGACCCGGTCAGCGAGTCAGCCGCTGCCGACCTGATCGCGCACGCGGTCTCCGCAGACTCTGTTGCCGAGGTGGCCAAGGCCGGTTATCTGGTGCCGGCGAACAACGAGGTCGCTGAGGGTGAGGCTTTCCTGCAGCCCACGCAGCAGCCCGCCAACGCTGAGGTCTTCAACGCCTCGATCCGCGACATCGTGATGCCGCCGCTCCTGGAGTCGATGCAGGAGCTCGAGGCAGCGGTCGAGCCCTCCATCAAACGGCTGTTCTATGCGCCCGTTCTCGACCTTGAGACGCTGACCCAGCGCATCGACGAGCTCTCGGCGCCCGTGGTGGCAGAGCTGGTCATCCGCGACGAGGAGAAGGTCACTCCCTCTCCCACCCCGTGACCGGCCTCAGTCCTCAGAGGTGACGGGTGCGTCCTCTTCGGTGGACTCGTCGGGCTCAACCGCACCGACCAGCACCGCCTCGGTCACCACTGGGGCGACCAGCTCGACCTGCCAGGGTCGAGCCCCGGCAGCGGTCAGCTGTTCGCCGATCGCGGCCAACAGGGCTTCGGGCTCGCGGGTGTGCGGGGGCGCCCACAGTGCGCGACGCAGCAGGTCGGGGGTCATCAGGTTCTCGACCGGGACGTTGACCTTCTCGGAGAGTGCGGCCATCGCCTCCTTCGAGTGGGCCAGTCGACGGCCGGCCTCGGGGTCCTTCTCCGCCCACGCGCGCGGCGGGGGCGGTCCGTCGCCGCGCTGGGTGCGCACCGGCAGGTCGGCCTCGGGAACCTCGCGCGCGAGGTCGATCGCCCGCATCCACTCCGAGGAGTGGCGCGAGGCACCCCGCCCGTTGAAGCCCTTGAGGGCCAACAGTGTGCGGCGGTTCTCCGGCATGGCGGAGGCGGCCTCGATGATCGCCGAGTCCGGGAGCAGGCGTCCGCCGGCCACGTCTCGTTCCTGAGCGATCCGGTCGCGGGTCAGCCACAGCTCGCGAACGGCGGCCAGGGAACGACGGCTGCGGACCTTGTGCATCTGGGAGGTACGTCGCCATGGCTCGGCGCGCTTGGTCGGGGTGAAGTCGAGGAGGTGCTCGAACTCCTGCCGGGCCCATTCGGCCTTGCCTGCCTCTTCCAGTTCGGCAGCCATCACTTCGCGCAGCTCGACCAGCGGTTCGACATCGAGGGCGGCATATTCCAGCCAGGACTCCGGCAGCGGGCGCGTGGACCAATCCGCGGCCGAGTGCTCCTTGCGGAGGCGACGTTCGAGGGTGGTCTCGACCAGGGTGGCGAGTCCGACTCGGGGATAGCCGAGCAGACGACCGGCCAGCTCGGTGTCGAAGAGTGAGGCCGGGCGCAGTCCGACCTCGGCCAGGCAGGCCAGGTCCTGGGTCGCGGCATGCAGGATCCACTCGACGCCCTCGAGGGCCTCGGCGAGCGGGTCCAGGTTGTCGAAGGGGATCGGGTCGATCAGGGCCGTGCCGGAGCCTTCGCGCCGGAGCTGGATCAGATAGGCGCGCGAGGAGTAGCGATAGCCGGAGGCGCGCTCGGCGTCGATCGCCACCGGGCCGGTGCCCGCGGCGAAGCGCTCGGCAACCTTCGCGAGATCGGCCTCGGTCTCCACGACCGGGGTGAGACCGTCGCGGAGGGTCAGCAGCTCGACCGGGGCTGGCTCCGTCTCCGGGGCGTCCTGCGGCTCGTGGTCGGTCACTGGCGCTGACCGCGTCGGCTCGGCATCACTGCCACGCCCTCAGGCACGGGCTCGAGGCCGACCGTGGTGCACAGCAGCTCTCCCCACGCTTCCACGTGGGCCGAGACGTCGAAATTCCCGTCGTCGGGGCCGACCGGCGTCCAGGAGGCCCGGATCTCGATCTGGGCCGAGGCGGCCTCGTCCTCCATGGAGCCGAAGTTCTCGGTGGAGACCGAGGTGACGGTGCCCGAAGGTGCCACGCACTGGGCGCCGTGCGCGTCGAGGGCCTCGGTCAGCCAGGACCAGCCGACGCCGCCGAGCAGGGGGTCGGTGATCAGTTCGGGGTCGATCTCGGCGCGGGCGTAGACGACGAACCGGAAGGTGCCTGCCCAGGCGTCGTTGCCGGCAGGGTCGTGGAGCAGGATGATCCGGCCGGTGCCGACGTCCTCGCCGTCGACAGTGACGTCAGCACTCAGGGCGCTGGCATGGGGGGCGATCCGCTGCGGTGCCGGCATGGACTCGCAGAAGACCTCCGGTCGCAACCGGGCGGACTTCATGCTCTCGACTGCCACCCGGAATCCCTCGGGCAGTGAGCCCGCACCAGAACCGGGGTGCGTCTCTTGACGGACCACCATGCCAGCCAGCGTACGGCGCTCGAGACCCTCGCCGATGTGTGCCACGCCGCCTGACCTGCGAAGATTCGGTTTGTGACCACGATGCAGCGCAATCCCGGACTCGACGACTCCGCCTTCCTCAAGGCCGCCCGCGGCGAGGCAGTGCCGCACACGCCGGTCTGGTTCATGCGCCAGGCCGGACGCTCGCTCCCGGAATACCTCAAGGTGCGTGAGGGCATCGGGATGCTCGAGTCCTGCATGAACGCCGACCTGATCACCGAGATCACCCTGCAGCCCGTGCGCCGCTATGGCGTGGACGCGGCCATCTTCTTCTCCGACATCGTGCTGCCCCTCAAGGCCGTCGGCGTCGACCTCGAGATCAAGCCGGGCGTCGGTCCCGTCGTGGCCGAGCCGGTGCGCACGCTCGAGGACGTGCAGCGCATCCCCGACCTGACCCCGGAGCACGTTCCCTACATCACCCAGGCCGTGGGCAACCTGGTCGCCGAGCTCGGCGCCACCCCGCTGATCGGTTTCGCCGGTGCCCCGTTCACCGTGGCGTCCTACCTGGTCGAGGGCGGTCCGTCCAAGGAGCACGCGAAGACCAAGGCGATGATGTTCGGCGCACCTGAGGTGTGGGAGGCCTTGATGCGCAAGATCGCCGGCATCGCGACCGCCTACCTCGAGGTCCAGGTCGCGGCTGGCGCCTCGGCCGTCCAGCTCTTCGACTCCTGGGCCGGCGCGCTGACCCCGGCCGACTACACCGAGCACGTGATGCCGCACTCCACCCGGGTGCTCGAGGCGGCCGGGACGCTCGGCGTACCCCGCATCCACTTCGGTGTGGGCACCTCCAACCTGCTCACGCTGATGGGCGAGGCCGGGGCCGACGTGGTCGGCGTCGACTGGCGTACGCCGTTGGCCGACGGCATCGCGCGGGTGGGGGATCGCGGCGTGCAGGGCAACCTGGACCCGACGCTGGTCTTCGCTCCGACTGACGTGATGCTGGCCCGGGCCGGCGAGATCATCGAGGCCGGTCGGGCGGCCAAGGGCCACATCTTCAACCTCGGACACGGTGTCATCCCGACCACCGACCCGGACCAGCTCAAGCGGCTGACGGAGTTCGTGCAGGCCTACCCGCTCGCCTGAACCGGCGCCACAGCAGCCGGGACGGCCATCCGAGAAGGAGGGCCAGCACGGCGAAGGGGAGTAGCGCACCGACGGTGCCGGCCATTGCTCTGCCCAGCGTGGACAGGGCGTCCCAGCCTCCGATCAGTCCTCCGACGAAGGCGCTGTGCTCCTCGTCCTCCTTCTCCTCAGGGGTGGAGGTGTGCGCGATGTTGACCGTGATGGTCGACATCGAGGTCTGGTCCTTGAGCCAGGTCTGTTGCTGCTTGAGGGAGTCGAGGTTGGCCTGACGGGTGGAGAGCTCGGACTCGATCCGCACGATCTGGGCGATGTCGTCGGCCTGCGCGAGCAGCACCTCGATCCGCTTCAGGCTCTTCTCCTGGGCGCGGATCCGCACCTCGTTGTCGATCACCTGGGTGGTGACGTCCTCCTCGCTGCGGGTGGCGCGGGCGAGCTGGGCCAGGTCGCTGATCTCCTTCATCGCCTTGTCGAAGTGCTTCTGGGGGACCCGCACGACCAGACGACTCGTCGCCGCCTTGCCCTCGTCGTCGGTGGTGGTCTCCTCCTCTCCGATGCTGCCGCCCAGGGTGTCGACCTGCTCCTGGACGTCGAAGCGGGTGCGGTCGACGTCCTTGCTGCGCAAGGAGACGGTGCCGGTGCTGATGATGGCGGGGCCGGTGGTGTCCCGTTCCGCCTTGGCGGCGCCTCCGGCGGCGCGTTTCGGCTCGGTGCCCTGCGCCAACTCGGCCACGTGCGCATCGGAGGTGCCCTGGGCTGTTGCGGCGGGTTCACTGTGCTCGCTGGTCTCGCCTGCCCCGTCGCTCGCGGAGCACCCGCCGACGGCGAGGAGTGCGGCGGCGGCGAGGGCTACGGCATGCTTGCGGGTCGTCTTCATGGAAGTACGACGTTGCTGCGACGGACCCGGTTCCAGAACGGGTTGTGTCCAACTACGGCAGTTCGCACCGAGGCGTCCGCCTCTGAGCGTGGCGAGTGCGGTCGGCGCACTGAACTGCCGTAGTTCGTAGCGGGGTCGCCGGCTTGGTACGGGTGCTCTACGTCTTCTTGGTCGCCTTGCCCCGAAACATGTCGTGATCGCCGCTCGCGGCAAGAATCGTCGTATACGTGGACAAAGTCGGTGGTGGCGAAGAGAGATGGTTTGGTGCCCCCGATGCGAATGACGTGATAGCACGCGCCATTCGCTGCGGGTCTTCACGGCGGGGCGAAGTGCGGAAGAGGGGGTTCGTGGGCCCTCCTCGCGGGCACAATGGCGCGTATGAGCCGCACCGACGCCACGAGCACGCCGCAGCAGACCCCCGTCAGCGTCGATGGCCCCGTCCTTGTCAGCAACGTCGTTGCCGGCGGCTTGTTTCTCGTGCCCGCTGCCTTCCTGGCCTAGCTGCTGGCGGTCGTGGGTGGCTGCTACGTCGCCGCGGCGAGCTTGTTCCTCGGCTGGGTCTACGCGAGGCCGGCTCTCACCAGGCGGCTGGAGGCTGCGGCGTGGGTGGCACCGTGGCTGGCGGCAGTCGCGCTGTGGGCGCGGGTCCTCGGCGGCATCGATGGCGGGACGTCGACCTGGGTTCTCACCGCGTGGGTCGGCTTGGTCGTCGCGACCCCGTGCCACCTGGCGTGGCAGGCTCTGGCTTTGGCTGCCCGTCAACTGCTGGCCTGGCGCGGGAGGCCAGCTTCGGCCTGACCCGCACGTGAGTGGATACCTCTTGGCGCCCACTTCGGGAACGCACTCCGGTCACACCCCAATCGGATGGGGGGACCACCCGCCGACGCTCACCCTTGAATCGGCAGGCCACCACGCTCGACTGAGGATGGCCCCTACGGCTGCGAGGCGGCGTACTGCTGGTCGAGCCAGGCGATGCGAGCCGTGAGCCACCCCTCAAGGTGTGCGACCTCGGCGACCCAGGATCCCTGGAGCACCGTGGAGTCGGCCTGCTCGATGAAGGTCAGCGTGAGCGGCTGCCCCGCACCGCCACTCGCGACCGGTGCGAAGTTGCGATCCGCCGCTCCGCTGATCACCTCCGCCCGGGCAGCGACGTACGCCGGGACCCCGCGCACGGCGGGGGAGACCTCGCGCCAGCGTGCGGCGACCTTCTCCTGGAACCACGGGTCGGCCAGCATCCGGATCAGCCAGTGGCCACGCGGGTCGTCGATCTGGCTGAGGTCGAAGCCCTCGGTGATCCAGTTGCGTCCGAGGAACCAATCCGTCGGTTTCTCCACGTCGACGCCCCTGCGGTTCCCCGAGGACTGGTCGAAGTCCCACGGAGCAGCCATCGCCACCCGTCCGTCGACCAGTGACATCCAGAGACTGTTGTTGAAGTTCGAGTCGAGGTTCTTCATCAGCTCATTGGTGAGATACCAGTCGATGAAGGAGTCCACGTCGAAGTGGGCGCGATAGCCGGTCTCCGGGTCGAGGAAGTCCTCGGCATAGAGGGAGTCCTCGGCCACCTGCACCTGTGCTGCGACATCGTCGGTGAACGCCTGGTCTTCGTCGTCGGGATCCTTGAGGAAGACCTGCAGCCCCTGGTCCGTGCGGAAGTGCGGGTCATCGTCGGCCCAGGAGTCCGCCTCGAGGAGCACTCCACCCTTGGGCAGGTCCACCCGCTCGCTGCCCTCCGCCACGGTCTCGGCGAGGTCATAGAGGCCGTAGAACTTCCCGTTCACCGTCACCTCCACCGGTTGCATCCGGGCCGACCACGGCATGCCGATGCGACGGGCCACCTCGAATCCGGCGGTGTTGCGGAGCAGGGACCGGTCATAGAAGTTGGCCAGCAGCCCCCAGTCCTTGTTGGCCGGCATGCCTGCCAGTGCGGTCTTGGTGTCGAGCTTGATCTTGAATGGCGGCTTGACCGAGATCCAGGAGGTGCTGTTGCCGCGCAGGCGGATCCGGGTGGGCACGTCAAAGGCGGGCAGGCCGCTGTCCATCGGGTCGAGGACCATCCGCGCCCGGTCGTAGTCCTCGCGGGAATCGATCGGGGAGCCGTCGTTCGTGGTGATGCGGAGGGTCGCGACCGGGATGCGCTCGACCTGGTGGGTTCGCGTCGGCGAGGTGATCGAGGGTCGGGAGCCGGCGCTGGAGACCACGGCCCGGTAGGACGCCGACCCCAGGGACCCGGCGCTGGTCCGCAGCCAGACCCCGCCGCGGGTGCTGGTCTTCCCCGTGGCCACGCTGGTCCAGGACGATCCGCTGCGCTTCTGCAGCCGGACCGTGCGTCCGGCGAGGGCGCGGGTGATCGAGATCTTGGCAGTGAAGGTGGTGCCGGGACGGACCACCGCTGGGATGGTGAGCGACGCCGAATGAGCCCTGCCCTTGACCCGCGTCGAGGAGGTGACGATCGAGGCATACCGCTTCTTGCTGCGAGTCAACGCCGGTGCGTGGACCCGGAAGGCCTGGCTGCTCGCGGCCGCAGTCTGGGTGAAGCGATAGCGCCCCATGGAGTCCGTGGTGGTTGTCTTGCGCGTCACGTAACCCTTGCTGCTCCAGCGTTGCAGCCGCACGGTCCGCCGGAACTTCGTGCTCACCCGCCCCGAGATGGTCACCACGGCGCCGACGTAGGGCTTGCTGGGTGAGGTGCTCGGTGCCCGGACCGGCGCCGCTTGGGCCTGCCCGACGGAGACCAGGACGGTCGAGACGAAGAGTGTGAGCGCGAGCGCACGGAACAGGCCAACGCGCATCCGACGCGCACCTCCTTGGGTCGACCCAGAAGATATGTCGGATCGGTGCACCCCGGAGGGGTTTTGCTCGGATTCGAGCACGTCACGTATGCCGCGGTCCGGCAGCGACAGTCGGTCTGGCAATCTGGGGTCGTGGTCAACATCGTGGTCATCGGAGGCGGCATCGCGGGACTGACCGCGGCTCGCGAGCTGGCGGGTTCAGGGCACGACGTACTGCTCCTTGAGGGTTCCGACCGGGTCGGCGGCAAGCTGCGACTGGAAGATGTCGGTGGCATCACCGTCGACGTCGGTGCCGAGGCGATGCTCAACCGGCGACCCGAGGCGATCGGCCTGGCCCGCGACCTGGGCCTGGACCTGATCCACCCCGGCACGCTCTCCTCACGGCTGTGGACCCGCGATGCACTTCGGCCGCTGCCGCGCTCGGTGATGGGCATCCCCGCCGACCTCGAACAGCTCGTCCAGACCGGTGTCCTGAGTGACGCCGGCATCGCCCGGCTGCGCGAGGAGAAGGTTCTGCCCGCGCCCGACGAGGACGTCTCCGTCGCCGACTTCGTGGGCGAGCGGCTGGGTCGCGAGGTCGTCGACCGGCTCGTCGAACCACTGCTGGGAGGGGTGTACGCCGGCCATGCGACCGAGCTCTCCACCCGCGCCACCATCCCGCAGGTCGTCGCCCTGCTGGACCGTTCGCCTTCCCTGCTCGAAGCAGCCAGTGCGGTTCCGGCGCCGAGCGACGTGCCGGTCTTCGCCGGCCTGGTCAGCGGCGTCGGACAGCTGCCGCAGGTCCTCGCAGACCAGGCGAGCTTCGCCATCCGCACCGGCGCGATGGTGCGTGAGCTGCGGCGTACGTCGACTGCCGGCTTCGAGCTGGTCGTCGGCCCGACCGCAGCCCCGGAGGTGATCAGTGCCGACCGGGTCGTGCTGGCGCTTCCCGCGAGCCCGGCCTCACGGCTGCTGGGCGACCTGACGCCGGTCGCCGCGCACGAGCTGTCCGGCATCGAGCATGCCTCGATGGCGATCGTCACGATGGCCTTCCGCGTGCAGGACGTGGACCACCTCGAGGGCACCGGCTTCCTAGTCCCGCCGCTCGACGGTCGCCGGATCAAGGCCGCGACGTTCTCCTTCAACAAGTGGGGCTGGGTCCGGGAGGCGGGGGAGGACCTGCGGCTCCTGCGGACCTCGCTGGGCCGGCACCGCGAGGAGGCCGCGCTGCAATTCCCCGATGAGGAGCTGGTGGAGCAGTCCCTGGCCGACCTGCACACGGCCACCGGGATTGCGGCTCGTCCGGTCGACTGGCACGTCCAACGTTGGGGTGGGGGACTGCCGCAATATGCGGTCGGTCACCTCGATCGGGTAGCCCGGATCCGGGCCAGTGTGGCGAGCGTGCCCGGGCTGGCCGTGTGCGGTGCGGCGTACGACGGGATCGGCATCCCTGCCGTGATCGCCTCGGCGATGCGTGCAGTGGCCGACCTCACTGCCCAGCCCTGAGGTGCACGCGGCACAATGGGGTCATGTCGAACCCTGACCAGGCCCCGGAGCAGACCAACGCCGCGAGGATTCGCGAGCTCAACGACACCATCCGCTACACGATGTGGTCGGTCTTCCGACTCGACACCGTTCTCGGCGACGCAGACCGTGCGGCCGAGGCCGCAGAGCTGGACGCCTTCTACCAGAAGCTCGCCGCCGACGACGTGGTCGTGCGTGGCACCTATGACGTCGCTGGCTTCCGCGCCGACGCCGACGTGATGATCTGGTGGCACGCCTCGACCTCCGAGCAGCTGCAGGCCGCCTACAGCGGGTTGCGACGTACGTCGTTCGGTCGCCGCTTGGCGCCGGTCTGGTCGCAGATGGCCCTGCACCGCCCAGCCGAGTTCAACCGCAGCCACCTGCCGGCCTTCCTCTCCGAGGACCCGAAGAAGCACGTGGCCGTCTATCCCTTCGTGCGTTCCTATGAGTGGTATCTCCTCGAGGACGCCGAGCGCCGCCGGCTGCTCGCCGAGCACGGTGGCATGGCGCGCGACTATCCCGACGTGCGCGCCAACACGGTGCCGTCGTTCGCGCTGGGCGACTATGAGTGGATCCTGGCGTTCGAGGCCGACGAGATGTATCGCATCGTCGACCTGATGCGGCACCTGCGCGGATCCGAGACCCGCAGGCACGTGCGCGAGGAGGTGCCGTTCTACACCGGCACCGCGGCCACCCCGGCCGAGCTCCTCGAGCGCCTGCCCTGATCACTCGCTGAGATGGCCTTGTGTGGCGGGGCGTCTTCGCGCACACTTGAATCATGACCTCGGCACTAGACATTCGTACGACGCGCCTCGCCGCGTCCTGCGCGTGTTGTCGTTTCGCCTGACCTGCATCTGCATCAGCCGAAACCGTCCCCGTCGGGACGCACCGAGGAAGTCCGAGACGCATGACCTTCGCAGCCATTCGACGTCGCCACGTCGACCTGCTCCGCACGGCCAGTGACCTGTGTCCGTGGATGTCGCCCAGCCCAGACATCCACTCCCAGCACAGGAGCTCCAATGACCACCCTGACTGTCCTGCCACTGCTGCAGACCCTGCGTGAGTTCGCACGCGACCCCGATCTGCTCCACCTGCACGACCCCACTGCGACCGAACGGCAGTGGACCGAGCTCATCACGACCGATGACCTCCAGATCTGGCTGATCTCCTGGCCCACCGAGGCCGAGACCGGCTGGCACGACCACGGCACTGCCGGCGGGGCCTTCACCACCATCGCCGGTCGCCTGACCGAGCACAGCTGGGACGGTGCCGAGCACATCCGCAGCATCGGCACCGGCGACGCCTGGTCGTTCGCGCCCGGGCACATCCACAACGTGCGCAACCTGGGCGCCGTACCGGCGATCTCGGTGCACGCCTATTCGCCGCGGCTGACCACAATGACGCGCTATCAGCTCAGTGGCAGCCGCATCGAGGCGATCGGCGTCGAGCAGGCTGGGGTCCAGTGGTGAGCGCGATGACGGCTCAGCGCTTCGAGGAGGTCTACTTCGACGGCGTCGACGACATGCTCGCCCATGCCCGCGAGAACCTGGTGCGGACCAGCCCCCGGGCTGCGTTCCAGGAGGCGCTGACCCAGCGGGCGATCCTCGTCGACATCCGGCCCGCCGCGCAGCGCGTCGAGGAGGGCGAGGTGCACCCGCTGCTCAGCCCGCTGGTGATCGAGCGCAACGTGCTCGAGTGGCGCCTCGACCCGCGCAGCTCGTCGCGGATCGAGCAGGCGGCGTACGACGCCCGCGTGATCGTGCTGTGCCAGGAGGGCTACACGTCATCGCTGGCGGCGGCCGCCCTGCGACAGCTCGGCGTCTCGCGGGCCACCGATGTGATCGGTGGTTATGCCGCGTGGCGCGAGGCGGGGATGCCGACCGTCAACAACTGACGGCTCGGCGCCGCAACAAGTGACGGTTCGGCGCGCAACAAGTGCCGGTTCGGTGCGCAACAAGTGCCGGTTCGGTGCGCAACAACTGCAGGTTCGCGGATCAAGAGTCGCTGGTGCGAGGCTCCAGGGTCATCGAGATCGAGTTGATGCAGTAACGGTCGCCGGTCGGGGTGCCGAAACCGTCCGGGAAGACGTGGCCGAGGTGTGATCCGCAGTTGATGCATCGCACCTCGGTCCGCTGCATCCCCAGCGTGTTGTCCTCGATGTACTCGACGGTGGCCTCACCCTGCTCGGAGGTCATCGGCTGGTAGAACGACGGCCAACCGCAACCGGAGTGGAACTTGGTGTCGCTGGTGAACAGCTCGGCCTGGCAGGCCTTGCAGCGGTAGACACCGGTTGTCTCGGTGTCGGTGTACTCACCGACGAAGGGCCTCTCGGTGCCTGCCTTGCGCAGCACGGCGTACTCCTCGGGGGACAGCTGCTCACGCCACTCGGCGTCACTCTTCTCGACCTGATAACCCATGTGCCAAGCCTACGCCGGGCACAAGGGGCGCTGGCCTCAGCGCAGGTCGTCGTAGTCGTGCCTCGGCTCGGCCTCGACGGCCGCGACGTCCTCGTCGGCCACCTTGACGCACTGGGCACTCTCCACCCGCAGGCCCTGGATGTCACCGGCGTCGCGGCCGCCGACCCACACTCGCAGTCCATCGACCGTGGTGGTCCAACCACCGCGACCGTCGGCGTTCTCGACGATCCCGGTGAGGCCGTTCGCCTCCATGCTCGTCCGAGCGGTGGCAAGGACGGACCCGGCGTCACCTTGGGGCAGATCGAGGGTGAAGGTGGCGAAGTAGCGCCAGTGCCCCGCCGCCGGGCAGGGGGCGTACTGACCGGCCGCGTGCTTGATGCTGGCGTCGTTCGTCTCGAGCAGGCTGGGGACCAGGTCGTTGGCCAGGTCGTCGACCCGTTCCTGCATCGCCACGACGTCGTCGGGCAGCACCCGCTGGTCACCGGGTGCGTCGTCGGAGCAACCGGCCAGGAGGGCGGTGCTCGCGGCCGTGGCGGCCAGCAGGAGGACGCGAGAACAAAGGAGTCGCGACCGGCGGCGTCGGGGCTGCATCGCAGCAGCATATGCCGGTAGCGTGCCGTCCATGGCGAAGGCAGCGGCCGCGGAGGTCGACGCAGGGGGTCGCGCAGTGCGCGTCTCGAGTCCGGACCGGATCATTTTCGAGGCCACTCGCGACACGGCCGAGGTGACCAAGCTGATGGTGGCGGAATACTTCGTCTCCGTGGGTGACGGACTCATGCGTGGGCTGCGGGAACGTCCCACGGCGCTCGAGCGGTGGCCCAGCGGCGTACGCGAGGGAATGCGACTGGCCACCGGCCCGCAGGACAAGAACGCCGAGGCGTTCTACCAGAAGCGGGTGCCGAAGGGCGCGCCCGACTATCTCGAGACCGCCACGATCACCTTCCCGTCCGGCCGCACCGCGGATGAGATCTGCCCGACCGAGATCGCGGTGCCGGTGTGGTGCGCGCAGATGGGCACGCTGACCTTCCACCCCTGGCCGGTCCGTCGCGCAGACGTCGACCACCCCGACGAGCTGCGGATCGATCTCGACCCCCAACCGGGTACGTCGTTCAGCGACGCAGTCCGGGTGGCCGGCGTGGCCCGTGAGCTGCTCGAGGAGAAGGGGATCCGGGGGTTCGTGAAGACCTCGGGGAACCGGGGCGTGCACATCTTCGTGCGGATCGAGCCGCGCTGGGACTTCGTCGACGTGCGGCACGCCGCGATCGGCTTCGGGCGTGAGCTGGAGAAGCGTGACGAGGGGGTCACCACGGCGTGGTGGAAGGAGGAGCGGGGCGAGCGGATCTTCGTGGACTACAACCAGAACTCACGGGACCGGACCATCGCCTCGGCCTATTCGCTGCGGCCGCTGCCGGGTGCGCCGGTCTCCACACCGGTGACCTGGGAGGAGCTCGCCGACCTGAAGGACCCGCGGGTCTTCAACCTGTTCAGCGCTCCGGACCGGATGGCCGACGGCGACCCGTGGGCGGCGATCGACGACGTACAGCACTCCCTCGAACCGTTGCTGCAGCTGTGGGAGGCCGACCCGACCGAGCTCAACTATCCGCCCGACTATCCGAAGATGCCCGGCGAGCCACCGCGGGTGCAGCCGAGCAAGAAGGTCGCCGAGCACTGGGATGCCTCCGGCAACCGGATCGAGTGAAATCACTGAAGCCCCTCCGGCACCGGGTGCCGGAGGGGCTTCAGTTGTGTTGGCTGCTGTGCGGACTCAGCGCTTCTTGGAGCCGGCGAAGCCCTCGGCTGCGCCGATCAACACGATCGCCGCGATCACCGCGACGATGAAGCCGAGGATGTTCAACTCGAACACGTCGCCCGTGCCGAGCCAGCTGGCGATGATGCCGCCGATGAGAGCGCCGGCCAGACCGAGCAGGAACGTCCAGAGAAGTGACAGGTTCTGCCGGCCGGGCTTGATCAGGCGTGCGATCACGCCGATCACGAGTCCGACGACGATGAGGCCCAGGATGTTGAACATGTTTCCTCCTACGGGGGAGCCACAGGGAGCGGCTTTCACTCGAAGGTAGCCGGATCCGGCCTATTTCATGCACCGCGAGGAGGTCTACGGAGTGTCGTCGGCCTGCTCGTGCTCGAGCAGGTGCAGCACCGGAACCCCGATCTTGCGGCGCGCTCGTGACGTCCAGTCGACGTGGAAGAACTCGGCGACCACGTGCGGGCGGGTCAGGATGATCGCCTCGCGACCGTCGTGGGCCGCCACGGCGGTGGCCAGGGCGTCGATCGGGTGCTCGTGGATCACCGTGCCCCTGGCCTCCACGCCCGCTGCCTGCAGCCGGGCAACGGCCAGGTCCAGTTGGTGCTGCGAGTGCTCGAGGCACTCGCGGCGCACCTCGGCCAGATCGGTCTCGCTGAGAGTGACAGCGGGAGCGGTCATCACCTCGCCGGTGGCCAGCGACCCCATCGCTGCCTCGATCCGTGCCGCAGCATCCTCGACCGGGATCAGGACGTGGTAGACGACCTGGTCCGCGATCTCGTCGTGCAGGGCGACGACCTCGGCCGCGCCCTCGTCGGACATTGCCTGCTCCGCCAGCAGGACGACGTCATAGGTGCCGATCCCGTCGTCAATGCGGTCATTGCGTTCGGTCATGACTCACCTCCAGGAGTGGTGCTCAAGATCCTACTCAGGTCATAGCCCACCGGCTCCTCGAGTTGGTCATAGCCGCACGAGGTCGGCTCCCGGTCCGGGCGCCAGCGCTTGAACTGTGCGGTGTGCCGGAACCGTCGCCCCTCCATGTGGTCGTAGCCGACCTCCAGGACGCGCTCGGGACGTAGCGGCGTGAAGGAGAGGTCCTTGCCGGCGCTCCACCGCGACTGGGTGCCCGGGATGCGATCGGGGTTCGCGGTGAGGAACTCGTTCCACCGGCCCCACGGATGCTCGGCGATGTCGCAGACCAGCGGTTGCAGTTCGGCCATCAGCTCGGCACGCCGGACGGCGGTGAAGGAGGCCGAGACACCCACGTGCTGCAGCTCGCCATCGGCATAGAGACCGAGCAGGAGTGAGCCCAGCAAGGGGTTCTCGGGCGTCGAGGTCTTGTGCTCGCGATAGCCGGCCAGCACCACGTCGGCGGTTCGCGAGTGCTTGATCTTCATCATGGTGCGGGCGTTCGGCTGGTAGGTCGCCTCCAGCGGCTTGGCGATCACACCGTCCAGGCCGGCGCCTTCGAACTGCTCGAACCACCGCTCGGCCTCGACCGGGTCGGTGGTGGTGCGGGTCAGGTGGCAGGGCCCGTCCAGTCCGGCCAGCGCCTGCTCCAGGGCGGCGCGCCGCTCGGCGAAAGGGCGGTCGACGTACGACGTGTCGCCCAGGGCCAGCAGGTCGAACGCGACGAAGCTGGCGGGCGTCTTCTCGGCGAGCATCTCGATGCGTGAGGCCGCCGGATGAATCCGCTCCTGCAGCACCTCGAACTCGAGCCTGGGGTCCGACCCGGGGCGGGTGAGTGCGACGAAGAGCTCGCCGTCGAGGACGCAACGCTCGGGCAGTTGCTCGCGTGCGGCGGCCACGACCTCGGGGAAGTAGCGGGTCAGCGGCTTGGTGTTGCGCGAGGCCAGCTCGACCTCGTCCCCGTCCTTGAAGACGATGCAGCGGAACCCGTCCCACTTGGGCTCGAAGGAGAGCCCGCCGTGCTTGGCCGGATCGGGGATGGTCTTGACCGGCTTGGCCAGCATCGGTCGGACGGGCGGCATCACGGGCAGGTCCATGTCCCTGAGGCTAGTGGGAACCACCGGCGCTCGGGAGGCACTGCGCTGCCCCTGCTCAAAGCGGTGAGCGGATTCTCGCGCGCGAAGCCGGACCGATATCGTGTGCCTGCACGACATTCCCCGGTTGGTCTGCCGGCAGGGCCCGCCTGACTTTGAATCAGGATTAGCGACGTAGGTTCGACTCCTACCCGGGGAGCTCCACACTCAGCTGTTCGCGATGGCGCCGAGTGCTCACAGCTCAGGTGCACCCACCTGCAAGGTGGCGTCGACCGTGGTGAAGAGCATGGTCAGGGTGTCGACCAGCATCTCCCGCGAGGCCTCCACCTCGCCCTGGAGGACGGCGCCCAGGGCATGGGCGACGCCGCCGATGAGGAACTGGGCCACGAGCCGGAGCTCCACCGAGACGTGTGCGGTGTCGGCCCCCGGATCGCTGCCCGAGGCGGTGGCTGCGAGCAGTCCGGCGAACCGTCGGCTCTCGGCCAGGGCTCGGGCACCGAGGGTGGCCGAGGCCGTCGACTCCAGCAGCACGATCCGTCCCTTGCGGGGGTCCTCCAGCATCAGGTCGACCATCTCGGCCAGGACGACCCGGGTGCGCTCGCGGCGTGCCTCGGGGTCCCCGGAGGTGCGCTCGAGTGCGGCCAAGGAGCGCACCAAGGCCTCCTGTGCGATCTCGTCGAACACGGCCAGGTGCAGGTCGTCGACGGTCGGGAAGCTCTCATAGAAGTAGCGGGCGGCCACCCCTGCCTCCTCCGCGACGCCGCGGACGGTCGCCCCGACCAGGCCACGGGTGCCCATCAGCTCGAGGCCGGCCGCAAGCAGCCGGGAGCGACGCTCGGCGGCGCGTTCCTCTGCACTTGCCCCGCCATAGCGGCGCGCACCCGAAGTCATGGAATGCATCTTGACACACGCGTTGACTGATGTGACAGTTCCATCTGTCAACAGGTGTTGTCTCATTGCCTCTCCAAGGAGGACCGCATGACGGTCACTGCCAAGCACCCGGCACCCCCATCGGTGGATGGAGCGCGGGTCCCTCCGTGGCATCCGAGCCAGCCGCACCACGAGCTCGCCGCCGACGTGCGCTGGTGGATGGGCATGCCGGTGGCCTTCGGCCTCTATGGGCGGCTCGCCCTGGACCAGGTCGCCTATCGCGAGGTGGCCGCGGCGGTTGATGCCACCGGACGGTTCGCCGAGAACTTCACCAACCGCGGCATCCGCAGCTATCTGTGGGGCCCACTCTTGCTCTTCGGAGACGACGCCGACCGCAGGGCCACCGCCGAGCGGCTCAAGACCATGCACGGCCAGGTCAAGGGACGCGGCAAGGGCGAGTTCGCCGACGAGCGCTACAGCGCGCTCAAGCCGGCGGTGTGGAAGTGGGTCGGCACCAGCAGCATGCTGGTCTTCTACACCGGCTACGTCACCACCTATGGCCGCGACCTCACCGACGAGCAGCGCGAGGTCGTCTATCAGACCGTCCTCTCCCTCAGTGACTACGACCTGAACAGCGACCAGTCCCAGGTCCCGCGCACCGTCGCCGAGATGGAGGCCTACTACGACCAGGTGGCCGCCAACGACCTGCACGACAACGACTTCCTGCGCTGGGCCAACAAGACGTTCGACGCCCTTCCCGTGCCCACCCTGATCGGCCCGCGCTGGCTGCACCTGCTGATCACCCCGCTGTGGCGCGCAGCCACCCCGGCGCTGATCAGGCCCGCCCGGATCTGCGCCGAGGCCGCCGCACACCCGCGGATGCGCGAGCTCCTCGGAGTCGAGTGGACCGCGGCAAAGAAGCGCGAGTTCGCCTTCTATGCCGCGACGATCCGGGCAGCGCGGCGCTGGCTCCCGGCCTGGTTGCTGCTGGAGCCGCTCGCGTTCAACCGCTATCGCTACGAGAAGCTGCGCAGCCTCTATGCCCGCCCGCAGCTGGACACCTTCGCGGCAGGGGTGAAGCGATGAGCCGCCCGGCACCCACCGCGCTGCCCGGCGCGGAGCAGGCAGTCGCCCGCTATGGCGCCTTCGGCCAGGCATGGCTCGACGGGATGTGGCAGGCCGACCCACTCGGCGACGCGGTCGCCGCCGACCCCGCAGCCAGCAAGGCCGTGCGCACCCTGATGACCGAAGGGCTCGGCGCACTCGAGGACAGGCCCGCCTCGGTCACCGCGCTGATCGACCAGGTCACCACCGATCCCGTCTGGCTGGATCGCGAACGCCTCGACCACGCAGCCGACGTACTGGTGCGCTATTCGGCGCAGTGGGGCCTGGTGCTCGGCGCCGCCTCACTGCTCGCCGGCGCCGAGAACTGGATCGCCGCCAAGCCGCTGCTGCTCACCGGCCGCTATGGCAACCAGCCCGCCGTACGCTCCATCGAGGTCGGCGAGTGGCTCTCCGCGGTCGTCCGTCGCGGCGGCATGGAGATCGACGCGCCGGGCTTCACCCACACCGTGCGGGTGCGGATGATCCATGCCCACGTGCGCCGCTTCATCGGACGTGGCGACGAGTGGGACGAGGCCGCCTGGGGCGTCCCGATCCCGCAGCCCTACATGGCGTTCACCCTCGCCGAGTTCGGCCACATCTCCCTTGCTGCGATGGAGAAGCTCGGCGTCGACCTGCGTCGCGACGAGCTCGACTCGATCTATCACCTGTGGCGCTATGTCGGCCACCTGATCGGTGTCGACCCGGCCCTGGCGCCGGTGTCCGAGGCCGATCACATCCGGATCGAGGACCTCTACCGGATCACCTCGCCGGGTCCCGACGACTTCGCCCGGGACTTCACCCGCGCGCTCACCGAGGACTACCTGGCGCCTCAGTTCGCTGGGCTGCTGCTCGGCCCGCTGGGGTTCCGGACGGCGTTGTCGCGAAGCCTGGTCTATGGCATGTCCCGGGTCTTCCTGGGTGATCGGGTGGCAGACCAGCTCTCGGTCCCCGACGGCCCCGCAAAGCACGTGCTCCGCGTCGCCCGGCCCGGCCTGCGCCTGCTCGACCGGGCCAGGCACGGACTCCTCGGCGCGGAGCGTCTGACCGCAGCGGGCTATGCGGCCCGCGACGAGGCACTGGTGCGGATGAAGGCCGAGCAGGGGATGGGCCACGACATGGTGGACAGCGTCCCGGGAGCGGTCGGCGGCACTGCCTGAGTGCGGTGGTCGGTGGCCACCGACCACCGCTCATCGGGCCGGCGACGTTATCGTGGTCCGGTTCACACCCATGGGGTGGAACCGAACCGATGATCGGGCCCAATCAAGGAGTGTGCATGCCGAGCAATCTCACCGTGGTCGTCCTCGCCGCAGGTGGCGGCACCCGGATGAAGTCCAAGACCATGAAGGTGCTGCACGAGGTCGGCGGGCGAAGCATGATCGGCCACGTCCTCAACGCCGTGCGCGCGATGGAGCCCGAGCGCGTCATCGCCGTGATCGGCACCCAGCGTGAGCAGGTCGGCCCACACATCAGTGAGCAGATGCCCGAGGTCGTGCTGGCCGTCCAGGAGTCACAGGACGGCACCGGGCACGCCGTACGCGTCGCTCTCGAGTCCATCGCGGAGCCGATCAGCGGCACCGTCGTCGTGGTCACCGGTGACACCCCGCTGCTGCGCGGCGAGAGCCTGCGCGCCTTCGCCGAGGAGCACGAGGCCGCCGAGCGCGCGGTCAGCATCCTGTCCGGCATCGTGCCCAACCCGTTCGGCTACGGCCGGATCGTGCGTACGGCGGAGGGTGACGTGGAGGCGATCGTCGAGGAGAAGGACGCGACCCCGCTCCAGCGCGACATCGCCGAGATCAACTCCGGCATCCTCGCCTTCGACGCCGGGTTCCTCACCGACGCGCTGGGCCGGATCAGTAACAACAACGCCAACGCGGAGTACTACCTCACCGACACCGTCGGCATCGCCCGCGAGGCCGGCCTCACCGTCGGCGCCTACGCGATCGACGACGTCAGCCAGACCGAGGGCGCTAACGACCGTGCACAGCTCGCCGCGCTGGGGCGTGAGCTCAACCGTCGCATCGTCACGCAGTGGATGAAGGACGGCGTGACGGTGATGGACCCGGAGACCACCTGGATCGACGCGGACGTGGTGCTGAACCGCGACGTCACCATCCTCCCCGGCGTACAGCTGCTCGGCGCGACCGTCGTCGGCGAGGACGCCGTGGTCGGTCCGGACACCACGCTCAAGGACTGTGAGATCGGCCAGGGCGCCCGTGTCGTCCGCTCGCACGGCGAGCTCGCGGTGATCGGCGACGAGGCCAACGTCGGCCCGTTCTCCTACCTGCGTCCCGGCACCAACCTCGGCTCCCGGGGCAAGATCGGTGCGTTCGTCGAGACCAAGAACGCCCAGATCGGCAACGGCTCCAAGGTGCCGCACCTGTCCTACGTGGGCGACGCCGAGATCGGCGAGGAGACCAACATCGGGGCCGGCACGATCTTCGCCAACTACGACGGGGTCAACAAGCACCGCACCAAGATCGGCGACCGCACCAAGACCGGCTCGAACAACACCTTCATCGCGCCGGTCCAGATCGGCGACGACGCGATGACGGGCGGCGGGACCACCGTGCGGCGCGACGTACCCAACGGTGCACTGGCCGTCTCCAGCGGCCCCCAGCGGAACCTCGAGGACTGGAAGAACCGCAAGGGGCAGTGACCCGTCTCACGCTGCGCGGGTGCGGGTTGGCTGATCGGTGAACACTGGGTGCAGAATCAGTGGCGCGGGTCAGCTGCGGCCAGTCGAGTCTGAGGAGAATCCGGCGTGAGCGGAATGAAGAAGACGACCGAGAAGAACCTGATGGTCTTCACCGGCCGAGCACACCCCGAACTGGCCACGGCCGTCGCCGAGAAGCTCGGCACCGGTCTGGTCCCCACGTCGGCCTATGAGTTCGCCAACTCCGAGATCTATGTCCGCTACGAGGAGTCCGTCCGCGGCTGCGACGCCTTCGTGATCCAGAGCCACACCGCTCCGATCAACGAATGGATCATGGAGCACCTGATCATGGTCGACGCCCTCAAGCGTGCGTCGGCCAAGCGGATCACCGTGGTCATGCCGTTCTACGGCTACTCGCGCCAGGACAAGAAGCACCGCGGCCGCGAGCCGATCTCGGCCCGCCTGATCGCCGACCTGTTCAAGTGCGCCGGCGCCGATCGGCTGATCACCGTCGACCTGCACGCCGACCAGCTCCAAGGCTTCTTCGACGGCCCGGTGGACCACCTGATGGCGCTGCCGATCCTGGCGGACTACGTCAAGGAGAAGTACGGCGACCAGCCGCTCGCCGTGGTCTCGCCCGACGCCGGCCGGATCAAGGTCGCCGAGCGCTGGTCCGCCCGTCTCGGTGGCGTGCCGCTGGCGTTCATCCACAAGACCCGTCGCACCGACCGCCCCAACGAGACCGTCGCCAACCGCGTCGTGGGTGAGGTCAAGGGTCGCTACTGCGTGCTGACCGACGACATCATCGACACCGGCGGCACCATCGTGAAGGCCGCCGAGGCGCTGATGGAGGAGGGCGCCGCCGGTGTGATCATCGCGGCCACGCACCCGATCCTCTCCGGCCCCGCGGTGGACCGGCTGAAGAACTCCTCGGCCACCGAGGTCATCGTGACCGACACGCTGCCGCTCACCGAGGAGCAGCGCTTCGACAAGCTCACGATCCTCTCGATCGCACCGCTGCTGGGCAGCGCGATCCGCGCCGTGTTCGAGGACGGCTCAGTGACCTCGATGTTCGACGGTCACGCCTGATCCACCCTGCTGTTGCGAACGCGGCCGATTCCGGTCGGGGCCGCAACAACTGCAGGTTCGCGCCACAACAACTGACGGTTCGACGCGCAGGAAGTGCAGGTTCGAGCCGCAACAACTGCCGGTTCGACGCGCAACAACTGCAGGCTCGCGCATCAAGAGTTGCGGGATCGGGCGGCGAGGGTGACGTCCAGCTCGTCGAGGTGGTCGTTCCACTCGCGGGCGAGCACCGTCGGCAGCTCGCCTGAGCCAAGGGCTCGGGTCAGGTCCTCGCGGAACGCGCGGGCCACCTCCAGCGGCCAGGCGATGTGCGGGAACGCGTGCCCGACCACCTTGGAGAAGGCCTGACCGCGTCGCTCAGCCAGACCGGGAGCCTCGGCGACCAACCGGGCCAGGTAGTCGGCAACCAGGTCGTGCTGGCCGGGGGTCCAGAAGCCGTCACTGAGGGCGGTGAAGTCACGGTTCGCCGGCTCACCGTCGAACATCTGGCTCCAAGCCTCCTGCTTCGCCTCGGCGGTGGGGACCGCGGCGCGGCACCGCAGCCCGGCAAGGCGCCCGGCAGCGGACTGGTCACGCTCCTCCTCGGTCGCGATCATCGCGGGATCCCCGCCGAGCTCGACCAGCCGGCGTACGACGGCCCAGCGCTGCTCCTGGTCGAGCGCAGCACCGAGGTCGGTGGCGTCGTCCTCGAGCCAGCCGTGCAGCAGCTCGGTGTCGGTGGTCGTCGAGGTCAGCACGCGGGTGGCCACCACCGGGTGCCGGTGGCGGGCCAGGGTGCAGGTCGCGGCGAGCACCTCGTGCGCCTCATCGAGCCGGGCCGGGTCGAGCAGCTCGTTCACCACGAAGACCTGGGCCGCGTTGATCGCGCCCTCGAACACCATCGCGTGCTCCTCGATCGGCAGGTGCCGTGCGACCAGCTTGAGGAAGTCCTCCACCGAGGTGCGACCGCTCCGGGTCATCTCGACCAGTCCGCGCCAGAGCACCGCGCGGACCAACGGATCCGCGATCCGGCCCAGGTGCTGCTCGACGAACTCCTTGGAGACCACGTCCAGCTGGACCTGCGCGAACGTCTCGTCACCGGCGTTGGGGACGACGGCCAGGCCACGGAAGGCGGGCAGGGCGACCGGCTCGCCGGCCAGGTCGACCAGCTCGGTGCCGACCAGCTGGCCGTCGGCGGCATAGCCGTTGACGGTGAAACGGTGCGGCCGTGACCCGTCGCGGTGCAGGATCGGGACGCCGTCGCGTCGCTCGATGCGGATCGTGTCGAAGCCGGTGCTGCGCAGCCAGGACTCGGCCCAGGCCCGGACGTCACGGTCGGTGGCCGCGTCAAGGGCGTCCAGGAAGTCGGCGAGATCGGCGTTGCCGAATCGGTGCCGGCCCAGATAGGCGTTCACCCCGGCCAGGAAGGGCTCCTCGCCCAGCCAGGCCACCAGCTGGCGCAGCACTGCGTTGCCCTTGGCATAGGTGATCATGTCGAAATTGCCGAAGGCGGTGTCCACGTCGACCATCGCCTCTGCGTCCTCGGCGATCGGGTGCGTGGAGCGCAGTGCGTCGGCGCGCAGGCCCTGGGGCTTGCGGGTCTGGGCACAGGCGATCCAGCTGTCGACATAGCCCGCCGCGGTCGCCGCGACCTGATAGCCCATGTAGTCGGCGAACGACTCGTTGAGCCAGCTGTCCTCCCACCACTTCATGGTCACCAGGTCGCCGAACCACATGTGCGCCATCTCGTGCGCGATCACCATCGCGCGGGCCTGTCGCTGCATCGCGCTCGGCTCGCCCCGGAACAGGAACTCGTCGCGGAAGGTGACGCACCCCGGTGTCTCCAGGGCGCCCCAGTTTTGGCCGGGCACGAAGACCTGCTCGTAGGAGTCGAACGGATAGGGCTCGGTGAACGCTTGGGTGTAGTGGTCGAAGCAGTCGCGGGTGATCGCCTCCAGCTCCGGCGCCTGACGGTCGAGGTCGTCGGCGAGCGAACGACGGGCGTGCCAGCCGAACGGCAGACCCCTGTGGGTCGAGGTCACCGAGTGCCACGGCCCGGCACAGACCACGAAGAGGTACGTCGAGATCGGCGGGGTGCTGGTGAAGCTCCAGCGCCCGGCCTCCGAGGAGGTGGCCGCACCGTTGGCCAGCACGGTCCAGTGCTCCTCGGCGTCCACGGTCAGGGTGATCGGGGCCTTGAGGTCGGGCTGGTCGAAGCAGGCGAAGACAGTGGAGGCGATGTCCATCCCGCAGTAGGCCGACACGTAGCGTTCACCGTCGGCGGGATCAGTGAACGTGTGCATCCCGTCGCCGTTGGTGACATAGGGGAGCCGAGCGGTCACGACGAGCTCGTTGCGCTCCTGCAGGTCCGACAGCGCGAGCCGGCCATCGGCATACGCCTGTGCCGGCAGCGTCACGCCGTTCAGCGTGGCCTGCACGGACTCAGCGTCGGCCAGCTCGATGAACGTCTGCGCGGTGCGGCTGGTGAAGTGCACAGTCGTGGAGGAGGTGAAGGCCTCGGGGGAGGTGAGGTCGAGGTGCACGTCGTACGCCGTCACCGCCAGGTCTGCGGCACGGGTGCGGGACTCGGTAAGGGTCAGCGAAGGCATGGCACCGAACCTACCTGCGCAGCGATTCGCGACGCGGACCCCTTCTCGCCTAGACTTCTGGGGTTGCCTCGGCGAGGGAGCGCTGCACTGCGCAGGGACTCCGTGATCGACAGGGCGGGTGTGTTGAACTGCGCCGCGCTCCGATCCGGATGCGCGGCGTTCGTCGTTCCACGGCCCGATCACGCCGGGGCCCACCGTTCTCACCACCATCAGGAGAAGAAATGTCTGCCGAGAAGATCTCTGCCACCACCCGTACCGAGTTCGGCAAGGGCGCCGCCCGCCGCGCGCGTCGTGCCAACACCATCCCCGCCGTGATCTACGGCCACGGCAACGACCCGATGCACATCGTGCTGCCGACCCACGCGACCACGATGGCGCTGCGCCACGGTGGCGCCAACGCCCTGCTCGAGCTCGACATCGAGGGCACCACCCAGCTCGCGCTGACCAAGGCCATCCAGGTCGACCCGATCAAGCGCCTGATCGAGCACATCGACTTCGTGGCCGTCCGCAAGGGCGAGAAGGTCACCGTCGACGTCCAGATCCTGCTCGTCGGTGACGCGGCCAAGGAGACCCTGGTCGTCCTCGAGAACCCGTCGATCTCCGTCGAGGCCGAGGCCACCCACATCCCCGAGTCCTTCGAGGTCTCCATCGAGGGCCTCGAGTCGGGCACCCAGATCTTGGCCAGCCAGGTCGAGCTGCCCAAGGGCACCACGCTGCTCTCCGACGAGGAGCTCCTGATCGTCAACATCACCGACGCGCCCACCACGGAGCAGATCGAGGCCGAGCTCGAAGAGGCCGAGGCCGAGGCCGGCATCGAGAAGGACGAGTCCGAGGTTCCCGAGGTCGGCGAAGAGGCCGCCGAGGGCGACTCCGAGGCGTGATCTTCGCAGGGACTGCCCCGGGCCGCGCCTGGGGCAGGGCCCTGTCACGCATCACCGGGAGAGGCCGGGATACTTCGTTCATGACCGAGCAGACGGACGTGTGGCTCGTGGTCGGACTGGGGAATCCCGGCCCTTCCTATGCCGGGCACCGACACAACATCGGCTATCTCGTCACCGACGAGCTGGCCTCCCGGATGGGTTCGCCCTTCCGCGCGCACAAGTCCGGCCGGGCCGACGTGGTCGAGGGTCGGCTGACCCCACCCGGCGTACCGGGCCCGCGAGTGGTGCTGATGCGCGGCCGCGGCTACATGAACGAGTCCGGTGGTCCGGTCTCGACGGTGGCCAAGTTCTACGGCGTCCCGGCCGAGCGGATCATCGCGATCCACGACGAGCTGGACATCGACTTCGGCACGCTGCGACTCAAGTTCGGTGGCGGCGACAACGGCCACAACGGCCTGCGCTCGATGCGCTCGTCGCTTGGCACCGGTGACTTCTTCCGGGTGCGGGCCGGGATCGGCCGCCCGCCGGGTCGACAGCCGGTCGCCGACTTCGTGCTCTCCAACTACTCCACGACCGAGAAGAAGGAACTGCCCTTCCAGATCGGCGATGCCGCCGACGCGATCGAGATGCTGATCAGCGAGGGCCTGGCCAAGACCCAGTCCCGGTTCAACTCCTGACACGACCGTGTGGCGGGTCCGATCCTGACTAGGGTGGTCGGGTGAACGACGTACCCGCCGACGACCACCACTTCGCAGCCTGGCTGGCCGAGCAGGCCGGCGTCCGGCTCCTCTCCGTGCGCCAGGAGGGCCTCGAGGGCCGAGCACTCAAGGACGCCGGCGATACCGCCGCACAGCTGCTGATCGCGCAGCTGCTCGCCGAGCACCGGCCCGACGACGCGGTGCTGTCCGAGGAGGCGACCGATGACAAGGACCGCCTGGGCGCCGACCGGGTCTGGATCATCGATCCGCTCGACGGCACTCGCGAGTTCTCCGAGCCGCCCCGTGACGACTGGGCTGTCCACGTCGCGCTGTGGGAGCGCGGCGAGCTCACGGTCGGCGCCGTCGCGCAGCCGGCGCTGGGGGAGACCTTCAGCACCGCCGCACCGACAGCAGTACCGGAGCGTACGTCGTACCGCCCCCGGATCGCGGTCTCCCGCTCGCG
This sequence comes from Nocardioides daedukensis, assembly GCF_013408415.1. Taxonomy (NCBI): domain Bacteria; kingdom Bacillati; phylum Actinomycetota; class Actinomycetes; order Propionibacteriales; family Nocardioidaceae; genus Nocardioides; species Nocardioides daedukensis. Next base: position 1,439,187 of record NZ_JACCAA010000001.1, on the reverse strand, counting down.
CCCACCGGCCTTCGTGGAAGCCCTGGCCGCCGAGCTCGATGCCGAGCTGGTGCCGATGGGCTCGGCCGGTGTGAAGGTGATCTCGGTGGTCCGGGACGTGGCCGACGCCTATGTGCACGCCGGTGGGCAATATGAGTGGGACAACGCCGCACCGGTCGCGGTGGCCCGCGCGGCCGGACTGTTCTGCTCACGTGTGGACGGCTCCGAGCTGGTCTACAACAAGGACGATGTGTCTTTGCCCGACCTGATCGTGTGCCGACCGGAGCTGGCCGAGAAGATCGTGGACTTCGTCAAGCGCAACGGGGTCGATTGAGCCCTTGCCCTCTCGGGTCCGGGACGGCAGCGTGGCGCCATGACCTGTTTCGTGTCGCACACGTCCGTCGACTGCCGTAATGCCTATGAGCTCTCCGAGTGGTGGAAGACGCTGCTGGGCTATGTCGACGAGGAGGACGAGCCCAACGAGCCCGGGCACGAGGAGTGCATGATCCAGAGTCCGGACGGTGAGCACCGGATCCTGTTCATCGAGGTGCCCGATGCCAAATCGGTGAAGAACCGGCTCCACTTCGACCTGCGGCCAGCTGCCGTCTCTCGCGACGAGGAGGTCGAGCGAGTCCTGGCGCTCGGCGCGACCCAGATCGACGACCAGCGCGGAAAGTACGGTCCCGGTTCGGGGTGGGTGGTGCTGGCCGATCCGGAGGGCAACGAGTTCTGCATCCTGCGCTCCGAGGAGGAGGTCGCCGCGATCGGTTGACCCGCCCGGGTCAGTGTTCAGGTGAGCTGTTCGGATCACCCAGTCGGATCACTCGTTCAGGGCCGTCTCGTCGTGTCCGTGGAGATGCACGTCGGTGACAGTGACGCGGGTTCGCCGCTGAGTTCACTCTGTGCTCGGGCCCGACCGAGGTTCCACTCGAGCCAGTCGTCGTCGGAGATGGAGCGTCCGTCCAGGGCGCACTCGACCACGTCGTCGTCGAGCGTGGCCAGCACCGGGACCGCGTCGTCGGAGAGATCCTGCAGATAGAGCCAGTCGACCTTGCCGGTCTCGGCATAGCGGTCGATGTTCTGCTGGGCGACCCAGGCGTCCGGATTGAGAACGGCCAACCCGAGCAGCAGTCCGGCTCCGCTCAGCAGGGCCGCACGAGGCAGCCACGCACCCCGCAGGGTGGTGCCGGCGACCATCACCGCGATCACCACCAGCCCCAGCCAACCCTCGAAGACGTCGACGAGCAGGCGCAGCTGGGTGAAGCCGTAGGCCTCCTGATAGACGTGCATCCGGTAGAGCGCGGAGGCCACCACGACCAGGGTCAGCACGCACAGCAGGCCGAGGGATCCGCGCAGCCAGGTGCGATCGGCACTCGTTGCCACCGGCGCCTTGCGAGCAGCTGCCCAGACCACCAGCAGGGTCAGGATCGTGGCGACCGTCAGCTGGCCGAATCCTTGGTGGACGTATTCGGCATAGGTGAGCCCGGTGGTCTGCTCGAGGTAGCCGTGCCCGCCGAAGATCACGGTGGCCTGGACGATCAGGAACGCGACGAACACCGCGTCGACCAGCAGCACCGGTACCAGCCACTCATATCGACTTGCCACCGGGCGCACCCGGCCGGTGGCGGCCTCGACCTGTGGCGGGTTGAGCCCGAGGTAGGTCGCGGCCAGTACGACGCCACCGACGGCGACGGTGATGAAGGCGCGCAGCACGAACGTGTCGATGGTCAAGTCGGGGACGAGCGCGTCGACCCACTCGGCGAACAGGGCATCGGCAGAGGCGAACAGCAGCGCGAAGACACTGACTCCGAGCAGCGAGATGAGTGCGGTGCGGATGGCGGCGGCACTCGCCCCGCCACCGGTGAGCGCGCGCAGCGAACGACCCAGCCAGGGCAGCCCGCGGAGTCCGGCCAGCGGCCACGCGATCCCGGAGATGATGAAACCGGGCAGGGTGCGCCCGTTCGCGAGTCCGGCCATGCAGAGCGCGCCACCGGCCAGCAGGCACAGGATGACGATCCACTCGGCGTCCCGCAGGGCGGCCGTGCTGGCCAGCAGCAGGCACAGTGCCGCGCAGGTGAGGGTGAACGGCGAGCGGCGGTTGCGGCTGAAGCCGAGGATGACGCCGCCGGACGCGACCAGCACGATCGCCGTGCCGAGGCCGAGATCGCGGAAGGGCAGGATGGCAGCCGCGAGCAGGCCGACGGCCAGGCAGGCAAGGACCGCGGGCACGTTGGCGGGCATCGATCGCTCGGGCCAGAACCTGCCGAAGAGGTCGTCCAGGAAGGGTTCCGGTCGCGTGCCGGGCGCACCGGGGTGGGCCGGCGGGGCGGGCGGGTACGACGGTTTGCTGGGGCTGGGCACGATGGCCTCCTGGTCGGTCGGGGGCAGCGCAAGCGGAGCGGGTGCCCGGGCGGTGCCGGGACGGTGCGGCTCGCGCGGGAAGGTGGCCCGGACGCGGGCCCCGGAGGTCTCCGGGTCGACGAAGGCGATGGATCCGCCGTGCAGGTCGGTGACCCAGCGAGCGATGGCCAGCCCGAGGCCGGTACCGCCGCCTCCGCCGGTCTCGGAGAGGTTGTCGCCGAGGGTGCCGAAGCGCTCGAAGACCCGTTCGCGGTCGGCGGCCGGAATGCCGGGTCCCTGATCGGTGACCTCGAGCGCCCAGCCGTCAGGAGTGGCGGCTGCGGTGAGCCTGACCTGGCCGGCCGAAGGACTGTGCCGCGACGCATTGTCCAGCAGGTTGGCAACGAGCTGACGCAGTCGCGCCGGGTCTGCGGACGCAGTCAGGTCGCGGGGCTCGACCTGCACGGCGTAGGTCACGTCGCGACTCGAGAACCCAGCCTCGGCGACGGCACGCTCGAGGAGGTCGCGCAGGGGAACCGGCTCGGTGGACAGGGCGGCCTTCCCGGCATCCACCCGAGCAAGGTCGAGCAGGTCGGTGGCCAGGGCGGAGAGTCGTTCGGCCTGCTCGAGTGCGGTGCCCAGCGTCTCCGGGTCGGGCTCGGCGACGCCGTCCGCGAGGTTCTCCAGCACCGCACAGAGCGCAGCGAGGGGGGTGCGGATCTCGTGGCTCACGTTGGCGACCAGCTCACGACGCTGCCGGTCGACGCCGGCCAGGTCCTCGGCCATCCGGTTGAAGGCCCTGCCCAGCTCGCCGATCTCATCACTGGAGGAGGCAGTGACCCGCACGGAGTAGTCGCCGCGCGCCATCCGCCGGGAAGCGACGGTCATCTCACGCAGGGGGGAGGTCATGCCGCTGGCGAGCAGCTGTGTGACGGCGAGTGCGAGGCCGACGGTCACCGGCAGCCCGAGCCAGAGCGGGACCCCGGCTCGTTCTCCGAGGGCGCCGACCAAAGCCGCAACCACGACGCTGGCCGCGACGAGGACACCGAGCTTGATCTTGACCGACCGTACGCCGTCCAGCAGCGGCTGCCTGTTGGTTCCGCTCATGGCTGGGCCACCGGCTCGAGCGCATAGCCGACGCCGTGCACGGTGCGGACCCGTTGGGCACCGATCTTGGCCCGGAGTGCCTTCACGTGACTGTCCACGGTCCGGGTCCCGGTGGCGCCCGACCAGCCCCACACCTCGGCGTACAGCCTCTCGCGGGCCAACACCGTCCCCGGTGCCGCGGCCAGGCAGAGCAGCAGGTCGAACTCGGTCGGAGTCAGGTGGATCTCCTCGCCGGCAACCCGCACCCGGCGGCTCGCGGAGTCGATGTCCAGGTCGCCGAGGTCGGGCTTCGGCGCGGTCCGCGAGGCAAGCTCCTCGGCCCGTTCGACCCGGCGGAGCAGGGCCGCGACCCGGGCAACCATCTCCCGCATCCGGAACGGCTTGGTCATGTAGTCGTCGGCGCCGACGCCGAGCCCGACCAGGATGTCGGCCTCGTCGTCGCGGGCAGTCAGCATCAGCACCGGCACCGGACGCGAGGCCTGGATGCGGCGGCACACCTCGTGTCCGTCGAAGCCGGGCAGCATCACGTCGAGCAGGACCAGATCGGGGGCAGTCTCCTCGAAGCGGGCCACCGCGTCCGGCCCGTCGAAGGCCTGGACCACGTCATAGCCGGTGCCGCGGAGCCGGTCGGTGACGGCCTGATTGATGACCGGCTCGTCCTCGACGACGAGGATCCTGGCCGTAGTGGTGTTGGGTGCGCCGTCTGCCATGTGAGCGAGCCTAGGAGTGCGAGTGGTCAGGATGTGCGGATGACTCGTGAAGGTTCTGTGCAGGTCTCGGTCCAGGGGCCGGCATCAACGAGGGATCGGCCCGGTGGGTGGGACCGTCGCGGGCAACGAACGTGGATCGATGGCACAATAGGAACCTGTTCTAGTTTTGTCGTCGCATGCCCGAAGGGGAGAGATGAGCACACCTGCCATCGAAGGCTGGTTCACCACCGGCCCGGAGCCGGCGCTGTTGGCGTCGGCGTGCACGGAGTGCGGCAACCTCGCATTCCCCGCCGAGCGTGAGTTCTGCAAGAACCCGGCCTGCTCGGGGGAGTCCTTCGAGACCCGCGAGCTCTCCCGCCGCGGCACGGTGTGGTCCTACACCGACGCCCAGTACCAGCCGCCGGCCCCATACATCCCCGCCGCGGACCCCTACGTCCCGTTCGCGCTTGCCGCGGTCGAGCTCCCCGAGGGCCTGGTCATCCTGGGCCAGTTGGCCAACGGCTTCGGCGTGAACGACGTCAAGGTCGGCTCGCCGGTCGAGCTGGTCGTGGAGACCGCCTGGACCGACGAGGACGGCGAGAAGACGATGTGGAAGTGGCTGCCGACCCGATCGGACAACGAAGCAGAGCAGGAGTCGGTCAAGTGACCAAGGACGTCGTCGTTGCCGGAGTCGGCATGCACCCCTGGGGCAAGTGGGGTCACTCGTTCGTGAAGTACGGCGTCGCCGCGGCCCGCACCGCGCTCGCAGACGCCGGGATCGACTGGCGCGACGTCGGCCTGGTGGTCGGCGGCGAGACCGTTCGCAACGGGTACGCCGGCTATGTCGCCGGCTCCACGTTCGCCCAGGCGCTGGGTTGGAACGGGGCCCGCATTGCCACGTCGTACGCCGCCTGCGCGACCGGTTCGCAGGCCCTCGACACCGCTCGCTCCCGCATCCTCGCCGGCCAGTGCGACGTCGCCCTCGTGGTCGGCGCCGACACCACCCCCAAGGGCTTCCTGGCTCCCAACGCCGGTGAGCGCTGGGACGACCCGGACTGGCTGCGCTTCCGGCTGATGGGGATGACCAACCCCGGCTACTTCGGGCTCTACGCCCGCCGCCGGATGGACCTCTACGGGGCCACCAGCGAGGACTTCGCCGCGGTCAAGGCGAAGAACTCCCGCCACGGCCTGGCCAACCCGAACGCGCGCTATCGCAAGGAGGTCAGCGTCGAGGACGTGGTGAACTCCGCGATCGTCTCCGACCCGCTGCACCTGCTCGACATCTGTGCCACCTCCGACGGGGGAGCGGCAGTGGTCCTGGTCTCCGAGGAGTACGCCGCGAAGCACGGCCTCACCGACCCGGTGCGGATCAAGGCGATCTCGACGGTCACCCCGACGTTCCCGCAGACCGTCATCGACATGCCGCTCTTCTCGACCGAGGCCACCAACGTGGTCGGCGCGGGCGAGCGGACCTTCAAGGAGTCGCTCGCCGACGCTGCCTACGAGGAAGCCGGTATCGGCCCCGACGACGTGGACGTGGCCGAGGTCTATGACCTCTCCACCGCGCTCGAGCTGGACTGGATCGAGGACCTCGGCCTGGCCAAGCGCGGCGAGGCGGAAGCCCTGCTGCGTGCCGGCGACACCACCATCGGTGGCCGGATCCCGGTCAACCCGTCCGGTGGGCTGGCCTGCTTCGGCGAGGCCGTCCCCGCTCAGGCGCTGGCACAGGTCTGCGAGCTCACCTGGCAGCTGCGTGGCCAGGCAGAGGGTCGGCAGGTGGAGGGCGCGCGCGTCGGGATCACCGCAAACCAGGGACTCTTCGGTCACGGCTCCTCGGTGATCGTGGCTCGCTGACTTCCGCGGGCGGGGTCTCCGCCCGGGTCGTCGGCAGCCGACTGCCCAGGAGGACTCCGCTCACCACCAGCACGGCCCCGGCGAGCTCGCCGGGGCTCGTGGTCTCGCCGAGCATGAGCCAGGCGGCGCTCATGCCGACGACCGGCACCAGCATCGAGAACGGCGCCACGACACCGGCCGGGTGACGGCTCATCAGCCAGGACCAGACGCCCGAGCCGGCGATCGTCCCGATCAGCACCGTGTAGGCCAGGCCCAGCAGGGCGGGTGTCGCCCCGGGCTGGTCCAGGGTGGTCATCGACTCGGTGATCCGGCCCGGTCCCTCGAAGACCAGGGCCAGGACCAGCATCGGCGCCACCGGCACCACGGACATCCAGAGCGTGAAGACCAACGGGTCCGGCGCCTTGGCCCGGGCGTTGCAGATGTTGCCGATCGCCCAGCCGAACGCGCCAGCCAGCACCAGCAGGAAGGGCAGCACCGAGGCGGCCTCGGTGCGCTGCCAGCCGACCACGGCCAGGCCGGCGACGGCCACCAGGATCCCCAGCACCCGACTTCCGCTGACCCGGTCGCGCGCCACGGTGGCCCCCAGCAGCACGGTGAACGGGGCCGATGCCTGGAGGACCAGGGAGGCGAGTCCAGCCGGCATGCCGGCGGCCATTCCCCAATAGAGGAAGAGGAACTGCAGGGTCCCGAAGCCGAGGCCATAGCCGATCAGCCAGCGCAGCTCCACGGCCGGCCTGGGCACCAGGAGCACGGTGGGCACGGCGATCAAGGCGAATCGCAGCGCCGCCAGGAACAGCGGCGGGAAGTGCTCCAGCGATGCATGGATGGCGATGAAGTTGAGCCCCCACATGACGGCGACGGAGCAGGCGAGCAGACGGTGGTTGACGGGCACGCCGACCATGGTTCCCGGGTCGCCAGTGAAGAACAAGCGAATAGTCCTTCAAGAACTCTGTAGGCTGCCTGCATGGATGTTCGGCACCTCGAGCTGCTCCGTGATCTCTCGGTGCGTGGCAGCGTCACCGCGGTGGCCCGGGCCACCCACCGCACCCCGTCTGCGGTGAGTCAGCAGTTGCGCACCGCGCAGCGCGAATTCGGGACTCAGCTCGTCGAGCCGGCCGGGCGCGGACTCCGGCTCACGCCGGCCGGGGAACTGCTGGCCCAGTGCGGACACGACGTCGCACGGGTGGTGGCCCAGGTGCAGGCCCGGTGGGACGCCTTCCGCGGCCAACCCTCCGGCACCGTCTCGGTCGCCGGCCTGCCCAGTGCCGCGACCTACCTGCTCCCGAAGGCCCTCGGTGCGCTCGACGAGACCGGGATCGACCTGGTCTTCACCGACGTGGACGTCGCCGAGCGGGCCTTTGCCGACCTGGTCACCGAGCACGACATCGTGATCGCCCACAGCCTCACCTCGCACGCACCCGCCGGCACCGAGGGCCTGGTCACCGTCGAGCTGGTCCGTGAGCCCCTCGACGTGGCGATGGCCGCCAACCACGCGCTCGCCGCGCGCGACGACGTACGTCCCGAGGACCTGGTGGACCAGGAGTGGATCGGCGTGCCGATCGGCTTCCCCTTCGACGTGGTCCGCCTCGCCGTAGAGGAGGCAACGGGACAGCAGGTCCGGGTGGTGCAGCGGATGCGCGACAACAGGCTGATCGAGGCGCTCGTCGTGGCCAGCGACAAGGTCGCGATCCTGCCCCGGTTCACCTCACCCCAGGGCAAGGATGTCGTCCTGCGGCCATTGCGCGGGATCTCCACCGCGCGGCACATCTTCGCGGTGATGCGCCCCGACCGCGCCGAGCGGTTGGCCGTGCAGACGGTCGTCGGCGCGCTCGAAGAGGCTGTCCCAGCAGCGACGTAGGATGGCCTGCGTCCACCCCCTGTCAGCCTGACCGGGGGCTGCCGTGTTGTCGGAAGGTTCCACCGTGCGTCTCCAAGGCTTGGCCGATGTCGTCCTCGCGAACAAGGCGCTCTCCGGCGCACTGGCAGATGCCCGCAGCGTCAATGCCCTCGACCTGACCGGGCCCGCCGGCATCCGGCCGTTCATGGTGGCCGGGCTGGTCCGCGAGGGCCGGTCGGTCCTGGCCGTCACCGCGACTCAGCGCGAGGCCGAGGACCTGGTCGCCTCGCTCAACGAGCTGGTCGACGCCGACAAGGTGGCCTACTTCCCCAGCTGGGAGACCCTCCCGCACGAGCGGCTCAGCCCGCGCAGCGACACCATCGGCCAGCGGCTCGCCGTGCTCCGTCGGATCACGCACCCCGCCGAGGGTGAGATCCAGGTCGTCGTGGCGCCGGTGCGCAGCGTGCTCCAGCCGCAGGTCAAGGGCCTCGGGGACCTCGCGCCGGTGGAGGTCCGCAAGGGCGACACCGTCGAGATCGACGACATCGCCAGACGACTCAGCGACGCCGCCTACTCCCGTGTCGACCTGGTCGAGCGGCGCGGCGAATATGCCGTCCGCGGTGGCATCGTCGACATCTTCCCGCCGACCGAGGAGCATCCGCTCCGGATCGAGTTCTGGGGCGACGACGTCGAGGAGATCCGCAGCTTCTCCGTCGCCGACCAGCGCACGCTCGAGCCCCACGAGAGGCTCTGGGCGCCGCCGTGTCGCGAGCTCCTGATGACCGAGGACGTACGCCGACGCGCGGCCGAGCTCGGTGAGGCGCACCCGCAGCTCAAGGAGCTGACCGAGAAAATCGCCAACGGGATCGCAGTCGAGGGCATGGAGTCGCTGGCCCCGGTGCTGGTCGACGAGATGGAGCTCCTGGTCGACCTGCTGCCCGACAACACCAGCGTGCTCGTCCTGGACCCCGAGCGGGTCCGGGCCCGGGCCCACGACCTGGTCGCGACGTCCGAGGAGTTCCTCGGCGCCTCCTGGGCGGCCGCGGCAAGCGGCGGCGTGGCGCCGATCGACCTCGGGGCGGCGTCCTACAAGTCGCTCGGCGAGGTGCGCGAGCACACCATCGGCCGCGGCCTGGCCTGGTGGTCGATCAGCCCGTTCGGGCTCGACGACTCCGGTGAGGCCGTGCCCGGGAACATCGACCCGGACGCCCCCGACGTACGCACGGTCGAGGTGAACCCGGCCGAGGCCTATCGCGGCGACGTCGCGGCAGCGGTGCGCGACGTGAAGGACTGGCTGGACCGGGGCAAGCGCGTCTTCGTGGTCCGCGAGGGTCTCGGCCCGGCCGAGCGCACCGTCGAGGTCCTCGGTGAGAACGAGATCGCCGCCCGCCTGGTCGAGGACGGCACCGTCACCGACCCGGGCGTCGTGACCGTCGTCCACGCCCAGCTGATCCAGGGCCTGGTCGGCCCCGACTTCGCAGTTCTCACCGGCGAGGACATCTCCGGCCAGAAGTCCTCGACGCGCGACATGCGCAAGCTGCCCGCGCGCCGCAAGAAGCAGATCGACCCACTCGAGCTGAAGCCGGGCGACTACGTGGTGCACGAGCAGCACGGGGTGGGCCGCTATGTCGAGATGAAGCAGCGCGAGGTGCAGGGCGCGACCCGCGAATACCTCGTGCTCGAATATGGCGCCTCCAAGCCCAAGTCCGGACAGCGCGCCGCCGGCGACAGACTCTACGTGCCGGCCGACGCGCTGGACCAGGTCACCCGCTACGTCGGCGGCGAGGCGCCGAGCCTGGACCGGCTCGGCGGCGCGGACTGGACCAAGCGCAAGAGCAAGGCACGCAAGGCGGTCCGGCAGATCGCAGCCGAGCTGATCAAGCTGTACGCCGCCCGCCAGGCCACCAAGGGCTACGCCTTCGGACCCGACACCCCGTGGCAGCGCGAGCTCGAGGACGCGTTCCCGTTCCAGGAGACCGCCGACCAGCTCAGCACCGTCGACGAGGTGAAGTCCGACATGATGCAGCAGGTCCCGATGGACCGGCTGGTCTGCGGTGACGTCGGCTACGGCAAGACCGAGATCGCGGTGCGTGCGGCCTTCAAGGCGGTCCAGGACGGCAAGCAGGTCGCCGTCCTCGTCCCCACCACGCTCCTGGTCACCCAGCACCTGTCCACCTTCGAGGAGCGGATGAGTGGGTTCCCGGTCAACCTCAAGCCGCTCTCGCGGTTCCAGACCGACAAGGAGGCCAAGGCCGTCCTGGAGGGCCTGGCCGACGGCAGCATCGACATCGTCATCGGCACCCACCGACTGCTCAACTCCGACATCCGGTTCAAGGACCTCGGGCTGATCATCGTCGACGAGGAGCAGCGCTTCGGGGTCGAGCACAAGGAGAAGATGAAGCAGCTGCGGACCAGCGTCGACGTCCTGGCGATGTCCGCGACGCCGATCCCACGCACCCTGGAGATGGCGATCACCGGCATCCGGGAGATGTCGACGATCGCCACCCCGCCCGAGGAACGGCACCCGGTGCTGACCTATGTCGGTGGCTACGAGGACCGACAGGTCGTGGCCGCGATCCGGCGCGAGCTGCTGCGCGAGGGCCAGGTCTTCTACATCCACAACCGAGTCCAGTCGATCGAGAAGGCCGCGCAGAAGCTGACCGAGCTCGTCCCCGAGGCCCGTGTCGCCACCGCGCACGGACAGATGAACGAGCGCCAGCTGGAGCAGGTGATGCTCGACTTCTGGGAGAAGCGCTTCGACGTGCTCGTCTGCACCACGCTGGTGGAGTCGGGGCTCGACGTCTCCAACGCCAACACGATGATCATCGAGCGCTCGGACACGCTCGGGCTCTCCCAGCTGCACCAGCTGCGGGGCCGCGTGGGCCGCTCACGCGAGCGCGCCTATGCCTACTTCCTCTATCCCACCGAGAAGCCGCTCACCGAGACCGCGCACGAGCGGCTGGCCACCCTGGCCCAGCACTCCGATCTCGGCGGGGGCATGGCGATCGCGATGAAGGACCTCGAGATCCGCGGCGCCGGCAACCTGCTCGGTGGCGAGCAGTCCGGGCACATCGCCGACGTCGGCTTCGACCTCTATGTGCGCCTGGTCGGGGAGGCCGTCACTGAGTTCCGTGGCGATGCCGAGCCGGAGCTGGCAGAGGTTCGCATCGAGGTGCCCATCGACGCGCACCTGCCACACGACTACATCCCCTCGGAGCGGTTGCGCCTCGAGATGTACAAGGCCCTCTCCGAGGTCCGCTCGGACGAGGACGTGGCGCGGATCCGCGAGGAGATGCTGGATCGCTACGGCAATCCGCCCAAGAGCGTCTCCAGCCTGCTCGAGGTGGCCAGCTTCCGTGCGCGTGCCCGCCAGGCCGGGATCGCCGAGGTCACCCTGGCCGGCAAGAACATCAGGTTCTCGCCGGTGGCCCTGCCGGAGTCGCGGCAGGTCCGGCTCGGGATGATCTATCCGAAGAGCCTCTACAAGTCGGCCACCGACACTGTCCTGGTGCCCCGCCCGACGGTGCCGGGCGGACACATCCGGGACGAGGAGCTGCTGACCTGGGCCAGGCACGTGATCGATGCGGTCCTGGACCCGCCGGCCAAGAAGGTCGAGTGAGTCGACGGGCCAGACGTGAGCACGGTCACGCTGCCTGCTTGAATGGGGCACGCTGACCAACCGGACTCGAGGAGAACCATCGTGAGGATCCAGCGGCGTCTTGCCAGCGTCACCGCCGTGAGCGCCGTGACCCTGTTCGGGCTGACGGCGTGCGGGGGCGACCTCGGACCCGAGCTGCACCCGGGAACGGCCGCGGCGGTGGGGGACTCGTCCATCTCGATCAGCACCGTCGACGACAAGTCCGAGCAGCTGTGCCGGTTCGGCGTCGAGACCGGCCAGCTCGAGGGGGCCGTGCCGATGGCCTCGGTGCGCAGCTCCTACGTCCAGGCCTACGTCGACCACCAGCTCGCCGAGCAATATGTCGAGCACATCGACGCCGCGAACGACCCCACCCTGCTCGCACAGGTCAAGGAGGCCCGATCGGGGATGGAGGCCCAGCTCGAGCAGGTTCCGTCGACGCTGCGCCCGATCTTCGAGGACATGGCCTCGAAGTCGAGCTACATCGAGATCGTCCAGGGACTCGGCGGCGAGGACTACAAGAAGTGGGCGGCCGAGGTCGACGTGCAACGCGATCCGCGGTTCCCGGCCCTCGACGAACAGGGCATGGTCACCACGGCCAACGAGCTGTCGGTGCCGGTCAGCGACCTGGCCCGAGCAGCGGTCTCGGCCGAGAGCCAGCAGGAGTACGACGCCTACGTGGCCTCCCTGCCCGAGTCCCAGAAGTGCGGCACCACGCCGGATGCCTGAGCAGTCGCGCCGGTCCCTTCCGGTGGCCGACGGTGAGCCGCTGGTCGAGTTCATCGCGCTGATGGCGCGGATGCGAGCCGAGTGCGCCTGGAAGGCGGGGCAGACCCACGGGTCGCTGGCCCGGTTCCTGCTCGAGGAGGCCCACGAGACCCTGGAGGCGATCGACTCCGGTGATCCGGTGCACCTGCGCGAGGAGCTCGGCGACCTGCTGCTGCAGGTCTACTTCCACTCCGAGATCGCCCGCGAAGCGGGAGAGTTCACCATCGACGACGTCGTGGCGGGCCTGAGCGAGAAGATGATCCGCCGCAACCCGCACATCTTCACCGATGGCGGCGATCGCCCCACGGATCCGGCCGCCATCGACGAGCTCTGGCAGCAGATGAAGGCCGAGGAGAAGCGGCGTACCTCCGTGTTCGACGGGATCCCGCCGACCCTGCCTGCGCTGTTGCTGGCCTACAAGGTCCTCGAGCGCCTCGAGCGGGCCGGGACCCCCGCGGAGTCCGCCACCTCGTCAGCGTCCGCACAAGGCGACGGAGCAGAGGACGAGATCGGGCGCCGACTGCTCGGCGTCGTGGAGGACGCCCGTCGCGCGGGAGTGGACCCGGAGCGGGCCCTGCGCACCGTGGTACGCCGTCTCGGTTGAGCGATCGCCGACCCGGCGCGCACCCGAGCGCGCACGGCACGTCCCATCCACCGCAGCCCGCGTGGGCCGCGGGTCAGGTCAGCGGCGGAGCACCTTGCGGGCCAGGGCGTTGCCGAGGAACTGCACCGACTGCACGATCACGATGATCATCAGCACCGCCGCCCAGGTGACCCACTGGTCGAACTGCCGATAGCCATAGACGATCGCGAAGTTCCCGAGGCCGCCACCGCCCACGACGCCCGCGATCGCGGACATGTCGACCAGCGCCACCAGGGCGAACGTGTAGCCGAGGATCAGCGGCCCGAGCGCCTCGGGGAGCAGCACGGTGAAGACCACCCGGGTGCGCGAGGCGCCCATCGCCCGCGCCGCCTCGAGGACGCCGGGGTCGACGGAGAGCAGGTTCTGCTCGACGATGCGGGCGATGCCGAACGTGGCAGCCAGCGCCATCACGAAGATCGCCGGCTTGTTGCCGATACCGGTGCCGGTGACGACCCGGGCCAACGGCTGGGCGGCCGCGATCAGGATGACGAACGGGATCGGGCGGAAGGTGTTGACCACCAGGTTGAGCAGGAACGAGACCACCCGTCCCGGCTTGATGCCACCCGCACGGGAGACATAGAGGGCGACGCCGAGGGCGAGGCCGGCGATGCCGCCGAGGATCAGCGCCCCGGCCACCATGTAGAGGGTCTCGAAGGTCGACTGCCAGTAGATGTCCTGGAGCTCGTTGAGCCGTTCCATCAGGGCACCTCCTTCGTCTCGACCATGGCGCTGACTGCGCTCACGGCCTCGGCGACGGCGGCGTCCTCACCGGTGAGGGCCAGGGTCAGGTGGCCGAAGGTTCGGCCGTGCACGTCCTCGATGCCGCCGTGGATGAGCTCGAAGCGGACGCCGCGCTCGATGAACTGCGCGAAGACGTCCGAGGGGGTCACCGACTCGTCGCGGAACGAGAGGGTGATGAACCGGCCCTCGTGCTTGTCCCGCAGTCGCGCCCTGGTCCGCTCGGGTGGGCCTTCCTCGACCAGGGTGCTGACGAAGCGCTTGGTGGCTGGGTGGGCGGGGTTGGAGAAGAGGTCGTAGACGGGCCCCTGCTCGACGATCCTGCCCTTCTCCATCACGGCGACGTTGTGGGCCAGGACGCGGACCACTTCCATCTCGTGGGTGATCAGCACGATGGTGATGCCGAACTCCTCGTTGACCCGGCGCAGCAGCGCGAGCACCTCGTCGGTGGTCTGCGGGTCGAGGGCGCTGGTGGGTTCGTCTGCCAGCAGGATCTTGGGGTTGGTGGCCAGGGCGCGGGCGATGCCGACGCGCTGCTTCTGGCCGCCCGAGAGCTCGTTGGGATAGGCGTGCGCCTTGTCGGCCAGGCCGACGAAGTGCAGCAGCTCGGAGATCCGGGCCTGGTGCTCCGCCTTGGGGACCTTCGCGACCTGCAGCGGATAGAGCACGTTGCCCCACACGGTGCGGTTCGAGAGCAGGTTGAACTGCTGGAAGATCATCCCGATGTCCGCGCGGACCGGCAGCAGCTTGCGCTCGTTGAGCGAGCTGACCTCGCGGCCGTCGACGGTGACCGTGCCTGCGGTGGGCTTGTCGAGGGCGTTGATCAGCCGCAGCAGGGTCGACTTCCCGGCACCCGAATAGCCGACGATGCCGAGGATGTCGCCCTCCTCGACCCGCAGGTCGACCTCATCGAGAGCGAGGACTGGTTGCGCGGCAGCACCGCGCCCCGGGAACTCCCGGGACACGGCGCTGATCTCGATGAGAGCCACTGCTACTTCTTCTGGGCCTTGGTGTCGGCCTCGACCTTGGCCAGCGAGGCCTCGAGGTCCTCCACCGGGGTCTTCAGCAGGATCGCGGTGCCACCGGAGACCTCCTGGACCGAGTCGGTGACGGCCTTGGTGTCCTGGTAGATCTCGACGAGCTTCTTGTACGTCGCGTTGTCCTTGTCCTCGGCACGCGCGGCGAAGATGTTGACGTAGGGGAGCGCGTTGGGGTCTGACGGGTCGTCGGTCGCGATCGCGTCCTCGAACTTCAGGCCCGCCTTGTCGACGAAGTCGTTGTTGACGATCGCGGCGGCCAGGTCCTTCAGCGAGGTGACGGTGAGCTCGGCACTGAGTGCCTTGACCTTGACCTTCGAGGCGTCCTCGTCGACGTCGGCGAGGTCGGAGAAGATCGAGCCGCCGGACTTGAGCTTGATCAGGCCGGCCGACTGCAGGACCAGCAGGCCACGGGCCTGGTTGCTGGGGTCGTTGGGCACGGCGACGGTCTCGCCGGCCTTGATGTCCTCGACCGAGTCATACCTCTCGGAGAAGAGCGCCAGGGGGTAGATCGCGGTGGCGCCGACCGGGGTCAGGTCCTGGTCGTTGGAGACGTTGTAGTCGGCAAGGTAGACGATGTGCTGGAACTGGTTGAGGTCCAGGTCCTCGTTGGTCACGGCCGGGTTGGGCTGGCTGTACTCGGTGAAGTCGACGATCTCGACGTCGATGCCTTCGTCCTTGGCTGCCTTCACATAGATGTCCCAGTAGGGGTCGCTGGCGCCGACGACGCCGATGCGGACCGTCTCCTTGTCGTCGTCGCCCCGCAGGAAGAGGGCATAGACCAGACCGGCGATCAGGGCCAGGACGACCACGCCGGCGATGACCAGCGGGAGGGGGTTCTTCTTCGGGGCCTCGATCAGAGGCGCGTCGTTCGACATCGACTTCCTTCTTCGTGCGATCGACCGCAGGTTTGCTGCTGGTCTCGGGTTTCAGGGGGGTGTCGACAATGCTAAGTGCATTGAGTTGATCGACATTCCAGTGTCCAAGAATGCGGACACGTGTTCCCCGACACGCACCCAGCCCTGGACCTCGGTGGAACGACACGGAGCCCCGGAGTAATCCGGGGCTCCGTGTGCGATGGACAACACCAGGCGTGGATCAACGCTTGGGGTCAGCGCCGGGCGGACACCTTCACCCTGACGGCGCCGGACGTCGAGGCGAGCGCCTCGCGGTTGCCGACGTACTTCACGGTGAACTCGTGCACGCCGGCACGGGGGCGAAGGCTCACGCTGACCTTGCCGTTCCTCAGCCAGCCGGTCCGGACGACCTCGGAGCCGTCGAGGAACTGGACCTTCCCGGTCGCGAACGAGGGCGAGGTCGAGGCGTAGAGCTTCACCCGCTGGCCCGCACGAGCAGCCCGCGGGCCGGCCGACAGCTTCGCCGTGGTGGCCAGGGCCGAGCGGAACAGCCGGTTGCGGGTGCCCAGCTCCACCAGCTGGGTCTCGCCGGTCGCGTCGTCGAGACCGTCGTTGTCGGTCACGCTGAACACCCGTCCGTCGCGGGTGATGGCGAGGCCCTCGAGCTTCTCCTGCGTCCAGCCGTTGAACTTGCGCAGTTCCGGCAGGACGTCGATCGCCTCCGCCTTGGTGACCGGTACGACGTCCTTGGTGGGCTTGGTCGACACGTTGACCACCCGGACCCGCTTGAGCTGCGCATCTGGGCCGTTGAGCTTGTCGCGCTCGATGACAGCGACCGAGTTCTTGTCCAGGACGGTGATCTCGGACAGGCCGATCCAGTCGTTCTCGGCAGTGGTCTCATCCAGTGCGTAGCCGAACCAGTCCCAGGTCTTGTCCGCCACGTTGTAGCGACCGATCCGGGCCCGGGTCTCGCCGGCGATGGCGCGCTGCAACGCGACGTACACCTGCTCGTTGCGACCGCTTCCCCAGGCCGAGACGCCTTCGATGCCCCACTTGGAGAGGTTCGCGGTGACCTCGGCCGGCAAGGCGATGGTTTCGACGATCCTGCCGGTGCTGGAGACTTTGAGGACCTTGTTCTCCGGACCCGTCGCTCCCTCGACGCCGAGCCAGAAGCCACCCGAGGCGCGCTTGTGCAGTCCTTCGATGTCAATCTTGGGGCGCTGGCCCTGGGCGTCGGTGACCTCGACGACCGAGTCGATCACGGCCGGCTTCCTGCTCACGTCCACGCCGTGGATCCGACCGGTCGCATAGGCCGCGTCGCTGGCGGCCCAGAGCCGGTCCTTGTCCCTCGGGTCACCGCTGAGTGCGCCCAGCGCGCCCCACCCGATCGGCTGGCCGTCGACGTCGGCGGAGATCACGCTCGGGAACTCAGGGCGCCCCTTGCCGAGCTCGTAGATGCCGACCGTGGCGCGCACGTTGGCCGATGCGTCGTCCTCCTCCGAGGAGACGACGAGCAGGTCGCGCGACGGGATCGGGAGCAGGCCCTCGGGGCCGTTGGTGGTGGCCAGCGCCTGGCGGAACGCGGGTGCGGTCGGCTCGGTCATGTCATAGACCGCGACGAAGTTGCTGCGCTCCGAGCCTACGAAGGCATAGGGCGTGCCGTCGATGACCTCGAAGGCCAGGCCCTCGGGCTCGGCGCCCTTCTTCGCGGCGCGACCGTTGTTGTGCAGCCCGTGGCGGATGGCGATCTGCTCGAAGGAGTTGCCCGCATCCCAGGCCACCTCACCGGTGGTGGTGTCGAAGACCGACCACCCGCGGGTGCCACCCTTCCAGTCGCCCTCGTTGGCGGTCGCGACCAGGTTGGGGCCGACCCACTGGATCGAGTCGGGCTCGCGGGGTGCATTGATGCTGCCGCTGGGGTCGAAGAGGCCGTCCTTCTTGGTGTCCACGCCTTCGACCTTGGCGTTGCCGGCGGAGAACGCCTTGTCGATCGCCTTGGTCGGCAGGTCGATGATGACCACGCCGTTGTTCTCCTGCAGGGTCAACGCGAGCTTGTTGTCGTCGTTGATGTCTACATATTCCGGCTCGGCGTCCTCGGGGGTGTCCATCCCGGCCAGGGCCTCGGCGGGCAGTTCGACCGGGGCCGGGGTCCACGTGGTGGGGTCAGGATTCGTCAGGTCGATCACCTGGACGAAGCCGGAGGGTGCCTGGGGGAGATCGCCCTCGTCGCCGCCCTCGGGGGTGACTGCCTCGTTGCGCTGGTTCTCCATCGCGATGGCGGCATAGCGGCCGTCGGGGGAGATGGCGATGGAGTCGGGCTGGCCACCGAGATCGATGGAGGCGACCTCCTCGTGGTCGCCCGCGAGCTTCACGATGTCGAGGCGTCCGGCGCGCACGCCGACGGACGGCGCCTGGTCCTCCCACTTGGTGTCCTCGAGGCCGGGGTAGGTGCTCTCGTCGACGACGACCAGCGCGACCTCGCCGACGCCGGAGTCGGTGATCGAGACCGACGTCGGCTGGCCACCCTTGGTGCTGCCGGAGACGTCGTGAGCGCCGATGCCCTTGGGCGCGGACGGGTCCGTGATGTCGAGGAACCCGATCCGGCCGCCCAGGGCGTCGGTGTAGGCCACCGTCCTTCCGTCCCGGGAGACCGAGGAGATCTCCGCGACCGTCGCGTCCGCCGGGTCGGCGCCAGCCGGGACGTTGGAGAAGACCGGGTATGTCGACACCCGGTGGAAGGCCTCATCCGACCCGACGGGGGTCGAGTTGTCGGCGATCGACGAGTCGGTGAGGGCCAGGACTGACAGGGGCAGCGCAGCGAGGGCGGCAGCGGCCGCTCCACGGCGTACGAGCATGGTGTGCCTTTCGACGGATGGTCCCGAGACGGATCGAACGCATGCTGGCGCCGCCCTCCGTCGGGGTCGTGTCAGGGCGGTGAACGCACGGGGCGCACCCGGTGACGAATCATCCGGGGCCGGTACGCCGCGGCTGCCGGGGCTTCTCACACGCGCGGGTGCTGCCGGGATGAGGGCACCGACCCGGTTAGGCTGATCGGGCTCGATCCCATCACCCTTCCAGGAGCATCCCTAGTGGCTTCCATCGCTGCCGTCGGCGCCCGCGAAATCCTCGACTCCCGAGGCAACCCGACCGTCGAGGTCGAGTTGCAGCTCGACGACGGGACCTTCTCCCGGGCCGCCGTGCCCAGTGGCGCCTCCACCGGCGCCTTCGAGGCGGTGGAGCTCCGCGACGGCGGGGACCGCTACCTCGGCAAGGGCGTCGAGAAGGCCGTCAACGCCGTGATCGACCGGATCGGCCCGGCGATCGAGGGCCTCGAGGCCGACGACCAGCGCCTGGTCGACCAGACCATGCTCGACCTCGACGGCACCCCGAACAAGGCCGAGCTCGGCGCGAACGCGATCCTCGGCGTCTCGCTGGCCGTCGCCCGCGCCGCCGCAGACTCCGCGCGGCTGCCGCTCTATCGCTATGTCGGTGGGCCCAACGCCCACGTGCTCCCGGTGCCGATGATGAACATCCTCAACGGTGGGTCGCACGCGGACTCCAACGTGGACATCCAGGAGTTCATGATCGCCCCGATCGGTGCGACCACCTTCCGTGAGGCGCTGCGTCAGGGCACCGAGGTCTACCACGCACTCAAGGCCGTGCTGAAGAAGAAGGGCCTGGCCACCGGCCTCGGCGACGAGGGTGGCTTCGCCCCCAACCTCGACTCCAACCGCGCCGCGCTCGACCTGATCAGCGAGGCGATCGGCAGCACCGGCCTCGAGCTGGGCAAGGACATCGCCCTGGCACTCGACGTCGCTGCCTCGGAGTTCTTCACCGACGGCGCCTACCAGTTCGAGGGTGTGGCCAAGTCCGCCGCCGAGATGACGGCCTACTACGCCGACCTCGTGGCCAACTATCCGATCGTCTCCATCGAGGACCCCCTCGACGAGGAGGACTGGGACGGTTGGAAGACGATCACCGACGAGCTCGGCACCCGCACCCAGCTGGTCGGCGACGACCTGTTCGTCACCAACGTGGAGCGCCTCCAGCGCGGCATCGACGGTGGACAGGGCAACGCCATGCTGGTGAAGGTCAACCAGATCGGCTCGCTCACCGAGACCCTCGACGCAGTCGACCTCGCCCACCGCGCCGGCTTCCGCAACATGATGAGCCACCGCTCCGGCGAGACCGAGGACACCACGATCGCCGACCTGGCCGTCGCCACCAACTGTGGCCAGATCAAGACCGGTGCCCCGGCACGCTCGGAGCGCGTTGCGAAGTACAACCAGCTCCTGCGCATCGAGGACGAGCTGGCCGAAGCCGCCCGCTATGCCGGCGCCGGGGCCTTCCCGCGCTTCACGCGAGGCTGATCGTCCATGGCCGAACGTCGTCCGAGCCGGGGCAGCGGCCCCCGCGGCACCCGGGGACCCGCCGGTCCCCGGAGCGCCGCACGGTCGCGCACGCCCCGGCCGGGCGGCGTACGCCCGACTGATCCCCGCTCCCGCGCCGGCGCCCAGCGACCCAAGCTGACCGGCCGGGCCGCGATCTTGATCGTCGTCGTGGCGGTGCTCGCGGTGTCCTACGCCTCGAGCATGCGCGCCTATCTCCAGCAGCAGCAGCACGAGGCCGACCTGCGCAGCCAGATCGCCGAGACCAGCAAGGACATCAAGGCCCTCGAGCGCGAGAAGCGGCGCTGGAAGGACGAGGCATTCATCGAGGCCCAGGCGCGCAAGCGCTTCGGCTACGTGATGCCCGGCGAGACGTCCTACATGGTGATCGACGAGAACGGCGACCCGCTCGACTCTCCCGACGAGCTGGCCGACCCCGAGGCGCCTCCGGTCGAGATCCCCGATGCCTGGTGGGACACCGCCTGGGGATCGATCGAGGCTGCCGGCAACCCCGAGAAGACACGCCGGGCGAACACCCCCGCACAGAAGATCGAGCCCGAACAGTGAACTCTTCCAACTCACCCCACATCACGCAGCCGGACATCGACGCGATCCAGGCGCAGCTCGGGCGCGAGCCCCGATCTATCGAGGACATCGGCCACCGGTGCCCGTGCGGCAATCCCGACGTGGTCACCACCAAGCCCCGCCTGGAGAACGGCACTCCGTTCCCGACGACCTTCTACCTCACCTGCCCGCGCGCCGCGAAGAGGATCGGTACGCTCGAGCAGGAGGGCGTGATGAAGGAGATGGAGCAGCGCCTGGCCTCCGATCCGGAGCTCGCCGAGCGCTACCTCGCTGCGCACGAGGCCTACCTCTCCGCTCGTGAGGAGATCGGCCACGTCGACGAGATCGAGGGCATCTCTGCCGGGGGCATGCCGAAGCGGGTCAAGTGCCTGCACGTGCACGCCGGGCACGCCTTGGCGCAGGGTCGCGGCGTGAACCCGTTCGGGGACGAGGTCCTCGATCTCCTGGGTGAGTGGTGGGCGAGCGGTCCCTGCGTCGCCGCCGATCAATGAGCATCGTCGCCGCGATCGACTGCGGCACGAACACGATCAAGCTGCTGATCGGTGATCTCCCCGACGTGGCGGTCCGCGAGTCGCGGATGGTGCGCCTCGGGCAGGACGTCGACCGCACCGGACGGCTGGGTGACGAGGCGCTGGAGCGCACGTTCGCGGCGATCGACGACTACGCCGCCCTGATCGCCGAGCACGCGGTCGAGAGGATCCGGTTCTGCGCCACCTCCGCGACCCGGGACGCGAGCAACAGCGACGTCTTCGTGGCCGGCGTGCGTGACCGGCTCGGCATCGAGCCCGAGGTCGTCGCCGGGCACGAGGAGGCACGGCTGGCATTCGCCGGCGCGATCCGCAACCTGCGCGCCACGCCCGAGAAGCCGGTGTTGGTGCTCGACATCGGGGGCGGGTCGACCGAGCTGATCCTCGGCACGGACACACCGCAGCGCGAGCACTCGATGGACATCGGCTCGGTGCGGATGCACGAGCGACACCTGCACTCCGAGCCGCCGACGGCCGCACAGATCGCCGCTGCGATCGCGGACATCGACGCGCACCTCGATTCCTGCCCGGTCCCGGCCGCCGAGGCTGCCACGGTGGTCGGTGTCGCGGGCACCATCCTGACCGTGGCTGCCGGCGTGCTCGACCTCCCGGCCTATGACCGCGAGGCCATCGACCAGTCGGTCCTGCCGGTCCCGGCCATCCACGCGACGACCGAGCGTCTGCTGGCGATGACGGTCCAGGAGCGCCTGGCGCTGCCCTACATGCATCCGGGTCGGGCAGACGTGATCGGGGCGGGAGCACTGATCCTGGACCGGGTGCTGCGTCGTACCAGCGTCGAGGAGATCGTCGTCTCCGAGGCGGACATCCTCGACGGCATCGCGTGGTCATTGCTCTGAGTCGTTTGGGATACGGTCGATCCGTTCAACGCAAACGACACATCTCGGAGGGTCACCATGATTTTCAAGCTCCTCAAGGTCCTGCCCTGGATCGCGCTCGGCTATGTGCTCGGCGCCCAGGCCGGTCGGGCTCGCTATGAGCAGATCGCAGCGGCGGCACAGAAGGTGAAGAACAGCGGCCCCGTCCAGAGTGGCGTGGCCAAGGCCGCCGAGAAGGCGCCCGTCGTCGCCGAAGCCGTCAAGGAGAAGGCAACGACCGCGGCCCACGCGGCCACGGACAAGCTGCCCGGCCACGGGGGCGGCGAGACCGGCAAGCATGTTGCTCCGGAGGCCGGCCTCAACGGGACCGGTTCCTGATTGCTGCCGCACCCGATCACCGGCCAGTCGTTCGGCTCGCCGGTCCCTCCCGGGACCGGCTGGCCGGACGACCCGGCCACGCCGCAGACCCCGGTGGCGCGCACCGCGGACGACGTACGCCGTCTTGCCGATGACGCAGACCTGGCCGAGCTCGACGCGCGGGTCTCGGTCTGCAGTGCCTGCCCGCGCCTGGTCACCTGGCGCGAGGACGTGGCCGCCGACAAGCGTGCGAGCTTCGCCGACCAGCCCTACTGGGGTCGACCCATCTCCGGGTGGGGTACGTCGACCCCGTCGGTGTTGATCGTCGGCCTCGCCCCCGCCGCACATGGCGGCAACCGGACCGGCCGGATCTTCACCGGCGACCAGTCAGGCGACTGGCTGTTCGCTGCCCTGCACCGGGTCGGGCTCGCCAACCAGCCCACCTCCAGGCATGCCGGCGACGGTCTGGCGCTGATCGATGCCCGGATGGTCGCCAGCGTCCGGTGCGCCCCACCGGACAACAAGCCCACCGTCATCGAGCGGGACACCTGCGCGCCGTGGATCCAGCGCGAGATCGAGCTGGTCGCGCACGGCATAAGAGTGGTCGTCGCCCTCGGGGGCTACGGCTGGGACGCGACCCTGCGCAGCCTTCGCGCGGCCGGCTGGGAGATCCCTCGGCCGAAGCCGAAGTTCGGGCACGGCGCCGAGGTGGTGCTGACCCGACCCGGCGGAAGCGATCGGGTCACCCTGCTCGGCTGCTACCACCCCAGTCAGCACAACACCTTCACGGGCCGGCTCACCGAGTCGATGACAGACGAGCTGCTGGCTCGCGCACGGACACTGGCATCATTGCCCGCGTGACCTTCCACGCCATCACCGTCCTCGGCCACGACCGCCCCGGGATCATCGCAGAGACAACCAGCATCCTGGCTTCACTGGGCCTCAACATCGAGGACTCCACGATGACCCTGCTGCGCGGACACTTCGCGATGACCCTGATCAGTGCGGGCGATGCGTCCGCGGACGCGATCGAGTCGGCCCTCGCGCCGATGACGAGCGCCGGCGACCTCACCGTGGCGGTGCACGAGGTGCCCGCCGAGGAGCCGAGCGCCAGCCGCGGCACCTCCTGGGTGCTCAGCGTCCACGGCGGCGACCGGTCCGGCATCGTCTCCTCCGTGGTGGCCCAGGTCGCGCAGGCCGACGGCAACGTCACCGACCTGACCACGCGACTGGCCGGAGACCTCTATGTCCTGACCGCCGAGGTCGACCTGCCCCTCGGTTGCGACGTCGAGGCCCTACGTGGCGCGCTCCAGGCGACCGCGCGCGAGCTGGGCGTCGGGGTCAGCATGCACGAGGTCGAGGCCGACGAGCTGTGAGCGATGCTGAGATCCCGGACGGCGTGAACGAGCGCGTCGCGACCTGGTCGGTCGATGAGCTCGACGCCCAGGGCCGGGAGCTGGAGGTCGTCACCGCGCCGGCATCGGTGCTGTCCACCGTCGGCGAGAAGGTCGACCCCACCTCACCCGAGATCGTCCAGCTCGCCGCCGACCTGGTCGCCACGATGCGGGTCTCGCCCGGTTGCGTCGGCCTGGCCGCGCCGCAGGTGGGGGAGTCGGTGAAGGTCTTCTCCGTCGATGTCTCCGAACACCCCAAGACCAGGGACCACCACGGCACCTATGTGCTGTGCAACGCCGAGGTCGTCGACTCCTCGCGCAACGAGAAGGCCCGCGAGGGCTGCATGAGCGTGCCCGACTTCACCGGTGACGTGAAGCGCGCGACGCGCCTGGTCGTGCGCGCCCAGCTGCCCGGCACCGGTGAGGAGGTCTACCTGCGGGCCAACGCCTTCGAGGCGCGGGCGCTGCAGCACGAGATCGACCACTGCGAGGGCCTGCTCTTCCTCGACCGGGTGGCCGGCGCCCACGCGATCCACGCCCGGAAGACCTACTTGTAGGGTGTGCGCTCTCGCGCCCCCGTGTCCCAACTGGCAGAGGAAGAGGTCTTAAAAACCTTTCAGTGTGGGTTCGAACCCCACCGGGGGCACCACGTGGGAACACGGAGCCCATCCCGTACGTTCATTTCATGTAGCCCGCCTACACTTGCACCAGCAAGCGGTGGACCAACCCCGAGACGGCCACCCCACCAGGCCTCCAAGGAGAGACCATGAAGAGCAACAACCCGGTGTTCAACCGATCTGCCGAGTTCAACGGTCAGGCCGGCTACGGCCAGACCATGACCGACCCCTCGCAGTGGGGGACCGGCGCTCCCGGTTATCAGCAGCACACCGACCGGATGACCATCGACTCCGTCGTGCAGAAGACCGGCATCTCGCTCGGGGTGGTGATCGTCGTCGCGATGGCCACCTGGATCCTGACCCCCGAGGTCACCGCGCAGGCCGACCTGTCGCCGCTGATCGCGGCGATGACGATCGGAAGCCTGGGCGCCTTCGCGCTGTCGATGGTGAACTCCTTCAAGCGCGTGATCAGCCCGCCGCTGGTGCTGGCGTTCGCGGCTCTCGAGGGTGTCGCCCTGGGTGCGCTGAGCAAGTACTTCAACGTCTTCTACGAGGGCAACGTGGTGATGGGCGCCGTGATCGGCACCTTCGCCGCCTTCGCCGGCACGCTCGCTGCCTACAAGTTCTTCAATATCAAGGTCAGCGGCAAGTTCCGGATGTTCGTCACCGCCGCGGTCTTCGGCATGATCGGCCTGGCCGTCCTCGAGATGGTGCTGAGCCTGTTCGGTGCCCAGATCGGTCTCTTCGGTGTCAGCGGCCTCGGCATGGTCACGGCCTTCGCCGGCCTGATCCTCGGTGTCTTCATGCTGATCATGGACTTCGACTTCGTCGAGCGCGGCATCGCTGCCGGGCTTGAGGAGCGTGAGTCGTGGCGCGCGGCCTTCGCGATGACTGTCTCGCTGGTCTGGATCTACACCAACCTGCTGCGGATCCTGGCGTTCTTCAGCCAGGACTGATCCCTGGCCATCTCCGATCGGCGTCCGTCACCTCCGGGTGGCGGGCGCCGATTGCATTCGTCCCGTGCACGAGCCGATCAACTGCCGTCGGCCGCAGTCGGGTCGACGACCTCCGCGGGCTCCGACTCCTCGGGGGCATGGGTCTCGGTGCGGGGGTGCCGGCGACGGTGCCGCAGCTCGACCCAGAGCCCACGCACTCCTCGGCGCTGGCCACCGACCTCGGTGCCGTCGAGCTCGGTACCTGGCGTACGGGCGGCCTCGACAGCCGCCCGGGCGATCGGCAGGACGCCCTCCCCGCGCAGGGCCTCGGGGCTGGCGTCCTCCTCGGGGATCAGCCCGAGGGCAGCCATCGCCGAAGGAAGCATCACTGCGGCAAGCGAGGCATAACCGTCGGCCGAGGGGTGGAACTGGTCGGGGCCGAACAGCAGGGCCGGCGCGGCGGCGAACTCGGGTCCCAGGATCGAGCCGAGCGACACCGTCCGGCCACCGGCCTCGACGACGGCGATCGCCTGGGCAGCGGCGAGTCGTCGGGACCAGGCTCGCGCGACCTGCTTGAGCGGCGGGTTGATCGGCTGGATGGTGCCGAGGTCCGGGCAGGTGCCGACCAGTACCTCGACGCCGGCACCGCGCAGACGACGTACGGCATCGGCCAGGCGACCCACGGACTGCGAGGGAGGAACGGTGTGGGTGACGTCATTGGCGCCGATCAGGATCACCGCGATGTCCGGCTCGCCGGGCAGTGCGGCCTCGACCTGCGCGGCCAGGTCCTTGGTCTGAGCGCCGACGACGGCGAACGAGCGCAGGTAGACGCGGCGATCGGAGCGTTCGGACAGCCCGGAGGCGAGGGCGGCACCGGGGGTGTCCACGACGTGGTGCACCCCATAACCGGCGGCACTCGAGTCGCCGAGCAGGGCCACCTTCAGGGCCGGCCCGCCACGACCGCGGCCGTACCAACCGGTGGCGTTGGGCGGATCGCCCTCGGCCGGCCCGATCGCCTTGCGGGCCAGTTTGGCCTCGGCCTTGAGCACGCCGAACAGGCTTGCGCCCACGACTGAGAGGCCGCCGCCGCCATACATCGCGGCAGCGGCAACCTTGCGTGCTGCTTCGGCCTTCCCCACGGCGGCAATGCTACGGGTCAGCGCGGGTGCGCACCGGATGCGCGCCAGCATGTCCGCCAGGATGTCCGCCGGGATGTCCGCCGGGCGGGCGGGCCAAAGCGCACAGGGGCGGCTAGCCTGAGGGCGTGGACTACGTGAACTCTCTCCTCGAACTCATCGGCAACACTCCGCTGCTGAGGCTCCAGCGCTCCCTCGACCTCACCGGGAACGAGGCAGAGGACGGACCCCTGCTCCTGGCGAAGGTGGAATATCTCAACCCGGGCGGCTCGGTTAAGGACCGGATCGCGACCCGGATGATCGAGGCCGCCGAGGCCTCCGGTGCGCTGCAGCCGGGCGGCACGATCGTGGAGCCCACGTCCGGCAACACCGGCGTCGGCCTGGCGATGGTCGCCCAGGCCAAGGGCTACAAGTGCATCTTCGTGTGCCCCGACAAGGTCAGCGAGGACAAGCGCAACGTGCTCAAGGCCTATGGCGCCGAGGTCGTGGTGTGCCCGACCGCGGTCGCGCCGGAGCACCCCGACTCCTACTACAACGTCTCGGACCGGCTCGCCTCGCAGCCGGGCGCCTGGAAGCCGGACCAGTACTCCAACCCGAACAACCCGCGCTCGCACTACGAGACAACCGGGCCGGAGGTCTGGGAGCAGACCGACGGGAAGATCACCCACTTCGTCGCGGGTGTGGGCACGGGCGGCACGATCAGCGGGATCGGGCGCTACCTCAAGGAGAAGAACCCCGAGGTCCAGGTCATCGGCGCGGACCCGGCAGGCTCGGTCTATTCCGGCGGCAGCGGTCGTCCCTACCTGGTCGAGGGGGTCGGTGAGGACTTCTGGCCCGAGACCTATGACCGCACCGTCGCCGACCGGATCATCGAGGTCTCCGATGCGGACTCCTTCGCCTTCACCCGGCGCCTGGCACGCGAAGAGGCCCTGCTGGTCGGTGGATCGTCGGGGATGGCGGCGTACGCCGCGAAGCAGTTGGCCGCCGAGCTCGCCGCGGAAGGCCGCACCGACGCGGTGATCGTGGTGTTGCTGCCGGACTCCGGTCGCGGCTATCTGACGAAGGTGTTCAACGACGAGTGGCTCTCCACCTATGGCTTCTCCACCGGCACCGACGACGCGTCGGGTCGCACGGTGGGCGAGGTGCTGCGCGGCAAGGACGGTCGACTGCCCG
Source organism: Nocardioides daedukensis (assembly GCF_013408415.1). Classification (NCBI taxonomy): domain Bacteria; kingdom Bacillati; phylum Actinomycetota; class Actinomycetes; order Propionibacteriales; family Nocardioidaceae; genus Nocardioides; species Nocardioides daedukensis. The sequence continues at coordinate 1,411,753 of NZ_JACCAA010000001.1, read as the reverse complement.
ACCTGGTCCACACGCACCCCGCCGAGACGATCGCCGACGCGGTGCACATCCTCCAGGAGTACGGCGTCTCGCAGATGCCGGTGGTCCGTGCGGAGCCCCCGATCGTCGCCGCGGAGGTCGCCGGATCGGTCTCCGAGCGCACCCTGCTCGAGGCACTGTTCGCCGGGGACGCGAAGTTGAGTGACTCCGTCGAGCAGCACATGTCGCCCTCGTTGCCGACGATCGGTTCGACGGAGCCGGCCTCGGCAGCGGTGCAGCTGCTGCACGATGCTGACGCCCTGCTGGTGCAGGAGGACGGCAAGCCGGTCGGCGTGATCACGCGGCAGGACCTGCTCAGCCAGCTGGGCTGACCGCGTGGTCAGAGGTTTCCGGTGGCGGTGCTCAGGGCCGCGCAGGTGATGGTCTTTGTCCACACCTCGCTGGTCCAGTTGGACAGTTCGCTCCTGACGGTCAGCGTCCAGTTCGTTGCGCCGATGTCGATCCCCGACATTGACGACTCCACGCTTCCGGATCGGGTCGCGGACGTGCTGAACCCCTGGCTGGTGTTGCTGGTGTTCTTGGTGACCTGGAACCGGTAGGACGCACCCGTGGGGCCGCCGTCGGTGAACGACTGGATGGCGAACCTGACCCCTTCGGTGAAGAAACCGGTTCGACAGGTGTAGGTGCCTGTGACATCGGTCGGAGCGACCATCTTGGCGGTTCCCACCTGGATCCCGGCGGACGTCGGCGCACTGAACCGTGCCTGCGCCACGCCGGCGACGGCCAGCAGGCACAGCACGGCTCCGAGCACGGCGAGCGTGCGTCGGAGCAGATCAGAGCGGGTCATGGATCCAGTCTCCCGGTTCAGGTTCAAGTGTGGCGGTGCCGCGTCTCAAGGTTTCCTCAAGGACGCTGGCATGATCAGCACCATGGAGCGCAGCGCAGTGGTCATCGAGGACGATGCAGACATTCGAGGCCTGATCGAGCACACCCTGGCCAGCCAGGGGTTCGCGGTGAGCACCGCGGCGGACGGCCCGTCGGGGGTGGAGAAGGTCCGGGAGGTTGGTCCGGACCTGGTCACCCTGGACCTGGGCCTGCCCGGCTTCGACGGGATCGAGGTCTGTCGCCGGCTGCGCGAGTTCACCGACGCGTACATCGTGATGGTCTCGGCGCGTCAGGACGAGATCGACAAGCTGATCGGTTTGGAGACCGGAGCAGATGACTATCTGGTCAAGCCGTTCAGTCCGCGCGAGCTCAAGGCCCGGGTGACGGCACTGTTCCGGCGACCACGCCACCAGCCGACCGCTCCGGTGGCAGTTGCTGCTGAGGTGGACAGCAACGAAGTGCTGCGACACGGCCCGGTCGCGGTCGACGTCGATGCCCGACAGGTCTGGGTCAACGACGCGGAGCGAGATCTGACCCGCATCGAGTTCGACCTGCTGGTCGAGCTGATCCGTCGACCCAATCGGGTCTGGAGCCGTGAGTCGCTGCTCCGGACCGTCTGGGGCAACGAGTGGAGCACCGACACGCATCTGGTCGAGGTCCATGTCGGCAACCTCCGCAAGAAGTTGGGGGACCATGGGGGTCAGGTGCTGATCCGCACCGTCCGCGGCGTCGGCTATCGGATGGAGCCGATCGGCTGAGGCCTCAGGCCGCGAGGCAGCTGACGAGTTCCTGCTGCGAGCGCTCGGCGACCTGGGGAAGCATGGCGACGAGACTGTCGGCCGTCTCCCAGCTGCGTTCACGCACGGCAGCTTCGATGAAGGCAGCGGCGTCGGAGAGGTCGCTCGCGCCGACGCTGGCCGAGGAGACCTTCAAACTCAGCACCGAGTCCATTGCGGCATCGAAGTCCCGCGTGTCGACGGCCGCGCTGACCCGCTCGAGACGGGACGGGAGCATCTCGCGCCACTGACCGGCATAGAACACGGCGTAGTCCGGGTCGAGATCCTCTGCGAGGGTGGTGAGCGCTGCGACGTACGACGCATGGGAGGCCTCCGTGGCTGCCGGTACCGAGACGGGCAGACGAGCGGGTGCGGGGGTGGGCATGAGTTCTTCCTCGTCCTCGTTGCGGCTCCAGATCATGCTGAGTCCGAGCATGAGGGCCAGGCCGATGGCGGCCCAGAAGACGTTGTCCTGGACGAATGGTGTGCGCAGTGCCCGGATGCCGTTGCCGATCCACGGGACGACTGCCTGCATCTCCCAGACCGTGTCACCCTCCAGCGTGGCGGTCCACGGGTCCGGCTCGGCGTTTGCGTCGCCCTGGGTGCGGACGGCGATGGTGCCGTCCTCGTTGTTGATGACTTCGATGACCCGGTGCGTCTCGACGCGGTGGTCCTCGACCGGGATGTGATAGCTGATCACGTCGCCGACCTTGACGTCCTGCGCAGGTCGCGGGACCGAGACGACGACGTCGCCGGGGGTGATCCCGGGTTCCATGCTGCCGGTGAGCATGGTGGCCGTGCGATAGCCGAAGACGTGAGGTCCGACGGCCAGCAGCCCGAAGCTCAACAGACACCCGACCAGCACCAGGGTGAAGAGGACGTTCGCAAGACGGACGAGGATGTCGCGCAGTTGCTTCATGGTCTTCTCCTTCACCGGTGCTGGTCGGGTCTGTCGGGGGCTGGTCAATCAGTCAGGCCGTGTGTCAGCGAGCCTCGCCGGCACGCTGTGTGGCGGTGAAGCTGAAGTTCACCGAGTTGTTGAGGCCCTGGTAGGTGTTGTCGGCGGCCTCGGGCAACGCCAGGGTCACCCGCAGGTTGGCGGCCTTGGCGGAGCTGTTCAGGTCGGTGAGCGCCTTCGGCATCGCGACGTTGGCCAGCAGCGGGCTTCCCTGGGGAATCACCGAGGTGGTGGTGCCGGAGCAGGTGAGGTCGTTCGTGGTGGCGCTCTTGACCCACGCCACCGAGCAGGCGTCGACGGCCAGCTTGATGCCGTTCGTGCCGCTCTTGAGCAGGTTGTCGGTGGCCATCGTCGTGGTGAGCGTGACGCCACCGAACGACTCGGAGGTGGCAGAGCGAGTCAGCTGGACTGCGCGCTGGGCGGTGTCGGTCGGGACCATGTTGGTGACGGCCACGTCGAGGCCGCGGGTGGCCTGCGAGCTCATGTTCATCGTGACGACGCCGGTGCCGACGCTGGTGTCGGCGGCGGTGGTGGAGGTGAACGAGCCGTAGGTGCCCAGCCCGGCGACACCGGCCGCGGCAACCACGAGGGCGGCGGAGGCGAGGATCTTGACGGAGTTCTTGCGGCCGGACTTGGTGTTGGTGCGCATGGTGTGAGTCCTTCGGTGAGACCAGCCCCGCTGGTCGGTTTCTCTGACAAACAGAACTCTGCCGGGGCCATCTCAAGCCAACGGCTCGCGATTCCGCAGGGAATCCTCAAGAGATCCGCAAGAACGCACGGGTGCGGCCGTTCACCGCGCGTTCACTCGATGAGAGCGGCCTCATCGTCACCTCACGCATGCCTCACCAGAACTGATCAGGGTGGTCACACATCCCCCCACGAAAGGCTGACCACGATGAAACGCATCCTGGCCCTGATTGCCGCCCTGCCGATCCTCGCCGCCCTGGGCTCGCTCGGCGTCGCGGCTCCCGCGAACGCGGACGACCGGACCTGCCGCGGCACCATCGGAAGGACCACTGTCGACGGCAACATCCACGTCCCCACAGGCGCGACGTGCACGTTGGTCCACACGAACGTGAAGGGCAACATCAAACTCTCCAGCAGCTCCACCCTGAACGCTCGCGGAGTGCGGGTGGACGGTGACATCCAGGGTTGGAAGACTCGCCGCGTCGACGTGAAGTCGAGCTCGACCCGGCACTCGACGATCGAGGGAAACATCCAGCTCAGGTCGAGCGGTTATCGCGGTGGAGTCATCAACCAGGCTCGCGTGGACGGTGACATCCAGCTGTTCAGCAACCGTGGCCGGTTCTCGGTGAGCCGCAACGTGGTCGACGGAAACCTGCAGTGCAAGTCCAACTACCCCGCTCCGACGGGCTGGGGGAACAAGGTCCAGGGCAACAAGGAGGGCCAGTGTCGCCGGATGTGAGTGCAGCACGATCTGACTGACGACCGACCTGACCGCCGGTCTGACCGCTCGGACACCCGCCGTTAGTCTCGGTGGGTGCCCGAGCCGTCCTTGACCGTCGTCCTGCTCCTGGTGCTGGCCGCAGTGGCTGCGGGCTTCGTGGACGCGGTCGTGGGTGGCGGTGGCCTGATCCAGTTGCCGGCCCTGGTCATCGGCCTGCCCGGCGCGTCACCGGTGCAGCTGCTGGCGACCAACAAGCTGGCGAGCTTCTGCGGCACGACGGTCAGCTCGGCGACCTTCTATCGACGGATCAAGCCGGACCCGAAGACGTTCCTGCCGCTGATGGCGTTCGCCTTCCTCGGCGCGGCAGCGGGTGCGGCGGTGGCCTCGCTGATCCCGGAATCGGCGTTCAACCCGATCATCCTCGCCGTCCTGGTGGTGGTCGGCGCCTACGTGCTGTTCAAGCCGGATGTGGGCCAGCTGACCGAGCTCCGGTTCGAAGGTCGCCACCACACGTTCGGGGCGATGATCACCGGTCTGGTGATCGGGTTCTATGACGGAGCGCTCGGACCGGGAACCGGCTCCTTCTTCGTCTTCACGTTGGTCGGCCTGCTCGGCTACAACTTCCTCGAGGCCTCCGCGAAGGCCAAGCTGGCCAACTGGGCCACCAACCTGGCCTCGCTCGTCGTCTTCATCCCGCAGGGTGCAGTGATGTGGAAGATCGGCCTGTTGATGGGCCTGGCCAACCTGGCCGGCGGCTACATCGGAGCCCGGAGCGCGATCGCCAAGGGTGCGACGTTCGTGCGGGTGTTCTTCATCGTGGTGGTGTCCGCGTTCATCGTCCGGATCGGCGGCGACGTGGCGGGCCTGTGGTGAGCGGATATCTGACCCTCGCCCGCGACGCGTCGGTCGAGATCGAGGTCAAGCGATCGCGATTCCTGTGCACTCTGGCCCGTGTCGAGGACGAGGGCGCCGCCCGTGCGGTGATCGATCGGCTGCGCAAGGAGCACTGGGATGCGCGGCACACCTGCTCGGCCTTCGTGCTCGGTCCCGACGGTGCCCTCCAGCGCTCCAACGACGACGGTGAGCCGGCCGGCACGGCAGGTGCGCCGATGCTCGAGGTGCTCCGCGGCCACGAGGTCTGCGACGTCGTCGCCGTGGTCACCCGCTGGTTCGGCGGCGTGTTGCTGGGTGCCGGCGGCCTGGTCCGTGCCTATGGCGACGCCGTCCGTGCCGGCCTGGAGCAGGCCGGAACGCTCCAGCGTCGCTTGGTGATCGAGCACCTGGTCGAGGTCTCGCACGCCGAGGCAGGGCGCCTCGAGACGGAGCTGCGTCAGCGCGGAGTGGCCGTGCTGGAGACGACGTACGCCGCCAGCGTCACGCTGTTGCTCGGCGTGCCGGCAGACGGTGGGACGGACCTCGACGGACTGCTCGCCGAGCTCACCGCCGGAGTGGCAGAGCCGCTCGAGGTCGGCTCTCGGTGGGTCGACGCCTGATCACTCGGCCGTGACGTAGAACCAGCGCCCGGCCCGGCGGGCGAAGGTGCTCCGCTCATGCAGGGCGTCGGTGCCCGAGGCGTCGCGATAGTGCGCGCGGAACTCGACCACGCCGGTCTCGTCGCTGCGGCCGCCGTCGACGACGTCGAGGATCTCCAGCGCGAGCCAGGTCGTGCCGGGCTGCTGCTTCGGGAGCTCGGGACGGGTCCGCGGATGCCAGGTGCGGAACACGTAGTCGAGGTCATCGACCGCATAGGCCGCATAGCGCGAACGCATCAACGCCTGCGCGGTGGGCGCAGCCTCGGCGCCGCGGTGGAATCGCCCGCAGCAGGCGTCGTACGTCGTTCCGCTGCCGCACGGGCACTCAGCAGCGCCGCGCGAGCCGAAGGGGAGGCCAGACATGTGGGTACCGTAACCGGATGAGCGCCGAACGGATCGATCCGCCACTGTACGGGGACGAAGCCACCATGATGCGTGCCTTCCTCGACTATCACCGCGACACTTTTCGCTCCAAGTGCGCCGGCCTCGACGCCGAGCAGCTCGACTCGGCGCTGGCGCCGAGCGAGATGACCCTGGGCGGAATGATGAAGCACCTCGCCCTGGTCGAGTCCAACTGGTTCTCCCACGTGTTCAAGGGCAACCCAGACGTGGCGCCGTGGGACAGCGTCGACTGGGACGCCGATGCCGACTGGGACTGGCATTCCGCCAAGCACGACAGCCCCGAGGACCTTCGTCGCCTCTTCGACGAGTCGGTGGCGGCCAGCGACGCGATCCTCGACCTGGGCGACCCCCTGGAGACGCCCTCGGTGCAGACCAGCCGGCGCACCGGAGAGGGGAAGTTCAGCCTGCGCTGGATCATCCTGCACATGATCGAGGAATATGCCCGGCACAACGGCCACGCCGACCTGATCCGCGAGGCGATCGACGGGCAGACCGGCGAATGACCATCCGCCCTGTCACCGACGCGGACTGGGCGCAGATCTGGCCGTTCTGGATCGAGACCGTGCTGGCGGGTGAGACCTATGCCTATCCGATCGAGCTGACCAGCGAGCAGGCGCAGGCACTGTGGGTGGAACAACCACCGGGTGCCACCGTTGTGCTCGAGGAGGACGGGGTCGTCCTGGGCACGGCCAAGATGGGCCCGAACCGCCCCTCGTTCGGTGACCACATCGGCACTGCGAGCTTCATCGTCTCCCCGGCCGCGCGTGGCCGGGGCGTCGGTCGCCGGCTGGGGGAGCACGTCGTCGCGTGGCACCGCGAGAACGGTTTTCGCGGCATCCAGTTCAACGCCGTGGTCGAGACGAACACGGCGGCAGTGCGGCTGTGGCAGTCGTTGGGCTTCGAGATCGTCGGCACGGTGCCCGGAGCGTTCCGTTCCACCGCGCACGGCTTCGTCGGCCTGCACGTGATGTTCTGCGATCTCACGTCCGACAGCGCCCGTTGAACGAGCGGGCTAGCGTGGGGCCCGTGACTTCTCCCGACATCAAGACCCTCGGCGAGCTCCGCGCCTCCGGCCACGAGCTCAAAGACCTCCGCAGTGAACTCCGCGACAACCTGCTGGCCCTGTTGGCCAAGGGCGAGGACCCGTGGCCCGGCCTGCACGGCTTCGAGTCGACGGTGATCCCGCAGGTCGAGCGCGCCATCATTGCCGGCCACGACATCGTGCTGCTCGGCGAGCGCGGCCAGGGCAAGACCCGGCTGCTGCGCACCATGGTCGGCCTGCTCGACGAGTGGAGCCCCGTCATCGAGGGCAGCGAGCTCGGCGAGCACCCCTTCGATCCGATCACCCCGGCCTCGATCCGTCGCGCGGCCGAGCTGGGGGACGACCTGCCCGTGGCGTGGCGTCACCGCGACGAGCGGTACGCCGAGAAGCTGGCCACCCCGGACACCTCGGTGGCCGACCTGATCGGCGACGTCGACCCGATGAAGGTCGCCGAGGGACGCTCGCTGGGTGACCCGGAGACCATCCACTTCGGCCTGATCCCGCGCAGCCACCGGGGAATCGTGGCGATCAACGAACTGCCCGACCTGGCCGAGCGGATCCAGGTGGCGATGCTCAACGTGATGGAGGAGCGCGACATCCAGGTGCGCGGCTATGTGCTGCGCCTGCCCCTGGACGTGCTCGTCGTGGCCAGCGCCAACCCCGAGGACTACACCAACCGTGGGCGGATCATCACCCCGCTCAAGGACCGCTTCGGTGCTGAGATCCGCACCCACTATCCGGCGGCACTCGACGCCGAGGTGTCGGTGATCCGCCAGGAGGCGCACCTGAGTGCCAACGTGCCCGACCACCTGATCGAGGTGCTGGCCCGGTTCACCCGTGCCCTGCGGGAGTCCAGCGCGGTCGACCAGCGCTCCGGTGTCAGCGCGCGGTTCGCGATCGCAGGTGCCGAGACGATCGCTGCGGCCGCACTGCGCCGGGCAACCGTCCGCGGTGAGGAGAACGCCGTGGCGCGGGTGGTCGACCTGGAGACCGCGGTCGACGTGCTCGGCGGCAAGATCGAGTTCGAGTCCGGCGAGGAGGGCCGGGAGCGGCAGATCCTCGAGCACCTGCTGCGTACGTCGATCGCCGAGACCGTCCGCGGCAAGTTCCGCGGGATCGACTTCGCGCTGCTGATCAACGCCATCGAGGACGGTGCCGCGATCACCACCGGTGAGCAGGTCACCGCACTCGAGGTGCTCGACGCCCTGCCGGTGCTGGGGGAGTCGGACCTCTATGAGGTGATCATGGAGCGGTTCGGGGCGACCAACGCCGGTGAGCGGGCCAGCGCGATCGAGCTCGGACTGGAAGGGCTCTTCCTGGCCCGCAAGGTCAGCAAGGAGTCCACCGACACGGGCGAGACGACGTACGCCCAATGACCTCGCGTCCCGCCTCGTCACGCTATGGCCGCTATGCGGGCGGCCCAGATCCGCTGGCGCCCCCGGTCGACCTGTCCGAGGCGCTGGACGCCATCGGCGAGGACGTGATGGCCGGCTACTCGCCGGAGCGAGCGATGAGCGAGTTCCTGCGCCGCGGCAGCAAGGACCAGCGCGGCCTGGACGCCCTGGCCCGCAAGATCGCGGAGAAGAGGCGCGACCTGCTCCAGCGCAACAACCTCGACGGCACGATGAACGAGGTCAAGGAGCTCCTCGACAAGGCCGTCCTGGAGGAGCGCAAGCAGCTGGCCCGCGACATCCACCTGGATGACGACGACAGGTCGTTCAGGGAGATGCAGCTGGAGAACCTGCCCGCCTCGACCGCGGCTGCGGTCTCCGACCTGTCCGGCTATGACTGGCAGAGCGACGCGGCGCGTGAGTCCTACGAGCAGATCAAGGACCTGCTCGGACGCGAGCTGCTGGACCAGCGCTTCGCCGGGATGAAGCAGGCGATGGAGAACGCGACCGACGAGGACCGCGAGGCCATCAACGAGATGCTCGAGGACCTCAACGGCCTGCTGGAGAAGCACGCCCAAGCAAGAACACAGGAGGACACCCAGGCAGTTGACAGGGCCTTCTCCGCGTTCATGGACAAGCACGGTGAGTTCTTCCCGGAGAACCCGCGCGACATCGACGAGCTGCTCGACGCCCTGGCCAAGCGCTCCGCCGCAGCCCAGCGGATGCTCAACTCGATGAGCCCCGAGCAGCGCGAGGAGCTGATGCAGCTCTCCGCCCAGGCGTTCGGCTCGCCACAGCTGGCCGAGCAGCTCTCCCGGCTCGACGCCAACCTGCAGGCCGCGCGGCCCGGCGAGGACTGGAGCGGGTCGGAGCGGTTCGAGGGCGAGCAGGGGATGGGCCTGGGCGACGGCACCGGAGCCCTCCAGGACCTGGCCGAGCTCGACGAGCTCTTCGACCAGCTGTCGCAGAGCTATGCCGGAGCGCGGATGGATGATCTCGATCTCGACAAGCTGGCCCGCCAGCTGGGCGACGATGCGGCGGTCGATGCCCGCAAGCTGGCCGAGCTGGAGAAGGCGCTGCGCGAGACCGGCTACCTGAAGAAGGACTCGACCGGCAACTACCGACTCTCACCCAAGGCGATGCGGCAGCTCGGCAAGGCATTGCTCAAGGACGTCGCCAACCGGATGTCGGGTCGCCAGGGCGCGCGCGACGTGCGCCAGTCAGGCGCTGCCGGCGAGCGCAGCGGCTCGACCCGGGAGTGGGCCTTCGGGGACACCGAGCCGTGGGACATCCCGCGCACGGTGAACAACGCCGTACTCCGCACGGTCGAGGAGGGTGGTGACCCTCGCACCGGCGTACGCCTCGACATCCGCGACGTCGAGGTCACCGAGACCGAGGCGCGCACCCAGGCAGCCGTGGCACTGCTGGTCGACACGTCGTTCTCGATGGCGATGGACGGCCGCTGGGTCCCGATGAAGCGGACGGCCCTGGCGCTGCACACCTTGATCAAGAGCCGGTTCCGTGGTGACCACCTGGAGCTGATCGGCTTCGGTAGGCACGCCCAGGTGATGGAGATCGAGGAGCTGACCGCCAAGGACGCGTTCTGGGACAAGGGGACCAACCTGCACCACGGACTGCTCCTGGCCAACCGGCACTTCCGCAAGCACCCCAACGCCCAGCCGGTGCTACTGATCGTCACCGACGGGGAACCGACCGCGCACCTGGAGTCCAGTGGCGAGGTGTGGTTCGAATATCCGCCGCACCCGCTGACCATCGCGCACAGCATCCGCGAGCTCGACAACGCCGGACGGCTCGGCGCCCAGACCACGTTCTTCCGGCTGGGTGACGATCCCGGACTGGCCCGGTTCATCGACTCGATGGCCAAGCGCGTGGACGGCAACGTGGTGGCGCCCGAGCTGGACGACCTCGGTGCGGCCGTGGTCGGCTCCTACCTCGGCTCGCGTGGCCCCCGGGCCAGCTATCGCGACTTCGGTGGTTGGGGCGGCGGCCGCGGCTCCTGGGTGTCTGAGTGAGGATGCGCTGATGCCGGTCTGGGCACAGGCGGGCCTGTGGGGCCTGCTGGCCGGTGGAGCGCTGGTGCTCGGCGCCCTGGTCGCCTGGTTCGTCCGGGTGCCGCGTCACCTGGTGGCCGGGATCATGGCCTTCGGTGCAGGTGTGCTGATCTCCGCGCTCTCCTTCGACCTGGTCGACGAGGCCGAGAGAATCGGCGGTCTGTGGCCCACGGTCGGTGGCTTCCTCGGCGGTGCCGCAGTCTATGTCGTGGCCAACGTCGCCCTGGCTCGCCGGGGTGCCCGGCACCGCAAGCGTTCTGGCGAGCAGCAGCCGAGCGAGCAGGAGCAGGGCGGGAGCGGGACGGCGATCGCCGTCGGGGCGCTGCTCGACGGGGTGCCCGAATCGGTGGTGCTCGGTCTCTCACTGCTCGGCGGCGGAGGCATCGGTGTGCCGGTGCTGGCCGCGATCTTCATCTCCAACGTGCCTGAGGGTCTCTCCAGCTCTGCGGGGATGAAGGCCAACGGGCGCAGTGCCCGTTATGTCTTCGGGGTCTGGACCGCGATCGCTGTGGCCAGCGGCCTGGCCGGGATGCTCGGGGTGCTCCTGCTCGACGGCGCTCCCGGGTCGCTGATCGCGGTGATCACCGCCGTCGCGGCCGGAGCGATCCTGGCGATGGTGGCGGACACGATGATTCCCGAGGCCTTCGAGAGGACGCACCTCTACGCTGGGCTGATCGCCACTCTCGGCTTCGTGACGGCCTTCGCGATCAGTCGGGCGTGACCTCGGCGACCAGCCGGGTCAGCTCCTCGCCCATCTTCTCGATCACGGTGTTGAGCGCCTTGAGCGGCCTGATCAGCACGGTGAAGTCGACGATCCTGCCCGCCTCGTCCCAGGTGATCCGGTCGATGCCGGAGATCTCCACGTCGCCGATGCGGGTCCGGAACTCCAGGATCGCGTCTCGCTCGCGGACCCACTCGTCGAGATATTCCAGGTGCTCGCCGAGCACGTTGACCGCGCCGGTCAGGTAGAGGGCGACCACGTCGTGGCCCGCCTGCGGGGTGTGCACCGCGGGCGAGCGGAAGACGGCGTCCTGGGCGATCATCTCGCCCAAGGCACTGGTGTCACGGGACTTGGCCAGGGCGTGCCAGCGGGGCAGGCCCAGTGCGGCGGGAGTGCTCATGGGTCCCAGCATGCCCGATGGGGCCGGGTCAGACCTCGACTCGAGTCAGAGCTGGGGGCTGGGGGCGAAGCGGCGTACTTCCATCGGCCACCCACACCCCTCGGCGATCCGGCTGGCCCACTTCTGCGCTGTCTCGTGGTCCGGCACGTCGACGATGGTCAGGCCGCCCAGGAACTCGGTGGTCTCCACGAACGGACCGTCGCTGACCACCGGCGTTCCGCTGGTCGGGTCGACGCTGAACACATCCGGGGCGTTCTCCTCGAGACCGCCCGCGAAGACGAGGACGCCGGCGGCCTCCATCTCGCGCACGGCCGCCATCGACGGCGCGACCCGGCCGCGGAACCATTCCTCGTCGTGGTCGCCGACCCACTGCTGGTTGAAGTAGATGAGATATTCGGCCATGACTGCTCCTCGTCTCGCGCGGGCCGGGTGCCCGCCCTCACCTCAGTGACGAACGGGAACGGCAGGAATCGACACGATCATGCAGGAAATCCGACACCCGTGTTCGCGTGGCAGCGATAGCCGTTCGGGTTCTTGGCGAGGTACTGCTGGTGCACCGGCTCGGCGTAGTAGTAGATGTCGGCGGGCCGGATCTCGGTGGTGATGGTGCCCAGGCCGCGACGCTCGAGCTCGTCGCCATAGACCTTGGTCAGCTCGATCGCAGTCGCGCGCTGTGCCTCGCTCAAGGTGTAGAGCGCGGAGCGGTACTGGGTGCCCACGTCGTTGCCCTGGCGCATGCCCTGGGTCGGGTCGTGCACCTCGAAGAACGTCTTGACCAGGTCGGCGTAGGAGATCACGGCCGGGTCGAAGACGACGCGGACCGCTTCGGTGTGCCCGGTCTGGCCGCTGCAGACCTCCTCGTAGGAGGGGTTCGGCGTCGAGCCGCCCGCATATCCCACGGAGGTGGACCAGACGCCCGGCTTGCCCCAGTAGATCTCCTCCGCGCCCCAGAAGCAGCCGAGACCGAAGACCGCGACCTCCAGGCCGTCGGGGACCTCGTCGGTGCGCACGGGTGCGTTGAGGACCTCGTGCCGCTCGGGCACCGGGAACCACGCCTCGGTGCGACCGGGCAGTGCCTTGTCGGGGGTGGGGATCTCGGTCTTGCTGCGTCCGAACATGCGCATGGCTCCTCGTCGGTCGGTGATGCTTCCAGTGTCCACAACAACCCAAGCGGGCCAGATCATCCGCGGCCGTGCTGCGCGCACCAGGCGTCGCGCTTCGCGGAGTCGGGGATGGCGAACATCGTGCGGATCATCAGTGCCTGCGCGGCGGCGTACGCCTCGATCTCCTGGACGACCAGTCGCTTCGCGGCCGGCGTCGGGGCCAGCACCAGGGCTTCTGCATGGCGCCAGACCATCTCGCGCCACCCGCGCATGATCACCGCCGCCGGGACCGAGATGTCCAGGTCGTCGAAGGTCGGGTCGAACCGCGCAGCCATCTCGGTGAAGACCGGGTCCAGCAGTGCGTCGAGCCGCTTGTTGTACATGTCGTGGTCGCGCTTGTGCGAGGTCCCGTCGGCGCCGGTCAGCCCCACCTCCGCGGTGACGTGCGGGAAGTCGCGGTTGATGTGTGCGTTCATCGCGAGCATGAAGTTGCCCAAGGCGCTCATCGACCGGTCGTCCTCGGCCGCCAATGCGATCTGCCACGCCCTGGGGACCAGGTCCTTGCGGCCAGCCTCCCAGTTCGCCACGGTCTCGAAGTAGTCCTCGGCGAAGACGGCGTCGACCTGGCCCAGCCACACCGGGTCGACGTAGTCACCCTCGCGGACCGCCTCGCGCACGTCCTCGGTGACCCGCAGGTAGGCCAGGGAGAAGATCACCGAGTGCTCGCAACTCTCGGCCAGCCCGGCGAGGCGCTCCTGCATCCGCGCGATGGTCGCGTCGATGCAGGTGGAGGACCCGTCGGGACAGGTCTGACCGGCGTACGGCGTGTGCTCGGCCGGGGCGGGCGGGAGCAGGGCGATCGTCGAGTCGAGCAGGGTGCCGAGTCCGACCACGAGCGGTGACGGCTCGGCCGCCACCGGCACGGGACCGTGCAGGATTCCGGCCAGTGCGGCGGTGGTTGCTGCGGCGACGATCCTGGTGCGACCTCGAATGCGACCCATGAGCCTCCAACGAGACCGGCGGCCCCGGGACACGCCCTGCTCGTCATCGGCCCGGAGTGAGTAGGGTGCGAGGGTGAGCACTCAGGAGCACAGGAACAAGTCAGGATTCGAGACGCGTGCGATCCACGCCGGCTACGAGCCGGACGAGGCGACCGGCGCGGTGATCCCGCCGATCTATGCCACCAGCACCTACAAGCAGGACGGTGTCGGTGGCCTGCGCGGCGGCTACGAATACAGTCGCTCGGCGAACCCCACGCGCACTGCGCTCGAGGGTGTGCTGGCCGCACTCGAGGAGGGGGAGCGCGGATTCGCGTTCGCCTCCGGCCTGGCCGCCGAGGACACCCTGGTCCGTTCCCTGTGCCGCCCCGGCGACCACGTGGTCGTCCCCGACGACGCCTATGGCGGCACCTATCGCCTGTTTGAGAAGGTCGAGCGTGCCTGGGGCCTGGAGAACAGCCCGGCCGCAGTCTCCGACGTCGACGCGGTCCGGGCCGCGATCCGCCCGGGACAGACCAAGCTGGTCTGGCTCGAGACTCCCACCAACCCGCTGCTCAACGTCGGTGACATCGAGGCGCTGGCCGGAGTCGCGCACGAGGCCGGCGCCCTGCTCGTCGTGGACAACACCTTCGCCTCCTCCTACCTCCAGCAGCCGCTGACCCTCGGCGCCGACGTCGTCGTGCACTCCACGACGAAATATGCCGGCGGCCACTCCGACGTGGTCGGCGGCGCACTCGTGGTCCGCGACCTCGACGTCGCCGACACGATCGGCTTCCACCAGAACTCCATCGGCGCCGTGGCCGGCCCCTTCGACTCCTTCCTGGTGCACCGCGGGCTCAAGACCCTCGGCGTGCGGATGGACAGGCACTGTGACAACGCCGAGAAGGTCGTCGAGTTCCTCACCGGACACCCGAAGGTCGCCCAGGTGATCTACCCCGGCCTCGAGGAGCACCCCGGCCACGCCGTCGCCAGCAGGCAGATGAAGCGGTACGGCGGCATCGTGTCGTTCCGGGTCGCCCAGGGAGAGCAAGCCGCGCTGGACGCCTGTGCCCGGGCCGAGGTCTTCACCCTGGGCGAGTCGCTCGGCGGCGTCGAGTCGCTGATCGAGCACCCGGGCCGGATGACCCATGCTTCCGTCGCGGGCACCGAGCTCGAGGTGCCCGCCGACCTGGTCCGGCTCAGTGTCGGCATCGAGACCGCGGACGACCTGATCGCCGACCTCGACCGGGCCCTGGGATGACCGACTGCCTTGGCACTCGCGATCTGCGTGGACTTCGGGTCCACGTTCACCAAGGCGCTCCTGGTCGACCTGGAGGACGGCGCCGTGGTCGGCTCCGCCGCGCATCCGACCACCCTGACGACCGATGTGCTGGACGGCTTCGACGACTGTCGTGAGCAGCTGGCCGCGGTGGACGACCGGGCAGGTACGGCGCAGGTGCTGGCCTGCTCCTCGGCCGGTGGGGGCCTGCGGATCGCGGTGGTCGGCAACGAGGAGCTCGTCACCGCGGAAGCGGGCCGACGGGTCGCGTTGAGCAGCGGCGGCAAGGTGGTCGCAGTGGTCGCGGTGGCGCAGACACCCGGGTTCAGCGACGTCCTGCTCGAGTCGCGGCCTGATGTGGTGCTGCTGACCGGCGGCACGGACGGGGGCAACCCCGAGCCGATCTGCTCGGCCGCGCAGGTGATCGCCGACTCGGCGTGGAGCGGTCCCGTCGTGGTCGCCGGCAACATCGAGGCCCAGGATCGGGTGGCGAAGATCCTTGCGGGTCAGCCGCACGTCCTGGCCGACAACATGGTTCCGCAGATCGGCGTCCTCCACCCGGCACCGGCGCGGTCGGCGGTGCGCGAGATGTTCCTGGCGCATGTCATCGGCGGCAAGGGCCTGAGCCGTCGGGCTGACTTCCCGGCGATGGTCCGGGGCGCGACACCGGACGTCGTACTCTCCGGCGTCGAGGTCGTCGCCGCCCTGGTGGGCGACGTCGCCGTCGTCGACATCGGCGGCGCCACCACCGACGTCCACTCGGTGATCGAGGTGGATCCCGACACCGCCCGCACCGACGACGGGTTGGCCCGCGACGTCGTGGCACCCACCCCGGTCACGCGAACGGTCGAGGGTGACCTGGGGATGCGCTGGTCAGCGGTCTCCACCGTCGAGGAGGGGGTCGCAGGCGGAGTGCTGGGTGACCTGTCCGGGCTTGAGGACGCCGCGCGGCGCCGGTTGGCGGACCCGGGGCTGCTGCCGCTCGACGAGCGCGAGCGCGAGTACGACGTCATCCTGGCCGCCACGGCGACCTCGATCGCCCTGCGTCGCCACGCCGGTCGTTCCCGCGTCGTGCTCGGCCCGGACGGGCGGGTGGTGGAGCGCACCGGAACGGACCTGCGCGAGGTCGACCTGCTGGTCGGCTCGGGCGGGGTGCTCCGCGCCGCGGACGAGCCGACCGCCCGACGGATCCTGGCCGCGGATGCCGACGGTGGCTGGCAGTTCCCGGAGTCACCGCGGGTCGTCGTCGACCGCGACTACGTCCTCGCGGCGATCGGTTTGCTGGTCACCGACCATCCCCACGCAGCGCGGGCACTGGCGCGCAGCCTGTCGCGCCCGAACGCCTGATTCGTTGACATAGCCTGTCGAGCGTGACCAACGAGCCCGACGACACGACAGGCTCCGGCGAGACCGGCGGCGATCCCGCACTCGACCCGGAGATGACCCAGCGCGAGGAGGAGCACCGGCGACGTCCCCGCATCCTGGGCAGCCGCAGAGGCGCTGACCGGGGCAGTGATCGTCACGGTGACCGGGACGGTGCCGAGGAGGACCGCCTCTCTGAGCGGCTCACCCAGCAGCTGGCCCACCAGTGGGCGCTGTTGCGTGCCGAGCGTCGCACCGAGGTCCGTCCGATCGAGACCGGCCCCTCCAACTTCCGTCCGGCACAGGTGCCGTGGGCACTGGACCTGGCCGCGTCGTGGGCCTGGCGGTTCCTGACCATCGCGGCTGCGTTGTTGGCCGTCCTGTGGGCGCTCCGCTACTTCGCCGTGATCACGCTGCCGTTGATCATCGCCCTGCTCATCGCTGCCCTGGCCAACCCGGGAGTCCGGGCCCTGAAGCGGATCGGCATCCCGCAGTCGGTCTCTGCCGGCCTGGTGACCCTGACCGGCCTCGGCATGCTCGGCGCGCTGCTCACCTTCGTGGGTCGCGAGGTGATCAAGGGCGGAACCCAGCTGGCAGACCAGGTGGTCACCGGGCTGGAGGAGATCCGCACCTGGCTGCGCGACGGACCGCTCAACGCCAGTGACTCACAGATCAACGGCTGGATCGAGCAGGCGCAGGACACCATCACCTCGCGCACCAAGGACGGTGAGGTGCTCAGTCAGGTCACCGAGCTCGGCACCGCCCTGGGCCACGTCCTGGCCGGGATCTTCATCGTGCTGTTCGCGACCTACTTCTTCCTCGCCGACGGTCACCGGATCTGGGCCTGGATCGTGCGGATGTTCCCCCGTGCTGCCCGCGAGCGGGTCGACTCGTCGGGGCAGGTCGCGTGGGTGTCGCTTACCCAGTTCGTGCGCGCCACCGTGATCGTGGCCCTGGTCGACGCGGTCGGGATCATGATCGTCGCCTACCTGCTGGGTGTCCCGCTGGTGCTGCCGCTGGGTGTGCTGGTCTTCCTGGGCTCGTTCATCCCGATGGTCGGCGCGACCGTGGCCGGCTCCGTCGCCGTGCTGGTCGCACTGGTGGCCGAGGGGCCGTTGGACGCGTTGCTGATGCTCGGCGGCGTGATCCTGGTCCAGCAGGTCGAGGGCCACATCCTGCAGCCGTTCCTGATGGGCCGATTCGTCTCGGTGCACCCGCTCGGGGTGATCGTCGCGATCGGTTGCGGCGTCCTGGTCGCCGGCATCGGTGGCGCGCTGATCGCGGTGCCGCTGGCGGCGGTGGTCAACGCGGTCGGCCAGCACCTCGCCTCCTTCACCGAGGTGGGGGAGGAGTCCTCGGACGCGCTCGAGGACGAGGTGCCGGACAGACCGGACGATCGCGAGTCGATGGCGGACAGACACGACGCGGACAGGAGCGAGCATGAGTGAGGTCCCCATCGTCCGGCTGGCCGACATCGAAGCTGCCCGAGAGGTGCTTGCCGGGGTCGCCGTGCGGACCCCGATGGAGGAGTCACGCTGGCTGTCCCAGCTGGCCGGTGGCTCGGTCTCGCTCAAGTGCGAGAACCTCCAGCGCACCGGTTCGTTCAAGATCCGCGGGGCCTACCTGCGGATCTCGCGGCTCAGCGAGGAGGAGCGGGCGCGCGGTGTGGTGGCTGCCTCGGCCGGCAACCATGCCCAGGGCGTGGCCCTCGCGGCAAGCCTGCTCGGCATTCGTTCGACGGTCTTCATGCCCGAGGGGGCACCCATCCCCAAGGAGAAGGCGACTCGCGCCTACGGCGCTGACGTGGTCTTTCACGGGAAGTACATCGATCAGGCGCTCGTCGCAGCACGGAAGTTCGCCGACGAGACCGGCGCCGTGCTGATCCACCCGTTCGACCACGAGGACATCGTCGCCGGGCAGGGTACGACCGGCCTCGAGGTCCTCGAGCAGGTCCCGGACGTACGCACCGTGCTGGTCCCCACCGGGGGTGGCGGACTGATCGCGGGGATGGCGGTGGCGATCAAGGCGCTGCGCCCCGACGTACGCGTGATCGGGGTCCAGGCCGAGGGCGCCGCGGCGCTGCCGGCATCGCTGCTGGCCGGCGAGCCCGTACCCCTGGAGCAGATGTCCACGATGGCCGACGGCATCGCGGTCGGCTGCCCGGGCGAGGTCCCGTTCGCGGCGATCCGTGGTGCAGTCGACGAGGTGCTCACCGTCTCGGAGGAGTCGCTCTCCCGCGCGCTGCTGTCCTTGCTGGAGCGGGCGAAGATGGTCGTCGAGCCGGCTGGCGCGGCCGCAGTGGCAGCGATGCTCGACGACCCGAAGCGCTTCGAGACCCCCGCCGTGGCGGTGCTCTCCGGGGGCAACATCGACCCGTTGCTGCTGGGCAAGGTGATCCGGCACGGAATGGCCTCGGCCGGGCGCTACCTGAACCTGCAGGTGCTGATCCCGGACGCACCCGGTGGCCTGGCCACCCTGCTGACCGAGCTCGCCGAGCTGCAGGCGAACGTGCTCGAGGTGGTGCACGAGCGGATCTCCCCGACGCTGCTGCTCGACGAGGTGGAGGTCCAGGTCCAGCTCGAGACCCGTGGCCCCGACCACGCGAGCACCCTGCTCACCCGGCTACGTGAACGCGGCTACACCGTCCACGAGTAACCCGCCCACCCGTCGTGAATTCACCCATCCTGACCCCCGCTGACCCGTCGCGAATTGACGCTGCGAGGTTCGCCGACCCGTCGCCAATTGACGCTGCGAGGTTCGCCGACCCGTCGCCAGTTGACGTTCTGAGCCCCGCTGGTACACGGACCAGACCCAGTCGTCCGGTCGCCTTCGCGCGAAATGGCCGAGTGCCGCGCTCCCCGGAGGAAGCGCGGCACTCGGAAGTCGGGTCTGGTGGCCCGGATGACCCGAAGGGTCAGCTGCGGTAGGGCTCGGCGTCGAGGATCTCGACCTTGAGCTCCTTGCCGTTGGGCGCGTTGTAGGCGACGGTCTCGCCCTTCTTACGACCGTTGATGGCCGCACCCATGGCGGACTCGGGGGAGTAGACGGTCAGGCTGTCGCCCTCGCGCAGGTTCTCCCGGGCGCCGAGGAGGAACTTCTCGGTCTCGTCGAAGTCCAGCAGCTTGACGTCGACGACCATGCCGGGCTCGACGACACCGTCGTCGGGCGGGGTCTCGCCGACCTCGGCACGACGAAGGATGTCCTCGAGCTGGCGGATCCGCGCCTCCTGCTGGCCCTGCTGGTCCTTGGCGGCGTGGTAGCCGCTGTTCTCCTTCAGGTCGCCCTCGTCGCGCGCAGCGGCGATCTTCTCGATGATCTCCTGGCGCAGCGGTCCCTTGAGGTCCTCGAGTTCGCCCTGGAGCTTGTTGTAAGCGTCCTGGGTAAGCCAGATCGTTCCCTGCTCGGTCATGGGTCAACTCCTGCTAGGCGTGCGGTTGGGACGTCTCGGGCGGTCTTTCCGACGGTCTGTCGGTGTATTCACCGTTCCGCACAGAGGGCTACTCGTGTGCGGCTCCAGTCGGCGGCACAGCATGCCCTGCTCGAGGCGTGGAATGGAAGACTTTACCAAAATCCCGCGATCGGGACACGTTGTTGCCGATCAGGTCAGCGGGGGCGGGGCTGGTCGGGCGACGTACAGCCGACCAAGTCGATCGAATCTGCCTTGCGGTCGGTCCGGATCTCGACCTCATTGCGGCCGTCGACAGGACTGAAGTTGTGCTCACCCACGACGACATGGTCCTGGGCCAGCGCGCGCAACTTGCAGTTCGCGTCGTCGACATCGCTCAGTTCCACGCTGACCACGGCTGTCGCGGTGTGCTCGCCCTGGATCGTGAAGCCCATCATCTCCGACTGCACCTCAGGGCTGGCGTGGAACCAGGCGACCCAACCGAGCCAGACCAGGAAGACGACGGTGAGCACGGCCGAGGCCGCGATCAGGACGACGCGTTGGCCGGATCGGCGCGTGCCATAACGGTCGGACAGGTCGAGACTCACCCGGCCATGATCCCATGCCACCCACCGGCACCTAGAATCCTCAGCATGCAGAACCAGCCGCCGGAGCGCCTCCGGCTCATGCACGTCCATGCCCACCCGGATGACGAGTCCAGCAAGGGCGCCGCGACCACTGCGAAGTACGTCGCCGAGGGCGTCGACGTCCACGTCGTCACGTGCACCGGTGGCGAGCGCGGCTCGGTCCTCAACCCCCGCATGGATCGCCCCGACGTGCTGGAGAACATCGCCGAGATCCGCCGCGTCGAGATGGAGCGGGCCCGCGACATCCTCGGCGTCACCCAGGACTGGCTCGGCTTCATCGACTCCGGTTGGCCCGAGGGCGACCCGAAGCCGCCGCTTCCCGAGGGGTGCTTCGCGCTGGTCCCCGTCGAGGAGGCCGCTGCCCCCTTGGTGAAGCTGATCCGCGAGTTCAAGCCGCACGTCGTCACGACGTACGACGAGAACGGTGGCTATCCGCACCCCGACCACATCCAGTGCCACAACATCTCGATGCACGCGTTCCGGGCCGCCTCCGATCCGGAGCAATATCCCGAGGCCGGTCCGGCCTGGCAGCCGCTGAAGCTCTACTACCAGCACGGGTTCAACCGTCCCCGGACCGTGGCCATCCACGAGGCCCTGGTCGCTGCCGGGCTGGAGTCGCCGTGGGCCGAGCGCCTCGAGCAGTGGAAGCCGAACCCCGAGCACGACGCCCGGATCACCACCAAGGTGCCGTGCGGCGAGTTCTTCGCGACCCGGGACCAAGCCCTGCTCGCCCACGCCACCCAGATCGATCCGGACGGGCACTGGTTCGCGGTGCCGCTGGCTCTGCAGCAGGAGATCTGGCCGACCGAGGAGTTCGAGCTGGTGGAGAGCCTGGTCGAGACCACCCAGCCCGAGGACGACCTGTTCGCCGGCATCCGGGGCGCAGATGCCCCGCGCGGGACCGAGTGAGAGAGTTGTCCTCATGAAGACGTTGTTCCTGCTCACCGTCCTTGCCGAGGAGAAGAAGACTCCCGAGGCTGCGGACGTCGTCGCGGGCTGGACCGGCTTCGCGGTCTTCCTGGGGCTGATCGTCGCGACTGCGCTGCTGTGCTGGAGCTTCACCCGCCAGATCCGCAAGGCCAAGCTGGCCAAGGAGGCCGGCGTCTACGGAGCCGGCCCCGGTGACGTGCGCGAGGCCAAGGACCAGCCCACCGATCACTGATCGGCTCAGGCGCCCGGTCCGATCCGGACCCGGTGGGATCCGGCGTACACGTTCATCGACTCGCCGCGCACGAAGCCGGCCAACGTCATGCCGGCCTCGGTGGCCAGGTCGACTGCCAGGGTTGACGGGGCAGAGACCGCGCTGAGCACGGGCAGCCCCGCCAGCCACGCCTTCTGCACCAGCTCGAACGAGGCGCGACCACTCAGCTGGAGGAGGTGGCCGCGCAGCGGCAGCCGGTCGTTCATCAGCGCCCAGCCGATGACCTTGTCGACGGCGTTGTGCCGCCCGACGTCCTCACGCAGGCAGACCAGCTCGCCGTCGGGCGTGAAGAGGCCGGCGGCGTGCAGCCCACCGGTGCGCTCGAAGACGGCCTGTCCCTGGCGCAACAACTCGGGAAGGCTGCTGATCAACGCGGCGTCGACCTCCAGCGTGTCCTCGTCCAGCGTCCAGCGGGCCTGGCCACGCACGGCGTCGAGGCTCTCCTTGCCGCAGATCCCGCACGAACTCGAGACGTAGGTGTGCCGGTGGTGGAGTGGTCCGGCGACACCGGGGGAGAGCACCACGTCGACGACGTTGTACGTCGGGTCCGGCCGGCCGTCCTCGCAGTAGCGGACGGTGCGCACCTGCGATGGCGCGGTCAGCACGCCCTCGGAGACGAGGAAGCCCACGGCGAGCTCGAAGTCGTCACCGGGAGTGCGCATGGTGATGGCGAGCTGAGTTCCGTCGACCCGGACCTCGAGGGGCTCCTCCACCGCCAGGGTGTCCGGGCGGGTGGTCGCCTCGGCACCGTGCACCCGCACGACCTTGCGACGATCAGACCTGCGCCCCATGCCTCAGACGTTACCGGGCTGAGCACGCATCCGGGCCGATCAAGGGCTTGACCCACCGTCGTACGGTCGAGACATGTCTCGAATAGCTGTCATCGGTGGCCACGGCAAGGTCGCCCTGCACCTGACCAGGATCCTCTCCGACCGCGGTGACCGGGTGAGTTCGATCTTCCGCAACCCCGACCACGCCGGCGAGGTGGCCGCGACCGGAGCCGAAGCAGTGGTCGCCGACGTCGAGCACCTGAGCACCGACGAGATCGGTGAGCTTCTGGCCGACCACGACGCGGTGGTCTTCACCGCCGGTGCCGGAGGGGGCAGCCCGGAGCGCACCTATGCCGTGGACCGCGACGCCGCCATCCGTGCCATCGATGCCGCAGGCAAGTCGGGCGTACGTCGGTTCGTGATCGTGTCCTACTTCGGCGCCGGCAAGGACCACGGGATCCCTGAGAGCGAGCCGTTCTTCCACTACGCCGAGGCGAAGGCCGCCGCCGACGAGCACCTGCGGGCCAGCAGCCTCGACTGGACCGTGCTCGGGCCCAGTGCCCTGACCTTGGAGCCGGCGACCGGACAGATCGCGCTCGGGCCCGAGAAGGGCACGGGCCAGGTCTCCCGCGAGAACGTCGCGCTGGTCGTCGCCGAGACCCTGACCAACCCCGCCACGATCGGGCGCACCATCGAGTTCAACGACGGTGACGTGCCGATCGCGGCGGCGCTGGCGGGCTGAGGAGCGCCGGGGTCAGTCCCTGATCACTCCTGACTCATTCTTGAGCGATGCCTGCGTGGTCGTCGCGGAGCTGCCGCTTGAGGATCTTGCCGCTCGGGTTCTTCGGCAGCGCGTCGGCGATGACGACGTACTTCGGCGTCTTGTAGCCGGCCAGCACCCTACGCGCGTGCTCGATCACCACCTCGGCGGTCAGCGAGGCACCGGGCTTCGGCACGACCACGGCGGTGACGGCTTCGACCCAGGTCGGGTGGTTGACACCGAACACGGCCACCTCGGCGACGTCCTCGTGGGTGTAGATCGCCTCCTCGACCTCGCGGCTCGCGACGTTCTCACCGCCGGTCTTGATCATGTCCTTCTTGCGGTCCACCACGAACAGGATGCCGTCGGCGTCGACATAACCGAGGTCGCCGGAGTGGAACCACCCGTTGCGGAAGGCCTCGGCAGTCTTGTCGGGGTCGTTGTAGTAGCCGAGCGTGGCGTGCGGGGAGCGGTGCACGATCTCGCCGACCGTGCCCTGCGGGACGGCCACGTCCTCGTCGTCGACGATGCGGGTCTCGACGTTGAGTGACTGTCGGCCGGCCGAGCCGGCCTTGGTCAGCTGCTGGTCCGGCCCGAGGATCGTGGCGAGCGGCGCCATCTCGGTCTGGCCGTAGAAGTTCCACAGGTCGACCTCGGGGAGTCGTTCGCGGATCTCCTTCAGCACCTCGACCGGCATCGCCGAGGCGCCGTAGTAGCCCTTGCGCAGCGAGGAGAGGTCGGTGGTGTCGAAGTCGGGGTGGCGCAGCAGGGCGATCCAGATGGTCGGCGGGGCGAAGAACTTCGTGACCTTCTCCGCGGCGATCGTGGCCAGGATGGTTCCGGCGTCGGGGCCCGGCAGGATGATGCTCGTCGCGCCCAGATAGATGTCGGGTCCGAGGAAGCAGTCCATCTGCGCGCAGTGGTAGAGCGGCAGGGTGTGCAGCTCGACGTCGTCGGCCGACATCGACCCGTCGATGATGCAGGAGACGTACTGCCACATCAGCGACCGGCTCGACAGCAGCGCACCCTTGGGCCGGGACTCGGTGCCCGAGGTGTACATCAACCGCAGCGGGTCGTCGTCGGCGACACTCACCGAGGGGACCTCGGCGGCGCTCTCGAACCAGGTCCCGGCCGGCGTCCAGCCGGCCGGGCCATCGCCCGGGCGCGACTCCGTTCCGGTGAGCGCCACCCGGCGAGCGATGTCGGTCCCGCACGCCTCGATGGCCGCCTCTGCGGTGGTGACCAGGCCGGGCTCGACCACGAACGTGGTGGCGCCGGAGTGGTCGAGGATGAAGGCGATCTCGTCCGAGCCGAGCATGAAGTTCACCGGCACCAGGACCGCCCCGATGCGGGCCGCGGCGAAGGCGACGGCGGCGAACTGCCAGGAGTTGTGCGAGAGCAGGGCGACCCGGTCGCCCTTGGCGATCCCGTCGGCCGACATGCCGGCGGCGGTCCGGTCGACCAGGTCGGCGAACTCGAGGTGCGTGTAGCGGATCTCACCGTCGACGAGGGCGAGCTTGCCGGGCACGCGCTGCGCGGTACGGCGGGGGAGGTCGCCGAGGGAGTGCTGGCGGGCTTGGGCGATGGGGTCCATGGCCTGATTGTGCCTCCACTCTCGATTCGTCACCACTGGACCCTTGCCAGAGAACTGGAACATGTTCTATAACTGGACACGTGTCCAGTCAGGTGTCCAGTCTCCCCGCCCGCCGAGCCCTCAACACCCGCCAACAGGGGACCTTCGAGAAGTTGCTCGTTGCCGGTCGCGTCGAGCTCGACGAGGTCGGTCACGAGGCCCTGACGATCCGCCATGTCGCCCAGCGCGCCCACGTCTCGCCGGCCACGGCGTACACCTATCTCGCCTCCAAGAGCCACCTCTTCGTCGAGCTCTACTGGCGCGCACTGCAGGAGAGCGCCGACCACGTGGCCGTGGGCACGACTGCTGAGGAGCGTCTGCGCTCGACACTTGGCACCCTGATCGAGCTGGTCCGGGAAAGCCCTTCCGTCGCTGCCGCGGTGACCCCCGCACTCCTCGGTCCAGAGCCCGAGGTGGAGGGGCCGCGGCGTCGCATCGGAGCGGAGTTCGTACGCCGTTTCGAATCGGCGCTGGCCGGTCCCGACGGTGACGTGGTCGACCCGCGTGTCCTGGACACCATCCTGTTGGCCTTCTCCGGGGCCCTCCTCCAGTCCGGCATGGGCCTGGTCGACGCCGATCGGCTCGACGGACTCCTCGACGGCGTCATCGCCGTGATCATGAAGGGCAACCAGTGACCACTCTCGAGCTCACCTTCGATCCCTACGACTACGACTTCCACGAGGATCCCTACCCCACCTACGCGCACCTGCGCGCCCGGGCCCCGGTCTTCCACGCGCAGGCCGACGACCTGTGGGTGGTCTCCCGGCACGAGGACGTCTTCGCCGTGCTTCGCGACGACGCGAGCTTCTCCAATCGGATGGGCGTCTCGCTGGACGCCAGCGCCTGGAACCTCGATGCGCACCGGGTGATGAGCTTCCTGGCCCTCGACGGCCACGAGCAGACCAGGCTCCGCAAGCTCGTCTCCAAGGGCTTCACGCCACGTCGGGTGCTCGAGCTCGAGCCCGAGGTGCAGCGTATGGCAGGGCGCTACTTCGACGAGCTCCTGGCGGAGAACGCCCAGCACGGCGAGGCCGACTGGATCACGATGCTTGCCGGCAAGCTCCCGATGGATGTCATCTCCGAGATGATGGGCGTCCCCGAGGCGGACCGCGACGAGGTACGCCGCCTGGCCGACCTGCTGGTGCACCGCGAGGACGGCGTTCGCGACGTGCCTCCCTCCGGGATGGAGGCCGCGATCGAGCTCTACACCTACCTCGGCGAGATGGTCGCTCGGTGCCGTGGCAACCCGGATCGCACCGACCTGACCACGGCGCTCACCCTGGCCGAGATCGACGGGGACCGGCTGACCACCTCCGAGATCGTCGCCTTCCTGATCCTGATGGTGGTGGCCGGCAACGAGACCACCACCAAGCTGCTCGGCAACGCGCTCATGCACCTCTCCGCGCACCCGGAACAGATGACCGAGGTCTTCGCCGATCACCAGGACCCGACCGATCTGGTGGCCGCCTGGGTCGAGGAGACGCTCCGCTTCGACACCTCGTCGCAGATGCTCGCCCGCCATGTCACCACCGACGTCGAGATGCACGGGCAGAGGATCCCGGCCGGCGCCAAGCTGCTGGTCCTGATCGGCTCGGCGAACCGCGACGCCGCGGTCTTCACCGACCCGGACACCTTCTCCATCCACCGCGACCCGCGCGAGCTCAGCAAGAGCCTCAGCTTCGGCACCGGGCGGCACTTCTGCCTGGGCGCGAACCTGGCCCGGTTGGAGGCACGAGTCGTGCTGGCCGAGCTCGTACGACGTACCTGTGGGTTCACGGTCCACACCGAGCGGGCACAACGCGTCCACTCCACCAGCGTCCGCGGGTTCGCCAGCCTGCCGACCACCTTCATCGAGCGCACAGGAGACCAGTGATGGAACATCCCACACGTCGCCCCGCCGTCATCACCGGCGCGTCCTCCGGAATCGGCGCGGAGACCGCGCGCGCACTCGCGGAGGCCGGACACCCCGTGGCGCTCGGCGCGCGACGGGCCGATGCCTGTGAGCAGATCGCCACGGCGATCCGGGCCGCCGGCGGAGAGGCCGTCGCCCATCCGCTCGACATGACCAGCGACGACTCGGTCGCCGCCTTCGCCGAGAAGGTCGCCGCCGATCTCGGCGAGGTCGAGGTCGTGATCAGCAACGCCGGCAAGGTGGCACCCGGGGCACTGGTCGGCATCTCCGCGCAGCGCTTCGCCGACGAGCTGAACCTCAACCTGGTCGGGGCGCACCGACTGGTCGCGACCTTCGGGCCGGGGATGGTCCAGCGCCAACGCGGTGACCTGGTCTTCGTCTCCTCCGACGTGGCGCTGCGCCCCCGCCCGTTCATGGCCGCCTACTCGGCCGGCAAGTGGGGCCTCGAAGGCATGGTCGGTGCGCTGCAGATGGAGCTCGAGGGCTCCGGGGTGCGGGCCTCGATCGTGCGTCCCGGCCCGACCGCGAGCGGGATGGGCTCCGACTGGGACGCGGAGCTCGGCGGCTTCGTCCTCGAGCAGTGGATCAAGTTCGGCCAGGCCCGGCACGGCAACTTCCTGCACGCCCGGGCCCACGCCGACGCGATCGCCACCATCGTGTCCGCGCCCCGCGGCGTACACCTCTCAGTCATCGATGTGAATCCAGAAGCCCCCGTGGAGGAGCGACCATGACCCTGCAGGACCTCGACTCGACCCGAGCGGCGGCGTTGGCCCAGATCCCCGAGGTGTCCACCGTGCTGGACGACCAGTCGCCGGAGCTGCCCACGCTCCTGCACGGGACCGGCCACCTGCCCGAGATGCGGGTGGACCCGATCGAGCTCTTTGATCGTGTGCGGCGGGAGTGTGGTGAGGTGGGCCGCTTCCGGCTCGCCGACAAGGACGTCGTCCTGGTCAGCGGTGCGGAGGCAAACGAGGCGTTCTTCCGCGCACCCGAGGACGTGCTGGACCAAGCCGCGGCCTATCCGTTCATGACCCCGATCTTCGGCAAGGGCGTCGTCTTCGACGCCTCCCCGGAGGAACGGCAACAGATGCTGAAGAACCAGGCACTGCGTGGCGACATGATGCGCGGCCATGCGCGCACGATCGAGGCCGAGATCCGCCGGATGGTTGCCGACTGGGGCGACGAGGGCGAGGTCGACCTGCTCGACTTCTTCGCCGAGCTGACCATCTACACCACCTCCTCCTGCCTGATCGGCAAGCCGTTCCGCGACCAGCTCGACGCCTCCTTCGCCGAGATCTATCACCGCCTCGAGCACGGGACCGATGCGATCGCCTACGTCGACGCACACGCCGACATCGACAGCTTCCGGACCCGGGACACGGCTCGTGAGGAGCTGGTCGAGAAGGTGCAGGCGATCATCTCCGCACGGGTGGCCAAGGCCGAGTCCCTGGGTGGGTCGATCCCCAAGGAGGACCGCGACCTGCTCGACGTGCTGATCGCGGTGGGCTATGACGCCGAGATGGTGACCGGGATCTTCATCTCGCTGATGTTCGCGGGCCACCACACGTCGTCCGGCACGGCGTCCTGGGCGATGATCGAGCTGCTGCGCAATAGGGAGGTGATGAACGGGGTCGTCGACGAGCTCGACGAGCTCTATGCCCCGGACGCCGACGGCACCGCTGCCGAGGTCTCCTTCCAGGCGCTCCGCTCGATCCCGGTGCTGGAGGCCGCCCTGAAGGAGACGCTGCGGCTGCATCCTCCGCTGATCATCCTGATGCGACTGGTCCGAGAGGACTTCGAGCTGATGGGCCGCACCATCCCCGCGGGGTCGCTGATCGCCGCCTCGCCCAAGGTGTCCAACCGGATCGGCGAGGACTTCCCTGAGCCCGAGGCCTTCGACCCGGCCCGCTACATCGACCCCCGCCAGGACGACCTGCAGAACCGGTGGACCTGGATCCCGTTCGGGGCCGGCAAGCACCGCTGCGTGGGCAACGCCTTCGCGATGATGCAGATGAAGGCGATCTTCTCCGTCATCCTGCGTGACTTCGAGTTCGAGCCGGCCCAACCCCTGGACTCCTACCGCGACGACTGCTCGAAGATGGTGATCCAGCTCGAGCAGCCGTGCCGGGTCCGCTATCGCAGGCGCACCCGATGAGCGAGCCGGACGCGCGCGCCCTCACGGTTCGCGCTGACACCTCGGTGTGCCAGGGCCACCAGCTCTGCCAGGGCGAGGCACCCGACGTCTTCGGCTTCGACGAGGCCGCCGACGTGGTCGTCGTCCTTGATTCCCACCCGGCCGAGTCCCTGCGCCATGCAGTGACCCAGGCCGTGCACTACTGCCCCGCCTTCGCACTGTCACTGGAAGAGGATTGAGATGACCGAACCACTGAGCACATCGTTGAGCAGGGCCGAGATCGAGGAGTTCTGGTCCGGTTGGCTCCAGGGCAACCGCGACGTCGAGGCCTCTGGCGACTGGCGCCCGCTGGCCGAGTTCTATGCCGAGGACGCGACGTACGGCTGGATGTATCACCCCGACGAGCACTTCATGGCGGTCGGGCGCGAGCAGATCCGGGACTGGGCGATCGGCATCGAGATGGACGGCCTGGACGGCTGGCACTACGACTACGTCTGCACGATGATCGACGAGACGAAGTCGATGGTGCTCGGCTTCTGGAAGCAGCGCGCCGGGATCATCGACGACAAGACCGGCAAGGAGTTCGAGATCCTCGGCATCGGCGGATCCTGGTTCGGCCTGAAGCGGGTCACCGAGGGCGAAGACAGCGGCCTCGTGAAGATCGACTGGCAGCGCGACTGGTTCGACCTGCCCTCGACGGGTCACACGTTCATGGAGATCCTGAAGTCCGGCAAGGCGCCGGACACCCTGATGAAGCGGCTCGAGGTCACCGGGCACGGCGTTCCCGGGCACTACCACTACGACGAGATGCCCTCGACGCTGTGGCCGCCGCCGGTCGAGCGTGGCGACCACCTGGCCCAGGCACCGGTGGAGGTGTCGCAGTGAACGCCCGCCTGCCGCAGAACCCTCCGGCCCAGCAGTACGTCGACGGCAAGCTCTCCGGTGCCAGTGACTCAGCCACCTACCCGATCCTCAACCCCGCCACCGGCCAGCAGATCGGGGTGGCCCCCGACAGCACCGCGGAGGACATGGACGCCGCCATCGCCGCGGCTCGACGCGCCTTCGACGAGACGGACTGGTCGACCGACCTGGCACTGCGGATCCGCTGCCTGCGCCAGCTGCACCAGGCCCTGGTCGACAACGCCGAGGTGCTGCGTGAGCTGACCACCGCCGAGGTGGGCGCGCCGGCGTTCTTCGTGGCCGGTCCGCAGTTCGACATCCCGGTGGAGACGTTCAAGTGGAACATCGACCTGGCCGAGTCCTATCTGTGGGAGACCGATCTCGGTATCGGTGAGGTGATGGGCCTGCAGAGCCGCCGGACCGTCCGCCGCGAGGCCGTCGGCGTGGTTGCCGCGATCACTCCGTGGAACTTCCCCAACCAGATCAACCTGGCCAAGATCGGCCCCGCCCTGGCCGCCGGGAACACCGTGGTGCTCAAGCCGGCCCCGGACACGCCGTGGCTGGCCGCCGAGCTGGGCCGACTGGCTGCCGAGCACACCGACCTGCCGGCCGGGGTGTTCAACGTGGTCACCCCGCGGGACAACCAGGTCGCCGCCCAGTTGGCCAGCGACCCGAGGGTCGACCTGGTCTCCTTCACCGGGTCGACGGCCACGGGCCGGGCCATCGCCGCGGCCGCAGCGCCGACCCTGAAGCGGGTCTTCCTGGAGTTGGGCGGCAAGTCGGCCGCGATCGTCCTCGACGATGCCGACGTGGCCTCCGCGGCCGGCGGCGCGGCCTTCGCGGTCTCGGTGCATGCCGGGCAGGGATGTGCGCTGACCACCAGGCTCCTGGTGCCGCGGGCGAAGTACGACGAAGCCGTCGAAGTGGCCGCAGCGACGATGGCCTCCCTGGGCGCCAAGGACCCAGCCGATGGCGGCACCATCTGCGGCCCGGTGATCTCCGAGGTGCAGCGGGACCGCATCCTCGGCTATCTGGACCTGGCGCTCGAGGAGGGCGGTCGGTTCGCCACCGGCGGTGGGGTGGCCACGCATGAAGGTGAACTTGAGGGGGGCTTCTGGATCGAGCCCACCGTCATCGCCGGCCTGGACAACACCGCCCGGGTTGCCCGCGAGGAGATCTTCGGCCCGGTGCTCGTCGTGATCCCGCACGACGGGGACGACGACGCGGTCCGGATCGCCAACGACTCGCCGTACGGCCTCTCCGGCTCGGTCGACTCCAAAGACCCGGCGCGGGCCAGGGCGGTGGCAAGGCGGATCCGTACCGGGACCATCGGCGTCAACGGCGGCCAGTGGTTCGGCGCCGACGCGCCGTTCGGTGGCTACAAGCAGTCCGGCCTCGGCCGGGAGATGGGTGTGGCCGGTTTTGAGGAATACCTCGAGACCAAGACGATCGCAGAGGGAGTCAACTGATGGACAAGCGCTTCGGCGACCGCACCGTGATCGTCACCGGCGCCGCCCAAGGCATCGGCGAGGCCTATGCGAAGGCACTGGGCATGGAGGGCGCGAACGTCGTGGTCGCCGACCTCAACGAGGACTCCGGCAACCAGGTGGCAAAGCAGATCGAGGCCGACGGCGGCCGGGCGATCTTCGTGCGCACCGACGTCTCGGACGCCGCCTCGGCGCAAGCCTGTGCGGAGGCCGCGGTCGCGGAGTTCGGCGCCATCCACGGATTGGTCAACAATGCCGCGATCTATGGCGAGATGGCCTTCGACCTGCTGATCACCGTCGACTGGGACTACTACAAGAAGTTCATGTCGGTGAACTTCGACGGCGCCCTGGTGATGACCCGCGCGGTCTTCTCGCACATGCAGGCAGCCGGCGGGGGAGCGATCGTCAACCAGAGCTCCACGGCCGCGTGGCTCTACTCCGGCTTCTACGGCCTGGCCAAGGTCGGCGTCAACGGCCTCACCCAGCAGCTGGCGCACGAGCTCGGCGGAATGGGGATCCGGGTCAACGCGATCGCCCCCGGACCCACCGACACTGCGGCGACCCGGACCCAGGCCGGCGACGCGGCCAAGGACCTGGTCAAGGGCCTCGCGCTCAAGCGGATGGGTCAGCCCGAGGACATGGTCGGTGCCTGCCTCTACCTGCTCTCGGGTGAGTCGGCGTGGGTCACCGGTCAGGTGCTGGCGGTCGACGGCGGTCAGGTGTTCCGCTGATGGGTGCGGTGGGGTTCGTTGGCCTGGGTAACATCGGCAAGCCGATGGCGACCCGGCTGCTGGCCTGGCCCGACGGCCTGCACGCGTACGACGTGGCGCAGGGTCCGCTCGACGAGCTCGCCGCGGCCGGGGCGAGTGTCGCCGGCAGCGTCGGTGAGCTGGCCGGGGCGGTCGACCTGCTCTGCGTGATGGTCCGCGACGACGACCAGGTCCGCGACGTGCTGGACCAGGCGCTCAACACGGCTCGCCCCGGCCTCACCGTGGCGATCCACTCGACGGTCGCACCGGGCACACCGGCGCGATTGGCCGACCTGGCCCGGGAGCACGGCGTACACGTCGTCGACGCACCGGTCAGCGGCGGACCGATGGGAGCCGCCGAGGGCACGCTGGCGATCATGGTCGGCGGCACCGACGAGGGCTTCGCGGCCTGTGCCGCTCCGTTCGCGCTGCTCGGGACCAAGGTGGTCCATGCCGGCGAGGCCGGAGCAGGGACCCGGATGAAGCTGGCTCGCAACCTGCTCCACTTCATCTCCTTCACGGCGGCAACCGAGGCGCAGCGGCTCGCGGAGTCGGCCGGGCTCGACCTCAAGGTGCTCGGCGAGGTGGTCCGTCACACCGACGCGATCACCGGTGGCCCCGGGGCGATCATGCACCGCGACACCGCGGCTCCGATCGACCCGGACGACTTCTGGTTCGGGGTCTTCTCGCATGTCCGGGCGCTGGGGGAGAAGGACTTGGCGTTCGCGATAGAGCTGGCCGACCAGCTCGATGTGGACGTGCCCCTGGCACGCCTCGCCAGCCAGCGACTGGGCGCCGGCCTCGGCCTGCCCGCCACGACCAAGGAGCACGCATGACCGACCCGACCAGTGACAAGTTCGCAGGACTCCCCGAGACCAGGCGCAAGGGGCTGGAGAAGATGGAGGAGGTCTATGGCTGGGACTTCGCCGACGGCCCCGGTGACTTCTTCGGCTACACCGCCGACCATCTCTTCGCCGACATCTGGTGCCGGCCGGGCCTCTCGACCCGGGACCGGCGCCTGCTCCTGATCGGGATGTTGGCGGCCCAAGGTGCCACTGATGTCCTGGGCATCCAGGTTCCCGCGGCACTGAAGAACGGCGAACTGGATGCAGAGGCCCTGCGCGAGATCGTGATCTTCCTGTGCCACTACGCCGGGTGGCCGGTCGGATCGCGGCTGAACTCCGTGGTGGAAGAGGCAATAAATAAGAACACGTTCCAGTGACCTTTGCCACAGTGACTCGTTTGAGTCAGTGGCGCATTCCATATCAGTGAGGTCTCATGTTCCAGAACAGCAACCCGTCGAGCACCAGATCCCCGGTCAGGATCGTGGCTGCGATCGGTCTCGCCCTGACCATGGCCGCCTGTGGCTCGCAGCTGGATCCCGACACCGTGGCCTCGGTCAGCGGCACCGACGCGAACGGCGGCCAAGTCGGCACGAACGGCGAGCCGGGCGCCACCGGTGCTGAGCCGGGCGTCGACGCAGGCGCCGACCCGGGCACGGACACGGGTGGCACCGGCGGTGACACCGGGGCCTCAGGAGACACCGGCGGTGGCGCCGGGGGCGACGGCGGAGGTGGTGGCGATGTCGCCGACTCGCCGAAGACCGGCGCCAACTCGGCAGCGGGTTCGGGGCCGAAGGTCAGCTGTGCCGGTTTTAAGAACCAGACCGGCATCACCAAGGACAAGATCACCATCGCGAACGTCTCCGACATCTCGGGTCCCGTGCCCGGGATCTTCGAGGCGGCCCAGCAGGCGACTCGGGCCTACGCGGCCTACTTCAACAAGACCAACGACATCTGTGGACGCAAGCTCGAGGTGATGGCGCTGGACAGCCGCACCGATGCGGGCGCGGACCAGCAGGCCTACGCCAAGGCCTGCGAGTCGTCGTTCGCGGCGGTCGGTTCGATGTCGGGCTTCGACTCCGGCGGTGCCGGCACCGCCCAGAAGTGCGGCATCCCGGACATCCGTTCCACGATCGTCAACCCCGAGCGGCAGAAGTGCACCACCTGCTTCGCGGCCCAGGCCGTCGAGACGGGCATGGTGCCGGACGCGATGGCCAAGTGGTTCCTCAAGAACCACAAGGACGCCACGCAGCACGTCGCCGTCCTCTACATCGAGGCCGGCGCCTCCCCGCCCAACGCGAAGTCCCAGGCCGCGGCCTGGGGCAAGATGGGCTGGAAGGTCGACTACCTGCAAGGCATCAAGGTCGATGAGTTCAACTTCGCCACCTATGTGCAACAGATGAAGAACAAGGGCATCAAGATGGTCCACTACATGGGCCCGCTCGAGAACAGTGTGAAGCTGCAGAAGGCCATGCAGCAGCAGAACTTCAAGCCGGCAGTGACGTTCTTCGACGCCACCAGTTATGACGCGAAATATGTCAAGCAGGCCGGTGACCTGGGCGAGAACACCTACATCTTCATGAGCAACGCGATGTTCGAGAACTCCTCGAACAAGGAGGTCCAGCTCTACCTCTCCTGGCTGCAGCAGGTGAAGCCGGGAGCGATCCCGAACTTCTACGGCCTCTTCGCCTGGTCGGCCACCCGCCTCTTCGTCGAGGAGGCCCTGGCCCTGGGCGGCAAGCTCAACCGATCCAGCCTGATCGACGCCATGAAGAAGGTCGACAAGTGGACCTCCAACGGTCTGCACGCGCCGTTCGGTGTCGGACAGGGCAAGGGCGCCACCTGCCAGAAGGTGATCCAGCTCAAGGGCGGCAAGTGGAAGCAGGTCTCCCCGGGCGACTACATGTGCGGCAGCATGGTCAGGGGCTGACCGGATGGGCTCACTCTTCGCCTTCACCGTCATCGGCCTCTTCACTGGTGCGGCCTATGCCATCGCCGCCAGTGGCCTGGTCCTGACCTACACCACCACGAGGGTCTTCAACATCGCCCACGGTGCCTTCGGGATGATCCTGGCCTTCACCTTCTGGGACTTCTCGGTGCGCCAAGGACTGCCTGTCTGGCTCTCGATGGTCCTGGTCCTCCTGGTGGTGGCACCGGCGATCGGGTGGTTCATCTCCAGGTTCGTGACCAAGGGCCTGGGCGAGGGGCCGGTGTCGGTCGCACTGGTCGTCACGGTCGGGCTGCTCGTCGGTCTGATCGGCGCGGCGCAATACATCTGGCCCCCCGAGCCGAGGACCCTCGAGCCGTTCCTGCCCGAGCAGGGCTGGGCGGTGGGTGACACCTTCGTCACCGGGCACCAGGTGATCACGATCCTGCTCTCCGGTGTGGTCGCGGTGTTCCTCTTCGTGCTCCTCAACCGGACCCGGATCGGCACCGCCATGCGGGCGGCAGTTGACAACCCCGAGCTGCTCAAGCTCTTCGGGGGCAAGCCCGAGACCGTGGCTGCCCTCTCCTGGGCGATCGGGATGTCGCTGGCGGCGTTGGCCGGGATCCTGCTTGCCCCGGTCGTCGGGCTGGACTACTACCAGCTCACTCTCCTGGTGATCAACGCCTACGCGGCGGCGATGCTGGGAAGGCTGAAGAGCCTTCCGCTCACCTTCGCCGGCGCGATGGGACTGGGCATCCTCGAGTCCTATGCCGTGGCCTATCTTCCGACCGAGGGCTTCTGGGCCGGCATCCGGCCGGTCATCCCGGCCATCTTCCTCTTCGTCGTGCTGGTCGCGATGCCACAGGCACAGCTGCGGATCGGCCAGGTCAAGGGCATCGTCTCGGCGCCGGTGCCGAAGCTCCCGCAGTCGGGGGCGTGGGCACTGGTCCTGTTCCTCTTCGTCGGCGTCCTGACGATGGTCATGCCCGACTCCAAGCTGCTCCTGGTCGGCACCGCCGCGACCTACGCCATGGTGATGCTGTCGCTGGTGCTCCTCACCGGCTATGGGGGCCACGTCTCCCTGGCCCAGTTCACCTTCGCCGGGGTCGGTGCCCTGGCCTACGCGAAGCTCGACGAACCCAACATCACCGGTCTGGTCCTGTCCGGCCTGATCGCGGCACTGGTTGGGGGCCTGGTGGCACTCCCGGTGCTGCGATTGACCGGGCTCTACCTCGCCCTGGCCACCCTCGCCTTCGGCGTGCTGATGGACAAGATGGCGTTCCAGGACGCTCGTGCCTTCGGCTACAACGGCACGCTCGAGGCCGGCCGGCTCTCCATCTTCGGCTTCACCTTCTCCTCCATCGGGGGCCACGTGATGCTGATGATCGTGGCGTTGGTGCTGATGGCGATCGCGTTGCTCACCCTGCGTCGAGGCACTCTGGGCCGGGTGCTCATCGCGATGCGCGACAGCCCGTCGGCGTGCAGCACGCTGGGCCTGGACATGCGCTGGTTCCGGGTCGGGCTCTTCGCGATGTCGGCGGGGATGGCGGGGATCGCGGGCGCGCTCTTCGCCGGGTTGCGCGGCACCATCGGTGCCACCGACTTCCAGTTCTTCAACAGTCTGCCGTTGTTGCTCCTGCTCGTCGTGTTCGGCATGACGTCGGTTACCGGGGCGACGCTCGGCGGTGTCGGCCTGATGCTGCTGCCGGTGCTGCAGAGCGAGCAGCCCGGACTCGCCGGGCTCTTCTTCGTCGTGCTCGGCTTCGGCGCGGTCCTGCTGGGACGCGATCCCAACGGACTGGCCAACCACCTGTTCAAGCTCGGGCATCGGCTCAAAGCGATGGCCGCACCACATCTGAAACTGCCGGCGCTCGCGTCGCGTGACGAGCTCCTGGCCGCCGGTCCGGATGCCCGTGACAGCGAGGCGCTGCCGGGGGAGGAACCCGCCCATGCCACTCCTTGAGGTCCAGGACGCGGTTGTCCGCTTCGGCGGCGTCGTGGCTGTCAACGAAGCGAACTTCACCGCAGAAGCCGGCCGGATCACGGGGCTGATCGGCCCCAACGGTGCCGGCAAGACCACGTGCTTCAACGTGATCACCGGCCTGCAGAAGCCCACCTCGGGCACGGTCCACTTCGACGGCCGCAACATCACCTCCACGCCGGTGCACCGACGGGCGCGTCGCGGTATGGCGCGGACGTTCCAGCGGCTGGAGGCGTTCGGGTCGCTGACCGTGCGCGACAACGTGCGGGTGGCCCACGACATCGCTGCTGGGTTCCGCGGAGTGATCCGTCCTGCCGGCGCGGACGTCGATGCCCTGCTGGAGCGGGTCGGCATCAGTGACTACGCCCAGGAGCGCGCAGACTCGATTCCCACCGGCACCGCGCGGCTGCTGGAGCTGGCTCGCTGCCTGGCCAGTGAGCCCCGGCTGCTGCTGCTCGACGAGCCGTCCTCGGGCCTCGACGACCGGGAGACTGATGCGTTCGGAGAGCTCCTCGCGTCCCTGGCCTCCGAGGGCACCGCGATCCTGATGGTCGAGCACGACATGGACCTGGTGATGAGTGTCTGCGACACGATCCACGTGCTCGACTTCGGCTCCGTGATCGCGTCGGGGACCCCGGCCGAGATCAGGGCGGACGCGACGGTGCAGAAGGCGTACCTCGGCTATTCCGACGACGTCGAGGGCACCCGGAGCGACCTCGACGCGATCGGCGACACCACGGTCATCCCAGCAGTGGAGGCATCATGAGCATCCCCATCCTCGAGGTCATCGACCTGCACGCGGCCTACGGTCGGATCGAGGTTCTCCGCGGGGTCGACCTGACCATCCCCAAGGGCGCAGTCGTTGCGCTGCTCGGACCCAACGGTGCCGGGAAGTCGACCTTGGTCAAGGTGATCAGCGGCCAGAAGAAGGCCACGTCGGGTGACATCCACCTCGGTGGGGTGCACCTGAAGGGGGCCGCCTCGGAGGAGCTCGCTCGCTCCGGGTTGTGCACGATCCCCGAGGGCCGCTCGGTCTTCCCGAACCTCACGGTCGCCGAGAACCTCCGACTGATGTCGTACGCCGGTGTCTCGGCCTCGGCGATCCTCGACACCGCCTACTCCTACTTCCCGCGACTGCACGAGCGCCGCAACCAGTTCGCCGGCACGATGTCCGGCGGTGAGCAGCAGATGCTGGCCATGGCCCGTGCGTTGACCGCCGACCCTGCCCTGCTGCTGCTCGATGAGCTCTCGATGGGCCTGGCGCCGCTGATCGTCGACGAGCTCTACGACACCGTCCGGCAGATCGCCGAGAGCGGTGTCTCCATCCTGTGCATCGAACAGTTCGCCCGCACCGCGCTCCGGGTCTCCGACTATGCCGCGGTGATGACCGGTGGTCGGATCGTAGCCAGCGGCGAGCCGGGCGAGATCACCGAAGCCATGACCGACGTCATCCTTGGAGGTGCCGCATGAGCGGTCGTCCCATCCGTCCCCTCATCGCCGTGGCGGCCTCCGGCCTGGTGGCAGCGGTGCTGCCGTTGGCTGCACAGGCCCCCGCCCACGCCGAAGAGTCCGCTGCCTACGGCGGGTTCAGTGCCAGTGCCGACGCCACCCCGGTGCGTGTCGAGATCTTCGAGCCGGCGATCCCGATCCCGTCCGAGCCCCAGCTCGAGGTCCGCCTGGCCTACACCAAGGCCGAGGCCGAGACAGGCGGCGGAAAGGGCAGGGCGTCATACCTCTGGCCCGGTGACGCCATCGGCGAGGGCATCAAGGTCTTCTTCGAGCAGTTGGGCCTGCCCAGCGACCTGGTCGCCGGTGGTTATCCGGTCCAGGTCAACTCGGGCTTCCCCAGTGGCGAGCCGAAGGCGACCGACGAGCCCTTCCCGGGCATGGTGATGCGCACGAGTGCGGGCGACGGCAAGTCGAGCGCGTCGGCCGGGTTCTCCTCGGACAGCGACGTGGACGCCCAGAAGGGCGGTGAGCTCAGCGGTCTGGACAACCTCGGACCGCTCAAGGACCTGCTCGCGCCGCTGCTCGGCGGACTCGAGAAGGCCACCACCACCAAGCCGACGGCGAAGGCGGAACCCCAGGTGCCGGGGCTTCCCAAGGAGCTCGCCGCACTCGTGGACGTTGACGGGTTGGTCTCCACCAGCAAGTCCTCCTCCGCGGAGGGCGTGGTGACGTCGACCGCCCGGTCCAACCTGGGTGAGGTCAAGCTGCTCGCGGGAATCATCACGATCTCCGGTGTGGAGACGACCTCGACGAGCACCTCCGACGGCAAGACCGGAACCAACAAGTCCAAGGCAACCTACGGAACGCTGAGCATCGCGGGACAGAAGTTCGCGATCGGCCCCCACGGCGTGGAGGCCACCGGCAAGACCACGCCCATCCCCGGCCTCAACGACAACCCGGCCAAGGCGCTGGAGCAGCTCGGACTCAAGATCGAGGTGCCCAAGCCCAAGCGCGAGGTCGAGGGGGACAAGGCGAGCAGCACCATCGAGGGTCTGCGCGTCGAGATCGACACCAAGCTCCTGCGACCGGTGATCTCGGCGATCCCGTCCGGTGCGCTCGCCGAGTTGATCCCTGAAGAGGCTGGGCCGCTCAAGGGCCTGGTCGGGGCGCTGTCCCAGCTGGCTCCGCGCGTGGTGGTCACCCTGGGCCTCTCCCAGACCCAGGTCGACACGGTGCCGGAGATCTCGATGGACGCACCTGCTGGTGACCTGGACACCGACACTGCGCCGCCGGCCGACACCGGCGATGCGGCGCCGTCCGGAGACTCGGGCTCGTCGGGTGACGTCGCAGGTGCTGGCGCGCCGGACGCGAGCGCACCTGACGCCGGCGGCGCCGATGCCGGTGCCGGTGCCTCTGACGGCACTCTCGACGATGCCGCCGCAGTCAGTGCGAGCCCCGGTCTGCCGCCGCTCGGTTCGATCCCCGGCATGCTGCTCTTCGGCGGCATCGCCCTGGCTGCCGCAGCCGGCAGCTGGTTCCGCAAGATCGGGGCACTGGCGCTCGGCGCCGGCGCTCCCTGCCCCCACGGCCTCGACAGTGGCCTGCCCGACCTGAGGAAGATGTGACATGACTGCAACCAGCCTGCCCCGGGTCGGCGAGCGTTCCGGCGCCGCGCCACTGAGGGACAACCACTACGCCCTGCTCCAGATCGTGCTGTTCTGGGCCGGAGCCATCCTGCTGCCGCTCGGCCTGGTCGTGATCGTGCTCGGGTGGTACGGCGCCGCCAACACGCCCTATCAATATGACCAGCTGTCCTACCTGGTCTCGGGTGGTCTGCTCGGCCTGGGCCTGACCTTCGTCGGTGGGTTCCTCTACTTCGGCGCCTGGCTGGCCCGGATCGCAGCGGACGGGCGCGAGTCCTCCAAGCGACTGGCCGACACCCTGCTCGTGCTGGCCGACGTGACGTCGCGTGCCGCGGCGGTCGACGACCGTGGCGTGGACGTGGGCGCCATCCCGGTCACCACCCGGGACGGACAGACCATGCACCGTCGCGACTGCGCGTTGATCACGCACCGCGACGACCTCGTGCCGGTGGGGGAGCAGAACCTGCACCTGTCGGTGTGCCGCGTCTGCAAGCCGGCGGCCGCCTGAGGTGCGTAGCGCATATGCCGACCTGTCGCGCGAGGAGCTCGCCGTCCTGGTCCCGGAGTTGTTGCTGATCGGACAGCTCATCGACCGTTCCGGAATGGCGTGGTGCATCTCTGCCTTCGGGCGTGAGGGGATGGCCCAGGTCGCGATCGAGGAGTGGGCTGCGTCCAGCCCGATCTACACCCCCCGGATGCAGCAGGCCCTGGGCTTCGCACCCGAGGAGCCGGGCACGGGCGACGTGGTCACGATCTTCAAGGGCCTCCAGCTCGACATCGGCGCTCCGCCGCAGTTCATGGACTTCCGCTACACGGTCCACGACCGGTGGGCCGGCGAGTTCCACCTCGACCACTGCGGCGCACTCATGGACGTGGAGCCGATGGGAGCGGCGTACGTCCGGTCCATGTGCCACGACATCGAGGACCCCACCTTCGACGCGACCGCCGTCGCCACCAACCCGAAGGCGCAGGTGCGCCCGATCCACAGGCCGCCGCGGATGCCCGTCGACCGCAACCCGCATTGCGCGTGGACAGTGATCATCGACGACGCCCACCCCGAGGTCGAGGCGATCCCCGAGTGTCACCAGAACGCGCGCTCTCTCGCTGCGGGCCTGCACCTGGATCCGATCGATCCTGACGACGAGGGACTGGGCGACTACTCCGGTCCGCTCCTGGCGGACCTCGACTTCGCGGACTTCTCACACTCGGCACTGGTGCGGATCGCCGACGAGGTGTGCGTGCAGATGCACCTGCTCAACCTCGCCTTCCTGATCGCGCTGCGCAAGCGCACCGATGAGCCGAAGGTCCAGGAGATCGCGCTGAAGCAGCTGACCGGCATCGCGGGGATCGCTGCCGAGCGGATCCACCGGGCGCTGGGCGTCGACGCCCTGGAGACGTTGCGATTGCACCCGCTGCTCAACCCCACGGCGTACGTCGTCTCCTCGATGAGCGGTGAGTCCCTCACGGTCGCTGCATCGCCGGCGCACCAGGATGGCGGTTGGATCACTCTGTGTGGTCCCGACAGCGTGGCGCCCCTCGATGCGATCGTGCGCGCCGTCGATCCGACGCTCTCGGTCTTGGTGACGGGCCTCGATGATGCGTGGAGCCTGACCGTGCAGCGTGGGACCGATGCCGCGCCCGAGGCGGACGAGGTCGCGGTGACCAGGTTCAGCACGGGGTCGTCGTTCGTCTTCGAGCCGAGGCGCTCGATCCCGATCACGCCTGTGTGAGCCGATGTCGGTGTCACGCGGCAGACTGTCCGCGTGGCAAAGCGACCAGAAGTCCCGCAGGAGATGATCGCCCGCCTGCGTGCCATCTGTGAGTCCCTGCCCGAGTGCGTCGAACAGGACGCCTGGGTGGGGGTTCGCTGGCAGGTCCACACGGCGTCGGTGGTCCATGTCTTCGGCGGTGAGGACCAGAAGTTCCGCGTGGTCCTGCGTGCCGAGCCCGACGAAGTGATGGCCTTCGAGCACCTCGGTCATCCCTATTTCCGCACGGAGTGGGGCGCCAACACGGTCGGGATGATCCTCGAGGAGCAGACCGACTGGGACGAGGTGGCGGAGCTGGTCATCGACTCCTACTGCCTGCAGGCGCCACGGCATCTCTCCGACGCGATCGAGCGGCCCGACCGACCGACGTGACAGTCTGAGGCCATGGCCAATCGACTCGCCTCGGCAACGAGCCCGTACTTGCTGCAGCACGCGGACAATCCGGTGGATTGGTGGGAGTGGGGACCGGACGCCTTTGCCGAGGCGAAGCGCCGCAACGTTCCGGTGCTGCTCTCTGTCGGCTATGCAGCCTGTCACTGGTG
Organism: Nocardioides daedukensis; assembly: GCF_013408415.1. Lineage (NCBI taxonomy): Bacteria > Bacillati > Actinomycetota > Actinomycetes > Propionibacteriales > Nocardioidaceae > Nocardioides > Nocardioides daedukensis. Next base: position 1,369,735 of record NZ_JACCAA010000001.1, on the reverse strand, counting down.
CCATGTGATGGCGCACGAGTCGTTCGAAGACGAGGCGACCGCCGGCTACATGAACGAGTACTTCGTGAACATCAAGGTCGACCGTGAGGAACGTCCGGACGTGGACGCGGTCTACATGAGTGCCACCCAGGCGATGACCGGCCACGGCGGCTGGCCGATGACCTGCGTGCTCGACCACGACGGCAGCCCGTTCTTCGCCGGCACCTACTTCCCCGACCAGCCCCGGCACGGCAGCGCAAGCTTCCGGCAGGTCCTCGAAGCCTTGGTCGATGTGTGGACCAACCGGGCAGACGACGTACGCGATGCAGCCAGCCAGATTCGCGAGCACCTGCAGGTGACCGGGGACCTTGCGACCGGGACGATCAGTGCCGACCTGCTGGCCCAGTGCGTCAAGTCGCTGACGATGGAGTTCGACGGCCAGAACGCCGGATTCGGGGGAGCGCCCAAGTTCCCGCCGGGCATGGTGCTCGACTTCCTGCTCCGTCACCACGCCCGCACTGACGACCCGACGGCGAAGCGAATGGTCGACTCGACCTGCACCGCGATGGCGCGTGGTGGTCTCTATGACCAGATCGGTGGGGGTTTCGCCCGCTACAGCGTCGATGCCGGCTGGGTGGTGCCGCACTTCGAGAAGATGCTCTATGACAATGCGCAGCTGCTCGGTCTCTATGCCCGGTGGGGTGGCAACCGGATAGCCGAGGAGACTGCCGACTTCCTTCTCCGCGAGCTCCGCACCGAGCAGGGTGGCTTCGCCTCCGCACTCGACGCGGACAGCGAGGGTGTGGAGGGCAAGTTCTATGCCTGGACCCCTGAGGAGCTGGTCGAGGCGTTGGGCCCCGACGACGGTGCCTGGGCGGCGCAGACGTTCGAGGTGACCGCGGCCGGCACCTTCGAGCACGGCTCCTCGACCCTCCAGCTGCTGACGGATCCCGAGGATCTTGAACGTCTCGAGCAGGTCAAGACCCGTCTCTTCGAGTCGCGGGCGAGCCGGGTGCGTCCCGAGCGCGACGACAAGGTGATCGCAGCTTGGAACGGGCTCGCCATCACTGGTCTCTGCGAGGCCGGCACGCTGCTGCGCAGGCCGGAGTACGTCGACGCCGCGGCGCGAGCGGGCGAGCTGCTGGTCGGTGTGCACCTGGTCGAGGGCAGGCTGCGCCGCGCCTCCCGTGACGGAGTCGTCGGTCGACACGACGCCGTGCTCGAGGACTACGGCTGCGTGGCCAGCGGCTTCCTCTCACTGCTCCAGGCCACCGGGGACAAAGTCTGGCTGGACCGCGCCGAGGCACTCCTCGACGATGCGCTGTCCCGCTTCCGGGCAGACGACGGCGGCTTCCACGACACTGCCGCAGACGCCGAGGTCCTGATCAGCCGGCCACGCGAGCTCTCCGACAGCGCCAGCCCGTCCGGCCAGTCGGCGATGGTGCACGCCCTCGCCACCTATGCCGCCGTCGCCGGCTCCGGGACCCACCGCGACGCGGCGGAGGCGACCCTGGCCGTGCTCGCCGGTGTTGCCGAACGGGCACCGCGGTTCGCCGGCTGGGCGCTCTCGGCTGCCGAGGCGATGCTCGAGGGACCCGAAGAGATCGTGGTCGTCGGCCGACCGGGCCCCCAGCGCGACGATCTCGAACTCGCTGCCCGGCGGCGCCACGGCGCCGTGGTCCTGGTCGTCGAGCCGGGACGCGAGGACATCCCGCTGCTGGTCGGGCGCGACGAGGTCGACGGCCGGGCGGCCGCCTACGTCTGTCGAGGCTTCGTGTGCGAGCGACCGGTCACCGATCCTGGAGTCCTGGGCCGGCCCTGAACCGGCATCGATCTGCCACGATGGGCGTGTGGACGCACCACTGGAGAAGCAGCCTCGCCGGTTCCATGACGGCGGGCTGCCTGCGCTGGGCGACTTCGAGGCGATTCCGCCCGATCCCGATCGCGACCCACGCATCGTCCTCGAGCGGCTGAGCGTCGAGGGCGAGGAGCAGTTCGCCCTGCTCAGGCGGATCGGCTATCTCGACCGCGTCTTCGGGGAGATCCTCGTCCCCGCGGACATCGAGACCTTCCGCACCGACCTCACCTCGGTCCCGACGATCTTCACCTGGCTGGTGCCCCGCACCGGCGCGCACCTGCCGGCCGCCCTGCTCCACGACGGGTTGCTGCATGACCCCGCCGAAGCGCCCACCTATCTCGCCGACCGGCCGATCAACAGGGTGCAGGCCGACCGCGTCTTCCGCGACGCGATGGCCGACACCGGCACCGGCCTGGTCCGGCGCTGGCTGGTTTGGTCGGCGGTGACGACAGCCACGATGGTCAAGGGAGTCGACACCGGCTTCTCCCGCTTCACCACCTGGCGGCACCGGATCGCCGTCGTGGTCACTCTGCTGCTGGTTGCGACGCTCGGTGTCCTGGCCACCCTCGACCTGTTCGACCTGGCCGGGATCGCGTTGCCGTGGATGGGGGACAGGCCGTGGTGGGCCGAGCTGCTCGGAGGCCTGGCGGGCGCAGTCGTGATCCCGGCGTGCCTGGCCTTGTTGTGGGGCAGGTTCCGGAGCGCAGGATTCGTGATGGCGATCGGGCTTGCCGTGCTGTTGCACGTGACCGCGGGGGTGCTTCTCGTGACTGGCCTCTACTTGGCCGCGGAGAAGGTGGCCGGGTTGGTCACCCGGCGGAGCTGATCAGCCGGTCACCGAGCTCGGAGCGGAGATAGAGAACCGAGCGCCCGTGCCTCGACGAGGTGAGCAACCCGGCGTCCCGCATCGCTCGCAGGTGCTGGTTGACCGCTGTCGGAGTGACCCTGAGCCGATGTGCCAGCTCGGTCGTCGAGGAGGGGGAGGCGAGCAGGTCGAGCAGACTGGCCCGCACCTCGCCGATCAGGTTCGCCACCGCGTCCGGTGGTGTGCCCCGGTCGGTCTCCCACAAGGTGCCGACGCCGCGGGCGGCGTACATGATCTGGGGTTCCTGTTCCGCGGTGATCGGCGTCGAGCCGCCGCGCGAGAACATCGACGGGATCAGCGCGAGCCCAGCACCCCGGGTGGTCCGACGGTAGCCGCCGTGGGTCTTGGTCCGCACGCGCACCACGTCGTCCACCAGGCTCACCCGGGGGCTCAGGTCGGCGAACATCGCGGCCATCCCGCGTTGGGCCACCACGCGGCCGCGATAGGTGATGTCGGCCTCGAGCACGCTTCGCATCCGTGGCCACCAGGGCTCCCAGCAACTGTTCCAGTAGGCGTCGAGGGCGCGCACGATCCGCTTCAGCACGCGGTCAGGCCGGCCGGCCAGGACAGGTGGCAGGTCGTCGCCGTGGACCTCGGCGAGCTTGCTGCGCACGATCGCTCCCGGCGTGGAGGCGATCAGGTCGAGCTCGTCGTGGAAGGTGGTCATCGGTGAGTGCGGCCGAGGGTGCAGGAAGTCCGGCGTCCACAGGTCGGTGTTGGTCAGCGCGGTCAGCAGCTCGATGTGGAGTGCGTCACGCGGCTCCGCCGTCATCTGGAGCCACGGAAGGTGCAACGGATAGCGACCGGGGTCGCGAAATGTCCGTAAAGAAAGGGAAACCTCGTTGATCGGCGAGATCGCGAACCTCACCTCACCCAGATCCATGCCGACCAGCTGATACTCGATCATGAAGCAATACGCTACATCTGATGCGCGTCACCGGAGGACGTGAACTACTGCCCTCGTGCGAGACACCCTCTTCCCCGCCGACGCCGTACGTCGTGCACTCACCGCCGCGACCATGGCCGGGGCCCTGGCCAACGGCCTGTTCATCAGCGTCAGCGCGCTCTACTTCACCTTCGTGATCGGCCTTTCTGCCACCAGCGTCGGCCTCGGACTCACCATCGCCGGGGGAGTCGGCGTGCTCGCCTCCTATGCCGGTGGCCCGCTCGCGGACACGTTCGGCCCCGATCGCCTCCAGGTCTGGACCACCGGCGTCCAGGGCCTGGCGCTGCTCGCCTACGTCACCGCTGACGACATGCTCAGCTTCGTCCTGATCGCCTGCGTCGTGGTGGGAGCGCGCTCCATGCAGGGCACCGCCAAGTCGACCCTGCAGGCGCGCTGGTTCACCGGTCCCGAGCGAGTCGACATCCGCGCGCGGCTCCGGGTGGTCACCAACGTCTTCATCGGGATCGGCACCTGCCTGGCCGCCGTGGCCCTGGTCATCGGGACGGCCGATGCCTACCGCCTCACGATGGTGCTGGTGGGGTTGGTGAACCTGCTGGCTGTCTGGCCCCTGCTCGGGCTGCGAGCCCGGGTCCCGGGGCTGGCCGAGGGTCTGGCGCCGACTCGTGGTCGCCGGGCGGTGAACCCGGTGCGGCTGCGCTCGCCGTGGCGCGACCGCACCTATCTCTCGTCCGTCGCACTCAACTCGGTGCTGGCCATGCAGTTCGGCATCCAGAACGTCGGCATCCCGCTGTGGATCGCCCACCACACGCAAGCCCCGTTGGTGATGGTCTCGGTGTTGATGGTGACCAACACGGTGCTGGTCTCACTGCTGCAGGTGCGCGCCGCCCGGGGGACGCACGACGTACGCGCGGCCGGTCGGGTGGTGCGTCGCGGCAGCCTGCTCCTTGCCGTCGCCTGCGTGGTCTATGCCGCCTCAGGTGAGACCGGAGCGACGCTGGCGATCGTGCTGCTGGTGGTCGCCGAGCTCTTCTCGACCTTCGCCGAGATCTCGACCGAGGCGGGCGGCTGGGGGCTTGCCTTCGAGCTGGCCGACCAGGCCAACGCGGGCGCCTACCAGGGGATGAGCTCCACCGGCTATTCGATCGCCAACATGCTGGCGCCCCTGGTGATCACCTCGACCGCCATCGCGTGGGAGGGTCCGGGCTGGCTGCTGCTGGCAGGGATCTTCGTGCTGGCCGGGATGGGCGTCGCGACGGTGGCCGAGCGTGCTGCGCTGGCCGATCCTCAGCGCAGGGAGTACGTCGCGAGCGAGACTGCGACGTAGTGGCAGGCGAAGGCCAGGATCGTGAACGAGTGGAAGATCTCGTGGAACCCGAACCACGACGGCGCGGGGTCAGGCCACTTGAGGCCGTAGACCACCCCGCCGAGGGTGTAGAGGACTCCGCCCGCAGCCACCAGGACCAGTGAGCTGACCGCGATGCCGTCCGGGAACGGTGCGGCGCCGTCGATGAACTGCGGGATGAAGAACACCGCGGCCCAACCGAGCGCGATGTACATCGGGGTGTAGAGCCAGCGGGGCGCATCGGTCCAGAAGACCCGGAAGAAGACCCCTGCGAGGGCGGCGACCCAGACCACGGTGAGCAGGGTGATCCGGGCTCCGCCGTGCAGGAACAGCACCGCCATCGGGGTGTAGGTGCCGGCGATCAGCACGAAGATGTTGGCGTGGTCGAACCTGCGCAGGAAGGCCCAGACCTTCGGCGACCAGGTGCCACGGTGATAGACGGCCGAGACCGTGAAGAGGATCAGCGCGCTGGCTGCGAACACACTCGAGGCGATCCGGGTGTCGCGCGTCGGGGAGAGCGCGATCAGCACGATCCCGGCGGCCAGGGCGAGCGGCGCGGTCGCGAGGTGCAACCAGCCCCGAAGCTTCGGCTTGATCTCCGACAGCTTCTCGTGGGCGCGGTCGACGGCGTCGTCGAAGCGGTCGTGGATCGTTTCGTTCATGACTCAAACCTACGGCACCGTAGGTAGTGCTCCGGGTGAATGAGGCAGAAGTCACCGGCGCCCGCCATGCCCTAACATCGAAGGCGTGGCAGATCTGAAGCGAGCGATCCGGCGGGTGCTCTACCCGGCCTACGAGGCACGCGTCACCAGGTTCCTCCCGCAGGACAAGCTGCCCAAGCATGTCGGCGTGATGCTCGACGGCAACCGCCGCTGGGCCAAGGCCGTCGGGCGGGACACCGTGCACGGCCACCGGGCCGGCGCCGCGAACATCGAGCCCTTGCTCGGCTGGTGCGAGGAGGTCGGCATCGAGGTGGTCACCTTGTGGCTCCTGTCGACCGACAACCTCAACCGGCCGCCCGAGGAGCTGGCCGCGCTGCTGCCGATCATCGAGGAGGCGGTGGCCTCCCTTGCCGATCAGAAGCGCTGGCGACTGCACCCGGTGGGTGCGCTCGACCTGCTCCCGCAGGAGACCGCCGAGAAGCTCAAGCGGGCCGCCGAGGACACCCGCGAGGTCGACGGGATGCTGGTCAACATCGCCGTCGGGTATGGCGGCCGCCAGGAGATCGCGGACGCCGTACGCTCCCTGCTCCTCCAGGCCGCGGCTGACGGTGTCAGTGCCGAGGAGCTCGCCCAGGCAATCGACGTCGACCTGATCGGGGAGCACCTCTACACCAAGGGCCAGCCCGACCCGGACCTGGTGATCCGCACCTCCGGTGAGCAGCGCCTGGGCGGGTTCTTGTTGTGGCAGAGCGCGAAGAGCGAGTTCTACTTCTGTGAGGCCCTGTGGCCGGAGTTCCGCAAGGTCGACTTCCTGCGCGCGATCCGGGCGTACGCCGAGCGTGAGCGACGCTTCGGCGCCTGACCGCTGGCCCTGACCCCTGACCCGGGGAGTCACTCAACCTTCACCCTGCGTTCGGGCGTGTCTTTGGCAGAACCCGACGGGCCGAGGCGTAATTTCGGATCACCGGCGAGTGGGGAAGCTCGCTGCATCGAGAGGCCCGTCCGTGAGAGCTCACGACCGAAGCACAGTCATCGAGGTGACTGCTGCGCGAGGAGGCCGGCACTCCGGTCTTCGGGATCCTTCCCGGTCCGTATTGATGAACTAGGGCCGGGGCGTCGAGTGCGCGTGCCGGCCCGTGAGGGGTACACCGTGGCCACCAAGCCCAAGAGTGAGCGCACCGCCCAGCCCGCGTCCTCAGTTCGCACCTATGTGCTCGACACCAGCGTCCTGCTGGCCGACCCGGGTGCCATCAACCGCTTCGACGAGCACGAAGTCGTGCTGCCGGTCGTAGTGATCACCGAGCTGGAGGGCAAGCGGCACCATCCCGAGCTCGGCTACTTCGCCCGCTCGGCCCTGCGCATGCTCGACGAGCTGCGCGTCAGCCACGGTCGTCTCGACACCCCGATCCCGGTCGGGGACGCCGGCGGCTCGATCCGGGTGGAGCTCAACCACACCGACCCCGCCTCGCTGCCCAGCGGGTTCCGGCTGGGGGACAACGACACCCGCATCCTGGCGGTGGCCAAGAACCTCGCCAACGAGGGCGCGGTGGTCACCCTGGTCTCCAAGGACCTCCCGCTGCGGATCAAGGCATCCGCTGTCGGCCTCGACGCACAGGAATATCGCGCCGAGGGCGTCGCCGAGTCCGAGGCGGGCTGGACCGGGATGACCGAGCTCGAGGTGAGCAGTGAGCACCTCGACGAGCTCTATGACGACGGTGTCCTCGACTTGGACAGCGCCCGGCAGCTGCCCTGCCACACCGGTCTGGTCCTGCTCTCCGAGCGGGGCACCGCCCTGGGACGGGTCGGGGCGGACAAGCAGGTCCACCTGGTGCGCGGCGATCGCGAGGCGTTCGGCGTCCACGGTCGCTCCGCCGAACAGCGGATCGCCCTGGAGATGCTGCTCGACCCCGAGGTCGGCATCGTCTCCCTCGGTGGCCGTGCGGGCACCGGCAAGTCCGCGATGGCGCTGTGCGCCGGCCTTGAGGCGGTGCTCGAACGCGGCCAGCACAAGAAGGTCGTGATCTTCCGTCCGCTCTTCGCCGTCGGCGGCCAGGAGCTCGGCTACCTGCCCGGCTCGGAGAACGAGAAGATGTCGCCCTGGGCCCAGGCCGTCTTCGACACCCTGGGAGCGATCACCTCGCGTGACGTCATCGAGGAGGTGCTGGATCGCGGCATGCTCGAGGTGATGCCGTTGACCCACATCCGTGGGCGCTCGTTGCACGACTCGTTCGTGATCGTCGACGAGGCGCAGTCGCTGGAGCGCAACGTGCTGCTCACCGTGCTCTCCCGCATCGGCGCCAACTCCAAGGTCGTGCTCACCCACGACGTGGCGCAGCGTGACAACCTCCGCGTCGGCCGTCACGACGGCGTGGTGGCGGTGGTGGAGAAGCTGAAGGGCCACCCGCTGTTCGCGCACGTGACCCTGACCCGCTCCGAGCGCTCGCCGATCGCAGCCCTGGTGACCGAGATGCTCGAGAACGTCACCATGTGACGGGGTGCACCTGAGGCCCGCGCAGGCGGGCCGACGGCGACCAGTGTGGCGGGCGGGGCCAGTGTGCGTGATGTGACTGGACTCGTCCGCCCGCACTGGGATGTCGGTTTGCCTGTGCCGCTCGTGTGATGCATGGTTGCTGAGATTGTTTCGTGACCTTGCCGCATCGGGGCGGCACCGCTCGGGGGAGCGCCGGTCGTGAACACTGCCACGTTGTCTAGCCGTGAGTTGACCTTTGTCGAAGCACAAGAAGTACACGCCCAAGCACCGCACTGCCCGCAAGTCACCCGGTGCATCTGTCAGTCAGGTGGCCAAGTCCGGCATCCGCACCTCGGTCGTCTTCTCGTCCGTCGCAGTGGCCGCCACCGGCATCGCAGTCGGGTCCGGCGTGGCCACCTCGAGCAGCGCCGAGAACGGCGCCAACTTCGCCACGGTGGCCACCGACCTGAGTGCAGTCATCCCGAAGACCGCCGACACCACGCCCGCAGCAGCAGAGTCGACCGCCACCGAGAAGCGCGCGCCCCAGGTCTCGCGCTCCGCCGACCGTCGCTCGTCCTCGGACCCGGTCAAGGCTGCTGAGCTCGCCGCACCCACGGCCACCTCCAACGGCGTCGCCCGCACCGAGGACGCCACGGATGACGACCCCCGTGAGATCGCCAAGTCCCTCCTGCCCGAGTTCGGCTTCGGCCCCGAGCAGTTCAGCTGCCTCGACAAGCTCTATGTCTCCGAGAGCGACTGGCGGATCAACGCCGACAACCCGAGCTCGTCGGCCTACGGCATCCCGCAGGCCCTGCCCGGCAACAAGATGGCCTCCGCCGGAGCTGACTGGGAGACCAACCCGGTGACCCAGATCCGTTGGGGCCTGGGCTACATCGAGGATCGCTACGGCACCCCGTGCAACGCGTGGTCCTTCAAACAGGGCAACAACTGGTACTGAGCGGCTCCACCGCGGTCCCCGCGCACACCAACTGATGTCTTGGGGGCGCCCAGGCCAGTAACTGATGCCCTGGGGAGCAGATCGGGCTCTTCTCGGCGACAAACCCATCAGTTAGGCGAGCCCGGACCGACCAGCCCATCAGTTAGGCGAGCCCGGACCGACCAGCCCATCAGTTACTGCCTCGAGAGCGGCCAGGCCAGTAACTGATGTGTTGGGGAGCAGATCGGGCTCTTCTCGGCGACGAACCCATCAGTTACGCATTCGGGAATTACCAACCCATCAGTTAGGCGAGCCCGGATCGACCAGCCCATCAGTTACTGCCTTGGGAGCGGCCAGGCCAGTAACTGATGCGTTGGGGAGCAGATCGGGCTCTTCTGGGCGACGGACCCATCAGTTACGCCCCCCGAACCGGCCAACCCATCAGTTACGCCCCCCACAGAAAGCGCCGGACTATCGAGTCAGGCGCTTCTTCTGCACCTTGCCCATCTCGTTGCGCGGCAGCGCGTCGGTGAAGACGATCGCGCGGGGGCGCTTGTGCGCCGAGAGCTCGTCGCCGACGTACGCCGTGAGCTTATCCGCGAGCTCGTCGCTTCCGGAGACACCTGTGGCAGGCACCACGAAGGCGACGATGCGCTGGCCGAGGTCCTCGTCAGGCACGCCGACCACGGCCACCTCGAGGACGGCAGGATGCCCCAGCAGGCTCGCCTCGATCTCGCCGGCACCGACCCGGTATCCGCCCGACTTGATCAGGTCGACTGATTCCCGGCCCACGATCCGGTGCAGCCCGTCGGCATCGATCACCGCGACGTCGCCGGTGCGGAACCAGCCGTCAGAAGTCCGGGTCTCCGAGGTGGCCTCGGGTCGGTTCAGATAGCCGCTGAACAGGGTGTCGCCGCGCACCTCGAGCCGACCGATGCTCTCGCCGTCGTGCGGCACCTCTGCCCCGGCCTCGTCGCGCAACCGGGTCTCGACCCCGTTGACGGGCACTCCGACCCAGCCGGCGCGGCGTACCCCGTCGGCACGGGTCGCGACCGTGATCAAGGTTTCGCTCATCCCGTAGCGCTCGGCCACCTCGTGCCCGGTCAACTGCAGGATCCGCTCGAAGACCGGCACCGGGAGCCCGGCCGACCCCGAGACCAGGAGCCGCGCGGAACGCAGGGCAGCAGCCTGCTCGGGAGCGGCGGCGATCCGCGACCAGACCGTCGGCACGCCGAAGAACATGGTTGCGCCCGAGGCCGACGCTCGGGCATAGGCCTCGGGGGTCGGCTTGCCGGTGTGGATCAGTCCGGAACCGGTGCGCAGCGGCCCGAGCACGCCGAGGATCAGGCCGTGGACGTGGAACAGCGGCAGACCATGGGCCAGTACGTCGTGCGAGGTCCACGCCCATGCCTCGGCCAGCGCATCCAGTCCGGCAATGATGGCGCCATGGGAGAGCAGCACGCCCTTGGGGGCGCCGGTCGTTCCTGACGTGTAGAGCACGAACGCCACCTGCTCGGCCGGCACGTCCACCTCGACTGCCGCGGACCGGGCGTCCACGTCAACCGGCAGCACCGGCCGTCCGTGCGAGTCCGCGGGGGCAGCACCGAGCCACGCCTGCGGTTGGGCGTCAGCCAAGATGTGGGCGAGCTCGGCAGAGCCCGCGTCGGAGGGCACCGGCACCACCTCGACGCCGGCCCGCAGCGCGCCAGCGACGGCCAGGACCGTCTCCATCGTGGGGGTGGCGAGCACGGCGACCCGCGAGATGCTGTCGAGCGCGCCACTGACCGCTCCGGCCGCGGCCACCAGGTCGCTGCGGGTCAGGGTGGTGCTGTCCACGGTGATCGGATGGTGGCCCTCGGCGATGCGCATGGCCCCAGACTAGGGGCGCGTCATCGAGGCGACATCGAGTGCCTCGTCGAGCTGCTCCTCGGTCAACCGGGTGCCGTCCACGAAGCCCATCTCCACCACGGTCTCGCGGATCGTCTTCTGCTCGGCCAGCGCCTTCTTGGCCACCTTCGCCGCGTTCTCATAGCCGATGTACTTGTTCAGTGGCGTGACCACCGAGGGCGAGGACTCGGCATACTTCCGCATCCGCTCCACGTCCGCCGTGATCCCGTCGACACAACGCTGCGCGAGCAGGGTCGAGCTGGTGGCCAGGATCCGGATCGACTCGAGCAGGTTCCGCGCGATCATCGGCAGCATCACGTTGAGCTCGAAGTTGCCGGCTGCTCCACCGGTGGCGATGGCCGCGTCGTTGCCGACAACCTGCGCGCACACCTGCAGCGTCGCCTCGGGCAGCACCGGGTTCACCTTGCCCGGCATGATGCTCGAGCCGGGCTGGAGGTCGGGCAGGTGGATCTCGGCCAGCCCGGTGGTCGGGCCGCTGGACATCCAGCGCAGGTCGTTGCAGATCTTGGTCAGCCCGACGGCATAGGTGCGCAGCACACCGCTGAGCTCGACCAGGGAGTCGCGTGCCGACTGTGCCTCGAAGTGGTTGCGAGCCTCGATGAACTCCTGCCCGGTGAGGTCGCTGAGCACCCCGATGACGGTGGCTGAGAAGCCGAGAGGGGTGTTGATGCCGGTGCCGACCGCGGTGCCGCCGAGCGGCAGCTCACGCACCCGGGGGAGCACGGCGTCCAGGCGCTCGCGGGCATAGCGCACGGTGGCGGCGTACCCGCCGAACTCCTGGCCCAGCATCACCGGGGTGGCGTCCATCAGGTGCGTCCGCCCGGACTTCACGTGGTCGCGGAACTCCTCGGCCTTGGCCTCCAGGGAGGTGGCGAGAGTGTCGAGGGCGGGGAAGAGGTCCTCGACCACGGCCATTGCGGCGGCGACGTGGATCGAGGTGGGGAACGTGTCATTGCTGGACTGGCTGGCGTTGACGTGGTCGTTGGGGTGTACGTCGACTCCTGCCGCGCTCGCCAGGGAGGCCAGGACCTCGTTGGTGTTCATGTTCGAGCTCGTGCCCGAACCGGTCTGGAAGACGTCGATGGGGAATTGCGCGTCGTGCGCACCCGAGGCGACCTCGTCCGCGGCCGCGATGATCGCCTCGGCCTGGTCGCCGGTGATCACGTCGAGGTCGGCGTTGACCCGGGCGGCGGCCCGCTTCACCAGGGCAAGGGCCTTGATGTGGCGAGGTTCGAGGGTCGATCCGCTGATCGGGAAGTTCTCGATCGCGCGCTGCGTCTGGGCGCGCCAGAGTGCGTCGGCAGGCACCTTGACCTCGCCCATGGAGTCGTGCTCGATGCGGTAATCAGTCATGCCTCGAAACTACTCCTTGCCCGGACATGTGACGTGGCTTACATTCGCCACCACCGCCACCGAGCAGGAAGCAAGTGATGACCACCGCCACGACAGTCTGCGAAGCCTTCCAAGAAACCGCCCGCATCCAGCCCGACGCCGTAGCGCTGCGCACCCCCGCAGACGCGGTCTCGGTGACCTGGCGCGACTATGCCCGTCATGTCGAACAGGTCGCCGGCGGCCTGGCCGCACTCGGCTACCGGCGCGGCGACACGCTCGCCATCCTGCTCACCAACCGACCGGAGTTCGCCTGGGTCGACGCCGGGGCGATGCACCTGGGCATGGCGGCCTTCTCGATCTACAACACCTCCTCACCCGAGCAGATCGACTATCTCTTCGGCAACGCCGGCAACCGGATCGTCGTCACCGAGGCTGCCCTGCTGCCCGGCATCCTGGCCTCGGGCGTCGACCTCGATCACGTCGTGGTCGTCGACGGGAAGCCCGACGGCGCGACGCACACACTGGCCGAGCTCGAGGGCCTCGCCGCCCCGGACTTCGACTTCGAGGCCACCTGGCGCGCCGTACAGCCCACCGACCTGCTCACCCTGATCTACACCTCGGGAACCACCGGCCCGCCCAAGGGCGTGCAGCTGACCCACGCGAACATCATGGAGACGGTGCGTGGAGCCGAGCAGGTGGTGGCCGTCGAGTTCGGCGACCGGATCACCTCGTTCCTCCCGGCCGCCCACATCGCCGACCGCGCGTCGGCGCAATACTTCGCCGCGATCAAGGGCGTCCAGGTCACCTATGTGGCCGACCCCCGGGCGATCGCGGCTGCGCTGCCCGACGCCCGCCCCACGATCTGGTTCGCGGTGCCGCGGGTCTGGGAGAAGATCAAGGCCGGCGTCGAGGCCAAGGTGGCTGCCGAGGAGTCACCGGTCAAGAAGCGCCTGATGTCCTGGGGCCTGGCGATGGCCGAGAAGAACGGCGACGCCGCACTGGCCGGCAAGCCGCTGGCCGGCCTGGACGCCCTCCAGTTCAAGCTCGCCGACAAGCTGGTGCTGGCCAAGGTGCGGGCCGCGCTCGGCCTGGACGAGCTCAAGTGGGCCTGGTCCGGCGCCGCCGCGATCGCCCCGGAGACACTCAAGTTCTTCATGGGACTGGGCCTGGAGGTCTGCGAGCTGTGGGGCATGTCCGAGCTCTCCGGCGCGGGCACGATCAACCCACCCGGCAAGGCGCGCGTCGGCACGGTGGGACTGCCGATCCCCGGCACCGAGATCAAGCTCGCCGAGGACGGGGAGCTGCTCTTCCGCGGTCCCGGCGTGATGCCCGGCTATCGCCTCGACCCCGAGAAGACCGCGGAGGCGATCGACGCCGACGGGTGGCTGCACACCGGTGACGTGGGCACGATCGACCGGGACGGCTACCTCACGATCGTGGATCGCAAGAAGGAGCTGATCATCAGCTCGGGCGGCAAGAACATGTCGCCGTCCAACATCGAGAACACGCTCAAGGTGACCACGCCGCTGGCCGCGACGATCACGGTGATCGGCGACGGGCGGCCCTACAACGTCGCCCTGGTCACCCTCGACCCGGACGGTGCGGCCGCCTTCGCGGACAAGGCCGGACTCTCGGCCGACCCGGCGACCCTGGCCAAGGACCCGGGCCTGGTGGCCGCGATCCAGGCCGGCATCGATGCCGGCAACGCGAAGCTGTCCAGGGTCGAGCAGGTGAAGCGGTTCGAGGTGCTCCCGGAGTTCTGGCTGCCGGGCAGCGAGGTGCTCACGCCGACGCTGAAGCTGCGCCGCAAGCCGATCGACAAGAAGTATGCCGCCGAGATCGAACGCCTCTATTCCTGAGGCTCATCTCCACCAGGGGCTTCGGGGCACCTCGCCGTCCGTGGTGAATCTGTCACCCGGGCGCGGGGTGGCCAGGCGGAGATCGGCCGGGGCATCGCGCACCAACCACTCGATCGGGTCGGCCCAGGCATGGAAGGCCAGGTCGAAGGTGGCCCAGTGGATCGGCAGGAGCGCCTCGCCGCCCAGCTCGGCGTGGGCGCGCAGCGCCTCGGCAGGGTCCATGTGTACGTCGCGCCAGCGGTTGTCGTAGGCGCCGATCGGCAGGACGGTCAGGTCGAACGGTCCGTGCTGCTCACCGAGCGCGCTGAAACCGGGGTGATAGCCGGTGTCACCACCGAAGAAGATGTTCGATTCGCCGGCCGACAGGATCCAGGACGACCAGAGCGTGGTGTTGTTGGTGAACAGCCGACCGGAGAAGTGCTGGGCCTCGGCACAGACCAGGTGCAGGTCGTCGATCAGGTGTTCCTGGCCCCAGTCCAGCTCCACGATCCGGTGCTCGGGCACGCCCCAGCGGCGCAGGTGGGCGCCGATCCCGAGCGGGACGACGAACGGGACGGACTGGTTCGCGGTGAGCCACTCGATGGTGCGGGTGTCGAGGTGGTCGTAGTGGTCGTGCGAGATCAGCACGGCACTGAGCGTTGGCAGGTCACGCAGGGCCAACGGGACCGGGTGGTGGCGACGGGGGCCGACGCGTGTGGCCGGGGAGACTCGCTCACTCCAGACCGGGTCGGCCAGCACGAAGTGTCCGCCGACCTCCAGCAGCACGGTGGCGTGGCCGAGCCAGGTCGCCGCGCAGGTCGCCGCAACCGGCGGCAGGGACGGCGTACCCAGTGGGATCGATCTGCCGGGCCGGCCGCTGTTGCCCTTGCGGGCGAAGTCGCGAGCGATCGAGGCGCGCCCGGACTCCGGAGTCACCCGGGTCCCTTCCCGACGGTTGTGGAAGACGCCGTCGCGGAACTGCGGCGAATCGGGGAACGCGCCGGCACGGGGCTGGGCGCCAGTGGTGCGCGGGAAGGGCAGGGTCAGGGGCACGACTGAATCATCGCGCACCGACCAAGCGAGTCTCCTCAGTCGAAGAGCTCGCTGAGCCAGCTCTCCTTGCGCTTCTTGCGATAGGGCTGGCCGAAGCCGGGCTGGTAGGAGCCTCGGTCGAAGGACCGGCCCCGGTCGTCCGAGTCGTAGGACCGGTCGACATGACGCTGCTGCTGGGGTGCGGCGTTCTGGGGCGCGGGCGCCTGCGGAGCGGCCGGCGCGGCCGGTGCGGGGCCCGGCTGTCCCAGGGAGCGCTCGATGATCTTGTCGAGCTCCCCGCGATCGAGCCACACGCCGCGGCAGGTGGGGCAGTAGTCGATCTCGATGCCGGAGCGTTCGCTCATGACCAGGACTGCGCCGTCGGTGGGGCACTGCATGGGGAGTTCCTCTCGTTGCCTGTCGTGTCAACGTATCGGGCGGGTGAACAGTTCCCCGGTGGGGAATCGCTACACCTTTCAACTTGTTCACCCCGAGAACGCACCCAACGACAGGAGAACACGTGAAGATCGGCATCATCATCGGCAGCACCCGTCCCGGCCGTCTCGGCAGCAGCGTCGGCAAGTGGGTCCTGGACGAGGCTCTCGCACACGGCGGCGCCGAGTTCGAGCTGATCGAGCTCGCCGACTACGACCTCGAGCTCCTCAATGACCCGACGGTTCCCGGTGCCGCCAACCGCGAGTATGCCGACCCGAAGGTGCGCACCTGGGGCCAGAAGATCGACGAACTCGACGGGTTCGTCTTCGTCACCCCGGAGTACAACCACTCGGTTCCGGCGGCGATGAAGAACGCCTTCGACTCGATCTACCCCGAGTGGGGCAGCAAGGCGCTCGGCCTGGTCGCCTATGGCGCCGACGGTGGGGTCCGAGCCGTTGAGCACTGGCGCACCATCGCCGCCAACGCGCACCTGATCGCCGTTCGCCCGCAGGTCTCCCTGGGGCTGTTCACCGACTTCGCCGAGAGCGGCCTCGCGCCCCTCGAGCGACGCACTGGCGAGCTCGCCGGCGTCCTCGACGCCGTGATCGCGCTCTCCGGCAAGCTGCGCGGCTGACGCCGCGGGCGCTACCCGTTGTGGACGCGCCCGTCACAACCACCTGGATCGGCCCGGTCACCCAGCACTGGGTGGCCGTGCCGATTGCCTTCGTCAGGGGTTACTTCTCCTGCGAGCGGACCCTCACGCCGGGAACGCCGATCGAGCTCAGCGGCACGGTGACTGCGCCGGAGGGATCGGTGAAGAAGTCGTTGCCCTTGTCGTCGACCACGATGAAGGCCGGGAAGTCCTCGACCTCGATCTTCCAGATCGCCTCCATCCCGAGCTCGGGATATTCGATGACCTCCTGGGACTTGATGCAGTCTTGGGCCAGCCGCGCGGCGGGACCGCCGATGGAGCCGAGGTAGAAGCCCCCGTGGGTGTCGCAGGCCTCGGTGACGACCTTGGAACGGTTGCCCTTCGCCAGCATCACCATCGAGCCACCTGCGGCCTGGAACTGCTCGACGTAGGAGTCCATCCGTCCGGCCGTGGTCGGACCGAACGAACCGGACGCCATTCCCTCGGGAGTCTTGGCCGGGCCGGCGTAGTAGACCGGGTGGTTCTTCAGGTAGTCCGGCATCTCCTCGCCGGCGTCGAGGCGCTCCTTGATCTTGGCGTGCGCGATGTCGCGGGCCACGACCAGTGGACCGGTCAGCGACAGGCGGGTCTTGACCGGGTGCTTGCGCAGCTCGGCCAGGATCTCCGGCATCGGCTGGGTCAGGTCGATCTTGACGACCTCGCCGCCGGAGATGTCCTCGGCGACACCCGCGTCGGGCATGTAGTGCGCGGGGTCGGTCTCGAGCTGCTCGAGGAAGACACCCTCGGGGGTGATCTTGCCGAGTGCCTGGCGGTCGGCCGAGCATGAGACCGCGATCGCCACCGGGCAGGAGGCGCCGTGGCGGGGCAACCGGACCACGCGCACGTCGTGGCAGAAGTACTTCCCACCGAACTGTGCGCCGATCCCGAACGACTGGGTCAGCTTGAACACCTCGTCCTCGAGCTCGAGGTCCCTGAACCCATGCGCACTCATGGAGCCCTCGGTCGGGAGGTTGTCCAGATAGTGCGCGGAGGCATATTTCGCCGTCTTCATCGCGAACTCTGCGCTTGTGCCGCCGATGACCACAGCCAGGTGGTAGGGCGGGCACGCGGCGGTGCCGAGCGAGCGGATCTTCTCGTCGAGGAACTCCAGCATCCGCTTCGGGTTCAGGATCGCCTTGGTTTCCTGGAACAGGAACGACTTGTTGGCCGAGCCACCGCCCTTGGCCATGAAGAGGAACTTGTACTCCGGTCCGTGCTCGCCCTGCGCGGTCGAGTAGAGCTCGATCTGCGCCGGGAGGTTGGTGCCGGTGTTCTTCTCCTCGTACGTCGTCAGCGGCGCCAGCTGCGAGTAGCGCAGGTTCAGCTTCGTGTAGGCGTCGTAGACACCCTTGCTGATCGCCTCGCCGTCGTCGGCACCGGTCAGCACGCCCTCGGACTTCTTGCCCATCACGATTGCGGTGCCGGTGTCCTGGCACATCGGCAGCACGCCACCGGCGGAGATGTTGACGTTCTTCAGCAGGTCGAGCGCCACGAAGCGGTCGTTGCCCGAGGCCTCCGGGTCGTCGATGATCTTGCGCAGCTGGGCCAGGTGCGCCGGGCGCAGGTAGTGGCTGATGTCGTGCATCGCCTCGGAGGTCAGCTGGCGGATCGCTTCGGGCTCGACCTGAAGGAAGGTCCGGGTCGAGCCGTCCGGGGCTGTCGCCTCGAAGGTGCTCACGCCCTCGGTGGTGATCAGCCGATAAGGAGTGTCGTCCTTGCCGGTCGGGAGCAGGTCGGAATAGAGGAACTCAGCGTCGTTCGGCACGGCACCCAGATTACGGCAGCAGGAGCTGAGGCAGAGCGGCGGCTGTCGGTGCTGGGAGAGGACCGGGCATAGACCCGTCACGCCCCACGTTGGAAAGGATGTGGACATCCTCGACTCCCTGGTGATCGGCGCCGGACAGGCCGGCCTCTCCTCCTCCTTCCACCTCACGCGTCTCGGGATCGACCACGTGGTGCTGGACGCCGGCTCCGCTCCGGGCGGTGCCTGGCAGCACCGGTGGGACTCGTTGACGATGCACGACGTCCACGGCGTCGCCGACCTGCCCGAGGAGCCCGCGCCACGGCGCAGCGGGCTGCGGGCCAATCTCGTGGTGCCGGCATACTTCCGCGACTACGAGCAGCGGCACGCGCTGCCGGTCGTCCGCCCGGTCCGGGTCGATCGGGTGAGCTCCGATGGCGACCTGCTCGTCGTCGGCGCCGCCGAGCGCAGCTGGCGCACCCGCACCCTGGTGAACGCGACCGGCACCTGGACCCGACCGTTCGTGCCGCACTATCCGGGCGTCGAGACCTTCACCGGCGAGCAGCTGCACACCCAGGGCTATCCCGGTCGCGAGCACTTCGTCGGCAAGCGGGTGCTGGTCGTGGGTGGCGGCGCGTCCGCGGTCCAATTCATCGGTGAGCTGGCTCCGGTCGCCGAGGTCGTGTGGGTGTCCCGTCGGGAGCCGATCTGGCGCACCGACGACTTCACCCCGGACCGCGGCCGCGAGGCGGTCGCCCTGGTCGAGGATCGGGTACGTCGTGGCCTGCCGCCCCGCAGCGTGGTCAGCGTGACCGGCCTGGTGTTGCGCGAGCAGGAGCGGGAGGCAGAGCGGCTCGGTGCCTACGCCGCACGCCGGCCGATGTTCGAGGCCATTGAACCGGACGGGGTGCGCTGGGCCGATGGCAGTTTCGAGGCCGTGGACGTGATCTTGTGGGCCACCGGGTTCCGTCCCGAGATCGCACACCTGGCACCACTGCGCCTGCGCAGCCCGGCCGGAGGCATCCAGCTCGACCGGACCACGGCGGTGGCCGATCCCCGGGTACAGCTGGTGGGCTACGGGCCGTCGGCGAGCACGATCGGCGCGAACCGCGCGGGTCGGGTGGCTGCCAATGCCGTTCGTCGTTTTCTGGCTGACGAGGCCGTGGCCTGATCGCTAGGGTGAGGGCCATGGACGACCCGTCGCGGATGCGCATCTCGGACAGCGACCGGCACAAGGTGGCCGACCTCCTGCGAGACGCCGCCGGTGAGGGGCGCCTGGAGTTCGACGAGCTGGACGAGCGGCTCGAGGCGACGTACGCCGCCAAGGTCTATGCCGACCTGGTCCCGATCACCGCGGACCTGCCGGCCCGGGGGATCGAGCTGGCCCCGCCGGCGACCCCGGCGCGGCGAGCTGCCGCCAACGTCACCGCACCGCGCCACAACGCATCGTTCGCCCTGATGGGTGGCCAGGACCGCAGAGGCGTCTGGGAGATGGGGGAGACGCACACCGCGTTCGCGCTGATGGGTGGCATCGACCTCGACCTGCGCCAAGCCGTCTTCACGTCACCGGAGACCACGATCATCGCGAACACGGTGATGGGCGGGATCGACGTGATCGTCAACGCCCACACCCACGTGATCGTGTCGGGGATCGGGATCATGGGCGACTTCAGCCAGGCCAGGGACCGGGTCCCTGCCGAGGTGGGTCCCGACTCGCAGGTCGTCCGGGTGAAGGGCTTCGCACTGATGGGTGGGGTCACCGTGGTCCGCAAGGCGATGCCCGGCGAGAGCAGGCGGCGTCGCAACCGCGGCGAGTTGCGCTAGGACTTCAGCGGCTGCCAGCCGGCGGCGCCGACCACGATCATCCGGGCCTGGTTGCGCAGGTTGTCGATCAGGCCACGACGTACGGCGGGCTGGTCCGCGGAGGGGCTGACCAGCTCGGAGGCGGCCGAGACCATCACCTCGACGAACAGGCTGGCCAGCACGTGCAGGTCGCGCGCGCCCCAGTGCGAGATCTCGGGCATCCGCGCCAGGTCGGTGACCAGTTCGCGCTCGAAGAGGGTGAATTCGTGACGGATGGCCTCGCGCAGCACGGCTGAGCCGCCGTGGCGCTCGCGACTGATGAAGCGGTAGTGATCGGTGTGCTCGATGAGCTGCTCGGCCAGCACGTCGACCGAGCGGTCGATCAGCGTGTCCGGGACGAGGTCGTTGTCGAGGCGGACCTCGCGGATCAGGTCGCGCAGGGTGCCGAAGGACTCCTCGACCAACGCCAGGCCGAGCTCGTCGAGGGTGGCGAAGTGCCGGTAGAAGCCGGTGGGGACGATGCCGACCGCCTTGGCCAGCTGGCGCAGGGAGATCGAGTCGAAGCTGGTGTGGGAGAGCTGGTCGAGCGCCGCGTCGAGGATCGCGCGGCGGGTGCGCTCCTTGCGCTCCTGGCGGCTCTCATTGGCGACGATCTCGTTGCTGCTCACGGGAGTCGAGTCTAGTGAACGAGCTTCCAAGCTTTGAGTGAACATGTGCTCTCCGGGTGGGCGGGGTCACAGCGTGATGGCTTGACGCGGGGTGCGGGTCCTTCGGTACAGTTTCAGTGTACGCATGTTCACTCAAAAAGTTGATCGGAAGGACGGGCAGATGAGCATCGTTCAGAGCATCCTCGGCTCCCGGGCGCTGGAGGCACTGACCTCGCCCCACGGAGTCGACCGCTATCTCGAGCTCGTCAATCCGATGTGGGCCGCCAAGGAGGTCCGGGCGCGGATCGTCGAGATCCACCGCGAGGTCGACGTCGAGGGTCACCCGGCGGTCGCCACCATCACGCTGCAACCGACCAGCACCTGGCAGGGCCACCGCGCCGGCCAGCACGTGCAGCTCGGGGTGGAGATCAACGGCGCCCGCCGGACCACCCGGGTCTTCTCGGTCTCCAGCCACGAGGCCGGCGCCGGGGAGCGGTTCACGATCACCCTGCGCGCCAACCCCGACGGGCTGGTCTCGAAGTTCCTGGTCGAAGAGGCCCAGCCCGGTCAGGTCGTGCACCTCTCGCAGGCGCAGGGCGAGTTCACCCTCCCCGACACCATGCCCGGCCACGTCGTGTTCATCTCCGGCGGCTCGGGGATCACCCCGCTGATGTCCATGCTGCGCACGCTGCAGCGCCGTACGCACCGCGGCCGGGTCACCTTCATCCACTACGCCCAGTCGCCCGAGCACCAGATCTTCGCCGAGGAGCTCGCTGACGCGGCCCGCACCGGCTACGGCGTCGACATCCACCTGCTCCACCCCGAGCTCGGCGACCCCGCCCTCAGCCCGGCCTGGCTGGAGCGCCTGGTCCCCGGCTATCGCGACGTCCCCACCTGGGCCTGCGGTCCGGCTCCGCTGATCGACGCGGTGCAGAAGGCGTACGACGGCTCCGAGGAGCTGCGCGTCGAGTTCTTCAAGCCGCCGAAGGTCTCGGGCGGCTCGACCGAGGGTGAGATCAGCTTCGCCCGGTCCGGGCTCAGCGCGGCGAACAGTGGGACCAACCTGCTCGAGCAGGCCGAGGCCGCCGGCCTGGCGCCGGAGTTCGGCTGCCGGATGGGCATCTGCTTCTCCTGCACCTCGCGCAAGACCGAGGGCACCGTGACCAACGTGCTCACAGGCGAGACCTCATCGCTGCCGGACGAAGACATCAGGATCTGCGTCTCGGCCCCCGAAGGCGACTGCACGGTGGAGCTCTAGCAGCGCTGCGCGCACCCGACGTACACCCCAGACCACCTCAACCAGAGGAGACACCATGAGCGACAAGATCAGCCTCAGCCCCGAAGAGCTGGAGAAGTTCGGCGAGGAGATGGACGCGATCCGCCAGCGGGTCATCTCCGAGCTCGGCGAGGAGGACGCGACCTACATCCGCAACGTGCTCAAGGCCCAGCGCGGCTTCGAGATCGCCGGCCGCGCGCTGTTCTACCTGCCGCCGGCCTGGCCGCTCGCCGTCGCGTCGCTGTCCATCTCCAAGATCATCGACAACATGGAGATCGGCCACAACGTCATGCACGGGCAATACGACTGGATGGGCGACCCGGGCCTCAACTCGCGGATGTATGAGTGGGACAACGTCTGCCCGAGCGACCAGTGGAAGTACTCCCACAACTACATCCACCACACCTTCACCAACATCCTCGGCAAGGACCGCGACATCGGTTACGGCATCCTGCGGATGGACGAGGACCAGAAGTGGAACCCCTACTACCTGGGCAACCCGGTCTATGCGTTCCTGCTGATGGTCTTCTTCGAGTGGGGCGTGGCCCTGCACGACCTCGAGGTCGAGAACATCGTCTCGGGCAAGCGCTCGCTGGCCGACAACAAGCCGCTCTATCCCGGCCTGATGAAGAAGATGCGCAACCAGGCGCTCAAGGACTACGTCCTGTTCCCGGCGCTGACCGGACCGCTGTTCGTGCCCACGATCGTCGGCAACGCGACCGCCAACCTGATCCGCAACATCTGGGCGTTCAACATCATCTTCTGCGGCCACTTCCCGGCCGGTGTCGCCACCTTCACCCAGGAGGAGACCGAGAACGAGACCAAGGGGCTGTGGTACTACCGCCAGCTGCTCGGCTCGGCCAACATCAGCGGCAGCAAGCTGCTGCACCTGATGAGCGGCAACCTGTCCCACCAGATCGAGCACCACCTGTTCCCGGACCTGCCGGCGCGTCGCTATCCGCAGATCGCCGAAGAGGTGCGCGAGATCTGCGAGCGCTACGGCTTGGCCTACAACACCGGCCCGCTGCACCGGCAGCTCGGCAGCGTCGCGAAGAAGATCTTCAAGATGGCCCTTCCGCCCAAGCGGAAGCAGCCCGACCTCTCACTCGTAGAGGACGCCGACCCGCGCGTCTCGGCAGCCTGAACCCTTCATTGCAGGAGAAACACATGACACACATTGCAGACAAGCTGACCCACAAGGAGCTGGAGCTCCTCCACGCCCACGGCACCCGGGTCACCGTCCCCCAGGGCTGGTCCCTGATGTGGGAGCGGACCCCGGCCGACAAGGCCTACCTGATCGTCGCCGGCGAGGTGGCCATCCGACGCAACAACGTCGAGGTCGCCCGCCTCGGTCCCGGTGAGGTGGTCGGCGAGATGGCGGTCGTCAACCAGAAGCTGCGTACGGCGACGGTCGTCGCCGCCACACCGCTCGAGGTCATCCACTTCACGGCCGAGGCGGTCACCGAGATGTGCGAGCGGATCCCCGCGCTGCACGAGGTGCTCACCGCCACCGCGCAGGAACGCCTCACTCCCGCCTGATCCACCGCATCTGATGTGCGCTACCCGCCGGAACCACGGCGGGTAGCGCTCATTTCCTGGTGCGTGCGCTCGCGTGAGGGACATCTCTTGTGGGCATCACCCGACTTGATCGACACTGGAGGCACCATGACGCCAGACAGCAGAGAACCCCGCGGCCCCGAGCAGATCAGCCGCAACGAGATCCGCAAGGACGCCATCCAGGACTCGTTCGAGGCCACCGTGAACGCGGTCGGCCAGGTCGGTGGCGCTGTCACCGGTGCGGTCCGGGACGTGGCGCGCACCCTCGGCGGCTTGGCCTCCGAGCTCTTCGAGATCCGCGATGCCGCCCGTCGGGCACAGGACGAGAACCGCGACTGAGCGCCCGACTGCGTCGCCCGTCGATTTCGCCCCGTCAAAGTCGCCTTAGCGGCAATCGCCTTGTGGCGTGGGCATTGCCGGGCGGCAGATAGTTCATCCTGACACTCCCATAGTGACAGTTTTGCTGTCATGATGGCCTCATGAAGCGTGCCCACTGGAAGCTCCGCAATGAGTCCCTCGACCCGATCGAGGACTGCGTCGAGATCTATCGCACCCTGCTGATGCACGAGTTCCCCTGGGACATGAACCAGGCACTCAGCTTCGCCCTCTTCCGCACCTATGCGGTGCCCGGCATCGGACGACTGCTCGACGAGACCGGTGAGTTCACCGGCAACGTCCAGAAGCGCTACGACGACACCGCGCTGCTGCTCGAGCCCCCGGCGCGCCACGGGTTCGACCACCCCGAGGCGAGGGCGGCGATCCGGCGGATCAACCAGATGCACCGCTCCTACGACATCCCCAACCACGAGATGCTCTATGTGCTCAGCACGTTCGTGGTGGTCCCGAAGCGCTGGCTCGACGACTATGGCAAGCGTCCGATGAGCTATCACGAGGTCACGGCCTCGGTGGCCTACTACCGGATCCTGGCCAAGCACATGAACATCAGCGACGTGCCGGAGACCTATGAGGGCTTCGAGAAGCTGATGGACACCTACGAGCAGGAGCACTTCGGCTTCGATCCCGGCGGGCGCCGGGTCGCCGACTCCACGCTCGAGCTGATGCTCACCTTCCACCCCCGCGCGGCCAGCCGTGCGGTCGAGGTGTTCAGCCGCGCGCTGATGGACCAGCCGTTGCGCGAGGCCTTGGGCTATGCGGCTCCGCGACCGTCCGTCGAGCGCGCCTCGCGTGCCGCGCTCAAGGCCCGCGGCGCCCTGCTCCGTGCCTTCCCGGCGCGACGCCGGCCCAAGGTCATCGAGGACCTGCCGTGGATCCGTTCCTACCCGGACGGATTCAAGCTCGAGGAGCTCGGCACCTTCCCCGGTGGTTGCCCCGTGCCACACCAGTCCCAGGTTGTCCACAACTCCTGACCCGGGGCATTCCCAAGGCGGGCACGCGTCACGCATACTGCCGCACAGGAACCTTCATCTCGGGACGGGGACCGGCATGACATCGACGTACGCCGACGCGCACGCCTCACTGGTGCAGACGCTCGACGCGCGCGTGCGCGAGGTGGTCCGCCGCGATGGCGTCGACCCGCAGGCGGAGGCGCTGGTGGTGCGTCGGATCGCCGAGGACGTGGTCCGGGCGCACGACGAGCTCAGTCTCACCGGCCAGGTCGCGCCGGTGCCGGACCCGCAGGCAATCGTCGGCGAGATCGTGGCCCGGGTCTCCGGGTTCGGTCCGCTGCAGCCCTATCTCGACGACCCGAGCGTCGAGGAGGTCTGGATCAACGATCCGAGCCAGGTCTTCATCGCGCGACGAGGTCGCCACGAGCTCACCAACACGGTGCTCAGCGCGGCCGAGGTGACCGAGCTGGTCGAGCGGATGCTCAAGTCCAGTGGACGTCGACTCGACATCTCCACACCGTTCGTCGACGCGATGCTCCCCGAGGGACACCGGCTGCACGTGGTCCTCGAGGGCGTCTCGCGCGGCTTCACCGCCATCAACATCCGCAAGTTCACGATGCGGGCGAGTCGCCTGCACGACCTCGTTGAGCTCGGCTCGCTCACCCCGCAGGCAGCAGGGTTCCTTGAGGCCTGCGTGCGCGCGGGCCTGAACATCCTCGTCGCCGGCGGCACGCAGGCCGGCAAGACCACGCTGCTGAACTGTCTCGCCTCGGCGATCCCCGGTGGAGACCGGGTGATCTCGGTGGAGGAGGTCTTCGAGCTGCGCTTCCAGCATCCCGACTGGGTTCCCCTCCAGACCAGGCAGGCCGGGCTCGAGGGCACCGGCGAGGTGCGGCTCCGCGACCTGGTCAAGGAGAGCCTTCGGATGCGCCCGAGTCGGATTATCGTGGGCGAGGTCCGCGCCGAGGAGTGCCTTGACCTGTTGCTCGCGCTCAACGCTGGTCTGCCGGGGATGTGCACCATCCACGCGAACAGCGCGCGTGAGGCGCTGATGAAGGTCTGCACGCTGCCGCTCCTGGCCGGTGAGAACATCTCAGCAGGCTTCGTCCTGCCGACCGTGGCCTCAAGCCTGGACATCGTGGTTCACCTCGGCCTCGACGCCCAGGGCAACCGGCACGTCAACGAGATCGTCTCGGTGCCCGGCCGGGTGGAGAACGGCATCATCGAAGCCGAGCAGATCTTCGTCCGCGATGGTCAGACCCTGCGTTCGCGCGGCGGGATGCCGCCACGAGTCGAGGCCTTCGAGCGGATGGGCATCGACGTGCACCAGTTGGTGCGGGCGGGTTGAGCGATGGGTGCGTTGATCGGTCTCGTGCTCGGACTGGGCCTGGCCCTGGTCTGGGCGGCGTTCACCATTCCGCGGACCACGGTGCGCACGACGAAAGGGCCGGCACGCATCGATCAGTGGTTGATCAGCGCTGGCATGTCATCGGTGACCAGCCGCAGCCTCGTCTTTCTCTGTGTGGTTATGGGGATCGCCGGACTCCTCTTCGTGCAGGTCATCTCGCGCACCTTCCCGGTGGCACTGGTCTTCGGCGTGATGTCGGCCTATCTGCCCATTGCGGTGGTGCGGGGTCGAGCGCGCAAGCGCCGCAAGGAGTTCGCCGAGGTGTGGCCGGAGGCGGTCGATCACCTTGCCTCCGCGGTCCGGGCGGGCATGTCGCTCCCCGAGGCGTTGGCCCAGCTCGGCTCGCGCGGTCCCGAGGCGCTGCAGCCCGCCTTTGCTCGCTTCGCCCTCGACTACCAGGTGACCGGACGGTTCGGCGAGTCCCTCGAACGGCTCAAGGCCGAGCTTGCCGACCCGGTGGGGGATCGCGTGGTCGAGGCGCTGCGCATCGCCCGTGAGGTCGGCGGTGGTGAGCTCGGTCGCCTGTTGCGCAGCCTGTCGGGTCACCTGCGCGACGATGCCCGCACGCGCTCCGAGCTCGAGGCCCGCCAGGCGTGGACGGTCAACGGCGCCAAGCTCGCCGTCGCCGCACCATGGCTGGTGCTGCTGATCCTGTGCTTCCAGCCGGAGGTGATCCAGCGCTATCGCTCGCCCGTCGGCATGCTGGTCCTGGCGATCGGCGCCTTCTGCTGTGTGTTCGCCTATTGGCTGATGATGCGCATCGGCCGGTTGCCGCTTGAACGGCGGATCCTCGAATGACTGCGACGATCTGGGGCGCGCTGCTGGGCGGCGTCGCCGCGCTGGGGGTGCTGTTGTTCGGCACCCGCGTTGTCTCGTTGCGTCGCACTGACCTGGGCACGCGGGTGCTGCCCTACGTGCGCGACCTGCCGTCGGTCGAGCGGCGATCCGTGGGTGAGCCCACCGGTGTCGTCGGCTCGGTCTTCGGACCGGTGCTGCGCAGGGCGGCGGACGGTGTGGAGAGCGTGCTCGGCGGATCGGCGTCGGTGCGGCGTCGCCTCGAACGTTCCGCCATCGACAAGAGCGTCCAGGAGTTCCGCATCGAGCAGGTGCTGTGGGGAGTCGCGGGCTTCACGCTGGTGGCGGCCTCCTCGGCCTTCCAGGTCTGGCAGACCCCGGGCCGGCTCCTTCCGTTCCTGCTCCTGTGCGCCGTCGGGTTCACCGGTGGGGTGATCCTGTGCGACAACAACCTGTCCACTCGGGCACGCAAGCGCGACCAACAGGTACTGGTGGAGTTCCCCACGGTGGCCGAGCTGCTGGCACTGGCGGTTGCTGCCGGGGAGAGTCCGGTCGCGGCGCTGGACAGAGTCGTACGCCGCAGCCGCGGCGCCCTGAGCGAGGACCTGTCGCGGGTGCTGGCCGCGATCCGCACGGGGCAGCCGGTCAGTGCGGCCTTCGACGACCTGGCGAGCCGTAGTGGGCTTCCGGTGGTGAGCCGGTTCGCCTCCGGCGTGGCCGTCGCCATCGAACGCGGCACGCCCCTGGCCGATGTCCTGCACTCCCAGGCAGCCGACGTACGTGAAGCAGGGCGTCGCGAGTTGATCGAGTCGGGTGCCCGCAAGGAGACCCTGATGATGGTTCCGGTGGTCTTCCTGGTCCTCCCGGTGACAGTCGTGTTCGCGTTCTGGCCGGGAGTGATCGGCCTCAATCTTGTAGCTCCATAGGAAAGGTTCTCGGGATGGAAAAGTGGAACGAGCTGTTCGTGCGGCTCTACGTCGGCATCGGGGTGCGCGCCCGCGACGAGCAGGGAGACGTCCCCGGTTGGGTGATGATCACGGTGATGACCGCCGGCATCGTGGGCGCCTTGACCCTCGTGGCCGGCCCGAGGCTCCAACAGATGCTGGTTGATGCGCTCAACTCGGTGGGAGGCTGAGATCAGGCCTCGACGCCTCCGCAGTGAGCGCGGGTCGGCCGTGGTCGACTTCGTGCTGGTGCTGGTCGTCCTGATCCCACTGGTCCTGGGGATCCTCCAGCTGGCGATCGTGCTGCACGTGCGCAACACGCTGACGGCTGCGGCCACCGAGGGGGCGCGGCACGGTTCGGTGCTCGATCGGGGTCCCGAGGACGGCGCGGCGTACACCCGCCAACAGATCGGCAACGTGATCGCAGATCGTTTCGCCAAGGACGTCGGAGCTCGCCAGACCGTCGTCGACGGGACCGAGATGATCGAGGTGACGGTCTCCGCCGAGGTTCCGCCGTTGGGGTTGTGGGGGCCGGCGATCCGGATCGAGGTCGAGGGCCACGCGATCGTGGAGCAGGACCCCGACGAAGCAGGCGCGCCATGAACCGCCTGAACCGCTCGAACCGTCGCGAGTGCGACGAAGACGGCAGCGCCCTGGTCGAGGTCACCTGGCTCTCGATCCTCTTGATGGTCCCGCTGGTCTATGTGCTGATCTCCGTCTTCACCGTCCAGAGCGCTGCATTCGGCACGAGTGCCGCCAGCCGCGCGGCCGGACGCGCGTTCTCGATCGCGGAGAGCGAGGAGGCGGGGGAACGGCAGGCCCGTCTGGCGGCCGAGGTCAGCCTGCGCGACCAAGGAGTCGAGCCGGGCGCGTTCAGCCTGGAGATCAACTGCTCCGCCGGGCGTGGCAACTGCCATCAACCCGGCTCGGTGATCACCGTGATCGTGCGGACCCAGATCCGGCTGCCGCTGGCCCCCGACGTGCTCGGTGGAGGGGCGCCGTCGTTCCGCCTCGACGCGAAGCACAGCGTGCCCTACGGGAAATACCGGGCAGCGTCATGAACAGGGGTGAGGAGGCCGGTCAGGTCACGGTGCTGATCGTCGGCTTCGCGCTGATCCTGCTGATGGCGGTGGGCGTGGTGGTGGACACCTCGGCTGCCTATCTCAACCGACAGAGCCTGGACACGTTGGCCGACGGTGCAGCCTTGGCGGGCGCCACCATCGAGGGCGAGCAGGGCTATGACCAGGGCCTGGGCCAGGACCGGGTGGAACTAGACGAGCGGACCGCCCGGCAGGCAGTTGGCGACTACCTGAACCAGGTCGGTGCCTACGCGGACTTCAAGTCGCTGGCATGGGACGTGGCCGTCGAGGGGGACACCGTCGTCGTCACACTCAGCGCGGCGATGGAGCTGCCGATCATGGTCGAGGGCGTCACCGACTCGCGGGTCTCGTCGACCGGAACTTCCTCGCTGGTCCTCGGCGGTTGACGCTCAATCCACGCACTCTCGGCCGAGTGTCGGTGGTCGCTGCGACGATCGTGCTTCACGACCAAGGGGGACCCAGATGGACGACATGAGCAAGCTCATCAAGCGGTGCACGGGCGAAGACGGGCGCATCGACAAGCAGATGATCCACGCGCGGGGCTACAGCGACAACGGCATGTATGGCCATAACGACGTGAACCCGAACCCGCTCGGGGGATCGCTACTCATCAAGGCGAAGGGCTTCTGGGTCAAGGGGCGGCTCTCCGGGCGGCACTTCTGGGTCGCCGTCTTCTGGCGCGGCGAGCTCGAAGACCGCGTGCAGATCCGCGGGTGGGACAGCGAATGGGTCAGGGAGACCTTGGCTCTCCACCAGGGCGACACCTTCTCGCTGACCCCTGTGGGGCCGCATCCAGAGCTGCGACTCGACAACCCGCTCTCGATCCTGACTGCGCTCTTGGAGATGGGCGGTCGAGAAGCAGAGTGGTATGGCGACAAGCCGCCGGGCTATCCCCGCGACATGGGGTGCATTCCGACGATCGAGTCCTAGGCGGGCGCAGTTGCCCACGCCGACTCCGGGATGTTGATTTCCAGGTTCGGATGCCTACCGTGGTGTGCATGAGGACGCTACGTCTGATCTCGGTCATCCTGTTCGCTCTCGCCTTGCTGCCGCTCTCGGCGGCGAGCTCGGTTGCCGCGCCGGCGCCAGCCCCGGCGGCAGCGACCAGTGGGTCCTACTGGCTCGACGCCTACAACGCCACCAACGCCGAGCGCGCCAAGCGTGGGCTGGCCAAGCTGCGGACGAGCAAGTGCCTGGCCACGTTCGCGAGAGCGCACGCCAAGCGGATGGGCGAAGCGCGCCGGATCTATCACCAGGATCTCGGTCCGATCATGCGCAAGTGCAACCTGCGCACGGCTGGGGAGAACGTCGCCGTCGGATTCCCCACCGGCAAGGCTGTGGTGGATGGCTGGATGGATTCTTGGGGACACCGCAAGAACATCTTGAGCAAGAGCTTCCGCTACATGTCGATCTCTGCCTACAAGGCTGGCGGGAAGTACTACGTCGTCCAGCTGTTCGCCAGCACCTGAGTCATTTGCCCCAGGCCTGCTGCACCCGCACACTCAGGTGACCCTCGCGGACCCGTTGCGGGTGGGTGCCCACGGGAATCTTCCGGATCACCTTCCGGGTCGCATAGTCGATGACGAAGACCTGATCGGTGCCGCTCATCGAGACCCAGCAGGTGTTGTTGAAGGGGCTGGTGGTCGCCCAATAGGGCTTGCTCCCGCCCTCGAAGTAGGTCCGCTGCTTGCCGTCGGTGCTGACGAGTGCCGCATAGTCGGACATCGTGCCCGCGACGCAGAGCTTCTTGCCCGTCCGGTCGATGGCGAGGCCGTGGTGTGCGGAGTCGAGGGTGTACTGCTCGCGCAACATCTTCTTGACCGCCTCGCTCTGGCGCAGGTTGACGGTGCGGATGACCTTGCCGGTCCGAGGCTCGGGCAGCCCGCCCAAGGTGTAGTCGACCGTCGCGTTGGCGTCCTTGGCCTGGGTGTCGAAGACGACGAAGCCGTGGAAGAACGAGACCTGGAGATAGACATAGCGCTCGTCGGGGGAGATCGCCATCGGACGGACCGCGGAGCTCATGTTCTTCAGCCCGTACTCGGCCAGCTCCTTGCCCATGTCCCAGCGCTTCAGGACCTTGAAGTCGGAGTTCCGCACGATCTGGAACCAGCGGTCGGCCTTGATCAGGTCACCGAGTGGGCCGAGCTCGCCCGCGTCGAGGGGCGTGTAGACCCGGCCGATGCTGGCGTGGAAGATCCGCTCGCCGTCCTTGGTGTAGTTGCTCTCGTGCGGGGTCTCGCCCGAGGTGAACGTGCGGATCCGCTTCCCGGTCCACGACTGGCCGCGTCCGCCGAGGGCGAACTCGATGACCTGCTTGGAGGTCGAGTCGGAGACCAGCAGCCGCTTGCCGTCGGGGGAGACCTGCATGTGGTCGGTCCGGAACCCGTCCATCTGCTGCTCGGCGACGATCTTGTTGGTGGCCAGGTCGATCCACACGACGTCGCCGAAGCTCGGGCGTGAGACCGCGACCAGGTTCCCGTCGGGAGTGGTGAACATGTCGTCGACGAGTTGGTCGTGGCCCTCGGCCACAACCTGCTGCACTGCCAGATAGAGCAGCAGCCGCACCGGGTTGAGATAGATGTCCTTCAGTTCCTGCTGCTTGTCAGGAACGATGTTGATCGTCTTGATCGGCTTGTAGGTCCGGGCGTCGACGACCGTCGCGGTCC
This sequence comes from Nocardioides daedukensis, assembly GCF_013408415.1. Lineage (NCBI taxonomy): Bacteria > Bacillati > Actinomycetota > Actinomycetes > Propionibacteriales > Nocardioidaceae > Nocardioides > Nocardioides daedukensis. The sequence continues at coordinate 1,338,196 of NZ_JACCAA010000001.1, read as the reverse complement.
CGGCCCAGTTGTTGCCGACGAACATCACGTCGCGCTGGGTACTCGGGGCCGGCGCTGCGGCCTCTGCTGACACCCCGCGACCGGGGTCGGCGGTCAGGAACCCGGTGCCGAGGACGGCAGCAGCGAGCAGGGCACAAAGTCCAGTGGTACGTCGCACAGCGTGGCGGCTCCTCGTGGGGAATCAGGTGACTCAGCAACGAGTGAGCCGGCCGCTGGCTACGCCCCGGGCTGTGCCGCGCCTTCCTCGGGACGGGACGCCTCGTCCTCGATCCGATGGGCCCCGACCCAGGTGAGGCGACCACTGAGTGAAACGAGCACCTGCTCGCCGAACCGTGTGGTCCGGGTCGCGTGAGCGGTGGCGGTCAGGCGAGCCCGCCCGACACGCACGTGGACCGCGATCGGGTCCTGGCTGAGAATCTGGCTGTATGGTCCAGGACCGGGCCTGCCCATCTCGGCCAACGTCATGCAGTCGCTCCCAGCTCGCCCGGGGACGCCTCGATCGGCATCGCAGCGTCCCGCAGGACGATGTCGATGGCGGGTGCGAGCCCATCGGCGCGCAGCATCATCGCGTCGAAGGACGGCACCCCGTGGACCGCGAGCCGACCGCCCACCGCATGGGCTTCGTCGGCCAGCCTGTTCAGGAGGCCTGCGGCATGCGGAGGAAAATCGGTGCAGTGAGCCAGGTCGAGGACCAAGCTCGTGCAGCCTTCGGCAAGGGAGTTCTGCAGCAGCGTTCCGAGCTCTGCGAGATCGGACACGCTCAGCACTCCGGCTCCCGCCGCAGTGGCGGAGCCGGACACGCGGTTGAGGTCAAAGTGCACCTCCCGAGTCATTGGCTCGGCCTGCCCTGAGGCGATGACGCCTGCAGGGCGTTGCAAGGGATGCAATGGACGGCTCAGAAGACCCGGCGGCGCGTGCCGCCGATCGGGACGACGTTGAGGACGAGGCCGACGAGGATCAGGATGATCCCGATGGTCTTGAGGATGCTCAGGCCGGAGACCAGCAGGCCGAGGATGAGAAGTACGACGCCAAGAATGATCATTTTTTGTCCTCTGTTCGGTTGATGTCTGCGGTGTCCGTGATGCGCAGGTGATCGGGGGTGAAGCCGTGCTTGACGCCCCACAGGATGGCGTTGGACCTGTTGGCCACATCGATGCGGCGATAGCAGGTCCGGATGTAGCTCTTGATCGAGTTGGGTGACAGGCCCATGCGGTCAGCGATGGCCGCGTTGTCGAAGCCCTGGGTGATCAGGGCCAGCACCTCGGCCTCGCGTTCGGTCAGGCCTTCCTCGCGGCCGGGCCAGTCACCGCCGGTGGCGGCGGCACCGCTGTGCGAGGGCTTGGGTGAGACGACGACCTGGCCTTCGTGGATCTGCTGGATCGCCTTGACGAGCTCTCGGGCCGGCAGCCCCTTGGACAGATAGCCACACACCCCGTGGGACATGGAGTCATCAGCCAGGTGCGGCGTGAAGTTCCACGTGTAGACCGCGACCCGCTCGACCTCCGGGTTGGCGATCAGCCGCCGGATCTCGTCGCGATCGCCCTGGGTGGCGGCGAACGTGTCATACAGCGCGACGTCGACCGGCCTGCCGACGCGCTTGTTCGCGTCCAGCTCCACGATCGACACCTCGGAGGTGTAGTTGCGCAACATGTTCGCCAGCCCACGAATGACGACTTCGTAGTCATTCACCAAGGCCACCGTTATTGCACTCATACCTACGACGCTACGGTGCGTGTCTACACCCCTAGGGGTGTAGAGCCTCAGACCCCGGCCCGGTCAGTCCTCGATCTTGCCGATCGGCTCCCGCTTCTCGGCCTGGAACCTGTCCTCCGTGCGCCCAAGTGCCCAATAGCCCGACAGCGAGATGTCCCCACGCGGCACGCTCCGCTCGCGGAGCAGCGCACGGATCGCCTTCATCGACTCGCGCTCACCATGGGCGAAGACCCCCACCCGACCCTCGGGCCACGGCGTCGAGGCGATGCTGGCTGCGAGCAGTGACGGGTCACTGCCGGCAGGGGAGTGGAAGAGCCAGCGCAGCTCGACACCCTCGGGCGCGGGCAGGTCGATGACCTCCACGGAGTCCTCTACGACCAGGTGCGCGACGCCGCGAGCATCCGCGGGCAGGGCCTCGAAGGCGGAGCCGATCGCGGGCAGCGCCGAGGAGTCCCCGGCAAACAGGTGCCAGTCGACCGTCGGGTCCGGTGACCACGCGCCGCCCGGGCCGGAGAAGCGGAGTACGTCGCCTGCTTGCGCCGATGCCGCCCACGACCGGCCAGTCCCTGGTCGCCGTGCACGACGAAGTCGATCGCGAGGCGCTGCGCGGCCGCATCCACCCAGCGCAGCGTGTAGGTCCGCGTCACGTCCTCGAACTGGATCTTCACGTAGTGATCTGTCGACCCGTTGTCGGTGAGCTGGGCAAAGCCGGACCCGCCCGCGACCACCCGGACCAGGTGCGGACTCAACCACTCGGTCGACTCCACGACCAGCTCGACGAGGGGACGTGCCGGGCGCGCGGGACGCTGCGGGGTGCTCATGGCTCCATCCAACCAGTGCCCGTCAATCGCCCCGGGCCACCAGGCCGAAGGCTGGTGATGAGCCATTGGTCAGGTCGGTGACGTAGGCTCAACCCTTGTGGCAGGCACAGACTTCGACGCAGAGATCAAGCAGCTCCGGGCAACGATGCACACCATCGAGCAGGTGCTCGACCTGGACTCCATGCGCGAGGAGATCGCGGACCTCGGCGAGCAGGTCGCCGCGCCCGACCTGTGGGACAACCAGGACAACGCCCAGCGCGTGACCGGACGTCTCTCCATGCTCAACGGTGAGCTCGATCGCTTCACCAACCTCGCTGAGCGCATCGACGACCTCGAAGTCCTCGTCGAGATGGGCCAGGAGGAGAGCGACGCCGACACCATGGCCGAAGCCGAGCGCGAGCTCGGCAAGACCCGCGCCGCCGTCGACGCACTCGAGGTGCGCACCCTGCTCTCCGGTGAGTACGACGCCCGCGAGGCGCTGGTGATCCTCCGCGCCGGAGCCGGTGGCGTGGATGCCGCCGACTTCACCCTGATGCTGATGCGGATGTACACCCGCTGGGCCGAGCAGCACAACTATCCGGTCGAGGTCTTCGAGACCTCCTACGCCGAGGAGGCCGGGCTCAAGTCCGCCACCTTCGCCGTGCGTGCGCCCTATGCCTACGGCACTCTGAGCGTCGAGGCCGGCACCCACCGCCTGGTGCGGATCAGCCCCTTCGACAACCAGGGCCGACGCCAGACCAGCTTCGCCGCGGTCGAGGTCGTCCCGGTACTCGAGCAGACCGACGAGATCGACGTACCCGACGAGGAGATCCGCGTCGACGTCTATCGCTCCGGCGGTCCCGGCGGCCAGTCGGTCAACACCACCGACTCGGCGGTGCGGCTCACCCACATCCCCACCGGCACCGTGGTCTCCTGCCAGAACGAGAAGTCCCAGCTCCAGAACAAGGCCAGCGCGATGATCGTGCTCAAGGCCAAGCTCCTCGCGTTGAAGAAGGCCGAGGAGAAGGCGCACCTCGACGAGCTCAAGGGCGACGTCCAGGCCTCGTGGGGGGACCAGATGCGCAACTACGTGCTGAACCCCTACCAGGTCGTCAAGGACCTGCGGACCACCTTCGAGTCGGGCAACCCGCAGGCGGTCTTCGACGGAGACCTCGACGGTTTCCTCGAGGCCGGCATCCGCTGGCGTCGCGGCGCCGACCAGAACAGCTAGTTCGCCTCGGCAGTCGCAGGTTTGACCCGTTCCATGCGCGGGCAATGAACGTGCATGCGAAAAGCCCTCTCCGGAGTCCTCGTCCTGACCAGCGCCAGCATCCTTGCTCTGGGCACCGCCGGTACGGCGCACGCCAGCAGGGCCTTTTGGTTGGGCGAGGTGCTGCATGGCACCAACACAGTCGACCGGATCAACGGGTACGGCGGCAACGACACGATCTTGGGCTACGACCTGCACGACGAGCTTCGGGGCGATCAGGGCGCGGACCACATCTACGGTGGGGACGGCGACGACCAGATCTACGGTGACGCCGGGGACGACCGTCTCTACGGTGGGCCCCGCTACGACACCATCGACACCGGATCCGGTCTGGACTACGTCCATGCCGGTCCCGGACAGGACATGGTTGTCGTCCGCCGTGGTGTCCACGCCGACACCGTCCACTGCGGCACCGGGCGGGACGAGGTCTACATCAAGGGCGCCGGCGCCAACCCGCGGCTGTACGGCTGCGAGGTCGTCCACCGCTGAGGTCCTCAAGCAGCGGGGGAGCTCGCCGCCTGCGCTGCCTCCACGCACCACTCGCCGGCACTCGCGCGCAGCTCGGGGGCAGGTGCCTTCGCGTCCGGGACGCTGAGCGAGCAGGACAGCCAGGCATCGACGAACAGCCCGGCGTACGTCGCCTGCGAGCCGTCCTCGGTCCGGCACACGCTGCCGACGGCCGGGGAGCCGAACCCGCCACCGGCGTTGGGCGTGCAACCGGTCCGCTTCTTCTTCGCATCCGCCACCAGCGACTCGGCCCGCGCCGGTGGGACCTGGGGGACGAACACCCAGGCCCGCGCGATCCGGCCGTCGGCGCCGACGAACGTGCAGTTGAACTCGTGGCTCACGTCCTTCACGCCGTCGGTCAGGGTCGCCGACTCGCCGTTGCCATAGTGCCGTGTCTCCTCGACCGTGCCGACGGACGCGGCGACTGCCTCGTCGGAGAAGCGCTCGCAGAAGTCGCTCCGGTCCACCCGCACCGACGAGGCGTCGAACTCGGCCAGGCTGGTGGGCTCGTGACCTGGCTCCTTCTCGGCGTCGTCCCCGGAGCACGCCACCAACAAGGGGGACAGGAGCGCAACGGTCGCCGCGGCAGGAAGGAGTCGGCCGAGGAAGGACATGGCCGAAAGGCTATCCCCACGCCCGGCGGCCTCCCAGCAACACCACCGCCGACACCACGGGCAACACCACGGGCGACACCACGGCGTACGCCGCCTCCCCGATCGACCTTGGCCCCTCACCTAGACTCCATCCAGTGATTCGCTTCGAAAAGGTCACCAAGACCTACCCGGGCCAGGCCCGCGCAGCCCTCGACCAGGTGTCCGTCGACATCGAGAAGGGCGAGTTCGTCTTCCTCGTCGGCCAGTCCGGCTCCGGCAAGTCGACCTTCCTGCGCCTCACTCTGCGTGAATATCGCGCCACGTCCGGTCGTGTCTACGTCGCCGGCAAGGAGATCAGCCGGCTCGCGGGGTGGAAGGTGCCCCGGCTGCGCCGCCAGATCGGCACCGTCTTCCAGGACTTCCGCCTGCTCCAGAACAAGACCGTCGCCGAGAACGTCGGCTTCGCCCTGCAGGTGATCGGCAAGCCGAAGTCCACCATCGACAAGGTGGTGCCCGAGACGCTCGAGCTGGTGGGGCTGGAGGGCAAGGGCGACCGGATGCCCGACGAGCTGTCCGGTGGCGAGCAGCAGCGCGTCGCCATCGCTCGCGCCTTCGTGAACCGGCCGATGATCCTGATCGCCGACGAGCCCACCGGAAACCTCGACCCCAACACATCGGTCGGCATCATGAAGCTGCTCGACCGCATCAACCGCACCGGAACCACCGTCCTGATGGCCACCCACGATGCCGGGATCGTCGACCAGATGCGCAAGCGGGTCATCGAGCTCGAAGGCGGCAAGGTCGTGCGCGACCAGGCCCGCGGCATCTACGGCTACCAGAACTAAGAGGAGCCCCCACTCATGCAGCTTCGCCATGTCTTCTCCGAGCTCCGACAAGGACTCCGGCGCAACCTCACCATGCACATCGCGGTGGTGCTGACCCTCTTCGTCTCGCTGACCCTGGTCGGTCTGGGCGTGCTCCTGAACACCGAGGCCAAGAAGACCGAGGAACAGTTCGGCAGCCTCAACCAGATCACCGTCTTCATGTGCAACAAGCAGATCCAGGGGCAGAACTGCTCCGGCAAGGTCACCGACGCCCAGAAGGACGCGATCCTCGAGGCGGTCAAGAAGAACCCGGGCACCGACGGCTATCGCGTCGAGTCCCAGGAGACCGCCTACGAGAAGACCAAGGAGATCTTCTCCAAGGACCAGAAGGCCACGCTGCCCTCCGGCTTCGGACCCGACGACCTGCGCGAGTCGATCTGGATCGACCTCAAGGGCCAGGACGACGCGGAGAGCGTGATCAGCGCCGTCCAAGGACTCGACGGCGTCTACTACGTGCGCGACCTGCGCGACGAGGTCCGTCCGATCTTCAAGGCCATCGACGTCCTCGAGAAGGGCGCGATCGGTGTCGCCGGCTTCCTGATCTTCGCCGCGCTGCTCCTGGTCGCGAACACGATCCGCCTGGCCGCCTTCGCGCGTCGACGCGAGATCGGCATCATGCGACTCGTGGGCGCCTCCAGCCTCTACATCTCGCTGCCGTTCCTCCTCGAGGCACTGGTCACGGCGTTCGCTGGTGTGGCGATGGCAGCCGGTGCGCTGGCCGTCTTCATGCAGCTCGGGATCAAGGACGGCGTGGAGCCCCAGATCACCTTCCTGCCATGGGTCGGCTGGGGTGACTATGCGCACGCGGTGGTGTGGGTTGCGGTCATCGGTCCACTGCTCACCCTGATTCCGACTCTCCTGTTGACGCGCAAATACCTCAAAGTCTGACCCGCGTCGTCTAACGTCGAGTCGTTCACTTCCCCGAACAAAGGCTCCAACTGTGTCTCGCTACTTCCCCAGCGATGACCGGCGAGGCCTCGTGGCACTGCTCAGTGCCGCGTTGGTCATCATCGGTCTGATGCTCGCCCCGCTCGCGCAAGCCGACGACCTCAAGGACAAGCAGCGCGAGGTCAAGAAGCAGAAGACGCAGGCGCACCACGACCTCGACGAGTCGAGCACGGAGCTGCGGCAGGCGACCATCAACCTGCGCCGGGCCCAGAAGAAGCTGGACACCGCGCAGGCCAAGCTGGGGGAGACCCGCGGCGAGTTGTCCGCCTCCAAGGCGCGCGACGTCGCCGCCCAGGCCGCCCTCGACCAGGCCAAGGCCGACCTGAAGTCCGCACGCGAGGAGCTCAAGAAGGGTGAGCGCCGCGTCGAGTGGAAGGCCGAGAAGGTCGCCGACCGAGTCGCCGCGACCTACGAGAAGGGCGACCCCCGCCTCGCCAGCGTCACCGCGGTGCTCAGCTCCCAGAACCCCGGCGACCTGACCCGCAGCCTGGCTGCCACCGACGCGATCCTGGACAAGGAGAACGCCGTCCTCACCGAGCTCGAGGCCGCCAAGATCCTGCTCGGGGTCAAGGAGACCAAGGTCGAGGAGAAGAAGGAGAAGGTCGCCGCGAAGCGGAAGGCCGCCGCCGACAACCTCAAGCTGATGCGTCGCCTCGAGGCGAAGGCTGCCAAGGAAGAGGCGGCAGTCGCCTCGCTGGTCTCCGACCGTTCGACGGTCGCGGCAGCGGCGCAGAAGGTGCGCGACCGCGACAAGGCAGTGCTGGCCACGGTCGAGCGCGAGGACGCACGCATCCAGGGGATGCTGCGCAAGCGCGCCGCCGAGGCCCGGCGCAAGGCCCTCGCCAGCCGGGCCGCCAAGGCTCCGCGCTCCTCAGGCGGCTATCTCAGCTATCCGGTCAACGGCCGGGTGACCTCGCCCTACGGCTACCGGGTGCACCCGATCTATGGCTACACCTCGCTGCACGACGGAGTCGACTTCGGCGCAGGTTGCGGGCAGCCGCTCTATGCCGCGGCCAACGGCGTAGTGGTGGAGAAGTACTTCCAGTCAGCCTGGGGAAACCGGTTGATCGTCGACAACGGTTACCAGCGCGGCCATGGCTTGGCCACGATCTACAACCACGCGACCCGCTACACCGTCTCGGTCGGCAGTCGCGTCACCCGCGGTCAGCTGATCGGCTATGTCGGCACCACCGGGTGGTCGACCGGCTGCCACCTGCACTTCACGGTGATGGTCGATGGCGCCCCCACCAACCCGATGAACTGGCTGTGACCCAAACCGGTTGCCGCACCTGAGACAATCATCGGTATGCCACGTGAGCAGGGAACCAAGATCGTCGCGCAGAACAAGAAGGCGCGGCACGACTACCACATCGAGACGACCTATGAGGCCGGCATGGTCCTGGTCGGCACCGAGGTGAAGTCGTTGCGCGCCGGCCGGGCGTCGCTGGTCGACGGCTTCGCCGAGGTCGACAACGGCGAGGTGTGGTTGCTCAACGTGCACATCCCCGAATACACCCAGGGCACGTGGACCAACCACATGTCGCGCCGCAAGCGCAAGCTGCTGCTCAACCGCGTCGAGATCGACAAGATCGAGCGCAAGGTCAGCGAGAAGGGCCTGACCCTGGTCCCGCTGTCGCTCTATTTCAAGGACGGCCGCGCCAAGGTCGAGATCGCCCTGGCCAAGGGCAAGAAGTCGTGGGACAAGCGGCACACCATCGCCGAGCGCACCGCGAACCGTGAGAAGGAGATCGAGGTCGGGCGCAGGCTCAAGGGCATGCGGTGATCGACACCCTCGACCGGCTGGGCATCCCCGGCCTCTTCGACCTGCACACTCACTTCTATCCCGAGCCGATGGGCACCAAGGTGCGTGCCGTGTTCGAGACCGCGGGCCCGCTGATCGGTCGGCCCTGGCCGTTGCGCTATCGCGGCACCGACGAGGAGCTCGTCGAGACGCTGACGGGGTTCGGCGTACGCCACTTCTCCCAGCTCACCTATGCCCACCGCCCGGGGATGGCCGAGTTCCTCAACGAGTGGTCGGTGGGCTTCGCGCAGCGATTCCCCGCCGCCCTGCGCTGCGGCACGTTCTTCCCCGAGCCGGGTGCCGCCGACTACGTACGCCGTCGGATCGAGGCCGGCGTCGAGCTCTTCAAGGTGCACGTCCAGGTGGGCGCGTTCTGGGTCACCGACCCACTGCTCGACGACGCCTGGGGCGTGCTGGCCGAGGCCGGGACCCCGATCGTGCTGCACGCCGGTTCGGGCCCGGTGCCGACCGAGTTCACCGGCCCGGGACCCGTGGAGACCCTGCTCGAGCGGCACCCGCGCCTGGCCCTGGTGATGGCCCACCTCGGTGCTCCCGAGTATGCCGAGTTCATCGCGATGGCCGAGCGCTATCCCAACGTTCGCCTGGACACCACGATGGCGTTCACCGACTTCTTCGCCGAGATGGGCGGGCCGTTCCCGGTCGAGCTGGAACCACGCTTGGTCGACCTCGCCGACAAGGTGCTGCTGGGTTCGGACTTCCCGAACATCCCCTATGACTACGCCCACCAGATCGAGGCGATCGAACAGCTCGGTCTCGGCGACGAGTGGCTGGCCCGGGTGCTCTGGCACAACGGCGCCGAGCTCTTCGGTCGCAGTGACCAGTGACGGTCATACGTGACGCAGGACAATCCCGTTGGGGAATGAATGAGCCGTGGCGTAGGGTTGAGACGTTGACAATTCAAGAGGGGCTGATCGGTTTCGACTTGGGACGTTAGTTCCAGGGGAAGCGGGTCGAGAAGCCAGCGTCATCTCGTAAACGATCGCTGGAAAACTATAGTTGCCGACTCTAAGCGCAACGACTTCGCTCTCGCTGCCTGAGCAGTGATCGAAGGGTCAGACCGGGCATCCGCCTTCGTCCCGGACCCTGGCCTCATTCAGAAGGCTTGCTGATCAATTCCTGTCAGGAGGATTGATCGGGACTTTTTCCTGGCTGAGCCTGTCGGCGACGTGTCTGTGCGAGCGCCGGGGCCGAGAAAAGCGACATCACTGACTGCACCCGGAGAAGACCTGGTTCGACGCTCGAGGACGCGGGTTCGATTCCCGCCAGCTCCACCAACCACAGGTCCGCCACGGCGGACAGCCCTCTTGAGACGAACAGCCGCCCCGGTCACCCGGAGCGGCTGTTCGTGCTGCCCCACACCTCACTGATCTGACGCAGGGGTGTGTCGTGAGGCACAATGAAGCGCATGCGTCTCGGAACCCGCAGCCCCGCATCCGTCCCCTCAGCCCTCCCACCGATCCTGGTGGCCCTCGTCGTCGTGCTCGGCCTGTTCGCCGCGCCGATCAGCGCCCACGCCGACGAGCCGAGCCCCACCCAGGCTGAACCGTCGGATACGACCGATCCGAGCGACACCGCTGAGCCGAGCGAGACGCCGGAGCCGAGCGACACCACCGAGCCCTCCGAGAGCACCGACCCCTCCACCGATCCCACGCCCGAGCCGACGCCGTCCGAGGACGAGCCCTCCACCCCGGAGCAGAAGTCCCCGACCGCCCCGAGCGCGGACCAGCTCTCGACCACCCTGGCCATGACCGCCACCGCGGCCCGAGCCTGGGAGGAGACGACACTGACGGTCACCCTGACCGACGCGAACGGCTCCCCGGTCCCCGGCGCGACCATCGACGTCGTACGCCGTGCCGGCGACGGCACCACGCCTGTCGCCGCGGTCACGACCGCCGCCGATGGCACGGCCACCACGACCGCCACCCAATACCGCGCCAGCTCGGTGAACACCTTCGTGGCCAACTTCGCCGGCACCGACACCCACACGGCCTCCTCCTCGGACGAGGTCACCGCGAAGCTCACCGCCTGGGCGAGCTCGATCTCGTTCTCGATGCCCACCTATGTCTATGACGAGCACTCCTCGACGCTGAAGGTCACTTGGCGGACCTCCGCCGGCGACCCGGTCACCAACGGGCTGGTCCAGTTCGACCGCCGCTCTGGCTCGACCTGGAAGCGGATGAAGTCGGTGCGCACCAACTCCAAGGGCGCTGCGCAGTGGGTCACCAAGATCCGCATCGACAGCAGCTGGCGGGCCCGCGGGGTCGGGGTCAGCTGGGTCAAGTCGGACACGAGTGCGTCGCGGTGGATCGACAACCGCCCCCGGATGACGCCGGTGAAGCTGCCGTCCTCGGCGCCGAAGCCGACCAAGCTCCCTGCGCAGCCGCGGGCCACCAAGACCGGTGCCGACCTGGTCATCCGCACCATCCCGCGCTCGGTCTGGAACAACATGACCGGCATCAGCTGGCGCAGCGGGTGTCCGGTCGGACGGTGGTCGCTGCGGCTCGTTCAGGTCAACTACTGGGCCTTCGACGGCTATCGCCGCCGCGGCGAGATCGTGGTCCACGAGGACGCGGCCCGCAAGGTGGGCAAGGCGTTCTCGTCGATGTATGCCCGCAGGCTGCCGATCCGCAGCATGTATCGCGTAGACCGGTTCGGCTACAACTCCCGGCTGAACGGTGCCGATGACTACAAGTCGATGGCCGCCGACAACACCTCTGGCTTCAACTGCCGCACGGTGGTGAACAAGCCCGGGGTGCGTTCGCCGCACTCCTACGGCGGGTCGATCGACGTGAACCCGTGGGAGAACCCCTACCGCTCGGCCACCGGCTACACGCCCAACTCCTGGTGGCCCTACCGTTCCCACTCCAAGGTGGCGTGGCGCAACTCGAGCCACATCGTGGTGCGCGTGATGAACTACAACGGTCTGCGTTGGACCTACGGCGCCGGCGACCTGCACCACTTCGACGCACGATGAGGCACACGCAGGCTAGATTTCGCGCATGATTGCCTTCCTCGTGGCCGGGCTCGTCCTCGGCGTCGTTGCCCGCACCCTGGCCGGGGGTCTGCGTGACCCGCAGGTCTACCTCACCGTCCCCGCAGCCGTGGTCGGAGCCCTTGTCGGTGGGGTGGCGACGAATGCGCTGCGCGGCGACGACTGGGGTGACCTCAACGTGGTCAGCTTCGTCGCCGCGGTCGTGGTCGCGCTGGTCGTGCTCGGCCTGCTCGAGGGCGGTGTCGGGCGACGGTCCCGCGCATGACCTGCGTCTTCTGTGCCATCGCCAACGGTGAGGCCGAGGCAGACGTGGTGCTCGAGACCGAGGACCTGATCGCCTTCCTCGACCGGCGCCCGGTGTTCAAGGGTCACGTGCTGCTGGTGCCGCGCGAGCACGTGGTCACCCTGCCGGACCTGCCCGCAACGCTGCGCGACCCGTTCCTGGCCGCGGGGCAACGCCTGGCCACCGCGGTCGTCGAGGCACTGGGCGCCCAGGGCAGCTTCGTGGCGATCAACAACACCGTCTCGCAGTCGGTGCCGCACCTGCACCTGCACGTCGTACCCCGCACGAAGGGCGACGGCCTGCGTGGGTTCTTCTGGCCGCGCACGAAATATGCCGACGGAGAGCCGGGGGAGTACGCCGCCCGCCTGCGCGCGGCACTAGGCTGAATCCGTCACTGAACCTCGAACCTAGGAGAACCAGATGGGTCGCTTCGACGGGCGAGTTGCCGTCATCACCGGTGCCGCACGCGGAATCGGATTCGGGACCGCGCAGCGCTTCGCCGAAGAGGGCGCCGCGATCGCGATCGTGGACCTCGACGAGAGCGCCGCGGCCGAGGCCGCCGGCAAGGTCGGGGCGTCCCGCGCCATCGGCATCGGCGCCGACGTGAGCAACGCCGACTCAGCCGAGGCCGCCATCGAGCGGGTGGTCAGTGAGCTCGGCGGCATCCACATCCTGGTGAACAACGCCGGCATCACCCGCGACAACCTGCTCTTCAAGATGACCGAGGACGACTGGGACCTGGTCATGGGCGTGCACCTCAAGGGCGCATTCCTGATGACCAAGGCCGCCCAGAAGCACTTCGTCGAGCAGAAGTACGGCAAGATCCTCAACCTCTCCAGCGTCTCCGCCCTGGGCAACCGGGGCCAGGCGAACTACTCGGCCGCCAAGATGGGCGTCCAGGGGTTCACCCGGACCCTGGGCATCGAGCTCGGCCCGTTCGGCATCAACGCCAACGCGATCGCACCGGGCTTCATCGCCACGGAGATGACCGACGCCACGGCTGCTCGCCTGAAGATGGACGTCGACGAGTTCCGCGCCCTGAACGCCGAGGCCAACCCGGTGCGCCGCGTCGGATATCCGGCCGACATCGCCGCCGCAGCGGCGTTCCTGTGCTCCGACGAGGCCTCCTACATCACCGGCCAGACGCTCTATGTGGACGGCGGGGCGAAGCTCGGCTGACCTGACCTGTGGCGTGTCGTTCGCCACAGGCTGAGCCTGGAACCGGGCGTGATCGGGCCGATCACGCCCGGTTCTGGCGTTCGTCGACTGGAAATCTGCCAGCACACCTGCCTACGGTCTGGGCCGCACAACTCAACAACGCATTTCGGACAACGCCGAGTCCTGCCCCGTCCGACAATGCGCCATTGACCTCAATCAGATCGAGGGGCAGGAGTGGGGGACCCACAGGTTCCACGCGCAAGCGAGCCCAGCTCGCAGCGCTCGGGGTGAAGTCACCATCTGGTGGCAGAGCACTTTCCAGCTCCAACCCGACAGCTCACCTCACAGGCGTGGGAAAGGAACACCGCCATGCCTGCGATTTCTCGCATGCTCAAGCACGCCCGCATCCTGCTCGTACTGCCCCTCCTCGTCTCCGGCCTCGTCGTGACGACCCAGTTCGTTGCTCCGCCCGAGGCGGACGCCGCCTCGGCGTACACCAAGAAGGTCGTCAAGCGGAAGATCGCCGACGGCTACCGGATCGCCCGCAAGCAGGTCGGCGACCCCTACCGCGCCGGCGGCAACGGCCCGAGCTCTTTCGACTGCTCCGGCCTCGTGCAGTACTCCTTCAAGAAGGCCGGCTTCAACGTGCCGCGCACTTCGGACCAGCAGGCGAAGTACGCCCGCAAGATCAGCAAGCGCTGGATGCGTCCGGGCGACCTGGTCTTCTTCCACAACGGTGGCGACGTCTACCACGTCGGCATCTACACCGGGAAGGTCGACGGCAAGGTCGTCGTCCTGCACTCCCCGCGCAGCGGCCAGGACGTCAAGCGCGAGAAGGTCTGGACCAGCTCCTGGTTCCCCGGCACCCTGCGGGCCAGCTGACCCAGCACACAGCATCGCAAAGGCGCGCCTCCCGTGAATCGGGAGGCGCGCCTTTCACAATGGGTCGGTCCAATGCCTGTTGATCGGAGTTCCTTCGTGCGTCGTGCCCGCCTGACCGTTGCCGTGACTGCAGCCGCAGCTCTCCTCCTCGCCGCGTGCGGTGGGGGAGACGAGGACGGCTCGTCCGCGCCCGAGGAGAAGGCGGCCGTCAAGGACCTGGCCTCGCAGGCGGCGCTGGCCGCGGTCTGGCCGCTGACCGGTCTCCCGGTCAAGGACGGCGGATCGGCGATCGAGGAGCACCCGGTCTACGTGGTGAAGATCGACAACACTCCGAGCAGCAGCCCGCAGGTAGGGCTCAAGACCGCCGATCTCGTGGTGGAGGAGCTGGTCGAGGGCGGCAGCACCCGACTGGCCGTCTTCTACTACTCCAAGCTGCCCAAGGAGGTCGGTCCGGTCCGGTCCATGCGCGCCTCCGACATCGGCATCGTGAAGCCGGTTGCGGGTGAGCTCGTGACCAGTGGTGCCGCAACCCGGACCTACGGCCGTCTGCGCGACTCGAAGGTGACCTGGCACGAGGAGGGCGCCAAGGGCGTCTACCGCAACCGTGGACGCAGGGCTCCCTACAACGTGTTCGCCGACCTCACCTCGCTCGCGAGCGGCGCCAAGGGCTCCGGCGAGCGACCCGATGACTACCTCGAGTGGGGCGACTCGACAGACCTGCCGACCGGCAAGCCCGCCAAGTCGATCGAGGCCCGGTTCTCCGGTGGCCACACCTCCCGCTGGACCTACGCCTCGGGCCGCTACGGCCTCGACGGCACCTTCGCCGCGCAGGGCGACGAGTTCAAGGCCGACAACGTTCTGGTCATCAGGGCCACGGTCGGCGACGCCGGCTATCGCGACCCCGCAGGCAACCCGGTGCCGGAGACCAAGTTCGAGGGCAGCGGCCAAGGCGTGCTGTTCCACAAGGGCAAGGCGATCCAGGTGACCTGGCACAAGAGCGGCCTCGACGGGCAGCTCCGACTCAAGACGAGCCAGGGCGGCGCGCTCAAGGTGCCGGCCGGACGGACCTGGATCGAGCTCGTCCCGACCGACCAGAACGCCGGCGTCACCTTCCGGTGACGGGGTCCTCCAGCTCCACTCCCTGATCGACCAGGGAGCGCATGCCCTGGAGCATGAACGCGATCGCGGCCTCGACGCGGGCGCCGGTCTCCTCCGGCTTCTCTGACATCGCCACGCTGTCCCCGGCGCTGCTCAGCGCGCCGAAGAAGATCCGGCTGAAGACCTCGATCATCGGCTCCTCCAGCTCCCACGGGCCGGCGGAGAGGACGTTGTTGACGATGTCGAGGACGATCGCGAACGACGAGCGCTCCTCGCGCTCGCGGAACCGCTCATAGCCCAGGACTGCGGGCCCCTCCTGGATCACGACGCGTCGATAGGTCGGGTCCTGCACCACGTCGAGGAAGGCGCGCAGGCCCTCGAGCGACTTCTCCCAGGGGTCCTGGACGCCCTTGACGGCGCGGGCGATGGCCTGGGCGGCCGATCCCTCGACCTGCTCGAAGACCGCCTCGAAGAGCGCCTGCTTGCCGCTGTAGTGGTGATAGAGCGCGCCCTTGGTGACCTGGGCGGCGGAGACGATGGCGTCCAGCGAGGTCGAGGCATAACCGTTCTCGGTGAACAGATCCGCGGCGGCCTCGACGAGGGCCCGCTTGGTGGACGCGGAGTATTGCGCCCGTCGCGAGGCTCCGGGCAGGTCCGGAAGGGTCGGCAGAGGGGGAATCAGGCGCTTCGCCGCGGACTTGCTCATTACCTCAGTCTAGAACCGATTCTCATTTCCCTGTGGTTGAGGTCACGGCGTGGGCGGTTTGCCTACCGTCGGTTCGCTACATACTCTTAGTACGTACCGAGGGTACGGAACGACTGACGAGAAGGAGCCAGACCATGACGTGGGAAGCCTTCCACTCCCGCGGGGACGTTCTTCGACGCGTCCTCGACGAAGTCGCCCGGCGCCGTGACGGCCAGCTCCCGATGGCTCTGAGCGGTGTCCGCGAGACCTTCCGCGACGAGCTCGACCTGCTCGGTGCGCTGCAGCTGCGCTGGCACACCCGCCTCCAGGGCAAGATCGAGCGCGAGCTGGCCGACCAGCCGCTCGACCTGGAGACCGCGGCGATCCACGCCTGGCGCGCTGCCGCCGACGAGATCCCCGGCGTCCGCGAGGTCCTCGACCACTACGCCGCCCACCCGGTGGACGACCAGATGGCCCGTGCGATGCGCACCGCCGTGGCAAAGCAACGCCAGACGCTGGCCGTCGTGGCCGGTCGGGTCTCCTCCATGGATGCCGACGAGCACGGTGCCCGGATCGGCGCCGAGATCGAGGCTGCAGCCCGTGCCGGTCACGTCCTGCCCGAGCCTCCTGCCCCCCGCGACAACGTTCGCCTGCTCGACCGGCTCCGGGCGGCGATGGCCGCCGCCTGAGTGCGGCTCCCTGACTGACGAACCCGGCTCGACGCACCGCGGACCTCCCTCCGCCTCCCTCCCTCCTCCCCGCGTCGGGCCGGGTTCGTCGTCTCCTGACATGCTGGGTGCATGGAGCCCCGACCCGGAACCCTGTTGGTGTCCAGCCCCGAGCTGCTCGACCCCAACTTCGCCGACGCCGTCATCCTGCTCATCGATGCCGACGACAACGGCGCACTGGGCGTCGTGCTCAACCAGCCCACGCCGGTCCTGGTCGCCGACGTGCTCGAGTCCTGGCGCGACCTGGTCGACGCCCCCGAGGTGCTGCACAAGGGCGGTCCGGTCGCCACCGACGGCGCCCTGGCCGTGGCCAGGCTCCGCGATCCCGGCGACGAGCCGGTCGGGTTCCAGCGCTGCTTCGCCGACATCGGCCTGGTCGACCTCGACTCGCCGACCGAGCTGCTCGAGGGCGGGATCTCCTCGATGCGGATCTTCGCCGGCTATGCCGGCTGGGGTGCCGAGCAACTCGAGGCCGAGATCGAGGAGGGCAGCTGGTACGTCGTGCCCGCCGAGGCCGGCGACATCTTCCGCGAGGACGCGACCACGCTGCGCCGTGACGTGCTGCGTCGCCAGCCCGGCGACCTGGCGTGGGCGTCAACACGTCCCGTCGACCCCATGCTGAATTGATGGTTGGCATACACTCGAACCCGTGAGCACCCCCATCGGATTCAGCCAGACAGACGTTCTCGAGGACCGTCAGACGGTCCCGACCGACGAGGGCGACCACGAGCGGTTCTCGCACTACGCGCCCAAGGACAAGGTCATGGAGGCGATGGTCATGGGCACGCCCGTGACCGCCCTGTGTGGCAAGACCTGGGTGCCCAGTCGCGCCCCGGAGAAGTTCCCGGTCTGCCCCGAGTGCAAGGAAATCTGGGAGAGCCTGCCGCACGGCGGGGATTCCGAGTGACCCCAGGGCCCAACCAGCCCGTCGTCCCGACCACAGCACCACTCACTCCGGCCTATCCGGAGCGGGCAGCATGGGGAACAGCCCAGTCGCTGCGTGCCTGGCAGACGGCCGCCCTGGAGAAATATTTCACCGCCTCCCCGCGGGACTTCCTCGCCGTCGCTACGCCCGGGGCAGGCAAGACCACCTTCGCGCTCACCGTGGCCTCCGAGCTGCTGGGTCGTCGACTGATCGACCGGATCACCATCGTCGCGCCCACCGAGCACCTCAAGACCCAGTGGGCGGAAGCGGCAGCGCGGGCCGGGATCCCGATCGACCCGAACTACTCCGCCGGCCAGGGCAAGACCTCGAAGGACTTCGTCGGCGTCGCGCTCACCTATGCCGGCGTGGCAGTGAACCCGCTGGCCCACCGGATCCGTACCGAGCGGTTCAAGACCCTGGTCATCCTCGACGAGGTGCACCACGCCGGTGACGCCCTGTCCTGGGGCGACGGTGTCCGCGAGGCCTTCGAGCCGGCCCACCGGCGCCTGGCGCTGACCGGGACCCCGTTCCGCTCGGACGCCAACCCGATTCCGTTCGTGACCTACGTCCCCGACCCGACGCAGGGTCCGGGGGTGAAGGTCTCGGTCGCCGACTACACCTATGGCTATGGCCAGGCGCTCGCCGACCACGTCGTCCGGCCGGTGCTGTTCATGGCCTACTCCGGCGAGATGCAGTGGCGGACCCGCGCGGGTGACGAGATCGCGGCACGTCTCGGCGAGCCGTTGACCAAGGACCAGACCGCCCAGGCGCTGCGCACAGCCCTCGACCCGAACGGTTCCTGGATGCCCTCGGTGCTGGAGGCCGCGGACCGCCGGCTCTCCGAGGTACGCCGACACGTCCCCGACGCGGGTGGGCTGGTGATCGCCTCCGACCAGGACTCCGCACGCGCATATGCCAAGACGCTCAGGGCGATCAGTGGCGAGGCGCCCACGGTGGTGCTCTCCGACGAGAAGGCGGCGTCGAAGAAGATCGCCAAGTTCACCGACTCCCCGGACCGCTGGATGGTCGCGGTGCGGATGGTCTCCGAGGGCGTCGACGTACCGCGCCTGGCAGTGGGCGTCTATGCCACCACCACCTCGACCCCGTTGTTCTTCGCCCAGGCGATCGGTCGCTTCGTGCGCGCCCGCAAGCGAGGGGAGACCGCCTCGGTCTTCCTCCCGTCGGTGCCCAACCTGCTCGGGCATGCCTCGGAGATGGAGGTCGAGCGCGACCACGTCCTCGGCAAGGTGATCAAGGACGACGCGGACATGCACTCGGCCGAGGAAGACCTGATGAACCAGGCCAACGCCACCGAGTCCGCATCCGGTGACGAGGCGATGGGCCCGTGGGAGGCGCTCGGCTCCCAGGCCACCTTCGACCGCGTGCTCTACGACGGTGGCGAGTTCGGCCACGCCGGCGAGGTGCACGTGGGCTCGGAGGAGGAGATGGACTTCCTCGGCATCCCAGGCCTGCTCGAGCCCGACCAGGTGCGCGACCTGCTGCGCACCCGGCAGAGCGAACGGGCGGCCAAGCAGAAGGCCTCCGCGACCACCTCCCGGGGCGACACGGTTGCCGAGGTCTCCACGCACGAACAGCTGGCGATGCTGCGCAGGGAGCTCAACGGCCTCGTTGCCGCCTGGTTCCACCGCACCGGCCAGCCGCACGGCGTCACCCACGCGGCACTGCGCAAGGAGACCGGGGGGCCGGCCGCGGCCGTCGCCACGGCGGCGTTGTTGCAGAAGCGGATCGACCTGGTCCGGGACTGGGCGATCCGGCAGAGTTCCTGAGACACCGCTGTGTCTCGCGCGCTCCGGGCACTCGTGCCCCACTAGGCTCGGCGCATGGCAACGGAGACCTCGCAGACGCTCGACCGTGGCCTGCAGGTGCTCCGCGTGCTCGCCGAAGCCCAGTCAGGCCTGACGATCACCGAGCTCGCGACACGTCTCGCGGTGAACCGGACGGTCGTCTATCGCCTGGTCGCGACCCTGGAGCAGCACGCGTTGGTACGTCGTGACTCGCATGCCCGCCTGCACGTCGGCCTCGGTGTCCTGCACCTTGCCTCCGCAGTGCAGCCGGTGCTGCGCGAGATGGCGGTCCCGGTCCTGCGCTCGCTCGCCGAGGCGGCCGGATGCACCGCGCACCTGACCGTTGCCGACGGGGATGAGGCGCTGGCCCTGGCCGTGGTCGAGCCCTCCTGGACCGACTTCCACGTCTCCTACCGGGTGGGTGCCCGGCACCCGCTGGCCCAGGGTGCCGCCGGCAAGGCGATCCTGATGCTGCGCGACACGGCCTCCGCCCACTTCGCCGTCACCGCCGGCGAGCTCCAGGCCGGCGCGAGGGGCCTGGCCGCCCCGGTACGCGGGGTCGAGGGCCTCGAGGCCTCGGTCGGCATCGTCACCCTGGGCAAGCTGGACGTCGAGAAGGTCGGCCCGATGGTCGCGGCTGCGGCCACCGAGGTCGCCAAGCGCCTCGCCTAGCGCCGAACCTGCAGTTGTTGCGCGTCCAACCGGCAGTTCTTGCTCGACGAACTGGCAGTTGTTGTGCCGCGAGCCTGCACTTCTTGCGCGACGAACCTGCAGTTGTTGCGCCGCGAACCTGCAGTTGTTGAGGACCGAGCGGTCAATCCTTGGTGACGTGGGTCAGCGGCAGCACCCGGTAGGGCACCTGTCGGGCCAGACCGATCACGGTCGTCGAGCGAACGATCGCGGGGTCACCCAGCACCCGGTCGATGACCCGCTGCAGGTCGGCATTGGACCGTGCCACCACCCGCACCCACATGTCACCGGCTCCGGTGATCGTGTAGGCCTCGAGCACTTCGGGGATCGTCTCCAGCTTGGCTGCGACGGTGTCGTGCCCACCGCCGGTGGTGGTGTCCTGGCGGATCTCGAGGGTCAGGAACGCGGTCACCGGATAGCCCAACGCCTCCGGGTCCAGATCCGGCCCCCATCCCGTGACGACGCCGCCGGCCTCGAGCTTGTCGAGCCTGGCCTGCACGGTCCCACGGGCCACGCCCAGCCGTCTCGACGCCTCGAGCACGCCGATCCGCGGCTTCTGGGCGAACAAGTCGAGCAATGTGGCATCAAGTGCGTCCATGAGCACTCCTTCGCTGGACAGATTGCGCAATGTTTCGACGTACTGTTGCACACCTTGCCAGAACCTCGACACCCTGAGGTCATGACGACGACCTCGACGCACTCCACCCTGACCGCGCTGACGCACGAGGAAGAGCAGGCCGGGCTCTCGCTCGACCAGCTCAAGCAGCTCGTGGGCCTGGTGGAGTACGACGCCAGCACCGACCCGTTCCCGGTCATCGGCATGGACGCGATCTGCTTCGTGGTCGGCAATGCCACCCAGACCGCCAACTTCTACCAACTCGCGATGGGGATGGAGCTCGAGGCCTACCGCGGCCCGGAGAACGGCCACGCGGACTCCAAGGCCTACGTGCTGCGGTCGGGCTCGGCGCGATTCGTCTTCGTCGGCGGGATCCGCCCGGACAGCGCGGTGCTCGATCACCACCGCAAGCACGGCGACGGCGTGGTGGATCTCGCGCTCGAGGTGCCCGACGTGGACAAGTGCATCGAGCACGCCCGCGCGATGGGCGCGACGATCGTCGACGAGCCCCACGACATCAGTGACGAGCACGGCACCGTACGCCGCGCCTCCATCGCCACCTATGGCGAGACGCTGCACACCCTTGTCGATCGCAGCAGGTACGACGGTCCCTACCTGCCCGGCTTCGTGGAGGCGCGCACCACGGTGACCCGAGGCGAGGGGCATCCCAAGCGACTCTTCCAGGCGGTCGACCACTGTGTCGGCAACGTCGAGCTGGGCCGAATGGACGAGTGGGTCGAGTTCTACAACAAGGTGCTCGGCTTCACGAACATGGCCGAGTTCATCGGCGACGACATCGCCACCGACTACTCCGCGCTGATGTCGAAGGTCGTGGCGTCGGGCAACCACCGGGTGAAGTTCCCGCTCAACGAGCCCGCGATCGCGCAGAAGAAGTCGCAGATCGATGAATATCTCGAGTTCTACGACGGCGCCGGCTGCCAGCACATCGCGCTGGCCACCAACGACATCCTGCGCACCGTCGACATCCTGCGCAGCAGCGGCATCCAGTTCCTCGACACCCCGGACTCCTACTACGACGACCCCGAGCTGCGCGAGCGGATCGGCGAGGTCCGGGTGCCGATCGAGGAGCTGAAGAAGCGCAAGATCCTGGTGGACCGTGACGAGGACGGTTACCTGCTACAGATCTTCACCAAGCCGATGGGGGACCGGCCGACGGTCTTCTACGAGTTCATCGAGCGGCACGGCTCGCTCGGCTTCGGCAAGGGCAACTTCAAGGCCCTCTTCGAGGCGATCGAGCGCGAGCAGGAGCTCCGCGGAAACCTCTGAGACCGGCTCAGGTGCGCCGGCTCAACGTCTCGATCAGCTCGCCGACCAGGTCCACGAGCTGGTCGGAGTCGAGACGGATCTCCGAGCCGAGCCAGCCCGCGAGCAGCTCGGCAAAGCCGGCGACGAAGACGATGCCGTGCAGCTTGGCGCGCTCCCTCGGCCATGCCTCCTCGCCATAGAGCGTGGCTGCTTCCTGGGCGACCAGTTCGGCGAACCAGTCCACCAGCTCGTGGCGCCGTGCGCGTAGCGCGGGCGTGCTCGTCGACTCGATGACCGCGACCCGGCCGCGTGCGGGGTCGGCGACGACGAGGTCGACGAAGGCCCGGATCGCCGCGCGCGATCGTACGCCGGGGTCGCCGTCGGTCTGCTCGACCGCTGCCAGGGCGGCCGCTGCGATCTCGTTGCAGACCTGGTCCAAGGCGGCCATCAGCGCTTCGTCGCGGTTGCGGAAGCTCTCATAGAAGTAGCGCTCGGTCAACGAGGCCTCGGCGCAGATGGCCGTCATCGTCGTCGCCGTCTCGCCGCGGGTCGCGAGCACCTCGATGGTGGCGGCGACCAGGCGTTCGCGGCGGGCCGAGGAGCGCTCCTCGCTGGTCATGCCGCCATAACTGCGCCGGGACTCGCTCGATGTGACCACGAACAACATCTTGACAGTGGTGGCGGTCACGGCCAAACTGACAGGACGTTCTGTCAGATGGAGGCGTCATGGTCGAAACAACCCCTCGCCGTCGTGGGATTCCCTACCTGGGTGGCACCTGGGACTACCTCAAGGATCCGCAACGGATGATGAGTGAGCACTACGCACGCTTCGGTCCGGTCTCGGAGATGGACTTCATCGGCCAGCGTTGGACCGTGCTCCTCGGCCCCGACGCGACCTCGGCAGCGCTGCGCAACCCGGAGAAGGCCTTCGCCAGCGAGCCCGGCTGGGGTCGACTGGTGGGCCCCTTCTTCCACGGCGGCCTGATGCTGCTCGATTTCGGAGAGCACCACCGCCACCGCCGAGTGCTGCAGCAGGCGTTCACCCGCCAGCGCCTGGAGGGCTACCTCGGTGCGCTCGGCCCGGCAGTGGCCACCGGCTTGACCGAATGGCGCCCGGGCACGGGGTTCCGGGCCTACCCGGCGCTGAAGTCGCTGACCCTGGACATCGCCACCGACATCTTCATGGGTGGCCACGAACTGACCGACGACAAAGGCATGCAGGAGGTCAACGACGCCTTCATCGCCTGTGTGCAGGCCGCGATGGGCATCGTGCGTGCCCCGCTGCCGGGCACGCGATGGGGCAGGGCCACGGCAGGACGAGCGGTGCTCGAGGAGTTCCTCGGCAAGCACCTGCCGTTGCGACGCGCGCGGCCGGGCGACGACCTCTTCTCCGCACTGTGCACCCTCGTCGACGACGACGGCACCGGGTTCACCGACGCGGAGGTCATCAATCACATGATCTTCCTGTTGATGGCCGCGCACGACACCACCACGATCACCGTCTCCACGATCCTGCAGCACCTCGGCCAGTCCCCGCAGTGGCAGGAACGCTGCCGGCAGGAGTCGATGGAGTTGCCGGAGTTCCCCAGCATCGACGAGCTGCAGGGGCTCGAAAGCCTCGATCTGGTGATGCGAGAGGCGTTGCGGATGGTGCCCCCGGTTCCGGTCCTGGCTCGCAAGACCGTCGCCGAGGTGGAGGTGATGGGCCACCGGATCCCCGCTGGCAGGCTGACCGCGGTGATGGTGCACCACCAGCACCACATGGCCGAATATTGGGACGAGCCCGAGCGCTTTGACCCCGCCCGCTTCGCGGATCCGCGCCGTGAGGACCTTCGCCACCGGCACGCATGGGAGCCCTTCGGTGGCGGGGTGCACAAATGCCTCGGCCTGCACTTCGCCGGGCTCGAGGTCAAGACGATCGTCCACCAGCTGCTGCGGCGCTTCGACTGGAGCGTCGACAAGGGGTACGTCGCCCCGATGAACTACCACTCCCTCCCGTTCCCCAAGGACGGACAACCCATCAATCTGGCGCGACTCGAACGAGCCGCCCCGACAGGAGCACGAGCATGAGCATCAGGACCCAGCGGGACATCGCCACCATGACCGTCGCGATCACCGGCGGTGCCCGCGGCATCGGCCGGGCGACTGCCGAACGCCTCGCGCGCCAGGGCGCGAAGGTGATCATCGGTGACCGTGATCAGGACCTCGTCCGGCAGACGGCCGCCGAGATCGGCCACGGTATCGTGGCCGCTGGCCTCGATGTCACCTCGGCCGAGTCCTGGAACAACTTCCTCGTGGAGACCGCTGCTGCCGGGCCGATCGACGTGCTCGTCAACAATGCCGGCATCATGCCGCTCGGCTCGGTGCTCAAGGAGTCCGAGGAACTCTCGCGCTCGATCGTCGACGTGAACCTGCACGGAATCATCCACGGCACGAAGGCCCTGGCCCCGGGGATGGCCGAGCGCGGGCGCGGCCACATCGTCAACGTGGCCTCCGCGGTGGGCCGCGTCGCGCTGGCCGACGGTGCGACGTACACCGCCTCGAAGTTCGCCGCGGTCGGCTTCAGCGAGGCCACCCGTTCAGAGCTGGCGCCCCTGGGCATCGACGTGTCCGTCGTGCTGCCCACGGTGGTGATGACTGAGCTCGCGAGCGGTGTCCCCGCCGCCCGTGGGGTGAAGCCGGTGTCGGCCGACGACGTGGCCCGGGTGATCGAGGCGACCCTGCGCCGGCCCAAGGCCGAGCTCTGGGTCCCGCGGTGGAGCCAGGGGCTGACCAAACTGACCCAGGTCATGCCGCGTCGCTTCCAGGAGATCGTCACCCATGCCCTGAAGGCGGACAGCGTCCTTGCCGATGCCGACCCCGCCGCACGTGCGGCCTATGAGGCGCGCGCACGCAGCTGATCGGTGACCGGGCCACCCTGACCAAGGGTGGCCCGGTGCTCCGTCATGACGCCGGGATAGGTGGCGCGCCGATGCCGCTGATCCGGAACCGACCCCACGGGTCGACATCGCTCAGCCGGCCCTCCGCCGAGGCGTCGCCGACGACGATCTGCGCCGGCTTGCCGGCCGAGCAGGCCTCGGCCAGGGCGTCGTTGGCCGCAATCCGACCGATCCAGTGGACGTGGCCGTCGATCGGCTCGAACCAGCTGTGCAGGTTCACCTGCACCGGCACTCCGGCCACGGTTGCCGGGCCGGCATAATCGTCCGGGTCCACACGCAGGGCCTCTTCGGGTGCAGTCATCGCTTGCGCTCCTTGCGGATCGGGGTGGGGGCTTCAGTTGGCTGGTCCAGGGCGGTGAGGGGTACGCCGTACTCCTGGCAGATCCCCTCGAAGGCATGCCAGATGAACTCGGTCAGATAGCGCCCGGCGGCGGCGCGCGACATGGTCTCCCGGATTAGCCACCACTCGCCGACCGACAGTCCCAGCCCGACCAGGCCGTGCGCCCAGGGCTCGGCGCCGGCGGAGTCCACGCCCAGCTGGCGCAGTCCGTCGCCGATCACCCGCGCGAACGTGGTGGCGAACTGCGCCTTCCCGTCGGAGAGGGCGTCGCCCTCGGTGCGGTGCTGGACGACGAGCAGGAAGACCTGCGGGTGCTCGGAGATGGCCTCGAGATATCCGTCGACCGCGGCGCCGACCCGCTCGCGGATCGGCGCTGCCGTCATCAGCGGGCCGATGACTTGGGCCATCGTCTCCTCGGCCATCCGTGCGCCCACGGCCGCGTGCAGCTCGGACTTGTCGGCGAAGTAGCGATAGAGGACCGGCTTGCTCACCCCCGCCTCGGCCGCGATGTCGGCGATTCCGGCCTGGTGGCCGAGCCGGTCGATGGCGATGATCGCCGCGTCGACCAGCTGGGTACGACGCTGCTCGCGGTGGTCGTCCCATCGTGAGGCGCGGCCGTCGGGAGTCTTGACCTTGCGTGTCATGTGAGCCATCCTAGCGTTATCCGTTACTCAAAGTAACAGTTAGTGAAGGGCAGTCTTTTCCATGACCGTCACCAAGCACCGAACAGGGCACTCGAGCGGGCACCCAACCGGGAACACCGTCGAGTCGCACCCCGTTGCCGAGCGCCTCCTGGCGTCCTCCGCGCGACACTCCTACGACCCCGAGATCGACATCGACTGGGACGCACCCCCCGACCCGGACAAGTTCTTCATGCAGCCCGAGCGGATGTCGCTCTATGGCACGAAGCTGTGGGACGGGCTCAGTCGCGAACAGCAGATCGAGCTCTCCAAGCACGAGGTCGCCTCCATCGCGAGCGTCGGGCTGTGGTTCGAGATCATCCTGATGCAGATCCTGCTGCGCGACGTCTACACCCAGGACCCTCGCTCGCCGCGCACGCACTACGCACTGACCGAGATCGCGGACGAGTGCCGGCACTCGCTGATGTTCGGCAAGGCGATCGGCCGGATGGGAATCCCCGCCTACGGCCCGCGCAACCTGGTCGGGCGCCTCGGGAAGCTCTATCCCCACATCGCCCACGGGGCTGCTGCCTATGCCTCGATCCTGATCGGCGAGGAGCCCGTCGACCGGTGGCAGCGCGACATGATGAAGCGTGACGACATCCAGCCGTTGACCCGGATGGTCTCCCGCATTCACGTGCTCGAGGAGGCCCGCCACGTGACGTTCGCCAGGACCGAGCTCGAGCTCGCCGTCGCGAAGATGTCGCGTGCCGAGCGGCTCATCGCGCAGACTCTGACCGCCCAGGGCGCCTTCGTGATGATGCGCTCGCTGGTCCACCCCGACGTCTACAAGTCCGTCGGCATCGACCCGGCGCAAGGGCGTCGAGCGGCGCTCGGCAACGAGAACTACCGCGCGACGATCGCGTGGATGGGGGAGAAGGTCATGCCCTACCTGGCGGAGCAGGGAATGGTCGGCGGTGGCCACAACCGCAAGGCATGGCGCGCCTCGTTCCTGCTGCCCTGACAGCTGCTCCGAAATTCGCTCTGACCGAACCGACGGTATGCGGCAGGATGGCCGCATGCCGTCGTACGTCGCCTTCCTGCGTGCCATCAACCTCGGGGCAAACCGCAAGTTCCCCAAGGACGACATCCGCTCTGCGGTCGAGTCCGCGGGGTTCACCGACGTGGAGACGCACATCAACACCGGCAACGTGCGGCTCTCCACCGCGATGCGATCGCGTGAGCGGATCGAGGCGAAGCTCGAGGCGGCATTCCTTACCGACCGGGGCTTCGAGGTCCCGACGATCGTGTTCAGTACGACGGAGCTCGCCGCGGTCGCTCGCGACGCGGAGGAGCTGACCTCACCCGAGCTGGCGCGCCACTACATCTGGCTGCTCAAGCAGGAGCCTGACGCCGACGCCGTCGAGGCGGTGCATGCACTCGACAAGGGCGGCCACCGGGCCGTGATCCGCGGCCGTGCCTGCCACCTGCTGCTCGTCGAGGGCTATCAGGATGGTGTGGCTGACCCGCTTCGCACCGAGAAGTTCCTCGGGGTCGCGACCAACCGCAACTTCAACGTCGTCACGACGCTGGCGCGGAAGTGGTGCTGACCTCGCCTCGGCTCAGCCTGCGCACCGACGCGCTGGTCAGGGTGAGCAGGCAGATCGCGGCATAGGCGACACCGGCCCACAGGATCACGTCCTGCACGCCCCACCGCTCGCCGAGCGGACCGAAGAGCAGTTGTCCCACCGGAATGGCGACGAAGGATCCGAGCATGTCGTAGGAGTAGGCGCGCGAGAGCATCGACTCATCGATGTTCTCCTGCATCGCCAGGTTCCAGCCGATCCCGAAGATCTCCATGCCCATCCCGGCGATGAACGCCGCGACGAGGATGACCACGAGTGAGGGATCGAGCCCGAGCGCCACCAGGGGCAGGCTGAACAAAGAGCATCCGAGCATGCCTGCGAGCAGGGGCCGCTGGAACCTCGCCTTGAGCAGGATCACCGTCATCAGCAGCAATCCCGCTGCCTCGGCGGAGAGGGCAAGCCCCCAACCGCGTTCGCCGATCGTGTCCTTCGCCAGGGCCGGCCCGAGCGTCGACCAGGCGCCGGCGTGGATCGCGTTGAGCGCACCGAAGGCGAGCACGACGACCCACAACCAGGTGTGGCCGATGAACAGGGACCAGCCAGCCTTGAGATCTGCCAATGTCGACGTGGGGCTCGAGCCTCGCAGCCGGCTGGGGATGCGAACCCCCAGCAGGATCGCCGCTGACAGCAGCCACGATGCGGCATCGACCGCCAGGGCCCAACCGGGGCTGAAGGCAACCACGATCACTCCTGCCGTCGAAGGGCCCAAGATGGTCAACGCGCCGCGCATCATCGAGACCAGCACGTTGGCCTGCTGGAGGTGCTCGCGGGGCACCAGCTGCGGCAGCACGCTCGACATTGCCGGCAGGCTGACCGCGAAGACGGTTCCGTTGAGCGCGCTCAGCGCGACCAGGTGCCACAGCTCGGCGCGACCGGTGAGGACCAGGATCGCGCTCGCCCCCTGGCTGAGGCCGGCAAGCAGGTTGCAGACCCGCATCAGGGTGGCCCGGTTGAAGCGATCCGCGATCACGCCGCCGATCAGCAGGAAGACCACCATTGGGATGCTGTTGGCGGCCAGGACCTGGCCCAGCGCCGCGGGCGAGTCACTGATCTCGAGGACAGCGAACGCTAGCGCGACCGAGGCCATCGTGCCGCCGATCATGTTCACCGTGCGAGCCAGGAAGTACCACCGGAAGTTCAGCTCGGCGAGCGGTCCTGAGGACCACATCATCGTCTCGGACCAGAGCTGTCGCGCATTGGCCAAACGATGCCATAGGCCCACCGCTAGGGTGATGCGCCATGAGCACACCAGGTCTTGTCGTGACGAATTCCGACGCCATCCTGACCATCCGTTTCGACCGCCCCGAGGCCTTCAATGCCTTCTCCGGGGAGATGGTGCTCGAGACCTCCCGGCTCCTCGAGGAAGCCAGCGCGCGCGACGACGTACGCGTCGTGGTCCTCACCGGCACCGGGCCTGCGTTCAGCACCGGTGCCGACATCGGCGGGGAGAACGCGCACGAGCGGTTCGACGTGCGCGCCCTGGACGCCGCCAACCGGCTGATCCGCGCGATCGTCAACTGCGACAAGCCCGTAGTGGCTGGGGTTAACGGCATCGCGGCGGGCGTCGGCCTCTCGGCCGCACTCGCCTGCGACCTCCAGGTCTGCAAGGAATCGGCGGCCTTCCTTCTCGCCTTCGCCCGCGTCGGGCTGATGCCCGATGGGGGTGCCAGCGTGACCGTGGCCTCCGCGATCGGGCGCGCTCGGACCATGCGGCTGGCGCTGCTCGCCGAACCACTCGGAGCGGCCGAGGCGTTCGAGGCCGGGTTGGTCTCACACTTGGTCACCGACGAGGAGTACGACGACGTCCTGGCCAAGCTGGCCAAGCGACTAAGCCACGGTGCGCCGCTGGCCCAGGCTGCCACCAAGCGCTCGGTGAACGCGGCGACCCTGGGTACGCTCGACGCGGCGCTGGAGAGCGAGCGGACCACCCAGACGATGCTGCTCGGCACCGCAGATGTCGCCGAGGGGATGCGGGCCTTCTCCGAGAAGCGCCACCCGACGTTCACGGGGGAGTGAATCTCGTCCGTGTGTCGTGAGCACCCCGCGGGCTAGGGTGGGGACATGACCCGGGCACTGATCGTGGTGGACGTCCAGAATGACTTCTGCGAGGGCGGATCGCTCGCCGTCGCCGGTGGCGCGCAGGTGGCGCACGACGTGGGAGCGCTGCTCCACGCGTGGTCGAGCAAGGCCGCCGATGCCCCCGAGTGGTCGCATGCGGTGGCCACCAAGGACCACCACATCGACCCGGGTGCGCACTGGGCACCCCGCGGCACCGAGCCGGACTACAAGGAGTCCTGGCCGGTGCACTGCAAGGTGGGCACCGATGGTGAGGCATTCCACCCCAACCTCGACCCGCAGCCCTTCGACGCGATCTTCCTCAAGGGCGAATACGAAGCGGCTTATTCCGGCTTCGAGGGCAAGAACGGCGACGACCAGGACCTGGCCACGTGGTTGCGCGCACAGGGCGTCACCGAGGTGGACGTGTGCGGCATCGCGACCGACTACTGCGTGCGTGCCACCGCTCTGGACGCGGTGAAGAGCGGCTTCGCCGTACGCCTGCTGCCCGATCTTTGTGCCGGCGTTGCGCCTGAGTCCACCCAGGCCGCCCTGATCGAGATGCACGAGGCCGGCATCACCGTCTGAGCGCGATGCTCACGCCTCAGACGTGCTGGGTCCCGATGACCGGCTCACCCTTCGACAGCATCTGAGCGGCCAGCGGGAGCTCGTTGCGCGAGGCCAGGTGGCGCTCTCGCGCGGCGTCGAGTGACTCGCGCCCGACGACCTCCCCGCCCCGGACCAGCGGGACCAGGAGGGCTCGGTCGTCGCCGTCGTCGAGGGGCGCCTCGCCGATCCCCACCACCTCGGCCTCGGCGACACCCTTGGCGTTGCGTCGGCGCAGCGCATACTTGCGCCCACCGATCGAGATCTTGTCCTTGCTCTTCTTCGCGACCGCGACCATCTCGCCGTCGTCGCCCTCGCGGGCCACCAGCTTGTAGACGAAGCCGCAGGTCGGATGGCCGCTGCCGGTGACCAGCTGGGTGCCCACCCCATAGCCGTCGACCGGGGCCGCGGCGAGTGAGGCGATGGCGTGCTCGTCCAGGTCGCTGGTGACCACGATCCGGGTCTCGGTCGCGCCCAGCGAGTCGAGCAGGTCGCGGACCTTGTGGGCCATCACGCCGAGGTCACCCGAGTCGATCCGCACTGCGCCCAGCTCCGGGCCGGCGATCTCCACCCCGAGTCGGACCGCTTCCGCGATGTCATAGGTGTCGACGAGCAGGGAGGTGCCGGTGCCGAGCGAGGCGACCTGCGCGCGGAAGGCGTCCTCCTCGCTGTCGTGCAGGAGCGTGAAGCTGTGGGCCGAGGTGCCTGCGGTGGGTACGCCGTACCGCTGCCGCGCCGCGAGGTTGGAGGTGGTCGCAAAGCCGGCGATGTACGCCGCCCGCGCGGCCGCCACGGCCGAGAGCTCGTGGGTGCGCCGCGAGCCCATCTCGATGCAGGGCCGCTCGCCGGCCGCCATCGTCATCCGCGAGGCGGCAGAGGCGATCGCCGAGTCGTGGTTGTAGATCGAGAGGAAGAGCGTCTCGAGCATCACCGCCTCGGCGAACGTGGACTCCACGATCATCAACGGGGAGTAGGGGAAGTAGGCCTCACCCTCGGCGTAGCCCCACACGTCTCCGGAGAAGCGGAAGTCGGCCAACCAGTCCAGGGTCGCCTCGTCCACGACCTGCCCGTCTCGCAGCACCGCCAGCTCGGCGTCGCCGAACCGGAACCGCTCGAAGGAGTCCAGGGCGCGGCCGACACCGGCCACGACGCCATAGCGCCGGCCCTCCGGCAGCCGGCGCGGGAAGAGCTCGAAGACGCTCCTGCGGTCCGCGGTGCCGGCCTTGAGGGCGGCCTGGACCATGGTCAGCTCGTAGTGGTCGGTGAGCAGCGCAGTGGATGGCGCCGGAGAAGGCGCGCTCGGTGTCGTGGTCACGTTCACACTCTGGCAGATCGTGGTCAGGGACCGTGCTCGCGGTGTGTCACGATGGGGCAGTGTCAACTGCGAGCCCGATCCATGCCGATCCCACGGTGGACCAGTCACTGACTCCGGACGAGATCACCTTCCTGGCCAAGCCGTGGGTGACCATCGTCTGGAACGACCCGGTGAACCTGATGTCCTACGTGACCTACGTGTTCGGAAAGTACTTCGGCTACGACAAGAAGAAGTGCGAGAAGTTGATGCTCGAGGTGCACAACGACGGCCGCTCGGTGGTCTCGACCGGCACCCGCGAGGAGATGGAACGCGACGTGCAGGCGATGCACGAATATGGCCTGTGGGCCACGATGGAGAAGAGCTCGTGAGCGGGTTCGCCAGGCATCGCCGTAGCGGCAACATCATCGCCAACTTCACCGGGTTCGAGGCCGAGCTGCTGCGCTCCCTCGCCTCGCAGCTGGTCGAGCTGCTGCGCAACGAGGCAGCCGTCCCGAGTGACGACAGGGATCCGTTCGAGGCGTTGATGGACTTCTCCGGTCCGACCACGGCACCCGAGGATCCGGTCCTGGCCCGACTCTTCCCGTCGGCCTATGTCGACGACGAGGAGGCCGCGGGCGAGTTCCGCCGGTTCACCGAGTCGACGTTGCGCGACGGCAAGGCCCGCGCCGCCGTGGCGATCATCGACGGACTCGAGGAGGCAGGCCTGCCCCCGGAGCTGACCGAGGACGGGCTGCACTTCGACGTGGAGCTCGACGAGGCGACGGCCGAGGTCTGGATGCGCTCCTTCACCGACCTGCGCCTCGCCCTCGCCACCCGCCTCGGCGTCGAGGACGGTGACGAGGAGAAGTGGTACGCCCTGCCCGACGAGGACCCCGAGGCCCAGGCGCACGACATCTACGAGTGGGTCGGCTATCTCCAGGAGACGCTGGTCCAAGCACTGATGGACTGAAACGCAGTGTCGGTCTCGCGTCGCGAGTGTCAGTTGTTGATGCCCGAAGGCTCACTTGTTGACGTCGTACGTCGTGTTCTCTGCGGCTCCGTTTGGGGTGGGGCCAGCCCGGGAAGATGCTGGGGGTCAGTCTTTCTCTCGGGCAAAGGATCTCGGCCATGGTCGACTACTTGAAGATCTGCGACACCCTCAGTCAACTGGTCGACGCAGCCATCACCGCGGACATGGAGTTGGCGGGCTGGGAGCCCCGCTACTCCGCGGCAGGGTTGCTCGACGGACTCAAGGACGGATCCTTCGGCACCACCTTCTCCCACCCCGACAGCTTCCTGAAGCGTGGCGGGATGTCGTCGATCCGACTCACCTGGGAGGGGGAGTGGGTCCACGAGGTGGACCCGGGTTTCGCCGGCCGTGAGCAGGACCCTGAGGACTCGCTCCTCTATCCCGAGGACGAGGTGGCCGAATATGCCGCCATCCGCGCGAAGTGGCCGAACAAGATCTATGACGCCTTTGCACCCTTCCTGAGCATTCCCGATCCGGAACTCTTCAAGGATGCGTCGGCCAACTACGACACGCCTGCGGAGTTGCTGAGCGCCGGCTACTTCACCAGCCAGGGCATCGACTCGACCCTGACCCCGGCCAACGGCTCCATCGGACGCCTGCTCGGGGGCGATGACGAGCTGCTGAGCTGGCACGGACCGGCCGCGGACAGCTTCAGGCGCTCCTTCGTCGAGGACCTGCCCAAGACCACCGCAGCGAAGTTCTACGCGGTCATCCTGCTCAAGGGTGCGCTCGAGCAGGAAGGGGCCATCTGTGAGGCGGCGCGCACGGATGTCGCCAACCTGGCGGAGCGAGCCCTCGCCGGGATGGAGGCGATCGAGCCCCCGGCGCAGGACAACGGCGGCGCGATCCTCGGCCTTCAGATCTTCGCCGCAGTCGCCACCGTCGTCGCCTGCGCCGTGCCGGTGGTCGGGGCCGTCGCGCTCGCGACAGCTGCGGGTGCTGCCGGCCTGACGGCGAGCAACCTGCCGAACGAAACGGTCGAACCCGCTCCGATGGGTGGAACCCCGGATGAGGTCTTCTCGAAGATCGAGGAAGAACTGTCCACGATCAACCGCGGGATGCTCACCCAGGAGCAGTACGTCGCCGACCGGATGGATGCTCTCCTCCAGGAGCTCAAGTGCTCACCGCACACGTTCCACCCGGGCAGGGCCACGAGGTTGCTGGACGCCGACGACAAGGGCGACATCGCGAACACTCGCGGTTTCACGGTGGACACCTCGAGGCTGCGGCACTACGCCCGGACGACCCACCCGGCCGCCGATGACATGCGCAGCGCGGCGCACGCGTGCTTCGTCCCACGGTCGATCTTCACCAAGGACGCCGCGCTCGGCATCGGAGCGGACGGCCCGTTCCTCCGTCTCGACAACGCCAACGAAGCGTTGAGAGAAGTCCTGGTCAGCACCGCGTTCTACGTCGACGAGACCGGCGACAAGGTGAAGATCTGCGCAGACCACTACGACGACACCGATCGCGGTGACATCACCGCCAGGATGCGCAAGCAGGCCGAGGAGGTGGACCGCGAGGAAGGGAAGTACGACGGCGTCTTCAGCCGGTGCCAGCCCTACGTCTCCTCCTACGACCCGAATCCCGGCGGGGTCATCGAGGTATGAGCGCCCCCGGGACCCGTCTCAGATGACGCCCAGCGCGAGCATCGCGTCGGAGACCTGGATGAAGCTGGTGATGTTGGCGCCGGCCACGTAGTTGCCCGGGCAGTCGTAGGTCTCGGCCGCCTCGGCGCACCGCGCGTGCACGTCGACCATGATCTGGTCCAAGCGCTGCTCGGTGTGGTCGAAGTGCCAGCGGTCCCGCGAGGCGTTCTGCTGCATCTCCAGGGCGGAGGTCGCCACGCCACCGGCGTTCGCGGCCTTGCCGGGCGCGAAGAGCACGTTGTTCTCGGCGAGGATCGAGACGGCCTCGGGCGTGCACGGCATGTTGGCGCCCTCGGCGATCGCGAGCACACCGTTGGCGACGAGAGTCTTGGCGTGGGAGCCGTCGAGCTCGTTCTGGGTGGCGCAGGGGAGGGCGATCTCGGCCGGGACGTCCCAGACCGAGCCCTCGGCATGGTGGGTGGCGGACTCGCGCTCTGCGGCATAGTCGGTCAGGCGGCCGCGGCGGATCTCCTTGATCTCCCGGAGCAGCGCGATGTCGAGGCCGGCCTCGTCGACGACGTACCCGCCGGAGTCGGAACAGGCGACGACCTGCGCACCCAGCTGTGCGGCCTTCTCGGCGGCATAGATGGCCACGTTGCCCGAACCGGAGACGATCACGCGGCGTCCGGACAGGGAGAGGCCACGGGTGGCGAGCATCTCGCGGGTGAAGAAGACGGTGCCATAGCCGGTCGCCTCGGTGCGGACCAGCGAACCGCCCCAGCCGATGCCCTTGCCGGTGAGCACACCGGACTCATAGCGGTTGGTGATCCGCTTGTACTGGCCGAAGAGGTAGCCGATCTCGCGGCCACCGACGCCGATGTCACCAGCCGGCACGTCGGTGTACTCACCGATGTGGCGGTAGAGCTCGGTCATGAACGACTGGCAGAAGCGCATCACTTCGGCGTCGCTGCGACCCTTCGGGTCGAAGTCCGAGCCACCTTTGCCGCCACCGATCGGCATACCGGTCAGAGCGTTCTTGAAGATCTGCTCGAAGCCGAGGAACTTCACGATGCCGAGGTTCACCGTCGGGTGGAAGCGCAGGCCGCCCTTGTAGGGCCCGAGTGCGGAGTTGAACTCCACCCGGAAACCGCGGTTGATCCTCACGTTGCCCTGGTCATCGGTCCACGGCACGCGGAACATGATCTGCCGTTCCGGCTCGCACAGACGCTCGATGATGGAGCCCTCGGCATATTCCGGGTGACGTGCCACCACCGGGTTCAGGGTGTCGAGGACCTCGCGGACAGCCTGGTGGAACTCGGCCTCACCGGGGTTGCGGTCGAGGACAGTCGAGAAGACGCGCGAGAGCGCAGGATCAAGTTCAGCCATGGCTGCAGGGTACGTCGACTTGTGAGGCCGTGAGGAGTCCAAGGCTCGCCATGAGACGAGACGCACGCGTCCGCCCAATGGATGTGAGCGTGACCAGGCCGGTCCGGGGAGTGGGCGAGTGCTCGGGATCCGGACACGCTCACCTACGCTGGGAGTCGTGCTGAACATCGATCGAGCGACGTACGACGCCATCGTCGCGCACGCCAAGCGGGACCACCCCGACGAGGCCTGTGGCATCGTCGCGGGCCCCGAGGGCAGCGACCGTCCCGAGCGACACATCGAGATGCTGAACGCCGCGAGCAGCCCCACGTTCTATGAGTTCGACAGCACCGAGCTGCTCGAGCTCTACAAGCAGATGTGGGATCGCGACGAGGAGCCGGTGGTCGTTTACCACTCGCACACCGCCACGGAGGCCTACCCGAGTCGTACCGACATCGGCCTGGCCAGCGAGCCGAACGCGCACTACGTGCTGGTCTCCACCAAGGAGCACGGGAATAACGAGGGCCCTGTGGAGTTCAGGTCCTACAGAATCATCGACGGAGAGGTGACCGAGGAAGAGGTCACCATCACCACTACGAGCACTGGCTCATGAGGAGCATTGACTGATGGCCATCGAGGTCCGGATCCCCACCATCCTGCGCACCTACACCAACGGTGAGAAGGCCGTCGAGGCCAAGGGCGAGACCCTGTCGGCACTGATCGGCGACCTCGAGGCGAACCACCCGGGAATCGGCGAGCGCCTCCTCGACACCAAGGACGATGGCAGCAGCGACCTGCGTCGCTTCGTCAACGTCTACATCAACGACGAGGACGTCCGCTTCATCGGTGGGCTCGAGGCCACCCTCAACGACGGTGATCAGGTCGTCGTCCTGCCCGCAGTCGCCGGCGGATGAGGTTCGACAACCTCCTGGCCTCGGTCGGCGGCACGCCGCTGATCGGGCTTCCCCGGCTGTCCCCGGGAGTGCAGGCCAACGGCACCGAGGTCCGCATCTGGGCCAAGCTCGAGGACCGCAACCCGACCGGCTCGATCAAGGACCGACCGGGCCTGAAGATGATCGAACAGGCCGAGAAGGACGGAATGCTCCGTCCCGGCTGCACCATTCTCGAGCCGACCTCGGGCAACACCGGGATCTCGCTGGCGATGGCAGCCAAGCTCAAGGGCTACCGGTTGGTCTGCGTGATGCCGGAGAACACCTCCGAGGAGCGTCGCCTGCTGCTGCGGATGTGGGGTGCGGAGATCTTCTCCTCGCCCGCCGCCGGAGGCTCCAACGAGGCCGTGCGCGTGGCCAAGAAGATGAGCGAGGAGCACCCCGACTGGGTGATGCTCTACCAGTACGGCAACGCGGCCAACGCGCTCGCCCACGAGGAGGGCACGGGTCCCGAGATCCTCGAGGACCTGCCCACGATCACCCACTTCGTCGCCGGGCTCGGCACCACCGGCACCCTGATGGGTGTCAGCCGGTTCTTCCGCACGGCCAAGCCGGAGGTCAAGATCGTCGCCGCCGAGCCGCGCTACGGCGAGCTCGTCTATGGCCTGCGCAACCTCGACGAGGGCTTCGTTCCCGAGCTCTATGACGCGTCCCTGATCGACTCCCGCTTCTCGGTGGGACCGCGCGACGCCGTACGCCGTGTCCGTGAGCTGCTCGAGCTCGAGGGCATCTTCGCAGGCATCTCCTCGGGAGCGATCCTGCATGCCGCGATCGGCCAGGCCGCCAAGGCGGTCAAGGCCGGGGAATCGGCGGACATCGCCTTCGTCGTGGCCGACGGCGGGTGGAAATATCTCTCCACCGGCGCCTACGAGGGCACCATCGACGAGGCCGAGGACCGCCTCGAGGGACAGCTCTGGGCCTGAGGCCTGAAGCGGCACTCCACAGTGACATGGATCGCCATGTGCGGCGTCCGTTGGGGTGAGCGTCTAGATTGGTCGACTGTGGCTGACCGACCCATTGGCATCTTCGACTCCGGCTTCGGTGGACTGACCGTCGCCCGGTCAGTCATCGACCAGCTTCCGCACGAGTCGATCCTCTATCTCGGCGA
The DNA here is from genome assembly GCF_013408415.1 of Nocardioides daedukensis. Lineage (NCBI taxonomy): Bacteria > Bacillati > Actinomycetota > Actinomycetes > Propionibacteriales > Nocardioidaceae > Nocardioides > Nocardioides daedukensis. Next base: position 1,300,989 of record NZ_JACCAA010000001.1, on the reverse strand, counting down.
CACTGCGCGGGCGCCCTATGGCTCGAAGCGGATCGGCGAGGTGCGTGAATATGCGCTCGAATGCCTCGACCACCTCGTCGACCAGGGCGTCAAGGCACTGGTGATCGCCTGCAACAGTGCCAGCGCGGCGATGCTCCGTGACGCCCGGGAACGCTATGACGTGCCCGTGGTCGAGGTGATCCTGCCGGCCACCCGTCGCGCCGTCGCGGCCAGCCGCACCGGTCGGATCGGCGTCATCTGTACCACTGCGACCGCCGAGTCGATGGCCTATGAGGACGCGTTCGCGGCGGCTCCGCACGTCGAGCTGCTCACCCGGGCATGCCCGCTGTTCGTCGACTTCGTCGAGCGCGGGGTCACTGGCGGGCCCGAGCTGATCGAGGCCGCGCACGACTATCTCGACCCGCTGATCTCCGACGGCGTCGACACGCTGATCCTGGGGTGCACCCATTATCCGCTGCTGACTGGTGTCATCTCCTATGTGATGGGTGACCAGGTGACGTTGGTGAGTAGTGCCGAGGAGTGCGCGAAGGACGTCTACAAGCTTCTGGTGCGCAACGATCTCGCCGCGGCCTCGGGCGAGCCCAGCCACCAGTTCCTGACCACGGGCCGGCCCGATGAGTTCGAGAGCATCGGGCGGAGGTTCCTCGGTCCGGAGCTGCACTCTGCCGGCCAGTTCGCCGGGGCAGGACCGTTCGCCGGGCCGAGGCAGGTCGCCGGGGCTGGCCAGATCGCCGGGACCGCCCCTTTCGCAGGAGTGCGCCCATGAGGCTGACGGTCATCGGTTGCTCCGGTTCCTATCCCGGGCCGGACTCTCCTGCCAGCTGCTATCTCGTCGAGCAGGACTGGACCGACGAGCACGGGGAGACGCGCACCTGGCGGATCCTGCTCGACCTGGGCAACGGCGCACTCGGCGAGCTGCACAACCACGTCGATCCGCTGAGCATCGACGCGGTCTTCCTCAGCCACCTGCACGCGGATCACTTCATGGACCTCTGCGGCTACTACGTGATGCGGAAATATCACCCGACCGGCGCCCAGCCGCAGATCCCGGTCTGGGGCCCACCCGGCACCGCCGACCGGCTGGCGGTCTCCTACGACCTGCCGCTGGGCCCGGGGATGCACGAGGAGTTCGACTTCCGCACCTATCCGCTCGGGACCTTCGAGTTCGGACCGTTCACCGTCGAGGCGGTCGAGGTCGTGCACCCCGTGCCTGCCTATTCGCTGCGCGTGACCGCGCAGGAGAAGCTGCTCGTCTACACCGGCGACTGCGGACCGTGCGAGGGACTGGACCGGGCCGCCGACGGGGCAGACCTCCTGCTCGCCGAAGCCGCGTTCTGCGACGGCGACGAGAACCCCGAGGACCTGCACCTGACCGGGGTCGAGGTCGCCGAGCTCGCCCAGCGTGCCGGCGCCGGTCATCTCGTGCTCACCCACATTCCGCCGTGGCACGACCGGCAGATCGCGCTGGACGAGGCGAAGAGCATCTGGGACGGTCCGCTCGACATGGCCCGCACGGGTGCGACGTACGACCTCTGACCCGACCCGTCGACCCGGCAGTTGTTGACACCCCGACCCGTCGACCCGGCAGTTGTTGACCACCGTGGGCGTCAACAACTGCCGACTCGACGGGGGGAGAGTGTGCGCCAACCGCGCTCGGCCGAGCTGTGACTAGCCTGCCGCCTCGCCGGCGGTGGCGACCACCTCGCCGGTGAGTCCGTCGATCAGCTGGGTGCCATCGACGCTGGAGCCCAGTGCGCGCAGGGCGATCGCGCGACGGTCGAACGACTGCACCTCCGCCTCGGGAATCGGGCCGGTGAGGATCCAGCGACGTGGCGCGCGCTCCGTGCGCGAAGGCCGGGCGGGCTCCGGGTCGCGATCAACGGGCGCCACGAACTCACCGTGCAGGGCCTCGGCAAGGCGAGTCGCACGCACCCGACCGATGCCGGGATGATGCCGCAGGCCCTCGGGCGCGGCTGCAGCGACCGAGGCAAGGCTGCCATGGGCGGCGAGCAGGCTGCGGGCCATGGCGGCGCTGATCCCGGGAACCACCGAGAGCATCGCCTCGGCCTGGGCCGAGGGGTGTCGAGGTGCGCGGCGCGGGCCCACGGTGTGGATGGTCGGTCCGGCGCGGCGGGCACGCTTCGCGAGGCGGACGAGCCATGCCGCGCTGTCCTCGGCGTCCAGGCTGTGCAGGACGGTGAACCCGTCCTCGATCAGTCGACACACGGCACCGCGCCAGGCGTCCTCGGCGATGCCGCGCGGCTCACCCTCCAGCAACAGCACGGCTTGGGAGAAGGCGGACTGCAACCGCACTGCCTGATCGAAGATCCGCCCATCGCGGATCGATGCCCCCAAGTCATGGGGACCCTTGCGCTCAATGGCCAGTCCGGGCCCGAACACATAGTCGCCCACCGGAAGATCGGTCAGCCGGACGTCCAGTCCCGCGGCGCTCAGGGCCTCTGGAATCGGGCTGTTCCGCTCGCGGTGGTCCACCAGCACGGGTCCTGGATCGATCACACCGAAACGCTATCAACTCGCCGGTCGCGGACTCGGGACAGGAAGTACGGCGAACTCGGGCCGCATCGGGACCCAGTCGGCCCGCGTCCTCAACCCAGGCCGGCGTCATGGACACAGATCGCGATCTGCACCCGGTTGCTGACCTCCAGCTTGTCGAAGAGCCGCGAGACGTGCGCCTTGACCGTAGGGACGGACAGATAGAGCTCACGAGCGATGTCGGCGTTGCTCAATCCACGCCCGACGGCCACGGCGACCTCGCGCTCGCGCTCGGTGAGCTTGTCGAGACGCACCTGGGCGTGGGTGGACCGGCGGTCGGGGGACTCGCTGCGGACCTGTCGGATCAGGGTCGCCGTCACCGACGGTGAGAGCATCGGCTCCCCGGCAGCGACCTTGCGGATCGCTGCGACGATCTCCGCCGGGGGAGTGTCCTTGAGGATGAACCCGTCCGCACCAGCGGCGATGGCCTCGAGGACGTAGTCGTCGGCGTCGAACGTGGTCAGCACGATCACGTGGGGTGGGTCGTTCTCGTCACGCAGCTGGCGGGTCGCCTCGAGCCCGTTGAGGGTCGGCATCCGGATGTCCATCAGCACCACGTCAGGTCGCTGCCTGCGCGCGGAGCGGACTCCCGCGGCACCGTCGGCCGCCTCGCCGATGATCTCGATGTCGCCCTGCCCTCCGATCATCAGCCCCAGCGCGGAGCGGACCAGCGGGTCGTCGTCGACGATCAGGACTCGAATCACGTGGACCACGGTATCCATCCGTGCAGTACGAACATGGAACCGTCCTTGCGGTGCTCGAGCTCGCCGCCGATCAACTCGGTGCGTTCGGTCAGCCCGATCAGGCCCAGCCGCGAGCCCGGCGCGGGGGAGGTCCCGAAACCGAGTGGGTTGCGCATCACGAAGTCGATGCCCTGCTCCGGGTCGGCACTGATCTGCACGAACACCGTGGTGCCCGCAGCGTGCTTGCGGGCATTGGTCAGGCCCTCCTGGACGATCCGATAGAGCGTGCGTCCCACCCGTTCGGGCAGTTGCGCCTCGGCGGGCAACGAGACGGCGTACTCCACGCTCATCCCGGCAAGACGCGCCTCGTCGATCAGCTCCTCGATGTCGCCGAAGCCGGGCTGCGGCTTGCTGAGCAGCTCGCCGGTGCCGGGATCGCGCAGTACGCCGAGCACCGCGCGCAGGTCGGTCAGTGCGAGGTTGGCCTGCTCCTGGATCACCCCTGCACTGGAGCGCATCTGCGCGGCCGAGAGATCCTCGCGGAAGGCGAGCGCACCTGCATGCATGGAGACCTGCGAGATCCGGTGGGCCAGGACGTCGTGCATCTCCCGGGCGATCCGGGCCCGCTCGTCCCCGCGGGCCTTGTCTGAGCGCAGGTCGCGCTCGGCCTCGGCACGCTCGGCCCTGTCCCTCAGCGTCCAGAGCAGCTCGCGGCGGGAGCCGATGAACATGCCCCAACCCATGATCGCGGAGATGGCGACGACGTTGATGACGCCGTTGATCCAGAGCGGGATCTCATCCGGCACGGAGAGGTACCACAAGAAGACGTGTGCCCCGACCAGGTTCGCCATGCCGACCGCGACTATCGGCGTCCACCGGCGCGAGGTGGCCACCGAGACCGCCGCCAGGGTGGCCGGTCCCGCGGCCGACGCCGAGAACGAGGCAAGAAGGCCGGTGACGACCCCGACGAACAGTGGATTCTTCCGACGCCGGTGGACCAGCAGCAGGCTGACCAGGCCCAGGGACGCATCGACCCACAGCCGCCACTTGAGGGTGTCGCCGAGGTCGACCTCGACGTAGGTGGCCGTCGCCACCGCGGAGATCGCGAGCGCGCCCAGGTAGCGCCAGAAGCTGGACCATCGGGTCAACGCCGGCTGGTAGGAGGACGGGGTGGGCACCCGGCAAGACTAGGGTGCGGCGGTGTGGCGACGCCCGCTCCTGCAGTCGCGCAACGCCCCCTACTTTGGTCGAACAGAGTGCATCCCGGCGGCTGATGCCCTTGGCATCGATCTGCGACAGGCTGGGTGCCATGATCAAGGTCGAGAATCTCACCAAGAAGTACGGCGGCTTCACCGCCGTCGACGACATCAGCTTCGTGGCCCAACCCGGCCGCGTCACCGGCTTCCTCGGTCCCAACGGTGCCGGCAAGAGCACCAGCATGCGGATCATGGTGGGGCTCACCAAGGCGGACCGCGGCTCCGTGACCATTGGCGGCCACGACTACATGGACATCCCCAACCCCGCGCGACACGTGGGCGTCCTGCTGGACGCCTCGGCCCAGCACGCTGGCCGGACGGGTCGCGAGGTGCTCGCGTTGAGCGCCGCAACGATGGGCCTGCCGTCGACGCGAGTCGACGAGATGCTCTCCCTCGTGTCCCTGACCGAGGTCGAGTCAAAGCGTCGGGTCAAGAACTACAGCCTCGGCATGCGACAGCGACTCGGCATCGCCAACGCCCTGATGGGCGACCCGCAGGTGCTGATCCTGGACGAGCCCGCCAACGGGCTCGACCCGGCCGGGATCCGGTGGATGCGTGGCCTGCTCAAGGGGTACGCCGACCGCGGCGGCACCGTGCTGCTCTCCAGCCACCTGCTCCACGAGGTGCAGATGATCGCCGATGAGCTGGTGATGATCGGCCGCGGCCGGATCGTCGCACAGGGCACGCCCCAGGAGCTGCTGCAGGACAGCGGCACCTTCGTCCGGGCCCTCGAGGCCGATCGGCTGGTGGAGGCCTTGCAGGCCGCGGGCTTCGACCCGACCCCGGTCGCCGACGGATTCCGCGTCGAGGCGGAGAGCGTCCAGGTCGGCAAGATCGCCGCCGAGCACCAGATCACCCTTGTCGAGCTGAAGCTGGCCGACGGTGGCCTCGAGGATCTGTTCCTCGAGCTGACCGCGGACACCCAGCGTGAGACCTACCCCGAAGGAGCCCAGGCATGAGCACGGCGACGACTGCCACACCAGAGCTGGAGCCCGGCCACATCGACATCTCGCAGAGCCGACGCCCGTCGATGATGACGCTGATCGGCGTCGAGATCCGCAAGATGACCGACACCCGAGCCGGGCTGTGGCTGCTGATCGCCATCGGCGTGATCACCGTCCTGATCAACACGCTGTTCCTGATCTTCGGGGACCGCGATGACCTGCCGTTCCTGGCGTTCCTGCAGTTCTCCGCGATGCCGCAGGGGATCCTGCTGCCGGTGCTGGCCGTCCTCCTGGTCACCCAGGAATGGGGACAGCGCACCGGCCTGGTCACCTTCGCCCAGGTCCCGCACCGGAGCAAGGTGCTGGGCGCCAAGCTGCTCGCCGCGGTCCTGTTCGTGCTGGCCGCCTTCGCGATCGCAGTGGCCGTGGCAGCGGTGCTGACCCCGATCGCCGGCGCCGACGACCCGTGGCAGGACGTCACGCTTCCCTACATGGCTCGCGTCATCCTGGCCCTGGTCATCGGTGGGCTGTGGGGCTATGCCTTCGGTGTGGCGCTGCTGAACAGTGCCTTCGCGATCGTTGCCTACTTCGCCGTGCCGACCGTCGTGAGCATCGTGACGGCGATCTGGACCTCCGCCAGGGACGCGCTCCTGTGGTTCGATCTCAGCACCTCATCCAGCATGCTCTTCGATCCCAACGGCGTCAGCGGCAAGGACTGGGCCCAGATCGGTGTCGGGGCCCTGCTCTGGATCGCACTTCCGATGGCTCTCGGCTGGTTCCGGGTGACCCGTATGGAGATCAAGTGACCTGAGGGTCACAGCGACGAGGCGATGGCCGGTCCGCCACCAGAGGGGACCGGCCGTCGCGCGTCCGCAGCCACGCCCGGTGGTTGCGACCTCAACGCGGTCGGTAGTGTCCGCGGCATGACTACACGTGCCGACGGCCGCGCCGACGACGAGCTCCGCCCGATCAAGATCACCCGGAAATGGCTGGACCACCCCGCCGGGTCGGTGCTGGTCGAGTTCGGTCGCACCCGTGTGCTCTGTGCCGCCTCGGCCTCCACCGGGGTGCCGCGCTGGCGCAAGGGTTCCGGCCTCGGTTGGGTGACCGCGGAATATGCCATGCTCCCGGCCTCGACGAACACCCGCTCCGACCGCGAGTCCGTCAAGGGACGGATCGGTGGACGCACCCACGAGATCTCCCGGTTGATCGGCCGCTCACTGCGCGCGGTCATCGATTATGAGGCCCTCGGCGAGAACACCATCCAGCTGGACTGCGACGTGCTCCAGGCAGACGGCGGCACCCGCACGGCCGCGATCACCGGCGCCTATGTGGCACTGGCTGACGCCTGCGCCCACCTCGGTGTCCAGGCCGCCCTGACCGGTTCGGTCGCGGCGGTCAGCGTCGGCATCATCGACGGCGTCCCACGTCTCGACCTGCCCTATGAGGAGGACGTGCGCGCCGAGACCGACATGAACATCGTGATGACCGGCACCGGCTCGTTCATCGAGGTCCAGGGCACCGCCGAGGGGGCGCCGTTCGATCGCGCCGAGCTCGACGCACTCCTCGGCCTCGGCGAGAAGGGATGCGCGGACCTGACCCGGTTGCAGGCCGAGGCCCTTGCGAATGGCTGAGGCCAGTCAGCGGCAGGTCTTCCTCGCCTCGCGCAACGCCAAGAAGCTCGCCGAGATGGAGCGCATCCTGTCCCCGCTCGTTGCGGGGATCAGAGTGCTCGGCCTCGACGACGTCGACACCTATGACGAGCCGGTGGAGGACCAGCCCGACTTCGCCGGGAACGCCCTGCTGAAGGCTCGCGCGGCAGTGGCTGCCACCGGCCTGCCTGCGGTCGCGGATGACTCCGGGCTCTGCGTGGATGCCCTCAACGGCATGCCGGGTGTGCTCTCGGCGCGTTGGTCGGGTCCCCCGAAGAGCGATCAGCGCAACAACGAGCTCCTGCTGGCGCAGCTGTACGACGTACCCGACGAGCGTCGCGGAGCGCACTTCACCTGTGCGGTGGCGTTCTGCGTCCCGGGCGCCGACGGGGCACTGAGCGAGCACGTGGTCGAGGGCCGGATGGACGGCCGAATCATCCGCGAGGTGCGCGGCGAGGGTGGCTTCGGCTATGACGTGCTCTTCGTCGCCGAGGGGTACGACGTCACCACGGCAGAGCTGTCGCGCGAGGAGAAGGACGCCATCTCGCACCGGGGCAGGGCCATGCGCGAGCTCGCGCCGGTGATGGCACGGGTGCTCCAGGCCTGATCGGCTCAGGCCCTGACCGGGTCCTTGCGGGTGCCCACGCGGCGGCTGATGAACATCCCCCACAGGGTGGCGAAAGCGAACATGAACAGGCTGTAGACCGCCGCAGGGATCGAGATCTCGACCTCGTCGAGCACCTCGACGGCAACGAAGATGGCGAGGGTGGCGTTGTGCACGCCGATCTCCATCGACGAGGCGATCGCCTGACCTTCGACGATCCCGAACGCGCGAGGTACGGCGTACCCGATCAGCAGGCTCAGGGCACAGAAGAGGCCGGCGGCCAGCCCGACCTTGGCCAGGTAGTCACCGACGTTCTCGGCCTGGTCGGCCAGGATGCCGACGATCAGGATTGCGAGGATCACGGCCGAGCCGATCCGCACAGGCCTGTCCATGGACGCTGCGAACTCCGGGAGCCGGGCCTTGATCAGCATCCCGATCCCGACCGGGACGAGGATCAGGGCGAAGACCTTCACCACCTCGATCAGCGGCATCGAGACCGAGTCACCGCGGTCGTAGTAGTTGATCGCCAGGCCGGTGATCACCGGAAGGGTGATCACTGCGATCACGGAGTTGAGCGCGGTCAGGGTGATGTTGAGCGCGACGTCGCCCTTGAAGAGATGGCTGAACAGGTTCGCCGTGGTGCCGCCGGGGGAGGCCGCGAGCAGCAGCATGCCGATGCCGAGCAGGGCCGGCAGGTCGAGCAGCACGACCAGGCCGAAGCAGAGCGCGGGCAGGAGCAGGATCTGGCAGCCCAGCGCCACCGCGACGGCCCGCGGGTGACGGGCGACCCGTCGGAAGTCGGCCAGGGTGAGGTCCAGTCCCAGCCCGAGCATGATGATGCCGAGGGCGATGGGCAGGCCGATCGTGGTCAGCGCGGAGTCCATTGCCAGACACTAGGGCAATCCGGACGCTGCCGGGCGAACTTCGCAGATCTGTCAGTTCCACGTCCAGGACTTCAGGATGTCCTGGCCGGTCTGCATCGATTGGGACTTGTCCGGATCGGTGGTGGTCAGCACGATGCTGACCGCCTTCCCGTCCACGATCAGCAGCCAGCCGTACTGGACCGTCTGCATGTCACCGACCTTCTCGTGCTCGAGTCGGACGGTGACCGCGGGCTTGCCGTCGATGGTCGCGTCCTTGGTGTCCACGACCTTGACCGTGGAGTTGCCGCCGGTAAGCGTCTTCTTCCAGGTGTCCTTCAGCGCTTGGGCATTGGGCTTGCCGAAGGTCGAGCCCAGCTCGACGATCAGGCTCTCCTGGGACGAGTAGAGGCCCTCACCATCGCCGGAGACGGTGTCGACCGTGGGCTGGTCGGCCATGTCCTTGGTGATGTCGTTCCAACCCGACGGGATCTGATAGCTGTAGAGGGTGCCGGTCATTCGGCCGTCTGCGCTGGTCGAGGTCGGCCCGTCCGAGGGTGCAGACGACTCCGGCGCGGGCGACGGGCTCGCGCCGTCGGAGGCGTTGTCTGACGCACCGTCCGGCGCACTGTCTGGGTCGGTCGGCGTCTGGCTGGAGTCCTGCCCGGGGTCGCGGGCGGAGTCGTCGCTGTCGTCGCCGGTCAGGGTCACCACCAGGGCGACCATCACCGCGACGACGACGAGCACGAGGGCCACGATGGCGACGACCAGGCCGACCTTCGAGGTCCCGCGCGGGGCGGGACCACCGGGGCCACCGGGACCAGAGGGACCGGGGTACGGCGGCTGCTGTCCGGGTTGGCCCCAAGCTGGCTGACCCCACGATGACTGTCCAGGAGTTGGCTGTCCCCACGCGGGCTGGCCCGGGCCGGGTTGACCCTGGCCCGGCTGGCTCGAGGAGCCCCACGCCGGCTGACCCGGCTGACCGCCTTGGGGAGGATGTCCCCATCCGCCACCGGGAGGGGGCTGGTTCGAGCTCACTGGGTCCAGGTCCAGGAGGCGAGCATCTTGTCGAAGGCTGAGCGCGCCGCGTCGGCGTCGTTCTCAGGCGCCGAGAGGGCGATGCTGTGGGCGATCGAACCGTTGATCGCGTAGTAGGCGTATTGCACGATCTCCACTCCGCCGGCGTTCGTGGTCTCGAACTTATAGCCGATCGCCTTCTTCCCGGCGATCGTGATGTCGGGGATCTCGACGCCCTTGGAGCTGACCGCTGCCTCCATGGTCGCCTTCCACTTCTCGCGAGCCTGCTCGGGATCGGTGGCCCCCATCGCCGACCCGGCCTCCACGATCACGTTGGCGCGGGAGCCGGTGAGGGACTCACCCCATGCCGAGACGGTGTCGATGGTGGGCGCGGCGGCGGCCTTCGGGTCGTCGGAGACGTCGGACCAGCCGTCGGGAAGTGCATAGGAATAGTCCTGCCCGGTCACGGCCGGACCGTCCGGGGTGGGACTCGGGGTCGAGGGGGACTCGCTGGGCGAGGGCGTCGAGTCGCTCGACGGTTCACTGCTCGTGTTGTCGTCAGAGCCCTTGTCGTCGTTGTCGTTGCCCGACAAGGTGACCACCAGGGCGATGCCCACCCCGGCGATGACGAGGACCAGGGCGACGAGAGCGGCAATCAGGCCGGTGTTCGTCTTGCTGGGCTGGGGCTGCTGATAACTCACGATTCACTCCTGTTTTGGTTCTGGTGCCGGAGGGGGGACTTGAACCCCCACGCCCTAGAGCACAGGTACCTAAAACCTGCGTGTCTGCCAATTCCACCACTCCGGCGCACTGCGACATCCTAGTTGGCGCGCAGGCAGGCGCTGACAGGCATCTGCCCGTCCCGGCGCCCAGTGAAACCCTCTCCCGGTGAACCTCAGGCCAGGTGCAGGTCCTTGTGCAGCTTGGCGACGTGGCCGGTGGCACGCACGTTGTAGAGGGCGAGGGTGATCACGCCCTCCTCGTCGATCGCGAAGGTGCTACGGATGACTCCCTCGACGACCTTGCCGTAGAGCTTCTTCTCGCCGAATGCGGCGTACGACGTGAGCACGGACTTCTCGGGGTCCGAGAGGAGCGTGATGGTCAGCGAGTCGCGCTGGCGGAACTTGGCGAGCTTCTCGGGCTTGTCCGGCGAGATGCCGATGACGTCATAGCCGGCCACCTTCAGCGAGTCGAGGGACTCGGTGAAGTCGCAGGCCTGCTTGGTGCAGCCAGGGGTCATCGCCGACGGGTAGAAGTAGACGATGACCTTGCGACCGCGATAGTCGGCGAGGGACACCTGCTCGCCCGTGTCGGAGGTCAGGGTGAAGTCGGGGGCGGTGTCTCCGGGGGAGAGGCGCTCGGTCATGGGATCTCCTTGTTGCAAACGATTTGCAATGACGTAATGTGCTCAGCATGCACGTTCCAGATGGCTTCCTCGACGCACCCACCTCGGTGGCCACCGGAGTGATAGCCGTTGCCGGCGTCGCGGTGGCCCTGCGCGGTGCGCGTCGGGAACTCGATGACCGTACCGCCCCGCTGGCAGGACTCGTCGCCACCTTCGTCTTCGCTGGGCAGATGATCAACTTCCCGGTCGCCGGCGGCACCAGCGGCCACCTGCTCGGAGGCGTGCTCGCCGCGGTCCTGGCCGGGCCCTACACCGCTGTACTGTGCATCAGCGTCGTGCTGCTCGTGCAGGCCCTGTTGATGGCCGACGGTGGCATCACCGCGCTCGGCACCAACATCACGCTGATGGCGCTGGTCGGTGTCGTCGCCGGGTGGCTGGTCTTCGCCGGCGTCCGGGCAGTGCTGCCCAAGCGGGTCTCCAGCATCGCCCCGGCTGCCGCGATCGGCGCGCTGGTCAGCGTTCCGGCCGCAGCCCTCGCGTTCACCATCCTGTTCGCCATCGGTGGGACCGCCCCGGTGGAGACCGACAAGGTGCTCGGCGCGATGCTCGCCTGGCACCTGGTCATCGGCATCGGTGAGGCCGTGATCACCGGACTCGTGGTGGCTGCGGTTGCCGCGGCCCGACCGGACCTGGTCCACGGTGCCAAACGAGTCACGGCCGAGCGCAGCCTCGAGATCCGGAAGGCGAGCACCGCATGAAGTCCCGCTCCGTCCTAGTCACCCTCCTCGTGGTGTCCCTGCTGCTGGCCGGCGTCGCCAGCTTCTATGCCAGCTCCCACCCCGACGGCCTCGAACACGTCGCCGAGAAGACCGGCTTCCTCGACTCCGGCGAGGACTCCGCGACCGCGGACAGCCCGCTCGCCGACTACGGCGTCGAGGGAGTCGACAACGAACGGCTCAGCGGCGGGCTGGCCGGAGTGATCGGGTGCCTGGTCGTCCTCGCCCTGGCCGGTGGCCTCTTCTTGGTGCTGCGCCGCAGAGGCAACGATGAGGACGCTGACGCCGAGGCCGACGCAGACGCCCCGGGCGACGACGTACGCTCCGCCGACAGCAGGGCCTGAGCATGGCGGCCGGACACGACGGCCGGCTGCTGGGCAACGGGCCTGACGCACACCACCACTCGACGCCGGTGCACCGCGTCCCCGCGCACCTGAAGGTGCTGGTGCTGGTCGGGTTCATGCTCGTCGTCGTGGCGACGCCACACCAGTGGTGGCCGCTGTACGTCGTGTGGCTCGCCGTGGTCCTGGGCGTGATCGCCACCGCCCGGATCCGTCCGCTGTGGATGCTGAGCCGGATGCTGATCGAAGTGCCGTTCGTCCTCTTCGCCGTGCTGATGCCGTTCATCGCCACCGGTGAGCGCATCGACGTGCTGGGCGTCAGCGTCTCCCAGCCCGGCCTGGTCGCAGGCGCCACCTTCCTGGTCAAGGCCACCCTCGGCGTGATGGCCTCGCTCAGCCTGGCCGCCACCACGGACCCGGTCGACCTGCTGCGCGGTCTGCGACGACTGCACATGCCCGAGCAACTGGTCTCGATCATGGGTTTCATGATCCGCTACCTCGACGTCATCACCGGCGAGCTGAGCCGTATGGTCGTCGGCATGCGCTCACGAGGCTGCGACCCGAAGTCGCCGCGGCACTGGCCGACCCTGGCCCGCACCCTCGGCGCCTTGTTCATCCGGTCCTACGAGCGCGGCGAGCGGATGCACCTGGCGATGCTCTCGCGTGGCTACACCGGACGGATGCCGGAGCTGTGAGCACGCCTGTCCTCGACGTGCGTGGCCTGGCCCATGCCTATCCCGACGGCCACCAGGCCCTCTTCGGTGTCGACCTGCACGTGCATCGGGGTGAACGCGTTGCCCTGCTGGGACCGAACGGTGCGGGCAAGACCACCCTGGTCCTCCACCTCAACGGGATCCTCACGGCAGGCGCCGGTTCGGTGCAGGTCAGCGGAATGGCGGTCGAGAAGCGGAACCTGCAGGAGATCCGTCGCCGGGTCGGCATCGTCTTCCAGGATCCCGATGACCAGCTCTTCATGCCGACCGTCCGCCAGGACGTCGCCTTCGGTCCCTCGAACCTGGGGATCAAGGGCGCCGAGCTCGACCGCCGGGTGATGGAGGCCCTCGACCGGGTCGGCATGGCCGACTTCGTCGACCGGCCACCGCACCATCTGTCCTTCGGTCAGCGTCGCAGGGTCGCGGTGGCGACGGTCCTGGTGATGGAGCCGGAGATCCTCGTCCTCGACGAGCCGTCCTCCAACCTCGACCCCGCGTCGCGCCGCGAGCTCGCCGACATCCTGCGCTCGCTCGAGGTGACCTTGCTGATGGTCACCCACGACCTGCCCTATGCGCTGGAGCTGTGTTCGCGCAGTGTCATCCTGCACGGGGGAGTCGTGGTCGCCGACGGGGCGACGTACGACGTCCTGACCGACGACGCGCTGATGCGCGCCAACCGGCTGGAGCTGCCGTTCGGATTCGATCCCCGCACCATTGGTAACCTTCCGCAATGACCCACCCCGCCGAACCAGGAGTTTGACCGTGGCCAAGGAGATCAGTGCGATCGAGCTCGAGCTCGAGGAGACGCGCGAGCGCCTCGCTCAGACGATCGACCAGCTCGTCCACCGGGCGAGCCCCAAGACCATCGTCAGCCGTGAGGTCGCGTCGGTGAAGGCGCACTTCGTCGACCCGCAGACCGGTGCGCCGCGCACCGACAACATCCTGAAGGTCGTCGGCGGTGTGGTCGGTGTGGTCGCACTGTTCGTGGTCGTGCGCAAGGTCGCTCGCTGACGGTGAGTGACAAGACCCCCATCAAGATGCTTCACGACCGGATCCTGGTCGAGCTCGACCAGGAGTCCGGGGAACGCCGCTCGGCCGGCGGCATCGTCATCCCGGCAACGGCTGCCATGGGCGGCCGCAGGCTGGCCTGGTCGAGGGTCGTCGGTGTCGGACCGCACGCGCGTGCGGTCGAGAAGGGCGACCGGGTCCTGTTCGACCCGGACGAGAAGGCCGAGGTCGAGGTCAACGGCGAGGTCTATGTGGTGATGCGGGAGCGCGACGTCCACGCCGTCGCCGCGGACCGGCTCGCCGACGAGGGCGCCGGCCTCTATCTGTGACCTGCATAACGTCGGCCGCCAGGCCGTCGTTGTTGCAGCATGCAGATTCGTCGTTGGCAGGTTCGCCCGGGTTCGCGCAGGACCCTGTTCACGGGCGTGGCCATCGCCCTGGTCGTGCCCCTGCTGGGCACCCTCCCACCGTCGGGCGCCGAGGCCGCCGGTCCGGCGTACACCGCCACGATCACCACCACCGAGCACGGCATCCCGCACATCGTCGCCAAGGACTGGGGATCGCTGGGCTTCGGAAGCGGGTACGCCGCCGCCTCGGCGTCGATCTGCACGCTCGCCGACACCTTGGTCACCGGGCGCGGTGAGCGCTCGCTGTGGTTCGGCGCGGGCGACTACGACGACCAGGTCGCGATCTCGGCCAGCAACCTCGAGGTCGACACGCTGGTCGGCGACATGCGCAACCGCAAGGTCGTCGAGAAGCTCCTGACCGACCCGGTGCGCGGTCCCAGTGCCCGGATGAAGCGGATGGTCGAGGGCTACACCGCGGGCCTGAACACCTGGATCGCCGAGCGTGGCCGCAACGGGGTCACGGACCCGGAGTGCAGAGGCGCCCGGTACCTCGACATCAAGGCCTCGCCGGTCGACCTCTGGTACGGCCTCTACCTGGCCAACATCATGGCCTCCACCGGCCACTTCACCCACCAGATCGTCTCGGCCGCTCCGGCGTCGATCCTCGATCCCGGCCTGCCGGAGGTCCCGGGACTGCCCAAGCTGCCGACCCCGGCCGATCTCGCCGCGGCCGCCCGTGGGGTGGACCAGGACGCCGTGCTCGCGGCGCTGGGCAAGGATCCGGCCCACACCTTCGGCTCCAACGCCACGGCCGTCGGGGGCGACAAGTCCAGCACCGGGCGCGGCATGCTGCTGGGCAACCCGCACTTCCCGTGGCGTGGCCGCTTCCGGTTCACCCAGCAGCACCTGACCATCCCCGGCGAGTACGACGTCGCGGGTGCATCGCTGGTGGGATCGCCCGCGGTGAACATCGGCTTCAACAAGAACGTGGCATGGAGCCACACGGTCTCGACGGCCTACCGGTTCACGCCATACGAATATGTCACCATCCCGGGCACCCAGATGTATCTCGGCAGCAAGGGGCTCAAGCCGCTCGAGCGCCGGGTCGTGGACGTCAAGGTGCGAGCGCCGGACGGCTCGATCACGACGGTGCGCGAAGACCTCTTCCGCACCACGGAGGGCTATGTCATCGACGCCCCCGACATGTTGATGCCTTGGGGCGCGGCCACCCTGTGGGCGATCCGTGACGCCAACGCCGAACAGCTGCGGACCCTCGACACCTTCTTGGACATGGGCAGCGCCACGAGCGTGCGCGACCTGATCCGGCGCCAGGACAAGCAGGGCGGGATGCCGTGGGTGAACACGATCGCCGCCGACCGCAAGGGCGCGGTGGTCTATGCCGACCACTCGGTCGTCCCGAACGTGTCCAACGCGATGATCAACCGCTGCGTCACCCCGGTCGGCAGCCTGCTGCTCCTGGTGGCGGGCCTGCCGGGGTTGAACGGTGCCCTGGCCGGCAAGCAGTGCGCCTGGGCGAACACGCCGGGGGTCCGTCCCGGGGCGATGGGGCCCGAGAACCTCCCCGACGCCTATCGGCGGGACTGGGTGATCAACGCCAACGACTCCTACTGGCTGCCCAACCCCCAGCAGCGCCTCGAGGGGTTCTCCAAGATCATCGGCTGCGAGCGGTGCGTGCGCAGCTTCCGGACCCAGATGGTCAACGCCTATCCGCAGGAGGCTCTCGCCGGTGGCCGCAAGCTCTCGTTCACCAAGTTCGCGGCGTTCCAGTACGAGAACCGCGCCCGTACGGCCGAGGTGACGCGCGCCGATGGTGCCCTGGACGCCACCTGCCAGGCTGCCGGCGGGGGAGAGGCGTGCCGGGTCCTGAGGGCCTGGGACGGACGCAGCGACAAGGGCTCCGTGGGCACCCACATCTTCGAGGAGTTCGTCGAGCGGTTGCCCGCCACCGGGATCTGGAAGGTCCCCTTCTCCGCCGACGACGCGCTGAACACGCCGCGTGGGCTCGACCCGAAGAACGCCAAGGTCGTGCGAGCCATGACGCAGGCGATCGAGGCGCTGCAGAAGTCCGGCACGCCGATGGACGCGACCTGGGGCTCGCTCCAGGTCGCCGCCGACCGTGGTGCCTCACCGATCGGCATCGGTGGCGGGTCGCATGCGGCCGGCAACGCCAACGCGCTGAGCTCGGTGACGCCGGAGCAGAACAGCGACGCCTACCGGCCGGTGACCTATGGCTCTTCGCACATCCAGGCCGTCACGTTCACCGCGACCGGCGTGGACGCCAGGACGATCCTGACCTACTCGCAGTCGGAGAACCCGCGGTCGAAGTGGTCGCAGGACCAGACCCGGATGTTCGCCAATGAGCAGTGGGTCAGGTTCCCGTTCACGGCTCGAGAGATCGCTGCCCAGCAGGTGACGAAGCGGGTCGTGAAGGGCGGATGAACACCCGTGGTCGCCCCGATTTTTGCGTTCGGCCACTGACTGCTAATGTTGCTCTCGCTTCAAGCGGCATTAGCTCAATTGGCAGAGCAGCTGACTCTTAATCAGCGGGTTCGGGGTTCGAGTCCCTGATGCCGTACAGACCACCGGAGGTCGGTCCCGATCGGGGCCGGCCTCTGGTGCATTTCGGCCGTCGTCGAGTGTGCCGGCCCAGTCCGCGCGCCGGTGGCTGCCCGAGCGCCTGCCACGAACGGAGTCCGATCCCTTGAGCGCAACGTCGTCCCGCGAGTCGGAGCCCACGGTGCGCGCCGCCCTACGCTCTCCGAGGCTGCTGCGCATCGAGGTGCTCGGTGGCCTGGTCGTGGCGCTCGCGCTGATCCCCGAGGCGATCTCGTTCTCGATCATCGCCGGTGTCGATCCGCGCATCGGCCTGTTCGCCTCGTTCACGATGGCCGTGGCGATCTCGTTCCTCGGCGGGCGCCCGGCAATGATCTCGGCCGCCACCGGTGCCGTGGCGCTGGTGATCGCGCCGGTGATGCGCGAGCACGGCTATGACTACCTGATTGCCACTGTGCTCCTCGGTGGAGTGATCCAGGTCGTGCTGGCGTTGGCCGGCGTGGCCAAGCTGATGCGGTTCATCCCGCGCTCGGTCATGGTCGGCTTCGTCAACGCGTTGGCGATCCTCGTATTCGAGGCCCAGATCGACCACATGGTCGACGTACCGTGGGCCGTCTATCCGATGATCGCGGTCGGGCTCGCGCTCATCGTCGGGCTCCCGCGGGTCAGCAGGGTCGTCCCCGCCCCGCTGGTCGCGATCGTGGCACTCACCGCCTTCACGGTCCTGGCCGCACTCGACGTACCCGATGTCGGGGACGAGGGCGAGCTGCCCGACAGCCTTCCCACCTGGTTCTTCCCCGATGTGCCGTGGAACCTGGAGACGCTGCAGATCATTGCTCCCTTTGCCCTCGCGATGGCCCTGGTCGGCCTCCTGGAGTCGCTGCTGACGGCCAAGCTCGTCGACGACATCACCGACACGCACTCGGACAAGACCCGCGAGGCCTGGGGCCAGGGCGGCGCCAACCTGATCACCGGCTTCTTCGGCGGCATGGGCGGTTGCGCGATGATCGGCCAGACGATGATCAACGTGAAGGTCTCGGGTGCCCGCACCCGCCTGTCCACGTTCCTGGCCGGTGTCTTCCTGCTGATCCTGGTCGTCGGGTTCGGCGACGTCGTCGCGATCATCCCGATGGCAGCCCTGGTTGCGGTGATGATCATGGTCTCGGTCGGCACCTTCGACTGGCACTCGATCCGGTCGAGCACGCTGCGACGGATGCCCAGGTCGGAGACCCTCGTGATGCTCTCCACCGTCGTGGTGACCGTGACCACGCACAACCTCGCCATCGGCGTCGCTGTCGGGGTCCTGGTCGCGATGACCCTGTTCGCGCGGCGGGTGGCGCACCTGACCCAGACCCACCGCGAGATCGTCGAGGACGAGCACGGCGCCACTGCGGTCTATCGGGTCACCGGAGAGCTGTTCTTCGCCTCGAGCAACGACCTCTACACCCAGTTCGACTATGCCCACGACCCCGACCGGGTCGTCATCGACCTGCGTGGTTCCCACATCTGGGACGCGTCCACGGTCGCCTCGCTGGACGCCATCACCACGAAGTATGAACGCAAAGGCAAGACGGTGGAGATCACCGGGCTCAACGAGTCCAGTGCCGAGCGGCACCGCCGCCTCAGCGGCGAGCTGCCCTAGCCGTGATGTCCCGCCAGGCCTGAGGTCAGCGGACCGCCAGGACCGCCCGTGCTGCGTTGTGGCCGCCGAGGCCGGAGACCGCACCACCGCGGCGGGCTCCGGAGCCGCACAGCAGCACGTTGGGGATGTGCGTGGCCACGCCCCACTGCTGCGCGGGAGTGTCGAGCAGGGCTCGGTTGCTCGCCCATGGCCACTCCAGATCGCCGTGGAAGATGTGGCCTCCGGGCATGGCGAGCTCCGCCTCGATGTCCTGGGGGACCTTGGCCTCGATGCACGGGTTGCCCGCGCGGTCCCGGGCCAGGCAGTCCTCGAGCGGTTCGGCCAGGTGCTGCTGCAGGGAGGCCAGGGCCCGCTCGACGGCCAGCTCCTTGTTCCCGGGGGTCTCGAAGAGTGCCTCCGGAGTGTGCAGCCCGAAGTAGGTCAGCGTGTGGCCCGGGAACGAGCCGAGGATCGAGCGGTCGCTGAGCGAGTGACAATAGACCTCGCCCGGCATCTCGGTGGGCACCTGCCCGGCAGCGGCCTCGGCGTACGCCCTGCGCAGTTGCTCGTAGCCCTCCGAGAGGTGCAGCGTGCCGGCGAAGGCGACCTCGGGGTCCACCCCGGACTTCAGCTTCGGCAGACGGTCCAGGAGCAGGTTGATCTTGAGCTGCGAGCCGCTCGGCTTGATCCCTGGTTCGGCGTCCTCGCCCAGGAGGATCCGCAGCACCCACGGCGCCACGTTGGACAGGACGTGGCCCGCGGCCACCGAGTGGTACGTCGACCCGTCGTGCCAGGTGACCTCGGCGTGCGAGCCGTCGCTGGAGATGCCGCTGACGCCGGCACCGGTGATCACCTCGGCGCCGGCCTCGGTCGCGGACCTGCGCAGCGCATCGGTGAGTGCCCCCATGCCGCCGACGGGAACCCGCCACTCGCCGGTCCCGTTGCCGATCAGGTGATAGAGGAAGCAACGGTTCTGGATCAGGCTGGGGTCGTTCAGATCGGCGAAGGTGCCGATCAGGGCGTCCGTGCCGACCACGCCCCGGACCAGGTCGTCGCCGAACCGACTCTCGATCGCGGCGCCGAGCGGGTCCTTGACCACCTGGCGCCAGGTGGTGGGATCGATCTGCGCGGCGATCTCGGACTCGGGGAGCAACGGGTCGAGGAGGGTCGGTGCGATGACGCCCGCCATCTTCTCGACGTCGGCATAGAAGGTCTGCCACGTCTCGTACTCCTCAGCGGACCCGGTCAGGGTCTCGAACGAGGAGCGAGTGGCGCCGCCCTCGGGGCGCTCGACGAGCAGGCCGAGGGCCTGGCCGTCGCGCGCATAGGGGGTGAAGCTCGCGGTGGAACGGGAGCGGAGCTCGAGGTCCAGGCCCAGGTCCGTGGCGATCTGCTCGGGCATCAGCGAGACCAGGTAGGAGAACCGCGACACCCGGGCGTCGTACCCCTCGAATGCCTGCTTGGAGACCGCTGCGCCACCGGTGACGTCGAGCCGTTCCAGCACCAGCGTCGACAATCCCGACCGGGCCAGGTAGGCGGCCGCGGTGAGGCCGTTGTGACCACCACCGACGATGACGACGTCATAGGTGGACAGGCTGGGTTGACCGACGGGGCCGTGCGCGGAGTCCATGCTGGTCACGCTAGCCGAGGCGCGGGTGCCCCGGAAAAGAAAGACTCCCGGATCCGACCTGCGGATCCGGGAGTCCCTTGGGGTGAGTAACGGGACTTGAACCCGCGACATCCGCCACCACAAGGCGGCGCTCTACCAGCTGAGCTATACCCACCATGCGTCAGACGCCGAGGCGCCATGACCGAACGGGATTCTAGCCCTACTCAGGGGGTGCTAGTCGAATCGGGGCCTGCCCCGAGTCCGGTGATCGAGCCGCCGTGACGCGAGGCGATCTCGCGGGCCACCTCGGAAGTGGGGCCGGGAGGGGCGACGAAGACGGCTTCGCGGTAGTAGCGGAGCTCCTCGATGCTCTCCTGAATGTCGGCCAGGGCCCGGTGGTTGCCGAGCTTCGGGGGAGATGCGTAGTAGGCACGCGGGAACCACCGTCGCGACAGCTCCTTGATCGAGGAGACGTCGACGATGCGGTAGTGGAGGAACGACTCGAGCTCGGTCATGTCGCGCGCCAGAAAGGCTCGGTCGGTCGCCACGGTGTTGCCGGCCAGCGGCGGGCGCGAGCCATCGGGGCAGTGCTGCTTGATGTAGGCCAGCACCTGTTGTTCGGCGTCGGCCATCGTGATTCCGTCGGCCAGCTCCTCGAGCAGCCCCGACTTCACGTGCATCTCGCGCACGAAGTCGGTCATCTGCTCCAGTGCCTCGGCCGGGGGCCTGATGATCAGGTCGACCCCCTCCCCGAGCACGTTCAGCTCGAAGTCGGTCACCAGGGCCGCTACCTCGATCAGCGCATCCGCGCCGAGGTCGAGGCCGGTCATCTCACAGTCGATCCACACCAGTCTGTCGCTCACGTCTGTCGACACTAGGGCATGGCGCCCACAACGACGTGGTGGGAGGGCTCAGCAGCGTCTCAGAATCGACCCATAGGATCGAGGTATGTGGGGTTGGGCGGGGTTGATCATCCGGTTGGTGGTCGGCGGCGTGTGGATCGTGGCCGGCGCGCTCAAGCTGCCGGATCCGGCGGCAAGCGTGCGCGCCGTGCGCGCCTATGACCTGTTGCCCGAGTCGATCGTCCCCACCGTCGGCCACGTGCTGCCGCTGGTTGAGATCGTGATCGGTGCCTGCCTCGTCGTCGGCCTCTTCACGCGGTGGAGCGCAGTCTTGTCCGGGCTGTTGTTCGTCGTGTTCATCATCGGCATCGCCTCCGCCTGGCAGCGCGGACTCCAGATCGACTGCGGCTGCTTCGGCGGCGGCGGCCAGATTGCCGACGCGACGTCGAAGTATCCCCTCGAGATCGCCCGGGACGTCGCGCTCCTGGTGGCCTCGGCACTGCTGGTCTGGCGTCCGCGGACCCGGCTGGCCCTCGACCCCGTCCTGTTCCCCACACCCACGGAGGAAGCACGTCCATGACCCAGAAGCAGCGCAACGCACTGATCGCAGGTGTGATCGCCGTCGTACTCGTGGTGATCGTCGGCATCGGCTGGGCGATCCAGTCGAATCGCGACACCTCCGGGGAGGCGGGGGACCGGCCGGGCGACAACTCGTCCGAGACGGTTGCGATCGACGTGAAGGTCGCTGCCGAGGGCGATTATGGGCTCGGCGTCGGCGATCCTGAGGCGCCGGTCAAGGTGGAGATCTTCGAGGACTTCCAGTGTGGGCACTGTGCCGACTTCAAGAAGGTTGCCAACGATGAGCTGCTCGCCGCTGCGCAGGACGGGTCGGCGTACGTCGTCTATCGGCCGATGGCTTTCCTCAACGAGTGGTCGGTGCGCGCCATGAACGCCTTGGGTGTCGTGCTCGACGAGGCTGGCGGTCAGGCCGCGCTCAAGCTGCACGACCTGCTGTTCGCCAACCAGCCCAGCGGCACCGTGCCCTCCGACGACGAGATCGTCGCCCTGGCCGTTCAGGCCGGCGCGAGCGAGTCCGACGTCCGCAAGGGCATCGAGGATCTCTCCTTCCGGCAGTGGGTCGTCAACGCCACCGACGACGCCTCGAAGCGTGGTGTGACCGGCACCCCCACCGTCTTCATCAACGGCAAGCCGGTCGGTGGTCAGACGATCGACGAGCTGACGGCAAACACCTTCAAGGGGATCAACGCGGGCTGAGCCCGGAAGCCAGCGGAGTTTGGGCCGGCCTGCGAGGGGCTAGATTCCGGTCATGGGACTCCGCGTGCGACTGCTGCTCGCCGGCATGTGCCTGCTTGGGCTCGCCGGGGTCGCACCGGCGTCGGCGGACCCGACCGGGGACGGGCCGCGCCTCGCACAGGTGCGAGCCGATTTGGCCGAGTCCGGGGTCTATCTCGAAGCCGGGCCGGCAGCGGGTGAGGTCGACCTGTGGCGAGAGCGGCTGGAATCCGCGTTGGCCGAGGCAGACCTGGGTGTCCCGATCAAGGTCGGACTGTGGAGCGAGATCGCAGATGTCCCGCCGTCGATGTACGCAGACCCGGCCGAGACCCTGACCGCCGTCGGGGCCGAGGATGGTGTCCTGATCGGCTCCTCGGGGGCATCGCTCGAGGTCCTGCACCTGCAGTCGGGGAAACGCAAGGTTCTGATCGACGCCGTCCTGATGGGCGCCCGTGCGGTGGTGGCGCCGCTCGTGGAGCGCAGCCCCGACCCCGACCGGTTCTCGCAGGTGAGTGCCGTCGCCCAGGCATGGATCTACCTCCGCCTCGCCTCCGCCGACCCGCCGGAACCCAAGGACCTGGTGGACGAGCTCGCCGGGGACACCAGCCTCTTGGTCGACTCCGCCTATCCGGCGTTGCGCCCCGACTCCTGGTCGCCGAATGACTTCCGCCCGCTCAGCGTGGCGACCATGGGCCTCGTGGTCCTCGGCACTTGCCTGATGATCGTGCGCCGGGTCCGTGCCGACCACCTTGCCGCTCGCAGACAGGAAGTAGCCGACGAGGTGGACCCGTTGGCTGCCAGGCTCACTCCGCTCATGGTCGAGGAGGAGCTGACCGATCTCGCCGAGGCGATCTCCACTTCGGACCGGGTGCCGGGGGACCCGGCCTACGACAAGGCGCTCGCCTTCGCCGACGCGGCCAACGCCCATGCCAGCTCCGAGGACGTGCGGGACCTGCTCGGGGTGCACTTCCTGGTTGCCGACGGTGTTCGCGCACTCGGTGGATGGAGCCGGGAGAGCCGCTGCTTCTTCAACCCCGCCCACCGCGGCACGACCACCCTGCGCCGCAAGCAGTCCGTGCTTCCGTGTTGCGCGGCCTGTGCCAGTGCAGTGCGCAGTGGTGGCCGTCCGGACTCATTGCTGCTGCCCGATGCCGACGGGTGGGTGCGCGCCTACTACGAGACCGATGACATCTGGACCGCCACCGGCTATGGCGCGGTCGACGAGCGTTGGGCCCGCAGGGTTCACCTGGACGCACTGGAGCGCCGGTGAGCACCGGGAAGGGCCAGGCACGCTTTGGCTGGAAGGAGATCGCAAGTGTCGGGTGCGTCCTGGTGGCCGTGGGCTGGGTGGTCGGGCTCTTCACCCCGCACTACTCGACGGAGAACCGACCGGTCGTTGACACCTCGGTGCGCACGTCATATGTGACCGAGCTTGCCGATCACCTGCGCGAGGACCCGGTGTACGTCGACCCGCTGCTCGCCGACACCGTGGGCAAGGACTTGGTGACTCCCCAGGTGCGCGAGGCCGTCGAGGACAGTGAGCTGACGACGTACCTGTTGGTCATCCCCGATCTGCGGGGAGGTGCGGGGCAGACACGAGTGCTGCTGACCAGGATCGCGGACGAGCTGGATGAGCAAGCGGTCTTCTTCGCCCTGGACCAGAACCGACTCGTCACCGACCACGTGCACAAGTCGGACGCTGTGATCCTCGATCGCACGTTCGGCACCCAGACTCCCGAGACCATGTTGGACACCGTGGAACATGCGGCGGACCACGTGGACGACGAGGAGCAGGACCTCGCCTTCGACGTCCTCAACGGGTTGTTCCTCGGCGCCCTGCTCTCCGTGCTGCTGTGGAACGCCGTGAGGTTCGTGCGCTGGACCCGGCGCCGCAACAGGTCCTACCTGGCGGGGTTCGAACGATGAGGGGGCACACGATCGTCTTCGGCATTCTGGGCGTCCTGGTCCCGGTGGTGCTGGCGGTCTCGGCTCACGCGGACACGGAGGTTCGCATCGAGAGTGGAGCCGGTCTGGGTGCCGAGCGGGAGACCGAGATCAGGGAGCTGGTCGAGGAGGCCGACGTCTCCGCGACCGTCGTCGCGCTGGAGAGCCTGCCGCGCGAGGCCAGGCGTTCACCGCACCTGCTCGCCTCGCAGATGCTGGCCGAGGCATCCCCCGGGGTCAAGGTCGTCCTCGTGTATGGCGCGGACTCACTCCCCGCGTTCGGGGTGGCGACCAGGCAAGGCTTTGACGGCTCGACGAACACGAGCTCGGCGCTGCAAGCCACGGACTTCACTGACGATCCTGCCGCGGACGAGTTCGTGGCCCTGGTCGACATGGTGCTCAACGACAGCGGCGACGCCGGCGTCCAGGCGGCGATCGAGAAGTCCCGCGCGGATCGGGCCGACCGGGCTGGTGAGGACGTCGCGCCGCAACGCATCGTGGAACCCAGCCGGACCGTGCGTGGGGTCCAGTTCGCGGCCATCGCTCTCGCAGGCGGCCTTGTGGTCTGGTTTCTGATGCTTCGGGGTCTGGCGGTGCTCGGTTGGTGGCGTCGCCGCCGGCGGACCGAGGTGTTGACGAGTGCCGCGGACGTGGCGGCGAGCAGGAACCTCGCCGAGCAGGCACAGTCCGATCTGCTCGGTCTGGGTGCGGCCATCGACGCGCACCCGATGCGGGGTGATGACGATCTCCAGGCATGGCACCGGGTGCTCGACGCCTATGACACTGCGACCCGGCTCGCGGACGGCCGCGACGCGGCGGACAGGAGTCGCGAGGTCGTCGAGGCGTGCGCGCGGGGACGTGCCGCGCTCGCAGACGTCGACCGCTGAGGTCTTGGGTTGGGCGCCGGGGCGCTGGCACACTGCGAGAGTGACCGCACAGACCCCTCGTGACCTGTCCGCCTTCATCGCTGGCCTGCCCAAGGCCGAGCTGCACGTGCACCACGTCGGCTCCGCCTCGCCACGGATCGTGAGCACGCTGGCCGAGAGACACCCCGGGACCGTGCCCAGCGACCCCGAGGAGCTGAAGGACTTCTTCGCCTTCCGCGACTTCGCGCACTTCATCGAGGTCTATCTCACCGTCGTGGACCTGGTGCGTACGCCCGAGGACATCGAGCTGCTGACCTACGAGATCGCCCGCGAAATGTCCACGGGCCAGAACGTGCACTATGCGGAGCTCACCTGCACGCCCTACACCTCCGTGATCCGCGGCATTCCGATCGAGGCCTACACCGAGGCGCTGGAGGAGGCCCGGCGTCGGGCGGAGCGCGACTTCGGGATCGTGCTGCGCTGGATCTATGACATCCCCGGGGAGAGCGGGATCCCTGCAGCGGACGCAACAATCGGCTATGCGCTGGAGCACCGAACCGACGCACTGGTCGGCTTCGGACTCGGCGGGCCGGAGATCGGCGTACCCCGTCCGCAGTTCAAGCCGCACTTCGACAAGGCGCGTGCCGCAGGCCTGCGCAGCGTGCCGCACGCGGGGGAGACCACCGGGCCCGAGACCGTCTGGGACGCCGTCCGGCTTCTCGGTGCCGAGAGGATCGGGCACGGTACGTCGTCCGTCCAGGACCCCGAGCTGCTCGCCCATCTCGCCGAGACCGGGATCTCCCTCGAGGTCTGCCCGTCCTCCAACATCGCCACCCGCGCAGTGGAATCGCTCGCCGTGCACCCGCTGCGGGCGTTCCGCGACGCCGGCGTGAAGTTCTCGATCAACTCCGACGATCCGCCGATGTTCGGCACGACGCTGAACCGCGAATATGAGATCGCAGCCGACCTGCTCGAGCTCGACAAATCAGGCGTGGTCGACCTGGCCCGAGCCGCCGTCGATGCGTCCTTCGCGCCGGACCTGGTCAAGGTCGAGCTCATCAAGGAGATCGCGAAGCACGCAACCCTCTGAGCCGGTCTGTTCGGCGCCCACGCGAGTGCGGATCGAACTTGAGCGCCCCCGGCAGGACTCGAACCTGCGGCCATCGGATTAGAAGTCCGGTGCTCTATCCAGCTGAGCTACGGGGGCGTGGGGCGAGATTGCAGTCGGGACAAACATCGGGGCAACGCCCCGAGTTGTGTGCCTAGCTGCATAGCCGTCGCCCGCGGAGGATTATGCACCATGCCGGGGTGGACCCACGGGCGACTTTCCCGACTCATCGCGACCGGCAGTCAGTTCGACGCCGTCGCTCCGAACAGCGGCAGAGGATGCGCCGTTCAGGGTGCGAGCGGCGAGCCCGGAACATTGCGCAGCACCACGAAGACCGCGATCACCACGAGCAGCCCGATCGCGAAGCGCGACGAGTCCGGAGGACCGGTGATGCGCCTGCCCCAGCTGGAGGCCGCCTGCGAGACCAGCCACCACGTGAGCCAGGCAAGCGCGGGGAGGAGCAGCAGGTTGTGCCCGATCGCCTCGAGGGGGTGACCGGTGAGCAGGTCGTGGGTGCCGCGCAGGCTGCCGCAGCCGGGGCAGTAGAACCCGAGCAGGGTCGAGGGGCAGACCGCGAACGAGCCCTCGGCGTGGGGGTCCCTGAGGACCAGCGCCGCGCCGGCTGCCGCAGCGCCCAGCCCCAAAATGGTGACGCGCACCCGGTCCGAGGACCGGGTGCGCGTCGAGAGGTCGAAACCGATCACATGCTCGATGCGCCGACGACCACGAAGAAGATGATGTAGAGAACCATCACGATGACGCCGCCGATGATGCCGTAGATCGCCCACTTCTTGGCGTCTTCGGAAGCCTGCTGCGCACCGGCGTAGTCGCCCTGGTTCCAGAGGCTGTCCACCTTGGTGGCCTTGATGATCGACACGATGCCGAGCGGCAGGCAGCACAGCAGCGTGACCAGGATGCCCCAGACGAGGTTCGAGTCGGGCTTCGCGCCGCCCGGGCCTGCGCCGTAGTTGGGCTGCGGGGCGCCGCCGTAGTTGGGCTGGCCACCGTAGTTCGGCTGACCGCCGTAGTTCGGGTCCGGGTTCTCGCCATAGCCGGGGGGCGGGTTGTCATTCGACATGGAGTGGCTCCCAAGGGGTAGTCGTTGGTGTCAGGCACAGATACTGCCATGCCCACGACACACCATGACCCACCTCGCAGGCTTTCAAACCTACAATTCTCCCCGACTTTCTCAGCGCTGCAGCGAGGACATCCAAGCCTCGACGTCCTCGGCCGTGCGGGGCAGCGATGCCGAGAGATTGCGTGAGCCGTCGGCGGTCACCACGATGTCGTCCTCGATCCGGATGCCGATGCCGCGCAGCTCCTCGGGGACCAGCAGGTCGTCCTCCTGGAAATAGAGGCCCGGCTCCACGGTGAGCACCATCGACTCCGCCAGATCACCCTTGGGGTAGGCCTCGGTGGAGGCCTGGCCGCAGTCGTGCACGTCGAGGCCGAGCATGTGGCTGGTGCCGTGCAGCGTCCAGCGCGAATAGACCTTCGACTCCGGGTCCAACGCCTCCTCGACGGAGACCGGCAGCAGGCCCATGTCGCCCAGGCCGTGGGCGAGCACCTCCATCGACGCCTGGTGGACTGATTGGAAGGGGACGCCCGGACGCACGGCTTGGATGCCGGCCTCCTGGGCGGCGTGGACGAGGTCGTAGAGCTCGCGCTGCAGCGGCGTGAACCGGCCGTCGACGGGGATCGTGCGAGTGACGTCGGCGGTGTAGAGGTTGGTGCCCTCCACGCCCATGTCGAGCAGCAGCAGCTCGCCGGGCGTGACCGGGCCGGAGTTCTCGATCCAGTGCAACGTGGTGGCGTGCTTGCCGCTGCCGACGATCGAGTCATAGCCGATGTCGTTGCCCATCGCGCGAGCGCGGCGGAAGAAGGTGCCCTCGATCCAGCGCTCGCCATACTTCAGGACGTTGTCCCAGTCGCGGACGGCATCCTCGAAGCCGAGCGCGGTGATGTCACAGGCCTGGGCCAGCTCGCCGAGCTCCCACTCGTCCTTGAGCAGGCGCATCTCGGAGGCGACGCGGGCGAAGTCCCGGTCGTGCTCGGCGTCACCTGGGACGAGTGAGTCGACGCGGGCATCCACGCCGCGCAGCACGCGCGTCTTGCCGGTGCCGCCCAGGTGCTCCTCGAGGTCGTCGATGTGGCGGGTCGGCAGGCCGAGCGAGTCCGAGATCTCGGCGAGGGAGGGACGGCGACCGGCCCACAGCTCGCCATACTGACGGTCACGGAAGAACTCGTCGCTCTGGCGGCTCGAGCGGGGACGGGCGAACAGGGTCGCCTCGCCGCCCTCGATCACCAGCACCGCGTCGGAGGTCTGGTTGCCGGAGAAGTAGGTGTGGGCGGTGTCGGGCCGGAACCGGTAGTCGGTGTCGTTGGAACGCACCTTGTAGTTGCCGGCCGGGATCACCAGGCGGTCGCCGGGGAACGCTTCGGCCAGACGCTCACGACGAGCCGCGGCGTACGACGACACCGGGTGCGCGGGCAGGTCGAGCTCGCGGTCGCCCCACCCCCGGCGCATGAACGCCGACCACGCCTCGGGCACGGACGGGTCGTGGGACTCGGTCTGGAGGTCTTCGGTCTGCTGTGTGTTCTCGATCTCGCTCACCCCTCCACCATACGTCGATGCCGACCCCGAGCCGATAGGCTCGTATCCATGCCTTCGCGACGCCACGACAGCCTTGTCTTCACGGTCGTGGTCTCTTCAATCGCGGCCCTGGCGGCCGTCCCGTTCGCGATCCTGATGCTGCTCGCGGGGGAGGGCCCCTCGGTGGTCATCGCCTCACTCTTCGCGCTGCTTCCGGTCGGACCGTTGGTGGCCTGCTACCTGTGGCTCGACCGCTATGAGCCGGAGCCCAGGTCGCTGCTCGTCACCGCCCTGGCATGGGGCGCGTTCGTGGCCACCATGCTGGCGATCCTGGTCCAGGGCCTGGGCGGGTGGTTTGCGGACTTGACCGACGAGCAGTCCCTGGCGATCGTCGCGCCGATCACGGAGGAGGCGACCAAGGGCCTGTTCCTGGTGCTTCTCGTGATCTGGAAGCGACAGGAGTTCGACGGCGTCCTCGACGGAATCGTCTATGCCGGCTTCGTCGGCATCGGCTTCGCGTTCACCGAGAACATCCTCTATCTCAGCGCCGCCTACAACGGGACCGACGGCTCCGCGCCCGGCGGCCTGGCCGGGCTCGGGGTGCTGTTCGTGGTCCGCTGCCTGGCGAGCCCGTTCGCGCACCCCCTGTTCACTGCGTTCATCGGCATCGGCCTGGGCCTGGCGCTCAGCAGCCGCTCCACCCTGGTCAGGGTGCTCTCACCGGTCGTGGGCTACCTGCTCGCGGTCGGACTGCACGCAGCCTGGAACGGCTCGACCCTCGTCGCGGACGGGGTGGGCTTCCTGGTCGGCTATGCCCTGGTCATGGTGCCGACCTTCGTCAGCATGGTGATCATCGCGATCTGGGTGCGCAGCAAGGAGCGGACCATCCTGACCCGAGCCCTCGACGACGCTGCGCTGCGCGGACTGATCGCGCGCGACGACGTACGACATGTGGTCGATCTGCGTGCCCGACGCCAGGCCCGTGCGTTCGCGCACCGGCACGGCGGCAGGGTCGCCGCGGACACTATGCGTGATTATCAGCAGGCTGCCGTGGAACTGGGATACCTTCACCACCGGGTGCTCCGTGGCACGGCGCCGAAAAACTATGAAGAGCGAGGGCAGATGTTCGTGGAGCGGATGCACGCGATCCGTCCCCGGATAGCCTTTCCGGTGCCGATGGTTGCAGGAGGCCGACACCGATGAGCACGGAACCGTCCAAAGAGTCGACGAAGATGCTGACCGCCCTCGTGCGGTTGCGCAGCGCACTGCAGGAGATCTCGCTCCCGCTCGATGTGCCCGGCGTCGAGGACCAGCGAGCGGCCCGCGCCGAGATGGTCGACCAGCTCGAGGACTACGTCATCCCGCGACTGATGACGATCGATGCACCCCTGCTGACCGTCGTGGGTGGATCGACCGGCGCCGGGAAGTCGACCCTGGTCAACTCACTGGTCGGGCGTCGCGTCACCGAGCCCGGCGTGCTCCGACCGACCACACGCTCTCCCGTCCTGGTGCACAACCCGGCAGATGCCGGGTGGTTCGGCCAGGACCGGATCCTGCCCGACCTCGAGCGCACCGAACGCGCCACCGGCGACCCGTCGGCGCTCCAGCTGGTGCCCGCGACCACCATCCCCGCCGGGCTGGCCGTCCTCGACGCCCCCGACATCGACTCCGTCGAGGAACGTAACCGCACGTTGGCAGCCCAGCTGCTCGCGGCGGCCGACCTCTGGCTCTTCGTCACCTCGGCCGCGCGCTATGCCGACCAGGTGCCGTGGGACTTCCTCAAGCAGGCCGCCGACCGGAGCACCGCTGTCGCGATCGTGCTCGACCGGACCCCGCCCGAGGCCATCGACACCGTCGCCGCCCACCTGGCCCGGATGCTGGCCAGCCGGGGGCTGAAGGACTCACCGCTCTTCATCGTCACCGAGGGCACCGTCGACGCCGACGGACTACTTCCGGCCGCAGCCGTCAAGGACATCCGCGGCTGGCTGGCGTCGCTGGCGGCTGACGCCGATGCACGTGCCGCGGTGGTCAAGCAGACCCTCGAGGGCGCGATCCGCAGCGTCTCCAGCCGGGCGTACGCCGTGGCCGACGCGGTCGACGAGCAGGTCAAGGCGACCACCTGGTTGCGCGAGGACGCCGAGCGCGCCTATGCACAGGCCGCGGAGTCGATCCACAAGGCCAGTGCAGACGGCACGCTCCTGCGCGGCGAGGTGCTGGCCCGCTGGCAGGAGTTCGTCGGCACCGGCCAGCTGCTGAAGAGCCTGGAGTCCAACGTCGGCCGCGTGCGCGACCGCATCGTCAACGCAGTCAAGGGCAAGCCGCGTCAGGCCGAGCGCGTCACCGTCGCGGTCGAGTCCGGACTGGAGACGCTGCTGCTCGAGCACGCCGAGACTGCGGCCGAGCAGGCGGCTGCCTCGTGGGGCTCGACCGCCCAGGGCAAGGCTCTGCTCGCCGAGGGGTCCGGTGACCTCGGCCGGGCATCGCGCGAGTTCCGCCGGGAGGCGGAGCGGATGGTGCGCGAGTGGCAGCAGGGCGTCCTCGACATGGTGCGCAGCGAGGGACAGGACAAGCGCGGCACCGCGCGGTTCCTGGCCTTCGGCGTCAACGGTCTCTCCGTCGCCCTGATGGTGATCGTGTTCGCCTCGACCGCAGGAGTCACCGGAGCCGAGGTCGGCATCGCCGGCGGCAGCGCCGTGGTCGGTCAGAAGCTGCTCGAGGCCGTCTTCGGCGACCAGGCCGTCCGTCGACTCGCCGAGCGGGCTCGCAAGGACCTCGACCAGCGGGTCCAGGTCCTGCTCCAGCGCGAGCAGGCGCGCTTCACCGGCCTGGTCGATGCGCTCGGCGTCGACACCGGGTCCCCCGAGCGGGTCCGCAGCGCTGCACGCCGGGTCACGGACGAGCGTTTCGCGACGCAAGGCCGTGGAGTCCACGGCGACCACTCCGCATAGAGTGACGCCAACACACCGAAGACCTCTCCGAGGGAGAAGATGACGTCCTTGATCGAGGGGGCCAAGAAACTGGTCTCCAGGGGCTCCGATCTCGGAGCCCGTGTCAGTGGTCTCGAGGCCGCGGTCTCACACGCGCGCGGCCGGCTCGAAGACGGTCTCGTCGACGACGGACAGGAGATCGTCGACCGCGCGTCCAGCCGGCTGAAGCTCTCCGCCGAGCACACCGTGATCGCGATCGCGGGTGCGACCGGCTCGGGCAAGTCGTCGACCTTCAACGCCCTGACCGGGATCGAGCTCTCCGCGGTCGGCGTACGCCGTCCCACCACGTCGTGGGCGAGCGCCTGCGTATGGGGGCGAGAAGGTGCCGACGAGCTGCTGGAGTGGCTCGGCATCCCTGCGCGCCACCAGACCACGCGTGACTCGATGCTCGACACCGGCCGCGAGGACAACCGCCTCAACGGCACCGTGCTGCTCGACCTGCCCGACCACGACTCGACCGAGGTCTCCCACCACCTCGAGGTGGATCGCCTGGTGAAGCTGGCCGACCTGCTCGTGTGGGTGCTCGACCCGCAGAAGTATGCCGACGCCGCGATCCACGACCGCTACCTCAAGAAGCTCACCACCCACCAGGGCGTGATGGTGGTCGTGCTGAACCACATCGACACGGTGCCGGAAGACCGGCGCGCCTCGATGGTGGAGGACGTACGCCGCCTGCTCGTCGAGGACGGCCTGAGCGAGGTCCCGGTGCTCGCCGTCAGTGCGCGCCAGGGCATCGGCATCGATGCGTTGAAGGACGAGATGGCCAAGCGGGTCGCCTCGAAGAAGGCCACCAAGGCCCGCATCGAGGCCGACGTACGCGCCACCGCGGAGCGGTTCGCGCACGCCAGCGGTTCGGTGAAGTCGCAGTCCCCGGACAAGGCGGTCATTGCCGAGCTCGAGGACGCGTTCGCCGACGCGGCAGGCGTGCCGATCGTGGTCGACGCAGTGCGCGAGTCCACCCAGATCCGTGCCCGCCGGGCCACCGGCTGGCCGGTGACCTCCTGGTTCTCGAAACTGAAGCCCGACCCGCTCAAGCGACTGCACCTCAACCTCGGGGCGGAGGGTCGGGCGCTCACCAAGGCGTCGCGGACCTCGGTCCCGCCGGCCACCAAGGTGCAGCGGGCGCGTGTGGACGCCGCGGTGCGTGGCGTTGCCGACGGCATCTCCAAGAACTTGGCCACCCCGTGGCAGGCGTCGATCCGCCAGGCCTCGGTGTCGCGGTCCGCGGAGATCTCCGACCAGCTCGATGTCTCCCTGGCCACGGCCGACCTGGGCACGACGAAGCTGCCCTGGTGGGCCTCAGTCGTCCGCGTGCTGCAGTGGATTCTGATCCTGACCGCGCTCGCCGGTGGTCTGTGGTTGGCGGCCTACGCGGTGATGGGCTACCTGAAGATGCCCGAGCCGACGGCACCGGATGTCGGTGGCTTCCCGCTGCCGACGTTGATGCTGTTGGGCGGCGTGGCGTTGGGGATCGTGCTCGCGCTGATCTGCCGAGTGCTGGTCTCGCTCACTGCGAAGGCGCGCGCCCGTGCGGCCGATCGTGAGCTGCGCTCGGGGATCCGCCAGACCACCCAAGACCTGGTGATCCAGCCGATCGAGCGCGAGCTGGACGCCTATGAGCGGGTCCGCGAGGGCCTCGCGGTCGCGCTGAAGTAGGCCGGCTCCAGCCCACTTTCCCTCCACAGGGGTCGTCGTTCCGACCGTTGTCCACAGGGCTCCCGTGCGACGACGTACTCGGTCCGCGCCCCCCTGCAGTCTTGTCGTGTTCATTCCACACACAGACAAGGACACCGACATGTACGACACCATCGTCACCATCCAGGGCTGGATCGGCACCGACGTCGAGGAGCGCCTCGCCGGGACTGCGCCGGTGGTCAGCTTCCGGGTCGCCTCGACCCCGCGGCGCTTCCACAAGGACTCGAACCAGTGGCACGACCTCGAGACCAACTGGTTCACCGTGAACGCCTGGCGCGCCCTGGGCATCAATGTCGCCAAGTCCCTGCAGAAGGGCGACCCGGTGGTGGTCATCGGCAAGCAGACCACCAACTCCTACACCGACTCGAACGGTCGCGGGGTGCAGTCGGTGGTGATCGAGGCACTGGCCGTCGGTCCGGACCTGAACCGGGGGACGTGCGAGTTCACCAAGACCAGCCGCAACGCCGACACCAACGAGTCAGTGCGCACGATGAATGCCGACTTCGGGGTCGACGGGCCGCAGGTGAGCAGCGACGGAGAGCTGATCGAGGACATGGTGGTCAACACCGAGACGGGGGAGATCCGCGAGGAGAGCGCCGCCTGACCCACGGGCGCATCCCCGGGCACTCCCGGATGGGGAACCCGGGCAGGATGTGTCCATGCGAGGCGGATGGGCGGCAGCGGTGGCGATGGTCCTGACCCTGTCGGGATGTGCCGCAGACTCGGCTCCGCGCCAGGACCCGAGTCGCGTGCTGCTGCCGCCCGTCACCGGGCAGTTCGACTACCAGTTGGGCGGTGCCGACGACGAGACCGACCTGGCGGTGGTGGTCCGTGACGCCAGCTCCCGACCCGTGCCAGGGGCCTACAACGTCTGCTACGTGAACGGCTTCCAGACCCAGCCCGAGCAATCCGCGACCTGGGCCGCGGACCATGCCGAGCTGCTGCTCCACGACGGCGCGGGAAGGCTCGCAGTCGATCCCGACTGGCCCGACGAATATGTCCTCGACCCGTCGTCAGCCTCACAGCGTGCAGCGATCCTGGACATCATCGGGCCCACCATCGCCGACTGTGCCGCAGCCGGCTTCGATGGCGTCGAGATCGACAACTTGGACACCTGGACTCGGTTCGCCGACGCGGAGACCGGAGTGATCTCCAAGGCGGACGCGGTGCAGCTCGCTCGCGACTATGCGGACCTGGCACACCGACACGGACTGGCGATCGCCCAGAAGAACACCCTCGAGCTGGCGGCCACCGGACCCGAGATCGGATTCGACTTCGCCGTCGTCGAGGAGTGCGGGGCCTACGACGAGTGCGCAGGCTTCCGCGATGCCTATGACGCGCACGTCCTGCAGATCGAATATGCAGACAACTTGCCGCGTTCCTTCGCCGATCTGTGCCGGAGCCGAGAGCGGGCCCCGTTGACCATCTTGCGCGATCGTGACCTGGTCCCGGCGGGGCAACCCGGGCATGTCCGAGAGCAGTGCCCAGACCAGTAACCCTCATCCGGTTGGAGTCAGGCGCCCCCGGCACCGTAGGCTCGCGCCCATGGCTGAGTATGTCTTCACACTGCGCAACGTCCGCAAGGCGCACGGTGACAAGGTTGTCCTCGACAACGTCACCCTCTCCTTCCTTCCTGACGCGAAGATCGGCGTCGTCGGACCCAACGGAACCGGTAAGTCGTCCCTGCTCAAGATCATGGCTGGGCTCGACAAGGCCAACAATGGTGACGCGTTGCTGACCCCCGGCGCGACCGTCGGCATGCTCCAGCAGGAGCCGCCGCTGTCCGAGGGCAAGACTGTCCTCGAGAACGTCGAGGAGGCCGTGGCCGAGACCAAGGCCAAGATGGCGCGTCTCGACGCCCTCTACATGGCGATGGGCGACCCCGACGCTGATCTGGACAAGATCAACGAGGAGGCCGGCAACCTGCAGAGTGAGCTCGACGCCGCGAACGTGTGGGATCTCGACAGCCGCCTGGAGCAGGCGATGGACGCTCTGCGCTGCCCGCCGGCGGACGCCATCGTCGACAACCTCTCCGGTGGCGAGCGGCGCCGGGTCGCCCTGTGCAAGCTGTTGCTCCAGCAGCCCGACCTACTGCTCCTCGACGAGCCCACCAACCACCTCGATGCCGAGTCCGTGCAGTGGCTCGAGGGCCACCTCAAGGACTACCCCGGCGCAGTCCTGGCAGTCACCCACGACCGCTACTTCCTGGACAACGTCGCCACCTGGATCCTCGAGCTGGACCGCGGTCAGGCGCACCCCTACGAGGGCAACTACACGACCTACCTCGAGACGAAGCAGTCGCGCCTCAAGATCGAGGGTCAGAAGGATGCCAAGCGCGCCAAGATGCTCGAGAAGGAACTCGAGTGGGTCCGCTCCAACGCCAAGGCCCGGCAGACCAAGAGCCGGTCCCGTCTCGCGCGCTACGAGGAGATGGCTGCCGAGGCCGACCGGATGCGCAAGATCGACACCTCCGAGATCAACATCCCGGCCGGGCCGCGACTGGGTGACATCGTCCTCGAGACCCACAACCTGACCAAGGGCTTCGATGACCGCACTCTGTTCCACGACCTGTCGTTCACGCTGCCTCGCGCGGGAATCGTCGGCGTCATCGGCCCCAACGGCGTCGGCAAGACCACGCTGTTCCGCATGATCACTGGTGGCGAGCAGCCCGACGAGGGCGAGCTCAAGGTCGGGCAGACCGTGAAGTTGTCATACGTCGACCAGAGCCGCGGCGGAATCGACCCGAACAAGAACGTCTGGGAGGTCGTCTCCGACGGACTGGACTTCATCAAGGTCGCCAACTTCGAGATGAACTCACGCGCCTACGTGGCGTCGTTCGGGTTCAAGGGACCCGACCAGCAGAAGAAGGCCGGCGTGCTCTCCGGAGGTGAGCGCAACCGTCTCAACCTGGCGCTGACCCTGAAGATGGGCGGCAACCTGCTGCTCCTCGACGAGCCCACCAACGACCTTGATGTCGAGACCCTCTCCTCCCTCGAGGACGCGATCCTTGACTTCCCCGGCTGCGCCGTGGTCACTTCCCACGACCGGTGGTTCCTCGACCGCGTCGCCACCCACATCCTCGCCTGGGAGGGCGACGACGAGGACCCGGCCAAGTGGTTCTGGTTCGAGGGGAACTTCGCAGCCTACGAGGAGAACAAGGTCGAGCGCCTCGGCGTCGAGGCCGCGCGCCCGCACCGGGTCACGCACCGTCGCCTCACCCGCGACTGATCCCGCGACATCGTGCCACTCGCGACTGATCCCGAAAGGGGTCGGTCGCGAGTGAGCGGCCGATTCAGCTGCCCGGAGTGCGGAGGTCTGCCTCCGGGTGCTGTTGCGCGAGCTTGTCGACCACTGCGTTCATCACCCGGCCGAGGGCTGCGAAGTCGTCGTCCGAGGCGAGGTCGAGCAGGTGGGACCTGACGCCGTCCACGTGAGTGGGCGCGGCCTTGACCAGGAGCTCGTGGCCCTTGGTGGTGAGGTGCGCGAAGATCCCGCGGCCGTCGTCCTTGGCCTCGCTGCGCCGTACGAGGCCAGCGGTCTCCATCCGCTTGATGGTGTGGGTGACCCGGCTTCGGCTGAACCGCATCGCGTCGGCCAGCGCCGACATCCGAAGAGAGTGATCCTCCCGCTCGGAGAGGCGGACGAGCACCTCGTACTCGTTGAGCCCGATGCCGAAACTGCCACGGAGCTCGTCGTCGAGACGATCGGTGAGCAGGATGGTGCCGACCATGTAGGCGCGCCAGGCGCGCTGTTGATCGGGGTCGAGCCAACGCGTCCCGGTCACGGTTGCGTGCGAGGCGGCGTCACTCATGGCGAGGAGTCTAGACGCAACGGACCGCTCGTTTGCACAACGCACAGACCCCGGGCACGGCGTGTGCCCGGGGTCTGTGAGCGGACCACTGCGTGGTCCGGATCGTTGCGGTCGCTCAGATGCGCTCGAGGATCAGGGCCATGCCCTGGCCGCCGCCGACGCACATCGTGATCAGGCCGGTGGACTTGTCGTGCCAGTCCAGCGAGTTGATCATCGTGTTCTGCAGGCGGGCACCGGTCATGCCGAACGGGTGTCCGACAGCGATGGCGCCGCCGTTGACGTTGAGGCGGTCGATGTCGATGCCGAGGTCCTGGTAGGACGGCACGACCTGCGCAGCGAAGGCCTCGTTGATCTCGACGAGGTCGATGTCACCGATGCTCATCCCGGCGTTGGCAAGGGCGCGCTTGGACGCCTCGACCGGGCCGAGGCCCATGATCTCGGGGGAGAGCCCGGAGACGCCGGTGGACACGATCCGGGCCAGCGGCTTGAGGCCCAGCTCGGCCGCCTTGGTGTCGGACATGATCACGACGGCAGCCGCGCCGTCGTTGAGCGGGCAGCAGTTGGCCGCCGTGACGACGCCGTCGGGGCGGAAGACCGGCTTGAGCTGGGAGGCGGCCTCATAGGTCACGCCCGCGCGCGGGCCGTCGTCGGCCGAGACGACGGTGCCGTCGGGGGCGGTGACCGAGGTGATCTCGCGGGCCCAGAAGCCGTCGTTGATCGCCTTCTCGGCAAGGTTCTGCGAGCGGACGCCGAACTCGTCGAGCTCTTGGCGGCTCAGGCCACGCATGCGGGCCACGTTCTCGGCGGTCTGGCCCATCGCGATGTAGGCGTCGGGGAGCAGGCCGTCCTCGCGCGGGTCGTGCCAGTCGGCGGTCGTGGTGCCGTCACCCTTGGCCTGGGCGTCGGTGCGCGCGATGGCGTCGTCGAAGATGGGGTTGCGAGTGTTCGGGATGTGGTCGGAGGTGCCGTTCTTGAACCGGGAGACGGTCTCGACGCCTGCCGAGATGAAGACGTCGCCCTCGCCGGCCTTGATCGCGTGGAAGGCCATCCGCGTGGTCTGCACCGACGAGGCGCAGTAACGGGTGATCGTCGCGCCGGGGACCTGGTCCATGTCGTTGATCACGTTGATGATCCGGCCCATGTTGTTGCCCATCTCGCCACCGGGAAGACCACAGCCAAGGTAGAGGTCATCGACCGTGTTGCGGTCCAGGGCGGGGATCTTGTCCAGGGCGGTCTTGACGATGAGCGCTGCCAGGTCGTCGGGACGGAAGTCCTTCAGGGACCCCTTGTTGGCGCGACCGATGGGGGAGCGGGCAACGGAAACGATGACTGCCTCGGGCATTTTTCTCCGATCAGAGGGGTGCAGGGTTGACGCGAAACTCCGTCCAGCCTAGTGCGCCCCTCGCCTGTCAGCGAGAAGCTGTCCCATGAGATGGGTCAGGCAGTCCGCGAGATAGGCCGACTGGTCCTCAGCGGGGCGTTGCAGGGCGCCGAGCAGTACGCCGTCGAGCGCGGCGACCAGTGCCTCCGCCCGCTCATCACTGTGCTCACGGCCGGCCAGGGCCATGGTCTCCTCGACAACCTCGACGAGTTCACGGCGCGAGGTGGCGAAGATCGATGCCAGCTCCTGGTCACGCGAGCCCTCCATCGCCAGCTCGAGCTTGGTCACCAGCAGGGCGGGTGCGCCCAGCCACTGCTGGAACAGCGACTGGGTCATTGCCTGAGCCTTGGCCAGGTCCTCACCATGGTGGGCGATCTCGTCGGCGAGGCGACGTACATCGTCCTCGAGCCGGGCGGCCACGAAGGACGCGAGCGCGCCTTGCAGGGCGCTGCGGGTGCGCAGGTAGCCCGAGCACGAGCCCTCGGGCAGACCTGCCTTGCGGTCGACGGCTCGATGGGTCAGGCCGCGCAGTCCGTTCTCGGCGACCACCTCCATCGCCGCGAGGAGCAGTTGCTGGCGGCGGGGTGTTAGCTCTGGCCTGGGCACGGATCTCCTGGTGTGGTCACGAGCACGGTCGCGGTGGCTTGCCCGCAGGTTACTACGGATGTAGTTTCTACATATGTAGAGATTCTACATCTGTAGAAAGGTTGTTCCCATGTCCTTCGAACTCCTCCCGGGCATCCAGCCCTGGGTCATCGGCTATCTGGTCCTTGCCGTCCTCGCAACCCTCCTCGCGATCACCAGTGCAGCCACCGCCCTGCTCGCCAACCGCAGGGTCCGGGTCGGGCGTCAGCAGTCGATCCCCGCCTACTACGGAGCCCTTGCCTTCAGCCACTGATCGGACGACCAGGGCGCTCTGGGAGACTGACGCGGTGCGCCATGTCTACGAGTGCCCCGTGCGTTGGGCCGACCTCGATCTCCTCGGTCACGTGAACAACGTGATCTACATCGACTACCTGCAGGAAGCCCGGATCGACATGCTGCTCACGCATGCTCCGGACTCGCGGGCGAACGACCTGGCCGAGGGCGTGGTCGTGGTCGCCCACGACGTGCAGTTCCTCGTCCCGCTCACCTTCCGCTCCCACCCGGTGAAGGTCGACACCTGGGTGACCGAGGTCAAGGCCGCGACCTTCACGCTGGCCTACGAGGTCTATGACGAGACTCCCGAGGGCCGCGTCGTCTACCTGCGTGCCAAGTCGGTGCTGACCCCCTTCGTCTTCGCCGAGGAGCGGCCGCGCCGGATCTCTGCGGACGAGCGCGAGGTGCTCACCCGCTTCCTGGGCGAGGACCCGCTGCAGGTGACGCCCGAGCGGACGCCCGCCCGTCGCGTGAGCGGCGGCCACTACCCGTTGCGTGTGCGCTTCTCCGACGTCGACGCCTATGGCCACGTCAACAACGTGAAGTACTTCGAATACTTCCAAGAGGGCCGGATCGGCTACATGGCCAACCTCTGGGGCGGCGGCGAGGACTATCCGCAGGTCTCGGTCGTGCTGGCCCAGATGGACGTGGAGTACGTCCGCCCGATCATGTTCCGCTCCCAGCCCTACGACGTGCACTCGTGGGTCTCGAAGGTCGGCCGTTCGTCGTTCGTGGTCGAGTCCGAGATCCTCGACGGCGACGAGGTGCTCAGCCGGGCCCGCGTGGTCATGGTGACCTTCGACCCCACCACCCAGAAGGCGGCGCCGGCCCCCGAGATCGCACGTCAGGTCCTCCTGCGCGAACTCGAGGCCTGAGCCATCACTCCGGCGTGTTCACCATGAACTGCGCCGCGTGGGTGACGTAGTCCCAGAAGCGGGCGTCCTGCTCCTCGCTCAGGGCGACCTCGTCCAAGCCTGCCCGGAAGTGGACCAACCACCGCTGGGCCGCGGCAGGGGTGACCTCGAACGGCGCGTGGCGCATCCGCAGCCGCGGGTGCCCGCGAGTGTCGGAGTACGTCGTGGGGCCGCCCCAGTACTGGACGAGGAAGAGGGTGAACCGCTCGGCCGCCGGCCCGAGGTCCTCCTCGGGATACATCGGTCGCAACAGCGGGTCGGTGGCAACACCCTGGTAGAACGTGTCGACGATCCGGCGGATCGTCTCGAACCCGCCGATCTCGTCGTAGAAGGTGACTGCCTCGGTGCTCATGGGGCCATTGTGCCCGGCGGCCGGTGATGGGTTCGGGCAGCCCTCACCGAGCCCGGCGTCGGCTCTCGCGAGGTCGACGCTCAGGCCTCGCCCGGGCCGTCGT
Organism: Nocardioides daedukensis; assembly: GCF_013408415.1. Taxonomy (NCBI): domain Bacteria; kingdom Bacillati; phylum Actinomycetota; class Actinomycetes; order Propionibacteriales; family Nocardioidaceae; genus Nocardioides; species Nocardioides daedukensis. Next base: position 1,260,279 of record NZ_JACCAA010000001.1, on the reverse strand, counting down.
CCTGTGTCGGCACCGGGTTCATCCCGGGCCCGCCGGCACCGGTCCGCACCACCCACTCGGGGTAGGGGACCTCGATGTCCTCGGCGTCGAAACGGGCCTTGATCCGCTGCCGCAGCTCGCGGCCGATGGCCCACTGTTCCTGCGGTGCGGTCTTCACCGCGACCCGGATCAACACTCCGTCGGCACTGATCGACTGCACGCCCCAGACCTCGGGCTCCTCGATCATCCGGTCCTCGAAGTCCGGGCTCTCCCACATCTCGTGGGCGACCTCGGCGAGCACACGGCGTACCTTCACCAGGTCCTCGGTGTAGGCGACGGCGACGTCGAGCACGGTCCGGGCCCAGTTCTGGCTCATGTTCCCGACGCGCAGGATCTCGCCGTTGCGCACGTACCAGACCGTTCCCTCGGTGTCGCGGAGTCGGGTCACCCGCAGGCCGACGGCCTCCACGGTGCCGCTGGCCTCACCGACGTCGACGAAGTCGCCGACGCCGTACTGGTCCTCGAAGATCATGAAGATGCCGGACAGGAAGTCGCGCACCAGTGCCTGGGCGCCGAAGCCGAGGGCGACACCGAGGATCCCGGCGCTGGCCAGCAGGGGACCGACGTTGTAGCCGAGCTCGGCGATGGTCATCATCACCACGATCGTGAAGATGACGCCGGTGCTGATGCTCTTGAGCAGGGATCCGAGGGTGCGGGTGCGTTGCAGCCGCCGGCTGTGCGTGTGATCGGCACGCTTCAGGGCGCTGCCCAGGGGGGTGCTGCCCAGACCGAAGCGTCCACCGACCTTGCCGGCGACGGGCTCCTCGGCGTGCTTGACCATCCGGTCAATCAGGCGATGCACGATCCAGCGCGCGACCAGGCCGATGATGATCAGGACCAGGATCGCCGTCGGCTTGCCGATCACCCACTCGGCGACGTCGGCCGCGGTCTCGTTGCCGGTGAGCTTCCAGACCACCCGACAGGAGACCGCCTGGTCCGGGCTGCACTCTTCATATTCCTTGACTGCGTTGACCACGAGGGACATGTGACGGAGGGTACGGCGGCCTCGGTAACGGGACAAAACAGGAGCGGATACGATGTCGGCCGTGATCACCTCTTCGAAGTCTCGCGTTGTACGTCGCGCAGCCCGGGCTGCTGCCTTCTCCACGATCGTGGCCTGCACCGTCTCCGGAGTGGTCCTCGCGTCTCCCGCCTCGGCGAACGTTCCCGAGGACTGGAGCAACCCCAAGCCTGTCGACACCCTGACCGCACTGCTCGTCTATGTCGGCGCACCGCTGGGCCTGTTCCTGCTGATCGCCCTGGCCGTCTTCCTCCCCGCGCTGGCGCGTGGCGAGAAGCTGGGCGGCACGGACGGCAGGGACAGCGAATGGTTCGGCGGTCCGCGAAAGACCACCGACGAGCTCGCCGCGCCCGACACCGAGGCCTCGCAGGCGGGTGGCGCAAGTGGCAAGTGGTGACTTCTTCAGCAACGCCGAGCGCCTCGCGATCGACACCACGATCCGCAGGTCCGAGCAGCTGTGCCGCTTCGAGTTCTCCGTCTATGTCGGTGACATCAACGGTGCCTCGCGTCCGTTCGCGACGCGCCTGCACAACACGCTGGTGGCCCCGGCCCGCAGCATCCTGATCCTGGTCGACCCGACCGCGCGGATCCTCGAGGTGGTCACCGGCGCCCAGGTGCGCCGCAAGGTCACCGACTCCGAGATCGAGCTGACGGTCGCTGCGATGCAGTCGCAGTTCGCCGAGGGCCAGCTGGCCGAGGGCGTCAAGCAGGGCATCGAGCGCATCGCCGAGCACGCCCACACCCAGGCCTGATCTTTCGCCGACCCGGCAGTTGTTGACGCTTCAGAACCCAACGAGCCGGCAGTTGTTGACGTAGCTACGTCAACAACTGCCGGCTCGAGGTGTTCACGGGCGTCAACAACCGCCGGGTCGGCGCTGTGTCAGCGGGCGTCGCGCTCCTGGGCGGCCAGGTAGCGCTCGACGTCCGCCCGGCCCTCGAGCACGTAGCGCTTGGCACCGGGGTTCGCGTCGCTCGACTCCAACCAGGCGTCCATCCGCTCGACGAGCTCCGCAGAGGCGAGCTCGCGCGGGAACATCGCCTCCATCGCCACCGAGGCCTTGTGTGCACCGAGCGTGCTCCATGCCGACTCCGCGGCAGTGAGGTACTGCTCGACGAACGGGAGCAGGATCGCGTCCTGGCCGTGCTGGCCGAAGGCGAGGGCGATGCTGCGCTGGGTCTCGTTCGGGGTCGAGCCGTCCAGCATCGCCGCCTTGAAGGCCGCTGCCTTGGCGTCGGCGTCGGGGCGCGCGGCGCGGGCTGCGGCGGCGTTCTCCTGGCCCGAGATGGTGTTGTCCTGGGCGAGCTCGGCGGCGATCTGCTCCTCGTCGAAGCGGCCGGCGCGAGCCAGGGCTCCGATCAGGACCCAGCGCAGGTCCTGGTCGACGGCGAGGCCGTCGAAGGTGAGCGAACCGTCCAACAACGCCTCCAGGTCGTCCAGCGCCGACGTGTTGTGCGCCGCCGCGGCATAGCTCCGGGCGAACGTCAGCTGGTGGTCGCTGGCGGGCTCGGCGGAGGCCAGGAGCGAGCGCAGGCCCTCCTCCCACTGGTCGGACAGCGCGGCCCGGTTGGCGGGGGCGGAGAGGCTGTTGACCGACTGTGCGGCGTACGTCGGGATCCGGCTCACGCCCCACGCGTCGGTCTCGGTGCCGATGTTGGCCAGCACCAGCCGCACGAAGTCGCTGGCAGCCATCTCGGCGTCGCGGGTCATGTCCCAGGCGGCGCCCCAGCACAGGGCACGGGCCAGGGAGTCCTCGAGCGAGGAGAGGCCGTCGGTGACGGTGGCCAGCGACCGCTCGTCGAGGCGGATCTTCGCGTAGGCGAGGTCCTGGTCGTTGAGCAGCAGCAGGTCGGGCTGGCGACGGCCCACGGCCTGGGTGATGTCGGTGGACTCGCCCTCGACATCGACCTCGAGGTAGTCCTCGCGGACCAGCTTGCCGTCGACCTTGTTGTAGAAGCCGATGCCGAGGCGGTGCCGGCGCAGGGTCGGCCAGTCCGGGTGGGCGGTCTGCTTGACCTGCAGGGAGGTGAAGGCGCCGTCGGCGTCGAGCTCGAAGGACGGAGCGAGCGTGTTCACACCGGCGGTCTGGAGCCACTCGGTGGCCCAGGTCTTCAGCTCGCGACCCGACGACTTCTCCAGTGCGGAGAGCAGGTCGGAGAACTCAGAGTTCCCGTAGGCGTGGTCCTTGAAGTACTGGCGGATGCCGGCCACGAAGGGCTCGAGACCGACCCAGGCCACCAGCTGCTTGAGCACCGAGGCGCCCTTGGCGTAGGTGATCATGTCGAAGTTGACCTCGACGGCCTCGAGGTCGTGGTTGTCGGCGGCGATCGGGTGCGTGGACGGCAGCTGGTCGGCGCGGTAGCCGGTCTGCTTGCGGGCGTTGGCGAAGCCGGTCCAGGCGTCGGTGAAGTCGGTGGCCTCGGCCTCGCACCAGTAGCAGGCCCACTCGGCGAACGACTCGTTGAGCCACAGGTCGTCCCACCACTTCATGGTGACCAGGTCGCCGAACCACATGTGGGCCATCTCGTGGGTGATCACCGAGGTGCGGAACTCGTAGAACGAGCGCGGCTGGCGCGAGCGCGGGAGGTATTCGTCGCGCAGCGTCACGCAGCCGGCGTTCTCCATGGCGCCCATGTTGTATTCGGGGACGTAGAGCTGGTCGTACTTCTCGAACGGGTAAGGGAAGTCGAACTGCTCCTCGAAGAACTCGAAGCTCTGTCGGGTCAGCTTCACCAGCTCGTCACGGTCCAGGAACTCCACCAGCGACTGGCGGCAGTAGTGGCCCAGCGGGATGGTGCCGAACTTGCCCTCGTAGGTGTCGAAGACAGCGTGGTACTCACCCGCGACGATGGCGGTGATGTAGGTCGACATCCTCTTGGTCTCGGGGAAGTTCCACACCGAATTCCCGTTCCCGAGGTCCTCGGGCTGCGGAGTCGGTGCGTTCGAGACGACGACCCAGCTCGAGGGGGCGGTGACGTTGAAGGTGAAGACCGACTTGAGGTCGGGCTGCTCGAAGGTGGTGAAGACGCGACGCGCGTCGGGCACCTCGAACTGGGAGTAGAGGTAGACACGGTCGTCGACCGGGTCCACGAAGCGGTGCAGGCCCTCACCCGAGTGCGAGTAGGTGCAGTCCGCCTTCACGACGAGCTCGTTCTCGGCCGCAAGGCCGGACAGCGTGATCCGGCTGTCGGCGTACGCCGTGGCAGGGTCGAGGGGGGTGCCGTTCAGGGTGATCTCGTGAACGGTGGCGTCGACGAGGTCGGCAAAGGTCGTTGCCCCCGGATCGGTGCACGAGAACCTCAGGGTCGTTGTGGAGGCGAAGGTGTCGCCCGCATCGATGGGAGCGGAGAGGTCGAGGTCCACGGTGTAGGACTCGACACTGATGAGGGAGGCACGGGTCTGCGCCTCGTCACGGGTGAGATTGGTTCCAGGCATGTGCCGCATCATGTCACTGGCGTCACACGTTGATCCAACCGTTACCGGGTGCCCCCCGAGGTCCGCCGCCTGCCCACCCGGTGCCGACCCGGAGCAACTGCCGCCACCTGCCGTTCACCGTCACGTGGTGGGATGCGGGAATGCAGCTGCGTGAGGTCGCCGTCGTCTTCCTGCGCCTGGGCACGTTCGCCTTCGGAGGCCCGGTGGCCCACACCGCGATGATGCGCGACGAGCTCGTCCGGCGCCGCGGATGGGTCACCGACGAGCGGTTCGTCGACCTGATGGGGGCCACCAACCTGATCCCCGGCCCCAACTCGACAGAGCTGGCGATCCACCTGGGCCACGAGCGGGCGAAGTGGAAGGGGTTGGTCCTGGCCGGGGTCTGCTTCATCGTCCCCGCCGCGCTGATGGTGACGGGCCTGGCCTGGCTCCATGTCGAGAAGGGCGGGACCCCGCAGTTCGAGGCCGTCCTGCGCGGCGTCGTCCCTGCGGTCATCGGAATCATCGCGCACGCGTTGGTGGGACTGTCCAGGACGGTACTCAAGACCCCGTGGCTGATCGCGCTCGCGGTGATCGCGCTCACGGCATACTTACTGGGGGTCAACGAGCTCGTCGTGCTCTTCGGCGGCGCGGCTCTGGCGGGGCTGGCTCACGGCGTACGCCGTCTGCGCCACCCGGGTCATTCGGGCGAGCGGGGCGCCTCCTTCTTGGTGGCGCCGCTCCTGGTCGGCACCGACACCGCCACCCTGACCGAGCTGTTCACCACGATGCTGAAGATCGGAGCCGTGCTCTACGGCAGCGGCTACGTCCTGCTGGCCTTCCTCGAGGGCGACTTCGTGGACCGGCTCGGCTGGATCAGCCAGCAACAGCTCCTGGATGCCGTCTCGATCGGCCAGGTGACGCCCGGGCCGGTGTTCACCACGGCGACCTTCATCGGCTACCTGGTCGCCGGGTGGTGGGGCGCGTTCCTGGCGACCATGGCGATCTTCCTGCCCTCGTTCGTCTTCGTCGGGCTGCTCACCAGGATCACCGACCGGATCAGGTCGGCACGATGGAGTGCGGTGATGCTCGACGGGCTCAACGTCACCGCTCTGGCCCTGATGGCGGGGGTGACCTGGCAACTCGGCCGCACGGCCCTGGTGGACGTGGCGACGGTGGCGATCGCAGTCGCCTCGCTCGCCCTGCTGCTGACCACGAGGCTGAACAGCGCGTGGCTGATCGCCGGGGGAGCGGCTCTCGGCCTCCTCCTGTGGTGAGGAGTGCTTGACTGGTTTCATGACCGACCCCACAAAGACCACTGCCGACTTCTGGTTCGACCCGCTGTGCCCGTTCGCGTGGCTCACCTCGCGATGGGTTCTCGAGGTCGAGAAGGTGCGCGACATCGACGTGACGTGGCACGTGATGAGCCTTGCCTACCTCAACCAGGACAAGGACATCCCTGACGACTACCGCGAGATGCTGAAGCCGGCCTGGGGCCCGGTCCGGGTCTGCATCGCAGCCGAGCAGGCTCACGGCAACGAGGTGCTGCTGCCCCTCTACACCGCGATGGGCAACCAGATCCACCTCGCCAAGAAGGACCTCGACCGCGACATGGTGCTCAAGGCGCTCGAGGAGGCCGGGCTGTCGGCCGAGCTGGCCGACGCCATGGAATCGACCGAGTTCGACGAGGCGTTGAAGGTCTCCCACCACTCCGGGATGGACCAGGTCGGCGAAGAGGTGGGAACGCCGGTGATCTCCATCGAGGGCACTGCCTTCTTCGGCCCGGTGATCACCAAGACGCCGCGTGGCGAGGAGGCCGGCAAGCTCTGGGACGCCGCGGTCGGGCTCGCCGCCTACCCCTATTTCTTCGAGCTGAAGCGGAGCAGGACGGCAGACCTGGACTTCACCTGAGCCCGATCGTGAGGCATGGTGGGTCGGGCCATGACTGTTTCTCGGATGTCTCGCGCCCACCTGTCCGTGCTCACCCTCGCCGCCAGCATCCTCGTTGCTCCGCTGCTGGTTGGGGGACTTCCCCAAGCCGCTGCCGAACGACCGCAGGTCGAGCTCAAGCGGGAGGCCGGCACACCCCTGTCCTCGGCCGAGGTCAAGCTTCCCACCCGCCGCACGGTGACCACCGACCGGTTCACGATGGTGGCTGCGACGTGGGCAGGTGAGGACCCCGGCGTCGAGGTCAGGACCCGCACCGAGGGCCGCTGGACCGGCTGGGTCGAGCTGGAGAGCCTGGCCGACGGTCCGTCCTCAGGTGAGGGCAACGAGGCCCCGGACGGGGCCTCGGACCTGATCTGGGTCGGGGACTCCGACAGGTTGCAGGTGCGCACCGAGCGCACGGCTGACGACCTCGAGATGGTCCTGATCAACCCGGGAGTCGCGGCCGCCGATGACGATCCGGTGCCCCCGGCACCGGCACCCGAGAGCCCGGGCGTCGAGTCCCCGGAGACCACTGACCAGACGCCCACGGTGACCACGTCCGCGACCCGAAGGACGGTCCCGCGACCGACCATCTACAGTCGCAAGCAGTGGGGCGCCGATGAGTCGTGGAAGAACGGCTCGCCGCGCTACACCGACATGATGAAGCAGGTCCACGTCCACCACACCGTGAACGCCAACGACTACAGGTCCTGGCAGACGGCCGGCATCCTGCGCGGCATCTATCGCTATCACACCAAGACCCTGGGCTGGTTCGACATCGGCTACAACTTCCTGGTCGACCGGTTCGGCCGGATTTGGGAGGGCAGGTCCGGTGGGGTCGGCAACCTGGTGCAGGGCGCACACACGCTCGGGTTCAACCACAACAGCGTCGGTGTCGCCGTGATCGGCAACTACGAGACCCGCACCGCCTCCAGGACGGTCCTGCGCGCCCTGGCCGACATCTCGGCGTGGAAGTTCGACCGGGGCAACCGTTATCCGGTCGGCAAGATCTGGATGACGTCGACCGGCAGCGACAAGTTCCCCAAGGGCAAGAGCGTCTACCTCTACAAGGTCGACGGACACCGCAACACCAACGACACCTCGTGCCCGGGCCGCTACCTCTATGCCGAGCTGCCCAAGCTGCGCAACATGATCTACCACCGGATGTACAGCTGAGCAGGTTCAGCTGCCGCCCGCACCTGTGGTGACAGTGGTGGCGACCATGACCGCGGTCATCGTCGCGGCCTGAGCGGCGGCGATCGCGTCCTTGACCGCGTCGGCGGCCCAGTCACCCTCGGCGACCGCCTTGGCACGGGCCTTGATCTCCTTGGCCGGCCGACCCTGGTTGTCGAGCACCTTGTGCGCCTTGTCCGCTGAGTGCAGCAACGAGATCAGTGCTCCAGTGCGCTGGTCGGCGCTGACGCCGTGCAGCAGGGTCGCCGACAGCTGGCGGCGTACCTCGTTCTCGTGGGAGGAGTCCACCGCGGGCCACCGCTGGGTCGGGAACAGGCCGAGGATCTTGCCCTCCTCGAGCCGCAGGATGCCCTTGTCGACCAGCCGCGCGAAGAGCTTGTCCCGAAGGCCCTTGCCGAGCCGACCGACCAGGTCCTGCGCGGTCCGCTCCTTCTCCCGCACGGTCGCCAACGCCTCGGCCAGCAGTGGGTCAGCGGGCGGCGCGGGATCGGTGAGCACGTGCACCTTGGCCTGCGACCAGCGGCCCGTCCTGCGGACCTCGAGCAATCCGTCGCCGGCCAGCTCGATCAGCATCGATCCACCCAGCAGGACGTCCAGATAACTGTCCGCGCGCTTGCCGGTCTCGTCATCGGTGAGGAGCAGCAGGAGGTCTTCTGCGAGCAGGGTCACCATGTCCTGCACCGTAGCGCGCAGCCGATGTCGCTTCCGCCAGGGACCATCGCAGGAAACCGATGCGCGCGGGGACTCGGCGTACTCCTAGGATCAAGGCATGAGCCACATCCTGTCTGCCGTCGCCTGGCCCTATGCCAACGGTCCCCGCCACATCGGCCACGTTGCCGGTTTCGGCGTGCCCTCCGACGTCTTCAGTCGATACATGCGGATGTCCGGACACGACGTGCTCATGGTCTCCGGGACGGACGAGCACGGCACGCCGATCCTGATCGCAGCCGACGAGGCCGGCCTGACCCCGCAGCAGCTCGCCGACCAGAACCACCGGATGATCGCGGAGGACCTCACGGCACTCGGCATCTCCTACGACCTCTACACCCGCACCACCACGCGCAACCACCACTCGGTGGTCCAGGAGATGTTCAAGGGCGTCCACGACAACGGCTACTTCGTCGAGCAGACGACGTACGGCGCCATCTCGCCGTCCACGGGCCGCACCCTGCCGGACCGCTACATCGAGGGCACCTGCCCGATCTGTGGCGCCGAGGGTGCCCGCGGTGACCAGTGCGACAACTGTGGCAACCAGCTCGACCCGCACGAGCTGAAGAACCCCCGTTCGAAGATCAACGGAGAGACCCCGGAGTTCATCGAGACCCAGCACTTCTTCCTCGACCTGCCCGCGCTGGCCGAGGCGCTGGGCGAGTGGCTCGACGAGCGTGAGGCCTCGGGCACCTGGCGCCCGAACGTGATCCGGTTCAGCCAGAACATCCTCAAGGAGATCAAGCCGCGGGCGATGACCCGCGACATCGACTGGGGCATCGCGATCCCGCTCGAGGGCTGGGTCGACAACCCGACCAAGAAACTCTACGTCTGGTTCGACGCGGTCATCGGCTATCTCTCCGCGAGCATCGAGTGGGCCCGACGGACCGGGGACGCGGACGCCTGGCGCGCCTGGTGGAACGACCCGGAGGCCCTGTCCTACTACTTCATGGGCAAGGACAACATCACCTTCCACTCCCAGATCTGGCCGGCAGAGCTGCTCGCCTACTCCGGCAAGGGGGACAAGGCAGGCAACCCGGGTGACTACGGCGTGCTGAACCTGCCGACCGAGGTGGTCTCCAGCGAGTTCCTGACGATGGAGGGCAAGAAGTTCTCCTCCTCCAAGCGCGTGGTGATCTACGTGCGTGACCTGCTGAGCCGCTACCAGCCCGATGCGTTCCGCTACTTCGTCGCCTCGGCCGGTCCGGAGAACCAGGACTCGGACTTCACCTGGGCCGAGTTCGTACGGCGTACCAACGACGAGCTCGTTGCCGGCTGGGGCAACCTGGTCAACCGCACCGCGACCCTGATCAACAAGAACTTCGGTGAGATCCCCCAAGCGGCCGAGCTGGCACCGGAGGACATCGTCCTGCTCGAGCGGGTGGAGAAGACCTTCGACGTGGTCGGTGACCTGATCGGTGCACACCGGCAGAAGCAGGCGATCGGCGAGGCGATGCGAGCCGTGGCCGACGTCAACAAGTACATCACCGACACCGCGCCCTGGACCCTCAAGGGTGACGAGCAGCGCGAGCGGCTCGGCACCGTCCTGCACGTGCTGGCCCAGTGCGTCACGGACCTGAACCTGATCCTCTCGCCGTTCCTGCCGTTCTCGGCCAATGCGGTCGACGTGGTCTACGGCGGTGCCGGGGACGTGCAGCCGATGCCAGAGATCCGCGAGGCTGACGACCTCGACGGTGGCGCGGGCTATCCGATCATCACCGGTGACTACACCACCGCCCGCAGCTGGGCGCGTCACCCGGTCACGGTGGGCACCCCGATCGCCAAGCCGAGCCCGGTCTTCGTCAAGCTCGACACCGCCGTGGTGGACGAGGAACTGTCCCGTCTGGCCGACTGAACGACTGATCGGGCGTGTTGCTCGCCGGGGCCACGCCTCAGCGGGCCAGCTGGTCCTCGATGTAGCCGGGTCGCGAGCAGTAGAGACCGAGCAGGAGCTGCGGCACGGCCAGCACCAGGAGCAGCCCCAGCGGCAGCGTCCAACCGCCGGTCGCGTCGTACGTCGCACCCACGGCGAGCGGTCCGATGGCGGCGATCAGGTAGCCGGCCGACTGCGTCCAGCCGGACAGGGCCGCGGTGCCCTCGGCTGTGCGCGCCCGCATCGGGATCAGGCTGAGGATCAGCGGGAACGTGCAGGCCCCGACGCCGATCAGCACGGCCCACGCGATCGCCCCGGAGTAGGGCGCCACCATCAGCCCGACGTAGCCCACCGGATAGCACGCCATCACCGCCAGCAGGACCACGCGCTGGTCCTCTCGTGCCGCCGCGGCCCGCGGGATCCACAACGACAGCGGGATGCTCACCCCGGCCACCAGGCCGACCAGCGCGCCGGCCTGGGCAGGCGAATAGCCGCTGTCGCGCCACAGCTGCGCGAACCATCCGAAGATCGTGTAGGCCGCCGTCGACTGGAGGCCGAAGAACAGGGCCATCGCGATGCCCAGCGGGGTGCGGGCGACGGCGCCGAGCCGGATCGTGCTCCCGGCGGGACCGACGTGGCGGTCGTGGGCAGCCATCAACAGCCACGGCAGCGCGGAGAGCAGGGCCAGTGCGGCCCAGACGCCGAGGCCGACCCGCCATCCACCGAACTGCTCGGCGACGGGAACCGTGAGCAGCAACGAGCAGGTCAGCCCGATCGCCATCGCGGTGGTGTAGAGCGCGGTCACCGTGCCGACCCGGTCCGGGAAGTGCAGCTTGACCAGCGAGGGCAGCAGCACGTTGGCCGTGGCCATCCCCGCCAGCGCCACGGCGGAGAGAACCAGGAACGGACCGGGGGAGTCGACCATGGAGCGCAGGGCCAGGCCTGCGGTCACGGCCAGCAACGAGGCCAGGATCGTGCGATGGATCCCGACCGTGCGCGAGAGCCACGGGGCGACCGCGCCGACGAGGGCGAAGAGGACCACCGGCAGGGAGGTGAGCACACCGGCCACGGTGGTCGACATGTCCAGGCCGTCGCGGACCTCTGCCAGGACCGGGCCCACCGACACCGCGGCGGGACGCATGTTGAGGGCCAGCACGACCAGGGCGAACAGGGCGAGCCGTCGACCTGCGGGGGAGGGGGACTGCTCGGTCACGTCCCGAGAGTAGGCATCGCTGGGGGATCGGCGTGAATCGACTCCCGCGAGGGAGTTTGCGCCCGGCCCTGCGTGGAAGGCTTCGGACCATGACAACCCCGATGCACGTCCCCCAGTTCTTCGTCCGCCAGAAGATCACCATGATGACCAACCGCTACGACGTCATCGCCGCGAACCCTGACGGGAGCGAAGGGCAGTTGATGGCCTTCGCCGAGCAGAAGAAGTTCGCGTTCAAGGAGCAGGTTACCTTCTTCGCCGACGCCACCAAGACCCGACCGGTCTTCGGGTTCAAGGCCCGCAAGAAGATCGACCTCAACGCCGGCTATGACGTCACCGACGAGAGCGGGCAGCCGATCGGCTTCTTCCGCAAGGACTTCGGCGCCAGCCTGATGCGCTCGACCTTCCACATGGAGGGACCGGGTTTCTCCGCCACCGGCCAGGAGCGCAGCCAGCTCGTCGCCTTGCTGCGTCGCTTCACCGACGTCCCCTTCCTGCGCTTCCACTTCGACTTCACCGACCAGGCCGGCAACGTCGTGATGTCGAGTGAGCGTCAGGGATCGCTGCGCGACAAGTACACCGTCACCGTCCAAGACCAGCGGGTGGACTTCCGAGTCGCTGCCGCAATGGCTGTCGGCCTCGACGCCCTGATGGCTCGCTGACGAAGCTAGCCTTGCGGCGTGCTCTTTCCCCAGGCGATCCAGGCCCTGCAAGCTGCGGCCGGCGAGCTGTCGGTCACTGATCCGGCCCACGACATCGCCGCGGCGCGGGCCCAGGCCCGAGCCGTGGCCTTGCGCGCGCCACGCGAGGAAGTGGCCGAGGTCGTCGACCTCGATGCGGGTGGGGTGCCGGTCCGGCTCTATCGACCCCGCGAGGCAGACCCCGGCCTGATCATCCACTTCCACGGTGGCGGCTTCGTCTTCAACGACGTCGACGTGCACGACGCGGTGTGCCGCGCCTTCGCCAACCGTGCTCGGATGGCGGTGCTCAGTGTCGACTATCGACGTCCGCCGGAGGACAAGTTCCCGGCCGCGGTCCAGGACATCGACGCGGTGATGTCCTGGCTGGAGGACAGCGACCTGGCGGGTCCGACGTACGTGCACGGCGACAGTGCCGGCGGAAACCTGGCGCTGGTGGCCGCACTGCGGCACCCGGGCCGGTTCCGCGCGGTGGTGCTGATCTATCCGTTCCTGGACCCGACCGGCGGCTTCCCGAGCCACGACGAGCCCGGCCAGGGGTTCGAACGCGCCGAGGCCGAGTGGTACTGGCAGAGCTATGCGGCCACGCCGGACGACCTGGTCGACCCCGACCTCGCGCCGCTGCTCTCCGACCGGCTGGGGACCCTGCCGCCGACGTTGGTGGTCACCGCGGAGCACGACCCGTTGCGCGACGAGGGTGAGCACCTGGCCCACCGGCTGGCCGATGCCGGGGTCAGCGTCGTGGCCACCCGCTACCTCGGCCAGGTGCACGGCTTCTGGCGGCACCCGGACACGTTCGACGCCGCAGAGCCGCTGCTGTGGCAGGTGGCCGGCTATCTGCGCAGCCAGCGACCCTGACAAGATCTACCCATGCGCGTTCACCTCGGATCCGACCACGCCGGCCTCGAACTCAAGGATCACCTGATCAACTGGCTCGTCGAGCACGACTACGAGGTCGTCGACCACGGCCCGTTCGTCTACGACGCACTCGACGACTACCCGGTCTTCTGTCTGCGTGCCGCCGAGGGCGTGGCCGCCGAGCAGGCCGAGGGCCTCGACAGCCTCGGTGTGGTGATCGGTGGCTCCGGCAACGGGGAGCAGATCGCGGCCAACAAGGTCACCGGTGTCCGCTCGGCCCTGGCATGGTCGGAGGAGACCGCGGTCCTGGCTCGCGAGCACAACAACGCCAACGTCCTCTCCGTCGGGGGCCGGATGCACTCGCTCGAAGAGATGACCCGGTTCGTCGAGGTCTTCCTGTCGACCCCGTTCCCGGGCGACGAGCGCCACGTGCGCCGCATCGGGCAGCTGTCGACCTACGACGCGACCGGCGAGCTGCCGCCGCTGCCCGAGTCCGCGCTCCGGGGCGCCGTACCGGCCGACGCGGCCGATGAGACGGATGCCTGAGGGACACACCCTCCGCAAGCTGGCCAACGACCTGGGTACGGCGTTCGCCGGCAGGCGGGTGCGGGTGCAGAGCCCGACGGGTCGGTTCGCGGCCGACGCCGCCGCCATCGACGGCTCGGTGCTCGTGGAGGCCGATTCCGCCGGCAAGCACCTCTTCCTCGAGTTCGAGGGGGACCGGTTCATCCACGTCCACCTGGGGCTGATCGGCAAGTTCGACGTCACCGAGGGGGTCGAGGAGATCCCGTTGCCGGTGGGACAGGTGCGCCTGCGCCTCTTCGCAGCAGGTGACGGCCGACCCACGGCGTACGCCGACCTGCGCGGTGCCACCCGGTGCGACCTGATCGGCAGCACCCGACGTGCCGACGTGATCGCCGACCTGGGCTCGGACCCGCTCCGTGCGGACGCCGACCCGAACCGGGCATGGCAGCGGATCAGCCGGAGCCAGCGCCCGATCGGCGAGCTGCTGATGGACCAGACGGTGATCGCCGGTGTCGGCAACGTCTATCGCGCCGAGGTCCTGTTCCGGCACCGGATGCACCCGCTGCGGCCCGGCAAGACCCTGCGCCGCAGCCAGTTCGACGCGATCTGGGCAGACCTCGTGACGCTGATGGCCGAGGGAGTGATCAGCGGTCGCATCGACACCGTGCGCGAGGAGCACACGCCCGAGGCGATGGGACGCGAGCCGCGCAAGGACGACCACGGGGGTGAGGTCTATGTCTATCGACGGACCGGCCAGCCGTGCCTGGTGTGCGGGACCGGAGTGCGCACCGAGGCGCTCGCGGGACGCAATTCCTTCTGGTGTCCGCGTTGTCAACCCACGTTCCGCTCCCGAGCCCTAAAGTAGGCGCGTCGGCATGTTCAATCGAGACGAGGGGGCGCGGTGACGCAATCGCGGCCCACCTTGAGACGCCGGGTGCGCCGCACCTATCAGCACTGGCGGCGACGGGCAGTGGCCACCGAGAACCTGGCGCTGATCGCACTCTCCGTGCTGACCGCGGGGCTGTGCCTGCTCTTCTGGCTCTGGCCAGAATTCTGGCCGCTCACCATCGTCGTGCTGCCGTTGGTCCTGGGCAGTGTCTTCCTCGGACCGCGACAGCTGCCCTGGTTCGTGATCTTCGTGCTCGCGGTGCTGGCCTTCGCCGTCACCCAGCAGAGCGTCACACCTCGCATCGTCGTGGGCGTCCTGGTGCTCTTCATGCTGGGCTTCCTGATCCTGGTCACCTCCTTCCGACGGTCCCGGCTCGGCGTCGCCGGTGCGCAGGGGGAGTCGATGCTGGTCGACCTGCGCGACCGGATCCTGCGCCAGGGCACCCTGCCCGAGCTGCCGTCCGAGTGGTACGCCGAGTCGGCGCTGCGTTCGGCTGGTGGCACCCCGTTCGCCGGTGACTTCATGGTGACCTCGATCAACGAGCCCGAGGGCCGACTCGACCTGGTCGTCGTCGACGTGTCGGGCAAGGGCGAGGACGCCGGCACCCGCGCGCTCCTGCTCTCCGGTGCGTTCGGGGGACTGCTGGGTGCGCTGGCCCCGGCGGACTTCCTGCCTGCGGCCAACGACTACCTGCTCCGGCAGAACTGGGTCGAGGGCTTCGCGACCGCCGTACACCTCTCGGCCGACCTGGCCACGGGCGAGGTGGTGATCCGCTCGGCAGGTCACCCGCCGGCCGTCCAGCTCCGGTCCGGTTCGGGCAAGTGGATCGTGCACGAGTCCGAGGGCCCGATCCTGGGGCTGATGCCAGGGGTCGAGTTCATCCCGGTGCACTCCGTGATCCGCCCGGGCGACGCTGTGCTCCTCTACACCGACGGCCTGGTGGAGACCCCGACCCGCGACATCAGCCTCGGCATCGACAGGCTCCAGGGCCAAGCGGAGCGAGAGATCCTGGGTGGCTTCCAGCACTACACGGACCGGCTGATCGATGCGCTCGGATCCGCCGACGACGACCGGGCCCTCCTGCTGCTGCACAGGCGCTGAACGCGTCGGTTGCGAGTCGTGCTGGAGCGGTGCGGGAAACTGGCCTGATTGGGAGCCGTCCCACGGTGTGTGGCACCATGTCACGGCACGAATAGGTGCGCGCGGATGTAGCTCAATGGTAGAGCCTCAGTCTTCCAAACTGATTACGCGGGTTCGATTCCCGTCATCCGCTCCAAGTGTCCACAAACGCACGTTCTGCGGGCATCTTGGCGGGGCGTAGCGTAGTGGCTAGCGCGCCTGCTTTGGGAGCAGGAGACCGCAGGTTCGAGTCCTGTCGCCCCGACTGTCCGAGCGGTCACGCGACTGGTTGGACCGCTTGCACCATCCACTGACACTGAGGAGAAAACCTGTGAAGAGCGCCGTCGAGACCTTGAGCCCGACCCGGGCCAAGCTGACCGTCGAGGTGCCCTTCGAGGAGCTCAAGCCGAGCCTCGACGCGGCGTACAAGAAGATCGCCCAGCAGATCAACGTCCCCGGCTTCCGCCGTGGCAAGGTGCCCGCGATGGTGATCGACCGCCAGGTCGGCCGTGGCGTGGTCCTCGACGAGGCGATCAACGAGACCCTTCCGAAGAAGTACATCGAGGCGCTCCAGGAGAACAACCTCGAGCCGCTGGCCCAGCCCGAGATCGAGGTGACCCGCCTCGAGGACAACGAGGTGCTGGAGTTCACCGCCGAGGTCGACATCAAGCCCGAGTTCGAGCTCCCCGACTACGACGGCCTCGAGGCCGAGGTCGAGGACACCGAGGTCACCGACGAGGACCTCGAGGAGCAGATCAAGGCCCTCCGCGAGCGCTTCGGCACCCTGAACACGGTTGAGCGCGCGGCGGCCGACGGTGACTACGTCACCATCGACCTCAAGGCGAGCCAGGACGGCGAGGTCGTCGACGGCGCCGAGGCAGCCGGGATGTCCTACCAGGTCGGTCGCGGCGGCATGCTCGACGGCCTCGACGAGGCGCTGCTCGGCCTCTCCGCAGGCGAGTCCACCACCTTCTCCTCCGAGCTGGTCGGTGGCGACCTGGTCGGCCAGGCCGTCGAGGTCGAGGTCACCGTGTCGCAGGTCCAGGAGCAGGAGCTTCCGGAGTTCGACGACGAGTTCGCCCAGCTCGCCTCCGAGTTCGACACCGCCGAGGAGTTCACCGCCGACGTGCGCGAGCGTCTCGGCCGGGGCAAGCGCCTCGAGCAGGCTGCCGCCGCTCGTGACGCCGTCCTGGAGGTCCTCCTCGACAAGGTCACCATCCCGCTTCCCGAGACCCTGGTCACCGAGGAGCTCAACTCGCGCCGCGAGAACATCGAGCAGCAGCTGATGATGGCTGGCCTCACGATGGAGAAGTACCTCGAGGACGAGAAGCAGACCGTCGAGGAGTTCGAGTCCGACCTGGACCGCCGGGTCCGTGACGCGATCACCGCGCAGTTCATCCTCGACGAGGTGGCCAAGAAGGAGGAGTTCGGCGTTGACCAGCAGGAGCTCTCCGAGCACCTCGTGCGCCGCGCCCAGCAGTCCGGCCAGGACCCGCAGGAATTCGCGAACCACATGTTCGAGCACAACCACATCCCCGAGCTCGTCCAGGAGATCCTGCGCGGCAAGGCGCTCTCGGTGATCGTCGAGTCGGCGACCGTCAAGGACGCCAGCGGCAACGTGGTCGAGCTGAAGAACCTGCGTCCCGACGGCACCATCGGTGACCCCGAGGCCGAGGCCGCCGAGGCCGACGCTGACGAGGCAGCAGCCGATGAGGTTGACGCTGACGAGGCTGGCACCGACGAGGTTGCGGCCGACAAGGCCTGACCCACCCCGTCACACCACGCACGAACACGCACGAAGAACACGCCCAGCGGCTCCGGCCGCCGGGCGTCTTCTGCATTTCGCCCACCCGTCGCGAATTCACACTCCGACCCTCGCCGAGCCGTCGCGAATTGACGCCCTGCGAGCCCGTGGGGGCACCACCTGCTCGTCGTGACGGCGTGGTTGGTTGAGTGCAGGCCCGCCGGAACGGAGACTCTTCCCATGTCCACCACGTCGCCGGCCATCGGGATCTTCCGTGACCTCGTGGACCTGCCGTTCCGCCTGCTGGGCCTCGAGCGCGCGCCGCGAGCGCTGACCGCGCCGTTGACGCGACCGGCTCCTTCGAGCGCCCCGGTGACGTTCCGTAGCGCGGGCCATGACGTCGTACTCGATCCGGACAGCGTGGAGCAGGCCTTCCCGCACGCCACCGACCGCTTGGTCCTCTTCGTCCCCGACGGCGCCGACGACGAGAGCTGCTGGGCCGAGCACCTCGACCAGATCGGTGGCACCTATCCCTCCCGGTTGGCGTCGTTGCTGGACTGGACGCCGGTCCACATGCTCGCCGACCCCGGGCTGCGACCCGCCGAGCTGGCAGTGGACGTGGTCTCCTCGGTGCAGGCGCTGGTCAGTGCCTGGCCGGTCGATGTCCGACGCATCGCTCTCGTCGGCCACGGTTCGGGTGGGCTGGTGCTCCGTGCCGCGGTCGCGGTCGAGGCCTTCGGCGGTGAGTCGTGGCTGGACCTGGTCAGCGACGTGGTCCTGCTCGGCACCCCTCACCTGGCCGTGCCCGCTTCCGGGACGAACCTGTCCCGCCGGGTCGAGGAGGAGTGTGCAGGCATCACCACCGAGGACCTCGCCGATCCGCACCTGCCTGCGTTGGCCGGGGTCCGCTATGCCGTGGTGACCGGCAAGCACCGGATGAGCGAGAGTCGCCTCGGGGGACTGGTGGGCGACCTGCTCTGGTGGCGCCGTCGGCTGCCGACCCGCCCGCGCAAGGCCCGCGAGCTCTTTCCCACGGCTTCGCTGCACCACGTGGAGACGGGGCAGCTCTCCTTGCGCAATCACCCTGACGTCCACCAGGCCATGCTGGGCTGGCTCGCTTGAGGGTCGGCTCGTGCCCGGGATCACGCTCGCCAATCAGTGAACAGATGTACACTCAGTGGCTGGTCCCCCGAGACTCGGAGTTGTGCAGTGAGCGTTACGACCGCCCCCAGGGGCACCCCGGGCGTCGTCGACGCACTGGGCCTTCTTCCCACGATCGTCGGCAACGAGATCGTGCTGGCCACCGTCCGCGACACCCACAAGGCGTGGGCCGGTCGGGTCCACGGCGCCCTGAACCGGGCCTCCAAGGACCGCACCCGAGGCGTGCAGGTGGTCCATGACGGCATCTCCGCTGGCGTGTACGGCTCGATCTCGTTCGGCCTCGCCACCACCGGTATGGCGCTCAAGACCGCGGGACGCCTCGGCATGGGACCGCGCCTGGACGACTCTCCGCGGGGCCGGTTCGTCCGGGCCGCCGTGAACGGTTTGATCGGGGACCGGTTCGTGTCCGAGGGGTCGTCCATGGCGATCGACATGGGCGTGCGCGTTGGTGGCGCTGACGTGCCGCTGCACCGGGACCGGCTCTCGACCGCCTTCCCCGATGCCACCCCGCGCATCGCCGTCTTCATCCACGGCCTCTCCGAGAACGAGAGCTACTGGAACCTGCACAAGGACGAGCTGGGTACGACGTACGCCGAGACGCTGGCGGGGCTCGGGTGGACGCCGGTGATGCTTCGGGCCAACACCGGGCGGTCGCTGCGCGACAATGGTGTGGAGCTCGCCGCGCTCCTGCGCACACTTGCCGCCCAGTGGCCCGGAGGCGTGGAGCAGATCGCCTTGATCGGTCACTCGATGGGTGGGCTGATCGCGCGCGCAGGTTGTGCCGTGGTCACCGACGAGGAAGATCCCTGGACGAGCCTGATCAGCGACGTGGTCACCCTCGGAAGTCCCCATGCGGGGGCTCCGATCGCGGTCGCGCTCGGCCACGGCAGCCGGCTGCTGGCCCACCTGCCCGAGACCTCCGGCTTCGGCAAGATCCTGGACCACCGCTCGGTGGGGATCGAGGACCTCGTGGAGGGCCTGGGGGAGGACGTCCCGGCGATGCCCGGCGTCCGCTACCGCCTGGTCGCCGCCACGCTCTCGACCTCGCCTGAGCACCCGGTCGGCCGCATCGTGGGCGACCTGCTCGTCCAGGTGCCCTCTGCCCACGGACGGTCGCGGTCACGGCCGGACCTGTTCCCGGACGCAGATGTCCTGCACGTGCCCGGGACCGACCACTTCGGACTGCTCAACCACCCCGACATCCATCGGCAACTGAAGGAATGGCTGCAATGAGTGCACAGCGCGAGCTGAGGGCCGAGACCACGATCGACGCGACACCCGAGGGTGTCTGGGCCGTGCTCGCCGACCTGGACCGGATGAGCGAGTTCAGTCCGGAGACCGTGCGCATGGTCCCGCTCAAGCGCGGAGGGCTGCGGGTCTCCCAGTGGTATCTCGGCATCAACCGCCGCAAGTATGCGGTGTGGCCGACGCGCAGTGTCGTGGCCGCCGTGGAACCCGGCAGGGTCCTGGCCTGGGACACCAAGTCGAGCGGTGCGCGCTGGATCTTCGAGCTCACCGGCGCGGACGGGGTGACCCGCGTCGTACACCGCCGACCGGTCCCGTCGGGGAAGCTGAGCCTGCTCAGCCGTGCCTTCGCGCCGCTGGCCCTCGGCGGCAGCGAGCAACACGCGGACGAGCTCGAGGCGGGTATGGCGCAGACGCTTGCCCGGTTGAAGGCCGCGGTCGAGGCCTGAGCGACCTCCCGGTCGAATCCGCTGTGGGCGAACAGGGGGCCCGAACGCGTGGAACCGTCGGTTCCTCGGGCTAATGTCGCTCTCGTGAACCCCAATCAGAGCGAGATGAATGAGCCCCGGCGCTCCGTCGAGTCCAACGGCGGCGGTGGGTCCTATGGGCTCGATGACCACATCTACCAGCGCCTCCTGCGAGAGCGCATCGTGTTCCTCGGTTCCGAGGTGCGGGACTCCAACGCGAACGCGATCTGCGCGCAGCTGCTGTTGCTGTCGGCCGAGGACCCCGAGGCCGACATCTTCCTGCACATCAACTCTCCGGGTGGCTCCGTCGACGCCGGCATGGCGATCTACGACACGATGAACTACATCCCCAACGACGTCGCCACGGTCGGAATGGGCCTGGCTGCCTCGATGGGCCAGTTCCTCCTCTGCGCCGGCACCAAGGGAAAGCGCTATGCGCTGCCCCACGCGCGGATCATGATGCACCAGCCCTCCGGTGGCATCGGCGGTTCGGCCTCGGACATCAAGATCCAGGCCGAGCAGAGCCTGCTGCTCAAGAAGCAGCTGGGCGAGCTCATCGCCGAGCACACCGGCCGCTCGATCGAGGAGATCGAGCGCGACTCCGACCGCGACCGCTGGTTCACCCCGCAGCAGGCCCTCGAATACGGCCTGATCGACAAGGTGATCACCAACGCACGAGAGACCGAGGACGCCTGAGATGAACTACTACATTCCCCAGTGGGAAGAGCGCACGTCCTACGGCTTCCGTCGGATCGACCCCTACGGCAAGCTCTTCGAGGACCGGATCATCTTCCTCGGCACGCCGATCAGCGACGACATCGCCAACGCGGTGATGGCCCAGCTGCTCTGCCTGGAGTCGATGGACCCGGATCGCGACATCTCCATCTACATCAACAGCCCCGGTGGCTCGTTCACGGCGCTGACCGCGATCTACGACACGATGCGGTTCATCAAGCCCGACGTGCAGACCGTCTGCTTGGGCCAGGCCGCCTCGGCTGCCGCGGTCCTGCTCGCCGCGGGTGCCCCGGGCAAGCGCCTGGCGCTGCCCAACGCCCGGATCCTGATCCACCAGCCCTACACCGAGGGCACCGGCGGCCAGATCTCCGACCTGGAGATCCAGGCCAACGAGATCATCCGGATGCGCACCCTGCTCGAGACGATGATCTCCGAGCACAGCGGCAAGGACGCTGCAGAGGTCAGCCGCGACATCGAGCGCGACAAGATCCTCACCGCCGATGCTGCCGTGGAATACGGCCTGGTGGACGCCATCCTGGAGTCCCGCAAGGGAATCCCTGCCCTTGCATGACCCGGTTGCCCCGTGTCCTCGCCCGGTTGGCGCTGGACACGGGGTACCGTCAAGAAGTTGATCAGCTCAGGAAGGATGACCGCCCGTGGCACGCATTGGTGACGGAGGCGACCTGCTCAAGTGCTCGTTCTGTGGGAAGAGCCAGAAGCAGGTGAAGAAGTTGATTGCCGGTCCCGGCGTCTACATCTGCGACGAGTGCATCGACCTGTGCAACGAGATCATCGAGGAAGAGCTCAGTGAGCGCTCCGAGGTGGGCTTGGAAGAACTGCCCAAGCCCAAGGAGATCTTCGAGTTCCTCAACTCCTACGTGATCGGCCAGGAGCAGGCCAAGAAGTCCCTCGCTGTGGCGGTCTACAACCACTACAAGCGGGTCCAGGCCCAGGCCAGCGAGACCGGCAAGCACGCGAAGGACGAGGCGGTCGAGGTCGCGAAGTCCAACATCCTCGTGATCGGCCCGACCGGCTGCGGCAAGACCTACCTGGCCCAGACGCTGGCCCGGATGCTCAACGTCCCGTTCGCCATTGCCGACGCCACGGCACTGACCGAGGCCGGCTATGTCGGTGAGGACGTCGAGAACATCCTGCTCAAGCTGATCCAGGCCGCTGACTACGACGTCAAGAAGGCCGAGACCGGCATCATCTACATCGATGAGATCGACAAGGTCGCCCGCAAGGCCGAGAACCCGTCGATCACCCGTGACGTCTCGGGCGAGGGCGTCCAGCAGGCCCTGCTGAAGATCCTCGAGGGGACCTCTGCCTCGGTGCCGCCGCAGGGTGGCCGCAAGCACCCGCACCAGGAGTTCATCCAGATCGACACCACCAACATCCTCTTCATCGTGGGTGGTGCCTTCGCCGGCCTGGAGCACATCGTCGAGCAGCGGGTCGGCAAGAAGACCCTCGGCTTCACCGCCGACGTGCGCGGCAAGTCCGAGCGCGACGCCGATGACCTGCTCGCGCAGGTGCGTCCTGAGGACCTGACCAAGTTCGGTCTGATCCCCGAGTTCATCGGGCGGCTGCCGCTGATCGCGAGCGTCACCAAGCTCGACCAGGAGGCGCTGGTGCAGATCCTCGTGGAGCCCAAGAACGCCCTGATCAAGCAGTACCAGAAGCTCTTCGAGCTCGACGGCGTCGAGCTCGAGTTCGACGAGGACGCCATCAAGGCAGTCGCGGACCGTGCCATGGAGCGCGGGACCGGCGCCCGAGGGCTCCGCGCGATCATCGAGGAAGTCCTGCTCAGCGTGATGTATGACGTTCCGTCCCGCGGTGACGTGGCCAAGGTCGTCGTCACCGGCGAGGTCGTCACCGACGGCATGGCTCCGACCCTGATCCCGCGCGAGACCAAGAAGAAGAAGTCCGCCTGACCCGCTCGCTCGGCCAGCTCGGTGCGGACTAGTCCTTTCGGGTCATATTTGTGCGTGGATGCGGCAATGACCGGTGGACTGGTGGACAATGGGCGCCAACGTCCATGTCATCTGTCCCGGGAGAGTCATGAGTTCTGAGCACAAGAGGCCGCTCTACGCCTTTGTGGTGCTCACACTCGTCTGTGGCGTCTTCATGGGCTACAGCGTGAAGGCACAGGCGCTGGTCGAAAGTCTCCTCGACGGGTCGAGCATCGTGGCCCAGGTGGGCGTGGCACCCGTGCTGCGACTGCTCGAGGTGGAGGACTCGCCGGCGCCTGCGCGCGACGCGAGCACCCAGACGGAATCTGCCGCCGCCACGACACAGCCTGTCCCCAGTGCCGCGGCGCGGGCCTCTGACGCCCGCGCGACCAGTGCTCGTCCCCGGGCGATCCATGCAGCCCGCGTCGCCAGCAACGGCTCCACGCCGGTGGCTCTGCCGGAGCACGCTCACGGCAAGGCCAAGGGGCACGCCAAGGTCGGCAAGGCGAAGGGGCACGCGAAGGGCAAGGCGAGGGGGCACGTCCGGGGCCACGCGAAGAACGGCAAGGCCAAGGGCCACGCCAACGGCCACGCGAAGAGCCACCACAAGGTCGGCAAGGCCAAGGGTCACGCCAAGATCGGCAAGGCGAAGGGCCACGCGAAGGGCAAGGCCAGGGGGCACGCCCGGGGCCACGCGAAGATGGGTCACGCCCGGGGCCACGCGAAGATGGGTCACGCCCGGGGCCACGCGAAGATGGGTCACGCCCGGGGCCACGCCAAGCGGCACGGCTGATCCTCAGCCCGGGACGCTTCCGGTCTCTACAGTTCGACACGAAAAAGGTCCGGCCACCTCGCGGTGACCGGACCTTCTGCTTTTCGCAGGCTCGGTTCAGCTGGACTCGTCCGGCAGCTCGGCCAGCTCCACGTCGACGGCGAGCTCGGTCGCCTGCTCATCAACCGTGGCGACGAACTCGCCGGTGATGCTGGCAACCCGGACCAGGTCGTTCTCGGCCTTCTGCACCGAGGCGATCATGCCTGCGGGGCCGGTGAACTCGACCCGTGCGACCGGGTGCCGCTGCTTGACCTTTGCCCGGGACTTGGCGCCACGCAGGCCGCCAAGGGCTGCCGCAACGTGGTCGAGCAGGTCGGCGGTCGACGACGCGGCCGAGCCGAGCTCGGTTGCGCTCGGCCACGCGGCCCGGTGGATCGACCCGTCCTGCCACCACGACCAGACCTCTTCGGTGACATAGGGCAGGAACGGGGCGAGGAGCCGCAGCTGGGTGTGCAGCGCGACCGCCAGGGTGGCCTGCGCGGACGCGGTGGCAGCGCCGCCCTCCTCGTCGTACGCCCTCTCCTTGACGAGCTCGAGGTAGTCGTCGCAGAACTCCCAGAAGAACTTCTCCACCGTCTCGAGGGCGGTGGTGTAGTCGTAGGCGTTGAACGCGTCGGTCGCGGCCGTGATCACGTTGGCGAGCTTGCCGATCAGGGCGAGATCGACGGGCTCGGTGACGGCGAGCAGGTCCCGCTCGGTCGCCCCGACGTTGCCCAGGACGAACTTCGAGGCGTTCAGGACCTTCATCGCGAGTCGTCGGCCGACCTTCATCTGGGTCTCGTCGAAGGGCGAGTCCATGCCGGGACGTGCCATGGCCGCACGCCAGCGCACGGCGTCGGCACCGAACTTGTCGAGGATGTCGTTGGGGACCACCACGTTGCCCTTGGACTTCGACATCTTCTTGCGGTCCGGGTCCATGATGAAGCCGGAGATCATGGCGTGGGACCACGGCACGACGCCGTTCTCGTGGTGCGAGCGGACCACGCGCGAGAAGAGCCAGGTGCGGATGATGTCGTGGGCCTGGGTGCACAGGTCCATCGGGAAGACCCGCGAGAACAGGTCCTCGTCCGAGCCCCAACCGCCCGCGAGCTGCGGGGTCAGCGACGACGTCGCCCAGGTGTCCATCACGTCCGGGTCCCCGATGAAGCCGCCGGCCTGGCCGCGCTGGGTCTCGTCATACCCCTGAGGGGCATCGGTCGACGGGTCCACCGGGAGCTGGTCCTCGGTGGGCAGCAGCGGGTGCTCGTAGTCGGGCTCGCCGTCGGCGTCGAGCTGGTACCAGACCGGGAACGGGATGCCGAAGAACCGCTGGCGCGAGATCAGCCAGTCTCCGTTCAGGCCGCCGACCCAGTTGTCGTAGCGGTGCTTCATGTGGGCCGGGATCCAGGTGATCGCGTTGCCCTCGTCGACCAGCTCGGTGCGCAGGTCCGCGTCGCGGCCACCGTTGCGGATGTACCACTGCCGGGTGGCGACGATCTCGAGCGGCTTGTCGCCCTTCTCGTAGAAGTTCGTCATCCGCTGCGTCGGCTTCGGCTCGCCGTCCAGGTCGCCGCTCTCACGGAGCTTGGCCACGACAGCCTCGCGGGCGCTGAACGCGGTCTTGCCGGCCAGATCGGCGTACGCCGCTGCGGCGTCGTCGGCGGCGAGCCACTCGGGGGTCTCGCGCAGGAAGCGGCCGTCGCGGCCGATGACGGTGCGGACCGGGAGGTTGAGCTCTCGCCACCACTGGACGTCGGTGAGGTCACCGAAGGTGCAGCACATCGCGATGCCGGCGCCCTTGTCCGGCTCGGCGGCGGCGTGGGCCAGGACCGGGATCTCGACGCCGAAGACCGGCGAGGTGACGGTGCTGCCGAACAGGTCGGCATAGCGCTCGTCGTCCGGGTGCGCGATCAGCGCGACGACCGACGGGATCAGCTCGGGTCGGGTGGTCTCGATGTGGATGGGGGAGCCGTCGGGGCGGTGGAACGCGACGCGGTGGTAGGCGCCGGCATATTCGCGGGCCTCGAGCTCGGCCTGGGCGACGGCAGTCTGGAAGGTGACGTCCCACAGGGTCGGGGCTTCCTGCAGGTAGGCCTCGCCGCGGGCGTGGTTGCGCAGGAACGCGGTCTGGCTGACCTTCTGGGCCTTCGGGCCGATGGTCGTGTAGTCCTGCGACCAGTCCACGGAGACGCCGACGCGGCGCCACAGTTCCTCGAAGGTCTTCTCGTCCTCGACGACCAGCTGCTCGCAGAGCTCGATGAAGTTGGGTCGCGAGATCGGGACCTGCTTCTTCGGGTCGGGCTTCTCGGGAGGAGTGAAGTCGGCGTCATAGGGCAGCGACGGGTCGCAGCGCACACCGAAGTAGTTCTGCACCCGGCGCTCGGTGGGCAACCCGTTGTCGTCCCAACCCATCGGGTAGAAGATCGTCTTGCCCTGCATCCGCTGGTAGCGAGCGATCAGGTCCGGGTGGGTGTAGGAGAAGACGTGTCCGACGTGCAGCGATCCGGAGACCGTGGGCGGCGGCGTGTCGATCGAGTAGACGTTCTCGCGCGGCTGGGTGCGGTCGAAGGCATAGACCTGGTCGGCCTTCCACCGCTCGGACCACTTGGTCTCCAGACCCTCGAGCGCCGGCTTGTCCGGTACGACGACGCCGCGTGCCTGGGCGGACGTCGTCTCGGACAGGTCGGCGTTCTGCGGGTTCTGGTTCATGCGCGTGATCTTAGTTGCGCGCCTCGTGGGCAGGAAAACCAGTTCCCCGTCGATCACCAGACCAGGACTGGTTTGACCACCTTGCCAGCGAGTACGTCGGCTGCTGCGTCGTTGATCCGATCGAACGGATAAGTGGTGATCAGCGAGTCGACGTCGAACGCGCCACTCGCGGCGAGCTCGAGCAGGCGCGGGATCATCACCTTGGGGTCCGAGTCGCCCTCGACCGAGCCGCGCACGACCTTGCCGTTCATCATCAGGTCGACGGCGTCGAGCTCGAACGTGGGTGCGCCGAGGCCGAGGACCACCATCTCGCCTCGGGGTCGCAGGGCTGCCACGGCGTCCTTGATCACGGCAGCGACACCGGTGGTGTCGACCGAGTGTGACGGGCCACCGCCGGTGAGCTCCTTGATCTTGTCGACCAACGAGGTCTCGCCGAGGTCGGCGGGGTTGAGCGGGATTGCCCCGTGTGTGGCGGCGACGTCGAGACGCGCCGGCTGCAGGTCGACGGCGATCACCGTGCCGACGCCCTCGGCGCGGGCGGCTGCGAGGGCAGCGACGCCGACAGCGCCCACGCCATAGACCACGAGCGAGTCCTCGGGGCCGGGCTGCAGCACGTTGAGGACGGTGCCGGCCCCGGTCTGGAAGGCGCATCCGTAGGGGCCGAGCCGGGCCAGGTCGAGCGACTTATCGACCACGACGAGGTTGTCGGCACTGGCGATCGCGTGTCGAGCGAAGGTTGACTGACCGAAGAACGAGCCGTAGAGCGGCGCGTCGTTGCGGCTGTAGGTGGTCGAACCGTCCGGCCGGAAGCCCATGTAGTTGAGCACCACGGTCTCCGAGCAGTAGCCCGGACCCAGGGTCGTGCAGTTCTCGCACGTCCGGCAGGAGTTGAAGCTGGCCACCACGTGGTCACCCACGGCGATGCCGGTGACCTCGGCCCCGACCGCCTCCACGACGCCGGCGCCCTCGTGCCCGAAGACGCGCGGGAACATCTCGGCCGGCAGCGTGTCGCGCACCGAGAGGTCGGTGTGGCACAGGCCGGTCGCGACGACGCGGAGCAGGACCTCGTCGGCGCGCGGTTCGGAGAGCTCGACCTCCTCGAGGACGAAGTCGCCACCCGGGGACTCGACAAGTGCTGCGGTGGTCCTCATTCGCGCTCCAGCCAGAAGTAGTAGAGATCGGAGATGCCGTACGTCGATTGCAACTTGCCGTTCATGATGCCCATCAGGGTGTTCTCGTCCACGGCCTTGAAGTGGTCGAAGACGGGCAGCCGGTCATAGACCATGGTCGCGGTGACCTCTCCGCGGAACTCGAGGTTCCACAGGCTGGCACCCCCGCCGCCGGCAGCCTTCTCGTTGGCCACGAGCTGGCCTGCCTCGTCGCGGCACACGATGGGCGTCACCTCGAGCGGTGAGTCGAACCACTTGCCGTGCCATCGCGACTTGGTCAGCACCGTGGAGACCACGTGCCCGGTGGCGAAGTCGCCACCGGTCCAGTGACCCAGGATGTCGGGTACGTCGACCGGCGCGAGGTCGGCCCAGAGTGCGTCGAGGTCGTCAGGTGTGGGGGAGGGCGCATCGCGTAGCTCCCGGAATCTGTCGCGGACTTCTGGCATGCCGTCAACCTATGACGATGACAGCATGACTGTCATCGTCGGTGATCACCCACTGGACTGCGGGGCACCGGCGACCGGACGGAGTGCGGGGAACGCCTGACCGAACGGGCCGCGCTGCGCACCGACGCCTAGACTGCAGGCGATGAATGACGACTTCTCGACTGCCCAGTCCGCGGCCCGCCCCGCGCAGTCCTTCGCCGAGGCGGAGGATGCCCTGCTGTCCCGTTGGCCGGAGACGAAGCTGGACCCGTCGCTGGACCGGATCCGTGCCTTCCTCGAGCTGCTCGGGGACCCACAGCACGCCTATCCGACGATCCAGCTGACCGGCACCAACGGCAAGACCTCGACCAGCCGGATGATCGACACGCTGCTGCGCACGCTCGAACTGCGCACCGGGCGCTTCACCAGCCCGCACGTGGAGTCGATGACCGAGCGGATCTCGATCGACGGCGAGCAGCTGACCGACGAGGAGTTCGTCGAGGCGTTCAACGACGTCGCGCCCTACATGCACCTCGTCGACGCGGACCAGGAGCACCCGCTGTCCTTCTTCGAGGCGGTCGTCGGGATGGCTTATGCGAAGTTCGCCGAGGCGCCCGTCGACGTGGCCGTGATGGAGGTGGGGATGGGTGGTCGTTGGGACGCGACCAACGTCGTGACCAACCAGGTCTCGGTGATCACTCCGGTCGGCATCGACCACGCCAAGTATCTAGGCGACTCGGCCACCGCGATCGCCCACGAGAAGGCCGGGATCATCAACCCGGGCTCGACGCTGGTGCTGGCCGCGCAGTCCGAGGACGTCGCCACCGTCCTGCTGGAGCGCGCGGTCGAGGTCGGCGACGTCACCATCGTCCGCGAAGGCATGGAGTTCGGGGTCGTCTCGCGGGTGCCGGCCGTCGGCGGCCAGATGCTCTCCCTGCAGGGCCTGCGGGCGCGCTATGACGATGTGTTCCTTCCCCTGCACGGTGCCCACCAGGCGCAGAACGCGGTGGTCGCCCTGGCCGCGGTGGAGTCGTTGCTCGGAGAGGACCCGCTCGACGAGGAGCTGGTCCGCGAGGCGTTCGGGTCGACCACCAGCCCCGGTCGCCTCGAGATCATCCGGCGCAGTCCCACGATCGTGCTCGACGCGGCGCACAACCCGCACGGCGCCAAGGCACTCGCCTCCGCGCTGGAGGACTCGTTCACCTTCGATCCACTGATCGGCGTGGTCGCGGTGATGGCCGACAAGGACTACGAGGCATTCCTGGTGGAGCTCGAGCCGCAGCTGGCCCACCTGATCTGCAGCCAGGGATCCACTCCCCGCTCCCTTTCCGCCGACCGTCTGGCGGAGGTGGCGATCGAGGTGTTCGGTGAGGACCGGGTCAGCGTCGTACCGCAGCTTGCCGAGGCGATCGACCGCGCCGCCACCCTCGCCGAGGCCGGCGAGGCGCTCGGAGCAGCGATCGGCTCTGGTGCGGTGCTGGTCACCGGGTCCGTGGTGACCGTCGGTGAGGCTCGCGCGATGTTGAAGGGACGCGGACGATGAGCGACGAGGGCAGGCCCACCGAGGACAGATCCATCGAGGACGGGCTGACCGAGGACGGGCTGACCGAGGAGGGCGCGAAGGCCCCCAGCCGTGAGCGTTCCCCGCGGCGCCCGATGTGCGCAGGCATCCTGACCCTCGAGGCGATCACCCTGGGTCTCACCACACCGGTGCTGATCACGGTCTCCGACGTGGACAAGTGGGTCGCACTGGCCATCGGCCTGGGACTCGCCGTGGCATGCATCGTGGTCGCCGGCATGCTCCGCGCCGAATGGGCCTACGGCCTGGGCTGGGCGATCCAGGTGGCCGCCGTGCTCCTGGGATTCCTGATCCCGGCGATGTTCTTCCTCGGTGGCATCTTCGCGATCCTCTGGGCTGCTGGCCACCTGCTCGGACGCAAGATCGAGCGTGAGCGGGCCGAGGCCTGGGCCGCCTACGAGGCCGGCAACTGACTCCTTGCCCCTTGCTGAGGGGCCTGGGGTGGAACTCGGCTCGCGGAGGCGGCGAACGAGCGCGGGTGTGTGGGTCGCTACGCTGAGCCCGTGAGCGAATCAACCGAGAAGTCCCTGGTCCTGGTCAAGCCCGACGGATACCGTCGCGGCCTCAGCGGGGAGGTGCTCCGCCGGATCGAGGCGAAGGGCTACGTGCCCGTCGCGCTCGCCGTGGTGACGCCCACCCACGAGCAGCTCGCCGAGCACTACGCCGAGCACGAGGGCAAGCCGTTCTACGAGCCGCTCATCGAGTTCATGTCCTCGGGACCGGTCACGGCCATCGTGATCCAGGGCGAGCGCTGCATCGAAGGCTTCCGCGCTCTCGCCGGTGCGACCGACCCGACAGCAGCCCTGCCCGGCACGATTCGGGGCGACCTCGGGCGTGACTGGGGCCTCAAGGTGCAGCAGAACATCGTCCACGGCTCCGACTCGCCCGAGTCCGCCGCGCGTGAGATCGGCATCTGGTTCCCGAATCTGTGAACCCGGGCGGCGTTGTTAGCATGCGCGGCATGCTTCGACCCAGCCGTCTGACGGCAATCCTGTCCGCTGCAGCCCTCGTCACCACCCTCGCTGCCTGTTCCCAGGATGACGGCGACTCGGCGTCCAAGGAACCCTCTGCATCATCGTCCGGGTCGCCGTCGACCAAGACGGAGCAGGTCGCGGAGAGCGCGCCCCCGGCTGGGACGCCGACGGTCAAGTTCAACCAGCCGCTGAGCCCGGACGTCACCGAGAAGCAGCTGCAGGAGCTCCTCGACGAGGGAGCAGTGCCGATCGCACCCGCCCACGGCGGCGCCTTCGAGACGATGGTCAACGCCGTCACCAACCTCGACTCGGCGCCGGACGTGATGCTGTTCGGCGACTCGATGACCCAGCAGGGCGTCGACCCCGAGGTGCTCGGCAAGGAGCTCGCCAAGAAGGCGGGCTCGGACGTCCTGGCCTTCAACGGCGCCAGCAGCCGTGCCCGCTGGGGGATCAACCGGATGCTCGCCCGCTACCTGGTCAAGGCGGATCGAGTGCCCGACGTGGCGCTGCTCGCCATCTCCACCCGCGCGGCCGAGAGCGACCAGTTCTACAAGAACGACGCCTCCAAGTTCCCCTTCTCCTCCCTCGCCGAGGGTTGTGACCGCGAGTTCACCGAGTTCTGGACCAAGAAGGACCAGGCCAACTGCGAGAAGGACGTCTCAGACCTGCGACACCGGTTCCGTGCCGGCGGCAGCCAGGTCCAGCGTGGACTCGACGGTGAGGGCGTCCAGACCAGCCTCGCCATCGACAAGGACAGCTGGCTGCGCTCCGACGGGATGATGATCCACCCCGGCATCTCCGAGAAGCAGTCCCGTGCAGCGAGCGACAAGCGGATGAAGCGGGGCTTCCCGGGCTTCCCGACGGTGCACGACGAGGCCGTCGAGCAGTTCGAGGAGACCAAGGAGATCCTCGAGAAGGCCGGCGCGACGGTGATCGCCTTCGAGCTTCCCTACTCGCCCCCTCACCAGGCGAACCTCGACGAGGTCGGTCGCGACTACGACCTCAAGCGGCAGCGCTCGGCGAAGACCATGGCGGACACCGCCGGGGTCAAGCTCTTCCAGGTCAAGTCGTTCGGTGACTGGTGGGGTGACGGCGACAGCCGTGACGCCATCCATCTCGCCCCGCAGGGCGGAGCCAACTTCGCCCGGCAGCTCGTCAACGACACCCCGGGTTTCGCCGACGCGGTCCTGGCCGGCCTCGAGGACTGATTGACGATCCGCGTGTCCTGCCCGATTCGGGCAGGACACGCTCTTAGGCTCGTTGCGGGCGCGCCTCCGGGGTGCTCACTTCCCCGAAAACACCGCACGAGCAAGGGTTCTGGTGATGGCGAACAGCCTGATCGGTCGTGACATGGCCGTTGACCTCGGCACCGCCAACACGCTGGTCTATGTCCGGGGCCGGGGCGTCCTCCTCGATGAGCCGTCCGTGGTCGCCCTGAACTCCACCACCAACGAGATCCTCGCGGTGGGCCACGAGGCCAAGCGGATGATCGGGCGCACCCCCGACAACATCACCGCGATCCGTCCGCTCAAGGACGGCGTCATCGCCGACTTCGACGCAACCGAGCAGATGTTGCGCTTCTTCATCCAGCAGGTGCACCGCCGCCGCTACTTCGCCAAGCCACGCCTGGTGATCTGTGTGCCGAGCGGCATCACCGCGGTCGAGCAGCGTGCGGTGAAGGAAGCCGGCTACCAGGCCGGAGCCCGTCGGGTCTACATCATCGAGGAGCCGATGGCTGCCGCCATCGGTGCCGGCCTGCCCGTGCACGAGGCGACCGGGAACATGGTCGTCGACGTGGGTGGGGGCACCACCGAGGTCGCCGTGATCTCGCTGGGCGGCATCGTGACCAGCCTGAGCACGCGCACCGCCGGTGACGACCTGGACCAGGCGATCATCGCGTGGATGAAGAAGGAATACTCCCTGATGCTGGGGGAGCGCACGGCGGAGGAGATCAAGATGACCCTCGGCTCTGCCTTCCCCCTCCCGAAGGAGCCCGAGGCCGAGGTCCGTGGCCGCGACATGGTCTCCGGACTCCCGCGCACCGTCGTGGTCTCCAGCGCCGAGGTTCGCCAGGCGCTCGAGGAGCCCCTGCACAACATCGTCGACTCCGTCCGCACCACCCTGGACCAGACTCCGCCCGAGCTCGCCGGCGACATCATGGACCGCGGCATCGTCCTGACCGGGGGCGGAGCCCTGCTGCGCGGTCTGGACGAGCGCATCCGGCACGAGACCGGGATGCCGGTCCACGTGGCCGACGAACCGCTCAGCTCGGTCGCCCTCGGTGCGGGCAAGTGCGTCGAGGAGTTCGACGCCCTCCAGCAGGTCCTCGTCTCCGACCCGCGACGCTTCTGAGGGGCTGGACGTGATGGAGAAACGCTGGAAGGGGGCAGGGGCCCGGGACAAGGGCCGCCGCTCCTCCGGGTCGGTCCTGGTGGCCCTGCTGCTGGCCGCGGCCACGATGATCACCCTTGACGCCCAGGGCGGATCCGACTCGCCGCTCGAGCCGCTGCGCCGGGCCACGGGCGAGGCTTTCGGGCCGGTGGAGACATTCACCGCCGGCGTGGTCCGCCCGTTCGCCGCGGTCCCGGACTACTTCACCACCCGCAACAACCTGCGCGACGAGGTGACCCGGCTGGAGTCCGAGAACGCCGCGCTGCGTCGTACGGTCAACTCCTCCGACCTCGACCGCAACCGCCTGGCCGAGTACGACGGCCTGGTGAAGGCCGCCTCGGACACCGGATATGACCTGGTCCCGGCCAGGGTGATCGCGGTGGGCGCTCGCCAGTCCTTCTCCAACACGGTGACCATCGACGCCGGCAGCGAGGCGGGCCTGCACGCCGACATGACCGTGATCAACAACGACGGACTGGTCGGCCGCGTGGTGCGCGTGACCAGCACCACCTCGACCGTCGTGCTGGTGCTCGACCCCGACTCGGTGGTGGGCGCCCGACTGGCCTCGAGCATGGAGATGGGCTTCCTCTCCGGCCGTGGCGTGCTGGACGGGGAGCCGCGTCTCGACCTCGACCTGATGGACGACACGATCGTGGCCAGCACCGGAGACGTGGTCTCCACCTGGGGCAGCGAGAACGGCACTCCCTACGTCGCCGGCATTCCGATCGGCAAGGTCGTCTCGGTCTACAACAGCCCGCGCGAGACCGCGCGCCGAGCCGTGATCGAACCCTTCGTCGACTTCACCGCCCTCGACCTGGTCGGGGTGGTGGTGCCCAAGGGCGCCAAGTCCGACCGCAGTGTGATCGAGGCGGGGGAGGACCGATGAGCCTCGTCCGCGGCGTGATCGCTCTGCTGGTCCTGGCCCTCGCCCTGATCCTCCAGGTCAGCCTCTTCCCGCACTTCGCGTGGCAGGGCGTCGTACCCAACCTCGCGCTGCTCGTCGTGGTGGCTTCCGCACTGGTTCGTGGGCCGGAGTTCGCCGCCACCCTGGGCTTCGTGGCCGGCGCCATGATCGACCTCGCGCCCCCGGCGGATCACGTCGCCGGCCGCTGGGCGCTGGCCCTGCTCCTGGTCGGATTCATCGCCGGCAAGGTCCGCCAGGACACCAGGCCGAGCGCGAGCGCCGTCGTGCTCACCGTCGCAGCCGCGTCCTTCATCGGTACGTCGATCTTCGCGCTCACCGGCCCGATCCTCGACGACCCGGTGCTCACGGTGCCCGAGATGATCCAGGTGATCCTGATCGCCGTCGTGTGGGACGTCCTGCTCACCCCGTTCGTGCTCCCGCCGGTGATGGCCCTCTTCCGGCGTGTCCAGCCGGCTCAGGTTGCGTTCTGATGGACACCCGGACCAGCAGCCGCCTGCGCCTGATCGTCGTGCAGGCGCTGGTGTTCAGCCTCTTCGTCACCCTCTTCGCCCGGTTGTGGTACCTCCAGGTGGCCGGTGGCGAGGTCTACCAGGCCAAGGCCGCCTCGCAGTCGGTGCGGGAGATCGTCCTGCAACCCGACCGTGGCCTGATCGTTGATGCGCAGGGTCGCCCACTGGTCAACAACCGCAGCTCATGGGTGGTCTCGATCGACCGCACCACCCTCGGCAAGCTGCCCGCCGAGGAGCGCGCGACCCTGATCCGACGCGTCGCCTCGGTCGTCGAGGTCTCGCCGGAGTCGATCCGTGCCCGTCTGCTCAACTGTGGCGCACCCGAGTCCGTCTCCGGCACGTGCTGGAACGGGTCGCCCTACCAGCCGGTCCCGGTCGCGAACGATGTCGACCCCAAGGTCTCGCTCAAGATCAGGGAGCAGGCCGAGGACTACCCGGGCGTGCTGGCGCAGCGCGAGTCGGTGCGTGCGTACCCGCGCCCCTATGACGTCAATGCAGCCCACCTGCTCGGCTACCTGAGCCCGATCACCGAGGGTGAGCTCGACGAGGCCCAGACCCGTCTCGACTCCTCGGTCAACGGTGCCTCCAGGGTCGGCCGGGCGGGCGTCGAGAAGGAGTACGACGCCTACCTGCGCGGCATGCCCGGCTACCAGCGCGTCGAGGTGAACTCGATGGGCATGGTGATGGACGAGCACAGCCTCGACGCAGGCACCCCGGGCTCGACGGTGGTCACCTCCCTCGACGCGCGGGTCCAGTCGGTGGTCGAGAAGCAGCTCAAGGAGACGATCAAGACCGCGCGCGCGACCACGGACACGGTGACCGGGAAGAAGTACGTCGCCGACTCCGGCGCGGTCGTCGTGATGGAAGCCAAGACCGGACGCATCGTGGCCATGGCCAGCGAGCCGACGTACGACCCGGGTGTGTGGGTCAACGGGATCTCGCAGAAGGAGCTGACCCGGCTCTACTCCGAGAAGGCCGGAACCCCCCTGCTCTCTCGTGCCACCCAGGGCCAGTTCGCTCCCGGGTCCACCTGGAAGCCGATGATGACCGCCGGCGCGATGACCAATGGCTACGGCAAGGACACGCGGCTCAACTGCTCCTCGTCCTTCCAGGTCGGCAACCGTGCCTTCAAGAACTACGAGTCGGGTGCCTATGGCTCGATCGGGTTCGACAAGGCGCTGGAGGTCTCCTGCAACACCTTCTTCTATCGGATCGGCTATGACTTCTGGAGCCGATACGGGCGCGATGTCTCCGACGTGAACGCCAAGGACCCGCTCGTCGCCGAGGCCAAGGAGTTCGGCTTCGGTGCCGAGACCGGCATCGACATCCCGGGGGAGGCCCCCGGTCGGATCGCGGACCGCAAGTGGAAGAAGCAGTACTACGAGTCGCAGAAGGACTACTACTGCGACCTCGCCAAGAACCCGCCCAAGGACGCGTCGGCGTTCTTGAAGAAGTTCTCCCGCGAGTTCTGCATCGAGGGCTTCGCCTATCGCGCAGGTGACGCGGTCAACTTCTCCATCGGGCAGGGCGACACGATCGTGACGCCGCTCCAGCTCGCGCGCGCCTACGGCGCCTTCTCCAACGGTGGCACGCTCTACGAGCCCCGGGTCGCGAAGGCGATCGTGGATGCGGAGGGCAAGCTGGTCAAGGAGTTCGAGCCCACGGTCCAGGCCGAGGTCGACGTACCCAAGGGCGTGCTCGGCTACATCGATGAATCTCTCAAGGGCGTCACCCGGCAGGGCACGATGTCCTGGCGGATGGGCGGCTTCCCGCTCGACGAGGTCCCGATCCGTTCCAAGACCGGATCTGCCGAGGTCTATGGCAAGCAGTCGACGTCATGGGTCGCGTCCTACTCCGACGACTACGTCGTCGTGATGATGGTCTCCCAGGGCGGGACCGGGTCGGGCACCTCAGGCCCGGCGGTCCGCAAGATCTGGGAGACGCTCTACGGCGTCAAGGAGGAGACCGTCGACCCCAAGCGGGCTGCGATCCCCGGAGTCGTCCAGGGCGATGACCTGCCGATCTTCGCGGAGGACGGCTCGATCCTTCCGCCCTCGAGGGAGAAGTGATGGGACGCCGTGCCCCCGGTCTCGACTGGATCCTGATGGGAGCGGCGATGGCGCTCGTCGTCCTCGGCACCCTCCTGGTCTGGTCAGCGACGTCGGCTCGCCCGGCACTCACCGGCGACGACCCCACGGCATACCTCAAGAAGCAGCTCGTCAACGTCGCGATCGGCCTGGTCCTGCTGGTGATGGTGCTGGCCACCGACCACCGCTGGTTGCGCATCGTTGCCCCGCTCGCCTATCTCGCCTCGATCGTCGGACTCGTGCTCGTGCTGGTGATGGGGACCACCGTCAACGGATCCCGGTCGTGGCTGATGCTCGGAGGGATGTCGATCCAACCCTCGGAGTTCGCCAAGCTCGCCGTGGTGCTCGGCATGGGCCTCCTCGTCGCCGAGCGCTCCGAGGGATCGTGGCGCCGCCGGGTCGGTTCCGGCGACGTGCTCGGTATGCTCGCCATCGCCGGTGTCCCCGCGGCCCTGATCCTGCTCCAGCCGGACCTCGGCACCATGCTCGTGCTCTCTGCCACCGTGTTCGGCGTGCTCGCCGTGGCGGGGGCGCAGCGACGCTGGCTGGTGGGCCTGACCGGCGCCGGCGTCGGAGCCGCGGTGCTCGCGGTCGGGCTGGGCTTCCTCAAGCCCTACCAGCTCGACCGGTTCATGGCCTTCACCAACCCCGATCTCGATCCGCGCGGAGCGGGCTACAACGTGGAGCAGGCCCGGATCGCGATCGGCAACGGCGGCATCTTCGGGCAAGGCCTCTTCGACGGGTCCCAGACCAAGTCGGGCTTCGTGCCCGAGCAGCACACCGACTTCATCTTCACCGTGGCAGGCGAGGAACTGGGCCTGATCGGTGCCGGCGCGATGATCGCGCTCCTGGCAATCATCGTGTGGCGCTGCCTGGCGATCGCCATGCACGCCGAGGACATGTTCGGCCGGGTCACCGCCGCGGGCATCGCCTGCTGGATCGGCTTCCAGTCCTTCCAGAACATCGGCATGTGCCTGGGCATCATGCCGGTCACCGGGGTCCCGCTGCCGTTCGTGTCCTACGGCGGATCCTCGATGTTCGCGGGCATGCTCGCGCTCGGCCTGGTGCAGAACATCCACCTGCGCTCCACCTCGTCGCTCCCGACACGCTTCGTCCCCTCCCGGGTGCTCGTACCTCGCTGACCCGTCCTCGCTGACCTACGGCTCCGCGCCTGGCGGGTGATCGGACCCCGGGCCCGGTGCCGGTGGCGGGGGTGGTCGCGACAAGGTGTCTATCCGCCACTCAGCCCGTATCCTTGACTGCCGTCCCACATCCCCGAACATCTTGAGGTCCCTGTCGTGTCACCGGAGTCCGTCTTCGCCCGCCTCGAGCCCCGTCTGCCGTCGGTGCAGAAGCCGATCCAGTACGTCGGCGGCGAGCTCAACTCGACCGTCAAGGAGTGGGACTGCGCGCCGGACGGCGAGACCGTGCGCTGGGCGTTGATGTATCCCGACGCCTATGAGGTCGGCCTGCCCAACCAGGGTGTCGCGATCCTCTACGAGGTGCTCAACGAGCGCGACTGGATCCTGGCCGAGCGGACCTACTCGGTCTGGCCGGACATGGAGAAGGTCATGCGTGCCGGCGACGCCCAGGGCCCGATTCCGCAGTTCACCGTCGACAGCCACCGTCCGGTGGGGGCCTTCGACGTCTTCGGCCTGAGCTTCTCCACCGAGCTCGGCTACACCAACATGCTCAACGCCCTCTCCTTGGCGCAGATCCCGCTGCACGCCGTCGACCGCACCGACGACGACCCGATCGTGCTCTCCGGAGGACACGCGTCCTTCAACCCCGAGCCGATCGCGGACTTCGTCGACGCCGTGGCACTGGGCGACGGTGAGGAGATCGTGCTGAAGATCTCCGAGGTGATCAAGGAGTTCAAGGAGCAGGGTTCCCCGGGCGGTCGCGACGAGCTGCTGTTCCGTCTTGCCGCGTCCGGCGGGGTCTACGTGCCCAAGTTCTACGACGTGGCGTACGACGACTCGAGCGGCGAGATCGCCTCGGTCACGCCCAACCGTCCCGGCGTCCCGGCCCGGATCCGCAAGCACACGCTGATGGACCTGGATGCCTGGCCCTACCCGGCCAAGCCGCTGGTGCCCCTGGCCGAGACCGTGCACGAGCGCTTCTCCGTGGAGATCTTCCGAGGCTGCACCCGTGGTTGCCGGTTCTGCCAGGCCGGCATGATCACCCGCCCGGTGCGCGAGCGCTCCATCGAGACCATCGGTGCGATGGTCGAGAACGGCATTCGCAAGTCCGGCTTCGAGGAGGTGGGCCTGCTCTCGCTGTCGAGTGCCGACCACACCGAGATCGGTGAGGTCGCCAAGGGCCTGGCCGACCGCTACGAGGACTCGAACGTCTCGCTGTCACTGCCGAGCACCAGGGTCGATGCCTTCAACATCTCGCTCGCCAACGAGTTCTCCCGCAACGGCCGCCGTTCGGGCCTCACCTTCGCTCCCGAAGGCGGGTCCGAGCGGATGCGCAAGGTGATCAACAAGATGGTCACCGAGGAAGACCTGATCCGCACGGTCGCTGCGGCCTACTCGCACGGCTGGCGCCAGGTGAAGCTCTACTTCATGTGCGGGCTTCCCACCGAGACCGACGAGGACGTCCTCGAGATCGCCGACCTCGCCAAGAAGGTGATCGCCAAGGGTCGCGAGGTGTCCGGCCGCAACGACATCCGTTGCACGGTCTCGATCGGTGGCTTCGTGCCCAAGGCGCACACTCCCTTCCAGTGGGCGTCGCAGCTCGACCAGGAGACCACCGACTCGCGGCTGCTGAAGCTGCGCGACGCGATCCGCGCCGACAAGAAGTTCGCCCGCGCCATCGGGTTCCGCTACCACGACGGCAAGCCCGGAATCGTCGAAGGACTCCTCTCGCGTGGAGACCGTCGGGTCGGCCGGATCATCGAGGAGGTGTGGCGCGACGGAGGCCGTTTCGACGGCTGGAGCGAGCACTTCTCCTACGACCGTTGGGCGGAGGCCACCCACCGGGCCCTCGAGGGGACCGGCGTCGACCTGGCCTGGTTCACCACCCGCGAGCGCGGCTATGACGAGGTGCTCCCGTGGGACCACCTCGACTCGGGGCTCGACAAGGACTGGTTGTGGGCCGACTGGGAGGACGCGATCGACCCGAACACCGACATCGAGGTCGAGGACTGCCGTTGGACTCCCTGCTATGACTGCGGCGTCTGCCCGGAGATGAACACCGAGATCCAGATCGGCCCCACGGGCCAGCAGCTCCTGCCACTGTCCGTGGTCTGAGCCGTCCGGGCGCAACGCCCGAAGGTGCGAAAGGGCCGTCGGAGCGAATGCTCCGACGGCCCTTTCGTGCGTTCGCTCAGCCGATCTTGCTGTCGGCCTTTCCGTTGACCGGGCCGACGTAACAGACGAACTTGTCGTCCTTGTCCGGGTTGGAGGTGTCCTCGGAGGCCAACCCCCACTCGTAGTCGTCGCCGAGGGCGGAGTAGGGCTCCCCGACGAGCTGACGGCAGACGGCGGCCGCCTCGGTCTCCTCGGTTGCGCCCTCGTTGATCTCGAGCGGGTTGATCTTGCCCTCGACATCCCCATAGGTGCTGACCAGGGCGATCTCGGCGTCGTGGTCGTCGCTGCAGTCCCTCTTGTTGAGGTGGACGGTGTTCTCGTCGTTCTCTTCCTCGACGTTGATGCACATGCCGACCTCGGCGTTGTCGGTCGTGACGGTGTTGCCGGCCACGACGAGGACCGCGATGATGATGCCGGCCAGCACGAGCGCCCACACGAAGCCCAGGACGATGCCGGTGACGGCCATCCACTTGCCCTTGGCGCCGGTGCGCTTGATCTGGTGCAGGGAGATGAATCCGAGGATGATTCCCGGGATGGCGAGGCCGCAGCAGGTCGCGTTGAGGATCAGTGAGGCAATAGCAGTGCCGCTGGTGCCCTTGTTGGACTCATCGACGCCTTGCCACTGATTGCCCGGCTGCTGGGGATATCCACCCTGCTGATACCCACCCTGTTGGCCATATCCCTGCTGCCCGTAGTTCGGCTGCATCGGTTCGCCATAGGGACCCGCCGGCGGCTGCTGCCCGTAGGCCGAGTGCGTGGGCGGCTGCTGAGGCTGCTGGGGCGCATGCCTCGTGGCGTCCTCGTTGCCGCTGTCGCCAGAGTCGCCGGAGTCGCTCGGGCCGGGGTAGTGGGGAGGGGTGGTCATCGACGGATCACTCCACGATCTTCGAGGTGAGCTCGTCACCGTTGCTGTTGCGGATGAAGCAGACCAGGTTGTCGTCCGAGGTCGGCTCGTCGCTGGCAACCAGCGGGCGGACTTCCTGGCCGGCGCTGGTCAGGTCGGCGAGGGACTTGCCCTGCTTCACGAGTTCGTCGACGCAGGTCGAGCCGGCGGCATCGACGTCGAAGTCCTTGGCCAGCTCATCGCTGATCTCGACGATGGCGAACACCTCGGCGTCGTGGTCCTTGCCGCACCCGATCGTCTCGATCGAGTCGATCGTTCCGGCACCCTCCGCGATGTCCTCGCTGACGACACACTCCCCGGACTTGAGGTCGTTGATCGCGACACCGTCGGTCTCGTCGTCACCGCCGGCGAGCGCCATGATCCCGAAGACCAGGCCGACGATCGCGGCGATCAGGACGACCACCAGGACGACGATCAGCCATACCTTCGCGCCGCCCTGCTTGCCATCTGTGGTCCCTTGCTGGCCGTATCCACCGGGGCCCTGCTGGCCATAGCCGGGCTGGGCGCCCTGCTGGCCGTACGGCGAAGGGGAGTACTGGCCGGCGCCATACTGCTGGCCCGCCTGCTGGCCTTGCTGCTGATAGCCGCCCTGACCGTAGGGGGACTGGCCCTGCTGGGGCTGGCCGTAGGGGGACTGGCCCTGTTGCGGCTGGCCGTAGGGGTTCGGCTGACCGCCCTGCTGGGGCTGTCCATAGGGGGACTGGCCCTGCTGGGGCTGGCCATACGGGTTGCCCTGCTGGGGCTGTCCGTAGGGGTTCGGCTGACCGCCCTGCTGGGGCTGGCCATACGGGTTGCCCTGCTGGGGCTGGCCATACGGGTTCGGCTGACCGCCCGGCTGCTGGCCATAGGGGGACTGACCGTACTGGCCGCCCTGCTGGGGCGCACCACCCTGGTCGGGGGCGCCGGGCTGGCGCGTCGGTTCCTCCGGCGGACCGGCAGGGGGCTGGTTCGAGGACATGTCTGTGACCTTCCGAGTCGGCTGGGCGCAGCCTGCGACACTTGGTGATTCCGCTGCAGACTATCCGACCTGGACCCTCTTCAAACTTCCGCCGCGGGTGTCGGACTGTCACCGGTGTCGGCCATGCTTGAACCATGAGGCATGTCACGGATGAGGAACGCCGGGCGCGTCTGGCCGCGCGCCACCGGATCATGCCGGGAGCCAGGGCGCCGGACGCCGTGAGCGCCACCAGGGCGATGACAGTTCTGCACGCGACCGAACCGCCGACGGTCTACCTGTCGCTGGCTGCTCGCGTCGATGGTCTGGCACGTGAGGACATCGACCGTGAGCTCTACGTCCACCGGTCCCTCGTGAAGCAGCTGGCCATGCGACGCACCCTGTTCGTCTTCCCGCGCGATCTCCTTCCTGCAGCCTGGGCCAGTGCGTCCGCGCGGGTGGCGATCCAGGAGGCCACCAGGCTCGCCCGTGATGCGGTCCGAGGCGGGCTTGCGCCTGACGGGGCGGCCTGGCTGGCCGAACGGGAGCAGGAGGTCCTCGGCCTCCTCGCCGGTGGCGGGCTCCAGACCTCCGACATCCGCAAGCAGGTCCCGGACATGGACGCCAAGGTGCCCACCGGGGGCGTGAACTCCAAGTGGGGTGGTCCGACTCCGATCGGTCCCCGGGTGCTGACCTGGCTCGGCGCCCGCGGCCTCATCGTGCGGGGACGCAACGGCGGCCACTGGCGGATCTCGCGGGCCGAGTGGACCCCGATGGAGACCTGGCTGGGCGAGTTGCCCGCGCGGCCCAGCGAGGACGAGGCATATGCCGAGCTGGTGCGGCGCTGGTTGCACACCTTCGGTCCCGGCACGACCCGGGACATCCAGTGGTGGCTGGGGGCGACGCTCACGGCCGTACGCCGCGCCCTGGCCGCAGTGGACGCCGTC
Source organism: Nocardioides daedukensis (assembly GCF_013408415.1). NCBI lineage: Bacteria > Bacillati > Actinomycetota > Actinomycetes > Propionibacteriales > Nocardioidaceae > Nocardioides > Nocardioides daedukensis. Next base: position 1,217,822 of record NZ_JACCAA010000001.1, on the reverse strand, counting down.
GAGGTGTCCCTCGACGGCGGTGGGACGGGCTGGCTTCTTGCCGATGACGTCGACGAGGTGGAGGAGCCCGGCCCCTGGGCCGCGCTCCTGCCCGTCCTCGATCCGACCACGATGGGCTGGAAGGAGCGCGGCTTCTACCTGGACCCCGCCGACGTGCCCTATCTCTTCGACAGCAACGGCAACGCGGGGACCACGGCATGGTGGAACGGGCGCATCGTCGGGTGCTGGGTCCAGGACGCTGCCGGCAAGGTGCGAGTCGTGTCCCGACACACCCTGCCAGCCGACGCCGAGGCGGCACTGGCGGCCGAGGCGGAGCGTCTGACCGCATGGCTGGACGGCGAGATCGTCAACTCCCTCTATGCTTCGAAGCAGATGAAATCGGAACGACTGCCCTGATGCCGATATCGTGCGCAGGTGCGTGAACAGCCAGAACAACAAGCCCCACCCGTCCAGCGACTGCGGATCCGTTATGCCAAGCGTGGTCGCCTCCGGTTCACCAGTCATCGCGACTTCAGTCGCGCCTTCGAGCGCGCCGTCTTCCGGGCACGGGTGCCGATGGCCTATTCCTCGGGCTTCAACCCGCACCCGCGGATCTCGTACGCCGGTGCCGCACCCACGGGCTCGGCGAGCGAGGCCGAATACCTCGAGATCGCCTTGGCCGAGGTGGTCGACCCTGTCGCCATCCACCAGCTCCTCGAGGAATCCCTCCCGGACGGCCTCGACATCCTCGAGGTCGTGATCGCAGGTCCGGGGTCCTTGGCCGACCACCTGCAGGCGAGTCGCTGGCTGATCGACCTGGACCTCGAGCTGAGCGTCGCCGAGGACGCGGTGGCTAAGTTCCTGGCCGCGGAGGAGATCTCCGTCGAGCGGATGACGAAGAAGGGCCTGCGCACCTTCGACTGTCGCGCAGCGGTGGGCACGATGAGCGTCGAACCCGGCGACCGGGGGAGCCAGATCGACGTGCTCCTGCGGCACGGCGTGCCCAGCGTGCGCCCCGACGACGTGCTCACCGGCCTGCGGCAGGTGGCCCAGCTCGAGACGCCCGTCGGCGGCGTGCTGCTCACCCGCGTGGCCCAGGGGCCGCTGCTGGAGGACGGGACTGTCGGCGACCCGCTCGTCTGACGACGTTGACCGTGATCCGGGCCCGGTGTGCGATACTCCACTCAGGTCATCGTGATACGGCCCGTTCGTACACACCGACCCGACGACGTTTCTCGCCGTGGTCTTCCAAGGCTTCGGCACAGTGAGTGGATGTCGTCACCAGACCGCGACGCGGCCCCCATCCGTGAGAGGGATGCGACCAGCCCAGCGACCGCGGCAGGTGGCGAATGATCGTTCAATGACGCCCAGCGGAGATTCTCGTCGCCACCCGAAGGCTTTGCGCTGGCGCTCCGCGGAGTGCCCAGCGTCGGACTGGCACCGAACCGCTAGGAATCGGTCAGGTGCCGAGGAGCGAACATGCTCGACGACGAACAGACCAGCAACACCCCGCAGGACTCCGAGAGCCAGGACCTGAACATCTCCGGTCCTGCCGCCTCGGCCACGGATGGCCCGGGCACCGAGTCCTCGGCCGCTGCGGAGCAGGACGCGCCCCCGGCGAAGAAGGCCGCGGCCCGCAAGACCGCCGCGAAGAAGGCGCCCGCCAAGAAGGCAGCTGCCAAGCGGACGACGGCGAAGAAGGCCACCGCCAAGGCTGCCGACGACGCCGAGACTTCACTCGAGGCGCCCACCAGCGAGGCGCCGGGCAGCGACGCAGCTCCGGCCAAGAAGGCGCCCGCGAAGCGGACCCGCAAGGCACCCGCCAAGAAGACCGCTCCCGCGGCCGACGACGCTCAGTCCGCCCTGCCGATCGAGGACGGCGAGGCAGCAGCCGAGTCGTCGGTTGCCGACGAGCCCTCCGCGGACAGCGCCTCCGGTGCTCCCGCAGTGCTCTTCCAGGCACCCGACAAGGCGGCACCGGTGCGGCGTACCCGCAAGAAGGCGGCTCCCGCCCTCGCCGACCAGAGCAGTGCCGACCAGCCCAGTAGCGACCAGACGGGTGCCGGCGACACCGGTGCTGTCCAGGCCAGTGCCGACCAGACCAGTGACGCCGAGACCGGTGCCGAGACGCCGGCCCCGCGCAAGCGCGCGACCCGCAAGAAGGCAGCACCCGCTGCTGCCACCAGCGCCGCAGCCGAGACGCCGACCGAGGGCTCCCAGGACGCTCCTGCCGGCGAGGTCGCTGCGGATGAGGTGAACGCCGAGGCGGCGCCGAAGACGACGACCCGCAAGCGCAAGAGCAACGCCAAGAAGAAGCCCGACGCCAACGACGCGGACGACCAGGCGGTCGAGAGCGACCAGGCGGACGGCGATGCTCCGGATGCCGCAGACTCCGAGGGCGACCAGGCCCAGAACGACAGGGGTCAGGGCAAGCGGACACAGGGCGGCAAGAAGAAGTCCGGCAAGGCAGAGTCTGCGACCGAGGACGACTCGGAAGAAGACGACGAGGCGGACGACGCCGACAGCGAGAACGACAGCGACAGCGATGAGCAGGGCGGCCCGCGCCGTCGCCGCCGTCGCGGTGGCCGCCGTCGTCGCAAGGGCGGAGACTCCGGCTCCTCGGACAACAAGTCCGACGACTCCGACGATGACGACGAGGAATCGGGCGACGAGGACGGCGACGGTTCCAGCGAAGGCAGCGGCTCGCGTCGTCGCCGTCGCCGCCGTCGCGCCGGTGACAACGGCGGGTCGCACGATGACGACCCCGAGAACACGGTCACCCGGGTTCGCCAGAGCCGCACCGGTGAGGACCAGATCACGGCAGTTGCCGGGTCGACGCGTCTCGAGGCCAAGAAGCAGCGCCGTCGCGAGGGTCGCGAAGCCGGCCGTCGCCGGGCACCGATCGTCAGCGAGGCCGAGTTCCTGGCCCGCCGCGAGTCGGTCGAGCGGGTCATGGTCATCCGGCAGAAGGAGGACCTCACCCAGATCGCCGTGCTTGAGGACAAGGTCCTCGTCGAGCACTACGTCGCTCGTGAGTCCCAGACATCCCTGATCGGCAACGTCTACGTCGGACGCGTACAGAACGTGCTGCCCTCCATGGAGGCGGCGTTCGTGGACATCGGCAAGGGCCGCAACGCGGTCATCTATGCCGGCGAGATCAACTGGGCCGCACTCGGCCACAAGGACGGCCAGCCCCGCAAGATCGAGTCTGTCCTCTCCAGTGGGCAGTCGATCCTGGTGCAGGTCACCAAGGACCCGATCGGCCACAAGGGCGCCCGGCTCACCGGCCAGGTCTCCCTTGCCGGACGCTTCCTGGTCTATGTGCCGGACGGCACCACCAGCGGCATCTCCCGCAAGCTGCCCGACACCGAGCGGGCTCGACTCAAGTCGCTTCTCAAGGAGATCGTTCCGGACACCGCCGGCGTCATCGTGCGCACCGCGGCCGAAGGTGCCTCCGAGGACGAGCTCACCCAGGACGTAGAGCGGCTCAAGGCCCGCTGGGAGGACATCGAGGCGAAGGCGAGCGGCGGCGGCTCCCCGAAGCTGCTGTACGGCGAGCCGGACCTGACCCTCAAGGTCGTCCGCGACCTGTTCACCGAGGACTTCTCCAGGCTGGTCATCGAGGGAACCGACGCCTGGGACACCGTCCAGGGCTATGTCTCTCACGTCGCACCCGACCTCGAGGAGCGCCTCGAGCGCTATGAGTCGGAGAACGGTCGTGACTCGTTCGCGGCCTATCGCATCGACGAGCAGATCGCGAAGGGCGTGGATCGCAAGGTCTGGCTGCCCTCCGGCGGGTCGCTCATCATCGACCGCACCGAGGCGATGACGGTCGTCGACGTCAACACCGGCAAGTTCACCGGCTCCGGCGGAAACCTCGAGGAGACCGTCACCAAGAACAACCTCGAGGCAGCCGAGGAGATCGTTCGCCAGCTCCGCCTGCGCGACATCGGCGGCATCATCGTCGTCGACTTCATCGACATGGTCCTCGAGAGCAACCGCGACCTCGTCCTCCGCCGCCTGGTGGAGTGCCTGGGCCGTGACCGGACCCGCCACCAGGTCGCCGAGGTGACCTCGCTCGGTCTGGTCCAGATGACGCGCAAGCGCATCGGCACCGGCCTGCTCGAGGCATTCAGCGAGGACTGCCCGCACTGCCAGGGACGTGGTCTGGTCGTGCACGACATGCCGATCGAGCCCAAGGACAACGGCGATGATCGCGGAGGCCGTGCCGGTCGCCGTGGACGTGGTCGCAAGGGTGAGGACAACGGCGGCAACCAGAACGACAACTCCCGCTCCGGTCCGCCGTCGCCCAAGGACGTCGCTGCGGCCGCCAAGACGGAGAATGCCGACAAGTCGGAGCAGTCCGGCAAATCGGAGCAGTCCGCCAAGTCCGAGCAGTCCGGCAAGTCGGGACAGAGCGGCAAGGCAGCAGCCGAGGACGCCGCATCCCACGACGCCACGGACGCCGGGTCGCAGGAATCGACGGACCAGGCCGGATCGTCATCGGAAACTGGTGAGTCGGGCCGCAGCGGATCCGGTCGCAACCGCGGTCGCGGTCGTGGCCGTGGCCGTGGCAACCAGTCGAACGAGTCCGGCGCCGGAGGCGGCGACCAGGACGACAAGCAGTCGCGAGGCGACCAGGGCGACAAGCAGTCGCGCGGCGACCAGGACTCCGACGCGCAGCCTTCCGATGCCCGAGTTGCTGACGACACCGCGAAGTCCGCTGAGACCCAGGCCCCTTCCGAGGCATCCGCTCCGAAAGGAGCCGAAGCGCCGGGGGATGTTCAGCCGCCTGCGCAGCCGACTACGAAGGTCGTGACCAGGACTCGTCGCCGGGCCAGCCGCCCGGCGGGCGTGACCACCGCAGCTCCGGTGGACGCGATCACCGTCGTGGCGCCTGCAGCCGCCCCCGCGTCCGAGGCGCCCGTCGCCCCGGTGGAGGCCCCCAAGGTCGTCACCCGGACACGCACCCGTGGTGGGGCCAGCCGTCCCGCTGGTGCCGAGTCCGCCGAGGCTCCCGCTCCCCAGGAGCAGGACGCCCCGGAGACGCCCGAGGTCGATGTGCACGTCCCGATCAAGAAGAAGGGCTCACGCAAGCACTGAGCTCACAGGTTGCCGCGCCAGGTGAGCACCGCCGCACGAGTGGCGGGCTCACCTTGCGCGAGCAACCCGGCCAGGTCGGCGCCCGCCAGGGCGTTCCGGAAGGCGCCCTCCGTGCTCGTGCCATGCCTGTGACACAGCTGCTCGAGCTCGCCCTCCGGACAGTTCCGGTTCTCCGAGGCCGCGCGCGCGACGTTGTTCTCGATCGAGGCCATGTAGTCGCCGACGACGTCCTCGGGGTCCACGCCGGCGGCGCTCAGCAGGAGCATCGCGATCAAGCCGGTGCGATCGCGACCGCCCATGCAGTGGAAGAGCACTCCGCCCGGCGGTGCCGATGCCAACGCGTCCAGCACGGCCAGGGTGCGTTCGGGCATCGCGGCCAGGTGCGGAAGGTAGTAGAGCGCGGTGCCCACCAGCCCGTTGTCCCAGTAGTCCGTCCAGAACCCTCGGTTCGCCAACCCGTCATGGTCCACGTGCACCAGGCTCAGCCAGGACGGCGCGGAGTACGGCGTACGCTCCCGCTCGGCTTGTTGGCGCAGGTCGATGACAGTGCGGATCCCGGCGGTGTGCAGCTGGTCCCAACCGCGTGCGGTCACCCGGTCGAGATTCTCCGAGCGCCAGAAGACGCCGTGGGGTGTGTGGCCGCCGCCGGTACGGCGAAGTCCGCCGAGATCACGCACGTTGGTGAGGCCCTCGACGGGCGCGATGGGGGTCATCACAGATGCCTTCCCGATGCCGTTTTGCACCAAACCCCACCGTCCCCGTAGTATCGAACCTCGGCATGCATCCGTGTGCCCATCTGTGTGGCCCAGCGCCCGAGCGAGTGGTGCGGGCCCCAGGACTTGAACTTCAAGCAGTTGGAATCGACGAAGGAGACCGCGGTGTACGCGATCGTGCGCGCAGGCGCCATTCAGCAGAAGGTTGCCGTGGGCGACGTCATCGAGATCGACAAGCTGGAGACGGCCGTCGGAGACTCGGTCACGCTCCCCGTGCTGCTCATGGTCGACGGTGAAGCCGTGACCACTGACGCCGCGGCCCTGGACAAGGCCACCGTGACCGCCGAGGTCCTCGGCGCCACCAAGGGGCCGAAGATCATCATCCAGAAGTACAAGAACAAGACCGGCTACAAGAAGCGCCAGGGTCACCGCCAGAAGTACACCCAGGTCAAGGTCACCGCGATCAACGCGTGACTTCCAGCCACCCGAACTTTTTGAACCCAAAGGACTGAACAGATGGCACACAAGAAGGGCGCAGCCTCGACCAAGAACGGTCGCGACTCGAACTCCCAGCGTCTCGGCGTCAAGCGCTTCGGCGGCCAGAGCGTCAACGCGGGCGAGATCATCGTCCGCCAGCGCGGCACGCACTTCCACCCCGGCACCAACGTCGGCCGCGGTGGCGACGACACCCTGTTCGCCCTCGCCGCCGGTGCGGTCGAGTTCGGCACCCGTCGCGGTCGCCGCGTGGTGAACATCGTCCCCGGTGAGTGAACTGACGCTCATCCAGTGACACCACAGCACTGACTCAGTGGCCGAGTTCCGGCCACGCCCGGAAGGCGTCCCTAGACTCTAGGGGCGCCTTCGGCATTTATCCCACACGCAGGAGAACCCATGGCAGTCCCGACATTCGTCGACGAGGTCCGGTTGCACATCGCCGCCGGCCGGGGCGGCAACGGCGTCGCCTCGGTGCACCGGGAGAAGTTCAAGCCCCTCGGCGGACCCGACGGAGGCAACGGTGGCCCCGGTGGTTCGGTGATCCTGCGCGTGGACCCCAGCGTCACCACGCTGATCGACTATCACCACAGCCCGCGCCGCAGTGCGGAGTCCGGCGGTCACGGAGCCGGCAGCCACAAGAACGGTGGCCACGGCTCCGACCTGGTGCTGCCCGTGCCGGACGGCACCGTCGTCGCCGACGCCAAGGGCAACGTGCTTGCGGACCTCGTCGGCGCGGGAACCGAGATGGTCATCGCCCAAGGCGGCCGCGGGGGCCTCGGCAATGCTGCGTTGGCCTCGGCCAAGCGCAAGGCTCCCGGCTTCGCCCTCCTGGGAGAGCCGGGGGACGAGCTGGAGATCCGGCTGGAGCTGAAGGTCGTCGCCGACATCGGCCTGGTCGGGTTCCCGAGCGCGGGCAAGTCGTCGCTGATCGCCGCGATCTCGAGGGCGCGGCCCAAGATCGCCGACTACCCGTTCACCACCCTGGTCCCGAACCTCGGTGTCGTGCGTGCCGGTGACACCACCTTCACCGTCGCCGACGTCCCGGGCCTGATCGAGGGAGCAGCCGAGGGACGCGGCCTTGGCCACGAGTTCCTGCGCCACATCGAACGCTGCGCGGCCCTGGTCCACGTCGTCGACACCGCGAGCATCGAGCCCGGCCGGAACCCGGTCGAGGACCTCGAGATCATGGAGAACGAGCTGGCCCGCTACGGCGGTCTCGAAGACCGTCCCCGGCTGGTGGCACTGAACAAGATCGACGTCCCCGACGGACGCGACATCGCCTCTTTCGTCATCGACGAGCTGGAGGAGAAGGGCCTTCGGGTCTTCCAGGTGAGCGCGGCCTCGGGTGAGGGAATGCGTGAGCTGACCTTCGCGATGGCAGAGATCGTCTCCCGCGCCCGAGCAGACAAGCCCGTGGTCCAGGCCGAGCGCATCATCCTGCGTCCCGGGTCGGCCGACGGCGACGGCGAGTTCAGCGTCAAGCTCACCGGCGACGGCTGGCGCGTGCGCGGCGAGAAGCCCGAGCGCTGGGTGCGCCAGACCGACTTCGGCAACGAGGAGGCCGTGGGCTTCCTCGCCGATCGACTCAACCGTCTCGGTGTGGAGAAGAAGCTCGTCGAGCTGGGTGCGAACGAGGGGGACACGGTCCTCATCGGCGATCCCGACAACGCGGTCGTCTTCGACTTCAAGCCCGGGATCGAGGCTGGCGCCGAGATGCTCGGACGACGCGGTGAGGACGAGCGCCTCCGTGAGGAGCGGCCGTCCGCCACTCGCCGGCGCGACATCGAGGAAGGGATGCCGCACCGCGGTGAGAACGAGACGCGTGCCGACGTGGCCCGCAAGATCACTCGCGGTGGTCACTCCGGACCGGTGTCCTATGAGGTCGGCTCTGCCGAGGACCCGGACTGGAACGAGTCCGATCCCGACGCTGCATCCGATGGGAGCGAGTCAGGGGACAGCCAGGCATGAGCACGCGCGGCGAGGTCACCGCTGCACGCAGGATCGTGGTCAAGGTCGGCTCCTCGTCCCTGACCACGGCTGCGGGTGGAATCGATCCTGACCGGCTGACCGCCCTGGTCGAGGTGCTCGCGGCCGCACGCGCCCGCGGCGCCGAGGTCGTGCTGGTCTCCTCCGGTGCCATCGCCGCCGGCCTCGCGCCGCTCGGCCTGAAGAGGCGCCCCCGTGGGCTGGCTGCCCAACAGGCCGCCGCGTCGGTCGGCCAAGGTCTCCTGATCCGGCACTACACCGAGGAGCTGGCAGCCCACGGACTGGTCACCGGCCAGGTGCTCCTCACCGTCGATGACGTCACCCGGCGCGCCCACTACCGCAACGCCTTCCAGACCTTCGCCAAGCTCCTCGAGCTCGGTGTGATCCCGATCGTCAACGAGAACGACACCGTCGCCACGTCCGAGATCCGCTTCGGCGACAACGACCGGTTGGCCGCACTCGTGGCGCACCTCGTCCGTGCCGACCTGCTGGTCCTGCTCTCCGACGTCGACGGCCTCTATGACGGCAACCCGGCCACCCCGGGCACCTCACTGGTCTCCGACGTCAGGTCGAAGGCGGACCTGGCGGACGTCAAGATCGGCTCCGTCGGCTCGGCCGGCGTGGGCACGGGTGGGATGACCACCAAGGTCGAGGCAGCCCGGATCGCAACCGGTGCAGGCATCCCGGTGGTGTTGACCTCCGCCGCACAGGCCGCCGACGCCCTGGCCGGTGAGCCGGTCGGGACCTTGTTCCACGCCCGGGGCAAGCGCCGCCCCACGCGCCTGCTCTGGTTGGCCCATGCGACCGAGCCGAAGGGTCAGGTCCTGCTCGACGCGGGGGCTGTTGCTGCCGTGGTGGAACGACGCGCGTCCCTGCTCGCTGCCGGAGTGCTCGGCGCCACCGGCTCGTTCGTCGGGGGAGACCCGGTGGATCTCGTCGGACCCGACGGTGTCGCAGTGGCCCGCGGACTGGTGAACTTCGACTCGACGGAAATCCCCGACCTGGCCGGCAAGTCGTCCGCGGCACTCAAGCGCGAGCTGGGCGCCGCCTACGAGCGCGAGATCATCCACCGCGACGACCTGGTCCTGCTCGGCTGAGCAGGTGTACGGCGGGTGGGCACGAATGCCGGCCGTCACGAGGAACGCCGTACGCTTGGGGATGCAATGACCACCGTCTATCTTGACCACGCAGCCACGACTCCGATGCTCCCGGCGGCCATCGAGGCCATGTCGGAGCAGCTCGGGCGCACTGGCAACCCGTCCTCCTTGCACGCCTCTGGGCGCCACGCGCGCCGGGTGGTCGAGGAGTCGCGCGAAAGAATCGCCCAGGCACTGGGCTGCCGCCCCGGCGAGGTGGTCTTCACCTCCGGTGGCACCGAGGCCGACAACCTTGCCCTCAAGGGCATCCAGTGGGCCCGCGGCCGCGGCCGCGTGCTGGCTTCCGCGATCGAGCACCACGCAGTGCTGGATCCGCTCGACTGGTTGGTGCAGTCCGGCACGGCCGCGGTGGAGCTGCTCGGGGTCGACCGGCTCGGTCGCCTCGACCTCGACGCACTGGTCGGCGCGGTCGAGCGGGATCCCGACTCGGTCAGCCTGATCTCGGTGATGTGGGCCAACAACGAGGTCGGTACCCTCCAGCCGATCGAGGACGTCGTCGCGATCGCAGCGCGCCACGGCATTCCGGTGCACACGGATGCGGTGCAGGCAGTGGGCTCGGTGCTGGTCGACTTCGCGGGCTCGGGAGTGGACGCGCTCACCCTGACCGGCCACAAGATCGGCGGCCCGTTCGGCGTCGGTGCCCTGGTCGTACGCCGTGAGCTCGAGGTGACCCCGTTGCTGCACGGTGGCGGGCAGGAACGTGACATCCGCTCGGGCACCATCGACACCCCGGCCATCGTCGGCTTCGCTGCCGCGGTCGAGGCCTCCGTCAAGCACCAGGCTGAGCACGAGGCCCGCCTGCGCGCCCTGCGCGAGCGACTGGTCGCGGGGATCCGCGGCGCGGTTCCCGAGGCGATCGTCAACGGCGACCCCGAGCACAGTCTTCCTGGCCATGCCCACCTCCGATTCCCCGGATGCGAGGGCGACTCGCTGCTGATGCTGCTCGACGCGCGCGGGATCGAGTGCTCCACCGGCTCCGCCTGCAACGCCGGCGTGCCGCAGGCATCGCACGTCCTGCTCGCGATGGGCTGCACCGACACCGAGGCCCGCAGCTCCCTGCGGTTCTCCCTGGGGCACACCAGCACCGAGGCAGACGTGGACGCGGTGGTTGAGGCGATCGGCCCGGTCGTCGAGCGCGCTCGGGCCGCGGGCGCGAAGCGGGGGCTGTGAGATGAGAGTGCTTGCAGCCATGTCGGGTGGAGTGGACTCCGCAGTCGCCGCGGCCCGCGCCGCCGAGGCCGGCCACGACGTCACCGGCATCCACCTGGCCCTGTCACGAAACCCGAAGTCCTACCGGACCGGTGCCCGAGGGTGCTGCACCATCGAGGACAGCAACGATGCTCGGCGTGCAGCCGACGTGATCGGCATCCCGTTCTACGTGTGGGACATGTCGGACGAGTTCCACGAGGCGGTGGTCGAGGACTTCATGGACGAGTACGCTGCCGGCCGCACGCCCAATCCCTGCCTGCGTTGCAACGAGAAGATCAAGTTCGCAGCCGTGCTGGACCGGGCGATGGCGCTGGGGTTCGACGCGGTGGTCACCGGCCACTACGCGCAGCTCGAGACCGGCCCCGACGGACTGATCGAGATGCACCGGGCCGTCGACATGGCCAAGGACCAGTCCTACGTGCTCGGGGTGTTGACCCAGGAGCAGCTGGCGCACTCGCTGTTCCCACTCGGCGACTCGGTCAAGGGGGATGTGCGAGAAGAGGCGGAGCGCCGCGGGCTGATGGTCGCCAACAAGCCCGACTCGCACGACATCTGCTTCATTGCCGACGGTGACAATGCCGGCTGGCTCAAGGAGAAGCTCGGCGACCGGGCTCCCAACCAGGGCGGCGACATCGTCGACCAGGGCACCGGCGAGGTGTTGGGACAGCACGAGGGCACCACGGCCTACACGATCGGCCAGCGCAAGGGATTGCGACTCGGGCGTCCTGCGCCGGACGGGAAGCCGAGGTTCGTGCTCGACATCGAGCCGGTCTCCGGGACCGTCACGGTGGGACCGCGTGAGGCGCTGCGCATCGACCGGATCAGCGGAGTGCGCGCACGCTGGTGCGGCACCGTGCCCGAGCGGCTCGACGGGACCGTGCAGCTGCGGGCCCACGGTGCCGAGCACCGAGCCCGGATCACCACCTCCTCCAGCGACGGCACGGTCCGTGACCTCGTCCAGATCGAGCTCCTCGACCCGGCCGAGGGGATCGCCCCGGGCCAGGCCGCAGTGATCTATGACGGTTCGCGCGTGGTCGGATCCGCCACGATCTCGGCGACGGCACGCAGCGAAGCGTTGGTGTGACACCACGATGGTGAGGGCGACCGGGATCGGCTCCATGCCGGGAGGCGGAGCGCGCGACCCCGAGGCCGACAACACTCGCGCCTACCGCGATGCGACCGCGATCGTGGTGGGGGAGCTCCCAGACGTGATCGCTGTCCCCGAGCTGCCCGGCCGCGGTGCTGTCGCCGACATGATCGGCCGCACCCTCGGCGTACTCGACGCCCTGCCAGCCGACCTGCAGCCGTTCGGCTGGCGCCTGACCTCGGCCTCGGGGATGGACCAGCGACGGGCCCGCTCGCTGCTGGCCCAGGACCTTGACTGCGTGGAGAAGCTGACGCAGGGGTTCACCGGCACCCTGAAGACCCAGCTCGCCGGGCCGTGGACCATGGCCGCGATGGTCGAGAAGCCGCGCGGCGACAAGTTGCTCTCCGACCACGGTGCGCGTCGCGAGCTGTCCGAGGCAATGACGGAGGGGATCGTTGCCCACGTCGCCGACCTGCAGCGTCGGGTGCCGGACGCGGCTCGACTGATCGTCCAGATCGACGAGCCGGCCCTGCCCGCGGTGATGGCAGCGCAGATCCCGACCACCTCCGGGTGGGGCAAGCACCGGGCGGTGCACCCGCCGGAGATCTCGGCCGGACTCGAACCGGTGCTGGCAGCAATCACGGCCCAGGGCGCGGTCCCTGTCGTCCACTGCTGCGCACCCAACTTCCCGATCGACCTCGTCCGCACCGCCGGCGCCCAGGGCATCGCGGTGGATCTCGACCTGCTCGACGCACGTGGGTTCGATGAGCTCGCGGCCGCCATGGATGCGGGGGAGCACGTGCTTCTCGGCGTGGTGCCCGCTCGAGCCGCCGAGCTGGACGAGGCGCGTACGACGGAGCGGGTGCTGCGATTGCTCGACCTCCTGGGCCTCGAACCGGGCGAAAACCTGCTCCTCACGCCCGCTTGCGGACTCGCCACGGTAGGCCCCGAGCAGGCCAGGCGGACCCTCGCCCATCTGACGCGATGTGCACAAAACCTGTCCTGACCTGCGAAAACACAAGTGTGGTCGCGGTTACGTCATCTCGATTTGACCGTCTGGGGGGCTTCGCATAATGTTCTCTCTGTCGCCGCAAGCGCCGGGAGCCAGACCGAAAGGTCCGGAGCCAGGGCCCGGCGGCCATCCCTCTCTCGGTTCCGAAGAACTTCTGGGTGTGCGCCACGATGCGGCCCTGGACGGTTCCACTGGAGCGTGACGTGAGGGGGAAACCGAGAGGTTGAGGCCGAATTGACAGGCCGAAATCACTCCGGTAAGTTTTTGCAGGTTGCCCCGCAGCGATGCCCGGTTCGGGTTGGTGGTGGGTGTGTGTGATTCTTGAGAACTCAACAGTGTGTCAAAAGTCGACGAATTAATATTGTTGTACCCGTCGGGCTTTCTGGATGGTCTTCTGCCTTTGGGTGGTTGGTTGTTTGGTTGGTTTGATGGTTCCTTTGGTAAGAGACAATAATTCTGACAATTTTTTGTCGGGGTTTGTTTTTTGCTGGGGTTTGGATTCTTCAATGGAGAGTTTGATCCTGGCTCAGGACGAACGCTGGCGGCGTGCTTAACACATGCAAGTCGAGCGGTAAGGCCCTTTCGGGGGTACACGAGCGGCGAACGGGTGAGTAACACGTGAGCAATCTGCCCTTCACTTTGGGATAACCTCCGGAAACGGTGGCTAATACCGAATGCGACCATTCCCTGCATGGGGTGATGGTGGAAAGTTTTGGCGGTGGAGGATGAGCTCGCGGCCTATCAGCTTGTTGGTGAGGTAATGGCTCACCAAGGCTTCGACGGGTAGCCGGCCTGAGAGGGTGACCGGCCACACTGGGACTGAGACACGGCCCAGACTCCTACGGGAGGCAGCAGTGGGGAATATTGGACAATGGGCGAAAGCCTGATCCAGCAACGCCGCGTGAGGGATGACGGCCTTCGGGTTGTAAACCTCTTTCAGCGGGGACGAAGCGCAAGTGACGGTACCCGCAGAAGAAGCACCGGCCAACTACGTGCCAGCAGCCGCGGTAATACGTAGGGTGCGAGCGTTGTCCGGAATTATTGGGCGTAAAGGGCTCGTAGGCGGTTTGTCGCGTCGGGAGTGAAAACCAGGTGCTTAACACCTGGCCTGCTTCCGATACGGGCAGACTAGAGGTATGCAGGGGAGAACGGAATTCCTGGTGTAGCGGTGAAATGCGCAGATATCAGGAGGAACACCGGTGGCGAAGGCGGTTCTCTGGGCATTACCTGACGCTGAGGAGCGAAAGTGTGGGGAGCGAACAGGATTAGATACCCTGGTAGTCCACACCGTAAACGTTGGGCGCTAGGTGTGGGGCTCATTCCACGAGTTCCGTGCCGCAGCTAACGCATTAAGCGCCCCGCCTGGGGAGTACGGCCGCAAGGCTAAAACTCAAAGGAATTGACGGGGGCCCGCACAAGCGGCGGAGCATGCGGATTAATTCGATGCAACGCGAAGAACCTTACCTGGGTTTGACATATGCCGGAAAGCATCAGAGATGGTGCCCCTTTTTGTCGGTATACAGGTGGTGCATGGCTGTCGTCAGCTCGTGTCGTGAGATGTTGGGTTAAGTCCCGCAACGAGCGCAACCCTCGTCTTATGTTGCCAGCACGTAATGGTGGGGACTCATAAGAGACTGCCGGGGTCAACTCGGAGGAAGGTGGGGATGACGTCAAGTCATCATGCCCCTTATGTCCAGGGCTTCACGCATGCTACAATGGCCGGTACAAAGGGCTGCGATACCGTAAGGTGGAGCGAATCCCAAAAAGCCGGTCTCAGTTCGGATTGGGGTCTGCAACTCGACCCCATGAAGTCGGAGTCGCTAGTAATCGCAGATCAGCAACGCTGCGGTGAATACGTTCCCGGGCCTTGTACACACCGCCCGTCACGTCACGAAAGTCGGCAACACCCGAAGCCGGTGGCCCAACCCCTTGTGGGAGGGAGCCGTCGAAGGTGGGGCTGGCGATTGGGACGAAGTCGTAACAAGGTAGCCGTACCGGAAGGTGCGGCTGGATCACCTCCTTTCTAAGGAGCTCGTAGCAACCTCGACACTTTGTGTGTTGGTGGTTGTTCATGGTGTCTGTTTCGTGGCCGTGTGTGTCGCGGCAGGCATTGCTCATTAGTGGAACGTCGATTAGTTGGTGGAACGTCTCATCAGCGTCTTTCAGTACTACCCCTGGTCCTTTGGATCGGTGTGGTGTGGAACGTGGGTGTTGGTGGTGGGTTTTGCTTGGCACACTGTTGGGTCCTGAGGGATCAGACCGTATGGTTTGGTTGCTTGGTGGGCTGCTCCTTCCATATACCGCTCCTTGTTGGGGGTGGGTGTGGGGTGTGGGGTGGTGCCGATTGTTGTTTGAGAACTACACAGTGGACGCGAGCATCTTTGTAGCAAGACAAGCTACTAAGGGCACATGGTGGATGCCTTGGCACCAAGAGCCGATGAAGGACGTTGGAGCCTGCGATAAGCCACGGGGAGTTGGCAACCGAGCGTTGATCCGTGGATTTCCGAATGGGGAAACCCAGCTGGAGTCATGTCCAGTTACCGCTGTCTGAACACATAGGACAGTTGGAGGGAACGTGGGGAAGTGAAACATCTCAGTACCCACAGGAAGAGAAAACAAAAGTGATTCCGAGAGTAGTGGCGAGCGAAATCGGAAGAGGCCAAACCCAGGTCGTGTGATAGCCGGCAGGCGTTGCGATGTGGGGGTTGTGGGGCCGTCTTGTTCTGACTGCCGTTGGAACGCAGAGTAAGAAACCATCGTTGAAGTTGAAGTGGATTGGAAAGTCCCGGCATAGAGGGTGATACCCCCGTATATGTAAGGCGATGGCTCTGTGACGTTACCCCAAGTAACACGGAACCCCTGAAATTCCGTGTGAATCTGGCGGGACCACCCGTTAAGCCTAAATACTCCTTGGTGACCGATAGCGGACAAGTACCGTGAGGGAAAGGTGAAAAGTACCCCTGGCGGGGAGTGAAATAGTACCTGAAACCATGTGCCTACAAACCGTTGGAGCGAGACCTTGTGTCTTGTGACAGCGTGCCTTTTGAAGAATGAGCCTGCGAGTTTGCGGTGTGTTGCGAGGTTAACCCGTGTGGGGTAGCCGTAGCGAAAGCGAGTCCGAATAGGGCGTTTGAGTAGCACGCTCAAGACCCGAAGCGAAGTGATCTATCCATGGGCAGGTTGAAGCGCGGGTAAGACCGCGTGGAGGACCGAACCCACTTAGGTTGAAAACTGAGGGGATGACCTGTGGATAGGGGTGAAAGGCCAATCAAACTTCGTGATAGCTGGTTCTCCCCGAAATGCATTTAGGTGCAGCGTCGCGTGTTTCTTGCTGGAGGTAGAGCACTGGATAGCCGATGGGCCCGACAAGGTTACTGACGTTAACCAAACTCCGAATGCCAGTAAGTGAGAGCGCGGCAGTGAGACAGTGGGGGATAAGCTCCATTGTCGAGAGGGAAACAGCCCAGACCATCAGCTAAGGTCCCTAAGCGATAACTAAGTGGAAAAGGATGTGGAGTCGCATAGACAACCAGGAGGTTGGCTTGGAAGCAGCCACCCTTGAAAGAGTGCGTAATAGCTCACTGGTCAAGTGATTCCGCGCCGACAATGTAGCGGGGCTCAAGTTATCCACCGAAGCTATGGCATTCATACGTTAGCTAAGCCGCCCTTGAGGTTGGTTCAGGTGTATGGATGGGTAGGGGAGCGTCGTGTGGGCAGTGAAGCGGCGGAGTGATCCAGTCGTGGAGGCCACACGAGTGAGAATGCAGGCATGAGTAGCGAATCACGTGTGAGAAACACGTGCGCCGAATGATCAAGGGTTCCAGGGTCAAGCTAATCTGCCCTGGGTAAGTCGGGACCTAAGGCGAGGCCGACAGGCGTAGTCGATGGACAACGGGTTGATATTCCCGTACCGGCAAAATAGCGCCCATGACGAGGCTAGTGATGCTAAGTGCCCGAAACTGCCTGTGATCCCTTCGGGGACGATGGCAGCAGAGCGCACGACCCGATCTAGTAGTAGTCAAGCGATGGGGTGACGCAGGAAGGTAGTCCAACCACGCCGATGGTTGTTGCGTGGCTAAGGGTGTAGGGCGAACGGTAGGCAAATCCGCCGTTCATGTGCCTGAGACCTGATGGGGAGTCCGTAGGGACGAAGTGGATGATCCTATGCTGTCGAGAAAAACCTCTAGCGAGCTATGCGCCGCCCGTACCCCAAACCGACTCAGGTGATCAGGTAGAGAATACCAAGGCGATCGAGTGAACCATGGTTAAGGAACTCGGCAAAATACCCCCGTAACTTCGGGAGAAGGGGGGCCTGATGCGTGAACCCACTTGCTGGGGGAAGCGTTGATGGCCGCAGAGACCAGGCCCAAGCGACTGTTTACTAAAAACACAGGTCCGTGCGAAGTTGTAAGACGATGTATACGGACTGACTCCTGCCCGGTGCTGGAAGGTTAAGGGGACCTGTTAGATCCTTCGGGGTCGAAGCGGAGAACTTAAGCCCCAGTAAACGGCGGTGGTAACTATAACCATCCTAAGGTAGCGAAATTCCTTGTCGGGTAAGTTCCGACCTGCACGAATGGAGTAACGACTTGGGCGCTGTCTCAACCATGGACTCGGCGAAATTGCAGTACGAGTAAAGATGCTCGTTACGCGCGGCAGGACGGAAAGACCCCGGGACCTTTACTATAGTTTGGTATTGGTGTTTGGTTCGGCTTGTGTAGGATAGGTGGGAGACTGTGAAACTCAGACGCCAGTTTGGGTGGAGTCAACGTTGAAATACCACTCTGGTCGTACTAGATATCTAACCTAGGTCCGTTATCCGGATCAGGGACAGTGCCTGATGGGTAGTTTAACTGGGGCGGTTGCCTCCTAAAATGTAACGGAGGCGCTCAAAGGTTCCCTCAGCCTGGTTGGCAATCAGGTTTCGAGTGTAAGTGCACAAGGGAGCTTGACTGTGAGAGTGACAACTCGAGCAGGGACGAAAGTCGGAACTAGTGATCCGGCGCTGGCATGTGGAAGCGGCGTCGCTCAACGGATAAAAGGTACCCCGGGGATAACAGGCTGATCTTCCCCAAGAGTCCATATCGACGGGATGGTTTGGCACCTCGATGTCGGCTCGTCGCATCCTGGGGCCGGAGTAGGTCCCAAGGGTTGGGCTGTTCGCCCATTAAAGCGGCACGCGAGCTGGGTTTAGAACGTCGTGAGACAGTTCGGTCCCTATCCGCCGCGCGCGCAGGAAACTTGAGAAAGGCTGCCCCTAGTACGAGAGGACCGGGGTGGACGAACCTCTGGTGTGCCAGTTGTTCCGCCAGGAGCACGGCTGGTTAGCTACGTTCGGAAGTGATAACCGCTGAATGCATCTAAGCGGGAAGCACGTTTCAAGATGAGGTTTCCCACCGGGTTAACCGGGTAAGGTCCCCAGTAGACTACTGGGTTGATAGGCCGGAAGTGTACAGCAGTAATGCCTAGCTGACCGGTACTAATAGACCGAGGGCTTGTCCCTCAAAGATGTTGCGCGTCCACTGTGTGGCTCCCGAGTAATGATCGGGAACACAAACCCATACACCCCCCAACACTGTTGGGCTGGTGTGTGGTGCTTGACTGATCAAAACTCCATAGAGTTTCGGCGGCCATAGCGAGAGGGAAACACCCGGTCCCATTCCGAACCCGGAAGTTAAGCCTCTCAGCGCCGATGGTACTGCAACCGGGAGGTTGTGGGAGAGTAGGACGTCGCCGGACAACACTTCAGTAAAGGCCACCCCCTCGGGGGTGGCCTTTACGCATTTCTGAACGCTTTTCGCAGCCCGGTCGGGGCCGTGCATCGCTTGTCAGCGACGACAGTGCGTCTCCAGGAGAGACGACGTGCTGCGGAGAGCGAATGAGTTCCACGCTCCGACACGGCGCAGCATGTAGTGGCCCACAGGCCCCATGTCGGTGAACTCACTCAGCTCCGCGACGCCGGCAGCACGACTGATGTAGCGCTGGGTTTCCCGTGCACTGGTGATCCGATCCGTCGACCCGTGTGCGGCGTACAGACTCTTGCCCTTCAGGCCGACGACGGGGTCTCCGGCGGAGAACCAGGGGGCGAGGGCGACCACACCGACCACGTTGGGGTCGTTCGCGACGCGCACCGCAGTCCGTGCGCCCATCGAGTGGCCGAGCAGCACCACCGGGACGTCTCCGATCTCCTCACGCACCCTGCCCAGTGCCCATCGGGCGTCGGGAACCGGCGACGGCGCGCTCGGGTCATTCCACCCACGCTGCGCGTAGCGAAGCAGCCAGGTGCTGGTCTGTTCCTTGGCCAGGGTTGAAGAGATCGCCCGCTGCATCGCCAGCATTCGTTGCCACGAGGCGCTCCGGGCGGTGACTGCGTCGTGGGAGCGCTGGGTGCCGCCGTGCAGCATCAGGACCACGGCCCGCGCGGACTCGGCTGTGCCGGCGCGGGTGAGGGACGGGTTGGGCATGGTGCTCCTTCTCGGGTGTGGGGCACACAAGTCGGGCGCTCGCCCTCCGTGCGGCTTGCTCAGCGCTGTCCCCATCATGCGCTTCGGAGCCAAGTGGTCCTTTGGATGGGTGTGGGACCTCGTGGGTGTCAGCGGTGCACGGCAAGATAGGCACCATGAGCACAGACGAGGTCTCCAGCGCCACGAGCGAGGCGCGTGATCGCCACCGCGAACTCTCCGAGGAACTCGAGGATGCCCGGTGGCGCTACTACGTCCTTGACGACCCGACGCTGTCCGATGCCGACTTCGACCAGCGGATGCGTGAGCTGGAGTCGCTCGAGGAGCAGTTCCCCGAGCTGCGCACTCCTGACTCGCCCACCCAGAAGGTCGGGGGAGCGGTCTCGACGGAGTTCACCGCCGTCGACCACCTGCAGCGGATGGAGAGCCTGGACAACGCGTTCTCCTACGACGAGCTGGCCACCTGGCACGCCCGCCTGGCGCGCGACGGGATCGACAATCCCGATCTGCTCTGCGAGCTCAAGGTGGACGGCCTGGCGATCAACCTCCTCTATGAGCAGGGACGACTGGTCCGTGCGCTGACCCGCGGTGACGGCCGTACCGGCGAGGACGTCACTCCCAACGTCAAGACGATCTCCTCCATCCCGCACCGGCTGAGCGGGACCGAGGAGTTCCCGGTTCCGGCGCTGATGGAGGTCCGGGGTGAGATCTTCCTCCCGGTCGAGGCCTTCGAACGGCTGAACGACTCCATGCTCGACGCCGGGAAGCCGCCCTTCGCCAACCCGCGCAACGCGGCGGCTGGATCGCTGCGCCAGAAGAACCCGAAGGTGACCGCCAGTCGCGCGTTGGGCATGGTCTGCCACGGGATCGGTGCGCGTGAGGGCTTCGAGCCGGGTGCGCAATCCACTGCATATGCGGCACTGCGCGCCTGGGGTCTGCCCACCTCGGAGCGGGTCAAGGTGCTGCCCGACCTGGCCGCAGTGCGGGAGTTCATCGAGTTCAACGGCGAGCACCGCCACGACGTCGAGCACGAGATCGACGGCATCGTGATCAAGGTCGACGACGTCACGCTCCAACGGCGCCTGGGCTCGACCAGCCGTGCGCCCCGGTGGGCGATCGCGTTCAAGTATCCCCCCGAGGAGGTCAACGCGAAGCTCCTGGCCATCGAGGTCAACACAGGCAGGACCGGTCGGGTCACCCCCTTCGCCGTGATGGAACCGACGAAGGTTGCGGGCTCGACCGTGGAGCGCGCCACGCTGCACAACGGCTATGAGGTGAAGCGGAAGGACGTCCGTCCCGGCGACACGGTCATCCTGCGCAAGGCCGGCGACGTGATCCCCGAGGTCGTCGGTCCGGTGTTGGCGTTGCGGCCCGAGAACCTGGCCGAGTGGACGATGCCCACGAGCTGCCCGTCCTGTGGCACCCCGCTGGTGGAGCAGAAGGAGGGTGACAAGGACCGACGGTGCCCGAACCACCGGAAGTGCCCTGCTCAGCTGCTCGACCGGGTCTTCCACGTCGCCGGCCGCGGTGCCTTCGACATCGAGGGCCTCGGGTCCGAGGCAGCCGGCGCACTCCTGGAGGTTGGATCGATCATCGATGAGGGCGACCTCTTCGATCTCGACGAGGCGGCGCTCCTGAAGGCACCGCTCTTCACCCGCGCTCCCAAGAAGGGCGAGGGGGACCACCCGGTCCTGTCCGCCAACGGTGTGCGGCTGCTGGCCAACCTCGACCAGGCCAAGGCCGTCCCACTGTGGCGAGTCCTGGTCGCGCTCTCGATCAGGCATGTCGGTCCGACCGCAGCCCGCGCCCTGGCCACCGAGTTCGGCTCCCTGCAGGCCATCCGCGACGCCGACGAGGAGCGCATTGCCGACACCGAGGGCGTCGGCGGCACCATCGCCACCTCCGTTCGTGCCTGGTTCGACGGCGAGGACGCCGAGTGGCACAACGCGATCGTCGACAAGTGGGCCGCTGCCGGCGTGACCATGGAGGACGAGCGCGACGAGTCGGTGCAGCGCACCCTGCAAGGGCTCACCGTGGTGGTCACCGGGTCCCTTGAGCGCTACACACGCGACTCGGTCAAGGAGGCGATCATCGCCCGCGGCGGCAAGGCCTCGGGGTCGGTCTCGAAGAAGACCGACTTCGTCGTGGTCGGGGAAAACGCCGGCTCGAAGGCGGAGAAGGCGGAGCAGCTCGGTCTGGTCATCCTCGACGAGGAGGGCTTCGAGAAGCTCTTGGCCGAAGGACCCGAAGGGGTCAGCCCGACTTCCTGACCAGCTCCACGACCGCCTGTGCGGCAGCCTCCTGCTCGGCTGCGAACGGGTGGTACGGCGCTGCCTTGTCCGGGAGGTTGGTCGAGCCGTTGACCCACGGGTCGTCCGAACACAGGTCGTGCCCGCGGCTGAGGGACCACATGTCGACGAACTCGACGTCGTGTTCCTTGGCGGCCTGCTTCAGGTTCTCGTTGAAGGTCTGGTTGATCTCCCGGGCATAGGCGAAGTCGCCCTCGGCAATCGGGAACCGGTCACGACAGGTCCCCTTGGCCGGCAGCATCTGCGGATATCCCACGACCACGACCAACGCCTCCGGGGCTCGCTCCTCGATCTCCGCGAGGACCCGGTCCACGTTGTCGGCCGACCTGTCGAGACGCTTGAGCAGGCTCTGGTCGGCCTGCGACTCCTTGCCGTCGCGGCACGGGGACCCGGTGGGATCGAGGTCCGCGGCCGCCACGCAGTCGGTGAGCAGTTTGGCGAAGACGCCGTTGTCGTTGCCGCCCACGGTGAGTGTCACGAGCGTCGTGTCGGTGCTGAGGGCATCGAGCTGTGGGGGTCGGCCGGGACCTTGGGAGCCGAGCAGGTCTGCGGTGCTTGCCCCTCCGCAGCTCGCATCGATCAGCCGATCGACCTCGAGCGCCTTGGCAACCAGCGCAGGGTAGTTGTTGGAGGACGGGAAGCAGGCGTTGTTCACGTCGGTGGTCGGCACTCCGGGGGCGGCCGCGTAGGAGTCGCCGAGGGCGACGTACTCCGTGGTGCCCGGCGAACCACTCTCGCGCCACTCCGAGGACGAAGTGGTCCGCTTGGGGGGCTCGGGATCCTCCTGCGTGCAACCACCCAACAGGAATGCGGCGGCCAGCAGGCAGGCCGTCGCGGGACGCAGGATGTGCATGGGCACAAGCATGCCAGTGAACCTGTTGCGCCCGTGGCGAGTCCGCCTCGTCGAGCCGGTCAGCGGCCCAGGCCGAGCAGGGCGTTCTCGAGGACCTCGGTCATCGCGGGGTGGATCCAGTACTGGCCGCGTGCCATCTCGCGCGCGGTCAGACCGAAGCTCATCGCCTGGATGGCCGGCTGGATCAGGGTGGAGGCATCCGGGCCGAGGATGTGCGTGCCCAGGATGAGCCCGGTCTCCTGATCGGCGACCACCTTGCAGATCCCGGTGGTGTCCTCGAGGGCCCAGCCATAGGCGGTGTCGCCGTAGGCGCGGCTGGAAACCGTGATCCTGTGGCCGGCACGACGCGCCTCGTCCTCGGTCAGACCAACGGTGGCGATCTGGGGGTTGGTGAAGATCCCGGCGGGGACGAACCGGTGGTCGAAGGCCTGGAGGTCCTCGGGGTGGGCCAGGTTGTGGGCGATGGTCCGGGCCTCGTGGTTCGCGATGTGCTTGAGCTGGTGCGCAGAGGAGATGTCGCCCAGGGCCCAGACGTCGTCGGCCGTCGTGCGACCGAACTCGTCGACGTGGATCCGGCCGTCGTCGTGGAGCTCGATCCCGGTGTTCTCCAGCCCGAGACGGTCGGCATTCGGAACTCGCCCGGTCGCGACCAGAAGCATCTCGCTCTCCACCCGGGTGCCGTCCGCGAGGACCAGGGACACTCCGACGTCGGTGGTCTCGGCACGCGCGACGCCCTGGCCGAGGTGGCAGTCCCACTGCTCGCGTGCCAGCGCGGTGAACCGGTCACAGATCTCGGTGTCGATCTTCCTCAGCATGCTGGTGCCACGGTTGACGATGCGCACCTCCACACCCAGGCCCGAGAAGATGTGCGCGAACTCGGTGCCCACGACCCCGCCACCCAGGATGGTCAGTGACCGAGGCAGCGCATCGATCCGCATGATCGTGTCGCTGGTGTGGTGCGGCACCTGCGCGATCTCGGCGGGTACGGTGGGCCTGGCCCCCGCGGCGACCACGATCCGATCGGCGATCACCTCCTCGGACCCGCCCGCCGTGGTGACACTGAGCGAGTGGTCGCCGGTGAAGGTGGCGTGCCCGGTGAACACCGTGGTGTTCTCACCGTTCTCCCGGTGCTGGTGAGCCGATGCGGAGTTGGGATCGATCCGGCCGAAGACCCGGTCCCGGATGTCGGTCCAACGCACCTGGTCGACGGTCGCATCGACGCCGAACCGGGCGGCGTCGCGCACCTGGGCGGCGACCTCGGCGGCGTGCACGAACATCTTCGTCGGGATGCATCCGACGTTGAGGCAGGTGCCTCCGAAACGATCCTCTTCGATCACTGCGAACTGCTGGTCGGACAGCGAGCGGTTCATCAGGAAGTTGCCGGAACCTGCACCGATGACGGCGATGTCGAAGTGGGTCATGGGGCCAGCATAGGATCGGGGCCATGCCTGAGATTTCCCGTGACGAGGTGGCTCATCTTGCCGACCTCGCCCGCATCGACCTGTCAGAAGCGGAGCTGAGCCAGATCGCGCCGCAGCTCTCGGTGATCCTCGAGTCGGTCGCCTCGATCAGCGAGGTCGCGGCCGGGGACATCCCGCCCACCTCGCACGCGCTCCCGCTGACCAACGTCTTCCGTGAAGACGTCGTGGTCCCCGGCCTGACTGCCGAGCAGGCACTTGCCGGCGCTCCCGAGTCGGAGCAGCAGCGGTTCTCGGTGCCGCGGATCCTGGAGGAGGACTGATGAGTGTCGACTACCTGCGCGCTTCCGCAGCCGACCTGGTTGCCGCCCTCGAGGCCGGTGAGGTCACCAGCGTCGAGCTGACCCAGCTCTTCCTCGACCGCATCGCCGCTGTGGACGGACAGGTCAACGCCTTCCTCCACGTCGACGCCATGGGCGCCCTGGCTCAGGCGAAGGCCTCCGACGAGCGCCGTGCCGCTGGCAGCCCTGCCTCCCCGCTGGACGGCGTACCCGTGGCGGTCAAGGACGTCCTGGCCACCGAGGGACTTCCGACCACCTGCGGGTCGAAGATCCTCGAGGGCTGGATCCCGCCGTACGACGCCACCGTCGTCACCCGTCTCAAGGAAGCCGGCCTGCCCATCCTGGGCAAGACCAACATGGACGAGTTCGCGATGGGGTCCTCCACCGAGCACTCGGCCTACGGCCCGACCCACAACCCCTGGGACCTGGACCGGATCCCCGGCGGCTCCGGCGGCGGCTCGGCCGCAGCGGTCGCGGCCTTCCAGGCACCCCTCGCCATCGGCACCGACACCGGCGGCTCGATCCGCCAGCCCGGCGCCGTCACCGGAACGGTCGGCGTGAAGCCCACCTATGGCGGGATCTCGCGCTATGGCCTGGTGGCGATGGCCAACTCGCTCGACCAGGTCGGCCCGGTGACCCGGACCGTGCTGGACTCCGCACTGCTCCACGAGCTGATCGGCGGGCACGACCCGCGCGACTCCACCAGCATCGCCCAGCCCCTCCCGGCCCTGGTCGAAGCAGCCCGAACCGGCGCGAGCGGAGACCTGAGCGGCGTACGCGTCGGTGTGATCAAGGAGCTCGGCGGCGACGCCGAGTCCGGATCTGGGTGGCAGGCAGGCGTGCTGGCCCGGTTCCAGGAGTCGCTCGACCTGCTCGTCGAGGCCGGCGCCGAGGTCGTCGAGGTCTCGTGCCCGAGCTTCGTCCACGCGCTCGCCGCCTACTACCTGATCATGCCGTCGGAGGCGTCCTCGAACCTCGCCAAGTTCGACGCGATGCGCTACGGCCTGCGAGTGGTCCCGGACGGAGAGCCGTCGGCCGAGGACGTCATGCGCGCCTCGCGCGACGCCGGCTTCGGTGACGAGGTCAAGCGCCGGATCATCCTCGGCACATATGCCCTGTCCAGCGGCTACTACGACGCCTACTACGGCCAGGCGCAGAAGGTGCGCACCCTGATCAGCCGCGACTTCGAGGCGGCCTTCGAGCAGGTCGACGTGCTCGTGTCGCCGACCGCGCCGACGACCGCGTTCAAGCTGGGGGAGAAGCTCGACGACCCGGTGGCGATGTATCTCAACGACCTCGCCACGATCCCCGCGAACCTGGCCGGTGTCCCGGGAATCTCGCTGCCCAGTGGCCTGGCCGATGAGGACGACCTGCCCGCGGGCTTCCAGATCCTGGCCCCCGCGCTGGCCGACGACCGGCTCTACCGCGTGGGCGCAGCCCTGGAGACCCTGCTCGAGAAGAAGTGGGGCGGTCCGTTGCTGGATCGCGCCCCGGCCCTGGATGGAGCTGACGCATGAGCACCGACACCCTGCTCTCCCTCGAGGAGTCGCTGGAGAAGTTCGACCCCGCCATGGGCCTGGAGGTCCACGTCGAGCTGAACACCAACACCAAGATGTTCTGCGGTTGCCCGGCCGTCTTCGGCGGCGAGCCGAACAGCCAGGTCTGCCCGACCTGCCTGGGCCTGCCGGGCGCGATGCCGGTGGTCAACGCGAAGGCCGTGGAATCGGCGATCCGGATCGGGCTCGCCCTGAACTGCGAGATCGCCGAGTGGTGCCGGTTCGCGCGGAAGAACTACTTCTATCCCGACATGCCGAAGAACTTCCAGACCTCGCAGTATGACGAGCCGATCGCGTTCGAGGGCTATCTCGACGTCGAGATCGCCGGCGAGGACGGTCCCGAGATCTGGCGGGTCGAGATCGAGCGCGCCCACATGGAGGAGGACACCGGCAAGTCACTGCACGTCGGTGGCGCCACCGGACGTATCCATGGTGCCTCGCACTCGCTGGTCGACTACAACCGCGCCGGCATCCCCCTGATCGAGATCGTCACCAAGCCGATCATGGGCGCTCGCGAGAAGGCACCCGAGATCGCCAAGGCCTACGTCGCGCAGCTGCGCGAGCTGATCGTCGCCCTCGGTGTCTCGGATGCTCGGATGGA
Source organism: Nocardioides daedukensis (assembly GCF_013408415.1). Taxonomy (NCBI): domain Bacteria; kingdom Bacillati; phylum Actinomycetota; class Actinomycetes; order Propionibacteriales; family Nocardioidaceae; genus Nocardioides; species Nocardioides daedukensis. The sequence goes on along the minus strand of NZ_JACCAA010000001.1, from coordinate 1,191,542 downwards.
CCAGGGCTCGATCCGTGCGGACGTGAACCTGTCCATGGCGCCTGTCGGGACCGGCGAGCTGGGCACCCGCACCGAGACCAAGAACGTGAACTCCCTGCGCTCGGTCGAGCGTGCCGTCCGTTACGAGATGCAGCGCCACGCGGCAATCCTCGACGGCGGTGGATCGATCCTGCAGGAGACCAGGCACTGGCACGAGGACACCGGCGTGACCACCAGCGGTCGCCCCAAGTCCGACGCCGACGACTACCGCTACTTCCCGGAGCCGGACCTCGTGCCCGTGGCCCCGAGCAGGGAGTGGGTCGAGGAGCTGCGTGGCACGCTGCCCCGACTGCCTCGCGAGCAGCGCGCCGAGCTCCAGGCGGAGTGGGGCTTCACCGACCTGGAGATGCGCGACACCGTCGCTGCCGGCGCACTCGGGCTGGTCCAGGAGACCATCGCCGCCGGTGCCTCCCCGCAGTCGGCGCGCAAGTGGTGGCTCTCGGAGATGGCACGACGCGCGAATGACTCGGGCGTCGAGATCGCCGACCTCGGCGTGACGCCGGCCGACGTGGCCGCCGTACAGGCGCTGGTCGACGCGGGCCGGCTCAACGACAAGCTGGCCCGCCAGGTCTTCGACGGCCTGCTTGCCGGCGAGGGAACGCCGGAGGAGATCGTCGCGGCCCGCGGGCTCGAGATCGTCTCCGACGACGGTGCCCTGGGCGCCGCGGTCGACAAGGCGATCGCCGAGAACCCGGGTGTGGCCGACAAGATCCGCGACGGCAAGCTCGCCGCGGCCGGGGCGCTGATCGGCTCGGTCATGAAGGAGATGCGCGGTCAGGCCGACGCTGGTCGCGTGCGCGAGCTCATCCTGGAGAAGCTCACCTGACACCAGGTGTCAGGCAGTGCCGTGCGGGAGCTCGATCCTGCGTGATGTCTTGAAGTCCAGACGTCAGCAGTCGAGCCCCGCACGTCACCGCGCGAAGAGGTCAGCTCACTTGAGGGTGACCTCGAGGATGCGGTCATCGCCCTTGGCCGGGTCTCCACGACCGTCCCGGTTCGAGGTGGTCAGCCAGAGCTTGCCGTTGGGTGCGAGCGCCACGGTGCGCAGCCGGCCGTAGTCGCCGACGAAGAAGTCCTTCGGCGCGGAGGCCTTGCCGCCTGCGACGTCGACGCGCCACAGGCGCTCACCGCGCAGCGACGCCATCCACAGGTGCCCCTCGGCGAACGCCAGCCCGGACGGGGAAGCCTCGTCGGTGCTCCACACGACCTGGGGGTCGGTCATCTGATCGGTGCCGCCCTCGCCCTCGAACTGCGGCCAGCCGTAGTTCCTGCCCGCCTCGATCCGGTTCAGCTCGTCGAACTCCTGGGAGCCGAACTCGCTGGCCCACAGCTGCCCGGTCGAGTCGAAGGCCAAGCCTTGGACGTTGCGGTGACCGAGCGAGAGAACCAGGTCGTCATTGGGATTGCCCGGTGCCGGCTTCCCCTCGGGCGTCATCCGCAGGATCTTGCCGCCCAACGAGTCCTCGTCCTGGGCGGTGCCCTGGTCGCCGGAGTCACCGGTGGAGGCGATCAGCAGCCCGTCCGGTCCGAAGGCCAGGCGGCCACCGTCGTGGATCATTCCCCGAGGGATGCCGGTCACGATCGGGTCGAGCTCGCCGAGGCGCTTCCCGTCGTACGTCGTGCGCACGATCCGGTTGTCCTCCTGCGTGGTCAGGTAGAGGAAGAGGGTCTTGTCCTGCTCGAAGTCGGGGGAGACCGCGACGCCGAGGAGGCCGGCCTCCTCGCCCGGAGCGGCCTGGGTGACGGTACCGATCTCCCGGGCCTTGCCGTCCTCGATGACCAGCACCCGGCGCGAGTCGCGCTCGGTGACCACGGCGGTGCCGTCGGGTAGGAAGTCCAGGCCCCAGGGGGCTTCGAGACCGCTCACCACGGTGCGGGTGACCGTGGCCGACTTGGGGTCGCTGGGAGCGGGGGTCGCGGTTAGTACGTCGGAGGGCGACTGGCTGGGCGACTGGTTGGAGGACTGGCCCGTCGGCGAGGACCCGGACCGGCCATCGGTGGGCGAGTCGTCCCCCTCGGACGAGCATGCCGCCAGGACAGCGAGGGACAGGACCAGGGCTGTGGCGACGGACCTCATGGGCCCGACTCTAGTGCGGGTGACTCAGGCCGGGGTCGACGAAGCCTCGGCCTGCTCGACCCGGTCGAGGAATTCGAGGAGGAGCTCGTGGAATCGCTGCGGTTGCTCCATCGCGATGAAGTGTGAGCCGACCAGCTCGACGTACGTCGCTCCCTCGATGCGTTCCGCGGCGGTGGCCATGTCGCGGCTCCCGGCGAGGATGTCCCACTTGCCTGCGACGAACGCGGTGGGCACCTTGATCGAGCTGAGCGAGACCCGGCCGTGGCGAGACGTGGTCAGGGCCAGGTGGAAGTACCAGTCGACCGGGGTGGACAGGAACTCACGTACGGCGTGGGCCGCCAGTGCGGGGTCCGCGACCGGGAACATGAAGCCGGTGCGGCTGAGCAGGCCGACGGTCCGCTCCGAGATCGGCAGTCGGGTGGTGATCGGGGTGATCGCCCGGCCGGCCAGCGCGACCGCGCGGGTGATGTTCACCGAGATCCCGCGGGCGACGACGCGGGGCAGTCGCAGCGGCGCCAGCATGGTGGCGAAGGTGTCACCGGGGACCCCGGCGAAGGCGAACAGTCCGGCGACCCGCTCGGGGTGCCGGAAGGCGAGCTCGAACATGGTGTTGACGCCGATCGACCAGCCCATCAGGACACTTCGCTCGACGCCGATGTGGTCGAGCACTGCCACGGCGTCCTCGACGAACGAGTCGACCCCGACGTGGGTGCGATCCTGCGGCCGTTCCGAGCCGCCGGTGCCCCGGTGGTTCCAGGACACGACCCGGATCCCCGAGTCGGGTGCCAGTACCGAGGGCGTGGTCCACGGGTTGGTGCCGAGCCCGTTGCAGAGCAGCACCGTCGGTCCGTCGATCAGGCAGTCGGGGTCATTGGTCCAGCCGCGCAGCTTGGTGCCGTCGGCGGAGACGACGTCGAAGTAGAAGACCTCGGGGACTGAGGAGAGTTCGGTGGTGGGCCCGGGAGGGACGACGGCAGCCATGCGCGGATTCTCGCCCACCAGGTCACCCAGCAGATGGAAACGTGACGCAAGCCTCAGGCGCGCAGAGTGATGGGAGCCTGCTCGGCGGTGAGGCTCGGGTGCCGGTGCCGACAAGCCAGGTAGGCGTCGACCTCGCGCGCTTCCGCGGTTCGCTGGGCGAGCGCGGTGGCCGCGACCATCGCGTTGCGCCGCGCGCGGAGCTGGGAGCGGACGGACCAGTCGTCGAAGATCCGGAAGGCGGAACGCAGGAGCATGGTCGACCCCGATCTCGCTGGCTGGCTCTTATGTGGTCAGCCTCGAACCTAGGCCGCCGCCGTGTCCTGGTGGTCAACGTCGTGTGAAGCATGGGTGAACTGGTGCGCGGCGGTTCAGCGTGGCTCAGTCGCGTTCAGCCCGGTTCAGCTCGCTTCAGTCGGGGACCGGCTCCACCTGCGGTGGGGCAGTCCGGGTCGCGCCCACGGAGGCAACGATCACCAGGAGCATCGCGACGACCTGGAGCGGGCTGAGCAGCTCGCGCAGGACGATCACCGCGGCGAGCGCGGCCGCGGCCGGCTCGAGACTCATCAGGATGCCGAAGACCGCGGGCTTGAGGTTGCGCAGGGCAGTGAGCTCGAGGCTGTAGGGGATCACGGAGCTGAGCAGCCCGACCGCGGCTCCGATGAGCAGGATGTCGAGGTGCAGTAGGTCGCGCCCGCCCGCGGCCACGGCGTACGGCATCAGCGCCGTCACGGCCACCACACTGGCGACGGCCAGTCCGTCCAGGCCCGGCCAGCGCCGTCCGGTGCTGGCGCTGAGCAGGATGTACGACGCCCAGGCCGCGCCGGCGAGGAGCGCGAAGAGGGCGCCGGCCAGGTTGAGGCCGGACGGGTCGAAACCGAGCAGGAGCACCCCGAGGGCGGCAAGGCCGACCCAGGCGAGGTCGCGTGGCCGGCGCGATCCCAGGACGGCCAGGGTGAGCGGTCCGACGAACTCGATCGTCACCGCGACACCGAGCGGGATGCGCGCGAACGACTGGTAGATCGCCCAGTTCATCGTGCCGAGACTGAGACCGAATCCGGCGACCACCAGCCAGTCCGTGCGGGACCGGCCGCGCAGGCTCGGCCGGGCCAGGGCGAGCAGGATGACCGCACTGGTGGCGAGGCGCAGGAGCACCATCCCGGTCGGGTCGATGCGATCGAAGAGGTCCTTGGCGATCGCTGCCCCGAGCTGGACGGAGGCGATGCTGGCGAGCACCAGCCAGACTGCGCGACGCATCTGCCTCCTTCCCGTCGGACCGTGGATCTGACACGATCCCACCATGTCGACGTTCGAGGTCTCCCGGTCGGTCGATGTCGTGGCCGACCCCCAGCAGATCCACCGGCTGATCGACGACTTCCGCGAGTGGCAGCGGTGGTCGCCCTGGGAGGGGGTTGATCCCTCGATGAAGCGCGACTACAGCGGTGCCCAGACGGGCCAGGGTGCCCGCTATGCCTGGGTCGGCAACAGGAGGGCCGGGGCCGGCAGCATGGAGATCACTGCCTCGACGCCGGACCGGATCGACGTCTCGCTCGTCTTCCAGACGCCGTTCCGTGCGACGAACCAGGTGAGGTTCGACCTCAGACCGGTGGCCAGCGGCACCGAGGTGACCTGGACGATGGTGGGGAACCAGAAGTTCCCGATGAGCCTGCTCGCCAGGTTCTTCCCGATGGACAAGATGATCGGCAAGGACTTCGAGAAGGGGCTCGCCCAGCTCAAGCGGGCTGCCGAGCAACCCGCCTGAGCGATGACGGCTCCCAGATGACGGCTCCCAGATGACGGCTCTGTGATGACCTCCGGACCGGCAATCGACAAGGGCGCGGCGCTCGAGGTCGCGGCCCGGGCACTGGGCGTGCCGCGGCTGCGGTCGATCGGGAGACGCTTCGGCGGAGCCCGTACCGACCTGTGGCGGGTCACCGATGGGGCCGAGCAGTTCGTGGTCAAGGCCTATCGCGATTCCGAGGGCCACGCCTGGCGTCGGGAGGGGGCCGGCCTCGCTGCCGTCCGCGGGTCCGGATGTCCCGAGCTGTTGGCACTCGTCGAGGAGCCCGCCCTCGTGGTGATGAGCGACCTGGGTCACGGCTGGAGCCTGGCCGATCACCTGCTGGGCCGGGATCCCGAGGCAGCCGCAGGCGCGCTGCGCGCCTGGGCGGTGGCGCTGGCCCACCTGCACGTGCACACCACCGACCGGACCGAGACCTTCCGTGCGCACCTCGGTGATGACCTGCCCGGCTCGGTGATCGCGGGAGAGATCGCCGGGCTGCCGCAACGACTGACCGGGTTGGCCGCCGAGCACGACCTGCCCGTGGTCGACGACCTGGCCGCGCTGCTCGTCGAGGTGGCGGCGCCGCTGGAGCGCGAGGAACGGTGGGTGGTCACGCCGGGCGACACCTGCCCGGACAACAACCTGCTCGTCGACGGCGTGGTACACCTGCTGGACTTCGAGTTCGCCGAGGTCAGGCACCCGGCCTGGGACGCGGCCTATCTCACCGTGCCGTGGCCGACCTGCTGGTGTGCGTGGCAGGTGCCGCAGCGCCGGGCCGAGGCCGCGTTGGCGACGTACCGCACCGGCGCAGCCGCGCACCTGCCCTGGATCGCCGAGCCCGGCTTCGACGACGACTTGGTCGCGGCCACCCTGCTGTGGTGCCTGATCAGCTCGACGATGTTCCTGCCCGGCGCCCTGGATGACGAGGCGGACAACGAGGACTCCGCGAAGCGACCGGGCCGCCGGACGATGGTGCTCAGCCGTCTCGAGCTGGCCTCACGGCTGCGTGGACCCGCCGCCCTGACGACGTACGCCGGATCGCTCGCCGCCGAGCTCACCCGGCGCTGGGGCCCGCACCCGCTGAGGACCGCGCCGGCGTTTGCCGAGTGAACCCCGGCGTGAACCCGGCCTGAGGTCCGGACTGAGGTCCGGACACCCGACCGGCCGGCACGGACGCGGGACTAATCTGGGGGCATGAGCGACACCCCTGACATGAAGCCCCGTAGCCGCGACGTCACCGATGGACTGGAGAAGGCCGCTGCCCGCGGAATGCTCCGTGCCGTCGGGATGGGGGACGACGACTGGGTGAAGCCGCAGATCGGTGTGGCCTCGTCGTGGAACGAGATCACCCCGTGCAACCTCTCGCTGGACCGCCTGGCCAAGGCAGCCAAGGAGGGCGTGCACGCCGCCGGCGGGTTCCCGCTCGAGTTCGGCACCATCTCCGTCTCGGACGGGATCTCGATGGGTCACGAGGGCATGCACTTCTCGCTGGTCTCGCGCGAGGTCATCGCCGACTCCGTCGAGACCGTGATGATGGCCGAGCGCCTCGATGGCTCTGTCCTGCTCGCCGGCTGCGACAAGTCCCTGCCCGGCATGCTGATGGCCGCGGCGCGCCTCGACCTGGCCTCCGTCTTCCTCTACGCCGGCTCGACCCTTCCGGGCCAGCTCGACGGTGAGGACGTCACCATCATCGACGCCTTCGAGGCCGTCGGTGCCTGCCTGGCCGGCAAGATCTCGCGCGACCAGGTGACCCGCGTGGAGAAGGCGATCTGTCCGGGCGAGGGAGCGTGTGGCGGCATGTACACCGCGAACACGATGGCCTCGGTGGGCGAGGCGCTGGGGATGAGCCTCCCGGGCTCGGCCGCGCCGCCGGCCCCCGACCGCCGTCGCGATGCCTTCGCGGTGAAGTCGGGCGAGGCCGTCGTCGAGATGCTGCGCAAGGGCCTGACCGCCCGCCAGATCATGACCATGGAGGCGTTCGAGAACGCCATCGCCGTCGTGATGGCGCTCGGTGGTTCGACCAACGCGGTGCTGCACCTGCTCGCGATCGCTCGTGAGGCCGAGGTGCCGCTGACCATCGATGACTTCAACCGGATCGGCGACAAGGTCCCGCACCTGGCCGACCTGAAGCCGTTCGGCAAGTACGTGATGACCGACGTCGACCGGGTCGGTGGCATCCCGATGGTGATGAAGGCGCTGCTCGAGGCCGGCCTGATGCACGGCGACGTGATGACCGTGACCGGCAGGACGATGGCCGAGAACCTGGCCGAGATCGAGCCGCCGGCACTCGACGGCGACGTGATCCACACGATGGACAACGCGATCCACAAGTCCGGTGGCCTGACCATCCTCAAGGGCTCGCTGGCCCCCGAGGGTGCGGTCGTGAAGAGCGCCGGGTTCGACAACGACGTGTTCACCGGCACCGCGCGAGTCTTCGACGGCGAGCGCGCCGCGCTCGACGCCCTGGCCGCGGGCAAGATCGTCGCCAACGACGTCGTCGTGATCCGCTACGAGGGACCCAAGGGTGGTCCGGGGATGCGCGAGATGCTCGCCATCACCGGTGCGATCAAGGGTGCCGGTCTCGGCAAGGACGTCCTGTTGATCACCGACGGCCGCTTCTCCGGCGGGACCACTGGTCTCTGCGTCGGCCACATCGCCCCCGAGGCAGTGGACGCCGGCCCGATCGCCTTCGTGCGCGACGGTGACCAGATCACCCTCGACGTCGCCAACCGCCTGCTCGAGGTGGCTGTGGATGCCGACGAGCTGGAGAAGCGCAAGGAGGGCTGGGCGCCGCACCCCCCGAAGTACACCCGCGGTGTGCTCGGCAAGTACGCCAAGACCGTGCAGTCCGCCGCGCACGGAGCCGTCACCAGCTGACCCTCCTTCCGCCGAGTCGGGACCTCCTACGCCGACCCGGCAGTTGTTGACAAACGAATAGCTGTGAACAACTGCCGGGTCGACGCTTTCCACGCCGAGTCGGCAGTTGTTCGCAAACAAGGTCTGTCAACAACTGCCGACTCGACGAATGTTCTGCCGGGTCGGTGATTCCCACGCCGGGTCGGGGGAATTGGGTTGGGCAGCAAGCGGCGAGTGGGAGATGCTGGGCGCATGGACCAGCGGATCAGCTTCGTCACCCTTGCCGTCAACGACCTGGAGAGAAGTCGGGAGTTCTATCTCGACGGACTCGGCTGGACCGCCGAGCTCTTCGTGCCCGGCGACGTGCTGATGATCAGGGCCGGCGAGCACCTGGTGCTCTCGCTGTGGGACGAGACCGCCTTCGAGGCCGAGGTCGGAACCATCCGGCGCGGTGAGGGCGTCGTACCGATCACCCTGGCGCACAACGTGGCCAGCGAGGACGAGGTCGACGCCGTCCTCGACCTGGCCCGGGCTGCCGGCGCGGACCCGGTGGAGACCGCCAGGCAACGGGAGTGGGGCGGCTACACCGGCTACTTCGCAGACCCCGACGGCTTCCGCTGGGAGATCGCCACGAACCCGGGCGACATCGGTCAGCTGGTGCTGCCATGAGCCCGATCCGCTTCCCCCGCCCCCTGCAGCCCGGTGACCTGATCGCGGTCACGTCGCCCTCCAGCGGCGTCGGCGCAGCGATGCATCCCCGGCTCGAGGTGGCCAGGCGCGACCTGGAACAGCGCGGGTACGTCGTACGCGTGGGTGAGTGCATGGACGGGACCCGCCACGTCTCGGCGCCCAAGCATCAGCGGGCAGAGGAGCTGATGGGGATGCTGCTCGATCCGGAGGTCCGCGCGGTGGTCCCACCGTGGGGCGGCGAGCTGGCGATCGACCTGCTCGACCTGCTCGACTGGGACGCGCTCGCCCAGGCGGAGCCGACCTGGTTGGTCGGCTACTCCGACCTCACCACCGTGATGGTGCCGCTCACCCTGCGTACTGGCTGGGCCACGTTGCACGGCTCCAACCTGATGGACTCGCCCTACCGTGCGCCGGACGGGCTCGCGCACTGGACCGAGCTGGCCGCGGCGACCGGTGCGGTCACCCAGTGCAGCCCTGGCCGGTTCCGCACTGCGCCGCACGGTGACTACATCGCGAACCCGGACACCACCGTCTTCGATCTCGATGCCGTCGACGGCTGGAGCGTCCTCGGTGGGGGCGATGCCGAGATCACAGGGCGTCTGATCGGTGGCTGTGTGGAGACGCTCGGCGCGATCTCGGGCACGCCGTACGCCGACATCGCCGGGTTCGGTCGCGAGCACGCGGACGAGGGGATCCTGGTCTATGTCGAGGCCTGCGACTTCGGGCCCTATGACGTCGCCCGGATCCTGCACGGCTTCCGGCTCGCGGGCTGGTTCGAGCACGCCAACGCGATCCTCGTCGGGCGACCGTCCGCGCCCGACACCGAGGGCTTCACCCAGCACGACGCGGTGGCCGACGCCTTCTCAGACTTGGGCATACCGGTGATCCTCGATGTCGACTGCGGCCATGTGGCGCCGTACCTCCCGCTGGTCAACGGCGCGTGGGCGACGGTCACGGTGCGTGACGGCCAGGGCGAGGTGACCCAGACCCTGGCCTGAGCTGTGCTGTCTGTGGTCGTGCCTTGCGGGGCTCGGCTCCGGCAGGTCTCGTTCCTCGACCTACCTCCACCTCACTCCTCAGACCCGACCTGTGACCACATGGAGCAGGACCACCTCGTGGTTCGGCGCCACGCCGTACTTTCTGTCGAGGTCCAGCAAGGTCTGCAGCGGGGTCACCTCGACCTCGCGGAACCCGGCAGCAACGACCCGGTCCGCCACCATGTCGATCGAGGACGCCGTGGCCAAGGGGAGTGCCTGCTGAACGGACGCGTCGTAGAGGCGCTGGAATTCCTCGGTGGTGTCGTGTTCCATGCCGTGGGGATACCAGGTGCCGTCGACCACGGCCAGGGTTCCTCCGGGACGCAGCAAGCGCCTCCAGTTGGACAGGGCCCTGTCGGTCTCGCGCATGGTCCACATCAGGAACCGGTTGGTGATCGCGTCGAAGCTGGCCGGAGGGAAGTCGGGTGCTACGGCGTCACCTTCGAGGAAGGTCGGGGGAGAGTCCATGTCGACGGCGTGCTTCTCGGCCTGTTCGAGCATCCCTGCGGACAGGTCGGTCGCGGTGACCCGGTGGCCCTGGCCGGCGAGCAGGCAGGCGACGTACCCGCTGCCGGTGCCGAGATCGAGGACATCTGCAGGCGCCGCGGGCAGGGCGCTGGCGAAGACCTCGCCCCAGGCTCGGTTGTTCGCCTCCAGCCGACCCGGTGACTGCTGGTAGGCGTCGTAGTCGGGGGCGCGGAGCGTCCAGTACTCGTTGAGCTGCGTCTGGATCGGGTCTGTTCCGGTCATGCCGTGTTCCTCATCAGTTCGTGGGTGAGAGCCCCGTCCCGGGGGTGGAAGAGGAGGTGCAGTTCGCCATCGACGCTCACTCGCCGCACCCCGATGCCGTAGACGGCCTCGAGGAGGTCGGGGTCGAGGACTTCGTCGACTGTTCCCCGTGCGGCCACGGCCCCGCGGTCGAGCAGAATCAGGTCGTCGCAATAGCGGGCTGCAAGGTTCAGGTCGTGCAGCACCACGACTGCCGTGATGCCCAGGCCACGCACCAGTTTCAACAGGTCGTGCTGGTAGCGGATGTCGAGGTGGTTCGTCGGTTCGTCCAGGAGCATGTGGTCGGTGCCCTGGGCCAGGGCCCGGGCGATGAGGATCCGCTGCTTCTCGCCGCCGGAGAGCCCGGAGAAGGGCCGCGCCCCGAGGGTGAGGCCACCGACGGTCGCGAGTGCGTCACGGACCAGGCGCTGGTCCTCGCTGGCGAACCGCTGGAACGTGCCCAGGTGCGGGGCACGTCCGAGCATCACCATCTCCGTCGCCGTCAACGTGGACTCGCCCCCGGTCTCCTGCACGACCGCGGACAGTCGTTGCGCGATGTTTCGCACGGAGAGCGACGTCAGTGGAGTTCCGTCCACCTCGATGACTCCTGCGCTCGGAGGGAGAGCGCCATAGAGCATCCGCAGCAGTGTCGTCTTGCCACTTCCGTTGGGGCCGATGAGCCCCAGCACCCTGCCCTGATCGGCCGCCAGATCTACTCCGTCGACGACCCGCTCGGTCCCGTAGGAGAAGCTCAGCCCCGTGCCGCGGATCATCGGTCTTCCCCGAACCGCTCGATGATCTTCTCGAGCCCGGCAACAGCCAGCGGAGACGGTGGCTCGGTGTAGTTGAACAACTGGGTCATCACGTCGCCGTTGCGCACGGCGGTGAGGGTGTTGGCGCCCGGCAGGTCGGTGACTGCCTGCTCGACCTTCTTCGGGTCGCCGTTGGGATGGAGCAGTATGAGGACGTCGGGGTTCTTCGCGAGCAGGGTCTCCATGGAGACCTCGAAGACCCGCTCACGCTGGCTCGCGAAGACGTTCTCGAACCCGGCTGCCTCGAGCTGGGGGTGGGCCATGCTGCGGGCGCCATAGGCATACGTGGTGCCGCCTGCGATGGTCGGATAGAGCACCGCGGCGGTCCGTGCGGGCATGTTGGCAGCACGCCCCTCGAGGGCGCTGACCTCCGCCTCCATCCTGGCCACGGCCCTGGTCGCCTCGGCCTCGCGGTTGAACACCTTGCCGAGCAGCGCGATCTGGGCATGGACGTCGTCGAAGCCGGGATCGGTCAGGCCCTCACCGCACAGCCCAGGGTTCTCGAGCAGGTCGATCCTGACTTCGCGCAGAGTCTCCCTGCTGAGGTTCTCGACCTCGCCGAAGACGAGGTCCGGCTCGGCGCCGATCACGACTTCCTTGGAGATCTGCAGGTGACCACTGGCGTCACTCTTGCTGGTCAGCGACGGAACCTCCTCCAGTGCGGCCGCTGTTACGTCGTCGTAGTAGCCGGAAGGGAACGCGCCGGCCTTGGCGACAGTACGGTCGAGGACACCCAGGGCGTCGAGGATCGGTACGTCCGAGTTCTTCAGCAACACCAGGCGCTCGGGCTCGGACCTGATCGTCACCGAGGCTCCGCAGTTCTCCACCGTCACGGGGTAGTAGCCGTCACCCTTGACGCTGGCGGAGTCGTCGTCCTTCACGAGGCCGCACCCGGACAGGGCCAGGCACAGTGAGGTGAGTGCGACAACGGTGCGCAGGGGCTGGGACATGCAGGCTCCTCGGGTTCAGACGGACGTGGCGTGGAGACGCCGGATCAGGACGAGCAGAAAGGGCGCCCCGAGGATGGCGGTGATGATCCCGACAGGCAGTTCCTCGGGGGTGAACAGGGTCCTGGCCAAGACGTCGGCCCAGACCAGCAGGATTGCGCCCAGCAGGGCTGCGACCGGAATGACGCGGATGTGGGCTGACCCGACGAGACGCCGGGCGACATGCGGAATGACCAGGCCGACGAAGCCGATGCTCCCCGATGCGGCCACCACGACCCCGATGCACAGTGCGACCAGCACCAGCATCTTGACGCGCGCCCGATCGGGCGAGACGCCCAGGGTGTGTGCGGTCTCGTCGCCGATGCTGAGGGCGTCCAGTTGTCGGCTCCACAGGGCCAGCAGTGCCACGGTCGCGACGACGACGAGTGTCATCACCGCGAGTGGCGGCCCCCATGAGGCGAGCGCGAGGGAGCCGAGCAGCCAGAACATCACTGAGCGGGCGCCTTCGGCAGAGTCGGAGGCGAAGATCAGGAAGCTGGTGAGGGCGTAGAGGGCATAGCCGACGGCAACGCCGGCGAGCAGGAGTCGCACCGAGGTGACGCGGCCACCGCTGCGGGCGATGAAGAACACGAGGAGGGACGCAGCGAGTGCGCCGAGAAAGGCACTGATCGGCAGCGCGTGCGCACCCAGGCCGGCACCGAACCCGAAGAGGATCAGGGCGGCAGCCCCGCTGGAGGCGCCCGAGTTGACCCCGAGCAGGTAGGGGTCGGCGAGCATGTTGCGCACCATCGCCTGAAGTGCGACCCCGCACACCGACAGGCCGGCGCCCACCAGCACTGCCAGGAGCACCCGGGGGACCCTGACCTCCCAGACGATGGCGTCGCGGGGCGCCGACCAGGTGATCGAAGCCGGGGTGGCGAAGACGTGGTGGCCCACGATGTGCAGGACGTCGCTGAGGGGCAGGGAGGCGGACCCCACCGAGATCCCAACGAGTGCGGATGCCAGCAGGACCACAACCAGAGCAGTGCTCCACACCCTCGCGCGCCGGGCGCCCGCCCGGATTCCCAGATCCGTTCCTGCGTCGGTGGAGGCCCGTCTGCTCTGGTCCAGCACGGACATGCACGCCCCCCTGCTTGTTGCGAATTATTTGCAACAACCCTAGGTGGTCACTCCTCGTCCTCGCCCGGGGGGTGGAGGCGAGATGCCCTAGGGTCGGCGAGGTGAATGAGTTGCGCACCAATGAGTTCGACCAGCCGATCGGGCCCGCCGTGGAGGGCTGGGCCACAGCGCCGTTTCCCGACGTCACCGCGATGCAAGGCACGTGGTGCCGCGTCGAGCCGCTGCTGCGCGAGCACGCCGACGAGTTGTACGACGAGCTGTGCGGCCCCGGGAACGAGTCCCTGTGGACCTATCTCGGCGTCGGCCCCTTCGCCGATCGGGGCGAGTTCGCCGATCACATCGAGGCCCGTGCCGACGCCACCGACTCGGTGACCGTGGTGGTCCGGGACCGTGAGGGCCGGGCCTGCGGGATCGCCAGCTATCTGCGCGTCGACCGGGTGAACGGATCGGTGGAGGTCGGCTCGATCACCCTCGGGCCCCGCCTGCAGCGCACCGCTGCCGCGACCGAGGCTCAGTATCTCCTCGCCAACCACGTCTTCGGGCTCGGCTACCGGCGCTATGAGTGGAAGTGCGACGCGCTCAACGAGCCGTCGCGACGCGCTGCCGAGCGCCTCGGCTTCACCCACGAGGGAACGTTCCGCCACGCCGTGGTCTACAAGGGGCGTTCGCGCGACACTGCCTGGTTCTCGATCATCGACGACGAGTGGCCGTCGCTGGCGCAGGCGCTGCGTGCCTGGCTCGACGAGTCGAACCAGCCGGACGGATCCCAGCTGAAGTCGCTGGAGGGTGTCCGCGCGTCGCTGTGAGTGGCATGCTCGAGGGATGAGCGAGAAGCTGACCAATCAACAGGTGCTCGACCTCGACCTGCCTGGCTGGCGGCCGCTGCTGGGCCGGTTGCACACCCGGATCAGCACCCGTGACTTCGTCACCGGGTTGGACCTGGTGAACGCGATCGGTGCCGCCGCAGAGGCGATGAACCACCACCCGGACCTCGACCTGCGCTACGGCCACGTCGACGTGGCCCTGAGCAGCCACGACGTCGGGGGAATCACCGAGCGGGACGTGAGGTTGGCGCGCACGATCAGCCTGCTGGCCGACGAGGGCGGCATGCGCTCCCAGCCGGAGCTGCCTCAGGCACTGGAGATCGCTCTCGACACCGCCGACCGGTCGCGGCTCAGGCCGTTCTGGCAGGCGGTCTACGGCATGTCGGTGGGCGGCGGGGGAGAAGAGGTCGTCGACCCGGACGGCGTACTGCCCACCCTGTGGTTCCAGGACACGGACGCGCACGAGGAACCCCGGCAACGGTTCCACCTCGACGTCTGGGTGCCGATCGAGGTGGCTGCGGGGCGCATTGCCGGCGCCGTTGCAGCGGGTGGGACACTGGTCTCGGACGCGGAGGCGCCGAGCTTCACGGTGCTCGCGGATCCAGACGGCAACCGGGTCTGCATCTGTACCAACGCGACACGATGAAAGAGGGCCACATCGTGGGATGAGAGTTCCACGATGTGGGATAGGTGATTCACTTGGTTGACGCCACATGACGTCGGCAGCGAACGTAGGACCATGCGCAAGGACATTCTTGTATGCACGCGACGCGTGAGCTGAGGCCAACACCGCCTCAACGCACACGCGTCATCCCCTCGTTGCCACTGTGGCCGAGGGGTTTTTTGTTGGTGAAGAGAAGACCAGACAGGAAGTAGCAATGGCCGAGCAGGACAGCGGAGGGGGCGCCGGGACCCAGGTCACCGGAGCGCAGAGCCTTATCAAGTCGCTGGAGAGCGCGGGGGTAGAGAACATCTTCGGCATCCCAGGGGGTGCCATCCTGCCGGCCTACGACCCACTCTTCGACTCCCGGATCCGGCACATCCTGGTCCGCCACGAGCAGGGCGCCGGTCACGCCGCCCAGGGGTACGCCGCGGCCACCGGCAAGGTGGGCGTCTGCATGGCGACCTCGGGCCCGGGAGCGACCAACCTGGTCACCCCGATCGCCGACGCGCACATGGACTCCACGCCGATGGTGGCCGTCACCGGACAGGTCGGGGCCGCCTCCATCGGCACCGACGCCTTCCAGGAGGCGGACATCCGTGGCATCACGATGCCGATCACCAAGCACAACTTCCTGGTCACCGACCCGGCCGAGATCCCGCGCACCATCGCCGAGGCCTTCCACATCGCCTCGACGGGGCGTCCCGGCCCGGTGCTCGTCGATGTCGCCAAGTCGGCGCTGCAGGCGATGACGTCCTTCAACTGGCCCACCGAGCTGAACCTGCCGGGCTATCGACCGGTGACCCGCCCGCACAGCAAGCAGATCCGCGAGGCCTCGCGCCTGATCCTCGAGTCGCGTCGCCCGGTCCTCTACGTCGGTGGCGGAGTGATCCGCTCGGGTGCTGCCAAGGAGCTGCGCGTCCTGGCCGAGGCCACCGGGATTCCCGTGGTCACCACGCTGATGGCCCGCGGCGCCTTCCCGGACAGCCACGTGCAGCACCTCGGCATGCCCGGCATGCACGGCACCGTCGCTGCGGTGGCCGGCCTGCAGAAGAGCGACCTGATCATCAGCCTCGGTGCCCGCTTCGACGACCGGGTCACCGGCAACCTGGACTCCTTCGCCCCCGGTGCCAAGGTGATCCACGCCGACATCGACCCGGCCGAGATCGGCAAGAACCGACACGTGGACGTCCCGATCGTCGGTGACTGCCGCGAGGTGATCGCGGACCTGATCCTCGCCCTGAACGCCGAGTCCGAGCAGGGCAACCAGGGTGACTACGAGGCATGGGTGGCCTTCCTGGCCGGTATCAAGAAGCAGTACCCGCTGGCCTACGACGCCCCCGCCAACGGCCTCGCGCCGCAGTACGTCCTCGAGCGGCTCAGCAAGATCTCGGGTCCCGAGTCGATCTATGTCTCCGGCGTCGGCCAGCACCAGATGTGGGCCGCGCAGTTCATCGGCTACGAGCACCCCAACACGTGGATCAACTCTGGCGGCCTCGGCACGATGGGCTTCTCGGTCCCCGCGGCGATGGGCGCCAAGGTCGGCATGCCCGACACCACCGTGTGGTCGATCGACGGTGACGGCTGCTTCCAGATGACCAACCAGGAGCTGGCCACCTGCGCGATCAACGACATCCCGATCAAGGTCGCGCTGATCAACAACGAGTCGCTCGGCATGGTCCGCCAGTGGCAGACGCTGTTCTACAACGAGCGCTACTCGAACACCGACCTGCACAGCAAGCGGATCCCGGACTTCGTGAAGCTCGCGGAAGCCTACGGCTGTGTCGGCCTCGCCTGCGAGACGCCCGAGGACGTGGACGCCACCATCGAGAAGGCGATGTCGATCAACGACCAGCCCGTGGTCGTGGACTTCCGGGTCCACCGCGATGCGATGGTCTGGCCGATGGTCGCCGCTGGCACCAGCAACGACGAGATCAAGTACGCCCGCGACCTCGCGCCGCAGTTCGACGAGAACGACCTCTGAGGGGCTGGAGAACATGAGCAAGCACACCCTGTCCGTCCTGGTCGAGAACAAGCCGGGCGTCCTGGCCCGCATCGCCGGGCTCTTCAGCCGTCGTGGCTTCAACATCGACAGCCTCGCGGTCGGCCCGACCGAGAGCCCGGACGTCTCCCGGATGACCATCGTGGTCAGCGTCGAGCAGAGCCCGCTCGAGCAGGTCACCAAGCAGCTGAACAAGCTGGTCGAGGTGATCAAGATCGTCGAGCTCGACACCGGGGCCTCGGTCTCGCGCGAGCTGGTGCTGGTCAAGGTCCGCGCCGACACCGAGACCCGCGGCCACGTGCTGGACGCCGTCCAGCTGTTCAAGGCCAAGGTCATCGACGTGGCTCCCGACGCCCTGACCATCCAGGTCACCGGCAACGCCGACAAGCTGGCCGACTTCCTCCGGGTGCTCGAGCCGTTCGGCATCCGGGAGCTGGTCCAGTCCGGGATGGTCGCGATCGGTCGGGGTTCCCGCTCGATCTCCGAGCGCAACCTGCGCCCGGTCGCCGTACCGGCTCCGCCGCCGGTCGCCGGCTGATCCTCCGCTACACCCCGCACAAGTTCCCCAACGCAGCACCACAACCAACCTGAAGGAGAGCCCCAGTGGCTGAGATGTTCTACGACGACGACGCCGACCTGTCCCTGATCCAGGGCAAGAACGTCGCGGTCATCGGCTACGGCAGCCAGGGCCACGCCCACGCGCTGAACCTGCGTGACTCCGGTGTGGACGTCCGCATCGGCCTGCAGCCGGGCTCGAAGAGCCGCGCGAAGGCCGAGGAGGAGGGCCTGCGCGTCCTGACGCCCGCCGAGGCCACCGAAGAGTCCGATGTCATCGTGATCCTCGCCCCGGACCAGCACCAGCGGAAGCTCTATGCCGAGGAGATCGCACCCAACCTGACCGAGGGCGACACCCTGGTCTTCGGCCACGGCTTCAACATCCGCTTCGGCTACATCACCGCCCCCGAGGGCGTCGACGTGATCATGGTCGCCCCCAAGGCGCCGGGTCACACCGTGCGTCGCGAGTACGTCGCCGGGCGCGGCATCCCGGACATCATCGCCGTGGAGCAGGACGCGTCCGGCCAGGCCTGGGACCTCGCGAAGTCCTACGCCAAGGCGATCGGCGGCACCCGCGCCGGCGTCATCAAGACCACCTTCACCGAGGAGACCGAGACCGACCTGTTCGGTGAGCAGGCCGTTCTCTGCGGTGGCATGTCGCACCTCGTGCAGGCCGGATTCGAGACCCTGACCGAGGCCGGCTACCAGCCCGAGATCGCCTACTTCGAGGTGCTCCACGAGCTCAAGCTGATCGTCGACCTGATGTGGGAGGGCGGCATCGCCAAGCAGCGCTGGTCGATCTCCGACACCGCGGAGTACGGCGACTACGTCTCCGGCCCGCGGGTCATCGACCCGTCGGTGAAGGAGAACATGAAGGCCGTCCTGGCCGACATCCAGAGCGGTGCGTTCGCGCAGCGCTTCATCGATGACCAGGACAACGGTGCCAAGGAGTTCAACGAGCTCCGCGAGAAGGAGGCCGCGCACCCGATCGAGGTCACCGGCAAGACCCTGCGTGGTCACTTCGCCTGGCAGCAGCAGGACAAGGACTACACCGAGGGCTCCGCCGCGCGCTGAGCCTCACGCACCACTCAGCATCGAAACGCCCCGGCCGATTCCACCAGGAATCGACCGGGGCGTTTCGCTGTGCCGCTACGCATGGGCGCGAGCCGAGGCCCCGCTCACTCGTCGAAGAACCAGTATCCGTCGCGCTTGGCCAGCTTCACGTCGTCCGAGCTCGACTGAGGTGTCGAGCCGCCAACCGTGATGGTGCTGTTCATGGTTCCGGTGGCGGTGTCGCCGCTGACCTTGATGTCGGTGATGTCGAACTTGAACTTGGCATCGAGCGTCGATGCCGACGCGCAACCCTTCACGTCGCTGTCCTCGGGTTCCAGGAAGAACTGGTCCATCTCGGAGCAGGTGGTGTCCCCGCCGCTGGTCACGGACGAGTACCAGGCGCTGAACTCCTCGGTCAGCTGCTTGATCTGTTCCTCGTCGCTGCCGACCGGAGCGGAGCGAAGGGACAGGTCGCCACCGTTCGTCGGCGGTGCCGTCGGTGTCGTCGGTGTCGGTGCGGTGGGAACCGGGGCCGGGGTGGGTGTCTGGGTGAGCCCGTCGGTCGGCTCATCGGTCGGCCCGTCGGTGGCCTGAGCCGTGGGGTCGTTCTTGGGGCCGTCCGACTTGTCGTCGTCATCGCCGTTGGTGAGCAGGACGACGATCAGCACGGCCGCACCGATCAGGACGAGGACGCCCGCGATGATCGCAGGCACCAGCCACGGCTTGCGTCGACCGGGGCCCTCTGGGCCGGGCATCCCGGCTCCAGGCTGTCCCTGCGGATAACCCTGTGCGTAGCCGACGCCGTAACCCTGGTTGCCGTAGGCCTGGCCGCCATGGGCCGGACCCTGGCTGCCGTACGCCGGCCCGCCGTACGCCTGACCCTGGTGACCCTGGCTCCCGTAGGCCTGACCCTCTGGCCCCTGGCCGCCATACCCC
Source organism: Nocardioides daedukensis (assembly GCF_013408415.1). Taxonomy (NCBI): domain Bacteria; kingdom Bacillati; phylum Actinomycetota; class Actinomycetes; order Propionibacteriales; family Nocardioidaceae; genus Nocardioides; species Nocardioides daedukensis. The sequence continues at coordinate 1,172,405 of NZ_JACCAA010000001.1, read as the reverse complement.
TGGCCGCCGTACCCCTGACCGGCATACCCCTGGCCGGGGGAGGGCTGTTGGCCCTGGGGCTGGTCATTGGGCTGGTCATGGGACTGGCCCGGCATCTGGCTCATCGGCATCCCGCACCGGCTGCAGGCAGCAGCCGTCGGGTCGAGGGGGGCTCCGCAGTTGGAGCAGACGGGGTTGTTCATGGCGGGCATCCTGCCCATCGTCGTGAAGTTCTAACGTCGGATCGGCCGCCGACTCTCTCGGCGACCGATCCGGGGAGACTCACTTCACTTCGGACCTGCGGATCAGCCAGAGACCGACCGCCATCGGCAGGATCAACCAGAATGTCGAGGTGACCGCCAGCCGGGCCCACTCCTCGCCTGTCGGGGACCCCTCGAACAGGGCGCCCTGTGCGTAGGAGAAGTCGATCCAGGGCCAGATGTCACGGAACCATTCCTGCAGGTTGCCCAAGGTCATGAACAACGTCGGCAGCAGGGCGTTGAACACGAAGTAGCCCACGATGGCACCGGCGGAGTTGCGGATGAGAACCCCGAGCATGGAACCGATGAGCATGCCGAGCACGTTGGCCAGCACGATCAACGAGAACTCGTAGAGGCTGACGTTCCAGGTGGTGTCCACCCCGGCAATCGCGGTCCCGACCAGGTTCCCGAGCGCCCCGATCGCAAGCGCGACGAACATCGAGACGATGCCGACGGCGACCGAAACGATCAGCTTGGCGTTGATCACCCGAGAGCGCCGGGGGAGCAGGGTGAACGTGGTCAACCCGGTCCGCTGGCTCCATTCACTCGTGATCGAGAGCAACGCGATGATCGGGAGGATGACCGCGATCGGGAAGCCGATCGCGGTCGCGAACGTCTCATAGGTGAGCTCGTCGTCCGGAGCGAAGAGGATCACCGCTGCGGTGGCGAGCAGGGAGACGATGCCGATGCTGGCCATCAGCCAGAAGCCGGAGCGGGTGTCGAACATCTTGGTCAGCTCGACCCACATCACGCGTGTCATCGGGATCGGCTTGTGCTGGACGGGCACGGCCCGACCTGCGGACTCGGGCGGGCGAGTGCCTGACTCGACAGTGGATCGGGCATCTGACTGGACAGTGGATCGGGCAACGGTGCTCATGCTGCAGCTCCTTCTCGCTGGCTGTCTGCGGTGAGTTCGAGGAACATCTCCTCGAGGCCGGCGTTGTCGGCCGAGCGCAGCTCGGTGAGCGGAACACGGGCGTCGAGGGCGATCTCGCCGACCCGGTCGGCCGGCGCGTCGGTGCGCAGGGTGCCGTCGGTGCCCTGGGTGACGACGATCCCGGCGTTGCGCAGGGCCTGGGCCAGGGCGGCCGACGAGGGGGTCCGTACGACGGTCCCGGCGGCGCTGAGCAGCTCGGCCTTGGTGCCCTCGGCGACGACGCGACCGTTGCCGATCATCACCAGGTCGTCCGCGATCACCTCGATCTCGTGCAGCAGGTGGCTGGAGAGCAGCACCGTGCCGCCCTTGTTGGCATAACCACGGAGCAGGTCACGCATCCAGCGGATGCCGGCGGGGTCGAGCCCGTTGGCTGGTTCGTCGAGGATCAGGACCTCGGGGTCGCCGATCAGGGCGGTGGCGATGCCGAGTCGCTGCCGCATCCCGAGCGAGTAGTTCTTCACCCTGCGTTGCGACTCACGCTCGGTGAGGCTGACCAGGTCGAGCATGTCGTCGACACGTGAGACGGGCAGGCCCATCGTGCGCTGGGCGATGGCCAGGATCTCGCGACCGGTGCGACCGGCGTGCTGTGCCGAGGCATCGAGGAGTACGCCGACCTCCCTGCCCGGGTTCGGTAGGTCGGCGAAGTGGCGACCCAGGATGGTGGCGGATCCGGAGGTGGCGTCGGTGAGGCCGACCATGATCCGCATGGTGGTGGACTTGCCCGCGCCGTTGGGTCCCAGGAACCCGGTGACGCGGCCCGGTCGGGCCACGAAGGAGACATCATTGACCGCGGTGAAGCCGCGGTAGCTCTTGGTGAGGGAATGGACTGTGATCATGGCTCCAACCCTCACCGCACAGCAGGGGTGCGCACATCGGGGAGAGCGCCCCGAATGACCCTGACCGACCCTGAGTCATCCCTGATCCGATGGTGGTTGGGAGAGAAGAATCGGGCGGGAAGAATCGGGCAGCCCTGCACGTTGTACCGACATGCGAATTGATGTGTGGTCCGACGTCGTGTGTCCGTGGTGCTACATCGGCAAGCGCCGTCTCGAGACGGCCCTCGAGGGCTTCGAGCACTCGGACGAGGTCGAGGTCGTCTGGCACTCCTACGAGCTCGACCCGAGCGCGCCGAGCGTGCCCAGCGAGACCATGGCCGAGGTGCTCGCCAAGAAGTACGGCGGCGGCGTCGAGGGCGCGAAGCAGATGATGAACCAGGTGGAGACCGTCGCGGCCGAGGAAGGGTTGCGCTACCGGCTCTCGGAGAACCTGCGGGTCAACACCGTCGATGCGCACCGGGTGCTCCACCTTGCGCTCCACGACGGAGGAATCGCACTGCAGTCGGCCCTGAAGGAGGCGTTGCTGCGCGAGCACTTCGAGGAGCTCCGCAACGTGGCCGATCACGACACGCTCGTGGAGATCGCCGTCGCCGTCGGCCTGGACGCGGCTCGCGTCCGAGAGGTCCTGGACGGCAAGGAATTCCTCGACGAGGTGCACGCAGACGTCGCGCAGGCCCGGGCCTACGGAGCGACTGGTGTCCCGTTCTTCGTCATCGACGAGAAGTACGGCATCTCCGGCGCCCAGCCGGCCCAGGTGTTCTCCCAGGCGATCGAGCAGGCGTGGAACGAGTCCCGGCCCACCCTGAAGATGGTCGACGCCGACGGCGAGGCCTGCGGTCCCGACGGATGCGCGATCTGAGTTGCGAGTGGAGTCACCGGGTCGGATGATGACCGGGTGACTCCGAAGGTCCGCGCGACCACCCGGGACCGAGCCGTCACGCTCGCGCGGGTGGTCTCACGTCCCGTGGCAGTGCTCTGCCTGCTGGTCCTGCTGGTGCAGGTGGCTCTGATGGTGTGGCTGGCCCGGAGCAGTGCGATCGGCCAACCGGACGACGTACCGGTCGGCATCGTCACCGCACCGGTGATCGGGAAGGTGCTCGCCGACGAGGCGAGCGCCCTGCCTGACGGCGCCTTCGAGGCCTACGTCCTGGAGGCCTCCGAGGCCCGGTCCGAGGTCCGCGACGGCAGCCTGGTGGCTGCCGTCGAGGTGGAGCTGAGCGGCACCCGGGACACGGTGCTGCTCAACCGGGCCAACGACTCCACGCTGAACGAGGCGGTGCTGCAACGGATCCGGGCACTGGAGCGGAGCCGGGGCCGGAGCGTCGCGGTGGAGTACGTCGACACGTCCCACGGATCTCCTCGGGCCGCGGACCGGCTGGTGCTGGCGGCCAATGCGCTCGGCTTCCTGTTCGTGGTCATCGTCTCGATGACGCTCGGACCTGTCACGCGCACGTTGCGCCGTGGGCTGTTGCGCCACGCCGCACTGGCCGGGGTCGCGGTCCTCGGCGCAGGCATCCTGGTCTGGCTGCCGGGCATCGGCCTGGGCAGGCTTGAGATGAATGCCGTTCTGATCGTCGCCCTGGCTGTCTGGGTGACGGGTGGGGTGACGCTGGCGCTGGAGGCTCTGGCGGGTCTGCCCGGCCTCGCGCTGGCGGTGGTCCTGTTCTTCCTCGAGGCCATTCCACTGCTGATGGGCACCGACGTGCGGCTCTTCCCGGAGCCCTGGCCCACCCTCGTGCCCCTGCTGCCGTTGGGCGCGATGCGAGAGGCGCTCGCCGGCGTCGTGATCTTCGACGGCGCGGGGCTCGAGGCTCGACCGTTGCTCACGCTCGTGGCGTGGCTGGTGATCGTGTGGCTCGTCTCGCTGACGGCTCGTGGGGTGCGCCGGCAGTTCGGGATCGACCCGGCCGACATGGCTGCCGGAACCAGTCGACGTACCCGGATCAGGTGGCGGTTGCGCGTGGCCGTCGTGGTCGTGCCCAGCGCCCTGCTGCTGGTCGGGATGACCCTGTCACTGCCGCGTACCGCGATCGCCGACGTCGCCGAGATCCCCTCGCGGGCCTCCGAGACCGACTGCGTGCCCACCGGCGAGGTGGAGGACCTCGGCGACATCAACCGGCTCGCCGGGAAGCTGAGAGCCAGCGACAACTTCCAGGGCGGGGACGTCGGGGCCAGCGTGAAGCTCCAGGACGGCCGAAGCTTGTTCGTCTTCGGAGACACCCTGCGCGCCCCGGATCATCAGGGTCAGCGGTTCGTCCGGAACTCGATGCTGGTGCTGGGGTCGGGTTGCCTGCAGATGGTCGAGCCCGTCGACCACGGCGCGATCATCCCGGACCGGGACGTGAAGGTCGGCTACTGGCCGATGTCGATCGGCCGCGAGGAACGGCCGGGCTATGACCTGGTCGCGATCTCCGCGCAGCGAGTGCGCACGACCGGCGCCGGCTCGTTCGACTTCGAGAACCTCGGTCCGGCGATCGCAGTCTTCGTGGTGCCTCGTGGGGGCACCCCGCAACTGGTCGACCGGCGCGACATCGGTCCCGATGACGCCGACGCATCGGACCCGACGTGGGGTGCGGCCTCCGCCGTCCACGACGGCTGGGCCTATCTCTACGGCACCGCCCACCCGGCGCAGGACATGGTCTTCGGGTTCTCACTGAGCGTCGCCCGGGTCCGACCCGACGACATCCTGGACCGCTCCCGGTGGCGGTTCTGGGACGGGAAGTCATGGGTCCGCTCCGAGAGTGCAGCCCAAGAGCTGATTCCGGCCAGGGGCGGCGTCTCCCAGACGCTGAGCGTCTTCGAGCAGGACGGGACCTGGTATGCGCTGAGCAAGCGCGACGAGTTCCTCGGCACGGACCTGACCGTGTGGACGGCACCGTCGCCCACGGGCCCCTTCACCGCCCACGGCGCGCTGGCGCAGCTGCCCTCCGACACAGTGAAGGGAGCCTTGCGCTACATGCCGCTGGCCCATCCGGGACTGTTGCCCGAGGACGGGACGATGGTGGTGTCCTACAGCCAGAACCGCACCGACCTGGCGGCCGTGATCGAGGACCCGCTGCTCTATCGGCCGCGGTTCCTGCGGGTGGACCTCCCCGACTGAGCCTCAGTTGCTGGGGACGGTCTCGGGCATCAGGGTCAGCAGCTCGGACGGGAGGTCGGAGAGGAGGTCGCTGGGCAGGTCCGTGAGGAAGTCGCTGGGGAGCTCGGGCGTCGGCAGGTCACTGGGCAGATCAGTGGGCAAGTCACTGGGCAAGTCACTGGGCAGGCCCGACGGGGACTGGGTGACGCCTGGTTCAGCGGCGCAGGTGGTGCCGACGTACATGAAGAAGGCGGTGAGGTCCTTCTGATCGGCCGCACTACGGTCCTCGGAGAGCCGCTCGGCGTCCTCTTCGTCCTTGGCCTCACCGAGGATCTCCAGGGCGACCAAGAAACCACGCCGGGCATCCTCGGGAATGTCTTCGGGCGTGCCCACCTCGGCTGCCTCGTCCGCGATGTCGGAGGCGTCCTCCCACTCGTCATCCTCGAGGTCGCCGTACTCCTCCGCGACCTCGCAGAACTCGTCCTTGCTGGCGTTCGTCGGTGCGTCCTTGGCGTCCTTGTCGTCGCCTCCCAGGACCAGGGCGAGGGTGATGCCGATGGCAGCCAGGAGCACGACGACCAGCCCGATGATGAGGGCGATCTTGCCTCGGCCCCGCCCGCCACCGTCAGGTCCCTGCTGCTGCCACGGGCCGCCGGGGTGACCGGGTCCGCCCCCAGCCCCGCCCCACTGGCCCTGGGGAGGCTGTGCCGCACCGCTCCACCCACCCGCCGGAGGCTGTGCTGGGCCACCCCACTGACCCTGTTGGGCACCGGGCGGGGGGAAGTTGCCCCCACCGTGTGATCCACCTGGTGATCCCTGCTGCGCGCCCCAGCCCGGCTGTGAGCCCTGCTGGTCCCACGGTTGCTGCGGCAGCACCTGGGTCGATCGGTCCTCTTCCACAGGGGGCTGCGACCCGCCCGCTGCGAACGGCGTACCGCAGTTGGTGCAGAAGGCGAGGTCGGGCGATTCACGCGGAGTCTGGCACCGGGGGCAGGTCTCGGAAGGCATGGGCGCAACTCTGTCACGGGAACGGCCGCGGGGGAGCGGTGCAACCGATTGTATAAACATGCAGGAGTGTGCATATACTCGTAACCATGTCCAAGGTCCTCACTTCATTGCCCGCCGGCGAACGCGTCGGAATTGCCTTCTCCGGAGGTCTCGACACCTCGGTCGCCGTGGCCTGGATGCGCGACAAGGGCGCAGTGCCCTGCACCTACACCGCCGACATCGGGCAGTACGACGAGCCCGACATCTCCGGTGTCCCGGACCGCGCCAAGCAGTACGGCGCCGAGATCGCCCGCGCCGTCGACTGCAAGAAGGCCCTGGTCGACGAGGGCCTCGCCGCCCTCGCCTGCGGCGCCTTCCACATCCGCTCGGGTGGGCGCGTCTACTTCAACACCACCCCGATCGGTCGCGCCGTCACCGGCACGATGCTGGTCCGGGCGATGCACGAGGACGGCGTCGACATCTGGGGCGACGGCTCGACCTTCAAGGGCAACGACATCGAGCGGTTCTATCGCTACGGCCTGCTGGCCAACCCCGACCTGCGGATCTACAAGCCGTGGCTCGACCCCGACTTCGTCAACGAGCTCGGCGGCCGTACCGAGATGAGTGCCTGGCTCACCGAGCGCAACCTGCCCTACCGCGACTCGCAGGAGAAGGCCTACTCCACGGACGCCAACATCTGGGGAGCCACCCACGAGGCCAAGACCCTGGAGCACCTCGATGTCTCGCTGGAGACCGTCGAGCCGATCATGGGCGTGAAGTTCTGGGACCCGTCGGTCGCGATCGAGACCGAGGACGTCACGGTCACCTTCGACCAGGGCCGCCCCGTGGCCATCAACGGCAAGCACTACGACGACGCCGTGGAGCTCGTCCACGAGGCCAACGCCATCGGCGGCCGGCACGGACTGGGCATGTCGGACCAGATCGAGAACCGGATCATCGAGGCCAAGTCCCGCGGCATCTATGAGGCCCCCGGGATGGCGCTGCTCTTCCTCACCTATGAGCGGTTGGTCAACGCGATCCACAACGAGGACACCATCGCGCAGTACCACAACGAGGGCCGCAAGCTCGGCCGCCTTCTCTACGAGGGCCGCTGGCTGGACCCCCAGGCGCTGATGATCCGTGAGTCCATCCAGCGCTGGATCGCATCGCTGGTCACGGGTGAGGTCACCGTGCGGCTGAGGCGTGGTGAGGACTACACCGTCCTGTCCACGTCGGGCAGCAACTTCTCCTACCACCCCGACAAGCTGTCGATGGAGCGCACCGACAACGCAGCCTTCGGTCCCCTGGACCGGATCGGCCAGCTCACCATGCGCAACCTCGACATCGCCGACTCCCGGGCCAAGCTGGAGATGTATGCCGGCCAGCCGCTCGACCAGGGGCAGGTGCTGGTCGAGAACGGCACGCTCTTCGGTGAGCTCCCCGCCGGTGGCGCCGACCGCATCGCCGATCGCGGAGACGGCGTCAACGAGGAGGACGAGGCTCTCGATCGTGCCGCCATGGAGTTCGGCACCGACTGAGGCTTCCCCGACCCGTGCGGTCGGGCGAGGGGCTCTCGGGGGAGCCCCTGCACAGTGTGCGGACACCCCGAGCAACGCCATGCCGGTCGGGTATGGTCGGGACATCCGGGCACAGCGTTGTGCACGACCCGTTTTCACGGTCCGCATCCGTCCACGAGACACCATCCGAGGAATTTGCTGTGAGCAAGCCCGTCGTACTCATCGCTGAGGAACTCAGCCCCGCAACCGTCGAGGCGCTCGGCCCCGACTTCGAGATCCGCAACTGCAACGGCGCCGACCGCGCCGAGCTGATCCCGGCCATCAGCGACGTGGACGCGATCCTGGTCCGCTCCGCGACGAAGGTCGACGAAGAGGCCCTCGCTGCTGCGAAGAAGCTCAAGGTCATCGCCCGCGCCGGCGTCGGCCTCGACAACGTCGACGTCAAGGCCGCCACCCAGGCCGGCGTGATGGTCGTCAACGCGCCGACCTCGAACATCGTCTCCGCTGCCGAGCTCGCCGTCGCGCTGATGCTCGCCGCGGCCCGCCACGTCAGCCCGGCCCACGCGGCCCTGCGCAACGGTGAGTGGAAGCGCAGCAAGTACACCGGCATCGAGCTCTACGAGAAGACCGTGGGCATCGTCGGTCTCGGCCGCATCGGCGTCCTGGTCGCACAGCGCCTCAGCGCCTTCGGGATGAAGGTCATCGCCTACGACCCCTATGTCCAGGCCGGTCGCGCCGCACAGATGGGCGTGCGCCTGGTCGACCTCGACACGCTCCTGGCCGAGGCAGACTTCATGAGCGTCCACCTCCCCAAGACCCCTGAGACCGTGGGCCTGATCGGGACCGAGGAACTGGCGAAGGCCAAGTCGAGCCTGGTGCTGGTCAACGCGGCCCGCGGCGGCATCGTCGACGAGGCGGCGCTCTACGACGCGCTCAAGACCGGCCGCATCGCCGCCGCCGGTCTCGACGTCTTCGCCAAGGAGCCGTGCACCGACAGCCCGCTCTTCGAGCTTGAGAACGTCGTCGCCACCCCACACCTGGGCGCTTCCACCGACGAGGCGCAGGAGAAGGCCGGCATCGCCGTGGCCAAGTCTGTCCGTCTCGCCCTGTCCGGTGAGCTCGTCCCGGACGCGGTCAACGTCCAGGGCGGCGTCATCGCCGAGGACGTGCGTCCGGGCATTCCACTGACCGAGAAGCTCGGCCGCGTCTTCACTGCGCTGGCCGGCGAGGCCGCTCAGCAGATCGACGTCGAGGTCCGTGGCGAGATCACGGAGTACGACGTCAAGGTGCTCGAGCTGGCGGCCCTCAAGGGGGTCTTCACCGACATCGTCGAGGACCAGGTCTCCTACGTGAACGCGCCGCTGCTCGCCGCTGAGCGTGGCACGGCAGTGCGCCTGGTCTCCGAGCAGGAGAGCCCCGACCACCGCAACCTGATCACCATCCGCGGCACCCTGGCCGACGGCACCCAGGTGTCGGTCTCGGGCACCCTGGTCGGGCTGGCCCAGAAGGAGCGGCTGGTCGAGGTCAACGGCTTCGACGTCGACATCGAGCCGACCGAGCACCTGGCCTTCCTGCGCTACGAGGACAAGCCCGGCATGGTCGGCACCGTCGGTGGCATCCTCGGCGGCGCGCAGGTGAACATCGCCGGCATGCAGGTGGCCCGCGTCGGCAAGGGCGGGCAGGCACTCGTTGCGCTGTCCGTCGACTCCTCGATCTCGCCGGAGGTCCTGGCCGAGATCGAGCAGGCCATCAACGCCGAGAGCGTGCGCGCAGTCGATCTGACCTGATCTGCGTTCCGATCTGGGTTGAACCATTCGTCAGTCGGCATCCCCGGCCCCGTTTCGGGGCCGGGGATGCCGTGCATCCGGGGACGATCGTCCTGGCCGCTGCTAGTGTCACTTTCCAAGCGTCAACCCCTCGGAGATGATCGATGCGCTCGCGTTACCTCGTCATGGCCTTGGGCTCCCTTTTCCTGGGTCTGCCGCTCCTGGCGGCTCCGGGCATCGTCACCTCGCTCGCCACCGCTCCGTCCGCAGTGGCTGCCACTTCCGCCACGCCGAGCATCTCGGCGACACGTCTCGATGACGGCCGGGTGCGGCTCTCCGGTCGCACACGGGTGGGCAGGACCGATCTCAACGTGCAGCGCTACGACGCCTCACGGCGTCGATACATTCACGTCAGGCGGATCACCAGCAGTGCCTATGGCTGGTACAAGACCACCCTTCCCGCGCGCACGACCACCACGGCCTATCGGGTGCGTGACCTGAGGCAGGGACGCTCCTCGGTTGCGCGCTGGGTCTCACCGGCTCGCGACAGCTGCGGGATCCGCCCGGTCAAGTGGAACGGCACCCTCTATGACTGCACCTGGGCCGAGGAGTTCAGCGGAACCGCGCTCGACGCCACGAAGTGGTATGTCCACGGTGACGAGAGCCCGAACACCGGCAACCCGGCCGGGGCGGCTGCCTGCTACAAGCCGAACAACGTCAGCGTCAAGGACGGATCGCTGCGGCTGGTAGCCCGCTATGCCACGTTGCTCGAGTGCCCCACCCTCACCGGGGCCCTCAAGGTCCTGACCGCCGGCCAGGTGTCCACCTTCCACAAGTGGTCCCAGCGATATGGCCGCTTCGAGGCCCGGGTGCGCAACACCGCGACCACCAAGAAGGGACTGCACGAGGCGTTCTGGCTCTGGCCCGACGCCCGCGAGGTCGACGTCACCAAGTGGCCCTACAGCGGCGAGATCGACGTCTCCGAGACCTACTCGAGCTACTACTACCTGACGATCCCATTCCTGCACTCGCGCTACGACGCCTACGGCAACATCACCTCGGGCCCCAACCAGAACACCGCCCACGACTGCCTGGCGAATCGCGGCGAGTGGAACACGCACCGTCTCGAGTGGGGGGCCAGCAAGATCAGGATCTATGTCAACGGCAAGCTGTGCCTGGAGCACTCCTCTGGCGATCCCGCCTTCAAGGAGAAGTACATCGTTGCCTTCACGCAGCTCCTGGGGTCCTCGGGCAACAACTTCAACCTGCTCGACCCGCCGCCGATCCCGGCCACCTACGAGGTGGACTACCTCCACGTCTGGAAGTGAGTGGGCTCAGGCGACCATCACTCGTTCCGGCGTACGCCGCGTGGTCGCCGTACGAGCTGTCTGCCACGCGGTCGCGATCCGGGTGACAGCCTCGGTGAGTTCCTCGACCGGCCGGGTGAACGGGATGCGCACGAAGCTCTCATAGCCGCCGTCCACGGAGAAGACGCTGCCCGGCGCGAGGAAGACGCCGTGCTGTTCTGCCTCGAGGCAGAGTGCGCCGGCGCCCGCGATCGGCAACCTGCACCACAGGGTGAGCCCGCCGCCGGGCAGTCGGAACGACCAGTCGGGCAGCTGTGCGGTGAGCGCTGAGGCCAGGTGGTCGCGCTGCTCGCGCAGCAGCCGGCGGTGCTCGGCCAGGACCGGATCGAGGTCCTTGAGCAGGTGCAACAGGGCGAGCTGCTCGACCACGGGCGCCCCGAGGTCGAGGGTGAGCCGCGCGTTGGTCAGCGCGTCGAGTCGCGAGTGTGGCGCCCGGATCCAGCCGAGTCGAAGGCCGCCCCAGAGCATCTTGCTCGCGCTGCCGACGGTGAGCGCCTCGCCACCCGCCTCCTCGATGTGGGCAGCCAACGGGCGCGGCATCTCCTGGCCGTCGAGGGCGAGCGCCTGGTTGGCCTCGTCGACGATGGCAAGGGTGCGCGAGCGGGCCAGGATCGCGGCGAACTCCGCCCGCTCGGCATCGCCCATCAGGTTGCCGGTCGGGTTCTGGAAGTCGGGAACGGTGTAGCTGGCCCGCGGGGCGGTCTGTCGCACGGTCGCGGCGAAGCCGGCCAGGTCCCAACCGTCGATGTCGACCGGCGAGCCGACCAGCCGATTGGCCGGGATCGCCAGTGAGCGGGTGGCGTTGGGATAACCCGGGGACTCCACGAGCACCCGGTCGCCGGGCCCGGTCACGGCGCGTACTGCGATCGCAGTGGCCGCCAGCGCGCCCGGCGTGACCATGATCTGCTCCGGCTCCGTGGGCAACCCGCGGGCCTCGTAGGTGGCTGCGATCCGGGTCTGAAGCTCGGGCAGGCCGACCAGGTAGTAACCATGGTCTGCCAGGTAGCCGGGGAGCTCCTCGACAGCGTGCGCATAGGCGGCGCCGAGTCCGGGTGGCGCGGGGGAGGCGGCGCAGTTGAGGTCGATCATTGACAGGTCGCCCTGCTGCCCGGTCATCCGTGGCGTGAGGATCCGGTCCGGGGCCCGGCGGGGTCCGCCCGGGATCCTGGTGAAGGTGCCCGAGCCGTGCCGCGCGACGGCGTACCCCCTGTCCCGCAGCTCGGCGTAGGCCTTGGTGACCGTGGTGCGGCTGACCCGGATGGCGTCGGTCAGGTCGCGTTCGCTGGGAAGCCGGGTGTCGTGCGGGATCCGGCCCTCGGCGATCAGCAGGCGCAGGGCGTCGGCCAGGCCGGTGTAGGCGGGGGACCGGTCGAAGTCGCCCACGAGGGTGGCCACGCGCGCGGCGGAGACGTTGCGGCTCATGCAGGCCACTGTGCCACAAGTGGCTATTTCATAGAAGGCCACTTGGCGACATGCTGGGTCCATGTCACAGCTTCCTCTCGCGGCGGGCGCCGTCCCGGCCGTACGCCGTCAGCTCGCTGATCTCGGTCCGGTTGCGCAGCTGCGCGCAGGACGGCTCGGTCGACGCTTTCCCCAGCTGTTGGTGGGCCTGGTCCTCTATGGCGTCTCGCTGGCGATGATGGTGCGCGGTGCGCTCGGACTGGCGCCGTGGGACGTCCTGCACTCCGGCGTCACCCGGTTCGTGCCGTTGACCCTGGGGCAGGTCGTCATCCTGTTCAGCTTCATCGTGCTGCTGGCCTGGATCCCGTTGCGGGAGAAGCCCGGGATCGGGACCCTGCTCAACGCGGTGGTGGTCGGCCTTGCCGCGGACGCGACGCTCGCCCTGCTCGTCGAGCCCTCGCAGATCGGCTGGCGGATCGCGCTGATGCTCTCGGGCGTGGTCCTCAACGCACTGGCGACGGCGCTCTACATCGGAGCACAGTTCGGGCGCGGTCCCCGCGACGGGTTGATGACCGGGCTGGCACGACGTACCGGTTGGTCCCTGCGCCTGGTGCGCACCGGCCTCGAGGTCGCCGTCGTCGTGGTCGGCCTGGCACTCGGCGGAGTGCTCGGGGTCGGGACCGTCATCTATGCCGTGGCGATCGGTCCGCTCGCGCAGCTGATGCTGCCGGCCTGCATCGTGGATCTGCCGACTCCCCGGAGCGTGACTGATCCGGAGCGCGCCTGATTCAGAGCACGCCCTGATCCGGGGCACGCCTGATCGAGAGCGCGTTTGATTCAGAGCGCGGCTGGAGGACTCGTCAGCGGCGGGTGGCGATGATCGCCGAGGCGTCCGGCGCGATCATCACCTCGACCGCGGCGAACCGCTCGTCGGTCAGCCACTGCTCGCGCAGGGTGTCGACGCGGCCCATGGTGATCGGGGGCCACACCTCGCACGGCACGAAGTCGTCGAGGACAACGATCCCGCCGGGCTCGACGAGCTCGGCGATCACCTCGACCCCCACGTCCGAGGGGGTCCCGGAGTCGAGGAAGAGCAGCGAGAACGGCCCCTTGTCGCGCAAGGTCGACCAGTCCGCGGCCAGCACCTCGACGGAGTCGTCGTCGGCGAAGATCTCGGCGGCAGCACCGGCGAGCTTCGGGTCGAGCTCGGCGGAGATGATGCGTGCGTTCGCGCCCACGCCGCTGCGCAGCCAGGCCGTGCCGACGCCGGCACCGGTGCCGAACTCGGCCAGCGTGCCGGACCGGGTGGCGGCCAGTGCCGCGAGGAGACGGCCGGTCTCGTTGCGGCAGAACGACACATAGCCGGCCTTGCGGGAGACGTCGAAGGCGCGGGAGACGATCTCTGGCAGTTCTGGCGGGGCGCTCATGGGGCGAGTCTTTCATCTCGGGACTGCCGTCTCAGATTCTGAGCAGTCTCGTGGAACGCCTGTGCGGAGCAGGATGCCGGGCGTAGTCTGATCGCATCATGCGGAACGTGCTCGTACTCATTCACTGCCGCGGCGAGGCCTGAAGAAGGCCACCTCGCCGTGGCGAGTGGTGTTTCCCGGGCCTTCATCACATCTGAATTGATGAAACGCCCCGCGGCGGATCTTCCGGCAAGCTGAACAGGCCAGCCGGAACCTGGTGAAACCAGCGCGATCCGCTCCTTCTCCGGTCACAGCGACCGAACCGACATTCGTGATCCGTGTGTCGTGTCCCGTCTCCCGTCGCGGGGCGTTGTCGATGCTCTCGATGCTGCCAAGCATCCACCGAGCAGCATCCACCAGGCATCACCGTTCCATCCGACAACGCACGCACCAACGACACATTGAGGAGACAGACCGATGTATGACATGTATCCCGAGTGGGGCCCCGCCAGCCACAACCCGGAGAACCCGCGCAGCCTCGAGGCGGTGCAGGCCGCTCTTGACCTGCGAGACAACGGCGGTCCGCGCCCCGACGACAACTAGATTCCTCGCCATGACCTCCTCCACCCCCGTCACCTCCGCCAAGCTCGCCGTCATCCCCGGCGACGGCATCGGTCCCGAAGTCACCGCCGAAGCCCTCAAGGTTCTCGAGGTTGCCTCGCCGGCCGGGATCAAGTTCGAGCAGACCCGCTATGACCTCGGCGCAGAGCGCTATCTCGCCACCGGCGAGGTCCTTCCGGAGAGCACCCTGGAGGAGATCCGCGCCCACGACGCGATCCTGCTCGGTGCCGTCGGCGGCAAGCCCAACGACCCCAACCTGCCCCCCGGCATCCTCGAGCGCGGCCTCCTGCTCAAGCTCCGCTTCGAGCTCGACCACTACGTCAACCTGCGGCCCTCGAAGATCTTCCCCGGGGTTGTCTCGCCGCTGGGGGAGCACATCCTCAAGGGCGCTGAGGTCGACTTCGTCGTGGTCCGCGAAGGCACCGAGGGCCCCTACACGGGCAACGGTGGCGCACTGCGCGTCGGCACCCCGGCCGAGGTGGCCACAGAGGTCAGCGTCAACACGGCGTACGGCGTCGAGCGGGTCATCCGCGACGCCTTCGCGCGAGCCGAGCGCCGCACCCGCAAGAAGCTCACCCTGGTCCACAAGACCAACGTGCTGGTCAACGCCGGGTCGGTGTGGTGGCGTCTGTTCGAGGCCGTCGCCGCCGAGCACCCCGACGTCACCACCGACTACATGCACATCGATGCCGCGATGATCCACATGACCACGGACCCCGCGCGCTTCGACGTGATCGTCACCGACAACCTCTTCGGCGACATCATCACCGACCTCGCCGCGGCCATCACCGGTGGCATCGGCCTGGCCGCCTCGGGCAACGTGAACCCCGACCGCACCGCTCCCTCGATGTTCGAGCCGGTGCACGGCTCCGCGCCCGACATCGCCGGCCAGCAGAAGGCCGACCCGACCGCGGCCATCCTGTCCGCGTCGCTCCTGCTCGACCACCTCGGCCACCCCGAGGCCGCAGCGGCCATCGAGACCGCCGTGCTCGCCGACCTGTCCGCCCGTACCCCGGGCCAGGCACGACGTACCAGCGAGGTCGGCGACGCCATCGCCGCACGAGTAGCCGGCTGACGCGTCCTCCAGCCAATCCTCGGCGCCGGGCACGTTTCTTCGACGTGCCCGGCGTCCGCCATTTCAGAGAAGGTCAGATAGTTTGATGTCCATGGAGATCAGCACCACCCTCAGTGACCAGGTCGTCGACGACGCGAAGCTCTCCGAGATCCTCGCGGCGCCCGGGTTCGGGATCCACTTCACCGATCACATGTTCACCACGGAGTGGACCCCCGAGAAGGGGTGGCACGACCCGCGGATCACGCCCTACGGCCCGCTCACTCTCGATCCGGCCACGGCAGTCCTGCACTATGCGCAGGAGACCTTCGAGGGGATGAAGGCCTACCGTCACGAGGACGGGTCGATCTGGACGTTCCGTCCCGAGGCGAACGCCGAGCGGATGGTGCGTTCCTCGCGTCGCCTGGCCTTCCCCGAGCTCCCGGTCGAGGAGTTCGTGGCAGCCGTCGACGAGCTGGTGAAGGTCGACGCCCGTTGGGTCCCCGAGAGCGTGGGGGAGAAGAGCCTCTACCTTCGTCCGTTCATGATCGCCACCGAGAAGTTCCTCGGTGTCCGCCCGAGCCAGCACGTCACGTTCATGGTGATCGCCTCGCCGGCCGGTGCCTACTTCAAGGGCGGCGTGAAGCCGGTGAGCCTCTGGCTGACCGAGGAGTACACCCGCGCCGGTCGCGGTGGCATGGGTGCCGCCAAGACCGGCGGCAACTATGCGAGCTCGCTGGTGGCACAGCAGGAGGCCTCCGCCCACGGCTGCGACCAGGTCGTCTTCCTCGACGGGCAGGAGGGCAAGTACGTCGAGGAGCTCGGCGGGATGAACATGTACTTCGTCTTCAAGGACGGGTCCATCGTCACCCCCCAGACCGGCACGATCCTGGAGGGCATCACCCGCTCCTCGGTGATCGAGCTCGCCGGCAAGCTCGGCCACCAGGTGAGTGAGCGGAAGTTCTCCATCGACGAGTGGCGCAACGGAGTCGACTCGGGCGAGATCGTCGAGATCTTCGCCTGCGGCACTGCGGCCGTCGTCACCCCGGTGGGCTCGCTCAAGTGGGACGGCGGCGAGGTCGCGGCCCCGGCGTCGACCGAGCTCACCATGCAGATCCGCCAGGCGCTCGTCGACATCCAGTACGGACGCGCCGAGGACTCGTTCGGCTGGATGCACCGCGTCGTGTGAGCTGTGTCGTCTGTCGCGGCCTGTGAGCCGCGGTCTGTGATTCGTGGCCTGTGATCCGTGGCGGGGGGCCCGACGTGTGGGCCCGGCGTGCGCAACCGAACGCGCGCGCCGCGAACAGGTAATCTCACGACGTGACGACACAGGGACGTGCCCCCAGCGGAATGCAGGTGGGGGACTACGAGCTGCTCACCCGCATCGGTGAAGGTGGCATGGGTGTCGTCCACCTTGCCCGCAGGCCGGGTGGCCAGCGGGTCGCGCTGAAGGTCCTGCGCCCACACGTCGTCGGGGACGCCGAGGCGCGCGAGCGACTGGCCCGCGAGGTCAAGTCGCTGAGCCGGGTGCAGTTGCCGCGGATCGCCGAGATCGTCGACGCGGACCCGTGGGGACCGGTGCCGTTCGTGGCCACGCGCTACGTCCCGGGGCTGAACCTGCACGACCACGTGGCCGAGGAAGGCCCACTCGAGGGTGCCGACCTGATCGTCTTCGCCCGTGGGCTGGCCGAGGCGATCCAGGCCGTCCACCACGTCGGCGTACTGCACCGCGACGTCAAGCCGAGCAACGTCCTGATGGAGGGCCGGCACCCGGTGCTCATCGACTTCGGGCTGGCCCGGTTGGCCGATGACGAGCGGATCACCCGCACCGGTTATCTGATGGGTACGCCGGGCTACCTGGCCCCCGAGGTCCTGTTCGGCCACGAGCCGACCTCCGCCTCCGACGTACATGCGTGGGCCGGCACCGTCACCTTCGCCGGCCTGGGGCGTGGGCCGTTCGGGAAGGGGCCGTCGATGGCCGTTCTGGACCGGGTACGCCGCGGCGACCATGACCTGGACGGGCTCGGCTATGAGGTGCTCGGCCTCGTGGTGGCCGCCTTGGACCCCGATCCCGCCAACCGACCGACGCTCACGCAGCTGATCGCGCGGTTGGGTGAGGACGCCATCCGGGACCGGTCACGGCCCGGGCGGAAGTCGGTGCCAGCCCCTGCCACGATGACCATGCCGCTCTCCGCCGCGCCGGACTTCACCGCGACCGAGGTGGTGGGCAACGGCCCCAATCATGTGACCAGTGGCGTGACCAGCGGTGAGGCGCCGACCCGCCAGCAGCCCCCGGGGCAGCAGCCGCCGCACCCACAAGCCGCATCACACCCCGCCGCGCAACCGCAGGCCTCACCCTCGGCCGGTGAGTCGTTCATGGCGCCGGCGCGGTCGCCCTACCAGCAGCCCCCGCCACCCCAGTCCGGTTATCCGGGGCAGCCGGGTGCCGGTCCACACTCACCGCACCACCAGGGCACGCCTCAACAGTCGGGCACACCGCAACAGCAGGGCACACCGCAACAGTCGGCACCCCAACAGTCGGCACCGCCGCGACCGTCCTGGGCGGTACGCCTGCGCCGCACCACTCTCGGCCTGGGCCTGCTTGCTGCGGTGGGCAGCGGTGTCGCGGCCGGTCCGTGGCTGACGCTGAGCCTGGTCACTGCCCTGGTGATCCTCCTGCGCAGCGTCTCGCTCTCCTCGACCGCCGCAACACAGCGTCGCAACCGACGAGGCACGAAGTGGTACGACGGGCTCGTCGACGTGCTCGCTGCCCCCTGGCACTTCCTGGTCTCGTTGCCGCTCAGCCTGCTGCTGGTCGCCTGGGGCTGGATGCTGGCCGCCTGCGTAGCGCTCGTCCTGCTCCTGCTGGGCGTTGAGGACATCGTGCTCCTGCTCGTCTCCGGCCTCGTCCTCGGCGTCTCGGTCTGGACCGGCCCGGGGAGCTCGCGCGTGCGGACACCCGTGCGCAACATCGGACGGCCGATGGCCGGCGACACGATGTGGTGGGGGATCGGTGTGGTCGTCCTGTGCGCGATCACGGCGCTGATGCTCTACACCGCCGGCAGCAACGGCGTCGAGTGGACGCCGACCAACACCTCGCCGTGGGGCGGCAACTCATGGTTGGCCAAGCTCGACCGGTGAGTCCGGTGAGTCCGGTGAGTCAGGCGTTCGGCACCGATATCCGCGGCGACGGGATCCGCGAACGTGTCGCCAACGCCTGGTGCTCGCGGGCCAGGCGGCGCAGGGATGAGAAGACAGGCTCGAAGAGCACCTGGGAGGCGGCAAGGGTGCGGGGTCGGTCGTTCTCGGGGACCTTCTCCATCGCAGTGACGTCGTGTCGGGCGACGTGCGCGGCGGCCTCGGCGTACGACTTGAGCCGCTCACGGTCCGCCACCACGCCGACGTCCGCCAGTGCGGACAGGGCACGGGCCAGCGGAACCAGGTGGGGCGAGGCGACGTCCACGTGCCAGCCGAGCTCGAGAAGAAGGTTGCGCGCGGCGGTCACATCGACCCCGCCCTGCTCGGGTGGGGCACCGGTGAGCGCCTCGTCGACGAGCGCCAGTGACACGTCCACGGACTCGGTGGGCAGGTCGATCGCGTCCAGCACCCGTTGGATGTCGGCCAGGGCGAGGCCGCCGACCTCGAAGAGTGCGCGGATCATCCGCAACCGGTCCAGGTGCGACTCGTCATAGAGCGCCTGGGTGGCGCTGGTGGCCTGCCCGGGGTGGAGCAGGCCGCTGCGGAGGTAGAACTTGACCGTGCCGACTGGCAGGCAGGCGCGCTCGCTCAACTTGCTGATCCGCATGGTTTGAATCCCCTCACGATGACCGGTCGGCTCAATATAGGTCCGGGTCGGGGGTCTCCACAGGAGAATGGAAATGTCGCAATTCGAGATCCATGTCGTCGGTCGGTGCGTCATGGCAGACTGACGACGTGCAACAGACGGCGATCATCATTCCCTAGCGCGTCCCCGGTCCCCGGCGATGCGCAACCTCTCGTGATCGAGGGGTTTTTTTGTTTGTGCGACAACTTGTGTTTCCCGAACTTGTGTTTCCCGAAGCGAAGCGAGATGAGTCAGTGATGGACCTGCAGGGTGCGTTCCACGTCTATGACACGACGATGCGCGATGGCGCCCAGCAGGAGGGGCTCAACCTGTCGGTCGCCGACAAGCTCAACATCGCCCGGCTCCTCGATGAGCTCGGTGTCGGCTTCATCGAAGGCGGATGGCCGGGAGCAAACCCGAAGGACACCGAGTTCTTCCGCCGTGCGGCCGACGAGCTCGACCTGCGCAACGCTGTCCTGGCCGCGTTCGGTTCCACCCGTAAGGCAGGCATCGCCGCGGCCGACGACCCGCAGATCGCTGCCCTGCGTGAGAGCCGCGCACCGTGGGTCACGCTGGTCGCCAAGTCACACACCCGTCACGTGGAGCTCGCCCTGCGCACCACGCTCGAGGAGAACCTGGCCATGGTCAGGGACTCCGTGAGCCACCTGCGCGAGAGCGGACAACAGGTGTTCATCGACGCAGAGCACTTCTTCGACGGCTACCGTCTCGACCGTGGCTATGCCCTCGAGGTGCTCGCTGCCGCGTTCGAGGCCGGTGCCGAGGCCGTCGCCCTGTGCGACACCAACGGCGGGATGCTCCCGCACTGGGTCGGGGAGATCGTCTCCGAGGTGATCGCCGAGACCGGTGGCCGGGTCGGCATCCACGCGCACAACGACACCGGTTGCGCGGTGGCCAACTCGATCGCCGCTGTCGAGGGGGGCGCCACCCACGTCCAGGGCTGCATCAACGGCTATGGCGAGCGCACCGGCAACGCCGACCTGATCACCACGGTCGCGAACCTCGAGCTCAAGCTCGGCCGCACGGTGCTGCCCCGGGGCAGGCTCGCGGAGGCCACCCGGATCGCGCACGCCGTCGCCGACATCACGAACTTCCCGCCGGCTTCGCGCCAGCCCTACGTGGGCACCTCGGCCTTTGCGCACAAGGCCGGACTGCATGCCTCGGCGATCAAGATCGACCCGAACCTCTACCAGCACCTGGACCCGGTCGAGGTGGGCAACGACATGCGCCTGCTGGTCTCCGACATGGCCGGGCGCGCCTCGATCGAGCTCAAGGGCATGGAGCTCGGCTTCGACCTGTCCAGTGACCCGGACCTGATCACCCGCGTGACGGCGCGGGTCAAGGAGCTCGAGTCGCAGGGATACACCTTCGAGGCGGCGGACGCCTCCTTCGAGCTCCTCCTCGTGGAGGCTGTCGAGGGTGCGCGACCCGCCTACTTCGACATCGAGTCGTGGCGGGTGATCACCGAGACCTCGCCGGCCGGCGAAGCGGTCTCCGAGGCGACGGTCAAGCTCAAGGCCGAGGGCGTGCGCTACGTCGTCACCGGGGAGGGCAACGGCCCGGTCAACGCGCTGGACCATGCCCTTCGCCAGGCGATCGGCCAGGCGTTCCCCGAGGTGGCGAAGTTCGAGCTGATCGACTACAAGGTCCGTATCTTCGACCAGGGGCACGGCACCGACGCCACCACCCGAGTGCTCATCGAGACCACTGATGGGGAGTCGTCGTGGGTCACCGTCGGTGTGGGACACAACGTGATCGAGGCGTCCTGGGGCGCGCTGATCGACGGGTTGACCTTCGGCCTTCGCCGCCACCACGGGTGAGCTGACGCGGGGCGTTCAGCCCGCAACCACGCGGCGTACGACGTCTTCCCAGGCGGCCGCGATGCGCTCGGTTGACAATCCCTCCACCTCAACCTGCTGACGCAGTACGACCGCCTCGAGCGGTGCCAGCAGGGCGGTCGCGAGGAGCGGGACGTCGCCGCGGACATCGAGCTCTCTTAGCAGGTGGCGCACGTGCATGGCGATGAAGGAGTACGCCGCCCGGTTGCGCGTAGTCGTGCTGCCGGCGGCCTCGATCAGCTCGGCGTGGGCCAGGGTCTGCTCCATCCGGGTCCGGCCGAATGCCACCAGTCGGTCCATCGGGGCAGCGCCCGGTCCGAGCGGCGGCGGGCCCGAGATCACCGCCGCCTGCCACTCGGCCTCGGTATGGTCCAGGACGGCCGTCATCAGCCCGGCTCGACTGCCGAAGCGGCGGAAGACCGTGGCCTTGCCGACGCCTGCCGAGGCGGCGATGTCATCCATGGTCACCGCACACGGGCCCTGCTCATCGACGAGCCGGAGGGCGGCGCCGAGCACGGCATCGCGATTGCGCGCGGCATCGCGTCGCTCGGGAGCCGGATCCTCGGCGAGCGGCAGGAATGTGGGCGGCGTCACGAACTCGATCCTAACGCGCTGGGAATGAAAGCGGACCGCGGTCCGTTTGATCCACGAATTCCCACAATCAACCTCTCGAGGAGATCCCCATGACTGACACCCGCGTTGCCGTACTCGTCGGCAGCCTTCGCGCCGACTCCCTCAACCGCCGCATCGCCGAGAACCTCCGTGACAACGCTCCCGAGGGTGTCACCCTGGAGATCGTGGAAGGCCTGGGCGACCTGCCGTTCTACAACGAGGACCTCGACGGCGAGACCGTCCCCGAGGCTGCCTCCCTGGTGCGCAAGACCGTGGCCGAGGCCGACCGCGTCCTGGCTGTCACGCCTGAGTACAACGCCACCATGCCGGCCGTGCTGAACAACGCCATCGACTGGCTCTCGCGCCCCTACGGCGCCGGCGCCGTCGTGGGCAAGCCGTTCGCCGTCATCGGTGCGACCCCGACCCCCTACGGCGGCAAGTGGGCCCACGAGCACACCCAGAAGTCGGCAACCATCGCCGGTGCCCAGGTCGTCGAGCACATCGTGGTCTCCCAGTCGGCCATGGAGGGTGACATCCTCGCCGACGAGGCCGTCGTGGCGAAGTTCGCCGATGCCGTGCAGGCGCTGGTCGACGCCGAGCCGACCGCCTGATCCTCGTCCACCCGGCAGTTGTTGACGCTTGTTCGCGCCGAGCCGGCAGTTGTTGACCATCAGATGTGTCAACAACTGCCGGCTCGAGGGGATGTGATTCAGGAGATCGCCTCAGCGACGAAGGCTGGAGCCTCTCGGGTGCCGGCGCCCTCGGGGAGGACGGCGGCGATTCGTACGCCGGTCAGTCGCGGCAGGTCCTCGAGTTTGCAGATCTCTACGGTGCCCGGACGGGCCAGCCAGGATCCGACGATCAGTCCGACCGGCTCGATGCCGCGGGCACGCAGTGCGTCCACGGCGAGCTCAGTGTGATTGAGGGTTCCCAGCCCGGCGCGGGTCACGACGTACACCTCCATGGATCGCCGACCACCACGAGCTCATCGCATCGATGACCTCGACACCGTCGATGGTCAGCATGACCCGATTGGCTCCGGTCTGCATCAGGCGTTGGCAGGGGCCTGGGTGCCGGCGCCGCGGCGACGGATCGCCGGCCTGGCTTCTTGACCAGACCCGTGAGTGGTGTCTGTCTGCGCGCAACCGCCGCAGTCGGTGCCGAAGTTGCTGCTGGACGCACATGACGCGCTCGCAGAGGCAGCGGAGGAGGCACGGCTCGATGGGTTGAAGACCTCGTCGAACGTGGCGTCGTTGAAGGCCTCCTCATGGCCCAGGATCACGAACCCGTTGTCGCGCAGCATCTCCAGGTCGGCCCGGGCGTCCTGTCCCTCGGAGGTGAGGTAGTCGCCGAGGAAGATCGAGTTGGCGACCTGCAGTGCTGTCGCCTGCAGAGAACGGAGGTGCATCTCACGGCCTGCGGCGATGCGGATCTCCTTGTCCGGGCAGACGAACCGGGCCATCGTCAGGATCCTCAGGCAGTGCAGCGGAGAAAGCTCCCAGGTGTTCTCGTAGGGGGTTCCGTCGAAGGGCATCAGGAAGTTCACCGGAATCGAGTCAGCATCGAGTTGCCTGAGTGCGAAGAGTGCCTCGACCAGCTGCTCGTCGCTCTCGCCGAGCCCGGCGATCAAGCCGGAGCAGGGGGAGAGACCTGCGCCCTTGGCCTTGTCGATGGTCTCGATCCGGTCCGCATAGCTGTGCGTCTGGACGATGGTGTCGTGGTTGCTCTCGGCGGTGTTGATGTTGTGGTTGTAGGCATCCACCCCGGCCGTCCTGAGCCGCTCGGCCTGGCCGTCCTTGAGCAGGCCCAGGCAGGCGCAGACCTCGACGCCGGCATGCTCCTGCTTGATCGCCTCGGTCATCTCGACGACCTTGTCGATATCACGGTCCGAGGGGCCTCGCCCCGAGGAGACCATGCACACTCGGGTTGCGCCGCCGCGCAGGCCAGCACCTGCCTGCCGAAGGGCCTCGTCCTTCGAGAGCCATGAATACTTGAGGATCGGCGCCTGTGAGCCCAGCGCCTGCGAGCAGTAGTTGCAGTTCTCCGGGCACAGCCCCGACTTCAGGTTCACCAGATAGTTCACCTTCACGGTGTTCGCGAAGTGCGCGCGACGCAGTCGGGCCGCGGCCGAGACCGCACCGAGCACCTCTGCGTCCGATGTGCGCAACACCTCGAGGGCCTCGGTCTCGTTCGCCAGACCACCGGCGAGGATGCGATCGGCGATCAGGTCGAACTGGATCGTCATGTGAGTGGCTCCTTGGCCCATAGGCAACCTGAACGGTGTTCAGGTTAGGGCTTCGAAGGCGCGGCTGCAACGTGGGGTCCGGCGATGGGACGCCGCACGGACGGTGTCCACGGGTGACTACGTCGGCCGACTACGCTGACGCGATGAGTACGCCGTACTGCAGCCACTGCGGTGGTTCAGCTGCCGATTCGGACCACACTGACTGCGAGCTCGACAACTTCCAGGAAGCGCCTCGCTTCTGTCCGCAGTGCCGGGCCGGGTTGCGGGTGCAGTCGAGCCCACTCGGATGGACCGCGACGTGTCGCGAGCACGGAGAGATCCGCGTCTGACCCGCCGCACGCTGTCCGTCCGGAGGGCGCCGGTGGCGTGATGCGGAGTCACGAGACGGACACCCGACGGGGCAGGAGACGGGGGCGCGGTTCGGGGCGTGAATCAGGCACGCGAGTGCGACGTACGACTCAGTCGTCCCCGATCCCGCGAGCATGCAGGGCCTCACCGGTCGCGCGGGCGTTCGCGACGACCCTGATCACCAGGGGCGTCAGCCGTGCGCGAGGACTGCGCTGGAGCCCCCGCGCGATGGCCGCGTCTCGGGTCTGCTCGGCGATCTCGAGCGTGGTCGGGATCGCTCGCAGCGCCAAGGAGAAGGCCAGTGAGACCTTCTCCGGGTTGACACCGAAGGGACGCAGCGGCTGCAACAACCGGACGATCGTGTCGAGGAGGTCGTCGACCGCCGTGGTCGCAGTCAAGACCGATGCGAAGAGCACGAGCGCCGCGAGGTCCCCGACCGAGTCGACGGCGCGTGCCCAGCTGTGCTGCCAGACCAGCCAGGCGCCGAGCAGCAGCGCGATGATCGCGATCCGGCGCAGGGTCCGCACCGCCGTCGCGATGCCCATGCCCGACCAGAGGACCAGCATCGTGGCCATGGCGAGCGCGCCCAGGGCGAGAGCCGGTTCCCTCAGGGCGACGAGGACCACGGCGATCACCGCCAGGGCGAACAGCTTCGGACCCGGGGTCAGCCGGTGCAGCCATGTCGAGCCGGGGCGGTAATCGCCCAGCAGTGTGTCCTGTCTCATCCCTGGTGCTCCACGATCAGACCATCGCCCGGTAGTGCGCGACCGCGTCAGGGGCCGCCCCGTCAAAGACGACGCGGGCCTGGTCGATCACGAGTGCGCGATCGCATTGCGCAGCGAGATCGAGGTCGTGCGTGACCAGGACCAGCTGCTGGTCGATCCCGAAGAGGAGCTCGGCGATCCGGCGTGAGTTGCGCAGGTCGAGCAGCGTGGTGGGCTCGTCCGCGACCAGGATGGACGGTCGAGTCGCGAGCACGCCGGCCATGGCGAGCAGCTGCTTCTGGCCGCCCGAGAGGGTGTGCACGCTGCGGTCGCCGAGCCCGCCCAGGCCATGGGCCTCGAGGACCTCGAGCGCGGCAGCGAGCCTGTCCTTCTTGTTGCGGACCTGCTTGCGCAACGACAGGGCGACGTCCTCCGCCGCCGTCGGCATCACCAATTGCGCGGCTGGATCGGTGAAGACGAAGCCGACTCGACGGCGTACCTCGGCGCCGTGCTTGGCGACGTCGAGGCCCTCGACCTCCACTCGACCGGTGCTCGCCTCGACCAGCCCGTTGAGCAGTCGCGCCAAGGTCGACTTGCCCGATCCGTTCGGCCCGATCAGTGCGATCCGGTGCTCGGTCAGCGAGAGCGTCGTGGGCTTCAGGATGACCAGATCGTCGTTGCCGGCGGGCCGGACCGAGACGTCTGTGAGCTCGATGCCACTCACGCGGGTGTCGGCGCCTCGACGTCCGAGCGCCGCGGGCGACGGTCGAGCAGGTCGGGGAAGGCGCGGTGGAGTGCGGTCGCGACGAGCGCCATTGCCACGTTCTTGATGACGTCGCCGATCCAGAAGACCTTGTCGATGTCGAACGCCTGCGCCCACGTCATGTCGGCGCGGAACACCAGGCCGGCCATCCCTGCTGTGTGGATGAACAGGGCGCTGCTCACCAGGCCGGCGACGAAGATGAGCGGGACGCTGGTCTGGATCTTCTTCCGCGGCAGGGACTGGACGATCAGGCCGCACAGTGCCGCCGCGAACGCGAAGCCGAAGAGATAGCCCGCGGTCGGGCCGGAGAGTACGCCGAGGCCTGCTGCGCCGCCGGAGAAGATCGGGACACCTGCCGCGCCGACCGCGATGTAGAGCAGGACGGCCAAGAAGCCGCGGACGGCACCGAGGGCGGCGCCAGCCAGGAGTACGGCGAAGGTCTGCAGTGTGATCGGGACCGGGCCGGCGACGTTGATCGCGGGCAGGATTGCCGCGACCGCGATCAGCGCAGCGAACCCCGAGATCAGGGCGATGTCGGTGGGGGTGGAGGTGGAGGTGCGACGTGGCATGGTCGAATTCTCTTCTGGTCGGATGTCGTGCTGACGGAATGCCCGCGGTCCGGCGCCGCAAGCTGAACAGTGTTCAGGTTAGAGTAAGTGGTCACACACCAGAAGACCGGGGAGGGAGAACACGTTGCGCTATCGCCGGACCGACATCATCGATCGGGCCCTGACGGTGCTCGACGCCTATGGGTTGGCTGACTTGTCGATGCGTCGCCTGGGCAGTGAGCTCGGCGTACAGCCCTCCGCGCTCTATCACCACTTCGCCAACAAGCAGACGCTGCTGGCGGCTCTGGCAGACGAGATCCTCGAGCGCGGCCGTCGTGAGCGTTCGGCCTCGGGCTGGGATGCGAAGGTCCTCGAGTTGGGCCGGGAGCTCCGCGACGCGATGTTGGCCTGGCGCGACGGCGCCGAGCTGGTAGCGACCGTGCACGCCTTCGGCCTCGGTGCGGCCCGACCCGACGAAGACCTGGCAGAGGCGCTCTCCGGCGCCGACCTCCCCGAGGCGGTGCTACCGGTCGCGGTCAACACGGTGCTGCACTTCGTGCTCGGCCACGCCCTGCAGGAGCAGACCCAGATGCAGGCGGCCAGTGTCGGCGCCATCGCTGACGAGCCGCGCGAGCGCTCCGACTTCGACCTCGGACTGGGCCTGGTGGTCGATGGGATCCGGGTGCACGCCGAGGTCAGCACCCGACGTCGTTGAGGCGCGGCAGCAACGCCGTACGGTGTGGCACGTGAATGACGTGAGCGACGGGTCGGCCGAGGACCAGCACTACCGCGGGGAGGACTGGTATGCCGACGACCTGGGCGCCACGCGATTCGTGCGATGCACCTTCAGTGACGTCGACTTCTCCGAGGTGACCAGCTCCGGTGCGATCTTCGACCAGTGCACGTTCCACGGATCGCGGTTCAACGCGAGCACCCACACCCACTCGGCATTCATCGCCTGCGACTTCCAGCGGACGAACTTCTTCGACGTGACCTTCGAGGGCTGCAAGATGAGCGGCTCGGTCTTCACCGACTGCATCCTGCGACCGATCAAGGTGCTGGGCGGTCAGTGGCGCGGGGTCACCCTGCGGGGGATCAACCTCAGCAAGCTCGACCTCTCCGGTCTCGACCTGCGCGAGGCCGACCTGTCCCTGGCTGACCTGTCAGGGACCGTCCTGCGTGGAGCCCAGCTCGATGCGGCCAACCTGCGCGAGGCCAAGTTGTCCGGGGCAGACCTGCGCGGTGCCTCGCTCGACAGGGTCGACCTCACGGCTGCTCGCCTGCGGCGAACCAAGCTGGACGTGGCCGGCGCAGTCCTGCTCGCCGAGCAATTCGGTGCGGACGTGGATGCCAGCTGAACGACCCGCTGGTCCTGCTGCTTGTCGGGGTGCGCAACTGATGGGTTGGGTCTCTCGGGGTGTGTAACTGATGGGTTGGGTCTCTCAGGGTGCGTAACTGATGGGTTGGGTCTCTCAGATCATCATTTGAGGACCCCAACCCATCAGTTAGTGCAGGCGCCGACCCCAACCCATCAGTTAGTGCAGGCGCCGACCCCAACCCATCAGTTAGCCCGGAGCGCGCAAATGCGAATGAGAGGGCCGTGATCAGGCCGAGTCGACCGGCGACGGTTGACTCCGCGAGGCGGCGGCCTCCTCCGAACGGGTGACGACGCTGCTCCCACCCCAGGACACGAGGATGGCCACCACACCTGCACCGACGGTGACGGCGAACGCCGGCGTCTGTCCGCCCCAGTCCGCGAGCTGACCGGCGATGCCGGCGCCGATCGCATATCCGAGTCCGGTGGCGGCAGCGAGAAGCGTCATCGCCGCACTTGTCCTTGATCGGTGCGTGATCCGCTCGCCGAGGGTGAACGTCGTGATCATGTAGGGCGCGATGCTGATGCCGAGCACCAGCAGGACCGGGGCCAGCACGGCCAGCGAGTCGACGACCAGCAGGGGCGTGGCCAGTACCAGCAGCGTCACGGCGAACCAGCGCAGTCGCGCGGGCAGGGCGAAGGATTCCGGGAGCATCGTGATGCAGAGCCCGGCGATCACCGATCCGACTCCGAGCAGGGCATGGAAATAGCCGGTCAACCCGGGCTGACCGACGTCGGTTGCCAGCACCGAGGTGCCGGTCTGCACCGAGCCGAACACGGTCCCGATCACCAGTTGCGAGGTGCACAGCAGGACCAACGCCGGGGTGAGCAGCCGGATCCCTGAGTGGTCCCCGGTCTCACGAGAGGCGTGTGCATGGGTTGCTGTCGGGTGCAGGGCGAACCACGCACCGAAGACGGCCAGCACCACCGCGGCGGAGGACAGGGCGAAGGTGGGACTGGCCAGGGAGACGCCGAGCCCGATCAGCGCCGGCCCGAGCACGAACGAGGCTTCGTCCGCGGCGCCTTCATAGGAGAAGGCGATGTCGACCAACCGGGTCTGGTTCTCGCTGCGCGAGGTGATCGGACGCCAACGCACCCGTGCCATCGGGCCGACCTGCGGCATCAACAGCCCGGCGGCTGCACTTGCCACTGCGGACCAGGCCCAGGGCACGCCCGCATGCGTGGTCACCAACAGAACGGCGAGTGCAGCGGCCCCGGCGAGGGACTGGACGAGTACGACGGGTCGCTGCCCGATCCGGTCGGCGAGGTTGCCCCAGAACGGGGCGCCGACCGCGTTGGCGATGGCGAGTGCTCCCGCACAGGCGCCGCCCGCGCCATAGCTGTCCGTCATACCCGCCACGAGCAGCAGCACGCCGAGCTGGCTCATCGCCAATGGAAGTCGGGCAAGGAAACCGACGACCACATAGAGGGGACCGGTCAGGCGGAAGAGGCGCTTGTAGCCAGCGAGTGGTGACACAGGTGACTCCAGGGTTCGCGAAACGGGGCGCGTGCCTTCCCACCCAACAGTCACGCCATGGCCCTGTGCAGCCTGCATTCTATCGAGAGGCGCGACCTTGCGGCGATTCCTCGATCCATCGTCGCCGACTGCTGTCGCGGCCAGTCATCTTCAGCGGACTGGCTGCGCGATCCTCGTCCATGGACCGATCATGGGACTTGTGTCCGACACCGCTCTCCGTCCTCCGCGGGAGTCAAACTGGCCAATGGCCGGATTGTTTCTCCTGTCACTGTTCCCAGCGATGGTGGCCTTTCTTCCGGGTTTCTTCCGGGCGTGGTGGAACCTCACAGACCCGGAACAGCGATCGCTGATCAGCCCGACATCGGTGATGGTCATGAAGATCCTCCTTGTCGCGGTCTTCATCCCGTTCCTGGTTGCCGTCGTTTCACTGGTCGTTGCTCGTCTTCGCGAGCGCTCATGGCGACAGGCCCTGGGGACGGCTGCCGCGTGGACAGCAGGTTCTGGAGCCGTCGTGTTCTGCTTCGTCGCGATCACGGGCGGCGGGGCCTGAACTGGGTCTGGACTAGTCGCCGGCGACGTCGAGCAGCCGCTCGCACTCATCGATCAACCGTCGACGAATGGGAGCCCCGCGCTCGGCGAAGATGCGCTGCGCATCGGCGTACTCGCGCTTGCCCTCCGGCGTCTCGATCCTGACCGGGCTCCACTCCTCGCCGCTGGGATCCAGGACCGTGCCGGTCATGTCGTAGGGCGCTGCACGCATGTCGAGGATGCGGATGTCCCACGCCAGCTCGAACGCGTCGGCAACCACGTCCGAGCTGATCATCGGGCTCAGTCGGAACGCGTGCTTGTAGAGATCCATGCCTCCATGCAGACAACCCGGTTGCTCGTATGACGGCCGGTCGTCGTTGGCAGGTTGCAGCAGGTTGAGCCCACGCGCCGGGGGAGTGAAGAACCGGAACGCATCGAAGTGTGAACAGGTGATCCGGTGCGACTCGACCACCTCGTCGGTGCCGGTCGCGCCCAGTCTCAGGGTCCAGTCCCGGTGCCGGGTCTCGTCCTCGGTCAGGCGATAGACCATCGCCCACTCGTGCAGGCCGAAGCAGCCCAGCGTCGGTGGCCGGGACGCGGTCGCGGCGAGCAACGTGTTCAGTGAGGAGATCAGCGGGCGCTGCGAGACGACGTACTCCCGACTCACGGCCACCGGCGGGGCCTGATAGCCCTTCATCTGCGCGTACGCCGTTGCCTCGCCGCCCAGCGCTACCCCGAACCCCGGGTGCCAGCGCATCAGTTGCGCCGGCCGTTGGGAGTAGTAGGTGAAGAGGAAGTCGTGGACCGGGTGCTTGATGCGGGTCTCGCGCCGGGCCAGGTGCGGCGCGACGTAGGGCTCGAGTCGCTCGGCGTGGGCCGCGGCCCGCGCGCGCCACTCCGATTCGTCCAGCACCTTCACGCGAAGAACTCTAGGAGCGGGTGTGGCCCCCGACCAAAGTCGTAGACGGATCATCCTGCGGGTTGATGTCACCGATCGGGGTGTGCGGGAGTCTTGTGGAGTAGGACGCGAAGACACGGACACGAAAAGACACACGAAGACCCAGGAGACCGGGGAGAGGGCGGACGCACGGCATGGCCACGGAGCGACGCATCACCCCAGAAGAGGCCGCACGGCGGCTCAGCGTGCAACTCGAGGCTGCCCGCCGTCGTCGCCGCGCTGAGGCCAAGCCAGGACTCGGGACACTGCGCCGACGACTGCTTCGCGGCTAGGGCCGACGCCAGGCCGGATCTCGTCCCACGAAGCCCATCAGCGATTGACCACGAGAGCATCCTCGGGCACCGGCACGGCGGGCGACAACGTCTCGCCGGATGCCGGATAGGCTCGGTCCCGTGCGTATCTGCAGATTCACCACCGGCGAAGATCCCCTCTACGGCGTCCTGACGGGCGAGCTCGACGAGTTCGGCCAGATCGAGGAGGACGCCACGATCGTCGCGCTCGCGGGCGACCCGCTCTATGTCGGCGTCAAGCTGCTCCAAGAGGAGTACAAGCTGGCCGACGTACGGCTGCTCGCCCCCGTCCTGCCTCGCAGCAAGGTGGTGGCGATCGGCCGGAACTATGCCGCGCACGCCGCGGAGATGGGCAGCGACCTGCCCGAGGAGCCGTTGATGTTCCTCAAGCCGAACACCTCGGTGACCGGCCCCGGCGACCCGATCTTCTATCCGCGCCAGAGCGAGAACGTCCACTACGAGGGTGAGTTGGCCGTGGTGATCGGCCGGATCTGCCGCGACGTGCCCAAGGAGAAGGCGACCGACGTCATCCACGGTTACACGGTCGCCAACGACGTCACCGCGCGGGACCTGCAGAAGAAGGACGTCCAGTTCACCCGCGGCAAGGGGTTCGACTCGTTCTGTCCCCTCGGTCCCTGGATCGAGACCGACCTGGACCCGCAGACGTTCATCGACGGGGTGAAGATCCAGACCCACCTCAACGGTGACCTGGTCCAGGACGGCTCCACGGCTGACATGATCTTCGACATCCCCACGCTCGTCGAGCACATCAGCTCGGTGATGACGCTTCTTCCCGGCGACGTCATCCTGACCGGCACCCCGGAGGGTGTCGGCCCCATGAACATCGGTGACGAGGTCGAGATCTCGATCGCCGGCATCGGATCCCTCACGAACAAGGTGGCAGCACGTTGAGCAGCAAGACCAACCAGGCAGTCCTCGGCGACCTCAAGCCGGAGGAGGTCCGGGTCCGGATGGCGCCGTCGCCGACCGGCAGCCCGCACGTCGGCCTTGCCCGCACGGCGCTATACAACTGGGCCTTCGCCCGCCACTTCGGTGGCACCTTCGTCTTCCGCATCGAGGACACCGACAAGGCCCGCAACACCGTGGAGTCCTACGACTCGCTGATCGACCTGATGCAGTGGCTCGGCCTCGACTGGGACGAGGGTCCGCTCAAGGGTGGCGACTTCGGTCCCTACCGCCAGTCCGAGCGCTCCGACATCTATGCCGATGTCCTGGCCAAGCTGCGCGAGCACGGCTCGACGTACGACTGCTTCTGCACCAACGAGGAGGTCGACGCACGCCGCAAGGCCTCCGGCTCCAAGGTGATGGGCTACGACGGCCACTGCCGCGAGCTCACCGCCGAGCAGCGGGCCGCTTTCGAGGCCGAGGGCCGCAAGTCGGTCGTCCGCTTCCGGATGCCCGAGGGTGCGATCACCTTCGACGACCTGGTCCGCGGCGAGATCACCTTCGACAGCCAGTTCGTCCCCGACTTCGCGCTGGCCCGCGCCAATGGCGACCCGCTCTACACGCTGGTGGCGCCGATCGACGACGCGTTGATGAACATCACCCACGTGCTGCGTGGTGAGGACCTGCTCTCCAGCACCCCCCGCCAGGTCGCCCTGTTCGAGGCGCTCAAGGAGATCGGTGTCGCGGAGCGTACGCCGCGCTTCGGCCACCTGCCCTACGTGATGGGGGAGGGCAACAAGAAGCTCTCCAAGCGCGACCCCGAGGCGCACATGGAGCTCTACCGCGACCAGGGCTTCCTGCCCGAGGGGCTGCTCAACTACGTCGCCCTGCTCGGCTGGGCGATCGCTGCCGACCGCGACATCTTCACGCTGCCCGAGATGGTCGAGGCCTTCGAGATCGGCGACGTCAACCCCAACCCGGCGCGCTTCGACCTGAAGAAGTGCGAGGCGATCAACGGCTCGCACATGCGTCTGCTCACCGTCGAGGACATCACCAAGCGCTCGATCCCGTTCCTGAAGAAGACCGGCGTCCTCAGCGACCCGGTCAACGACGCCGACGCGAAGCTCCTGGAGCTGGCGATGCCCTTGGTCGCCGAGCGGATCAACAAGCTCGCCGAGGTCCCCGAGATGCTCGGCTTCCTCTTCATCGACGAGGCCGACTTCACCCGCGACGAGGCCGACGTCGCCAAGCTCCTAAACGAGGACGGCAAGGCCGTCGTGCAGGCGTCGTACGACGCGTTGTCGGCGCTGCCGCAGTGGAGCACCGCTGCCATCGACGAGGCCCTGCGCAAGAAGCTCGTCGAGGAGCTCGGACTGAAGCCCCGCAACGCCTTCGGGCCGGTGCGGGTGGCCGTCACCGGTCGTCGGATCTCGCCGCCGCTCTTCGAGTCCTTGGAGCTGCTCGGTCGCGAGCGTAGCCTCGGGCGCCTTCAGAGCGCACTGGGTTGAGCATGGCGGGGCAGGGGCTCGGGTTCCACCAGCTGCACCGTGGCGCCAAGAACTCCTGGTGGCGCTCGCTGCTGGGCGTTGTCCTGCTTCTGCTGATCGGCCTGGTGATCCTGCCCCTCTTCCTCGAGGTCGCCATCCTGATCGGGATCCTGGCCAGCGGCACCGACGACGTCCTGGCGGACTACCAGCGCCTGCTCGACCTGACCAACCCGACACCGCTGGGGCTTGCCCACCTCAACCTGGTGCTGGCCGGACTGATCCCGACCGTCTTCCTGATCTCCTGGCTGCTGCACGGGCTCAGGCCCGGGTGGCGGACCTCGATCATGCCGCGGATGCGGTGGAGCTTCTTCGCGGTCTGCCTCGGTCTCTCCTTCATCGCGCTCTTCGCGACACTGGTCGTCAGTGCCCTCGTACCGGCCGCCTCGCAGGGTGACGGTGCCGGGGAGATCTCCACCCAGGTCAACGACTTCACGACGACCACTATGCAGTTCGCGCTGGTGGTGCTCTTCCTGACGCCGCTGCAGGCAGCGGGGGAGGAATATGCCTTCCGGGGCTATCTGACCCAGGTCTTCGGCGGCCACTTCCCGACCGTCGTGGCGATCCTGGTTCCGGCCGTGCTCTTCGCGCTCGCACACGGCGCGCAGGACCCGCCGATCTTCGTGGACCGGCTCGCCTTCGGCATCGTCTCGGGTGTCCTGGTGGTGCTGACGGGAGGCCTTGAGGCAGGCATCGCCATGCACGTGCTGAACAACTGGCTGGCCTTCGGTCTGGCCCTGGCCTTCGGCGATCTGGGGGAGGCGCTGACGCCGACCGGTGGCACCTGGTGGAGCCTTCCGGTGACGCTCACCCAGTCGCTGGTCTACCTCGCTCTGGTGCTGTTCTGCGCCAAGCACCTGGGCGTGAAACGCACTGTGGACCGGGCCGTTTTGGCAGGCCCGCGGGGTGCCGTGTAATGTTTCCCATCGGCTCCCAGAGGGCCGAATTGGGATATGGTGTAATTGGCAACACGACTGGTTCTGGTCCAGTTATTCTAGGTTCGAGTCCTAGTATCCCAGCGAAAATCGCAGCCCCAGGGTTGCGATTTGGAGCGAAACAAGAGCTTCGGCTAAGGTTTCGCTCGGCTTCGAGAGAAGCAGCTGCCCCCGTCGTCTAGCGGCCTAGGACGTCGCCCTCTCACGGCGGTAACGCCGGTTCAAATCCGGTCGGGGGTACACACCCCAGAAGGGCCCGGCTCACAGAGCCGGGCCCCTCTGCATTTCGTCCCTCTGCTGGGGCACTCAGCGAGCAGGCTTGACCGCCAGCACCGCGCACTCGGCGCCCAGCAGCACCCGCTGGGCCGTGCTGCCCATAAGCAGCTTGCCCACCGGCGTACGCCGCCTCAGACCCAGCACGATCAGCTCCGCACCGGCTTCCTCGGCGGCGGTGAGGATCTGGTCCTCGACCGAGTCGCCCATCGACTGGCGCACCTCGTGCTCGACACCGCTGTCGGCCAGCAGCGAGCGCAGCCGCTCGAGCTGCGCACCCGAGGCGTAGTGGTCGTCGACCAGCGTGTCGCCACGCGTCCCGTTGACCACGAGCAGCCGTGCCTCGCGCAGCCGTGCCTCGTCCAGGCCACGCTCGAGGGCCACCTGACCGAACGCATCGGGCGTCCACGCCACCACGATCGTGCTCATCGCTCCACCAGCTCCTTGTCCTCTGAGTCTGCCGGGCCCGAGGGTCCGGTCGTTGCGGGGCGCACCATGCGCAGCACCAGGGGTGTGACGATCACGAGCACCGCGATCGCATAGACGACGAGAGCGAGACTCTCGTTGAACAGTCCGGACACATCGCCCCCGGAGATGGCCAGCGCCTCGCGGAACCGGGTCTCCATCAACGGGCCGAGGATGACGCCGATGATCAGCGGCAGCACAGGCAGGGCGAAGCGACGCATCATGAAGCCGACCAGTCCGAAGACCAGTAGCAGGAACACGTCGAACGGCTGCTGGTTGGCCGCATAGGCACCCAGGGTCGCGAAGAACAGGATCCCGGAGTAGAGGTAGGGCCGCGGGATGCTGAGCAGCTTGGCCCACAACGGTGCCATCGGCAGGTTGATGATCAGCAGCAGGGCGTTGCCGATCAGCAGGCTGGCCAGCAGCGTCCAGACCAGGTCGGCCTGGTCGGTCATCAGCTGCGGCCCGGGCTGGATGCCGTACGACGTGAGCGCGGCCAGCATGACTGCCGACGTGGCCGTCACCGGGATGCCCATTGCCAGCAGGGGCACGAACGTCCCTGCTGCCGAGGCATTGTTGGCCGCCTCCGGGCCGGCGACGCCCTCGATGGCGCCGTTGCCGAACTCGTCCTTCTTCTTCGACAGCTTCCGCTCCAGGACGTAGGAGAGGAAGGTCGGCGTCTCCGCTCCGCCGGCGGGTACGGCACCGAACGGGAAGCCGATGGCGGTGCCGCGCAGCCACGGCTTCCAGGACCGACCCCAGTCGTCCTTGCCCATCCACGGCTGGCCGACCGGAATGATCTCCAGCGGCTTGCGACGCAGGTGCGCAGCGACCCACAGGGCTTCGCCGAGGGCGAAGATGCCGACGGCGACGATGACGATGTCGAGACGGTCGGCGAGCAGCGGCTGGTCGAAGCTGAGTCGCGGCTGGCCGGTGTTCAGGTCGAGCCCGACCAACCCGAAGGTGAGTCCGAGGAAGAGCGAGATGAAGCCGCGCAGCCGCGATGCACCCAGCAGGCTGGTCACCAGCACCATGGCCAGCACGATGATCGCGAAGAAGGACGGGGCGCCGATCTCGACCGCGATCTTCGCCAGCGCCGGGGCGAAGAAGACCACCAGCATGGTGCCGATGGTGCCCGCGATGAAGGAACCGATCGCAGCGGTGGCCAGGGCCTGTGCGGCTCGTCCCTTCTTGGCCATCTTGTTGCCCTCGATCGCGGTCATCACCGATGACGACTCACCCGGTGTGTTCAACAGGATCGAGGTGGTGGAGCCGCCATACATCCCGCCGTAGTAGATCCCGGCGAACATGATGAAGGCCTGGGTCGGCTCCAGGCCGAAGGTGACCGGGAGCAGGAGGGCAACGGCCATCGCCGGGCCGATGCCGGGCAGGACACCGACGAAGGTGCCGAGCAGGACGCCGATCACGGCATAGAGCAGGTTCTCCGGCGTGAGCGCGGCAGCGAGGCCGTTGGCCAACAGATCGAGGCTGTCCATCACAGGATCCCTTCCCCGATGCCGGGCGTGAGCGGGATGCCCAGGCCGACGTAGAAGCCGTACCAGCTGGCCACGGACATCACCAGACCGACGATGAGGTCGCGGATCGTGGTCCGGCTGCCGAGCGACCAGGCCGCGCCTGCGAAGAGCAGGCCGCCCGAGATCGCCCAGCCGAGCCAGTCGATCGTGACGATGGTGAAGAGCAGGACGCCGACCAGCTTGGCCACGGTCAGCCAGTCCGCCGGCTGGGTCAGGTCGACGTCCTCGCCCTGCTCGCCCTCGGGCTTGTCGCCGCGAACGGTTGCCACGACCAGCAGCAGCCCCAGGACGACCATCGTCGAGCCGATGACGTAGGGGAAGACCCGTGGACCGACCGGATCACCGAAGCCGACCGTCAGTGTGGTGGCGTCATAGATCGTGTAGGCCCCGACGGCAGCCAACAGCGCGGCGACGCCGTATTGCGCGCGATCCTGCGCGGGTGCTGCGCGGTCGTGTGCCGGGGCCGGCGCAGTGTTCTCGTGGGTGGTGCTCACAGCAGTCCCAGCTCCTTCAGGGTGTCGGCGACACGGGCGTCCTGCTCCTCGAGGAAGGCAGTGAACTCGTCACCGGTCTTGAACTCGTCGATCCACTTGTTGTCCTTGAGCGCCTTGCGCCACTCGGGGCTCTCGTGCATCTCCTCGAGGTAGGCGATCAGCTCCTGCTTGCGCTTCTCGGAGATCCCGGGAGGGGCGAGCACCCCGCGCCAGTTGGTGAAGACCAGGTCGACCCCGGACTCCTTGAGCGTCGGGAACTTGCCGAACACCTCGCCCTCGAGCCGCTCCTCGCCGGAGACTGCGAGGACCCGCAGCTCACCGGCCCGGATCTGGCCCTCGAACTCGCCGAGGCCGGAGAAGCCGACCTTGATCTTCTTGCCGAGCAGGGCCGAGGTGAGCGGGCCACCGCCGTCATAGGCGACGTAGCGAACGTCGTTCGGGTCGATGCCGGCTGCACCTGCAAGCTGCATCGGGAAGAGGTGGTCGGGACCGCCGGGCGAGGAGCCGCCGCCGACGGCGATCGAACCGGGGTCCTGCTTCCAGTCGGCCAGGAAGTCGTCGATGGTCTTGTACGGCGAGTCCGCCGGCACCAGGACGCCTTCCTGGTCCTCGATCAGCTGGGCCAGGGGAGTCGCGTCCTGCAGCTTGTAGGGCTGGCCCATCGAATAGGCCGAGCCGACGACGCCGAGGCCGACCGTCATCATCGTGTGGGTGTCGCCCTCGGCGTTCATCAGCTTGGTCAGTGCGACCGACCCGCCGGCACCGATGATGTTGGACACCTCGAAGGTGCCGCCGGTGATGTCGCCGGCCTCCATCGAGGAGACGGCGGCGCGACCGGTCTGGTCGTAGCCACCTCCCGGACTGTTCGGGATCAGCATCGTCATGTCCTTGCCCTCGTCGTCGCGCGTGACACCGCATCCGGTGGCAAGCGTGGCGACGAGAGCAACGGCGACAGCAGCGGCGAGCCGCGGGGCTCGCCGTCGACGGAGGCCGGCCGGCAGGCGCATGGTGCTCCGTGGCACGGTGTGGCGCATGTCTGCTCCTGGTTGATTGGTTGTGGATCAAACCGATCGTGGAGAAGGATGTGGCTCCGGTCACGCATGTGGAATCAATGGAGGTTGTGGAACTTGTGGTCACGGCGCCGGGATGCCTCCCGCATGACTCTGGCGGGCCAGTTCCTCGTGCTCCAGGTGATCGTGCTGCTGGTCGTGCTCGCCTGTGCCGCACTCTTCTCGGTCCGGCAGAGTGACGCGGAGTTCCGTGAGCAGCGCGGTGCGCCGCTCCGGGCAGCTGCCCAGGAGCTGGCCAACATCGACCTGGTCCGGACCGCGATGACCAGCGGCAGCATCTATGACTCGTTGGAGTCCTACGTGGCCACCACCCAGGCCCGCACCAGCACCACCGAGGTCTACATCTCCGAGCCGGACGGGACGGTGGTGGTGGCCGTCGACGACTCGGTGATCGGCCAGAAGGTGCCCCTGGGCGAACGCGGCGACAGGCGATTGCGGACCTGGACCGGTGACCTGGCCTTCGGGGACCGGGAGGCGATCGGCGCCCAGGTGCCGATCATCAGCGAGGACTCCGAGTTGGTCGGGGTCGTCACCGTGGCCGAGGCATATCCGACCCTGGGCGACCGGGCACGTCGCTGGCTGCCGGACCTGGTCACCTTCCTGGGCATCGGGCTACTCCTTGGTGTCGTCGGATCCTGGCTGCTGTCCCGGTTGATCCGGCGACGCACCAGGGGTCTCGAGCCTGCGGCCATCGCGGCCCTGGCCGACCAGCGCGACGCGATGCTCCACTCGATCCGCGAGGGGGTGCTCGCGGTCTCCGCCGAGGGACGGGTCACCGTGCTCAGCGACAGCGCCCGCGAGCTGCTCGCGCTGCGCGAGGACGACTTCGAGGGCCGCCGGCTGGTCGACCTGCCACTCGACGTCGGGGTCCTCGAGGTGCTCGTCGGCGAGGACGACGTGCACGACCGTGTGCTGATGGTCGACGGACGCCTGATCGTGCTGAACCGGAACCGGATCCACCACGAGGGTCGGGCGGTGGGCACGGTGACGACGCTGCGTGACCGCACCGAGCTGCTGGCGATGCAGAGCGAGCTGAGCGCCCGTGAGTCCGTCACCGAGACGCTGCGCGCACAGACCCATGAGTTCAACAACCAGCTGCACACGATCTCCGGGCTGGTCCAGCTCGAGGAGTATGGCGAGGTCTCCTCCTTCATCGGCCGGCTCACCCGGCGGCGCGCGGAGATCAACGAGTCGGTCACCAAGCGGATCGACGACCCGGCCGTGGCTGCGCTGCTGATCGCGAAGGTGAGCCTGGGGGCCGAACGCGGAGTGGACGTGGTCCTCGCCGAGGACGCCTCGCTCCCGCGGCTGGCCCCCGACCTGTCCGCGGACGTCGGCACGGTGCTGGGGAACCTCGTCGACAACGCGGTCGATGCCACCGTTGCGGCCGGCGGGCCGCGGATCGACGTACGCCTGCGCCTCGAGGACTCGGTGGTCAGCGTGCAGGTTGCGGACACCGGCCCGGGGGTCGCCGAGGACGCCGCGGAGGAGATCTTCCGACGTGGCTGGTCCACGAAGTCCAGTGACGCCAGCGGCCGAGGGGTGGGGCTCGCGCTGGTCCAGGTGATCTGCGAACGTCGTGGGGGAGCGGTGTCGGTGCACAATGACTCGGGCGCCGTGTTCACCGCTCGCCTGCCGTTGGAACCGCCGGAGGAACAAGCATGACGGACCTGAGCGTCCTCGTCGTCGACGACGACTTCATGGTCGCCTCCATCCACACCCGCTTCGTCGAGCGGACGCCCGGCTTCAGGGTGGTCGGGGTGGCGGCGACGGCCGGGGCGGCGAAGCAGGAGATCGAGCGACTGCGACCGGATCTGGTGCTGCTCGACGTGCACCTGCCCGACATGACCGGCATCGAGCTGCTCCGCACGTTGCGCGCGGAGGGCAACGACATCGGCGTGGTCATGGTGACCGCGGCACGTGAGGCCGACACCGTGCGTGCCGCGTCCGCGAACGGAGCAGCGCACTACCTCGTCAAGCCCTTCGAGTACGACGACCTGCGCGTGCGGTTGGACGCCTTCGCGACCGCGCACACCGCTCTGCGTACCGGAGGCGCTGCGGACCAGGGTGACATCGACGCCGTCTTCGCGCCGTTGGCCGCGCAGGGGCGATCTGCGTTGCCCAAGGGCTTGAGCCCGGAGACCGCCGATGCGGTGCTGGGTTCCCTGCGTGCCGCGGGGGACCTGTCCGCGAGCGAGTGCGCTGAGGCGGTGGGGATCTCGCGGGTCTCGGTGCGTCGCTACCTCGAGCACTTCGTCAGCACGGGCCAGGCCTCGGTGCGGTTGAGATATGGCACCGGCCGACCCGAGCGGCGCTATCACTCGACCTGACCTCGAGGTGGCCAGAGAGTGTCGGCAGAGGGCGTCCGAAGAGGGTTTCCGGGTGATGTCCGATTCCCGCTAGATGAGTGCGGTGCCGTGGTGCACGATGGAACCATGCACACGGACCGGGAAGCCTGCTACCAAGCGGTCAAGAGCAAGGACCGTCGATTCGACGGGGTCTTCTACACCGCGGTGCGCACCACCGGGATCTATTGCCGACCCTCGTGCCCGGCCCGCACCCCGGCACTCAAGAACGTGTCCTTCCACCCGACTGCCGCTGCGGCACAGAGCGCCGGATTCCGGGCCTGCAAGCGTTGCCTGCCCGACGCCACTCCCGGCAGTCCGGACTGGGATGTCGCCGCCGACGTGGCCGGGAGAGCGATGCGGTTGATCAACGACGGTGTGGTCGAGCGCGAGGGTGTCGACGGCCTGGCCGCTGCCCTCGGGTTCTCCACCAGGCACCTGGGCCGACTCCTCACCGACGAGCTCGGCGCCGGACCGCTGGCCCTGGCCAGGGCACGTCGGGCACAGACCGCTCGAGTGCTGATCGAGACGACGTCGATGACGTTCGCTGACATCGCGTTCGCGGCCGGCTTCTCCAGCATCCGCCAGTTCAACGACACGATCCGCGAGGTCTACGCCAGCTCGCCGAGTCAGCTGCGCGGTCGGCGTACAGGTTCGGCGCAGACCGGCCAGCTGGAGCTGCGCCTGGCCTGTCGCGCACCGTTCGCGGGATCGACGCTGCTCTCGTTCCTGGCCAAGCGCGCCGTGCCCGGGGTCGAGGTCGTCGAGGGCGCCACCTATGCGCGCACGCTGCGGCTCCCGCACGGCACCGGCACGGTCCGCCTGGACTTGCACGACCACGACGAGCGTGGTGGCACAGCCATGGTCCCTGCGACGTTCTGGCTCACCGACCTGCGGGACACCGGAGCAGCTCTCGAGCGGGTACGACGTCTGCTCGACGCGGACTGTGACCCGGTGGCGGTCGCGGACTTCTTCGCCGAGGATGCGCTGATCGGTCCGGTCACCCGCGCGGTGCCGGGCCTACGGGTGCCGGGTCACGTGGACGGTGACGAGCTTGCCGTGCGTGCCGTCCTCGG
The DNA here is from genome assembly GCF_013408415.1 of Nocardioides daedukensis. NCBI lineage: Bacteria > Bacillati > Actinomycetota > Actinomycetes > Propionibacteriales > Nocardioidaceae > Nocardioides > Nocardioides daedukensis. The sequence continues at coordinate 1,131,028 of NZ_JACCAA010000001.1, read as the reverse complement.
CCAGCAGATCAGCGTGGTCCGGGCGCGGAACCTGGCCGGGATGCTCACCGCCCGGTTCGGTGAGCCGGTGGATTCGCCACTCGAGGGCCTCACCCACATCTTCCCCACCGCGGCGACCCTCGCCGGTCTCGGTGACGAGGCCGCGAGCGGCGCCTTCCGGATGCCGAAGGCGCGCGCACGGGCGCTGGTGGCGCTGGGCGCTGCCCTCGAGGCGGGCGAGCCGTCGTTGGACCGGGCCGCGCCGCGCGACGACGTACGCCGGGCACTGCTGGGCCTGCCCGGCATCGGCGCGTGGACAGCCGACTACATCGCGATGCGGGCCCTCGGCGACCCGGACATCTTCCTTCCGACCGACGTGGGCGTGCGCAACGCCCTGGCGGGGCGGGCCGACGGACCGGCGGCGATCGCCGAGCTGGCCGAGGCCTGGCGGCCCTGGCGGTCCTATGCCCTGATGCACCTGTGGCAGTCCCTGTCGACCGGAGCCGAGCACGACCAACCACGACAAGAGGAGAATGGCTGAGATGTGGACCGTCATCCAGAGCCCGATCGGAGACCTGCGCATCGTCGAGCGCGACGATGCGATCTCTGCCATCGAGTTCTCACCGTTTGGTGAGCCTCGTGCGGATCGCCCGATCGGCGACAGCTCCCCGGACCACCCCGTCCTGGTCGAGGCGGCGCGCCAGCTGGAGGCCTACTTCGCCCAGGAGCTGACCGAGTTCGACCTGCCCCTCGATCCGCACGGGACCGACTTCCAGAAGCGGGTCTGGCACGAGCTCCTCGAGGTCAAGCACGGTGAGACCGCGTCCTACGGTGAGATCGCCCGGCGCCTGGGGCACACCAATGCGGCCTCGCGCGCAGTCGGCCTGGCCAACGGGCGCAACCCGATCCCGATCGTCATCCCGTGCCATCGGGTGATCGGTGCGAACGGCTCGCTCACCGGCTACGCCGGCGGGATGGACCGCAAGCAGGTGCTGCTCAACCTCGAGCAGCCGTCATTGTTCTGAGGCGCTCACTCCGCGGCGGCTCGGCGCAGGGACTCCGAGAGCCTCTCGGCTGCGGCGATGACTGCAGGCGCGTGCATCCGGCCGGGCTGGCGGGAGAGGCGCTCGAGCGGGCCGGAGACCGAGACCGCGGCGATGATCTTGCCGCTGGGGGAGCGGACCGGCGCGGAGACCGAGGCCACGCCCTGCTCGCGCTCGCCGACGGACTGGGCCCAGCCTCGGCGACGGATGCCGGAGAGAGCGGTCGCGGAGTACGCCGCGTTCTGCAGGCCACGGTGCATGCGCTCGGGGTCCTCCCAGGCCAGCAGGACCTGCGCGGCGGAACCGGCACGCATGGTCAGCTGGGAGCCGACCGGGATGGTGTCACGCAGGCCACTGGGGCGCTCGGCGGCAGCGACGCAGACGCGGTGCTCACCCTGGCGGCGCCACAGCTGCGCGGACTCGCCGGTGATGTCGCGCAGTCGGGCCAGGACCGGACCGGCCGCGGCCAGGAGTCGGTCCTCGCCGGCAGCGGCGGAGAGCTCCGCCAGGCGCGGGCCGAGCACGAAGCGACCCTGCATGTCGCGGGCAACGAGCCGGTGGTGCTCGAGGGCCACGGCCAGGCGGTGGGCGGTGGGTCGGGCCAACCCGGTTCCTGCCACGAGTCCGGCCAATGTGGCCGGGCCAGCCTCCAGTGCGGCGAGCACCAGGGCGGCTTTGTCGAGAACGCCGACTCCGCTAGAGTTGTCCATATGGCAATACTGCCGTCTCAGATCATGGGATGCAAGAGCTAACCTGTGTGACGTGACCCAATCGGCACCGACATCGGGTGCGGGCCGGTCGATCTGCAGATCAAAGTCGAAATCTTTCGTGGAGGATGCAATGGGCAAGACACTTGCCGAGAAGGTGTGGGACGAACACGTCGTTCGTAGTGCGGACGGAGAGCCGGACCTGCTCTTCATCGACCTCCACCTCATCCACGAGGTCACCTCGCCCCAGGCGTTCGACGGCCTGCGCCTGGCCGGGCGCGGGGTTCGCCGTCCCGACCTGACCCTGGCGACCGAGGACCACAACGTCCCCACGCTCGACTGGGACAAGCCGATCGCCGACCCGGTCTCCAAGACCCAGGTCGACACGCTGCGCAGGAACGCCGAGGAGTTCGGCGTACGCCTGCACCCGCTCGGTGACGTCGAGCAGGGCATCGTCCACGTGGTCGGCCCGCAGCTCGGTCTCACCCAGCCCGGGATGACGATCGTCTGCGGCGACTCGCACACCAGCACCCACGGCGCCTTCGGCGCTATCGCCTTCGGCATCGGCACCTCCGAGGTGGAGCACGTGCTGGCCACCCAGACCCTGATGCAGGCGAAGCCGAAGACGATGGCCGTCACCGTCAACGGCAGCCTGCCCGAGGGCGTCACCGCCAAGGACCTGGTGCTCACCCTGATCACCCACACCGGCACCGGTGGTGGACAGGGCTACATCGTGGAATACCGCGGCCAGGCCATCGAGGAGCTCTCGATGGAGGGACGGATGACCGTCTGCAACATGTCCATCGAGTGGGGCGCCAAGGCCGGGATGATCGCGCCCGACCAGACCACCTTCGACTACATCGAGGGCAAGCCCGAAGCGCCGAAGGGCGCTGACTGGGACGCCGCAGTCGAGCACTGGAAGTCCCTGGTCACCGACTCCGACGCCACCTTCGACAAGGAGATCGTCCTCGACGCATCGGTGATGACGCCGTTCGTGACCTGGGGGACCAACCCGGGCCAGGGCGTGCCGCTGGGCGGCAACGTTCCCACCCCGAGCGACTTCGAGGAGGAGCAGGACCGCGTCGCTGCCGAGAACGCCCTGAAGTACATGGGTCTCGAGGCCGGCACCCCGATGCGCGAGGTCAAGGTCGACACCGTCTTCGTCGGCTCGTGCACCAACGGTCGGATCGAGGACCTGCGCCTTGCCGCAGACATCATCAAGGGGCACAAGGTCGCCGACGGCACCCGACTGCTCGTCGTGCCCGGCTCGGTCCGGGTGCGGATGCAGGCCGAGTCCGAGGGCCTGCACGAGATCTTCATCGCGTCCGGAGCAGAGTGGCGTGGTGCCGGATGCTCGATGTGCCTGGGCATGAACCCCGACCAGCTCACTCCCGGTGAGCGGAGCGCCTCGACCTCCAACCGCAACTTCGAAGGTCGCCAGGGCAAGGGTGGTCGCACCCACCTGGTCTCCATCCCGGTGGCCGCAGCGACCGCCGTTCGCGGCACCCTCTCCTCACCGGCCGACCTGTCCGACCTCGCCGTCGCCGGCGCCTGATCCGCAGAAGGACAACGAGACAATGGACAAGTTCACCACCCACACCGGTGTCGCCGCCCCGCTGAAGCGGAGCAACGTGGACACCGACCAGATCATCCCCGCGGTCTATCTCAAGCGGGTGACTCGCACGGGCTTCGAGGACGGTCTCTTCGCCGCTTGGCGCAACGACCCCGAGTTCGTCCTCAACAAGCCGGAATATTCCTCTGCGTCCGTCCTGGTCGCCGGTCCCGACTTCGGCACCGGGTCCTCGCGCGAGCACGCGGTCTGGGCCCTGCAGAACTATGGCTTCAAGGCTGTCATCTCCTCGCGCTTCGCCGACATCTTCCGGGGCAACTCCGGCAAGGCCGGTCTGCTCGCGGCCCAGGTCGACGAGAAGGTCGTCCAGAAGATCTGGGACCACCTCGACGAGCACCCCGGCGCCACGGTCACGCTGGACCTGGAGACCCGGACCGTGCGAGCAGGGGAGGGCCCTGACGCCATCGAGGATTCCTTCGACATCGACGACTACACGCGCTACCGCTTGCTCAACGGACTCGACGACATCGGCATCACGTTGTCGAACGAAGCCGACATTTCTGCTTTCGAGGCGACGCGACCGTCCTTCATGCCGGCAACACTCTGATTCGACGAGACTCGACTCGGCGAACGCCGAATCCCCTTGCGCACAAGGGGATTCGGCGTTCTGCATTTCCGACAACCCCCGTGTTTCGGTGGTTCTGGGAATCCGTTTCGCCGGACGCGGGTGAAAACTACTTCGCCGAAAACGCGCCGTGGTGATTGTGGCAATCGTCGTAAATGCCTAGCGTGCCTTGAAGAAGTCGAGCATGGGCTCGGCCCTAACCGGGTTCATTGGAAGGGAAGCTAGTGAACAAGACACAGCTCATTGACGCGCTGGCAGCGCGCTTCGAGGGAAACCGCAAGGCCGCGGCCCACGCGCTCGAGTCCGTGCTGGACACGATCACCCGTGAGGTTGCCAAGGGGGAGAAGGTCGCCATCACTGGCTTCGGCTCCTTCGAGAAGAAGATTCGCGACGCGCGCCTGGTCCGCAACCCCCGCACGGGTGAGCAGATCAAGGCGAAGAAGAAGGCGATCCCGAAGTTCACCGCGGGCGCTGACCTCAAGGCCGTGATCTCTGGCGCGAAGAAGCTCCCCAAGCTCACCGTCACCAAGGCAACGGCAACGGCCAAGGCAGCGACCAAGGCGGCAACGCCGACGAAGAAGGCACCTGCCAAGAAGGCTTCCGCCACCAAGGCTGCAGCCCCCGCGAAGAAGGCACCGGCCAAGAAGGCACCGGCCAAGAAGGCTTCCGCCACCAAGGCTGCGGCGCCTGCCAAGAAGGCTGCTGCAAAGAAGGCTGCTGCGAAGAAGGCCCCGGCGAAGAAGGCGCCCGCCAAGAAGGCACCGGCAAAGAAGGCCCCGGCCACCAAGACCGCGGCCACGAAGGCTGCTGCCCCGGCGAAGAAGACCGCCACCAAGTCCGCAGCCAAGCAGGCACCTGCCAAGCAGGCAGCCGCCAAGAAGGCACCGGCCGCCACCGCTGCCAAGAAGGCCCCGGCGAAGAAGGCCCCGGCCAAGAAGGCGGGCACCACCAAGGCTGCTGCCCCGGCGAAGAAGACCGCCACCAAGGCTGCAGCCCCCGCGAAGAAGGCACCTGCCAAGAAGGCCTGACGCAGACAAATCGAACGAGGCAACATCGAACGAGGCAACATCGAGCCGGCGCCACGTCCCCGCCAGGGACGTGGCGCCGGCTCAATTGCGCAGTGGTGCCCTTGCGGTTCAGATGCTCCCGGCGGTGTGCTCGCCGACGCCGAGCAACAGCGCCTTCCCGAGGTCACCGGCCTCATCGACGTCCTGGCGCAGCGAGGCCAGCTCTCCGGCGAGCGGGAGGGCTCCGACCGCAGTGTGTGCCGCACACGATCCGACACCGAACTGCGGGGTGAAGTGGTCGACGCCGGGCGCGGCATACATCGTCGTCCCGGTCCCGACGGCATCCATCACGAACGCCGCACGATCGGTGGGCACCTGCTCCAGCGCGGCATCCAGGTCACCAGGATCGAGGGCCGGCAGGTCGGCGCACAACGCGGCGATCGGGGATGCCGGCCAGCGTCGGGCGGCCTCGTGCGCGGCCTGGACCAGGGAACCGTTCAGGTCGCCCTGCACGCCGTCGGGGATGACGGCACAACCGAGCCCGGAGGCGATCGTGGCGAAACGGAAGTCATCGGTCACCACGAGCACCTGGGCGACGCGTGAGGCGCGCAGCGCAGCACCGATGGTGTCCTGCGCGAACGCGGTCGCCAGGGCGATCCTGGTCTCGTCGGGAAGCGTGGAGAGACGCGACTTCCCGAACGCCGGTGGCTTGACCGGCACGAGCATGGTGAACGAGGAAGGCCCTGACATGGTCCCTGATCCTTCCACCCCGACCAGCCCCGCGTGCCCGAGGGTCGCCTGTGCGGGGAAGCGAGTAGCCTCACCTTCAGTGTTTGTCAGCGGTCACCGTGGCCCGCAGTGGAGGAATGATCAGGTCGTGAGAGTTCGCAGGGTCAGGGAGCGCCGGGACTGGGCGATTGCGACTGCCGTGGCAATCCTGAAGCCCACCCTGAACGCCGCGACGAGGCGGACCTGGATCGACGGGGAGCACATCCCGGCCGAGGGTGGCTGCGTCGTGGCCCTCAACCACGTCTCCCACGTCGACCCGCTCCTGGCGGCTCTCTTCACCTATGACCACGGACGGATCCCGCGCTACCTGGCCAAGGCCGGCCTGTTCAGGAACAAGTTCCTCGGCGGCTTCCTCAAGTCCGCAGGGCAGATCCCCGTCGAACGCCTCTCCGCCAACGCAGTGGGCGCCTTCGACGCCGCCGTACAGGGCGTCAGGGACGGCAAGTGCGTCATCGTCTACGTCGAGGGGACGATCACCCGCGACCCCGACCTGTGGCCGATGGTGGGCAAGTCCGGTGCTGCGCGCATCGCGCTGGAAACCGGCTGCCCCGTCATCCCGGTGGCCCACTGGGGCGTGCAGGAGATCCTCGCTCCCTACGGACGCAAGCCCCGGCTCCTGCCGCGCAAGCACGTGGTCTTCAAGGCCGGCCCTCCCGTCCGGCTCGACGACCTGGCTGATGCTGACCGGAGCGTCGAGACGTTCAGCCGGGCCACCGCGCGGATCGTGGATGACATCACCGGCCTGCTCGAGGACATCCGTGGGGAGAAGGCGCCGCCGGTGCGCTTCGACCCCCGCAAGTCCGGTGTGAAGCTGATCGGCAATCCCCACAAGGACACGAAGAAGGGTCGGCGCAGATGACGAAGATTGCGGTGCTCGGTGCAGGTTCCTGGGGAACTGCGTTCTCGCTCGTGCTGGCCGACGCAGGTGCCGACATCGCGATGTGGGCGCGTCGTGAAGAGGTCGCGGCGACCATCAACGAGCGCAGGGAGAACTCCGCCTATCTCCCGGGCATCGAGCTGCCGCCCAGCCTGCGTGCCACCAGCGAGGCCGAGGAAGCCCTCGCCGGCGCCGACGTGGTCGTGCTCGGGGTGCCCTCGCAGAGCCTGCGCGCCAACCTCGAGGACTGGGCGCCGAGCATCCCGAGCAGTGCGGTCCTGGTCTCCCTCATGAAGGGCGTCGAGCTCGGCACCACCAAGAGGATGAGCGAGGTCATCTCCGAGGTCACCGGCGCCGGCCCGGAGCGGGTCGCGGTGCTCTCCGGCCCCAACCTCGCCAAGGAGATCGCCCGCCGCGAGCCGGCCGCCTCGGTCGTGGCGTGCGCCGACGAGGACGTTGCCCGCAAGCTCCAGGCGCTGTGCCACACCAAGGCGTTCCGTCCCTACACCTCGGTCGACGTGGTCGGGTGCGAGATCGGCGGCGCCTACAAGAACGTCGTCGGACTGGCCGTCGGGATGGCAGTCGGTCTCGGATTCGGCGACAACACCACGGCATCGGTGATCACCCGCGGTCTGGCCGAGACGGCGCGGTTGGCGATGGCGCAGGGCGCCAACCCGCTGACCCTGATGGGCCTGGCCGGTCTCGGCGACCTGGTGGCGACCTGCTCCTCACCGCTCTCGCGCAACCGCACCTTCGGGGAGAAGCTCGGCCGGGGGATGAGCACCGACGAGATCTATGCCAGCACGAGCCAGGTCGCCGAGGGCGCCAAGTCCTGCTCCTCGATCCTCGACCTCGCCTCGCGCAACGGTGTCGATGCCCCGATCGCGGAGAACGTGGATGCGGTGGTCTCGGGGCGCTGCACGCCCCAGGAGATGATGGAGGCGTTCATCGCCCGCGACACCAAGGCCGAGACGGACTGAGTCTCAGGTCAGGTCGTCCAGCGCTGTCTCCAGGTCCGACCACAGGTCCTCCACGTCCTCGATGCCGACCGACATCCGTACGAGTGCGTCCGGGATCGTGGCCGGCTCCACCTTCCAGCGACGACGGCGCTCGAAGGTGGACTCCACCCCGCCGAGGCTGGTGGCGTGCACCCAGAGCTTCGTCTTGTGCGTCAGCAGGTCGGCCGCCATCGCCCCCTGCGCGAGCACGATCGAGATGATCGCTCCGAACGCGGGGTAGCGCACCTCGGCCACGGCCGGGTGCCCCTCGAGACGGCGTACCAGCTCCTTGGCGTTCTCCTCGGCACGGTCCAGCCGCACGTGCAGGGTGCGCAGGCCGCGCAGGGCCAGGAACGCCTCGAGCGTCCCGGGAACCGACCCGAGCAGGTCGCGACGCTTCTTGAGCACTGCGAAGAGCTCGTCGTCGGAGGTGATCAGGGCGCCCATCAGGACGTCGGAGTGCCCGGAGATGTACTTGGTGGCGGAGTGGACCACGATGTCGACGTCCATCTCCAGCGGCTTCTGGCGCAGGGGAGTGGCGAAGGTGTTGTCCACCACCACATAGGCGCCGGCGGCGTGAGCGGCCTCGCGGATGGCAGGGATGTCCGCGACCTCCAGTGCCGGGTTCGTCGGTGACTCGAGCCAGACCAGCGATGCGCCCTCACAGGCGGCGATGCACTCGTCGGTGTTGGTGATGTCGACCAGCTGAGTGGTGATCCGGCCACGAGCCTCGAGGTCCGAGAGCTGCCCGATGGTGCCGTTGTAGGAGTGTCGCGGCGCCACCACCTTCTGGCCCTGCCCGACCAGGTCCAGAATCGTGGCGACCGCGGCGAGGCCGGAGGCGAACGAGAGGCAACGCCCACCCTCGAGCTCGCCCAGGGCGTCCTCGAACGCAGTCCATGACGGGTTGCCGTAGCGGCCGTACTCCACGTCCCCTCCACCGACGTACGTCGAGGCCATCGTGATCGGGGTGTTGAACGGCGCGTCCGGGACGAGGTCGGGACGACCTGCGGTCACGGCAACGGTGGCGGGCCGGCTGAAGCGCTTGTCAGACATGCCACCCAGACTAGGACGGCACCCGGTGCGACATGATGGGGCCCGTGACTGACGAGACGAACCCCAAGGGCACTGACTCCACCCTCGCCGCGGACATCGATGCCTGCTGCCGCCTGAGCGGCGAGTTCACCCTGCGCTCCGGCCAGGTCGCGAGCGAGTACTTCGACAAGTACCTCTTCGAGTCGGACCCCGTCCTGCTCGGCCGCGTCGCCGACCAGATGCTCGCCCTCCTGCCCGAGGACACCGAGCTGCTCGGCGGCCTCGAGCTCGGTGGCATCCCGATCGTGACCGCGCTCAGCATGCGCGCTCACCTGCCCGCGCTCTTCGTGCGCAAGAAGGCCAAGGAGTACGGCACCTGCAAGCTGGCCGAGGGCCCCGATGTCGAGGGTCGCCGGGTCACCCTGATCGAGGACGTCATCACCACCGGCGGTGCCGTGCGTGACGCCACCAACGCCCTGCGCGAGCGCGGCGCGATCGTCGAGGTCGTGGTGTGCGCCATCGACCGCAGCCCTGAGGGCGTGAACCCCCTCGACGACGTCGCCCTCGAGGTGCGCCCGGTGCTCACCAAGGCTCAGCTGGACGCCGCGCGAGGCTGAACAGGACGTCGAGCCGGCGAGCAGTTGATCTAGTCTTGGTCGCCTGATGACTTCCCAGAGCCGCAAGCCCCGTGTCGCCGTCGTGTTCGGTGGCGTCTCCAGCGAACACTCGATCTCGTGCATCTCTGCCGGGAGCGTGCTGAACGCGATCGACCGCGAGAAGTACGACGTGGTCCCGATCGGCATCAGCACCACCGGGAGCTGGGTGCTGGAGGACCCGACGACGAACCCGCTCGAGCTGGGCGAGGGTGGCCGGCTGCCGAGCGTCGTCGGTGACCGTGAGGTGAGCATCTCGCCCGGGGAGACCAGCGCGCTGATGGTCAGCGACAGCGGTGCGGTGCCGGAGATGCTCGGTGTGGTCGACGTCGTCTTCCCGGTCATGCACGGGCCGTTCGGCCAGGACGGCACCCTGCAGGGGCTCCTGGAGATGGCCGGTGTGCGCTACGTCGGCGCCGGTGTGCTCTCCTCGGCGGTGGGCACGGACAAGGTCTTCATGAAGCGTCTCTTCGAGGCCGCCGGTCTTCCGGTCCTGCCCTATGTCGTGGTGACTCCGCGTGAGTGGGCACGGGAGGAGAAGGCGCTCCGTGAGCAGATCGTCGAGCTGGGGCTGCCGCTCTTCGTGAAGCCGGCCCGGGCCGGATCCAGCTTCGGGATCAGCCGGGTCACCTCCCTCGACGAGCTCGACGCCGCCATCGAGGAGGCCCGCCGGTTCGACCCCAAGGTGATCGTCGAGGCCGCGGCCATGGGCGCGCGCGAGATCGAGTGCGGCGTGCTCCAGGGCGAGGGGAGCGAGGACCACCTGGCCAGTGAGCTGGCCGAGATCCGAGTCGACCCGCTGCACCAGTTCTATGACTTCGAGGCGAAGTATCTCCCCGAGGAGAACACCGGGCTCGACGTTCCCGCTGACCTCGATCCGGAGCTCGCCGGGAGGGTGAAGGCCCTGGCGGTGCAGGCGTTCGACGCCCTCGACGTGGAGGGCCTCGCCCGCGTCGACTTCTTCGTCTTCCCCGACGGGCGCATCGTGATCAACGAGGTCGAGACGATGCCCGGCTTCACGAGTCTGTCGATGTTCCCGCGGATGTGGGCCGCCAGCGGGGTCGACTATCCCGATCTGGTCGAGCGGTTGATCCGGATCGCGTTGGCCCGCGACGTCGGCCTGCGCTGACTCAGACGCAGGGGCGGCGTACCCGCTCGAACCGGTGCTTGACGACCAAGTCGCTGACGATCGCCATCACGTCGGCCGGCGGCCGGTGCTCGGCGGGAATCTTCACCCGGACCCGTGGTGCATGAGTGATCACCGTGAGCACCGCGGTCCCGTCGATGTTCTGCTGGCTCCCGGGCTGTCCGTCGCCGAGGTCGGCGATCGCCGAGTCGGGGATGAACCACCCGATCCCGTTCACCTCGTCGCACAACGAGAACTCGTCGAAGTCCTTCGGTACGTCGACACCGCAGGACACCACGATCGCAGGGTCACCCCAGGCCCGGCCGAGCGCGTCTGAGGGGGAGACCTCCACCCGTTCCTGGCCCAACATCTCGGTGGGCAGGTCCTCGAGCAACGACGTGCAGGCAGCCCGCGTCTCCCGGTTCACCTCGGGCAGGTCGAGCTCGACCGTCGACGAGCACGCGCCGAGCAGTCCCAGGATCCCGAGCACGACAACGCCCCGCATCCTGGCGGACACGGGGCGTGCGTGGACGGCGCTGGGCACGTTCAGATGTGTACGACGGGGCAGGTCAGCGTGCGCGTGATCCCGTCGAGGTTCTGCACCTTCGAGACCACGAGCTTGCCGAGCTCGTCGACGTTCTTCGCCTCGGCACGGACGATGACGTCGTAGGGTCCGGTGACGTCCTCGGCGAGCGTGACGCCGCTGATCTGGGCAATGGCCGTCGCGACCTCCGCTGCCTTGCCGACATCGGTCTGGATCAGGATGTAGGCCTGGACCACCATGAGGAACTCCTTGATGTTGAGAGATGTGCCCGAGCACGTGCTGGCCCAACCTACCGCTTGGGGTCCGCGTGTCGATAGGTCGGCGTGGTCCGTGGACTGATGGGATGGTGCCATGCCTGCCGTTGACTTCCCGCCGGACGCGACCCTGGCCGATGCTGGCGAGTTCGGCCTGATCGCTGCCCTCACCGAGATCTTCGAGCAGGGCGAGCACGTGCTGATCGGCCCCGGCGACGATGCCGCGGTTCTCCGGGTGAAGAACGGACACGTGGTCGTCTCCTCCGACCTGATGGTCGAGGGCCGGCACTTCCGCCGCGACTGGGTCGGGGCCGCCGACGTGGGCGCCCGGGCCGCGGCCCAGAACATCTCGGACATCAACGCGATGGGCGGCACCGCCACTTCGCTGACGCTCGGCCTCGCCGCCCCGGCCGACCTCCCGGTCGAGTGGGCCCTGGACTTCGCCCGCGGCTTTGCCGCCGAGTGCGCCAAGGTGGGAGCCAGCGTCGTCGGCGGGGACGTCACCCGCTCCGAGGTCCTCGTCATCGCGGTCACCGTCCTCGGCGGCTGCACGGTCGCGCCGGTGGTCCGCTCCGGCGCCGAGGTCGGCGAGATCGTCGCGCTCTGCGGTCGTCAGGGTTGGGCGGCCGGGGGCTTGGCCGTCCTGGCTCGCGGGTTCCGCTCGCCTCGCGTGCTGGTCGAGGCCTACCGACGCCCCGAGCCGCCGTACGCCGCCGGCCGTCTCGCCGCGGAGGCCGGAGCGAGCGCGATGATCGACATCTCCGACGGACTTGTCGCCGACGCCGGCCACGTCGCGGTCGCCTCGGGCGTCTCGATCGACATCAGCACCGAGGCCTTCGAGATCCCCGAGCCGCTGCACGCCGTCAGTGCTGCGCTCGGTGCCGACCCGATCGGCTTCATCCTCGGTGGTGGCGACGACCACCCGCTGCTGGCCTGCTTCTCGCCCGACGACGCACTGCCCGAGGGCTTCATCCGGATCGGAACGGTGGGGGAGGCCGGAGAGCACGCGGTCACCGTGGACGGAGCGGAATACGAAGGATCCACCGGGTGGACCCACTTCTGAGAGGGGCGGCCCGCCTCAACGGGACGACAGAAAGCCCCCGAACCCTTGCGGGTCGGGGGCTTCGTGTTGCTGATCAGCTCAGCGGGAGACCTTGCCGGCCTTGAGGCAACCGGTGCAGACGTTGACGCGCTTCGGGGCACCATTGATGGTGGCGCGCACGCGCTGAATGTTCGGGTTGAAGCGACGCTTCGTAATCTTGCGCGACCAGGGCCGGTTGTTACCGAAGCCCGGCTTCTTGGCGCAGATGTCACAGACGGCAGCCACCGTGAACTCCTGGAAAGATCGATGTTGTGAACAAGGGCCCGGGCCGGAACGGCCGCGGGCAACCGAACAAGAGTATCCGACAGGTCGGCCAAGACGGAAATCGTGCGAACCACTACGGTTGCCCCCAACGATCCAGAGGAGGTGGCGATGCGCAACGACGGGTTCGATCTTGCCACGATTCGCAAGTTCGTCGGCTTCGCCACGGACTCACTGGGTGCCGCCCGCGAGGAGATCGACGCCCTCAACGTCTATCCGGTGCCCGACGGCGACACCGGCACCAACATGTTCCTCACCATGAATGCGGCTCGCGAGGCGCTGGCCGCAGTGCCCGGAGACGACGACGCGGACCTCGGCGAGGCACTGGCCGCCTTCGCCCGCGGCGCCCTGCTGGGGGCGCGGGGCAACTCCGGCGTGATCCTTTCCCAGATGCTCGGGGCGGTGGGCGCACGGTTGGCGAAGGTGCGCATCGAGGACCGTCATGCCGAGCAGCTGGCCACGGCGCTCAACGAGGCCAGCGATGCCAGCTATGCCGCCGTCGGCACTCCCGTCGAGGGCACCATGCTCACCGTCATCCGGGCGGCCTCCGACGCCGCGGTGGCGGCGGTGGCGGACCCCGACGTCCGCACCGTGCACGTGGTGACGGCCGCTGCCCGGGCTGCTCGTGAGGCACTCGATCGCACACCGGAGCAGCTCAAGGCGCTCAGGGACGCAGGTGTCGTCGACGCCGGCGGCCGCGGGATCTGCGTGATCCTCGACGCCGCCGAGACGGCGATGACGGGCCGTCGCCCGATGCCGAGCGCCAAGCGCCAGGCGATCCCGGTGCCGCTGCCCACCAACGACCTCACGGCCGGCGGACCCTCATATGAGGTGATGTACCTCCTCGATGCGACCGACGACCGCATCGGTCCCCTCAGGCAGACCCTGGCCGTGCTCGGGGACTCACTCGTCGTGGTCGGCGGGGAGGGGTTGTGGAACGTCCACGTGCACGTCGATGACGTCGGGGCCGCCATCGAGGCCGGGATCATCGCCGGGCGCCCGCACCGGGTGCGGGTCACCCACTTCGCCGAGCAGATCGACCAGGCGCGTGCCAGGACGTCGCGACGCAAGGGACGCAAGATCGTCGCGGTCACCGCTGGACCCGGGCTCAAGGACCTGTTCGCCGAGGCCGGCGCGCTCGTCGTACCCGGTGGTCCCGGACAGCGGCCCAGCACGGGCATGCTGCTCGAGGCCATCCAGGACTCCGGCGCGGCCGAGGTCATCGTGCTCCCCAACGACCCCGACTCGGTCCGGGTCGCGGAGGTCGCTGCCCGCACCGCCGAGGAGTCCGGTGAGGTCCGGGTCGCCGTGATCCCCAGCCAGGCGCAGGTCCAGGGCCTGGCCGCGGTCGCGGTCCACGAGCCGGGGCGCACCTTCGACCAGGACGTCCTGCACATGACCGCGACCGCACGCCATGCCCGCCACGGCGCGGTCACCGTCGCGGCCAAGCAGGCGATGACGATGGCCGGGCCCTGTGAGCCGGGTGACGTGCTCGGGGTGATCGAGGGCGACTTCGTCATCGTCGGCACGGAGCTGCTCGCCGTGGCCATCGGCATCATCGACCGGATGGTCGGCGGCGGTGGAGAGCTGATCACCCTGGTCTCGGGGGAGGGCGGAGACGAGCTTGCGCGAGACTGTGAGCGCTACATCGAAACCGAGCACCCGATCGTGGAGGCCGTGGTGTACGACGGTGGCCAGCAGCGTTATCCGTTGCTGCTCGCCGTTGAATGATCCCCCCACGATGACTGCACAATGACTGCACCGGCCGACCACCGCACTGGAGCCCACCCACACCCATGACCGGCATCAACCTCGACTCACCGATCGCAACGGTCCTGGGCGGCTCCAAGAAGGACACCAGCAAGGCCAAGGCGCTGCAGGAGCGACTGGGCATGCGCACCGTCGGCGACCTGCTCTGGCACTTTCCCCGGCGCTACCTGCCCACCGGTGAACCGACCAATGTCGAGACACTGGTGGAGGGACAGATGCTGACCGTGGTCGCGGACGTGCTGAGCTCGCGGATCGCGCCCTACCAGGACCGGCGCACGCAGCGCACGGCATACCGGGTCGAGGCGGTCATCAAGACCGACGGGCCGGCCCTGCGCCTGACCACCTTCGCGAAGAGCAAGCACGTCGCCGACTGGCAGGCCGAGCGCCTCGTGCCCGGGGCCAAGGGCGTCTTCACCGGCAAGGTGAACAAGTTCAACAACAACTGGCAGCTGGCCCATCCGCAGATGATCATGCTGACCGACGAGCCGGGCGACGCCCGCACGGAGTCCGCACTGGCCATGGCCGAGGGCCTCAAGTCGCTGTTCCCGATCTATTCGGTGACCGGCCCAGTGGAGACCTGGGACATCCAGCGAGTCATCTCCTTCGCCCTCACCGTCGTCGACGAGATCCCCGAGGTCCTGCCGGAGCCGGTCCGTGCCGAGCACCGGTTGGTCGACGTGCACACAGCGCTGCGATGGATCCACTCGCCCGATGACCAGGCCCAGCTCGGCGCCGCCCGCAAGCGGTTCCGGTTCGAGGAGGCGCTCATCACCCAGCTCGTGCTGGCCCGGCGCCGTGCGGTCCACCGCGCCCTGGGCACCGTTCCGCGTGCAGGTGGGGGAGGGCTGCTGCAGGCGTTCGACGCGTCCCTGCCCTTCACCCTCACCCAGGGGCAGCAGGAGATCGGCGAAGTCCTCGAGGAGGAGCTGGCCGGCACCCACCCGATGAACCGACTGCTCCAGGGCGAGGTCGGCTCCGGCAAGACCCTGGTTGCGCTGCGGGCGATGCTCCGGGTGGTCGATTCGGGGGGACAGGCTGTGCTGCTCGCGCCGACCGAGGTCCTGGCCCAGCAGCACCACCGGTCGATCACCGCAATGCTCGGTCCACTGGCCGAGGGCGGCCTGCTCGGAGGCAGTGAGCACGCCACGGTGGTGGACGTGCTCACCGGGTCGATGACCAAGGGGCAGCGCAGGGAGGTCCTGCTGCGGATGGCGAGCGGCGAGTCGGGCCTGGTGATCGGCACCCATGCCCTCCTCGAGGAGCACGTGTCGTTCGCCGACCTCGGTCTGGTGGTCGTCGACGAACAGCACCGCTTCGGGGTCGAGCAGCGGGCAGCACTGGTCGACAAGGCCGAGAAGCCGCCCCACGTGCTGGTGATGACCGCGACCCCGATCCCACGCACGGTGGCGATGACGGTCTTCGGTGACCTGGAGGTCTCCACGCTCCGCGAGCTCCCGGCCGGCCGGGCACCGATCCAGACCAACGTGGTCGCGCTCAAGGACCACCCGGCCTGGATCAGCCGGGTCTGGGAGCGAGTGCGCGAGGAGGTGGCGAAGGGCCACCAGGCGTATGTCGTCTGCCCGCGGATCAGTGGCAACGACGAGGAGGAGGGCCAGGTCGACCAGTTCGACGTGGACTCCGAGGGTGCCGAGATCCAGGCGACCCCAGAGGGTCAGCTGGCAGCGGTCGAGGAGCTCGCCCCACAGCTCGCCGCGGGCCCGCTGGCCGGACTCCGGGTCGAGGTCCTCCACGGGCGGATGGCGCCCGAGGACAAGGACCGGGTGATGCGCGCCTTTGCTGCGGGTTCGATCGACGTGCTCGTGTCCACGACGGTGATCGAGGTCGGTGTGGACGTCGCAAACGCCACCGCGATGGTGCTGATGGAGGCGGACCGCTTCGGTGTCTCGCAGCTGCACCAGCTCCGTGGCCGGGTGGGACGTGGCGGGCTTCCGGGGCTGTGCCTGCTGGTCAGCCACTGCGACCTGGGCACGCCCGCGCGCGAACGCCTCGATGCGGTGGCCGCGACCACGGACGGCTTCGAGCTGTCCGAGATCGATCTCGAGCAGCGCCACGAGGGAGATGTGCTCGGTGCCGGACAGTCCGGATTCAGGTCCAGCCTGCGACACCTGCGGGTGGTCCGTGACGCCAAGGTCATCGTCGCGGCGCGTGACGCTGCCGAGCGGATGCTGGCCGACGACCCGACCCTCGCCGACGCCCCCCACCTGGCGGTCGAGGTGGACGAACTCGACCGAGCCAGCCAGAGTGACTTCATGGAGCGTTCATGACCCGGATCATCGGAGGGTCCGCGGGCGGCCGGCGACTCACGACACCACGCGGCCAGAACACCCGGCCCACCAGCGACCGGGTTCGCGAGGCGCTCTTCTCGGCGATCGAGTCGTGGTGCGGATCGCTCGACGGACTGCGCTTCCTCGATCTCTACGCCGGCTCGGGCGCGATCGGGCTCGAGGCCCGGTCTCGGGGTGCCGGCGTGGTCACGATGGTCGAGAGCGACCGCCGTACGGCCCAGCTGGTGAACACCAACATTCGTAGTCTCAACTTCAACCATGTCGAGGTGATTTCGACCACGGTCGCAGCCACCCTGCAGCGGACCCCGGTCGCCCCCTATGACGTGGCCTTCCTCGATCCGCCCTATCCGCTCGAGAACCACGCAGTGGAAGGGGATCTGGCACTTCTGCTCCGCAACGACTGGCTTGCCAAGGACGCGCTGATCGTGGTCGAACGGGGAGCCCGCGGGGCCGGCTTCACCTGGCCTGAGGGCCTCATCGGGTGGCGCGAGAAGAAGTATGGCGAGACGGTGCTGAGATATGGTCACGCGGCGTCACCCGCAGCGACAGAGGAGTGAAGATCCAAGTGCGACGAGCGGTATGCCCCGGCTCATTCGACCCCGTGACCAACGGTCACATCGACATCGTGTCGAGGGCGTCATACCTCTTCGACGAGGTTGTCGTGGCCGTGGGAGTCAACAAGTCCAAGAATCGGCTCTTCTCGCCCGAGGAGCGCATCGACATGCTCACGGAGGCGGTCCGGGAGTTCCCGAACGTCAAGGTCGACGGCTTCACCGGCCTGCTCACGACCTACTGCCAGGAGCGTGACATCCACGCCATCGTGAAGGGCCTGAGGGCGGTCAGCGACTTCGACTACGAGCTCCAGATGGCCCAGATGAACTCCAGCCTGGCCGACATTGAGACCGTGTTCGTGCCGACCACCCCGGAATACTCCTTCCTGGCCTCCAGCCTGGTCAAGGAGGTCGCCACGTTCGGTGGTGACGTGTCCGGCCTGGTTCCTGACTTCGTGCGCGAGCGCCTCGCCGCGCGGATCGACGAGAACCGCCGCAAGGGGGACCAGTGAGAGACGTCCAGGCCGAGATCCAGTCGCTGCGCGACCTGATCGAGCACGCACGCGCCATGCCGATGTCGGCCTCAGCCGTGATCAACCGGGCCGAGGTGCTGCAGGCGATCGATCGCGTGAGTGCCGGCCTGGTCGAGGCGACGAGCGAGTCCCACGCTCTGGTCGCCACCCGCGAGGAGGTCATCGCCCAGGGCGAGGCCGACGCGCGCGAGACTGTCCGCCTCGCCGAGCTGGAGCGCGACCGGCTGGTCTCCGACACGGAGGTCTTCCGGCTTGCCAGCCGCGAGGCCGAGCGGTTGCGCGACGAGGCTGCGACCGAGGCGGTGCAGCTGCGCCGCGACGCCGATGACTACATCGAGCAGCGCTTCGCGAACTTCGAGCACTCCCTCGAGCGCACCCTTGTCGAGGTGCGGCGCGGGATCGCCAACCTGTCCGGACGCAGCGCGTTCGATCCGGAGTCCGAACCGGCCAACGGCAAGCGGGCGGCGGTTGCGGATGACGTTTTGCTGAGCGGGCATGACGACAGGTAGCCTTGGCCCGATTTGTTGTGCAAGGAATTGGGAGAAGTGAACACCTCGCATCTGGACCCGAGAGCGCCGCTCGTGCTCGATACACGCGAGCTCGGCCGCCGCCCGGGGTCCCAGCGAGAGTTCACCCGAACAGTCCCTGCGCCAGCAGATCTTGGCATCGAGGTCCTCGGTGTCCGTGAGGGTGCGCCGGTCGAACTCGACCTGCGCCTCGAATCGGTCATGGAGGGCGTCCTGGTCACCGGCAAGGCCTCGGCTGAGCTGGGCGGCGAGTGCGTGAGGTGTCTGGAGCCGATCTCCGAGGAGATCGAGGTGGACTTCCAGGAGCTCTACGTCTACGACGACGCCCGGCACGATGAGGGCGATGACGAGGAAAGCGATGTCAGGAGACTCCAGGGAGACCTGCTCGACCTGGAGTCCGTGTTGCGGGATGCGGTGGTGCTTGCACTACCGTTCCAACCCTTGTGTGAAGAGGATTGTCCCGGGTTGTGCATCGAGTGCGGTGCTCGCCTGGCCGAGGATCCGGAGCATTCCCATGAGGAACCGATCGACCCCCGATGGGCCGGTCTGGCAGCACTGAAGAACGAAGACCACCCGACAGACTGATGCGGCAGGCCAACCGGCCAGCCGGAAGCAAGAGGAGAAAACAGTGGCAGTCCCGAAGCGGAAGATGTCGCGCAGCAACACGCGTCACCGTCGCTCGCAGTGGAAGGCCGTTGCGCCGTCCCTGGTGACCTGCGTCAACCCCGCCTGCGGTGCCAAGCACCTCCCGCACCGTGCGTGCGGCGAGTGCGGCCAGTACGGCGCCAAGGCTGACCGCCGCCAGGTGCTCTGAACCCCTGAGCTCACAAGCCCCGTCCATGACGCCAGCTGAAGGTTCGACCCCGGACCCTGCCGAGAGTCATGACGAGCTGCGCGAGGCGCTCGGCAGTCCGGTCCTGGACGCCGAGCTCCTCGAGCTTGCCCTGACCCACCGCTCGTACGCGTACGAGAACGGTGGGTTGCCGACCAACGAGCGCCTGGAGTTCCTGGGCGACTCGGTGCTCGGCGTTGTGGTCACCGAGACGCTCTACCGCACCCACCCGGACCTCTCCGAGGGCCGGTTGGCCAAGTTGCGCGCCGCGGTGGTCAACGCGCGTGCCCTGGCCGAGGTGGCGCGCGCGATCGGTCTGGGTGAGTACATCAAGCTGGGCCGTGGCGAAGAGGCGACCGGGGGACGCGACAAGGCCTCCATCCTCTCCGACACCGTCGAGGCCCTGATCGGAGCCGTCTACATCTCCGACGGCTTCGAGAACGCCCGCCCGGTGATCCACCTGCTCTTCGACCCGTTGATGGCAGCCGCCGCACGACTCGGCGCTGGCCTCGACTGGAAGACGTCCCTGCAGGAGCTTGCCGCCGAGTTCTCCCTCGGCGTGCCCGAATATGTCATCGAGGCCTCGGGCCCCGACCACATGAAGTCCTTCACCGCCCAGGTCCGGGTCGGGGAGGCCCTCTACGGCCACGGCGTCGGCCGGTCGAAGAAGGAAGCCGAGCAGCAGGCTGCTGAGACGGCGTACGGCGAGATCGACGAGGCTCACCGCCCTGCCGGCGAGGACACCTCCGCCGACGGCGCTGCGGCCTCGTCGGACTGACCGGCCGGAGCCCCTGTGCCCGAGCTGCCCGAGGTCGAGGTGGTCCGCCGCGGACTCGAGACGCACGCGGTCGGCGCCACGATCAGCGACGTCGAGGTCCTGCACACCCGTCCGGTACGCCGTGACCCCGGCGGTTCGACCGGCTTCGTCGCGTCCCTCACCGGCCGCACGATCCGCGCAGCACACCGCCGCGGGAAGTATCTCTGGCTCCCGCTCGACTCGGGCGACGCGGTCCTGGCCCACCTCGGGATGAGCGGCCAGATGCTGGTCCAGCCCACCAACGCGCCGGCCGAGAAGCACCTGCGCGTCCGGCTCCTCCTCGACGGCGGCACGGCCGAGGAACGCGAGCTGCGCTTCGTCGACCAGCGGATGTTCGGCGGCCTGGCCACCTCGCTCGGCGGCGCCGACCTGCCACCGGAGATCGCGCACATCGCGCGCGACCTGCTCGACGACCAGTTCGACCTGGACGACTTCGTGGCCCGCGTGCGCAGACGGAGTTCGGCGATCAAGCGGCTCCTGCTGGACCAGACGCTGGTCAGCGGAGTCGGCAACATCTATGCCGATGAGGCGCTGTGGCGCGCCCGCATCCACGGCGAGCGACCCGGTGAGCGACTGAGCGCGAAGCAGGTCCGCGAGCTGGCCGGGCACGCCACCGACGTGATGCGCCTCGCCCTGGAGCAGGGCGGAACCTCGTTCGACGCGCTCTATGTCAACGTCAACGGCGAGAGCGGCTACTTCGACCGCTCGCTGAACGCCTATGGCCGCGAGGGGGAGGCCTGCCACGAGTGCGGCACTGCGATCCGTCGAGTGGCGTTCATGAACCGCTCGTCGTACTTCTGCCCGAGTTGCCAGCCGGCCCCGCGCCGCCGTCGTACCTGACCAGCGGTCACGATAGGGCGGGGCTCCCTCGCGAGTTGACCAGAACTGGAGCCGGTGGGACTCTTGAAGACGGGCCAAACGCGCCCATCACCACCCATCCTTCGGAGGCATTGAATGGCCAAGGCGCTTCTCGGCTACATGAGCAGCGACCCGCGGAACACCTCTCGACTCCCGGTCGATCGCCTCGCCCGCGAGAACCGCAACCTGCGTGAGCGGGTCGCGGACCTCGAGGCACTGGTGACCCGCCTCAGCGAGGAGAACGACGCCCTCCTCGCAGCCCGCTCCGCCGATCTCCTCGAGCCCGTCGAGGAGATGCAGCCGGCCTGACCCGGCTGTCAGTGCCCAGCCAGCGACGCGTCGTGGGTTGGGCTCGATCGAACGACTCCGGATAGCGTGCCCTGCTTGTGAGCCGCATCCTCGAAATCGTCGCGCCCAAGCGGATGGGGACGAACTTCCGGTGGCTCATCGGATCCTCGTGGACCTCCCAGATCGGTGACGGCGTGGCGCTGGCCGCTGGCCCGCTGCTGATCGCCTCCCAGACGCACGACCCGTTCCTGGTCGCGATGGGCGTGCTGGTCCAGCGACTGCCCTGGTTGCTCTTCGGCCTGTACGCCGGGGCGGTGGCCGACCGTCTCGACCGGCGCCGGTTGGTGATCACCGTCGACCTGCTCCGTGTCCTGGCCCTCGCCGTGCTGGTCGCCGCGATCGCCGGCGACGTGCTCTCCGTCGGCGTGGTGCTGGTCGCGCTCTTCTGTTTCGGCACCTCGGAGGTGTTCGCCGACACGACCTCGTCCACGTTGCTGCCGATGGTGGTCGACAAACGGGACCTCGGCGTGGCCAACGCTCGGCTGATGGCCGGTTTCGTCACTGTCAACCAGATGCTCGGGCCGCCCCTGGGCGCGGCCCTGTTCACCGCCGGTCTGGTCTGGCCGTTCGTCACCCAGGCCGTCTTCGTCCTGCTCTCGGCGCTGCTGATCGGGCGGATGCAGATCCCGCCGCCTCCGGTGCGTGAGCAGCGCCGCGTCCGCGACGACATCATGGAGGGGCTGCGGTGGACCTGGCACCATCGCGCCGTCCGCACCCTGACCCTGACCATTGTCACCTTCAACATCACCTACGGCGCGGCCTGGTCGGTGCTGGTCCTCTATGCGGTGAAGACCCTGGACATGGGCGAGGTCGGCTTCGGCCTGCTCACCACCGCTGCGGCCGTCGGTGGGCTGCTGGGACTGGGCATGTACGGCTGGCTCGAGCGTCGCTACAGCCTGGGCAACATCATGCGGGTCGGGCTGCTCATCGAGACCTTCACCCACCTGGCGCTCGCGCTGAACCGCTCCGGGAGCCTCGCACTGGTCATCCTGTTCGTCTTCGGTGCCCATGCCTTCGTCTGGGGCACCACGTCGCGGACCGTCCGGATGCGGGCAGTCCCCACCGAGTTCCAGGGCCGGGTGGGCAGTGTCTACCTGGTCGGGGTCTTCGGATCCATGGTGATCGGTACGGCGGTGGGCGGCGTGATCGCCGGTCTGTGGGGAATCACGGCGCCGTTCTGGTTCGGGTTCGTCGGCTCGGGAATGCTGGTCGCGCTGATCTGGCGACAGATGCCACACATCGCGCACGCCGACAGTGACGATGATCCAGGCGCGACACAGGAGGCACGATGACACCCGGACCGGATGGCACGGTCGAGCTCGAGCGCACCCACTTCTTCGACACCGCCGCGCTGGTCTGTGGTGCCGTGATGCTGCTCCCCACGCTCTCCTTCGCACCCAAGGTGATCGCGGACCCGCGCCCGGGCGCAGTCGCTGTCCTGGTGGTGATGGCAGTGGTGCTGGTCGCGCTGCCGATCTGGATCGGGTTGATCATCCGCTCCCTGCGCTTCTACGTCGGACCGCAGGCGATCACCGCCCTGCGCGGTGGCAAGGTGTGGCGCGAGGTGCGACTCGACGAGATGACCCGCGTTGTCCCCGGGGAAACCGTCGCGACCGGCATCGCCAAGCGCTTCACGACCCTCCAGGTCTTCGGTGAACACCAAGGGCGGCGCGTGGGAGTCGCACTGAACCGGCAGCTGGTCAGCGACCTGGCACCCGCGGTCGCCGTACTGGCTCCGCACGTGCGGGCGCGCCCCGGCCTGCTGCCCGACACGGACGACGCACGTGGCCTGTGGCAACGGCTGCTGGACGGCCGCGACGTGTAATCTCGGCGGTGCTGATCTTCCCCACGGCGCTGCTGCAAAGATTCGTCGTTCAGCGACAGATGGATGCCGACACTGGACGCTGCCCGACTGCCGCCGCGAGGAGCCACACGTTGTACCTCAAGAGCCTCACGCTCAAGGGCTTCAAGTCCTTCGCGTCGTCCACCACACTCCAGCTCGAGCCCGGCATCACCTGCATCGTCGGGCCCAACGGCTCGGGCAAGTCCAACGTCGTCGACGCCCTGGCCTGGGTGATGGGCGAACAGGGTGCCAAGTCGCTGCGCGGCGGCAAGATGGAGGACGTCATCTTCGCCGGCACCTCGGGGCGCCCCCCGCTGGGACGGGCCGAGGTGCAGCTGACCATCGACAACTCCGACGGCGCGCTCCCGATCGACTACGCCGAGGTCACCATCAGCCGGACGATGTTCCGCAACGGTGGCTCCGACTATGCGATCAACGGCAACAACTGTCGCCTCCTGGACGTGCAGGAGCTGCTCTCCGACTCCGGCATCGGACGAGAGATGCACGTCATCGTCGGTCAGGGTCAGCTCGACCAGATCCTGCATGCCACCCCCGAGGACCGCCGCGGGTTCATCGAGGAGGCCGCGGGTGTGCTCAAGCACCGCAAGCGCAAGGAGAAGGCGCTTCGCAAGCTGGACTCGACCGACGGCAACCTGAACCGTCTCGCCGACCTGCTCAGCGAGATCCGCCGCCAGCTCAAGCCGTTGGGTCGCCAGGCCGAGGTCGCCCGCAAGGCAGCCACGGTGCAGGCGGATGTCCGTGATGCGCGGGCCCGACTGCTTGCCGACGACCTGGTCACCGCACGCACCTCGCTGGAACAGGACATGGCCGACGAGTCCGTCCTGCTCCAACGACGGGCGCAGGTGGAGTCCAGTCTCGAGGAGACCCGCCAGCACGAGGCGAAGGTCGAGGCGGCCCTGCGTGAGGACCTGCCCGCCCTGTCCCGCGCCCAGGAGACCTGGTTCGCCCTGTCCGGCCTGCGTGAGCGTCTGCGCGGCACCCAGTCGCTAGCGGCCGAGCGGGTCCGCAACGCCACGTCGACGGCAGAGGCTCCGGGCCAGCAGAACGGTCGCGATCCCGAGCAGCTCGAGGCGGAAGCCGCGCGAGTGGGGGAGCAGGAGAAGCAGATCGACGCCGAGCTGGAGAGCCAGCGCTCGGCGATGAGCGACGCCGTCACCGCACGCAAGGCGGCCGAGGACGCGGCTGCCGAGGAGGAACGCCGCGTTGCCGGGCTCCAGCGCGCAGCGGCCGACCGCCGTGAGGGGCTGGCCCGTCTGCACGGCCAGGTCAACGCGCTCAAGTCCCGTGCTGCCGCCGCCGACGAGGAGATCGGCCGCCTCACCCAGGCGCGTGAGGAGGCCGAGGCCCGCGCCGATCGGGCGCAGCGCGACTACACCGCGCTGGAGACCCGGGTGGCCGGCCTCGACGCGGGGGAGGAGGGGCTCGACGCGGAGCACGAGGCCGCCTCCGCACAGCTGGACGACCTCGAGGAGCGGCTGGCCAAGGCCCGCGACGAGGCGACCCAGGCGGACCGCACCCGGTCGGCCCTGATCGCGCGCAAGGAGGCCCTCGAGATGGGCCTGGACCGCAAGGACGGCGCGGGTGCACTGCTGGCGGCCACCGACTCCGTCTCTGGCCTGCTGGGTTCGGTCGCGGCGCTGCTGTCCGTGCGCGGTGGCTACGAGACGGCCGTTGCCGTCGCGCTGGGCCAGGCAGCGGACGCCGTCGCCGTGGCGAGCTCCGAGGCGGCCCTGGGGGCCATCGATCGCCTCAAGACCGATGACCTCGGCCGAGCAGGGCTGCTCCTCGGTGGCGCCGCCGAGCTCTCCGGCGCCGATGGTGACTGGCCCGGACTGCCGGGTACGGCGACGTACGCGATCGACGTGGTGGAGAGCCCCGCCGAGCTGCGCGCCGCGCTCACCCGTCTGCTGTTCAAGGTGGCCGTCGTGGACGATCTCTCCGCGGCACGCAGCCTGGTTGCCGAGCTGCCCGACGTCACCGCGGTGACCCGCGACGGCGACCAGATCGGCACACACTTCGCCTCCGGCGGCTCGGCCAAGCAGCAGTCCCTGATCGAGATCCAGGCCGCGGTCGACGAGGCCGCGCGCGCCTTGGGGGAGGCGGCCGCCGACGCGGAGCGGCTGGCCTTCGAGACCTCACGGATGGAAGCAGAGCGACTCGAGGCGCAAAAGCGTGTCGACGTCGCTCTTGCCAAGTTGCACGAGTCCGACGCGACCCTGGCCGCAGTGGCCGAGGAGCTCGGCCAGTACGGCTCCACCGCCCGCTCAGCCCGTGGTGAGGCCGAGCGACTGATCAAGTCGATCGAGAACGCCCGTCAGGCGCGCGAGAAGGACCTTGCCGGCCTGGCCGACCTGGAGGCGCGGCTCACCGCTGCCGAGGAGGCTCCCGAGGAGGAGCCGGACACCAGCGTCCGCGAGCAGTTCGCCCAGGCTGCGCGTGATGCCCGCCAGGCAGAGATGGATTCGCGTCTGGCCCTGCGTACCTCCGAGGAGCGCGCCCGGGCCCTGCACGGCCGTGCCGACGGACTTCTCCGTGCGGCGCGCCAGGAGCGTGAGGCCCGTGCCAAGGCACGCGAGCGTCACGAACGCCTGGTCCGCGAGGGCAAGGCGGCCGAGGCCGTGGGCCTCGGGGTCGCTGCCGTCCTGGAGCACCTCGATGTCTCGATAGACACCGCCGCCAAGGCGCGCGCCGAGGTGGAGCAGTCGCGGACCGCACGCGAGCAGCAGCTGCTCGAGATCCGCGCCCGCCTGCGCGACCTGGCTCGCGAGCACGACGAGCTGGTGAACTCCGTCCACCGCGACGAGATGGCACGGACCCAGCAGCGGATGCGGATCGAGCAGCTGGAGGAACGCGCGCTCGAGGAGCTCGGTCTCGACCCGGATGGGCTGGTCACGGACTACGGCCCACAGAACCCGATCCCCTTCGCCGGTGAGGTGCCCGAGGGCGAGGAGACTCCCGAGCCCACTGCCTACGACCGCGACGAGCAGACCAAGCGGTTGCGTGCGGCCGAGCGTGCGCTCTCGATGCTCGGCAGGGTGAACCCGCTCGCCCTGGAGGAGTTCTCGGCGATGGAGGAGCGGCACAAGTTCCTCACCGAGCAGCTGGAGGACCTGAAGAAGACCCGCAAGGACCTGCTCGACATCGTGCGTGAGGTGGACCAGCGCGTCGAGCAGGTCTTCACCGAGGCCTGGGAGGACGTCCGGGTCGCCTTCGACCACGTCTTCAAGCGGCTCTTCCCCGGTGGTGAGGGCAAGCTCGTGCTCACCGACCCGGGGGACATGCTCAACACCGGCATCGAGGTCGAGGCCCGTCCGGCCGGCAAGAAGGTCAAGCGCCTCTCCCTGCTCTCCGGTGGCGAGCGCTCCCTGGTCGCCGTCGCCTTCCTGGTCTCGCTGTTCAAGGCCCGCCCCTCGCCGTTCTACATCCTCGACGAGGTCGAGGCCGCCCTGGACGACACCAACCTCGGCCGCCTGCTGGAGATCTATGAGGAGCTCCGCGAGAACTCCCAGCTCCTGGTGATCACCCACCAGAAACGGACGATGGAGGTCGGCGACGCCCTCTACGGCGTGACCATGCGCGGCGACGGCGTCTCAGCGGTGATCAGCCAGCGGCTGCGCAACGAGGGCTGAGCGAGGAGCGCGTCCGCAGCGGGTTGCCGGTGCGTCCCGAGACGCGGGGCGAGGCTAGGCTGCTCGGGTGAGTGAACGCCCCCCGCTGCCCACCCGTGCCGACTATGTCGCCTGGCGGACCGTGACCACGCGCTGGCGCGACGACGACGCCTACGGTCACCTCAACAATGCGACCTACTACGAGCTCTTCGACACCGCGGTGAACGCGCACCTCTTCGAGGCGACCGGGGTCAACGTCCGGCTGCTGCCGCAGATCGGCGTCGTCGCGGAGACCTCGTGCCGCTACTTCCGCGAGATCGGGTTCCCCGAGCCGATCGAGATGGGCCTGGTCGTGGACAAGGTCGGTACGTCCTCGATCGTCTATCGGATCGGGCTCTTCCAGGGCGACTCGGACGAGGCCGCGGCCGAGGGTCGCTTCGTGCACGTCTATGTCGACAACGAGCACGGCGCCGGGAATCGCCCGGTCGTGCCGATGCCGCAGGAGATCCGCGCGGCGGTGGAACCGCTCTTGCGTGCCTGACCTGGTGTGATCCACCTCACTGTCGCCTCGCGAGCCGGTTTGGGGCTCACCACCGTTGTGCGAGTCTGGAAGCCGTTGTCCGAGTTGTCTTGAGAAGGGCTGTCCTTGCTCCCCATCATCGTGGTGATGTTCGCAATCGTGCTCGTCGCCGGAGTGGTCATGCTCTATGTCGCCTTCCCCCACCGCGGCCAGGACGTGCCCGCGCTGCCCTGGGT
This sequence comes from Nocardioides daedukensis, assembly GCF_013408415.1. Lineage (NCBI taxonomy): Bacteria > Bacillati > Actinomycetota > Actinomycetes > Propionibacteriales > Nocardioidaceae > Nocardioides > Nocardioides daedukensis. The sequence continues at coordinate 1,103,688 of NZ_JACCAA010000001.1, read as the reverse complement.
GGGCGCGGCCATGAAGAAGACGGTCGACGCGGTCCCCACCATCGACCAGCGCTGAGCTCTCTGGTTGGATTCGGTCCATGGATTTCCTGGGTGACTGGCTCTATCTGATCATCGCGATCGCCGTTGTCGGCGTGCTCGCCATCGCTGGCCTGGTCAGCGGACTCGGTCGGCGGAAGAAGCCGTCCGAGGGCACCGATGTCATCGCGCCACCGCGCGAGGAGACCTCCGCCCCGCCGACCCAGGTCGAGCCGGGTGTTGAGCCGGGCCTCGAGCCCGCTCCGGTCGAGGTGGAGCCGTCGGCCCCCACGCTGGAGAAGCCGGAAGGCACTGCCAGCAGGCTGGTGCGGCTGCGCCAGCGACTCTCCCGATCCCAGGGAAGCCTGGGCCGGGGTCTGCTCGCCCTGCTCTCCAGGGACCGTCTCGACGAGGACACCTGGGAGGACATCGAGGACGTCCTGCTCACCGCGGACATCGGGGTCAAGCCGACCCAGGAGCTCGTCGAGAAGCTGCGCACCCGCCTCCGCGTCGAGGGCAATGACGCCGGCACCCCGCGAGAGGTGCTCCGCGAGGAGCTGATCAACCTGGTCGACCCGTCCATGGACCGCGGACTCCAGGTCACCGGTCAGGACGGCAAGCCCGGTGTCGTGCTCGTCGTCGGTGTGAACGGCGCCGGCAAGACCACCACAGTCGGCAAGATCTCGCGGATCCTGGTCGCCGACGAGCGCTCGGTCGTGCTCGGTGCGGCCGACACCTTCCGCGCAGCTGCCGTCGAGCAGCTGGCGACGTGGGGTGAGCGGGTCGGCGTACCCGTCGTGAAGGGCCCCGAGGGCTCGGATCCCGCCAGCGTCGCCTTCGAGGCGGTCAAGCAGGGCGTGGAGCAGGGCACCGACGTCGTCCTGGTCGACACCGCCGGTCGCCTGCAGAACAAGGCCGGCCTGATGGACGAGCTCGGCAAGGTCAAGCGAGTCATCGAGAAGCAGGCCCCGGTTACCGAGGTGCTGCTGGTCCTGGACGCAACCACCGGCCAGAACGGGATGATCCAGGCCCGCGTCTTCTCCGAGATCGTCAACGTCACCGGGATCGTGCTCACCAAGCTCGACGGCTCGGCCAAGGGCGGCATCGTGGTCGCCGTGCAGCGCGAGCTCGGCGTACCGGTCAAGCTCGTCGGCCTGGGTGAGGGCGCCGACGACCTGGCTCCCTTCCAGCCCGAGGCGTTCGTCGACGCACTGCTGGGCTGACACCGCCCTGACACCCGGGCGGCCCAACCCGGGTGACCCGCGCGGTGAGATCGACGAAACATGGAAGTAACACCCGGCGCGCACTCGTTTCGTGAACGCAACATGCGAGCGCGTACGCCGAAATCTCCAGGGGTGAAGGTTTCACCACCGAGCAGGAGCCTGCCGACACCGAGGTCGGACGAGGAACTCCGGCTCCAACCGTGAACGCACAACTGGAGGTTCCATGGACACCGGCCACGCAGCCTGGGTTCTCACTTCCGCGTCCCTCGTCCTGCTGATGACGCCTGGTCTGGCGTTGTTCTACGGCGGCATGACGCGGTCCAAGTCGATCCTGAACATGATGATGATGTCGTTCGGGGCGATGGGCGCGATCAGCATCGTCTACATCCTGTGGGGCTTCTCGATGTCCTACAGCTCGATCACCGCAAGCACGGACGGAGAGATCGCCGGAGGCGCGGTCGGCACCTTCTTCGCCGATCCGTTCGCACTCTTCGGCCTGACCGACATCGACCCGTCGGCCTACCTCACCGTCGCCTTCCAGCTGACCTTCGCCGTGATCACCGCGGCCCTGATCAGCGGCGCGATCGCCGACCGGGTGAAGTTCTCCACCTGGATGCTCTTCATCCCGATCTGGGTCACGCTGTCCTACTTCCCCCTGGCCCACCAGGTGTGGGGCGGCGGGTTCCTGTCCGGCAACCCGGACGGCCTGGCCGCGATGATCTTCGGGACCGTCGGCGAGGGCGCCGAGGCCGTCGCGGAGATCGTCCCGCTCGACTACGCCGGCGGCACCGTGGTGCACATCAACGCCGGTGTCGCAGGCCTGGTCCTGGCCCTTGTCATCGGTGCCCGCAAGGGCTTCGGCAAGGAGTCGATGAAGCCGCACAACCTGCCGCTCACGATGATCGGCGCCGGCCTGCTGTGGTTCGGATGGTTCGGCTTCAACGTCGGCTCCTTCGTCCCGGGCGCCACTGCCGGTGTCGGCGGCGAGGAGGGCGAGTTCTACACCAACAGTGCAGCCTTCGCCGCCAACTTCGTCGGCGAGACTGGCCTGGTCTGGGTCAACACCACCGCCGCCACCGCCGCTGCCATGATCGGCTGGCTGCTGGTCGAGAAGATCCGCGACGGGAAGGGCACCAGCCTCGGTGCCGCCTCGGGTGTCGTCGCCGGTCTGGTCGCCATCACCCCGGCCTGTGGCGCACTGTCCCCGGTCGGCTCGCTGATCCTCGGTGTCGTCGCCGGTGCCGCTGCGGCCCTGGCGGTCGGGCTCAAGTACAAGCTCGGCTATGACGACTCGCTCGACGTCGTCGGCGTGCACCTGGTTGCCGGACTCATCGGCACCATCGGCATCGGTTTCCTGGCCACCAGCGGCGGCCTGTTCTACGGCGACGGCGCAAAGCAGCTCGTCATCCAGACCGTGGTGGCCCTGTTCGCGATCGTCTGGTCGGCCGTCGCCACCCTGGTGATCGCCCTGGCCATCAAGTACACCATCGGCTGGAGGATCACCGAGGACGAGGAGGTCGAGGGCATCGACTTCGCCGAGCACGGCGAGTCCGCCTACGACTTCGTCGGCACTGCGGGTCGACGCAGCCTCCTGGGAGGATCCACGCTGTCCACCAAGGCCCCCGTCTCCGAAGGAGCAGAAGCATGAAGCTGGTCACCGCGGTCATCAAGCCGCACAAGTGGGAGGACGTCCGCGAAGCCCTCGAGACCTTCGGCGTCACGGGCATGACCGTGAGCGAGGTCAGCGGCTACGGCCGGCAGAAGGGCCACACGGAGGTCTACCGCGGGGCGGAGTACGACATCGCTCTGGTCCCCAAGATCCGGATCGAGATCGTGGTCGACGACGCCGACGCCGACGACGTGGTCGGGATCATCGTCAAGACCGCCGCCACCGGCCGGATCGGGGACGGCAAGGTCTGGATCAGCCCCGTCGAGACGGTGGTCCGGGTCCGCACCGGAGATCGCGACGAAGCCGCGATCTGAGCGAACCGTTCTCGAGTTCACACTGACGCCGGTGCCCGATCCTCACGCAGGGTCGGGTGCCGGCGTGTGTCATTCGCCTGCCAGGAGACTCCATGACTGCCGCTGAACGCGCCGCCCGCACCGCACGGGCCGACACACTCTGCGCCACGGCGTACGACGACCTCGACGGGCCGCGGACCGGTGTTGCGCTGGTGGCAGTCGGCGGATACGGCCGCGCCGAGTTGGCGCCGCACTCGGACCTCGACGTGGTGCTGCTCCACGACGACGCCGTGCGGGTGGGGGAGCTGGCCGAACAGGTCTGGTACCCGATCTGGGACGCGGGGGTCCGCCTGGACCACTCGGTCCGCACGGTCTCGGAGACGATCGCTGCGGCCGGCGACGACCTCAAGGTGGCGCTCGGCATGCAGGACGTGCGGTTCCTGGCCGGGGACCCCAACCTCGCCCTGCGGGTGCGGACCACGATGCTCGCGCAGTGGCGGCGCGAGGCTCGCCGGCGGTTGCCCGAGCTGCGTGAGCTGGTCACCCAGCGGCACGTGCTGATGGGGGAGCTGGCCCATGCCTCGGTGCCCGATCTCAAGGAGGCGCTGGGCGGGCTGCGCGACGCGACCGTGATCAAGGCGCTGGTGGCGACCTGGTTGGTCGATGCACCACACGTCGAGCTTGAGTCGTGTCGTCGCGAGCTGCTCGACGTGCGTGACCTGGTCCAGGCCCTGCACGGACGACCGAACGACCGGATCACTCCGGAGACCTGGGCCCTGCTCGACGATGACCCGCTCGCGGCGCAGGTCCGGATCCGTCGTGCCGGCCGGAGGATCACCCACATCTCCCGCCTCACCTGGCGCCGCGTCGAGGACGTGCTCGAACGACCGCGCGCGGTCGGTGCCCGCCGGCCGGATCTCGACCCGATCGGGCACGGGGTTGCGATCTCCAAGGGCGAAGTGGTGCTGGAGAGAAGGGCACGACCCGACCGGGACCCGCTGCTCCTGCTCCGGGTGTGTGCCGAGGCAGCCGAGCGGGACCTGGTGCTGGCGCCGGCGACGGCGGCCCGGGTGGTCGCCGAATGCCCGCCGATGCGCACGCCCTGGCCGGTCGAGGCACGTCAGCTGCTGGTCCGGCTGCTCGCCTCAGGCCGCGGCCTGCTGGCGGTGTGGGAGACCCTGGAGCAGACCGGGGGACTGCAGCGACTCCTCCCCGAGTGGGAACCGATCCGGACCCTCCCGCACGCCTCAGCCATCCACCGCTTCACCGTCGATCGCCACGTCGTCGAGACCTGCATCGAGGCCAGTGCCCTGATCCGCCGGGTCGCGCGACCCGACGTGCTGCTCGTGGCCGCGCTCCTGCACGACATCGGCAAGGGAGAGTTGGGGGACCACTCGACGGCTGGCGAGCCGATCGCCCGCGAGGTGGCCGCCCGGCTGGGCTTCGACGACGGCGAGATCGGCCTGATCGGCACGCTCGTGCGCTGGCACCTGCTGCTGGCCGAGACAGCCACCACGCGCGACCCGGACGACCCGGCAACGGTCGCTGCGATCACCGCCCGGGTCACCTCGACCGAAGCGCTGTCGTTGCTGCTGGCACTCACCGAGGCCGACGCCCGAGCCACCTCGACAAAGGCCTGGTCGTCCTGGCGGGCCGGGCTGGTGGAGCGGTTGGCCCGGCGCTGCGAGGCTGCGCTGGCTGACAGCGGGGACCGCACGGGCGCACCACGGCTCATCCAGCCCCAGGTGACGATCCCGGCGAGTGTGCGCTCGGATCCGTCCGGGATCGTCGTGGACGTGGCGCTCACCGGTGACGGGGCCCGGGTGATGGTGGTCTCCGGCGACCGGATCGGCCTGCTCGCGGATGCCGCCGCGATGCTGGCGCTGCAGCGCACCTCGGTGCTGGCGGCGCGGGCGTGGACGCAGGAGGAGTACGGCGTCTCCGAGTGGCAGGTCGCCGACCAGCACCTGGATGCCAGGGTGCTTCGCCAACGGATCGCGGCGATCGCGGACGGCCGGATCGACGCGGCGGCCAGGCTGAAGCGGGCCGGCACGACCCGGCTGGCGCCGAGTGTCGTCGTACGGCCGGAAGCCTCGCAGAGTGCCACCGTCCTGGAAGTGCGCACCGACGACCGGCCGGGAGTGGTGCACGAGGTGTGCTCGGCACTGGCGGGCTTGCGGATCTCGGTCCGGTCCGCCCACGTCGACACCCTCGGGCCGCAGGCGATGGACGTGTTCTATCTCCAGGAGCCCGGGGCGGGTGCGCTCAGCGACGAGAGGTCCGCCGAGGCCGCGCACGCCGTACGCAAGCGGTTGACGCACCACGAGCAGCCCGGGTCCTGACCGCCCACGGCGTCAGTGGTTTCCCGCTCGGACACTTGCGGCGGTTAGGCTGGGACACTGAGTGACGTGCGGAAACGCCGCACCCCGTCCTTCGATACCGCATCCTTCGAGACCAGGGAACCCGAAACTTGTTCGCGACTCTTTCTGACCGTCTTGCCGACACCTTCAAGAACCTCCGCGGCAAGGGCAAGCTCTCCGAAGCCGACATCGACGCCACCGCGCGCGAGATCCGCATCGCGCTGCTCGAGGCCGACGTCGCCCTCCCCGTGGTCAAGGAGTTCGTGGGCGCGGTCAAGGAGCGGGCCCGCGGCGCCGAGGTCAGCCAGGCGCTGAACCCGGCGCAGCAGATCATCAAGATCGTCAACGAGGAGCTCGTCAACATCCTCGGTGGCGAGACCCGCCGCCTGCGCTATGCCAAGACCGGCCCCACGGTGATCATGCTCGCCGGCCTCCAGGGTGCCGGCAAGACGACCCTGGCCGCCAAGCTCGCGCTGTGGCTCAAGGACCAGAGCAAGTCCCCGATCCTGGTCGCCGCCGACCTGCAGCGACCCAACGCCGTCAACCAGCTCCAGGTCAACGGTGAGCGGGTCGGTGTCCCGGTCTTCGCTCCCCAGCCCGGCAACGGCGTCGGCGACCCGGTGGCAGTGGCGCGCGAGGCGATCGAGGAGGCCAAGCGCAAGCTCCACGACGTGGTGATCGTCGACACCGCCGGTCGCCTGGGCATCGACGCCGAGCTGATGCAGCAGGCCTCCGACATCCGTGACGCCGTCCAGCCCGACGAGGTGCTCTTCGTCGTGGACGCCATGATCGGCCAGGACGCGGTCAACACCGCGCTCGCCTTCCAGGAGGGCGTCGGCTACGACGCCGTCGTGCTGACCAAGCTCGACGGTGACGCCCGTGGTGGCGCGGCGCTCTCGATCGCCTCGATCACCGGCAAGCCGGTCATGTTCGCCTCCAACGGCGAGAAGATGACCGACTTCGACCTCTTCCACCCCGACCGGATGGCCTCGCGCATCCTCGACATGGGCGACATGCTCACCCTGATCGAGCAGGCGGAGAAGACCTTCGACGCCGCGGAGGCGCAGAAGGCGGCCGAGAAGCTCGCCGGTGGCGGTGACTTCACGCTGACCGACTTCCTCGCCCAGATGCAGCAGATCCGCAAGATGGGCTCACTGACCAAGATCATGGGCATGCTGCCCGGGATGGGCCAGTTCCGCGATCAGCTGGAGAACTTCGACGAGAAGGAGATCGACCGGATCCAGGCGATCATCCAGTCGATGACGCCCGGCGAGCGCGAGAACCCGAAGATGATCGACGGTTCGCGCCGGCTGCGCATCTCCAAGGGCTCGGGCACCCAGGTCTCCGACGTGAACACGCTGGTCGACCGCTTCTTCGAGGCCCGCAAGATGATGCAGCAGATGGCGCGCGGCGGCGGCATGCCCGGGATGCCCGGGATGCCCGGGATGGGCGGCGGCGTCGGCAAGGGCAAGCAGAAGAAGCAGCAGCAGGGCAAGAAGAAGCGCGTCTCGGGCAACCCGGCCAAGGCTGCTGCCCAGCAGGCCGCGGCGAAGGAGAAGGCCGCTTCCTCGGGCGCGAACCCGTTCGGCGGCGCGGACGGCGTCGACTACGAGACCGCTGCGGCCAACCTCGACCTGCCCAAGGACTTCTCCAAGTTCCTCAAGTGAGTCAGGGCTGAGGCAGGGGCTGATCCATGGCGACCGTCCTGGTCATCGATGCCGCCAACGTCGTCGGGTCCCGTCCTGACGGTTGGTGGAAGGACCGCTCCGGTGCGGCGCGACGCCTGCACGAGCAGGTGATGGTGGCCGACACGACGTACGACCGGATCGTGCTGGTGCTCGAGGGCGCTGCCAAGGGCGGCGTGAAGGCGGGTCGCGACGGACACGTGCGCACCGTGCACGCGAAGGGTGCCGGCGACGACACCATCGTCGCCGAGACCCGCGACGCGGTCGCCGCTGGTCACCGGGTCACGGTGGTCACCGCCGACCAACTGCTGCGCGCGCTGGTGCAGGGCGCCGGGGCGATGGCGATGTCTCCGTCCTGGCTGCTCGACCAGCTCTGAGGCGTCCGCAGGCGGGCACGGTCGGTTACGGTCGGCACATGACTGCGCTGAAGTTCTCCGGTCCGGTGCTTCCCGATGGCGAGGCACGCGAGCTGTACGTCGTGGACGGGACCGTCACCTATGAGAAGCAGGCGGGTGCCGACTCGGCCGTCGAGGGCTGGATCGTGCCGGGACTGGTGGACGCCCACTGCCACCTCGGCCTCGACGACAACGGAGCGACGACCGATCAGGAGACCGAGCAGCAGGCGATCGACGACCGCGACGGGGGAGCGCTGCTTATCCGGGACTGCGGCTCGGCCTCCGACACCCGCTGGATCCACGAGCGCGAGGACCTGCCGCGGCTGATCCGCGCCGGCCGGCACATCGCCCGCACAAAGCGCTACATCCGCAACTACGCAGCCGAGGTGGAGCCCGCCGACCTTGCTGCCGAGGTCGCCGTCCAGGCGCAGCGCGGTGAGGGCTGGGTGAAGCTGGTGGGGGACTGGATCTCGCGTGAGGACGGTGACCTGACCCCGAGCTTCCCGCCCGAGGTGTTTGCCGAGGCCATCCGGGTCGCGCACGAGCACGGCGCGAAGGTGACCGCGCACTGCTTCGGGAACGCCGTGCTGCCGGGGCTGATCGAGGCCGGCATCGACTGCATCGAGCACGGCACCGGGCTGAGTGAGGACCTGATCGAGCAGATGGTCGCCCGCGGCACTGCGCTGGTGCCGACCGTGATGCAGCTGGAGAAGTTCCCCGAGCACGCCGAGGCCGGCCGGGCGAAGTTCCCGCGCTATGCCGAGACAATGGACGACCTCTTCGCCCGGCGGCGACGCACGCTGATGGCGGCGCACGACGCAGGGGTGGCGATGTATGCCGGCTCCGACGGTGGCGGGGTGTCCCGCCACGGCAACCTCGCCGGAGAGGTCATCGCCATGCGCGACCTCGGCTTCACCGCCCAGGAGGCGCTCGGGGCCGCGTCCTGGCGGGCACGCGAGTGGCTCGGTTGGAACGCCGACCTCGCCGAGGGTGCGCCTGCGGACTTCGTGGTCTATCCGCGCGATCCGATCGCGGACCTGTCGGTGCTCTTCGAGCCGAGCGCGATCGTCCTGCGAGGCGTCGTGGTCAAGGCCTGAGCAGTCAGGACCGTGAGCGTCGGCTCCACCTCACCAGGGCAGTGATCAGCAGGATCAGTCCGATCACGCCGAGGAGCGAGGAGAGGCCGAACCCGATGCCCATGATGGCCATCCGTGAGCCGCTGATCGCGGAGGGGCCGACCTCGACGTCGAGCTGGTCGTCGCCCGTGCAGGTGACCTCGACCGAGTCGCCCGGGGGAGTGAAGCTCCAGACGCCGACCCGGTCCTCCCCGTTCACGCTCTTGGTGAACTCACCGCGCACCTCGTCGAGCTCGACCGGAGTGCCGTCCTCATCGAGGACGCTGCACCGGATCGTGGCGCCGTCCTGCACGAAGACCATCCGTTCGGCCTCGGAGTCGAGCGAGACCGTGTGCGGCTGCCCGTCGACGGGAACGTCGCCGTCGACCGAGAAGAGCCCGGCGATCAGGAAGACAAGGCTCGCGACCACGCCGAGAACGGCCAGCACGATGCAGATGATGCCGGCGATCACTCGGCCCTTGATGCTCTTCGGGCGGCCGGGAGAAGAATGTGTGGGCAGCGGTTGACTCATGCGGCCATGGTGCCCAGTCGGCTGCTTCTCACACCCGCGGGTTCGGCTCGGGTCGCCGCTGGGTGAAGAAGATCAGCCAGATGCACATCGCGATCACGCCGAGTCCGACCAGGATCGCCGGGACGCCGAACACCAGCATCAGGATCCTGATGTCCTCTCCTCGCTCCGGCGCGTCCGCGATCTCGACATCGCCACTGCCCCAGCAGGTGACCTCCAGGTCGCCGCTGCCGGCCTCGAAGGTCCACCGGGCCTTGGAGAAGGCGAAGTCCTCATTGACCTGTGCCATCCAGGGTTCGACGGGTCGTTGCTCGAGCACGTCACCGGTCGTCGCGTCGAGCACCTCACAGCCCTCGAGCCGTCCATCCTCGGCCTGGCTGATGAGCTGGAGGGAGTCCTCCTCGACGGTGAGCACGTAGGTGTCGTCATCAGCCGGGATCTCGTAGTACTCCATGAAGTTCATCAACGGAACGGCGAAGGCCCACCCGAAGACACCTAGAGCGGCGAGGAAGAAGCTCGCCGGCACCAGGCACCACCACCCGCTGGCTCGACGCCTGCCGGTGGGCCGGGGCGGAGGTGGGTGGACGTAGCCGTACGGCGGATGGGCTGGGGGGACGGGTGCGGACACCGGCACAATTGTGGACGGTTACCCCTCGTCGCGCAGCGGTTTCCCATCCATTGGGGCGGTGGCGACGAACCACCGGCAGCATCCGCCCAACCGGAAGGCCCGACATGCCCACGCTCCATGACTTCACCGCCACCACGCTCACCGGCGAGGAACAGTCGCTCGACGCCTGGCGCGGCAAGGTGGTGTTGGTGGTGAACACCGCGTCCCAGTGCGGCCTGACCCCGCAGTTCGAGGGCCTGGAGAAGCTCCACCAGCAGTACGCCGACCGCGGGCTCGCCGTGCTCGGGTTCCCCTGCAACCAGTTCGCAGGGCAGGAGCCGGGGGACTCGGAACAGATCGGTGACTTCTGCCAGCGGAACTACGGCGTCACCTTCGAGATGTTCGAGAAGGTCGACGTGAACGGTGCTGACGCGCACCCGCTCTATGCGTGGTTGCGCTCGCAGAAGGGCGGCCTGCTCGGCAATCGCATCAAGTGGAACTTCACCAAGTTCTTGATTGCCCCCGACGGCACGGTGATCGAGCGCTATGCGCCGACCACGAAGCCGGAGAAGATCGCCGGTGACATCGAGAAGGCACTGACGAAGGCTTGAGTCGTCGGGACGCTCATCCCCAGCCGGCACCATTGGCGTGGAGCACCTCGACGAACTCGCGCGCATAGGCGGGCTGCCGCATCTCCTTGATGTCGTTGTCGACCCAGATGTTGATCTTCTCGCGGCTCACGTTGCAACGGATCTCGCCCTGTGCCGTCCACAGCGTCACCCCCGCCGTCGACAGCATCCCGTGTGCCCGCGCCCGGAGCTGGCCGCAGGGAAGCGTCCACGCGGGCTTCGTGGCACCTGTGGGACGGAAGTGCAGCAGTCCCTGTGCGACCTCGAACCGGCCATTCTGCGATCCGGCCGTGCCGCCCAGCACGCCGATCAGGTGTCCGGCAAGGATCTGAGCGTTCCAGGTGCCGATCGGGGGATGGAAGCCGTTCTGGTCGTACTGCGGTCCCAAGCCCTCCTCAGGACGGGAACGACCTGCATGGAAGATGATGCCGAAGACCAGGGCGATGAAGGCCACCGCAGCGACCATGATGAGAGGGGCGAGCAGGACGGGATCCATCCCACCATCCTGCCCCGATGGCTGCCGGAGCGATCACACCGACCGGATTTCGACCCACGGCCCAGTGTCTGGCAGAATCTCCCGCTGAGTCCTGCGCACCCGGACCCTCTCATCCGGGCGCATGGGATCCGCCGAGTCGTCAGGCCTGGTCCCCACCCGGTTCTCGACGCCTCACCCACACCACAATTTCCGAGGAGACACCACAAACGTGGCCGTCAAGATTCGTCTGAAGCGCATGGGCAAGATCCGTGTGCCGCAATACCGCATCGTCGTTGTCGACTCGCGCAAGAAGCGCGACGGCAAGGTCATCGAAGAGATCGGGTCCTACCGTCCCAAGGAGGAGCCGTCGTTCATCGCCGTGACCTCCGACCGGGCGCAGTACTGGCTCGGTGTCGGCGCACAGCCGTCCGAGGCTGTTGCCGCGATCCTCAAGATCACCGGCGACTGGCAGAAGTTCAAGGGCCTTCCGGGCACCGAGGGCACACTCAAGGTCGCCGAGCCGAAGCGCGACAAGCTCGAGGTCTTCAACGAGGCGCTCAAGGAAGCTCAGAACGAGCCCAAGTCCGCCGCGGTCACGTCCAAGAAGAAGGCCGACAAGGCCGAGGACAAGACCGAGGCCAAGGCCGACAAGGCTGAGAAGGCTGAGGAGTCCACCGAGGCTCCTGCCGAGGTTCCCGCGTCGGAGACCCCTGCGGTCGCCGCCGACGAGGCCGAGGCCGCCGAGACCACCGAGGCCTGAGCGGATGCTGGCTGACGCTCTCGAGCACCTGGTCCGCGGTGTCGTCGACAACCCCGACGACGTCGAGGTCCGGGACAAGCAGCTGCGCCGCGGCTCGGTCCTCGAGGTGCGCGTGCACCCCGACGACCTGGGCAAGGTCATCGGTCGTGGCGGCCGCACCGCGTCCGCGTTCCGCACCGTCATCTCGGCCCTCGCGGGCCGTGGTGGCGCTCGGATCGACTTCGTGGACGTCGACCGCCGCCGCTGAACAAGTTCGACCGCACCGGGCGTCTCCCTCATCGAGGGAGGCGCCCGGTCGCCATTTGACGGGCGTACGTCGCAGCGAAATATGACTGTCCGCGGCGAGGAACTAGGCTCCACCCCGTGGAGAAGATCGAGCTCGTCGTCGGCAGGATCGGGAAGCCGCACGGCATCCGCGGTGAGGTGACCGTCGACGTGCGCACGGACGAACCTGAGCGACGCTTCGCCGTCGGACAGACCCTGCGGGCCCAACCCCCCAAGGGATCGGCGAGCACCCTGCGCTCGGTCACCGTGACGTCCCACCGGTGGCACCAGGGCGTCCTGCTGCTGGGCCTCGAGGAGATCAACGACCGCAACGCTGCCGAGACCGTGCGCGGCATCGTGCTCCACGCAGACATCCAGGCCGACGAGACCCCCGACGACCCCGATGAGTTCTATGACCACCAGCTGATCGGGCTGAAGGTCGAGAATCTCGAGGGCCAGCCACTGGGCACCGTCTCGCGCGTCATTCACGGCGGTGCGCAGGACCTGCTCGAGGTCCGCACGCCCGCCGGCCACGACGGACTGGTTCCGTTCGTGAAGCAGCTGGTGCCCGAGGTCGACGTTGCCGCCGGCCGCGTGGTCGTCGCCGACCGCCCCGGGCTGGTCACCCCGCTGGAGGACTGAATGAGGATCGACGTCCTCAGCATCTTCCCCGACTATCTCGCTCCGCTCGAGCTCTCGCTGCCCGGCAAGGCGCGGGCCAAGGGGCTGCTCGAGCTCGCCGTCCACGACCTGCGGCAGTGGACCACCGACAAGCACCACACCACCGACGACACCCCCTACGGCGGGGGCGCGGGGATGGTGATGAAGCCGGAGCCGTTCGGCGCAGCCTTCGACGATCTCGGCATCGATGGCGCGACGGTCATCTTCACCACCCCCAGTGGCGCACCGTTCAACCAGGAGATGGCCCGGGAGCTGGCCACCCACGACCGGTTGGTCTTCGCCTGCGGCCGCTATGAGGGCATCGACCAGCGGGTGATCGACCACGCTGCGTCGCGGGCCGACGTACGCGAGATCTCGATCGGTGACTATGTCCTGAACGGGGGAGAGGTCGCCGCTCTGGCGATCACCGAGGCGGTGGTGCGACTGCTGCCCGGGTTCATGGGCAACCCCGACTCCCTGGTCGAGGAGTCCCACGAGGACGGGCTGCTCGAATATCCGGTCTTCACCAAGCCCGCCGAGTGGCGTGGCCTCGACGTGCCACCGGTGCTCCTGTCCGGCAACCACAAGGCGATCGCCCAGTGGCGCCACGACCAGGCCGTACGCCGCACCGCCGACCGGCGACCCGACCTGCTGCACGGTTCGGCCGTGGTCGGCATCGGTGACCTGTCCGACCTCGAGATCCGCCCCGCGACCCGCGCCGATGCCGCAGAGATCTTCACGCTCCAGCGGGCCTGCTGGCTTCAGGAGCTCCAGGCCAACCCCGAGGCGGTGATCCCGCCCCTGGTCGAATCGCTCGACGACGTCATCGCCGGGATCGCGGAGTGGACCACCCACGTCGTGCGCGCGCAGGGACGCCTGATCGCCAGCTGCCGCGGCCGACTGGTGCACGACGACAGCTGGGACATCGGTCGGCTGATGGTGGTCCCGGACCTGCAGGGTCGGGGCCTGGGCCGGTGGATCCTGGAGTACGCCGAGTCCCTGGCGCCGGCACAGGCCACCCGGTTCGAGCTCTTCACAGGGGCCAACAGCACCGACAACCTGCGGATGTATCGCAAGGCGGGCTACCGCCTCGACAACGCAGAGGCGCCGCGCGGCGCCGTACACCTGTCCAAGCGCCGGCGATGACCGTGGGAACTGCTGGGAACCCCGCTGGGATCCCCGGCTTCCCCGACGCGGTGGCGTCCCTGGCCGGGGCAGGCGACATGGAGGAGTTCGCGCGGCTCCAGTGGCGGGCCTTCGAGCCTGCCCTGCACGAGCCGCTCGAGGTGCTGACCCAGGACGTGCTCGGCGCGACCACCTGGCTGGTCCGGGACTCCGGACGCCTGGTCGGTTCGGTGCGGTGCGAGGTGCACGGCGAGTTCGCCCACCTGTCCCTGGTCATGGTCGAGCCGGACCTGCAGGGCCGCGGCGTGGGCCGGTGGTTGGTGGGCCACGCGGAGGAGATGGCACCGCCGCAGGTCACGGCGTACCAGCTCTTCACTGCGGCCGGGAACGTCGCGTTCTATGCCGGGCTGGGCTATGTCGCCGAGGGGGAGCGCGAGACGCTGTCCTCAGTCGTGCGGATGGGCAAGGATCGCTGATTTCGGGCGGCCCGGCAGATGTGGCAAACTTCTTCCTTGGCCCAGTCGGCCGAAGAAGGATCGCTCCCGCTCCTGCTCGCCAGGATGCGGAGGATCTGCGTCAGGCCTCCTGCCACAGGGGGAGCGGGCGCCGCCGGCCATGCACGTCTGGACCACACCGAGATCACTATGATTCCGCGGTTGACCTGTGGCACTCGCGAGGAGAAGCAATGACCAACGTCATCACCGAACTGGCCAACGCCAACAAGCGCACCGACCTCCCGGACTTCCGTGCCGGAGACACCATCAAGGTCGACGTGAAGGTCATCGAGGGCAGCCGCTCGCGTGTCCAGGTCTTCCAGGGCGTCGTGCTCCGCGTGCAGGGCTCCGGCATCGGCCGCACCTTCACCGTCCGCAAGGTCTCCTTCGGCGTCGGCGTCGAGCGCACCTTCCCGCTGCACTCCCCGATCTTCGAGAAGATCGAGGTCATCACCCGCGGTGACGTGCGTCGCGCGAAGCTCTACTACCTGCGCAACCTGCGCGGCAAGGCCGCAAAGATCAAGGAGCGCCGCGACATCTGAGAGAGTCCAGAATCAGCAGTCCGACCAATCACTGGTTAGGCTCTGCCGCGTGACTTCAGAAGACCGCGACCCCCTCCCCGCCGAGGACGGAACCAAGAGTTCCGACACCAACGAGGAGAACGGGTCGCGGTCTTCGCTCTTTGGTGGCGACGACCGGGACGCGGCGCTGAACCGGGTGATCCGGGATCGTTCTGACAAGGACAAGAAGAAGCAACTGCCGATCTGGCAGGAGACGATCCTGCTGATCGGGGTGGCGCTGCTGCTCGCAATCGGGATCAAGGCGTTCTTCCTGCAGGCCTTCTACATCCCCAGCCAGTCGATGGAGCCGGGGTTGATCGTCAACGACCGGATCGTCGTGCAGAAGGTGTCCTACTGGGGCGACGGCGGGCCCGAGCGCGGTGACGTCGTGGTCTTCAAGGACCCGGGCGAGTGGCTCGGTCCCGAGGACTCCAAGGGCCCCGAGGGGCTCTTCACCAAGACGATGGCCAAGATCGGGCTCTATCCGACCGGTGGCCACCTGGTGAAGCGGGTGATCGGCACCGGCGGCGACCACGTGGTCTGTTGTGACAAGAAGGGCCAGCTCTCGATCAACGGCCACGCGATGGACGAGAAGGCCTACGTCAAGCAGGACGGCACCGAGTGCGCGGCGCCGATGATCAGCTGTGACCTGGACGTGAAGATCCCCGAGGGTTATCTGCTGGTGATGGGCGACAACCGCGGCAACTCGCAGGACTCGACGGCGCACATGTGCCAGGATCCCAAGCTCGAGCAGTGCTCCCCGACGCGTGGTCTGGTCAAGGAGGACCTCGTGGTCGGCAAGGTGTGGGCGCTGGTCTGGCCCTATGACCGCTTCGAGCGCTCGCACCGTCCGGACGTGTTCAAGGACGTGCCCGACTCACCGTGAGCACCCGGCTGAAGAACCGACCGACCCTGCGCTTCGAGCGCAGCCTGTTGCGCGAGGGTCGAGAGCTGCTTGCCTGCGTCGACGAGGTCGGCCGCGGGGCGCTGTGCGGTCCGGTGACGATCGGCGTGGTGGTGATCTCGGAGCAGACGCGTACGGCGCCCCAAGGTGTCCGCGACTCCAAGCTGCTCACCCAGGCAGCGCGTGAGGCGCTGGTGCCGAGGGTGAAGCGATGGGCTCCCCATCACGGGGTGGGCCATGCCAGCCCCGCCGAGATCGACGAGTTCGGGATGACCGCGGCGCTGCGGTTGGCCGGGCACCGCGCGCTGGCGCAGCTGAGCGTCGTCCCGGACCTGGTGCTGCTGGACGGCAACCACGACTATCTCTCGCACCCCGAGGACGCGATGCTCTTCGGTGGTCCGTCCGGTCTGATGGACACGGTCCCGCCGGTGGTGACCGCGATCAAGGCCGACATGCGCTGCGCCGCGGTGGCGGCCGCCAGCATCCTGGCCAAGACCTCGCGCGACGCGATCATGATGGAGCTGGCCGGGGACTACCCGGACTACGGCTGGCACCAGAACAAGGGATATTCAGCCCCCGAGCACATCGACGCGCTGCGCCGGCTCGGGCCCTGCGACGTACATCGTCGTTCGTGGAGCCTGCCGGGCGTCGTGATCGACACAGTTCTAGACTCGCCGCAGTCACCGATCATCGAGGAGCTGTCATGAGTGCCGAGGATCTCGAGAAGTACGAGACCGAGATGGAGCTCAACCTCTATCGCGAATATCGCGACGTGGTGGCCATCTTCAAGTACGTCGTCGAGACGGACCGCCGGTTCTATCTCTGCAACGCGGTGGACGTGAAGGCCCGGACCGAGTCGGGGGACGTGTTCTTCGAGGTCTCGATGAGTGATGCCTGGGTGTGGGACATGTATCGCCCGGCGCGCTTCGCGAAGAACGTGAAGGTGCTGACCTTCAAGGACGTGAACGTCGAGGAGCTCGCGGCGTCCGACTTCGAGCCGCCGAAGCCCTGACTCCGCCCTGGTGGTTCCAGGCCTGCTGGTCTAGACCGGTTGGCTCGGTCTGTCTTCGAGAACCGGGGACAGAACGGTCATTGCCGCCTAGTCTTGAGCGGCGTGGATCAGTGGGGTCCGTGCCTTTGACTGTGCCGGGGTGTACGACGTGGTGGTTGCGGCGAAGCGACGGATTGGGCGACGCAAGGAGCGGAACGAGAGCGGTGCGTCCGCTGTCGAGTTCGCACTCGTCTTCCCGATCCTGGCGCTCATGCTGTTCGGGATCATCAGCTACGGCTACATGTTCACCATTCGGCAGACGATGACCCAGGCCGCGGCCGAGGGCGCTCGCGCCGGAGCCGTGGCTGCCTCGGACCCCCAGGCCAAGGCAGCCGACGGCGTGGCTGCGGCACTTGCGGGCACCAGCCTGAGGTGCGGCACCAACGGACTGGTCTGTGACTACGACGATGCGTGCACCACGTCGACCGGCGCTGAATGCGTCAAGGTCACGTTGCGGTTGGACTACAACGTGTTCGATCCGTTCGAGATCCCGCTCGTTCCGATGCCCGACTCCCTGGAATTCACCTCCCAGGCTGAGGTCAACTGATGCGGTGGCGCCGAGCGGTGCGCAACCTTCTTGTTCCTCGGGGTCGTGACCGGGACGAGTCCGGCGCAGTTGCGGTCATGGTCGGCTTGCTGACGGTGGTCCTGGTCGGTGTCTGCAGCCTGGCCGTCGACATCGGCTATCAGCGGGTCGCGAAGCGCGACATGCAGGCAATCGCGGACATCGTCTCGATGGACATGGCGCGGAAGCTCGACGGCAAGACGACCGGCCAGTTGGGCGGCTCGACGTGGAACGACGCCTTGGCCGACAGCCTGAACCGCAACGACAACTCATCCGTCGGTGAGCCGTTGACGGTGATCCCGTGCACGGCCGACGACCACGCGGTCTCCGGGAACCAGATCTGCGCGACGCCCGGCATCTATGCCGACGGTGTCTTCTCCAACAGCGGGTCCAAGCCGGCCACGCACGTGCGAGTCATTGCGCGCACGACCATCGACTATTTCTTCCCGGTCTTCGCTGACGGGGGCGCTTCGCAGGCGACGGCGTACTCCGAAGCCTCGGACCAGACGTGCCTGCGAGTCAGTTCCTACGTCGCGGACGCGAACCTCAATGACGGTGCCCTCGGACCCTTGCTGAACCTCCTCGGGACGAAGGTCGGCCTGTCAGCGGCGCAGGGGGCGAGCCTGGCCGACGTCGACATCTCGTTGCTGAGCCTGATCAACGCCGAGGTCGACGGTGTGACCCTGGGACAGGCGGCGGACACCAAGGTGAGCCTGGCCGGGCTCTTCGATGTCATCGGCACGGACGTTCTGACGCAGTCGCAGACTGCCGCGATCCAGGTCCTCGAGTTCCTCGAGCCCAAGGTCGGCGGCATGCAGATCGCGCTGAGCGATCTGGTGGCCCTGGGCACCGGCAGCGGCTCCGGACTGGACACCAAGGTCAATCTCTTCGACATTGTGGGCGCATCGATCGTCGCTGCCAACGGTGAGAACGGCTTGGCGCTGAACGTTCCAATCAATCTCCCGGGGAACCTGGCGTCGATCAACGCGTCTGCACACGTGATCCAAAAGCCCCAAGTCGGTTGCGGCCAGCGCCGGTCCGCATCGAATCCCGTCATTGAAACCTCGCAGGTCGGAATCAAACTGTCGGCGAATCTGCTGCCACCGAGCAACGCCTTGACTGACTTGGTCAATGGACTCATCAGCGGTCTGGGCGACCTGTTCAGTGGATTGTCCTACCGGAGGGTCGAACCCCGCCTCGTTACCGACGTCGGCTTTGATCTGGAGCTGAAGGTTGCGCCCGCACGTGCACAGTTCACGGGGGCAGAGTGCGACGGAGACAGGCGGACCATTCACTTTCGGGCAGCCGGAGGACAGTTGGTCTCGCTGACCTTGGTTGCGCGGGTCAAGGCAGCCATCGTCCAGAGAGTCAAGACGAGATCATCGATTCTCACGCCATGGAGCAGTGTCGATTGGGGGCCCGACGAGAATGTCTTCTCCATCGGTGGTCCGATCACGCTCTCTACGCAGGGTCAGCAACCAGACTGGACCGAGCACACTCTGGAAATCGAAGACGATGGTGATTACGACACGGCTGCCCTCTTCGGTGCCGGCTCGATTGGGCTTCCCACGATCCGGCAACTCAACACGAGTGACTTCAGCATCAAGATCGGCAGTTCGGACGACTACGGGACCATCAACTTGGGTGGGTTCGTCCAGCCCCTACTCAACGTGCTGACGGGGGTTCTGAACCCGTTGCTCAGTGGGTTGAGCACAGGACTCCTCAACACGATCTTGTCCACCCTCGGCATCGATGTCTCGGGTGCGCGGGTCTCTGCCCTTCGGGTTCCCTCGTGCGGCTACCCCGCGCTGCGCGGCTGAGCCCACTTTTCGTCCACAGCACCTTGCACGATCCGGGTTCTCCACAGGCACCCGTCGAGCTCGCCTGACCCGTCGTCGATCCCGACGATCCTTGCCTCCAGGAGGTCAAGGACATGGGATCCACGGCACAACAGAAGCAGGCACTCGGTGCCTACGGCGAAGCACTGGCAGCGCGCTACCTGGTCCAGAAGGGCATGGTGCTGCTCGATCACAACTGGCGCTGTCGTGATGGAGAGATCGATCTGATCCTTCGGGATGGCCGCACCCTGGTCATCTGCGAGGTGAAGACGCGTCGCACCACGACGTACGGGACTCCGTTCGAAGCGATCAGCCTGACCAAGATCGGACGGCTCAAGCGCCTCGCTGCTCAGTGGCTGAGCACGAACGGCGTGCGGGTTCAGGACATCCGTCTCGACATGGTGGGCGTGATCGCGCCCTCGGTCGGCACACCGCACATCGAACACGTCGCGGGGGTGGGCTGATGCCCGTCGCAACCTCCCACTGTGTTGCGCTGCAAGGAGCTATCGGCCACATGATCGACGTACAGGTGGATGTGTCGCCCGGTGTGGTCGTCACCAGCCTCGTCGGTCGGCCGGACGCCTCGGTCAACGAGGCCAAGGACCGGATCCGCACGGCCATCACGAACAGCGGCTTCGAATGGCCGGCCACCCGACGCGTCACGATCCTGCTCTCACCGGCTGACCTGCCCAAGCGCGGCACTCACTTCGACCTGGCCATCGCCGCGGCGGTGCTCGCTGCCGCCGACAAGAAGAAGATCCTGCGCGAGTCGCTCGAGGGGACGGTCATGCTCGGCGAGCTCACCCTCGACGGTCGGCTCCGGACCGTCCCGGGCGTGCTGGCCATGACCCTGGCTGCCTCGGCGCGAGGGTTCAGCCGGGTGTTCGTGCCAGAGCCACAAGCACGTGAGGCCGCGATGGTTCCGGGGATGAGTGTCTTCGGGTTCCGGTCGCTGGCTCAGGTGATCGCCGAGCTACGGGGAGTCGAGGTGCCCGAGGCGCCGCCGGTGGACACCAGTACGTCTGGCAACCTGCTGACCTGGCGGGGCGAGTCCCGGTTGGCGGAGGTCGACATGAGTGACCTGGTCGGGATGGCAGACGCGCGCTTCGCGTTAGAGGTTGCGGCGGCCGGCGGTCATCACCTGATGCTGAGCGGGCCCAAGGGTGCTGGCAAGACGTCGCTGGCCGAGCGCATTCCCGGGATCCTTCCGGATCTCGACGTGGATGAAGCGCTGGAGCTCACGGCGATCTGCTCGCTCTCAGGGGTGCTGGACATCGGTGATGAGCTGGTCACCTCCCGACCGTTCTTCGCGCCGCACCACAGCTCGACCCGGGTCAGCCTGCTCGGTGGCGGCACCGGCAAGGTCCGACCGGGGGAGTTGAGTAGGGCTCACCACGGGGTCCTGTTCCTGGATGAGTTCCCGCTGTTCAACAACGACATCGTGGAGTCGCTGCGGCAGCCTCTTGAGTCTGGGGAAGTGACGATCGCTCGCGGCGAGGAGACCGCGACCTATCCCGCACGGGCGATGTTCGTGCTCGCGGCGAATCCCTGCCCGTGCGGCAACTACACCGCAGATCCGACCTCGGGACAGTTCTGCACCTGCGGTGAGGTGCGCCGTCGTGACTATCGACGCAAGCTCGATGGTCCGGTGATGGATCGCATCGACATCACCCGCCACGTGAAGCCGGTCGCGAAGCACGAGGCCAACGACAGGTTCAATCGGCCGGAGTCGTCCACGACCGTCCGCGAACGCGTGGGAGCCGCGAGAAGGATTCAGCTCAATCGGTACGCCGGCCAGCAGTGGCGGGTCAACGGTCAGGCTCCGGGTTCGCGGCTGCGCGAGGAATGGCCGCTGACTGATGCCGCCTTGGATGCGCTCGACGAGGCGATCTATGGCGGGAAGCTGACGCGTCGCGGGGCGACGAGTGTGCATCGACTCGCGTGGACGGTGGCGGACCTGTTTGGTTCGGACCAACCCGGCCTAGTCGAGTTCGATGTGGCGTTGAGATTGCGCACGGGGGAGGCCCTGCCTGCCGACTGTGTGCAGCGGAGGGCCTCATGAGCGGACGAGATGACGAGCGGATCGCGCGCGTGGCGCTCGGCCGACTGTTCGAGCCAGGGGATCGGAAGATGTTCGACTTCGTCAAGACGATGGGAGCGGTCAGGTTTCGCGATGCCTTGTTGGGCCAGGGTCAGTTGGACGGGCTGAAGGACAACATCGCCGAGCGACTGAACGGGCTCGACGCCGAGGCTGAGCTGGACCGGTCGGAACGCAGGGGCATTCGCTTCGTGATCCCCGGTGACGACGAATGGCCTGTCTGGCTTGATCAGTTGGACGAGTGCGAGCCCGGGATGGAGAGCTCGGGGGCGCCCCTCGGACTGTGGGTCAAGGGGCCGCTGCGGCTCAATGAGCTCAGACGCTCCGTAGCGGTGGTCGGGTCTCGCTCATCCACGTTGTACGGCGTCGACGTGGCGGGGGAGATCAGCGCGACGTTGGCCAGCAACGGCAACTGTGTGGTGTCCGGGGCGGCCTATGGCATTGATCAGGGTGCGCATCGCGGCGCGCTTGCGGTCGAGGGACAGACCGTTGCCGTGTTGGCGTGCGGTCTCGACCGCGTCTATCCAGCCGCACACCAGAACATGATTCGTTGGATCGGCGAGCACGGGGCTGTGGTCTCCGAACTTGCGTTGGGGTGTTCGCCGATGCGCCACCGGTTCCTGTCGAGGAACCGGATCATCGCCGGGTTGTCGATGGGCACCGTGGTCGTGGAGGCGGCGATCAGGTCAGGTGCGCTGAGCACAGCGAACTGGACGACTCGGTTGAGCAGGCCGTTGATGGGAGTTCCCGGGCCGGTGACGAGTGAGACATCGGCAGGTGTGCACCAGCTGATCCGCACTGGGGCGGCCACCCTGGTCACCAGGGGAGAGGACGTGCTCGAGCTCATCGGCATCTCGGGCGACCATCTGCTCCTCGAGCCGCGGGCCCCCGAGCAGCCGCGAGATCGGTTGAGCCAACGAGAGGCGCAGGTGCTGGACGCAGTTCCGGCCGCCCAGGAAGTCGGTCCCGAGTCGATTGCGCGCGTCGCCGGCCTCAGCGTGAAGACGGTGGAAGAGACGCTGAGGATTCTCCTCGACCTGGGGTTCGTGAGCACCGGTCGGGACGGTTGGCGACTGACTGAGCTCGCACGATGCTGACCGTCGGAGTTGTCCACAAGCCGACTCTCAGGGCTGTTCGGGGTAGCAATGATCGGCCTATTGTGTTGCCCGGCGTCACCGTTCCGGCGTCATCTCGGGGAAGAGGACGGTCAGATGAAATCAGTGCGACACGGACTTGTCGGACTCGCGTGCGTACCGCTGGTGTTGCTGGCTGCCTGCGGGGATGGCGACTCGAAGTCGGATGAGCCGACGCCCAGTGCTTCAACTTCGGGGTCGGAAAGCTCGTCCCCGAGTCAAGAACCTGCTGATCTTCCAGCAGATGAGGTGAAGCCCGAAGCCTTCGCTGCTCTTTGGATCGACGCCTACAGCGTGGCGACCGATACAGGGGACACGCGTCAAATGCGTGCCATGAGCTCGCCCCAGTGCAAAACCTGTCAGGCACTCGCCGAGCAGGCGGAGGACGTATACGGGGCTGGTGGGAGCATCACCGCAAACGGGGTGACTAATGAAGTCACCGATTACAGGCGATCTGAAGAGTATTCGGACAATCATCTGCTCCTCCAGCTGCGAGTGAAGTCGGCTGCGGGCGTGACGTTGCCTAAACGGGGCGCCAAAAAAATTCCCTTTGAGGCGGTAGATACCTGGTGGGACTTCGAGCTTAAGGTAGTCAATGGAAAGTGGCGTGTTCAGGAAGCAGGTTTCACGCCATGAGGATCTTTGTCGTTCTGATGTTGGCTATCTGCTCCTGGACCACCTCCTTGAACACCTCGGCAGGAGCGTTGGAAGGTTGCCCCCGGTCGAGTTGGACTACGTCCGCTGTTGTTCACAAAGGTCTCAAAATCGGTGTGGAACAGGTCGAAGATTGCCGTGAGGAACCCGCGGCCAAATGGAGACCTCTCACAGCCGCAGAAAAGCAAGGGACCGGGTACGAACTAGGGTTACTCGAAGCGATCTGCCTCCACCCATACGCGTCACTGAGTGACCCGAGTCGAATCGAATACTTCGGGGAGTGTGAATCTGCGAGCGGTCCCAGTACTTCGGTCCTGGTTCGCCGAGCTTTCCAAACTCTGACGATCCCGAAGTCGCAGATCGTTATTCAGCCGCCGGGCGGAGTGACGTTGGTAAACATGGACACCTTGTTCCGGACTGACGCCGCGCCATACGAAGAATCGATCACGTTGATCGGTCGCGATGTGACACTCAAGATCAGCCCGACTCAGTTCATCTGGAACACGGGTGACGGGGAGTCGTTCACGACGACCACTCCGGGTGTTACCTACGACAGGAGCCGTTCGAAGTCGGACTACGTGTCCTACAAGTACCTCAAGCCGGTCAAGAAATTGAGTCCGAGCGTGAATGTGGTCTGGGGCGCCCAGTACAGCGTCGACGGCGGTCCCTGGCAGACAGTCGATGGCACTGTCACAACGACTGGCCCGGGCGCGCCACTTCGTGTCCGCGAAGCGGTCCCGGTGCTCACCTCTGGCGGCTGACTCGACGCCCGTAGCCCGTTCCGAGCGTGAGCAATCGGAGAGCTTTGAGGCTGTCTCCGAGCTATCCACAGGAAGCCGCCGAGGCGTCCCGGGGGAGTGCAGATCCTCCTACGCTGGTTCGAGGCGCCGACGTTCCGGCGCCATCTCGGGAAGAGGACGGTCAGATTAAATCAGTGCGACACGGACTTGTCGGACTCGCATGCCTGTCCTTGTTGGTGCTTGCGGCGTGCGGGGACAAGGACTCGAAGACCGACGAGCCCGGCTCGCCGAGTCCGTCGGCGTCGGCGTCATCCCCGAACGCGGCCGCACTACCGGAAGATCGACCGGCGGACGAGATCACCCCCGCTACCTTCAGCAGGCTGTGGATCTCCCTGTACTCGGACGCCACGACGTCCGGTGACACAGCCAGACTGCGACGGCTAAGCCTGAAGGACTGTGAGTTTTGCGAGTTCTTTGCCAAGGACCTTGAGGACATCTACAAAAGCGGCGGGGAGATCGTCCCCGAGGGGGACGCACACAAGATCGTCGGCATGCAGCCGGCAGTCGAAGGACCAGATGGCAAAACGCGCGTCGAGTGCACAGTTCGCAGTTCCGCTGCGAAGATGACTTTGAAAGCTGGGGCCCCACTCAAGAATTTCGAGGCCGTCAATCGGCATTGGGAGTTTGTCTTGGTCAAGGATCAGGGCAAGTGGCGGATAAGTCAGGTGACGGCCCAGTGAAAGGGGCCGCCGTAGTCTTAATGCTTGTCGGCTCTTGGGTATGTGCGCCTTCTCCGTCCGAGGCAGCGGAGTGGAAATGAGTGAGCGGGGAGCTTGGAGGTCGTCTCCCGAGTTATCCACAGGAAGCCGCTGAGGCGTCCCGGGGGAGTGCGGATCCTCCTACGCTGCTGCGAGACGCCGACGTTCCGGCGTCATCTCGGGAAGAGGACGATCAGATGACTTCAGTCGGACAAGGTTTCGTTGGGCTCGCTGCGACTGTCATTCAGTGTGTGTCGATGGGGAAGGTGCGCCGGTGGTGTGCCGCCCCCATCGTCGCAACGATGATGGCGGTGTCAATGACTGGCTGCGCAGACGACGAGGATTCGAAGTGGCGGTTGTTGGGGACCGATGCGCTGCCGTCGAATCACGATGACTCGCGCATGCCGGGCATTTCTCCGGGCACTCATCGAGCCAGCGAGGTAAGCGGCGCCGCCTTCGTCACCGCCTATTTCATCGAGAGCGGGGTGGCCGGCCATACAGGAGACACCACAAAGCTGAAATTGATGGCAGATCCCGGGTGCCTCGCCTGCGCCGCGACGGTGGGCGCTATCGAGGAGTTCCATGCCGCCGGCGGCACCCAGAAAACTGACGGACAAGCACACACCGTGACCTCGATCGAGATGCTCGGCACGACGGAGTCCGCTGGGATTCGATATGACGTGACGATCCAGGTCAGCGCTGGGCGGGCCCGCAAGTCCGCAGACGACGAACTCTTCGAATTCGAGGGAGAGCAGCAACGCTGGTTGGTGGATGTGACGATCACCAACGGCGATTGGAAGATCGCCGAGATTGGCTACCCGGACGGCGCGGAGCCTGACCTGGGGTTGCGGTTGTAGGCCGATCCTGTCGGTGGCTCGTGATAGTGGCCGGGAGGTCCAAACCTCCCTCTGACCTGCGAAAATAGTTCTCCACAGATTGCCAGAAGGCCTTGTCGACGAACAAACGTTCGACCTAAAATCGGGTCATGAACCCGGCCTCTGAACTCCCCACATGTGAGACCGCTGACGCGGTTCTCGGGGACGCGGCGCGACTGCGCAGGGTGGCCGACGATGCCGAGCGCGGCATCCTCATGCGCGCCGTGCAATGGGCAGACCTGCACCCAGCGCCGGAGGGGGACGACCCTGCTCCGGGTGCCCGCGATGAGGCGAGTGGTCGCGAGTCTGATGCGCACTCGGCGCGTCCGGCGGTGGCATGGGACAGCACGGCCGAGTTCGCGCTGAGTGTCGGCATCCCGCCCTCGTTCTCCGATCACTTCTTCGACCAGTGCCTGGAGCTGCGCCACCGCCTGCCGAGGACCTGGTCGCGCGTGCTGAGCGGAGAGCTGACGGCATGGCGGGCCCGGCGCATCGCAGACGTCACGCTGAACCATCCCGTCGACGTGGCCACTTACGTGGACGAGCACGTATGGGCCATCGCCCACAAGGTCGGGCTGATCACCCTGGCGAAATTGCTCGACGAGGCGATGCTGGCGCTCTATCCGGAGGAGCGTGAGCGCGAGCGCCTCGACGCGCTCGACAGGCGGCAGGTGAGACTGCTCAAGGACATCTCCGCCAACGGCGTCGCCACGATGATCATCGAGGCCGACCTGAAGGACGCCTTGGACTTCAATGACACCGTCTCGAAGTTGGCGCACCTGCTGAAGGAGGCCGGCTGCGAGGAGCCGCTGGACGTACGCCGTGCGCTGGCGATCGGCATCTTGGCCGATCCGGGCCGCGCGCTCGACCTTCTCGAGGGGAGCGGTGAGTCGGAGGGGAAGACGCCACGAGAGCGTCGCAAGAAGATGACGATCGTGCTGCACCTGGCCGATGCGGCGCTGAGCGGTCTCGGCGGCGGACACGTGGGCCGGATCGAGCGTGGTGCCAAGCCGATCTCCGTCGAGATGATTCGCGACTGGTGTGGGCGCACGGACACTGCCGTGACGGTGCTCCCGATCGTCGACGACCGTGACCACGTCGACGTGGAACGCTACGAGATTCCCGATCGGCTCACGGACCAAGCCGATCGCCGCAGTCCGTGCTGCGTCTTTCCGTGGTGCCACCGCTCATCAGTGGCCTGCGATCACGACCATGGTGTGCCGTTCGGCGCCGGAGGCATGACCTGCTCGTGCAACATCGCACCGCTGTGTCGTCGCCACCATCGGCTCAAGACCCACACCGCCTGGTCCTATGACGTGCTGGAGCCGGGTGCCTATCTGTGGCACTCGCCCTTCGGTCGCACCTACTTCCGCGACAACCTCGGTACGGCGGACGTCACGCTCCCCGGCGAGGTCGACGACCACAACGGTTGTTTCGATACCCGCGATCCCGATCTGGCCGGAACCGGCCCGGACACGGCAGGCACTGGCCCGCCGGGGATCGATCCGGAACGTCTTCGACAACGAGTCGCGCGGATGCGCGAGCGGATGGCGCGCGTCCACGACGTACGCGGCTGTTCCCGGGTGGTCCCGGACTTCCAACCCACCGATTTCCTGCCCTGGGACATTACCGACGATGATGACCCAGCCACTGCTCCGCGTCGGCCCGGTGAGCCGGTCCCACCGGGGGAGCGTGACTGGCAGCGCAGACCGATCGTCGAACAGTTCGACGACACGCCCCCACCCTTCTGATGACCGGCACCACCCGCGCACTCCACACCCTTAGTCTTCGGGTGTGGAGTCACGCGCGTCAGTAGATGAGGTTCCGGAGCATCTTCCGGAGCCGATGGCGAGAACCCTTGGCGACTACGAGCGCCACCTGGTCTCCGAGCGCGACCTGACCAGCCACACCGTCCGCGCCTACACCGGCGACATCGCCTCGATGCTCGCCCACGCGGCGAAGCTCGGACACCAGGACGTGACCGGAGTCGACCTGCGGACCCTGCGTAGTTGGCTCGCCAAGCAACAGAGCATGGGCAAGTCGCGAACGACGATTGCCCGGCGGGCCACAGCCGTACGTGTCTTCACCGCTTGGCTGGCCCGCACCGAGCGGTCCGCCAGCGATGCGGGCAAGCTGCTGGCGAGTCCCAAGGCGCACAAGACTCTCCCTGACGTGCTGCGCGCGGACGAGGCCAAGGATCTCGTCGAGCAGGCCGCCGCGCTGGCCGACGACGACAGCCCCGTCGGCGTCCGCGACGTCGCCATTCTCGAGCTGATGTATGCGACCGGCATCCGGGTCGGCGAGCTCACCGGGCTCGACATCGACGACGTCGACTTCGACCGCAACGTCATCCGGGTGCTCGGCAAGGGGCGCAAGGAGCGCACGGTGCCGTTCGGTCAGCCGGCGGCTGCTGCGCTCAAACGCTGGATCGATCGAGCGAGGCCGGCCATCGAGCAGGAGGGTGCCGGGCCGGCACTCTTCCTCGGGACGCGCGGGAAGCGGATCGACCAGCGTGCCGTCCGCACCCTGGTGCACAAGCGCATCGCCGACGTCGACGGTGCGCCCGACATCGGGCCCCACGGACTTCGGCACACCGCCGCCACGCATCTACTCGAAGGTGGCGCAGACCTACGGACCGTCCAGGAGCTCCTCGGTCACGCCTCCATGGCCACCACGCAGATCTACACCCACGTGACGACCGAGAGGCTCCGCTCGGCCTACCGCCAGGCGCACCCACGCGCCTGAGGCGTCAGTCGCGTGCCGGGACCAGCAGGCGAGTCGGACCAGCAACTTCGTCACTGACCCGCCTTCGACGGCCACAACAACGTTCCGAGGCCGGGGACCACCGACGCAGCCCCACCAGGAGACTCGCCGTTCATCTCACTGGGCAAGGTCGGGGCGGGCAGCCCACCCGGGGGGAGTAGGCGCACGCGCGCCGCCCCGACCAAGTCAAGGGGATCGAGATATGCCGATCCGCGCAGCCAACCCCAGTGCAGGCACGCCGCCGGCAGGCAGTGAGAGCCGCGCAGCTCCAGCCTTCCGATCACCTCACCCGCGCTGACCGGGTCCCCGACGTCGACACTCGCCACCACCGGCTCGTACGTCGTGCGCGTGTCGCCGTGCTCGACGCTCACCACCCCACGGCCCGCGATCGACCCCGCAAAGCTGATCGTGCCAGGCAGGGACGCACGCACGGGCTGCCCTGCCGAGCCGTTCAGATCCACACCTCGGTGACCGGCGCCCCACTTCTCCGTCGGAGGGGCGAATCCACCGACGACAGCGGGACGTGGATCAAGCGGCCACACCCCTCGTGTGGGCTGCTCGCCACCGGGGTCGGCGAATGCGCCCGACCCGCCGCCGACGGCACACGTCAGCAGCATTCCGACAAGGAGTCCGAGAAGGGCAACGATCCGCATGGGAGCACCTTGCCGGGCGCCGGGAGTCGGGGGAGGAGGACCGACGTACCCTGTGGAAAGCGCCTCCAAGAACGGCCCCTGTGGACGAAATCCGGGCCGCCCCTGGTCGGGCACACCGAAGACCGAGGGAGAGGGCCCCGCTCGATTGGCCGGGAGCCTCCCGATTCGACTACTCTGATCACCGCAATCCATCCGTGGATTGACTTCGCACGCTCGCAGACCACGACCCACTCCCCAGGACTCGATCAGGGGAGCGGGAGCGCCCGTGGGCGACGTTCCTCAGTGTCGGTCGAAGACCGAGTCGGAACGCGCGCGGCGTCAGGGCGACCGGCACCCGTCGGGAGCAACGAACTGAAAACAATGCTGGCCGAACACTGGCCTGCCTCTCCGGAGCGAACCGGGGCACAAGGCAGGCGGCATCGGTGTGGAGCCACACAACAGGAAAGTAGAACCACATGGCAGTCGTGACCATGCGCCAGCTCCTCGAGAGCGGCGTCCACTTCGGACACCAGACCCGTCGCTGGAACCCGAAGATGAAGCGCTTCATCATGACCGAGCGCAACGGCATCTACATCATCGACCTGCAGCAGTCGCTGGCCTACATCGACCGCTCGTACGCCTTCGTCAAGGAGACCGTCGCCAAGGGCGGCGTCATCATGTTCGTCGGCACCAAGAAGCAGGCGCAGGAGGCCATCGCCGAGCAGGCGACCCGCGTCGGCATGCCCTACGTCAACCAGCGTTGGCTCGGCGGCATGCTCACCAACTTCCAGACGGTCGCGCAGCGGATCAACCGCCTCAAGGAGCTCGACGAGATCGACTTCGACGACGTCGCGGGCTCCAACCGCACCAAGAAGGAACTGCTCCAGATGAAGCGGGAGCGCACCAAGCTGGACAAGACCCTTGGTGGCATCCGCGAGATGACCCGCACGCCTTCGGCCGTGTGGATCGTCGACACCAACAAGGAGCACCTGGCTGTCGAGGAAGCCCGCAAGCTGCGGATCCCGATCATCGGCATCCTCGACTCCAACTGCGACCCGGACCTCGTCGACTTCCCGATCCCGGGCAACGACGACGCCATCCGCGCGGTCGGCCTGCTGACCCGCGTGGTCGCTGACGCCGTGGCCGAGGGCCTCATCGCCCGCTCCGGCGCCAAGACCGGCGGCGACGCCACCCCCGGCGCCGACGAGCCGCTGGCCGACTGGGAGCGCGAGCTGCTCCAGGGCGACGCCGACAAGGCTGCCGTCGAGGCCACCGGCGGCGACGCCAAGGCCACCGACACCCCGGCCACCGAGGGCACCGGCGCTGCTGCCGAGGCCACCGAGGCCAAGGCTGTCGCCGAGGAGGCCACCGAGGCCAAGGCTGAGACCACCGAGGCGAAGGCCGACGAGGCCCCTGCCGACTCGGCTCCCGCCAACGAGGACGGCTCGGCTCCCGAGGGCTTCGAGATCAAGGGCAACAAGGGCTCGATGAAGTTCCACGCCCCGAGCAGCCCCTGGTACGGCCGTACCAACGCCGAGGTCTGGTTCAAGACGGCCGAGGCCGCCGAGGCCGCTGGCTTCGTGAACGCCGAGACCAAGGCCGACGACAAGGCCTGAGGCTCCAACCGGGCCCAGGTCCGGATCGAGCTTCGCAACGCTTCACCGGCGGCCGCGCCCACCGGGCGCGGCCGCCGAGTCGTTCACCGGACGACCCGCGAGATCGCACCAACGCGACACCTCCAGAACATTCCGAACACCCACACCGAACTTCGAGGAAGAAGGACCATGGCTAACTTCTCCGCCGCCGACGTCAAGAAGCTCCGCGAGCTCACCAGCGCCGGCATGATGGACTGCAAGAAGGCTCTCGACGAGGCCGACGGCGACTTCGACAAGGCAGTCGAACTGCTCCGCGTGAAGGGTGCTGCCAAGGCAGCCGCGCGTGGCGCCGAGCGCGAGACCTCCGCCGGCCTGGTGGCCAGCTCGGGCAACGCCATCGTCTCCCTCAAGAGCGAGACCGACTTCGTCGCGAAGAACGCGGACTTCATCAACACCGCGCAGCGCATCGCCG
This sequence comes from Nocardioides daedukensis, assembly GCF_013408415.1. Lineage (NCBI taxonomy): Bacteria > Bacillati > Actinomycetota > Actinomycetes > Propionibacteriales > Nocardioidaceae > Nocardioides > Nocardioides daedukensis. Next base: position 1,072,752 of record NZ_JACCAA010000001.1, on the reverse strand, counting down.
ACGCCGCCAACGAGGCCAAGGCTGCCGACATCGAGGCGCTCAAGGCCGTTCCGCTCGACGGCAAGACCGTCGGCGAGGTCGTCGAGCAACTCGCCATCACCATCGGCGAGAAGATCGAGCTGGGCGAGGTCGCCTACTTCGACGGCAACACCACCGTCTACCTGCACCGTCGCGCAGCCGACCTGCCGCCCGCCGTCGGCGTGCTCGTCGAGTTCGAGGGTGACGAGGCCGCCGCCAAGGGTGCCGCCATGCAGGTTGCCGCGCTCAAGGCGCAGTACCTCACCCGCGACGAGGTCCCGGCCGACATCGTCGCCGCCGAGAAGGACGTCCTCGAGAAGAAGACCCTCGAGGAGGGCAAGCCCGAGGCTGCCGTCGCCAAGATCGTCGAAGGTCGCCTGGGTGGCTTCTTCAAGGAGATCGTCCTGCTCGAGCAGGAGTCGGTCACCGAGTCGAAGAAGAGCGTCAAGAACGTCCTCGACGCCGCCAACACCACCGTGACGCGGTTCGCCCGCTTCGAGGTCGGCGCCTGAGCCTCACGGGAACCTGTAGGGTTTCTCGCGGCTTCACATTGACAGCCGCACGACCATGAGGAGGCCGGTCCAGCATGATCACCACATCATCGCCGGGCCGGCCTCTTCGCATGCAACGAAGGGATATCCGGTGACATACGAGCGTGTTCTCCTCAAGCTCTCGGGCGAGGTTTTCGGCGGCGGGAAGGTCGGGGTCGACCCCGACGTGGTCCAGAAGGTCGCGCGCGAGATCGCCACCGTCGTCCGCGCCGGCACCCAGATCGCGATCGTCACCGGCGGCGGCAACTTCTTCCGCGGAGCCGAGCTGCAGCAGCGCGGCATGGACCGTGTCCGGGCCGACTACATGGGCATGCTGGGCATCGTGATGAACTGCCTGGCGCTCCAGGACTTCCTGGAGAAGGAAGGCATCGACACCCGGGTCCAGACGGCCATCACGATGGGCCAGGTCGCCGAGCCCTACATCCCGCGCCGCGCCATCCGGCACATGGAGAAGGGCCGCGTCGTCATCTTCGGCGCCGGCATGGGCATGCCCTTCTTCTCCACCGACACCGTCGCCGTGCAGCGCGCCCTGGAGAGCCGCTGCGACGTCGTCCTGGTCGCCAAGAGCGGGGTCGACGGGGTCTACACCGCCGATCCGCACGAGGACCCCACCGCGGTCAAGCTCGACAACGTGACCTACAAGGAAGCCATCTCCCAGGGCCTGCGGATCATGGACCAGACCGCCTTCGCACTGTGCGGCGAGAACAAGCTCCCGATGGTCGTCTTCGGCATGGAGCCCGAGGGGAACATCCTCCGGGTCGTGCAGGGTGAGAAGATTGGCACGCTCGTCAGTGCCGACGCCTGATCGAGCACGCCGAAGCACCCCTGAACCCGCACGCCTGAACGAGCAGCGCGCCGCCGAGCAAGAGCGAACCAAGGAGAAACCGTGATCAACCAGGTCCTGTCAGATGCCGACACGAAGATGGGCAAGTCGGTCGAGGCGACCCGCGAGGAGTTCGCGGCCATCCGCGCCGGCCGGGCGAACCCGAGCATGTTCTCCAAGCTCGTCGCCGACTACTACGGCACGCCGACCCCGATCCAGCAGCTCGCCTCCTTCACCTCCCAGGACGCGCGCACCATCCTGATCGCGCCGTTCGACATGAGCGCGATCGCGGGCATCGAGCGGTCGATCCGCGACTCCGACCTCGGCGTGAACCCGGCCAACGACGGCAAGGTGCTCCGTTGCGTCTTCCCCGAGCTGACCGAGGAGCGCCGCAAGGAATACATCAAGATCGCCAAGGGCAAGGCGGAGGACGGTCGCGTCTCCGTGCGCAACATCCGCCGTACCGCCAAGCAGGCCCTCGAGAAGCTCGAGAAGGACGGCGAGGTCGGCAAGGACGACGTCACCGGCGCCGAGAAGAAGCTGGACGCCTCGACCAAGAAGCACACCGACGCCATCGACGAGATGCTGAAGAACAAGGAAGCCGAACTGCTCGAGGTCTGAGACCTCGACGCGACGACATCCATGACGACTCCCACATCGCCCACGCAACCGGGCAACGACACCCCGGCCAAGGACCACGGCCGGGCCGGACGCAACCTTCCAGCAGCGGTCGCCTCGGCGGTGGTGCTGCTCTCGGCCATCGCCCTGTCGCTGGCCTTCTGGAAGACCGCGTTCCTGGTCATCGTCGCGATTGCCGTGGTCGTGGCCGTGTGGGAGCTGCGCCAAGGCCTGCTGGCCAAGGACGTCGACCTCCCCGAGCAGCCGCTGATGCTCGGCGGGGTGGTCATGGTCCTGGTGGCCTACTTCTGGGGCGCCAACGCCCTGGTCACCGCCACCGCGGTCTCCGCGCTGGTGACCATGCTCTGGCTGCTGCGCCGCGGGATCGACGGCTATGTGAAGACGGCGACGGCCTCGGTCTTCACCCTCGTCTACGTGCCGTTCCTCGGCTCCTTCGTGGCGCTCATGCTCGCCGAGGGCGGCGCCACCGGGTTCGACCGCTGGGACGAGGGAGCCAAGGGCATCGTCGTCTTCATCCTGGTCACCGTCGCCTCCGACACCGGCGGCTATGCCGCAGGTGTCCTCTTCGGCAAGCACCCGATGGCCCCGGTCATCTCTCCCAAGAAGTCCTGGGAAGGATTCGCAGGCTCGGCGGTCGCCTGCGTGGCCGCCGGCACGGCCCTGGTCGTCTACCTGCTCGACGGCGATTGGTGGGTCGGCGTCCTGCTCGGTCTGATCGCGGTCGTGATGGCCACCCTCGGCGACCTGACCGAGTCGGTGATGAAGCGTGACCTGGGCATCAAGGACATGTCCCAGATCATCCCGGGACACGGCGGTCTGATGGATCGACTCGACTCCCTCCTGGCCACCATCGCCCCGATCTGGTTGCTGCTCCACTACCTGGTCTTCTGAGCACGCGATGTTCCCGCGACTCGGAGTGGTGCCCACCCACGAGCTCTTCGTCGCACTCGGCGTGGTCGCATCCGCGATCGTCTTCGCCCTCGAGGCGCGCCGCCGCGGACACCGAGACCCACGGCTGCTCTACATCGTCGGGTCGGCGCTGATTGGCGGCGCGGTGATGATGCGCCTGGGCACCTGGATGCAGCACGTCGACCTGCGCGAGAACGCCAGCTTCGTGGAGCACTGGCTCTATGGCAACCGCTCCATACTCGGCGGACTGGTGGGCGCGTGGGCCGGCGTACACATCGCCAAGCGGGCCACGGGCTATCGATCGCGCACCGGCGACCTGTTCGCCCCGGCCGTCGCGATCGGGATGGCCGTGGGCCGGATCGGGTGCCTGCTCACCGAGCTGCCCGGCACCCCCACATCCATGCCCTGGGGGATCACCCTCGACGCCGAAGCAGCCGCACACACCCACGCGCCGGTGGGCGTGGCGCTGCACCCCTCGTTCGTCTACGAGATCGCCTTCCACCTGATCGCCTTCGTGCTGCTGTGGGCCTGGCTGCGGCACAAGGACCTGCCCCCGGGTGAGACGTTCGTCTGGTACGTCGCGGCGTACGGCGTCTTCCGCTTCCTGGTCGAGTTCGTCCGCGGCAACGAGGTGGCCTGGCTGGGTCTCACCCGTCCGCAGCTGTTCCTGCTCTGCACCGTTCCGATCGTGCTCGGGCGCATCGCCTGGCAGATCCGCACGGGCGCCTATCGCACGCCGAAGACCTCGGAGGTCACCGCATGACAGCATCCTTCCGCGGCCAACCCCGGGGCCAGGGCATGCCGCTGCGCGGTGACCGGATCCACAAGTACGTCAACGCGTTCTGCCCGCTGTGCCACGAAGAACGCCCGGATCGCCCCCTGGCCGAGGTGCAGCGCCTCAGCGGATGGCTGGTCGAGCGCAACAACCGGATCTGGCTCGAGCGCGGTTGCGCCACCCACGGACTCGTGCGAACGCTCTATGACGAGTCCCCGGAGATCCTCAGCTACCTGGAGGAATGGACCGCCCCCACCAAGGTTCACGAGCCGGACCTGCGCGGCAACTTCGCGCCGATCCCGGCCGGCTATGCCGACGGCCTCCCGGAGATGCAGACCCAGCACACCTGCATCCTGCTCGAGGACCTGCTCGACCACTGCAACCTCAAGTGCCCGACGTGCTTCGCCGAGTCCTCACCGGCGCTGGCCAGCGTGGCACCGCTCGAGGCCGTGCTCGCCAGCGTGGACACCCGCCTGTCCCGCGAGAACGGTCGCATCGACGTACTGATGCTCTCCGGTGGCGAGCCGACCCTCTATCCCGATCTCGCGCGCCTGCTCGACGAGCTGGTGGCCCGCCCGATCGTGCGGATCCTGCTGAACACCAACGGGCTGCTCGTCGCCCAGGACGATGAGCTGCTGGCGCTGCTCACCAAGCACCGCGAGCGGGTCGAGGTCTACCTGCAGTACGACGGCGAGTCGGCGCAGGCCTCCACCTTCCACCGTGGCGCCGACCTACGCCGGTTCAAGGACCGCGCGATCGAACGGCTCTCCGCGGCCGGCATCTTCACCACGCTCACCATGACCGCGGCACTGGGCGTCAACGACGACGAGATCGGGGCAGTCCTCATGCGTGCCCTGGACACGCCGTACGTCGGTGGCGTCACCATCCAGCCGGTTTTCGGCAGCGGACGCTCCAGCGGCGTGGACCCCTTGGATCGACTGACCCACACCGGAGTGCTGGCCCGCCTCGAGGAACAGACCGCAGGGGCGGTGACCTGGCGCGACCTGACCGCACTGCCGTGCTCGCATCCGCACTGCTGCTCGGTGGGCTACCTGGTCCGCGACGACGCAGGGGAGTGGCGCTCGCTCACCTCCCTGATCGGTCACGACCGGCTCAAGCAATGGCTCGACCTCGAGCCGGACACGCTGGCCAACCGGATCGCCGACGACTCGATCCCGGTCTCGTTGCGCAAGGTCGTCAAGGACTCCCTGCTCGACCTCCTCTCCGAGCAGTCCTCGCTCTCGCACCCGTCGATGTCCGACATCTGGCGTGACATCTGCCAGAACTGCGACATCGGCATCGGCACCCTCTCGACGCTGGCGGCCAGCAGGCTGCCCGGTCAGCACAAGCGGCTGCGGGCGATGCTGGGGGAGCGGGTGCTGCGGGTGACGGTCAAGCCGTTCATGGACATGAACACGATGATCGAGGAGCGACTGACCCAGTGCTGCGTGCACGTGGCAACGGTCAACGAGATCAGCGACGCCCACCAGTGTGCGCCGTTCTGTGCCGTCCAGGCGTGGCTGCCGCTGAGCCGGACCCGGCTCTCCACGGCGACCGGCAGGCCGGCTGTCGCAAGGGCCTCCGATGGAACGTGATCCGCGTCAGGCCGAACCCGCGCGCGTGCAGGCCGCGGCGCCCGAGGCCCAGGACCCGCTCCGGCTCTGCATCTTCGCCACGGTCGCCCTACTCGGGTGGATCCTGGGGCCCATCGCGTTGGTGGGGTTCGCAACACTCGGCTTCGTGGGCTACTGGAGGGCTCGGCGCGCGGGGCTGCTGAAGTCGCGCTGCGTGCTCGGCGACACCCGAGTGGTGCTGGTCTATCTCGCCATTCTCGTCGTCGTGGGTGCTGTGGGGATCGGCACCGGCGCACTAGGCTGGCTGCGATGAGCCAACCGCCCGGGCAGCAACCATGGCCGCCGCACCAACCACACTTTCCCGGCCAGAACCATCCCGTCCCCGCGCCCCGGGACTCCACCAACCTGGTCCTCGGACTCGTCCTCGGGACGATCATCGGCACCGTCCTGGGCGGCATCCTCACCCTGACCATCTTCTTCGCCTCGTTGGAGTCGCTGCAGACCGTCGCCGTCCCGTTGTCGATCCTGGTGCCGTTCCTGGTGCCGATCCCGTTGCTCTTCTTCAAGAACACCCGCCCCTGGGCCTTCGGCCTGCTGATGGGCGTGGCGCTGGGAAGCGTCATACTCGCTGGCTCCTGCGTGTGGTTCATCGGCGAGCTGGAATCGGCGCATTGACCGTCTTTCTGGTCCGCCACGGCCTACCGCTCAAGGAGCCGGACAAGACACCCGCCGAGTGGTCCCTGGATCCCGCTGGCTTCGATGCGATCTGGGCGCTGCGTGAGTCCGGCCGGCTTCCGGCTCGCGCGGCCTGGTTCAGCTCACCCGAGCCCAAGGCGACCGAGACCGCGCAGCTGCTCACCGACGGCCAAGTGGGCATCGTCGACGAGCTCGCCGAACAACGCCGCGAGACCACCGATCACATCACCGACTTCGCCGCCACCGTGCGGAGGGCGTTCGCGGCTCCCGAAGAACCGGCCCACCAGGGTTGGGAGCCGTTGGCGGACTGCCGCGACCGGGTGGTCACCGCGGCCCGGCGCATCGTCGAGGTGCACGACGGCGAGGACGTCGTCCTGATCGGTCACGGCACCGCGTGGACGCTCGTGGCTGCCGCGCTGACCGGCGAAGATCCCGATCTGGATCGGTGGGCGAGCCTGGCGATGCCCGACGTGATCACGATCTGAGGATCAGGAACCGAGCTGGACCCGGATGTCCTTGGTCAGCGCGGTCCACTCGTCCTCGCTCCACTCCGACTCGGGAGCGGCATATTGCAGGACGAGCACGTTGGTGTCGAGCGAGCGGGCAAGCATCCGCGACTTGTACGCCGTTCCGTCCTGCCCGACGTACGTCGCCTCCTGCTGCAGGAACTCCAGATCACCCTGGTCCGAGGGCAGAGCCGTGGTCGTGGGCTCCTGGGCTTCGAAGTCCTGGACCTGCTTGGTGAACTCGGAGGCATAGAGGTCGAGATAGGCCCGGGAGTTCGCTTCGTCATCGCCGCCCGCAGTGCCCTGCGCCAGCTGCGAGCTGGTGAAGAGCCCACCGCCCTTGGTCAACTGGTTGAGGCCGTTCTGGTCGAGGACCTTGATCTCCCAGCCGGTCACGTTGACCGGGAACTGCCAGATCGGGGGCGTCGCGCCGGTCTCGAAGTTGGTGCTCAGCAGCACCCGGGCACCTGAGGGGGCATCGGTCGTCCCACCCGACGAGGGCGACTGCGAGGCCGCGGACTTCGAGGTCACCGGCGACTTCTCGTCGTCCTCGCCGCCACACGCGCCGCCGAGCAGCAGGACGCTGAGCGCCAGGGCGGAGGTGGTGATGCGCACTGTCGACGTCTTCGGCTTCATGAGGGGAGTCTGGCCCGGTGGGAGTCCCAGCAAACCTCGCGGGAACCCGCGGTCGAACCATGATTGCGTCGCGGTTGGTCCCAGATGGGACACTGGTCGGGCGATGAGTGAAGAGACCCAGGCCAATCACGCCAAGACTGAGCCGATCAAGACCCTGCCCCTCGTCTTCGACGAACCGCGCGGACGCAAGAAGCCCCCGCGCCACCTTGCCGACCTCGACGAGGCCGGGCGCAAGGAACTCCTCACCCAGGCGGGCCTGCCCGGCTTCCGGGCCAAGCAGCTCTCCAACCACTACTTCGCACGGCTCGTCGACGACCCTGCCGAGATGACCGACCTCCCGGCCGGACAGCGCGACGAGCTCGTCTCGGCGCTGCTGCCCAACCTGATGACGCCTCTGCGCACGCTCCAGGCCGACAAGGGCAAGACCGTCAAGACGCTGTGGAAGCTCTTCGACGGCGCCTTGGTCGAGTCCGTCCTGATGCGCTACCCGGGCCGGGTCACCATGTGTGTCTCCAGCCAGGCCGGCTGCGGCATGGCCTGCCCGTTCTGCGCCACCGGTGCGGGTGGGCTGCAGCGAAACATGTCCACCGCCGAGATCGTCGAGCAGGTCGTCGCCGGGGCTCGCGCGCTCCAACGCGGTGAGGTCGCCGGGGGACCGGGACGCGTCTCCAACGTGGTGTTCATGGGCATGGGCGAGCCGATGGCCAACTACAAGGCGATGATCGCCGCCGTACGCCGTTTCGTGGAGCCGGCTCCGGCCGGTCTCGGCATGTCGGCGCGGCACATCACCGTCTCCACCGTCGGTCTCGTCCCGCGTATGAGGCAGCTTGCCGAGGAGGGCATCCCGGTCACGCTGGCGCTCTCGCTGCACGCGCCCGATGACGAGCTGCGCAACGAGCTGGTCCCGATCAACACTCGCTTCTCCGTGGCCGAGACCGTCGAGGCGGCGTGGAACTACGCGAACGTCACCAAGCGCCGCGTCTCCATCGAATACGCGATGATGCGCGACATCAACGACCAGGCATGGCGCGCCGACCTGCTCGCCGACGTCCTCAACTCCTACGGGGACTGGGGTTGGGTGCACGTCAACCTGATCCCGCTCAACGAGGTGCCCGGATCCCAGTTCACCCGCTCACGCGAGGAGGACATGGACGAGTTCCTGCGTCGCCTCGAGGCCAAGGGCATCGCGACCACCATGCGTGACACCCGCGGGGACGAGATCGACGCCGCCTGCGGGCAGCTCGCCGCGACGGAGTAACACCGCCGGCCGGCTGACGGGAAGCGGTTGGCGGGACGTTCACGTGTCGGCCACGTCGGCACGGCGATCTGTTGGCAACTGCTTCCTACCTTCCGAATTGGACGAAGTCTCCAATTCGAAGGGGAAGCCATGCGCCGCACCACGATCCTCCCGCGTCGCTCCACCGACCGGCTCCGCGTCCTGGTCGTGGCGGAGTCGTTCCTCCCGCAGGTCAACGGCGTGACCAACTCCGTACGTCGTGTCCTGGAGCATCTCGCGGCGCAGGGGCACGCGGCGGAGCTGATCGCCCCGACGGGTCCGACCGCCTATGCGGGATTCCCGGTCACGATCGCCCGGGGCGCCAGCCTGCCGTTCTATCGTGAGTTCCGGATCGGCCTCGAGTCACGCCGCCGCCTGCGTGCCGAGATGATCCGCTTCCGCCCCGACGTCGTACACATCGCGTCGCCGGCGACCCTCGGCTACCAGGCTGCGCGTGCCGCGGAGGAGCTGGGCATCCCCACCGTTGCCATCTACCAGACCGACCTGGTCGGGTTCGCCGAGCAGTACGACGTCCCCGGCGGCCCCCGGGCGATGGCGGCCCTGACCAGGCGCATCCACCGCAGCGTCACCCGCACCCTGGCCCCCTCGAGCGCGAGCCTGGAACAGCTGGCGCGGATGGAGATCCCCGACGTGTCGATCTGGCCCCGGGGCGTGAACCTGGACCAGTTCGCGCACAACCGCCGCGACGACGCGCTGCGCGCCGAGCTCGCCCCCCACGGCGAGGTCCTCGTCGGCTACGTCGGCAGGCTCGCGCCGGAGAAGGAGCTGCACCTGCTCGCCCATCTCAACGACATTGAGGGCATCCGCCTGGTGCTGGTCGGTGGGGGACCGGAGCGGGCCAACCTCGAGAGGCTGCTCCCCGGTGCTGCCTTCCTGGGGGTGCTCCACGGCGATGAGCTGGGAGCGGCGTACGCCTCGCTCGACATCTTCGCGCACACGGGTCGCCACGAGACCTACTGCCAGTCAGCCCAGGAGGCCCTGGCTGCCGGGGTCCCGGTGGTCGCCCCCCGCGCCGGTGGACCGATCGACGTGGTCGCCGAGGGTGCCGGGTTCCTCTACCGGCCCGGCGACGGTGCCGACCTGCGCGCCCACGTCGAGCGACTCGCCTCGGACCCGCTGCTGCGCCAGCGGATGGCGATCACCGCGCGCCGCAGTGTCGAGCAGCGTTCGTGGCCGCAGGTGTGCGAGGTCCTGGTCAGTCACTTCCGCGACGTGGTCGCCGGTCGCTGCCTGGAGGAGTTCACGGCCGCGTGATGGGTTTGAGGTCACCAGGCTCGTGGCATGCTCACCTCCGGCACCAACCCAACCGCAGGAGGACATCGCATGTCGGCAACGCCCAGGACCATCGAGCCTGTTGAGCTGACCAAGGCCAAAGGGATTATCGATGAGATCTCGGGTGCGTTCTCCAAGAAGGTCGTCGGCCAGGAGCAACTGCGCACCTCCCTGCTCGTCGCGATGATGGCCGAGGGCCACATCCTCCTGGAGAGCGTTCCCGGTCTGGCCAAGACGCTGGCCGCCTCCACGCTGGCCAAGGCGGTGCGGGCCGACTTCGCCCGGATCCAGTGCACCCCCGACCTGCTGCCCTCCGACATCATCGGGACCCAGGTCTACGACCCCCGCAACCACGAGTTCGAGACCCAGCTCGGCCCGGTGCACGCCAACTTCGTGCTGCTCGACGAGATCAACCGCGCCAGCGCCAAGACCCAGTCGGCGATGCTCGAGGCGATGCAGGAGCGGCAGACGTCGATCGCGGGAGTGATTCACCCGCTGCCCACGCCGTTCATGGTGCTGGCCACCCAGAACCCGATCGAGGAGGAAGGCACCTATCTCCTCCCGCAGGCGCAGATGGACCGTTTCCTGCTCAAGGAGGTCGTGGAATATCCGCGCGACCACGAGGAGCTCGAAGTCCTCAACCGCTTCGACTCGGGCGCCCTCGGCACCGGCAGCACGGTCGCCTCGGTGGTCACCCCCGAGCAGGTCGGCTGGCTCCAGCGCCTCGTCGACCGGGTCTACGTCGATCCCGTCATCAAGCAATACATCGTCGCCCTGGTCCACGCGACCCGTGAGACCGAGCGGGTGCTCGGACCGGAGCTGGGACGCTTCGTCGAGATCGGCGCCAGCCCGCGCGGGACGATCGCGTTCTACCAGGTGGCTCGTTCGCTGGCGATCATCGCCGGACGCAACCACGTGATCCCCGAGGACGTCCGGCACCTGCGGCACAGCATCCTGCGCCACCGGATCCACCTGACCTTCGAGGCCCTCGCCGAGCGGGTGAAGCCGGAGACCATCGTCGACGCCGTCTTCGCCGCCGTCCCGGCCCCCTGATCGGGGATCCTCGTGTCACCGCACCTCACGCGGGTCAAGGCCCGGATGACCATCCACGCACACCGCAAGGTGCGTGGCCTGCTGGAGGGTGAGTACGCCTCCCTCCAGACCGGGCGCAGCATGGACTTCAACGACCTGCGCGAATATGTCCGCGGGGACGACGTGAAGGACATCGACTGGAAGGCCTCCGCGCGCAGCCGAGCCCTGCTGGTCAAGCGCTATGCCGCTGCCCGCAAGCACAACATCATGCTGGTCGCCTCGACCGGGCGCTCGATGGCGGCGATGAACGATCTCAACGTGCCCAAGCGCGACATGGCGATCACCGTGGCCGGTGTCGTCGGCTATCTCGCGGTCAAGCACGGCGACCAGGTCGGGATGGTCCGCGGCGACGCGTCGGGAAGCCACCAGATGCCCCCGGCGGGCGGCGAGCTGAACCTGGAGCACCGACTCGCGGCGATCCACGATGCGATCACCCCCACGGCGGCTCCGGCCGACCTCAAGCAGGTGCTCCGCTACGTCACCCGCACGGTCCGCCGCCGCACGATCATGTGCATCATCTCCGACGAGTACGCCGTGGACGAGGAGCTGGCGCAGATCCTGCGCCGGCTGGTGGTCCAGCACGAGCTGCTCTATGTCTCCATCGGCGACCTCGACCCGACCACGGCAGCCGAATCGAGCTCTCTGGTCGACATCGACTCTGGTGGACTGGTCCCGGACTGGGCCCGTCACGACGAACAGCTGCGACGTGAGTTCGCCTCGCTCGTCACCGGCGAGGCCGACGGGATGCGTCGTGAGCTCGACGCTCTGGGCATCGTCCACCAGATGGTCCACGACCACGACAGCGCCATCCACGCCGTCCTCACCATGCTCGAAAGGCACCGCCATGCCCGCCGGCGATGAGTTCAACGGACCGATCGGCTATTCCTCACTGTGGGTGTGGCTGGCAGTCGGCGCGTTCATCCTCGTCTCGCTCTACTACCTCGCCGTCTGGGCATGGTCGGTCAGCGGTCACCCCAAGCCCGTTGCGAAGGGTGACCCCGCGACCGCGCGCACGAAGGCGTTCGGTGAGCTCGACCGGATCGGTGCGCAGGTGGCCAGCGGTGACCTGCCCGAGCGTGAGGGCTATCAGCAGATGAGCGTGGTGGTCCGTGGCTTCGTCAGCGAGGTCACCGGTCTGCCCACCCACACGATGGCCCTGGCCGACCTGAGGGCCATCGGCATCCCGCACGTGGCCGACGTCGTCGCACTGATGTATCCACCCGAGTTCTCGCCCGAGGACGACGTCGCCCAGGAGCCGTTGCCCAGGACCCTGGACCGTGCCCGGAACGTGGTGGCCACATGGAACTGAAGTGGACCTGGCTGGTCATCGTCCTGACCCTCGTCACCATCGGCTGGATCGTGTTGTGGTCCTTCCCGTCGCCGCTGAATCGAGCCCCGCGCAACGCCCTGCTCGTGGCCCACGCGGCACGACTGCGGCGCCTGCCGCGCTATCGCGTGCTCGCCGGACGCCGCCGGATCGAGATGGGCCTGCGCACGGCCGCGGTGCTGTTCCTCATCGTCGGCAGCATCCTGCTCGCCGGCCGACTGGTGGAGACCCGCACGCACCAGGCCGAGAACAGCAATCGGGACATCATGCTGTGCCTGGACGTCTCGGGCTCGATGACGACGTACGACGCCCAGCTCATCGCGGAGTTCAAGCGGATCGCCGAAGGACTCGAGGGGGAGCGCATCGGGCTGACCATCTGGAGCGGTGTGGCGGTCACCGTCTTCCCGCTGACCGATGACTACGAGTTCGTCGTCGAGCAGCTCGACGAGGCCGAGCAGAAGCTGGCCAACTACGACTACAACTTCGTGGCCGGCACCTACATCGGCGACGAGCGTGCCTCGCTGGTCAGCGACGGGCTGGTCTCCTGCGTCGACCGATTCGACCGTCCCGACGAGGAACGCGGCCGAGCGATCGTCCTCGCCTCCGACAACGACCCCCAGGGCGAGCCGGTGTTCACCTTCGACGAAGCGGCCGACTACGCCGTCGAGAAGGGCGTGGTCGTGCACGGGCTCGGCACCCCGGAGATGGAGCTGATCCCGGGATCGGCAGAGGAGTTCGAAGCGGCGGTGAAGAAGACCAAGGGGTCGTGGAGCGTCTTCGGTGCCGACGGATCCACCTCCGCGATCGCCGATGACATCAACCGTCTCGAGGCCGCTCGCAGCAAGGAGCCCGCGACCGTGACGGTCCTCGACAAGCCCTACTGGGGCGCTGGACTGGTCGGAATCGGACTGCTCCTCGTCGTCGGGGCAGCGATCAGGAGGAACTCATGACATCCACCCTCCTGCACCCGCTCGCGCTCCGGCCGATCATCCCGGCGTGGCTGGTCGTCATCCTCGCCCTGGCGCTGCTCGGTCTGGCGGCGTGGTTCCTGCTCAAGCGACCCCGCGAGCGTCTCGACTGGACGGTGCGCGCCCTGATGATCGTGGCCGTCGCCGGAATCCTGTTGCGGCCCGGAATCGGTGAGTCCGGCACGGGCTCGGTGGTCACGGACATGGAGATCCTGGTCGTGGTCGACCGCACCACCAGCATGTCGGCCCAGGACTGGAACGGGTCCGAGGCACGTCTCGAGGGCGTCAAGCGCGACCTGGCCGAGCTGACCGAGCAGTTCCCCGGAGCTCGCTTCTCCCTGATCACGTTCGGCCGCTTCACCCGCACCGAGCTGCCCTACTCGAGCGACAGCGGGGCCTTCCTCGCGGTCGTCGACACGATGAGCACCGAGGGTGCCTTCGACGGAGCCGGATCGTCGGTCTCGATCGCCCACGACGAGATGCTGGAGAGCCTGAAGCGTTCCGCTGAGAAGCGGGAGGACCGTCAACGGATGGTGATCTTCGTCAGCGACGGGGAGAACACCTCCGAGTCTCCGCAGGAATCCTTCGCCGACCTCGAGGAATACCTCGCCGGAGGTGTCGTCCTGGGTTATGGAACCCAGAAGGGCGGCAAGATGCCGGTCGATCCCGAACGTCCTGACGCCGGGTTCATCACCGACACCGCCAGCCAGGGTGACGCCCTGTCCAAGCTGGACGAGAAGAACCTCAAGCAGATCGCCGACGAGATGGGCCTGGCCTATCTGCACCGAGAAGAACCCGGCGACCTCGGCGGTTGGGCCGACGACGTCAAGCAGTCGTTCGAGGCCGCCGACGAGGGCAGCCAGGCCAAGCACGAACTCTACTGGATCTTCGCCCTGCTGCTCTTCGGCCTGGCCCTGGTCGAGCTCCGGATCAGCTGGCGTGGCCTCGTCTCGGCGAACAAGGAGCTGAAGTCGCTGTGAGCATGACCAACCGCGCCCGCGTCAAGATGCGCAACATCCTCTTCCTCGTCGGGATCATCCCGGTGATCCTGACCTTCCTGTTCGTGGCCAAGGTCGGCCTGATGCTCTCCGCCCAGGCTGCCGGGGAGTCGGCGTACGACGAAGGTGACCATCCCAAGGCGGGTGAGAAGTTCGAGGGCAACAAGTCGCTGAACCTCCTCGAGCCCTGGCTGGCACCGTTCAACTACGGCACGACGCTCTTTCAGGACGCCGACTACGAGGGCGCGATCAAGGAGTTCGAGGCCGCACTCAAGAAGGCGCCAAAGGACGAGCGGTGCACCGTGCGCAACAACATCGCACTCGCACACGAGGTCATCGGGGACGGGCTCGTCGAGGACGACCCCCAGGCCGCCATCGACTCGTGGCAGGCCGGTCGCGACGTGTTGGCCGAGGGTGACTGCCCCGACGACAACGAGGACTCGAAGACGATCGACGAGCGGCTGAAGAAGAAGATCGAGCAGCAGAAGGAACAACAGGACAAGGACCAGAAGCAGGACCCCGAGGACGACAAGGACAAGAAGGAGCAGGAACAGAAGAAGAAGGAGCTCGAGGAGCGCAACGACAAGGGCCGTGAGGAGCGCAAGGAGAACCGGGACTTCGAGGACTATCCCTATTCCGAGCGCGAGCCGGGCTATCAGTGGTGAGCCACGAGCTCCGCTGCCTCCTCGACTGTTGCGACCAGGTGCACGTGTGACTCCATCGGACGCCCCTTCGCCAGTGCGGTGAGCAGCGGCCAGGCCGGCAAGGTCCTGGTCCAGTGCTCGATCCCGACCAGGACCATCGGCGCGACCGAGGCCTCGTCACCGTAGTAGTTCTCGCAGGCGTCCTGGAAGATCTCCTGAACGGTGCCGCCGGCCCCGGGCAGGAAGACGATCCCGGCCCGACAGATCTCCAGCAGGATCGCCTCCCGGGTGGCGTTGTGGAAATATTTCGCGATCTGCGAGGCGAACGGGTTCGGCGGCTCGTGCCCGTAGTGCCAGGTCGGCACCCCCAGGGACTCGGCGCCGTCCGGGAAGGCCTCGATCACGTCGAAGGCGGCCTTTGCCCAGGCGCCGATGTCAGGACGAAAGCTCGGCTCGGCAGCCACCATGGCCAGCGCCTGGTCGAGCTCCTCGCTGGAACGCCTCGAGAGCCAGGCGCCCAGGTTCGCGGCCTCCATCGCCCCGGGGCCACCACCGGTCGCCACCGTCGCCGTGGCCGAGAGCAACCGGCCCAGCCTGGCGGCGTCGGCATATTCCGTGGCCCCCCTGGCCAGGGCGTGGCCACCCATCACGCCGACCAGGCGTCGTGACTCGATCCACGCCGAGAGCGCGTCGTCGATGGCGTGGTCGTGCAGGGCCTGGGCCAAGGTGAGGTCCAGGTCGCGCGGCTGGCGTGACCAGGCATAGGCGCGGGCGTCGAGGCTGTCGGGATAGCTGGGGGAGTCGTAGAGGTCGCGCGGCGTGTAGAGACTGCCGCGGTAGGTGTCCAGCGGTGCATCGGGCACGGCCGGGAAGACGATGCCGCCACGGTGGCGGACCGAGTCCTCGT
This sequence comes from Nocardioides daedukensis, assembly GCF_013408415.1. Lineage (NCBI taxonomy): Bacteria > Bacillati > Actinomycetota > Actinomycetes > Propionibacteriales > Nocardioidaceae > Nocardioides > Nocardioides daedukensis. The sequence goes on along the minus strand of NZ_JACCAA010000001.1, from coordinate 1,057,120 downwards.
CGCCCGCGGCGAACCGGCAGCCGAGGAACAGCGCACCGGCGACCGGAAGGCTGCGCAGCACACCCGAGCGCCCGGACAGGTCGATCGACTGGAGGTGCCAACCGGCCAGGGAGCGCGTCCCGAGCGCCACCCGATGGTCGAAGTCGGCCAGGGTCTCGACCTCGATCACGGGTCCGGTCGTACGTCGCATCAGGCCAACCTAGCTGTGACCTCAGCTTTGAACGGGCTCGACCTGCTCGCCCCAGCGCTCCGCGTGCAGCACGGACTCCAGCGGTGAGCGATGCCGCCAGCCGAAGCGCTCCAGGTCCGGCACCGTCGGCACGTTCGCCACCTCGCCCAGGCAGAGCCAGGCCACCGGCCGCACGTGCTCGGGCATGGAGACCAGCTCGCGCAGGAACTCCTCGCGATAGAAGCTGACCCAGCCGACGCCGAGTCCCTCGGCGGTTGCCGCCAACCAGAGGTTCTGGATGGCCAGGCACACCGAGTAGAGCCCCGCGTCCGCGATCGCATGACGACCGAGGACGTTCGGGCCCCCTCGGGTCGGGTCATAGCCGACCACCACGCCCAGGCCCGACTCGCGGATCCCCTCTATCTTGATCCGGGAGAACGTCTCGGCCCGCTCTCCGTCCAGCGAGCTGGCGAACTCGTCACGTTCGCTCGCCACGTGCCCCGCGAACGCGGCCAGTGCCTGTGCGTCGCGGACCAGGACGAAGTCCCAGGGTTGGCTCATCCCGACGCTGGGTGCCGAGTGCGCAGCAGCCAGGACCCGTCTCAGCACCTCGTCGTCGACAGCTGCGCCGGTGAACTCGGCGCGGGTGTCGCGCCGACGCTGCATCGCGTCGTACAGCTCCATGTGTGGGCTCCTCGTCTCGGTCGGCCGGGAGCCCACACCCTAGGAGGCCGGGGAACGGCTCAGAACGCCGAGGCGGCCAGGTCGCCGAAGAGCGCCTCCGCGTCGGCGACCTCGGCATCGAGACCCGCCCTGACGAACCACGTGCACACGTTGCGGCAGTCGCGCATCAGGAACTCCAAGCCCTGGGCGTTGCCGACGAGGTCGACTGCCTGGGGAAGATCGATGATCACGACCCGCTCACCCTGGGCGAGGATGTTGTACGCCGACAGGTCGCCGTGCGCGATCCCGTGTCGGGCCATCATCGTCATGGCGTTGCGCAGCTGCTCGAACCATTCACGGAGCAGCTCCGGCCCGGGGCGGGCCCGGGCCAGTCGTGGGGCGGGTTGGCCGTCGACGCTGATGAACTCCATCAGGATCTCCGTGCCGTCGATCTGCACCGGGTAGGGGACCGGGACCCCGGCCAACCAGAACCGTTGCAGGGCCTGCCACTCCGCATTCGCCCACTGGCCCGCGGCGACCTCGCGGCCGAAGCCGCTCTTCGCCTTCACCGCCCGGGCGTCGCGCGAGCGCCGGGTGGACCAGCCCTCGGTGTAGGAGGCGCTGCGGTGGAACGAGGTGTGCTCGCGGGACTTGTAGCGCTTGGCGGCCATCACCACGCCGGGCTGACCGGGCTCGGCGCGTTCGAGCAGGTGGACCTCGGCCTCCTTGCCGGTCTTGAGGATGCCGAGCTCGGTGTCCAGGGCGCCCTGGCTGGTCACCACCCAGTCGGGGCGAGGCTCGGGGCCGCGGGACAGGGGCTCCACGGAGAGCCACGTGGACCAGCGCTGGTTCGCGTCGTCAGGTTCGTCGAGGGCCTTGAAGCCGAAGACGAAGTCAGGGTCGAGCGTTTCGGACGGGTCGTGCGTCATTGCATGTGCTCCAGATGAGTGAGGTTCGGTCTGCGGACAGGCCGGGGACAGTGGTTGACATGTCACGGCTCCTCTCATCGGGCACGGGCTCGGGTCGCAGGGCGACCCGATCACGCACTAGGGTGGTTGGATCAGTTTCGAGTCGGTGGCCCCGCACCGCAACCGTTTTTTCTCCGAGGAGCACCGAGTGGCGTTGGCCTGGTTCAGGACACCGAGTGGCGACGACCCGGGAACGCTCAATCTCACCTACAACGCCGTGGACCTCCCGGTCATTCGCGGGCACGCAACCGACCCGGCCGTCCTCGGCCTGCGACCACTCGACTTCGCGGGTCTGCTCGAGCTGGTCGGTGCGGTCGCCGGTGCGTTCCGCAGCCTGGGGGTGGAGCCCGGGCGCGTGGTCGGTGTCGACGTCTCCGATCCACACATCGAGCTGGTCACGTTCCTTGCCACCGCTCGGTTGGGGGCGGTGTTCTCTGCCTCGATCGCAGCGCCGACTGACTGGCCTGCACTGGATCTGCCCGGACCGCACATGGTCGTCACCGACCGCGAACCCGTCTTCAGTGACCACGTCCCGGTCAACGTCGTCCTGGTCGGCCGCGAGCCGAGTGACGAGACCCGCGAACTGACCTGGGACCTGGCGGTGCGAGCGGGCCGAACGGACCCGGCCGGCTGCGAGCCGGTCGCGCCGGGCACCACGGCATACGTCTTGGACACGGCGGTTCCCGTGGCCATCACGCCGGCGGACGACCGCCTCGGCCGCATCATCAGCACCCTGTCTGCGGGCAAGCCCGTGGACCTGACCCCCGGGACGACCCCATGAAGCGGCTGACCGCCTCCCTGCTCACCCTGTGCCTGCTGGGCTTCGGGATCACCTCGGCCCAGGCCGACGACCCGAGCGCCGGATCCAGCGGGATGGGCGACCCCTACTTCCCCTCGGACGGCAACGGTGGCTACGACGTGCAGCACTACGACGTCGCACACCGGGTGGGCGTAGGCGGTGGCAGCCTGACCGGCCGCACCACGTTCCAGGCACATTCCCTGCAGGCGCTGAACCGCTTCAACGTCGACCTCATGCTCAAGGTCAGCTCCGTGAAGGTCAACGGCGTGCCTGCGGTGTTCACCAAGGACAGTGCCCACGAGCTCGTCATCACCCCTGCCACGCCGATCCCCGACGACACCGACTTCACCGTCGAGGTGAGATATTCCGGCAAGCCCTCGACGCTCAGCTGGAAGGGCGAGCGCCCGTTCCTGCGCACCAAGGGCGAGATGATGGCGATGAACGAGCCACAGATCGCGCCCTGGTGGTTCGCGGCCAACGACCACCCGCGTGACAAGGCCACGATCGACGTGAGGATCACCGTCGGCAACGGCTACGAGGGCATCTCCAACGGTCGTCTCACCCAGGTCGTCAAGGGCAAGAAGTGGACGGCATGGCAGTGGCGCTCGGCGGAGCCGATGGCGCCCTACCTGGCCTTCTTCGCGGCCGGTGACTTCGCCTTCGAGCGCGGGACTCACAACAAGATCCCCACCTTCAACGCGGTCTCGAAGAAGCTCAGCAAGACGCAGCAGATGCGATCCCTGGCCCTGCTCCGTCGCACCCCCCGGGTGATCTCCTGGCTGGAGACCTGGCTCGGTCCCTATCCGTTCACGGCCATCGGCGGAGTGACCACCGCGATCCGGACCGGCTTCGCGTTGGAGAACCAGACCCGGCCCACCTATCCCTATGCCGGCGGTGCCGAGGGGGACTGGCTGGTCGCCCACGAGATCGCGCACCAGTGGTTCGGCGACAAGGTGAGCGTGAACAACTGGCGTGACGTGTGGCTCAACGAGGGCCTGGCCACCTATTTCGAGACGCTGTGGTCGGACAACTACGGCTTCACCAGCCCGCAGCAGTGGCTCCGGTTCTCCTGGGAGTCCTACGACAGCGACGACTCGTTCTGGCGCGTGCGTCTGGCCGACCCCGGCCCGCGCAACATGTTCCACGAAGCCGTCTACGAGCGCGGCGCGATGACGATCCAGGCGCTGCGGCACCGGATCGGCACGACCGACTTCAAGAAGCTGCTGCGCGCCTGGGTCAAGGGCCGCGACCACGGCAGCACCGAGGACTTCATCGCCCTCGCCGAGGAGATCTCCGGCGAGGACCTCACCTCGTTCTTCGACGCCTGGGTCCGTTCGACGACGCGACCGGCGCGCACCGCGGCCAACGGGCTCAACTAGCAGAAGTGGCCTGTGGGGCTGCGATGATGTGGCGGTGACTCCCACTCGCGATCTCGTCATCCTCGGCTCCACGGGCTCGATCGGCACGCAGGCGCTCGAGCTCGTCCGGGCGCACCCGGGCAGGTTCCGGGTCGTCGGCCTCACCGCCGGCGGGTCCAACCAGGAGCTCTTCGACTCCCAGGTCGCCGAGTTCGCTCCGGCCTACTCGGGCCTGGGCGAGGACGCCTCGGTCGTCGCAGCGGGGATGGAGTGCGACGTGGTCCTCAATGGGATCACCGGCGCGGTGGGACTCCGCCCGACGCTGGCCGCCCTCGACGCCGGCAACACCCTCGCCCTGGCCAACAAGGAGTCGCTGATCATCGGGGGATCGGTGGTCACCGAACGAGCGAAGCCTGGCCAGATCGTCCCGGTCGACAGCGAGCACTCGGCCGTGGCCCAGTGCCTGCGCGGCGGAACGCCGCAGGAGGTACGCCGCCTTGTGCTCACCGCGTCCGGTGGCCCCTTCCGTGGCCGGACCCGCGACGAGCTGGCCGGCGTGACACCTGCCGAGGCACTGAACCACCCCACCTGGTCGATGGGTCCGGTGGTCACGATCAACTCCGCGACCCTGGTCAACAAGGGCCTCGAGGTGATCGAGGCGCACCTACTGTTCGGCATCCCGTTCGACCGGATCGAGGTGGTGGTCCATCCCACGTCGGTGGTCCACTCGATGGTGGAGTTCAACGACGGTTCCACGATCCTGCAGGCCAGCCCGCCGACGATGATGATCCCGATCGCGCTCGGCCTGAACTGGCCCGACCGGATCCCCGAGGTCGCCCCCGCAGTGGACTGGAGCGTCGCCGAGACCTGGCAGTTCTTCCCCCTCGACGACGAGGCGTTCCCGGCGGTCCGATTGGCCCGCGAGGCAGGCGAGCGCGGGGGCATCGCTCCTGCCGTCTACAACGCCGCCAACGAGGTCTGCGTGGCGGCCTTCATGGACGGGCGCCTCCCGTTCACGGGGATCGTCGACGTCGTGGCGCGCGTTCTTTCGGGTTACGACGTACCGTTGTCGGCAGACCTCACCGTCGAGGACGTACTGGCCGCGGACGCGGGTGCGCGCGAGGCGGCGGCCCGGGTGATTGCCGAGAACGGCAACGCCCCCGTGACAAGTTCTGAAGGGACCAGCCCGGCATGACCGTGCTCTACTACACGCTCGGCGTGGTGATCTTCGTGGTCGCCATCCTGGTCTCGATCGCCCTGCACGAGCTCGGTCACATGGTCTGGGCCAAGCGGTTCGGCGGCAAGGTGACGCAGTTCTTCGTCGGCTTCGGCAACACCGTCTGGTCGAAGAAGATCGGTGAGACCGAATATGGCATCAAGGCGATCCCGCTCGGCGGTTTCGTCAAGATCGTCGGGATGCTGCCCCCGGAGAAGGACTCCGTCGAGGAGACCGTCGTCGACGAGCACGGCAACCAGAGCATCCGGATCCGCCAGTCAAACACCGGCATGTTCACCCAGCTGATCAGCGACGCCCGTGCCGCGGAGTGGGAGCTGGTCCAGCCCGAGGACCACGACCGCCTCTTCTACCGGATGGCCTGGTGGAAGAAGGTCATAGTGATGGCCGCCGGCCCGACGGTGAACATCCTGATCGCCTTCTTCATCTTCGCCGGGCTCTTCGCCACCTACGGCAACATCGGCGACCAGCGCTCCGAGCCGGTCGTGGCCGGGGTCCAGCCGTGCATCGTGCCGTTCGAGGAGTCGGGCCGTCAGTGCACTCCAGCTGACCCGACCAGCCCGGCAGCAGACGCAGGGCTCGAGGAGGGCGACCGCATCGTCGCGTTCAACGGCACCGAGATCAACGGGGACTGGGACAAGCTCTCCGAGCTGATCCGGTCCAACGCCGACAACGCCGCCGTGATCACCGTGGTCCGCGACGGCAAGCGCACCGATCTCGAGACCGAGACCGTGGTCAGCGACCGGCCGACGTCACTGAGCGATCAGAGCCTCACGGCCGTCGGGTTCCTCGGCGTGGAGCCGAACGCCTACATCGCCACCGGCGGGGTCTTCTACACCCTCGACCAGATGGGCACCATGACGGTGCAGACCGCCCAGGCGCTGACCACCCTGCCCGCCAAGGTGTGGGACGTGGGACAGGCCATCGTCGGCCTCGAGAAGCGTGACCCCGAGGGGCCGATGAGCCTGGTCGGCGGTGGTCGGATCGCCGGCGAGACCGCGGCTCACGAGGAGTTCCCGGTCAAGGAGAAGGCGGTGATGCTGCTCATGCTGATCGCCGGCTTCAACTTCTTCATCGGGATGTTCAACTTCGTCCCGCTCCTCCCGCTCGACGGTGGACACATCGCCGGCGCACTGTGGGAGGGCCTGCGGCGCGGGATCGCCAAGCTCCGTCGCAAGCCCGACCCGGGCTATGTGGACGTCGCCCGGTTGCTGCCGATCGCCTACGTGGTGGCCGGGGCCTTCCTGGTGATGAGCCTGGTGCTCATCGTCGGCGACCTCGTGGTGCCGATCAGCATCACCTGATGCGTTCGTGAGGAAAAAGAACGCACCCGGAGCGCGGATCCCGATCCCCTCCGAGATCTGGGTCCTGGTCGCAGCGGCCTTCCTGATCGCTCTTGGTTACGGGCTGGTCGCACCGGTCCTGCCCGCCTATGCCCGCAGCTTCGACGTCGGCGTGGCCGGGGCGTCGGTCGTGGTCTCCGCGTTCGCGTTCTTCCGGCTGGTCTTCGCACCCGCCGGCGGTGCGCTCGTGGCCAAGCTGGGGGAGCGTCCGGTGTATCTGGTCGGGTTGCTGATCGTGGCAGCGTCCTCGTTGGCGACCGCCTTCGCCCAGTCCTACTGGCAGCTGCTCCTGGTGCGCGGCCTCGGCGGCGTCGGCTCGACGATGTTCACGGTCTCCGCGATGGCGTTGATCGTCCGGCTGGCACCACCGGGGATCCGCGGTCGGGTCAGCTCCGCCTATGCCTCCTCGTTCCTGGTCGGCGGCATGGTCGGTCCGCTGGCCGGCGGTGCACTGGCCGGCTTCGGTCTACGCGTCCCGTTCGTGGTCTATGCGGTCGCGTTGGTGATCGCGGCGAGCGTGGTCGGCGTACGCCTCTCCGGAGCACGGCTGCGGCCCGACCCCGGTGCCCCCGTCCAGCCACCGATGCAGCTCAGCGAGGCCCTCGCCTCGAGCACCTACCGGGCCAGCCTGGTCTCGGCGTTCGCGAACGGCTGGTGCAACTTCGGGGTCCGGGTTGCGATCCTGCCGCAGCTGGCGGTCGCCATCCACGATGACACCTGGGTGGCCGGCGTGGCCCTGGCGTGCGCTGCAGTCGGCACGGCGCTCACCCTGCAGTTCAGTGGCCGCCTGGCCGACCAGGTCGGTCGGCGTCCGATGGTGCTGGCCGGACTGGTGGTCACCGCCCTCGGCCTCGGTGCCATCGGGCTGGTCACCGGACTGGCCGGCCTGCTGTTCCTCTCGGCCTTCTCCGGGGTCGGGGCAGGGCTCCTCAACCCCGCCCAGCAGGCAGCCGTGGCAGACGTCGTCGGACAGGAGCGCTCGGGCGGCAAGGTGCTGGCCACCTTCCAGATGGCCCAGGACGCGGGAGCGATCCTCGGGCCGATCCTGATCGGCGTCATCGCCGACCAGGCCGGATATGAATGGGCCTTCGTGGCGACAGGGGCGATCGCGCTGATCGCGGTGCTCCCGTGGCTGCGTGCGAGCGAGACCGCCCCGCCGACGGCGTTGACCACGCCCACGTAGACTCGCAGTCATGACCGCGATCAGTCTGGGCATGCCCGAAGCGCCTCCGCCCGTGCTCAGTCCGCGCCGCAAGAGCCGCAAGATCAAGGTCGGCAAGGTCGAGGTCGGGGGAGACGCGCCGATCTCGGTGCAGTCGATGACCACGACGCTCACCTCCGACGTCAATGCCACCCTGCAGCAGATCGCCGAGCTCACCGCCGCGGGCTGCGACATCGTGCGGGTCGCCTGCCCGAGCCAGGATGACGCCGAGGCGCTGCCGGCCATCGCTGCGAAGTCCCAGATCCCGGTGATCGCCGACATCCACTTCCAGCCGAAGTACGTCTACGCCGCGATCGACGCCGGCTGTGCCGCGGTCCGGGTGAACCCCGGCAACATTCGCCAGTTCGACGACCAGGTCAAGCAGATCGCCGCGGCCGCGAAGGACGCCGGCACCTCGATCCGGATCGGCGTCAACGCCGGCTCGCTTGACAAGCGCCTGCTCGAGAAATATGGCAAGGCAACCCCCGAGGCCCTCGTCGAGAGCGCGGTCTGGGAGGCCAGCCTTTTCGAGGAGCACGGTTTCCACGACTTCAAGATCTCGGTCAAGCACAACGACCCGGTGGTCATGGTGCGCGCCTACGAGATGCTCGCCGAGAAGGGCGACTGGCCGCTCCACCTGGGCGTCACCGAGGCCGGCCCCGCCTTCCAGGGCACGATCAAGTCCGCGGTCGCCTTCGGTCACCTGTTGGGCAACGGCATCGGCGACACGATCCGGGTCTCGCTGAGTGCTCCTCCCGTCGAGGAGGTCAAGGTCGGCCTGCAGATCCTGCAGTCGCTCAACCTGCGCCCGCGCAAGCTGGAGATCGTCTCGTGTCCCTCGTGCGGACGCGCCCAGGTCGACGTCTACAAGCTCGCAGAGGAGGTCACCGCCGGTCTCGAGGGCATGGAGGTGCCGCTGCGGGTGGCCGTCATGGGCTGCGTCGTCAACGGTCCTGGTGAGGCCCGTGAGGCCGACCTCGGGGTCGCCTCCGGCAATGGCAAGGGACAGATCTTCGTCAAGGGCGAGGTCATCAAGACCGTGCCCGAGTCGCAGATCGTGGAGACCCTGATCGAGGAGGCCATGCGCCTCGCCGAGGACATGGAGCCGGTCGAGGGCGCCACGGCAGCGGTGAGCATCTCCTGAGCCGATCTCACCAGTAGAGTCGCCTGCCATGGCGATCTTCGCGAACCCGGTCCGCGTCCTGGGGTCGAAGGACCTGGAGGCGTTCTGCGAGTTCGTCTCCCGCGAGCCCGTGGTGAACTGCTTCGTCGACTACCGCGCCCGGACCACGCGACTGGAGCCGCGCTGGCTCGGCGGTCAGGTGGTCGGGATCTTCCGGGACGGCCAGCTCGACGGCGCGATGCACATCGGTGCCAACCTGGTGCCGATCGGGATTCGGCTCGAGGACATCGGGCTCTTCGTGGAGCCGGCCCTGCGTGCTCGGCACACGGTCTCGACGTTCGTCGGACCCTCGCCCCAAGTCGAGGCGATCTGGGACGAGGTCGCCCCGCAGTGGTCCCCGGCACGCGAGCTCCGCCGCGGGCAGTGGCACATGGAGATCGCGGGCCCGCCAGCGGTGCCGGGCCATCCGGGCGTACGACGCACCGAGGGCTCCGACTTCGACTCGGTCTATCCGGCCTGCGTGGCGATGTACACCGAGGAGGTCGGCCTCTCACCCGAGTACGGCGGTGGCGCAGCGCTCTACCGGACCAGGGTGCGCCAGCTGATCGCCCGTGGTTGGCAGTTCGCGATCTTCGAGGGTGACCGGACGATCTTCAAGGCCGAGGTCGCGTGCGCCTCACCGCACGCCGCGCAGATCCAGGGCGTGTACGTAGTACCCGATCGGCGGGGTGAGGGCCTGGCCACGTCCGGGATGGCTGCGGTCGTCGAGATCGTGCTCGCGGAGATCGCGCCGGTGGTCTCGCTCTATGTCAACGAGCACAACGTGTCGGCCCAGAAGGCCTACCTCAGGGCAGGCTTCGAGACCACGGCCGAGTTCACCACGATCATGTTCTGACTCAGGGCTGCCAGACGATCTGGAACCGCTCGGTGACCACCGGGAAATCGTCGGTGACCTGGTGGCCGCCACGAGTGAAGAAGTCGAGGTGTGCCTCGCGCCAGGACGCCAGGGACAGATCGCCCTCTCCTTCGAGACGGGCGTGCTCGGCGTCGACCTCGCCGAACGGCACGGTCTCGACGACGGTGGTCTGGATCAGCACCCGAGGCCGTCCGGCTCCGTCGGTGACGATCGAGAGGCTGCCCACGGTGGGCAGCGGCTCGTCCTCGGCCTGGTAGTCGGCGAGCGCGCCGGCGGTGGCGGTCTTGGTGCCCGAGAGCACGAGTTGCAGCAACTCGTCGGCCAGCTCCGGGCTGTCGCCGAAGGCCCAGGCGGGAGGCCGGAGCGATTCGCTCGCGTTCGGACCCGTGTAGGCGCGCAGCCGGTTCAGGTTGGCGCGCACCTTGGCATCGGCCCAGAAGCGTTCGATCGCATCGTCTTCGGTCATGGCTGAACACTAGGGCCTGGTCCCCACGACGCAGCCGGGGTGGGCGGGCGAGGTCGGAGGAAACCCGAATGAGGATTGGCGGTCGCGACGGATAACCTTGCGCGCATGACTGAGTCCACCGGGAACGCTCGCACCAGCGGCACCGCTCGCGTCCTGCGCATGTCCAACCTGTTCGCCCGCACGCTGCGCGATGACCCGAGCGACGCCGAGGTCCCCAGCCACCGGCTCCTGGTCCGCGCCGGCTACATCCGCCGCGCGGCGCCGGGCATCTACACCTGGCTGCCGCTGGGCCTGCGGGTCTTCCGCAAGGTGGAGGCGATCATCCGGGACGAGATGGACGCGATGGGCGCCCAGGAGCTCCAGTTCCCTGCGCTGCTGCCCCGTGAGCCCTACGAGGCGACCAACCGCTGGACCGAATACGGCGACGGACTGTTCCGCCTCAAGGACCGCAAGGGAGCCGACTACCTGCTCGGCCCCACGCACGAGGAGATGTTCACCCTGGTGGTGAAGGACCTCTACTCGTCCTACAAGGACCTGCCGGTCTGGCTCTACCAGATCCAGACCAAGTACCGCGACGAGGCGCGGCCCCGCGCGGGCCTGATGCGCGGACGCGAGTTCACGATGAAGGACTCCTACTCCTTCGACACCAGCGACGAGGGTCTCGACAGGTCCTATGCCGCCCACCGCGAGGCCTACGTCAAGACCTTCGACCGGCTCGGCTTCGACTACGTGATCGTCAAGGCGACCAGTGGCGCGATGGGCGGCTCACGCAGCGAGGAGTTCCTGGCCCGCTCCGCAGTCGGCGAGGACACCTTCGTGCAGTGCACCACCTGCGACTACGCCGCGAACGTCGAGGCCGTGGCGGTGCCGAGCCCTGCTGCAGTGGCGTACGACGGTGTCCCGGCCGCCCACGCGGAGCAGACGCCCGACACCCCCACCATCGAGAGCCTGGTCGCGCACCTGAACCAGGCCTTCCCCCGCGAGGACCGCGCCTGGACGGCGGGCGACACCCTGAAGAACGTCATGGTGATGCTCAAGCACCCCGACGGCACCCGCGAACCGCTCGCCATCGGCATACCGGGCGATCGGGAGGTCGACCAGAAGCGCCTCGAGGGTCAGCTGGAGCCGATCGAGGTCGAGCCCATGGACGAGACCGAGTTCCGCAAGCACCCGGCACTGGTCAAGGGCTACATCGGCCCCGGCGTGCTCGGTGAGGAGTCCGCCAGCCAGATCCGCTACCTTCTCGACCCCCGGGTCAGCGAGGGCACCCGTTGGGTGACCGGCGCCGACGTGGCCGGCCAGCACGTGATCGACCTGGTCGCCGGACGTGACTTCGTCGGCGACGGCACGATCGAGGCCGCCGAGGTCCGCGACGGCGACGCCTGCCCCAACTGTGCGGCCGGGGACGGCCACGGCACGCTCGAGACGGCTCGCGGGATCGAGATGGGGCACATCTTCCAGCTCGGCCGAAAGTATGCCGAGGCGCTCGACCTCAAGGTGCTCGACGAGAACGGCAAGCTGGTCACCGTCACGATGGGCTCCTACGGCATCGGCGTCTCGCGCGCCGTCCCGGTGATCGCCGAGGACAACCACGACGACGCCGGCCTGATCTGGCCCCGCGAGGTGGCCCCGGCCGACATCCATCTGGTCGCCACCGGCAAGGACCCCGACATCTACGCCGCCGCCGAGCGGATCGCCGCCGAGCTGGGCCGGGCCGGCGTGGAGGTCATCTTCGACGACCGTCCCACGAAGGTCAGCCCCGGCGTGAAGTTCAAGGACGCCGAGCTGATCGGTGTGCCGACGATCGTGGTCGTCGGCCGCGGGCTGGCCGAGGACGGCACCATCGAGGTCAAGGACCGCCGCACCGGGGAGCGCGAGAGCGTCGCCCTGGGCGACATCGTCCGGCACCTGACTGACCTGGTCCGCGGCTGATTCGTGGACGCCGCCCAGTTCGCCGTGGCGGTCGTCCTGGTCGGCGTGTGCATCGGGGTCGTCCTGGTGATGAGGTCGCCGGGACTTGCGGGCGGCTCGCCGCGCACCCGTGCCGCCCGGCGCGACGGACTGCGCCGCCTCGGTGCGGAGCAGGGCTGGTCGCTCGCCGAAGGTGAGGAGGCGTCAGGTCGCACGTATGACGAGCGGCTGGGTGCCGAGCGGGTCGTGGCGGGGGAGTGCGAGCTCGTCCTGCAGGGCCGGGCAGACGAGTTCGTCGCGGAGTCGTGGGTCACTCACGCGCGCACCCTCGGCTCGCCGCTGACGTTTCGCACCCATCAACAGGTGATCAGGTTCCCCTGCGCCGGGACGCCGGAGTTCATCGTCCGTTCGCTGCCGAGCCGGCACGAGCTGCGCTACTTCCCGGCGCGGTTCAAGGGACGCTCGGGGTTCGTGAACTTCCACACCCAGATGTTGGTCGGCGGCGAGTTCGCCGCCGTACAGGATCGGATCGCGCCGTTCGTCGAGGCGATCCATGCCAGTCGACTCTGGGTGATCGGGCTCGAGGACGAACTGGTCCTGATGTCCACCCGCGAGGTCGATGCGGTGCATTTCCAGCAGCGCCTCGCCCTGGGTCGCGCGATCACCGAGGCGCTAGGTTGACCTGGTGAATCCAGCGATCAAGGCCGTCATCTTCGACTGGGGCGGCACCCTCACCCAGTGGCACGATATCGACTTCCACGCCGAGTCGCTCGCCCTGGCCCAGGCCGTGATCGCCACGCCGACGCCCGACGATGACCACCACGCTCGTGCCGATCGCCTGCACGCTGCCGGCGACACGGTGTGGGGCTGGTCGCGCGACCACCAGCGCAGCGCGACCGTGGCGGACCTGTTCACCGAGGCGGGCCTGGACCACGACCCCGACCTGCTGCAGGCCTACCGCGAGTTCTGGGAGCCGCACACGCTCACCGATCCCCAGGTGGTGCCGCTGTTCGAGCGGCTGCACGAGGCCGGGATCAGGGTCGGCGTGCTGTCCAACACGATCTGGCCGCGTGCCTGGCACGAGGAGTTCTTCCGGCGCGACGGGGTCGACCAGCTGATCGACGGGGACGTCTACACGAGCGAGATCCCGTGGACCAAGCCGTCCCCGGACGCGTTCGCTGCGGCTCGTGCGGCGGTGGGGATCGAGGATCCCGCCGCGTGCGTCTATGTCGGCGATCGCCTCTTCGATGACGTCTGGGGGGCGCAGAACGCGGGGATGCGGGCGATCCACATCCCACACAGCCTGATCCCGGCGCAGCAGATCGGGCACACCGAGGGGACACCCGACGCGGTGGCCAGCGAGCTGGCCGAGGTCGGCGACATCGTGGCCGGTTGGAACGCCTGATCCTGTCGCCCTTCCCGCGTGGAACTTTTGCAGGTTTGTGCAGTGCAAGAACCTGCAGTCACCAAGAGGTGGGAATTGCAAAGGTTGTAGGGGAGGATCGTCCTGGCGGTGTTCACATCCTGGTGGACACACCGGCGTCGGGGCAGATCTCGGGGCTTCCCCGGCGCCGGTTCACCGCCCAACGATCTCGGCGGCCGAAGGCTCTCATCCAGTGGATGGGGGCCTTCGACCATTTCGGCAGCCTCAGGTTCCGATGCCGGGAAGGTCCTCGGCGGTCCCGCCGAAGCGCACCTCGCGGCGCGCCGCATCGATCAGGGCAGCGATGGCCCACCGGCGCTGGGAGCCCACGGCGCGAGCGACCAGGTCGGCGTAGGTCTCGGTGCAGGCGTGCTCGACATCGACGGCGATGGCGCTCACCTCGGCCGGCGTGCTGGCCTCGTTGAGGAGTTCGTAGGCGACCTCGGACGCGACCGGGACCTCACCGGCATCGCGGAGCCAGCGGGTCAGCTGGTCGCGACGGCTGCGGTGGATGACATAGGTCTCACCGACCCGCTTGCTCAGGGACGGCTGGGCGCTCGACGAGGTCTGGCCACCGAGCACGCCGTAGAGCCACACCGCCGCGTGCTCGGCGGCCAGCGTGGACTGGAGTCCCTCGACCGCGGCGCTCATGCCTGGCCCCTCGGGGGCGCAGGGAGCTCGGCGACCCGTTGGACGCCACCGGCAGCCATCGCCGCCAGGACGCGCGCGAGCTGGCCACTCGAGACCTCGCCGGCCAGACGGGCCAGCTCGGTGGAGAGCTTCTGCTCGCTGGTCACCACCTGCTTCCAGGCGAGCGCTGCCTTCGACGAGACCCGAGGCGCCGCGGTGTCCTCGGGGTCGTCTTCCCCGGCATCGAGGAGCTCGAGGTGGGACCCGTGCATCCGGGTCAGGGGAGTGAACGCATCGGAGAGGCCGATGTGCGTGCCGGTCACGGCAGTGAGCAGCGCATCTGCCGCCCGGATGGCCGCCACGGCGGCCCTCACCTGCTCGGCATCGGGAGGTGTCGACGGCGCGGCACCGGGCAGATCGGTGCTCCCGCGACCAGGGCCCCACTCGCATCCGGCCAGCACCAGCAGGGGCGCGGCAGCCAACGTCGTACGACGAAGCACGGGCAGGGAACGGTGCGGCACGCGCAGACTCTAACGCCCATGGGTGGCCGCGAGGTTTCTGCCGCTATGGTTGAGCCCCACAACAGCACAAAGGAGGTCGCCCATGAGCAGCGCCAAGTCTGACGCCACCAGGGATCGCATCGAAGCGGAACTCACCGACCCCCTGGCCGCACTGGGTCTGGATGTCGAGGCAGTCGAGATAACTCCTGCCGGGAAGCGGCGCGTGCTGCGCGTCGCGGTCGACAAGGACGGTGGCGTCAACCTCGACGACGTCGCCGAGGCGACGCGCGAGATCGAGCGCGTGCTCGATGAGGACTCCGACGTGATGGGTGAGCACCCCTACACGCTCGAGGTCACCTCGCGCGGCGTGGACCGTCCGCTCACCCTGCCCCGGCACTGGAGGCGCAACACCGATCGGCTGGTCAAGATCAGCCTGGTCGAGGGTGGCGAGGTCGAAGGGCGCATCACCGGCGCCGGCGAGGCCTCGGCCGAGCTGCTCGTCGATGGAGAAACGCGCGAAGTTGCCTACGCCGACGTGGCCAAGGCAAAGGTACAAATCGAGTTCAACCGAAAGAACAAGGACGCCTGATGGACATCGACATGAACATTCTCCGCATGCTGGAGAAGGAGAAGGAGATCAAGTTCTCCGTCCTCGTCGACGCCATCGAGCAGGCGCTCCTGACGGCGTACCACAAGAGCCCGGGCGCCCAGCCGCGCGCGCGGGTCGAGCTGAACCAGAAGACCGGTCACGTCTCGGTGCTCGCCGCCGAGGTGGACGAGGAGGGCAACCTGCTCGCGGAGTACGACGACACCCCGGCCGGCTTCGGACGGATCGCGGCCACCACGGCGAAGCAGATCATGCTCCAGCGCCTGCGCGACGCCGAGGACGAGGTGAGGTTCGGTGAGTTCGCCGGCAAGGAGGGCGACATCATCTCCGGCATCATCCAGCAGGGCCGCAACCCCGACGACGTGATGGTCGACCTCGGAAAGCTCGAGGCGATCCTGCCGCTCGGCGAGCGGGTTCCCGGGGAGAACTACCAGCACGGTGCCCGCATCAAGTGCATGGTGGTCTCGGTCCGCAAGGGCATGCGCGGCCCGCAGATCACGCTGTCGCGCACGCACCCGAACCTGGTCCGCAAGCTCTTCGCCCTCGAGGTCCCCGAGATCGCGGACGGGACGGTCGAGATCGCCGCGATCGCCCGTGAAGCCGGTCACCGCACCAAGATCGCCGTCCACTCCAAGGTCGCCGGCGTGAACGCCAAGGGTGCCTGCATCGGTCCGATGGGCCAGCGCGTGCGCAACATCATGTCCGAGCTCCACGGCGAGAAGATCGACATCGTCGACTGGTCCGAGGACCCGGCCGAGCTCGTTGCCGCCGCGCTCTCCCCGGCGCGGGTGAGCTCGGTCGAGATCGTCTCGCTCGCCGAGCGCTCTGCTCGGGTGATCGTGCCCGACTTCCAGCTCTCCCTGGCGATCGGCAAGGAAGGGCAGAATGCTCGTCTGGCCGCCCGCCTCACCGGCTGGCGCATCGACATCCGCTCCGATGAGGCACCGATCGCCTGAACCGTCCTCGCGGCGCAGGATCGTCACACGGGTCACAACCCGGTTCGGTCCTGCGCCCGGATGGGGCTAGACTCTCCTCTGGTGGTTTTCACAATCGACACATCGACGCGCCCGGGCCCTGTCCGGACCTGCATTGGTTGTCGGGTGAGAGCCACCAAGGCTGAGTTGATGCGGGTTGTCGCCGGCTCGGAGGACCACGGGTTGACCGTGGTGCCCGACCCTGACGGCACAGCCCCCGGCCGGGGAGCGCACCTGCACCCCACGGTCGAATGCTTCGAACTGGCACAGCGCAGACGTGCTTTCCCGCGAGCCCTCAGGCTCACCGGAGGCGCAGATGTGCAAGCAGTTCGGGACTGGATCGACAAGACCACAGACCAACACCGTGAATGACCGACCAGGAACTGGAGCAGCAGCTCATGAGCACTCGATGAGTACTTCCCGATGAGTTTGCACAACCACTAACGGCCGCGCATCACCTTCCCTGCTACCTGCAGGACGGGGCGTGGCCAGAAGGAGAAACGTGGCCAAGCCCCGAGTACACGAACTCGCCAAGGAATTCGGCGTCGAGAGCAAGATTGTTCTCGAGAAGCTGAAGGAGATGGGCGAGTTCGTCAAGTCCGCATCGTCGACCGTGGAACCCCCGGTCGCGAACCGGCTGAAGAAGGAGTACGGCGAGCAGCTCAAGGCATCCGCCTCAGACGCTCCCGCAGCCGACGCACCCGCACCCGCCAAGTCGGCAGCTCCCAAGCCGGCTGCCAAGAAGGCTGCCGCCAAGCCGGCTGCAGCCCCCGCCGAGGCACCCGCTGCCGAAGCACCGGCCAAGGCCGCCCCCAAGCCGGGTGGCCCGCGTCCGGGTCCCCGCAAGGCCGCCGAGGAGCCTGCCGCTCCGGCACCGGTCGCCGAGGCGCCTGCCGCCAAGAAGCCGGCCCAGAAGTCGGCTGAGAAGCCGGTCGAGGCACCGGCCGCTGAGGCGCCTGCTGCCGAGACGCCGGCCGAGGCACCTGCTGCCGAGGCCCCCGCGGCCAAGGCTTCCGCACCCACGCCCAAGGCCCCCGGGCCGAAGGCTCCGGCACCCAAGGCTCCGGCCCCCCGTCCGGTTGGCAAGCCCGGTGGCACGCCCCGCCCGGGCAACAACCCGTTCTCGTCTTCCCAGGGCATGGGCCGTCGTCCGGCTCCGGCCGACCGTGGCCCCGCAGGCGCCCCGGCCGACCGTGGTCCGGCAGATCGCGGTGCAGACCGTGGTGGCGACCCGAACCGTCCTCCGCGTCCCCCCGCTTCCCGCGAGGGTGGCGGCCAGGGTCGTCCGGGCATGCCTCGCCCGAACCCGGCGATGATGCCGAAGTCCCCGGCAGCCTTCGGCTCCGGGCCCGGCGCTCCCCGTGGCGGCGGTCGTGGACCTGGTGGTCCCGGCGGTCGTGGTGGCGCGCCCGGTCGTGGCGGTGCTCCGGGTCGCGGTGGCGCTCCCGGTGCTGGCGCCGGTGCTCCGGGCCGTCCCGGCGGTTTCGCCGGTCGCCCCGGTGGCGGTGGCCGTCCCGGTCAGCGTGGCCAGACCCAGGGTGCCTTCGGTCGCCCGGGCGGTCCGTCGCGTCGTGGTCGCAAGTCGAAGCGGGCACGTCGTCAGGAATTCGAGGCCATGCAGGCCCCGACGATCGGTGGCGTGCGCGTCCGCAAGGGCGACGGCGAGACCGTTCGCCTGGCCCGTGGTGCCTCGCTGACCGACTTCGCCGAGAAGATCAACGTCGATGCTGCCGCACTGGTCCAGATGCTCTTCTCGCTCGGCGAGATGGTCACGGCGACCGAGTCGGTCGACGAAGCCACGTTCGAGCTGCTCGGTGAAGAGCTGAACTACACCGTCCAGATCGTGTCCCCCGAGGACGAGGACCGCGAGCTGCTCGAGGGCTTCGACCTCGAGTTCGGTGCCGACGAGGGTGACGAGGACGATCTCGCCTTCCGCCCGCCGATCGTCACCGTCATGGGTCACGTCGACCACGGAAAGACCAAGCTCCTCGACGCCCTTCGCAGTGCGAATGTGGTCGACAAGGAGGCCGGTGGCATCACCCAGCACATCGGTGCCTACCAGGTCGCGACCGAGGTCGACGGCGACGAGCGTCGGATCACCTTCATCGACACCCCCGGTCACGAGGCGTTCACCGCCATGCGTGCACGTGGAGCTCAGGCAACGGACATCGCGATCCTCGTGGTGGCTGCTGACGACGGTGTGATGCCGCAGACGATCGAGGCGCTCAACCACGCCAAGGCGGCCGGAGTGCCGATCGTGGTTGCGGTCAACAAGATCGACAAGCCCGAGGCCGACCCGACCAAGGTCCGTGGCCAGCTCACCGAATATGGCCTCGTGCCCGAGGAGTACGGCGGCGACACCATGTTCGTCGACGTCTCGGCGAAGTCCGAGCTCAACCTGGACAAGCTGCTCGAAGCCGTCGTCCTGACCGCTGACGCGTCCCTCGACCTCCGGGCCAACCCGGACCAGGACGCACAGGGCCTGGTCATCGAGGCCCACCTCGACCGCGGTCGCGGTCCGGTGGCCACGATCCTGGTCCAGCGCGGAACCCTGCGCGTGGGCGACTCGATCGTTGCCGGAGCCGGCCACGGTCGTGTCCGCGCGATGCTCGACGAGCACGGCAACAACATCGAGGAGGCCGACCCGGGCCGTCCCGCGATGGTGCTCGGCCTGAACGCCGCCCCCGGTGCCGGTCAGACGTTCATCGTCGTCGACGACGACCGGATGGCACGCCAGATCGCGGAGAAGCGTGAGGCGCGCGAGCGTGCGGCCATGCAGGCCAAGCGACGCGTGCGTCGTACCCTCGAGGACTTCATGGCCTCGATGGAGAAGGGCGAGACCCAGGAGCTCAACCTCATCCTCAAGGGCGATGTGTCCGGTTCGGTCGAGGCGCTCGAGGACTCGCTGGCCCAGATCGACGTCGGCGAGGAAGTCTCGCTGCGCGTTATCGACCGCGGTGTCGGTGCGATCACCGAGACCAACGTCGACCTGGCCGCCGCCTCCGACGCCATCATCATCGGCTTCAACGTCAGGCCCCAGGGCAAGGCGGGCCAGATGGCCGACAAGGAAGGTGTCGAGATTCGTTACTACTCGGTCATCTACCAGGCGATCGAGGAGATCGAGGCAGCGCTCAAGGGCATGCTCAAGCCGGAGTACGAAGAGGCTGTCCTGGGCAAGGCGGAGATCCGCGAGATCTTCCGCTCGTCCAAGGCCGGCAACATCGCAGGCTGCATGGTCATCGACGGCACCGTTCGCCGCAACGCCAAGGCGCGCGTGCTGCGCGACGGCAACGTTGTCGCGGACAACCTCGACCTGGCCTCGCTCAAGCGGGAGAAGGACGACGCCTCCGAGGTCCGCGAGGGCTTCGAGTGTGGTCTGGTGCTCAAGAACTTCCAGGACATCAAGATCGGCGATGTCGTGGAGTCCTTCGAGATGCGTGAGATTCCGCGGGGCTGACTCCACCGAGTCGGCAGTTCTAGACCGCACAGGTCGCCGAGTCGGCAGTTGTTGACAAGCAGAAGCGTCAACAACTGCCGACTCGGCGCAGTTTTGAGAGAGTAGGAACATGGCCAGCCCACGAGTCCGCAAGATCGCGGACCGCATCAAGATCATCGTCGCGGAGATGCTCGAGCGCCGGATCAAGGATCCGCGCCTGGGATTCGTGACCGTCACCGACGTCCGCGTCACCGGCGACAGCCAGCACGCCAGCATCTTCTACACGGTGCTCGGTGAGGAGGACTCGCTCGCCGACACCGCCGCCGCGCTGGAGTCGGCCAAGGGGATCATCCGCTCCGAGGTCGGCAAGCAGCTCGGCATCCGCCACGTCCCGACGCTGGAGTTCTTCCACGACGCACTGCCGGAGAACGCGCGTCAGCTCGACGACGTACTCGCTCGTGCCCGGCAGATCGACGAGCAGGTTGCGGCCACCCGTGCCAACGCCCGCTACGCCGCCGGTGAGGACCCGTACAAGAAGCCGCGTGAGGCCGCCGAGGCTCTCGACGAGGCCGAGCCCGACGAGGAATGAGCTCGCAGCAGTCCGGGCTCGTCGTCGTCGACAAGCCCGGAGGGATGACCTCGCACGACGTGGTCTCGCGAGTCCGGCGTGCCGTCGGCACCCGCAAGGTCGGGCACGCCGGCACGCTGGACCCGATGGCGACCGGCGTGCTCGTCCTGGGCGTCAACCGGGCCACTCGCCTGCTCGGACACCTGATGCTGACCGAGAAGACCTACGCTGCCACGGTCCGTCTGGGCCAGGCCACCAGCACCGATGACGCCGAGGGTGAGACGACGAGCACGGCCTCGACCACAGCCATCACCGAGGAGATGGTGCTGGCGGTCGTCGAGAACTACTCCGGGGCCATCGAGCAGGTGCCCACCGCCGTCTCAGCGATCAAGGTCGACGGGAAGCGTGCCTACCAACGCGTGCGTGACGGTGAGCAGGTCGAGCTCAAGGCCCGCCCGGTCACCGTCCACGAGATCGCTGCGGGCGAGTTCCGTCGCGAGGGTGACTTCCTGGACTTCGAGCTGCGGGTGAGGTGCTCCAGCGGCACCTACATCCGTGCCCTGGCCCGTGACATCGGTGCCGACCTCGGCGTCGGTGGTCACCTGACGGCGTTGCGCCGGCACTCGGTCGGCGACTTCGGCCTGCTCGGCGCCACCACCGATCTCGAGCATGTCGCGCTGCTCCCGATCGCCGAGGCCGCCCGACGCAGCTTTGCCTCGGTGGACCTCGACGAGGAGCAGGCCCTCGACGTCCGGGTGGGACGCAAGCTGGCCCTCTCGATCAGCGACACCACGGCGGTGTTCGCTCCCGACGGCGAGTTCCTGGCGCTCTACGAACCCGTCGACGGCCAGGTGGCCAAGCCTGTCGCGGTCTTCGTGGGTTGAGTGTGGGAGAGTTTCCGACGTGCAGATCTGGCGTTCACTGACCGAGGTGCCCGACGACCTCGGTCGCACCGTGGTGACCATCGGCAACTTCGACGGGGTCCACCTGGGCCACCAGCACGTCGTACGTCGTGCCCGTGAGGTCGCCGACGAGGTCTCCTGCAGCACCGTCGTGGCGGTCACCTTCGACCCGCACCCGATGGCCGTGCTGCGGCCCGACCACGCACCGAGCATGTTGACCACGGTCGAGCAGCGCGCAGAGCTGCTGGCCGAGCACGGTGTCGACCACGTCCTGGTGGTCCCGTTCGACCGGGAGATCGCCGAGTGGACTCCGCTGGAGTTCATCGACCGGATCCTCGTCGACGCCCTGCACGCCCAGGCCGTCGTGGTCGGTGCCAACTTCCGCTTCGGCAACCGCGCCCGCGGTGACGTCGCCACCCTGTCGGCCGAGGGTGCCTCGCGCGGCTTCACCGCCGAGGGCATCGAGCTCGACGGGGGACCGCAGGTCTGGTCCTCCACCTATGTGCGCACCTGCCTGGCCGCCGGCGACGTGACCGGCGCCGCCGAGGCCCTGGGCCGTCCGGTCACGGCCAGGGGACCGGTCGTCACCGGCGACCAGCGTGGCCGCGAGCTGGGCTTCCCGACTGCCAACCTGCCCACGCTGGAGGGTGGCTCGGTTCCGGCCGACGGCGTCTATGCCGGCTGGCTCCGGCGCCTGGACAGCGACGAGGTGTTCCCCGCAGCGATCTCGGTCGGCACCAACCCCACCTTCGACGGTGAGCGCGAGCGTCGTGTCGAGTCCTACGTCCTGGACCGCACCGACCTCGAGCTCTATGGAGTCGAGGTCGAGGTGACCTTCATCGAGCGGCTTCGTGGCATGGTTCGCTTCGAGGGCATCGAGAAGCTGATCGAGACGATGACCCAGGACGTCGTACGGACGCGCGAGGTCCTCGAGATCTGAGCGCCAGCGAGGACTGACCTCGTGGGTCAGATCCGCAACCAGGCGAGCACTGCGCGCACTCGGCGGTTGTCGTCGGGTGCGACGGGCAGGTCGAGCTTGGTGAAGATGCTGTTGGTGTGCTTGGCGACGGCCTTCTCGGTGACGAACAGCGCGGCTGCGATCGCGGTGTTGGAACGGCCCTCGGCCATCAGGGCGAGCACGTCCCGCTCTCGAGGGGTGAGTCGGTCGACCGGCTCCTGGTTGCGTCCGGCCATGATCGTCGCGATCACCTCCGGGTCGATGACGGTGCCGCCGGCGAGCACCCGGCGTACTCCCTCGACGAACTCCGAGACCCGCGCGACCCGGTCCTTGAGCAGATAGCCGACCGCACCCTCCCCGCTGGCCAGCAGCTCGCGGGCATAGAGCTGTTCGACGTACTGCGACAGCACCATCACCGGGAATCCGGGTCGCTGGGCACGTGCGTCGATCGCGGCCTTCAGGCCCTCGTCGGTGAACGTCGGTGGCATGCGTACGTCGAGCACGGCACCGTCGGCGTCCTGCTCGGCCAGCGCAGTGCCCAGGGCGACCGCATTGTCGACTGCGGCGACGACGGTGAAGTCGTGGGCCTCGAGCAGTCTGATCAGGCCGTCTCGGAGGAGGGCGTTGTCCTCGGCGACGACAAGGCGCACGGGATCTCCAGGGTGATGATCGTGGGGCCCCTCAGGGGACTGGACACCCTCATCGTGCCGTCAAACGCGGCCAGACGCCGCATGACGCCCCGGATGCCGGTTCCGGAATCGGGATCTGCGCCGCCGCGGCCGTCGTCACCGATCTCCGCGACGAGTGTGCCCTCGCGCCAGGTCAGGGTGACCCACCCGTGGTCGGCGTCCGCGTGCTTGCCGATGTTGGCCAAGCACTCGGCGATGGCGAAGTAGGCCGCGGACTCGACCGGTGCCGGCGGCCGTGCCGCGAGGGTGGTGGTGACCTGGACCGGGACGGCCATGTCGAGTGCCAGCGCCTCGACGGCACCGGTCAGGCCACGATCGGCGAGTACCGGCGGATGGATTCCCCGGACCACGTCGCGGATGTCACCCAGCACCGCCCCGGTGGTGTCACGGGCCTCCGCGATCATCCGCAACGCCGTGTCCGGATCCGTGGTGAAGAGCTCCTCGGCCATGCCCAGGGTCATCCCCAGCGCCACCAGCCGGGCCTGGGCGCCATCGTGCAGGTCGCGCTCGATCCGGCGCAGCTCGGTCGCGGAGTGGTCGACGCTCGCCGCCCGCGACTCGGTCAGCACCTCGACCCGGTGCTCGAGACGCTCGGTGTGCCCGGTGCTCAGGAAGGCCCGGTCGAGGCTGGCCCGCAGCTTCATGATGTGCGGGGTGCCGTACCACCAGAACGCACCCGTCACCAGCAGCACGAGGAGCAGGCAGGTGAGCAGCGAGAAGAGGAAGAGGATGGGGGAGACCAGCAGCCACCCCAGCTCTCGCCAGGTCATCGGGTCGCGGGCCCAGGTCTCGAGTCGCCGGAACAGCTTCATCCCCTCGGTGGGCAGGCGGTCGGACGGCACCGGGTGGCCCAGCGTGGCCGCCGCCAGAGTCCGGTGCCGGTCAGCGATCCAGCGGACCCCCGTCATCGCGGCCAACAGCAGGGGTATGCCGATGGTGGCCACGGTGAGCAGACCGCCGACCAGGGTGAGCACCAGCAGCAGGACCCCGGGCAGGAAGAGGAGCACCTGCAGGGCGGCATACCCGGTCAGGCGCAACGGACCGGGCGCGGTGGGCAGGCCGGTGGAGTCGCTCATGCCCCCATCCTTGCCGATTCCGCAGCCGCTGGCAGTGGTGCTGGGCCCACCATCACCAGGGGTCTGCCCACCCTGACGCCGGCGGTGTCGAGGGACAAGGCTCGTGGTCGTCAACCACACGACCCACGAGGAGCCAGGACAATGCCAGCTCGCAACCCGATCCCGGGCGTCGCCATCCGCGCCGCCCGATGGAGTGCCACCCATCCCGCAAAGGCGATCGCCAGCTGGCTGGCGATGGTCGCCTTCGCCGTCGGCCTGGCCTTCGCGGTCCCCACGCAGACCACCCAGGATGCCGACTACCGGGTCGGCGAGTCCGGCCGCGCAGCGGAGATGGTCGAGGACGCCGGGCTCGACGAGCCGGCAACCGAGGTCGTGCTGATCACCGCCGACGACCTGGACGCCCAGGCCGGACTCGCCGCGGCAGACGACGTACGCATGGCGATGGCGGGATTGAACGAGGTGGAGGCGGTCGCCGAGCCGCAGTGGAACGAGGACCGCACGACACTTCTCGTCGCGGTCCAGCTGGCCCGTGACCAGGACGGTGAGAGTGCCGACGTGGGGCCGCTGCGGGCCGTCACCCGGGGAGTGGCCGAGGACCACCCGGGCCTGGACATCGCGCAGACCGGTGATGCCAGCCTCCAGGAGGGCATCGGCGAGGTCATCAGTGACGACCTGCGTACGGCCGAGGGCATCTCGATCCCCGTCACCCTGGTCCTGATGCTGGTCGCCTTCGGTGCCCTGATCGCGGCCGGGATCCCTGTCCTGCTCGCCCTGTGCAGCGTCGCCGCGACGATCGGGATCACTGCACCGCTCTCGCACCTGATCCACGCCGAGGACACCGTGAGCAGCATGATCGTGCTGATCGGCATGGCAGTCGGCGTCGACTACTCGCTGTTCTACCTCAAGCGTGAGCGCGAGGAACGGGCCAAGGGGCACAGCACCCGCGACGCCGTGCAGATCGCCGCGCAGACCTCCGGGCACTCGATCATCGTGTCCGGGGGAGCGGTGATCGCATCGATGGCGGGGCTGTTCATCATCGGCGGTGCCACCTTCAACTCGCTCGCCGCGAGCTCGATCCTGGTCGTGGCGATCGCCGTGCTCGGCTCGATCACTGTTCTTCCGGCACTCCTGGTCACGCTCGGACGCTGGGTGGACCGTCCGCGGGTCCCGCTGCTGTGGCGGCTCAACGCCCGCCTCGGCCAGGGCGGGATCAGTCGCCGCGTGCTGGCACCCGTCGTACGCCGCCCCGTGGCGGCCCTGGTGGCCTCCGGCCTGGTCGTGTGTGCGCTGGCCGCACCCGCCTTCGGCCTGAAGATGCACGTCTCGGGTCTCGACACCCTGCCTGACTCGATCCCGGCAGTGAGGACCATGCTCGCCGTGCAGGACGAGTTCCCCGGAGAGGGGCCGGTTGCCGAGGTGGTCGCCACCGGCGATCCCGAGGAGGTCCGGGCCGGGCTCGCCGCACTTGAGCGGGCAGCCGCGGGTCGTCCGGACTTCGCCGTGGTGGACGGTGACTCGATCCGCACCTCGCCGGACGGGCGCACCGCGATCCTGACCCTTGCCATCCCGTTCGAGGAGACCGCCGACGAGGTGCGCGACGCCGTGCACACGCTGCGTGAGGACCTGGTCCCCGCCCACCTCGACGGTGTCGACGAGCACGCCGTCGGTGGCTTGGCCGCCAGCGACGAGGACACGCTGAACCGGATGGAGACCTACCTGCCGATCGTGGTGGGCGCAGTCCTGCTGCTCACCACGGTGATGATGGGGATCTCGTTCCGCAGCGTGCCGATCGCGCTGGTCTCGACCGCACTCAACTTGGCCTCGGTCGGGGTGGCCTTCGGGGTGATGGCACTGGTCTTCCAACGCGGAGTGGGGGAGTCGCTGCTCGGCTTCGAGAGCTCGGGCTATGTCGTGGAGTGGTTGCCGATGCTGGTGATGGTGATCCTGGTCGGGCTCTCGATGGACTATCACGTGTTCGTGCTCGGTCGGGTCCGCGAGCTGGTCGCCTCGGGCCTGCCCACCAGGCTTGCCGTGGCCCGCGGGATCTCGGACACCGCGGGCGTGGTCACGAGTGCCGCCGCCGTGATGGTCTCGGTGTTCTCGATCTTCGCGGTCCTGTCGCTCATCGAGATGAAGACGATGGGTGTCGGGCTGGCCGTGGCGATCCTGGTCGACGCGACGCTGATCCGGCTGGTGGCCTTGCCGGCCATCCTGATCCTGCTCGGTGAGCGCGCCTGGTGGCCGAACCGGCCTGACCGCCCCGTCGGCGAGGTCATCGAGGAGAGAGCAGTCGTGGCCGTAGGGTGAGCCTGCCCATGCTCCACCGGGCCCCATCGCGCGAATCGAGGAGCCATGTCCAGTCAGCCGTTCCCACCGTCTGGCCCACCCGCTGGTCAACCTGCTGGTCAACCTGGTGGCGCGCAGTCGGGCCCGAGGCCCGCCGTCGTGCTCGCGGCGATCGGCGTGGGGGCGGCGATGGTGCTCCTGGTCGTTCGGGCCTTGGCCATCGAGCTGCTCAGCAAGAATGGGGAGCTTGTGAGCATGGAGTTCGAGAACCCCCTCTACGCCTGGTTCCTCCATGGCCCAGGCCCGTTCGGCTACACCGGGCTGATCCTCGGCAACAGCTTCGGGGGAGCGCGTCCCATGTTGGGGTTCCTGGCCGGGCTGGTGGTCTTCGCGGTGGTGGCACTCGGGGTGGCAACGCTGGGCATCGCTGCCGCCAGATCGCGCTTCGCCGTGCTGGTCTCGACCTGGCTGGCGATCGGTGTCGGCGCAGGCCTTGCCGGGATGGTCTCGTTCGCGGTCTCGGCGCCGGGTGTGCCGAGCTCGGGCTCCGAGACCCTGGCGCTGTGGATGCGCCGGGGGCTCGCCGAGGGTTACTACTGGGGCTTCCTCGTGGGGTTGCTCGTGGGGCTCGCCGTGATGGCGTTGTGGAGGCCGCACCCAGGTTCGAGGCCGGGCGCGGGGTCCCGGCAGGCACCCGGCGCCCTGATGCTGGCGGGCGGGGTTGCCATGGCCTGCGTCTTGGTGCTGGTGCTGTCCACACTCGTGGGCGAGTTCCTCGACAGCGAATCAACCCGCTTCGGTTCCGAGCACGAGAACCCGCTGTTCGTCTTCGTGTTCCAAGGACTCGTGCCGCTGGGGCAGACCGGACTGATCAATGACAACGTGCGGAGCAGTTGGGGATGGCTCCCGGGCTTCCTGCTCGGCCTCGTCGCCGTCGCCCTGGTCGTCTTCGCGCTGACCTGGCGCGGCTTGCGCCATGGCATCACCGGCGTGGGAGTCCTGCTCCAGGTCTGGCTGGCGATCGCCGTGGGGACGGGGGTCGGCGCCGTGGTCACGGCTTCCGCTGCGACGCTCCAGGCAAAGTTCGTCGACGATCGTCCCGTCTTCGGGTGGGCCTACAGCCTTCGAGCCAGCCTGGATGGCGGCTACTACTGGGGGGTCTATCTCGGACTCGGTCTCGGGCTGCTGTCCATGATCCTGGTCGCCGCCCGGTCCCGGTCCCGGTCGCCATCGGGCTCCGCGTCCGGGCCGCCGGGAACACAGGATTGGGAGAACCGCGAGCCCCGCTGATAATCTCCTTCGGTTGCCCCGAAAAGGGGCACGACTCTGAATGCCGTCCAACGGCCGCGGATCGAGAGAGCCCCGGGGAACCGCCCCGGAGCGCCGCGCAACGGAGAACACGGAAGGAGCCCGCTGATGTCTATCGGTACCGACGCGGAGACCAAGAAGAAGATCATCGCTGAATACGGCAAGTCGGAGGGCGACACCGGTTCGCCCGAGGTCCAGATCGCGCTTCTGTCGCACCGCATCTCGCACCTGACCGAGCACCTCAAGACGCACAAGCACGACCACCACAGTCGTCGTGGTCTGCTGCTGCTCGTCGGCCAGCGCCGTCGTCTGCTGAACTACCTGCAGAAGACCGAGATCGACCGTTACCGGTCGATCGTCGAGCGCCTCGGCCTGCGTCGCTGAACCGTTGAAGGAGCGGTCACCCGCCACGGGTGGCCGCTCCTTCGCATTTGTCGTGCCCGGGCGTTAGAGTCGGTCACGCAAGCACAAACTGAATACGAAGAAACATCACCAGGAGCGACCCGCACCACGTCCGGCCCGGTCCTCGGTAGTGGCCTTCAGAACATCTGTTCTGCGGGCCTCGATCGAAGACCGGCCCCAGTCTCACCGTGACATCACACCGAGACAGGCGGGAAGCACTTCGATGCACCGCACTCGGTGGGCCTTGGGCTCAGTCGAGGCTGGTGCGCGGATCGCTCCGCGAACAGAACAGGGATTGAACCCTTGACCGAAAACAACGCGGACGGACCCGTCATCTCCGCAGTCGAAACCGTTCTCGACAACGGAAAGTTCGGCACCCGCACCGTCAAGTTCGAGACCGGGCTCCTCGCCCGGCAGGCCGCCGGATCGGTGACCGCCTACCTCGACGACGACACGATGCTGCTCTCGGCCACCACGGCCGGCAAGCACCCCAAGGACCACTTCGACTTCTTCCCCCTGACGATCGACGTCGAGGAGCGGATGTACGCCGCGGGCCAGATCCCCGGCTCGTTCTTCCGCAGCGAAGGCCGTCCCGGCGAGGACGCGATCCTGACCTGCCGTCTGATCGACCGCCCGCTGCGCCCGACCTTCAAGAAGGGTCTGCGCAACGAGGTCCAGGTCGTCATCACCGTGATGGCGCTCAACCCGGACGCGCCCTACGACGTGCTCGCGATCAACGCCGCGTCGCTCTCCACCCAGCTGTCGGGCCTGCCGTTCTCCGGCCCCGTCGGTGGTGTCCGTGTGGCCCTGATCGAGGGCCAGTGGGTTGCCTTCCCGTCGCACAGCCAGCTCGAGACCGCGGTCTTCGACATGGTTGTCGCCGGTCGTGTCACCGACTCCGGTGACGTCGCCATCATGATGGTCGAGGCCGAGGCGCCCGAGGGCGCCTGGACCCTGATCCAGGACGGCGTACAGGCACCGACCGAAGAGATCGTGGCCCAGGGCCTCGACGCGTCGAAGCCGTTCATCAAGCAGCTCTGCGCAGCACAGGCCGAGCTTGCCAAGGAAGCCGCCAAGCCGGTCCAGGAGTTCCCGATCTTCCTCGACTACGAGGACGACGTCTACGCAGCCGTCGAGGCTGAGGTCGGCGAGGCCGCTGCCGAGCTGTTCGGCATCTCCGGCAAGCGCGAGCGCGTGCTCGGCAAGCAGGAGCGCGACGAGCAGCTCGACCTGCTCAAGGCTGACCTGGTCGAGAAGATCGGCGGCCAGTTCGAGGGTCGCGAGAAGGAGATCGGCGCGGCGTTCCGCTCGCTGACCAAGTCGCTGATCCGTCAGCAGGTCCTGCGCGACAAGATCCGCATCGACGGTCGCGGCCTGGCCGACATCCGCCCGCTGCACGCCGAGACCGGCGTCATCCCGCGGGTCCACGGCTCGGCGCTCTTCGAGCGCGGCGAGACCCAGATCCTGGGTGTCACCACGCTGAACATGCTGACCCTTGAGCAGAAGCTCGACACGCTCTCCCCGGAGAAGTCGCGCCGCTACATGCACAAGTACGTCTTCCCGCCGTTCTCCACCGGTGAGACCGGTCGCGTCGGCTCCCCGAAGCGCCGCGAGGTCGGCCACGGTGCACTCGCACGTCGTGCGCTGCTGCCCGTCCTCCCGAGCCGCGAGGAGTTCCCCTACGCGATTCGTCAGCTCTCCGAGGCCATGGGCTCCAACGGCTCCACCTCGATGGGCTCGGTCTGCGCCTCGACCCTGTCGCTGCTCCAGGCCGGTGTCCCGCTGCGCGCTGCCGTCGCCGGCATCGCCATGGGCCTCATCTCCGACGAGGTCGACGGCGAGACCCGCTATGTCGCGCTGACCGACATCCTCGGTGCCGAGGACGCCTTCGGTGACATGGACTTCAAGGTCGCCGGAACGAAGGAGTTCGTCACCGCGCTCCAGCTCGACACCAAGCTCGACGGCATCCCGGCCGAGGTCCTGGCCGGTGCGCTGACCCAGGCCCGTGAGGCTCGCCTGGCCATCCTCGAGGTGATGGCCGAGGCCATCGACACCCCCGAGGAGATGTCCATCCACGCACCGCGGATCATCAGCGTGCGCGTGCCGGTCGACAAGATCGGCGAGGTCATCGGGCCGAAGGGCAAGGTGATCAACCAGATCCAGGACGACACCGGCGCGTCGCTGTCGATCGAGGACGACGGCACCGTCTACATCGGTGCCACCAACGGCGAGGCGGCCGAGGCCGCTCGTGCGATGGTCAACGCGATCGCCAACCCGACCATGCCCGAGGTCGGCGAGCGCTACCTCGGCACGGTCGTGAAGACGACCAACTTCGGTGCCTTCGTCTCGCTGCTCCCGGGCAAGGACGGACTGCTGCACATCAGCAAGCTCCGTTCGCTGGCCGGCGGCAAGCGCGTCGACGCCGTCGAGGACGTCCTGTCGGTGGGCCAGAAGGTCCAGGTCCAGATCGCCGAGATCGACGACCGCGGCAAGCTCTCGCTGATCCCCGTCGTCGACGAGTCCGCGGACTCCGCCGAGGACGCGACCGAGGCTCCGGCCGAGGGCGTCGACGAAGGCTGAGTGTGACTCGACCGAACAACACCGGGACCGGCCAGCAGGCAACTGCTGGCCGGTCTTCGGTTCCCCAGAAGATCGGCTCCACCCGGACCCTGCTGACCGTCAAGGACGACGACGGCCAGGTGACCTCACGGGTACGCCGTACCGTCCTGCCCGGCGGGCTGCGCGTCGTGACCGAGCAGATGGCGGGAGTGCGCTCCGCATCGATCGGTGTATGGGTCGGCGTCGGTTCGCGCGACGAGACCCCTGCCCTGCACGGCGCCTCGCACTTCCTCGAGCACCTGCTCTTCAAGGGCACCCGGGAGCGGTCCGCGATGGACATCTCGGTGGCCCTGGACGAGGTGGGCGGTGAGTTCAACGCCTTCACCGCCAAGGAGTACACCTGCTTCCACGCACGGGTTCTCGATCACGACCTGCCGCTCGCCGTTGACGTCATCGGCGACATGATCACCAACTCGCTGATCATCGACGGTGACGTGGAGGCCGAGCGCGAGGTGATCCTCGACGAGATCGCCATGCACGACGACGACCCCGACGACGTGGTCCACAACCTGTGGGCCGCCCAGGCCTACGGCGACACGCGTCTGGGCCGGCCGATCGCGGGCACCGAGGAGTCGATCCGCTCGATCACCCGGGCCCAGGTCGTCCGGTTCTACCGCCACCACTACCGCGCAGCGAACATGGTCGTCGCGGTTGCCGGCAACGTGGACCACGCCTCCGTGGTCCGTGAGGTGCGGACCGCCTTCGGGCGCAACAAGTTCCTCGCCGGCGACGATCTGCCGCGCTCACCCAAGATCACCGACAGGTCCCGCAAGGTGTCCGCCGGATCGATCGCGATCTCGCGACCCTTCGAGCAGGCCAACGTCGTCCTCGGCGTCAACGGGATGACCCGCAGCGACACGCGGCGGTTCGCACTCGGCGTGCTCAACACCGCGCTCGGTGGTGGCACATCCTCACGGCTCTTCCAGGAGATCCGCGAACGGCGCGGCCTGGCCTACTCCGTCTTCTCGTTCGCCAGTCACTACAGCGACGCCGGGATGGTCGGAGTCTCCGTGGGGTGCCTGCCGGAGAAGCTCGACGAGGTGCTCGAGGTGGTCCGCGCCGAGCTCGCCTCGGTGGCTGCCGAGGGCATCACTGCCGAGGAGCTGCAGCGGGGCAAGGGGCAGCTGTGCGGCGGGCTGGTGCTCGGGCTCGAGGACTCCGGATCCAGGATGTCGCGGATCGGCAGGGCCGAGCTCGTGCACGACGAGCTGCTCAGCATCGACGAGGTGCTCTCGCGGATCAACGCCGTGACCCTCGAGGACGTCCAGACGCTGGCCGCGGAGCTGTTCGCCCAGCCGCAGGTGCTCGCGGTCGTCGGTCCCTGACCGGGGCCCGCGTGCGGGCTCGCCGTCAGGCGATCGCGAGCAGTGCCGTGCCGGCGCAGGCGATCGCCCAGAGCACGCTGGCGAAGGTGCCGATGATGAATCGTTCCGCGGCACCCGGCGTGGAGCTGCGCAGCTCGGCATAGCGGCCCAGCCCCTTGAGGGCCAGGATGATCGCCAGGCCGCTCGGCCAGGCGGCGACGACGGAGGCGAAGACCGCCGTCCGCTCGAGGCCACCGATCCAGGCGCCGCCGCGCAGCACCTCGCCGGCTTGGCGCATGGAGCCTTCCTCGGCGTCACGGGTGCCGTCGATGAGTCGGAAGATGCTCGTGGTGATCACTCCACCGCCGCCGACGGCCAGGATTCCCAGGAGCGCCACGTCGACCACCGTGGCGGATCCAGCGGGGATCGTGCGGTCATCGAAGCCCAGCAGGGCGGCAGCGGCGCCGAGCCCCGCGAAGAGTGCGACGGCGAGCACCACCTGGCCGCGCCCGGGAGTTCGCCAGCCAGCCATGGAGACGGCAGCGGTGAGCACCAGGATGGCGACGACGACGATTTCCATGGCTCTCCTCTGCGGACCTCAGGCGAGGTCGTCTGTCAGCATCTGGGCGACCAGCTCGTGGGCACGCTCACCCTCGATCAAGCCGGCGGCCCGACCGCGCTGGCTGACTGCGGACTGGCTGATGCCGAGTCGGTCGGCGATCTCGACGTGGGTCAACCCCTCGGCGACCAGGTCGACCACCTCCCACCCGCGCGTCGTACGGCGGCTGAGCAGTCCGGCCCACAGCCAGGCCACGGTCTCCAGCTGTCCCGAAACGTAGTCGTCGGGACCGACAACGGCGATCTTGCCCGGTGAGTTCTTGGCCCGCGTGACGGCGTCGCGGGCATGGAGGTATGCCGTGCCTCGTCCGGCGCGGGCAGTGGCCGGCAGTGGCTCCTCGACGTCCCCGATGCCGATTCCGATGTTCCAGGCATCGCTGCGCAGGAGCCTCTCGATCACCGCTGCCGCGGCACCGGGGTCGGTGTAGACGGCCTGGATCTCGTCACCCGCGGTGCGCTCGAAGGGGAGCAGCGCGCCGGCGGCGTACTCGTCGACCGCAGCGGGGACCAGGTCGCTGGTGGTGCGACTGGACCGCTGGTCGACTGTGAGGACGCAGGCCTTCATTCTTCCTCCATCAGGAAATAACCTGATAAGAGACTACTTCAGGAAATAACCTTCAGCAAGGTCAGCGACGACCAATGAGGCCGATCGCTGCGGGGCTCTTGCTCTCCACGACCGAGACCCGGAAGCCGGCCTGGACGAGTGCGGCCGAGGCCTTCTCCAGTGCGGTCGGCAACTGGTCAGGTCGGGATGCGTCGTAGAACAGGAAGATCGCGCCACCGGGGGAGAGGCGTTCGTGCAACAGGGCCAGCTCGTCCTGGCAGTCGCGCACCCAGAACAGGTTGACGTTGAAGGCGAAGACCTTGTCCAGGCGCTTGACCGGGATCCGCAGCGTGGCGAGATCGATGTGTCGCACGGCCAGTCGCCCCGCGCTGATGAACTCCGCGCAACGCCGCTTGGTGCGGTCCACACCGGACTCGGAACGGTCGATGGCCAGAAGCTTGCCGGTCTTGAGTCGGCTGCAGATCAGCTCTGCTGCCTGCCCCTGACCGCACCCGATCTCAAGCACTTGATCGGCCGGCTGGACGTCAAGGACCTCCACGGCCCAACGTATGCGCGCCGGAATCGTCTGCAATGCCATGGCACAAGACTGCCACTATCCCTGTTCATCCGTCAGGCGCCCTCCCCGTAAGGCGCCGCGTGTCACGTAGGTTTGGCCACGTGACTGGTGAGATTTCGAAGATCGGCGTGCTCGGCGCGCAGGGCAAGGTCGGCGCAGAAATGTGCAAGGCGGTCGACGCGGCCGATGAGTTCACCCTCGTGGCCGCGCTCGATGCAGGTGACGACATCAGCGCCCTGGTGGACTCCGGTGCGCAGGCCGTCGTGGACTTCACCCACCCCGACGTGGTGATGGCGAACCTGGCTTTCTGCATCGAGAACGGGATCCACGCGGTCGTGGGCACCACGGGCTTCGACGAGGCCCGGCTCGACCAGCTGCGTCGGCAGCTCGAGGCCTCGCCGGGGACCGGCGTACTGATCGCACCCAACTTCTCCATCGGCGCGATCCTGATGATGCGCTTCTCGGCGATCGCCGCACCCTTCTACGACTCGGTCGAGGTGATCGAGCTGCACCACCCGGACAAGGCCGATGCCCCGTCCGGAACGGCCCGGCGTACGGCCGAGCTGATCGCGGCGGCACGCCGTGAGGCCGGGTCGGCCCCGATGCCCGACGCCACCTCCACGAGCCTGGACGGCGCCCGGGGCGCCGACGTGGACGGCGTACGCGTGCACGGGTTGCGAATCCGCGGCATGGTCGCCCACCAGGAGGTCATCCTGGGCGGCCCGGGGGAGACCCTGACCATCCGACACGACTCCATGGACCGGGCCTCGTTCGCCCCCGGGGTGCTCACCGGGCTGCGCAACATCGCCGACCACCCGGGGCTCACCGTGGGCCTGGAGAACTTCCTCGACCTGGACTGATCGCTTCGGGTGGCGTCGAGCGTTCGGACTTGCATGTTGTCGCATTGCAAGAACCTGCAACGCCGCAGGTCTTCCCGTTACCGCTGGGTAGTGAAAGTCTCGCGAGTGGGGAGGGAGACCCTGCAGCAGTCAACGGAGGCTCACACCAATGCGAATCACCCCCACTTGGGCGGCTCTCGGCCTGGCGACGCTGGCGACCGGCCTGATGGTCGGCTCACCTGCCACGGCTGACCCCGGCGCCGATCGCGCCGATGCCCTCGAAGCGCTGGCCGACAACCCCTCGGCAGCACGCGCGAGCGACGGACAGGCCTTCACGGTCCGTTCGACCACCAAGGACGCCGACGGCACCACGCACGCCCGCATCGACCGGACCTACCGCGGCCTCGAGGTCGTCGGTGGTGACCTCGTGGTCCACCAGGACGCCTCGGGAACCCTCGAGGGCGTGAGCCAGTCGCTGCTCACCAAGCTCAACCTCGGCGTGAAGCCGGGGGTCAGCAGCAGCTCGGCCGAGCGCAAGTCGCTGAGTGCCCAGGCCAGCAAGGCGATCACCGACCTCAAGCTCCTCGATGCCGCCGAACTGGTGATCGACGCCGCCGGGGCCACCCCCAGGCTCGCGTGGCGCACCTTGGCCGGCGGTCTCCAGGCCAACGGCACCCCGAGTCGCCTGGCGACGTACGTCGATGCGAAGACCGGCTCGGTGATCCGCCAGGAGCAGCAGATCGTCAACGTCGAGGGCACCGGGAAGACGCTCTACAGCGGTTCGGTCCCGATCAACGTGAGTGGCTCCAACGGTTCCTACACGCTGACCGACCCGGTCCACGGCAATGCCAAGGTGACCGACATGGGCAACAAGGAGGACTCGTTCCTCTGCACGCTGCTCAGCATCGGCTGCTCCAACGGATCCACGATCACCAGCGCGGACACCGTCTTCGGCAACGGTTCGAACTCGGACCGCCAGACCGCTGCTGCTGACGCGCTCTACGGCCACGCCGAGACCTTCGACTACTTCAAGAACGTCCACGGCCGCAACGGCATCTTCGGCAACGGCACCGCTGCTCCGAGTCGGGTGCACTACGGCAACAAGTACGTCAACGCCTTCTGGGACGGCGAGAAGATGACCTACGGCGACGGCGACGGTGTCGATTTCGGGCCGCTGGTCTCGCTCGACGTTTCGGGCCACGAGATGTCGCACGGTGTCACCGAGAACACCGCCGGACTCACCTACTCCGGGGAGTCGGGCGGCCTCAACGAGGCGACCTCGGACATCTTCGGCACCATGGTCGAGTTCCACGCGGGCAACTCCGTGGACCAGGGCGACTACTACATCGGAGAGCAGTTCGACCTCAAGAACCACGAGGGCTTCCGGCGGATGGACAAGCCCAGCGCAGACGGTGCCTCGCAGGACTGCTGGACGAGCGGCACCAAGAACCTCGACGTGCACTACTCCTCGGGTGTGGGCAACCACTTCTTCTACCTGCTCGCCGAGGGCTCGGGCGCGAAGACGATCGGCGGCAAGTCGCACAGTTCGCCGACCTGCAACAACTCCACGATCGCCGGCATCGGCCGGGACAAGGCCGCCAAGATCTGGTTCCGGGCACTGACGACCTACTTCACCTCGGGCACCACCTATGCCCAGGCCCGAGTCGGCACGCTCAGCGCCGCAAAGGACCTCTACGGCACCGGCAGCACCGAGTACGCCGCCGTCGCCGCAGCCTGGAGTGCGGTCAGCGTCAACTGATCCGACATCGCCCGGGTAGGGCTTACTTCCCGGGCAAGTCTGGTGCTTCCCGGGCAAGATCTTGCCCGGGAAGCATCGGAGTCACCCGGTACCCGGTGACTTCGCCACCGAAGTGCCAAGCGCTCAGAGCGCGGTGTGCAACCGCACCTGCTTGACCCTTACCGCGCCGTCCCCGCGCAGGTCGAGCTCGCGGTGGGCGGTGTCGGGGGCCCAGCCGGAGCTCTCGAAGAATCCACGCAGCACGTCATCGGTGCTGTTCACCCAGGTCACGGCGCGGGTGAACCTGTCGGCCGACAGGGTGTCCGCGCAGGCCTGCACCAGCCGCGATCCGTGGCCGAGCCGGTGCTCGCCGGGGTCGACGCAGAACTCACCGACCTCGCCGTCGGCGACCGGATCGGCATCGGGGTCGCCGGCGGGGGAGGTGACCGCGAAGCCGACGATCCGGTTCCGTTCCAGGGCCACCAGCACCCGGTTGCGGGCGTCCTTGGGCTTGGTCAGAGCCTGAGCCCACGAGGCGGCAAGTGCATCGGCGTCCAGCTCGGCGAGGACATCGTCGGGGAGGAGGCCCGCGTGGGTGGTGCGCCAGGCGCGGACCTGGACCTCGGCGATCCCTCGGGCGTCGTCTGCCCATGCGACTCGAACGGACACATCTGCTGTGGGACGGCTCATGTGCGCATCCTGCCAGTGAGCCGTCTGTTACACCTCAACGCGTCGACTGGACATTTGCGTAACACTCGCTGTTACCCTCGTCACATGTACGGCAATGACTTCGCGCCCCCCGCCGCGGGCGAGCGGACCGCGGCAGTCGTGGCCGAGGAGTCGGCCTCGTTCCGAGACGTGCTCGACAGTGGCGGTCGGATCGAGCCACGCGACGAGATGCCCGAAGGCTACCGCCGTACTCTCATCCGCCAGATGGCCCAGCACGCGCACTCCGAGATCATCGGCATGCAGCCGGAGGGCAACTGGATCAGCCGGGCGCCGAGCCTGCGCCGCAAGGCCATCCTGATGGCCAAGGTGCAGGACGAGGCAGGACACGGGCTCTACCTCTATGCCGCGGCCGAGACCTTGGGTGTCGACCGGGCCGACCTGCTCGACCAGCTCCATGACGGCCGTCAGAAGTACTCGTCCATCTTCAACTACCCGACGCTCACCTGGGCCGACGTCGGCGCGATCGGCTGGCTGGTCGACGGTGCCGCGATCGTCAACCAGGTCCCGTTGTGCCGCTGCTCCTACGGTCCCTATGCGCGCGCCATGGTCCGGGTCTGCAAGGAGGAGTCGTTCCACCAGCGCCAGGGCTTCGACATCCTGCACACACTGGCCCAAGGCACTCCCGCGCAGAAGGCGATGGCACAGGATGCGGTGGACCGTTACTGGTGGCCGAGCCTGATGATGTTCGGGCCCGCCGACAGCGGAGCAGACTCGGGCGGGCACACCGCGCAGTCGATGGCATGGGGGATCAAGCGGTTCTCCAACGACGAGCTGCGACAGAAGTTCATCGACATGACCGTCCCGCAGGCCGACGCGCTCGGACTCACCCTCCCCGATCCCGCTCTCACCTGGAACGAGGAACGCGGACACTTCGACCACACCCCGGTCGACTTCACCGAGCTCTTCGAGGTGATCGCCGGCCGCGGCCCTTGCAACGAGCAGCGGATGGCACACCGGGTCGGCGCACACCGTGACGGTGCCTGGGTCCGCGATGCCGCTGAGGCGTACGCCGCCAAGCACGCACCCCGGGCAACCGCAGGGGAGGGCGCCGCGTGAGCAGCGAACCGCTGTGGGAGGTCTTCATCCGTTCCCGCCGGGGAATGGCCCATGTGCACGCGGGTTCGCTGCACGCCGCCGACGCGGAGCTGGCCCTGCGCAACGCCCGCGACGTCTACACCCGGCGCCAGGAAGGCGTCTCGATCTGGGTGGTCCCGGCGAACCGGATCACCGCGAGCAGTCCCGACGAGAAGGGCTCCTTCTTCGAACCCGCCGCGGACAAGGTCTATCGCCACCCGACGTTCTATGACGTCCCTGAGGGGGTCGAGCACCTGTGACCGCGCACGCCGACGACGCCCACGTCGACTACCTCCTCGGCCTCGCCGACGACGCCCTCATCTCCGCCCAGCGGATGGGCTGGTGGATCAGCAGGGCACCCCAGCTCGAGGAGGACGTGGCCCTGGCCAACATCGGCCTCGACCAGCTGGGCCAGGCCCGCGCACTGCTCAGCCACGTGGGCGAGCTGACCGGGCGCACCGAGGACGACCTGGCCTACTTCCGCGATGAGCGCGACTTCCGCAACGTGTGCCTCGTCGAGCGCGAGCAGCACGACTTCGGTGTGACGATGGCCCGCCTGCTGGTCTTCGCCGCCTGGCAGAACCACCTCTATGCAGCCCTGACGAACAGCACCGACCCGACCCTGGCCGCCGTCGCCGCAAAGGCGGTCAAGGAAACCACCTACCACCTGGACCACGCCCGCACCTGGGTGCTGCGTCTGGGGGACGGGACCCCCGAGTCCCACGAGCGCATGCAGCTCGCGCTCAACCAGGAATGGCCGTGGCGCGAAGAGCTCTACGACAGCTCATCGATCGCCCCGGCCCTGATCGAGTCAGGCGTGGCCGTTGACCCGGCCACCCTGCGGACGTCCGTGGAGGAATGCGTGAACCAGGTCGTGAACCAAGCAACGCTCGAGACCCCCGACACACCGCCAGCAACATCTCGGGGCCGACAAGGACTGCACACCGAGGCAATGGGCTACCTGCTCGCCGAGATGCAGCACCTGACCCGCTCGCACCAGGGAGCCGCCTGGTGAGCGCCCCCAGCATGGCGCCGACCCTGCACCCCACGACGGCCCCGAGCCGGGCGTGGCGGGTGGTTCGCGATGTCCCCGACCCGGAGCTCCCCGCGCTGACCATCCAGGACCTGGGCATCCTGCGCGACGTCGTCGAATATGACCAGGGCTCCGTCCACGTGACCATCACCCCGACCTACTCCGGGTGCCCGGCCATGGAGACGATCCGCGAGGACATCGAGCGGGTGCTCACCGAGGCCGGCTTCCTGCACGTCGCGGTCGAGTTCGTGCTCGCGCCCGCCTGGACCAGCGACTGGGTGACCCCCGAGGGACACGCCAAGCTGACGGCGTACGGCGTCGCCCCGCCGGGTCCGCGCCGCGCCCACGACGCACCGGTGGTTGTCCCGTTGGCCACCCGCTGCCCCCGCTGCAGCAGCCTGCGCACCCGGGAGAGCAGCAGGTTCGGATCCACCTCGTGCAAGTCGTTGTGGGTGTGCAACGACTGCCTGGAGCCGTTCGAGCAGTTCAAGGCCATCTGATGGCGCCCAGTTGATGGCTCGACGCGCGACCTTCCACCCGCTGCGGGTGGGCCGGGTCGATCGATTGACCGACGACTCGCTCGCGTTGTCCTTCGAGGTCCCCGACGACCTGCGCGACGCCTATCGGTTCACCCCGGGCCAGCACCTGACCCTGCGCTGCGCGGACGGCGTACGGCGCAGCTATTCGATCTGCAGCACCCCGGGGTCGGGTGAGCTGCGGATCGGCATCCGTCAGCTGCCCGACGGCTGGTTCTCCCGGGGCGTCCTGCCCACCCTCGAGCCGGGCGACACCCTCGACGTGATGACCCCGGAGGGGCGGTTCACCGTCGACCCCTCGCCCGAGAGGGCCAAGCAGTACGTCGCGGTCGCGGCCGGCTCGGGCATCACCCCGCTGCTCTCGATCATCGGCTCCGTCCTGGACCGGGAGCCGAGGTCGCGATTCACCCTGGTCTACGCCAACCGGACACAGCGCTCGGTGATGTTCCTCGACGAGCTGCACGACCTCAAGGACCGTCATCTCGAGCGGTTCCGCATCCTTCACGTGCTCTCGCGTGAGCAGCAGGAGTCGGAGCTGCTCAGCGGACGCCTCGACGCGGATCGCTTCGGCGCCATCCTCGACTCACTGATCGACGTCAGGACGGTCGATGACTGGTTCCTGTGCGGGCCGCAGGAGATGGTGGCCGACCTGAGCCAGGTGCTTGCCGAGCGTGGAGCGCGCCAGGTGCACAGCGAGCTGTTCCACGCCGATCCGGTGGTCCGTTCCGTCCCGGCGGTGACCCAGGACGACTCGGAACGCTGTGAGGTCACTGTCCTGCTCGACGGGCGGAGCACCGACCTTCGCTTGGGCACCGGTGAGGTCCCGGTCCTCGAAGCGGCGCTGCAGCTGCGCCCCGAACTGCCGTTCGCCTGTCGCGGCGGCGTCTGCGGCACCTGCAGGGCGCGCGTGGTCGAGGGCAGCGTCGCGATGGACACCAACTGGGCGCTGGAGGCCGATGAGGTCGAGGCGGGCTATGTGCTCACCTGCCAGAGCCATCCGACCTCGAAACGGGTCGTGCTCGACTACGACGGCTAGGCGGTGCCCATGCGGGCATCCGCGACCGGGGTGGCCCTGCTGGATAGGGAGACGGCGCCCAGCAACGTGACGCCCAGACCGACGACGACCAGCCACCCGAAGCCGTCGCGCACCTCGTCGCCCAGGACGAGGATCCCGAACAGTGCCGGCGCGAACGTCTGGACCCCGAGCAGTCCACCCGTCGCGGGGGCGACACCGGTACGTGCCATGGAGAGTGAATAGAGCCAGAACGCGAACAGGCTGACCGTGGGCACCACCAGGGCCGAGGCGAGCACCGAGAGCCCGACGTCGGAGCTGACCCCACGCACGGCGAGCGCTGAGACGGCATACCCCAGTCCCGCCACGGCGCCGATGAGCACGGCAGGACCGAGCCGACGCGAGACCAGCCCGAGCACCACGGTGACCGCGGTGAGGGCCCAGAGGAGGAGGGCGTAGCGCGAGGTGGTCACCACCGCACCGGCCGGTCCGGCGGCGATCGCCAGCATGACGATGCCCAGGGTCACTGCGACCACGCCGGTCCACCCGCGCAGGTGCAGCGGCTCCGCCAGCAGGTATGCCGAGCATGCGGCCGTCACCGGCATGGAGAGCGCCACGGTGGCCTGGGCGAGATAGAGGGGGAGCAGCCAGATCGCGACGGCGTGCAGGACGAACCCGACCAGGTAGGCCGCCACGACCAACCACATCAGCCGGCTGCGCGCCCCGGCCCTCAGGAAGGCGACCGGACCCTCAGCGCCGTGGTGCGGGAGCGCACGCACGGCCTCGGCCTGCCAGACCGCGGCGATGCCGAACAGCGCGGCAGAGGCGAGCGCGGCGACGAGTCCGGTCAGCACTTCATCGGTAGTTCTGGGGTAGTGCCTCACCGATCTTGCGCTGCGGCTTGGGCAGGCGCAGGAAGCGCATGTTCACCGCTCGGGAGATCGCATACCAGGTGATTCCCTTGAGCGTCTCGTCCGGGAAACGGCTACGGACGGCCTGGCGGACGCGGAACCGGAGCCAGACGATGTCGATCACGACCAGGAGCAGGGTGACGATCCACAGCGTGCCGGAGAAGACCCGAATGGCCTCGCCGAAGACGCCGGTGCCCATGATGATGATCAGCAGCAGCATCGGGGCGAGCAGCTCGGTGAACCCGAGGCGGGTGTCGACGAAGTCACGCACGAAGCGGCGCACAGGCCCCTGGTCACGGGCGGGGAGGTAGCGCTCGTCCCCGGTCTTCATCGCGCTGCGCACCTTGCGGCTCGACTCGACGCGCAGCTCACGCTGCTTGCGGGAGAGGGCCTTGGGGTCCTTGCCCAGCTTGGCCCGCTCGCGGGCGGCGGCCTCGGACTCCTTGCGGCTGGGTGTGGGACGACCCTTGCTGCCCGGTCGCTCCGGGCGGGGCTCGGAGTCGAAGGGGTCGGATTCGGTGGGCTTGCGACGGAACAACGTAGGCCTTCACATGTTCGATGTAGCGGGAGCGCCCAGCCTAGCGGCAACCCGCCCCTCGCTCGCGCTTGCGCTTGCGCCTAGTGTTGACGCACAGCACGATCCATCTCACGCCGCCGGGAGCGACCCGGCTGGCCGACCCAGAGGGGACCCGCATCCGATGAGCATGTGGAAGCGATTCACGTTGATCTTCCGGTCCAAGGCGAACAGCGCGCTCGACAAGGCCGAGGACCCGCGCCAGACCCTGGACTACAGCTATCAGCGTCAGCTCGAGCTCCTCTCGAAGGTACGCCGTGGCGTGGCGGACGTTGCCACCAGCCGCAAGCGGGTCGAGCTCCAGGTCAACCAGCTCGAGCAGCAGCAGGCCAAGCTCCAGACCCAGGCGCAGAAGGCGCTCGACATGGGTCGCGAGGACCTGGCCCGTGAGGCGTTGACCCGCAAGTCCGCGTTGAACGGTCAGATCACCGACCTCAAGGCCCAGCACGCCAACCTGCAGGGCGAGGAGGAGAAGCTCACCCTCGCGCAGCAGCGGTTGAGCGCCAAGATCGAGTCCTTCCGGACCCGCAAGGAGACGATCAAGGCCAACTACACCGCGGCCGAGGCGCAGACCAAGATCAACGAGGCGCTCTCCGGTGTCGGCGAGGAGATGGGCGACGTCGGCATGGCGATCCAGCGTGCCGAGGACAAGACCGCCAACATGCAGGCCCGCGCCGGTGCGATCGACGAGCTCATTGCGAGCGGCGCACTCGACGACGTCTCGAACCCCGGAGGTCAGGACGACATCGCCCGCGAGCTCGAGGCGATGAGCTCGCAGTCCGACGTCGAGGCCGAGCTCGCAGCGCTTCGTGGCGGCAGGGCCCCGCAGGCGATCGACGCCCCTGCCGAGCAGGGCGCGATCCTCGAGCCCGAGGCACAGAAGGCCGAGGGCACCAACAACGGAGGCCAGGCATGATCGTCCGCATCCTCGGTGAGGGCCAGTTCGACGTGGCCGACAGCGCAGTGGACCGTCTCAACCGTCTCGACGACGAGGTCGAGAAGGCGGTCGAGAGCGGTGACGAAGCGGCATTCACGGCAGCTCTCGAAGAGCTCCTCAAGGTCGTGCGCACCATCGGTGCTCCGCACGACCTCGAGGGACTCGAGATCTCTGACGTGGTGCTCCCGCCCGCGGACGCCACCATCGCCGAGGTGCGCGAGCTCCTCAGCGACGACGGTCTCATCCCCGGCTGAGAAGACAGGCTGAACGAACTCCCGTGGCGCACTCCCGCTTCATCAAGGACCGTGGTCTCACGGCGCGGATGACCCTGACCATGTTCCTGCTCGGGGCTCTCTTCGTGGTCTTCATGGTTACCCTGATGGCCGTCGCTGGATCGTATGGCGGCTCGGGGCTCGTGATCATCGTCGGCATCGCAGGCATCGCGATGGCCTTCTGGCAGTGGTGGAGCTCGGACAAGGTCGCCATGCGGGCGATGCGAGCACGCGAGGTCAGCCCCCAGGAGGCGCCAGAGCTGCACGGGATGATCGACCGGCTCTGTGCGATGGCCGACATGCCGAAGCCTCGCGTGGGCATTGCCGACATGGACCTCCCCAACGCGTTCGCCACGGGCCGGTCCCCGGACCGGGCCGTGGTGTGCGTGACCACCGGGATCCTGCGGACGCTCAACGCCGAGGAGCTCGAGGGCGTGCTCGCCCACGAGCTGTCCCACGTCGCCCACCGCGACGTACTGGTGATGACGGTGGCCTCGTCGGCGGGAATCGTGGCCGGCATGATCACCCAGTCCGTCCAGTACGGCGGCCTCTCGCTGCTCTCG
Organism: Nocardioides daedukensis; assembly: GCF_013408415.1. Taxonomy (NCBI): domain Bacteria; kingdom Bacillati; phylum Actinomycetota; class Actinomycetes; order Propionibacteriales; family Nocardioidaceae; genus Nocardioides; species Nocardioides daedukensis. The sequence goes on along the minus strand of NZ_JACCAA010000001.1, from coordinate 1,013,330 downwards.
GGTGGACGAGGCCGGAACAACAACAACGGCGGAGCGCTGCCGCTCTATCTCGTGGCGATCGTGGTGAGCCTGGTCGTCTATGCGGTCAGCTTCGTGCTGACCCGGATGCTGTCGCGCTATCGCGAGCTCTGCGCGGACCGTGCGGGTGCCTACCTGACGATGAAGCCCGCCGCCCTGGCCTCGGCGCTGCAGAAGATCACCGGTGAGATGTCGATGATCCCGCAGAAGGACCTGCGTGCCTCGGCCGCACAGAACGCCTTCTTCATCGCTCCCGCGATCAGCGGCGCGACCCTGAAGACCCTGAGCTCGACCCACCCGCCGCTGGAGAAGCGGCTCGAGCAGCTCGCCCGCATCCAGGGCGAGCTCGGAAGGCAGATGGGATGAGCTTCTGGAAGTCCATCCTGGGCCGGACCGAAGCCGCCACTGCCCAGCTCGACTCGCTGTTCATGGTGCCCAGCGCCGCGATCACCCTGCAGACGGCGGCCGGTCTGACCCCCACGGGCAGCGGCTCGGTCTGCTACCGCTCGGCCGCGGGGCCTGCCTTCGCGCAGACCCAGTCCGAGATCGTCTCGCTCCTCAATGACAATCCCGAAACTCCGCACGTCGAGGTCTCGACCGACAGCTTCGGCTTCACCTGGCTGATCGTGCAGCGCGACCCCCAGGACGTTGCCGGTCTCTGCACCGACCTGCACGCGGTCAACTCGACCCTCGAGGCACAGGGCTTCGGCACCGGCCTGCTCTGCTCCCTGGTCGCCTTCGCCGACGACGCCGGCCGCAGGGCCGGACTGGTCTACCTCTACAAGCAGGGCACGTTCTATCCCTTCGCCCCGGATGCCTCGGCACCGGGACAACAGCGGCGCGACAACCTTCTCGAGATCCAGATCCGCGACCAGCTGGCTGCCGAGCTGCCGATGGAGAAGGAGCTCTACCGGTGGCTGGCGGTCTGGGGAGCACCCGGCCTCTGAGCCCCACGGCCCACTAGGGTTAGCGGACTGTCCACCTGGGAAGGGTGTCCGCGTGATCACGTTCCTCGTCATCGGTGCCGTCGGCATTGCACTGCTCCTGTTCTCCCTCATCGTCGGGGACCTGCTCGACGGACTGCTGGAGTTCGGCGGCGACCTGTTCTCGGGCGCGGCTCTGGCCGGCTTCTTGGGCGCCTTCGGCTTCGGCGGAGCCCTGGCCTACGACTCCAGCGACAACATGGTGCTCTCGATCGGCATCGGTCTCGTCGCGGGCCTGGTCGTGGGAGCAGGGGCCGGCTGGATCTCCTGGAAGCTCAAGGAGGGTGGGGACGAGTCCAACGTCCGCACCGGTGACCTGACCGGAGCCACCGGGACCGTCATCAGCGCCATCCCCGAGGGTGGCCTCGGCGAGGTCAGCATCGTTGCCTCGGGTCACATCACCAAGCTGAACGCGCGGTCCGCAGGTGCCCTCGCCGCAGGCACTCCGATCACCATCACCGCGATCCTCTCCGCCACATCGGTGCTCGTCGAGCGCCGGGTCTGACCTCGATCTCCACCCTTCATCCACCAGGAGCAGCATCATGTCCCCGACCCTGATTGCCGTAGTCGGCATCATCGTCCTCGTCGTCCTCTTGGGTGCGTTGATCACCACGCGCTACAAGGTGGCAGGCCCCAACGAGGCGTTCATCGTCACCGGCCGCAAGGGCAAGGCGGTGAAGAACCCCGAGACCGGCCAGATCTCCACCGACCTCTCCGGCCAGAAGGTCGTCATGGGAGGCGGCGTCTTCGTGCTGCCGTTCGTCCAGAAGGCCCACACCCTGGACCTCTCCTCGCGGCGCCTGTTCGTCCAGATCAAGGGCGCCATCTCGGGCCAAGGCGTCAAGCTCAACCTCGAGGGTGTGGCGATCGTCAAGGTCGGTGGCAATGAGGACTCCATCCGCGCTGCCGCGCAGCGCTTCCTGACCCAGCAGCAGGAGGTCGAGACCTTCACCCAGGAGACCCTGGCGGGCTCGTTGCGCTCGATCGTCGGGTCGCTGTCCGTCGAGCAGATCATCCGCGACCGAGCGGCCTTCGCCCAGCGCGTGGCCGACGAGTCGGAAACCTCGCTCACCGGCCAGGGCCTGGTGCTGGACACCTTCCAGATCCAGGACATCACCGACGACGGTTCCTACCTCGCCGACCTCGGTCGTCCCGAGGCCGCCAAACTCAACCAGATCGCCTCCATCGCCGAGGCCGAGGCCCGCCAGGCCGCCGAGCAGGCCCGGCTCGCCGCCGAGCAGGAGATCGCGATCGCCCAGCGCCAGCTCGCGCTGAAGGAGGCCGAGATCAAGGCCGAGACCGATGCCGCCGTGGCCCAGGCCGCCGCTGCCGGCCCGCTGGCCCAGGCCGACCGCGACCAGGCGATCCTCGCCGAGCAGGAGAAGGTCGCCGTCCGCCAGGCAGCCCTCAAGGAGCGCCAGCTCGACACCGAGGTCCGCAAGCCCGCCGACGCGGAGCGGTACCGGGTGGAGACCGAGGCCGAGGGTCGCCGCAACTCGCAGGTCTTCGACGCCGACGCCGCAAAGCTGGCCGCCATCGCGAAGGCCGAGGCAGAGGCAGAGCGTGACCGCCTCACCGGTGTCGGTGAGAAGTCCCGCCGTGAAGCACTCGCCGAGGCCGAGGCGATCGAGGGTGCCAAGCGAGGCGAGGCCGAGAAGGCCCGTCGTGTCGCCGAGGCCGACGCCGTCCGGGCAGAGGGTGAGGCACAGGCTGCCTCGACGCTGGCCATCGGTGAGGCCGAGGCCGAGGCGATGAACAAGAAGGCCGCGGCCTTCGAGCAGTACAACGACGCCGCTGTCCTGCAGATGCTGATCGAGATCATGCCCAAGGTGGCCGCCGAGGTCGCCGGCCCGATGTCCAACATCGACAAGCTCACGATCATCTCCACCGACGGCGCGGGGGAGCTGCCCAAGCAGGTCACGAACAACATGTTCCAGACCATGGAGCTGCTCAAGAACATGACCGGTGTCGATGTGGAGAACCTGCTCAAGGGCTTCGGCGAGCGCGGTGCCGGGATCTCGAGTGGTTCCGTGCCGTCCGGGGCCGCAGCCGTCGAGCGCGGCCGGGACGACAACGCTGACCCGTCGCTGCCACGCTGACCTGACAGCAGTACGAAGCAGAGCGCCCCGGCCGAGGATCTCGGCCGGGGCGCTCGTGCGTGGAGGGGGTCAGAACGACCCGGGGTCAGCCCTTCTTCACAACGCTCGACTTGAGCTGCATCGGGCCGAAGCCGTCGACCTTGCAATCGATGTCGTGGTCGCCCACGCCGGAGACCAGACGGATGTTCTTCACCTTGGTGCCGACCTTGATCGCGGTCGAGGAGCCCTTGACCTTGAGGTCCTTGATCACGGTGACGGTGTCACCGTCCGCGAGCGGGGTGCCGTTGGCGTCCTTGATGACGGCGGCCTCGTCGGCTTCTGCCGCCTCGGCCGGCGACCACTCGTGGGCGCACTCGGGGCAGACCATCAAGGTGCCCATCTCGTAGGTGAACTCGGAGGCGCACTTCGGGCAGGGCGGGAGCTCGTCGCCGAGCCGATCGTCAGTCACGGTGGGACTTGCCCGGCAGGTCGAGCATCCGCTGCAGGGCGACGTCGGCCTCACGCTTGGTGTCCGCGTCGACCTCGATCACGTTGACCTCGGTGCCGGCCACCAGCGACTCGAGCGCCCAGACCAGGTGCGGCAGGTCGATCCGGTTCATCGTCGAGCAGAAGCAGACCGTCTTCTCCAGGAACGCGATGTTCTTGTCGGGGTGCGCGTCGGCGAGCCGCTTCACCAGGTTCAGCTCGGTGCCGATCGCCCAGCTGGAACCGGACGGAGCCGCCTCGATCGTCTTGATGATGAACTCGGTGGAACCGACCAGGTCGGCCTTCGTGACGACCTCGTAGGTGCATTCGGGGTGGACCAGGATGTTGATCTCGGGGTCCTTGGCGCGCAGCTCGTCGATCACCTCGGGGGTGAAGCGGCCGTGCACCGAGCAGTGCCCCTTCCACAGGATCATCTTCGCGTCCCGCAGCTGATCGACGGTGAGTCCACCGTTGAGCTTCAACGGGTTCCACACGACGCAGTCCTCGAGGCTCAGCCCCATCTTGAGCACGGCGGTGTTGCGGCCCAGGTGCTGGTCGGGGAAGAAGAAGATCTTGGCGCCCCCGTCGATGTCCTGCTTCTGCTCGAAGGCCCACTCCAAGGCGGCGTCGGCGTTCGACGAGGTGCACACGGCGCCACCGTTGCGGCCGCAGAATGCCTTGATGTCAGCGCTGGAGTTCATGTAGGTGATCGGCACGACCTGGTCCTGCACGCCGGCATCGGCCAGTGCGTCCCACGCGTCCTCGACCTGACCGAGACGGGCCATGTCGGCCATCGAGCAGCCGGCGGCGAGGTCCGGGAGGATCACCTTCTGCGAGGGGGAGGTGAGGATGTCGGCGGACTCCGCCATGAAGTGCACACCGCAGAAGACGATGTACTCGGCCTCCGGACGAGCCGCGGCGTCGCGGGCGAGCTTGAACGAGTCGCCGGTGACGTCGGCGAACTGGATCACCTCGTCGCGCTGGTAGTGGTGGCCCAGGACGAAGACCCGCTCACCCAGGGCCTCCTTGGCCGCGCGGGCACGGGCGACCAGGTCCGGGTCCGAGGACGCAGGCAGGTCCCCGGGACACTCGACGCCACGTTCGGCGGAGAGGTCCTTGCCCTTGCCCAGCGGAAGGAGTGGCAATTCGACGGTGCTCATGGCCTCATCCTATTGCCTGGCCCTCCGGATCAGAGCAGCGAGCCGTGGTGCAGGTAGGGAGACGGTGGCTTCATCCCGCGCAGGCACAAGTAGCCGTCCTGGTGCAGCGCAAGGTGCGCGGACATCCCGACGTCGATCGCCCACTCGTTCGCTGCGGTGATGTGGCGGACTGAGATCTGGGCGCCGGGTGGCGAGGAGGCGAGCGCCTCCCACATCAGGTCCGAGGCGGTACGCCGGGTGGTTGCGGCCAGGAGGGCCGGCGCACCGTGGGCATCGACGTAGGCATAACCGGAACCGGAGGCCTGGTCGACCACGATCAGGCGGTACTGGGCCAGGAGCAGGTCATGGTCCGATAGATGCGCGGCACCACGGGTCTGCCGGTCGATGGAGTCCATCAGGTCGATGTCGCCACGGCTGCCCTCGCGGACCCGCTCGACGACGGGGAGCTGTGACCGGTCGACGGTGCCGGTCAGGAACATCTGGGGGTGCAGCGAGAACCCGGCGAGACGATAACGGCGTACGGCTCCGGGGTCGGCAGACGCGGCGAACATCCCACGCAGGCATCCGCGCCCGTGGTGCATGGCGGCCTGCAGCAGCTGTGCACCGATGCCTTGGCCCTGGAGGTCGGGTCGGACCGCGAAAGAGGCCAGGATCCACATCAGCTCGCGGGTCCGTGAGATCGCGCAGCCGACCACCTCGCCGTCCTGCTCGGCCACCCAGCAGCCGGCGGGGTCGCTCTCGATGGTGTGCCGGGCACGCGCGATCCAGTGGCTCTGCCGGTCCGGCGGACGGAGCTGGGGCTCGGGCCAGTCGCTGTGCCTGGTGATGCGGTCGACCTCGAGATAGCTCTGTGCGGTGAGCGCGCCCATCGCCATCACGTCGCCGTCGCGTGCCTGCCGGATGATCAGCTCGCCCATGGCCGACATCATGCCAACCCACGGCCCGGGGGCCGACTCGGCATGATGGGGCCATGCGCGTCCTCATCGCCCCCGACAAGTTCGCCGGCACCCTCACCGCGGTCCAGGCGGCGGAGGCGATCGCCCAGGGATGGCGGCGGCGCGCTCCCGACGACGAGCTCGACCTCTGCCCGATGGCCGACGGCGGGCCCGGTTTCGTCGACGTGATCCACTCCGCGCTCGGCGGGGAGCTCCAGGCACTGACCGTCCCGGGGCCCGGTCACACCAGCGTCCCGGCCGCCATCGCGCGCAGTGGACAGAGCGCCTACATCGAGAGTGCCCAGGCGTGCGGGCTGCACCTCTTGGGGGACACCGACCCCGAACAGGCCACGACGTACGGCGTCGGCGCGATGATCGGCGCGGCCATCAAGGCCGGGGCACGCCGGGTGGTCGTCGGTCTGGGAGGAAGCGGCACCAACGACGGTGGCGCCGGGCTGCTCGCTGCCCTCGGCGCGACGTCCGACGTCGAGCTAACCGGCGGTGCCGCCGGCCTGGCCGGAATCACCCATCTGGACCTGGCACCCGCTCGTCGGACGGTGGAGGGGATCGAGCTGGTGGTGGCCAGTGATGTGGACAACCCGTTGACCGGGCTCTTCGGAGCCACCAAGACCTTCGGTCCGCAGAAGGGCATCGCCGAGGAACGGCTGCCGGCCGTCGACGGTCTCCTGGAGGAGTTCGCCGCGGTGGCGGGTCGGCGTACGGCCCTGGACAAGGGCGCCGGGGCTGCCGGGGGCCTCGGCTTCGCGCTGCTGCTGCTCGGGGCGACGCGGGTGCCGGGCATCGACGTCGTCGCCACAGCGGTGGATTTGCGCGATCGAGCCGAGCGAGCCGACCTGGTGGTCACCGGGGAAGGAGCGTTCGACTTCTCCAGCCGGTCCGGCAAGGTGCCCTATGGCGTCGCTGCGGTCGCAGCAGAGTCGCTGCGGCCCTGCGTGGCCCTGGCCGGCCAGGTGCTGGTCGGCTCGCGCGAGATGCGCACGATGGGCGTGGAGGCGGCCTACTCCATCGTCGACCAGGTCGGTCGGGAGCGAGCATTCGCCGAGCCGGCGGCCGGACTGGCCGAGCTGGCCGAGCGGGTGGCGCGCAACTGGTCGACGTGAGGTCCTTCAGTGCGCTGCCTGGCTCTCATCAGTGCACTGGGGGGTTCGGGAATAACCGTAGGTGTGCGACCATTGATCGAAGTACCACGCCAATACTTTTTGGGAGCAGAGATGACTGAGCAGCTCGACACGGCCACAGAGAACCGCACCGACCAGATCAACCTGAGCTCGGTGGCTGCGGCCAAGGTCAACAGCCTCCTCGAGCAGGAGGGTCGCAGCGACCTCGCCCTGCGGATCTCGGTCCAGCCCGGTGGCTGCTCCGGTCTGCGCTACCAGCTCTTCTTCGACGAGCGCACCCTGGACGGCGACGTCGTCACGGACTTTGACGGCGTCAGCGTCGTCGTCGACCGGATGAGCGTCCCCTACCTCAACGGCGCCGTGATCGACTTCGTGGACACCATCGAGAAGCAGGGCTTCACGATCGACAACCCGAACGCGACCGGCTCGTGCGCGTGCGGCGACTCCTTCCACTGAGTCCCCGCCGCTGAGCCTTCAGCGCCGCTGAATCTTCAGCCACACAGACGAAGCCCCCACCGAGAAGGTGGGGGCTTCGTCGTCTCTGCCGGCGCGCTCAGGGAGAGGAGCTCGAGGGGAGGGATGAGGCCCGCAGAGCGGGCCACGCCGGCAAGCTGGGGCCACGCCCGACGCGAAGTCGGGCGTGGAGTCAGTTGAGGTGCAGGTGCAGCGCGCCGGCGAAGCTCGCCGTCGCGGTGGGCACGTCCCATCGGGTTGCCGGGTGCTCGGCACGCGGGGTCACGGGGGAGGGGCGTCGAGTCTGCGGGATGTGCAGGTGCTCGCCCACGGCGTGGCAGTCGATCGCCATCTCCCGAGGCGTTGCAGGGTCGTCGTAGGGGAGTCGGACGCTCGCGATCTGGCTCATGAAATCGACGCTATTCGTTACTTCGGGGTAGACCAACGGGTACCGACCGGTAGTGTTCGGCAACATGTCACTGCTGATTGCGGGCTCCATCGCCACAGACCACCTGATGACCTTCCCGGGCAAGTTCTCCGACTCCCTGGTCGTCGACCAGCTGGACAAGTTGAGCGTCTCGTTCCTGGTCGAAGACCTCGAGGTACGCCGCGGAGGTTGCGCCGCCAACATCTGCTTCGGGCTCGGCAACCTGGGGCTCTCCCCGGTCCTCGTCGGAGCAGTGGGCGAGGACTTCGCCGACTACCGCTCCTGGCTGGAGCGCCACAACGTCGACTGCGACTCGGTGCACGTCTCCGAGACCAGGCACACGGCGCGCTTCGTGTGCACCAACGACGCCGCGCACGCCCAGATCGCGTCGTTCTATGCCGGCGCGATGAGCGAGTCGCGCGAGATCGAGCTCAAGCCGATCGTGGACCGCGTCGGCGAGCCCGACTACGTGCTGGTGGGCCCGGACGACCCGGAGGGCATGCTGCGCCACACCGACGAGTGCCGCAAGCGTGGCTACCGCTTCGTCGCCGACCCGTCCCAGCAGCTCGCCTTCGGTGAGGGACCGCTGATCCGTCAGCTCATCGACGGCGCGCACATCCTGTTCTCCAACGAGTACGAAGCCACGCTGATCACCCAGAAGACCGGGTGGACGCGTGAGGACGTGCTCGACCGAGTGGGCACCTGGGTCGTCACGCTCGGAGCAGATGGCGTGCGCATCGACCGCAAGGGCGAGGAGTCCATCGTGGTCGAGGCGGTTCCCGAGATCGAGAAGGTCGAGCCCACCGGAGTCGGTGACGCCTTCCGTGCAGGCTTCCTGGCGGCGCTCACCTGGGACCTGGACATGGAGCGCGCCGCCCAGCTGGGGTGCCTGCTCGCCGTCCATGTCGTGGAGCAGGTCGGCACCCAGGAATACACGCTGTCCCGGGCCGACTTCCTCAAGCGACTCGAGGACACCTACGGCGCTCAGGCGGTCAAGGACATCGAGCCGAACCTCAAGACGATTCGCTCCTGACGCCTCCGGCGGCGCTCAACTGGACGTGCGGAGCAGCACGCAACACTGGCCGGGGCTCGGTTCGAGGCATGCAACAGCCGTCGATCCGAGCCCGTCGGCGACGCTCTGCACGAAGGCGTGGTTGAGCGTGCAGACCAGCTCGGTGTGATCCTTGGCGCCGATGCGCTCAGCTGAGGCGACGCACCAGGAAGACCGGAACTCCGTCCGGGGCACTCGCCTCCCCGGCGTACTCCTGCTCGCGCATGCGGCACCAGGCAGGTACGTCGACCCGCGCGGCGACGTCGGTCGCGGCGACGCCGATCAGCTCACCGACCCCGACGTCGCCCAGGTGCCTGGCGAGCTCGATGATCGGCGCGGGGCAGCGCATCTCCCTGCAGTCGAGCTCGAACCAGGACTCCTCGGTGCTCACAGTCCGGCCTCCTCGCGCAGACGACGTACGACGTCGGGCAGCTCGGCCAGGAACGCCCGCACGTCCTCGGCACTCGCATCGTGGGTGAGTGAGAGGCGCACGTTGCCGTGCGTGAGCACGCCCATGGCAGCCAGGACGTGGCTGGGCTCCAGGGTGGAGGCGGTGCACGCCGAGCCGGAGGCGATCGCGAAGCCCCGGCGGTTGAGCTCCGAGACCAGCGCCTCACCGTCGACGTACAGGCACGAGAACGTGACCAGGTGGGGGAGTCGCCGCTCGGCGTCGCCCACCACCTCGACGTCGGGCACGGTCCGGGCGACCTCGTTGCGGATCTCCTCGATCAGGCCATGCTGGCGCGCGGCCAGCTCGTCGCGCTCGGCACTCACTGCCTGGAGGGCGGCTGCGGCGGCCAGCGCCGCCGGCACGTTCTCGAAGCCGGTGCCGCGCTCGTCCACCCGGTCATCGCCCGGGAAGGGGTTGCGCCAGCGAGCGCCCTTGCGCAGCAGCAGTGCCCCGACCCCGGCCGGGCCGCCCCACTTGTGTGCCGAGACCGCGGCAGCGGACCATCCCTGGGGAAGGTCGATGCGGCCCGCCGCGGCACAGGCATCCATGAACAGCGGTACGTCGCCCGGTGCGGCCATCTCGGCGACCGGCTGGAGCGTGCCCACCTCGTGGTTGGCGGCCTGGAGTGCGATCGCGGCCAGCTCGCGGTCCGGGAGGTCGACCGTGACCCGTCCGGTGATGTCGACGGGGAGCTCGACCACCTCGCCGCCGCGTGCCGCGTGCCAGTTGCCGGCATGGACGACCGAGGAGTGCTCGACAGCCGAGCGGGCCAGGACGTTCGACGTGCGCGCACGACCCGCCAGGAGGCCGAGCACGCCGAGGTGCACGGCGTGGGTCCCGCTGGGGGTGAAGGTCACCTCGTCGGCACGGACGCCCAGGCAGGAGGCGAAGACCTCTCGTGCGTTCTCCAGCATCAGCCGCGCGTTGCGGGCCGGGTCGTGGAGGCGGCGGGGGTCGGCGTACCCGTGCTCGAGCGCGGCCAACAGCGTCTCCCGGGCAGCGGGGTGCAACGGCTCCGAGGAGGCGGCATCGAAATAGCGAGGTTTCACCGAATCACCCACAGGGACTCGGATCCGAGGTTTTTGTCACACCGGGAACTTACCTGCCGACCTCGCGCACAAAGTCGGATCGGGGTCCGCTAGTGTTCGACCTATCCGTTAAGTCTTAGAGAGAGGCTCGTTCGTGGGTCTGCAACTCCCCAAGAGCGCCCAGCGGGTCGCGTTGGGCACGACGCTGGGTGCCAGCCTTCTGCTGCTGGGTTCCTGTTCCGCCGAGGACAAGGCCCAGGCCGAGCGTTGGGCCATGCCAGCCACCTCGCCCGCCACTGAGCAGGCCGTCTACATCGCGGACCTGTGGAAGTGGTCCTGGGTCGCGCTCCTGATCACCGGGGTCATCGTGTGGGGGCTGATCTTCTACGTCGCGTGGCGCTACCGCCGCCGCAACGAGGACGAGATCCCCGTGCAGACCCGTTACAACCTGCCCCTCGAGGTCTTCTACACGATCGCGCCGATCATGATGGTGCTCGTGTTCTTCTTCCACACCGTGGAAACGCAGAACAAGATCCTCGAGCACGACCCCAACCCCGACCACACCGTCGAGGTCGTCGGTCAGCAGTGGTCGTGGACGTTCAACTACCCCGACGAGGACGCGGCGACAGCCAGCAACGTCTTCACCGGCGGCACCGCGTCCAAGATCCCGACGCTGGTCCTCGAGGTCGACAAGACCACCGAGTTCAAGCTCACCTCGCCCGACGTCATCCACTCCTTCTGGATTCCCGCGTTCCTGATGAAGATGGATGTCATCCCCGGCCAGGTCGGCGACGAGCGCAACTCCTTCCAGGTGACGCCCACCAAGACCGGCACGTTCAAGGGCAAGTGCGCCGAGCTCTGCGGCACCTACCACTCGCGCATGCTGTTCGACGTCAAGGTGGTCACCGCGGACGAGTTCGCCGCCTACATCAAGCAACTCGAGGCTGACGGCTTCACCTCGGAGGAGCCGCTCCTCGGTGGCGCACACGCATACACCCAGGCCCGTTCGGGCGCAGCACCCCACGGAGGCGAAGAGTGACCGCCACGGCAGCACAGCCGGCCACCATCGAGTCGACGGACCGCAAGCCGCTCGGCACCCTGGTCGTCCGGATGCTCACCACAACCGATCACAAGCTGATCGGCAAGATGTATCTCGTGACGTCGTTCGCCTGGTTCATGATCGGCGGCCTGATGGCCATGCTGATCCGCTCGGAGCTCGCGTTCCCGGGCAACCAGGTGGTTTCGGACGAGACCTACAACCAGCTCTTCACGATGCACGGCACGATCATGCTGCTGCTCTTCGCGACGCCACTGTTCTTCGGTTTCGCCAACGTGATCATGCCGATCCAGATCGGCTCGCCCGATGTGGCGTTCCCGCGTCTCAACATGTTCAGCTACTGGCTGTTCCTGTGGGGCGGACTGATCGCTGCGGCCGGCTTCCTCACCCCCTCGGGTGCGGCCTCCTTCGGGTGGTTCGCCTATGCGCCACTGTCGAACTCGCTGCGCTCGCCCGGGATCGGCGGTGACCTGTGGATCATGGGTCTGTGGATGGCCGGTATCGGCACCATCCTGGGTGCGGTCAACTTCATCACCACGATCATCTGCATGCGCGCACCGGGCATGACCATGTTCCGGATGCCGATCTTCGTCTGGAACGTGCTGATCACCAGCCTGCTGGTGCTGATGGCCTTCCCGATCCTCGGTGGCGCGCTGCTCTCGCTCGAGGCCGACCGGCTGGTGGGGGCACACATCTTCGATGCCGAACACGGCGGCGCCGTGCTGTGGCAACACCTGTTCTGGTTCTTCGGACACCCTGAGGTCTACATCATCGCGCTGCCGTTCTTCGGCATCGTCACCGAGATCCTTCCGGTGTTCAGCCGCAAGCCGATCTTCGGTTACGTCGGCCTGGTCGGTGCGACGCTCGGCATCGCGATCCTGTCGGTTGCGGTGTGGGCCCACCACATGTTCGTCACCGGCGAGGTCAACCTGGCCTTCTTCTCCGGCATGACGTTCTTGATCGCGGTGCCCACAGGAGTGAAGTTCTTCAACTGGATCGGGACGATGTGGGGCGGGTCCCTCTCGTTCGACACCCCGATGCTGTGGACGATCGGCTTCCTCACCACCTTCCTGTTCGGTGGCCTCACCGGTGTCATCCTGGCCTCGCCCCCGCTGGACTTCCACGTCTCCGACTCCTACTTCGTGGTGGCGCACTTCCACTACGTGGTCTTCGGAACCGTCGTGTTCGCGATGTTCGCCGGGTTCTACTTCTGGTGGCCCAAGATGACGGGCAAGATGCTCGACGAGCGCCTGGGCAAGCTGCACTTCTGGCTGCTCTTCGTCGGCTTCCACCTGACCTTCCTGGTGCAGCACTGGCTGGGTGTCGAAGGCATGCCGCGACGCTATGTCGACTACCTGCCCGACGACGGCTTCACCGTCCTCAACCAGGTCTCGACGGTGGGCGCCTTCTTGCTCGGCGCCTCGACGCTGCCCTTCCTCTACAACGTCTACATCACGTCCAAGAAGCCGATGGTCGGCGTTGACGACCCGTGGGGCTGGGGTCGCTCGCTCGAGTGGGCCACCAGCTCGCCGCCGCCGCGACACAACTTCGTGTCGATCCCGCGGATCCGCTCGGAGTCGCCGGCTTTCGACCTGCACCACCCGGAGATCGCTGCCCTCGAGCTCGAGGACAACGAGGGGGAGCAGCAGACGATCGCCGACGCTCCTGATGTGGACGGGCGCCAGGCCATGCTCAACGAGCGCACCGACTCGAACCCGGAGGAGAACGCCTGATGAAGGCTGAAACTCGAATCTTCGTCATCTGTTCGATCTTTTTCGTCCTGGTGGCGCCGGCCTACTGGTTCATCACCGATGCGACCAACGACAAGGGTCCGGACTGGACCGGCACCACCGCGCTGGTCATGGCCGCGCTGCTGGTCCTGATGATCTCGCTCTACCTCGGTTTCCACGCCTCGCAGATGGAGGACCGTCCCGAGGACCGCAAGGACGGCGAGATCGCTGAGGGTGCCGGCGAGTTGGGCTTCTTCCCGCCGTACTCCTGGTGGCCGTTGTGGTGCAGCCTGACCTTCGCGATGTGCACCTTCGCGATCGCCCTGGGCGCGTGGTGGCTGCTGATCATCGGTGGAACCCTCGGCCTGATGACCACCGCAGGCTGGATCTTCGAGTACTACCGCGGAGAGTTCGCGCACTGATCGAATGATGATCCCCGCCCGCGAGGTGACCACGTCACCACGCAGGCGGGGATCTGTCTTTCCCGTGCAGGTAACCTGTTGGTGCAGAACTTGTTGTATACAGCCACGGGGAGTCCGAGAATGACCGCACGACCGTCCAGTTCCAGAGCGACGCGAGTCCTCGGCGGCGTGGTCGCCGTGACCCTGCTGATGCTGGGGCTCGGTTCCTGCAGTGACTCCTCCGACTCGGAGTCGGCTCCCGACAGGGTCACGGTCGAGGAGACCGAAGCAGCCGCTCCGGTAGAGGTCAGCAGCAACGTCTCGGGGGCACGGGCGGTCCCCGTCGACAAGCTCATCCGGGTGAAGGCCGCGGGCGGCACCTTGGCCAAGGTCGTCGTCCGGGGACCCGAGGGTCAGTCAGTGGCGGGCTCGCTGCGTGACGATGGGTCGACCTGGCGTGCCAGTGAGCGCCTCGAGCCGGGTACGACGTACACGATCCGCTCGGTCACGAAGAACTCTGACGGTGCCTCGGGGAAGCACTCCGCGACGTTTACCACCCAGGACCTCAGCCTGGATGAACAGACCTATGCCGCGGTGGCTCCGCTTGACGGTGAGACCGTGGGTGTCGGGATGCCGGTCGTGGTCAACTTCGACCTGCCGGTCCAGGACCGGGCTCGTTTCGAGAAGCACATGAAGGTGACCAGCGCGCCGGCCCAGAAGGGTTCGTGGCACTGGGTCAGCGACAACGAGGTGCACTACCGCCCCGCCGATTATTGGCAGGCCGGCACCGATGTCACGGTCGAGGTGGACATCAACGCACTGCCTGCCGGCAACGGGATCTATGGCCAGGAATCGCGCAAGATCTCCTTCCACGTGGGGGACTCGGTGATCAGCAAGGTCAACGCGCAGACCCACCAGATGAAGACGTACGTGAACGGCAAGCTGGTCAAGACGATGCCGATCACCACCGGCAAGCCCGGCTTCACGACGCGCAGCGGAGTGAAGGTGATCATGCAGAAGTTCCGGTCCAAGCGGATGAACTCGGAGACGGTCGGTATCCCGGCCGGGTCTGCAGAGGCCTATGACCTCGACAACGTCGAATATGCGATGCGGGTGACCTCGAGTGGCGAGTTCCTCCATGCCGCCCCGTGGTCGGTCGGCTCGCAGGGCCGGGCCAACGTCTCGCACGGCTGCACCGGCCTGAGCACGGCCAACGCGAAGTGGATCTACGACCTGTCCAAGCGTGGTGACGTCGTCGAATACACCGGCACCGATCGACCGATGACCCTGCACAACGGCTACGGGGACTGGAACGCGTCGTTCGCGGAATACGCCGAAGCCTCCGCCCTCTGACGCCGACCCGTCGTCAGTTCACATCCTGATCCTCGCTGACCCGTCGCCAGTTCACGCACTGACCCTCGCTGACCCGTCGTGAATGTGCACCCTGCAACGCTGATTCCACGCTCCCGTCCACAGGGCACTTCGGTTGTCGCGCAGGAACGGCGCGGTCCGCGCACCATGTGGGCATGAACGCTGACGCTGCACACTGCCGCCTGCGGATGGCACACCCTCTTGACCGACCGTTCACCCATGCGGAAGCGAGACAGTGGGGCATCACGTCCCGCGAGCTGTCTCATCTGGTCCGACGAGGTGAGTTGATCCAGCCGTTTCGTGGGGTGTACCACGCCGATCGTGTCGAGGACGACCTCGCGCTGAGGATCGGTTGCCTGTTGCTGGTCATGCCTGCCGACGCCGTGATCACGGACCGTACGGCCGCATGGCTGCACGGCGCCACGATGGTGCTCGCACCCGGTGCTCATCTCGACGTTCCGCGCGTGTCGCTCTACCGACAGCCGGGCTATCGGTTGCGGAACAAGCTGGTGAAGAGTGGCGAGCGTACTTTTGCCTCCCACGATCTGATGAGTGTGGGTGGCATCCGGGTGACCACACCGTTGCGTACAGCCTGTGATCTCGGGCGACTGCTGCATCGCGACCAGGCGTTCGCGGCGATGGATGCACTCATGCGCGTGGGTGGCTTCAGCAACCTTCGTCTGCAGATCGAGCTCGAGCGGTTCAAGGGGGCGCGCGGGGTTCGGCAGGCACGCTCGTTGGCGCCTCTGGCGGACCCGAGGGCGGAGTCACAACCGGAGAGCATCCTGCGGCTGAGATGGTTGGACCTGACGACGTTGCCGCGGCCAGTGCCGCAACTCGAGGTCGTACGCCGTGGGGGCAGGGGTAGCTTCTGGCTCGACCTGGCCGAACCCGATCTGCGGTATGCCGCGGAGTATGACGGCGTTCAGTGGCACGAGGACGAGAGGCAGAAGCAGAAGGACCGAGCACGACGCCGAGAGATCTGCGACGAGCATGGCTTCATCATCGATGTTCTTGGAGCCAGTGACCTGTTCGGGCCGCACGCGAATCCTTGGGGGATCTTGCAGGACGGGATCGCGCGGGCCGAGCGTCGCCGCCGCTGACCCGGCGCTCGTTCACACCCTCAGTCCGCCGTACGTCAATTGGCGACGGGTCAGCGAGGCACAGAGTGCGAATTGGCGACGGGTCAGCGAGGGGTGGAACGCGAATTCACGACGGGCCAGCGAGGAGGGCGCGGACCCGGGGGATCACCTCGGTGCCGTAGAGCCCGATCGAGTCCATCAGCTGCGTGTGCGGCATGGTCCCGTTGCTGTACTTCAGGTCGAAGCGTGACAGGGAGAGCTTCCGCACCGTGTCGGCGATCTTCGCAGCGACCGTCTCCGGAGAGCCGACGAAGACTGCGCCGTGATCGGCCTCGCCCTCGAACTGCTCACGGGTGACCGGCGGCCAGCCACGCTCGCGGCCGATGCGATCCCGGTTGGCCTTGAAGTGGGGGAACAGCTGCTCACGGGCCTCGGCATCGCTTTCAGCCACGTGGCCGGGGGAGTGCGCGCCGACCGGGAGCTCCGGGGCGCCGAACTCACCCAGCGCACGTCGATAGAGGTCGGCGTACGGCGCGAAGCGGGCGGGCTCTCCGCCGATGATGGCCAGCATCATCGGAATCCGGTGCCGCGCGGCGCGTACGACGGAGTCGGGGGAACCGCCCACGCCGACCCAGGTTGACAGCGAGCCGGACTCGGTCTTGGGATAGATGTGGGTCGGGTCCAGCGGCAGACGCGTGGTGCCCTGCCAGGAGACCGCGCCTTCGGAGCGCAGTGCAGCGAAGAGCTCCAGCTTCTCCTCGAAGAGCACCTCGTAGTCAGCGAGATCGAAGCCGAAGAGTGGGAAGGACTCGGTGAAGGAGCCACGGCCCAGAGTGACCTCGGCGCGACCGTCCGAGAGGGCGTCCAGGGTGGCGAAGCGCTCGTAGACGCGGACCGGGTCATCGGAGCTGAGCACGGTCACTGCGGTGCCCAGGATGATTCGCTCCGTGCGCGAGGCGGCGGCGGCCAGGACGATGTCAGGTGCGGAGACCGCGAAGTCGTCACGGTGGTGCTCACCGATCCCGAACGCGTCCACGCCAACCTGGTCGGCCAGCACGGCCTCGTCGAGAACGTTGCGCAGGACCTGAGCGTGGGGGAGTCGTTCACCCTGGTCGTCGACCGTGACGTCGCCGAAGGTGTCGAGTCCGAATTTCACTGTGCCCATCGTCGGAGCCCTTTCGCTTGAGTGATTGATCGCTAAACCAATCTGGGTGGTGCGTCATTCCCCGGGAACGGCGAAGGCCCCGCCGGTCCGATTCTCATCGGGACCAGCGGGGCCTTCAGCTGCGTCGATCAGTGATCGCCGCGCAGGTTCTCACCCTCGACTTCGTGACGGCCGTCGAACTGGTGACCGTCGGCCGAGTGGTCCAGGCCGGCTGCGTGCTCGTGGTCGAGATCGTGGGCGAGGTGGTGACGACCCTCTTCGATCTCTTCCGTGGTCGGCTTCTGGACGTTGTCGGCGTAGAAGGCCGTTGCGAGACGACCCTTGATCCCGTCGAGCTTGCCCTTGCCGCCGGCCACACCGTTGGCGTCCTCGCCCTCGCCTGCGGTGAAGACCTGGTCACGGTCACGTGCGGTGAGCGTGTAGGCCCGCTCCTCGTTGAGGGGCAGGTGACGCTCGCTGTAGCCACCATCTGCCGAGCGCATGATGATGCCCGACTCGTAACCGTGGGTCAGCATCTCGTTGTCGTGACGCTGGAGCGAGATGCACCAACGGCGGACGAAGATGAAGACCAGCGGCGGGATGATGAAGATGGCTGCCCGCATGAAGTACGTGATGTGGTTCAGGTTCATGTGGAACAGGACCGCGAGCACGTCGTTGCCGCCGGCTGCCCAGAGGAGGCCGTAGAGCGTCATCATGGCGACCAGGAAGGCCGTGCGTGCGGGGGCGTTGCGCGGGCGCTGGAGCAGGTGGTGCTCGCGCTTGTCCCCGGTCACCCAGGCCTCGAGGAAGGGCCAGGCCAGAACCATCGCTAGCAGGACGATCGGCATGACCTCACCGGGGATGAAGATGTTCCAGGAGATGGTGTGACCCCACAGGTGGGTCTCCCAGCCGGGCATGATCCGCAACATGCCTTCTGCGATGCCCATGTACCAGTCGGGCTGCGAACCAGCAGTCACCTTCGACGGGTCATAGGGGCCGTACTTCCACACCGGGTTGATGGTCAGCAGACCACCCATCAGCGCGCTGGCACCGAAGACGATGAAGAAGAAACCGCCAGCCTTGGCCATGTAGACCGGGAGCATCGGGAAGCCGACGACGTTCTCCTCGGTGCGTCCGGGGCCAGGCCACTGCGTGTGCTTGTGGTAGACGAGCAGCAGCATGTGGGCCGCGATGAGCGCCAGGATGAGGCCGGGGATGAGCAGGATGTGCGCCATGTAGAGACGGGGCACGATCACGTCACCGGGGAACTCGCCACCGAACATGAAGAAGGACATGTAGGAGCCGAGAACGGGCGTTGCCTTGACCATTCCGTCGGCGATCCGCAGACCGGTGCCGGAGAGCAGGTCATCGGGCAGTGAATAGCCCGCGAAGCCTTCGACAATGCCGAGCAGGATCAGCAGACCTCCGATGATCCAGTTGATCTCGCGAGGCTTGCGGAAGGCGCCGGTCAGGAAGACACGGGCCATGTGCACCAGCATCGAGGCGATGAAGAGCATGGCCGCCCAGTGGTGCATCTGACGCACCATCAGGCCGCCGCGGACGTCGAAGGAGATGTCCAGGGTGGAGGCGAAGGCCTCCGACATGTGCATGCCGCGCAGCTGGTCGTAGGAGCCCATGTACTGGACCTCGGCCATCGACGGCTTGAACCAGAAGGTCAGGAAGACGCCGGTGAGGAGGAGTACGACGAAGCTCCAGAGCGCGATCTCACCCAGCATGAACGACCAGTGGTCGGGGAAGATCTTGCGCAGGTTCTTCTTGGCTGCCGTGGCCAGGCCGAGTCGTTCGTCAGCCCAGCCGACAACCTTGCCACCCTTGCTGGCCTTCTTCGGCTGAGCCGCAGTCTTGCCATTGGTGGTGGCGACGGATTCGGTGCTCACTTCGAGTCACGCTCCCAGTAGCTCGGGCCGACAGGTTCAGTGAAGTCGCTCTGCGCGACGAGGTATCCGTCAACCACCTTCATCGGCAGCTGGGGAAGGGCGCGTGCTGCCGGACCGAACACGACCCGGCCGCTGTCGGCGAGGTCGAACGTCGACTGGTGGCACGGGCAGAGCAGGTGGTGCGTCTGCCGCTCGTTGAGCGCGATCGGGCAACCCACGTGGGTGCAGATCTTGGAGTAGGCCACGATGCCCTCGACGGCCCAGTTCTCGCGACCCTTGCCGTGCTTGAGGTCCTTGGGCTCCATGCGAAGCAGGATCACCGAGGCCTTGGACTTGGCAACCTGGAGCTCGGCACCCTCGAGATATTCCACGCCTTCGCGGTGGTCCTCCTCGTGGTGCAGCGGGACCAGGCCCTCGGGCTGGGCGTTGACGAGGTCGCCGACCTCGAGGTCGGAGGGACGGATCGGCGTGCCGATCACATCGCGCACGATGCGCGTGCCCTCCTTCCAGACGGTCTTCTCCAGCGTCTTGCCGGGCAGGGGACCGAGGTCGCGCAGGCCGACGATCAGGGGGAGGCCGACGAAGCCGAGCGCACCGAGCAGGGTGTTGCGGACCAGGGGGCGCCGAGCGATGCCCGACTCCTCGAGTCCGGCCTGCAGGGCGGCGAGGGTCTCCTCGCGGTCCTCCTCGGAGGAGGCAGCGGGGTGACGCAGCTCGGACATCTCGACGTCACTCATGAGCTTGCGGGCCCAGTGGATGACGCCGATGCCGATGAACATCAGGGCCAGACCGAGCGTGACGCCGAGAGCGACGTTGGATGCACCGAGTCCGATGAAGGTGTCGGTCGCCTTGCGGGTCCCGTCGTCCTCCAGCTTGCCGAGGTCGAGCGTGAAGTAGGCAACGCAGAAGAGCACTGCCATCAGCATCGAGGCCAGGAAGAATCCGGCCACCTGACGCTCCGCGCGGCGCTCGGCCTTCGGGTCGATGTCGGTCGGGCGGGGCACGTGTGCCGGCAGCCCTGGGTCACGGATCGGCTCGGCGGCCGCCACCGGGAGGTTGGGGTCGTTGTGCTCGCTCACGCCTTCTTTTCCTTCTTCTCGGAGCGCGTGGTGTGCGCGGCGATCCAGTAGGCAAACGCCACCAGTCCGCCGATGCCACCGATCCACGCGAACATGCCCTCACTGACCGGTCCGAGACCACCCAGGCCGAAACCGCCGTAGCCCGGGTTGTCCTCGAGGGAGTTCAGGTAGGCGATGATCGCGGCCTTGTCCTCGGGCGGGATGTTGCCGTCGGAGAAGTTGTCCATGTTACCCGGACCGACCTGCATGGCTTCGTAGATGTGCTTGTCGGAGGTGTTCTGCAGGCTGGGCGCGACCTGGCCCCACGGCATGGCGCCGCCGGAGCCCTCGAAGTTGTGGCAGGCGGAGCAGTTCGCGAGGAACAGCTGACCACCCTTGACGATCGCCTCCTGGCGCTCGTCACCCTCGAGGCCGAGCTCATAGTCGCTCTTGGCCGGGATCCGCGGGCCGGGGCCGAGCGAACCGACGTACTTCGACAGCGCGAGGATCTCGTCGTCGTCGTAGACCGGGTGCTTGGCCGGGCCCTGCTGGCCCGGGTTCTGCAGCGGCATGCGGCCGGTGCCGACGAAGAAGTCGACAGCGGCCTCGCCAACGCCGACCAGCGACGGACCGTACTGGCCGTCTGCGCTGGTGATGCCTTCACCGTTCTGTCCGTGACAGAAGGAGCAGCCGACCAGGAAGAGCTCACGGCCTTCTTGGATGAGCTCCTCGTCGGACTTGCTGGTTCCCTCGGCCTGGGCCGGGGAGAACATCGCATAGAGGCTTCCGGTGAACAGCAGCCCGAGCAGCAGGACCATCAGGCCTGCGAGGGGTCCGCGACGCAGGCGGGAAAGCCGGCCGGCGGAGCGATTCAGGAGACGCACGAAATCAGTCCTAGATCTCTCGGTGCTACTTGATCAGGTAAATGGTGGCGAACAGACCGATCCACACCACGTCGACGAAGTGCCAGTAGTAGGACACGACGATGGCGCTGACGGCCTGTTCGTGGGTGAACTTCTTGGCCAGGTAGGTGCGGCCGAGCACGAACAGGAAGGCGATCAGCCCGCCGGTCACGTGGATGCCGTGGAAGCCGGTCGTCAGGTAGAACGCCGAGCCGTAGGCATTGGCCGGGATGGTGAGGCCGTGGTGGATCAGCTCGGCGTACTCAAGGGCCTGTCCGCCGATGAAGACGGCTCCCATGATGTACGTGAGGATGAACCACTCGCGCAGTCCCCAACCCTTCACGTTAAAGACCGAGCCGGAGCGCCCAACCTGCCCGCGCTCGGCCGCGAACACACCGAGCTGGCAGGTCACCGAGGACAGCACCAGGATCGAGGTGTTCACCGAGGAGAACGGGATGTTGAGAAGCTCCGTCTGTGTCTCCCACAGATCCAGGCTCTGGGCCCGGATGGTGAAGTAGGCAGCAAAGAGCGCAGCAAAGAACATCAGCTCACTAGAGAGCCAGATGATCGTGCCCACGCTGACCATGCTGGGACGGTCATGATGCCCGTGTAGACGGGACGCCGGAATCGCAGTTGCAGTCGCCACGGACCTCATTATGGCGGTAACCGAACCGGAGGGCACCCCGACCCCCTGAAGTTGAGCGTCATAAAGTTCACACTGTGCTGTTTTCCGCCTCAATACCCGCCCTCGTGAGCGATCCCGACCTGCCGCGGTTCACTTTCGCAAGAGTGTTCACCGAGTGGGGCCTGGACCCGTTCCTGTTCATCGGAACGGTGTGGGTGACCGGTTTGTACCTGATCGGCGTCGTCGTCCTGCACAGGAGAGGGGACCGGTGGCCGATCGGGCGGACCCTGGCCTTCGTCGGCGCGGGCATGGGCGGCTTCGTCTTCGCGACCTCGTCGGGAATCTCGGCGTACGACACCACGCTGCTGAGCGTGCACATGGTGCAGCACATGATCCTGTCGATGTGGGTGCCGCTCTTCCTCGCCCTCGGTGCGCCGGTGACGCTGGCCCTGCGGACCCTGCCGGGCAGCACCAAGGCCGGGCCCCGTCGCTGGTTGCTCGCGGTGCTGCACTCGCGAGTGGTGAAGGTGCTCTCATTCCCGCTGCTCGCCTTCGCGCTCTATGTACTCTCGCCGTGGGCGCTCTACTTCACCGGTTGGTACGACGCCTCACTCGACTCGGTTTTCGTGCACGAGATGATGCACATCCACCTGGTGCTGGTCGGGTCGCTCTTCTTCTGGCCGCTGATGGGGATCGACCCGATCCCCGGCCGGGTCGGCTACCCGTTCCGGCTGCTCCTGGTCTTCCTGACCCTGCCGTTCCACGCCTTCCTCGGCGTGACGATCATGAGCCAGGACAACCTGATCGGCGAGAAGCATTATCTGCTGTTGCGCGAGGGGCCGATGGGGGACTGGTTGCCCTCGATCGCCGCGGAGCAGAATCTCGCCGGGGGGATCCTGTGGGCCTCGGGTGAGCTGGTCGGAGTGGTGTTCTTCGCGACCCTGTTCGTGCAGTGGGTCCGCTCCTCGATCAAGGAGGCAAAGCAGGTGGACCGGCGCCTGGACCGGCAGGAGTCGCGAGCCGCCGCGACGCGACGCCCGGCGGACGGCTAGCATCGGGCCCGTGACCAACACCACTCCGCTCCAGATCCTGGTCTACAGCGACGACGTGGACACCCGTCAGCAGGTGATCCTCGCGCTGGGCCGCCGCCCGCACCCGGAGCTGCCCGAGTTCGAGTACGTCGAGGTGGCCACCGAACCCGTCGTCATCCAGCACATGGACGCGGGCGGGATCTCGCTGGCGATCCTCGACGGAGAGGCCGTCCCGGCCGGCGGCATGGGCATCGCGAAGCAGCTCAAGGACGAGATCTATCAGTGCCCGCCGGTGCTGGTGCTGACCGGACGCCCGCAGGACGCGTGGTTGGCCACCTGGTCGCGCGCCGAGGCGGCGGTCTCCCACCCGATCGACCCGATCGAGCTCGCCACCTCCGTGGTGAATCTGTTGCGCTCCAAGGTGCCTTCGGCATGACGGCGCCGACCTGGCCCGACGTCCTCACCACGGTCGTCGGTCGCTCAGACCTGTCGGTCGAGCAGACCCGTTGGGCGATGGGTCAGATCCTCGCCGGCGAGGCGACCCCTGCCCAGGTGGCCGGCTTCGCTGTCGCGCTGCGTTCCAAGGGAGAGACGGTCGACGAGGTCGTCGGCCTGGTCGAGGCGATGTTCGAGAAGGCAGCGCCCCTGTCCATCCCGGGTCGCAGTCTCGACATCGTCGGCACTGGTGGCGACCGGTCCTTCTCGGTGAACATCTCCTCCATGTCCGCGATCGTTGCCGCGGGCGCCGGCGCGCAGGTCGTGAAGCACGGGGGTCGCTCCGCCTCCTCCAAGTCCGGCTCCGCGGATGTGCTCGAGGCGCTCGGCGTACGCCTGGACCTCGACCCTGCCGGGGTGGAGCGGGTGCTGGCTGCCGCTGGCATCACTTTCTGCTTCGCGCCGACCTTCCACTCGGCCCTGCGCCACGCCGCCGTGCCGCGCAAGGAGCTCGGGATCGCGACGTTCTTCAACCTGCTCGGACCGTTGGCCAACCCTGCCCGTCCGGCTGCCCAAGCCATCGGCTGCGCGGATGAGCGCCTCGCCCCGGTCCTGGCCGGGGTGTTCGCGAAGCGGGGTGTCGACGCGCTGGTCTTCCGCGGCGATGACGGGCTCGACGAGCTCACCACCACGACCACCTCCACGATCTGGGCAGTGCACGGTGGGCAGGTCGAGCGTTCCACGCTCGACCCGCGTGACTTCGGCCTGCCGCTCGCCACGGCCGAGGACCTGCGCGGTGGAGACACCCAGCACAACGCGGACGTCGTACGCCGCCTCCTCGACGGCGAGCAGGGCCCGGTCCGGGACGCGGTGGTGCTCAACACGGGCGCGGCCCTGGCCGTGTTCGATGGCGACCTCGATGACCTGCCGGCCAGCTTGGCGTCCGGCATCGAGCGGGCCAGGACGGCGATCGACTCCGGTGCTGCGAAGGCGACCCTGGAGAAGTGGGTCGCGGCCTGCGCGGCTGGCTGAGGTCAGTCCGAAGGCCGCAACACGGTCACGCCGTCTTCGGAGCGGACCACTGACCAGTCGTCACGCTGCTCAAGCGCATAGGCGAGCGGTGAGTCCGTTCGGAGGATGGCCAGGTCCGGCTCGATGGATTCCACGGCGTCGTCCCACTCCGGGTTGACCCGCACCAGGTCGATGTTCCGGTCGAGCTCTTCTGTGGTGTAGATGTCGCCATACCCGCTGAGGACGAAGTCGAGGTCCGGGTGCTCCCACATCAGGTAGCCGCCCCATTCCCAGTCGTTCAGCACGACGGCGCCGTCGGGCAGCGAGGTGAGCTCATCTTCTGACCAACTCGGCAGGTCGGGACCGACCTTCAGCGTGTGTGGTGTGACCAGGGCGAGCACGACCAATGTCACTACCCAGCCAGCCCAGGCCCAGCGCTTGTCGGCCGTCCTGGCCGACTCCTGCGCCGGAACGATTCGCATGATCGACGCTGCGGCGATCGGAGCCACCAAGGCGGCGGCCACGGGGACTGTCCGCATGGAGTAGAGGCACCAGGCGCCGGCAAGGAGCAGCAGCAACCCGTGCAGCCAACTCGTTTCGCCATGCCTGAACCAGATCAGCAGGACCAGGGCCAACAGTGCGGACAGGACGAGCGGTTGCAGGTCCGTGAAGTGCGTCGGTCCCCACTCGGCGAAGTATTCGCTGCGAGAACCGATCGTCGCGATCTCCCTCAACAACCCGGGACCGACCGGCGTCAGTAGTACGGACCCGGCGGAAGCGATCGGGACCACCAGCGCTCGAAGCTGTCCGGGCTCGCGGCGATCGAGGGCGATCCCGAGTGCAGCGACCACCCCGATGACCACTCCCACGGTCCACATTCCGTGCAGGCTCGACCACGCCCAGGTCAGCGGAATCAGCCACCAGCGGAGTCGGCCATCACGGGAGGTGGCCAGCCAGGCCGAGACCGTGACAGTGATCAGGATGTAGCTGAACACCTGGGGCCTGGCGGAGAGCCCCTGCGATGCTGCGATGAACGCGACGGCGGTGACGCACGTGGCGACCAGAGGTGTGGCCCAGCGCCGGCAGGCCAGGTAGAGGACCAACACGAAGGTGCACATTCCGAGACCGGAGAGCCACGCAACGGCCGCAGTGCCACCCCAGCTCTCCAACCAGGCCATAGTCATCTGTGCTGCCCACTGGGTGGGGACCCAGTCCCGGGTCCCGAACTCGGTCACGCTTCCCGGATCTCGGATGCTCCAACCCGCCTGGAACTCGGCACCGAAGCGCAGGTGGAAGAAGGTGTCGTCGTTGGTCAGCCGCAGTGCCGCAGAGCGGCCCGCAGCACCGAACAGGACCAGCAACGCGCACACCGGGAGCACGTTGCGGATGAGACGGGTCACCAAGTCAGGTCTCGGGCTTCCCGCTACGTCCTCCGGCACCCCGAAACGATCTCACGGTCGAGGTGTCCCTGGTTGTTAATCGACCTCAGAGGTCGAACGTGAAGCTTCCGGCGGTCCGTGGCCGCCGGCCAGTCGGTGAGCGTCAGTCCAGGCCGAGCGAGAACGCCGACTCCAGGTCGTGCTGGGAGTAGGCACGGAACGCGATGTGGGTCTCGGTGGAGACGACTCCGGGGACCTTGTTGAGCCGGTCCGCGACGACCGAGGCGATCGCGTCGTGGTCCTTGACCCGGATCATCGCGATCAGGTCGATCTGGCCGGTCACCGAGTAGACCTCGCTGACGCCCTCCAGGGCCGCGATTTCCTCGGCGACCTCGGGGATGCGGGCGACGTCGGCGTTCACGAAGACGATGGCTGTGATCACGGACACCACGGTAGCGGGTCGCGTGGCGGGTCAGCGGGCAGGCTGATGTACGGGGGAGATGCCCCGACGGTCGTCAAAGGGGGCCAGCTCCTTGCGGGACTCGTTGACGGCGTCGTGAATGGCCAGGTGACGACGGGCTCCACCGACCGGGCAGGTCCACTCGCCGTCGACGTCGACGAGCCGGATGCCATCGCTCTCGAGCCAGTTCAGCAGCTTCTCGCTCTCCTCTGCCGTGGCAGCGGGGATGGGTCCCGGTCCGGTGGCGACCGACTCCGAGGAGAGACGCAGTTGATCGACGAACGCGTGGGCGTCCATGCCGGGCGGGATCACGCCAGCGCCTGCCAGCCGCCCGTGACGGATCACGTGCACCGTCCATCGACCGTCGTCCTCGCGCCGCGCGGCCACGAGCTCTGCGCATCGGGAGAGGGCGGAGAGGCGCTGGGTCCGCGCGGCAGCTCGCAGGAACGTGGCCAGGCGGTCGCGGTGGATGCCGGCCTCTTCGAACCGTTCGTCCTTGGCCAGGCGTTCCATTCGTTCGGTGATCACGTCGACGACGTCGTCGGGGCTGCGCAGCAGCGTGTCTCGCAGTTGCCGCACCACCACGGCATAGGTGTCGGAGTCCACGCTGCCGTCGCAGGGGGCCAGGCATCGTCCCATCTCGGCGACCACGCAGGCAGAACGTGAGGGTTCTCGGGGCAGCCTGTCGGTGCACTGGCGGATCGGAAATGTCTCGTGCAGCGCCGCGAGGCACCGCTCGGCCGCGTTCTTCGACGCGAACGGACCCAGGTAGTCGGCGTCGTCATCGAGCACCTTGCGCACGAGCGACAGTCTCGGCCAGGGCTCCCGGGTCAGTTTGATGAAACGCACCTTCTCCGGAAACCGAGAGCGGCGGTTGTACCGAGGTTTGTGTTCGGCGATCAGCCGCAATTCCCGGACCTGGGCCTCAAGCGTGGTGGCGCACTCGATGCCGGTGACCACCTCGGCCAGACGCACCATCTCGCCCATCCGGGACCGCGTCTCCGATGCCGTGAAGTAGGAGCGGACCCGGGTGCGGAGGTCTCGCGACGTTCCGATGTAGAGGACGCGATCCTGTCGGTCCTTGAAGAGGTAGACACCCGGCGCGTGGGGGAGCCGCTCGGCCAGGTGGCGCTTCTTGCGCTGCGCGGTGGTGACCTTGGAGGAGAAGGTCTGCAACTCCTCGATCGTGTGGACACCGAGATTGCCCAGTCGTTCCATCAGTCCGTGCAGGACGTGGACGGTGGCCTGGGCATCGGCCAGGGCCCGGTGGTTCGGCGTCGTCGGACTGTTGAACAGAGCGGCCAGGGAGGACAGCTTGCAGTTGGGGGCATCGTCCCGCGTGATCACACGACGGGCGAGCTTGGCCGTGTCCAGCACCTCGAACGGCGGCCACGGACGCTCTTGCTGGGCGGCGAAGTGTCTGAGGAAACCGACGTCGAAGGGGGCATTGTGGGCGACCAGGACGCACCCCTCGGCGAACTCCAGGAACGCCGGCAGTGCCGAGTCGATCGAGGGAGCCTCGGCGACCATCGAGTTGGTGATGCCGGTAAGCACGGCGATGAATGCCGGGATCTGGTCGTGGGGATTGACCAAGGTCTGAAACTCGCCCAGCACCTCGCCGCCTCGAACTTTCACGGCACCGATCTCGGTGATCATCGACCCGCCCGCTGCCGACCCGCCGGTGGTCTCGAGGTCGACGACGCAAAAGGTGATGTCGCGCAGCGGCCGCCCGAGCTCGTCGAAACTGCGTTGCGCCTCCCACTGGGGAGGCCCACTCTGGATCGATCTGGGTTGGACCGCGCTGCTCATGTTCCAGACGCTAGACGTGGGCACCGACAAACCGGTTCAGCCGCGCCCCATAGGCTGGGGATGATCCATTCATCAACCTCGAAGGAGTCCCCGTGACCGCTCAGATCCCGAACACCACCAACCGTTGGCGGTGCGGTGGATGCGGAAACCTGACGCGCTTCGATGTCACGCGGACCCGCAAGACCGATGAGTACTGGCACTTCGACCTCTCCGGTGAGCCGGTCATCGAGTCCACCGACGTCAAGGCCGAGAGCGTCGAGACGGTCACCTGCCGCTGGTGTGGACGCGACGACGCGATCGAGCTGATCGACCGCAACGACGCAGCGGTGGCCGAGGACCCGGCCAAGGACTGAGCGAGATGACCGACGGCGTGCCGACTCCCGGGCCGATGCCCGAGGCAGTGCGGTCGCGCCTACTCAACCTGGCCTCACAGGCGTTGCCACAGATCGCCGATCTGCCGGCATCGGTGCGCAAGGTGGCGACGTTCGCGCCGGCACGCCGCGCCAAGCTTGGTGGCTCTCTGATCGCCTCCGCGCTCGAGACCGACGACGAGTTCCGCGTCCATGTGGCCAAGCAGGTCGGTCTCGAGATGCCGGCGCTGACCGAGGCGGTCGGCTCCGGCGTCGTGCCCCAGGCCGCCGATCCCGTGGACCTGGCCGTGCTGCTCTGGCTGAACCGTCCCGAGGGGTGGGTTGCCGAGTATGACGCCGTGGTGGCGCGTCTCGAGACCGTGGTCGGGCCGGTGGAGAACGAGAAGGTAGCGCGACTCGAGACCCGCCTTGCCCAGGCGGACCGGACGGCACGCGAGGCGAAGGCAGCGCACAAGGCGGCGGTCGAGGAGCTGAAGGCCGAGAACGCGGCGCTGCGCCGTAAGTTGGGGGAGGCGCGTGCATCGGTCCGGTCGGCCTCGACCGAGGCTGAGCAGACGGTGACTGACGCGGCAGCCCACCGGGCAAAGGCCGAGGCGGCCCGAACCACGGCAGAGGCCGAGGCTCGACGCCTGCGGACCCAGCTCGAGGAGGCGCAGTCCGCGCTGGCTGCTGTACGCCGTGAGACACGGAGCGATCGCGACGAGGCGACCCTGCGAGCTCGGCTCCTGCTGGACACGCTGCTCGACGCGGGCCAGGGCCTGCGCCGAGAACTGGCGCTCCCGACGCTCAGCGGCGCCCCCAGTGATCGGGTGGAGGCGGACATCGCCCGAGCCGGCACCCGCGACCCCTCGGGAACAAACGCGATGGGGCCGGCCAGTCCGGCCCTCCTGGAGCAGATGCTGTCGATGCCACGCGCTCGGCTGATCATCGACGGTTACAACGTGAGCAAGACCGCGTGGCCCGACTCCACCCTGGAGGCGCAGCGGATCAGGCTGCTCAACGGGCTCGGTCCGCTCGTGGCCCGTACCGGCGCAGAGACGACTGTGGTCTTCGACGCCGCCTCGCAGACGACTCGCGGGATCGCCAACGCTCCCCGGGGGGTGAAGGTCCTGTTCAGTCCCGAGGGCGTGATCGCCGATGACGTGATCCGAGATCTGGTCGACGCCGAGCCCCAGGGGCGGGTCGTGGTGGTGGTGAGCACCGACCAGGAGATCGTCAGCGACGTACGTCGTGCCGGCGCGCGGGCAATGTGGTCAGCGGCCCTGATCGGCCTGCTCGCCCGGTGATCGGAGGGCATTGTCAGTCCCTTCTGTCACAGTCCGTGCCATGACCCTGCGAATTGACTGTGACACCTGTGAAGTGCGCGGCCTGGCCTGCCACGACTGCGTCGTGACCGTCCTGCTGGGGCCGCCGCCCGAGCTCGCGTTCGATGATGACGAGTGCCGTGCGCTGGACGTGCTCGCCGAGTCCGGCCTGGTCCCACCCCTGCGGATGGTGACTCCGCTCGCCGGCCCGGAGGTCGAGTCCGCCTGATGTGACCTACGCCACGTGAACTTTCTCGACGTTGTCCACGACATGGGCCGCAAGGGTTTGCCGGTGGGTGCCGCCGCGACTAACCTGAGCCCTTGGTGCCCGTACCAGTTGGTCATACCGGACCGGCTCGGGCGCCGCGCCGAGTTTGCAGCCGTGGGCGGGGAAGTCTTTCGGTTGCGAAGCCGGGGAACCACACACCCCTGGGGTGAATCGCGTGCGAGGCGGAAATCCCGTGGAGCGCGTGTAGGGCTACTTTGGGCCCGAACCCGACAGCTCACCTGGTAGGCGTTGGACAAAGAGGGAGTACGTCCGCTCAATGCACCACGGACGGAAGCGCGCCGTTGCGGCGCTGGCCAGCACCACGGCCATCATTGCCATCAGCCTGATGCCCGCCGCTCCCAGCAGCGCGGATCCGGACGTTGAAACCGTCCGCAAGAACGTCGACAAGCTCTACCATCAGGCCGAGGTCGCCTCTGAGCGTCACAACGACGCCAAGCTGAAGCTCGATGACCTGAAGGCCGACCTCGACGCCCTGAAGGCGGACGAGAAGGCGCAGCAGAAGAAGGTGGAAGGTCTCACCGGAGCCGTTTCCGACTCCATCGCCGCTCAATATGAGGGCCAGAGCATCTCCACCACCGGCAAGCTGGTCCTCTCCCAGGATCCCGACGCGTTCCTCGAGGACCTGACGACGCTGTCGGCCTACAACGACGTGCAGTCGCAGAAGCTCGACAGCTACACCCGCGAGGTGCGGGCGCTGGAGATCCGTCGCGAGGCCACGCAGGAGCGTGCCGAGGAACTCGCCTCGACCAAGAAGGCTCTTGCCAAGGAGAAGGCCTCCGCCGACTCCAAGCTCGAGAAGGCCGAGCAGCTCCTGTCCAAGCTGACCGCCGCTGAGCGGGCTGAGGTCGCGGCAAGCGAGAACGAGGGCACCAGCAGCAACACCTCCACGTCGCGCACCAGCGCGCGCGTTCCCGCCACCGTGAAGGCCTCTGGTCGCGCGTCGGATGCGATCAACTACGCCATCGCACAGGTCGGCAAGGGCTATGTCCACGGCGGCACCGGCCCCAGCTCGTTCGACTGCTCCGGCCTGACCATGATGGCTTGGGCCCAGGCAGGCGTGAGCCTCCCGCACTCCTCGCAGGCACAGATGGGCTCCGGCACCCCGGTCTCCATCAGCCAGCTCCAGCCCGGAGACCTGGTCTTCTACTACAGCCCGGTCAGCCACGTCGGGATCTACATCGGAAACGGTCAGATCGTGCACGCGGCCAACCCGCGCACCGGCGTTGCCTACGCTCCGGTGTCCTCGATGCCGATCAGCGGCGCCGTCCGACCCGGCTGATCAAGCTGAACACAATCGCAAAGAAGACCGGCCGTCCACTCTGGTGGGCGGTCGGTCTTCTGCTTGCCGCCGTCGTGGCGGTCACGCTGGTCGTGGTGCTGTCCGGTGACGAGTCCGGCAAGGCTCCCGTTCTGCATTCGCCCAGCGCGCGCCAGGACCTGGCAGCAGCCGCGCTGTCCGATCTCGTCGAGGCGGTCGAGAGCGACGATCGAGACGCGCTGGAGGGGGTCAGCAGTCCTGACGTTGCCAGTCGCCTGGCGGACAACGCCGCTGATCTCGAGGTCACGGACTTCACGTTGCGCTATGTCGACGAGGACCGAGGGCTGTCCGCGTCGCTTCCCGAGGGACGGTGGGCCGCCGCCGTCGATGCGACGTGGCGCTTCGACGGCTTCGACCCGGCTCCGGCCCACGCCGAGATCACCGTCGTCTTCGACGCCGACGACGAGACCGCCCGGGTGGTCGCCTTCGGCGGGGGAGAACGGCGTACGCCGCTCTGGCTGCTCACTGACCTCGCGGTCGAGCGAACCGAGGACGCCTTGGTGCTGGTGGCTGCCGATTCCGTGGGCCGATATGCGAGCGAGGCACGAGAAGCCGTGGCCGTCTCTGGGCGGATGCTCCCCGAGGCCGAGCAGAAGCTCGTGGTGGAGGTCCCCGACTCGGCCGCGCGACTCGACGCGATGCTGGACGCGTCGCCGGGTGACTACGCCAACATCGCCGCGGTCACCACCACCGTTGACGGCTCGCTGTCGCCGAGCGCCCCGGTGCACGTCTTCGTGAACCCCCAGATGTGGGCGGGGCTCAAGCCGCAGGGAGCGCAGGTGGTGATGAGCCACGAGGCTGCCCACGTGGCGACGGGGGCAGCCGTGACCTCGGGGGTCCCGCTCTGGTTGCTCGAGGGCTTTGCCGATTATGTGGCGTTGCGGGACGTGGACGTCCCGGTCGCCACGTCGGCAGGACAGATCATCAAGAAGGTGCGCGCCGATGGTGCGCCCAAGGCCCTGCCCGGGAGGAACGAGTTCGACACGCGGACCACACACCTCGGAGCTGCGTACGAGTCCGCCTGGTTGGTGTGTCGGGTGCTCGCGAAGACCGGGTCGGAGGACGCCCTCGTTGCCCTCTATGACGATGTCTCGGCCGGCACGTCGCTCGCGGACGCGCTGAAGGATCACTTCGAACTGAGCGAGCGCGAGCTCGTCGATCTGTGGCGCACCGAGCTGGAGGACTTGGCGAGATGACGTTGCACCGCAAGGTCTGCTTGGCCATGGTGCTGTGCGGAGCCGTCGGGTTCGGCGCGCTCGCTCTGGCCCTCGTGCCGTGGAACCCAGCCTCCGGCGGATGGCCGGAGCCCGCCAGGGCGAGTGATGTCTTCACCGCGGAGCAGGTCAGCAGGGGAGAGGCCTACGCGAGATGGACCCGGATCCTGAGCTGGTCGGCCCTGCTGGTCTCGGTGGTGATCTCCTGCTGGCTCGGGTTCACCTCGCGCGGCGCCCGGCTTCTCGGGGGGGCGCACGTCGAAGTGGCCGCTCCAGGTGATCGGCCTCAGCGCGGTCATCCTGCTGATCGGTCAGGTCGCGACGTTGCCCTTCTCGTTGGCACTTCGTCAGCGGCGGGTGGACTACGGGCTGACCGAGCAGACCCTGGCCGACTGGAGTATCGATCTGGCCAAGAACTATCTACTGGGGCTCGCGGTCACCTCGATCGCGCTGCTGGTCCTGGTCGGATGTGCGCGACGCTGGCGAACCTGGTGGCCGGCGATCGCAGGCGGAGCCTGCGCCGGCCTCGTGCTCGCTGGGTCCTATGTCTATCCGGTGCTGGTCGAGCCGCTCTTCAATGACTTCTCATCGATGCCGGACGGTGACACTCGTTCGCAGATCCTGGCACTGGCCGACGATCAGGGCGTGGCGGTCGACGACGTGCTGATTGCCGACGCATCACGGCGTACGACGACGCTGAACGCCTATGTCTCCGGCTTCGGGGACACGCGCAGGGTCGTGGTCTATGACAACCTCATCGAGTCGCAGCCCGAGGACCAGGTCCTCTCGGTGGTCGCCCACGAGCTGGCGCACGCCAAGCACGACGACGTCCTGGTCGGCACCGGGCTCGGTGCATTCGCAACGTTGATCGGTGTCGGCCTGCTCGGGCTGATCGCCTCGAGTGCTCGGGTGCGGCGCAGGTCCGGGGTCGGGGGCCTGGATGATCCTAGGTCAGTCGCCCTGGTGCTCGGGCTGATGACGGTGGCCACCTTGTTGGCCAGCCCCGTGCAGAACACGATCAGTCGTCACGTCGAGCTCAGGGCCGACCTGGATGCGCTCCGGGTGTCGTCACCGGAGGCGATGGTGGACCTGCAACGAGACCTCTGCCTGCGAGCCGTCTGTGATCCGACGCCGCCGGCATGGTCGCAGTTCTGGTTCGGGAGCCATCCGACCGTGTTGGAGCGCGTCACGATCGCCGGCTAGTTTCACCAGTCCGGAAGCGTGAACAGTCCGGCCACAGCGCCGCCGAAGAGTTGCAGAGCGCCAAAGATCACAGCTGCCACCAGGGCCAGAAGAAGGGCGTATTCAACGGCGGTGGCGCCGGATTCGTCGTTCACGAGTTCGCCTTGCTCTAAATGCCGACTGCGGCCACGGATGATGAATTCCATGGCCGCAGTCCTGACTTGCGAAGATGCTCAGCTGCCGGTCGTGGTGGTCGTGCCGCCGGGCAGCTTGTCCGTGATGGAGGTGAACGCCGAGCTGATCTCCGTACCGAGCGTGACGACCACGCCGATGATCACGGCTGCGATGAGCGCGACCAGCAGCCCGTATTCGACGGCGGTAGCACCCTCTTCGTCGCGCTCGGCAGTCATGAAGGCCATGAACTTGCAGTAGAACTCGATCATTTCAATCCCCTTGTTTGAGCGAACCCACATGTTCGGTGATAGTCCCCGAGCCCCCCTCGACTCGAATACCAGCATCCTCGCTCAGGAGCGGTGCAGGTCACATCGGGATATCAGCCGCAAGGGCATAGTCAATTCGGACTACTGGGCCGGTGGCCCGATCAGGGGGTGACCGAGGAGAGCAGGTTCATCCGCATCGCGGTGACCAGTGCCTGGGCGCGGTTGGTCGCGCCGAGCTTCTGGTAGATCTTCGCGATGTGCGTCTTGGCCGTGGACTCGCTCATGTAGAGCTGGCGGGCGATCGCGCCGGTGCCCAGTCCCTCCGCCAGGAGCGAGAGCACTTCCTGCTCGCGCTCGGAGAGGCGGGGGCGGTCGTCGCGGGAGCGGCGCATCATCGCCCCGGCCAGGTTCGAACACAGGAACGTGCGCGGTGAGACGGCCGCGTGCCGGGCGGCGCTGAGGACCTCCTTGCTGGGCGCGTCCTTGCCGACGAACGCAGAGGCACCGGCCTCCATGGCCCCGAAGATCTGATCGTCACCCGAGTGCATGGTCAGCACCACCAGGCCCATCGCAGGGTCGTTCTTGCGGATGGAACGAACGATGTCCAGACCATTGCCGTCGGGGAGCTGGAGATCGGTCACCACGACGACCGGTTTCGTCTCGCGGATCACCGACAGAGCTTGCGCCACACCGCCGGCCTGTCCCACGACGGTCATCCCGGGGTCGCGCTCGAAGGCCCGCGCCAGACCGGTACGGATCAGTTCATGGTCGTCGACCAGGACAACGGGGACGGGCGGGAGGGTCGGTGTGTCGGCCATGGGCTCATCCTGTCTGGTTCCCCGGCACTTGCCCAGCATTTCGGGTGGCACCGAGCGCAACAACGAGTTCGACGCCGGCATGCTCCGTGGAGTTGTGCAGGTCCAGCCGGGCCCCGATCCGTCGGGCTCGCTCCTTCATGATGCGCAGACCGTGGGAGTCGTCCCGGCCCACCTGCAGTCCTCGGCCGTTGTCCTGGACCCTGATCTCCGCGTGCGGTGGGTGGACCGTGCAGCTGACCACGATCTTGGAGGCGCGGGCATGCTTGACCGCGTTGTTCATCGCCTCCTGGGCGATCCGGAGCAGCTCCTGCTCCACCCCGCCACGCAGGCGGGACTCACCTTCATCGAGCTCGACCACGACCGGGATACCGGACCGGCTCTGGATGTGACCGGCGAGTGCCTCGATGGACTGCCCGAGCGTGTTGCCGGCGTTCGCGTCGTTGCGCAGACTGAAGATGGAGCGACGCAGCTCGGCGACCACCTTGGAGAGCTCGCTGCGAAGCTCCTCGACCTGCTCGGCCTGTTCGGTCGTCGTCGAGGTCTCCTCGAGTCCATCGATGAGATAACCCAGCGCGGCCAGGTCCTGGGCCACTCCGTCGTGGAGGTCCCTGGCCAGCCGGTGCCGTTCCTCGGTGGTCGCTTCGTCGCGCACGGTCGTGAAGAGCAGCGCGGTGTCGAGTTGCACGGCTTCCGGGGTGAAGCTCCGGGTCAAGGCTTTGGCCTTGGCGAGCAGCGCCGACGACTCGCCCCGAGTCTGCGGCTCGATGACGCCGGCGACGACGGCCACCACGCCGGCCTCGGTCAGCAACGGGAACGCGAGCTGGTCCTCGACGATGAGGGGCTCCGCTGCAGCGAAGACCTGCTCGATGAGAGCATCTCGCAGCTGGATGCCGGCCGTCGCCACGTCGCCCTCGACCAGCGGAGTGGGGCCGAAGATCGACGGGGTGTAGACCACGGCCGCGGTGAGAGGCAGCTCTGCGCGGGTCAGCCCCAGGACGTTTCGACTGATCCCGACCGGGTCGAGTCCGTCGACGAGCTCGCCCGACAGGTTGATGAGTTGGGCGATCAGGGCACGGGCGTCGCGATAGGAGCCGGCAGTGCTGGGTGTTTCGGCGCGCAGGTTGTGCACGATGGCGCCGATCGCACCGAAGCCCAGACCAACCATCAGCCAGGTGAAGACCGTCCAGACCAGGTCCGCAGTGCGCTCGATCGCGTTGTTCGGGACGATGGTCACGGTGAGAACCACGAGCTCGGCGACGGCCACCTCCAGCATTCCGCGACTGCCCCGGACGAGTCCGCCGATGAAGAGCGGGAGACCGATGGCCGGGAGCAGCACGCGCGAGTCGGCGAGAGTCCAGGCGGCGAGGAACGTGACCAGACCGGCCTCGAGGACGAGGGCCGGAAGCACCGGGATCCGGTGCAACCCCTCGACGAAGATCGCGATCATCCAGACGGCCGCAACCAGAATCACGTTGAGGATCGGTCCGTAGTCACCGGTGAAGGCGACGGGCGCAGCCAGGACGATCAGTGCGAAGACTCGTGCCCCCGCCGTGACGGAGGCATAGCGGGATCGTTCGTCGACCTCGGTCATGTGTCGGAGAAGGCCTCGATCATGCTCAAGATCCCCGGTCCCATGACGACGATCATCAGGCACGGCAGGATGAAGAGGATCACCGGGATCATGATCTTGACCGGCACCTGGGCCGCCTTCTCCTCCGCCCGCTGCCGCCGCCGGGTCCGCATCTCCTTGGACTGGACTCGAAGGACCTGGGCGATCGGGATGCCGACCGCGTCGGCCTGGACCATCGCACCGACGAAGGACCTCAGGTCCTGCACCGTGGTCCGCTCGCCGAGGCCGCGCAGGGCCTCACTGCGGCTGCGACCGATCTGCATCTCCTGCAGCACGCGGGTCAACTCGCCGGCCAGAGGACCGCCGGTGTTGCGGGCAACTTGCTGCAGAGCTGCGTCGAACCCGAGCCCGGCCTCGACCGAGATGGTGAGCAGATCGAGTGCATCGGGCAGGTCCTTGAGGATCTGCTCGTTCCGCTTCGAAGCGGTGTTGTAGAGATAGATGTTCGGCGCGAAGAAGCCCAGCACCACGAAGGCGAGCACCAGCAAGGCGGTGATCGGCCATGCCGGGGTGAGGATCAGTACGAAGTAGGCCGCCGCGGCGAGCCCACCCAAGGTGCCCAGGATCTTCGCCGAGGAGACCCGGTCGACGGTCCAGCCCCTCGGGTTGCCCGCCCGATCCAGTTGCCCTCGGATGCGCTCGGCCTGGTCAGCGCCGGTGATCCGCCGCCCGAGTTTTTGGGTGCGTGCCAGCAGAGGGTCGAGGACCCGTTCGGAGAACGACTTGTCGCTCTCCTTGGTGAGCGCCTCCGGACTGGAGGTCATTGCCTCGAGCACCTCGAGCGAGCGGGCGACTCCCTGCCGTTCGGGGCTGAGGCCGCCCACGGCAGCGAAGACGATGAAGAGGGCGGCAAAGATCAGGACTGTGCCGAGCACGAGAACCATGTCAGACCTCCACCTTCACGAGCCGGCTGATCACGAAGGCGCCGAAGGCCAACAGGACGACCGCGCCACCGAGCATGACAAGACCCATCGCCTCGGTCCAGAGCCGGGAGACGTATTCACGCCGCACCAGGAGCATGTAGACGAACATCGCCACCGGCAGCCCACCGAGGATCCACCCCGACAAGCGGCCTTCGGCCGAGAGGGTCTGCACCTGGCGACGCAGGTAGTCCCGCTCCCGCAACGTTGCGGCAACCGTCGACAACAGCTCGGTCAGGTTGCCTCCGACCTGGCGCTGGATCCGGATGGCCATCACCACCCAGGCGAAGTCCTTGCTCTCGGTGCGCACGGCGACATCCTCGAGTGCGTCCACCAGCGGGACGCCGAGCCTGCTCTGGACGAGCGCCTGCTTGAACTCGCCGGCGATCGGCTCGCGACCCTCCTGGACCACGGTGTCGATCGACTGCTGCAAGGACATGCCGGCCGAGAGTGAACCCGAGATCAGGGTGAGTGTGTCCGCGAGCTGTCCGTTGAACGCGCTGATCCGCTTCTTGCGCATCCGACCCAACCACAGCCACGGGATCACCGCACCGGCGAACAGGAAGAGGAGAATGAACACGACGTCGCCCTGGCCGAGCAGCGCGCCGACCAGGCCCGCTCCGATCGTGATGCCGCCGTGGATCAGGATCCACTCGGCGGGCTTCAGGGCAGAGCCGGCGGCAACCAGCCGGGCACTGATGCTGGCCTCGACACCCTTGTTGCGGTTCAGCATCTGGGCGGCAGCGGACTTGGCGTTGTCGAGGGTCAGCACCGGATCCCCGCCACCGGAGGTGGCTGCGGCGGCCCCGGGACCGGCGCCATAGGCGGCGATCCGTTCCTGGACCGAGGGGCCGGCCTTGGGCTTGCCGAGCGACCACATCAGTGAGCCGAGCACGACCAGGAGGCCCAGCCCGATGGCGCCGAGACCGGCGTACATCAGCGTCTCGCTCACCTCGAAGTTGGAACTCGAGTCGGAGTCGGCGGAAGCGACCGGGGCCGCCGGGGCAGCGACCGCCTTGTCGCGGATCTTGACGTACGTGTTCGTGGTCTGGGATCCCGCGGTGACCTCGATGGTTGCCTCGGTGGCCCGCACGGAGTCCGGGATCGGTGCGGTGACCAGCAGCTGCCGCGAGAGGGACGCTGCCTCGGCGTCGAAGGCCGCGGTCAGCGACTCCGGATCGGCGGTGATGACAGTGCCACCCCCGGCCTCGGCCAGATCGCGCAGAGGGGCGAGATCGGCCTCGTCGAGCTCCAAGGCCACGACGTCGACGCGGACACCGGCGCGCTTGACGGCCTTGATCGCGGCGGCTGACTTGGTCTGGCTGTTGTCCTTGCCGTCGGAGAGCAACACGATGTTGCGCGCACCCGAGCTGCCGGCAAGCTTCGCCGAGGCGATCAGGGCGCTGTGCAGATGGGTGTCCTGGCCGAGCTCGAGCCCGTCGACCACTCTCTGGGCTGCCTTGCGGTCCGTGCTCGGCGCGAGTGCGGTGGTGATCGTGCCGTTGAAGGTGACGATGCCCACCCGTACGTCGGTCGGCACGGACTTCAAGAACGTCGACGCGGCCCGCTGCGCAGCCTCGATCCGGCCGTCGGCCATGCTGATGCTGGTGTCGATCGCGAGGATCGTGGTGCGCCGGATGTCGGTGCTGTCACCTGCCGACTCGACCGTCGCCTCGGTGGCCTCACCGTCGATCGTCACGCTCACGTCGGCGGGGCTCTCGGTCTGCTCCGGTACGGAGACCAGCACCTGCACGGACTCGCCCTCCGGCTGGACGTGCATGATCGTGAGGTCCTCCTCCGCCGCAGTGGCGGGGGAGGAGACGATCAGCACGCTCGCGAGGGCGACGGCTGCCAGCCCGCCCGCACGATGCAGGAAGCGCAGCTGCATCACAGGCCGTCCAGGGCGAACAGGACCGGGTCGACGGTGACGTTGGCGTGGGCCATCTTCTCGAGGAACTTCGGCCGCAGGCCGGTCGAGCGCAGGTGTCCGCGTGACTTGCCGTGCTCGTCGAAGCCGGCCGAGTGGTCATAGACGAAGATGTCCTGCAGGGTGATCACGTCGCCCTCCATCCGCTCCACCTCGGTGATGTGGGTGATGTGGCGCGATCCGTCCTTGAACCGGGACTGGTGCACGATCAGGTCGACAGCCGAGGCAACCTGCTCACGGATCGCCTTGATCGGCAGGTCCATCCCGGCCATCAGCACCATCGTCTCGATGCGCGACAGGGTGTCGCGGGGACCGTTGGAGTGCACGGTGCAGATCGATCCGTCGTGGCCGGTGTTCATCGCCTGGAGCATGTCGAGTGCGGACGCGTCACGAACCTCGCCGACGATGATGCGGTCGGGACGCATCCGCAGGCTGTTCTTGACCAGCTCGCGGATGTCGACCGCACCCTTGCCCTCGATGTTGGCCGGGCGGGACTCGAGCCGGACCACGTGATCCTGGTGGAGCTGGAGCTCGGCGGCGTCCTCGATCGTCACGATCCGCTCGTCGCTCGGGATGAACGACGAGAGCACGTTCAGGGTTGTCGTCTTCCCGGCACCGGTGGAGCCGGAGACGATGACGTTCAACCGTCCGCGGACACAGGCGTCGAGGAAGTCGGCGGTGCGCTGGCTCAGCGAGCCGAACGAGATCAGGTCCGCGGCGGTGAGCGGGTCCGCGGCGAACTTGCGGATGGTCAGCGCCGAGCCGTCGATCGCCAGTGGCGGGATCACCGCGTTGACACGTGAGCCGTCGGGCAAGCGAGCGTCGACCAACGGGCTCGACTCGTCCACGCGACGACCGATCCGGGAGACGATCTTGTCGATCGTTCGGCGCAGGTGCACCTCGTCGGTGAACCGCGCGTTCACGTGCTCGATGCGCCCGTGCCGCTCGACGAAGATCGAGTCGGGGCCGTTGACCATGACCTCGGTGATCTCCGGATCGCGCAGGAACGGCTCGATCGGGCCATAGCCGAGGATGTCGTCGGTGATCTCGAGGGTCACCTTGGTCCGGTCGGCGTTGCTCAGCGGTCGTTCCTGGGCGCTCAGCACGTCCTTGAGCACTTGGCGGACCCGGCTCTCGAGGTCAGCCTGGTCGAGGTTGGAGTCATAGAGCTGAGGGCCGAGCTGCTTGAGCAGCTCGGCGTGCACATTGCCCTTGACGTCCTCGAGCCGGTCCTGCTGGGCACTGGCCGCGTTGGCGAGGCGCCGACTCACCGCGGCGTCCACCTGGGCATTGGCGCCGGCCGCACGCCGGCCTGCCGCCAGGTCCTCGAGAGGTCCCGTGGAGGGCGCACCGGGCTTGTGCCGTCCGGTGGCGCGAACCGGGGTGGCGCCCGTGGCGGTCACGACGGCTGCTGCCGCGTCGGTGCCCTCCGTCTGTGGCGCGACCTCGTCACCGGCGGCAGCCTTCGCTCTCGCGATGCGATCTCCCAGACTGCTCATCAGGTCACCTCTTGTTCCGGCGCCAGCGACCGCGTCGCTCGGCTTCTGTGTGCTGCTTTGCGGCGGGAGCGGCGGCCTGCGGCGCGACGGAGGCGTTGAGGTTGTCACCAATGCCCGCGGCGAGCTTCTCGGCCAGTGCGTTGAAGGCCTTGCTGGCCGGGTGGCCGGGATTGCTGATCACGATCGGTTTGCCGGCGTTCGTGGCGGCCGCGATGTCGGTCGAGGACGGGATCATCGTGGTGATCGGCATCCCCAGGATCTGCTCGACTTTGTCGGCGTCCAGCCCGACGGCGTCATCGGCCCGGTTGAGGACCAGGTGCCGGCTGCCCTGGGCAATGTTGAGCAGGTCGAGGGTCTCCAGTGCCACCTTGACGTTCTTCAACGTCGGCACATCGAGGGTGGCGACCACGACACAGTCGTCCGTCTCGTCGAGCGCCTGCAGCGTCTGCTCGTCGAAGTTCGGGCAGGTGTCGACCACGACATAGTCGAACTGCTCGCGCAGCGTGCGCATCATCCGCGACACCAGGGTCGCAGTCACCCGATCGCGTGCGTCGGGGAGGCTCGGCGCCGCCAGCACCATCAGGGACTGTTCGTGGCGGGTCAGCAGCGACTCGACCATGGTGAAGTCGATGACGTCCTCTCCGCCGATCGCTTCCTCGATGGTGTGCGCCGGGAAGAGCTGCATGGTGATCGCGACGTCGCCGAAGGCCAGGTCGAGGTCGATCAGGCAGACCTTGCGGGCTCCCTTGTCCGCGAGGGCCAGGGCCAGGTTGACCGACGTCGTGGTCTTGCCGACGCCGCCCTTGGGGGAGAAGACGGTGATGATGTGGCCCCGGTGGCCGCCGGACGAGGGCTGCGAACCGCTGTGCAGTGCGGACCAGAGCTGTTGGGCCCGCGAGACGGCACCGGAGATGCCCACTGCATCGCTCGAGCGCACGACGTCGCGACAGCCGGCCTGCATGGCCTTGTAGAGCACATCGGTGTCCACCTCGTCGCGCACGAGCACGACGCTGGTCGAGGGCCGGGTGTAGCGCAGGCTCTCGGAGAGGTTGGTGGCGTCGGTGAGATCGACCGTGGGGCCGATGAGTACGGCGTACTCCGACGGGTGGTGGGCCAGCCACGTGTGCAACGTGTCGGTGCCGTCCACGGAGTGCGAGCCTGAGGGGAGCAAGGCGGAGAGCCGATCGACGGCCTCGGCGTCCTTGTCGACGATGACTGGCATCAGTTCCTCACTTGAAGAGGTTGCTGCCGTTGGCGCCACCCGAGTTGGTGCTGACCTTGGACTTGTCGGTCAACAGCGCGAATGAGAGCTCACCGTTGGCAACGGCGAATTGGACCTTCTCCGCATCCTTCTGGTTCAGGGCCACTGTGAGCAAGGTCTTGGGCAGTTGTTCCGTCGTCTGCTCGCCGTCCTCGTTCACCTTGGTCGAGGTGATCGTGGAGCTGGCCCCGACGCCGAGCACCTGGACGCGGGCCAGGAGCAGGCGGCTGAGGGCCGGTGAGGGGAGCTTGTCGGAGGTCACGAAGATGGCGACCTCGGAGCCGGGGTTCACGAAGCCAGCCACGCGAGCCGGATCGGTGAGGTTGACCGAGATCGCCATCATCCCGTCCGGGATCGCCAGCGAGGTGTTCTCCACGGTGCCCCCGAAGC
This sequence comes from Nocardioides daedukensis, assembly GCF_013408415.1. Taxonomy (NCBI): domain Bacteria; kingdom Bacillati; phylum Actinomycetota; class Actinomycetes; order Propionibacteriales; family Nocardioidaceae; genus Nocardioides; species Nocardioides daedukensis. The sequence goes on along the minus strand of NZ_JACCAA010000001.1, from coordinate 971,165 downwards.
GGTTGGCGGTCACCTGCTCACCTTGGAAGATCCGGGTGGTGGCGACCAGGCCGCTGAGGGCGGTGAGGTCGGTCTGGGCGCCGTCGAGGACCTGATCCTTCGGCACACCCTGGAACTGGAACTTCCCGGCCGCCTGGGCGTCGTCGAAGGTCTCGCCGGCCTCGATAGGCTTGATCACCTTGAGCACCTCGACTGCCTCGATGTCTTCCTTGGCCCGGTCGTCGGCGCCCTGCACGTAGAGGAAGACGAGCAGGGTGCCCAGTGCCGCGATGACTGCAGCGAGGACGAGGAGGATCTTCCGACGGTCCATGACACCTTCTTCGAGCTGAGATCGGGAAAACACCCATCCGACGCGTGCGCGCGATGTGCGCACCTTCACGGAGAGCGGTGCGAGACAAAGGTGCACCATCCGTCGCACACGTGCCCATAGGACTCACTCATATGGCCCAGATGGACTAGTCCTTCTAGTCCATTTGGACAGTGATGCTCATCAGTACACCCGGTCGCCGGGCCATTGGGGAATGGGGTCAGCCGGGCATGACGCCAGACGCGATACGGGCGCAATACCAAGGGCCCCGGCGAAAGCTTCGCCGGGGCCCTTGCAGCACGATCACTCAGTTGTCGTAGAGCGCACTCACCTCGGCGCGGTGCTCGCGCATCACGACGTTGCGCTTCAGCTTCAAGGAGGGCGTCAGCTGCCCGTCCTCCTCGGTCCAGTCGATCGGCAGCACGGTGAACTTGCGGATCGACTCCGCCTTGGAGACCGCCTTGTTGGCGTCGTCGACCGCGGCTTGTACGTCGGCCTGCAGCTGCGGGTCGTCGACCAGGTCCGCGATCGAGCCCGACTTGCCGTGCTCCTGGAGCCAGTGCGGGAAGTATTCCGGGTCGATCGTGACCAGCGCACCGATGAACGGCTGCCCGTCGCCGACCACGACACACTGGCTGATCAGCGGGTGCGCACGGAGTCGGTCCTCCAGGACGGCAGGGGCGACGTTCTTGCCGCCCGCGGTCACCAGGATCTCCTTCTTGCGGCCGGTGATGCGGACGAAGCCCTCGTCGTCGAGCTCGCCCACGTCTCCGGTGTGGAACCAGCCGTCGGTCAGCGCCTCCGCGGTCGCCTTCTCATTCTCCCAGTAGCCCGCGAACACCTGGCCACCCTTGAACAGCAGCTCGCCGTCGTCGGCAATGCGCGCCGTGGTGCCACCCAGCGGCCGGCCCACGGAACCGATCTTCTGGGCGTCGGGCAGGTTGACGGTCAGGGCAGCAGTGGTCTCGGTCAGGCCGTAGCCCTCGAGCACTGTCACCCCGATGCCGCGATAGAAGTGACCCAGTCGCTCGCCGAGCGGGGCGCCGCCGGAGACGGCGTACGCGCAATTCCCGCCGAGCGCGGCGCGCAGCTTGCCATAGACCAGCTTGTCGAAGAGCGCGTGCTTGGCCTTGAGCCGCAGCGGGATGCGGCCGTTGTCCATGGCGTGGCTCCAGGCGATAGCGGTGTCGGCGGCCTTGCCGAAGATCTTGCCCTTGCCGTCGGCGGCGGCCTTCTGCGAGGCGGTGTTGAAAACCTTCTCGAAGACGCGCGGCACAGCAAGGATGAACGTGGGCTGGAACTCGCCCAGGTCGTCGACCAGGTTCTTGATGTCGGCGGAGTGACCGAGCCGGGCGCGGGCCTTGATCGCGCCGATCTGGATGATCCGCGCGAACACGTGGGCGAGGGGCAGGAAGAGGAGCGTCGAGCTCTCCTCGTCGCCGAAGAGCCGGTCCAGGTCCTCGACCGCCACGCCGAGCTCGAACATGAAGTTGCCGTGCGTGAGCATGCACCCCTTGGGGCGCCCGGTGGTGCCTGAGGTGTAGATCAACGTGGCCAGGTCCAGGGGAGTGGCGGTGGTACGCCGTTCCTCCAGCACGTCGTCACTGATGTCGGCACCGAGGCTCCTCAGCACCTCGACCGCGTTGTCGTCGAAGCTCCACACGTGGTTGAGCTCGGGCAGGTCTCCACGCAGGCCGGAGAGGCGGGAGAGGTGGTCGGCGCCCTCGGCGACCACGGCCCGAGCCCGCGAGTCCTGGAGGATCCAGCCGATCTGCTCGGCCGAGGAGGTCTCATAGATCGGCACGGTGACCGCACCCGCGAACCAGATCGCATAGTCGACCAGGGTCCACTCATAGCGAGTCTTGGAGATCAGTGCGACCCGGTCGCCGGGCTCGACACCGGCGGCGATCAGGCCCTTGGCGACAGCGCTGACCTCGGCCAGGAACTGGGCGGCGGTGACGTCGGTCCAGCCACTGCCGGTGTTGCGGTTGAAGACGACGGTGTCGGCGAAGTCGCGTCCGTTGGTGACCACGTCATCAGTCAGATTTCCCGTCGAGGGAATCGTCACGGTCAACGGCGAGGCGAATTCGCGCATGCCGGCCTCCTAGGGAATCAAGTCGGTGGTGATGTCGTCCGCACGTTACCGGCCGGTCGCGTACCGCCGGTATCCGGTACGCTCACGAACTGTCCGGGTGCGACACCATGGGCGCGCCACTTGGACCTACACCTGGGCCGATACTTGGACTGGGCCGAACAACCGTGGCCGAGGAATCAGGAGAGACCGGATGGCCGAGCAGACTTCGTCGTCGATCGTCGTGGACGCGCCGCCGTCCGCCGTGATGGACGTGATCGCCGACTTCCCGGCATACCCCCTGTGGGCCAAGGGAATGAAGGCCGTCGAGGTGAAGGGAACCTTCCCGGACGGGCGTGCCACCGAGGTCTACTTCGAGCTCGACGTCGCACCGATCAAGGACGACTACACCCTCGCCTACGAGTGGGACGGCGACCGCGAGGTCACCTGGACCCTGGCCGAGGGCAAGATGCTGCGTGCCCTCGACGGCGCCTACACGTTGCGCGACCTCGGCAACGGCTCGACCGAGGTCACCTACCGCCTGGCGCTCGACGTCTCGATCCCGTTGATCGGCATGCTGAAGCGCAAGGGCGAGAAGATCCTGATCGACACCGCGCTCAAGGGGCTGAAGAAGCGCGTCGAGACGCTGTGAGCGTCGGCTGAACGTGCGGATCCTCCTCTTCACCGGCAAGGGCGGAGTCGGCAAGTCGACCATCGCCTCCGGCACCGCCGCGATGGCTGCCGGGCGCGGCCTGCGCACTCTCGTGCTGTCCACTGACGCCGCGCACTCACTGGCCGATGCCTTCGCGGCCGAGGTGGGTGCAGAACCGACCGAGGTCGCCGCGAACCTCTTCGTCCAGCAGGTCGACGCACAGCGCCGCTTCGAGCAGTCGTGGGCCGACATACAGGGCTATCTGCTCTCGGTGCTCGACGTCGCCGGCGTTGACCCGGTGGCTGCCGAGGAACTGACCGTCATCCCCGGTGCCGAGGAGATCTTCGCGCTGCTCGAGCTCCGCCTCCACGCCCGATCGGGGGGCTGGGACGTGATCATCGTCGACTGCGCGCCCACCGCCGAGACGCTGCGACTGCTGGCTCTGCCCGAAGCGCTCGGCTGGTACATGCAGCGCGTCTTCCCGTTCGGGCGGCGGATGGTGCGCACCCTCAAGCCGGTGCTCACCCGCGCTGCCGGGGTGCCGATGCCCGAGGACACCGTCTTCGACGCGATCGAGCGGCTGCACGGCGAGCTCGACGAGGTCCGCGACCTGCTCTCCGGCCCGGACGCGAGTGTGCGCCTGGTGCTCACCCCCGAGACGGTCGTGCTGGCCGAGGCCCGCCGGTCCTTCACCACCTTGTCCCTGTTCGGCTACCGCGTCGACGGCGTGGTGGCGAACCGGATCTTCCCCGCGCAGGAGGGCGACGAGTGGCGCGCCGGTTGGGTCGCCGCGCAGTCGCGGGTCCTGGCCGAGATGGAGGAGTCCTTCGCCGGCCTGGAGCAGTGGCGCTCGACGTACCGCCCGTCCGAGCCGGTCGGTGTCCAGGCCCTGCGCGCCCTCGCCGAGGAGGTGTACGCCGGCAGCGAACCGTTGGCGGTCCCCTCCGGGCCGGGGCCGCTGAAGGTCATCAGGACCGAGGCCGGAGCACTGCTCACGCTCGACCTGCCCTTCGTGACCAGGGGCGAAGTCGATCTCAAGCGGCACGGCGACGAGCTCGTGGTCACCGTGGGGTCGTATCGTCGTCTTCTCTCGTTGCCTGCAGGTCTGTCCAGGTTCAAGGTCAGCGGCGCGAAGGTCGACGAGGGCGCCCTGCAGGTCCGATTCGAGGAGACGACAGCGTGACCGACGACGACTTGGGCCCGAAGCCTGGACAGGCCGGGGCCGACGCAGCCGGGCCGGATGCCATCGGCACCGTTGCCGAGGAGGCCGCGAAGCTCTTCGGTGCGCTCTCCGGATGGGCCAAGGACCACGGCGAGGACCTGGGCCACGGCGTCTCTTCCATGGCCTCGGACGCCGCGCACACGTTGCGCGACGTGAACGAGCACATTGCGACCGACTCCGCCGAGTGCTCGTTCTGTCCTGTGTGCCGCACGATCCACGCGGTCCGCGGACTCAGCCCCGAGGTCAAGACCCACCTCGCGGTGGCGAGTGCCAACCTGATGCAGGCCGCATCGGCGCTGATGGCGACCGTGGTGCCCGACCAGGCCCGGACGAAGAAGCCCGCGGGCGAGGACATCGAGAAGATCAACCTCGACGAAGACTGGCCGGAGGAGTAGCCGTGTCGCTCACCATCGGTGTGGACGTCGGCGGCACCAAGATCGCGGGCGGAGTCGTCGACACCGACGGCCGCGTCCTCGAGACCGTGCGGGCGGAGTCACCCGCCGAGGACTCGCAGGCGATCGTCGCGGCAATCACCGAGATGGTGCTGCGGCTCTCCGAGCGGCACCGGATCGAGGCGGTCGGTGTGTCCGCAGCGGCGTTCATCGATGCCGCGCGCTCGACGGTCCTGTTCGCACCGAACCTGGCCTGGCGCGATGTCGAGCTCCGGGCGGTCCTGAGCGAGTCGGTCAACCTGCCCGTGGTGGTGGAGAACGACGGCAACGCGGCCGCGTGGGGTGAGTTCACGCACGGTGCCGCGGCCGACGCCGACGACCTGCTGATGGTGGCCGTCGGCACCGGAGTCGGTGGCGGCCTGGTCCTCGACGGAGCCCTGCACCGCGGTGGATTCGGCATCGCCGGCGAGATCGGGCACGTCCGCGTCGAGCGCAACGGCCGCAAGTGCGGCTGTGGTCGATTCGGATGCCTCGAGCAATATGCCTCCGGCACGGCCCTGGAGCGCTTCGCACGCGAGGCTGTGACCTCGGACCCCACCTCGGCCGCACACCTGCTGGACCAGGTCGGCGGTGACCCCGAGGCGATCGAGGGACCGATGATCACCGAGGCCGCCAAGGCCGGTGACGAGTTCGCAATCGCCCGCCTCGCCGAGCTGGGGACCTGGCTCGGTGAGGGCGTCGCGCAGATCGCGGCCGTCATCGACCCGGGCGTGATCGTCATCGGCGGCGGGGTGTGCGAGGCCGGTGACCTGCTGATCGAGCCGATGCGGTCGGCGTACATCGACAACCTCACGGGCAGCCAGCACCGCCCGGTGGCGGACTTCCGACTGGCCACCCTGGGCAACACCGCCGGCCTGATCGGCGCCGCCGACCTGGCGCGCCACTGAGCGCTGCCGTCCGTCGCCCTGAAAGAATCGCCGACATGGGCGAAGGCGTGTATGTCGGCATCGACGTCGGCGGGACGAAGGTGCTGGCCGGCATCGTCGACAATCGCGGACGCATCCTGCGCACCGCCCAGCGGGCCACCCCCGGGCGACGGGTCGAGGTGGCGAGGCTCGAGGACGCCCTGACCGACGCCGTCCGGGCAGTCACCGAGGACACCCAGGTCCGGGGCGTCGGGCTTGCCGCCGCAGGCTTCGTCGACGCGGCAGGGGAGAAGGTGATGTTCGCGCCGCACCTGCCGTGGGTCGATGCCCCGGTCAGGGCCCGGCTCGAGGAACGCTGGCAGGTGCCCGTGGCCCTGGAGAACGACGCGACCGCTGCGGCACACGCTGAGGCGATGTATGGCGCCGCCTCGGGAGCCGAGGACGCCTTGGTGGTGACCATGGGCACCGGCATCGGGGGCGGGCTGATCCTGGACCGGCGGGTCCGCCGCGGCGCCAACGGGATGGCGGGGGAGTTCGGACACATGCAGGTCGTGCCCGACGGGGCCCCCTGCGAGTGCGGGGGACGAGGGTGCTGGGAGCAGTACTGCTCCGGACGCGCCCTGGTGCGCTTCGCCCGCGAACAGCTGGGCACTCGGCCATCGGTGCTCGAGGAGATGTGCGGCGGCAACCGGGACGCGCTGACCGGACCGATGGTGAGCGATGCCGCCGAGGAGGGCGACCTGCTCGCCCGCGAGGCGTTCGGCAGCGTCGGCGACTGGCTGGGGGTGGGCCTGGCCAACCTGACGGCTGCCTTCGACCCCGAGGTCCTCGTCGTCGGCGGAGGCGTCTCGGCCGCGGGCGACCGCCTGCTCGAGCCCGCCCGGAACGCGCTGATGCGCTCACTGGTCGGCGCTGGACATCGCCTGGTCCCTGCCGTCGTGGCGGCGAAGTTCGGGCCGGCGGCCGGTCTGGTGGGGGCCGCGGACCTGGTCCGTCAACGAGTTTCGCGCGCTGCCCTGTGAGCTCTCGCGGACTCAGAGACGAGCGCCGTTGTCCCCCGGGTCGCGCGGCTCGCTCGACATCGTCTTGACCAGGTAGACGAAGCCTCCGACGAACGCTGCTGCGAGCAGGACGCCCCAGATCCCGGTGAAAGGACGCCCGGCGACGAGTGCGACGAGCATCAGCACGGGAGCACCGAAAAGTGCGATCCACGCCAGCATCCGAGCTGGCTCGGGCATCGGAAGCGGCGGCGGGGTGGGCGGGACGAAGCGCTCCTCCTCGCGCCATAAGGCACCGAGTGGATCCGGGTCCTGGAACGGGTCGGGAGCTTCCTGCTGCGGGAGAGCGTCGTACGCCGTCGCGGGCTCGTCGTCGCGATCCGGCGGAGCCGCGACGGGCTCGTCGGCCTCGATCGTCGGCGGGTCTGAGTAGTGCTCGACGATCTCCTTCCAGAGCTCGTCCTCGTTGCGCGGTTCCACCAATTCAGGATACGTGGGCGGTGGAGGTGGCTCGACTTCCTGACTCAGGCGGACTCGGGGCGCAGGGGGTGGGTCACGCCGCGGATGAACTCGAGCGACTCGGTGAAGATCGTCTCCGCGTCGTTGTCCAGCGTGGCCACGTGATAGCTGTTGGCCAGGCTGCGCTCGGTCACCTCACGCGAGCCGACCGAGTCCGCGATGATCCGTGCCGACGAGGGGTCCACGACGTGGTCGACACTCGAGCGCCACAGCCGGATCGGCGCGATCACGTCGTGCAGGTCGCGACGCAGCGGCTTCCACGCCCTGACCATCGAGTGCAGCGCATGCAGCGGAGTGCGTGCATAGCCCACCTCGTCCTGGCCGGGCAACTTGATGTCATTGCCGATGCCGGGCATCGACCCCACCAGCCTGCGCACCAGGGGAACCGCGAGCAACTGCTTGTTGCTCGACGCGACGGCGGGGTTGACGAGCATCAGGCCGCGCACCGACTCCTGGTGGTTGGCCGCGAGTCGCAACGCCAGGGCTCCGCCCATGGACAGACCGCCGACCACGACCTTGTCATTCTCGTCGACCAGCTTGGCGAAGACGCGCTCGATCTCGCCGTACCAGTCGTCCCAAGTGGTGGTGTTCATGTCCTGCCAGGTGGTGCCGTGGCCCGGCAGCAGCGGCACCTCGACGGCATACCCCCGCTCGGCCAGGAACCGGCCCCACGGCTTCATCGATGCCGGGGAGCCGGTGAACCCGTGACTCAGCAGGACGCCGACCCGTTGCGAGGGAGTGTTGGTCAACTCTGGGCGGGCCGGCACGGAGAGCGGTGCGACCAAGTCGTCAATGGACACGGGTGTGATTGTGCACCATTTCGTCACGCGGAGGTGGCTCCCCACAAGATCGGTAATGGGGCTACTGTTTTCACTGGCCACCGCCGCATGGCGCGGTGTCGCAACTCGCGCCAAGGAGGTTCGACCGGGTGTTCTACTGGTTCTTGAAGTTCATCGCCCTCGGGCCCATTTTGCGAGTCATCTTCCGGCCCACCGCGCAAGATCTCGACAACGTCCCCGAAACCGGCCCGGCGATCCTGGCCAGCAACCACCTGTCCTATGCCGACTGGCTCTTCATGCCGCTCACCCTGTCGCGTCGCGTCTCCTTCGTCGCGAAGGCCGAATACTTCAACTCGCCCGGACTCAAGGGCTGGTTCCAGAAGCACTTCTTCCGTGGCTCGGGCCAGATCCCGATCGACAGGTCCGGCGCCAACGCCGCGGAGGGCGCACTGCTCTCGGCGAAGCAGGTGCTGGCGCGCGGTGAGCTCTTCGGTATCTATCCCGAGGGCACCCGCTCACACGACGGTCGCCTCTATCGCGGCAAGACTGGCGTCGCCCGCCTCGCCCTGGAGACCGGCGTCCCGGTCATCCCGGTGGCGGTGATCGGCACCGACGTCGTCGCGCCTCCCGGCAAGAAGTTCGGCCGGATCATCAGGCCTGCCGTGCGTTACGGCAAGCCGCTGGACTTCTCCCGCTATGAGGGCATGGAGAACGACCGCTACATCCTCCGATCGGTCACCGACGAGATCATGTACGAGATCATGCGACTCTCCGGGCAGGAATACGTCGACCTCTATGCCGCGCGCGCCAAGGAGGAGTCGAAGCGTCTCGAGAAGGACGCCAAGGCCGCCGAGGGCGAGACGAAGAAGGCGTCCTGAGCGGGCCAGCCGTTCCGGTGTCCTCCGACATCGCCGTCGAGGACCGGCTCTTCCGTGCCCTGGCCGTGCTCCGGGTGGTGCTGCTCGGCAACGCCCTCGGGCTGAACATCTTCCGTTATGACAACTTCCAGCACCCCGGCCTGGGTGTGGGTGTCCTCGCAGCGATGCTGGTGTGGACCGTCCTGGTCATCTGGCGCTTCAGCGAGCACACACGACGTACGCCGCTCTGGCTCGGCCTTGACCTGGCTGTCGCGCTCGCGGCGCTGATCTCCACACCTTTCGTGAAGACCGAATGGTTCAACGCGTCGATCCCCGGCTTCTGGATCGCCGGCGCCCTGTTGGCGTGGGCCGTGCACTGGCGCATGCTCGGGGGCCTGGTGGCGGCGACGCTGCTGTGCGCCACCGACCTGCTGCTGCGCCAGGAGATCAGCCAGACCAACTACGGCCACATCTTCCTGTTGATGATCGCCGGACCGATCGTCGGCTTCCTGTGCGGCAGCCTGCAACGGATGGCCCGCGAGCGCGACGCCGCGGAACGGGCTGCCGCGATCGCCGGGGAGCGGGAGCGACTCGCCCGCGCGGTCCACGACGGGGTGCTCCAGGTGCTTGCCCTGGTCCAGCGCAAGGGCGCCGAGCTCGGCGGCGAGGGGGCCACGCTGGGCCGACTCGCCGGTGAGCAGGAGAACGCCCTGCGCTCCTTGATCCGGCAGCAGGCCACCCTGGACACGACCGACGCGCCGACCGATCTCACCGGCGAGCTGGAGCGGATCGGACTCGCTCGTCCGCCCACCACCAGCGTCGTCACACCGGGTACGACGATCGAGCTGCCCGCGGACACCGTCGCCGAGATCGTCGCCGTTGTCCAGGCATGCCTGGACAACGTGGTGGTGCACGTCGGCGAGGACGCACGTGCCTGGGTGTTGCTCGAGGATCTCGGCGACGCCGTCGCCGTCACCGTGCGCGACGAGGGCCCCGGCATCGCGGACGGACGCCTCGAGGAGGCCAGGCGGGCCGGTCGCCTCGGTGTCGCCTCGTCCATCCGCGGGCGCATCACAGACCTCGGTGGCAGGGCAGAGCTCTTCACCGGGGCCGGACAGGGCACCGAGTGGGAGTTCACCATCCCCAGGCCTGACTAGAGTCGTGCCGTGACCATCCACAGCGAGCACCCCTTCCTCGAGCCCGAGGCCAACCGCGATCCCGTACGCCGCCTGCGCGGCAGGCTGGAGGCTCCGGTGACGCTGTGGACCAGCGGGGACGAGAAGGCTCGCGCCGGGCTGACCGTCTCCTCGATCATGGTGGCCGCGGGGCCCGAGGGCAGGATCATCGGCCTGATCGACCCGGACTCCGACCTGATGGACCAGCTCCAGGAGACCGGCAGGGGCGTGGTCCAGCTGCTCCACCACGAGCATCATCAGCTTGCCGACGTGTTCGCAGGACAGGTGCCCGCGCCCGGTGGCCAGTTCGCCCAGGCCTCGTGGACGACGAGCGAGTGGGGACCGGTGCTGGACAGCGTCACCTCGTGGGCCGGCGTACGCCTGGAGTCGGTCGAGGAACGCGGCTGGTCGAACCTTGTCACCGTCGTGCTCGAGCATGCCGTCATCGGTGAGGAGAGCGACCCGCTGATCCACCGGCGCGGTCGCTACGTTCACCCACCCCGCCCCAGCCAGTGATCCGCGAACAGGATCCCGGAAGGACTCCCATGGACCCGATCCGCGTGATGGTCGTCGACGACCACCCGATGTGGCGCGACGCCGTCGAGCGTGACCTCAAGGCGGCCGGCCTCGAGGTGGTCGCCGTGGCCGCGAACGGCACCGAGGCGCTGGTCCGCTTCTCGGCGGCGCGGCCGCAGGTGGTCGTGCTCGACCTGCAGATCCCCGAGCCGAACGGCGTTGAGGTGACCGCCCAGATCGTCCGGGAGGACCCGGCTGCTCGAGTGCTGATCCTGTCCGCCTCGGGGGAGCAGGGCGACGTGCTCGACGCCGTGAAGGCCGGTGCCACCGGCTACCTGGTGAAGTCCGCCTCGCGCGAAGAGCTCCTCGACGCCGTACGGCGGGTCTCCCTGGGCGACACCGTCTTCACCGCCGGGCTGGCCGGGCTCGTGCTGGGCGAATATCGCCGGCTCCTCGACGAGCCCGCCTCAGGTGACAAGCCACAGCTCACCGACCGCGAGACCGAGGTGCTCCGCCTGGTCGCCAAGGGACTGTCCTACAAGCAGATCGCCGAGCGACTGGTCCTCTCCCACCGCACCGTGCAGAACCATGTGCAGAACACCCTGCGCAAGCTGCAGCTGCACAACCGGGTCGAGCTCACCCGCTATGCGATCGAGCAGGGTCTCGACGACGGGGACTGAGTCCGTCTTCGCCAGGCGTCGGTGGCCCGGCCGGGCCCGTCCCGGCGATGCTCCTATGCTCTAGGCGTGACCACGCTGCTCGAGGCTGCCGATGAGCTCTATGCGCTGACGCTGGCCGAGTTCACACCCGCACGCGACGCGATGGCCAAGCAGCTGCGCACCCAGGACCGACCGCTCGCCGACCGGATCAAGACGCTGCGCAAGCCGTCCACGGCAGCCTGGGTGGTGAACGTGCTCGCCCGTCGCGAGCACGAGCAGGTCAGCCAGGTGCTCGAGGTCGGAGCAGCCCTGCGCGAGGCGCAGGCTTCGCTCGACGGTGACGAGCTGCGTGCGCTCACCCGCCAACGTCGCCAGCTCACTGCCGCCCTCACCCAGCAGGCGCGTGCCCTGGCCAGCGAGGAGGGGCTGCGCGTCACCAGCGCCGTTGCCGAGCAGGTCGAGGCCACGCTCACCGCAGCGATGGTCGACGAGTCGGTGGGTGAAGCCGTGCGCAGCGGGTTGCTGATCTCCGCACTGGCCTCGACGGGGGTCGATGACATCGAGGTCGGCGACCACGTAGCCGTGCCCGACGCATTCGGCTTCACCCCGACTCGACGCGAGCCGGCCCCGTCGCGACCGCCGGAGCTGCACGTCGTACCGGACCCGGACGAGGTCGAGAAGAAGGTCGCAGCCGCGAGGGAGGACCTGGCCGCGGCCGACGAAGAGCTCGAGGCGGCCGGCGAGGCAGTCGACTCGGCGAAGGGGGAGGTCTCCGACCTTGAGGCCCGCACCCTGCAGCTGCAGGCGGAGATCGATGAGCTGCGCCGCCGTCTCGGTGAGCTCGAGACCGAGCAGGACGAGGTCGACGACGCGCTGGCCGACGCCCGGGTGGTCGTCGAGGATGCGCAGGCCGAGCTCAGCGCGGCCCGCGCCGATCGGGAACGTGCCGATGCGGCCCTGCAGCGCCTGCTCGGCTCCTGAGCAGGCTCAGGCCCAGGCCTTCGACCGCTCGACTGCCTTGAGCCACCTCGCGTGGCCGGCGTCTGCCTGTTCGCGCGATGCCCTCGGCTCGAATCGACGGTCCAGCTGCCAGGTGTCGCGCAGGTCGTCGGTGGAGTCCCAGACGCCACTGCCCAGGCCGGCGAGGAAGGCCGCGCCCAGGGCCGTGGTGTCCACGATCCTCGGCCGTTCGACGCCGATGCCCAGCTGGTCGGCCTGCATCTGGCAGAGCAGGTTGTTCGCCGACGCGCCGCCGTCGACCTTGAGCGCGGAGAGCGACGGCATCGTCTCCAGGACGTCGCGGACCTCGAAGGCGATCGCCTCTAGCGTCGCCCGCACGATGTGTGCGCGCGTGGTCCCACGGGTGAGGCCGAGGAGCAGGCCGCGGGCCTCGGGATCCCAGTGCGGCGCCCCCAGACCGGTCAGCGCAGGCACGAACACCACGCCCTCGGTCGAGTCGACGGTGGCGGCGATCGCCTCGGTCTCGGGGGCCGAGCCGATGATCTGCAGTCCGTCGCGCAGCCACTGGACCGCGGCGCCGGTGACGAAGATCGATCCCTCGAGTGCATAGGTGAGCCGGCCGTCGGGGGAGCGCCACGCAGCAGTGGAGAGCAGGCCTGCGTCGCTGCGTTCGAGAGTGCTGCCGGTGTTGGTGAGGATGAATGACCCGGTGCCGTAGGTGCACTTCACCTCGCCCGGCTCAAAACAGGTCTGCCCGAACAGTGCGGACTGCTGGTCGCCGGCGAGGCCCGCGATCGGCAGCGAGAGTCCGCAGAAGACCCTCGGGTCACTGACCCCGACCTCGCCCCAGTTCGACACGATCTCGGGCAGCGCGTCGCGCGGCACCCCGAACAGGGCGCACATCTCGTCCGACCAGTCGCCGGTGGTGAGGTCGAAGAGCAGCGTGCGGGACGCGTTGGAGACGTCTGTGACGTGCCACGTGCCGCGGGTCATCCGCGAGACCAGGTAGGACTCCACGGTGCCGATCGCATAGCGACCAGACTCGACCAGCGCCCAGGTGTTCGGCTCGTGCTCGGCCAGCCACATCAACTTCGTCGCGGAGAAGTAGGGGTCCAGGCGCAGCCCGGTGAGCTCGGTGACCCGTGCCTCGTGGCCGTCCTCGCGCAGTCGGTTGCAGATGTCTGCGGAGCGGCGGTCCTGCCACACGATCGCGCGTCGCGGGGAGCCCAGCGTCTCGCGGTCCCAGAGCATGATCGTCTCGCGCTGGTTGGTGATCCCGATCGCCGTGAGCTCTCCGTCGTACGACGCCAGCGCCTCGCGGGTCGCCTCGATCGTCGCCTGCCAGATCTCCTCGGGCGCGTGCTCGACCCAGCCCGGACGGGGAAAGTGCTGGGCGAACTCCTGATAACCCCTCGCGACGATGGCGCCCTCTGCGCTGACCACGATCGCGGTGACTCCCGTGGTGCCTGCGTCGATGGCGAGGATGCTCATGCCTGCGGCTCCGACCCGGTGCCCCGCAGGATCGCCAGCACCCGCTGGTCGATCCACGATCCGGTGGGCGCGACCCGCATCTCGAAGTTCTCGGTGCCCGCCCACTCGAGCAGGTCGTCATGACCCAGTGCCCGGACCAGCGCGGTGATCTCGGTGTCGAGCTCGGGGGTGATCACCACCTTGTCCTCCTCGGTGGTCGCGGTCAGGAAGAGGTCGTTCAGCTCGAGGAGCCTGGCCAGCTCGACGATGGGTCCGGTGTGGTCGTCCACCCTCAGGTCGACGGCGACGTCGTCGTGTCCGCCGTACCCCGCTCCGTCGCGCACGACCAACAGTGCGGCGGACTGGCGTCCGCGCTTGTCGCCTCCCGCCTCATCACCCGCCGTGAGTGCGGCGAGCAGGCGTTCGGCGAAGGGCAGGCTGGTCGAGCCGCACCAGGCCCGCTCCATCTCCTCGACGACCTCGGGACCGGTGAGGATGTTGCCCTGGATGGCATAGCCCTCGCCGGTCGCGCCACCGGCCCAGTCGAAGCAGGCACTGCCGGTGTGCGAGGCAGCGACCCCGTCCATGTCCACGATGCCCACCTGGCGATGGTCGCGGTCCGGGTCCTCCTCGAGCAGGTGCTGCAACGTGACGGGCGCGGTGGCCCCCTCGTCGAGGTGCGCCAGGGCAAGCCCCTTGTAGGCGACGTTCGCATTGGCCTGGGTCGCGATCGCACCGATGCCGGCCACGGCGGCGGGCACGGCATTGCCGACTGCGAGGAACTTGGAGGCCACGGCCACGCCCCAGGACTCGCCGTCGTCGGATCGGGCCACGATGGAGAAGGTCATGCCCGCAGGTTAGCCGTGACCACGCGCCCTGTCCCTGAGTCACGTCTCGGGCCATCTGCCGGACCATGTTCCCGGCCATGTCCAGGGCCACGCGGTGGCCAGGTCGGACTCCGGCACCGACACTCCGTCGGTGTGCCGGGGGGTGCGGACGACCCCCGATCGGTGCATGATGAATCGACCGACGTCTTGGGAGGAACAGTGAGCACCAGCGACACAGAAGTCATCGACGATGCCTCCGGCCCCGACGGCGCCCAGCTCAACCGGGTTCTGGGGCCAAAGCTGCTCCTGCTCTTCATCGTCGGTGACATCCTCGGTGCCGGCATCTACGCCGTCACCGGCACGATGGCCGCGGGTGTGGGCGGCATCGTCTGGTTGCCCTTCCTGCTGGCCTTCGCGGTGGCCTCGCTGACCGCGTTGTCCTACCTCGAGTTGGTCACCAAATATCCGCAGGCAGCGGGGGCCGCGCTCTACACGCACAAGGCCTTCGGCATCCACCTCGTGACCTTCATCGTCGCGTTCGCCGTGATCTGCTCGGGCATTACCAGTGCCTCGACCTCGGCCGTGACCCTGTCGCAGAACTTCTTCGGCGGGATGGCGGTCAACGGCATCTGGGACGAGAAGGTCGACGGCGCCGCGGTCACCACCGTTCCCGACGGGGTGATCACCCTGGTCGCGCTCGGCTTCATGGTGCTGCTGGCCGCGATCAACCTGCGCGGCGTGGGCGAGAGCGTGAAGTTCAACGTCGTGCTCACCGTCATCGAGATGGCCGCGCTGGCCATCGTGATCGGCGTCGGCTTCTATGCGATGTCCAAGGGCAGCACCGGGGTGGGCGAGCTGGTCGCCTTCCACGACTACCAGGACAAGGGCATGTTCATGGCGGTGACGGTGGCGACCTCCGTCGCCTTCTTCGCCATGGTGGGCTTCGAGGACTCCGTGAACATGGTGGAGGAGACCCAGAACCCGGAGAAAATCTTCCCGCGCACGATGCTGACCGGACTCGGGATCGCGGTGGTGATCTACATGCTGGTCGCCGTCTCGGTGGTGATGGTCATTCCGCCGGGTGAGCTGAAGGCCATCGGCGATGCCGAGGGCCGGGCGCTGCTCGACGTAGTCAGCCGCGGGGCGCCGGACTTCCCGATTGACCGGGTCTTCCCGTTCCTGGCCTGCTTCGCGGTGGCGAACACCGCGCTGATCAACATGCTGATGGCCAGCCGACTGCTCTACGGGATGGCCCGCCAGCGGGTGCTGCCGAGTCCCCTCGGCAAGGTCCTGCCCGGGGCACGTACGCCGTGGGTCGGCATCCTCTTCTCGACCTTCCTGGCCCTGGTCCTGCTCTGGTATGTCAGCAGCGATCCCGACAGCAACGTCGTCAAGAACCTCTCCGGCACCACTGCGCTGTTGCTGCTGTGCGTCTTCGCCGTCGTCAACGTGGCGTGCATGATCCTGCGCAACGACCCGCCGGCACCGGGACGCCATGCCTTCCGCTCGCCAGGGGTCACGCCCCTGTTGGCCGGGCTGCTGTGCGTCTTCCTGGTCGTCGTCCCGGGTGCGGAGCGCGACGCCGTCCAGTACCAGGTCGCCGGCGGTCTGCTGCTCGTCGGCCTGGTGTTGTGGGTGGTCACCCTCGTCGCCAACAAGCTGGACAAGGCCCCGACCGACGAGGTCTCGCGCGACGTGTGAGCTGGCCCGGTCCGCCGGGAGAGCGCTGTTGGGGCGGTGGCTGCGGTAGGTCGTAGTCTGGAGGCGTGATTCCCGATCTCGCAGCACTCCACGCGCAGGGCGCTGCACAGCAGCCGACGTACCCCGACCCCGCGGCGGTGGACCGTGCGGTCGCGCGACTGCGCACGTCCCCGCCACTCGTCTTCGCCGGCGAGTGCGACGATCTGAAGCTGAAGCTTGCCGCGGTCTCCCGCGGTGAGGCCTTCCTGCTCCAGGGCGGCGACTGCGCCGAGACACTGGCCGGGGTGACGGCGGACAACGTCCGCAACAAGCTGCGCGTGCTGCTGCAGATGGCCGTCGTGCTCACCTACTCCGGCTCGGTGCCGGTGGTGAAGCTCGGCCGGCTCGCGGGTCAATATGCCAAGCCCCGCTCGAGCGACACCGAGACCCGCGACGGAGTGACCCTGCCGGCCTATCGTGGCGACGCGGTCAACGGCTTCGACTTCACCCTCGAGGCGCGCACGCCCGACCCGCAGCGACTGGTCGATGTCTACAACGCCTCGGCCGCCACGCTGAACCTGATCCGCGCCTTCGTCAACGGCGGCTACGCCGACCTGCGCCAGGTGCACACCTGGAACAACGACTTCGTGCGCGAGTCGCCGCACGCCCAGCGCTACGAGCAGATGGCGAACGAGATCGAGCGTGCGCTCACCTTCATGAAGGCGATCGGCGCCGACCCGGACGAGTTCCACCGCGTCGACTTCCACTCCAGCCACGAGGCGCTGGTGCTGGAATACGAGCACGCGATGACACGCATCGACTCGCGGACCGAGAAGCCGTACGACGTCTCTGCGCACTTCGTCTGGATCGGTGAGCGCACCCGCCAGATCGACGGCGCGCACGTCGACCTGCTCAGTCGCATCCAGAACCCGATCGGTGTGAAGCTCGGCCCGACCACGACCGCGGACGACGCGCTGGCCCTGGCGGCCAAGTTGAACCCCACGAATGAGGAGGGTCGGCTCACCTTCATCACCCGCTTCGGTGCCGGCAAGATCCGCGAGGGCCTGCCGGACCTGGTCGAAAAGGTGACGGCTGCAGGAGTCAACGTGGCCTGGGTCTGCGACCCGATGCACGGCAACACGTTCACGGCATCGTCGGGCTACAAGACCCGCGCCTTCGACGACGTGATCGAGGAGGTCCAGGGCTTCTTCGACGTGCACCGAGCGGTCGGCACCTGGCCCGGCGGCGTGCACGTCGAGCTCACCGGTGATGACGTCACCGAATGTGTGGGCGGTGGCGAGGAGCTTGCCGAGATCGACCTGGGCAACCGCTACGAGTCGGTCTGCGACCCGCGCCTGAACCGGGTGCAGTCGCTGGAGCTCGCCTTCCTCGTCGCGAAGATGTTGCGCAAGGCCTGAGGGCTTCCGTCCCTCTGGCCAGCGCGGCACGTGGGGGAGGCTCGAGGGGGAGCGGCGGGGGCATCCGTCCGGTGCGGCAGGATGGCCGGGTGAGCGAGATCGTCGACCTGCGCAGTGACACCCTGACCAAGCCCACCGCTGCGATGCGCAGCGCGATGGAGGCCGCCGACGTCGGTGACGACGTCTATGGCGAGGACCCGACGGTCCGGCTCCTGGAGGAACGGGTCGCTGATCTGTTCGGCCACCAGGCGGCGCTGTTCACTCCCACCGGCTCGATGGCCAACGTGCTCGCCGTGCGCACCGTCGTCGGCGTCGGGCAGGAGGTGCTGTGCGAGTCGCGGGCCCACATCGCCCGCGCCGAGCTCGGTGCGCATGCCGCCTACACCGGCCTCACCATGCGCACCTGGACCACGCCCGACGGCTCGATCGACCTGCCGGCGATCAAGGCTCTCTTCGCGCCGGACATGGGGCCGTTCTTCGTCCCCACGGCCGCCATTGCCGTGGAGAACACCCACAACTTCGCCGGTGGATCGGTGATTCCGATCGAGGACCTGCGGGCGCTGAAGGACTTCACCGTCTCGGCAGGGGCCGCGGTGCACATTGACGGAGCCAGGATCTGGAACGCGCACGTCGCGACCGGCACCTCCTTGGCCGACTACGGCCGGACCAGCGACGTGATGGCGGTCTGCCTCTCGAAGGGGCTCGGCGCACCGATCGGTTCGCTGGTGGTCGGCTCGCAGGACGCGATCGACGAGAGCCGGATCTGGCGCAAGCGGATGGGTGGTGGCATGCGGCAGGTGGGAATCCTGGCCGCCGCCGGCCTGCACGCGCTCGATCACCACATCGAACGTCTGTCGCAGGACCATGCCAACGCAGCCCTCCTCGCGGATGCGATCGGCGCAACATCCGCGACCAACATCGTCGTCGCCGACGTCCCTGACGCAGTCGCGATCGTGGCCGCCGCGCGCGAGGAGGGTGTCTGGGTCTCCGCAGTCGGGCCCACCACGGTCCGGGCAGTGACCCACCTCGACGTGGATGCCGCCGCGGTTCGTCGGGCAGCCGACGTACTGGCGCGACTGCTGGACTGAGCCACGCACGGACGGCGACAGCCGCCGCCCCCTCGTGGGGCGACGGCTGTCGTTGCGTGTGTCGAGCTACTGGCCGGGGTTCCAACCGCCGGGCTGGCCGCCCTGCGGAGGCTGCTGGCCGTACGGCGGCTGCCCACCGCTCGGGGGCTGCTGCTGCCATCCCTGCTGACCGGGCTGCTGGCCGCCCTGCTGGGGAGGCTGGTTGCCCCACTGCTGCTGGCCGCCCTGCTGGGGAGGCTGGTTGCCCCACTGCTGCTGGCCGCCCTGCTGCGGGGGCTGGTTGCCCCACTGCTGCTGACCGGGCTGACCACCGGGCTGACCGCCGTACTGCGGGGGCTGGTTGCCCCACTGGCCGCCCTGGGGCTGGTTGCCCCACTGCTGCTGACCGGGCTGGCTCTGGAACTGGTTGGACATGGCCTGGGCCTTGCCCTTGAGCGAGTTGATGTCCAGGTTGCCGGTGAAGAAGAGCACCGCCGCAGCGACCACGATGGAGAACAGGAAGAAGAACGCAGTCGTCTGGAAGGCATCCATCCCGAACCAGGCAGAATATTTGTTGGTGTCGCCGTCGAACTCCTGCTTCCCACCGATGTGCGCGTTGGAGAAGCGCACCATGAACGGGATCGCGATGATGAGCAGGCCCAGGTAGACCAGCGTGTGACGCAGGATCTTGGACTTGTCGAGCGACTTCCACACGATCGCGTAGACGCCGGCCACCATGACGGCCAGGGCGATGAGGGGTGCGATCCAGAACAGGACACCGTTGTCGTCGGCGAAGTCGGGGAGCCGGTCCAGATCCTCTTCCTTGTCACCGTCGGACTTGTAGACGATGCCGAAGTTGGAGAACACGCCGAGCGACACCAGCCGCAGGCCCAGCGCCGGCAGGACGGCGAGAAGGCGCATGATCTGGTCGAAGGATCGTGCATCTTCCTCGCCGATGATGATCGCGAGCAGATAGATCAACCCAGCCACTGCGGAGGTGGCTGCCACGGCAGCGATGCCGAGCATCGGCATCCTCAACCAGTCGTTGACCTGCTGTGCCTTGGCGGGCAGCCAGTCGCGGCGCACGAAGACGGCAATGGCCAGCACGGTCAGGGTGAGGAAGAAGGTGATGAAGATGGCTCCGGCAATCGAGTTGAACGCCTTCTCGGCATCCACGAGGCCCAGGCCGTCCGCGCCGTTCGTGTCACCGTCGCCGCTGGCATAACCGGTGGCATCCGGGCTCCAGATGCGCACCACGATGGCCAGCACGAGCACGCCGAGCATCAGGATCAGGGCCGCGCGCACCGCGTCGAGGATCGCGTCGAGATAGTGGCGGTAGTTCGCCGTGGTGCGTCGGAACAGCCACACGGCCACGCCGAGCGCGAGCACGGTGACCAGGAGCGGGTACTGCCCGATGTGCTGGGTCGCCTCGATGTCACCTTCACCCATGTCGCCGATGATGTTCGAACCGAAGGTCGACACCGCCAGCATCAGGGTCATTCCCAGTGCCTGCACGAAGTCGAAGTTCTCCATCGTGGTGAAGGCGAACAGTGCGCCACCGATCAGCGCGACACCGAGTGCGGCGCCGGCGACCATCGCGGCGCCCGCCCAGTTGCCCACCAGGAGCTTGGAGAAGTCGAACGACGGCTTGCCCTGCTGGCCGTACTGCGGCTGGGAGTGCTGTCCGGCGAACTGCTGACCACCGAACTGCTGTCCCTGCGGGGCGCCGTGCTGCGGCTGGCCCTGCTGGCCGGCGAACTGCTGACCCTGGGGTGCGCCGTACTGCGGCTGGCCCTGCGGGGCGCCGTACCCGGGCTGACCGCCCTGGGGTGCGCCGTACGCCGGCTGCTGCGGCTGGCCCTGCGGCGCGCCATATCCGGGCTGACCGCCCTGGGGTGCGCCGTACTGCGGCTGCTGGGGAGCCGGGGGCTGCGCAGACCACTGCTGGGCGGGCTGCTCGGCACTGTGTTGACCGCTGTGTTGACCACCGGGCTGACCACCGGGCTGACCACCGGGCTGACCACTGGGCTGACCGCCCGACTGCGGGCCGGTGCTGCTGCCTGACGGACGGATCTGCGTGACGTCCTCATTGCCCGAGGCCGGTGCTTGCGGCGCTGCAAGAGAAGCTCCGCAATTGCCGCAGAAGGGCCGGTCCACGCCAACGTGCGCACCGCATTGGGGGCACTGGCTCATGGTGTGACTCCGATCGTCGTTCGAGTGAGACTGTCTGTGGGCGTCACCTTAGTCGTCACGCACGTGCGTGCGCGCGAGGAGAACGCCCGGCCCCGGTCTCTACCCGATTCGCCGTGGGATCAAACCGTCAACCGGCAGTCCGTCCCCGGACCTGGACCTCGCTGATCGCGGTGACGTCCTTGGCGAGCTCCCCGGTGGGCTTCCCGCTGACCTTGACGATCTTCATGATCACCGTGCTGGAGGTGACGTCGCTGATCGCCAGGACCTGCATCTCCTTGGTCTCGCTGAGCTTCTGGGAGATCGTGGTCCCGTCGTCGAAGATCCACTCGACCTCGAGGATGCGGCGGTTCTTGGAATACCAGTCGACGGTGCGGCCACCGGCCCGGTCCGTCTTGGCATAGCCGTTGATCACGCCGACCTCGAGCACGGAGGCGTCGCTGGGCAGGGCGAGGGTGATCGACTTGCCCTGGGCAGCGCCCGGCATCCGGTAGGCCGTCTCGGGGTTTCCGTCGAGGACGTTCTCCACGGGATAGGTCACGGGCTTGCCGGCGAGGTCCACGCCGGGCTTGATCGGCTGCGGCCCGGTCGCGGTGACCTGCTCGGTCAGGTCGGCCGGCGGCCCGCCGCTCTCCGTCGGAGCGGTCGGTGACGGTGACTGTGACGTCGAGGGTGACGGGGACGCAGAGGGCGAGCCCGACTCGGCGGTGCCGCGCACATCGGGGTCGTCGCCACCCCGGTTGCCGAGCCAGATGCCGAGGGCCAGCATTGCGACCATGGCGAGCACCAGCGGGATCGCCCAGAGGGCCTTGCGGCCACCCTTCTTGCTCGTGCTGCCCAGGTCCTCGCGGTGCGAGCCACCCTGGGGCGCCCCGGCGGTGTGGGCCGGGTGCGGTGCCGGCTGCCAGCTGGCGGCACCGAAGGCTGCCTGTGACCCGGCGACCGGCGGGACGAACGGGTGCTCGGTCGGCGCGGCACCGGCTCCCGCAACGGTGGGCGGGCCGTCGTGGTGGCTCGCAGCGTCGAAGGAGGCGGTGGGGGCGTACGGCGACTGTGCCGGCAGCGTGGTCTCGAAGACGGCGCCCGCGGCAACACTGTCGTGCGCGACCGGATGCTGGGCCGTCGGCCCTGCGGAGCCGGTGCGTGGTGACTCGTCGGCGAAGAGGGGGAAACGGGTGCCGGTCGCCGCGTCGGGCTGGACCGCGGGGAGGCGGATGTTGGTCTTCTCCGCCTCGCTCTCGGCGTGGAACGTGCCGGTCTCGGAAGCCTGCACGACGGGGGCTCCACAGTTGGTGCAGAAACGGCCGACGCCGAGAACGGCGCCGCAGCTCTTGCAGAAACTCATCGATCCTCCCTCATTCATCGCGCCGAAAGCCTAGGCGACGCGTCAGAGAAGGGCGAAATGCGAGGTTCTTCAGCCTTGCCGGGTCACGGTGGCTGCGCTGACCCGCCCGAGCACCGGGGGGAGGCGGCGTACCGCCTTGGCCAGGTCACGCAGCTCGGTGCCGTCGAGAGCCTGCGGGCCGTCACACAGCGCCAGCTCGGGCTTGGGGTGCACGTCGACGACGATGCCGTCGGCACCGACGCCGATGGCGCCACTGGCCAGCGGTACGACGAGGTCCTTGCGCCCGGCGGAGTGGGACGGGTCCACGATGATCGGCAGGTGGGTGGTCGCCTGCACGACCGGCACCGAGGAGAGATCGAGGGTGTTGCGCGTCGAGGGCTCGAAGGTGCGGATGCCGCTCTCGCACAGGACGATGTCGAGCAGTCCCCGTTGGGCGATGTATTCGGCGGCCATCAGCCATTCCTCGATCGTCGCGCTCATCCCGCGCTTCAACAACACCGGCTTGCCGGCCTCGCCGACCGCCTGGAGCAACCCGAAGTTGGCCATGTGCCGGGTGCCGATCTGGAGCATGTCCGCATGACTGGCAACCAGCTCGACGTCACGGGAGTCGACCACCTCGGTGACGAACGGCATCCCGGTCGCCTCGCGCACGCTGGCCAGGATCTCCAGGCCGCGCTCGCCCAGACCCTGGAAGGCATAGGGGGACGTGCGCGGCTTGAACGCACCGCCGCGCAGGATCGTGGCACCGGCGGACTGCGCCATCCGCGCTGCCTCGACGGTCTGCTCAGGGGACTCGACTGCGCAGGGACCCGCGATCAGGGTGAACGAGTCGGGGCCGACGGGAACCTGGCGACCGGG
Source organism: Nocardioides daedukensis (assembly GCF_013408415.1). NCBI lineage: Bacteria > Bacillati > Actinomycetota > Actinomycetes > Propionibacteriales > Nocardioidaceae > Nocardioides > Nocardioides daedukensis. Next base: position 948,277 of record NZ_JACCAA010000001.1, on the reverse strand, counting down.
CTGCCCGACCCACACGGTCGAGCGTTGGGCATGGTGCTGTCGGCTGACCAGCTTGAACGGGTCCGAGATGCGGTGCACGTCGGCGACCCCGCCCAGGGTGCGCAGGTTGAGGTGGTGGAAGGACTCGATGTCCCCGACCAGGCCGATGATCGTGCGGCTCATCCCACGCGAGACGAAGGCCTCCCCGCCGACGCCCTCGACCCGGGAGACGACGCGCGCGATGTCCTCCTCGGTGGCTTCGGGGGACATGACGACGACCATGGATCGAGACTAGTGGCGAGGGCCCGTGGTCCGAGAGGTTATTCAGGATGCGAACACCCGCCTCAGTGGTGCAACTGGCGGCTCAGACGGCGATGTGGGTGACCTCGGCCTCGATCCGCCGGCGGGGAACCAGCTCGGCCACGACCATCGCGGTGAAGACCATCAGACCACCACAGGCAAGCCGGACGGTGAGGTCCTCCCCGCCGGCAAGGACTGCGAAGAAGGCAGCGAAGACCGGCTCCATACTCATGATGATCGCGCTCCGCGTCGGCGGCAGGTGCGCCTGCGCCCAGGTCTGTCCGGCCATGGCCAGGGCCCCGGCGACGATCGCCATGTAGAGGATGCTGAGCCAGTCCGCGCCGTTGTCGGGCACCTCGATCCCGTTGGGGACCGCGCCGACGAAGCAGACCACCGAGATCACCGCGAGCTGCAGGATCGCCATCCCCATCGCCTGGTCCGGGTCGGACCAGGCGCCGAGACCGACGATGTGCAGGGCATAGACCACCGCGCTGAGCAGGGTCAGGCTCTCGCCATAGCCGAAGGCCAGCCCACCCGGGTGCAGCGTCAGCACCGTGATGCCCGCCATCGCCAACCCCACCGCACCCCAGGTGACGGCCGTGATCCGGGTGCGCAGCAGGAGCGCGGCCAACAGCGGCGTGAAGATCACATACAGGCCGGTGACGAAGCCGGAGACCGAGGCTGCGGTGTGCGCCAGCCCGACGGTCTGCAACACCTGGGCTCCTGCATAGAGACAACCCAGGACCACGGCCTGTCGCCGTGAGGCAGCCGAGAGCCGGGCGAGTGCGCGCGGGAAGAGGAGCAGCAGGGCAACCGTCGCGATCGGGAACCTGATCGCCAGGAAGTCCAGGGCGCTGATCCGGTCCGAGAGGTCCTTGATCAGGAAGAAGGTCGATCCCCAGGCTGCGGCCATGGCCAGGAGTGCCAGCGAGGCCAGCAGCTGGGTGGTCCGGCCGTCATCGGCTGCCCGATCAGCCGAGGCCGGGCTGGTGGCGCTGGGGTCAGTCCCCACGAGCCTGCTCGCGCAACTTCTTCAGCAGGTCCACGTCGGGGTTGCCGGCCTCGCGTGACCCGGGTGTCTCGAGGATGAACGGCACCCCGTCGGTGGCCGGGTGGGCGAACAGGTCGCGGAACGACGCCTCGCCGATGTGCCCGGCCCCGATGTTCTGGTGACGGTCCTTGAACGCGCCGCGCACGTCCATCGAGTCGTTGGCATGGATCAGGCGCAACCGGCCCTCACCGCCGATCTCGACGATCTGGTCGACGGTGGCGGCGGTGCCGCCCTCCTCGTCCAGGGGCGCTCCGGCCGCGAAGACGTGGCAGGTGTCCAGGCAGATGCCCGCCTTGGGGTGCATGTCGAGGGCCTCGAGGTAGGGCGCGAGGTCCTCCACCCCTGCGCACAGCGAGCGTCCCTGACCGGCAGTGGGCTCGAGCAGCAGCCACGGTGCGGCCTCGTCCTCGATCGCGTCGAGGAGCGGCAACAGGCCCTCGCGCACCTGGCGCATGGCGGCGGCGTACTTCTCCTTCGAGCCACTGGGGTCGACGAACGAACCGGTGTGCACGACCACGCCCTCCGCACCGATCTCCGCGGCCCGCTTGAGGTTGTGCGCCACCGTGGCAACCGACTTCTCATAGGTCGCCGGGGTGGGGGAGCCCAGGTTCACCAGGTAAGGCGCGTGGATGAAGGAGCGGATGCCGCCGGCCTCGCACTCCTCGCGGAACCTGCGGTCCTGGACCGGGTTGCCGGCCGAGGCCGCCCAACCGCGAGGGTTGCCGACGAAGACCTGCAGCGTCTCGCAGCCCAGCTCGTGCATGTCGACCAGCGCGCCCGCGGCCAGACCCTTGCCGACGGTGACGTGGGTGCCGATGGGATTGCGGAGCGAGGCTGCAGACATGTGCCGCAGCGTAGTCGTCAGACGATGGTGATCGTGACGGTGCTGCCCTTGGCGGCCTTGCCGCTGCCCGGTGACTGGGTCAGCACGAAGTGCAGTCCGACGTAGTTCTGGTGCTGCTTGACCTCGACCTCGAAGCCGGCCGCCTTGAGCCGCTTGATCGCCGCCTTCTCGCCCATGCCCCGGACGCGGGGTACGTCGACCAGCTCGGGGCCCTTGGAGACCTCGAGGTTGACGGTGTCGCCCTTGAACAGCTCGCCGCTGGACGGGTCCTGGCTGATCACCTTGCCCTCGTCCACGGAGTCGCTGAACGACTCGGTGCGCTCGACCTTGAGGTCGAGGTCCGACAAGGCCTTCTCGGCGTCGTCGGCGGACTTGCCGGTCCAGTCGACGACCTTGATCGGCTTGGGTCCCTTGCTCAGCTCGATGTCGACCGTGGTGCCGGGCTTGAGGCTGGTGCCGGCCTTGGGGTCGCTGCGGATGACCTCACCGGCGGGGACCTTCTCGGAGAACTTCTCGATCGACCTGCCGAAGTCGAGGTTGGCGTCCTGGATCGCCTTCTGGGCCTCGTCCTCGGTGCTGCCTGCGACCTTGGGTACGGCGTACCGTTCCGGCCCCAGTGAGAGGGTGACGGTGACCGTCCCGCCGTCGAGCACGCGATCGCCCGCGGCCGGGTCGGAGGAGAGGACCATGCCCTTCTCGACCGTCTCCGAATAGGCGGGATCGCCCTCGGCATAGTCGAGGCCCGCGCCCTCGATCTTCTTCTCGGCCTGGGCCGCCGTCAGCGAGAGCACCCCCGGTGCGGAGGTGTAGCGGGCGAACCCGAACCACCAGGCGCCCAGGCCGAGTGCCAGGGCGAGGAGCGCGGCGATGACGAGATAGAGCGCGCCACGTCGGCGTCGTTGCGGTGACTTCTCCGGGGCCGGCTGGTGGCCCGACTGGCGTGGGCCGGCGTTGTCACCGGGCGGGCGCAACGCGCCGGCCTCGATCATGCTGGTGTGCTCGGAGGCTCCGGTGCCCGCCTGCTCGAGTGGGTCCTTGGCGGTGTTCTCTCGCGGACCCGCCCCGGCCACTGCCGCGGCTGCGACCTGCCCGGAGCCGTCGGCGTGCTCGTGGGTGGGTGCGTCCTCGATCTCCCGTACGACGCCTGAGGTGGGGGAGAGGTCGGCCACCAGGTCGGGATCGTCGAGGATGCCCTCGTCGAGTGCCTGGCGGACCCGGTGGGCCTGGTGCAGCAGGACGCCCGCGTCGGCCGGTCGCAGGCCGCGATCGCGCGCGGTCGCGCGGGCGACGAGCGCGTCGACATAGGCGGGGATGCCGGGGACGGTGAGCGAGGGAGCCGGGATGTCCTCGTGCACGTGCTTGTAGGCGACCTGGATGGGGGACTCGCCCTCGTGGGGCTTGCGGCCGGTGAGGAGCTCGTAGAGCACGACCCCGGCGGCGTACACGTCGGCGCGAGCATCTGCGCGACCGTCGATGACCAGCTCGGGCGCCAGGTAGGAGACCGTGCCGATCAGTACACCACCGGTGGCGGTGTGCTGGGTGTCGGCGCTGATCGCCTTGGCCAGCCCGAAGTCGGCGACCTTGACGCGTCCGTCGGGGGCGATCAGGACGTTCTCGGGCTTGATGTCGCGGTGGATCAGGTGTGCCTGGTGGGCCGCACGCAGGGCGGCCAGGACCGGTTCGAGCAGCGCGAGGGCCTTGCGGGGGTCCATCGGCGCTTCCTTGCGGATCACGTCGCGCAGGGTGTGCCCGGGGACGTACTCCATCGCGAGGTAGACGGTGCCGTGCTCCTCGCCCTGGTCGAAGACGCCGACCACGTTGGGGTGGGACAGCCGTGCCGCGTGGCGGGCCTCGCGCACGAACCGCGCCGCGAAGTCGCCGTCGTCGCCCATCCCCGGGTGCATGATCTTGAGCGCGATGACGCGGTCGAGACGCTCGTCGTGGGCCTCGTAGACCGAGGCCATTCCGCCGCTGGCGATGCGCGACTCGATGCGATAGCGCCGATCCAGCAGTCGCCCGATCAACGGGTCGCTGGGATCCCGTTGTGTGCGTGGCTCCACTGTTCGACCTCCGTGCGCGCGGCTGGATGGGGAAGGATCCGCCGTGGGCAATCCTACGGACTACCCACGAGCGGACCCGTCCTGCGCGCCTGTCGGCGTGGCGTGGTGGCGCTGCCGGTGCCCAACAGGGGGCCGAGCAGAGGACTCAGGCAGGACTCAGGAGGGATCCCAGCCGGATTCCAAGCGGTCCTGGAGGGCCTTCACGTTGCGCACGTAGCGCACCGAATCGCGGTAGATCCCGTGGCGGCGGACCGCACCGAGGCCCTGGTAGTAGGCCGCGACCTGGTGGGTCGTGCTCGATGTCTGCTGGCCGAGCACCTTGAGCAGGAGAACCCCGGCGGCGACGTTGTCATAGACGTTGCGCAGGTCCAGCGTGCGGCCCGCGTAACCCTCCATCCAGTCTCCGGTCCCGGGAAGGACCTGCATCGCCCCGATCGCATTGGCCGAGGAGACGTGATGCATCTGCCAGCCTGCTTCCTGCCAGGAGACGGCGAGGGCCAGCTGCGGGTCGACCCCGTGTCCGCGGGCGGTGCGGATGATGACGTTGCGCACCGCTGCCTTGCTGGGTCGGGTCTGCCACGCGGTCGACGTCGAGCGGGTGCGCGGTGCGGCCGGCTTCGCCTGTCGCGTGTTGCTCGTGGCGGAGGATCCGGAGGTCCGCGACTTGCGCGCAGCTGCGGTGACCACGGGGATCTGGATCCTCTGGCCCACCCGCAGGCGGCCGTTGCCGTCGAGGTCGTTGTAGGAGATCAGCTCCCGGGTCCAGGCGTGATACCTCACCGCGAGCCCGGTGGCGGTGTCGCCGGCCTTGACCGTGTAGGGAACGAGGTCGCGACCCGGAGGCAGCTTCTCCTCAGCCGATGCCTGGCTGGTCAGGGTGGGCGACAGGGTGAACATCAGCGCACCGGCCGAGGTGGCGGCGACCAGTCGCGCCAGGCGACCGAGGAGGGGTGGTCGAGCGTGTCGTGCGGGACGGTGAATGGGGGAAGACATTGCGGGTTCCCTTCATCTCTCACCCGGTGCCCGGGGTTCCGAGGACCCCGATGGCGCAGACGGGCAACCCGTCGACGGTAACCGCAGTGACCGGTGATGCTCAAGGGGCGGGTGTGGCAGGAGGTGCGACGGGCCGGTTCAGCGCCAAGATGTGGAAGAGTTGGCGCCATGAACGATGTTGCTTCCTCCAGTGCCCCCACGCCCGAGTCCGACCTGGGTGCCCTGGTGGGCGAATGGCTGGACTGGTCCGAGACGGCGTCAGCTCTGGGCGTGAGCGTGAACAAGGTCCGGACGATGATCCGCGAGCACGAGCTCGCCGCGGCCGTGCCCTCACCCGGTGCCGGTCAGAAGGTGCCGGCCCTCTTCGTCCACGACGGCCTGATCGCCAAGGGTCTCCCCGGGCTGCTCACGATGTTCCACGACGGTGGCTGGAGTGACCGCGAGTGCATCGAATGGATCTACACCGACATGGGCCTGCCCGGTCGCCCGATCGACGCGCTGCGTGAGAACCGTGGCTCCGAGGTGAAGCGACGGGCCCAGGCCGAAGCGCTGTGAGGCGCTCCGCGACCGGTCCACGCGCGGCTGCGGCCCTGGTCGTCGCCCTCCTCCTGGCTGGGCTCTGGTTCCTGTCCGGCCAGGGCTCCGACTGGTTCGCCGAGGGACAGGACGCGGGTGCATCGAGCAGCGCCTCCACCGACCCCGACTCCGGACTTCCTCAGATCGACGAGGACGACCTGCCGGAGGAGGCCCGCGAGACCTTGGAGCTGATCGATGACGGAGGCCCTTACCCCTATGAGCGCGACGGCATCGTCTTCGGCAATCGCGAGGGGATCCTCCCGGACCGACCCCGCGGCACCTATCACGAGTACACCGTCGAGACGCCCGGCGTCGAGCACCGTGGCGCGCGACGGATCGTGACCGGCCGGGCCGGCGAGTTCTTCTGGACCGAGAACCACTACGAGTCGTTCGAGAGCATCCAACGATGAGCAGCCTCACTGCAGTCCTGGCCGGCGATGTCGCTCCGGGCGTGCACCGGTGGCGTTCGGGGCTCGAGGCCGAGGACGTCGCCGAGACCGTACGTCGTACCGGCCGAGCGTTCGGGCACGTCGACGGCTGGCTCGCCACGACCAAGGCCGAGGTGCTGGACGCGATCGGGGCCGCGCTCGGCTTCCCGGACCACTTCGGGCGCAACTTCGACGCCCTGGCCGACTGCCTGCGCGACCTGGCTGAGGACACCGTGCTGCTGTGGGACGGGTGGGGCACCTTGGCAGCCGACGACGAGCGGAGCTTCGCCATCCTCCTCGACGTGCTCCAGGAGCGCACCCAGGACCGAGTGGGGCCGCGCTTCGACGTAGTCTTGCGTGGCGCGGGGCCCGAACTGGCGCAGCTGCCCACGCTCGAGTGACCCGGCCAGGCAGGGAAGGACCCCAGTGAGCTATTTCGAACGCCTCGACGGCGCCCGCTTCCTGGCCACCCGCCACACGAGCGGTGCCTGGAACGAGGCCGAGCAGCACATCGCTCCGGCCCTGGGTCTCCTCGTGCACGCGGTCGAGCTGGATCGTGACCAGCGCCGTGACGATGCCCTGCCGCTCGCCCGGCTCTCCTACGACATCCTCGGCACGATCGCGGTCGGGGAGTTCGAGGTGTCGGTGAGCGTGCTGCGTCCCGGGCGCACGATCGAGCTCGTCGAGGCCGTCCTCAGCGCCGGCGGCCGGGCCGTCGTGACGCTGCGGGCCTGGCTGGTGCAGTCGCTCGACACCGGCACCCTGGCCGGCAGCGATCTGCCGCGGCTCCCGCCACCGGACACGATGGAGTCGTGGGACCCGACCACCGTCTGGCCGGGTGGCTTCATCGAGTCGGCACAGGTACGTCGCGCCCACACGGCCCCGGGTCGTGCCCAGTTCTGGGTGCGCACCGACATGCCCCTGCTGGACGAGGCGGGGGACGAGACGGTCAGCGACCTGGCCCGGTTCGTCGGGTTGCTCGACATCTCCAACGGGATGACGGTGCGGGTCCCACCCCGCGAGGTCGCCTTCCCCAACGTCGACCTGACCGCTCACCTGTTCCGGCAGCCACGCGGCGACTGGGTCGGGTTCGACACCACGGTGTCATTCGGGCCGGCCGGCCACGGCCTGACCAGCAGCGTGATTCACGATCTCGACGGTCCGGTGGGCACCTCGGCCCAGGCGCTCACGATCCGGCCCTGACGATCCCGCCCTGACGAGGGGATCAGTGCGCGCGCTGGGTGACGGCCGCGGAGAGCTCGCGCAGGGCGCGGACGGCCTCGTCCCGGAACGATGCCTCCTCGAGTGCGGCTCGTGAGCGGTCCGCGAGCTGGTCGATGAGACTCTCGACCTGCTGCTCGGCGCCACTGCCACGGATCAGGGCACGGAGCTCGGCGACCTCGTCCTGGGGGAGGTCCGAGCCCAGGGAGCGGTCCAGGACGGCGCCTTCGTGCGGCGCGAGTGCCTCCAGGGCGTGGGCGACCAGGACGGTCCGCTTGCCCTCGACCAGGTCGTCGCCCGCAGGCTTGCCGGTCACAGCCGGGTCGCCGAAGACGCCCAGCTGGTCGTCGCGCAGCTGGAATGCCTCGCCGAGCGGCAGGCCGAAGGCGGTCAGGGCCTCGATCTCGGCAGGGGACGCGCCGCCGAGCGCCGCGCCGATGTGCAGCGGGCGCTCGATCGAATACTTGGCCGACTTGTAGCGCAGCACCGTCATCGCGGTGTCGACGTCGGCCTTGCCTCGGGCCTGGACCGAGACGTCCAGGAACTGCCCGGCCACGACCTCCGAGCGGCAGATGTCGAACATGGCGAGCGCTGCCTCGACCCGCTCGAGGGGGAACCCGCAACGACGCAGCAGCTCGTCCGCCCAGGTGAGCAGCAGGTCGCCGAGCAGGATCGCCGCGGCGGCGCCGTACTGCTCCGGATCACCGGACCAACCGGCGTCGCGGTGCTCGCCCTCGAAGGCGCGGTGGGTCGCCGGCCGGCCTCGACGGGTGTCGGAGGCATCCATGAAGTCGTCGTGGACCAGGGCGCTGGCGTGCAGGAACTCCAGGCTCGCGCATGCCCTCAGCAAGGCCTTCTCCTGGTCAGCCGGGAGATCCGAGACGGCCTTGAAGCCCCAGTGGCAGAAGGCGGCGCGGAACCGCTTGCCGCCGGTGACCGCCTCGCGTGCGGCAGTCAACAGTCGCGCTGCGTCGGGACCGAGCGGGGCGAGCCTTGTGGCCTGCTCGTCGAGGAACTCGTCGATCGCAACCTGGAGCCCGGCCCGGAACGCGTCTGCATCAGTCACGGGCCCGACCATAGCCACAGTGGTCTGTTGGATGGACAGCGGTGGGCCGGTCGGTGGCTGCTCCCTATGCTTCCGGCATGAACATCGAATCGCGGCGCAGCATCGGAGCGTTGATCCGGGAGGGGAAGCGCTCCTTCTCCTTCGAGTTCTTCCCGCCCAAGGACGAGGCCGGCGAGGAGCAGCTGTGGCAGGCGATTCGTGACCTGGAGCCCTACCGGCCGACGTTCGTGTCGGTGACCTACGGCGCCGGCGGGACCACGCGCGACACGACGGTGTCGATCACCGGTCGCATCGCCCGCGAGACCTCGATGGTCCCGATGGCACACCTGACCTGCGTGGGGCACACGGTCGAGGAGATCCAGCAGGTGCTCACCTCGCTGGCGGACAGTGGAGTGCACAACGTCCTCGCCCTCCGGGGTGACCCGCCCGGTGGCCCCGGGACGGAGTGGGTCAGCACCCACGGCGGGGTGGACTACGCCTCCGACCTGGTCAGGGTGATCAAGGAGGTTGCGGACGTCTCCGTCGGCGTGGCCGCCTTCCCCGAGGGACACGTGGACGCAGCGACCCTCGACGACGACGTCGCGGTGCTGAAGGCCAAGCAGGACGCCGGTGCCGAGTTCGCGGTGACCGAGATGGTGCTGCGGTCCTCGGACTACTTCGCCCTCGTGGAGCGTGCGAAGGCTGCCGGTGTGGACTTCCCGATCATCCCCGGCGTGATGCCGATCCTGAACATCAACTCGATGCGCCGGATGGTCGAGCTCTCCCGCCGCGAGATGCCTGCCGAGGTCGTCGACCGGCTCCGTCCGTTCGAGGAGGACCCGGCCGGCCTGCGCGCCGAGGGCATCCGGATCGCGACCCAGATGTGCGAGGAGATGCTTGCCGGCGGTGCGCCGGGCCTGCACTTCTACACGTTGAACCGGTCCAAGGCGACCCGGGAGATCTTCGAGGCCCTGAGCATCACGGCCTGAGTTTCCCTCAGACGGGGTGGTCGAGCGCGACCTGCTGCGCGACCAGGGCGGCGGACAGGCCCACGAACGGTATGCCGCCTCCCGGTGCGGCGTGGGCGCCTGCCGCATAGACCCCCGGGATCGGTGTCGTGGTGGAGATCCGGTGGTTCAACGTGGTCCGGCCCTGCCAGAGCACGCCCATCGGTGAGGCGCCGAACTCCTCGACCTGCGTCCGGGCGGAGCGGTCGACCCTGACCTCGACGTTCGGGCGGATGTTGGTGCCCTTGCGGGCCAGGGCCAGCACGATGTCCTCGGCCAGCAGCCCGCGACCGAAGATGGTCCAGGCCTGGCCGCCCTCGGGCGCGGTGCCGGAACGGCGTACGACCACGAGCGGGTCACCGTGGAAGACCGTCTCCTCGGGCATGTCAGGGATGTCGTCCCCGGTCAGCCCCACGTGGCACACGACCGGGGGGAGCGCCGGCATGGTGCGGCGCACGTGTTGTGCCAGGGCGGGGATCCGGCGGGGATCGATGGCACAGACCACGACGTCGGCGTCCAGCTCGCCGGTGCTGGTCGCGACGGCGACTGCCCTGCCGTCGCGGAGGACGATGTCGGTCACGTCGACGCCGGTCAGCACCGTCACGCCGCGGGTGGTGAGGCGCTGGGCGAGGACATCGGCGAGTTGGCCGAAGCCACCTTCGATCTTCCAGCCCCCGAAGCGTTGCTCGACATAGGCGCGCATGCCGAGCCAGGCCGGGACATCGCGGGTGTCGTGGCCGGCGAAGACGAACGGGTGCCCGGCAACCAGGCGCAGTCGCTCGTCCTTGAAGGCCTTCTTCAGTCGTTTGGCCAGGTGTTCACGGGTGAAGATCCGGGAGGTCACGTCCTTGCCGGCAAGATCCGGCAGCCAGGGACGCTCGAGATATTCGCGCCGGATCACCTCCCAGTCCTCGGTGAAGGAGTCGACGTGATCGATCCACTTCTGGCCGAGGCCGGCCCCGAGCCCGTCGAATGCATCGATCTGGGCGGCCCGTGAACCGCCGGGGAGCTTGAGCACCGAGCCGTCCTCGAAGTGGTGCTCGCGCAGGATCTCCTGCGGGATCAGGTCGATCTCGCGCTCGAGTGGCCGGCCGGACTTGCGGAACAGGTCGCGCACGACGCCGGGCAGCAGCGTCATCGACGGACCGGCGTCCCAGGTGAAGCCCTCTTCCTCGATGGTGCCCATCGCGCCACCGAGACGGTCGCGGTGCTCGACGAGGGTGACCTCTTGCCCGAGCTTTGCCAGGCGTGCCGCGGTGGCCATGCCCCCGAAGCCTCCGCCGATCACCACTGTGCGCGCCATGCGCTGAACCCTAGTGGCTGCCCGGCAGCGGTCCGTTCGGCAGAGGGTCAGGCGGGACGGACGGTGCCGGGGTCTCGTCCCTTCCAGCGTCGCCAGGACTTCCTGACCAGGCGGGCAACCGAGACGAGCACGATCACTCCCACGACCAGGAGGACTGCGGCGATGCCGGCAGCCGCGATCGGGTGCTCGATGGCGAACCAGACCACGCCCAGGACCGCGACGTCCTCGAGCACGCTGGCGGTGATGTTGGTGATCGGCTCGGGGGAGGAGTTGATCGCCAATCGTCCACCAGCCTTGACCGCGTGCGAGGTGAGGGCCGAGGTGCCGCCCACGACGCCACCGACGGCGGCGTTGAGGGAGTCGGCGTCCCCGGCCAGGAGCACGCCGATCACGGCGCCGGCGGTGGGTCGGATCGCGGTGGAGATCGCATCCCACGTCGAGTCGATGTAGGGGATCTTGTCGGCGACGAACTCCATGCAGTAGAGGAAGGCGGCGACGGCCAGGACGTCCCAGCGGGCCAGGACGTCAGGGATCTGCTCGAAGCCTCCGGCCTTGTCGGCCACGCCGAGGACCAGCACCACCAGGTAGGCGTTGATCCCGCTGGCCCAGCCGCTGGAGAAGACCAGCGCGAGGGACTCCATCAGCTCGCCCCGAGGACCCGGGCCAGGGTCTCGTCGTCGCGGGCGACCACCGCCGTGCCGTCGTCGAGGGTGATGATCGGTCGCTGGATCAGCTTGGGGTGCTCGGCCAGGGCCCGGACCCAGTCCGCGCGGTGCGCGGAGTCCTTGGGGACGGTCTTGAGCCCGATCTCCGCGGCGATCGGTTCGTTCATCCGCGCGATGTGCCACGGCTCGAGGTCGAGACGGCCCAGCACGTCCTCGATCTCGGCGACGGTCGGCGGGGTGTCGAGATAGCGCCGTTGCGTGTAGGACGCGCCGGCGTCGTCCAGTGCACCCACGGCGGTGCGACACTTCGAGCAGGCGGGGTTGATCCAGATCTCCATGGTTCTCACTCCACTTCGAGCTCGGTCGCACCGGTCATCGCGACCAGTTCGTCATAGGTCGTGCTGAACACTGCTGCGGGATGGCCGGCGGCCGCCCAGACGGTCTCGTGCCGCCGCAGCCACGGGTCGATGTAGGTGGGCAGCCGAGTGGGGTGCCCGAGGGGAGAGACCCCGCCGATCACCTGACCGGTTGCGGTCTTCACGAAGTCGGGCTTCGCGCGCTTCAGCGGACCGGTGACCGGTTCGATCTTCGCGGTGTCCACCCGGTGCGCGCCGCTGGTCAGGATCAGCACCGGGGAGCCGTCGGAATCGAAGAGCAGGCTGTTGGCGATCGCGCCCACCTCGCAGCCCAGCGCCTCTGCGGCGAGTGCCGCGGTGTGCACCGAATCGGGGAGTACGACGATCTCGCCCCGGCCGCCCTTCTCGGTCAGGGCTGCGGCGAACTTCTCGATGGAGGGGTGGTCGGCCATGTGCCCGACCCTATCCGTCATGGACAGGTGTTGACGCGATGTCGGGGGAGTGATGTACCTTGGAGTTGTTCGAACAGATGTTCGATCACCCGGTGGGGATGACCTCGACCCCCGTCCCCACCGGGGGCACATCACCTGCCTGGTCCGCAGGGGCAGCACCGGGGTCGAGGGGTCGAGTGACAGGGGGTCGAAAACCGTCACGAAGCTCTGGGGAAGGAGCATGACATGCGTCGCTATGACGATCCCGTAGAGGTGCGCAGGGGAATGGTGGGCCAGGGCGACCGGCAGGTCGAGGCTCCCGAGCAGTTCCTCTGGCGCGGCACGTTGTGGAAGGTGCGCGAGGTCGTCGCGCACTGGGTGGAGACCGGTCCCTGGTGGCAGTCAGCCGGTGCTCGCGCCGTCGTCGGAACAGACGTCGCGGTCGAGGATCGACAGCGACTGTCGGTGCTCAGTGGTGACCTTCTTGCAGAACGCGAGATGTGGCGGGTCGAAGCCGGCAATGGGATGACGGTCAACTGCAGCAGCGGGGTCTTCGACCTGGCCTTCTCGTGGGCAGACGGCAACTGGCAGCTCCTGGGCTGCACGGACTGAGACGGGACACGGACAATGACTGCGAAGAACCCCACCACCCCCAACCCCTACTGCCTCCCGGCAACCACCCACTCCTACCTCGAGCGGGCGGCCGAGTCACTGCGTGAGGCGATCACGACGACCGAGGTCCCGACCCGCTATGCGTGCGCACACGTCGCCGCACTGCGAGCAGCCGCGGCCCTGATCGCCGCCCGCTCCGTCCCGGTTCCCACGAGCAGCCGCCGTCGGGCCCAGAAGAACGCCTGGGTGCTGCTGGCGGAGATCGCTCCCGAGCTGTCCGAGTGGGCCGCCTTCTTCTCCGCCGGTGCCAGCAAGCGCGCCGCAGCAGAGGCAGGCTCCACCCGCGCGGTCAACGAGCGCGAGGCAGACGACCTGGTCCGTGAGTCGGACCGGTTCCTGGCCATCGTCGAGCAGGCCCTCGGACTGGCACCACACATGCCGTTCGAGGAACAACTGCCCTGGCGACCCGGGCTCAGTGCCTGACCCGTTCGTCCATCTCCATGTCGCCTCCGGCTACTCACTCCAGTACGGCGCAAGCCACCCGCACGTGCTGGTCGAGCGTGCCCTGGAACAGGAGATGGATGCCCTTGCCCTGACCGACCGCGACGGCACCTATGGCGCGGTCCGGTTCGTGAAGGAGTGCGCCCGGGCCGGGATCCGCCCGGTGCTCGGGGTGGATCTCGCCTACTCGGCTGCGGCCACCGACCAGGCGGCGCTGCTGCCCGGGCCCGAAGGGAACCACCGACCCGGCAGTCAACGACGCAGCCCGGTGCGTGGAGGCGCGTTCCGTGAGCAGAACCTGCCCCGGGCGCTGTTCCTGGCCAGCGGGAAGGCCGGCTGGGCATCGATCTGCCGGCTGGTCTCAGCCACCCACCTGACCGGGGAACGGGGACGACCGGTGGCCACTGCGGAGCTGATCGCGGAGCACTGCGGCGACGACGTCATCGTCCTGCTCGGACCGGGATCCACCCTCGGGGCCGCGGCGACAGCACGTCGTCCCGATCGTGCCCGCGAGGTCCTGGCCCGCTGGAAGGGCCTGGTCCCACGGGAGAACCTCGTCGTCGAGCTCGTCTCCCACCGCCTCCCCGGGAGCAACCAGGGCTGGGGCCCCGGTTCGTCGCAGCACGCCGCTCGGATGGCGGGGGCTGCCCGCGACGCCGGACTGACGATGGTGCTGACCAACGCGGTCCGCTATGCCGACCGGCTCGACGCGCCCACCATCGACGTGCTCGACGCCGCCCGCACCCTGGTGCCCCTCGGCTCGGCGGGGCTCTCCGGCGGCGGACCGGGCGGTTTCCGGCGCAACGCCGAGGGCTTCCTCAAGTCCGGCAAGCAGATGCACGAGATCGCCGAGGAGATCTGCCACCTGGCCGGCCTGTCCGGCGACCCCGCACGGGAGGCGCGCGAGCTGCTCGCCCGCACCCGCGCCACTGCTGAGAGATGTGCACTCGACCCGCGAGCAGACCTGGGCCTGGGGGAGACCCACTTCCCGGAGTTCGAGCTGACCAGCCGGCGCGGGTCCGGGGGTGGCCAGACCCTGGGCGGTGCCGACTCGACGCTGCGGGCGCGGTGCGAGGCAGCGATCGACTGGCGCTACGGAAACGTGGCGCGGCAACGGATCTGGAAGCGGCTCGACGACGAGCTCGAGATGATCCGAGACCTCGGCTATGCGCCGTACTTCCTCACCGTGGGCGACGTGGTGGCGATGATCCGGGAGATGGGCGTGCGCGCTGCGGCCCGTGGCTCCGGGGCGGGCAGCCTGGTCAACTATCTCCTCGGGATCTCCGGGGTGGACCCGATCCGGCACGGACTGCTGATGGAGCGGTTCCTCTCGCCGTTGCGCAAGGACCTGCCGGACATCGACATCGACGTGGAGTCGGCGCGCCGGTTGGAGGTCTATGACGCGATCCTCGACAGGTACGGCGCCGAGCGCTGTGTGGCGGTCTCGATGATGGAGACCTACCGAGTGCGCCATGCGGTGCGTGACGTGGGGGCGGCGCTCGGCATGCCACCGGGTGAGATCGACGCGATCGCCAAGGCGTTCCCGCACATCCGCGCCCGGGACGCCCGGATGGCCCTGCGCGAGCTGCCGGAGCTGCGTGCCTCCGGGTTCCTCCAGGCGCAGGGAGGGGCAGGCTCTGAGATGTTCTTCGGTCTGGTCGAGCGGCTCGACGGGCTGCCCAGGCACGTCGCCATGCACCCGTGCGGGGTGCTGCTCTCGGACGCCACCCTGCTCGACCGTACCCCGGTCGAGGCCAGCCATGCGGGTTATCCGATGAGCCAGTTCGACAAGGACGACGTCGAGGACCTCGGCCTGCTCAAGCTCGACGTGCTGGGCATCCGGATGCAGTCCGCGATGGCGCACGCCCTGGCCGAGATCAAGCGGGTCGATGACGTCGAGATCGATCTCGACAACGAGGCGGAGGTGCCCTTCGACGACGACACGACCTTCGAGATGATCAGCGCGGCGAAGACCCTCGGTGTGTTCCAGATCGAGTCGCCCGGCCAGCGCGAGCTGGTCGGCAAGTCCGGCATCGACAGCTTCGACGACATCATCACCGACATCTCGCTCTTCCGGCCGGGTCCGGTCAAGAGCGACATGATCACGCCCTACCTGGAGGCCAAGCAGGGCTGGAAGATGCCGTCCTACCTGCACGATGACCTGAAGCCGATCCTGTCCCAGACCCACGGTGTGGTGGTCTTCCACGAGCAGGTCATCGAGATCATCGGCCAGTTCGGCGGAGTCAGCTATGCCGAGGCCGACGAGAAGCGGCGAGCCCTGGGCAAGCCCGACGGCATGGCGCAGACGAAGCTCTGGTTCTTCCCGCGCTGCCTGGCCCGTGGCTATTCGACCCGGGTCGCCGAGCAGGTCTGGAAGATCCTGGAGGCCTTTGCCTCCTTCGGTTTCTGCAAGGCGCATGCGGCCGCGTTCGCGCTGCCGACCTATCAGTCGGCCTGGCTCAAGGCCCACTGGCCGGCGCACTTCCTGGCCGGCGTGCTCACCCACGACCCGGGCATGTACCCCAAGAGACTGATCCTCGACGACGCCCGGCAGCTCGGGATCACCGTGCTCGGTCTCGACGTGAACCGGAGCGGCAAGGAATACACCGTCGAACCGGTCTCGAGCGGCTCCGCCTACGTCGCTGCTGGATCACCCGGACCCACCCGGACCGGTGTCGACCATGGGATCCGGCTCGCCCTGGCCGAGGTGAAGGGGATCAACGCCGGCGAGGTCCAGCGGATCGTCGCAGCCCGGGGCGAGGACGAGGAGAGTCCCTTCCAGTCGCTGAGTGACTTCTGGCATCGCACGAACACCTCACGACCGGTGGTCGAGCGACTGGTGCTGGCCGGCGGCTTCGACGACGTCTACGGCATCGGTGCCACCAACGACGTACGCCGTCGCGGCAGCGTGACGCGTCGTGACCTGCTCCTGCAGGTCGCCGAGCTCGATCGACTGGCCCGGGCCGGTGCCCGGTCGTCGACGCGTGGGCGCGGGCTCACCTCGAAGGCGCTCACCCGCACCCGGACCCCCCAGCAGCAGGCCTCGGCCCGTGCCGAGCAGGCAGCGGCGCGCAGCAGCACGGACCCACTGCTGCGCGAGGACGCCCCGGGCACCGAGCGCCATGCGCTGGGGCGCGCCGGGGTCTGGGCCCAGGCCTCCGCGCAGTCGCGGGCTGCCGCGCCACCGGTCCCGGTGACCAGTGTGCAGTTGGCTCTCGACCTCGGCGAGGGGCAGGAGGGAGAGGCCAGCGGGTTGCCGGAGATGGACTCGCATGACCGGATGAAGGCAGAGCTGGAGATCCTGGGACTCGACGTCAGTCAGCACGTCGTGGAGAACTATCGCGAGTTCCTCGATGCACTCGGCGTCGTGCGCAGCAAGGACCTGTTGGCCCAGCGGAAGCGCTCGGGGATCCTGGTCGCCGGGGTGAAGGTGGCCACCCAGACACCACCGATCCGTTCGGGGCGCCGGGTCATCTTTTTGACCCTGGACGACTCCACGGGGCCGGTCGACGCCACGTTCTTCGAGGACGCGCAGAGCTCCTACGCCTCCACGGTGTTCGGGTCCTGGCTGCTGGTCGTGCGCGGTGAGCTGCGCCGGACCGGCCGACGTGGGGTCTCGGTCCGGGCGACGGGCTGCTGGGAGCTGCCGGCACTGCACGCAGCGTGGTACGCCGGGGGACTCGACGCAGTGCAAGACCTGATGGACCGGACCAGCGATGGTGCCGACGCAGACAGGACCAACACAGACAGGGCTGGCTCCGGCCAGGAGTCGAACCAGCCGAAGCGGGTGCTGGTGCACAGCAGTGGTTTCCGGATGTCGCCCTATGCCGACATCCGTCCGGCCGGTGGGCCGACCGACAACGGCAAGGAGATCGAAGTGCCGCGCAGGCTCTGGCACCGCAGTCCGGGGAGTGCGGGATGAGGCATCCGGCACTGGCAGGAGAGCACCCACTAATGTGGGCCACATGTCTGCCAGTGAACGCAGGGGAGCGGCCAGGACCTCAGTCGTGTGGGAGTCGCTGCGCGAGGTGTTCGGCGCCTCCAGCGACGTTCTCGACATCGGGGGTGGCACCGGCGGCTTCGCTGTCCGGGTGGCCGAGCTCGGCCACCAGGTCCGGGTCATCGACCCCAGCCCCGACGCACTGGCCGCGCTCGGTCGACGTGCCCAGGAATTCAACGTCGCCGACCGGGTGGCTGGCCAGCAGGGCGACCTCTCGACCCTCCTCGACGTCGCCGGTCCGGACAGCGCCGACGTGGTGCTGTGCCACGGAGTGCTCGAGATCGTCGACGACCCGGCGGCTGCACTGGCCACCATCGCCGAGGTGCTCCGCCCCGGCGGCACCCTCAGCCTCCTGGTCAACCAGCGCCACGCGGCCGTGGTGGCCCGTGCCATCGCCGGCCACTTCGGCCAGGCCCGGGCGATCCTCGACGGTGAGTCCGTCGGTCGTGCCGGACACCGGTTCACCAGCGAAGAGCTCACCGGGCACCTCGAGCAGGCCGGGTTCACGATCGGCTCGGTGCACGGCATCCGGGTCTTCTCCGACCTCGTCCCCGGCTCACTGCTCGACCTCGAGCCGGGTTCGACCCAGGCCCTGCTCGAGCTCGAGCGCGCCGTGGCGACCCGGCCGGAATATCTCTCCCTGGCCACCCAGGTGCACGTGCTCGCCACGCACTGACCTCTCGGTGGGGTCGCCATGAGCGACCTCTCGACCGGCTGCCACCTGCTCCACATCGACATGGACGCCTTCTATGCGTCGGTGATGATCCGCGACCGTCCCGACCTGGTCGACGTACCCGTCATCGTCGGCGGTGGGCACCGGGGCGTGGTGCTCTCGGCCAACTACCTGGCCCGTGAGCACGGCGTGCGCTCGGCGATGCCGATGACCCGTGCCCGCCGGGCCTGCCCGCAGGCAGTGGTGGTCAATCCCGACTACGACGCCTTCAGCACGGTCTCGTCCTCGGTGATGGAGATCTTCCGTCAGGTCACTCCACTGGTGGAGGCGATGTCCCTCGACGAGGCGTTCCTCGATGTCAGCGGCTCGGTACGCCGGCTCGGCTCACCCTTGGCGATCGCAGAGATGGTTCGCGCCAGGGTCCATGACGAGCAGCGGATCACCTGCTCGGTCGGGATCGCCTCCTCGGTCTCGGTGGCCAAGCTGGCCAGCCGTCGGGCCAAGCCCGACGGCGTGGTCGTGGTGCCGCCCGGCGAGGTGACCTCGTTCCTGCACCCGCTCGATGTCGGTGAGCTGTTCGGGGTGGGGGAGAAGACCGCCGAGATGCTGCACCGGCTCGGCCTCAACACCGTGGCGGACATCGCGCACACACCGGTGCGGACGCTCCAGCGTGCGGTGGGGCATGCGCTCGGGACCCAGTTGCACGACCTTGCCTGGGGGAGCGACCGGAGGGCGATCACACCGCGCCGGCACACCGACGAGCCGGACAAGAGCATGGGAGCGGATGAGACCTTCGCCCGCGACACCGACGACCGCGAGGTGATCCTGCGAGAGGTGCTGAGGCTCTCGGCGAAGGTCGCCACCCGGATGCGGGTGGCGGGAGTGGCCGGTCGCACGATCACCCTGCGGGTCCGGTTCGCCGACTTCACCACGATCACCAGGTCACGCACCCTTGCCGAGGCCACCGATGTGACCCGCGAGATCCATGCGACCGCGACCCGTCTCTATGACGCACTGGGCCTCCAGCGCGCCAGGGTGCGGCTGGTCGGCGTACGTGTCGAGGGTCTGGTGCCCCGCTCCACGGTGCAACGACAGCTGGTGCTGGGGGAGCGCGAGCACGGCTGGTCCGATGCGGACCGGGCAATGGATCGTGCCGTCCGCAGGTTCGGATCCGGAGCCGTACGACCGGCCAGCCTGCTCTCCTGAGGACCGAGGCGATCAATTCGTCAACAAATCCGGGCCAGAGGTACCGCCTTTGGCCCACGCTGCCTAGACTTGGAGACGGACAGTCAGAAGGACTGCGAACAGGGGAGGAAACGTGCCGCTCTCGGAAGAAGAACTACGTCTGCTCGAGCAGATGGAGCGCGCCCTGGTCGAGGAGGACCCGAAGTTCGCCTCCACCCTGCGCGGGACGTCCTTCCGCCGCGCGGCGCGTCGTCGCGCGATCATCTCCGGCGTCGTCTTCGTCGTCGGTGTGGCCATCTTGATGTCCGGCGCGATCTTCGCCTTCATCCCGCTCGGGATCGCCGGCTTCGTGGTGATGCTGGCCTCCGCCACCTATCTCCTGGTGAACCTGCGGGGCGGCAACGCACCCGCTGCGACCGAGAAGGCCACCGGTCACCACGGGTTCAGCGTGATCGACGGTGGCCGCTCCCACAAGCCACGCAAGGTCCGCTCCTCCGCCCCGTTCATGGAGCGGATGGAAGAGCGCTGGCGTCGTCGCCGTGACGAGAACGGCGGCTTCTGAGCCGCGTTTCACCGACTCGTCACACCGCCGACCAGCTCAGTGGACGTGGTCCCCGACCATCTCGTCGTCGATGACCACCGGCGCCTCGCTGCGACGCAGCATCGAGACCGGTGCCCACTGCGCGCGCACGCGCGACTTGCTCGGGACACCGTTCTCGAGCGCGACCCGGCAGGTGTCGAGATGGCTCCACAGGTCGGCCCCGTCCGTGCTCGGCGACGGCGCATAGCGCAGCTCCTCGACAGCACCCACCAGTTCCTCCAGCGCACGCATCGCGTCCGGGTTCATCTCCGGGCCGGTCTTCGGCAGTCGGGTGGACCGCTCAGGTGCGGCGGGTCCGAACCAGGTTGCCACGACGGCACCGGTGGCTCGAGGTGACCTGCCGCCGGGCCAGGGGCGACGCAGGTCGAGGCAGATGTCGCGGAGCTCGGCCCACACTGCCTCGGCGGTCGGGAGGTCCCCGTGCCACCTCCGCGCTCGGCGCCGGCGACGCAGCAGGCGGGGACCGACGAGGAGGAGAACCAGCAGCAGCATGCCGAGCAGCACTGCGAGCACGATCGCCCACGGGATCCCCGAGTCGTCGTCGGTCTGCTCGGCCTGCTCGACCTCGGGCTCCGCGCTCGGCGCCTGGGTGGTGGGTGCCTGCGACGACGGAGCCGAGCTGCTCGACGAGCTCGGTCCCGACGAAGGCTCGTCGATCACGATGTCGTCACTGGTGTAGTCGGGCACCGAGCCGATGTGCGATGACGGAGTCGGCTCGAAGCGCACCCAGCCGTAGTCCTCGAAGTAGAGCTCGGGCCAGGCGTGCAGGTCGTGCGAGCTGAACTCCCAGCTGCTGTCCTCGAGCTGGTCGGCCTGGTAGAAGCCGACGGCCACCCGCGCCGGGATGCCCACGGCGCGTGCCATCACGGCCATCGCCGAGGCGAACTGCTCGCAGTAGCCGACCCGTTCCTCGAGGAACTCCTCCAGCGCACTGTTGCCGTTGCCCGCACTGGGCTCGAGGGAATAGGTGAACCGCTCCTCGTCGCGGAAGAAGCTCTGCAGCGCCTGCGCCCGTTCGAAGTCGGTCACCAGGCCCCCGGTGATCTCCTCGGCCATCGTCAGCACCGAGTCCGGCAGGTCGGAGGGCAGGCTCGAGAAGCGTCGCGCGATCGCCGGGTTCGGTGCGGGTGCGCTCGCCAGGTCGTCCCCGGACATCTCGGGCACCAGCTCGGTCAGGCCGTAGGAGAGGCCCGCCGTGTCCACGTCGTTGTCGGCCGAGTGGAAATCGAGCACAGTCGAGTCGAAGCGCCACTCGGACCCGGCCCGGATCTCCTCGACATGCATCGGGGTGGGCAGCCACAGCGACTTGAGGCTGTCGAGGACCTTCACCTGCCACTCCACCGAGGAGTACGGCGTCGCCGGGCTCAGGCCGATCGGCGGTGGCATCGTGCCGGTGGCTGAGTTCTGGCTCGGCAGGTCCCGGTCACCCGGTGTCCAGGTCTCGCCGGTGTAGCTGGTCAGCACCGAGGTGCGCAGGTATTGCGGCCGGATCCCGGCGGTCTTGACCCGGACCAGCGGGATGTCCTGCTTGCGATCGAGATCGCGTCGCAGGTCGGTCATCGGGTTGGTGATCCGGACTTCGTCGTCGCCCTCGCCCGGGCCGTCGCCCTGCCCGAAGAGCTGCCACCCGAGTGAGGGCAGGGCAAGGGGAACCAGCAGGGCCAGGGCGACTGCACCCAGACCCATGCCGACCGGGTGTCGGCGCGGGTCCTGGGGACCGAACGGTCCGCGCTCGGTGCCGTTCTCCGGGTTGCCGAAGTCGCGTCCCCAGCGGTTCGTCCTGGTGCCCTCGGCCAGGGCCAGCATCACCAGGAACCCGGTCACGATGATGACGAAGACGATCCAGTTGACCGGCTTGTCGAGGATGCTGACCGGGAGGGTGTAGACCACCAGCAGGGGTAGTCCGGCAAGCGGAACCCGGCCCAGGGTCAGGGCCAGGAAGTCGACCAACAGGTGGCACAGCAGTGCGCCGATCACCAGCACGGGCATGGTGTTCTCAATGCCCGGCGGCACCGGGGCGGCATAGCTCTGCAGGATGTCGACGGAATCGACGAAGGCCTGAGCTGTGGTCCGGATCGAGTCGAGCGTCGGAACGATCGACGAACCCCATCCGGCATTGAGGACGAGCAGCACTCCGAGTGCTTGGCTGCTGAGCACGAAGATCGCGTGCATCCGGAACCGGCGGGCCAACACGCCGATCGCCGCCGTCACCGTGATGCCGAGCAGGGCTGGCATCAGGTAGTCACCGCTGCGCGAGACGAACCCGGACCAGGCGATCAGAGACGCCCAGCTGGTCAGTGCCGTGATCGTCACGAGGGCGAGCGGGGTCTGGGCCGCCGCGGCGCGCCTCATCCGCGGACTCCGTGCTTGAGGCCGGCGCTGCGGCGACTCAGCTCCTCCCACAGGCGGGGGAGGCGATCGACGGGGCGCGCATCCACTGCACGCCAGCCCAGGCTGGACAGCTCACCGGCCGTGGAGCCGGGGGACTGGACCCCGCCGCTGACCCAAGCCTCGACATCGAGTGCGATGGCCATCGGCCGCGAACCATGGAGGCGCATCCGACGGATCACCTCGTGGTCGTGCTTGTTCAGGGCGCCCAGGACCCCGACCAGCATGCTGGTGTGCGAGGAGTCGATCAGCCAGTCGGTGTCCAGGTCGGGACGCTTGCTGAGCGAGACCATGGCGAGCGCCTCGAGAAGCGGAGCCGTGTTCACGGCCGAGGTGCGATCGTGCCAGGCGGTGTTGGGGTCCTCGCCGTCGGCGGTGACCAGGCGGACCATGAAACCCCTCTGGGTCAGGTGCACTGCGATGGATGCGGCCATCGACACGGCAGTCTCCAGCGAGGAGGCCGCTCCACTCCCGCGGTGCGCGCCGAGTCGGTTGTCGAGGAACACGGTGGCCCGCGACTGCCAGGGCTGCTCCTCGCGACGCACCATCAGGTCGCCGGTGCGTGCCGACGTACGCCAGTGCACGCGACGCAGGTCGTCGCCGTGGTGGTATTCGCGCACCGTGACGTCCTCGGCGGATCCGGTCGCGAAGGCGCGCGGGCGGTTGTCGCCGGACCCTGTCCAGTCACCGTTGAGGGGGACCGCGGGCAGTGCGATGGTCCGTGGGGTGACCGTCACCGGCACGGTGGAGGTGAAGGCGCGGCCCACCTCGACGAGGCCGAACGGGTCGCGCAGGCGCACCGTCAGGGGACCGATCAGATAGCGCCCGCGCACGTCGGAGCGGACCTGGTAGGTGACCGAGCGGTGGGTGCCGGCCCGCAGCCCGCCGAGCACGAAGCGGGGTCGTGAGCCGAGGACGAAGGGGAGCGTCTCCTCGAGGAGCATCACCCCGGTTCGACCGCGGCCCTCGTTGACCAGCTCCAGGTGCACCTGGCTGGGCGATCCGGCTTGCACCAGCTGTGGTGACACGGTCCGGTCCAGCGCCAGCTGGTAGCGGCTGCGACCCACCATCAGGGCGGCCAGCAGGGCCAGGGCGACGAGCAGTACGCCGATCCGGCTCAAGGAGTTCTGCCCCAGCACCATGGCGCACACGACGGCCGTGATCCCGGCAGCGAGGAAGGCCCGTCCACGGACGGTGAGGGCGGAGAGTCCCGAAGCCATCGGTCAGGTCGCGATCAGGAGGTGGGCACCGGCACCGAGGCGACGATGCCGTCCAGGATCATCGCGGTGTCGCGGCTGCTCATGGCGGCCTCGACGCTGGGGATCAGCCGGTGGGTGAGCACCGGGCGGGCCATGGTGAGGATGTCGTCGGGCAGCACGTAGTTGCGTCCTGCCATGCAGGCATAGGACTTCGCGGCACGGACCAGCTGCAGCGATGCGCGCGGCGAGGCGCCCAGGTTCAGGTCCGGGCTGTGCCGGGTCGCGGTGGTGAGCTGGACGGCATAGCGAAGGATCGAGTCCGCGGTGTGGACCTGGTTGATCACGCCGATGGCCTGACGGATCTCCTCGGCATCGGTCACCGGGCGCAGATCCTCGAGCGGGCTGCGTCGTGAGTGCGAGGCCAGCATGGCGATCTCGGCGGCCATCACGGGATAGCCCATCGAGACCCGTGCCATGAACCTGTCGCGCTGTGCCTCGGGGAGGGCATAGGTGCCCTCCATCTCGATGGGGTTCTGCGTTGCGATCACCATGAACGGGGCTTCGAGTGGCCAGGTCTGGGTGTCGACGGTGACCTGACGCTCCTCCATGCACTCCAGCAGTGCTGACTGGGTCTTGGGGGAGGCACGGTTGATCTCGTCGCCGACCACGATGTTGGCGAAGATGCCGCCGGGGCGGAACTCGAACTGTCGGGTGTCCTGGTTGAAGATGCTGACCCCGGTCACGTCGGAGGGCAGCAGGTCCGGGGTGAACTGGATGCGGCGCACGGTCGAGTCGATCGAGCGGGCCAGGGCCTTGCTGAGCATGGTCTTGCCGACGCCGGGGATGTCCTCGATGAGCAGGTGGCCCTCGGCCAGAAGCACGGTGACCGCGGTGGTGACCACGTCGTCCTTGCCCTCGATGACCGAGTTGATGTTCTCCCGGACGCGCGCGGCCACCTTGGCCACACCTGCGACGTCATTGGCGTCAACGGCCACGTATGCCCTCCAAGGGTCCAATCGTCGGCGAGCACGGTGACCCGGGCGCCGTCTCCATCTGACCAGTCAAGCGTATGCGTGGTTGTCGAGCACGGGGGACGCCGATTCCCCACGTTCTGCTCCACTTTGCTCCACCAATCAGGCTGTTTTCTCCCCACTGCCGCTCCACCTGCGCTGCACGGAGCTGGCAACAGTGGCTCTGACCTGCACAAACAGGGCGTAGCCCGGGGCGTAGGTGATCGCGGGCCGCGTCGACTGAGGCCACGCCATTCGTAGGAATACAGCGACGAAACACGCGTGGAATGGTTGACGGTGGATGAGAGTGGAGTAAAGTGGTGCGCAGTGGAGGATTAGTGGCTTGAAGGGGTGGTGCCAGATGTTCTTCGGCACCTACACGCCCAAGCTCGACGACAAGGGCCGGCTCTTCCTCCCGGCAAAGTTCAGAGAGGACCTGGCCGAAGGCCTCGTGGTCACCCGTGGGCAGGAGCGCTGCCTGACGGTGTGGTCGATGGAGGACTTCGGACGCTTGACCGACCGACTCCGCGAGGCGCCGGTCACCAACAAGGGCACCCGTGACTACGTCCGCATGTTGTTCGCGGCGGCGTCGCAGGAGGTTCCCGACAAGCAGGGCCGGATCGGCATCCCGGCAGTGCTCAGGGAATACGCGTCCCTGAGCAAGGACGTGATGGTCATCGGCGCGATGAACCGGATCGAGATCTGGGACCCGACGTCGTGGCAGGAGTACTCCGAGGAGCAGGAGCAGAAGTTCTCGGACCTGAGTGACGAAGTGTTCCCCGGCATCTGAACAAGCAAATGAACCGCATCTGAACAGGCATTTGACTCGGCACCTGGCCCGCCCGCACCACACAGCACGACAACTCAACACGGATCGCAGCACGAGGTCTCGAGCCCGCCCCCTACCAGTCGTCTGGGGCACCTTCCCCGGTTCCAGAAGACAACTTCCCCCTCTGGGGGCGGGCAGGGACCTGGTCCTGCGATCCACCCAGCACAGCCATCCACCATCAGCCAGGGGTCGAAACCATGAGCATGAGTGTCAGCGGATCACCGCGCACGACGCCGAGAGTGCGCGAACAAGCGCGCGACGCGGTCGCCGTGATGCTGTTCTCCGTCGGCGTCTCGTTGGTCCTGACCATGTGCCTGGTCGTCCTGATGACATTCGGACAGCAGGGCTAGGAAGATGGACAGCCCCCGACACGTCCCGGTCCTGCTGGACCGGGTCGTCGCACTTGTGGCGCCCGCGCTGGAGCGGCCCGACGCAGTGGTCATCGACGCGACCCTGGGCCTCGGCGGCCACAGCGAGGCGATGCTGCGGGCCTTCCCCGAGGCACACCTGGTCGGCATCGACCGCGACCCCAACGCCCTGCAGATGGCCGGCGAACGGCTTGCACCCTTCGGTGATCGAGTGACCCTGGTGCACGCGGTGTACGACGAGATCCTCGACGTCCTCGAAGACCTCGGACGTGAGCACGCCGACGCGATCTTCTTCGACCTGGGTGTCTCCTCCATGCAGCTCGACGTCCGCGAGCGCGGATTCGCCTATGCCCAGGATGCTCCGCTCGACATGCGGATGAACGACTCGGTGGGCATCACCGCAGCCGACGTCCTCAACACCTATCCCGTCGAGGCCCTGACTCGCATCCTGCGTGACTACGGCGAGGAGAAGTTCGCCCGACGGATCGCCCAGCACATCGTCCGCGAGCGCGAGACAGAGCCGTTCACCACCTCGGGCCGGCTCGTCGAGCTGCTCTATGCGGCCATCCCGGCGCCGGCACGCCGCACCGGGGGACACCCGGCCAAGCGCACCTTCCAGGGCCTGCGCATCGAGGTCAACGACGAGCTCAACGTGCTTCGTCGCGCCATTCCGGCCGCCATCGAGGCGGTCGGGGTCGGCGGACGCGTCGTCGTGGAGTCCTACCACTCACTCGAGGACCGCCTGGTCAAGCAGGCGTTCACCGAGGCCACGCGCAGCGACGTACCGCCCGACATGCCCTTCGTTCCCGCCGGCCACGAGCCCACCTTCAAGACCATCACCCGCGGTGCCGAGAAGGCCGTGGAGCCCGAGCTCACCGAGAACCCCCGGGCCGCGTCCGTCCGCCTGCGCGCCATTGAACGCCTTCGACACTCAGGAGCTCCCGCATGAGCAGCCCTCTTCCCCAGAGCCGGGTCCCGCTCCAGCGGATCGCCGAGGCAGCCGTCGAGCAGGCACGACTCCGCGTCGTGCCCAGGCTCGCATCGGACGCCCCGCGCGTCCCGTTCGTGACCCTGGTCAGCGTGCTCCTCGTGGCCGGCGTCGTCGGCCTGCTGCTGTTCAACACGACCATGCAGCAGAACTCGTTCAGGGCCACCGATCTCGAGAAGCAGGCCCGGGACCTGACCTCGCGCGAGCAGACCCTGCAGATGCAGCTCGAGGAGCTGCGCAACCCCCAGTCCGTCGCCGAGAAGGCACAGACGATGGGCATGGTGCCGGCCAGCAGCCCCGCATTCATCCAGCTCTCCAACGGTCAGGTCATCGGTCAGGCGGCTCCGGCCACCACCGCCGATCGCACCGACGTCCGCCCCCCGGCGGCCCAGAAGCCCGAGGAGCTCGCTCCACCGGCCCTGGTGATCAAGGTCAAGGCCGACAAGCCGGAGCGCGACACGACGTCGGCCTCGCAGGATCGGCGCGATGGCAGGGATAGAACTGGATCGTCAAGCCAGAGCGCAGGGGACCGGAGCGAGCGTTGAGCCTTCGACCGAAGAAGCCCACTGCCCCACCCGACGGCGCCCCGTCGCGTGGGGCCGCCCTGTTCCGGTTGCGCTTCGGCTTCGTGATCATCGCGATGCTGCTCTCGGTGTTCGGGGTGCGCCTGGTGCAGCTGCAGGGCCTTGACCCGCACGCCTACGCGGCGATGGCTGCTGCCGAGGGCCTGGTCACCGCCGAGCTGCCCGCGGAGCGCGGCGCGATCGTCGACCGCAACGGCGTCGAGCTGGCCACCTCGGTCGACGGCCTGATGATCGTCGGCGACCCACAGATGACCCGCAAGGACGCCCCGGAGATCGCGACCCGGCTCGCCGACAGGCTCGGGATCGACTACTTCCAGCTCCTCGACCGGCTGCGCCGCCAGGACACGCGCTTCCAGTACCTCGCCCGCCGAGTGCCCTCGACGGTCGCGACGGCTGTCGTCGAGGAGCTCAAGGAGGACGGCTTCAAGGGCCTGAGCACGCGTCGCGACCCGATGCGTGACTATCCTGCGGACGACATCGCGTCCAACCTGGTCGGATTCATCGGCCAGGACGAGGACAAGGGCCCGCTCGCAGGCTTCGAGCGCACCTTCGACAAGCAGCTCTCCGGCACCGACGGATCGGCGACCTACGAGGTCGGCGGAGGCAACCGGATCCCGCTCGGCGAGAACAGCACCGTCAAGCCGGTGGATGGCAAGGACCTCAGGCTCACGCTCGAGCGTGACGTCCAGTTCTATGCCCAGCGCGTCCTCGCCGAAGGTGTCCGCAAGGTCCGCGGCGAGTCCGGGGTTGCCATCGTGATGGACACCCGTACGGGCGAGATCATCGCGGCAGCCGACTATCCGACGTACAACGCGAACGAGCCTGCTGACTCGGCGAAGGAGGACCTCGGTTCCCGCGCGGCCAGTGACGTCTACGAGCCGGGCTCGGTGGAGAAGGTGCTCACCTTCGGAGCCCTCATCGACGCCGGCAAGATCACCCCGCGCACGCGCCTGGAGGTGCCCGAGAAGCTGACGCGCAACGGCGCCACCATCGGTGACCACTGGAACCACGGGGACATCCGGCTCACCGCGGCTGGTGCCCTGGCCAAGTCGTCCAACCTGGGCACCATCCTGGTTGCCGACGAGTTCAGCAACGACGAGCTGCACGGTTATCTGGAGAAGTTCGGAATCGGCGAGAAGACCGCCATGGGCATCCGGGGCGAGGCCGCCGGTGTGCTTCCCCCGGCCGAGTCGTGGTCGGACCTGAGCCGCGCCACGATCGCCTTCGGACAGGGCCTGTCGGTCAACGCCTTCCAGATGACGTCCGCACTCAACACCGTCGCCAACGACGGCATCCGGATCTCACCCAACGTCATCCGCGGCTCGGCCACCACCGACTCGGGCCAGGAGGTGGGAACCGACCACACCACGTCCGACCGGGTGATCAGCGAAGAGGCTGCCCGTCAGACGGCCGAGATGATGGAGCTGGTGACCGACCCCGAGGACGGGATCGCGAAGGGTACGGCGATCCCGGGCTACCGGGTGGCCGGCAAGACCGGCACCGCGCAGCGGGTCGGCAAGGAGTGCGGCTGCTATGACGGCACCTTCACCATCTCCTTCGGCGGCTTCGCGCCCGCCGACGACCCGCGCTTCACCGTCTACGTGATGATCCAGGACCCGAAGGGCGGCCAGGGCGGTGGCACCGGGGCCGGCCCGGTCTTCAAGAAGATCATGACCTACCTGCTCCGCAAGTACGCCGTCCCGCCGACCGGCGAGAAGGCGGCAAGCCTCCCCGTCGAGTGGTGAGAAGACCCGGAACGGCACCCCGTCGCGATAGCCTCGCGCCGTGGTGAGCAACGAGGCACTCAAGGCATCCCGACCGACCCGTGGGTCGGCGACCCCACTGACGGTCGTCGCCGGTTGGTTGGACGTGACGCTCGACTCCGCCGGGGCCCAGGACTGCCAGGTCACCGGTCTCTCGCTGAGCTCTCAACGCGTGCTTCCCGGGGACCTGTACGCCGCCCTTCCCGGCGCCCGCGTGCACGGTGCGACATACGCCCCGCAGGCGGTGGCGGCGGGAGCCGTGGCGATCCTCACCGATGCCGCCGGACGCGAGTCGCTCGGTGAGGTGGACGTGCCGGTCCTGGTTGTCCAGGCGCCGCGGGCGGTCCTCGGCGCCCTGGCCGCCAGGATCCACGGCACTCCTTCGGAGTCGATGGCGATGATCGCGGTCACCGGCACACAGGGCAAGACCACCACGACTCGCCTGGCCGAGATCGCCCTGCAGGGCGCCGGCATCCCGGCCGCCGTCGTGGGCACGGTCGGGACCCGCATCAACGGCGTGGACATCGAGACCTCGCTGACCACGCCCGAGGCGCCGGACCTGCACGCCATCTTCGCGCTGATGCGTGAACGCGGGGTGCAGACCTGCGCGATGGAGGTCTCCAGCCACGCACTGGTGATGGGACGCGTCGACGGGATCGTCTTCGACGTCGCGGTCTTCACGAACCTTGGTCGCGACCACCTCGACTTCCACGCCGACGTCGAGGACTACTTCCGGGCCAAGGCCTCCCTGTTCACACCGGAGCGAGCCCGGCTCGGCCTGGTCAACATCGACGACGAGCACGGTCGCCGCCTCCTCGACGAGGCCAGCATCCCCCTCAAGACCTTCGCCCTCGAGGACGCGAGTGCCGACTGGCGCGCCGTCGACCTCGACCTTGCCGCGGACGGATCGTCGTTCACGGTGCTCGGTCCCGACGGTGTCGAGGTCCGCACCTCCGTGCCGATCCCGGGGGACTTCAACGTCGCCAACGCCCTGGCCGCGATCGCGGCTGCCGTCGAGGCCGGCCATGACGCCGAGGTGATCGCCGCAGCGATGGCCCAGGGCACCGGGGTGCCCGGCCGACTCGAGCAGGTCGAGGTCGACCGGGACGTCACCGTGATCGTCGACTACGCGCACAAGCCCGATGCGGTCGAAGCAGCCCTGGCGACCCTGCGACCGCTGACCGACGGCCGGCTGATCGTGGTGATCGGCGCCGGTGGCGACCGCGACACCGGCAAGCGCCCGCTGATGGGGGAGATCTCCGCCCGTCTCGCCGACCTGACCATCGTCACCGACGACAACCCCCGCACCGAGGACCCGGCCGACATCCGTGCCCAGGTGCTCGCGGGGGCCCTCGGCCCCGGAGAGGTCATCGAGGTGGCCGGGCGGCGGGAGGCGATCCGAACAGCCCTCGAGCGTGCCAGCGACGGCGACATCGTCCTGGTCGCGGGCAAGGGACACGAGACCGGACAGGAGATCGACGGCGTGACCCATCCGTTCGACGATCGCCGCGTCGTGGTCGAGGAGGCGGCTCGATGATCCCGATGTCCTTGGCGGAGATCGCACGCGTGAGCGGGGGAGAGGTGCACGGTGACGGGTCTGTCCTGGTCACCGCCCCGGCATCCCAGGACAGTCGCGCGGTCGAGCCCGGTGGCCTCTATGTCGCCATCCTCGGCGAACGCGTCGACGGCCACGACTTCGCCGCCGGTGCGCTGGCCGCTGGGGCGGCCGGCGTGCTCGGGTCGCGTCCCACAGACGCGCCCACCGTCGTGGTCGACGACCCGGTCCACGCGCTCGGCCTGCTCGCCCGCCACGTCCGCGACCGCCTGGACACCCTGACGGTGTTCGCCCTGACGGGCAGCCAGGGAAAGACCGGGACCAAGGACTACCTCGCCCAGGTGCTCGCGAGTGCCGGGGAGACGGTGGCCACTGCCGGCAACCTGAACAACGAGCTGGGCGTCCCACTCACCGTCCTGCGCGCGGACGAGGCGACCAGGTTCCTCGTGGTCGAGATGGGCGCACGCGGCATCGGCCACATCGACTACCTGTGCGGCATCGCCCGACCCGACATCGCCGCCGTGATCAACGTCGGCACGGCGCACATGAGCGAATTCGGCTCACGCGAGGCGATCGCCCAGGCCAAGGGCGAGATCATCGAGGGTCTGGCCCCCACCGGGACCGCGGTGATCAACGCCTCCGACGAGCTGGTCTCGAGGATGGGTCCCCGCACCCGGGCCACCGTCGTACGGTTCGGCGACGGCGGCGACGTGTTCTGGGAGGACGTCACCTTCGACGACATGGACCGTCCCTCCGGCATGCTCCGGATCGGCAAAGACGTCGGCCGGGTCAACCTCCAGCAGGTTGGCGCCCACCAGCTGGTCAACGCGGCCGCGGCTGCCGCGATGGCGCAGGCGGCCGGAGTGCCGGCGGCGAGCATCGTCAAGGCGCTGAGCAACGCCCGGAGCCTGTCGCGCTGGCGGATGGAGATCACCGAGGTCGCCGGGGGACCGGTGGTGATCAACGACGCCTACAACGCCAACCCGGCCTCGATGCGTGCCGCGATCTCGGCGTTGGCCGCGATCGGGGAACGCCGCCGCACTCGCACGATCGCCGTACTGGGCGAGATGAAGGAGCTCGGAGCGGACGCGGTCGACGAGCACCGAACCATCGGCGCCGAGGCGGCCGAAGCAGGAATCGACGTACTCCTCGCAGTGGGCGAGGCCGCGGCTGCGATGGCCACCGGTGCGGAACAGATCACAGATCGACGCGGTACGGCGGTGTGCGTCGCTGACAGGGACGCTGCTCTGGCATGGTTGCGCGAGAACATTCGTGCCGGAGACGTCGTCCTCGTGAAGGCCTCTCGCGGTGCGGCACTCGAGTTGGTGGCCGACGGCCTCATCGACATGGGCCCGTCAGGAGACGAAGACGTGAACGCAGCGCAGTCCAACGCGGAGGAGACGCAGCAATGAGAGCAATCCTGCTCGGTGGTGGGTTGTCCCTGCTGTTGTCCCTGATCGGCACGAGATATGCGATCCGGGTGCTGTCGGCCAAGGGATATGGCCAGGAGATCCGTGAAGACGGCCCCACCAGCCACCACACCAAGCGAGGCACGCCCACGATGGGCGGCATCGTCATCATCTTCGCCGCGGTGATCGGCTACTTCATCGCCAAGCTGGTCACCCAGAGCATGCCCTCGGCCTCGGCGCTCCTGCTGATCTTCCTGTTCGTCGGCCTCGGCCTGGTCGGCTTCCTCGACGACTTCATCAAGATCTACAAGCAGCGCAACCTCGGCCTGCGCAGCAAGGCCAAGATGATCGGGCAGACCGCCGTCGCCCTGATCTTCGGGATCCTGGCGCTGTCGCCGTGGCTGGAGGACGATCGCGGCCAGACCCCGGCCTCGCAGCACCTGTCCTTCATCCGGGACACCTCATGGGTGCTGCCCGCAGTCCTGGTGGTCCTGCTCTTCTGGGTGATCATCACCGGGACCAGCAACGCCGTGAACCTGACCGACGGCCTCGACGGCCTGGCCGCCGGCTCGGCCGCGATGGTCTTCGGCGCCTACACCTTGGTCAACATCTGGCAGAGCAACCAGTGGTGCGGCCAGGCCGACATCTCCTACGGGCGCTGCTACGAGGTGCGCGATCCGCTCGACCTGGCCGTGATCGCGGCCGCCATCACCGGGGCCTGCTTCGGCTTCCTGTGGTGGAACGCGTCCCCGGCACAGATCTTCATGGGTGACACCGGATCGCTCGCCCTCGGCGGCGCGCTTGCCGGCCTGGCCATCCTGACCCGCACCGAGCTGCTCCTGATC
This sequence comes from Nocardioides daedukensis, assembly GCF_013408415.1. Taxonomy (NCBI): domain Bacteria; kingdom Bacillati; phylum Actinomycetota; class Actinomycetes; order Propionibacteriales; family Nocardioidaceae; genus Nocardioides; species Nocardioides daedukensis. The sequence continues at coordinate 915,508 of NZ_JACCAA010000001.1, read as the reverse complement.
ATCCTCGGCGGACTCTTCGTGATGGAGACCGTCTCGGTGATGATGCAGGTCGGGTTCTTCAAGCTCAGCAAGGGCAAGCGCATCTTCCGGATGGCACCGATCCATCACCACTTCGAGATGCTCGGTTGGGAGCAGGTCACGGTCGTGGTCCGTTTCTGGATCATCACCGGCCTCTGTGTCGCAGCCGGTATGGGCGTCTTCTACGCCGAGTGGGTGGCGGGGACCTGATGAGCGTCCTCAACAACCTGGGCCGTAACGACTCATGGGCCCCGATCCGTGCGGCGGTCGCCGGGTTCGGTGTCTCCGGGTTCGCTGCGGCGGACAACCTGCTCTTCCTGGGTGCTCACGTCGTCGCGATGGATGAGCGTGGCGACGGCAAGGAGGAGAAGGCCGAGCTGCTGCGCAGCCTCGGTGGTGACATCCGGCTGGGGCCGGGCACCACGGCCACGCTTCCCGACGACATCGACGTGCTGATCACCTCGCCCGGCTGGCGACCCGACGCTCCGCTGCTGGCCCAGGCCCGCGAGCGCGGAGTGCCGATCTGGGGCGAGGTCGAGCTCGCCTGGCGGTTGCGCGATCCCGAGCACCAGGCACCGTGGCTGGCGATCACCGGCACCAACGGCAAGACCACGACCGTGCAGATGCTCGACTCGATCCTGAAGGCAGCCGGCCTGCGCAGCGTCGCGGTCGGAAACGTCGGCCTGCCGATCGTCGAGGCGGTGATGGAGCCCGAGCCGTACGACGTATTCGCGGTCGAGCTGTCCAGCTTCCAGCTCCACTACACCGAGTCGATGAGCGCCCAGGCCTCAGTTGTCCTCAACATCGCCGAGGACCACCTGGACTGGTATTCCGGCGACGACGCGATGAAGGACTACGCCGCCGACAAGGCGAAGATCTATGAACGCACGCAGCTCGCCTGCGTCTACAACGTCGCCGACCCGGCCACCGAGGAGCTGGTGCGCGAGGCCGACGTGATCGAGGGGGCGCGTGCGATCGGGTTCACCCTCGGTATGCCGGCCGTCGGCCAGCTCGGCATCGTCGAGGACCTGTTGGTCGACCGTGCCTTCATCGAGCAGCGTGACTCGAGTGCCGCAGAGCTCTGCCAGATCAGTGACCTCGCCTCACCTGCACCCCACTTCGTGGCCAACGCCCTGGCGGCTGCCGCCCTGGCCCGAGCCCACGGCGTCAACCAGGCCGCCGTCCGCGACGGCCTGCGCAACTTCCGGCCCGACGGCCACCGCATCGCGCACGTGGCCGAACACGACTCGGTGACCTGGGTCGATGACTCGAAGGCCACCAACCCGCACGCTGCCCAGTCGTCCCTCCAGACCTACGACTCCGTGGTCTGGGTGGCCGGGGGACTGGCCAAGGGGGCCCGGTTCGAGGCTCTCGTGGAGAAGGTCCGTGACCGGCTGCGTGGCGTGGTGCTCCTGGGCGCCGACCGGCATGTGATCGCGGACGCGCTCCGACGACACGCACCGGATGTGCCCGTGATCGACATCGGTGACGGGGAGACTGGGCCCGAGGAATCACCGATGGAGCGCGTGGTCGCGGCGTCGGCCGGGTTGGCCAGGCCGGGAGACACCGTGCTGCTCGCCCCGGGGTGTGCCTCGATGGACATGTTCACCAACTATGGCGAGCGCGGCGACCGGTTCGCCGAGGCCGTCCAGACATGGATCGCGCAACAGGGCTGACCGAAGCGGATCCGACCGGGGAGGGATCACGAGGTGGCGACTAGCACGACCGAGCGTGACGTCGCCTCCCCCCGGAGCCGGGTCTCCGGCGCGCTCGCCACCCTGCGCAGTGCACTGGACCGTCCGCTGACGTCCTACTACCTGCTCCTCGGCGCCTCCGCGCTGCTGCTGACCGTCGGCCTGATCATGGTGCTCTCCGCATCGAGCGTCTACTCCTACCGGGAGAACGGCGACTCCTACTCGGTGGTCAAGCGCCAGCTGATGTGGGTCGCCATCGGGCTGCCGCTGGCAGTGGTCGCCTCGCGGATGCCGCAACGCCTGCTCCGCAAGCTGGTCTGGCCCGGGCTCGGGCTCGCCGTACTGTTGCTCGCCCTGACCCTCGGTCCTCTCGGCCTGGTGCGCAACGGCCAGCAGAACTGGCTCGGCGTCGGGCCGATCGTGATCCAGCCGTCCGAGGTCGCCAAGCTCGCGGTGATCCTGTGGGCCGCGCACGTCTATGCCAACAAGCACCGCCGGCTCGGCGAGCTCTCGCACGTGCTGATCCCCGTGGTTCCCGGGATGGGCCTGGTGGCTGGCCTGGTCATCATGCAGCGTGACCTGGGCACGGCGCTGGTCATCTTCGCGATCATGCTGGCGATGCTCTGGGTCGTCGGTGCTCCCGGCAAGCTCTTCGCACTGGCCTTCTCGGTGATCGCGGTCGGCGCGTTCTACATGGCCACCACCAACGACGAACGGCGCGGTCGGCTGCTCAACTTCATCGATCCGTTCAAGGAGTACCACGATGCGGGGTGGCAACCTGCCCACGGTCTCTATGCCCTCTCCACCGGGGGATGGTTCGGCCAGGGCATCGGCGCCAGCCAGCAGAAGTGGGGCGACCTTCCCGAGGCCCACACGGACTTCATCTTCGCCGTCCTCGGCGAGGAGCTCGGCCTGGTCGGCACCCTGCTGGTCCTGCTGCTCTTCCTGACCATCGCCTATGCAGCGATCCGGGTCGCCAGCGCGACCACCGACCCGTTCGTGCGCTTCACCTCCTTCGGGATCACCGTCTGGCTGCTCGGCCAGATGATCATCAACGTCGGCATGGTGCTCGCCCTGCTGCCGGTCATCGGCATCCCGCTCCCGCTGGTCTCCTATGGTGGGTCCGCACTGCTGCCGTCCCTGCTCGCCCTGGGTCTGCTGATCGGCTTCGCCCGTTCGGAGCCCGAGGCGGCAAGGGCACTGGCAGCCCGCAAGCGAAGCCGCTCGGCCGGCCTGTCCGCCGGCTCGTCACGACGAGGAAAATGATGCGCGTCCTGCTTGCCGGTGGAGGATCCGCCGGCCACACATCGCCCCTGCTCGCAACCGCTGCGGCCCTGGAACGCCTGGAGCCGTCGGTCGAGATCACCTGCCTCGGCACCCGCGAGGGACTCGAGGCCAGACTCATCCCCGAGGCGGGACGTCGACTCGAGTTCGTGCCCAAGGTGCCGCTGCCCCGACGCCCGAGCAAGGACCTGCTGCGGGTCTGGGGGAGGCTGCGCGCGGCCCGCAACGCTGCCCTCGAGGTCGTCGATCGTGTGCGACCCGATGTCGTCGTCGGGTTCGGTGGCTATGTCTCGGTGCCGGCCTACCTCGCAGCGCGCAAGCGCGGCGTGCCGATCGTGGTGCACGAGGGCAACGCGCTGCCCGGGATCGCGAACAAGCTCGGTGCCCGGATGACCCGGCACGTGGCGACCTCGTTCCCGGACACCGACCTCGCGCACGCGACGTACACCGGGCTGCCGATCCGCCGGATGATCAGCCAGCTGGACCGGGACGCCCTGCGCGTCGAGGCCCGCGAGACGTACGGCCTGGAAGCCGACCGCCCGGTGCTGATGGTCACCGGGGGCTCACAGGGAGCCCGCAAGCTCAACCAGTCCGTCGCCGCGGCAGCCGCCGAGCTCGGCGCTGCCGGTGTCCAGGTCCTGCACATCGTCGGACCGAAGGGCGAGGCGGCGCCTGAGACCACGGGCATTCCCTACGTCGTCCTGAACTACGTCGACCGGATGGACCTGGCCTATGCCGCGGCGGACGCGGTGCTGTGCCGATCCGGGAGCAACACCGTCACGGAGGTGTCCGGGGTCGGACTGCCGGCCGTCTACGTCCCGTTGCCGATCGGCAACGGCGAACAGGCACTCAACGCCCGCCCGGTCGTCGACGCCGGGGGTGGGCTACTGGTCAGCGATGCCGCGCTCACCCCGGAGTGGGTCGGCACGTCCCTGGTCGAGCTGATGACCGATCCCGAACGGCTCTCGGCGATGGGGCGCGCCGCCTCGAGCGTCATTCCCCTCGACGCCGACGAGAAGCTCGCACGGATGGTGCTGGAGGCTGCCCGATGAAGCTGCGTGTGCCAGACGAGATCAACCCCGCAGACGAGCTCGGACGGGTCCACCTGATCGGCATCGGGGGTGCTGGCCTGTCCGGCATCGCCCGGATCCTGCTGGCCCGAGGCATCACGGTCAGCGGCAGCGACGGCACGGACTCGCCCGTGCTCGACGCCCTGCGTGAGCTGGGTGCGCGGGTCCACCTCGGCCACGCGGCCGAGCACGTGCACGACGTCGACACCCTGATCGTCTCCACGGCCATCCGCGGGGACAATCCCGAATATGTCGCAGCACTCGAGCAGGGCCTGCGAATCCTGCCGCGCTCGGCTGCGATGGCCTCGATCATGGCCGACCGCGATGCGATCGCGGTCGCCGGGACCCACGGCAAGACCACCACCACGTCCCTGCTGACCGTTGCCCTGCAAGCCGCAGGGGCCGACCCGACGTACACGATCGGCGGTGACCTCTCCAGCTCCGGCGTGAACGCGGCCGAGGGGAGCAGCAACCTGTTCGTCGCGGAGGCCGACGAGAGCGACGGAGCCTTCCTGGCCTATGCGCCGCGGATGGCGATCGTCACCAACATCGACGCCGACCATCTCGACCAGTGGGGGACCGAGGAGGCCTACCAGGCCGCCTTCACCGACTTCCTCGACCGGATCCTGCCCGGTGGTCTGCTGGTCACCTGGGCCGACGACGAGGCGACCCGCCGGCTGGCCGCGATCGCACGCGACAAGGGTCTGCGGGTGCTCACCTACGGCGAGGCCGACGACGCCGACCTCGTCGCGAGCGACCTGCGTCCGGACGGCACGCACACGACTTTCTCCGTACGTCGTGGGGCCGAGGTGCTCGGGGAAGTCACCCTGCAGGTGCCCGGTCGCCACTACGTCCTCAACGCGCTCGCGGCCCTGGCCGTCGGGCTGGACCTGGGCCACTCGTTCGACGCACTGGCTGCCGGGCTCGGCGGCTTCTCGGGGACGCGGCGCCGGATGGAGTTCAAGGGTGAGGCGGCCGGAGTCCGTGTCTATGACAGCTATGCCCACCACCCCAGTGAGATCCACGGCGACCTCCAAGCGGCCAGGTCCGTGGTCGGTGAGGGACGGCTGATCGTCGCGTTCCAGCCCCACCTGGTCTCGCGCACACGCATCTTCGGCGAGCGGATGGGCGTGGAGCTCGGCGCGGCCGACAGTGTCGTCGTGCTCGATGTCTACCTCGCCCGGGAGGACGCGGATCCCGAGGTGACCGGGGCACTGGTCGCCGACGCGGTGCCGCTCGCGCCGGGCCAGGTCCGCTATGTCCCTGCCCTCCAGGACGCCCCCGCCGTCCTGGTGGAGATGGCCGCCCCGGGCGACATGGTGCTCACCCTGGGAGCCGGGACGATCACCACGGTCGGCCCGCTGGTACTCGATCTACTGACCGGCACCGATGCGTGATCTTCCCGGGCGCACACGGGCAGGCGAGACAGAGCTCAGCCGGCGCAAATTCGCGCGCCGCCAGTGGGCGACCCGCTGGCTGAGGCTGCGGGTCGTCGTGGTCGCGGCCGGTGTGCTGATCGCGATGTTGGCCGCCTTGTGGGCGGTGTTCTTCTCCTCCCTGTTCGCCGTGGACGGGGTGAAGGTCGAGGGCACCCGGATGCTCAGCACCGAGCAGGTCGAGCGAGTGGCCGCGGTGCCCCACGGGGAGCCGCTGGCCCGCGCGGACCTGGACGCGATCCGCGAACGCGTGGAGTCGTTGACACCGGTTCTTGCTGCCGACGTCTCCCGCAAGTGGCCCGATCGGGTCCTGGTCCGGGTCCAGGAGCGGATCGTGGTGGCGGTCGTCGAGGTCAACGGCAAGTTCCGTGGCATCGATAAGGAGGGGGTCGGCTTCCGTGGCTATTCCTCACGGCCCAAGTCGCTCCCGCTGATCAAGATCGACAAGGGCACCCCCGACGAGGCGAAGGCCGAGGGGGCGGCGGTGATCGCCGCACTTCCCGAGTCCATCGCGCGCAAGGTGGAACACCTCGAGCTGCACAGTGTCGACCAGATCGACCTGCAGCTGCGCGACGGTCGCACGGTGGCGTGGGGGAGTGCGGACAAGTCCCGCGACAAGGCAAAGGTGCTCGAAGTCCTGCTGCAGCGAGAGGCTCGCGAATATGACGTCACCGTGCCCGGCCAGCCGACCACCCGCTGAGCAACCACCTGCCACGGGCTGAGGTCCTGGCTGACCGGTAAGGTGGCCCGGTTGGCCGGTGAACTGCGGCCCGGGGAGACGCTCGGCGGCGATCCGCTCGACATTTCTGCGCGCGTCCGCGTGTCGTCGTGATTCGCTGCGCGGTTGTGCCTACTGTCTTTGACAACGAGAGGTTGACATAACTATAACCCTCCACTTCAGGGTTAGGGTTCAGGCCAGCTGATCACCTTCCCACCACGAACATCAAGGCCGCAGCAGCACCAGGCCCAAGAAACAGACAGGACCCGATCCGCACCACAAACTGCGGGAGGGCACAGACGATCAGCGAGAGGCGAAGCCGCCGTGGCAGCAGCACAGAACTACCTGGCCATCATCAAGGTCGTGGGCATCGGTGGCGGTGGCGTGAATGCCGTCAACCGGATGATCGAGGTCGGCCTCAAGGGTGTCGAGTTCATCGCCATCAACACCGACGCACAGGCACTCCTGATGAGTGACGCGGACGTGAAGCTCGACATCGGTCGTGAGCTCACCCGAGGGCTGGGCGCCGGCGCCAACCCCGAGGTCGGGGCCAAGGCTGCCGAGGACCACGCTGACGAGATCGAAGAGGTCATCAAGGGCGCCGACATGGTCTTCGTGACCGCAGGCGAGGGTGGCGGCACCGGCACCGGAGGCGCCCCCGTGGTCGCCCGGATCGCTCGTTCGCTCGGCGCACTGACCATCGGCGTCGTCACTCGCCCGTTCGCCTTCGAGGGTCGTCGTCGCGCGAACTCCGCCGAGGAAGGCATCTCGCAGCTTCGCGAGGAGGTCGACACCCTCATCGTGATCCCGAACGACCGGCTGCTCTCGATCAGCGACCGCAACGTCTCGGTCCTCGACGCCTTCAAGCAGGCCGACCAGGTGCTGCTGCAGGGTGTCTCGGGCATCACCGACCTGATCACCACCCCGGGCCTTATCAACCTCGACTTCGCCGACGTGAAGTCCGTGATGGCCAACGCCGGCTCCGCCCTGATGGGCATCGGCTCGGCGCGTGGCGAGGACCGCGCGGTCGCGGCAGCCGAGATGGCGGTCTCGTCCCCGCTCCTCGAGGCCAGCATCGAGGGCGCGCACGGCGTGCTGCTCTCGATCGCCGGCGGTTCCGATCTCGGCCTCTTCGAGATCAACGAGGCTGCCGCTCTGGTCGCCGAGTCGGCCCACGACGAGGCGAACATCATCTTCGGTGCCACCATCGACGACGCCCTCGGTGACGAGGTCCGGGTGACCGTCATCGCCGCAGGCTTCGACGGCGGCATGCCCCAGCGCCGCAACGAGGGCACCGTCCTTCGTCGTCAGGCCCCGCAGCAGACGCAGGAGGAGACCCGCGCCGCAGCGCAGCAGGTCGCGAACCAGCGTCAGTCCTCGAACGAGGGCAACCAGGGCAACCAGGGTGGTGTCCAGTTCAACCCGAGCCGCGAGCCGGCCCAGTCGCCGCGCCAGTCCTCTGCGCCCCAGTCCCAGCCCCAGCAGTCCCAGGGTCAGGGCCAGTCCCAGGGCGGTCGTCCGCCGGCCCAGTCGCCGAGCAACCCCGCACAGCAGCAGGCGCCCCGCCAGCAGCCGCGCCAGGTTCAGTTCGACGACGACGACCTCGACGTGCCCGACTTCCTGAAGTGACCTGCTTCTCCCAGGAGCCCTGTGTTCGCGTTCCGTGAGCGCCGTGAAGGCGGCCTCGACCGGTCGACGGTCGAGGTCGCCTTCACCGACTCCACCCTCGATCTGCAGGGGATGCGGCCCGGTTTCGGCGAAGCGCTCGGCGCGGTGGTCGAGGCGTGCGGGGTCGGCTTCGCCCGGATGAACCAGGTCCATGGCGACGTGGTTCGCGTCGTCGACGCGGCGCAACCTGACCCGGGTGCCAGCCTGCCCGCCGCCGACGCGCTGGTCACCACCACTGCTGGCGTCGGGCTGATGGTCCGGGTCGCTGACTGCGTCCCGATCCTGCTCGCCGACGCCTCCGCAGGCGTGGTCTCCGCCGTGCACGCGGGGCGTGGCGGGATGAGCCTCGACATCGCCTCCAAGACCATCGAGGAGATGGCCGCACGGGGCGCCACCGACATCGAGGCGTGGATCGGTCCGCACGTGTGCGGCCGGTGCTACGAGGTCCCCGAGGAGATGCGCGCCCAGGTGTCCCGCAGCGTGCCGGAGTCGTTCTCCACGACGAGCTGGGGCACGCCGGCTCTCGACATCGGAGCGGGTGTCTCGGCCCAGCTCGAGCGCGCCGGTGTCCGGGTGCACCTCGTTGGCGGCTGCACCTTGGAACAGGATCAGTTCCACTCCTTCCGCCGCGACGGCGCCGCATCCGGGCGGATGGCCGGCTTGGTGTGGTTGGCATGAGCGACGCGACTGACGCCCGGCGCGAACAGCTCGCCGGCAACCTTGACGCCGTACGCCGCCGCGTCGCTGCAGCGTGTGCCGCTTCGGGACGCGCTGACGGGGACGTCGAGATCGTCGTGGTCACCAAGTTCTTCCCAGCCTCCGACGTACGCCTGCTCGCCGAGCTGGGCGTGCGCGATGTCGGTGAGAACCGCCACCAGGAGGCTGTCGACAAGGCCGCGGAGTGCTCTGACCTCGAGGTGCGCTGGCACTACATCGGTCAGCTGCAGTCCAACAAGGCCGCCGCAGTCGCCGGCTATGCAGATGTCGTGGAGTCCGTCGACCGGGCGAAGCTGGTCAGCGGCCTGGCCCGCGGGGCGGGGGAGCGCGGCAGGCCCCTGGAGTGCCTGCTCCAGGTCAGCCTGGACCCTCCGGGCAGCGACCATCGGGCGGGCTGTGACCCCGACAACCTGGCGGCCCTGGCGGACCGGGTGGCCGGCGAGGAGATGCTCGAGCTGCGTGGTCTGATGGCTGTCGCCCCCTTGGACGCCGACCCGCAGGAGGCGTTCGAAAGGCTGGCCGGGCTTGCGGAGAGGTTCCGTGCTGACCATCCCGGGGCGAGAGTGCTCTCTGCCGGGATGAGCGGCGACCTGGAACAGGCAATTTCATGCGGTGCGACACACGTCCGTGTCGGCCGCGCGGTGCTCGGTGAGCGCCCGTTGATCAAGTAGTGTCCATTCACGTAGAGCGCTCGAGAACGAGTGCGGGAACCACCGGAGGAAAGTCACATGAGCGGCGCAATGCGCAAGATCGGTGAGTACCTCGGCCTGCTCGAAGACACCGGCCGGTACCCCGACGACGAGGGCTTTGACGAGTACGCCGATGAGCCGGCCGGGCAGGTGAAGGATGAGGCGCGCCCCGCAACGGTGGCAAGCATCTCCGAGCGTCGTCGCCCCCAGCCTGTCCCGAGCCCGACCCCAGGAGTGGTAGCCGAGTTGTCCAAGATCACCACGCTCCACCCGCGCACCTACAACGAGGCCCGCACCGTCGGTGAGAACTTCCGCGACGGCGTGCCGGTCATCATGAACCTGTCCGAGATGGACGACAACGACGCCAAGCGACTCGTCGACTTCGCGGCCGGCCTGGTCTTCGCAACGCGAGGCACCATCGAGCGGGTCACGAACAAGGTGTTCCTCCTGTCCCCGCCCAACGTGACCGTTGCGGCTGAGGACAAGGAACGCATCGCCGAGGGCGGCTTCTTCAACCAGAGCTGAGTCGAAACCCGTGGTTCTCATTGGGACGATCATCTATGTCGTCCTCTTCATCTTCATGGCCCTGCTGTGGACGAGGTTCGTCTTCGACTGGGTGATGGTCTTCGCGCGCTCGTGGTCCCCGAAGGGTCCGCTCCTGGTGTTGCTGGAGATCGTCTACTCGATCACGGACCCGCCGATTAAGGCCCTGCGTCGGGTGATCCCGCCGCTGCGCCTGGGCAGCATCGCCCTCGACCTCAGTTTCCTGATCGTCCTTGTGGCGACGTACCTTCTGATGCGGGTGAACCAGGCAGTCTTCCTGAATGGCTGATGCTTCACCCTGACGTCTGGCAGCTGGTGGTTGCTTCGCGCAGCGCATTGAGCAGACGCTATTGTTCCGAAAGACAGAACGTTCCAATGACGACAAACGAATGGGTGAGGTCATGCCGCTGACGCCTGAGGACGTGAGCAACAAGCGCTTTACTCCGGTCCGGCTCCGTGAGGGCTATGACATGGGTGAAGTTGATCAGTTCCTCGATGAGGTGGAGGCCGAGCTCGCACGGCTCACCAAGGAGAACGACGATCTGAGGGCCAAGCTGTCAGCGGCCCAGTCGGGTGCTCCGGCTCCTGTGGCGGCTCCCGCCCCGGTGGTCGAGGAGAAGAAGCCCGAGCCGAAGCCGGAGCCCGTCGCGGCCCCGACCCCGGTCGCCGCTCCTGCTGCCGCCGCTGCGCCGGAGACGATCCGCGTGGAGACCGTGGCCCAGGCGTCCAACGCAGCCGCCCGCCTCCTCGAGATCGCCACCCGCAACGCGGACGAGCTCGTCGACGACGCAAAGAACCAGGCCGACAAGATCGTCGGCGAGGCGCGCACCAAGGCCGAGCGGCTCGAGTCCGAGTCCAAGGTCAAGGCCGACCGCCTCGAGTCCGACGCACGGACCCGTTCGCAGATGCTCGACTCCGAGACCGCCGAGAAGCGTCAGCAGATGTTCGGCGACCTGGAGAAGGAGCGCGACAAGCTGAGCACCGACGTCGAGCAGCTCCGCCAGTTCGAGCGTGAATACCGCTCGCGCCTGAAGAGCTACTTCACCCAGCAGCTCGAGTCGCTCGAGGCCACGCCCGAAGGGCCGTCCACGGTGAGTGACTCGAACGCGCAGCCCCCGAAGCGTCTCCGGTCGATCCTCGGCGAGGACGAAGGCTGACCGCTTCACTCCACGCTTGACTGGCCCTGGCCGGATCCTTCGGGATCCGGCCAGGGCCTTTGTGCGCGCCGGTTTGAGGTCACCCCTGTGGTGGACTACTCTCCGTGCCACTTGACTGTGGTTCCTGCCACACTCGTGACCGGCCCAAGGAGGCCCCTTTCCATGGCACGCACTGCGAAAAGGTCATTGGCAGGCACCGCCGCTGCGGCGGCGAAGAAGGTCATCGGGCGCCGGGGCAAGAAGGCGAGCGGTGAAGAGACAGAGTCAGCGGCCACGGGCGCCAAGGCCCCGGTGAAGAAGGCTCCCGCGAAGAAGGCTGCGGCGAAGAAGGCCGCGCCCGCAAAGAAGGCTGCGCCGGCCAAGAAGGCCCCGGCGAAGGAGGCCGCGCCCGCGAAGGCTGCCGCGCCGGCCAAGAAGGCCCCGGCGAAGAAGGCCGCGCCCGCGAAGGCTGCCGCGCCGGCCAAGAAGGCCCCCACGAAGAAGGCCGCGCCCGCGAAGGCCGCCGCACCGGCCAAGAAGGCTCCGGCCAAGAAGGCCCCCGCGAAGAAGGCCGCGCCCGCGAAGGCTCCCGCCCCGGCCAAGAAGGCTGCGCCGGCGAAGACCGCCGCATCGACCTCGGAGGCTCCGGCCAAGAAGGCTCCTGCGAAGAAGGCGCCCGCCAAGAAGAAGCTGGCCGTCCGCGAGGACGAGAGTGCCTGGACCAAGGCCGAGCTGGCCGAGGTGGTCAAGGAGCTCGACGAGCAGGCAGTCCGACTGCACGCCGAAGTGGCAGACCAGGAGAGTGCGCTGGACGCGCTCATGCGCGATGCCGGGGACGGTGCCGGGCACGACCAGGCCGACATGGGCGCCACCAGCTTCGAGCGAGACCACGAGCTCACCCTGGTCGCCAACTCCCGGGAGATGATCGCCCAGATTGAGCGGGCGTTGGCCCGGATCGAGGACGGCACCTATGGCGTGTGTGAGTCGTGCGGAAACCCGATCGGCAAGCAGCGCCTGATGGCCTTCCCGCGGGCCACCTTGTGCATGACCTGCAAGCAGCGCGAGGAGAAGCGCGGCTTCTGAGCCGTGGCGCCGGCCCTCATCGGCCGGCGCACCGGTTCGGCCAGACCTGCGGCACGGAGAAACCGCGACTCCACCGGTGGTGTGGGAGACTCTGCGGTGACATGCAAGCAGCGAGTAGAGCGCCGCTGAACGGCGACGACGAGAATCCCGAGCCCACCTCCGTCGAGCGGGCGCCTGATGATTCGCCCGACGGCTCGCGTGAGGGCTCGACCGTGGACTCGACTGGTGACTCGGGGGAGCAGAACGTCGACCTGGCGCGTACGCCGCCGATACGGCGTACGCCGTTCCTGATCACCTTCTGGCTGATCGGCCTGGTCGGCCTCGGCCTCGACCAGGCCACCAAGCAGTGGGCGACCTCGACCCTCGAGGGCCGCGGCTCGGTGCCGGTGTTGGGCGACTGGCTCAACTGGCACCTGACGTTCAACTCCGGCGCCTCGTTCAGCATGGGGACCTCCTACACCGAGGTGCTCAGCGTCCTCGCCCTCGCCGCCACGATCTTGGTGGTCTACCTGTCGTTCCGCCTAGGCAGCCGCGGGTGGGCCGTCGGCCTCGGCTTCCTGCTCGCCGGTGTCGGGGGCAACCTGACCGACCGACTCTTCCGCGCTCCCGGCCCGTTCGAAGGGCACGTCGTCGACTTCATCGCCCTGCCCAACTGGCCGATCTTCAACCTCGCAGACATCTGCATCAACGTTGCCGCCGTGCTGATCATCGTCCAGACGATTCGCGGCATCCGACTGAACGGGACGTTGCATGACTGAGCAGCGCACCGTCCTGGTCCCCGAGGGCCTGGCCGGCGAGCGGGTGGACACGGCGATCGCCCGGATGTTCGGCGTCTCCCGCACCCGCGCGGCCGAGCTGATCGCCGAGGGCTACGTCCGGGTCGACTCCGCGGGGGTCGGCAAGTCCGACCGGGTCCACTCCGGTGCGATGCTCGAGGTCGAGTTCCCGCAGCGGGCCGACCCGCTGGAGATCAAGGCCGAGATCGTCGAGGGCATCAAGATCATCCACGACGACGACGCCATCGTCGTGATCGACAAGCCCGTCGGGGTCGCCGTGCACCCGAGCCCCGGCTGGACCGGGCCGACCGTGGTGGGGCACCTGGCCGGCGCCGGTTATCGGATCGCGACCAGTGGTGCGTCCGAGCGCCAGGGCATCGTGCAGCGCCTCGACGTCGGCACCTCCGGCGTGATGGTGATCTGCAAGTCCGAGCACGCCTACTCGGTGCTCAAGAACGCCTTCCGGCACCGCACCGTCGACAAGACCTACCACGCACTCGTGCAGGGGCACCCGGACCCGTTGACCGGCACCATCGATGCGCCGATCGGGCGGCACCCGAAGTCGGACTGGAAGTTCGCGGTGATGGCTGACGGCAAGCACAGCATCACCCATTACGAGCTCCTCGAGGCGCACCGTTTCGCCAGTCTGATGGAGGTCCACCTGGAGACCGGCCGCACCCACCAGATCCGAGTGCACATGTCGGCGCTCAAGCACCCCTGCGTGGGTGACCTGACCTATGGCGCGGACCCGACCCTGGCCAAGCGGGTCGGCCTGGAGCGGCAATGGCTGCACGCGGTTAAGCTCGGCTTCGAGCACCCCGAGTCGGGTGAGTACGTGACCTATGAGGCGGACTATCCCGACGACCTGGCCCGCGCGCTGGAGATCATCCGCGAAGCACACTGAGCACCACCCGGGCATGCTGGGGACGAGCGTCCCGTCCGGTGGCAGCGGTCCGTGCCGCGGGGCAACAACTGGGATGATGCACCCATGTCTTCCGCGCTCATCCTGAGACCGGCCGTCACCGATGACCTGCCTGCGATCGCCGAGCTCCACATCCGGGCACGCGCTGCCGCCGTACCGTCGATGCCGCCCCTGGTGCACCCACGTGATGCGGTCGTGGCCTGGGTGCGGGGATGGGACCTGTCGGCAACCGATGTATGGGTCGCCGAGGCGGATCAGATCGTCGGTTATCTGGCGCTCACCCCCACCTGGCTCGATGCCCTGTACGTCGACCCCGCAGCGCAACGGGGCGGCATCGGGACGGCGCTGCTCGAGGTCGCCACCAGCCTGCGCCCGGACGGGTTCGGACTCTGGGTCTTCGAGTCGAACCACCCGGCGCGCAGCTTCTATCACAAGCACGGACTCGTCGAGCTCGAGCGGACCGACGGCGCGGACAACGAGGAGCGCTCCCCGGACATCCGGATGGCCTGGCTGGGGGAGCAGCCACTGGTCTTCCTGCGCAACCAGATCGATGAGGTCGACGACCAGCTCGCCGGACTGCTGGCGCGCCGGCAGGCGTTGACGGCCGCTGTACAGGTCCGCAAGCCCGTGGGTGGGCACGCCGGTCGCGACCCGCAGCGTGAGCGGGAGATTCGCCGAGCGAATGACGGCCAGGGCGCCGGCATTGGGACTGGAGCGAGTGGCCCGGATCGTGGATGTGGTGATCACCGAGAGTCTGGACGCCTCACAGCCGGGAGGCTGAGGGAGCTGTCGGTGGGTCGACGTAGTCTCGATCCCGACATCACCTAGGCTTGGTTCTCTTCCCCGCCAGCCGTCCGCGAATGACCTCGAAAGGCGTCCCCAGCTCCATGTCAGCAGCCTCCGGCGACGGGTTCGTGCACCTTCACGTGCACACCGAATACTCCATGCTCGACGGGGCCGCCCGCCTGGGAGACATGGCCCAGCACGTCGCCGAGCTGGGCATGCCGGCGATCGCGATGACCGACCACGGCAACGTGTTCGGGGCCTACGACTTCTACAAGAAGGCCAAGGACGCGGGCATCAAGCCGATCATCGGCATCGAGGCCTACTTCACCCCCAACATCTCCCGCTTCGAGCGCAAGGGCGTCAACTTCTACGACGGCGGTCCGGACGACGTCTCCGCGCGTGGTGCCTACACCCACATGACCCTGCTCTCGGAGAACACCGAGGGCATGCACAACCTGTTCCGCCTCACCACCGGTGCCTGGCGCGACGGCTTCTTCAAGCAGCCCCGGATGGACCGCGAGCTCCTCGCCAAGCACGGCAAGGGCATCATCGGGACGACCGGCTGTCCGTCCGGCGAGATCCAGGTCCACCTGCGTTACGGCCAGTACGACGCCGCGCGCCAGGTGGCCGGCGAGTTCCAGGACATCCTCGGCAAGGAGAACTACTTCCTCGAGCTGATGGACCACGGCCTGTCCATCGAGAACCGCGTTCGCGACGGCCTGCTCAAGCTCGGCAAGGACCTCGGCATCCCGCCGATCGCGACCAACGACTCGCACTACGTCCGCAAGGAGGACGCGAAGTCGCAGGAGCACCTGCTGTGCATCAACTCCGGGTCCACGATGGACATCCCGGCCGGAGACGGACCGGGCCAGCGGTTCGCGTTCTCCGGCGACGGCTACTACGTGAAGTCCCCGGCCGAGATGCGCGAGCTATGGGAGGGGAAGTACCAGCTCCGCGAGGCCTGCGACAACACCCTCCTGATCGCCGAGCGCTGCAACGTCGAGTTCACCGAGGGCAACGGCACCTTCATGCCGCGGTTCCCCTGCCCTCCGGGGGAGGACGAGACCTCGTGGCTGATCAAGGAAGTCGAGACCGGGCTGAAGTTCCGCTACCCCAACGGCATCCCGGACGACGTGCGCAAGCAGGCCGAGTTCGAGCTCGGCGTGATCACCCAGATGGGCTTCCCCGGCTACTTCCTCGTCGTCGCCGACTTCATCAACTGGGCCAAGGACAACGGGATCAGGGTCGGCCCGGGCCGTGGCTCGGGTGCCGGCTCGATGGTCGCCTACGCCATGCGGATCACCGACCTCGACCCGCTCAAGCACGGCCTGATCTTCGAGCGGTTCCTCAACCCCGACCGCGTCTCCATGCCCGACTTCGACATCGACTTCGATGAACGCCGTCGTGGTGAGGTGATCCGTTACGTCACCGACAAGTACGGCGACGACCGGGTCAGCTACATCGTCACCTACGGCACGATCAAGGCGAAGCAGGCCGTCAAGGACTCCAGCCGGATCCTGGCCTACCCCTTCTCGATGGGGGACCAGATCACCAAGGCGATGCCCGCCGCGGTGATGGGCAAGGACGTCCCGCTCAAGGAGATCTTCGATCCCGAGCACAAGCGCTACGGCGAGGGCGGCGAGTTCCGCACCCTCTACGACGGGAACCCCGACGTACGCCGTGTCGTCGACACCGCGATCGGCATCGAGGGCCTCAAGCGCCAGTGGGGCGTGCACGCTGCCGGTGTGATCATGTCGAGCGAGCCGCTGCTCGACATCATCCCGATGCTCAAGCGTCCCGCCGACGGCGCGATGATCACCCAGTTCGACTATCCGACGTGTGAGTCGCTGGGCCTGATCAAGATGGACTTCCTCGGGCTGCGCAACCTGACCGTGCTCGACGACGCGGTCAAGAACATCAAGATGAACCGCGACGAGGACGTGGTCCTGGAGGAGCTCGAGCTCACCGACCCCACGACCTACGAGCTGCTCCAGCGTGGCGACACCCTCGGCGTCTTCCAGCTCGACGGTGGCCCGATGCGGGCACTGCTGCGCTCGATGCGCCCCGACACGTTCGAGGACATCTCCGCCGTTGGTGCGCTCTATCGTCCCGGACCGATGGGCGCGGACTCGCACAACAAATATGCGCGCCGCAAGACCGGTCGTGAGCCGGTGGAGCCGATCCACCCCGAGCTCGCCGAGGCCCTCGAGGACGTCCTGGGCGAGACCTACGGCCTGATCGTCTATCAGGAGCAGGTGATGGCGATCGCGCAGAAGCTGGCCGGCTACACGCTGGGTCAGGCCGACCTGCTTCGTCGAGCCATGGGCAAGAAGAAGAAGGCCGAGCTGGACAAGCAGTTCGAGACCTTCTCGGGGGGCATGCAGGAGCGCGGCTACTCGATGGCCGCGATCAAGACCCTGTGGGACATCCTGCTGCCGTTCTCCGACTACGCCTTCAACAAGGCGCACTCCGCGGCCTACGGCGTCGTCTCCTACTACACCGCCTTCCTCAAGGCGAACTACCCGGCCGAATACATGGCCGCGCTCCTGACGTCCGTCAAGGACGACAAGGACAAGATGGCGATCTATCTCAACGAGTGCCGCCGGATGAAGATCAGGGTGCTGCCTCCTGACGTCAACGAGTCCGCGCACAACTTCACCCCGGTCGGCACCGACATCCGCTTCGGCCTCACCGCAGTGCGCAACGTCGGCAGCAACGTCGTCGACGGCATCGTCGAGGGCCGGGAGAGCAAGGGCCGCTATGCCGACTTCAACGACTTCATGGACAAGGTCCCGGTGGGGGTCTGCAACAAGCGGGTCCTGGAGTCACTGATCAAGGCCGGCGCCTTCGACGAGATGAAGCACAAGCGCCGTGCACTGGTCGCCATCCACGAGACCGCCGTCGACCAATATGTCGACATCAAGAAGAACGAGGCGATCGGCCAGGACTCGCTGTTCGCCCAGTTCGACAGCATGGACGGCGGCGTCGCCTCCTCCGGCTTCGGCATCTCGGTCACCGTCCCCGACATGGACGACTGGGACAAGATGACCCTGCTCAGCCACGAGCGGGACATGCTCGGGCTCTATGTCTCCGACCATCCGCTGATGGGACTCGAGCACGTCCTCTCCCAGGGCACCGACTGCTCGATCGGTGAGCTGATGCTCGACGAGGAGCGGCCCAACGGGTCGCAACTGACGGTCAGCGGCCTGGTGACCTCGGTCCAGCGCAAGATCACCAAGCGCGGCGACGCATGGGCCACCGTGACGCTGGAGGATCTCGACGGCGCCATCGAGGTGCTGTTCTTCCCGAGCAGCTACCAGCTGGCCAGCCCCTACCTGGCCGAGGACTCGATCATCCGGGTGAAGGGCAGCCTGAGCAAGGACAAGGACCAGCCCGAGATCCGCGCCCAGGAGGTCAGCCTCCCGGACATCAGCGAGGGACCCAACGGTCCGGTGGTGATCTCGCTGCCCTCGACCAGGTGCACCGCACCCGTCGTGGAGCAGTTGCGGGAGGTGCTCGGCACCCACCCCGGCATGTCCGAGGTCCAGCTCCGACTGCTCAGCCGGGGTTCGACCACCGTGATGCGGCTCGACGACCGGCTCCGAGTGACCCAGAGCCCGGCCCTGTTCGCCGACCTCAAACAACTCCTGGGACCGGGCTGCCTTGGCCAGTGAACTGATGCAGCCGACGCGCCAGACCAGCAAGGCCGTGCTGCAGGCCGTGATCGTCGTGGCGGCCTTCCTCGTGGCAGGCGCCGCCTGCGGGTGGTTGTGGCACCAGATCTGGGCGCCCGCGCCCACTGGCTTCGCCTACCAGAACGAGCCGGTCTTCGACGACGACGTGGTGTTCAGAGGCACCGGGCTGCACATGGTGATCGGTCTCGCCGCGGGCCTGGTCCTCGGTGCCGTGGCGACCTGGTTCTTCGAGGCCGACGAGGTGCTCACCCTGGCTGCGGTCGCCCTCGGATCCGTCGCCGCTGGCTGGCTGATGGTCGCCGTCGGCTCCGCACTCGGCCCCGAGTCGATGTATGACGCGGCGAAGGGTGCCGAGGACTTCACCGTGATCAAGGCGAACCTCGAGGCGGGGAACCTGGTGCCGTGGATCGCGTTCCCCGGCGGCGCCCTGGTGGGTGCCGTCGTGGTCCTGGTCGCCTTCACCTCCGGCCCGGCAGCGCGATCACAGCACGCCGAGCACCCGATCACCGACCGATACGAGCCGTGATCGCGCCGGTCACCCGCACCAGATCCGCAGGGGCGAGGCCGAGGTCGAGGCCGCGCCGCCCACCGGAGACGTAGACGACGGAGTGCTCGAGCGCACTCGCGTCGAGCACGGTCGGGTGGGTCTTCTTCTGACCGACCGGGGAGATGCCCCCGACCACGTAGCCGGTGGCTCGCTGTGCCGCCGCCGGGTCGGCCATCGTGCAGCGCGAGGCGCCCACGGCACGGGCCAAGGCCTTGAGATCGAGCTGGCCGGTCACCGGAACGATGCCGACCACCAGCTGTGCGCCGGTGTCGGCCAGCAGCGTCTTGAAGACCTGCGCCGGCTCCAGCCCGAGCAGCTCAGCGGCCTCGAGGCCATAGCTGGCCGCACGTGGGTCGTGCTCGTAGGGATGCGCCGTGAACTCCACCCCGGCGGCACCGAGCGCGACCGTGGCCGGCGTACCGGCACTGCCCGCACGCGGTCCGGACCGCTTGGCCATCAGTTGGGGCACCAGCTCGTGCGCGACACCTCTGTGGCGGGAAGGCAGGGCAGCGCAGTCATCGCACGCACCTCCTCGTGCAGCATGTCGGAGAGCATCACCAGGCGCAGGCTGGCGTCCTCGGCCTCCAGCAACGACTGCCGCTGGCCCATCGTCAGCAGACAAGTCGCCGACAGCGTCCAGGAGAGGTACGTCGGGTCCTGCGGCAGGTCGCCCATCAGTACGTCCTCGCCCCGGATGCCGGACAGGACCTGCCGATAGTCGTCGAATCGCTGCCGGGCACGGGCCGCGATCAGCGGATCGACCTGCTCCTGGTCATCGATCAACACCTCGACGTCCCCGGCCAGGAACTCACCGGTCGTCTCCAAGGCATCGAGCCGGAGGCGGGATCGACCGACAGCGACGATGTCGAAGCTTCCGTCGCGCTGCTCCTCGACCTCGGTCAGCTGGAGGATGCAGCCGATCCGGTGCAGCGACTGGCCGCCTCGTTCACCCACCTCATAGCCCTCCCGGATCGCGCAGGAGCCGAAGACGCGCTCGGCCGGATCGGGGTTGCGCAGCAGTTCGTGGACCAGGGCCCGGTAGCGGTCCTCGAACACCCGAAGCGGCACGGAGATCCCCGGGAACAGCACCGTGTTCAGGGGGAAGAGGGGCAGCTTCTCGGTCATCTGGCCAGCGTATCGGGTGCCCATGGGTAGGGCAGGATGTCGCTGTCAACCATACGAACGCAGGAGCATCTTGATGAGACGTGTCGTCGCCGTGGCAGCCGGGTTCTGGTTGCTGGTCGACCTGTTGCGGGTCTGGACACCCTCGTTGATCACCATCTTCGGGCAGGCCGCCTCGACGCCTGCCGAGCTGATGGGAGCCTTCGCGCTCGGCTGCGTGCTGGCCGGTGTGCTGCCCCGGGTGGGTGTCCGGTTCGGGTTGCCGGCGACACCGACCCTGCGCGCCGCGCTCCTGGTTGCCCTGGCCTGCCGGATCGCACTCATGCTCACCGACGGGGGAGAGGCCCAGCTGTGGCTCGCCTCGGTCGGTGTCGCCGCCGCCGTGGCCTGGACGGTGCTGGCCGCCGAGCAGTACGGCGACGAGCTGGTCCAGGGCTTCCTGGCCGCCCTCGTCCTCGCCGCAGTCACCCACGCCGCACTGGGCACCTGGGCCGCGGTCTGGCGCGATGATCCCTGGGGTTGGGCGCTGCTGGCGGTTCAGGTGGTGCTGGTCCTGGTCACCGTGCGCGAGGAACCCAGCGGTCCTGCCCCGGCCCGACTCGCCCTGGCGCTTCTGCCGGCCTTCCTGATTGCCGGGGTCTGGGCAGCCAACCCGGCCCGGGGCTCGGTCGTCTCCGAGGCAGGAGGGCCGATGGTGGTGGTGCTGGCCACGATGGTGGCAGTGGTGCTGGCCCGGTTCGCCCCGCTCCGTCCGGACCTGGTCCGCCGGGCGCTTCCCGTGGCCGGGGGGCTGCTCGCCGTGACCTCCGCGCTGGTGCTGGTCCCGCTCGAGACCCCGGCGTGGAGCGTGGTGGCCTACGCGTTGGCGATGCCCTGCCTGGCCCTGCTGCTGCTCGGCATCGGCCAGGTCGGCAGGACCGATCCAGGGCATCGGTCCCCGGCTGTGGCTGCCGCGTGCGGCGCCGTGCTGTGGGTGGTGCTCTTCTTCGCCTACTACGCCGGATATGACCTCGGCTATCGCGCCGACCTGCTGATCGTGGCGCTCGCACTCGCCCTCGTGGGGATGGCTGTCACCTCTCGGGACCTGTCCGCGATCGAGGTCGACGCGTCGCCGCGGCCGGCACTGCGTGCAGGGGCGGGAACGATCGCGATCGCGCTCATGGCCGCACTCTTCGGGCCCTACGTCACCGTCGCGGCGGTGGTTGAGGACGACATCTCCGGCGCCGGTCAAGGCCTACGGGTGGTGTCCTGGAACCTGCGGATGGGTTATGGGATGGATGGGGAGTTCGACCCCCGGGCGGTTGCAGCCCAGATCGCCGACCAGGACCCCGACGTCGTACTCCTCAGCGAGGTCGATCGCGCGTGGCTGCTCAACGGCGGCCAGGACCAGCTCGCCATCCTGGCGCGGCTGCTCGACATGGAGGCCCATTTCGGGCCAGCCGCAGACGCGGTCTGGGGCGATGCGATCCTCACCGACCTGCCGGTCGGGGAGGTCAGGTCCCGCCCGATGGACTCGTTCGGAGCCGTCACCGGTGCGCAGGTGCTCAGCGCGACGATCACCAAGGACGGCCAGGACTATGACGTGGTCTCCACGCACGTCCAGCCGCACCCGAGCAAGGACGGTGAGGACGGGGCACTGGCCCAGGCACTGGTCATCTCGGGTCTTGCGCTGCGCCTGCACGACAGCGGTAACCCGACCGTGGTCGGAGGCGACTTCAACCTCGAGCCCGGCGATCCGTCCTGGGACGTGATGACCGGCACCGGTCTCAGGGACGCCCTGGCCGAGGCGCGCCCGTTGCCTACCTCCCCGGCCGACCGACCCGAACAACAGATCGACCACGTCTTCGCCAGCCCGGAGCTGAAGGCCAGCGACCCGGTCGCCTTCGGTGGCGAGTTGTCCGACCACCGAGGGGTCGCGGTCACGCTCACCACCGACGCTGATGCCTGACAGGTGAGCAGTCAGTGACCGGCAGTGACCATGCCCGCAGGCTGTGCCGATGAGCTGAAGGGCGTGCACCTAGAATCGACACCATGATTCGCCGCATCGATCTCCGTGGACGCACTGCTGCTCCCGTCGAGTACCGGAGCGTGGTTCCGCGCTCCGAGTTCGACGTGGAGGCGGCGATCCATGTGGTCCGGCCGATCTGTGACGACGTACGCGACCGGGGCGTCGAGGCGATCGCCGAATATTCCGCGAAGTTCGACGGTGTCGAGCAGACCGACATCGCCGTGCCGCGCGAACGACTCACCCAGGCCCTGGCCGATCTCGACCCCGACGTGCGCGCCGGTCTGGAGGAGTCGATCCGTCGACTCCGGTTGACCTGTGAGGCCGAACTGGAGAAGGACGTCGTCACCGAGCTCGGCACCGGCGCCACCGTCACCCACAAGCTGGTCGCGGTCAACCGGGTCGGGCTCTACGTCCCGGGCGGACTCGCCCCGCTCGTCTCCAGCGTGATCATGAACGTCGTGCCGGCCCAGGTTGCCGGCGTGCGGTCGATCGCGCTCACCTCCTCGCCGCAGAAGGAACACGACGGACTCCCGCACCCGACGATCCTGGCTGCCTGCGAGCTGCTCGGCGTCGAGGAGGTCTACGCCGTTGGCGGCGCCCAGGCGATCGCCATGTTCGCCCACGGTGCGGGCCCATGCGCCAAGGTCGACCTGGTCACGGGACCCGGAAACATCTACGTCGTCTCGGCCAAGCGCCTGCTCAAGGGCCTGGTCGGCATCGACTCGGAGGCCGGTCCCACCGAGATCGCCGTGCTCGCCGATGACACCGCCAACGCTGCGTACGTCGCGGCCGACCTGATCAGCCAGGCCGAGCACGACCCGCTCGCCTCCGCGGTCCTGGTCACCCCCGACGAGCAGCTGGCCGCCGATGTCGAGGCAGAGCTGGACAAGCAGGTCTCCGCGACCCGCCACGTCGACCGGATCCGCACCTCGCTTGCCGGCCAGCAGTCGGGCATCGTCCTGGTCGACGACCTCGAGCAGGGCCTGGCCGTGGTCGATGCCTATGCCGCCGAGCACCTCGAGATCCAGACCCGCGACGCATCCGAGTGGGCGGCCCGGGTGACCAACGCCGGCGCGATCTTCGTCGGCTCGTTCGCCCCGGTCTCGCTGGGTGACTACTGCGCCGGCTCCAACCACGTGCTGCCCACGGCCGGCTGTGCCTGCCACTCCTCGGGCCTGTCGGTGCGCTCGTTCCTCAAGGCGGTGCACATCGTGGACTACACCCGCGAGGCGCTGGCCGAGGTGGCCGACCACGTCGTCAACTTGGCCGAGGCCGAGGACCTGCCCGGCCACGGCGCCGCCGTACGGGTCCGCTTCGAGAACCAGGACTGAGCCGGATGAGCACACCTTGGCCACCGCTGCGCGCTGAGCTGCAGGGCATCGAGCCGTACGGCGCCCCGCAGCTCGACCTGCCCGTCCAGCTGAACGTCAACGAGAACCCCTACGGTCCCTCGCCGGAGGTCGTCGCCGACATCGCCTCCGCCGTCGCCGCCGCGGCGAGCACGCTCAACCGTTATCCGGACCGGGAGTTCACCGAGCTCCGGGCCGGGCTGGCCGCCTATCTGAACACCGATGGCGGCAACGCGATCACACCCGAGATGGTCTGGGCCGCGAACGGCTCCAACGAGGTCATGCTGCAGCTGTTGCAGGCCTTCGGCGGCCCCGACCGTACCGCACTCAGCTTCGCGCCGACCTATTCGATGTATCCCGAATATGCCCGCGACTCCAACACCACCTGGGTCGTCGGGCACCGCGAGGACGACTTCTCCCTCGACCTCGATCACGCCCGGGACCTGATCCGCCAGCACCGGCCCCACGTCGTGCTCCTGCCGTCGCCGAACAACCCGACCGGCACTGCGCTGTCGCCGGAGGTGGTCGGCGTCCTGTGCGAAGAGCTGGGCGAAGGGCTGCTCGTCGTCGACGAGGCCTACGGCGAGTTCCGTCGCTCCGGCACCCCGAGTGCGCTCGAGCTCCTGCCCACCCACCGCAACCTGATCGTGTCGCGCACGATGTCCAAGGCGTTCGCCCTGGCCGGGGCCCGACTCGGCTACCTGGCCGCGGCGCGGGAGATCTGCGACGCGATCAGGGTCGTGCGCCTGCCCTACCACCTCTCGGCGGTCACCCAGGCGACCGCGCTGGCCGCCCTGCGGCACGCGCCGGAGCTGCTCGGTAAGGTCGACGAACTGCGCCTCGAGCGCGACGCATGCGTAGTCTGGCTGCGCGAGCAGGGCCTCCAGGTGGCCGAGAGCGACGCGAACTTCGCGTTGTTCGGCACCTTCGAGGACCGGCACGCGGTGTGGCAGGGACTGGTCGAGCGGGGCGTGCTGATCCGGGAGACCGGCCCCGACGGCTGGCTCCGGGTGTCGATCGGCACCGCAGACGAGATGACGGCTTTCAAGAACGCACTGACCGAGGTCATGAAGGAGATCAACCGATGAGCAGGACCGCGCGGATCGACCGGGAGACCAGCGAGTCGAAGATCCACGTCGAGCTCGACCTCGACGGCACCGGCAAGAACCAGATCTCCACCGGGGTCGGCTTCTACGACCACATGCTCACCGCGTTCTCGCGCCACGCCCTGGTCGACCTCGTCGTGCACGCCAGCGGTGACACGCACATCGACTCGCACCACACGGTCGAGGACACCGCGATCGTGCTCGGCCAGGCGATCCGCGAAGCGCTGGGGGACAAGAAGGGCATCCGCCGGTTCGGCGACGCGACCGTGCCGCTCGACGAGGCACTCGTCCAGGCCGTCGTCGACGTCTCGGGTCGGCCCTA
The DNA here is from genome assembly GCF_013408415.1 of Nocardioides daedukensis. Taxonomy (NCBI): domain Bacteria; kingdom Bacillati; phylum Actinomycetota; class Actinomycetes; order Propionibacteriales; family Nocardioidaceae; genus Nocardioides; species Nocardioides daedukensis. The sequence continues at coordinate 890,819 of NZ_JACCAA010000001.1, read as the reverse complement.
CTGCGTGCACACCGGTGAGCCCGAGGGCCAGGAGCACGTGCTGATCGGCAACCCGGCCGGCAACTTCTTCCTCGGCTCGCTGACGCGCCACGTGTTCGAGTCGATCTCCTTCCACGCCCACATCGCCCTGCACGTGCGGGTGCTGGCCGGCCGCGAGCCGCACCACGTCGTGGAGACCCAGTTCAAGGCGTTCGCTCGTGCCTTCCGCGACGCGATCGCCTTCGACCCGCGCGAGACCGGAGTGCCGTCCACCAAGGGCGCTCTGTGACCAAGCCCCACGTCGCCGTGCTCGACTACGGGTCGGGCAACCTGCGCTCAGCCGTGCGCGCCATGGAGCGGGCCGGCGCAGAGGTCACCCTCACGACCGACCGTGCGGTCGCACAGGAGGCCGACGGCCTGCTCGTGCCCGGGGTCGGTGCCTATGCCTCCTGCATGGCAGGCCTGCGCGAGGTCCGTGGCCACGAGGTGATCGGTCGCCGGCTCTCCGGGGGACGACCCGTCCTGGGCATCTGCGTCGGCATGCAGATCCTGTTCTCCCGCGGTGTCGAGCACGGGGTCGAGACCGCCGGCTGCGACGAATGGCCGGGCACCGTGGAGCGGCTGCAGGCTCCCGTCGTACCCCACATGGGGTGGAACACCGTCGAGGTTCCCGAGGGGAGCTCGCTCTTCGCCGGGATCACCGACGAGCGGTTCTACTTCGTGCACTCCTACGGCGTGCGCGAGTGGGAGCTGGAGACGAACAACCGCACCCGGGCGCCACTGGTGACGTGGGCCGAGCACGGTGGTGACCGGTTCGTCGCGGCCGTCGAGAACGGTCCACTCTCTGCCACCCAGTTCCACCCGGAGAAGTCCGGTGACGCCGGAGCCCAGCTCCTGCGCAACTGGGTCCAGTCGCTCTGACCTGTCCGGACACCCCGGAAACCCCGCCGCGGGGCGACCACGGTGCAGGACCTCGTACGGGCGGTCTGCCGATGCCGCCTAGGATCAGCCGCATGAGTGACTACTTGGAGCTGCTGCCCGCCGTCGACATCGCTGGCGGCCAGGCCGTCCAGCTGGTTCAGGGTGTGGCCGGCTCGGAGAAGAAGTTCGGCGACCCGATCGAGGCGGCCCTGCGGTGGCAGGAGGCCGGTGCCGAGTGGCTGCACCTGGTGGACCTGGACGCCGCCTTCGGGCGCGGCAACAACCGTGAGCTGCAGGCCAAGATCGTCGGCACCCTAGACATCAAGGTCGAGATGAGCGGCGGCATCCGCGACGACGAGTCGCTGAAGGCCGCGATGGACGCAGGCTGTCGCCGGGTCAACATCGGCACTGCCGCCCTGGAGCAGCCCGAGTGGTGCGCCAAGGCGATCGCCGAGTATGGCGACCGGGTCGCGATCGGCCTCGACGTCCGGGGCCGGACGCTGGCCGCCCGCGGCTGGACCCGCGAGGGCGGGGACCTCTACGAGGTGCTGATCCGCCTCGACTCCGAGGGCTGTGCCCGCTACGTCGTCACCGACGTCAACAAGGACGGCATGCTGCAGGGCCCCAACCTCGACCTGCTCCACGACGTATGCGCTGCCACGATGGCGCCGGTCGTGGCCTCCGGCGGGATCACCGAGCTCGCCGATCTCCAGGCGCTGCAGGGCCTGGTCGACGAGGGCGTCGAGGGCGCCATCATCGGCACCGCGCTCTATGAGGGTCGCTTCACGCTCGAGGACGCCCTCGCGCTGACGCTCCCCACCCAGGCCTGAGCACCGTGTCGCTCGCCGTACGGGTCATCCCGTGTCTCGACGTCGATGCCGGCCGCGTGGTCAAGGGCATCAACTTCAAGGAGCTGCGCGACGCTGGGGACCCGGTCGAGCTGGCCCGCACCTATGACGCCGAGGGCGCGGACGAGCTGACCTTCTTGGACATCTCGGCCTCCCACGAGGGCCGCGCCACCACGATGGAGATCGTCTCCCGCACCGCCGAGGAGGTCTTCATCCCGTTGACGGTCGGCGGGGGAGTCTCCTCGGTCGAGGACGTGGACCGTCTGCTCCGTGCCGGTGCGGACAAGGTGGCGATGAACACCGCCGCCATCCGTCGCCCCGAGCTGATCGCCGAGGTCGCCGACCGGTTCGGCAACCAGGTGCTCGTGCTGTCGGTCGACGCCCGTCGGGCTTCCGGCACCGACTCCGGCTTCGAGGTCACCACCCACGGTGGTCGCCAGTCGGCTGGCATCGACGCCGTCGAATGGGCTGCCCGGGCGAGTGAGCTCGGCGCGGGGGAGATCCTCCTCAACGCGATGGATGCCGACGGCACCCAGGACGGCTTCGACCTGGAACTGATCCGGGCCGTACGCCGTGAGGTCACCATCCCGGTGATCGCCTCCGGTGGTGCAGGATCGACCGGGCACTTCCCACCTGCGGTCGATGCCGGCGCGGACGCTGTACTGGCGGCAACCGTGTTCCACTTCGGCACCCTGCGCATCGCCGACGTGAAGGACGCTCTGGCCGGCGCGGGACACCCCGTTCGCTGAGGGATGGCGACTCGAAGCAACCGCGCTGGCTAGTCGATCGTGACGGTCAGCCGACCGTGTGTGTTCACCAACATCCAGCGGTGGTCACTGGCGGCCCATGCGTTGCCACGAGTTCGTGCCTTGGCGGCCCACGCTGAAGCCTCCGGCAGCCATCGTTCGATGATCTGCGATTCGAGATCCGCACGATTCGCCGACGGAACCGCGTTCCACCTCATAAGGAGGCGACCACCCTCTGGTGCACTGTTCGCGCCCTCGAAGATTCTGGACCGTCCGTCACCGACCCAGTAGAGGTCGAAGACCATCGACGTGGTTGAGCCTTTCTCGATGAGCGCCGGCCCGAATGACAAATCGTCCAGACGCGCGCCGTGCGCGCGAAGCGCCTGCTCGATCTGCCCTAGCTTCGCCGCGTGGGAGTAAATACGCTGCAACCGGCACCTGGAGTAGACCTCCACGGGAATTCGGTTTCCTCGCTGGACATGGAGTCACATTATCCGCGCGCGGCCGTTGGCGGAGGGCTCGACAAGGTTCGCGACGGGTGTTGGCGGCAGGCTTCGAACCTTCACCAACGGACTTTCTCGCCAGGTGTCCACATTCCGGGATTCCTGGGTCGATCCAAGGCGTCAGTGTCAGTGGTCCCTGATTGACTTTCTCACATGAGCAATTTGGCCGACTTCGACGCGAGAGCCTTGCTGGCGTTCGCCGAATCGACCCTGCTCAAGCGCCGCAAGCTGGAAGTCGACGACCTCGCTGCCGGGGCGCGCTGGGCCGTGCTGCACGGTGCGGACCCCACCACGGAGCCCACCGGAGGGCGGGGTCGGGGTGGACCGAAACTCGTGCAGATCGGTGGCGAAGGCACCCCGAGGGTCCAGGACCTGTGCCTGGCCGAGCTCGCCATCTCCCGCCAGACCCACGCACTTGCCACCAGGTGGCTGGTGGCCGATGCGCTTGACCTGATCCACCGACTGCCACGGTGCTGGGCCGTGGTCACGGCGTGGCAGTGTGAAGTCTGGGTTGCTCGCAAGCTCGCCAGGACCACCCGCCACCTGAGCGTGACGGAGGCCGCCAAGGTTGACGTCGCGGTGGCCCCTGCCTTGGCCGGTGAACAGCCCGGCCGGTTCTTCACAATCCTCGAAGCGAAGATCATCGAGGCCAATCCGGAAGCCTGGGCCGCGCGGATCGAGGCCGAGCAGGCCCGCCGCTACGTGTCACTGGGTCGGGTCGACGAGACCGGCCTGCGTCATGTCATCGCCCGCGTCGAACACGGCGATGCCGTCTGGGTGGACGCGCTGATCAACCGCATCGCCGACATTCTGGCGGCCCGCGACATCGACGCTGGTGTCGAAGCCAGGGGTCGCGACATGCTGCGCTCGCTGGCCTTCGGCTGGCTCGCCCGCCCAGCTGAGCTCCTCGCGCTCCTCCTTGAGCACGCGGAGCAGGACGACACCCCGCCCGCGCCTCACCCCGACGACCTTCAACCTGACGACCTCCACGCTGATCCCGAGGGTGAGAACTGCGCCCCCGAGGGTCCTGACGACACGGGCGACACGAGCGCGAGCACCGCGGACGATAAGTGGGCCGGGCACCAAGCCGTCCCAACGGTGGATGACGCTGAGCCGGATGAAACAGATGCCGAGCCGGGCTCCGAATGGGTCCGCGGGTTCCCACAACGACTCCTGGACACCTTGAAGCAGATCAATCCCACCAAGCTCCGCCCGCGCGCGGTGGTCTACGTCCACCTGCACCAAGCGGCGCTCGACACGGGCACCGGTGTCGCTCGCGTCGAGGACGGTGGCGGCCCGCGGCTCGTCCAGCAACTCGCCGGACTCCTGGGCACCGCCGACATCACCCTCAAGCCGGTCATCGACCTCAACGACCGGGTCAGCATCAACGCCTACGAGCATCCAGAGTGGCTTCGTGAACGCATCCACCTGATCGCGCCGGCAGAGCCGTTCCCGTTCTCGACTCGGGTCAGCCGCATGGGCGACATCGACCATTGCACGCCCTACACATTCGGACGTGACGGACAGCCCCCTCCGTCTGGGCAGACGGGGGAGCACAACGCGGGCCCGCTGGGGCGCTATGCGCACCGGGTGAAGACGCACGCCCAATACACCGTGCGACAGCCCAGGCCAGGGACCTATCTCTGGCGTACCCCGAACGGCAAGCACTTCCTCGTCGACCACAACGGCACTCACGCCATCGACGAGCAGTGCGCGCGCGACCTCAGCCGTCCATCGTTGCTGGAGCAGCGTCTGGCCCTCGTGCTGTTCGACCACCGAGTCGCGGCCTGAGGAGATCCACATCGACGAAGTACCACAGGAATTGTTCAGTCACCCGCAACGTTGGCATGCTGGTCGATCGGGTCGCGAGCGAAGGGAAATCGGTGAGTTCATCGAGCACGGCGCGCGCGTCGACGATGCGGGACGGTTTCCGGGTCCTCGGGATCGCGATCCGCAAGGAACCGTGGGTGTTCACCGTCTCCACCCTCGGCAGCATCCTCTTCGGCGCACTCACCGTGGCCGACGCCTGGGTGCTCGGGTGGTCGACCGAGCACGCGATCATCCCCGCCTTCGAGACCGGTGAGATCGACTCCTCGATCCTGTGGGCCGTGCTGGGCCTCTTCGTCGGGGTCGCCATCCTGCGTGCAGTCGGGATCGTCGCGCGCCGGCTCGGTGCGGGGATCATGCAATACCGGATGCAGGCACACTCGCGTCGAGCCGTGACCCGGCAATACCTCAAGCTCCCGATGGAGTGGCACCAGCGCCACCCGACCGGCCAGTTGCTCTCCAACGCCAACTCCGACGTCGAGGCCGCCTGGTTCCCGATCGCGCCGCTTCCGATGGCAGTCGGCACGGTCGCGATGATGGTGATCGCGATCGTGCAGATGCTCCTCGCCGACTTGGTCCTCGCCCTGGTCGGTCTGCTGGTCTTCCCGGTCGTGATCGTCGCCAATGTCGCCTACCAGCGGGCCTCCTCGCCACTGATGACGCGTGCCCAGCAGTTGCGCGCCGAGGTCAGCGAGATCGCCCACGAGTCCTTCGACGGCGCGATGGTGGTCAAGACCCTCGGTCGCGAGGGCGAGGAGACCCAGCGGTTCGCTGCCCGAGTCGCCGAGCTGCGCGAAGTGCTGATCCGGGCCGGTCGGATCCGCGCCATGTTCGACCCGGCGCTCCAGGCCCTCCCGAACATCGGGGTGCTGGTGGTGCTGGGCGTGGGTGTCTCGCGCGTGGTCAGTGGCGCCACCGACGCCGGGTCCGTGGTCACCGTGGCCTACCTGCTCACCATCGTCTCCTTCCCGATCCGCTCGATCGGCTGGCTGCTGGGCGAGTTCCCGCGCAGCGTGGTCGGCCATGCCCGGGTCACCTCGGTGCTCGAGGCCACCGGGGAGATGGAGTACGGCGACACGAGGATCCCGCGCAGCAGCGCCGGCGCCGCGCTCGCCGTGGACAAGGTGGCCTACGCCCACGAACCCAATCAGGACCTGCTCGACGACGTCACCTTCGACGTGGCTCCCGGTCGCACCGTGGCCCTGGTCGGCCCGACCGCATCCGGCAAGAGCACGCTGACCAACATCCTCACCCGCCTCGTGGACCCCCAGGAAGGGTCGGTCAGGATCGACGGCGTCGACCTGCGCGAGCTGGCCTCCGGCGAGCTGGCCGGCACCGTGTCCGTCGTACCCCAGACCGCGTTCCTCTTCGACGACACCGTCCGCGGCAACGTGACCCTGGGCGCCGACGCCACCGATGCCGAGGTCTGGGCCGCCCTGCGCACGGCACAGGCCGACGGCTTCGTCTCCGCCCTCGCCGACGGCCTGGACACGAAGCTGGGGGAGCGCGGCACCTCCCTGTCGGGCGGGCAGCGACAGCGTCTCTCCCTGGCCCGAGCGCTTGTTCGCAGGCCGCGCCTGATGATCCTCGACGACGCCACCTCGGCGGTCGACCCCGAGGTCGAGGCGCGGATCCTTGCCGGCCTGCGGGACGGGGACCAGGACACGACGCTGGTGGTGGTCGCCTATCGCAAGGCCACCATCGGCCTGGCCGACGAGGTGATCCACCTCGACGGTGGACGCGTCGTGGACCGGGGCACGCACGCCGAGCTGCTCGAGCGCAGCCCCGCCTATGCCCGGCTGGTGAACGCCTACGAGAACGAGAACGAGACCGAGACCGTCGGGGGTGAGCGATGAGCACCGTCGATTCCGGTGAGTCCATCAAGGCGATGGCCACCATCCGGCGCGGCATGGAGATCTCCCCGGAGCTCCGGCAGGGACTGGGGCTGACCCTGTTCCTGGCGGTCCTCTCCACCGTCGGGCAGCTCGTGGTCCCGATCGTCGTGCAACAGACCCTGGACCGGGGACTCGACGGGCCGCAAGGACCGGACACCGGGTTCATGCTGTGGATGGGCCTGCTCGCCGGATGCGCGATCGTGCTCACCAGCGGCGCGTCGTACCTGATGACCACCAGGCTCTTCCGCTCCGCGGAGAGCGGCCTGGCCACGCTGCGCACCAAGGCCTTCCGGCACGTGCACGACCTGCCGCTGCTGACCCAGAACACCGAGCGTCGCGGCTCCCTGGTCTCGCGGGTCACCGGCGACGTCGACACCGTCAGCCAGTTCCTGGTCTTCGGCGGGGTGATGATGATCGTGTCGATCGGCCAGATCTTCGTGGCCACCGCGTTGATGGCGTACTACTCGTGGCAGCTGACGATCGTGGTGTGGGTCTGCTTCGCTCCGCTGCTGCTCTCCCTACGCTTCTTCCAGCAGCGGCTCTCGGACGCCTATGGCGTCGTACGCCGCCAGGTCGGCGCGATGCTCTCGGCCGTCAGCGAGCCCGTGGTCGGCGCAGCGGTGGTGAAGTCGTATGCGATCGAGGCCCGCACCCAGGAGCGCATCGACATCGCGATCAAGGCCAACCAGGACGCGGCGACCAAGGCACAGGGCTTCACGGCGTTCTCCTTCTCCCTCGGTGGCCTCTCCGGCGGCCTGGCCAACGCCGGCGTGATCATCGTCGGCATCTGGCTCGGCTTCGCCGGTGACATCACCGCAGGAGAGGTGGTCGCCTTCGCCTTCCTGGTCACCTTGTTCGTCTCACCGATCCAGATGGGCACCCAGATCCTCACCGACGCCCAGAACGCGATCGCCGGCTGGCGCCGCGTGATCGGCATCCTGGATACGCCCGCCGACCTGGTCGACCCGGGGGAGAGCGGTGAGGTCCTCCCGCGTGGACCCATCGATGCCGAGCTCCGCGGCGTCACCTTCGCCTATCCCGGTGGACCCGACGTCCTGCACTCGGTGGACATGCACATCGAGGCCGGCACCCGGATCGCCATCGTCGGCGAGACCGGGTCCGGCAAGTCCACCTTCGCCAAGCTGCTGACCCGGCTGATGGACCCCAGCCGGGGCGAGGTGCTCCTCGACGGGATCGACCTGCGCCAGATCCGTCAGGCCTCACTGCGCAGCTCGGTGGTGCTCGTCCCGCAGGAGGGCTTCCTCTTCGACGACACCCTTCGGGCGAACGCGCGCTACGGCAAGCTGGACGCCACCGACCAGGAGATCCGGGCATCCGCCGACGAGCTGGGGCTGGGGGACTGGCTCGACGGGCTGCCCCAGGGCCTCGACACCCGGGTCGGGCAGCGGGGCGAGTCACTCTCGGCAGGCGAGCGGCAGCTGGTCGCGTTGCTCCGCGCCCACCTCGCCGATCCGGACCTGCTGGTCCTCGACGAGGCGACCAGCGCCGTCGACCCCCAGCTGGAGATGCGGATCGGGCGTGCCCTGGAGCGACTGATGTCGGGACGTACGTCGGTCACGATCGCGCACCGGATGAGCACCGCCGAGAACGCCGACGAGGTGGTCGTCGTCGACCGTGGCCGCATCGTCCAGCGCGGCCACCACACCGCACTCCTGGCAGAGGGCGGCATCTACCGCGGCCTGCACGACTCTTGGGTCGCGCAGCAGGGCCGATAGGCTTGACGACTGTGACCGACCCCGCCGAAGCACCTGTCGAAGTACCTGCCCTCGACCCAGCCATCGCGGCCCGCCTGAAGCGCACCGCCGACGGCCTGGTGCCCGCGATCGTGCAGCAGCACGACACGGGCGAGGTGCTGATGCTCGGCTGGATGGACGACAAGGCCCTCGCGCTGACCCTCGACACCGGGCGGGCGACCTACTGGTCCCGCTCGCGCAACGAGTACTGGATCAAGGGCGAGACCTCCGGACACCGGCAGTGGGTCAAGGACGTTCGCCTGGACTGCGACGGAGACACCCTCCTGGTCAAGGTCGACCAGGAAGGCGCCGCCTGCCACACGGGCGATCGGACCTGCTTCGATGCCGACCGGTTGGGCTCCGATGCCTGAGCCGCGCAAGACCTTCGGACCGATCGTCCTGCTCGGTCTCTCGGCGGGCACGCTCTGTGCCGTCGCGGGCAGCAAGGACTGGGCCGCGCTCGACGACACCGAGGAGCTCGCCCAGAACCCAGCCGCCTCCCAGCTGCTGGAGACCGGCACCGCCGCGGAGATGCCGCTGGCTGCGGCGCTCAGCCTCGTCGTACTGGCGTTGTGGGGAGTCCTGCTGGTCACCCGCGGTGTCGTACGCCGCGTGGTCGCCGTCCTGGCGACGCTCGCCTCACTGGGCCTGCTGGCCACTGTGGTGGCGGGCCACTCCTCGACCCGCAACGGGGTCGAGCAGGCATTCGCCGACATCGGCGTGGAGACCACCGTCCACATCACCGGCTGGTGGTGGGCCGCGTTGGTCGGGGCCGTCCTGGCCGTGCTGGCCGGCATCCTCGCCGCCCGCCACGCCCCGCACTGGCCGGCAATGGGCAGCCGCTACGACGCCCCCGGAGCCGCTGCGGCAGGGCCGGTCCGGGTCGACGAGGCGAACACCACGGAGCTGTGGAAGGCCATCGACGAGGGCCACGACCCGACCGCCTGAGCAGGTGCCCAGGGCATGTCTCTAGACTGTCCTGCGACAGACCCCGCGCAAGAGGAGTTCACGCATGTCCGACAACCACGGCAACACCCCCGCAGCCTGGACCGCTGTCGTCATCGGCCTGGTCGCGTTCGTGGTCGCTGGTGTCGGCCTGATGCTGAGCCCGATCAACCTCACGATCTTCTGGGTCGGCATGGTCCTGCTGCCCGTGGCGCTGATCGTGTTCGTGATCATGACGAAGATGGGCCTTGGCGAACAGCGCTGAGGTCACCCACATCGCCCAGCGAAGCCGCCGGGCGAGGCTGGTCGCGCCACTCGGACTCGCAGCAGCGGCCGGGTTGGCCACCGTCGCCCTGCACCTGCGGGATCCGCACGTCGAGGGCTCCTGGGGCCAGTGCCCGCTCAACTACGTCACGGGTTGGGACTGCCCCGGCTGTGGCGGCCTGCGTGCGGTCAACCACCTGACCAACCTGGACCTGGCCGGAGCCGCGTCGAGCAACCTGCTGTTCGTGGTCTCCATCCCGGTGCTGGTCGCCCTGTGGTTCGTCTGGACCCGCCGGGCCTGGCGCGCGGACACCGCGCCGATGCAGTTCTCCACCCCGGCCACGGCCGTGGTGCTGATCGTGTTCGCAGTGTTCGCCGTCGCGCGCAACACACCGTGGGGTGCCTGGCTCGCTGCCTGACCGGCCCTCGGCCACTGTGTGACCGTCACCGTCGAGGTGACAAACTTGGCCCGTCCCTGATCCTGGAGGTTGTGCATGTCCGTGCTCGACGACATCGTCGCGGGTGTCCGGATCGATCTTGCCGAGCGCGAGGAACGCATTCCGTTCTCCCAGATCAGGTCCCTGGCCGAGCAGGCCCCGCCCGTCCGTGACCCGATGGCGCACTTCCGCGCGCCCGGGATCAGCGTGATCTCCGAGGTCAAGCGGAAGAGCCCCAGCAAGGGCGAGCTCGCCGACATCTCCGACCCGGCAGTCCTTGCCGGCGCATACGAGCGTGGCGGAGCCGCTGCGATCAGCGTCCTCACCGAGAAGCGTCGGTTCAACGGAAGCCTCGACGACCTGCGCGCGGTCCGCGCCGCCGTCGACACCCCGATCCTGCGCAAGGACTTCATCGTGACCAGCTATCAGCTGCACGAGGCCCGCGCGGCCGGGGCGGACCTGGCGCTGCTGATCGTCGCGGCACTGACCCAGTTCGAGCTCGAGAGGCTGCACGCCGAGGCCCGGGGTCTCGGCCTGACGGTCCTGGTCGAGGTCCACGACGAGGAGGAGACCCGACGGGCGGTCGACCTCGGTGCCGAGCTGATCGGGGTCAACGCCCGCAACCTCAAGACCCTGGCCGTCGACAACGACACCTTCTCTCGCCTTGCGCCGATCATCCCCGACGACCGGATCCGGGTCGCCGAGTCCGGGATCAGCGGCCTTGGTGACGTCGAGCGCTTCGCCGCCGAGGGAGCCCGCGTGGTCCTCGTCGGGGAGGCCCTGGTCAAGGACGGCGACCCCGAGGCCACCGTGCGCGCGATGAGCGCCGTGGCCACGCCCAGCGCGCGCACGCACTCGAGCAGCAACGAACCGGAAGCAGGAGCCTGATGTCATACGAGGCCGACGACCGCGGATTCTTCGGGAACTTCGGGGGCCGGTTCATGCCGGAAGCCCTCGTGGCCGCCCTCGATGAGCTCACCGTCGCCTGGGAGGAGGCGATGGCGGACCCCGAGTTCACCGGCGCCTTCGAGGCGATCCTGCGCGACTACGCGAACACCCCGAGCCCGCTCTACCACGCCGAGCGGCTCTCGGAGAAGGTCGGCGTGAGGATCCTGCTCAAGCGCGAGGACCTCAACCACACGGGTGCGCACAAGATCCGCAACGTGCTCGGCCAGGCGATGCTGACCAAGCGGATGGGCAAGACCCGGGTCATCGCCGAGACCGGTGCCGGTCAGCACGGTGTCGCCAGCGCGACCGCCGCCGCCTACTTCGGTCTCGACTGCACCGTCTACATGGGCGCGGTCGACACCCGGCGCCAGGCACTCAACGTGGCCCGGATGCAGCTCCTCGGCGCCAAGGTGATCCCGGTGGAGTCCGGGTCGGCCACGCTCAAGGACGCCATCAACGAGGCCCTGCGTGACTGGGTGGCCAGCGTCGACCACACGGCGTACCTCTTCGGCACCGCCGCGGGCCCGCACCCGTTCCCCAGCATGGTCCGTGACTTCTGCCGCGGCATCGGTGACGAGGCCCGCCAGCAGAGCCTCGACCAGTACGGCGTACTGCCCGACGCCATCGCCGCCTGCGTCGGTGGCGGCTCGAACGCGATCGGCCTGTTCACCGCCTTCCTCGACGACGAGGACGTCAAGATCTATGGCTTCGAGGCCGGCGGCGACGGCGTGGAGACCGGACGCCACGCCGCGACCATCGGCGCGGGGGAGAGCGGCGTGCTGCACGGTGCCCGCACCTACGTGCTCCAGGACGAGGACGGCCAGACCATCGAGTCGCACTCGATCTCGGCCGGCCTGGACTACCCGGGCGTCGGTCCGCAGCACTCGCACCTCAGCCAGGTCGGCCGCGCGGCCTACCTCTCGGTCACCGACGCGGAGGCGATGGACGCACTGGCGCTGCTCGCCCGCACCGAGGGGATCATCCCGGCCGTCGAGTCCGCGCACGCCCTGGCGGGTGCGCTCCGGGTGGCCGAGGAGCTCAAGGCCGAGAAGGGGCCGGACGCGACCATCCTGGTCAACCTCTCCGGCCGCGGCGACAAGGACATGGAGACCGCAGTCGAATGGTTCGGCCTCGGTGCCGAGGACGAGGGGACGGACAAGTGAGCGCCGCGATCGCCTTCGAGAAGGCCCGCACGGAGAACCGCAGCGCCCTGGTCGGCTACCTGCCCGCCGGGTTCCCCGACATCGACGGATCCATCGAGGCGATGAGGACGATGGTCGCGGCCGGATGCGACGTGATCGAGATCGGCCTGCCCTACAGCGATCCGGTGATGGACGGCCCGACCATCCAGGCCGCCGCCCAGCAGGCGCTCGAGGGTGGCATCCGGATCACTGACGTCCTGCGCACGGTCGAGGCCGTCGCCGCCGCGGGTGTGCCGACCCTGGTGATGACCTACTGGAACCCGGTCGAGCGCTATGGCGTGGACCGATTCGCAGCCGACCTCGCCTCCGCGGGTGGTGCCGGACTGATCACCCCCGACATCACTCCCGACTACGGCCAGGACTGGATCGCCGCGGCCGACGCCCACGACCTCGACAAGGTGTTCCTGGTCTCGCCGTCGTCGACCGACGAGCGGATCGCGATGACCACCGCCGCGAGCCGTGGCTTCGTCTATGCCACCGCAGTGATGGGGGTGACCGGCGCGCGCACCAGCACCAGCGACCTGGCCGGCCCCCTGGTGGCGCGGACCAAGGCCACCTCCGACCTGCCGGTGGGCGTGGGGCTGGGTGTCTCCAACGGGGACCAGGCCGCCGAGATCGCAGCCTTCGCCGACGGCGTGATCGTCGGGTCGGCGTTCGTGCGCACCCTCCTCGACGCCGGTACGGACCGTGCGGCGGGTCTCGCCGCGCTGGGCGCGCTCACCGAGGACCTCGCCGGGGGCGTACGCCGTGGCTGATCGCAACAGCACCGGCATCCTCGCTGCCTCGGGGATGGCCCTGGCGCTCCTGCTGACCGGCTGCTCGGGCGGCGACGAGGGCAGCAAGCCGCTGTCGTCCAGCGACGTGGGCACTCCCTGGGTGGTTCCGGACACTGACCTGAAGGACACCTCCGGTGCCGACTACCGGTTGACGGACGGCACCACCAAGCCGGTCACCCTGGTCTTCTTCGGCTACACGAACTGCCCGGACATCTGCCAGATGGTGATGGCCAACATCGCCTCGGCGATGACCCGTCTCGATGACGATGAGCGCAAGCAGGTCGAGGTCGTCTTCGTGACCACGGACCCTGCCCGCGACACCGAGAAGGTGCTGGGGGACTACCTCGAGCGCTTCGACCCGACGTTCATCGGTGCGACGGCGAAGATGGACCGGATCCTCGAGCTGGGCAAGGCGTTCAAGGTGGCCATCGAGAAGGGCGAGAAGCTGCCCAGCGGTGGGTACGACGTCACCCACGGCACCCAGGTCTTCCTGGTGGACGAGAACGACGAGATCCCGATGTTCTGGGGCCAGGACACCTCGTCCGCGGTCTTCGCGCGTGACATCTCCACCCTGCTGAAGGCGGATTCATGATCCTGCAGTCCATCCCGAGCCCCTCCGACTCGGTCTGGGAGCTCGGGCCCCTCCCGATCCGGGCCTACGCCCTGTGCATCATCCTCGGCGTGGTCGCCGCGATCTGGGTCGGCGAGAAGCGCTGGGTCGCCCGCGGCGGCAAGCCGGGGCAGATCCAGGACATCGCGATCTGGGCGATTCCCTTCGGACTGGTCGGCGCCCGGCTCTACCACGTGATCTCGGACTACCACCTCTACTTCGGTGAGGGGAAGGACCCGATCACCGCGCTGTACGTGTGGCGCGGTGGCCTGAGCATCTGGGGCGCGATCGCGCTCGGCGCGCTCGGTGCCTTCATCGGTGCCCGCACGATGGGCCTGAGGTTCACCCCGATCCTCGACTCGCTGGCCCCGGGCGTGCTGCTTGCCCAGGCATTCGGCCGCTGGGGGAACTACTTCAACCAGGAGCTCTTCGGCAAGCCGACCGACAAGCCCTGGGGCCTCGAGATCGACGTCGCCAACCGGCCGACGGGTTATCTCGACCACGACACCTTCCACCCCACGTTCCTCTATGAGTGCGTGTGGAACCTCGGTATCTTCGGGATCCTGATCTGGGCCGACGCCAAGTTCAAGCTCGGCTTCGGCCGGGTGATGGCGCTCTACGTCGCCGGCTATACGCTGGGGCGTGGCTGGATCGAGTACATCCGCATCGACGACGTACAGATGGACGACGTCTTCGGCCTGCGACTCAACGTGTGGACCTCGATCATCCTGTTCGTCCTCTCGGTCGCCTACTTCATCTGGTCCACGAAGCGCCGCCCGGGACGCGAGGAGAGCGTCTTCCTCGACCCGGCCGCCGAGTCCGTGGATGACGCTGCTGGCGAGTCAGCGGACGCAGCCCCTGCTCCAACGCGTGACGCGGACCGGGGCGCCGACGGTGGAGTTGACCCTGAGCAGTCCGACAGGTGAGCCTCGCCTTCGGTGACGAGATCGCCGTCGCGGGCTAGTTTCACCACCATGGGCGATCTTCCAGCAGCACACGTGGTCGGGCATGAGCACGCCGACGTCACCGGGGGCTGGCTCCGGCCGGCTGTCTTCGGCGCGATGGACGGACTGGTCTCCAACGCGGCGTTGATCGCCGGGGTCGCGGGCGGGACCCGCAGCGCCGACGGCGCCTCCGCCGTCGTGCTCGCGGGCCTGGCCGGGCTCGCCGCCGGGGCGTTCTCGATGGCGGCCGGCGAATACGCCTCGGTGGCCAGCCAGGCGGAGGCGGCCGAGTTCGAGGTGGCCAAGGAGCGCCGGGAGATCATCGAGAACCCGGGCGCCGAGCAGGCCGAGCTCGCCGCGATGCTGGCCGACAGGGGGCTGGAGGAGTCGTTGGCCAAGGAGGTCGCGGCCCAGGTCCATCGCGACGTCGACACGGCGGTCGCCGTGCACTCGATGGAGGAGTTCGGGATCAACCCGAGCGAGCTCTCCTCGCCGTACGTCGCGGCCGGATCGTCCTTCGTCGCCTTCGCGGTCGGAGCGCTGGTCCCGGTCCTGCCGTTCCTGTTCGGCGTCACCAGCCTCTGGCCGGCGATGGTCGCCACACTCGTGGCCCTGTTCATCTGCGGCGCGGTGGTGACCCGGGTGACCAGTCGCCAGTGGTGGTTCGGCGGCGGACGACAGGTCGCGCTGGGCGGCGTCGCCTTCGCGGTGACCTATCTGGTGGGCATGGGAGTCGGCGGAGCAGTCGGGTGATCCAGGCGGGTTCCGGATGGATCCGCCTGACCCGCCGCCACGCGTGAGATGAGGGTCACTCGCCCCCTCGGGGCGAGCGCGAGCGTGTTTTCGGACCCCATCGGGGTGTTATTGTTTCCCTCCGCGAGGGCCAGTGTCGTCCCCTGCAGCAAAGATTCACCTCTTTCACTGCCAGTTCGCCGGATCCGCACACCGGACCGGCGCAGATGACGACGGGAGAATGCCATGCATGCATTCCCTCCGCCTCAGGGTCTCTACGACGGAACCAACGAGCACGATGCGTGCGGCGTTGCCTTCGTAGCCACCCTGACCGGCGTGGCCAGCCATGACATCGTGTCGAAGGCGCTGACCGCACTTCGCAACCTCGAGCACCGTGGTGCCGCAGGTGCCGAACCCAACTCGGGTGACGGCGCAGGCATCCTGATGCAGGTGCCCGACGCGTTCTTCCGTGACGTCGTGGACTTCGAACTACCCGTGGCCGGCTCGTACGCCGTCGGCACGGCCTTCCTGCCCGGTGACGCCGAGCAGGTCGCCAAGACCCGCGAGCAGATCAGCCAGATCGCCGCCGAGGAGGGCCTGAAGCTGCTCGGATGGCGCGAGGTGCCCACCAACTCCGAGCCCCTCGGGCAGACCGCACTGGACTGCATGCCTGCCTTCCAGCAGATCTTCGTCGCAGGTGACGGGCAGCGGGTCACCGGGATGGCGCTGGAGCGCCTGGCCTTCGTGCTGCGCAAGCGCTCCGAGCGCGAGACGGATGTCTACTTCCCCTCGCTCTCCTCGCGCACCATCGCCTACAAGGGCATGCTCACCACCGAGCAGCTCGACCAGGTCTTCCCCGACCTCGTCGACGAGCGGGTCGCCTCGGCCGTGGCCGTGGTCCACTCGCGGTTCTCGACCAACACCTTCCCGAGCTGGCCGCTGTCGCACCCGTTCCGCTTCATCGCCCACAACGGTGAGATCAACACCGTGATGGGCAACCGGAACTGGATGCGGGCCCGCGAGGCGCTGCTGTCCTCGGACCTGATCCCCGGCGACCTCGAGCGCCTGTACCCGATCTGCACCCCGGGTGCATCCGACTCCGCATCCTTCGACGAGGTGCTCGAGCTCCTGCACATGGGTGGCCGCTCGCTGCCGCACTCGGTGCTGATGATGATCCCCGAGGCGTGGGAGAACCACACCGAGATGGACGCGAAGCGTCGCGCCTTCTACGAGTTCCACTCCGCGATGATGGAGCCCTGGGACGGACCGGCTTGTGTCGTCTTCACCGACGGTGCCCAGGTCGGCGCCGTGCTGGACCGCAACGGCCTGCGACCCTCCCGCTACTGGGTCACCGACGACGGTCTCGTCGTGCTGGCCTCCGAGGTCGGGGTGCTCGACATCGACCCGGCCACCGTGGTCCGCAAGGGTCGCCTGCAGCCCGGCAAGATGTTCCTGGTCGACACCGACGAGCACCGGATCATCGAGGACGAGGAGATCAAGACCTCCCTCGCCACCGAGAACCCCTACGAGGAGTGGCTGCACGCCGGCCTGATCCACCTCAACGACGTGCCGAACCGCGAGCACATCGTGCACACGCACGCCTCGGTCACCCGGCGCCAGCAGATCTTCGGCTACACCGAGGAGGAGCTGCGGGTCCTGCTGACCCCGATGGCGAACACCGCCGCCGAGCCGATTGGCTCGATGGGGACGGACTCGCCGATCGCTGCGCTGTCGGAGAAGCCCCGGTTGCTCTTCGACTACTTCGCGCAGCTCTTCGCGCAGGTCACCAACCCACCGCTCGATGCGATCCGCGAAGAGCTGGTCACCTCGCTCAACGGCACCATCGGGCCGGAGTCCAACCTGCTCGAGCCGACCCCGGCCTCGTGCCGCCAGGTCGTGCTCCCGTTCCCGGTGATCGACAACGACGACCTCGCCAAGATCCGTCACATCAACCGTGACGGTGACATGCCCGGGTTCATCACCCACGTCTCGCGCGGCCTCTACGAGGTCGAGGAGGGTGCACCGGCGATGGCGGCGCGGATCGACGAGATCTGCCAGGAGGTCTCCGACGCGATCGCCGACGGGGCCCGCATCATCGTCCTCTCGGACCGGCACGCGGACCAGTTCAAGGCACCGATCCCGTCGCTGCTGCTGACCGCTGCCGTGCACCACCACCTGGTCCGCGAGAAGACCCGCACCCAGGTCGGCCTGATCGTCGAGGCCGGTGACGTCCGCGAGGTCCACCACGTGGCCCTGCTGGTCGGCTTCGGCGCCGCGGCCGTCAACCCCTACCTGGCGATGGAGTCCGTCGAGGACCTCGCCCGCGAGGGTTACTACGTCAAGGCCGAGCCCGAGCAGGCGGTCCGCAACCTGGTGAAGTCACTGGGCAAGGGCGTGCTCAAGGTGATGTCCAAGATGGGCGTCTCCACGGTGGCCTCCTACACCGGTGCCCAGATCTTCGAGGCGGTCGGCCTCTCCCAAGAGGTCATCGACAAGTACTTCACCGGCACCACCTCGAAGCTGGGCGGCATCGGCATCGAGGAGATCGCCCGCGAGGTCAAGATGCGTCACGACATCGCCTACCCGGTCAGCGGCATCCAGGCCGCGCAGCGCGAGCTGAAGATCGGCGGCGAGTACCAGTGGCGTCGTGACGGCGAGCCGCACCTGTTCGACCCGGAGACTGTCTTCAGGCTCCAGCACTCGACGCGTGCCGGCCGCTACGACGTGTTCAAGGAGTACACCGCTCGCGTCAACGAGCAGTCCGAACGGCTGATGACCCTGCGCGGGCTCTTCAAGTTCAAGGACGCGGAGTCGGCAGGCCGCCAGCCGATCCCGATCGACGAGGTCGAGCCGGTCTCCGAGATCGTCAAGCGCTTCTCCACCGGTGCCATGTCCTATGGCTCGATCAGCATGGAGGCGCACGAGACGCTGGCGATCGCGATGAACCAGCTCGGCGGCAAGTCGAACACCGGCGAGGGTGGTGAGGACCCCGAGCGCCTCTATGACCCGACCCGTCGCTCGTCGATCAAGCAGGTCGCGTCCGGTCGATTCGGGGTCACCTCGGAATACCTGACCAACTCCGACGACATCCAGATCAAGATGGCGCAGGGTGCCAAGCCCGGCGAGGGTGGTCAGCTGCCCGGTCACAAGGTCTACCCGTGGGTGGCCAAGACCCGGCACAGCACGCCCGGCGTGGGCCTGATCTCGCCGCCGCCGCACCACGACATCTACTCCATCGAGGACCTCGCACAGCTGATCCACGACCTGAAGAACGCCAATCCGGTGGCTCGGGTCCACGTGAAGCTGGTGGCAGAGGTCGGCGTGGGCACCGTCGCGGCAGGCGTCTCGAAGGCGCACGCGGACGTGGTGCTCGTCTCCGGCCACGACGGCGGGACCGGCGCATCGCCGCTCACGTCGCTCAAGCACGCCGGTGGTCCCTGGGAGCTCGGCCTGGCCGAGACCCAGCAGACGCTGTTGCTGAACAACCTGCGCGACCGCATCGTCGTACAGACCGACGGCCAGCTGAAGACCGGGCGCGACGTGGTCATCGCTGCGTTGCTGGGGGCCGAGGAGTTCGGCTTCGCCACCGCGCCACTGGTGGTCTCCGGCTGCATCATGATGCGGGTGTGCCACCTCGACACCTGCCCGGTGGGCGTCGCGACGCAGAACCCCGTCCTGCGTGAGCGCTACAGCGGCAAGGCGGAGTACGTCGTCAACTTCTTCACCTACATCGCTGAAGAGGTGCGCGAGCTGCTGGCCGAGCTCGGCTTCCGCTCCATCGACGAGGCCGTGGGCCAGGTCGAGTCGCTCGACGTGGAGAAGGCTGTCGGTCACTGGAAGGCCTCGGGTCTCGACCTGACGCCGATCCTGCACGTCCCGGCACTTCCCGAGGGCGCCGCTCGTCGCAATACCACCGGCCAGGACCACGGTCTGGACAAGGCGCTCGACAACGAGCTGATCCGGATAGCCGCTCCCGCGCTGGAGAACGGTGAGCCGGTCCGTGCCCAGGTCGAGGTCCGCAACGTGAACCGGACCGTCGGCACGATGCTCGGCCACGAGGTCACCAAGAAGTATCGCGGTGAGGGCCTGCCCGAGAACACCATCGACATCACGTTCACGGGCTCTGCCGGGCAGTCCTTCGGTGCCTTCGTGCCGAAGGGCGTCACGCTGCGCCTCGAGGGCGACGCCAACGACTACGTCGGCAAGGGACTCTCGGGCGGACGGGTCGTCGTACGCCCCGATCGTGCCGCGACGTTCGATGCCTCGCAGCAGGTGATCGCCGGGAACACGATCGGCTACGGAGCCACGTCGGGCGAGGTGTTCCTGCGGGGACAGGCCGGCGAACGCTTCGCGGTGCGCAACTCGGGTGCCTCCCTGGTGGTCGAAGGCGTGGGCGACCATGGCTGTGAATACATGACCGGTGGTCGTGTGGTGATCCTCGGCCCGACCGGACGCAACTTCGCGGCCGGTATGTCGGGTGGCTACGCCTTCGTGCTCGACATCGACGAGGGCCGGGTCAACCCGGAGCTCGTCGAGCTCGGGCCGGTCGGGGGCGAGGCCGCCGAGGAGCTGCACACGCTTGTCACCAAGCACTTCGAGGAGACCGGATCCACGGTCGCCGAGGAGCTGCTGACCGACTGGGCCACGAACGTTGCCCGTTTCACCGAGGTCATGCCCAGCGACTTCAAGAGAGTCCTCGAGACGCGTGCGGAAGCGCTCGCCGAGGGCCTCGACGAGGAGCAGGCAGCGGCCCGGATCATGGAGGTGCTTCATGGCTGACCCCAAGGGCTTTCTGAAGGAAGGCCGCGAGGTTGCAAACCGCCGTCCCGTCGACGAGCGGGTCAAGGACTGGAACGAGGTCTACCCCGGTGGAGCCGGGCGGGCCCTGCTGCCGATCATCACCAAGCAGGCCGGTCGCTGCATGGACTGCGGGATCCCGTTCTGCCACCAGGGCTGCCCGCTCGGGAACATCATTCCCGAGTGGAACGACCTGGTCTGGCGCGACGACTGGGAAGGCGCGATCGACCGACTTCACGCGACGAACAACTTCCCGGAGTTCACCGGTCGGCTCTGCCCGGCACCGTGCGAGACGGCCTGTGTCCTGGGCATCAACCAGGACCCGGTGACCATCAAGAACGTCGAGGTCTCGATCATCGACAAGGCATGGGAGTCGGGCTTCGTCCGGCCCCAGCCGCCGGAGTGGCTGACCGGGAAGACCGTCGCCGTGATCGGCTCCGGTCCCGCGGGCCTGGCTGCCGCACAGCAGCTCACCCGCGCGGGTCACACCGTCGCGGTCTACGAGCGCGCCGACAAGATCGGTGGCCTGCTGCGCTACGGCATCCCCGAGTTCAAGATGGAGAAGCAGCACCTGGACCGTCGCCTCGACCAGATGCGCCGCGAGGGAACCGTCTTCCGGGCGGGCGTGAACGTCGGCGAGGAGATCACCGGCAACGAGCTGCGTGACCGCTATGACGCGGTCGTGCTCGCCATGGGCTCGACCACGCCGCGCGACCTGCCGATCGAGGGCAGGGAGCTCGCCGGCATCCACCAGGCCATGGAGTTCCTGCCGCAGTCGAACCGGGCCTCGCTCGGCGAGCCGGCGACCTCCGACGGCTCGGAGCAGATCCGGGCCGACGGCAAGAACGTCGTGATCATCGGTGGCGGTGACACCGGAGCGGACTGCCTCGGGACCTCGATCCGTCACGGTGCAGCATCGATCACCCAGCTCGAGATCATGCCGCAGCCGCCCGCGGAGCGTCCGTCGAACCAGCCGTGGCCGACCTATCCGATGACCTTCAAGGTCTCCTCGGCCCACGAGGAGGGTGGCGAACGGGTCTATGCCGTGTCCACCAAGAAGTTCATCGGTGACGAGGACGGCAACGTCCGGGCGCTGCTCCTGGTCGACGTGGTCATGCAGGACGGCAGGCTGAGCGAGGTCGAGGGCACCGAGCGGGAGATCCCGGCCGAGCTCGTGCTGTTCGCGATGGGCTTCACCGGCCCCGAGACCGACGGGCTGATTGACCAGCTCGGAGTGGAGCTGGACGAGCGGAAGAACGTCGCACGCGACAACTCCTACTCATCATCGGTCGAGGGAGTGTTCGTGGCCGGCGATGTCGGTCGCGGCCAGTCGCTCATCGTGTGGGCGATCGCCGAGGGACGCTCCGCCGCGGCTGCGGTGGACGAGTTCCTCAACGGTTCGACCAACCTGCCGGCGCCGATCCCGCCCACGGCTCGGCCGCTGGTGGTCTGAGCCGCAGCCGTCTCACTGGGCCGTCTCACTGGGCCTTCTCATTGGGTCATCACCGGACCGTCATGTGCTCGAAGCGAAAGTGGCTAGCACATGGCGGTCCGGTGTCATCTGGGCGGGCAACAGGGCCTCGGCCCACACGAGCGATAGGGTCAAGGTGTGCGTAGAGCAAAGATCGTCTGCACCCTGGGCCCAGCAACCTCGACACCCGAAGCGATCCGGAACCTGGTCGACGCCGGGATGAACGTCGCTCGTCTGAACATGAGCCACGGCACGCACGAGGACCACCGCGAGGTCTACCACCGGGTGCGCAAGGCCTCGGACGACACCGGCCGGGGTGTGGGCATCTTCGCCGACCTGCAAGGCCCCAAGATCCGCCTGGGGCTCTTCCCCGACGGTCCTGCGCTGTTGATGGCGGGGGAGCAGTGGACCATCACCACCCGCGACGTCCCCGGCAACGCCCGCATCGGCTCCACGACGTACGCCGGCCTGCCGGGAGACGTCGGGCCCGGCGATCCGATCTTGATCGACGACGGCAAAGTGCGACTGAAGGTGGTCGCCGTCGAGGGGACCGATGTCGTCACCGAGGTCGTCGTCGGTGGCCGGGTCAGCAACCACAAGGGCATCAACCTTCCCGGCGTCGCGGTGAACGTCCCCGCGCTCTCGGAGAAGGACATCGCCGACCTGCGGTTCGCGCTCGGCCTCTCGGTGGACTTCATCGCCCTCAGCTTCGTGCGCAGTGCGGCCGACGCTGACGACGTACGCCGGATCATGGACGAGGAGGGCGTGCACGTCCCCGTGATCGCGAAGATCGAGAAGCCGCAGGCGATCGAGAACATCGACGGCATCGTGAAGGCATTCGACGGGCTGATGGTCGCGAGGGGTGACCTCGGCGTCGAGTGCCCGCTCGAGGACGTGCCGTTCCTGCAGAAGCGCCTGATCGAGAAGGCCCGCCGCAACGCGAAGCCGGTGATCGTGGCGACACAGATGCTGGAGTCGATGATCTCCGCGCCGGCGCCGACGCGTGCCGAGGCCTCCGACGTGGCCAACGCGGTGCTCGACGGCGCCGATGCGGTGATGCTGTCGGGGGAGACGGGCATCGGTGCCTATCCGATCATCACCGTGGAGACGATGGCCCGCATCGTCGCCTCCACGGAGGCGCACGAGCTGGACAACATGGCGGCGATCACCTGGAACCCGCGCACGCGTGGGGGAGTCATCGCCAAGGCCGCTGCCGAGGTCGGCCACCGGGTCAATGCGAAGTTCCTCGTCGCCTTCACCCAGAGCGGCGACTCGGCTCGTCGGCTCTCGCGCTACCGCAGCTCGATCCCGGTGCTGGCCTTCACCCCGCTCGCCTCCACCCGTTCGCAGCTGTCGATGTCGTGGGGCGTGGAGACCTTCAAGACCGCCCCGGTCGAGCACACCGACGAGATGGTGCGTCAGGTCGACGAGGCACTGCTGAAGTCGGGACGGGTCAAGGAGGGCGACTACGTGGTGATCATCGCGGGTGCGCCCCCGGGGATCCCGGGCTCGACGAACGCACTCCGGATCCACCGGATGGGCGACGCCATCAACGAGATCGCGCCTGCCTATCGACGCGAGGGCATTCGACCAGCTGGTCGATGAGGCTCCGGATCGAGCGAGTACCCCGGGTGGGATTCGAACCCACACTGTATGCAGTTTGAGTGCATCGTCTCTGCCGTTGGACTACCGGGGCTGGCCGGGAAAGGCTACCTGACCGCGTGGCGCCGGGGGCACGCAGCCCGTGGAAATCGACGGCGTACCCCGCTCGGTCATAGTCTGGGGGAGTGAACCAGGCACCCGACCCCGCCAGCGCCTCCCGTCGTGTCGTCATTGCAGAGGACGAGGCGTTGATCCGGATGGACCTCGCCGAGATGCTCGGCGAGGAGGGGTACGACGTCGTGGGCCAGGCAGGTGACGGCGAGCAGGCGATAGCACTCGTCGAAGAGCTCCGGCCAGACCTGGTCATCCTCGACGTGAAGATGCCGCGCCTGGACGGGATCTCCGCCGCCGAGCGGATCGCGCACCAGCGGATCGCGCCGGTCGTCATCCTCACTGCCTTCTCGCAGCGTGACCTGGTCGAGCGAGCACGCGATGCCGGCGCGATGGCCTACCTGGTCAAGCCGTTCTCGCGCAACGACCTGGTGCCCGCGATCGAGATGGCGGTCAGCCGCTTCGCGGAGCTGACCAGCCTCGAGGACGAGATCGCCGACCTGACCGAGCGCCTCGAGGCGCGTAAGGCGGTCGAGCGCGCGAAGAGCATCCTTCAGCGCGACCTCGACATCTCCGAGCCGGACGCCTTCCGTTGGATCCAGAAGACCGCGATGGACCTCCGTCTGTCGATGCGCCAGGTGGCCGACGGGGTGGTCGAGCACGGCGTCCACGGTCCGTCAGCGCCAGAGAGCACCGTGACCGGCCACGAGGGCTGAGGTATACGTAAGGTCACGAATTGGCAACGGCCCCTTCGTCTCCCGCTCAGCGCGCGCGGTTGGTACTAGGTTTCTCCCACAAGTGTCGTGTGTCACATCACGGCTGAGCCAGTGGAGAACCGGAGGGTCAATGATTCGCCCCACCAAGAAATTGCGTCTCGGGACGGCAATTGCAATCGGAGCCGTTCTGGCGCTTGGCGCCTCGTGTGGAACGGACAAGGACGATTCCGACAACAACGCGTCCGACAACGCGAGCGAGAAGTCGTCGAAGAGTTCCGATGACTGCAAGGTCAAGGAGTTCCCGAACGTCAAGGGCGACGGGACCTTCACGGTTGGCACGCTGCTTCCGCAGACCGGTTCGCTGGCATTCCTCGGCCCGCCGGAGTTCGCGGCCGTCGACCTGGCCGTCAAGGACATGAACGAGGCCGGAGGTGTGCTCGGCAAGGACGTGAAGGTGGTGCACTCCGACTCCGGTGATGCCCAGAACCCGATCGCCTCGCAGTCGGTGGACAGCCTCATCGCCAAGAAGGCCGACGTCGTCGTGGGCGCAGCGTCCTCGAGCGTGTCGCTGCTGGTGATCGAGAAGATCACCAGCCAGGGCATGGTCGAGATGTCCCCGGCCAACACCTCGGACCAGTTCAGCACCTACTGCGACAACGGGCTCTACTTCCGCACCGCTCCGCCGGACACCCTGCAGGGTCGGGTGCTGGCTGACACGATCATCGAGGACGGCAACGCGACCGTCGGCATCCTGGCCCTCCAGGACGCCTACGGCACCGGGCTCGCCGGGCACGTCGAGAAGAACGTGAAGGCGGCCAACGCCGAGGTCGTGGAGAAGATCATCTATGACCCCAAGGCAGCGAACTACTCGACCGAGGTCTCCTCGATCAAGGCTGCTGACCCCGAGGCGATCGTCCTGATCGGCTTCGACGAGACCAAGAAGATCATTCCTGAGCTCGTCAAGCAGGGCGTGGGACCGGCGACCAAGAAGATCTACCTGGTCGACGGCAACCTGAGCGACTTCTCCAAGGACTTCGACCCCGGCACGATGGGTCCGAACGTCAAGGGCTCGCTCCCGGGCGTTGCCGCCACGGACGACCTGAAGAAGCGTCTTGCGACGGTCGACCCGAAGCTGCAGGACTGGAGCTATGCCGCTGAGTCCTACGACGGCACGGTGCTGATGGGCCTGGCTGCCATTGCCGCCAAGTCGGACGCAGGTCCG
Organism: Nocardioides daedukensis; assembly: GCF_013408415.1. Classification (NCBI taxonomy): domain Bacteria; kingdom Bacillati; phylum Actinomycetota; class Actinomycetes; order Propionibacteriales; family Nocardioidaceae; genus Nocardioides; species Nocardioides daedukensis. The sequence continues at coordinate 865,569 of NZ_JACCAA010000001.1, read as the reverse complement.
GCCATCGCCAAGGAGCTTCCGGGCGTCTCCCGCGAGGGCACCAAGTGCAAGACCTTCAAGGAGTGCAAGGACCTGCTCGAGGCCGGAGAGGACATCGACTACGACGGCTACAGCGGTCCGATCGACTTCCTGGACAACGGTGACCCGGGCACCGCGTTCATCGGCATCTACCAGTACAAGGCCGACGGCACCTACGAGTTCGTCAAGGCCAGCCAGGGCGAGATCTCGGCTGACGACATCGGCTGATCACCGCTCCTGACGAGCACAGGCAAGACCGGCGGGGCCGGCACGGGAAACCGTGCCGGCCCCGTTCGGCGTTCTCGGACGTGGCACTGGAACGCGGAAGGGCTGCCCCTCGGCCCCGGGCTCCTACGCCGAAATGAGACCGAGCCGCCGCAGGTCGCCACTCGGTGAGTGACGACGTACGACGGCTCGGGCGAGGAGTCAGGCCTTGGCCAGGGTCCCCAGGTAGAGCGAGATGACGTGCGGATCGTTCATCAGGTCCGAACCAGCACCGGTATAGGCGTTGCGGCCCTGGTCCAGCACGTAGCCGCGGTCGCAGATCTGCAGGCAGCGGCGGGCGTTCTGCTCGACCATGATCACGCTGACGCCGGTGCGGTTGATCCGCTTGGTCAAGATGAAGACCTCGTCCTGCAGGACGGGGGAGAGACCCGCGGACGGCTCGTCGAGGAGCAGCACGGAGGGCTCCATCATCAGGGCCCGGGCCATGGCGACCATCTGCCGCTCACCGCCGGAGAGGGACCCGGCTCGCTGCTTGCGTCGGTCGGACAGGCGCGGGAACAGGTCGACGACGTAGTCCCAGCGCTCGGAGAACTTCTTGGGCCGCAGGAAGAGGCCCATCTGCATGTTCTCCTCGACGGTGAGTGTCGGGAAGACGTTCTCCGTCTGGGGCACGAACCCGACACCCATGTCGACCAGCTGGTTGGCCTTCTTGCCACGCAGGGACTGGCCCCGGAGGGTGATGTCTCCCTCGCGAACCGTGACCAGCCCGAAGATCGCCTTCAGCAGGGTCGACTTGCCGGCCCCGTTCGGACCGATGATGCCGACCAGCTCACCCTCGTTCACGTGGAAGTCGCAGTGGTTGAGGATGTTGACCTCGGGGATGTAGCCCGCGGTCAGGTCATCGGCGCGCAGGAGTGCGCCCTCGGCGGCCGCGAGGTGCTCCGCGCGGTCGATCGCGGCAGACTCACCACTTGCGTTCTCGTAGGCGTTGGCCCCGGACTTCTTGCTCATGCGGTGCCCTCTTCCTCTTCTTCCTTCGCGATCACGTCCGCAGCCTCCTGCATCTGCTGCTCCTCCTCCTCGAGGGTGAGCGGCGCGTCGTGGTGGGCGCCGAGATAGGCGTCGATCACGGCCTGCTGCGCCATCACCTCGTCGGGTGGGCCCTCGGCGACCACCTGTCCCTGGGCCATCACGATGACCCAGTCGGACACGTCGCGTACGACGTCCATGTCGTGCTCGACGAAGACGACCGTCATGCCCTGCTCGCGCAGGCCTCTGATGTGCTCGTTGAGGCTTTGGCGCAGTCGAGGGTTCACGCCTGCCATCGGTTCGTCGAGCATGACCATGTCCGGACCGACCATCAGTGCACGCGCCATCTCGAGGAGCTTGCGCTGCCCGCCGGACAGGCTGCCGGCATAGTCGTTGCGCACACGGACGAGGTTGAAGAGCTCCAGGAGCTCGTCGGCCCGTTCGGTGACCTTCGCCTCCTGTTCCATCCAGAGGAAGGGCAGGATCGAGGCCCACAGCCTCTCGCCCTTCTGGTCGCTCGCGCCGAGGCGGAGGTTCTCCAGGACCGTCATCCGGGCCAGCGACTTGGTCAGCTGGAAGGTGCGCACCATGCCCTTGCGGGCGACCTTGTGCGGCGCCAGCTTGGAGATGTCGTCGCCGTTGAACTTCCACAGGCCGCTGTCCGGCTTGTCGAAGCCGGTCAGAAGGTTGAAGAACGTCGTCTTGCCAGCCCCGTTCGGACCGATGAGGGCCGTGATCGCACCACGCTGGATCTCGACGTGCTCGACGTCGACGGCGGTCAGGCCACCGAAGGTGCGGACCACGTTGTCGGCGACCAGGATCGGGTCCGGCTTCGACCCGCCCGGGCGCTGTTCCGCGGTGCGCAGGGCGGCGACGGCCGCCTTGGCACGCTCGCCGGGCTCACGCCTGGTCTCGACGGTTCCGGCTTCGCTGGTGTCGGCGGTGGATGGTTCGTTGTCAGCGGGCATCGAGCTGCAGCTCCTTCTTGTCGCCGAAGATTCCCTGGGGGCGGTAGATCATCAGCAGCATCAGCACCAGTCCGACCAGGATGAAGCGGACCTGTCCGATCTGGGTGTAGGTCATGATCGAGTCCGAGATGTAGCCGGCACCCTTGGCCGCCTTGAGGAACGCGTCGAGGAAGACCAGCGAACCCCAGAAGATCACGGCACCGACGACCGGGCCGAACACTCGTGCGGCGCCACCGAGCAGCAGCACGGTATAGGCGAAGAAGGTGTACTGCGGCGCGAAGTTGTCCGGGTTGGCCGACGAGTTCGCCAGGGCGATCACCATGCCCGCGGCGGCTCCGAACAGACCACCGATGATCAGGCTCTGCATCTTGTAGGCGAACACGTTCTTGCCGAGGCTGCGTACCGCGTCCTCGTCCTCACGGATGCCCTTGATGACGCGGCCCCACGGGCTGCTCATCAGGAGCCAGGTGATCAGGATCCCGAGGATGACCAGCACCCATCCGACCGTGACCACCCACAGGGTGTACTGCGAGAGGTTGAGCGGTCCGATGTCGAGTCCGCCGCTGTAGATGTTCAGGTTCCGGAACTCCGTGCTGAACACCGGGGAGCCCTGGAGACCGTCGGAGCCACCGGTCCACTCGCTCAGGGTGGCCGAGCGGAAGAAGAGCCGGATGATCTCACCGGCGGCGATGGTGACGATGGCCAGGTAGTCGGCTCGCAACCTCAGGGTCGGGATGCCGAGCAGCATTGCCAGGACGACGGTCCAGGCGATGGCGAACAGCAGCGCGACAGGAAGACTCATGCCGAACGTCGAGATGCCCATGGCCACGCCGTAGGCGCCCATGGCCATGAAGCCGGCCTGGCCGAAGTTGAGCAGGCCGGTGTAGCCGAAGTGGATGTTCAGTCCCATTGCCGCGAGGCAGTAGGCGACGACTTCCCAACCGATCAGGGCCGAGGCCGTTTGAGAGAAGATTGATCCCCATTCCATGACAGTCTCCTCAACCGACTCGTTCGGATCGGCCCAGGATGCCCTGGGGCCGCAACAGCAGGATCAGGATCAGCACGGCGAACGCTGGGATGTTCTTCAGCTCCGGCGGGATCCAAAGGGTTGAGACCGTGACGAACATGCCCACGACCAGGCTGCCCGCCAGGGCGCCGAAGGCGGTTCCGAGGCCGCCCAGGGTGACGCCGGCGAAGACCAGCAGCAGCAGGTCGAAGCCCATGTCGAACTTCACCTGCTGGGAGAGGCCGAGCAGGATCCCCGACAGGGCCGCGAGTCCACCGCCCATCACCCACACGAACAGGATCACCCGGTTCACGTCGATTCCGGAGGCTGCGGCGAGGGCCGGGTTGTCCGAGACTGCCCGCATTGCCTTGCCGGTCCGGCTGTGGATCACGAAGAGACCGACCAGAACCAGGATCACCAGGGCGATCGCCATGCTCCAGAGGTCACGCGGTGCGAGCGAGATCGGGCCGAAGTTGATGCCGTCCTGGATCACGTAGTCGGCGTACGACTTGTTGTCGCCACCCATGAAGTACTGGAAGACGAAGCGGGCGAAGATCGAGAGACCGATGGTCACGATCATCATCGCGATCAGACCCGTCTTCCGTTTCCGCAAGGGTCTCCACAGGCCGACTTCTTGGGCGCCACCGGCCAAGGTGCAGATCAGCACCGCCAGCAGGGCAGCCACGAAGAAGGGGACGCCGTTCGTGTTCATCGCCCAGGCGATGATCGCGCCGAGCGCGATCATCTCGCCGTGGGCGAAGTTCACCAGGCCGGTGGTCCCGAAGATGAGGGAGAGCCCCAGCGCAGCCAGCGCGAGCAGCAGACCGAAGCGGACACCCTCGACGACCAGCTGGAGGGCCTTGTCGGAGGTGCTCAGCACCTGGCGGTTGTCCTTGCCCATCGGGAAGATCAGTGTGCGCTGGATCCCCGCGCCGACGTTGGCCGTGACCTCTGACTTGTAGCCGTCGCGGACCGAGACGCCGTCGGGGAGCTCGTCCTTGTCGACGAAGACCTTGTAGGTCCCGGGCTCGGGGAGGAACACGCTCCACTTGCCCTCGGCGTCCGAGGTGGCGGTCTCGGTGAACTCACCGTCCGAGGACTCGACGACGATCTGGACCCCTTCGACGGGGGTCTTGGCGTCACCGTCCTGGTTGAGGATCGTGCCGTGGACCGATTCGGTCAGCCGGAGCTTGAGCTCGACGATCTTGTCCGAGGGGAGGGTGATGGAGACTCCCTCCTCGGCCTTCTCCGGGACGCGCACGCCGGGCGGGACCTTCTCGGGGTCGACCTTGACGACATAGTCACCGGGGCCGGGGGTCTCGACGGTGAAGCCACCCTGGGCGTCCGAGACGACGTCCTCGGTGAACTTGCCATCGGCCGAGGCCACCGTGACGGTCACCTCAGGCACCGCAGCTCCGTTGATGTCGATCACGGTTCCGGTCAGGGTGTTCCCGGCGGCCACGGCGGAAGGTGCGGCGCCGGCGATGAGTGCGAGCGCGAACACCCCCAGCACCAGGCTCAGGAATCGGGTGAGTCGCCGTTGCACGAAGGGCTCCTGTCGCATACGGATTCCGGACACGTCCAGCCGCCATCCCGGCTTCGGACTGAGCGGGACTATATCCACAGGGTGACCCAGGTCATAGACGAATGGCGGCTTTGTCACCGTCCTGTGTCCAAACTGTGTTCAGCGCAGGAGGACGACGACTTCCACCGCGACCGGGGCGACGAGGAGCGCCGGCAGCAGGTCTGCGACGGCGAGCTCGCGGATCCGCAGCAGGCGCAGAGCGACGCCGACCAGGATCAGGCCACCCACGGCCGTGATCGCAGCAAGGTGCGCTTCGGGCAGTACGTCGCCCAGTGCCACGCCGACCAGGGTGAGGGCGCCCTGCACCGTGATTACGGTCAGGATGCTGGCTGCGACGCCCCACCCGAATGCCGCAGCGAACGCGATGGCCGCGAAGCCGTCGAGGGCGGACTTCAGGTAGAGCTGGTCGGCGCCGTTGCCCAGTCCGTCGTTGAGGGAACCCAGGATGGTGAGTGGGCCGGTGCAGAAGACCAGGGAGGCGGTGACGAAGCCCTCGATGAACCGGTGCCGCTCGGCCGACTCGGCGCCGCCCTGGAGCCGGGACTGGAGCCATCCGCCCAGGCTCGCGACCCGTGATTCGAGTCGGAGCAGTGACCCGACGATCCCGCCGATCAGCATGGACGCCAGGAGGATCAGCATCGGCGCACTGTCACCCACCGCCGCGGACAGTGCCGGGCTGAGCACCTCGAAGGCGCTGACGGCTGCGATGAGCAGGGTGACCAGGCCGAGCGCGTCGGTGACCAGCTCCCGGGTGCGCTGGGGAAGTCGGTTGCCCAGGAGAAGTCCGAGCAGCGCACCGAGCAGGACGGTGGCGACGTTGACGAGGGTGCCGATTCCGGGCAAGGGGGACTCCTCTGGCATGGCGGGCGGGGCCGAGCGTAGTCTCCGTCCCGGAGCACCAAGCCGGGAAGGGCTGATTCATGAGCAGGACAGCAGCGACGCTGCGCGGAGCCACCACCGACGATGCCGCAGCGTTGGTGGGACTGTGGAGCGACCTGTTGCGACGGGGTACCCCTTCGGACCTCCTCGAGGAGATGAAGGAGGTGATCGGCAGGATCGCAGAGAACCCGGCAGAACAGATCGTCATCGCTGACTGTGACGGCGCCGTTGCCGGTGCCGTGATCCTGCGCACGAGCCCGCTCACCCCGTTCAACTCCGAGGTCGCGGTGCAGGCGATCTCTCCCCACGTCGCGCCGGCGTTCCGGCGCCGAGGGATCGGTCACCAGCTGATGGAGGCCGCGGTCCAGCACGCCGAGGAGCAGGGCGTGGGACACGTCGCGGCAGCCTCGCTGAGCAACTCGCGTGACGCGCACCGGTTCCTGGCCCGGATGGCGCTCGCGCCCCAGGCCGTCCTGCGGATCGCGCCGACCCACGTCGTACGGATGAAGCTCAGCGGGCGGCGCCCGACCTCAGCGCCGCACCGCCAGCCGTTGGGGCAGGTCCTGGCCCAACGTCGCTCCCTGCGCCGTCAGCGCGACAGCGCCTGACCCTCGGTGCGGGGGCCCGGGTGGCTCTGGTGCCTCTCAGGAACGCGCGGGACCCCTCAGGGCGCAGCGATGAGGGCGCAGGTGATCCGTGAGGTGCACAGGCGCTTGCCCTCCTCGTTGGTGATCACGATCTCCCAGGTGCAGCTGCTGCGGCCCAGGTGCGCGGGTGTCGCCACCCCGGTGACCACGCCGCCGGTGGCCGAGCGGTGGTGGGTGGCGTTGATGTCAACGCCCACTGCGATCTTGTCCGGCCAAGCGTGGATCGCGGACCCGATCGATCCCAGCGTCTCGGCGAGCACCACCGAAGCGCCCCCGTGGAGGAGGCCGTAGGGCTGCGTGTTGCCGGCGACCGGCATGGTCGCCATGATGCGCTCCGGGGTGACCTCGATGACCTCGACGCCCATCTTCTCGTTGAGCGCCCCCTGACCCTCGGGCATCGAGGCCAAGAGCTCGTCGATCTGTGCTGGATCCATGGATGGTCTGCTCATGTGCGCATTGTGCCCAATGCCGCCGGTGCCGGGGTCGGCGGATGTCCCTGTCGGTCGCTAGAGTCGCAACGTGCCTGAGAACCCTGTCGCCCCGGCCCGTCCTCGCCTGTTGCTGCTCGACGGGCACTCGCTCGCCTACCGCGCCTTCTTCGCGCTGCCGGTGGAGAACTTCTCCACGGCCACCGGGCAGCACACCAACGCGGTCTACGGGTTCACCTCGATGCTGGTCAACGTGCTGCGAGACGAGCGCCCGACGCACGTCGCAGTCGCGTTCGACAAGTCCCGGCAGACGTTCCGGTTGGCCGAATACAGCGAGTACAAGGCCAAGCGCAACAAGACGCCCGACGAGTTCCGCAGCCAGCTGCCGCTGATCCAGCAGATGCTCGACCACATGCGGATCATGCACATGGAGCTCGACGGCTACGAGGCCGACGACATCATCGCCACGCTCACCACCGAGGCACTCGCCGACGGGATGGAGGTGTTGATCCTCACCGGCGACCGCGACTCGATCCAGCTGGTCACCGAGAACTCCACCGTCCTCTACCCGATGCGCGGCGTCAGCGACCTGGCCCGCCTCACCCCCGCCGCCGTCGAGGAGAAGTACGGCGTCCCACCGCACCGCTATCCCGAGCTCGCGGCCATCGTGGGGGAGACCTCCGACAACCTGCCCGGCGTGCCGGGCGTGGGACCGGGTTTCGCCGCCCGCTGGATCAACCAGTACGACGGCCTCGACAACGTGATCGCCCGTGCCGACGAGATCACCGGCAAGAAGGGTGAGGCACTACGGGCCCACCTCAGCGACGTGATCCGCAACCGTCACCTCAACGCCCTGGTCCGCGACCTGGCGCTTCCGCTGCGTCCCGGTGAGCTGTCCCGGCGCGAGTGGGACCGGACCAGCGGGCTCGAGCTGCTCGACGAGCTCGAGTTCAGGGGCGAGCTGCGGACCCGGCTGCTCGACACCATCGACCCCGACTCCGAGCCCGAGACCACGGCCGAGAGCGGATTCGAGCTCGACGGCACGCGACTTGCGTCCGGCTCGGTCGCGGCATGGCTCGAGGAGCACGCCTCGGGCGAGGACCGCGTCGGCGTCGCCGTGCAGGGGGCCTGGCGCAGTGGCACCGGGGACGTGCTGTCGATCGCGTTGGCCACCACCCGTGGAACGGCTGCCTGGATCGACGTCACCGAGCTCACCCCGCAGGACGACGCCGCGATCGCCGCGTGGCTCGCCGACCCGTCGCGAGCCAAGGTCCTGCACGACTCGAAGGGACCGGCCCTGGCCCTCGCGGCACGTGGCTGGGAGCTGCGTGGCCTCGCAGTGGACACCGCCCTGGCTGCCTATCTGGTCCAGCCCGACCAGCGTTCCTACGACTTGGCAGACCTGACCCTGCGCTACCTCAAGCGGGAGCTGAGGCAGGACACCGGCGACGCCGACCAGCTGAGCTTCGACACCATCGAGGACGGAGGCGCCAGCGACGTCTCGATGCTGACCGCTCGCGCCGTGCTCGATCTCGCCGACGCCCTGGACGAGGCGGTGGAGGAACACGGCGGGACTGCGCTGCTCGCGGACGTCGAGCTGCCCCTGGTCGACACGTTGGCCCGGATGGAGCAGACCGGCATCGCCGTGGACACCGACTATCTCGAGGGTCTCGAGTCCGAGTTCGGTGAACAGGTCCGGGCCGCGGCCCAGGACGCCTATGACGTGATCGGCAAGGAGATCAACCTCGGCTCGCCCAAGCAGCTGCAGGTGGTTCTCTTCGACGAGCTCAACATGCCGAAGACCAAGCGCACCAAGACCGGCTACACGACCGATGCCGATGCGCTGCAGTCGCTCTACGAGAAGACCGAGCATCCCTTCCTGCAGCACCTGCTGCGCCACCGTGACGTGATCCGCCTGCGCCAGACCGTGGAGGGCCTGCTCAAGACAGTTGCCGGCGACGGCCGCATCCACACGACGTACAACCAGATCATCGCGGCGACCGGGCGTCTCTCGAGCACCGACCCGAACCTGCAGAACATCCCGATCCGCACCGAGGCAGGCAGGCGGATCCGGGAGGCATTCGTCGTCGGCAGCGGCCAGGGCGCGCAGTTCGAGTGCCTGCTGACCGCCGACTACAGCCAGATCGAGATGCGGATCATGGCGCACCTGTCCGAGGACGAGCAGCTCATCGAGGCGTTCCGATCCGGGAGCGACTTCCACTCGATCACGGCGGCCAAGGTGTTCGACATGCCCGCCGACGAGGTCGGCGTGGAGCAGCGCGCGAAGATCAAGGCGATGAACTACGGCCTGGCCTATGGGCTGTCGGCCTTCGGCCTGTCCCAGCAGCTGCGCATCGAAGCCTCCGAGGCCCGGGTGCTGATGGATGACTACTTCGAGACCTTCGGTGGCATCCGCGACTACCTCAACGGGGTCGTCGCCGAGGCCCGGCGCAGCGGCTTCACCGAGACGATCATGGGTCGTCGGCGTTATCTTCCCGACCTGACCAGTGACAACCGGCAGCGTCGCGAGATGGCCGAGCGGATGGCCCTCAATGCGCCGATCCAGGGATCGGCCGCCGACATCATCAAGGTGGCCATGCTCAACGTGGACAAGGCGATCACCGAGGCCCAACTGAGCTCACGAATGCTTCTGCAGGTGCACGACGAGCTCGTGCTCGAGGTGGCAGCGGGGGAGCGGGAGCAGCTCGAGGAGCTGGTCCGTCGTGAGATGGGTGGGGCCGCGAGCCTGACCGTGCCACTCGATGTCTCGGTGGGCACCGGACAGAGCTGGCACGAAGCCGCTCACTGAGGGGCGATGCCTGCCAGTGCGTCGGGCTGCGGGACGGGTCGGCGGATGATCACCAGGCTCAGCACGAACAGCACCGCGAGCAGGCCGCCGTCGACGGCCACCACGAGCAGGAGCAGCTCGCCGAGCGTGCTGACGATCGTCATCCCGCCGGCCACGAGTGCGACCAGCGCTGCCCAGACGAGATAGATCGAGCGCTGGCCCTGTCGTGCGAGCACCGAGTAGACGAGCAGCTGGAGCATGGACAGCGCGGTGCCCAGGATCGCGAAGAGCCAGAGCCGCGACTCGATCTCGGAGTAGTCCTTGCCGCCCACGAAGACCATCGCCACTTCCGAGAGCAGGACCGAGCCGACGACCGCGACCAGGCCGAGCAGCCCGACCAGGGACAGGGACCGGGTCAGCGCCCGGCGTCGCTCGCCGGCCGAGGCCATCGCCGGGAAGGCCAGCACCACGATGAACTGGGGGAGGAAGAGCACCGCCTTGGTGAGGATCAGGCCGCCGGCATAGAGGCCGGCGTCGTGCTCGTCGAGGACGTTGCGAGCCACGATCACATCAGCGTTGGAGAGCGCGAAGAAGGCGAGCAGCGCCTGGGAGTTCAGGACCGTCTCGCGAATCATCGGCCGGATCGAGTGCCGATCGCTGTGCTCACCCGGGGTACGTGCGTGGCGCAGGGCGAGCCACCCGACGACGACCGGCACGAACTGGCCGATCACGACGGCGATCATCGCGTTGAGCTCGGTCGGCTGCCAGGCGAGGAGCGCCACACCGATGACCAGGCGCGGCACTCCGTTGGCGATGTAGACCAGCGACAGCGTGAGCCAACGGCGCTCACCCTGGAGTACGCCGATCTGCCCGCCCATGACTGTCATCGGCACGGCAGCCACGGCGATCAGTGCGGCGACGAGGAGGTTATCCAGACGCAGCACGTGGTTGATCACCGGAGCGAGGACCAGGAGGAGCACGCCGACGACGAGGGCGGCGCGATGGGTCACCCTCATCGTGGTGTCCTCGATCTGGCCGACGTGCCCGGGATCGGCCGAGATCCGGCGCGCGGCGGTTGCCTGCAGGCCCAGCTGGAGAACGCTGATCACCAGCAGGGTGGCCATCAGGCTGGCCAGGGCGCCGTAGGGCTGGGGGCCGAGCAAGCGTGCTGCCAGCATCGTGAAGCCATAGGTTCCGACGTTCATGATGCCCATGGCGACTGCTATCGATCCGCCACCGAGCAGCCATTTCGGGAGTCGGCTGGGCTTCGTCGTCACCACTCGACGGAGTCTGTCACACGGGGCGAAGCAGGTCGGTCGTGGATCGCCTATGTTTGCCGGGTGCCGATGACCGACTCCACCAAGATGCGCGTGGACCGGGCGTTGCCGTGGATCTGGGCACTGGTCCTCGGGTCGCTGCTTCTCGGGCCGGCGCTCGGCCGCGGCTACGTCCTCAGCTATGACATGGTCTGGGTGCCGGACCTCGCACTGCGCACCGACTTCCTCGGAGTCGACAGTGCGCTACCGCGGGCAGTGCCCTCCGATGCGGTCGTCTCGGTCCTGGACGAGCTGGTGCCGGGCATGCTGCTCCAGAAGCTGGTCCTGCTCATGGGCCTGGTGGCTGCCGGCGCGGGTGCCGCGCGACTCGTGGGTGGTGCGATCGGCGTACGGCTCGTGGCCGTGAGCGTGATGGTCTGGAACCCCTTCGTGGTGGAGCGGCTGGTCCTGGGCCACTGGCCGGTGCTGGTCGGTTATGCAGTCCTGCCCTGGCTGGTGATCGCAGCTCGTCGGGCCAGGTCGACTGGCCCGGGGCCTGCCCTGCTGCTCCTGGTCCCGTTGGGTTGCCTCAGCGCGGGGGCCGGGCTGGTGACATCCCTCGTGGTTCTCGTGATCGGCTGGAGCGCTCGCGCCCGCGACAACCTGCTGCTGCTCGCACTGGTGCTTGCTGCGAACGCGCCCTGGCTGGTCTCCGGCCTGATCCACTCGAGCGACGCGACGTCGGACCCGGGGGCCGCTGCACTCTTCGCCCTGCGGGGAGAGGGCCACCTGCCGGCAGTGGTGACTGCGCTGGGACTCGGCGGCGTCTGGAATGCCGAGGTCGTCCCGACCTCCCGGGAAGGTGTCCTCGGGTTGGTGTCGACGCTGGTGCTGGTGGCACTGTGCGCCCTCGGCGCCCGACGCTGGTGGCGTGCCGAGACCTCACGCGACCGCGTGGCCCTGCTGGTGTTGTGGACGATCGGCTGGGGCCTGGCCGTCCTGACCTGGGCAGCGCCCGGGGTCATCGGCTGGTTGGCGGGGCACGTGCCCGGTGGGGGACTTCTGCGCGATGGCTCGCGGTTCCTCGCCCTGTGCGTGCCGTTGCTCGTCATCCTCCTCGCGCACGGGGTGACGTCCCTGGGTGCCCGGATCCGTGACCATGGCGTCCGGACGGTCGCCGTGGTCGGACTGGTGCTGACGCCGATCGCGCTGATGCCGGATGCGGCCTGGGGGGTCTCGGGAAGCCTGCATGCGACTGAATACCCACGCGGCTATGCCGACGCCGCCGCCGCGATCGCCGACGACACACGCGATGGGGACGTCGTGGTCCTGCCGTTCTCGGCCTACCGGGCCCCGTCCTGGAACCAGCGTCACAAGGTCCTCGACCCACTGCCGCGCCACCTGCCCCGCAACTACGTGGTCAACGATCAGCTGCTTGTCGAGGACCGGATGATCGCCGGCGAGGACCCCCGGGTCCCGAAGGTGTTGGACGCACTGGACGAGCCGAGCCCTTCCGCGCGTGCGCGCGCCCTTGCTGCCCTGGGGATCAGATATGTGGTCAGTGACGCGTCCGGACCCGAAGCACCGCCGGAGGTCTCCGGGACGGTGCTGAGCGCGAGTGATCCGGTCACCGTCATCGTGCTCGACGAGGTGGCTGAGCGGGCCACGCCCGGGTCGTGGCCGTGGTGGATGGGCCTGGCCTGGGCCGCGTTCCTGACGCCACTGGCAGCCGGGCTCGTGGGTGCCCTGCGCACTCGTCGTGCACGACACGTGTGACCTGCATCGCGATTCGATGTGTCCGTTGCCAGTCCCACTGCTATCGTTCTCGTCGATAGCCTAGGGAGGGTTACATAATGAACAGCATCATCGGCGGCATCGCCGCTTTGATCGTGGGAGGCGGCCTCGCTTCTGCGACGGTTTTCGGAGTGGTCTCCTCGCAGACCGGCACCAGCGGTGAGTCCCCGGCGAACGTCAACCAGCCGGTGATCCCCTACGGCGCGAACAACTGACGCAGACCTTCGCAACCGCACGAACAGTCAAGACCCCGACCTGGTCACCTGACCTCGTCGGGGTCTTGCTTGTCCAGACGCTCGCCGGCCATGGCGCGAGTGAGGACCTGGGCGAACGATCCGTGGGCATGGTCCCAGGTGAAGCGACGGCTCATCTCGAGCGCTCCGTCAGCCAGGCGCTCGAGTTCTGCACGGTCGATGAGCAGGCGGCGTAGCGCCTCGACGAACTCGGCCTTGTTCTCGACCAACACCCCGGACACACCGTCCGCGATGGACTCGCGCGTGCCGCCCGCCGAGGAGTAGGCGACGCACGGGGTCCGGTGGTTGCCAGCCTCCCCGATCACCAGGCCCCACCCCTCCTTGAGCGAGGGGAGGGCAAGCACCCAGGAGCTCGCATAGATCTCCTGCTTGCGGGTCTCGCTCACGTGGCCCTTGAACGTGATCCCACCGACACGGTCGAACTGTGCGGCGTACTCCTGCAGCTCCTCGCTCCACCAGCCGTCTCCGACGATCACCAGGCGCAGTCCGGGCAGCTCGGTGCGTAGGTGCGCCCAGGCGTCGATGGCGTGCTCGACCTGCTTGTGCGGGACCAGCCGCCCGACCGAGCAGATCGTCGGGACAGCAGCGCGTTCCACCGCGACCGGTGGTGGCGGAGTGGTGCCGTTGTGGACGACCGCGATGCGCTCGGCATCCACGCCCAGCTCGATCAGCTCCTCGCGGGTGGCCTGCGAGACGGCGACGTACTGGCAATTGCGATAGACCCTGGGCGCCAGGGTCTTCTCGATCCACCAGCCGACCTTGCCCGCCCTGCCGGGGAAGACCACCGGCCACTGCTCGCGGTGGACGTGATGGACCAGGACGACCACCGTCCGACGGGTGAACAACCGGGTCAGGAACGGAAGGCCGTTCTGTACGTCGACCACGACGTCGACGTGGCCGAAACGGCGGGTTGCCAGACTGAGCATGCCGCGCAGGTAGACGCTGAGCTTGGATCCTCGGCGGACATAACGGATGTTGTCGCGCACCTCGTCGCGCGGTGCCGCATCGTGCTCAGCACTGAAGATCGTAACGCGCGCTCCACGCTCGACGAGGCCATGGGCGATCTGGTCGAGATACAACTCGGCGCCGCCACCCTCAGGGTTGGTGGTGTCGCGCCAGCTGAAGAATACGACGTGCTGCCCGTCGAGTCGATGAGCGGATGAAGAGTTGGCCACCGAATCAACCTTACCCTCGGGTAAGGTCTGCGCGTGCCACTGAATGACGAGTCCTCGACGGTTGCCGGCCGACCATGGCGAGCGACATTGAGGCGCTCCCTGCGGCTGGTCAACGAGTTCCGCTACGAACAGCCGGACCCGGCGCGCTTCTACTCCGCCATCGCGCACGACTCTGTCGGGCAACTCTCGTCGTACACCCCTCTGGCCGGCTCGATGCTGCTCGACGTCGGTGGCGGGCCGGGATATTTCCGCGACGCGTTCGAAGAAGCCGGGGCAACGTACTTCTCCCTGGACGCAGACGCCGGCGAACTGGCCGGCATGGGCGGCGACATCCCCGAGCGCACTGTCCTCGGCAGTGGCATGGAGTTGCCCTTCCGGGACAGCTCCCTGGACATCACCTATTCCTCCAACGTGCTCGAGCACGTCCCCGAGCCGTGGACGATGGCCGACGAGATGGTTCGGGTCACGAAGCCCGGCGGACTCGTCTTCATCAGCTACACGGTCTGGTACGGACCCTGGGGGGGACACGAGACCTCGCCGTGGCACTACCTCGGGGGTGCACGTGCTGCGCGACGCTACTGCCGCAAACACGGCAAGTCACCGAAGAATGTGTTCGGCACATCGATGTACGCCGTGACGGTGAAGGCCGGTCTCGAGTGGGCCGAGCGACAGACCGCGGGACAGGTCCTCGACTTGATTCCCCGCTACAACCCAGCGTGGAGCCACTGGATGTTGAAGGTGCCGGGCGTGCGAGAGGTGGCGACATGGAATCTCATGATCGTGCTGCGCAAGAAGTGAGCGCCGACGCGAGTGTAGTTCTCCGATTCACCTTGCGTCTGGTTGCCGGATGCGCTGTTCTGGTTGGGCTGGCACTCGTACAGTCGCCGGGACTTATTGTTCCGGACACCAAACTCGACCTGGCCATCGCGCCTGCTGAATTCCTCGGTCGGGCGGCGCACCTGTGGGATTCGCAGGCGGCCTTCGGACAATTGCAAAATCAGGCCTACGGTTATCTCTGGCCGATGGGCCCAATATTCGCCTTGGGATCCCTGATGGATATAGATCCCTGGGTCGTGCAGAGGCTGTGGGTCGCCCTGATTATGTGCGTTGCGTTCGTGGGCGTCGCCAAACTGACACGAGCAATGGGCGTCCGCTCCGACTTGGCATGCATCCTAGCGGCGTTTTCCTACGCGCTGTCGCCGCGAATGCTAACGACTTTGGGCCCCATCTCTATCGAGGCTTGGCCCAGCGCCCTTGCGCCGTGGGTCTTGCTTCCTCTGGTTATCGGGAGCACGTCCGGTTCTCCGAGGCGAGCGGCTGCTCTCGCCGGGTTCGCTGTCGCCATGGTTGGGGGGGTCAATGCGGCGGCTACTGCTGCTGTACTTCCTCTGGGCGCTATCTGGCTGCTCACCAGGGCGACTGGGCCGCGACGGCGATCGTTGATGGTTTGGTGGCCATTCTTCACTTTACTCGGCACACTTTGGTGGATCGTGCCGTTGTTAGTCATGGGCGCCTATAGCCCCCCGTTTCTCGACTACATTGAGTCGTCGGGTAACACCACATTCTCGACTACCATGTTCGATGCGCTTCGCGGCACCTCGAACTGGGTCCCGTACGTCGACTCGAACCTTCGCGCGGGAAATGACCTTATCGAAAACTTCTATCTACCACTCAACAGTACAGTCTTGATCGTTGCTGGCCTGATCGGTCTAGTGCTGCGCTCCAATCCGCATCGGCTATTCCTCACGTGTGGCCTCGTTGGCGGTCTTTTCTTGGTGACGATGGGGCATTTAGGTGCCGTGCAGGGATGGTTCGCTCCGGACCTGCAGACGATGCTGGACGGGCCCCTTGCTCCGCTGCGAAATGTGCATAAGTTCGACCCTGTAATTCGACTGCCTTTGGTCATTGGCCTGGCCTGGACTCTTGAGGCACTGACGCGCGAGCGACACGCCGCCGTCGCGCCCGGTCTGCATGCGGATCGTTTCACCAACCGGGTTTTCACCGCAGCCGTAACGTTCGCGGTGATCGCGACAACAGTTCCGGCGTTGACCGGCCGGATCACCCCAGAGGGTGGTTTCGAATCAGTGCCAGATTACTGGTACCAAGCGTCTTCGTGGTTAACGAACCATCAAGGGCAAGGCGTCGCTCTCCTTGTACCAGGATCCTCCTTTGCCACCTACGCCTGGGGAACCCCCGAGGATGAACCGATGCAAGCCCTCGCCGGTAAACCATGGGCAGTTCGCAACGCTGTCCCACTTGCCCCAGCCCCAAACATCCGAATGCTTGACGCGATCGAGGACCGCTTGAGCCAGGGAAAACCGAGCGCCGGGTTGGCCGCCTTTCTCGAACGGGCAGGAGTGAGCCATGTGGTTGTACGTAATGACTTGGCTCGGGAACCCGACATCCCCGATCCAGTCCTGGTGCATCTCGCTCTGGCATCGCCGGGCTTTATTCGCGTCGCATCATTCGGTCCAGACGTAGGTGGCGGCTCGGAGCTCCGGGATAATGCAGGACGTCGAGTCATCGTCAACGGAGGCTGGCAAGACACCTGGCCGGCGATCGAGATCTACCAGGTGGGAAGTCCATCGTTTGCCATCGCCGCGGATTCGCCGCCGGTGGTTGTGGGCGGACCCGAAGACCTCCTAGATCTCACTGACTTGGGCTTGCTTAGGCAGGAACCGACGGTGTTGGCCGCCGACAAAGACGAAAGTGAGCCATTGCCGTCCTCGTGGATCCTCACGGACGGTCTTCGTGCTACAGAACGCAATTTTGGACGCGTGCATGATGGACGCTCGGCAACGAGAGCGCGGGGCCAAGAGCTTCGTCTTCCTGGCAGGGTTGCTGACTACGAACTCCCTGATCATCAGCGGTGGGCGACTTGGGCGGGCTACGAGGGAATCGAGAAGATCACCGCTTCGAGTTCACAAGCAGACGCCACGGCCTATGGGCCTGTTGCGCCTGGTGAACTTCCATGGGCGGCTTTCGATAAAAATTATGATTCCGAGTGGGTCTCGGGGCCCTATCCGGGAGTCGACGGCCATTGGGTTGAGGTGCAGTTTCCGGCCTCTAGAGCTCCGGGGCAAGTCCGTCTAACTGGAGGCGGGGCCGAACGGCAGCGTGTCCGCGTCCGCACTGATGCGGAAACTAGTCGCGAAGTGACGCTGACGCCGGGCATAGCCAGGACTGTGCTGCTCGAGAAACCCTCGGACTCGATGCGCATTGAAGATGTGTCTGACCGGGGCTTTGGAAGAATGTGGCTGGCCGAAGTCGAGGTGGAAGGATTAAAAGCCGAACGGTTCCTCCAATTGCCCAGGATACCGTCGGCATGGAATGCGCCCGCCGCCGTCGTGCTGCGTGCGGTTGCGGACCAACGAACGGGATGTGCAGAATTGGACGACGCAGTGCGCTGCGTACAGGGCAGGGAAATTGCTTCAGAGGAACCCGACGGATTTCACCGACGATTCACCTTGCCCGAGGGGGCCGACTATCAAGGATCGTTGCTTGTTCGTCCACGTCCGGGCAAGCCATTGGTAGATCTCCTAACTCAGGACCTGCCTGCGGGGGCTGAGTCATCCTCCGACGGCAATCCCGACGTTCGGTCCTCAGCGCTCGCCGCAATTGACGGTGACACAGGCACAACCTGGACAGCGGCACTGAGCGACAAGGAGCCCGAGCTGCGACTGCGTTGGTTAGGGAAGCGGGACGTGACCGGGCTCTCTTTCAAGGTTGCCAAAGGGGCTGCTGCGAGGGCGCCGAGCCGAATCCGTGTGACCTGGCCTGGAGGCGAGCGCGTCGTTGACCTCGATAACCATGGCCAAGCTTCGATTGACGGCATCCGCACGTCGTTCCTGGACGTAACGGTGCTCGAGGCGAACGCAGTCACAGATCTCCGTTTCGACAACACGATTGCACCGGTGCCGATCGGCGTTTCAGAGGTAGAAGTCGATGGCGTGGAGGCTCTCCCCCTTCAGCTCTCTACATTGCCAGTCGTCACCAGCTGCGGAACAGGCCCGACGCTGACAATCAACGGGGTGGAACAACGAACCCGCGTGCGTATGACGCCGTCGGAACTATATAAAGGACGAGAGGTCACCGCCGTTCTCTGTGGCGTCCCGCATGGACGGGTAGTACTCGGCGCAGGCGAGAACTCGGTGTCTGTCAGTGGGGCCGAGGCATTCTCGGCTGCCAGCCTGACTCTCCAGCGGGCGCCGGTTTTCGGCGCGACTGAGCATCCAATTTCATCAGAGGCCTCAAGTCCCGATCGTCGCAACTTTGCCCTCAGAGGCGTCGGTCAGTTCGCCACCCGAGAGAATGTCAACCCGGGATGGAAAGCAACCCAGGACGGGACCGTGCTCTCGCCACGTTCGTACGACGGGTGGCGCCAGGGCTGGACCGGGGCGAAGGACGGTGCGGCGACAGCTGAATTCACGCCTGACAAACTCTACCGGTGGGGCATCTTCGGCGGGTTCTTAGGTTTGGTAGTCCTCTGTGGAGCGCTGTACGCGATGCGGCGCAGGCGCACCGACTCCGGTCTTCCGGCCGTGGGGACCGCACATCTCACTGGGCGGGTCGTACTCGTTTCAGCAATACTCGTCGGTGGTCTCCTTGGCGGGTGGGCAGGCTCGTGTGTCGGGCTAGTCACGGTTGGGGTTGTTGCCTACATTGCGAGTAAGAAGCCTGAATACATTTGGCTGTTGCCGGGGGTGGTTGTACCCAGTGGACTCGCGTACACGCTCAGCCCGTGGGGCAGCGAAGGTGGATGGGCCGGTAGTTCAACCTGGGTTGGTCAATTAGCCTTGTCAGCGGTGATCGTCGTGGTGGCGGCGTTGGCGTTCACGGGGGTTGAGGATACGCGCGTCTTCAGACGCAGGAACGGCAATTCGACGCATCGGTAGGAGATTTCAGCGAGGATCAAGGAAATCAGGAGCGTTAGTCCCCAGATCTGCAGGCCGCGCCCTTCAAAGAGTCCGTAACCCGTGATCCACATGACGAAAGTTATTACGCCGACGTGGATACAGAAGAGACTATAGGATATGTGACCGAGATGGCGGGCGGGCCGCGAAGACATGATGCGGGCGTAGCGGCTCTGTGGGTCGGCCCAGACGCCGGTAATGACGACTAAGGCGCCAACCAAAGCATAAAGCAAATGCTTGGAAAGTGACTCTCCGGCTGTGCCCACTTGGAAGAGTGCCGGGCCACCAATCGGGGTGGAGACGATCAACATAAGTCCAAGGGCCGTCGACAAACACACTCCGGGCAGTTGGCCAATCTGGCGAAGAAGTTCGGTCCCACGTCGGGGGCTGCCTTGTTGCAGATGGACATGTGCCCACGCCAACGAGATACCCACGGCGAACCATGTGAGATAGGCAGGAAACCAGATCCCCGTGAGACCCGCGGTATGCGGGGCGATCAAGTCAGAAAGTTTGAGATGCCAGGCGACGCTGATGAGGGACATGGCAACTAGGAGAGCCGCCAACCGGCGGGGCTTCAGCCAGTCGTTCTTCACTACTAGTCGCATGATGATTGGCAAAATCAAATAGAAGGCGAGTTCAACAGCGAGACTCCACATCTGGGTCAAGCCGTGCGGTAGGTGATTGTTGAGGTAGGAGTCAGCCATAAACATGGAGCTCAGCCACTGGCGAAACCCTGAATGATCGTTCCCGGGGATCAGAAGTAGAGCGGCGGCGACGCTCATCATGTACACGGGGTATATGCGAAGGAGACGTCTTTCGTAGTAGCGCGAAGCCTGCGGCCTCGGAGCGCCAATCGCTGCACGTGCAATCCACGGTCGAGAGAGCAGGAAGCCCGAGAGGACAAAGAATATGGCGACGCCGACATCGAGGCGGGCCAAGAGAGTTCCAAGGTAGCCGTGGCGTAGGTAATCCCCTGCCTGGAACGCTGTGTGGGTCGTCAAGACCATCAGGGCGCCCACGGCGCGCAGACTGTCTAAGACCGGCAGCCTGAGGTGCACGGCGACCCGTTCGTGATGGACGTGGTTTCGGTCACTCATTCCAATGGCCCCCCAGGAACCAATGGGCCGACTTCAATCGATTCGACGCATAGCGTCGTGCCTGGGCGGAGTCCGTCGATGCTTACATGGTCGAACGAACCTTCGAACTGGACGTACAAGCTGTTCACTCCGGGTTGAAGTTCTGCCTCCACCTGCTTCCCGTCGGCAGAGACGGTGACCGTTGATTCATCTGAGTAGAGGTACCCGATACGGATCCACCACGACCAGTTGAATGCTCTGGCTGTTAATGGTATGGAGACTCTTCGGTCCTTTATCAACCAACCACACCCCTCACGCGGACCCTTCTTTGAAACGACACCGGGTCCGATAAGGGCGGCCCGGATGCTCCCGTCTTCCGCCACGACGCCCAATCGGGGACTCCATCGAGGATACTGGGCTTGGTCTCCGATCAACTCCGTGATCTTGTGCACTCGATTATCTGGCGCGAAGATTCCCGGAATGACAGCATCTGGGACAACGCCGTCGTCTAGGTCAACGCTCCCCAAGCGAGTCAGCTCATCTTGCAGGGTGTGGACATATGCATCACTGTAATTCTGCTCGTGCCAGATCCTGACATAGCTTGCCGTACTCAGCACACCGCCGATCGCGATTGCGCCGATCACAACGAGACCGATGACGGACGGGATCCGCGCCCGGAGCATCGAAGGTGTGCGAGCGCAGGACGAATCACGTGCGCCGTGAATGTCAATGAAAACCAATCCCACGCAAATGGCCGCTACGCACGCCGCATCCGTCAGGTACCGGTACTCGAGCCCAATGATCTCGCCGTAGGCAGGACCGCGACTGTTGACGAGAAGTGCTAAACAGGCGAATAGGTAACCGACCAGCAACACCCAGGCTCGCACCGTACGTCGGCGTGTTGCGAACCCGTATAGCACAACGAGTGCGACTAGCACCCAAGCTAAGTGAACAGTTACCTCGGGGGGGCTCGCGAATGCGTTTGGTGGGGCCAGTGGGGCCCAACGCCATGGGCCTCCGACCAGCGCGGTGGTGAAGGCCGTTCCGATCATGGTCTCAGCGATACGTAGAACGAGCCCTGGAGACGTAGAAACGAAGGGACTTGATACATGCGATAGGTAGTAGACGGTGTAGATGGATGGCATGATCGTGCAGCCGACAATCCCGGGCCAGAAGGGGACAAGCTGACGTATCCGAGACTTCACGGTGCCGCTCACGAAGTACCCGACTAAAAGGAACAGCAAGACGGGAAGTAGCAGAAGGGCCTTCACGTAGAAGAAGAGTCCGAACGCCATGACGCACATTGTCATGAGTAGCCATCGAGTGCTACGGCTACGCAGGTATCTTGTCCAGGCGCCGATCGAAAGAAAGAACGCGGCCTGTAGTGGCACCTGGTTAACCCCGGCCGTCCACCACATCATCACAGGTACTGTCATCGCACTGGTCAGGTACAGCGCAAGTGGAAGCAAGGCGGCCCATCGCACCCCGAACAGTGTGAAGCAAGCCCATGCGGCTGCCGTGGCAGCGAGCAACTGCAGAGCCAAAATGAGCAAGGCCGCAACCGTCCAGTTGAGAGTACCGGACTGAACGACGATCCAGGCTAAAACGCGGCCCCCGGGCATGAGGTTGCTGTTGTGCGGGGACAGTACATACCTGAGACCGAAGTCACTCGCTGACGCGTCGTAGAGGAGCTTGTAGTCGTCCAGGTAGAACCATGAGGACGACAATGCCCATGCGCGGTATCCGATGAAGCCAATCACCATCGCGACTGCTGAACCGATCTGTGTGCGGCGCTCAGCAGCCAGGGCAAGCATTGGCTCGCGCGCGTCTGCTATAGCCGCTGGCAGTCTCATCCCCACGGCGGCACTATGCCACAGGTGGGCGCCGGCTGAGGTAGGTTGAGACGAGGGAAAAGAGAAGGTGGTCTTGGGGATGGCTGAGAAGTTCGAGTACAACGTGTGCGTGGTGGGCGGAGCCGGGCACGTGGGCTTTCCTCTCGCTGTCGCGTTGGCCTCGCGCGGCCTTAAGGTGGCGATCTACGACATCGACGGTGCTGCCATCGAGAGGATCAGTAGTGGTCGTGCACCGTTTTTGGAGCCAGGAGTCGAAGGGCCGCTCCGAGATGCTCTGGCAGTGGGTGTTCTGACGACGCACGTGGACCCAGAAGTGATCGGCAATTCCGAGAATGTAATAGTCGTGGTGGGGACTCCGGTTGACCAGTACATGAGTCCAGATCCGGAGGCGGTACCGCGAGCGGTGGGGTCCATGCTCGGTCATTTGCGCCCGGGACAATTGCTTATTCTTCGTTCTACTGTCTTCCCAGGAGTCACTCGGCGCGTGGAACGATTGTTGGACCCCAGCGTTGGGGTGGACTTGGCGTTCTGTCCGGAACGAATTGCTGAGGGACACGCCATGACGGAGCTGTTCACGCTGCCCCAACTCGTGGCGTCACGGTCGGAGAGAGCGCGAGAGCGGGCAAGTAGACTATTCTCAGAACTCGCCCCGATCATTATCGAGTTGGAGCCAGAAGAAGCTGAGCTCGCAAAGCTCTTCACCAACTCGTGGCGTTACATCAAGTTCGCTGCTGCCAACCAATTCTTCATGACCGCAAATGACTTAGGTGTTGATTTCACGCGCATTCGTGACGCCATGATGCTCGACTATCCGCGTGCTGCTGACTTTCCTGCGGCGGGATTCGCAGCCGGGCCCTGTCTGTTTAAAGACACCATGCAGCTCGCGTCTGTCACTGGTGGGACTTTTGCGCTGGGTCATTCGGCCATGCTGGTGAACGAGGGTCTTCCGGACTATATCGTAAGACGTATGGAATCGACATATGACTTGAATAATATGACTGTGGGAATTCTCGGGATGGCTTTTAAGGCGGAAAGCGACGACCGTCGTTCCAGCCTCTCTTATCGCCTCAAACGCGTTCTTGGTTTTCGAGCTGGTCGGGTTATTGCAACTGATCCTTATGTCAATGATGATCCTGATCTTGTGTCGTTGGAAATGGTGCTGGAACAGTCAGACATCGTTGTTATTGGTGCCCCACATAACATGTATCGCGCTGTCCAGGTCGACTGCCCTATTGTGGATATCTGGGACCTTCGCGGGGGTGGAACACTCATATGAATCAGCTCTCGGTGACGGTCGTGATACCAGCCTTTGAAGAGGGTGATTCGATCCTGCCTGTTCTACGGCGACTCGTCGACGGGATCAGCCTTCAGTTCGAGGTCTTGGTGGTCGTCGACTTTTTGGAGGACTCTACAGCGCGATCGGTCACCCACGAGTGGGGTGATGACCCTCGCATCAAAACAGTTGTCCAAACTTATGGGCGCGGTCCAGCGAATGCCATTCGCTACGGCATCGAGCGCGCCAAGTATCCAGTTGTAGTTGTGACCATGGCGGACGGTAGTGACGATCCGAGACTCATTGATCCGCTGTCTCGGCTGGTTGAGCGTGGGGTCGTGGTCGCGGCTGCATCCCGATATTCACGCGGTGGTCAACAGGTTGGCGGCCCGCTGCTAAAGGGGGTCATGTCCCGTGTGGCAGGACGTTCACTAGGTGTATTCGCTAGGGTTGGCACCCACGATGCGACCAACAGTTTCAAGGCGTTTGACACAGATTTCGTTCGTCAGGTTGGTATCGATAGTCGCTCTGGTTTCGAGATCGGTCTCGAGCTGACTGCCAAGGCCCGTCGTCTCCGCCGGCCCGTGGCCGAGCTTCCAACTATCTGGTTGGATCGGACGCTGGGTGAGTCCAATTTCGACGTGCGGGCGTGGTTGCCTAAGTACCTGCGTTGGTATCGTTTCGCCTTCGGGCCGGAGCTGTCCATAGATCAAGTCCGACGAAGAGGCGCCCACATCGCGAGCGTGAATAGTGGCCGAGTTCAGTCCGAATCGGGAGAAGACCACAGGAGTGAGAAGTGAGTGAGCGCGCGCAGCGGGTCCTGGTCACAGGGTCAGCTGGATTCATTGGCGGCTATGTGGTGGAGGAGTTGCTGTCGCGGGGCTACGCCGTCACGGGAATAGACAACTACTCCAAATACGGGCCCGTCACGAAGTCGTATGACTACCATCCTGCCTATCGCTTTGTGGAAGGAGATGTGCGCGATGTCGAGTTACTTGTGGGCCTGCTCAAGGATTGTGATCATCTCATCGCCGGGGCTGCATTGATTGGTGGGATCTCATATTTTCATACATACGCATACGACCTCCTCGCGACAAATGAACGCATTATCGCGGCCACATGTGATGCGGCCATTCGTTCCATGAGTGGGGGCAAGCTCAAGAAGGTCACGTATTTGAGTTCTTCGATGGTGTTCGAGTCGACACGTAGGTGGCCGTCAGTCGAGGGTGACGAGCTACGCGTTCCACCGCCCATGTCGTCGTATGGATTCCAGAAGCTCGCCGTCGAATATTTTGCCCGGGCAGCGTACGACCAATATGGTTTACCCTTTACAATTGTTCGGCCCTTTAACTGCGTAGGCGTGGGGGAAGGGCGCGCGGTTGGGGACGTTAAGATCACGAGCGGGAATGTGAAGTTGGCCATGAGTCACGTCGTTCCTGACCTCATTCAGAAGGTTCTGATGGGACAGGATCCGCTCCATGTATTGGGTGACGGCCAACAGGTCCGCCACTACACCTACGGAAGTGATCTGGCTCGTGGAATAGTGGGCGCAATGGAGTCCGACGCTGCCATCGGTGATGATTTCAATTTGTCGACGGCAGCGTCAACCACGGTGCTTGAACTGGCCGAGACCATTTGGCGCAAGATTAACGGGCCGGTTCGCCCGTTCTCCGTTGTCAGTGACCCACCCTTCCTTCATGACGTTGAGCGTCGCGTTCCCGACGTTTCAAAAGCCCGTGATGTCCTGGGCTTTGAAGCAAAAACCACTCTTGATCAGATGCTCGACGTCGTGATCCCGTGGGTGCGCCAAGCCCTTGCTGATGGCGTCATCTGAACGTACATGAGTGCACCCCTCGAGGCTGGTCGCGCGCAAGTGCATGACTCGGTCGCCAGAACGCAGGGTCACGATCGTCGCAAGGCGCAGCACGTGACCGGACTGACTGCTACTCTTCACCGAATCGTTGAGGTTCCTGGGAGGGAAATAACGTGCGGAAATACATCAACTGGGTCCTCATCGGACTGGGAGCATTCTTGCTTGTCGCGGCGATCCTCGCGTCAACGTGGGCATCTGGGGCAGTCAAGAAGACCCCCACAGACACCAACAGCACAACGCATCTGTCGGGTACGGCGGCAAAGCTGAACCCCGGCACCGGCGAGGTCGAGGACCTGAAGGTCAAGGCGACCAGCTTCACGAAGACGGACTCGAACGCGTCCACGGATGACGTCGTGGTCTTCACCAACGTCACCTGCCTCATGGTCGATGCACCGGGCGTGGACGACTGCGTCGAGGACAAGGACGACCCCAACCTGGTGAACATCCCTGAGCCGGATGTCTTTGCCACCGACCGCTACGACGGCAAGGCGGTCAAGAACGGCAAGTTCGTTCCCTCGGATGCTGAGCAGAAGGAGGGCTTGGTCAACAAGTTCCCCTTCGACACCGAGAAGAAGGACTACAAGTACTGGGACGGCATGATCGGCCGCACTGTCCCGGCAAAGTACGAAGGCACTGAAAAGATCCATGGGCTCGAGACCTACAAGTTCAACTACACCCTGTCCGACATGGATGCGGAAGTCGTGTCCGGCATCGATGGCAAATACAGCATGGACAAGACCATGTGGATCGAGCCGAAGACGGGGGCCATCATCAAGCAGGAGCAGCACGAGGTGCGCACGTTCGCGAACGGCGACCCCCTGCTGGACATGAACCTCGCGTTCACCGATGCCCAGGTGAAGAGCAATGCTTCGGACGCGAAGGACAACGTCTCGAGTCTGAACCTGATCACGGGCACCGTTCCGCTGATCGGTTTCATCCTGGGTCCGATCCTGCTTCTCATGGGCGGTGCGCTTCTCCTCCTCAGTCGAGGTACCGGGCGTCGCTCTGCGGGGTGATCGAAAATCATCACACGACAACGGCATTCCTCCCTCGGGCGGGGTGCCGTTGCCGTATGGCGAGAGCGACCCGAAGGCGAACGGTTGCTCCAATCGTCCATCAATGATCATGACACCGACAGATCGTGCTGTTCGTGCGACGAAGCCCAAGGAGCTAATCCGGCTCATCGCATCTGAGGGTGTTGGAGTTGGGGTCTGAAGCCTCCGGTCTCAAGTAGCGATCTGGCGATGTAGTTGGTGAGGTTGCGGAACCCGAGGGCTGATCCGCGGAGGTGTTCGAGCCGTCCGTTGATCGCCTCCGTCGGCCCGTTGCTGGTGCCGGGTCGGTCGAAGTAGGCCAGCACGTCGAGGGCCCGCTTGGCCAACGTCTTGCCCAGGGTGGTGACCTCGACGAGCGTCTTCGGGACACCGGTGCTGAGCGAGGCGATCAGTTTCTCCATCAGCACGCGCCCCAGGGCTCGGTCGGGCTCGCGGTACGCGCCGATCATGCGCTGGTAGATGCCCCAGGTCGCCTCGACCTCGACGTGCTTGTCGGCGGCGAACAGGTCGCTCAACCGGTGGCGCTGCTTGTCGGTCAGCAGGGCGGTGCCGGTGTGCAGGGTGCGGCGTGACTTGTACAGCGGGTCGTTCTTGCGGCCGCGGTGTCCGTGGAGGTGCTGTTGGACCCGGCGCCGGCAGCGGTCCAGGGCGTCACCGGCCAGGCGGACGACGTGGAAGGGATCCATCACCGTCACCGCGTCGGGCAGTTCCTCGGTGGTGGCGGTCTTGAAACCGGTGAACCCGTCCATCGCGACCACCTCCACACCATCGCGCCAGGCCTGGGGGCGGGCGGCGAGCCAGGCCTTGAACGCCTGCTTCGAGCGGCCCTCGACCATGTCGAGCAGCCGAGCGGCGCCGGTCCCGCGGACCGGGGTGAGGTCGATGATCACGGTAACGTATTTGTCGCCGTGTCTGGTGTGGCGCCACACGTGCTCGTCGACGCCGAGGACACGGACGCCGTCGAAGCGGTATTCGTCGTCGATCAGGACCCGTCTGCCTTCGGCCAGGACGGCGTCGTTGGCGGTGTGCCAGGCGACCCCGAGCCCTTCGGCGACGCGGGCCACGCTCAGGTGCTGCACCACGATCGCCTCGAGTGCCCATCGGAGCCCGCGGCGCGAGAGCTTCGCTCGCGGTTCGGCGGCCCGGGTGCTGTCTTGGCGCCACACGTGGCCGCAGTCGGCGCACCGGTAGCGACGGACTGAATAGTTGAAGGCGTAGGGGCCACCTGATCGTGTGGTTGGGAGCCAGCGATATTGCCGTTGGGGGCCAGCGGCCGCCGGCGTGGGGCCCACTTGCCCCCAACGGCTGTTCTCAGTGGTTCATTGAGGCGTGTTCGCGCATGTTGTGGGCCGGTGTCGACCCAGATGGCGTTGTGCGGAAGGAGCCTAGGAACGGTGGCCCGCAACCACGCCACCACCGGCCCCCAAGCCCGCTACCGAACGATCAACTCACCGGCCCCCCGAACACACCGACGGTGGACTCCAGTGAGGCGAATATTCACTTACGACCAAGGTGGTCGGTCGCCAGCCGAGTGGTTCGTGGGCAAGGGTCCGGGTGACGGTGTCGCGTGGGCTGCCTTCGCAGTCGCAGCGTCGGCACCACTGGTCAGGTTCGACCACCCGGCATGCCAGCACGGCACGGTCAGGCTCGAGGCGCTGCCCGGTGACCACGAGGCCGAGCTCGTCGAGGCGGCAGAACTTGGTCAGGTCAGGGCACGCGAAGGTAGCGTCAGGCATGTCGAGGTCTTCCGAGTGGCTGGCGTAGGAACCGCCATTTTCGGGAGACCTCGACGTCTACCCAGCCACCGGCCCCGAACCGGCCGCTACACCGTCATCTGCGAAGAGCCGCTAATCCTGATGGCTTCACACACCCATGGCGGTGGAATCCGATTGGCGTCTTCGTCCGACCACCAACATTTGTTTGCCGAGGAACCGCCAGACGAAGGGTACGGAGAGGTAAGCGCGAATCATGAACGGGCGTACTTCAAATCTCGCGTCCTTGACGGTGTACGGCAGGAAGCGCCCGATCTGCTCAACAACCTCGTAACCCGAGAGTTCAAGGGCCTCAGCCATGCTCACATCTGTGAGGGGCAGGTGGTGATCAAGGTAATCCCAGTAACGGCCCGGGAGCCATCGAATGTTGGGCATCATGACAATGATGAGACCGCCGGGCGAGGTTACGCGCCTACATTCGTGCAGTGTTGACATGAGATCCCCCTTGGTTTGGAGATGCTCGAAGAAGTTTGACGTGAAAATGGTGTCGACGCTGCCGTCCGCGAGTTCTGTCATCTTGTCTGAACGCGTGGTCAGGACTTCAACACCTGAGTCAGCGTGCTTCGTGCAGTCCGGATTCAAGTCGACGGCAAGCCGTCGCTTGGCGCTCACCGAGTTTATGAATTCACAGTTGCCAGCCCCGAGATCGACGACCGTTGCATCGAGCGGAATGAAACGCTGGAAGAAGCCGGCGACCAACTCAGCCCACAAGATGCGTTTGTTGGCGAGATCACGCTCACTGAACCGGTTGCGATAGATGGCCTCGACATCGTCGTTGTCTGGCGCTTCCTGACCTGTCATACCGGAAGACTACGGTGGCAGCCCCTCGAACCGGTATCGCGCCAGGTGACTACCTCAGGACAGCGACGAAGATCGCCGTACCCGGGGTGATCAACCCGCGAGTGCGTGACCACCCGCCCCAGACCCGGTCATGATCTGCGGGCCACTCCGGCTCGTCGAACCGGATCAGGGCCATGCCAGCAGCGCTGAGGAGTTCGACCCAGTCGCCGATCGTGCGGTGGTGTTCGACGTAGGCAACCTCGTCGGTGTCGTCGTTGACCTCGACGTACGGCGTCCGGTCCCAGTAGGGCTGTGAGGCGACCAGGCCGTCCTCGCCCGGATCGTCGGGGAAGACCCAACGGGTCGGATGGGTGACCGAGAAAGCGAAGCGGCCACCGGGGCGTAGAACTCGTGCCACTTCGGAGACCGCTGTGCGGCCGTCGGCCACGAACTGCAGCGCACCGAAGGACGAGAAGACGACGTCGAACGAAGCGTCGGGGAAGGGGAGCGCGGTCGCGGTCGCGCACACCGAGGGGACCGGGATGCCGGATTCGGCATCGATCCTTCGGGCGTGCTGCAGTTGTCGTTCGGAGACGTCGAGACCGACACCTCGACCACCCTGGGCAACCACCCACCTCGAGCACTGGCCGGCCCCGGAGCCCACTTCCAGGACGTCCCTGTCCCGGACGTCGCCGAGGACTCGGGTGGACTCTTCGGTCAGGCCCTCTGGCCCCCAGACGAAACCGACGTCACCGAGGAACTCGCCGTGGGTTGACTGGTATTCGTCCGCGTAGCGGTCCCAGTCCCGTCGGTTGGCCCGACGTGACTCGTTCTCGTCGACGGGCACACGCAGGACGCGCAGGCTGTTCACGGCACGATTCTATGGCGAAGGGGCGCCGGTGGTCACCGACGCCCCTTCACTCTGTAGTTCTCAACCCAGTTGTCCCGCTCTCAGCGACCAGCTGACCTGATGTTGCTCGGGTCGCCGCCCCTGCGGATCTCGGTGCCGTCCGCCACACCACCGCGGTCGGTGTCCCAGTGGGTCGGGTCGGACTTCCGCTTCCAGAACTTGGTGTTCTTCGAGCCGGTCCGCTCCTGGTTGTCAGTCAGGCCGTCCCTGTCGGTGTCCTTCATCCGGGGGTTCGACTTCATCATGTTGATGGTGTAGCCGGTCTTCGGGCCCCGCACGCTGGTGATCACGAACTGGTCGATCTTGTAGCCGTGGTATTCCGCACCGTCACTGATGCCGTCCCCATCGGTGTCCTTGCGCACCGGGCTGGTGCGGACCTTGCCGATGGTCGAGGAGACGTTCCGACTGGTCTGGACCTTCTTCTTGATGGTGAAGCCCAGCACCTCCGCGCCGTCGCTCATCCGGTCGCGGTCCGTGTCCTTGGACAACGGGTTGGTCTTCCAGGTGAGCACCTCGCCACCGTCGGAGAGCCGGTCACGGTCGGTGTCCTTGGCGAGCGGGTCGGTCTTGTGCTTCAGGACCTCTGCGCCGTCGGTGAGCCGGTCGTTGTCGGTGTCGGTGTCGTTCGGATCGGTCGAGTGGGTGTTCTCGACGTTGTCGTCCAGGCCGTCACCGTCCGTGTCGTTGTTCAACGGGTTGGTGGGGACACCGTCGTACTCGTTGCTCGTTCCCGTGACCTCGGCACCATCGGTGAGGGTGTCGGTGTCGCTGTCGGGGTTGAGCGGGTCGGTGCCGTGGGTGTTGACCTCGTCGCCGTCGCTGAGACCGTCACCGTCGGTGTCGCCGAGGTTGGGGTCCGTGCCGGCCTCGATCTCGTCGCCGTCGGTGAGCCCGTCGTCGTCGGAGTCGGGGTCGAGCGGGTCGGTCGTCTCGTTGTCGTAGCCGTCGTTCTCGGACCCGGTGACCTCTTCGCCGTCCGACAGGCCGTCGTCATCGGTGTCGGGGTCGAGCGGGTCGGTTCCGTGGGTCTTCTCGTCGCCGTCCTTGAGGCCGTCACCGTCGGTGTCGTCCGAGTTCGGGTCGGTGCCGTCCTCGAGGACCTCGTCACCGTCGTCGACACCGTCGTCGTCGGAGTCGGGGTCGAACGGGTCAGTCGGCTCGTTGTCGTAGTCGTCGTTCTCCGAGCCGCTGTCCTCGGCACCGTCGGGGAGACCGTCCCCGTCGGAGTCGAGGTTGGTGTCCACGGTGAAGTTGACGTCGTCGGCGGGTGACACGTTGCCGGCCTCGTCCTCCTGCGTGGCGGACGCCATGTGCGGCCCCTCGGCGAGCGGCGTCGTGAGCTGGAGGGCCCAGGTGCCGTTCGCCACGACCGTTGCCTCGCCGACCACGGTGCCGTCGATCGAGACCTCGACGATGGCGCCCACCTCGCCGGTTCCCGTCACCACAGGGGTGGGGTCGCCGATGGTGGAACCTTCGGCCGGGGCCGTGATCGCAGGAGCATCAGGCGCCTGCAGGTCGACCCGGAACGATTTCTCGTCGGCCTCGGAGGTGTTGCCCTGGTCGTCCGCCTGAGTTGCCGAGGCGACGTGGTCGCCGTGCGTCAACGGCGCCGTGAGGTCGAGGGACCAAGTGCCCCCGGGGGTCACCGTGACGGTGCCCACCACGGTGCCGTCGATCGACACCTCCACCTCGGCACCGGCCTCACCGGTGCCCGAGACGGTCGGGGTCGAGTCGTTGGTGACCGAACCCTCGGCAGGAGCCACGATCACGGGTGCCGCGGGAGCTGTCGCGTCCACGGTGACCGTCACCATTGCCGGGTCCGAGGTGTTCCCGGCCTCGTCGGTCTGCTCAGCGGTGATGTTGTGCGAACCGTCGCTGAGCGGCTCGGTGAGTGGCAGCGACCAGGAGCCGTCCACACCGACAGGAGCGGTGCCGACAGAGATGCCGTCCACCTTGACCTCCACCTCGGCACCGGGCTCGCCGGTGCCGGTCACGGTCGGAGTCGTGTCGCTGATCACCGATCCGTCGGCCGGAGCCGTGATGACCGGAGCCGCAGGCGCGGTGGTGTCGAGGGTGAAGTCGGCTTCCGCGGGTGCGGACTCGTTGCCGGCCTCGTCGGTCTGGACCGCGATCACCGTGTGTGCGCCCTCGGTCAGCGCGGTGCCGACCGGGATCGACCATGATCCGTCGGGGCCGACCTGGACGGTGCCCAGGACCGATCCGTCGAGGGTGACCTCGACGTCGGCACCGGGTTCACCGGTGCCGGTGATGACCGGAGTCGGGTCGGAGATCGACGAGCCGTCTGCCGGAGCCGTGATGGCCGGGGCAGCAGGCGCGGCGGTGTCCACCTGGAAGTCGGACTGTGCCGGCTGGGACTCGTTGCCGGCGGCGTCGGTCTGGACCGCGGTCACCGTGTGGTCGCCGTCAGCCAACGCGTCGGCCAGCTGGAGCTCCCAGGTGCCGTCGGTGGCCACCGTTGCAGTGCCCACCACGGCCCCGTCGATCGAGACCTCGACCTCGGCGCCGGCCTCGCCGGTGCCGGTGACCAGCGGCGTGTTGTCGTTCGTGGAGGAGCCGTCGACCGGGCGGGTGATCGCCGGTGCGTCCGGAGCAGCGGTGTCCACCTCGAAGTCGACCGAGACGGGTGCCGAGACATTGCCCGACTCGTCGGCCTGGGTGGCGGTCACCGTGTGCTCGCCATCGGCCAACGGGGTCGTGATCGGCAGCTCCCAGGTGCCGTCCGGGGCAACCACGACGTCGCCGATCTCAGTGCCGTCGACCTCGACGGTGACGGTGGCGCCGGCCTCACCGGTGCCGGTCACGGTCGGTGTCGTGTCACTGGTCGAGGAGCCGGGCAGTGGAGCGGTGATGGCCAAGCCGCCGGGGGCGGTGGCGTCCAGGGTGAACGTGCTCGAGACCGGGTCGGACTCGTTGTTGCCCGCATCGGTCTGGGTCGCGCTGGCCGTGTGGGTGCCGTCGGTCAGTGCGGTGGGCGCCTCCATGGTCCAGAGGCCACCACCGCTGACGACCGTGGTGCCGATCGGCGTGCCGTCGATGCTGACCGCGACGGTCGCGCCGGGCTCGCCCGTTCCCGAGACGGTCGGGGTCGAGTCGTTGATCGTCGAGCCGTCGGCCGGAGTGGTGATGGTCGGCGCGTCGGGTGCCGTGGTGTCGGGAACGATGAACGTGACCGGGTCGGAGGCGCCGGACGTCGTACCGTCGAGCTCCTGGCTCGCGGTGATCGTGTGCGAGCCCTCGACCAGCGGGGTGGCCGGTGTCAGTGACCAGGTGCCGTCTGGCGCAACGGTGGCCGTGCCGAGAACGGTGCTGCCCTCGGTGACGGTGACGGTGGCGCCGGCAAGGCCGGTGCCGGTGATGGTCGGCGTGCCGTTGGTGACGGTGGAGCCGTCGGCCGGGGCGGTGATCGCCGGGGCATCGATGGCGTCGCACTCGACTCCGCCGTTGGGTGCCGTGGCCTCGGCCTGCATCGGGGCGACCTCGATGACGGCGTCGGCAACCGGCACCAGACCGCCCAAGGCGTCCACGTCGGCCGTGATGGACAGCAACGCGTCGAGGGAGGCGGTGGCGACGGCGTCACCGTCGGTGTCCTCCACGAAGTCGAGCAGGCTGATCGTGAGCTTGGCCTGGACCAGGCCGAGCACGTTCAACACGCCGGTCTCGATCGTGCCGCCCTCGACCGTGCTCAGGTCAACGGCGGGAGCGCCGCCGACCTTCACCATCACGGTCGGGTTGTTGTAGGCAGTGGTGCCGGTGGTGCCGTCAGAGGTTGCGGTCAGCGTGACGTCGTCGGTCACCTGGATCGTCACCTGGCCACCGAGCAGGCTGATGTCGCCGACCTCGGTGGTCGTCTCGGCGACGACGTTGGAGCCGCCGCTGGGGGTGTCGACGAGCTTCGTGGTCGAGGTGGTGCTCGATGCGCTGACGTCAGCCAGGTAGAGAGTGGGCGCGAGCTGGACCAGTTGGGCGCCGGCAAGGTTGGTGGTGGCCGAGGAGAGCACGCGCTCGCCCCCGACG
Organism: Nocardioides daedukensis; assembly: GCF_013408415.1. Taxonomy (NCBI): domain Bacteria; kingdom Bacillati; phylum Actinomycetota; class Actinomycetes; order Propionibacteriales; family Nocardioidaceae; genus Nocardioides; species Nocardioides daedukensis. The sequence goes on along the minus strand of NZ_JACCAA010000001.1, from coordinate 831,977 downwards.
GCCGGGATGCACGACGTTGCCGACTCATAGGTTGCCCCGGCGGTGCCGTTGATCACGTCGAGGTTCAACAGGGGCGCGAGTGGCACCGGAACCGTGGTGAAGGTCTTGTCCGGGGAGGTCGGGGGAGCGGTGGCCACCGCCTCGCCCACGGGGATCGGAACCCCGAGCACGGCCAGGCCGATGTTTCGGCTGGCGGCGGTGGAGTTGTCGGCCGGGGCTGCGCTGTTGACCTGCGCCTCGGAGGCGCCGACCTCTGCGCCGAGAATCCCCGCGCCCGCCAGCGTGGCCTCGACGTTGACGATCTGGCCGTCCGCGGCTGCGGTGTAGTCGGCCGGAAGTGGGTCTGCATGGGCGGCTGGTTGCAGCACCGCCACCGAGTAGAGAGCAGCAGTCGTGACCGATAGGCCGACCGCGAAAGCCTTGCGGATGCGCATGAATTTGTCTCCTGGTTACCGAGCAAAACCGGATGTTTGTTGAAGCCCCTCACCCGATCGATTCGCCCGGACCCGTCCGTGCACATCGATCCCTGCGCTGATCCTAGGAGCGCGGACGACCGGCGTCTGCCAAATGCCGGAATTGGTCCAATTGCCGCGTTCTGCGCGCGGGTGCCGGTCCGGCTCGGGCCGCTCCCGAGGCCCCGGTTGGACGTGTTGGCCCCCACGCGCGTAATCTTTAGGTTGCGCTTCAGGTCTGCCTGCGTCCCGGACGGAGTGGACCCTCGCTCGCTGTCACCCACGCGGTCGCTCCATGCGACCCGCGTTCGTGCTCCATGACAGTGAAACAGGCTTGCCGCGTGCCCGCACGACCATCATCCATCCAAGGAATCACTTCCCTTATGACGAGCACCATCTCCACTCTTCCTGACTATGACGCGCCCCAGGTTGCGATCAACGACATCGGCTCGGAAGAGGACTTCCTTGCCGCCATCGACGCCACCATCAAGTACTTCAACGATGGCGACATCGTCGAAGGAACGATCGTCAAGGTCGACCGCGACGAAGTTCTTCTCGACATCGGCTACAAGACCGAGGGTGTGATCCCCTCCCGCGAACTCTCCATCAAGCACGATGTCGACCCGTCCGAGGTCGTCAACGTCGGTGACAAGGTCGAGGCCCTCGTCCTCCAGAAGGAGGACAAGGAAGGCCGCCTGATCCTCTCCAAGAAGCGCGCACAGTACGAGCGCGCCTGGGGAACGATCGAGAAGGTCAAGGAAGAGGACGGCGTCGTCGAGGGTGCCGTCATCGAGGTCGTCAAGGGTGGACTCATCATCGACATCGGCCTGCGCGGCTTCCTGCCCGCATCGCTCGTCGAGATGCGTCGTGTCCGCGACCTGCAGCCCTACGTGGGCCAGGTCCTCGAGGCCAAGATCATCGAGCTCGACAAGAACCGCAACAACGTGGTCCTGTCGCGTCGTGCGTGGCTCGAGCAGACCCAGTCCGAGGTTCGCCAGGGCTTCCTGACCCAGCTCCAGAAGGGTCAGATCCGCAAGGGTGTCGTCTCCTCGATCGTCAACTTCGGTGCGTTCGTGGACCTCGGCGGTGTCGACGGTCTCGTCCACGTCTCCGAGCTCTCCTGGAAGCACATCGACCACCCGTCCGAGGTCGTCACCGTGGGCGACGAGGTCACCGTCGAGGTGCTCGACGTCGACATGGACCGCGAGCGCGTCTCGCTGTCGCTCAAGGCGACCCAGGAAGACCCGTGGCAGCACTTCGCCCGGACCCACCAGATCGGCCAGATCGTGCCCGGCAAGGTCACCAAGCTGGTTCCGTTCGGTTCCTTCGTCCGTGTCGAGGAAGGCATCGAGGGCCTGGTGCACATCTCCGAGCTGGCCGAGCGCCACGTGGAGATCCCCGAGCAGGTTGTCCAGGTCAACGACGACGTCATGGTCAAGATCATCGACATCGACCTCGAGCGTCGCCGGATCTCGCTGTCCCTCAAGCAGGCCAACGAGACGGCCACCGCTGCGGACGCCGAGGAGTTCGACCCGACCCTCTACGGCATGACCGCGTCGTACGACGAGCAGGGCAACTACATCTACCCCGAGGGCTTCGACCCGGAGACCGGCGAGTGGCTCGAGGGTTACGACGAGCAGCGCGCCACGTGGGAAGAGCAGTACGCCAAGGCGCACGCCCGCTGGGAGGCACACGTCAAGCAGCAGGCCGAGGCCAAGGTTGCCGAGGCAGAGGCCGGCGAGGCCACCTCGTACTCCTCGGGTGGCACCAGCAGCACGGACACCTCCTCCGAGGCTCCTGCGGAGACCGGCGGTTCGCTGGCTTCCGACGAGGCCCTGCAGGCGCTCCGCGAGAAGCTCACCGGCGGTCAGTGAACTGACTGATCCGGTGTTCTGACACCGATCACCGAAAGAACCCGGCCCACCTTCGTGGTGGGCCGGGTTCCTTCATTTCGGATGTGGTCGAGGCGAGTGGGCCGGGATTCACCCGATGCGGGCCATCGGAGGGCGCAGGTCGGGGTCACGGGGGTGGGACCGCGGCGGACCGTGCCAGCCGCGGTCGTGGTGGGCGATCAGGCCGAGCACCAATGCGGTGCCGGCCAGGGCGAGGAGGGTGATGATCCATACGGTTGTCATGGCAGTAATTCTTCGTCATTGGAGATTCTGCCACGAGTGGCAGGAATGACATTGCTCATTGATTTACTGCCATCTCGGGTGCATGCTGGTGACATGCGCAAGGTGGCGGTCGTCGTACAGGACGGGGTGGAGCCGTTCGGGCTCGGTGCGATGTGCGAGGTGTGGGCAGAGCCCTACCACGCGGAGGACGACAACCCGGTCTTCGACTTCCACATCGTCGCGCCGCGCCCGGGTCGGGTGCGCGGGCCCTCGGGCTTCGACCTCTTCGTCGAGGAAGGCCTCGAGGTCGCCGAGGATGCCGACCTTGTCTGCATCTCTCCCAAGCGGGACTTCCGGGAGCCGTCCCCGGAGGTGGTTGCCCTGCTGCAACGCGCCGACGCCCGCGGCGCGCACATCTTCGCCCACTGCACAGCCGCCTTCCTGCTCGGCGAGGCAGGGCTCCTGGACGGGCGTCACTGCACCACCCACTGGCGCCACGTGCCCGACCTGATCGAGGCATATCCGCAGGCGCACGTCGACGCGGACGTGCTCTACGTCCAGGAGGGCAACATCGTCACCGGTGCCGGCAGCGCTGCGGGTCTCGATGCCGCCCTGCACCTGATGCGCCAGCAGTTCGGTGCCCGGGTGGCGGCCAGCACCGCCCGCCGGATGGTGGTGCCGCCGCACCGCGACGGCGGTCAGGCGCAGTTCATCGTGCGTGCGGTCCCGGACTGCACCGCCGAGACCCTTGGCCCGCTGCTGACCTGGATCCTGGACAACCTGTCCGAGGACCTCGACGTCGACTCGTTGGCCCGCCGCAGTCACATGTCAGCACGCACGTTCGCACGCAGGTTCCGCGACGAGACCGGCACCACCCCGCACGCCTGGGTCACCGCGCAACGCGTGATGGCGGCCGAGGAGCTGCTCGAGCAGACCGACCACCCGGTGGAGTGGATCGCCAGCGAGGTCGGTTTCGGCAACGCCGGCATGCTGCGCCACCACTTCGCCCGCTCGCGCGGGGTCAGCCCACAGCGCTACCGACGGATCTTCAACTCCGGCGAGGCGACTGCCTGAGCCGTCACCGGCCCAGCGCCGAGGCTGTCGCAGGATCTTCAGCGAGGGGCGGGGGACACGTGCTGGTCCTGGAGCTCGCGCCGCAGCACCTTCCCGGTCAGCGTGCGCGGCAGCACCTCGATCGTGCGGTACTCCTTGGGTCGCTTGGCCGGCGACAGCCTCTCGCGCGCCCACGCATCGAGCTCCTCGGGGGTGGCCGTGCCCACGACCGTGGCGACCACACGCTGTCCCCAGTGCGCGTCGGGTACGCCGTACACGGCCACGTCGGTGACCCCCGGCGCCTCGCCCAGCACGTTCTCCACCTCCACCGGATAGACGTTGACGCCGCCGGTGATGATCAGGTCGACGCGCCGGCCGTCGAGGTGCAGGTAGCCCTCGTCGTCGAGCCGCCCCAGGTCGCCGACGCTGAACGCCGGACCGTCCGGGGTCTCCCGCCACGCCGCGGCGGTCTTCTCCGGGTCGCCGAAGTAGGTGAACCGGGCGTAGTCGGGCACGGTGCACCAGATGGTGCCGTCATCGTCGATGCTCAGGCGCCGACCGGGGCGGGCACGCCCCACGCTGCCGGGACGATCCAGCCACTCCTCGCCACGGCACGCGGTGAACTGACCCTCGGTCGATCCATAGAACTCCCACGTGGAGCCGGACGGGAAGAGCTCGAGAAGGCGGTGCTTGACCGCTGGGGGACAGGCCGCGCCGGCATGGGCGACCAGGCGGAAGGACGACAGGTCCGGGACGCCCACCTGCTCCCAGTGGGCGAACAGGCGCTGGAGGTGCGCGGGGACGCAGAACATCGTCGTCGGGCGCTCCCGTTCGATCGCTGCGGTGATCACGGCCGGGTCGAACGGACCGGGAACCACGATCCGGCCACCGGCGAGCAGGGTGCCCATCGCGAACCTCAACGGCGCCGAGTGGTGCAGCGGACTGAGCACGAGGTTGACGTCATCGGCCGAGAAGTCCCACAGGTCACGCTCCTCGGCGACCAGAGCCGCTGCCGCGTCGTCGTCGAGCAGGCCGCTGTACACACCCTTGGGCGTGCCCGTGGTGCCGCTGGTGACATGCATCGGACGGGCCCGGGGGAGGCTGCGATGCGCTGTCGGGCCCGGGGACGGGTCCAGTGCGGCGAGCAGGTCGGCGGCCGCGTCCGGGGAGTCGATGACCAGGTCCGGACGTACGCCGTCCAGCACGCGGGTGCGCTCGTGCGTCGTGAGCCGCGGATCGAGGGGGACCGGGAAGACGCCCCTGGCCAGCAACGCCATCACCAGGTCGACGTAGTCGGCCGAACCGGGGAGCAGGAGGACGACCCGCTCGCCCTCGGCAGGAACGTGGGGGCGCATGTGCGCATCTTCTCACTGCCCACCCGGCGTGGTCGTCTTGCCCGACATGGTCCCGATAGGGAACGGTGGCGCCGTGGCTGAGACATGGGACTGGATTGCAGGCGCCATGGCAGGCATGACTCCGGCGTCCTATCTCGCGCTGGTCGTCGTGCTGGGCGTGGTGGCGCAGATCGTGGCGTGGCGGATCAAGCTGCCCTCGATCCTGTTGCTGCTCGTGATCGGGTTCGGCCTGGGACAGCTGGTGAGCCCGGAAGAGGTCCTGGGGCGCGCGGTGCTCTTCGGCGGGGTCAACATCGCGGTCGGCGTGATCCTGTTCGAGGGTGCGCTGTCCCTGAAGTGGCGACAGGTGCGAGACCTCGGCAAGCCGGTGTGGCGGCTCTGCTCGGTGGTGGTGATGATCGCGTGGGGGCTGATCTCCGCGTCCGCGGCGCTGGTCGGCTTCGAGCCCGAGGTTGCCCTACTCGTCGGCGCCATCCTGGTGGTGACCGGCCCGACCGTGATCGCGCCGATCCTGCGCCAGCTGCGACCGACCCGGCGGGTCTCCTCGTTGCTGCGCTGGGAGGGCATCGTCGTCGACCCGATCGGCGCGGTGCTGGCAGTCCTGGTCTTCCAGGGTGTCCTGGCCGGGGGCGGAGGTGAGGCAGTGCCAGCCCTGGTACTGGTCCTGCTCAAGACCCTGGTGGTGGCCTTCGGGATCGCGCTGCCGTTGGGCTGGGCGCTGGAGCAGCTGATGCGCCGACACGCCATCCCCGACTTCCTGCACGGCGTCACCTTCCTCGCGGCTGCCGTCGGCGCGATGGTGGGCTCCAACGCCCTGCAGGCCGAGAGTGGCCTGCTCACCGTGACGGTGCTCGGCGTCTTCCTCGGCAACCGCAAGGGCCTGCACCTCGAGCACGTCGCCGAGTTCAAGGAGCACCTGCAGGTGCTCTTCGTGGGCGGCCTGTTCATCGTGCTGGCCGGTCGGGTCAGCCCGCAACAGATCGCAGACGTCGCGCCTCAAGCACTGGTCTTCCTGCTCCTGCTGGTGATCGTCGTACGTCCGGCCAGCATCGCGCTCGGTCTGCTGGGCACCAAGGTGACCCGGGACGAGAAGCGGCTGCTGTCCTTCATGGCCCCGCGGGGCATCGTGGCGGCCGCGGTGACCAGCATCTTCGCGCTGGAGTTCGCGCACTCCGCCGACGAGGCCGCAGAACAGGCGGAGAAGGCCTCGGGGACCGAGGCCCAGCAACTGCTCGCCCGTTCGCAGGACCTGGCCCACCTGGCCGACCAGGCCAGCCAGATGGTGCCGCTGGTCTTCATCGTCATCGTCTGCACGGTGGCCATCTATGGCTTGGGCGTCGGCCGGCTCGCGGAACGGCTCGGCCTGGCCAGCACGTCTCCCCAGGGCGTGCTGTTCGTCGGCGGACAGCAGTGGATCGTCGACGCAGCCAAGATCCTCGACGAGTCGGGGATCACCACACTGGTCGTGGCGCGTGACTATGCCAAGCTCTCCCGGGCCAGGATGGCCGGGCTCACCACGGAGACCGCGAACATCCTCAGCGACTATGCCGTCAAGGACATGGACCTGGCCGGCATCGGAAGCCTGATCGCCTGCACGGACTCCGACGAGGTCAATGCGACCGCCGCGCGCGAGTTCGCGCATGTCTTGGGCCGGGCCAACGTCTACCAGCTGCGGCGCGAGGAGACCGAGGACGCGACGAAGGACAAGCGCCGCCGGGCCGCCTCGCACCTCAATGCCCGCACTGCCTTCAGCCCGACCCCGTCGCACGAGGAGCTCGACCGGATGGTGGCGTCCGGGATGACGGTCAAGCGGACCCGGCTGACCAAGGAGTTCACCCTCGACGACTTCCTCGATCGATATGGCGAGGAGACCGTGCTGCTGTTCTCGCTCAAGGACGGGCAGGTGGAGGTCATGCACGACGACACCAGGCCGCCGCAGAGCGGGGTCAGCGTCGTTGCCCTGATCCGGGACGTCCAAGGCACCGAACGGTCCGGGGACGCGCAGGGAGCACCCCAGACCTGATCGAGGCCCAGCGCAACCCCGCTGGGCGCAGTGCTCGTGGGTGCGAGACGATGCCGTCACCACAACGTTCGTACGAGAGGAGCCCTCATGCATGTCGGCCTCACCGGAGGCGTCGCCTCGGGCAAGAGCACCGTGTCTGCGATCCTGGCCGAGCTCGGGGCCATCGTCATCGACTCGGACCTGCTGGCACGCGAGGTCGTCGCGCCCGGCTCCGAGGGGCTCGCGGAGATCGTGGAGATCTTCGGCCGCGGTGTGCTCGGTGACGACGGTGCGCTCGACCGGCCGGCCATGGGAGCGATCGTCTTCGCGGACGAGGCCAAGCGCCGTCAGCTCGAAGCGGTGATCCACCCGCGAGTCGGTGCTCGGGCGCTGGAGATCGCCGCGGCAGCAGGTGCTGACGATGTCGTGGTCCACGACATCCCGCTCCTGGTCGAGACCGGCCAGGAGGCGAACTTCGACGCGGTCATCGTGGTCGACGTGCCGGAGGAGGTCCAGGTCGAGCGGATGATCACCAACCGCCAGATGGCCGAGGCGGACGCTCTTGCCCGGATCGCGGCGCAGGCCACCCGCGAGCAGCGCCGTGCCGCCGCGACCCACCTGATCGACAACACCGGAACGCACGAGGACCTCCGCCATCGAGTGGCAGAGGTCCTCGCGGAGCTGACGGGGCGCTAGGCAGCCAGGTCCGGGTCGGCGAAGGTCCGGAGCTTCTGGAGTGCCTCGCGTTCGAGCTGGCGCACCCGCTCGGCGGAGATGCCGTGCTTGGCGCCGATGTCGGCCAGCTTGTGCTGGCGTCCGTCGGTGAGCCCGTAGCGCGACCGGATGATGTCCGCGGCACGCTCATCGAGCTGGGAGACCAAGGCGTTGAGCCGGTCGCGGCTCTCGGTGTCGAGCACCTCGAGATCGGGGCTGGGCGTCGTCTCCTGGGCCATCAGGTCACCCAGGGACGTGTCGCCGTCCTCGTCGACCGGGGTGTCCAGGCTGACGTGGTCGCGGCCCCAGCGAATCAGGTCGAGGACCCGCTCGAACTCCATGCCGAGCTCGAGGGCGATCTCCTCGGGCTCAGGGTCGCGGCCGAGCTGGCGCTCGAGCGTCCGACGAGCACTGCTCACCTGGTTGAGCTCCTCGACGACGTGGACGGGGAGTCGAACCACTCGCGCCTGCTGTGCGATCCCGCGGGTGATCGCCTGGCGCACCCACCAGGTGGCATAGGTGGAGAACTTGTAGCCCTTGGCGTAGTCGAACTTCTCGACCGCGCGGATCAGGCCGGTGTTGCCCTCCTGGATCAGGTCGAGCATGGGCATCTGGGCCCGGCCATACTTGCGGGCGATCGAGACGACCAGCCGCAGGTTGGCGTTGATGAAGGTCTGCACGGCCTTGCGGCCCTCTTCGGCCAGCCACTCGAGCTCTTCCTGGTTCGCACTCTTGGGCGCACCGCCCTTGCGGCGCCCGATGCGGCCCTCGGCGAGCAGGTGCTCGGCCATCAGGCCGGCCTCGATCGTCTTGGAGAGCTCGACCTCGGTGGCCGCGTCGAGCAGGGGGTTGCGAGCGATCTCGTCGAGGTAGAGCCCGACGCTGTCGCGTCCTTCGATCTCGCGGGTTGCTGTCCGAACTGCCATGCCAACGCCCTCCTTGGTCGGTTCCGGCCCGGGGGTGGAGGGCCGTCACACATCTGTTCCAACACATCGCCTGCCGGGGAGATTCCCGTCCGTGGGAGTTCGGTCGGACGACAGGTGCCTGTATTGGAGTAGACGCTTGGCAGTACCCGATAGTTGCCGGGCAACGCACTTCTCAGGGAGTTCTCAGCCGACGTTCGGAAACTCCCGCGCCGTCCTCAGGAACGGGCGGGGATCCGGACGTCGGCCAGGCCCATGCGTTCGAGGATCCAGGCCAGGGAGAAAGCGCGGTCGGTCCAGGCCTTGTAGCGGCCCGAGACGCCCCCGTGCCCGGCGGACATCTCGGTGCGCAGCAGGAAGTCACCCTGCTCGGCCGCCGGGCCCGTGGCAGTGGCTCGCAGCTTCGCCACCCACTTGGCGGCCTCGACGTAGAGGACCCGGGTGTCGTTGAGAGAGGTCTCGGCGAGGATCGGGGGATAGTCGAGCGCGGCCACGTTCTCGTAGGGCGCGTAGGCGCGGATCCGGTCGAAGGCCTTCGGGTCGCCCTCGGGGTTGCCCCACTCCTCGTATTCCATCACCGTCAGCGGCAGGCTCGCGTCGAGCATCGTGGTGAGTACGTCGACGAACGGGACCTGGGCGACGAACCCGGCGAAGAGCTCGGGAGCCTGGTTGGCCACCGCGCCGATCAGCAGGCCACCGGCGCTACCGCCCTCGGCCACCAAGCGGTCTGCGGAGGTCCACTTCTCGTCGATGAGGTGGCGTGCGCAGGCGATGAAGTCGGTGAAGGTGTTCTGCTTGTGCTCGAGCTTGCCGTCGTCATACCAGTGCCGGCCCATCTCACCGCCACCGCGCACGTGCGCGATCGCGAAGCCGGCGCCGCGGTCGAGCATCGAGAGCCGCGCGATGGAGAAGTAGGGATCCATCGACGCCTCGTAGGAGCCGTAGCCGTAGAGCAGGACCGGCACCGATCCGTCGCGCGGGGCGTCAGCCGGAAGCACCAGTGAGATCGGGATCCGGACACCGTCGGGCGCGGTCGCCCAGACCCGGTGCTCCGCATAGTCCGCCGGGTCGTGGCCACCCAGCACGGGGGTCCGCTTGAGCAGGGTCAACTCGCGGGTCCGCACGTCATAGCTGTGCACCGAGCCCGGAGTGGCCAGGGTGGTGTAGCCCAGGCGTACGACCGGCTGGTCGAACTCGGGGTTCCCGCCGGAGCCGATCGTGTAGACCTCGTCGTCGAAGCGGACCTGGTAGTCCTCGCCCACACCATCGGGGCCGAGCTCGAGGATGCGGAGCTGGGTGAGCCCCTCGCTGCGCTGGTGGATGACGAGGTGCCCGGCGAAGCCATCGACGTCGTCGAGACGGACCGCGTCGTCGTGGGCGATGAAGGTCTCCCACTGCGAGCGCGGAGTCGGCGCCAGCGGCGCCCGGGAGATCGCGAAGTTGGGGCCGCTGGCGTTCTGCAGGACCAGGAAGCAGTCCTCGCCGGCGATCACCGCGTGCTCGAGGCCATATTCCACGCCGGTCTCACGCTGGGTGTAGATCTCGAACTCGGCGCCGTCGGCCTCGGTGTCGAGGATGCGGAACTCACTGGTCGTCTTCGCCCCGGACATGATCATCAGGAACCGGTCCGAGCGGCTGCGCCCGATGCCGACCCAGAAGGCGGGGTCCTCTTCGTGGAAGACGAGCTCGTCGTCGACCTGCTTGTTGCCGAGCGTGTGCCTCCAGACCTTGTCGGGACGCCAGGAGTCGTCGACGGTGGTGTAGAAGAAGGACCCACCGTCCGGGTGCCAGGTCGCTCCGCCGAGCACGCCGGTGATCTCGTCCTCGAGCAGGTTGCCGGTGGTGAGGTCGAGGACCTTGATCGTGAACCGCTCGTCACCCACGGTGTCGACGGAGAAGGCGATCAGGTTCTCGTCGGGGGTGACCGTGGAGCCACCGAGCGAGAAGAACTCGTGGCCCTCGGCGAGCTGGTTCAGGTCGAGCAGGACCTGCTCGCCGGGCAGCGCCGGCTGGTCGGCTGCGGCCTCCTCGTCGGGCACCGGGGGAGTCCAGTCGTCCGGGTCGGTGACCGGGACGCGGCAGGAGGCGCCGTACTCCTTGCCCTCGAAGGACCGGGAGTAGTACCAGTGGCCACGCATCCGCGACGGCACGGAGAGATCGGTCTCCAGGGTGCGGGCCTTGATCTCGTCGAAGATCGACTGCCGCAGGTCGGCCAGGTGCGCGGTGCGTTCCTCGGTCCAGGCGTTCTCGGCCTCGAGGTGGGCGATCACCCGTGGATCCTCCTTGTCACGCAGCCACTCGTAGTCGTCGACGAGGGTGTGCCCGTGGACGGTCTTCTCGGTGGGGATGCGTGCGGCAACTGGAGGGTGCATGGTGGGGAGCCTATGACGCGAGCCATCACAGGGCCTATGACTGGGGCCCTCGACCTGGGGAGGATGGACCCATGAAGCCGACCTTGGACCTGAATGCGGACCTGGGCGAGGAGGTCACCGACGACGAGGCCCTGCTCGAGGTGGTCACCAGTGCGAACGTGGCCTGCGGGGGCCATGCCGGCACGCCCGAGATCATGCGCGCCGTCTGTGCCGGGGCGGCCGAGCGGGGCGTCGCGATCGGCGCCCAGGTCAGCTATGTGGACCGAGCGAACTTCGGTCGACGACCGCTCGAGATCGAGCCCTCACTGTTGCGCGAGCAGGTCGCCGGGCAGTGCGAGCTGCTCTCGTCCATCGCGCGCGCCGAGGGCACGGTGGTCTCCTACGTGAAGCCGCACGGGGCGCTCTACAACCGGATCGTCGACGATGCCGAGCAGGCCGCCGCGGTCCTGGCCGGCACCGGAGACCTGCCCGTCCTCGGTCTGCCCGGCGGCGTCTTCCTCGCCCTGGCCGAGCAGGCCGGGCGTGCGGCGTGGCGTGAGGGGTTCCCGGACCGTGGCTACACCACCGACGGCCGGCTGGTGCCCCGCGACCAGCCGGGTGCGCTGCTGGCCGGCGATCACGTCGTGGAGCAGGCACTGAGCCTGGCCCCGGGTGTCGACTCGCTGTGCCTGCACGGGGACTCGCCCGGAGCGGTGCAGCACGCGGGAGAGGTACGCCGTGCCCTGGAGGCTGCCGGTTGGCAGCTGCGTCCGTTCGTGGTCCCCGGATGAGAGCTGCACTGTGAGGGCACTTCGCTTCGGTCCCGACGCCGTTCTGGTCGAGGTCGCCGACACGGCCACCGCACTCGACATCGCGCTCTGGTCGCGTGAGCGGATCACGGCGCTCGACATCGTCCCCGCAGCCGGCACCGTGCTCTTCGACGGCGTGGCCGACATCGACGCAGTGCTGGCGACGTTGGAGGAGTGGCGACCGGGTGGGAGCGATGTCGAGGGCGACCTGGTGGAGGTGCCGACCACCTATGACGGACCCGATCTGGCCGACGTGGCTCGAACCTGGGGGATCGAGGTGGACGACCTCGTCGAACGCCACAGCTCCACCGAGCACGTCGTGGCGTTCTGTGGTTTCTCTCCCGGCTTCCCTTACCTGACCAACACGCTCGGGCTCCCGCCGGTGCCGCGCCGGTCCTCGCCTCGCGCCCGAGTGGAGCCGGGTTCGGTGGGGTTGGCAGGGGAGTGGACCGGGATCTATCCCACGGCCTCACCAGGCGGTTGGCAGCTGATCGGCCGGACCACGGTGCGGCTCTTCGACCCGGCCGCGCGGCAACCGGCGCTGCTCCCGCCCGGCACCCGAGTGAGGTTCACCCGCGCATGAGCATCCTCCTCACCGAAGCAGACGGCCTGACCACCGTGCAGGACCTGGGCAGACCCGGCCTGGCGCACCTGGGCGTGCCGCGGGCTGGGGCGCTGGACGCACCGGCGGCGGCACTGGCCAACCGGATCGTGGGCAACCCCCCCACTGCCGCGGTCATCGAGACGACGATGGTCGGGATGCGGTTCACGAGCCTGACGCCGCACTGGTTCGCCGTGACCGGCGCGCGTTGCGAGGTGATCGTGGACGGACGTCGCGAGGCCCACGGAGAGCCGTTCTTCGCGGGGGCGGGCGCACAGGTCGTGATGGGCAGGGCGCTTGAGGGCGTCCGGTCCTGCCTTGCAGTGGCCGGCGGGTTCGACGTGGAGCCGGTGCTCGGCTCACGCTCCACCGACACCCTCTCCTGGACTGGCCCACCCCGGCTGAGCGCCGGCGACGAGGTGCCCTGCGGCACGCCCTCCGGTGCGCCGCGGGGAGTCGAGACCCCGTTGCCCTCCCCGTCCGGTCCGCTCCGGCTCTGGCCCGGCCCGCGCGCCGACTGGTTCGCGACCGGTGCCTTCGAGGAATTGTGCGCGGCGGAGTGGGTGGTCGGCGCGGACTCGAACCGGATCGGCCTGCGGCTCTCCGGGCCAGCACCGGTGCGCACCGTGACCGGCGAGCTGGCCAGCGAAGGGATGGTGGCTGGCGCCGTACAGGTGCCTCCGTCGGGGGAGCTGGTCGTGTTCCTGGCCGACCATCCGGCGACCGGCGGCTATCCGGTGCTGGCCGTCCTCGATCCGCGCGACCTGCACCGGTGTGCGCAGGTCCGGCCCGGGGAGCAGGTCCGGTTCAGTCCGGCTCGGGAGGCATGAACGGCTGCAGCTCCGGGTCGTCCATCCGATAGCTGCGCACGGGCCCGGGAGGGGTAAGTGCGGTCTCGAAGCGCACGGTGACGACTCCCTTGCCCGACCCCCACACCCAGCCGCGGCCCATCTGGCTGTGCTCCACGTCCATGCCGGGCGCCCAGGTGAGGGTGCGCGCGGTGGGCACCTCGGGCAGCTCCTCGAGCTCCTCCTCGACCTCGGAGCTCGACCCGAACAGGTCGTCCTGCACCCAGTCGGCGAGGCCGGAGACGCCGACTCCCAGGAGGCGTACGCCGCCACTCACGTCGAGCGCGCCGAGCAGCGCCCGGGCCTGGCGCGCGATCACCGCGTCGTTGTCGGTGGGGGAGGCCAGCGTGCTGGAGCGGCTCATCGTGGTGAAGTCGTGGAGACGGACCTTGATACTCACGGTGCGACCTGACAGGCCGTGCTTGCGAAGACGCTCTCCCACCTGTCCGGCCTGCCTGGTGAGCAGGTGCTCCATCACCTTGCGATCGGCCAGGTCCGTCTCGTAGGTGCCCTCCACGCTGACCGACTTCGCCTCGCGCGCTGACTCCACGGTGCGGTCGTCCTGGGCCCGCGCCAGGTGGAAGAGGTTGTGGCCGTGCGCCTTGCCGACCAGACGGACCAGCTCGTCCTCGCTGACGGCTTCGAGGTCGGCGACGGTGTGGATGCCGGCGCGGCGCAGGCGCTCGGCGGTGGCCGGACCCACGCCGGGGATCACGGTGACGGCCATCGGCCGCAGCAGCTGCTGTTCGGTGCCCGGGGGCACGACCACCAGGCCGTCCGGCTTGTCGAGGTCGCTGGCCACCTTGGCGATGAACTTGGAGGACCCGATACCGACGCTCGCGGTCAGTCCACCACTGGCCTCGCGCACAGCGGCGCGGAGCTGTTCGCCGAACGCGGTCACCGTGGCGACGTCGTACGTCTCGAGGTCGCTCGCGCGCAGGTCGACGAATGCCTCGTCGATCGAGAGTGGCTCGACCAGGGGAGAGGCCTCGCGCAGGACGGCCATCACCCGGGAGCTGGCCTCGCGATAGGCATGGAAACGGCCGTTCAGGAAGGCCGCGTTGGGGCACCGGGACCGGGCCTCCCTGGTCGACATGGCCGAGCGGACGCCGAATGCCCTGGCCTCATAGGACGCGGTGGCGACGACCCCGCGCCCGCCGACTCCGCCGATGATGACCGGCTTCCCGCGCAGCGAGGGCTTGTCGCGTTGCTCCACCGCGGCGAAGAAGGCATCGAGGTCGATGTGCAGCACCGATGCCTCCGTCCTCATGGACCGAGAACCTACCGCCACTGGGCCAGAATTCGCGCACAGCCTGAGCCCGCGATCGGGTTCTCCACAGGTGGCGCGAGGGGTCCTGTGCGGGGTCGCGAATCCGGCGAGCCTTTCCGCATGAAGACACTCACTGCCCGCACCCCCGAGGACCTCCTCGCGATGGTGCCCTGCGTGCTCGGCTTCCATCCCGAGCAGTCCATCGTGATGCTGACCTTCGGCGATGCATCCTCCACCTTCCAGGCCCGCATCGACCTGCCCGAGTGCACCGACGAGATCGACGACGTGATCGACTGCCTCGTCGAGCCGGCCGAGCACCACGGTGTCCGCACCGCCGTCCTCGTCGGATATGCCCCGGACACCGAGCTGGTCACCGAGACCCTGGTCGCTTTGACCCAGGAGCTGGAGGCGGCCGGTGTCCGGGTCGTGGAAGTTCTTCGGGTCCACGACGGGCGCTGGTTCTGGGGTCGTCCCGAGCTCGCCGAGCTGGCACCCGAGGGCATCGCGTTCGATCTCGACGACCATGAGTTCATCGCCGAGTCGGTCTTCGAGGGTCGGGTCACCCATGCGAGTCGCGAAGCCCTCGCCGACTCGCTGGTCGGCACTGACGCCCAGACCACGGAGCTGGTCGAGGCCGCAGCCTTCGACGCTGCCGCCAGCTGGGGCGGTGTCCAGCTGGCGGCCGAGGCGCGCTGGGTGCGTGACCTGGTCGTGGCCCATGCCAGTGCCCACACGGTGCCGTCGGTGCAGGAGCTGGGCCGGCTGCTCATCGCGATCCAGGAGATCTGCCTGCGTGACGTGGCGTGGGCACAGATGACCCGGGCCACCGCGACCGAGCACGTGGAGTTCTGGAGCGAGGTGGTCCGGCGCACGCCCGCCGGGTTCATCGCGCCTGCAGCCAGCCTGTTGGCCTTCAGCGCATGGCTCAACGGGCAGGGTGCCCTGGCCTGGTGCGCGGTGGATCGCGCCATCCTCTGCGAGCCGGACTACTCCCTGGCTGGCCTGGTGGGTGAAGCGCTGCTGCAGGCGGTGCGCCCGGACACCTGGACCCCGCCCCCGGGCCTCGACCTGCTGGCCAGCTCCTGAGTCTTCGGCTCTGTCCGGCTTGCACTCGGCCCTCTAGGCTGGCGAAATGGGCGAGGAAGTCACCGAGCAGGAGTTCTCCCGGGCAGACCGGACCAGGCACCGCGAGAAGGTACGTCGCTGCCTCGACGTCTTTGCTCGGATGCTGCGCGAGGCCGCCTTCGACACCGACGACCCGATGACGGGGCTGGAGATCGAGCTCAATCTCGTCGACGAGGTGGGGGACCCGGCACTGAAGAACGCCGAGGCGCTCTCCCTGATCGCCGACGAGGACTTCCAGACCGAGCTCGGCCAGTTCAACGTCGAGATCAACGTGCCGCCACGACACCTGCGCGACGGCGGGTTGGGCGCGTATGAGGAGAACCTTCGTCGCAGCCTCAACGACGCCGAGTCCAGGTCGGCCGAGGTCGGCGCGCACATGGTGATGATCGGGATCCTTCCCACCCTGGCCGAGGGCCACATGAGCCCGGCATCGTTGAGCGGCAATCCGCGCTACCAGCTGCTCAGCGACCAGATCCTCGCCGCCAGGGGTGAGGACATCGTGATCGACATCCAGGGTGTCGAACGGCTGGAGACGACGTCCGACTCGATCGTTCCCGAGGCAGCATGCACGAGCACGCAGCTGCACGTGCAGACCTCACCCGAGGAGTTCGCCAACTACTGGAACGCCTCGCAGGCGATCGCCGCGATGCAGCTGGCCGTCGGCGCGAACTCGCCGTTCTTGCTGGGCCGTGAGCTGTGGCGCGAGACCCGCATCCCGCTCTTCGAGCAGGCGACCGACACCCGCAGCGAAGAGCTGAAGGCCCAGGGCGTCCGCCCGCGGGTCTGGTTCGGGGAACGCTGGATCACCTCGGTCTTCGACCTGTTCGAGGAGAACGTCCGCTACTTCCCGGCACTGCTGCCGGTCACCGACGAGGAGGAGCCCCTGGAGGTGCTCGAGGCGGGAGGCGTCCCGCAGCTCTCGGAGCTGCGCCTGCACAACGGCACCGTCTATCGCTGGAACCGGCCGGTCTATGACATCGCGGACGGGGTTCCGCACCTGCGGGTGGAGAACCGGGTCCTCGCGGCAGGACCGACGGTCGTCGACACGATGGCCAACGCCGCGTTCTACTTCGGCCTGGTCCGGGCACTGGCCCACGCGGAGCGTCCTCTGTGGTCGCAGATGTCGTTCAGCGCCGCCGAGGAGAACTTCCACGTCGCCGCGAGGCACGGGATCGAGGCCCAGGTCTATTGGCCGTCGGTTGGTCAGGTCGCCGCCTCCGAACTCGTGCTGCGTCGACTCCTGCCGTTGGCCCACCAAGGGCTGGCGGAGTGGGGCGTCGAGACCGCAGAGGCGGAGCGGTTGCTCGGCATCATCGAACAGCGGTGCATGAGGGGCACCAACGGCGCGGAGTGGTTCGTCAAGCGCTATCACTCGCACGAGGGATCCCTGGAGCGGGACGAGGCGCTGCGCCGGACCCTGGTCGCCTACCGCGACCTGATGCACACCAACGAGCCGGTGCACACCTGGGAGCCCTGAGCACTGGGCCCGTGGTGTGTGGCCGATCAGACCGGCCGCTTGCGGCGCACCCGCAGTCGCTGCCAGGTGGCAGCGTCCTCGTTGAGCAGGTCGTACCAACCGGTCTTGGTGACCACGGCCACGGCACGAGGAACGATCTCGAGCATCCCGAAGGCCCGATGCAGGACCGGGATCCAGGCCATGTCGAGGTCGTGCGGCTGGGGGAACCCGGCACGGGTCAGCCAGGCCGCCGGACGGTCGGTCACGGTGAGGGAGCGGTGGATCAGGGCCACGGCGATCTCGGTACGCATCCCGTGATCGCGCGCGTTGGTCTCCTCGTCGATCTCCCAGTCGAGCTGAGCGCCGACCAGGTCGCCGACCCGCAGCACCGGGCCGTGCACGCGCCGCGGCTCACTGGTGCGGAATGCATGCACGGCCAGACGCAGGTCGGTGCGGACGTCGGCGGCGAGCATGGCCTCCACCCTGCCCCAGGACGGCGTACGTCGTGGTGTGCCATCCACAGGGCCGGTGGCAGGATGGAGCCATGGCGATCCACATCACCGGCGACCCTGCCGCAGACAAGGTCCTCACCGACGACGCCTTCGCGCTGCTGGCCGGGATGCTGCTCGACCAGCAATACCCGATGGAGCACGCGTTCCGTGGGCCGGCCAAGGTGCTCGACAGGTTCGGCTCCCTCGACCCGGCGAAGATCGCCGGGGCGGATCCGGAGGCGTTCGCCGAGATGTGCGCGACCACCCCGGCCGTGCACCGGTTCCCCGGGTCGATGGCCACCCGACTGCAGGCGTTGGCTGCGTTGATCGCCGAGAAGTACGACGGCGACACCGCGCGGCTGTGGAACGAGGCCAGCACCGGCAAGGAGCTCCTCAAGCGCGTCCAGGAGTGCCCGGGCTTCGGGAAGCAGAAGGCCCAGATCTTCGTGGCGCTGCTCGCCAAGCAGCTCGACGTACGTCCCGAGGGCTGGGAGACGGCTGCCGGTGACTATGCCCTGCCCGGACGTCGTTCGGTGGCCGACGTCGTCGACGGGGTCTCGCTCCAAGAGGTTCGTGACCACAAGAAGCAGATGAAGGCCTCCGCCAAGGCAGCAGCCAAGGCGGCCGGTCCCGCCTCGTGACGAGGCAGAGTCAGACTCGCAGGAGGGCCGAAACTTGGATCCGTCCGTGGCCGTGGCAGAATGTGTCAGCGGCTCTTGACGTAACCGGGCTTTGCCGCGCCCCAATTGCTTTTCCGAGAGGTGTTCGTGTCTTCGAGCTCGCGCAAGTTGCTCCCCGCTGACGTGCTGACCCACCCCGACATCGTCGGGCTGATCGCGCAGGCGGAGCCCACCGGGACAGTCACCCCTGAGGCCGTACGCCGTGCCAGTGAGGCCGCTGCCATCGAGCCGCGCCACCTGCGCGCGCTGATGGTCCACCTCGGCGAGAAGGGCATCACCGTCGTCCTCGACAGCGACGCCCACGCCCGCGCCGTGGCCGCTCCGGCTGCACGCAAGAGCACCGCGACCGCCGCCGCGAAGAAGGCACCGGCCAAGAAGGCCGCCGCCAAGAAGGCGCCCGCAGCCGAGCCCGCCCAGGACACTGACGAGCCCGCTGCCAAGGCCGCACCCGCGAAGAAGACCGCGCGGAAGACTGCCGCCAAGAAGGCCGCCGCTCCCGCCGAGGCTCCCCTGGTCGTCGGTCCCGACGGCAAGAAGGTCCTGCCGGACATCCCCGATGAGGAGTTCGAGAAGGACGTCAAGGCCGACCCGACCATCAAGGAAGACGAGAAGCAGGCCTTCACCGTCTCCGCGGCCGACGACACCGACGAGCCCGAGCAGCAGGTCATGGTCGCCGGCGCGACTGCCGACCCGGTCAAGGACTACCTGAAGCAGATCGGGAAGGTGCCGCTGCTCAACGCCGAGATGGAGGTCGAGCTCGCCAAGCGGATCGAGGCTGGTCTCTTCTCGGAGGAGAAGATGAGCGGCGGTGGCCGGATCACCCCCAAGCTCCTCGAGGAGCTCGAGTGGATCTCCGAGGACGGACGTCGCGCCAAGAACCACCTGCTCGAGGCTAACCTTCGTCTGGTCGTCTCGCTCGCCAAGCGCTACACCGGCCGCGGCATGCTCTTCCTGGACCTGATCCAGGAAGGAAACCTCGGTCTGATCCGTGCAGTCGAGAAGTTCGACTACACCAAGGGCTACAAGTTCTCGACCTACGCGACCTGGTGGATCCGACAGGCCATCACCCGCGCCATGGCCGACCAGGCGCGCACCATCCGCATCCCGGTGCACATGGTCGAGGTCATCAACAAGCTGGCACGCGTCCAGCGCCAGATGCTCCAGGACCTGGGCCGCGAGCCCACCCCGGAGGAGCTGGCCAAGGAACTCGACATGACCCCGGAGAAGGTCATCGAGGTCCAGAAGTATGGCCGCGAGCCGATCTCGTTGCACACCCCCCTGGGTGAGGACGGCGACTCCGAGTTCGGTGACCTCATCGAGGACTCCGAAGCCATCGTGCCGGCCGACGCGGTCAGCTTCACGCTGCTCCAGGAGCAGCTCCACGCGGTCCTCGACACCCTCTCCGAGCGTGAGGCGGGCGTGGTCTCGATGCGCTTCGGCCTCACCGACGGCCAGCCCAAGACCCTCGACGAGATCGGCAAGGTCTATGGCGTGACCCGCGAGCGGATCCGTCAGATCGAGTCGAAGACGATGAGCAAGTTGCGCCACCCGAGCCGCTCGCAGGTCCTGCGCGACTACCTCGACTGAGGGTTCGCCCAAGAGCATCGCCAAAAGGTTGTCTCATCCGTTCCGCGGGTGAGGCAACCTTTCGCGTTCCCTCTGCGTCTTCACTGTGCAGCCCCCGACTCGCAGGGGCGCACAGTGCGATGGGAGCAACCGATGAGCACACGGGTCCTCACACGGATCGCCACGGCTGCCACAGGCGCGGCGTTGGGCGCAGTCATGCTGGCGTCGCCGGCGCAGGCACAGACGACCATGGCCTGGGACGCCGCAGATGCTTCCGGCTCGAACTACGACATCAGACAGGTGTCCCTGGCCCACGGCAGGACCAGCGTCGGCGTGAACGTCCGGTTCGCCGATCTGAAGGACTCCAACCGCGTCAACGCCGGTGCCACGATCTACTTCGACGTCAAGGCGTCCCGTAGCGGCCCGGAATATGCCCTGACGACGGGCCTGGGCCCCGGCACCGACTACTACCTGGTCCGAGTCCGCGACTGGAAGATGTATGGCGACCCGAAGACCTGCAGCCACCAGGTCAGCCTCAATTTCGACGACGAGCGTCTCCGGGTGAGTGCGGCCCGCTCCTGCTTCGGCTCACCGGCCCACGTGCGGGTCGGCGTACGGATGGCGGACAACCACGACGGCTCGCACCCGGTCAGCGACTGGCTGATCGGCTGGAAGCGCTACACCAGCTGGGTCGTCAGCAACTGATCGGGCCCGCGGCTGCTGATCCGCGGTGCCGACGCGCCGCTCAGACCAGGACGACGCCGATGATCCAGGTGAGCGTTGCCAGCAGCGCGAACGCGAACTCGATCAGGATCGAGACCCCGACGGCTGTCAGCGCTGCCCGCGTCGTACGCCGTGCCTGGGCCTGGCCGACTCGTTGCAGCTCGGCGAGATAGACGCCGAGCACGAACCCGACGACCACCCCGACGACCGGGATCACGAAGAACCCGACGATGCCGAGCACCCCACCGGCCAGCAACGTCCGGTTGGGCACGCCGCTCTTCTTCATCGAGCGGCCGGGGACGAGATACTTCACCAGCGTGCCCACGGCCAGGAACGTGGTTGCGACCGCGAAGACCACCCATCCCGTGGTCTCGCCCAGGTGGAGGGCCCAGCCCAGCACTGCAGCAAGGATGAGCAGGCTTCCGGGAAGCATCGGGAGCACGATTCCGACCAGGCCGACAGCAATGGCGAGGGCGACGATCACGTCGACAGTAGTCACGGCGTCAGCCTCGCACATCCGAGGCGCCGGAAGATGGCAACGACCCCGACCGGAGGACCGGTCGGGGTCGTTGCGAAGTCAGTTGCGGTTCAGTCGCTCTCGCTGGCCGGGGTCCCGGCAAGCTTGTGCGTTTCGTCGGTGACGGTGACGGCCACTTCGCGCAGCTTCTCACCGTGCTCGCGAGCGTGGTGAGCGCAGAACAGGAGTTCGAGCCCGGAGGCCAACTCCACGCGAAGGTAGGCCTGGGCGCCGCAACGGTCGCAACGGTCCACCGCAGTCAGGGCGGCGGAACTGGGGGCAACAGCAGTAGTCACTTCGGCCTCTCTTTCCTCGTTGTCGGGTTCAACGAGCCGGGAGCCATTTTGATTCCCGGCAATTCGTGGCACCTGACACATTCATCCAATCACGACGTGAGCCTTCCCCCGCAGGGGAGTTCCCACACCTTGGACGTCGTGTCACCTGTGAAACGAACAAGTCCTGCAAGTGTGACGTGGTGGTGGTGAGATCGGTTGCCGAATTGGCACACCTGACCCGAGATCGTGTCCTCTTCGTGACCCTGCCCACGGACTCAACATAGGACGAGTCGCCAGCTTTCAGGGGCAGGAGGGGGCCTTGGCGGTGGGGCGTGTCGGCGTTCGTGACCGGTTGCGGATAACTTGGACGCCAACGACCGCCGCATCGCGCGCGCAATGAAGGAGCGAAGAGTTGAGCAACGCCGTCTGGCACGTGACCGGTGCCCGCCCCAATTTCCCCAAGGCCGCCCCCGTGGTGGCCGCGCTCAACGAGCGCGGAATCTCGCAGGGTCTGGTCCACACCGGACAGCACTATGACGACAACATGTCCACGGTCTTCTTCGAGCAGCTGAAGCTGCCCCGCCCCGACATCAACCTGGGTGTCGGCTCCGGGTCGCACGCGCAGCAGACCGCGACCATCATGACCGGCCTCGAGGAGCTCTTCCTCAAGGAACAGCCGAAGCTGGTCGTCGTCTACGGCGACGTGAACTCCACCGTCGCCGCCGCACTGGTCGCCTCCAAGCTGCACATCCCGGTGGCCCACGTGGAGGCCGGCCTGCGCAGCTTCGACATGACCATGCCCGAGGAGGTCAACCGGATCGTCACCGACCGGCTCTCCAACCTGCTGCTGGCCACCAGCCCGGACGCGATCGCGCACCTCGCCCACGAGGGCGTCGCGGCCGATCGCATCCACCTGGTCGGCAACCCGATGATCGACACCCTGCTGTCCTTCGTGAAGGACTCGGGAGAGGCGCCGCACGTGGAGGGCTTCGAGATCCCGGACGGCCCGTTCGCGGTGGCAACCCTGCACCGTCCGGCCAACGTCGACGACCCGGGCGACCTCAACGTGCTCAAGGACGCCCTGCACGCCACCGCCGACCAGCTCCCGGTCGTCATGCCCGTGCACCCCCGCGGCAAGGCCCGGATGACCGAGATCGGGCTCTTCGACCACGACAACATGCACGCAGTGGAGCCGCTGGGCTACCTGGAGTTCCTCGGCCTGGTCCGGCGCAGCGCACTGGTCGTCACCGACTCCGGCGGTATCCAGGAGGAGACCACCGTGCTGGGCGTCCCGTGCCTCACGCTCCGCCCGAACACCGAGCGGCCGGTCACCATCACCCACGGCACGAACCAGCTGGTCACCGCTCCGGCGCTGGCCGGGATCGTCAAGGAGACCCTCGCCGCAGGGCGTCCCACGACGTGGAAGGTGCCCCCGCTGTGGGACGGCCAGGCCGGCCCGCGGATCGCGGAGGTCATCGACAACTTCCTGGCCGCCCAGGGCTGAGGCTCCGGCCTCCGACTCGACGCTGCCACGCCTGCCCGGGAACGCCCGGGCAGGCGTGGCAGCGCTGATTTCGCGGCGTCGCGAGATAGATTCGCATGGTCGCACCACGAGCAAGGACAGACCCATCGACAACACGTACAACGCAGCCCACCTCCTGGTCCTCGAGGGCCTGGAGGCAGTGCGCAAGCGTCCCGGCATGTACATCGGCTCCACCGACACGCGTGGGCTGATGCACTGTGTCTGGGAGATCATCGACAACGGCGTGGACGAGGCCCTGGCCGGGGTGGCACAGCGCATCGAGGTGACGCTGCACCCCGACGGCTCTGTGGAGGTCCACGATGACGGTCGGGGCAT
Organism: Nocardioides daedukensis; assembly: GCF_013408415.1. Classification (NCBI taxonomy): domain Bacteria; kingdom Bacillati; phylum Actinomycetota; class Actinomycetes; order Propionibacteriales; family Nocardioidaceae; genus Nocardioides; species Nocardioides daedukensis. The sequence goes on along the minus strand of NZ_JACCAA010000001.1, from coordinate 808,794 downwards.
CCCCACCGACAAGGAGCCCAAGACCGGTCTCCCCGGTGTCGAGGTGGTGGCCACGAAGCTGCACGCCGGTGGAAAGTTCGGAGGCGGCTCCTACGTCGCCACCGGCGGACTGCACGGCGTCGGCCTGTCCGTGGTCAACGCGCTCTCCTCGCGGATGGACATCGACGTCGATCGTTCCCCCTCCGCCCAGGGCCTGTCCTTCCAGCGTGGCATCCCCGGTGTCTTCGACGGCGACGAGCCGGACGCCTCCTTCACCCCGCAGTCGGGGCTGACCCGCAAGGGCAAGCGGGTCGCCAAGGGCAAGTCGGGGACGCGCATCCGGTTCTGGCCGGACCGGCAGATCTTCACCCGCGACGCGGCGTACGTCTATGACGACCTGATCACCCGCGCTCGCCAGACGTCCTTCATCGTTCCGGGTCTCGAGCTCGTCATCCGTGACCAGCGGGGGCCCGAGCCGGTCGAGGAGAAGTTCCGCCACGACGGCGGCATCGCCGAATATGCCGAGTTCCTCTCCGAGGGTGACCCGGTCACCGACGTGTTGCGCCTCCAGGGCAAGGACACGTTCACCGAGACCGTGCCGATGCTGGACGCCAAGGGGCACATGACGCCGCAGGAGGTCGAGCGCGAGCTCGCTGTCGACGTCGCCCTGCGGTGGAGCAACAGCTATGACACCGTCCTGCGCTCCTATGTGAACGTGATCGCCACGCCCAAGGGCGGCACCCACGTGAGTGGTTTCGAAGCGGCGATAACCAAGACGTTCAACGACGTGATGCGTTCGTCGAAGGTGCTCAAGGTCAACGACACCGACGTGATCAAGGACGACGTGCTCGAGGGCATGACCGCCGTGGTCACCGTCCGCCTGGCCGAGCCCCAGTTCGAGGGCCAGACCAAGGAGATCCTCGGCACCTCGGCCGCCCGCACCGTCGTACGCAAGGTCGTGGCGAGTGAGCTGAAGAACTTCCTCGCCTCCACCAAGCGGGTCGAGAAGGCGCAGGCCAAGCTGGTCATGGAGAAGGTCGCCGGGGCGGCCAAGACCCGGATCTCGGCCCGCCAGCTCAAGGAGACCCAGCGTCGCAAGAACGCACTGGAGTCCTCCGCGCTGCCGGCCAAGCTCGCCGACTGCCGCTCCGCGGACAACGAGCGCACCGAGCTGTTCATCGTCGAGGGTGACTCGGCGCTCGGCACGGCCAAGCTGGCCCGTGACTCGGAGTTCCAGGCCCTACTGCCGATCCGGGGCAAGATCCTCAACGTGCAGAAGGCCTCCGTGGCCGACATGCTGAAGAACACCGAGTGCGCCTCGATCATCCAGGTGGTCGGGGCCGGGTCCGGACGCACGTTCGACCTCGAGGCGGCGCGCTACGGCCGGATCATCTTCATGGCCGACGCCGACTCCGACGGGGCGCACATCCGTTGCCTGCTGGCCACGCTCTTCTTCAAGTACATGCCTGACCTGATCAAGGAGGGTCGCGTCTATTCGGCAGTGCCGCCGTTGCACCGCATCGAGCTGACCCGGCCGAAGAAGGGCATGGACAAATACGTCTACACCTACTCCGACGCCGAGCTGCAGCGGAAGCTGGCCGAGCTCAAGCGCAAGAACGTGTCCTGGAAGGACCCGGTCCAGCGCTACAAGGGTCTGGGCGAGATGGACGCGGACCAGCTGGCCGAGACCACCATGGACCCCCGGCACCGCACCCTGCGCCGGATCACCGTGGACGACGCCGACGAGGCGGTGAAGGTCTTCGAGCTGCTGATGGGCTCAGAGGTCGCACCCCGCAAGGAGTTCATCGTTCAGGGTGCCTACGACGTTGATGTCGAGGCGCTCGACGCCTGAACCGGCGCGCTGGGTCTGCCGCCGCCACACACCGCGGATCGCAGGTGTGTGGCGGCGCGGACGCGTCCATCAGCTGACGCGCAGGGCTCCCGAAGCGGTCGCCGGCACGGCCGGCTTGTGCGGCGCCACGGGGGAGACCCGGGCGTACGTCGAGCCGAGCGGCGGGCGCGGGTCCTGCTCGCCCTTGTTCGGCCAGAAGGCCAGGGCTCGCTCAGCCTGAGCGGTGATGGTCAGCGACGGGTTCACGCCGAGGTTGGCGGTCACCGCCGAGCCGTCGATCACGTGCAGTCCGTCGTGACCGTAGACCCGCTGCCACGGGTCGATGACGCCGGTGGCGGGGGAGTCCCCGATCACTGCGCCGCCGATGTAGTGAGCGGTCGACGGGATGTTCAGTACGTCGGTCCCCACGGCGCCGGCGTCGCCCTTGACCTTGCTGGCGTAGAGGCGGGCCACCTTGTGCCCGATCGGGATCCAGGTCGGGTTCGGCTCACCGGTGCCCTGCTTCGTGGTCAACCGACCGCCCTTGCGGAAGGAGGTCAGCGAGTTGTCCAGGGACTGCATCACCAGCAGGATCACGCTCCGGTCGGCGCCTCCGACGGGCCACATCGAACGCAGGAACGCCACCGGGTGGCGCAGCACGGTGAGCAGGAAGCGGAGCGCCCGTAGCGGTCCACCGTCGATCATCGGGACGGAGAGCGGGAAGAGGGCATCCTGGCCGGAGCCGTACTTCACCACTTCGACGTGCGTGGTCGGCTCGGGGTGGATCGAGGAGCTGATCGCGACGCCCTGTGCCATGTCGGTGTGCTCGCGGCTCGAGACGGTCAGGATCGCTTCCGAGTTGGAGCGGGTCAGCTCGCCCAGGCGGGGCGAGAGCTCGGTCAGGACGCCCTCGTCCTTCATCTTGTGCAGCAGGTCCTGGGTGCCACGGGCAGCCGCCGCGAAGACGACCTGCTTGGCGGTGAAGGTCCGCTCGCGCTTGCGCACGACTGCGCCCGAGCGCACCGTGTCGACGGCGTACCCGTCCGCGACGGGCCGCACGGCGGTGACCGTGGTCATCGCGTGCACCTTGGCGCCCAGGCCCTCGGCCAGGTGCAGGTAGTTCTTCACGGTCGTGTTCTTGGCGTTGAACGGGCACCCGGTCATGCACCGGGCGCAGTGCTGGCAACCCGCTCGGGCGGGGCCGGCACCACCGAAGTAGGGATCGGCCACCTCGTGACCCTCGTGGCCCTCGTTGAAGAAGACACCGACGTCGGTCGGGTGGTAGGTCTCCGGAACGCCGAGGTCCACGGCCACCTCGCGGAGTACGTCGTCGGCGCGACCCAGGCGCGGGTTCTGGTTCACGCCGAGCATGCGCTTGGCCTGGTCGTAGAACGGGGCCAGCTCGGAGCGCCAGTCGGTGATGTGTGCCCAGGCCGGGTCCTCGTAGAACTCCGGCAGCGGCTCATAGAGCGTGTTGCCGTAGATCAGCGAGCCGCCACCCACGCCGGCCGCACTGAAGACGGTGACCTTGCCGATCACGTTGATCCGCTGCGTGCCGGTGAGTCCGAAGGCCGGGGCCCAGATCGAGTTGCGCAGGTTCCAGTTGGAGCCTGCGAACTCCTTGTCGGTCCACCGTCGGCCGGCCTCGAGAACGCCGACCTTGTAGCCCTTCTCGCTCAGGCGCAAGGCGCTGGCACTGCCGCCGAATCCAGATCCGATGACGAGTACGTCGTAGTCGTGGCCGGACATGGGGTCCTCCTGTGGTCGCCGCTACTGCGGTCCAGCGATTGTGTCAGGAGGAATGTAACAGCGTTGCTGTCAACGTTGTCGGCGCATCTGCCGACTGGTCAGAACTTCTGGTCCAGGAGCCCGGTGTCGACGTCATAGATGAATCCGCCGACCTTGACGCTGTCGGGGATCAACGGGTGGGACGTCACGGCGCGGATGTCCTCGGCGAGCGCCGCCACCTGGTCGGAGACCACGTGGAAGTGCTGCCAGGAGGCATCCTGGCCGGCCGAGGCGCCGACCTTCTCGCGCAGCTCGCTCTGGCTGCTGGAGGCCATCGCGCACCTCGTGTGCGGGATCACCAGGATCCTGTTCACGTTGAGCAGGTGCACGCCCAGCACCAGTGCCTCGAGGGCCGCATTGGTGATGCGACCACCGGGGTTGCGGAAGATCTTGGCGTCGCCAGCCTTGAGCCCGAGCATGCTCAGCGGATCGATCCGCGAGTCCATGCAGGTGACGATGGCTACGCCGGCATGCGCGACACCATCGAATCCACCCAGGCCGAAGTCATCGGCAAACGTCTTGTTGGCAGAGATCAGATCGTCGAATTCACCCACATTGCGAAAATAGCGGATGCCGGGAGACCCGAGCACACCGGCCACGAAGTGAGACGCCGCTCAGCCTCCGGAGCGGAGCAGCTCGCCGGCCGGGATCCCCTTGGTCCGCGCACCACGGAAGAGCAGCAACGCGAGCAGCGCGGCCATCACCGCACACACGGCGGCACCGAGGAAGACGGTATGCTCCTGGGCCAACGCAGCCTGGGTTCCGCAGTAGCCGTAGCGGTTCGTGTGGTCCTCGAGGCAGGTGACGTTGGCGTCGAAGAACCGGCGCAGCCCGATCGTGGTCAGCGCGGAGATGCCCACGAGCATGCCGACCATCCGGGCCACGACGACCAGGGCGGAGGCGACGCCGTGCACGGAGTCCTCGGTGCTCGCCAGCAACGCGGCGTTGACCGGCGCCAGGGCCAGGCCGAATCCGAACCCGGTGAGCAGCAGGGTCAGGTTCACCGGCCAGTGCCGCAGGGTGTCCTCGTCCCACTGCGCCATCAGCACGAACCCGCCGGCGGCCGCGAACATGCCGACTGCGGTGACCACCCCGGCCGAGAAGCGCCGGATCAGGTAGCCACCCAGTACGGCGCCGACCGGAAGCGCGATCAGGAACCGGACGAGCACCAGCGCGGCGGCCAGCTGGGAGTCGCGGTAGATCGTGGTGCGGGCAAAGATCGGGATGTCGATCAGGGCAGCGATCAGGGCGGCGCCGATGAAGAAGCTGACCACCATCGACCCCCAGGCAGGGACCTGGGTGAGGGCACCGCGAGGGATCAGCGGGTGCGCGGCACGGCGTACGTGGACGACGAACGCGGCGGCGGCCACGGCGGAGCCGAGCAGGAACCAGGGGCCCTGCTCGGAGAAGACCTGGACCTCCGGGTCTGCTGTGGCAAAGGCCAGGATGATGCCGCCCAGCACGATCGCCAACAGGACCGCGCCGACCAGGTCTGCCTCACGCAGGTGGCCGAACCAGGCACGCAGGTCGACCAGGGGCCTACGCGCGAACAGGCAGCGCGCAAGGAGCACCAGGGCAGCCCCGATTGCGATCACACCGATCGGGGTCAGCCAGCGGCCATCACCCAGGTAGGGGATGAAGAGCCGACCCCAGGTGACGTCGCGCAGCAGCGCACCCGGTCGGACCACCACGAGTGCCGCCGCGGTGAGTGCCACCAGGAGGGCGAGGATGCCGAGAAGATCGGGAAAGCCCCGCGCGACCGGCCCCTCGGGTGAGTCCATGGCGCCGCGGCCCGCGGCAGCGCGAATTGCCAGGGCGAGCAGCAGACCCACGACCAGGTTGATCACGAAGATGAACTGCCAGGTGGCGAAGGCCAGGACGACCGCGCCGAAGAGCGGGCCCAGGACGCTGCCGAGCTCCTGGACGCCGGAGACGATGCCCAGCGGGATGCCCCGCCTCTGGGCGGGATAGATGTCGGCGACCAGGGCCAAGGTCGCCGGAACCAAGCCACCGCCGCCCACACCCTGCAGGAACCGGCCGGTGACCATGCTGGGCAGGTCATAGGCGACCGCAGTGACCAACGAGCCGATCGAGAAGACCACCAGCGCCATCACCAGCACCGGGACGCGGCCGCGCAGGTCGGCGATCCGTCCCATCAACGGCAGCATCGCCACATAGCCGAGCAGGAAGCCGGAGATGATCGGGGCAGCGCGTTGGAGCTCGTTGATCGGGATCTTCGAGGTCGCCATCATGTCCGGCAGGGCGAGCACCACGACATAGGTGTCAGCGGCCGCGAAGGCCACCGCGATCGAGGCGAAGACCAGCAGCAGCGTCGCGCTGCGACCCGTCCCCGGGCCCGGCGTCATGGAGCGGTGACGTCCTTCTCGGTGTACTTGCCGTAGTCCTTGAAGGTGATCGTGTAGGTGATGTCCTCGGTGTCCGGGTAGAACTGACCGACCATCTTCACCTCGCGCAGCTCGGCATCACTGGTGATCAGGTAGGTGACCTTGAAGGTGTCGCCGCTGGCCGTCGGGATGATCCGCTTGACCGAGGAGCCGGGCAGGGTGCCGGTGTACTCGGTCAGCACCTCATCGTTGTTGTCGCCGCCGCGGACCTCCTTGCCGGCCTTGAGGTCCTCGGCCTCGGTCAGCAGGTCGGAGGCGCCGCCCTCGGTGGCCATCAGGACGGCCGGATCCGGAGCGTTGTAGCGCGAGGGGTCCTCTTCGCTGTAGTCGGACCCGCCGATCGCCAGGTAGACCTTGTCGTCCACGGCGATCACGCCGACATCGGCAGTGAAGCCGGAGATGGCGGCGTTGACGGTGCCCTTGAAGGCGGCCGGGTGGACCCCGATGCCGTCGGCGCTGTTCACACCCATCGTCCCGCTGGGCAGGCCCGAGGACTCCAGGCGGACCGAGAGGCCGGACGTCTCGTCGAGCTTCTGCTTGGCCTTCTGGATCGCTTCCTCAGGCGTGTTGTCCTTGCTGATCGGCTCACCACCGCCCTCGCTGGTGCAGGCGGTGAGGAAGAGGGCAAGGACCATCCCGACGAGCAGGAAGAGGGATCGAGTCTTGAACATGGCGCCTAGCCTTCCACACCGGTGTCTGGGGTGGCGGGGGATCCGACAGGTGAGGCACAGGCCGCGATCGGCTGTGCCGCCGGAACCCCGGAACCGTCACGACGCCCGTCCGCGGCGGGCAGGTCGATCGGCGCACCACTGGCGGCGGCGGCACGGGCGGGACCGGGCCCGGCCCAGGCGAAGACCAGGGCGTCCTCGCCCTTGAGGAATCGGTGACACCGCACGCCGCCGGTGGCGCGACCCTTGGTCGGATATTCGTCGAACGGGGTCACCTTGACCGATCCGGCCTCCGTGCCCGGCAGCGCGGTGGAGGACCCGGACGCGGTGACGACCACGGCGTCGCGGGGATCGAAGGCGCCGAAGGACACCACCCGGTGGCCCGGCGTGAGCCGCATCCCGGCGACTCCGCCGCCGGTGCGGCCCTGGGGACGGACCTGCCCCGCGCCGAAGTGCAGGAGCTGGCCGTCACTGGTGATGAAGCAGAGCTCCTCCTCGCCCGTGCTGAGCTCCACGGCGCCGACGACCTCGTCGTCGTCCTTGAGCCCGATCACGTCCCACTCGTCGCGACCCAGGATCTCGGGGTTGACCCGCTTCACGACTCCGTCGCGGGTGCCCAGGGCCAGGCCCGGACCCTCGGTGGGCAGGGAGGTGAGCGTCAGGACGCGCTCGCCGGTTCCCAGCGAGACGAACTCGCTGAGCGGCAACCCGCCGCTGAGGTGCGGGTGGTTCGCGGTCGGCGGCAACGTCGGCAGGTCCACGACACCGACGCGGATCACCCGGCCGCGGTTGGTCAGCACGCCGATCTCGCCGCGCGCCGTACTGCGGATGCTGGACACGATCACGTCGTGTTTCGCGCGTCCGCCACCGTCGCCTGGCTCGTCGTCACCGCTGGTGCGGGCCAGCAGCCCGGTCGAGGAGAGGAAGACGCGGCACGGGTCGTCGGCCACCTCGAGGGGTACGTCGGCAATCTTGGTGGCGACACCGGAAGCCTCGAGCAGGACCGTACGCCGCGGGGTGCCGTAGGTCTTGGCGACCTCGGCGAGCTCGTCGGAGACGACCTTGCGGAGCACCTTCTCGTCCGCGAGGATCGCGTCGAGCTCCTCGATGGTGCGACGCAGCTCCTCGGCCTCCTTCTCCAGCTCGATCTTGCTGAACTTGGTCAGCCGGCGCAGCGGCATGTCGAGGATGTAGTCGGCCTGGATCTCCGAGAGGTCGAAGATGTCGATCAGGCGTTCCTTGGCGGCCGCGGCGTTGTCGGAGGACCGGATCACCTGGATCACCTCGTCGATGTCCAGGATCGCGATCAGCAGGCCGTCGACGAGGTGGAGCCTGTCGGCGGCCTTGCCACGCCGGAAGACGGTGCGACGGCGGACCACGTCGAAGCGGTGCCCCAGGAAGACCTCGAGCAGCTCCTTGAGGCCGAGGGTGCGGGGCTGGCCCTCGACCAACGCGACGGTGTTGATCCCGAACGAGTCCTCCATCGGCGTCTGCCGATAGAGCTGGGAGAGCAGTGCGTCGGGGTTGATCCCGTTCTTGACCTCGATGACCAGGTGCAGACCCTTCTCCCGGTCGGTGAGGTCCTTGATGTCGGAGATGCCCTGGAGCTTCTTGGTCTGGACCAGGGTCTTGATCCGCTCGATGATCTTCTCGGTGCCCACGCCGTAGGGGAGCTCGGTGACGATGATCCCCTTCTTGCGGGGCGTGATGTTCTCGATGCGGACGGTGGCGCGCATCTTGAACGTCCCTCGACCCGACTCGTAGGCGTCGCGGATGCCGTCCAGGCCGACGATCTTGCCGCCGGTCGGCAGGTCCGGGCCCGGGATGAAGCGCATCAGGTCGTCGAGGTTGGCCTTCGGGTGCGTGATCAGGTGGCGCAGTGCCTGCACCACCTCGACCAGGTTGTGCGGCGCGATGTTGGTCGCCATGCCCACCGCGATGCCCGTGGTGCCGTTGACGATCAGGTTCGGGATCGCGGCCGGGAGCACCGAGGGCTCCAGCTCGCGCGAGTCGTAGTTGGGCTTGAAGTCGACGGTGTCCTCGTCGATCGAGGTGGTCATCGCGACTGCGGCCGGCGCCATCCGGCACTCGGTGTATCGCATCGCGGCGGGGGAGTCGTCGGGCGAGCCGAAGTTTCCGTGTCCGTCGATGAACGGCACCCGCATCGACCAGGGCTGGGCCATCCGGACCAGGGCGTCATAGATCGCCGAGTCGCCGTGCGGGTGCAACCGGCCCATCACCTCGCCGACGACGCGGGCGCTCTTGACGTGTCCGCGGTCGGGACGCAGGCCCATGTCGTTCATCGTGTAGAGGATCCGTCGCTGCACCGGCTTGAGGCCGTCACGCGCGTCGGGCAGGGCGCGGGAGTAGATCACCGAGTAGGCGTACTCGAGGAACGACGAGCGCATCTCGTCCCCGACATCGATGTCGAGGATGTGCTCCTCGAAGTCTTCGGGCGGGGGATTCTTCGTCGTACGGCGAGCCATGTGGCGCATTCTCCCCTCTGCGGTCCGGGGAATCGCGGTGGGCACGCCGCCCAAGGCGCACCAGCATGGCCGCACCCGCTAGATTTCGTGATGTGATCTCGACCGAGAGCAGCACTCCGACGCCACCGCGACACTGGTCTGCCGATGTCCTCCTCCTCGATGGCAGCACCGCGCACGTGCGCCCGATCCGTCCGGAGGACGACCAGCTGCTCGTCGACTTCTATTCGCGCGTCTCGGAGGAATCGAAGTACTACCGCTTCTTCTCGCCGATGCCGACGCTCTCCGAGCGTGACGTGAAGCGGTTCACCAATGTCGATCACCACGACCGGGTCGCCTTCGTGGTGATCCTGGCCGACCGGATGATCGCGGTCGGTCGCTATGACGTGATCAAGCCCGGTGAGGCCGAGGTTGCCTTCCTCGTCGAGGACCAGCACCACGGACGCGGGCTGGCCCAGATCCTGCTCGAGAACCTCGCCCAGGCCGGCCGCGAGCTCGGCGTCGAGAAGTTCACCGCCGAGGTGCTGCCCGACAACCGCCGGATGATCACCACGTTCAAGGACGCCGGCTACCACGTCGCCGGTGGCTTCGAGGACGGCGTGATGAGTCTCCAGTTCGACATCGATCCGACCACGACCGCGATCGGGGTGATGGAGAACCGTGAGCACCGGGCGGAGTCGGCCTCGATCTCACGCTTCTTCAATGCCCGCTCGGTCGCGGTCGTCGGCGCCAGCCGCCGCCAGGACACGATCGGCCAGGCACTGGTGCGCAACCTGATCACCGCTGACTTCACCGGCGTCGTCTATGCGGTCAACCCCTCCGCCGACGCGGTCTCCGGCCTGCCCGCCTATTCCTCGGTCACCGAGATCCCCGGTGAGGTCGACCTCGCGATCGTCGCCGTCCCCGCCTCTGCCGTGCAGGACGTCGTCCTGGACTGTGCAGCCAAGGGCGTGCACGGGCTGATCGTCATCTCGTCGGGGTTCGCCGAGACCGGTGACGAGGGGCGCCGCAGGCAGCGTCGCCTGGTCGGGCTCGCTCGCTCGTACGGCTTGCGACTGATCGGCCCGAACTGCCTGGGCATCATCAACACCGATCCCGAGCGCTCGCTGAACGCCTCCCTGTCCGGGCTGATGCCACCGCGGGGCCGTGCCGGCTTCTTCTGCCAGTCCGGTGCCCTGGGCTCGGCGATCCTGGAGAAGGTCTACAACCGGGGCCTCGGCCTGTCCACGTTCGTCAGCGCCGGCAACCGTGCCGACGTCTCGGGCAACGATCTTCTCCAGTACTGGGAGGAGGACGACACAACCGAGGTCGTGCTGCTCTACCTGGAGTCGATCGGTAACCCGCGGAAGTTCTCCCGGATCGCTCGCCGGGTCTCGCGCCGCAAGCCGGTGGTGGCGGTCCGCTCGGGGCGCACCACGCAGGGTGTGCCGATGGGGCACGCCGTGCGCACCATCGCCGCGCCCCAGCAAGCAGTCGATGCGATGTTCCGACAGGCCGGGATCATCCAGGTCGACACGCTGGAGGAGATGTTCGACGTCGCCCAGCTGCTGGCCCACCAGCCGCTGCCGACGGGACGACGGGTCGCCGTGGTCGGCAACTCCGACGCCCTCGGGCTGCTGGCCAACGACGCCGCCGCATCCGTCGGTCTGGTGGTCAGCAAGTCGGTGGCCCTGGGTGCGGATGCCACGGCCGAGGACTTCGAGGACGCACTGGACGCGGCCATCGACGATCCCGACGTGGACGCCGTGGTCGCGGTCTACATCCCGCCGCTCAACGTCACCGGCGAGGAGGTCGCCAACGTCCTGGCCGCCGTGGGGGAGCAGTCGGACAAGCCGCTGGTCTCCACCTTCCTCGGCGCCGAGGGTGTCCCCGAGCTGCTCCGGGTCCCGGACGTGGCGGGGTCGACGGCAGGTCGCGGCTCGGTTCCCTCCTATCCCGCGGTCGAAGCAGCGGTGCGGGCGCTGGCCCACGTCGTGGAGTACGCCGTCTGGTTGCGCACCCCCGAGGAGGGCGAGCCTGTCGAGGTCGAGACGGTCGACACCCAGGCGGCGAAGCTGCTGATCAACACGATCCTGATGAACACCCCGGAGGGGCGCGACCTCGAGTTCCACGAGCTGCGCGACCTGCTGGCCGCCTACAACGTCGAGCTGTGGGAACCGATCCCGGTGACCACGCTCGAGGAGGCGATCGAGGCGGGGCACAAGCTCGGCTGGAACGTGATCCTCAAGGCAACTGCCGAGCACCTGCGCAATCGTCCCGACCTGGCCCACGTCTGGCGCGCGATCGACGACGAGGACGAGATGCGCGACGGCTTCGAGTCACTGCTCGAGGTGATCACCGATCCGGCCTCGGCAGGGTTCGTCGTACAGAAGAGCGCCCCGCCGGGAGTCCCGGTCGGCATCGGCGCAGTGGAGGACCCGCTGTTCGGGCCGGTGGTGTCCTTCGGGATCTCGGGGCCGCTGACCGAGCTGCTCGGCGACAGGGCCTACCGGATCCCGCCGTTGAACCAGCACGAGGCTCGGGCGATGACCCGGGAGATCAAGAGCTCGCCGATGCTCTTCGGCTATCGCGGCAGCGAGGTGGTCGACGTCGACCGGATCGAGACCCTGATCATGCTGCTGGCACGGTTGAAGAACGACTTCCCGGCACTGCGCTCGATCGTGCTCTCGCTGGTCCTGGCCGGCAAGGATGCCGCCACCGTGCTCACTGCCGAGGGTCGTGTCGAACCGGTGGCGGACCTGCGCTCCGACTGGTTCGTCCGTCGCCTCAACGCTGACCCAGGCGACACCATCCCGGGCTGAGGGGATCGGGGGCGAGGGCCGGGAAGGCTGCGCTTTTCCGGCCGTGCGCCCCGCGTGACAGACTCGGACACATGCGCAACCGTGGACTGAGCGACTCCTCTGGCACTCCTGCGGCGTTGAGGGCCGCCATCGACCGGACCGGCTACTACCCCGAGGTCGTCGCCGACGGTGTCGGGGGTGCCGTGGCGGGGGAGGAAGTCGTCTCCTACTACGTCCACCACGAGCCCACCATCGAGCGTGACGAGGTACGTCGTCACATCACCGTCGTCGTGCTCACCCCGACGCGGCTGATCCTGGCGCACACCGACGAGCACGCCGGCGACGACCTGCTGCCGCAGCCCTACACCTCGACGTCGACCGAGGCGATCGCACTCTCCTCGGTCCGGTCCGTGGTGGTCACCCGGATGGTGGCGAACCCGACGTCCGGACCGCAGCCCGCTGCCGAGGCAGTGCTCACCGTCGGCTGGGGCGGCGTGGGACGCATCGACCTGGAACCGGCCGCGTGCGCCGACCCGCAGTGCGAGGCAGACCACGGTTACACCGGGGTGCTGGCCGCCGATGACTTCTCCCTGCGCGTCTCGGCCGCAGCAGAGGGCCACGACGCGGTGAACTCACTGCTGGCCTTCGCCGGCTCGCTCTCGGCTGCCACGCACGGCAACGCCCAGCACTGATGGCGGCTCCCGTGCACGAGAATGGCGCCGCGCTCGTCGAGCCGGCGTACTCCGTGCGCTCGCTGGCCGATGTCGTCCCTGCCGTCGCGTCCGCGCTCGGCTCACCGCTGGGCAGCGTGCCCAGCGACCTGGAGCTTCCGTCGGCCGAGGGCTACGTGGTGTTCCTGATCGACGGGCTGGGCCAGCAGCTGTTGCAGCGTTATGCGCACGCCGCGCCCTACCTCTCGGAGCTGACCTCGCGTCCCGGGACTGCCGGGGTCCCGTCGACGACGGCCACCTCCCTCACCTCGCTCGGCACCGGTCTGGCGCCCGGCCAGCACGGACTGGTCGGCTTCACCGCCCGGATCCCGGGCACCGACAGGCTGCTCAACCACCTCGACTGGGACAGGAGCGTCGACCCGGTCGAGTGGCAGCCGAACGACACCGCCTTCGCCCAGCTCCAGCGGGCCGGGGTGCAGGTGACCTCGGTGAACAAGCGTGCCTTTGAGGACTCCGGTCTGACCCGGGCGGCGCACCGTGGCGCGGACTATGTCGGCGCCGACAAGATCGGGGAACGGCTGGCCGGCGCGATCGCTGCCGCCGGGCGTGGGCCCTCGCTGACCTATCTCTATGACAGTGACCTGGACTGGACCGGCCACAAGTTCGGGGTGGCCTCGACCGCGTGGCTGCAGCAGCTCGCGATGATCGACGCCGAGGCGGAGCAGCTGCGTGAGTCGTTGCCCTCGAGCGTGCGGCTGGTGGTCGTCGCCGACCACGGGATGGTCGACGTGCCGATGACGTCCCGCGTCGACGTCGACGAGCAGACGCACCTGCGCGACGGCGTCGCGCTGATGGGGGGAGAGGCCCGGTTCCGGCACCTCTACTGCCGTCCCGGTGCGGTCGAGGACGTCGTGGCCACCTGGCGCTCCGAGCTGGGCGACCGCGCCGAGGTGTTGACCCGGGACGAGGTGATCGGCAAGGGATGGTTCGGTCCGGTGGCACATCCCGTCCGCTCCCGCCTGGGCGACGTGATGATCGCCTGCCGCGGGGACAACGCGATCGTCTCGACGCGCGACTTCGGCTATGAGAACACGCTGGTCGGCATGCACGGCTCGTTGACGGCCGACGAGATGATGATCCCGATCATCATCGACTGATCCTCGCGGGCTTTTTGTGGCCGCGCTGATGACCGAGGCAGGACCCGGTCGCGGGACGGATCAGCCGAACGGCAACGGATCGGGCGCCAGCGACACGGCCTTCGCGCGCGCAGCCGTGAGCTTGCGCCGGTGGTGCTGGCGGCAGAGCACCTCGTAGGCGATGTCAGCGGGGTCCGCCGGGTCCGACTCACGGTCCTCGACGTCGCCGACCACGACCTGGTCACCCTCGGTGACCATGGCGCCGTTCTCGGTGCGGGCATTGTGCGTGGCTCGCTTGCCGCACCAGCACAGGGCCTCGACCTGGAGCACGTTCATCCGGTCCGCCAGCTCGACGAAGCGCGCGCTGCCCGGGAAGAGCTGGGAGCGGAAGTCGGTCAGGATGCCGAAGGCGAAGACGTCGATCTGGAGCTCGTCGACGATCTTGGCGAGCTGGTCGACCTGCTCGGAGGTGTAGAACTGTCCCTCGTCGCAGATCAGGTAGTCGATGCGTCCACCCTGGGTCAGCGTGTCGACCACATAGCGCCAGAAGTCGAAGTCGGTGGACACCTCGAGCGCCGCGTGGGTCAGCCCCAGGCGTGAGGAGAGCGTTGCCTCGCCGGCCCGGTCGTGGGTGGTGAAGATGCGGCCGATCCGTCCTCGCGCGGCGTGGTTGTGGTTGGTCTGCAGCGCGAGCGTGCTCTTGCCGGAGTCCATCGTGCCGGTGAAGAAGTGAAGTTCAGCCACGGGGCGCAATGATGCCACGCGCCCGCGGGCACCAACGGGCGGGCAGACTGGGTCCATGACCAGTCCACTGATCTCGGCAGCAGAACTGCGCCACCAGCGCTCCGGCGCGACCATCCTCGACGTGCGCTACCGGATGGGCGGGCCCGCGGGCCTTGAGGAGTTCGAGAGCGGCCACGTGCCGGGAGCGGCGTACGTCGATCTCGACCACGACCTCGCCGCGCCCCCGGGCGAAGGCGGTCGGCACCCGTTGCCGGACCCGCAGACCTTCGTGGAGGCGATGCGTCGTTGCGGTGTCAGCAACGACCGCCCGGTGGTGGTGTACGACGACTGGCTCGGGCATGCGGCCGCACGCTGCTGGTGGCTGTTGCGCCACTACGGCCACCAGGACGTCCGGGTGCTCGACGGTGCCTGGGCGGCGTGGCAGGCCGAGGGTGGGGAGATCGAGACCGGCGCTGGGCCGATCGAGCCGGGTGACTTCGACGGCGAACCGGGAGGGATGCCGGTGGTCGAGGCGTCCGGTGTCCCCGAGGTCCCGGTGCTCATCGATGCCCGTGCCCCGGAGCGCTACCGCGGCGAGGTCGAGCCGGTCGACCCGGTCGCCGGGCACATCCCGGGTGCCGTCAACGTGCCCACGTCGGCCAACGTCGACGACACGGGCCACTTCCGCAGCGGTCACGAGCTGGCGCAGACCTATGCCGGTGTCG
This sequence comes from Nocardioides daedukensis, assembly GCF_013408415.1. Taxonomy (NCBI): domain Bacteria; kingdom Bacillati; phylum Actinomycetota; class Actinomycetes; order Propionibacteriales; family Nocardioidaceae; genus Nocardioides; species Nocardioides daedukensis. The sequence goes on along the minus strand of NZ_JACCAA010000001.1, from coordinate 793,605 downwards.
GCGCCGTGCCGGACACCGAGGTGGCGGTCTACTGCGGGTCGGGCGTGACGGCTGCTCACGACGTACTCGCTCTCGAGCTCGTCGGCGTCAGCGCAGCGCTCTATCCGGGCTCGTGGAGCGACTGGATCACCGACCCCGACCGACCGGTGGAGTAGCCCGCGCCGGGCATCACCAGTGGATGCCCTTGAAGAGGCGGGCGAGCATGACCTGCTCGCTCTCTCGCTTCGCGTCGTCGGAGCCGCGAGCGGCCGCGGAGTCCGGGAACACGTGATAGGCCATGTTCAGCACCCGGAAGGCGGCCTTCGGGGCGACCGTGTGCGCGACCGCGCCGGCGTTGCCCAGCACGGTGTTCAGCTCGTGCGGCTTCTCCACCAGTGCCTTGATCACTACGTCGGCCGCCTGCGCCGGGGAGATGGTGGGGAACTTGTCATAGATCTTCGTGGGCGCGATCATCGGCGTCTTCACCAGCGGCATGTGCACGTTGGTGAAGGTGATCCCGTCGCCGACCACCTCGGACGCCACCACGTTGCTCCAGGAGTCGAGCGCGGCCTTGGAGGCGACGTACGCCGCGAAGCGTGGTGGGTTGGTCTGCACCCCGATCGAGGAGATGTTCACGATGTGGCTGCGCTTCTGCTCGCGCATCACGGGGAAGAGCCCCATGATCAGCCGAATCGCTCCGAAGTAGTTCAGCTGCATGGTGCGCTCGAAGTCGTGGAACCGGTCGTGGCTCAACCTGATCGAACGCCGGATCGAGCGGCCGGCGTTGTTGACCAGGTAGTCCACCGACGGGAGCTCGTTCGACAGGCGCTCGCACAACGTGTCGATCGCCTCGAGGTCGGAGAGGTCGCAGGGGAAGACATGGGCCTGCCCGCCGCGCATCTCGATGGTGGCCTTGAGGTCCCCGAGCTTCTCGCGGCCACGGGCGACCAGGACAGGGATGCCGCCGGCCTGGGCCACCTTCAGCGCGGTGACCTGGCCGATGCCGGACGAGGCGCCGGTGATCACCACGTGGCGACCCTCGAGGGCACGACGTACATCTTGATCCCGGGCGGTCGTCTGGTCGAGGTTCTCCTCCCAGAAGGACCACAGCACGCCGGCATAGCTCTCCAGGTCGGGCACGTCGATTCCTGACCCGGCCAGCGCCTGCTGGGTACGGCGTGAGTCGAAGGTCGACTCGAAGCTGGAGTGGGACAGGATCTCGGGCGGGATGCCGGCACGACCGGCGGTCTGGCCGAGCATCGCCTGGGCCGGGGCGCTGCGCAGCGCGGAGTTGATCACGTTGAGCGGACGCAGCCTCTTCGGCAACGCGCCGAGCGCGGACTCGGTGGGCACGCGACGCAGGGGAGTGGCGAACCGGGGCGCCCCGGCGGCACCGCAGAACGCGTTGATCATGTCGACGACCGGCTGGGGATCGGGGTTGACCAGGTGGAACGCCTTGCCGTCGTGACCGGGCAGGTGAGCCAGGTGGTCCATCGCCCTGGCCACGTAGTCGACCGGGACCACATTGGTGTTGCCCAGGTCCAGGCCGAGCAGGGGCAGCCAGGCCGGCAGCGAGTCCCGCAGGCGCTTCAGCACGGGGAAGAAGTAGTAGGGCCCATCGACCTTGTCCATCTCTCCGGTCTCGGAGTGACCCACCACGATCGCCGGACGATAGACCCGCCACGGCAGCCCGGACTCGCGGACGATCTTCTCGGACTCGAACTTGGTGCGGTGATACGGCGAGGGCAGGTGCTGACCCTCGTCGAACATGGTCTCGTCGAACACGCCGTGATGGGTCCCGGCGGCCGCCACCGAGGAGACCTGGTGGAAGGCGGAGACCTCCAGCGAGCGGGCCAACGAGAGCGCGTTGTGGGTGCCCTCGACGTTCATCGCGTCGTTGGTGGCGTCGTCCGCTGTCATGTCATAGATCGCGGCGAGGTGGAAGAAGTGCTCGACTTCCCCGCCATGCTCCGCGATCCATTCGGGATCGACACCGAGGTCGGGTGCACCGAGGTCGCCGATCACCGGCACCACCCGCTCGGAGCCCCAGCGACTGATCAGCTGCTGCATCCTGGGCAGTGAGGACTCACGGCACAGGACGAAGATCTCGCCCTGGCGATTGCCCAGGAGCTCGGGCACGAGGAATCGCCCGATGAATCCTGTGGCGCCGGTCACAAAGTAGGACATGTCAGGAGCCTAGGGGAGAACTCCCGCCCGTGAGGGCCCCGACGCAAAGAAATCAGTCCTGCTTGCCGCCGCCGAACATGATCTCGTCCCAGCTCGGCACCGAGGCGCGACCCTTCTTGCGGGCCGGCTTGCGGGTCGGCTGCCGTTCGGGCTCAGGCTCAGGATCCGAGTCACGGCCCGTCTCGGCGCTGTCTGCTCGCTCCTCGGCGGGTGCGCGGGGCACCTCCGACAACGGCTCGGGCGTCGCCTCGAAGGCGGGGTCCGGCGCAGTCTCGGGGGTTGTCTCCGGGGCCTGCTCGACCTCACGCACCGCGCGGGCGGCCTCGGTCAGGTCCACCGTCGACTCGTCGGGGTCTTCCTCCGGGGTGGGGGCCGGCGCATCGGTGACCAGCGAGATGGCGTCGTCGCCCAAGGGCAGCTCGTCCTCGGGGATGGCGCTGAGGCGGCGTTGCCGGGCCTTCTGGAGGTCGTCGCGATCCGGGGCGGCCGGGGTGCTCGTGGGTGCCTCACCCACCAGCCAGCGAGCCTCGTCATTCTCCATCGTCACGTAGTTGCCGGGAGGGTCGAAGGTGAACCGCGCGGTGCCCTTCTTCTTGCCCGCGACATAGGCGGCGGTGAGGGTCCACCGGCCGTCCTCGCGACGCCAGGCGTCCCACTGCACGGTGTTGCTGTGCAGGTTCAGCTGGCTGTACTGGGCGGAGACGGCCTCGCCCAGCGTGCGGGCACCGGAGTCGCCGCTGCGACGGCGTACCGAAGATCTCTGGGCGCGCTGGGCAATGTGCTCGCGCTCGGCGAGGACGGGGTTCGCGAACGGCAGGATCTTGTCGACCGTCGTGTGTGCCGCCTGGGCGACTGACTCGGGTGACTCACCAGCGCGGATGCGGGCCTGGATGTCACGGGGACGGAGCGTGCTTTCCATCTGAATCTCCAACTGGCCGAGGCGGGCGTGCTCGCCGCGCAGGGCGGCCCGGAGCTTGTCGTCCACGGTGAGGCTGAACTCCTCGCCCTTGTCACTGACGAGGAGTAGACGCTTCTTGTCCTCACTCAGCCCTGCGAGCGTGAGGTGCAGCATCGTCTCTCTCGTCCTTGTCGTGTGGATCCTTCTCCGGTGTGCGATGAGCCTACGCCAGCCACGCTCGGCGTCGGGGGAGCGAGGGCGGCGCGCCACCGTCGGCGACGATAGCCTCAGCTCCATGAGCCCGATGTCGATCCTGGTCAGCCTCGACCTCCTCGGCATCTTCGTGTTCGCGATGTCCGGTGCGCTGGTCGCCATCCGCAAGGATCTCGACCTGTTCGGAGTGCTGGTCCTGGCCGGGGCGACCGGCCTGGGCGGCGGGTTCATCCGGGACGTCCTGATCGATGCCACGCCACCTGCGGCGCTCGCCGACTGGCGCTATCTCCTGGTCCCGGTCACGGCTGGACTGCTCTGTTTCTTCGCCCATCCGGCGTTGGCGCGGATCGAGCGACACATCAACGTCCTGGACGCCTTCGGGCTCTCGCTGTTCTGTGTCACCGGTGCGATCAAGGCGATGGAGTATGGCCTCGGGCCGGTTCCGGCGGCGTTGATGGGGATGGTCACCGGGATCGGCGGCGGCATGATCCGCGACGTCCTGGCCGGGCGGGTCCCGGTGGTCTTCCGCGGTGAGCTCTATGCCACCCCTGCTCTCGCCGGAGCCGCTGTCGTGGCCGTGCTCCACGAGTTCGGGCAGCCCCTCTACCTGGCCGCGATCGGTGGACTGCTCTGCCTGGTCTGGCGCCTCGTCGCACTCCGCCGCAACTGGCAGGCGCCCAAGCCCGGTGGCCAGTCCAGCGTCTGACCGTTCTTAGCGTCGACCCGGCAGTTGTTGACGCAGGGGAGGCGTCAACAACTGCCGACTCGGCGAGGTGGGGTGTCAACAACTGCCGGGTCGGCGAGGGGAGGGGGAGTCAGTCGCCGAGGACGCGGCGCAGGTAGTCGTTGGCGAAGACCCGGCCGGGGTCGAGGCGGTCGCGCAACGCCAGGAACTCCTCGAACCGTGGGTAGACCTCGGCCAGGTCGGCAGCCTGGCGGGTGTGCACCTTGCCCCAGTGGGGGCGACCGCCGGCAGCCTTCAGAATCTCCTCGACCCCGCCGAAGTAGTCGAGGTGCTCGGCATGCTCGTGCACGTGGAAGGCCAGGTAGATCGAGTCGCGGCCGGTGGAGGTGCCCAGCGTGATGTCGTCGGCGGGCGTCATCCGGATCTCGACCGGGAAGCCGATCCGCCAGCCCTTGCGCTCGATCAGCTGGCGCGCCTCGCGCAGCACGTCGAGGCCCACCTCGCGCGCCACGGCGTACTCCATCTCCTTGAAGACGACGCGGCGCGGGGACGTGAAGACCCGGTGCGGGATGTCGCTGTAGCGACGCTCCGACAGCAGGCGACCCGACAGGTCGTTGATCCGCGGGATCAGGCCGGGGGCCCGGTTGCCGAGGCGATTGACCAGGCCGAAGACCGAGTTGGACAGGAAGTCGTCGTCGAGCCAGCCGCGGAACCGGCCGACCGGATCGATCTCGTCGATGGGTACGTCGAGTCGGTTGTTGGTCTTGACCTGCATCCGGTCGGTGTGCGGGAACCAGTACATGTCGCAGTGGTGGTTCTGCGAGACGAACTCGTCATAGCGTGCCAGCGCCTCGTCCCAGCCCATCGGCTGCTCGTGCGCCTCCAGCACACCCAGTGGCTCTACCTCGAAGGTGACGTGGGTGATCACACCCAGGGCACCGAGCCCGATCCGTGCCGCGGCGAAGACGTCGGGGTTCTCGTCGCGCGAGGCCACCACCGTGCTGCCATCCCCGGTGACCAGGCGCAGGCCCGCCAGCTGCGCGGAGAGTGAGGCCTTCACGCCCCCGGTCCCGTGCGTGCCCGTGCTGGTGGCGCCGGCCAGGGTCTGCTCGGCGATGTCACCCATGTTGTGCAGCGAGAGGCCCATCCGGGCCAGCTCCGAGTTGAGCACGTACAGGGGAGTCCCGGCCAGCGCAGTCACGGTCATCGCCGCACGATCGACCGCGGTGATCCCGCTCAGCCCGTCCGGACGCAGCATCACGGACTCGGGCGCGGAGATGGAGGTGAAGCTGTGACCGGTGCCGACCATCTTGACCCTGTCCCCGGCAGCGGCCGCTCGACGTACGGCCACGGCGACCTCGTCGGGGGTGGCGGGAGTGATGACCTCGGTGGGGTGGGCGGTCTCCAGCCCGGACCAGTTCTGCCAGGTGTGCATGGCGCCGAGATTAGGGCATCGCACGGCTTCCCGTGACGATTCGGCGCCCGCACCAGGCCGCCGCGAAACCCAGCACACCGGCTGCCAGGGGCACGACGTACGCCGGATTGGCGCCGTGCTCGTCGATCAGCATCCCGGCCAGGGCAGCCCCGGGAGCGATGCCGATGCCGAGCCCCGTGTGCACGATCGCCATCCCCTCGGTCAGGCGCCCGGTGGGCACCTCGCGCTCCACCACCGACATCGTCGCGATCAGGGTGGGTGCGATGGCCATCCCGCCGAGCAGCAGCAGCACACCCATCAGCCACATCGAGTCGACCAGCAGCAGCGGAGCGGTGGCGAGACCCAGGGCGAGCACGCCCCAGCCGACGCGACTCTCGGGTGGTGTCCGCCAGTTGATCGCGCCCGAGACGACCCCGGCGGACAGGCTCCCGATCGCCCACAGCGCCAGCAGCGGCCCGGCCCAGGCCTTGGCGCCCTGTTCCTCGGAGAACGCCACGGTGATCACCTCCACGGAGCCGAACACCGCGCCGAGGGCGACACAGACGACGGCCAGCGGGACCACCACCAGCCAGGGCATCGGGGGGCGTTCGCCGACGTCGGTGCGGGACCCGTCCCAGCGTGCCGGTGGCTGCGTGCCGCGCTGCGCGGCGAGCGTGATCGCGCCGACGAGACCGGTGGCGCCCGCGACGGCCAGCCCGGCGACCGGGTGCCACGCGGTGGCCAGGAAGGTGACCAGGGTCGGACCGGTGACGAAGACGACCTCATCGACCACCGACTCGAAGGCATAGGCGGTCTGCACCTGCCGAGGCTCCTCGAGCACCCAGGACCAGCGGGCACGCACGCAGGCGCCCAGCTGGGGCAGCGTCGCTCCGGCCAGTGCCGCGAAGCCGTGCACGGCAAGGCTGCCCCAGTCGTCCTGGGCGGCCCAGGCCATCAGGGCCAGCGCCCCGGTGAAGAGGCCCTGGGCCAGCGGCAGCACGGTTGCCTGCCCGAACCGGTCGACCAACCGGCCGTGCACGATGGCGAAGAACGCGTTGGCCAACAGGTAGGCCGACGCGACCGTCCCCGCCGTCGCGTACGAGCCGGTGGCGCCCTCGACCAGCAACACGATCCCAAGGCTGATCATCGAGATCGGCAGCCGCCCCACGAACGCGCTGAGGCTGAAGCGAACAGCGCCGGGAGTGGCGAGCACGCGACGATAGGGAGTCAGCACGCAGAGAGTCTGCCGGGCCGCCCGTGCCGGTGCCAACGGGGTTCCTAGGATGGACCCATGCAGCCCGACGTGACGCCGTACGACGCCCTGCTCCTGGTCTCCTTCGGGGGACCCGAGAAGCCCGAGGACGTGGTGCCGTTCCTGGAGAACGTCACACGTGGCCGCGGCATCCCGCGCGAGCGACTGGTCGAGGTGGGGGAGCACTACTTCGGCTTCGGCGGGAAGTCGCCGATCAACGACCAGAACCGCGCCCTGCTCGCGGCGATCCGTGAGGACTTCTCCAGCAATGGCATCGACCTGCCCGTCTATTGGGGCAACCGGAACTGGGACCCCTACCTGGCCGACACCCTGGCCGAGATGAAGCGTGACGGCATCAAGCGGGCCGCCTGCTTCGTGACCTCGGCCTACTCGTCCTACTCGGGCTGCCGGCAATATCGCGAGAACCTTGCCGAGGCGAGCGCAGCGGTCGAGGGTGCGCCGGTCCTGGACCGACTGCGCCACTACTTCAACCACCCCGGGTTCATCACCGCGATGGTCGACGCGTCGCTGTCCGCGATCGCCGAGCTGCCCCACGAGGCTCGCGACGACGCGCACCTGATCTTCGTCACCCACTCCATCCCGACCGCGATGAACGAGGCGAGCGGTCCGGAGGGCTCGGCCTACGTCGACCAGCACCGCAGCGTCGCGGAGGAGGTCGTCGAGCGGGTCCGGCTCGAGACCGGTCACCGGCACCGTCACGACCTCGTCTACTGCTCGCGGTCCGGTTCACCCCGCACGCCGTGGCTCGAGCCGGACGTCAACGACCACCTCGAGGAGCTCGCCGCCGGCGCACGACCGGCTGTGGTGCTCGTCCCGATCGGCTTCATCTCCGACCACATGGAGGTCGTCTACGACCTGGACACCGAGGCCGCAGCGACCGCCGAGAGGCTCGGGCTCACCTTCGCGCGCGCGGCCACTGCGGGCATCGACCCGCGCTTCGTCGCGATGGTCCGGGACCTGCTCGTCGAGCGGGCCGCCGTCGAGCGCGGCGAAGAGGTCTCCCGTGCGGCCGTGGGGAACCTGCCCGCCTGCTGGGACGTCTGCGCTGCCGGGTGCTGCGCCAACGCGAAGGGCCCCATGCCCGCCCTGGGCGGACGCGACTGATGAGCGCGCTGCTCGACCTGGCACGCCGGGTGGCAAGCGAGGCCGCGGACTTCGTGGCCGCCAACAGCCAGGGCGTCGACGTGGCAGCGACGAAGACCAGCCCGGTCGACGTGGTCACCGAGGTCGATCGGGCCAGTGAGCGTCTGATCCGCGAGCGGATCCTGGCCGAGCGTCCCGAGGACGGCTTCCTCGGCGAGGAGGACGGCGGCGTCGCCGGGACCTCGGGTGTGCGCTGGATCGTCGACCCGATCGACGGCACGGTGAACTTCCTCTACGGCCTGCCCGAATATGCGATCTCCATCGCCGCCGAGCAGGACGGCCGGGTGGTGGCCGGAGCCGTCGTCAACGTGGCCACCCGCGTCGAGTGGTCGGCAGCGCTCGGTGAGGGCGCCCAGCGCGACGGCATCGGGCTCCGCGTGCGCCCGGCCCCGCCACTGGCCGAGAGCCTGGTGCTCACCGGCTTCAACTACGACTCCGACGTACGCCGCGTGCAGGCGGCCGGTCTGGCCACCCTGCTGCCCCGGGTCCGCGACATCCGGCGCTTCGGGTCCTGTGCCCTGGACCTGTGCCACATCGCCGAGGGAACCGCGGACGGCTACTACGAGGAGGGCATCGCCGAGTGGGACCACGCGGCGGGGGCCCTGATCGCCCGAGAAGCGGGTGCCCAGACCGAGCTGACCACCGGTCGCGCGGGACGGCAGATGCTCATCTGTGCACCCCCCGAAGGCTTCGCGGCACTGCGTTCCGCACTGGTCGACAGCGGCCTCCTGGCGGGGTCGTCCGGCAGCCTCGGGGAATAGCCGGACCCCGGTGTCGGTTGGTCCCGACACGTCGTGTGAAATGCGCGTGCAGAACCCCGGCCAATGGTGCACAATCTGCGCCGGGTCATGCACCACGACAACGACGCTTACCCGCAGTTGATTGACTGGAGAAGTTGATGGCGACCGATTACGACGCACCGCGCAAGAACGAAGAAGAGCAGAGCGAAGAGAGCATCGAGGAGCTCAAGGCGCGCCGCCATGACAAGAACTCGGGCAAGGTCGACGAGGACGAGGCCGAGGCGGCGGAAGCCTTCGAGCTGCCCGGGGCCGACCTGTCGCACGAGGAGCTCGCCGTCGAGGTGAAGCCTCGCCAGGATGACGAGTTCACCTGCATGAGCTGCTTCCTGGTGCACCACCGCAGCCAGCTGGCGGATGCCAAGAAGCTCATCTGCCGCGACTGCATCTGAACCGCAACGCGAAGGAGCCGCAACCCCATCGGGGGTCGCGGCTCCTTCGTGTCGTCTGCGACGAGGTGGATCAGCCCTTCGCGCCGGCTGCCTTGGCAGCCGCGTCGACGTCTGACTGCAGGTCGGGCGGCAGGTGCCCGGTGGACTTCACGTAGTAGTTGGCGGCCTTGCGAGAGGCCAGCATCTTCATCACCGCGATGAACGTGCCGCTGACGGTTGCCCACATTACGGCTTCCCAGATGTCCACGTCAGGGTCTGCGGGGTTGCTCGGCGGTTGCTTGCCCGTGGCGGCCTTCCAGCCGCCGTCGATCGCCTTCTTCGCGACTGCCGCACTGCCCAGGGTCGCGACGAGCGAGAGAATCGTCCATGCCTTCGAGCCGGATGCCATCTGTTCCTCCTGTGGGTCGATGGCACCAACACTAGTGGCTCGTGGTCTGCTCCAGTGCAGCCACCAACGCCTTGGGGCGCCGCGTGGAGATCAGCCAGTACGGCGTGGGGTCGCGGTCGTCCTCGATCCACACCCGCACCGATCGCTTGAGGTAGGGGCGCAGCAGGAGGTAGGCGCGGGCGTCGGCCTCGCGGCCGGCGACCAGTCGGGTGCGCTCGGCGTCGAGCGCCTCGGCGCCGCGGACATGGGCAAGCGAGATGTGCGCCCTGCCGGCGTGCAGCTCCCCTTCACCCACCGAGACCTTGGCCTTGCCGTAGGAGAGGAAGCCGGCAGCGACGAGGAGCCCGAACGCCAGGGCCACCAGGGCAGCGGCCAGGACGGACGGGACCGCCACGGCGACGGCGAACCAGAAGGAGGCAACCAACATCGTTCCCTGCACCCACCAGCGCAGCGGCACGGTGAGGCGTTCGGCGTACAGCACGGGAGAAGCCTGCCACCTCCACTTCCGAGCCGCGCAGGTAGGGTCGCCACCATGGCTGTGAACTCCGTGCGGATCCCGCTCGTGAGGCTCGATCGAGACCTCCCCGTCCCGTCCTACGCGCACCACGACGACGCCGGTGCAGACCTGATGACGACCGTGGACGTGACCCTTGCCCCGGGGGAGCGACGACTAGTCCCGACCGGTGTCGCCCTGGCGCTGCCCGAGGGGTATGTCGGCCTGGTCCACCCGCGTTCCGGGCTGGCCGCGAGGCATGGCGTCAGCATCGTGAACGCGCCGGGAACCATCGACGCCGGCTATCGCGGGGAGATCAAGGTGCTGCTGGTCAACCTCGATGCCCACAGCGCCGTCCAGCTCAACCGCGGCGACCGGATCGCCCAGCTCGTCGTACAGCGCTATGAGCGTGCCGACTTCGTCGAGATCGACACGTTGGATGAGACCGCGCGTGGATCCGGGGGCTACGGTTCCACTGGTGGTTTCACACCCGATCCGTCCGATCACGTGCCGGCTGGCCAGGCCGCCGGCACCCCGAGGAGTGCACAGTGAAGTTTGGTCGCAAGTCGAAGACCGAGAGCCCGGCAGCCGACACGACGGCCGCCGAGGCGACCACGGACGAGGCCACCGACGAGACCGCCGATCCCGTCGCCGCCGAGCCCACCGGCCCCTACGACGCGTCCGAGATCGATCTCGAGGGTGACGGCGTCGACCGGGTCGACCTCGGTGGACTCCTGATCGCGCCGGCCGAGGGACTCGAGGTGCGCCTCCAGGTGGAGGAGACGACCAACGAGGTGCAGAGCATCATGCTGGCCGGTCCGACCGGCGCGGTAGAGGTGCGTGCCTTCGCTGCCATGCGCAACGGTGACATGTGGAGCGATGTACGTCGTCAGATCGCCGCGGACACCGCGCGCCGCGGCGGCACCGCCACCGAGCAGGAGGGTGACTTCGGCACCGAGCTGTTCTGTGAGCGCACGGTCAAGACCGACGACGGCGCGACCGCGACCCAGCCCTCGCGCATCGTCGGGATCAACGGGCCGCGCTGGTTCCTGCGGGCAACCTTCCTCGGTCGCCCCGCAGTCGAGGCCGATGCGGCCGGTCCCTGGAACCAGGCGATCCGCTCGCTGGTCGTACGCCGTGGCGAGGGCCCGATGGCCCCCGGCGACCCCCTGCCGATCACCTTGCCGCCCCAGGCGCGCAAGGTGGACTGACTCGCCTACTCTGTGAGCATGGCGGATGGGAAGGTGCGCAGTCGACTGCGTCGCGCACTGAGCAACTGGGCCGACAGCGGGGACCAGGAGACGCGTGAGCTGCGCGAATCCTTCTCCTCCTCGGGCCAGGTGACGATCGATGCCGCACCGGACCGGGAACGTGTCCGGCTCAGTGGCAGCATCCGGACCGTCACCCTGCGACCGCGCGGTGGCGTACCGGCACTGGAGGCCGACCTCGCCGACGGCACCGGCGTGCTCACCCTGATCTGGTTGGGCCGTCGCCGGATCACCGCCATCGACCCGGGGCGCTCGTTGACCGTCGAAGGACGGATCAGCATCCAGGACGGCCTGCGCGTGATGTACAACCCCCGCTACGAACTCCTACCGTGAAGGTCCCCGTGAACCAGCCAGCCGAGCAGGTGCCCGAGGCCGGCGAGACTCAGGCCCACGCGACCCCCGAGACGGTCGAGATGCTGGTTCGTCAGCAGCTCTCCAAGGCGCTGGGTGGCGGGCGCGGCATGGTCGAGGCTGCTGTTCCGACGATCGTGTTCACCGCTTTGTTCCTGACCACCAAGGACCTGCGGCTGGCCCTGATCGTCAGCGCCGCGATCGCGGCGCTGGCGCTGCTGGTGCGCCTGGTCCAACGTTCCACGATCCAGTTCGCGGTGAACGCGCTGGTCGGCATCGGGATCGGTGCCTTCTTCGCCATGCGCGCAGCCAAGGGCGGCGGGGATGCCAATGACCAGGTGCTGGCCTACTTCCTGCCGGGCATCCTCTACAACGCCGGATATGCGGTCGTCCTGTCGCTGACGAACATCATCCGGTGGCCGTTGGTCGGATTCATGGTCGGCAGTGTCACCGGCGAACCGACCGAGTGGCGCCAGGACCGGCAGCTGGTCCGGCTCTGCCAACGGCTGACCTGGTTGCTGGTCGCGCCGTGCCTGATCCGGGTCGTCGTACAGGCACCGATCTATCTGGCAGCCACGGGCGATGCCATGGATCCCGACGTTGCGGTGGCGGTGCTCGGGCTCTGCAAGTTCGTCATGGGCTGGCCGCTCCAGCTGGCCGCCCTCGGGGCGATGGTGTGGCTGCTGAGCCGCAACGCGACCCCGATCGAGAAGAACGCGGACCCGGCCTGATCGCTCGGGCCTGATCGCTCGGGTCTGATCGATTCGGGCCTGATCTCTGGGGCTGCTCAGCCGCCGTGGGTTGACGGAGCGAGCATCCGCTCGAGCGTCTCCTCGACGTCCGCCGAGACGACGAAGAGCAGCTCGTCCCCGGACTCCAGGGGTTGTTCACCGGCCGGGGTGTAGACCTGCCCGTCGCGCAGGATGCTGACCAGGGCGCAGTTCTCCGGCCAGGGGATCAGCCCGGTCGGCTCGCCGACATAGGGGGAGTCCTCGGGGAGAGTCATCTCGACCAGGTTCGCGTTGCCCTTGCGGAAGGTGAACAGTCGGACCAGGTCGCCGACCGAGACCGCCTCCTCGACCAGTGCCGACATGATCCGCGGGGTGGAGACGTTGACGTCGACTCCCCAGGCCTCGGTGAAGAGCCACTCGTTGTTGGGGTGGTTGACCCGACCGACCGTGCGGGGCACGCCGAACTCGGTCTTGGCCAGGAGCGAGGTGACCAGGTTGGCCTTGTCGTCACCGGTCGCCGCGATCACGACGTCGCAGTGCTGGAGACGAGCTTCCTCGAGCGAGCTCAGCTCGCACGAGTCGGCGAGGAGCCACTCGGCGTCCGGCACGCTCTCGGGCTTGATCGAGCCAGCGTTCTTGTCGATCAGCAGCACTTCATGGCCGTTGTCGATGAGCTCCCTGGCGATGGAGCGACCCACTGCGCCGGCCCCGGCAATTGCTACCCGCATCAGTCGTCGGCCTCCGGACCGTTCTCCAGCACGGCGTAGGCCGCGGCTGCGTTCTGCTCTCGCATCGCGATGTGCAGCAGGTCGCCCTCCTGCATCACGGTGTCCCTGGTGGGCAGCATTCCCTCGCCGAGGCGATCGATCCAGGCGATGCGTACGCCGGCCTGCTGCTGCAGGGCGACCGTCTGTTGACCGATCCACGGCGTGGTGATCGGGAACTGGTCGACCCGGATCGTCCCGGACGGGTCGCGGAAGTCGGGCTCGGCGCCGGCGGGAAGAATCCGGCGCAGGACCTGGTCGGCGGTCCACTTCACCGTGGCGACGGTGGTGATGCCGAGGCGCTGGTAGACCTCGGCGCGACCGGGGTCATAGATCCGGGCCACGACCTGCTGGATGCCGAACGTCTCGCGTGCCACGCGGGCGGCGATGATGTTGGAGTTGTCGCCGCTGGAGACGGCCGCGAAGGCATCGGCCCGATTGATGCCGGCCTTGGTCAGCACCGCCTGGTCGAAGCCGTAGCCGGTGATCTTGTCCCCGTTGAACGACGGGCCCAGCCGTCGGAAGGCATCGGCATTGCTGTCGATGACCGACACCGTGTGGTTGCGGTCCTCGAGGCTGCGGGCGAGGGTCGAGCCGACACGGCCACACCCCATGATCACGACATGCACGTGGCAGACGCTACCGCAGCCACGGGTGCGGCGTTGTCACACTTGCCGCCGCACAGGGCTAGCCTGTTCGCTCGTGGGAGTTGGAGACGTTTCGAAGCGCATCCTCCTGGGCCGCAAGCTTCGTAGCTCGCAGCTCGGAGAGACGCTGCTGCCCAAGCGGGTGGCCCTTCCGGTGTTCGCGAGCGACGCCCTGTCATCGGTTGCCTATGCACCCGACGAGATCTTCATCATGCTCGCCATGGCCGGGGTGTCGGCATACACCTGGTCCTGGAAGGTCGGGCTCGCGGTGGCGCTGGTGATGATCGCGGTGGTTGCCTCCTACCGGCAGACCGTGCACGCCTATCCCAGCGGTGGCGGTGACTACGAGGTCGCCACGGTGAACCTCGGGCGCAAGGCCGGAGTGACGGTGGCCAGCGCCCTGCTGGTCGACTACGTGCTGACCGTTGCGGTCTCCATCTCCTCCGGTGCGCAATATGCCGCCGCCGCGATCCCGGCCCTGTCCGGGCACGAGGCGACCTTCGCGGTTGCCCTGGTCGTGGTGCTGACCGCACTGAACATGCGTGGAGTCCGCGAGTCGGGGACCCTCTTCGCGGTTCCCACCTATGCGTTCATGCTCGCCATCCTCGGGATGTGTGCCTATGGGCTCATCCGGTCGGCCACCGGCACCCTTCCCGATGTGGAGAGTGCCTCGTTCAAGGTCACCGCGATGCCCGGCTACGACGACCAGCTGACCACCATCGCACTGGTCTTCCTGCTGGCCAGGGCGTTCTCCTCGGGCTGTGCCGCGCTGACCGGTGTCGAGGCGATCTCCAACGGCGTGCCCGCCTTCCGCAAGCCCAAGTCGCAGAACGCCGCCAGCACGCTGCTGATGCTCGGCCTGATCGCGATCACGATGATGCTCAGCGTGATCAGCCTGGCCCACCAGATGGGGTTGAAGTATGTCGACCCGCACCACCTGGAGCGACTGACCCGCGCCGACGGGTCGGCACTGCCGGAGGGTTATGACCAGCACACCGTGATCGCGCAGCTGGCCCGCGCGATCTTCGACAACTTCACCCCGGGGTTCTACTTCGTGGTGACGATGACGGGCGTCGTGCTGGTGCTGGCCGCGAACACCGCGTTCAACGGCTTCCCGGTGCTCGGCTCGATCCTCGCGCGCGACGGGTTCGCACCCCGTGCCCTGGGCCAGCGCGGCGACCGGCTCGCCTACAGCAACGGCATCCTGTTCCTGGCCGTGATCGCGGTCGCGCTGATCCTCGCCTTCGACGCCGAGGTCACCAGGCTCATCCAGCTCTACATCGTCGGGGTGTTCGTCTCCTTCACCCTCAGCCAGCTGGGCATGCTGCGGCACTGGACCCGGCACCTCGCCGTCGAGGAGGATCCGGCCAGGCGTCGCAAGATGCAACAGTCCCGCACCATCAACACGGTCGGACTGGCGATGACCGGCGCGGTGCTCGTGGTCGTGCTGGTCACCAAGTTCACCCAGGGCGCGTGGATCACCGTCCTGGCGATGATCTTCTTCTTCTGCATCATGCAGGGCATTCGCAAGCACTATGACTCGGTGGCCGACGAGCTCGCCGCTGATGACCAGGACAAGGTGCTGCCCACGCGGGTGCACGCGATCGTGCTCGTGGCCAAGCTGCACAAGCCGACGTTGCGGGCGGTGGCCTTCGCCAAGGCGACCAGGCCCAACGTGCTCGAGGCGGTCTATGTCGGCACGGATGCGCGGGCCACGGACAAGTTGCTGGAGGAGTGGGACGAGCGCGGGATCGACGTACCGCTGAAGGTCCTGCACTCGCCCTATCGTGAGCTGGTCAAGCCGATCGTGGACTATGCGGGGGCGATCCGCAGCGCCAACCCGCGTGGAGTCGTGGCGGTGTTCATCCCGGAATATGTCGTCGGACGTTGGTGGGAGCAGATGCTGCACAACCAGACCGCCCTGCGGCTCAAGGGCCGCCTTCTCTTCACGCCTGGCGTGATGGTCATCTCGGTGCCCTACCAGTTGAGGTCCTCGGCGGTGGCGCTTGAGCGCAGCAAGAGGGAGGCTGCGCGATCTCGAGCCGGTGACGTCCGTCGTGGCGCCGTGGGTGACCGCGACTCCCGTGGCGGAGGACCGGTGGGACGCCCATGACTCGCAACCCCAGGGCGCGCCAGGCACGCGGTGCCTCCCACGCGGGAGAGAAGCACGCAGTCATTGTCGGACCGGTCGCGCACGGCGGCCATTGTGTCGCGAGGATCCCGGTCGGTCCGGACAGCGACGAGACCCGTGTCGTGTTCGTCAGGCACGCACTCCCGGGCGAAGAGGTGATCGTGGAGATCACCGAGGGAACCGACGGAGACAGGTTCTGGCGCGGCGATGCGGTGCGGATCAACATGCCCTCGCCCGACCGGGTCGAGGCTCCCTGTCCCTATGCCGGCCCAGGTGCCTGCGGTGGGTGCGACTTCCAGCACGTGGCAGTGCCCGCCCAGCGCGAGCTCAAGGCTGCCGTGATCCGCGAGCAGTTCTCGAGGTTGGCGCGGATGGAGGTCGACGTCACCGTCGAGCCCGTGCCCGGTGACGTCAACGGCCTGGCCTGGCGCACGCGGATGGAATATGCCAAGACCCCTGCCGGATGGCGGGGGATGCGCCGGCACCGCTCGCGTTCGGTGATCCCGATCGACGAGTGCCTGATTGCCGCGCCGAACGCGATCGACACGGCGACGGCCGGGGACCGACCGGTGCTCGAGGAGGTGCACGGGCGCGGGTTCAGTGTGGCCGCCGACGGGTTCTGGCAGGTCCACCCGGGCGCTCCCGAAACCCTTGTCGACACCGTCATCGGCATGCTCGACCCGCAGCCGGGTGAGCGTGCACTGGACCTCTATTCGGGGGCGGGACTGTTCACTCGGTTCCTCGCCGAGCGGGTGGGGGAATCGGGTCGGGTCGTGGCCATCGAGGGCAGCCGGGAGGCCACGGGTCACGCACGGTCGAACCTCGCCGATCAACGACAGGTGCGGCTCCGTGCCGGATCGGTGGACCGGGTCCTTGCTCATGACTTTGACGAGTCGTTCGACCTGGTCGTCCTGGACCCGCCCCGAGAGGGCGCTCGTCGCAAGGTGGTCACCCAGGTCGTCGACCGGGCTCCGCGCGCCGTGGCCTATGTCGCCTGTGACCCGGCAGCCTTGGCTCGTGACGTGGCGACGTTCGCGGAGTTCGGCTATGTGATGCGTGAGCTGCGTGCCTTTGATTTGTTCCCGATGACGCATCACGTCGAATGCGTCGCATTGCTCACGAAAAGCGGCTCTGACCTGCGCTGATGCGATCTGGACTCTCGGGCGTGAGTCCCGAGAACGGGCCTTAAGGCTCACTTTGGGCTCACTTTGAGTTCTCGGGCTCGGTTTGTGACGCCTCACTCGCCCTGTCGGGACGGCCGTCTGCAGCCTTGTGATGCGCCTTCTCGTTGCCGGCAGATCGACCCCAAGCTGCTGATCTCGCGAATCAGGCACGGCTGCCTGCGGCTCTGGCGATCAACAGCGGGATAAGCCGATCCCTCCAGGTCGGAATGTGGATCTGCCCGCTCGACATCCCTCCGTGCGCGAACTCCTCCCGATACACCGCCTCCTGCCGTTCCAACCGGATGTCGACGTCCGTCAGGTCCTTGATGCGGTCGACAAGCAGGCTGGCAACAGCCTCGTCCGTCGCCGGGATCGACGTTTCCTCGAGCGCCTCGCGAAGTGCTCGCCAGAGGTGGGAGTCACCGCGCAGGCCCCACTGCTCCGGCTCCGGAGTGAACAAAGACCCCATCCGCACGATGTCAGGCTACGGGCTCCTGCGGAGGGAGCACCGCCCTCACCTTGGCTCCTTAGCCTTCGCCGGTCGCACGGCTGACGGCGATGCGCTGGTAGGGGCCGAGGTAGCCATGGTCGAGGGTGACGTCGACAATCCGGTAGCCGGCCCCAAGGGCGGCGGTGTGGACATGCACGACGGGAGTCTCGTCCGCTCGAAGGAGAGCCTCTGAGGACCATTTGGCGATGTGGTCGCCGCTGACGGTGAACCAGAAGTCGATGCGGTCGATGGTCTGCTTCTCGTGGTCGCTGGCCGCGACGATCTCGGCCGCGAGCACGTCGACAGGGTCGTGGGGTATCAGCAGATTGTCACCCCAAGGCCACTTGGTGGCTCCTCGGAGGTCCGCTGGCGTCTTACCCGCGAGGTAGGCGGTCAGCCGGGCCTTCCAGTCGTCCCGGGCAACCTTGTGGAGGCCCACCTCATCCACGAATAGCGATCCCCGGCCCGCCGCGCAGTAGAGGTATCGGCCGCCAACTGCCAGGCGCAACCTGTGGCGCTCAGGGCTGTCTAGCCTCGGGTACCAGGTGAACCAATAGGTGTCATCGCTGTAGCGGTCGGGGCCGATGTCGGCGATGTGGGATCGCCGCTGCGCCGCCCGGGGGCTTTTGCCCTTCGGGACGATCCTCACCCTTCCGGGGCGCTGTTCCTTGAACTCTTCGATGGCCTCGACGAGCGCGGACTGCGCCGCCCTAGTGAAACCGGAGGACTCGACCACGACATCGCGGTCGCCGATGTGGTCGCCCTTCCTCGCATCGAGCCGCAGACGGAGAACCGTCCACCCGACCGCGGCGAGCAACTCGTTACGGAGACGGTCTTTGCCCTCGCCTCCGCGGTGGCTGGACCCCCGGTGTGAGGGGGCCGGGCCGCATGGGTCGACCTCGATGGCGAGGCGCAGGTCAGCAAGCACAACGTCCGGCGTGAGCGTGAGGAACGGCCACTTCGGGTCAGTGTGGTGGCAGAGCACGCCCACGCGGCGCGGTGGGACTGGATACCCCGCTTCGGCGAGGAAGGCTCGCACCTGGGCTTCGATCTTGGAGTCGGCCCGGCTGCGAGTCGGCACGACCTCCCCGAAGGTTCGTCCGGTGCCCGGGTCCACTGGCTGGTCGGAAGTTCCCTCAATCACGGTGGTGTCCGGCATGGGTCACTCTTCGTCCGCCGATGAACCCCGGGCCGCACGCTCACGCCAGTGGGCCAGGACGTCATCGCTGAGGGGTGCCGACTTCATGCCCTGGATAACTCGGCCCTCGTTGATGCGGGTGGCGACCTCCCGAAGCTTCTCGGCATTGCTGGCCCGCCAACCATGCCCGATGGCATGGGTGTGCAAGGCGCTCGGGTCGAGGGCATAGCCGGCATCGCACAGAATAGTGAGGCCCTTCGCCATGGCCGCCCGGTAGCGCTGATCGGCTGTCTTGTGCTGCCCAACGAGGATGCCGAGCCCATCAACCGCCTCGGCCACCACGGGATCAAGGGGCCGCGTCGGACTGATGTCGGGGCGGGGACCACCAAGGGGCTCCGCGCCTTTGGCCTGCGCCCATTCCAACGTCTGCCGCGGACTCCACGTGACCGCCACCAGCGCCCGAGTCGAGCCGCTCTCATCGGCCTCGAGGAGGTGCTTCTCGTCCGGCCAGAGGGCGACGACCACGCCGCTGCCCGGGCCGAAGTCCCTCCACGTCGTGACGCGGACACCGCGCTGAATGAGGGCGTGCGCAGCCGGGTGGTCCTGAGCCACGTGCTGGAGGTTCTGCTTGCCCGGCGCGTACAGCGACACCGCCGAGCCGAGCGCCTCGGCCTGCTCCAGCGCCCACTTCACACCCAACGTGCTGGCGGCCTTGTGTGGAATCCCGGGCACTGTGTAGGCCCGTGGGAAGTCCCGGTCGTGATCGAACATCGTGGCCCTCCGCCCGGCGAGCAGGCCTGGCCCTGCCCTCGGTGTCGAAGGTAGTTGGCGCCACCGACAGAACCGCGAGACCCAAGCTCGACGCTCGCCGTCCCGAATGGTCCTACGCGGTCGCCTGAACCGGCGGCGCCTCCAGCCTCTCCACCTCCGCGATGAGTTCAGTGACAGCCCGGTAGCGCTGGTCGAGGTCATTGACGGCGCACTTGTGGATGATGCGCCCCACCTCGTCAGTGGCCGGCGGGAGGGACTCCCGGCCCTTGAAGATGTAGGCGAGGACGTGGCCGATCGCGTACATCTCGTTGACGACCGCGTAGTCCTTGAAGCTGCCGAGCATGGGGTCGCGGACCGTTCCCTTCATCTCTGTCTGGGTCCGCGTGAACTCGCTCGCCTGGTCCTTCACCAGGCCGAAGTCCGAGAGCTTTACCAACACCGCGCCGGATCCGAAGACCTTCAGCAGGATGTTCTGCAGGCTGATGTCGCGGTGGAGCAGCTTTTGGTGGTGCAGGTAGTTGATGCCGTAGAGGAACTGGAGCGCGATGCGCTTCCGCGCGGCGAAGGAGATCGTGGCGTTCTTCTTCGCGATGTAGTCCCGCAGGGTGGTGTCGCAGTACTCCATGCGGTACTCATTGCGGGCCTCGTCGTAGCGGTAGACCTCCACCACGTAGGGGAAGCTCAGCTTGTTGAGGACCTCAAACTCCTGCTTGAAGCGTCCAAGGTCTCGCTCGTCGAGGTCCGTCTTCGCTCGCTTGACAGCGAACTTGATGCCGTAGTCGGGATCCACGTAGGAGTACACGTGTGCGTAGGACCCGCTACCCACCATCTTCAGCTCGATGGCCTTCTGATGCTTCTCCAGCTTCACGCTCTTGGCCGCGTGAGTGAACACGGGCTCGTAGGCGATGACCTCGATGGGCTCGAAGTCCTCTGGCATGGCACTGCCCCCGCTTGGTGACAGCCACGGCCGACAGCGCTCCAGCGCGTCCTGGTAGGAGTCGGCCAACTCGACCTCCACGCCTGCCCGCCTCAACGTGTGGAGATCGGCCTCGATCTCCTGAATGAGAGAGAGGAGGTCCCTGCTGTTGTCGGCCCAGTAGTGGCGCGTGGTCTCGGCTCTGCCGTTTATGTCGGTGAAGTGCTCGTTCAGCCGCTTGTGCAGGACTGCGAACATGTGACCCCACTCGGGATCGTCGTAGAGGCGGTCGAAGGCCCTGGAGGAGGGCACCGCCTCGTACTTCTCCCGGAGATCGGCCAACATGAAGTCCACCGGATTGGCCATCCCGTCCTCCTTTCTCTCAAGCCGTTTCATCCCATCACACCCCAACCGCACACCCTTCCTTCGTGGCCGGCGCGGCCTTCGCAGACCGTCGATTCCGTGTGAACCAACCCGGGACACGCCAGAGTCTTCGGACTCGCCGGGGCAGTTCAGTTCAATGTGAGGCTTGCTCGGACCGTAGGGGGAACCTCCGGCGGGAATGCCGCAGATTGCAGGCGGTGGCGGCACCCGAGCGTCCCGGTCGACCCGTCCGGCTGCGATTGCCGCAGCGGGGCCCATACGGATAGCTCTTCTGGCGGGCGCACCCTGACCGGCTGTCGCGGTTCGTCCGATCTCGTCAAAGTGCCCCGCGGGTGCGGCGTAAATGTTCATTGGATCTCGACAGGAGGAGCGACCCGGTGCGGGATCCCGTTGTGGCGCAACGGGGAGGTCGCGTCGCCGCGCGACGTGTAGGACGGCGCCCCAGCCGCGGCGTAGCAACCCGTCGGCTCGCTCATCCAATCGGCGCCGGATTTCCGAGTACAAGCGCCGCCGCTGCCACGGCTCCATTGCGATGTGGCCCGAGAAGGTGTCGAGGAGCCCGATGTAGCCGTCAGCGTCGTAAGTGACCTCCCAGTCGAAGTGACGCACCAGGACCGGTTCGAACAGTCCGCTGGCTTCGATGTCCTCGCGCTGGTCGGGCAACTCGCCCGGTCGGGGGTACGTCGCCCCCTCGGGCAGACCTTCGCGGATTTCGTCGTAGACCTGCTGCAGGTCGGCGAAGAAGGTGTCCCCGCCTTCCGGAAAGACGTGTGTGGCACTCCAGAATGCCAGGTGTCCTCCGGGCCGCAGCAGCTCCCACGTGCGCCGGTAACGAAGCTCTGGATCAAGCCAATGCCATGCGGTAGCCGCGAACACCAGATCGAAGGGCTCGTGCTCAGAGGGGCAGATGTCCTCGAACGTGCACTGGACGACCTCGACGTCGGGGAAGCTGGCCAGGTTGCGGCGCGCTGCGGTGGTCAGCGCCGGGCCAGGCTCGACGCAGGTGATGTGAAGGCCTCGGCGGGCCAGCGGCAACGTCGCCTTGCCGGAGGCGCAACCGATCTCCAACAGCCGGTCACCCCGAACGAGCCGGGCGGCGGCGATCATCGCCTCGTACAGCTGCTCGGGGTAGTCGGGCCGGGCTTGCTGGTAGAGATCAGCGGCCGAGTCGAAGGTCACCCCCAGCCCGCGTTGATCAGTCATGCCACGATCATCCCCGCTCTCCTCGGCGCTGGTCAGCGATCCCGTTGTGGCACGCTCCGCGCCCCGATCCCGTTGTAGTCAGCCCGCAGCGTCAGGAGGGGTGAGGGCGGCGAGCACGGAGGTCGCGATGAGTTCGCAGGCCTCGTCGGCTGTGTGGTCGCCTCGGTGCACCGCGGCCGAGGCCCCGTGCAAGATGCCTTGGATCATCGTGACCTGCCAGGGCAAGGGCATGTCTTGGCGGAAGCACCCGGCAAGACGGCCTCGTTGCAGGAGAGCGCGCATGCGCGTGAGGGGCTCTTCGTGCGCTGCGTGGATCTGTGCCGGCTCGAGGCTCTTCTCGGCGGCCTGCACGAGGGCGCCGTGGCGGTGCGTGAGCCACCAGGAGGCCACCAAAAGCCGTTGCATCGCGTCGACTGGGTCCCCGGTCAGGTCGACCTTCTCCAACTCGCTCTCAGAGTGGGCCATGGCGGCGTCAACCACGTGAGCGACCAGGGTCGAGCGCGAGTCGAAGTGGCCGTAGAGAGTGACTCGGCCTACTCCTGCCTCGCGGGCGATGTCGGCGAGGCTGGCGTCTGGGTCGCGTGCCAGACAACGGGTCGCAGAGTCGAGGATCGCCGCGATGTTCATCCGCGCGTCCGCTCGCTTCGCATGCAGATCCTTATCGGTCACGGCGTCCATCGTGCCGCAGCCCACCCCTCTTCTCAAACGGCAATGTCTGAGTTACGATCTCTGATCTCAAACAATAGAGTACGAGTTACGGGGGCGGCATGCACACCACGATGAGGTCGCGCGGAGGAGTTCGATCCCTCGCGCGGCACTACGTCGAGATGGTGGTGGCGATGGTGGTCGGCATGGCGACCCTCTACCCCGTGTGGGCAGCAGCGGTCGGGAGGCTGGACGCAGCTTGGCTGGTGCGCACCGAGATCGAGGCGATTGCGATGGCCACGGCGATGGCAGTGCCAATGGCGGGGTGGATGGTCCTGCGTGGTCACGGAATCGCTGTAGTCGCCGAGATGTGTCTGGCGATGTACGCCGGTTTCATCGCGCTCTTCCCGTTTCTATGGGCAGGTCTCATCGGTCAGGCGGCCCTGCTCGGCGTCGGTCACGTGGCGATGCTCCTGCTGATGGCGCTAGTCATGGTCCACCGACCCGAGGAGTACACCCATCGGCATTGACCGGCTGCGCGCCACCGACACCCGCGCTCACCACCCAACATCACGTACACGACTGCCGCGAAGGAAGGCACATGCAGCAACCTCTCACCGCTGAGGACCAAGGTCCCGCGGAACCTGTCGGCCGCGGACGCTCGTTTCTGGCCTGGTGGCCGATCGCCACCGGTCTCGTCGTGGGCGTGTTCTCGATCGCCACCGACGATCCAAGCAGCATCGACGGCGTCCTCCTCACCTTGTTGATCCCGACCTGTGCCTATGCGCTGATCGCACTGGGCGGGAACAGTTCGTGGACCTGGCCCCTCACTGGGCTGGTCGTGGTGACCTATCTCGCCGGAGAAGCGCTCTCCCTCCCGGGCGCCGTCATCCTGCTCGGCATCACCGTCGCCACCGTGGTGGGTGGCACCGCGGCCGGACGGTGGCGCCCGCCGCCAGCCGAGATGCGTTGGCAGCCCTGGGGCGCGCTAGTCTTCCTTACGGGTGTCATCACGGCGATGCTGCTCGACGTGACGGCCGCGAAAGTCGTCCTCGCTGTGGGCCTGCTGCTCCACGGTGCCTGGGACATCGTCCACTGGCGACGCCGCGCGGTGGTCTCCCGCTCGCTCGCGGAATGGTGCGCCGCGCTCGACATCTCCCTGGGGGTCGGGGTGCTCGCACTCGTGGTCTTCACATGAGAGCGCTCGACCTGCCTGTCAGGACCGAGCGTCTGGTGCTGCGGGCCCACCGCACGGACGATCTGGCGGCGCTGATGTCCTACTACTCCGACCCGGAGGTGACCCGATATCTGCCCTGGGCGCCCTGGACACGACAGGACGCTGAGCTGGCATTGGCCAAGCGGATCTCCCGCGTCGCGATCGACACACCGGACTCCGCGCTGAGCCTGGTGGTCGAGCGGGGTGGCCAGGTGATCGGCGACGTGGTGCTGTGGCCGGCCGATGACACGCTGCTCCTGGGCGAGCTCGGGTGGGCGCTGCACCCCTCCGCCCGCGGTTGTGGGTACGCTTGCGAGTCGGTGTCCGCGCTGATAAGTCTGGCCTTCGGGCACTACGGGATGCGTCGGGTCCGCGCGGGTCTCGATCCTCGCAATGCCGCCTCGGCCGCGCTGTGCCGCTCGCTCGGCATGAAGCTGGAAGGGCATCTGCGCGAGGACCGCCGGTACAAGGACGAGTGGGTCGACAGCCTCGTCTTCGGTCTGCTCAGCCACGAGTGGCAGTACACGGACGAGATCACCGAGCCGATTGAGGCAGGACGATGATCCGGGGACGAGTACCGGCTGCTCCGGCCACATTTGCGATGGCGGCTGTCGCCTGGGCAGCGACCGGGTCCTGGATGGCGCCCACAGCGGCGACGATCACGGTGGCCGCGGTCGCCGTACTGGTCGAACGGGCCAGCCTCCGAGGAGTCCGGGACGTCACTTCCGCGGGCCATGACGCCGCGCAGCGCGGGCGAACAGGTTCGCTGGTCGGGGAGCAGATGACGACCCTGATGTGCCTGGGCATCGGATCCTGCGCGATCCTCGCGCGGATGCAGTACGACGGCGTCGCCGTCGAGCTGACCGCCTTCGCCACCGGGTCGGCCATCGGAGTCGGCCTCTGCGTCTTTCTCGACGCTTTGCCGCGCTCCTTCGCAGGGTCGGCGCCGCACCGAGGCGATGCGACAGCCGTCGACATAGCAGCGATCACAGCCCTGGGTGCGGCAACGGCAGTGGCCGCAGCGTGGACCGGGAGATGGGAGCCGGTCGCGTCCACTCTCGGCCTGGCCCTACTACTCGGTGTCCATGCGAGTTCTCGGCTCACCGCCGGAGCGCCGGCGGAGCCCGAGCCCGAGCGCGGAGTGAGTCGATGAGCCGACGGAACAGCTCACGTCTTGCCCGCTAGGGCAAACTTCCTGACCCGAAATGGAGTACAGCATGCGCACACTGATCGCGATCGAGTTCGTCTCCGTCGACGGGGTGATGCAGGGGCTCGGATCGCCCGACGAGGACCGTGAGGGCGGTTTTGAGCACGGAGGCTGGGGAGCACCGTTCGCAGAAGCGATCCACGCCTCCAGCGGCTCCAGCGCCCTGGGTGGCACTACCGCGTACCTCTTCGGCCGCAAGACCTACGAGAAGATGGCGACCTACTGGCCCTACCAGCCCAGCTCCAACCCCATCGCAGCGCACATGAACACGACGCCCAAGCACGTCGTGAGCAACACGCTGACGACGGTGACCTGGGAGAATACGAGCTTGCTCACCGGCGCGGCCTGCGACGCCGTCTCCGAGCTGAAGCACACGGGCGACGGCAGCATCGCGATCCTCGGCAGCGGCGTACTCGTCCGCGATCTCCTGCGCGCCGACCTGGTGGACACCCTGCGACTATTCGTCCACCCCCTCGTGCTCGGATCTGGCAAGCGCCTGTTCGGCGATCTCGACACGCCGCGATCACTCACCCTTACCACTTGCGAGACAACGCCCATGGGAAGTCTCGCCATCACCTACGACGTGACCAGCAGGTGACCCTCTCCGCACGTCCTACTGCATCGCGACGCGCCGGTGCCACCCGTCGTCTCCGACGCCAAGCCGCTTGGGAACCACCCTGACCGCCCTCCAAGAAAGCGTGACCTGATTTGACCCACATCAACCCGGAGCTCGTACGTGCAATTCAGCAGGAACGCCTCGCCGAGGCCGAGCGCCATCGCGCATCGAAGCCGCTCCGCCAGACGCGCGGAATCCCGCAGCCACGCCGCGACCTCGCCCGACAACATCTCAAGCTGTCGCCCGGCCGCAGCAGCGGAGGCGGCGTGCTCGACCAGGCAACTCCTTCGCGACTCAACCGAGCCGCATCAACAGGTGAAAGTTTGATGGCCGAGCCGTCCACCTGCCCACACCCAGACCCAAGGAGGGATCCATGTTCGCCATCATCGGCAGCTGGCCAGTTGACGACCGACTGGACCAAGACCAACTCGCGCACATCGCCGCCACCGTCAGTGAGCAAGCGGGGTTCGTTCGCGGCCTCTGGGGACAGGCCCCGGATGACGTCACCGCCGCCCACGCGGTCATCGTCCTTGACGATGAGAAAAGTGCTCATGCGTTGGCCAGAAATGTCCGATCGTCGATACCAGCCGCATCCCTTCACGTCATCAGAATCCTGGCTGAGGCTTAGGCGGCTTGCTCGAGATTTCGCCGTCTGTATTGCGAACCCGGCAACGGTGAAGCCGCAGGCCGGCCCGCTCGCCCTATTCGAGCGTCCCGGATAGCCGTCCGAAGAGGTTCTCGGTGACGGCTCCCTATCCGGAGCGCGACACGCTTCTCACCGCAAACTCCTAGAACCTGAGCGTCCGCACGTGGCTCGAGGACGTTGCGTATGCTCAGGTTCGTCGCGAAACCGTCAAATTTCGCGCGAACTTCTAAAGGGCTCCTGTCATGCGTCCGGTGGTGTCGAAGAGCTCGAGCTCGGCGGGGTGCATCTGGTGCTGGACGACGAAGGAGCGGCTCTTGATCCGCCACAGTCCCTGGCCGGTGCCGAGGGTGGGGATCAGTGACTGCTCGGTGCCGGTGAGGCCGAGCGCGGCCGAGGTCGCGCCCAGTTGGTCGGCTTCCTGGCGGTAGACGATGCGGGTCTCGGCGTTCGCGAGAAGGGACGAGGCGAGGGCCCGCATCGCGGAGCCGGAGTCGCCGACGTTGTCGAGGTCGGTGAGCTTGTGGAAGATCAGCATGTTTGCGATGCCGTAGTGCCGCGCGAGCCGCCAGTGGGCGTCCATCCGCCGCAGCAGCGCGGGGTGGGACATGAGCCGCCAGGCCTCGTCGTACACGACCCAGCGCTGGCCCCCGTTGGGGTCAAGGAGCGCGGATTCCATCCATGCCGACGCGCACGTCATCAGGACCGAGATGAGGGTGGCGTTCTCGGTGACGCGGGACAGGTCGAGGGAGATCATCGGCAGGCTCGGATCGAACGCGACCGTGGAGGGTCCGTCGAAGAGCCCGGCGAGGTCGCCCGCGACGAGGCGACGCAGTGCGTGGCCGACGAGACGTCCGTCCTCGGTGAGCCGGCTGTCGGGATCGTCGGCGGGGTCGGGGGCGAGGAGTCGGTCGACGACCATCGGGAGGACGGGTACGTCGGCACCTTGGACGGTGCGGTCAATGGCGATGTCGACGGCGGTGTGCTCGAGTGGGGTGAGGCGGCGTTCGAGCACGGTCTCGGCCAGAGCTCCGACGAGGTCCCGCCGACGGGATGCGATCTGGCTGGCCCACTGCACATCGTCGTATCCGGAGGGGCGGTGTCCCTCTTCGAGCGGGTTGAGCCGGTTGGGCATGCCGTGGCCCAGGGCGATGGCGCGTCCGCCGACCGCTTCGGCGACGGCGGTGTGCTCACCCTTGGGGTCACCGGGGACGTAGACGCGGCGGCCGAACGGGATCGAGCGGGTGTAGAGGCTCTTGGCGAGGCATGACTTGCCGGAGCCGACGATGCCGGCGAGGACGAGGTTCGGTGCGGTGATGAGGCCGCGGGCGTAGAGGATCCACGGGTCGTAGACGAACGAGCTTCCGGAGTAGAGGTCCTGGCCTACGAAGACGCCTTCGCTGCCCAGGCCACCTTCGGCGAGGAACGGGTACGCGCCGGCGAGGGTGGCCGAGGTGTCCTGATGCCGCGGGAGTCGGAACCTGCCGGGAGTGCGGAGCGCTGCCGGACCGGGTTCTCCAGCCCGCGGAAGGGTGACGGTGGAACGCTTCTCCGCGCCGAGCGCGTCGGCCTTCCGCTTCGCGTCGATACGGCGGGCTTCGCGGTCCTCCGACATCCGGGCCCGGGCGGCGGCCTTGCGCTGCTTCCGGTCCCTGCGGCGCTCGCGCCCTGGGGAGACGAGTACGGCCGAATGGAGTCGGCCGTCCTGCCAGCCGGTCACAACGACAGCCCGCGATCCGGCAGGGGCCGGGGGACCGGCGCGAGCGACGGGTAGTCCGCGATGTCGTAGGCGATGGTCGCCTCGATCTCGTGTGCCCGGTCGACGCACTCGGCGACCTGATGGATCATCTCGGCGGCGCGATGAAGCTCCCAGGACTCCCTGTACGACGCCGCTCGCCCGGCGTGGGCATCGCCGTTCATCCACGCCTGCTTGCGAGTCGGCCCGTCGTGGAACTCGCCGAGCTGGTGCAGCGACTGGCTAAGCGACGCGAGAGCGGAACTGATGGAACCCAGAACTGCGTAGACCGCTGTCGGGTCGTCGATCGTGCGCGTCGCGTGAGCGAGACCGCGGACTGCTTCCCGGAGTTCGTCGGCGTCCGCGACCGGGTCTTTGAAGGTAGGCATCGGATCCTCCTCGATGAGTGGTGCTCATCGAGAAGGTGCGCGTGGCCGCCCGTCGTGTTGACCGGAGGAGCCCGCGAAGCGCAGGAACCGTCGGCGCTCTTTACAGATCTCCCGGCACGGGTCCGTGGTGCGTGGCATGCTCGATCTGCTGCCGGTGGGAAGGGATGGATGAGCTACGTGCAGTTGCCGATGGTGGAGGTCAACGTCGAGGATCTCCTGCTCGATCTAGCCAACTACCGGATTCCTACGCGTCCCGATGACGAGGCGGCCGCCCTGAACTACCTCTACGCAGAGGAAGACGTCTTGGGTGCAGCGAAGCTCATCCTGCGGGACGGCTACTTCGACAACGAGGTCCCGATAGTTATCGAGGACGACCGCGCGTTTGTCGTGCTCGAGGGCAACCGCAGGGTCAGCGCGCTGAAGGGCCTCCTCGATCCCGACAGCGTCCCGTCGCATGCACACGACCTGCGCGGGTTGTTGAAGCGCTATGCCGTGGAGGCTGAGGATCTGCCTAAGGCGATCCGCGTGCTCGTGGCCGCGTCCCGGGAGGCGGCTAACCCGCACATTGCCCGGCTGCACACCACGGTGCCGAAGAAGCGGTGGAGCCGCGATCAGCAGGCCAACTACTACTACTCCCTGCTCGGGCCCGGCGTCACGGTCGACAACATCAAGGCGGACTATCCGGACGTCGACGTCGTCCGGTTCATCAAGATGGCCGAGATGCGACGCTTCCTGTCCGGGGTCGCCTACCGGGATCCGAGCCTGCGGGACTACGTCACCGGATCTGGTCTAGCGATGTCGGCGTTCGAGTACGCCTACCGCAACGCCGACATCGCTGCGGCGATCGGCGCCTCCTTCGACGGCGACGGCCACCTGCGCCCGACCACTCAACGGCCAGAGGGGATCGCCGCCAGCCTCACCGACCAGCAGCGCGCCGCGACCGAGTACCTGATGGTCGAGTTCCGCGCCAAGCGGCTCAACACTCGCTCACCCGATTTCAAGAAGACGACGCCCGAGCACGCCATGCTCCTCGCCAAGCTCACCGGCACGATTCCGCTGTCCACCGTGGACCAGGCATGCTTTCCGGCCTCGCACGTGCGGTGGGCGAATCTGATCGCCCCCATCAGCGAGCTCAGCGATCCCGGTGATCCGCGA
The DNA here is from genome assembly GCF_013408415.1 of Nocardioides daedukensis. NCBI lineage: Bacteria > Bacillati > Actinomycetota > Actinomycetes > Propionibacteriales > Nocardioidaceae > Nocardioides > Nocardioides daedukensis. Next base: position 764,180 of record NZ_JACCAA010000001.1, on the reverse strand, counting down.
CGCCTTGAGGCGTTCATGGTCGACGTACTCGAACGCATGGCCGAGAACGGCGACACCCTCGCTGGGGAGGAGGACGTCCTCGCCGCTGCCGCGAACATCACCGCTACCCGCCCCTGTCCGATCTCACGACCACTTCTCAACACATACCGGCTGAACGCTCGCGACCTAGACGAATACGGGCGCTGGACACCGCTAGCGGCGGCCGAACTGGCTGGCGGGGAGCCGGCGTACAAGCTCGCCCACCTTCGTGACGTCGGCCTCGACATCACCGATCACATGATCGAGCGGCGGGACGCCCGCAGGTTCAACCTTTCGTTCGACCCGCGTGCGGCCATCGACGGAGCGTTCGGGCCCGCGGACCCTGGCGACATTGAAGAAGAGGTGGCGCGCACCGAGAAAGCGGCGGGGCTCGGTGAGCTGTTCACTTCCCGGCTGTCCGTGCTCGTTGGACCTGCCGGAACCGGCAAGACGACCCTGCTGCAGACGCTCGTCGCCCAACCTGAAATCCAGCAGGACGGCGTCCTGCTCCTTGCTCCCACCGGGAAAGCCCGGGTGCAGCTCCAGTCGAAGGTCAACTTTGAGGCTCAGACGCTTGCAAGCTTCCTCGTGAAGAAGGGCGGCTTCGACCCCAACACCGGTCGCTACCAATCAGTCGATCGGGCAAAGCGTTCGAAGGTAGGACTCGTCGTGATCGACGAGGCGTCGATGCTCACGGAGGAAATGCTCGCTGCGACCCTCAGCGGACTCGAAGGCGTCAAGCGGCTCATCCTCGTAGGAGACCATCGCCAACTGCCACCCATCGGTCCCGGACGGCCATTCGTTGACCTCGTCGAGTGGCTGAAGCCGGAGACGTTCACCGGGACAGCCCGAGTCGGTCCCGGATACGTGGAACTCACGGTCTTCCGGCGCCAGAAGGGTGAGGAGGGCCAGCGTGATGACCTCGCCCTCGCACGATGGTTCGGCGGCGAAGACCTCCCAGGGGCCGCCGACGAAATCTGGCAGAGACTCCGGGTTGGGAGCCCGTCAGAAACCCTTGCGTACCGGAGGTGGGCCGATGAAGGCATCGTGCCGACCCTCATCCAAGCAATCGAGACCGAGCTCGGACTAGAAGATGCAACCGACCCAGAGCGGGCGTTCAAGCTGACCTACGGCGGCCACCTGTCGGACGATGGAAAGTGGGTCAACTGGCGCACCGGAGACGGCGGCGCCGGCGACCGCTGCGAAGACTGGCAGGTGCTTTCCCCGACCCGTTCCAGGGTGTTCGGAACCGTCGAGCTGAACCGCTTGATCAAGCAGCGATACCGCGCAGGTGACCTGCGGCGAGCGGAGAACTTCTACGGCCATCGCCCGCCAAAGCCCATCGGTCCGGAGCGAATCGTCATGGGCGACAAGGTCATGCAGACGCGAAACGACAGCCGGGCTAAGGCGTATCCGGACGGCGCCGGCATGAACTACGTCGCCAACGGCGAGATCGGTGTTGTGGTCGGACGGGCAAGCAAGTCCCCGAACTTCGCCAACGTCGAGTTCTCCTCGCAAGTCGGCGCCACCTACGGGTACCGCCCTTCGTCGTCGGACGACCCTCCGCTCGAGTTGGCGTGGGCTGTGACGGTTCACAAGTCGCAGGGTTCGGAGTTCGGAGTGACCTTCCTGGTCCTGCCGTCGAGGGTCGCTGTCAGTCGCGAGCTGCTGTACACCGCGCTGACCCGACAGACGCGCAAAGTCGTCATCCTGCACGAAGGCACCGTGGATGAACTGTTCGAGCTCGCCTCGCCAGCGTTGTCCGAGACCGCGCGACGGATGACCGACCTGTTCCGCAAGCCCGCGCCGCGGGAACTAGCGTTCGGTGACGCTATGCGGAGGTTCGACGCGAATCTCATCCACGTCGCCCCCGGTGGGGTGCTTGTGCGGAGCAAGAACGAGGTGATCGTTGCGTCGATCTTGCAGGGCCTCGCGCCGGACCGGTGGTCGTACGAGCGCCCGCTGTCGATCGACGGGGTGACGAAGTATCCCGACTTCATGATCGAGACCCCTGCAGGCGACGAGGTGATCTGGGAACACCTCGGGATGATGAGCAACCCCAAGTACGCGTCCGATTGGGAGGCAAAGAAGGCCTGGTACATCGCGCATGGCTACCGGCCATTCGACGACCCAGCTGGCCCTGGGACCCGTGGAGTCCTGATGTGGACCGACGACAGCAACGGAGTAGATCAGCCTGGATGGGAGTCCATGGCGAAACAGATACTCGGTTCCGCCACACCACGTCGTGCTGCGAAGAAGGCGCCAGGGCGACGCTAGGCGCAAGGCTGTCGGTGCATCGTCGTAATCTCGCATTTGGCCGGACGTGGACAGGTGCGACTGGTGAAGCAAGAGGAGTTGAGGGAGTATGGCGCGGATCGAGGCCGAGGTATTGGATCAGTTCTTCGAAACGCTCGCCGAGCACGAGGCCGTGAACGAGTCCGTCGTCGGGGCGCTCCAAGCCGCACTCTCGGAAGACCGGCTGCCTCGGGCTGAGTCCCTCGTCGTACTGTTTGCGGACTCGAGCGGAGACAAGCTCGCGTGATCCAGATCGAAGAGATCCACATCCAGGAGTTCCGTGGCATCCGAGACCTTACGCTGAATCTGGCCTGCAAGTCGTTTGCCGTGTGGGGGCCGAATGGTTCCGGGAAGAGTGGGGTCGTCGATGCCATCGATTTTGCGCTCACCGGGAACATCGGGCGACTGACGGGCCAGGGAACTGGTGGCCTGAGCGTCCTCAAGCATGGGCCGCATGTAACGCAGCGCGATAACGCTGCGGCCGCCAGGGTGGCACTGACCGTGCGTGACCCGGCGACGGCGCAGACCGCGGTTCTCTCCCGCACCATTCGGTCAGCGAGCACCTATACGCTCGAGCCTGACACGCCGGAAATGCGAGCCGCAGTCAAGCAAGCAAGCATCCACCCCGAGTTGACGCTGTCGCGGCGCGAAATTATCAAGTACGTCGTAGCGGAGGCTGGTAAGCGGGCGCAGGACGTTCAGATCCTGCTCAAGCTTGATCGGATTGATGAAGTCCGCCGGCTGTTTCGAACCGCTCAGACCAACACCAGTCGGACGAAAACGACAGCGGACTCCGAGGTGGCTGGAGCTGAGGACGCTCTTCGGCGCCACCTGGACATTGCGGAACTCTTGACGGACGGGATCACGAAGGCCATCAACAGTCGCCGTGAGGTTCTTGGTCTGGACGCCATCGACACCATTTCGGCCTCCTCTGATCTGACAGTGGGGGTCCAGCTTGCGGGGTCCACGGCGGTGAACAAGGTGTCAGCCGGGCGAGACATCAAGGCGCTCAGGGATCGGCTCTCTGAACCTGATCGACTCGACTCTGCCAAGGGCCGCCTCCAGGACGCGCTGACTGACTTGGATGAGGAGCCAGCCGTCCTGGCGGCGCTTCGGCATCGAGGATTGGTTGAGCTCGGCCTTCAGCTGGCGGACGAGCCGACGTGTCCGCTTTGCGATGTCGAATGGGCTGATGTGGCCTCGCTGAGGCAGCATCTCCAAGAGAAGCTGCATCGCTCTGCGGCGGCTCAACGTTTGGGTGAGCGGATTCGGTCCTCAGCTGATGCCATCATCGCGGAGGCACGCGGGACCCGGACGCTGATCGACGCCATCGTTCCGCATGCCAGAGCGCTCGGGAGCGTCGATTTGTTGGCCGTCCTTGAGTCGTGGCGAAGCGACCTGGCACGATTCGAAGGATCGTTGGGTTCAGTCGAGCAAGTGGTCGAAGCGCGGCATTCCCTCACGAGTGATCCGATTCCGATTCCGCCTGGCTATCTCGACGCGTGGTGCGGCTGGCAGATCAGGTCGACGCACTTCCTGACGACTCGGCAGCGGTTGAGGCTGCATCCTTCCTCACCATGGCTCAGGACCGGTGGAACCGCGTTTGCCAAGCTCGTGCCGCGCAGGCCAAGGCCGTCGCGACTTACGACACCGCCAGCGCGGTATACGACACCTACTGCACCGTCGCCGATCAAGTGCTTACCTCGCTTTACGAGGAGATCCAGACCGAGTTCAGCGAGTTCTACCGGTACATCAACTCCGACGACGAGGGCACGTTCATGGCTGAATTGCAGCCTGACGCCGGCAAACTCGATCTGGAGGTCGACTTCTATGGCCAGGGCATGTTCCCTCCAGCTGCATATCACAGCGAGGGGCATCAGGACGGGATGGGCGTATGCCTCTACCTAGCACTGGTCAAGCGGTTACTCGGCGACGAGTTCCGGTTCGCAGTCCTGGACGACGTTGTCATGTCTGTCGACAAGAACCATCGGCGGCAGTTCTGCGCGCTTCTGACGAGCACCTTCCCGGAGGTCCAGTTCATCATCACAACCCACGATGAAGTCTGGGTCAGGCAGATGCAGGGTTCCGGGCTAATCGGTCGAAATGCCCAAGCCCGATTTCACGGATGGACTGTCGATGACGGGCCGCACGTTCAACAGGGACACGATGTATGGGACGCCATAGCAGCTGACCTCGCTGCGGGAGAGGTGAGCCCTGCCGCTGCAAAACTCCGCAGATACCTGGAAGCCACGCTCGGCGATCTTGCGGCCGGACTGCGCGGACAAGTCACCTACAAACCCGAGAACAATTACGAGTTGGGCGACTTCCTCAGCGCCACGACCGGCAGACACGCTTCTTGGCTCAAGAAGGCGTCCGCGTCCGCGAACTCTTGGGGCAACACCGCAGTCAAGGAACAAGTGGAAGCACTGAAAGAGGCGCGCCAACAGACTGTCTTGGCCCAGCAAGCGGAGTCCTGGGCCATCAACCCGCTGGTCCACTACAACGAATGGGCGAACCTCAGCAAGGCTGACTTCCAGCCCGTGGTCGAGGCTTGGCGTTTGTTCTTCGACCTGTTCAAGTGCTCCAGCCCCGACTGCGGGTCATGGATCTACGTGTCTGGGCCGCCGGGACAGGAAGAAGCACTGCGATGTGCTTGCGGCACGTACAGCCTCAACCTGTTGACGCGGTAGAGCCAATGGCCCGTCAGGTGCAGAACCGAGTGCTCTAGCTATCGGACGAGTGGCCGCACATTCGTGCAGTGCTTCGAGCCGACGGATCGATTCTTCGCAGTCGGGGCTAGCGTAATGTTCGAAAATGGGTCGCCCCTCTCGGGCAGACTGAGCGCGTGCTCCTGACCGTCACGACCACCCACCAGCCGGCGACCGATCTTGGCTACCTCCTGCACAAGCACCCCGACCGTGTGCAGGAGTTCAAGCAGTCGTTCGGAACAGTGACGGTCTTCTACCCCGAATCCACCGACGAGCGTTGCACCGTTGCGCTGATCCTCGACGTCGATCCGGTCCGGCTGGCCCGCTCGCGGGGCAAGAACGCCCCGGACTTCAGCCTCGCCCAGTACGTGAACGACCGCTCGTACGCAGCGTCGTCGCTTCTCGGCGTGGCGATGGCCGACGTGTTCAGCACCGCTCGCAGCGGTCGCTGTGATTCCCGACAGGACCTTGCCGACTCGGCGATCCCGCTCGAAATTTCTGTCCCGGTGCTGCCCTGCCGGGGTGGACCGGAGATCGCGCATCGGCTGTTCGAACCGCTGGGTTGGACGGTCGAGGCCGAGCCCATCCCGCTGGACGATGCCTTCGCCGACTGGGGCGACTCCCGCTACGTCCGCTTGCACCTCATCGGGGTTGTCCGACTGGCCGATGCGCTCAACCAACTGCACGTCCTGCTTCCCGTCCTGGACGAGTCCAAGCACTACTGGCAGGGTCCCGACGAGGTCGACAAGCTGATGCGATCCGGGGAGGGCTGGCTCGCCACCCACCCGGAAGCCAAGCTGATCACCCGCCGCTACCTCGGCCGCAGCGGCGGCCTGACCCGCGTCGCTCTCGCGCGGCTCGCCGAGCTCGGCGACGACGTGGAGGAGGCCATCGATCCGGCTGAGGACGAGGAAGCCCTCCAACCTGTCGAGAAGCGGGTCCCGCTCAACGCCCAGCGCCACGACGCCGTGCACCAGGTTCTGCTCGAACTCGGGGCACGTTCGGTCATCGACATGGGCTGTGGCCCGGGTCATTTCCTCGACCGGCTCATCAAGACGGCATCCTTCTCGCGCATCGCCGGATCCGATGTCTCCACCCGATCGCTGCAGTACGCCGCTCGACGCCTTCACGTCGACCGCATGAGCGAGCGACAGGCCGAGCGCGTGCAGCTCTTCCAGGGTGCGCTCACCTACGAGGACGAGCGATACGCCGGGTTCGACGCCGCCGTACTCATGGAGGTCGTCGAGCACGTCGACCCTCCGCGGCTGGAGGCGCTGGAGCGTGTTGTGTTCGGAGCCACCAAGCCAGGTGCGGTCATCGTGACCACCCCCAATGGCGAGTACAACGTGCTCTACGAAGGACTCGTCGGCATGAGGCACCCCGACCACCGCTTTGAATGGACCCGGGCCGAGTTCGCCCACTGGTCCGACCACGTCGCCTCGACCTACAGCTACGCCGTCGAACGCCGCGGCATCGGCGACCTCGACGACACTCTGGGCACACCGACACAGATGGCCATCTTCACCCGAAAGGAGGGATCCGATGACTGACGCAGCAACCGAACAGCAGCAGGTCACCGTTCCCGCCATGGGCCTGGTCGTCTTGGTCGGGGTCTCGGGAAGTGGCAAGTCGACGTTCGCGCGCAGTCACTTCAAGCCGACCGAGGTCGTTTCCAGCGACTTCTGCCGCGGCCTCGTCGCGGACGACGAGAATGACCAGTCCGCTACCCCCGACGCGTTCGACGTCCTGCACTACATCGTCGGCACCCGCCTGCGTCGCGGGCTGCTCACCGTCGTGGATGCGACGAACGTCCAGCAGCCGGCGCGAGCCTCCCTGGTCAAGCTCGCCAAGAGCCACGACGTCCTCGTCGACGCCATCGTCATCGACGTCCCCGCATCGGTGGCGATCGAGCGCAACCGGCAGCGGCCGGATCGCGACTTCGGCGATCACGTCGTCTCTCGTCAGCACCGCGATCTCATGCGGTCCCTCCGGCGCCTGACGAAGGAGGGTTTCCGTCGCGTTCACGTCCTGAGCGGTACTGGTCAGGTCGAGAGCGTGGAGATCGTGCGCGAGCGACCCTGGAACGATCGCAGGGAGATCCACGGGCCCTTCGACATCATCGGCGACGTCCACGGTTGCGCCTCCGAGCTCCGCACGCTCCTTACCGAACTCGGTTGGAACATCGAGTACGACGGCGACACGGCCGTCGGTGCCTCGCACCCCGAGGGCCGACAGGCCGTCTTCGTTGGCGACCTGGTCGACCGGGGCCCGGACACCCCAGGCGTCATCAGTCTCGTCATGGGCATGGTCGCCGCGGGCACGGCGCTCTGCGTGTCCGGTAACCACGAGGCCAAGCTCGTCCGAGCCCTTCGAGGCTCCAAGGTCACTGTCTCCCATGGCCTCGCAGAGTCACTCGCACAACTCGAAGGCCACCCGGACGATTTCCGTAAGCAGGCACTGGACTTCATGGACGGCCTCATCAGCCACTACGTCCTCGACGACGGAAAGCTCGTCGTCGCCCACGCCGGCCTCAAGGAGGCCTACCACGGCCGCTCGTCCGGACGAGTCCGCTCGTTCGCGCTGTACGGCGACACCACCGGCGAGACCGACGAATACGGGCTCCCGGTCCGCTACCCCTGGGCGCAGGAGTACCGCGGCCAGGCAATGGTCGTCTACGGCCACACCCCAGTCCCCAAGGCCGAGTGGATCAACAACACGATCTGCCTCGACACCGGAGTCGTCTTCGGCGGCGAACTCACCGCGCTGCGCTACCCGGAGCGGGAAATCGTCTCGGTCTCTGCGGAGAAGGAGTGGTACGCACCCGTCCGGCCGCTCGCGCCCTCTGCTGGGGATCGCGAAGCGTCGGTGCTCAAAATCAGCGACGTCGCAGGCACCCGCTGGCTGGAGACCACCCATGCCGGCAAGGTCAAGATCCCCGAAGAGAACGCCGCAGCCGCACTCGAGGTGATGAGCCGATTCGCCGTCGACCCACGGTGGCTGATCTACCTGCCGCCAACCATGTCGCCGGTCGCCACCTCGAAGCTCGATGGCTTCCTGGAGCACCCCGCCCAGGCCTTCGACGAGTACTCCGGCTGGGGCGTCACCCGAGTCGTCTGCGAAGAGAAGCACATGGGCTCACGCGCCGTGGCGGTCATCGCGAAGGACGCCGACGCCGCCGAGCGAAGGTTCGGCATCGGCGACGGCACCACGGGAGTGGTCTACACCCGCACCGGACGACCCTTCTTCGCGGACGCCGGCGAGCTCGTGGACCGGTTGCGGGAGACCGTCGCGCCACTGTTCGAGTCCCTCGACACCGACTGGCTCGCCCTCGATTGCGAACTCCTGCCCTGGTCGGCCAAGGCCATGGATCTGATCAAGGCCCAATACGCATCGGTCGGCACAGCCGCACGCCACGTGCTTCCCGATGCACGCAAGGTTCTCGAGCAGGCCGCTGCTCGTGGACTCGATGTCGCGGGACTCGTCGAGAAGGTCGACCGTCGACTCGGCAACGCCGAGGCGTTCCGCGATGCCTACGCCGCCTACGTCCACCCGACCCAGGGGCTCGAAGGTGTCACGCTCGCACCGTTCCAGATCCTGGCCTCCGAAGGCCGGGCTCTTGCGCTCACCGAGTCCCACGAGTGGCACCTCTCCGAGCTCGCCAAGCTCGAAGGCGACCTGATCACGCCAACGCGGCACCGGTTCGTCGACCTCGCCTCGCAGGACGAGCGGGACGCTGCCACGCACTGGTGGCTCGACCTCACCGCCGGCGGGGGAGAGGGCATGGTCGTCAAGCCCGCTCACCTCTCCGAGGGACGGATCCAGCCGGGCATCAAGGTGCGCGGTCGCGAGTACCTGCGGATCATCTACGGGCCCGACTACACCGACGCACTCGACGTACTCCGCGACCGCCACCTCGGCAAGAAGCGCCAACTTGCCCAGCGGGAGCACGGACTCGGACTGGAAGCGCTCACCGCGTTCATTGACCACGAGCCGCTCTGGAAAGTCCACCAGTCGGTCTTCGCTGTTCTCGCGCTTGAGTCGGAACCTGTCGACCCGCGGCTCTGAAGGATTCGGCGAGTTTCCTGAGATGCCGCGATCCAGCATCAGTGAGCAGACCAGGCGAGCTTCGATAAGACTGGCGGGTGTAAACCGCTTTGGAGGTCGGCGCCTTCCCCATGCACGCTTCTCCCATGGCCGACGAGGAAGTACCCAAGGTGCCCGAGGCCGAAGAGAGCGCTGGCGGCGCCTCGGACCGGGACCGTGCCCGCGAGCTCGGTGAGCTGCTGTGGCTTGCTCGGACCACGTTCCTGTCGTCCTAGAGCGACTTCCACTGGCGCCCAGGGCGCGCGTCGCAGGCATCGCTGGACAACGGCGCCCTGACCGCCATCGACACAGCCACGAACGGCAAGGACGGCATCTTCTCTGGGCCGAGCCTCATCCATGAGGTCGTGGCCACCTACCTGGAGATCGGCGCCGGACACCTCGCTGGGATGGGCCTGCTGTTCTATTCCGGCGAGGTGTTCTTTCCGCCGAAGCCGCTCGCCAGGAGCGTGATCGAGAACTGTGCCCGGGCGCAGTGGGTGCTCGGGAAGACGGGCGACAAGGCTGAAGCCCGACTGGCTCGGGCGTACCTCGAGGAGTTCTACAGCTCGATGGTCGCCAAACGCACCGCTGGTCACCTTGGCGGGAAGGCTGACCCGGTCCATCAGGCCGCACGGGCCCGTTGGAAGGAGGTTCGGGCGCGCATGATCGCCGCGTTCCCGGATGCCACGCCGACGACCATCGACGCCGGCGAGCTGGGCGGGGAGAAGAAGCCAGGGGTCGAGGAGTGCCTGAAGTGGTTCTACGAGCTGCTCCGTGAGCATGCCGGCGGAGCTTTCGACGAGAAGCAGGCCGAGGGCCTATATGACTTCCTGTCGAGCGGTACTCATCCGACGCTGTACCAGGCACGGCAGCTGCGTGAGTACGTCGACCACGGTGACCATGCCGGGACTCGACTGGTGATCGACATCGGGTTCCTCGAGCGACTGGCCGGCGCTGTCCTCGTCGCCTACTACCAAGTGCTCGCCAGCACGTTCAGCTACTTCGGTGCTGACCCGTCACCGGTGGAGGCGTTCGGCGACGCGATCGCTGCAGCCCTCCCTGGCACGCTAGTTACCTCTACGACCTGAGAGGCGTATCGGCACGGGCATTACCGACGAGCTGTGTTCTGCAATCGGTCGTCGAGCTGGACGATCAGCGGTGGCGGACGCGGTAGTCCTGGACGAGCGGCTCGATGACCGACGCGAGTTCCAGTAGACCTTGCAGCGCTCTGTCGAGCGCGGTGACTTGGTCGGCCTCACCTGCGGCGACCTTGGTCCTCAGCCCTTCCAGTTCGGTGTTCAAGGTCGCGAGGGTCTCGAGCATCTCGGTTGGGTCGGCTGGGTGGAAACGTCCTCTTCCGGGCATGGTCCAACGATGCCCTCGACCGTCCGGATCCGGCGACTCGGGTCCTCGGCGCGGCCGAGTTCACTCGGAAGGTGAGACGCGATCGCCCCCCGCTTACCCTCCTTTGCGGAGGTAGGTTCACCCATCCACCAGCGCGTAGCGGGCCGGGTCGGCGAGGTACGGCCACACCTGCTCCGGTGTCGCGGCGATGTGCGTGGTCACCTCGAGTGGGGCAGTGTTCACTGATCCTCCTGGTTGCGCAGATCCGACTCAACGACGGCTGCAGGGGCTGAAAGGCGCCAAATCAGATGTCGTAGGTCAGCGCGAACTGGCGCCTTGCAGGGTGGGCAGCCTCGTGCGCTCGCTGCGGTCGTTTGCGTCCGTCGGCGCCCGTCTGTGGGAGGGCTCGGATTGGGCTCGCTTTCATTCGCAATCACCCGCAGTTGGACGCCGACGCCAGCTCGCGTCCGAAACGGCATCGCCGCAGGTCACGGGCTCGTTCGGCCTCATGAGCGCAGGCGCCCGCAAAGGATCGCACTTACGCTCGGGGTCATGTACGTCTTCCCGATGACGCATCACGTGGAATGCGTCGCATTGCTGACGAAAACCGGCTCTGACCTGCGCTGATGCGATCTGGAGGGATGTGTTTCTCCAGTGGCAATCGGTCTTGAGACCCGCTTTGGGCTCGGTCTGAGGTCTGCAGGACCCAGGCACTGCGGATGTGAACGCCCACTGCTGCGTCTGACAGCCGCGGCGGCGCCGTCATCACGCACGGGACGACGAGAGCTGTCCTTGTGTCCTACCCCTGAACGGGACCTAGAAGTCGTCCGCGCGTCGTAGCCGACGCGGCCGTCCGTCGGGGTCGTGCAGGAGTGCATACGGCACCGAGGCGACCGCACGAGTCAGCAGCCCGAGCTCTGGCGACTCGATCCTGCGAAGGCGCCCCTCCGGTCGTGGACCGGTCTGCCCACCATGCCACCACGTGTCGAGGCGGGCCGCACTTGCTGCGAAGGTGGCGAACATGTCGGCTGGTTCCAGGCAGTCGGCCATCGCATCATCCCGGTCACCCCATTCTCGGTCCAGGTGCTCGGCGGCAAGGGTGAGTCGGAGATGGCGACCGAACTCGCCATCCCGGTCGATGACGACCGCGGAGAGTTCGGAATCGTGGGTCCACGAGCGCCGGTTGAAGTTGTCGGAGCCGATGGTCGCCCAGGTGTCGTCGACTATGCAGGCCTTGGCATGCACGTAGACAGGGACTCCTGCGTGATTCTCCAGGCCGTAGATCGCGACTCGGTCGGGGAACTTCCGCAGCAGGTCACGCATCGCTCGGCGGCGACCCTCCAGCTGAGGGAGTCGTCCCAGCACACCTTCCAAGTCGGTGAAAAGAGGCACCACCCCGATGAGGTGCAGGTCAGGATTTCGCTCCAAGGCCGTAGTGAACATCTGCGCAACGTGATGCCCCCACAGGTACTGATCCTCCACGTAGACCAGTCGACGCGCATGCTCGATGGCCTTCGCGTATCCGCGCGCCACACTCCTCTCGCCACCCCTGGCGAACGGGTAGTCACGGCTGGAGGGCAGCTTGGGGTACGTCCGCAGCAGCTGTACCACGTGCGTGCCACCAGGCACGGGTGGCGGCGGGGGACGCTGTGCCGGCAGCGGGCTCGGTGTCGGACCCGTGGCGGAAGGCGAGCTGCTTCGCCGCAGCCCCCACCAGCGACGAGGACTGCCGTTGAGCGGAGCCGGATCCTCCCACCGCTCCCGGAAGACTGTCTCCACATCGTGCACGGCCGGCCCGGAGATCTCGGCCTGGACGTCGTGCCACGGCGGGGTGGCGCCGTACTCCGCGGCCATTTCGTAGGACTGAGGGTCGCCGGCATGGGTGGCGTCGTCCCTGCGGGAGTGGCACAGATCGATGCCACCCACGAAGGCCACGTCGCGCGTGGGGTCGTCCCGGTGCCGCAGCACGATCAGCTTCTGGTGGTGGGAGCCTCGGTTCCGGACCCGCATGTCGAGCCATGCCTCGACGCCGTGGGCCCGCAGGCGCGCACCGAACTCGGCATTGTCGCCCTCGGCATCGGTGACCGCTGCGATGTGGGAGTGCCATACGAGACCTCGTACGTCGACCCCGCGGGCGGCGGCCCGGCCCAGTACGGCCATGACCTCACTGCTCGGCTCGCCGGTGAGTTGCTCGTCGGGGTCGCCCTGCCAGTCGGTGAAGACGATGGAATCGCCAGCTCCCGTGGCCTCGATCCGCTGGTACAGCTCGGCAAAATAGGTAGCGCCGTGGATCAGCGGCCGTACCAGGTTTCCCTCGGACCACGCCCGGCCCTGGTGGCCATCATCAAGCCGTGTCTGCCCGTTGCCGCGCTCGCCAGGGGTCAGCAGCCACTCGACGTCGTCCGGATAGGGCACGGCACCCACCATGGCACAAGCGAAGTGCAGGGGGTGAGGCTGGTGGTGGCGCATGCTGCGTCACATCCCGACAAGCGCGTCCAGCGGTCGGCGGCGGAGGATCAGTTGATGTCGCTGCGACGTTCCAGCATGACGGTGTCGCGCCAGACGCCGTCGAGCTGTGCGACGCGAGCCCGTACGGCCAGGGTGCGGTACCCCGCGGAGCGGTGCAGCGCGAGGCTGGCCCGGTTCTCCGGGAAGATCGAGGTCTGCAGCGTCCACAGGCCGGCCCGGTCGGCCTCGGTGACCTGGGTGAACAGCAATGCCTTCCCGACGCCACGACCGCGCGCGGTTTCGGTGACATAGACGGAGGTCTCGCCCACGCCGGCGTAGCACGCACGATCCGAGACGGGCTGGATCGCAGTCCAGCCCGCAACCCGGCCGTCGAGTTCGGCGACCCACGCCATCCCCGGGAGCCACTTGGCGCGGAGTTCGTCAATCGTGGGGACTGAGGTCTCGAAGGTGGCGTTGCGAGTGAGGAGACCTTCTTCATAGATGGCGAGAATCGCGGCCATGTCCGCCTCGACCGCCGGCCGCGCGATCACATCGGCGGGCAGGTCCGAGGGGCAGCACGGTGGTGCCGACAAGGTGCCCATGACGACGTCGGCCGCGTGCGGCAGTCCGGTGCAGCACGCAGGGTTGACCGAAACCATGCTGGAGGTGCCGACCTTGTCGACCACGACGAAGCCGACCTTCTTGAGCACCTGGCAATGGTGCGAACAGGTGGACTGGGAGATACCGAGAAGTTCGGCCAGATCGCCGATCCGCATCGAGCCGGACCGCGAGGTCGAGAGGGTGTGGAGTAATCGAACCCGGGTGGGGTCAGCGAGCAGTGCGAACCACTCAGCGAATTGCTCCGCGCTCGCTCGGTCGAGACTGAGCGCTTCCGAACCAGAAATCTTCATGGTCGAAGAATACCTTGCATCTATCGATCTCGGTCGATATTGTTCCTCTATCGACGCCCGTCGATGAAAGTCTGGTGAGGAGTTCGAGATGCAACTACCCGTGATCATCATTGGTGCCGGACCCATCGGGTTGGCCGCGGCAGCGAATGCGGCCGAACGCGACATGGACTTCACCGTCGTCGAAGCCGGCGCTGATGCCGGAGCAGCCGTGGGCCAGTGGGGACACGTGCGGCTCTTCTCCTCGTGGCTCGAACTGGTGGACCCAGCCGCGCGTCGGCTTCTCGAAGCCGCCGGGGACTGGACTGCCCCGGACGACGACGCCTACCCCACGGGTGCCGAGTGGCGCGCGGCATACCTCGAGCCGCTGGCCGACCTCTTGGACTCCTCCGCGCACGGAAGCGTGCGCTACAACACGCAGGTCACCGGTGTGAGCCGCGCCGGACGGGACCTGTTGGTCGATTCCGGGCGCGACAACGACCCCTTCGCCGTCCACGTGATCGGTCCCGAAGGTCACGAGCGGCTGCTGGGCAGTGCGGTCGTGGATGCCTCCGGCACCTGGACCAGCCCCAACCCGCTGGGGGCCGACGGCTACCCCGCACGCGGAGAGCGCGAGCATGCCGACCGCATCACCTACGGGATCCCCGACTTCACCGACGCCACGGTCGCTGCGCGGTACGCCGGCAAGCACGTCGCCGTCGCTGGCAAGGGCGCCTCGGCCCAGGGTGTACTGATCGGGCTGGCCCAGATCGCCAGGCGAGACCCCGACACTCATGTCTCGTGGTTGTTGCGCCGGCCCAGCGTCGGCGATGCCTTTGGGGGAGGCGACAACGATCAGCTCGAACAGCGCGGCAAGCTCGGTCAGGACGCGAAGGCGGCGGCCACCAGCGGACTGGTCACCAATGTGACCCAGTTCCGCACCGAGTCCGTCATCGCCGAGCGCGATGGTCGGCTCACGCTCGGCTCCATCGACGGTCAGCAGGTTGCGGGCGTCGACGAGATCATCGTCGTCACCGGTTTCCGTCCCGACTTCGGTTTCCTCTCCGAGGTGCGTCTCGACCTCGACCCTGCACTGGAGTCAGCACGGTTCCTGGCCGAACTGGTGCACCCCGATCACCACAGTTGTGGCGACGTCCCGGGACACGGGTACAAGGAGTTGGCCCAGCCGGAGGAGGGTTTCTATGTGGTCGGCATGAAGTCCTATGGCCGGGCCCCTTCGTTCCTGGCCATGACCGGATTCGAACAGGTCCGATCCGTGATCGCCGCGCTCGCCGGCGACCTCGACTCAGCAGGCCGGGTGGAGCTGCAGTTGCCCGACACCGGGGTCTGCAACGGCGCCGGCGCATTCGACGCCCCAGACGCGGTCGCCTCGACCGGCGGCTGTTGCGGAGCCCCCACCGTCGAACCGGAGCTGATCAGCCTGGGCCGCCCCGCTCGGTGAGGCACCTCAGTTGGAGTACGCCGGACGGTCTGAGACACGAATTCGAGCACCTCGACACCGCGACCACGCAGGTCGAATGATCGTCTGACCCGTCGCGTGATGGTGCGGAGGGTCAGCTCATCCCCGTGACCGAGAGATATCCGTGCCACAGGTTCGCACCGACGACCACCGCGACCGCGGCTCCGGCCAGCATGAACGGACCGTGCGGCACCCGCGCCCGACGGGAGGCGCCGGCGAACGCCAACAAGCCGAGCCCGACGCCGGCGCCGAGCACGAATCCCGCCAGCAGACCAGTGAGGGTGACACCCCAGCCGAGCCACCCCAGCACGAATCCGAGCAAGGGTGCGAGAGCCACGTCGCCGAGGCCCATGCCACGCCCCGCGGTGGTAAACCAGATCCCCCCATAGACCAGGAACCAGAGTCCGGCAGCGAGCAGGGCGCCCGCGATCGGCTGCGGACCGCTGACCCACACGTCGAGGCCCAGGAGCAACGAGCACCCCACGGCCGCGACGCCGGTGACGGCGAAGGGCAGTCGCTGGTGCTCGAGGTCGATGACGAACAGGGCGATTCCAGCTCCCGCGAGGAACAGGAATGCAGGAAGGTGTGCCGTGAAACCGACGGTCGTGGCGACACCTGCGAAGACCGCGCTGGTGGACAGTTCTCCGTGAGCTTGGGCGAGGCGAAGATCATCAACTGATCGCTGTCGGTGACCAGGGCGGCGTCTGCGGCGCGATTGCTCAGGGCTCGATAGAGCCGCTCCTGGCCGGCGAGTCGCTCCTCAGCGCTGCGCAAGGCAGTCAGGTCGTGAGCGACGAGTGCGATGTGCCGCGGCGCCCCGTCCGGCTCCCGGATCAGCGCCGCGTCCACCAGCAGCTGCAGTGAGCGACCCTCGGAGTGCACGGCGATCACCTCGACGGAGATGGTGTCGGTGTCACCGTTGCGCAGCCGATCGAGCTCTCCCCGCAGCGTCGGGTCGTCAAGGGGATGCATCACCGAGAACACCTCACGCCCGGGGAACCAGTCCCGGTCGTGGCCCAGCAGCTGTGTCAGGGTGCGGTTGACCTCGGTGAAGTTTCCGTCGAAGTCGGTGAATGCCTGGGGCAGGGGTGACTGCTCGAAGAAGAGTCGGGTGTCTTCGTCGAGCGTGCCGGACGGGTCAACCGTCTCACCTTCCATGACGTTCCTTCGTGCTCGGCGACGCGCCGTGGAGACTCCGTCAGCTCCCACGGTTGGCGCCCGCAAGTTCATTGTGACCCACCCTGATTGCCGCGTCCGGACAATGGGGAGTGGATGGCGAATTCACACTCCATCGACGCCGGTGGTCGTGGGTCTCCGGGAGATTCGGGTGCTCAACGACGGACCGTGCGGCTGGTCACGAGAAGGCTGCCCCGGCGAGAAGCGGCAGCGAGGGCGGGGCGACAGCGATCCCTCCGCAAGTCGGGGATGTCGGCTTGTGGGGGCATGTTCGTGCCCCTGCCCGGGTACTTCTGCGGGGACAAACCAGATTTGAGGAGGCAAGACCATGACTGACAACAACCGAATCGACACCGGGGACCGCGGGCAGAAGGTCCGCATGGCTGCCTTGGTGGTGGGGGTCGTCTTCCTCGCCGTCGGGGTCCTCGGCTTCATCCCCGGGATCACGACCGACTACGACACGATGGAGTTCGCCGGGCACGAGAGTGGCGCGAAGCTGATCGGCCTCTTCCAGGTCTCCGTCCTGCACAACATCGTGCACCTGCTGTTCGGTGTGGCCGGCTTGGCCATGGCCCGCACCGCGAGGGGCTCGATCGCCTTCCTGATCGGCGGTGGGGTGATCTACCTGGTGCTGTG
The DNA here is from genome assembly GCF_013408415.1 of Nocardioides daedukensis. Classification (NCBI taxonomy): domain Bacteria; kingdom Bacillati; phylum Actinomycetota; class Actinomycetes; order Propionibacteriales; family Nocardioidaceae; genus Nocardioides; species Nocardioides daedukensis. The sequence goes on along the minus strand of NZ_JACCAA010000001.1, from coordinate 747,105 downwards.
GATCTACGGCCTGGTCACCGACAAGATGAGCGAGGCGAACTTCGTGCCCCTCAACACCGCCGACGACTGGCTGCACTTCGTGCTGGGTTTGGGCATGGTCGGCCTCGGCGTGATGGGCCAGCGAATGCTGCGGGGTCCGGTCTCGGGTGTTGCGGGTCGCTGACTCCGACTTCCCTGACTTGGCAGAGCCGGCGCTATTGGGGGCGCCGGCTCTGTCATGTGCCAATGGTCGGTCCCGTGCCACGATGACGGCATGGACTCTGAGACCCGCACCTATGTGACCGGTGACCGCGAGGTGGTGCTCGACCTGACGCGGGACTGCACGGACTTCGTGAATGGTCGGGGTGACGGCTTGCTGAACCTGTTCGTCCCGCACGCGACGGCGGGACTGGCCATCCTCGAGACGGGCGCCGGCAGCGACGACGACCTGCTGACCGCGTTGGTCGACCTGCTGCCTGCAGATGACCGGTGGAAGCACCGTCACGGCAGTCGTGGTCACGGTCGTTCCCACGTGATGCCAGCGCTGATCCCGCCGTATGCATCGGTCCCGGTGCTCGAGGGCCGGATGGCCTTGGGCACCTGGCAGAGCGTCTGCCTGGTCGACCTCAACGTCGACAACCCCGAGCGCACCGTGCGCTTCAGCTTCTTGTGACATAGCCAGACGTAGGTGGTCGTGATCGCTGCTTGGTGCTGGCGATGGTGCTGCGAGTTGGGAGGCAGGCTCGGAAAAACTTTCGTGACCGATGTCGAAAGAGCAAGATGCCACACGACGTACGTGTGAGCGGTCACCGAACAAGCGGTGCACCACCGACATCGAGGAGCCAGCAATGCCGCGTTTCATGGGATTCGTCCGGATGGAAGAAGGAATCGGTCAGCCGCCGCAGGCGCTGATGGACGCGATGGGCGTCTACATCACAGAGCAGGCAACGGCGGGTCACTTCCTGGACGGCGGTGGCCTCTATGGCACTGAGGACGCGGTGAACTTCGTCGTGCGCGCGGGGGAGACCACCCGGGTCGACGGTCCCTACGCCGAGGCCAAGGAGATCGTCGGTGGTTGGTCGCTGCTCGACTATGCGACGCTCGAGGAGGCGGTCGAGGCGCAACGCGAGTTCGCCGACCTGCACGCCAAGCACTGGCCCGAGCTCACCATGGTCGCGACGCTGCGCCAGGTTTCCGAGGAGCCTCCGTCGCCCTCTGACGGCTGAAGGGTCCAACACCTCGACCGTGCGGCCAGTCTCGTGATCCTCACTAGGCTGGCCGCATGGGCCAGGACCGGGAGTCGACCGTTGCCGCGATCACCGCGGTATGGCGTGCCGAATCCGCTCGGTTGGTCGGTGCCCTCACCCGGATGACCCGGGACCTCGACCTGGCCGAGGACCTTGCCCAGGACGCACTGCTCGCCGCGCTCGAGCAATGGCCGCGCGACGGCGTACCAGCCACTCCCGGTGCCTGGCTGATGACGACCGCCAAGCGTCGCGCCATCGACACCTTCCGCCGCGCAGAGACCCTGCGTCGCAGGACCGCCGAGATCGGTCACAGCCTCAGCGAGGAGGACGGCATGCCCGACCTCAGCACGCAGGTCGACTCCATCGAGGACGACGTGCTCCGATTGATCTTCCTCTCCTGTCATCCACGGCTCACCGCCGAGTCCCGCGCCGCGCTGACCCTGCGGTTGGTCGGCGGCCTCACCACCGCCGAGATTGCCCGCGGCTTCCTGGTGCCCGAGGCAACGATGGGGCAGCGGATCTCGCGCGCCAAGCGGACCCTGACCGATGCCGGCATCGAGTTCGACCTGCCCGTCGGCACCGAGCGCATGGCGCGCCTCGACGATGTGATGGCGGTGATCTACCTGGTTTTCAACGAGGGCTACACGGCCACCGCGGGAAGCGACTGGATGCGGCCGGAACTGATCGCCGAGGCGATCAGGCTGGCGCGGATGATCGCTGCGCTGGTGCTGGACGAGCCTGAGGTGCATGGGCTCCAGGCGCTGCTCGAGCTGCAGGCCTCGCGGATGGGGGCGCGTGTCGACGCATCGGGGAATGCCGTGCTGCTCGAGGACCAGGACCGCGCACTGTGGGACGTATTGCTGATCCGGCGCGGCCTGGCCGCGTTGGCAACGGCGGAGCAACTTGCTGCATCAGGCAGACCGGTGGGGCGCTATTTCTTGCAGGCTGTGATCGCGGCGCACCATGCGCGTGCGGACACGGCCCAGGAGACGGACTGGCGCGGCATCGCACGGATGTACGACGTGCTCGCCCAGGCCGCACCAGGACCCGTCGTGGAGGTCAACCGCGCCGTCGCGCATGGGCGGGCGTACGGCGCGGCCGCGGGGCTCGCTGTCCTCGACGCCTTGCCAGACGGTGCGCTTGCCGGGACACACCTGTTGCCCAGTGTGCGCGGCGACCTGTTGGCGCGGGCAGGGCGGGGGAGTGAGGCCGCGGTTGCGTTCCGCGAGGCCGCGGGACTCACGCAGAACGAAAGGGAGCGGGCGGTGTTGTTGGGGCGTGCGGAGAGCTTGGGCTGATGGTGGGTGGCCAAGGCTGCATGGTGCAGTGCCGTGCGCCAGACGGTGTACGCCCCACTGCGACCCGCACCCTTCTCCCATCCCTGGGTACCGCGTCGGTCAGGCGACGTTGTTCTGAGGCGCCCTCCCGGTGCCGCGACGTCGCGGGACGGAGGACCGAGTGGTGCACACCGAAATGCTCGAGGCTCACCCCAAGGACCTGGGCGGGATCGACAAGGACAAGCTCGCGGACTGCATCGCCGCTTGTTTCGAGTGCGCTCAGGTGTGCACGGCCTGCGCCGACGCCTGCCTGAGCGAGGACATGGTCGCCGATCTGACCACATGCATCCGGACGGATCTCGACTGCGCGGACCTGTGCGTCGCCACTGGGAACGCTCTCTCGCGGCGCACCGGGTCCGACGCGCGTCTCACCCGAGCGTTCCTCGAGGCCTGCGCGACGGTGTGCAAGGCATGCGGTGACGAGTGCGCACAGCATGCCCAGATGCACGAGCACTGCAGGATCTGCGCTGAGGCGTGCCGTCGGTGTGAAGAGGCGTGCCGTGCCTTGATCGCCACCCTCTGACGACCTATGGAGGTCAGTCGGTGGCCGAGGCATTGAGGATCGGTCGGCGTCGCCCGGTAGGTGCCGCGCTCCTGGGACGCCACCGGTCTCCAGGCGGGTCGGCGCGTGCCTGGAATGCCTCGCCTGGCCCCGAGGAGATGCGACACGTACGGCGGAATTCGGGGCTGGGTTCGGTTCCGCTTCGATCTCATGTATCTTGATGTCAAGAGACCTTGCTCGGCCCCGACCACTAAGGGTTGCCTCTCTTACGTAATGCCGGTAAGCGACGGCAAGATGGGTGCCGAGCGAATCGAGACTTCTGAGGAGATGTTGACTGTGGCCAGTCAGGACAGCTTCGGTGCGAAGAGCACCCTGGACGTGGACGGCAAGTCCTACGAGATGTACCGCCTCGACGCGGTGAAGGGTGAGGGTATCGACGTCGAGTCGCTGCCGTTCTCGCTCAAGGTTCTCCTCGAGAACCTGCTCCGCACCGAGGACGGCGCGGACATCACTGCCGAGGACATCAAGGCGCTCGCCGGCTGGGACGCCGACGCCGAGCCCTCGAAGGAGATCCAGTTCACGCCTGCCCGCGTGATCATGCAGGACTTCACCGGGGTTCCCTGTGTCGTCGACCTCGCCACCATGCGCGAGGCGATGGCCGACCTGGGTGGCGACCCGAGCAGGATCAACCCGCTGGCGCCGGCCGAGATGGTCATCGACCACTCCGTCATCGCCGACGTCTTCGGCACTCCCGACGCCTTCGAGAAGAACGTCGAGATCGAGTACGAGCGCAACAAGGAGCGCTACCAGTTCCTGCGCTGGGGCCAGGGCGCCTTCGACGACTTCAAGGTCGTCCCGCCCGGCACCGGCATCGTGCACCAGGTCAACATCGAGCACCTGGCACGCGTCGCGTTCACCCGTGACAACAACGGCGTCACGCAGGTCTACCCCGACACCTGCGTCGGCACCGACTCGCACACCACCATGGTCAACGGCCTCGGCGTCGTCGGCTGGGGCGTCGGCGGTATCGAGGCCGAGGCAGCCATGCTCGGCCAGCCGGTCTCCATGCTGATCCCGCGCGTGGTCGGCTTCAAGCTCTCCGGCGACCTCCCCGAGGGCACCACCGCCACCGACCTCGTGCTCACGATCACCGAGATGCTCCGCGAGCACGGCGTCGTCGGCAAGTTCGTCGAGTTCTACGGCCCCGGCGTCTCCGCGCTGCCGCTGGCCAACCGCGCCACGATCGGCAACATGAGCCCCGAGTTCGGCTCCACGATCGCGGTCTTCCCGATCGACGAGGAGACCGTCACCTACCTGCGCCTGACCGGTCGCAGCGAGGAGCAGATCGCCCTGGTCGAGGCCTACGCCAAGGAACAGGGCATGTGGCACGACCCCTCGGCCGAGCCGCGCTACTCCGAGCGCCTCGAGCTCGACGTGTCGACCGTGGTTCCCTCCATCGCCGGCCCGAAGCGTCCTCAGGACCGCATCCAGGTCACCGACGCCAAGCAGTCCTTCCGCGGCGCGCTCTCGGCGTACGTCGACCACGAGGCGCCGACCGTCGCCGGTGCCTACGACGAGGCACTCGACGAGTCCTTCCCGGCCTCGGACGCGCCGGCCGCCCACGACGGCGTGGACGGTCAGACCCCGGCACGTGACTACATGTCCTGCGCCCCCAAGGACGGCGGACGCGCGGCCAACCCGGCGCACGTCAAGCTGGCCGACGGAACCGAGTTCGAGATCGACCACGGCGCCGTCACCATCGCTGCCATCACGTCGTGCACGAACACGTCCAACCCCTCGGTGATGATCGGTGCGGCCCTGCTCGCGAAGAAGGCCGTGGAGAAGGGCCTGCAGCGCAAGCCGTGGGTCAAGACCACGCTGGCTCCGGGGTCGAAGGTCGTCTCGGACTACTACGAGAAGTCCGGCCTGACGCCCTACCTCGATAAGCTCGGCTTCAACCTGGTCGGCTACGGCTGCACCACCTGCATCGGCAACTCCGGTCCGCTGATCCCCGAGGTGAGCCAGGCGGTCAACGACAACGACCTCGCCGTCGTCTCGGTGCTCTCGGGGAACCGCAACTTCGAGGGTCGGATCAACCCCGACATCAAGATGAACTACCTGGCCTCTCCGCCGCTGGTCGTCGCCTATGCCCTCGCCGGCTCGATGGACGTCGACCTGTTCAACGACTCGCTCGGCAAGGACACCGAGGGCAACGACGTCTTCCTCAAGGACATCTGGCCCTCGCCGACCGAGGTCGAGGAGATCATCGCCTCGACGCTGACCTCGGACATGTTCGACAGCTATGACGACGTCTTCGCCGGTGACGAGCGCTGGAAGGCGCTGCAGACCCCGGAGGGCAACGTCTTCGAGTGGGACGCGGACTCCACCTACGTCCGCAAGGCGCCGTACTTCGACGGCATGCCGGAGGACCCGCAGCCGGTCACCGACATCGAGGGCGCTCGGGTGCTGCTCAAGCTCGGCGACTCGGTCACCACCGACCACATCAGCCCGGCCGGTGCGATCAAGAAGGACTCGCCCGCAGGCAAGTACCTCACCGAGCACGGCGTCTCGAACCGTGACTTCAACTCCTACGGCTCGCGTCGTGGAAACCACGAAGTGATGATTCGCGGCACCTTCGCCAACATCCGTCTGCGCAACCAGATGGCGCCCGGCACCGAGGGTGGCTTCACCCGCGACCTGCTGGCCGAGGACACCCCGGTGACCACGGTCTTCGAGGCCTCCGAGAAGTACATCGAGGCGGGCGTTCCGCTCGTCGTCCTGGCCGGCAAGGAATATGGCTCGGGCTCCTCGCGTGACTGGGCTGCCAAGGGCACCGCCCTGCTCGGCGTGAAGGCCGTCATCGCGGCGTCGTACGAGCGGATCCACCGCTCGAACCTGCTGATGATGGGTGTGCTGCCGCTGCAGTTCCCCGAGGGCCAGGACGCGGAGTCGCTGGGCCTGACCGGCGAAGAGACCTTCTCGATCACCGGCGTCACCGCGATGAACGACGGCCCGACGCCCAAGACCGTCAAGGTCAAGGCCGGCGACGTCGAGTTCGACGCAGTCGTGCGCATCGACACCCCCGGTGAGGCGAACTACTACCGCAACGGCGGCATCATGCAGTACGTCCTGCGCAACCTGCGCAAGGCCTGATCGACCCCACGCAGCAGGCCCGCCACCTCTCCGGTGGCGGGCCTGCTGCCGTCCGTGGACATCTCAGTCCCGCACCTGCATGGAGTACGCCGCTGCGAGTGCCCGGCGCAGAGCCGCGTCGTTGCGGTGGGCCAGGGATGCCTGCACCTTGTCGTGGGCTTCCATGCGGGGAGTGACCCCGAAGGTCTCCGGATGCGCTGCGGTGAGCTCGTCGCGCAGCTCGCGGGCGCAGCGAATGGTCAAGGTGTCGAAGTCCTCGAGACGGGCGACGAGGCGATTGTCGACGTACCACGCCGGACGGTCGGCGCTGCCCTTGCGGCGGCACCGCGGCATGGCCTCGAGGAAGGTGCCGACCTGCTCCGCGTCCATGCTCTCGAGACTATGCCCCCGGTGTGGACAGCACCGTGCGGTGCGCCTGGTCGAGGACTCCGGGCAGGCGGTCGGAGAGTTCGTCGAGCCCCATCTCGTGGGCTGTTGTGACTGCTCGGTCGAGGACTCCGGGTGTCAGGGTCGCCGGGGTGTTCGCGATGGCCGCAAGTGCGTCGTCGTCCAGCGTCGACAAGGCGGGCAGGACCGTACCCCACGCGTCGTGCTCGTGGAGTGAGAGCGCGAACCCGTCGCGCCCGGCCTCGTCGAGGGCCACGATCAGGGGGACGAGACGGCTGCGGCTCCCCTCGGAGACCTGGGAGACCAGGGTGATGGCATCGGCGTACGCCCCGGTCTCGTGGGCGGCCCGGATGGAGTCGACGAGCAGCTGCTCGTCGATCCGCGCGACCAGCACGTCGAGCGCTGCGCTGTCGTCGGCATAGAGCGCCACCGCCAGCAGGTCGGGGCCGGCTGCGGCATCCACGACCTGCAGGGCGATCTCGGGTGTGATCACCGAGATGAACCTTCCGAGAGTCAGGTGCTCGCCGCGTTCGAGCAGTCGCCTGCCGACGTCGACCACGAGGGCCTCCGGCAGGCCGTCCAGAATCGGCTCGGCGCGCACCGGGTCGAGCGCGATGCTGACCTCCACCAGGTAGTCGGGCGTCAGGCTGCCGGCAAGCTTCACCGCGACCTTCGGGTCCATGCATGCGGCGACGCGCGCGGCCAGCATCGGGCCGAGAGCGAGCTGGGCGATCTTCGCCGCCAACGGGGCGGGCACGGAGGTCGCGAGCTTGCCCACCCTGCGGAACCGCGACTCATGTCGTCGGAACAGCGCTTCGCCCAGGGCCGTGCGGACCTGCCGGATGGCTTCCGGGTCATGGTCGGAGAGGAATGCCAGCTCGTCAGGGTGCACCCCGAGCGCCTGGGCCAGCTTGAGACTCTCGACGCGACCGGCCAGGGAGGTGGTCACCGTTCGCCGCCGAAGAGCAGGGCCTTGGCGCGGCCACGCAGGGGGCGTGGGATCGCGTTGACGGTCGCCTTGAGGCCGACCTCGACCGCGCTGTCCTCACGGGCGAAGGTGTCATCGACCAGCGTCACGAGCCGTGCGACCTCCTCCGCACCTACGTCGTCGAGTCCGGCCAGGGTGGTGGCCGGGACGTCCAGTCGTGAGGCCAGATCGGTGATGTCTGCCATGGGAATCCTCTTCAGGGGATGGAGATCGCGGCTCACCGTACTCCGCCCGGGAAGCTTCCGGCGCGATCCTCGATAGGTTGTCCGCATGATCGTCGCCTTCAGCATCTCGCCCGTCTCGGCGGACGGAACCGGCAGCGTGACCGACGCCGTCGCTGCCGCCGTCCGTGTGGTCCGCGAGTCCGGCCTGCCCAACGAGACCAACTCGATGTTCACCAACATCGAGGGGGAGTGGGACGAGGTGATGGCGGTGGTCAAGGCTGCCGTGGACGCCGTCGCTGAGGTCTCGCCGCGTGTCGGGCTCGTGCTCAAGGCCGACATCCGTCCCGGTCACGTGGGACAGTTGCAGGCCAAGGTCGAGCGCATCGAGGCGGCGTTGGAGTGAGAGCGCTGCGCACCGTCCTGGCTGTGCTGATCGCCGGCGTGCTGATCTGCGGTGCCATCGTGCTGCCGTTGCTGGCGCGATCCGACGACAAGGCTGCTGGGCGGATGGGCTCTGCGAACGGGCAGGTGGGCCCGGTGGACACCAAGGACCTGGCTGCCGTGCAGAAGTTCGAGGTGCCCTCGATCCAGCACACCCCCGAGACCGTGGACTATCCGCAGTCCCCGCCGGTGGGCGGGAACCACGATGGTGCGTGGCTCGAGTGTGGTGTCTATGACGAGCAGGTGCGCGAGGAGAATGCGGTGCACGCCCTCGAGCACGGAACGGTGTGGATCACCTATGACTCCTCACTGTCTGATTCGGACGTCGCGAAGCTGGCCGAGCTGTTGCCGGACGAGGGCATCCTCTCGCCCAACGAGGGCCAGTCGGCCCCGGCGATCATCACCGTCTGGGGGACCCAGTTGCGTCTGACGGGAGCAGGGGACATCCGGATCCAGCTCTTCCTCGACGCCTATGGCCAAGGCGAGACCGCGCCGGAACCGATGGCGAGCTGCCACGGCGGCGTACAGCGCCTCGAGAGTGAGGACGGCTCAGCGGCGTGACCATCGATCGAACAAATGTTCGATAAGATGGTGGTCATGGCCTCCTATGTCGCACCACCGGGCTGGCCCAGCCAGGTCCGTCCCCCCGACGCCCCGATGTGGGAGCGCACGGCCGAGAACTGGTTGCTGGACATCAGCCCGCCCGAGTTCCGCTCCTATCCGGTCCTGCGTCGGCACCCGGTCGTGCTGGCCCGCTTCGCGGTGCTCCATGTCGAGGCCAGCCAGCTCGCCTGCAATCGAGGGCTGAGCCAGGCGCGTGCGGAGCTGCGTGACGTGGCCGACCTGGACGTCGTGGAAGCCGCGGTGCAGGCATGGCACGCAGAGTCCGCCCGTCTGCTCGGGGTACGCCGGGCAGCCGGGCTGGTCGAGGAGGCGATCCGCGGACGCCGTTTCCGAGCGCGTCTGTGAGTCGGCTCCTCGCGTCCGGGCAGTAGCCTGCCCCCATGCGTCGATTCGCCAGCGTCCTCCTCGTCGACCGACGAGGTTGGTTGCTGCTGCAGGAACGCGACGAGTTCCCCGAGATCGACCCCGAGTGCTGGGGATGCCCGGGCGGACACATGGAGGCGGGGGAGACCGCCCTCGAGGCCGCCTATCGCGAGTTCGCCGAGGAGACAGGTGTCACCCTTTCCGAGGGCACCCTGCGCCACTGGCGCGACCTCTCCGTGCGCCATGCCGGACGCGACGGCGACGACCTGGTCCACCTCTTCCTCGCTCCAACCGACCTCACCGATGCCGACGTCACCTGCATGGAGGGCCGACAGATCCTCTTCGTCGACCCGGCCGACGTGCCCGGTCTCCCGCTGACCCGCGCGGCCGCCCTGGCCCTGGACGACTTCCTCGCCTCCACCGACTATCGCTCGTTGTTCGAGCACCGGGAGACCCGATGACCCTCACTGTGATCCCTGTCCCCGGACCCGGCGCCGAGGACGTCGTCGTGGCCACCTCCGGTCCCGATGAGGGCGCCGTCTTCACCGGCACCGAGGACGGCAGCATCTTCCGGATCAGCCACGACGGCATCCGGATCGATCGAGTCGCCGACACCGGAGGCCGACCACTGGGCATCGAGCTCCTGCCGGACGGTGCGCTCCTGGTCTGCGACGCGCATGCCGGCCTGTTGCGGGTCGACCCCCGCGACGGAGCCCTCGAGACCTTGGCCGACTCCGCCGAGGGAGCGCCCTTCGTCTTCTGCAACAACGCAGCCGTCGCACGCGACGGCGGGATCTGGTTCTCCGACAGCTCCACCCACTTCGGGATCGAGCGCTGGAAGAACGACCTGGTCCAGAACACCCGCACGGGTCGTCTGTTGCACCTCGCCGAAGGCGCCCGTGAACCAGAGGTGGTGCTCGATGACCTCGCCTTCGCCAACGGCGTGGCCCTGGCCCACGACGAGTCCTTCGTCGCGGTCGCCGAGACAGCCGCGCGCAGCGTCGTACGCCACTGGCTGAGCGGTGAGCGCGCCGGGCAACGTGACTTCCTGGCCCAGGACCTGCCCGGCTATCCGGACAACATCGCTCGCGGCAGCGACAGCCTGATCTGGGTGACCATCGCCTCGCCGCACGACCCGGTGGTGGACCGCTTGCAGTCCGGACCCATGTGGCTGCGCCGTGCCGCGACCCGTCTTCCCGCGGCGCTCCAGCCGAAGCCCAAGCGGACGGTGCGGGTGCAGGCGTACGACGACTCGGGACGGCTGGTGCGCGACCTCGACCTGGACACGCCCGACTTCCACATGGTCACTGGCGTGCGCGAGCACGAGGGAAGGATCTGGCTCGGCAGCCTGCACGAGCCGGCGATCGCAGTCGTCGACTCCTGACCCGTCACACCTTGCGTCTATGCTCGTTGGACACCTTTGTTGCACCGGAGATGGGAGAACCGCACGCATGAGCTATCTGGAGTCGATCTCGACCCCCAGTGACCTGCGTGCCCTCGACCCGGGGGAGTTGGACGGACTGGCCGCGGAGATCCGCGACGTCCTGATCCGCACCGTGGCCACGAACACCGGGCACCTCGGCCCGAACCTCGGCGTGGTCGAGCTGACCCTCGCCATCCACCGGGTCTTCGACAGCCCGAAGGACAAGGTCGTCTTCGACACCGGTCACCAGTCCTACGTGCACAAGCTGATCACCGGGCGCGCCGACCAGTTCGGCACCCTGCGCCGCGAGGGTGGCCTCAGCGGCTACCCGAGCCAGGCGGAGTCCGAGCACGACCTGGTCGAGAACTCCCACGCCTCGACCTCGCTCTCCTATGCCGACGGGTTGGCGAAGGCCTTCGCGATCAAGGGCGAGGACCGTCACGTGGTCGCCGTGATCGGCGACGGTGCCCTGACCGGCGGCATGGCGTGGGAAGCCCTGAACAACATCGCGATCGCGCACGACAGCCGTCTGGTCATCGTGGTCAACGACAACGAGCGCTCCTACACGCCGACCATCGGCGGCCTGGCCACCGCGCTCACCACCCTGCGGACCAACCCGCGCTACGAGCAGGTGCTCGACCAGGTCAAGCGCCGGCTCAACGCGGTTCCCGGCGTCGGCCCGGCCGCCTATGACGCGCTGCACGCGATGAAGAAGGGCGTCAAGGACGCCCTCGCGCCGCAGGGACTGTTCGAGGACCTCGGCCTGAAGTACGTCGGCCCCGTCGACGGCCACGATCGGGTTGCCATGGAGCAGACCCTCACCCGGGCCAAGCGCTTCAACGGGCCGGTCATCGTGCACGCGATCACCCGCAAGGGCCAGGGCTACGACCCGGCCGTGCGACACGAGGCCGACCAGTTCCACGCCCCCGGGCCCTTCGACGTGCAGACCGGGATCGAGAAGCCGAAGGACCCGATCTGGACCGACTACTTCGCTGACGAGATGGTGCAGATCGGTCGACGGCGTGAGGACATCGTGGCGATCACCGCCGCGATGATGCACCCCGTGGGTCTGCACCGCTTCGCCGAGGAGTTCCCCAACCGGACCTTCGACGTCGGCATCGCCGAGCAGCACGCGGCCACGTCCGCCGCCGGGCTGGCGATGGGCGGCCTGCACCCCGTGGTCGCGCTCTATGCCACGTTCCTCAACCGGGCCTTCGACCAGGTCCTGCTCGACGTCGCACTGCACAAGTGCGGGGTCACCTTCGTCCTCGACCGCTCCGGTGTCACCGGGGACGACGGCGCGAGCCACAACGGGATGTGGGACATGTCGATCCTGCAGATCGTGCCCGGCCTGCGCCTGGCCGCCCCCCGTGACCGCGCCCGACTGGTCGAGCTGCTCAACGAGGCCATCGAGGTCGACGACGCGCCCACCGTGGTGCGCTTCCCGAAGGGACCGCCGCCCGACGACATCGAACCGATCGGGAAGGCCGGGAACGCCGACATCCTCGTTCGCGAGGGTGAGCACGACGTGCTGATCGTGGCCGTCGGCTCGATGGCCACTGTTGCCGTCGACGTGGCCGGGCGCCTCGAGGCGCAGGGCATCGGTGTCACGGTCGTCGACCCGCGGTGGGTCAAGCCCGTGGACCCGGCGATCGTTGAGCTCGCTCGCGAGCACCGGCTCGTGGTGAGCCTGGAGGACAACGGCATCGTCGGTGGCTGCGGCGCAGTCCTGCTGCAGACCCTCAACGCGGCTCACGTCGAGACGCCGTTCCGGTTGCGCGGGATTCCCCAGGAGTTCCTCGACCACGCCAAGCGCGCGGCGATCCTGGAACGGATCGGTCTCACCCCACAGGCGTTGGCGCTGTCCATCGTCGAGGACATCACGGCGGTGTCCGAGGGCAGGTCGTTGATCGATGCGGACCACGGCACATAGGTCGCTTCGGGAGGGAAGCGCTTCACTCGTCGTCCTGGTGGCCCTGCTGATCGGCTCACTCGGACTCACCGGATGCGGACTGGGAGGACCGCCACCGGTGGCAACGCCGGTGGACGGCGCCAGTGCGCTCGTCGAGGAGGTGATCGAGGTGCTCGACGCGCGGGCCGAGGCGATCAAGGCCGGTCGGCTCGAGGACTACCTCCGCGGGATCAACACGACCGACGCCGGGTTCACGGTCAGCCAGAAGCAGTACTACGCAAACCTGCAGCAGCTTCCGCTGGGCCGGTTTGGCTACACGGTCCCGAAGAGCTCCACCCCCTCGACCGAGGGCGACACGACCACGCTGCTGGTCCTGGTGCGCCTCCAGCTGGACGGCTACGACGCCGTCCCGGTCACCACCCCGGCCCGGTTCTCGTTCGTCCGCAACACCGAGGGAATGCTGGTCCTGAGCGCCGCCCATGACCGGGCATGGGAACGCCGCCACGATGTCGACCTGGCGCCCTGGGACCTCTACCCGATCCGGGCCGAGGAGGAGTCCGGCGTGCTCGGCATCTTCGACGAGGCGAGCGTCGATGCCGCCGATGAGATCCTCGACGCCGTCCGGGACGGGGCCGGGCAGGTGCAGGCCACGGTCCCGTTCGACTGGAACGGTCACGTCGTCGTCTATGCACTGAGCTCGGTCGACGTGCTGGCGTCGCTGGACAACCTTCCCGGCGGGGATCCCGACGCCCTGGACGGCGTGGCCTTCCCGGTGCGTGCCGGAGCCGACTCCACCAAGGTCGCCAGCACCCGGTTCATGATCCATCCGCGGATGATCAGGCGCGACGAGCCGCTGCGCGACAGGCTGGTGCGCCACGAGCTGACCCACGTGGCGATGGGCCCTCGCGACGACAACGTGCCGATCTGGCTCTCCGAGGGGTTGGCCGAGTTCGTCTCGGTCCAGCCGGTCCCGGCCTACGAGCGGATGATCTCGCGCGATGCGCTCGAGGCCGCGCAGGCAGGGATGACCGAGCTGCCCCGGGACGACTCGTTCAACGGCGCTGAGTCGAGCCAGAACTACGGGATCGCCTGGTATGCCTGCGAATACATCGCCGCCACCTTCGGCCAGGACACGCTGTGGCGGGTGTTCGACGAGATGCGTCGCGCCGGCGGGACCAGCGAGGCCCGGCAGGACGACGTACTCCGCGAGGTCCTCGGCGTGGATTCGTCCGAGGTCGCCGAGGCGGCAGGGAAGAAGATCATCGCGACCTTCGGCTGAGCGGGCTCAGACCACCTTGATCACGGTGGTGCGGCCGCTGGTGAAGTTCCACACCTTCAGCGACATCGTCCTGCTCAGGCGGATGCAGCCGTGCGACTCGGACATGTTCGTGCCGAGGATGTTGGTGCCGTGGATCGACGCCCCGCCGGCCATCCGCCGTGGGATCTGGTGGAAGCCGACCCCGCAGGGTGCGAACCGCACGAAGTTGTCGAGCCACAGGCTGCCGCTGCGGTTCAGCTTCACCCGTGCGGCGCGCCCGCAGTAGGAACCGGTGCGGTAGGTGCCCTTGCGCAACACCGACGGGTTGTCGATCATGCCGGCCTGGACGATCACCCGGCCGCGGGTGTCGGTGATCCACACCCAGTTCTGCGATTGGCTGATCACGATCTGTCGTCGCTTGCCCGCCTGCCAGGGGACGGCGCGCGTGTCGCAGCGCCGACCGGTGCCGGCGAGCAGCCGGGTCCTGGTCCTGGTGTCCAGCTTCCCGGTCTGGGAAAAACCGTGACGGGACTGGAAACGGATCAGTGCGGCCTTGGTCCAGGTGCCCAGTCGGCCGTCCTGCGGACCGGCGTCGCAGCCGAGCTTGTTGAGGTGCCACTGGGCACGCTCGATCGTCGTTGCTGACTGGGCGGAGGAAGGCATCAGGGCCGTCATCGTTCCAGCGACCAGCATGATCGTCAGGACCAGAGCACGCTTCATCGATCCACTCCCGGGGTCTCGTCGAACGGGCTCGTTCGCGGTGGATCGAATTATGCCCCCGATTTGCGGCGGACCGGGGCTGGTTGCGGGAACACTGTGCGGATCGCTGATGTTGTCGCACTAGTCTCGGAAGACCGAAGAGCATCAGGAAGGAACACTGTGGAGCACCTGCACGTCGTTGACGAGGTCCCCGAACTCGTTGAAGTGGAGTCACTGCCGATGGTCGTGGCGCTGCAGGGATTCCTCGACGCCGGCAACGCATCCGGCCTGGCCATCGATCATGTGACCTCCGATGCGACCGGGCCAGTGGTGGCGACCTTCGACGTGGACGTGTTCCACGACTATCGCGCCCGTCGACCTGCGGTCTCGTTCGTCCGCGACCACTACTCCGGATTCGACGCACCCAAGCTGATCGTCCGCCTCATGCACGACGCCGTGGGGAGCCCCTACCTGCTCCTGGTCGGGCCCGAGCCGGACACCCGGTGGGAGGCGTTCGCGCGTGGCGTCCAGACGCTCATCACCAGGTTCAACGTGGACCTGGTGGTCTCCTTGGGCTCGGTGCCGATGGCTGCTCCGCACTCGCGCCCGCTGGCGCTCACCCACCACGCCAACCGTCCGGAGCTGGTGACTCGGCAGAACCCGTGGGTCGGCGAGATCCGCGTGCCTGCCTCGGTCGCGGCGCTGCTGGAGATCCGGCTGGGGGAGCAGGGTCACGACTCGACCGGGTTCGTCGCCCATGTGCCGCACTACGTCGCCCAGTTCGACTATCCGCTTGCCGCGCTCAGCCTGCTGGAGGGCGTGGAGGAGGCGACCGGCCTCAGCTTCGACCTCGACGCGCTCAAGGTCGCTGCCGAGGAGAAGGCGCGCGAGATCGACGACTACCTCGCCGAGCACCCCGAGGTGGCCGAGGTCGTTGCCGGCCTCGAGCAGCAGTACGACGCGTTCGCGCGCTCCGAGGAGTCGGGGAGCAGCCTGCTCGCCGACGAGACCGAGATCCCGTCCGGCGATGAGATCGGTGCCCAGTTCGAGCAGTTCCTCGCCGGGCTCGACGACCCCGACAACCAGGCCTGACCCCGACTCCGCCGAGTCATCCCCCGCACGAGAAGGATTTCCACCATGCCAAGCTCCGCAGAAGAGCTCCGTGAGTTGTTGGACATCGAGAGCATCGACGTCAACCTGTTCCGGGGCAGGCAGCCCGACACCGAGCTGCAGCGGGTGTTCGGCGGACAGGTGGCCGCCCAGGCGCTGATCGCAGCGGCGCGCACGATCGATCCGTCATTCAGCGTGCACTCGCTGCACTCCTACTTCCTGCGCCCGGGCGACACCGCCGTGCCGATCGTCTATGACGTGGAGACCCTGCGCGACGGCCGGTCGTTCGCGACGCGTCGCGTGGTGGCGCGCCAGCACGGTCGTCCGATCTATCTCCTGTCGACCAGCTTCCAGGTCTTCGAGGAGGGCCTCGAGCACCAGGACGCCATGCCCGAGGTGCCCGGTCCGGAAGACTCGCTATCGCTGGCCGAGGTCGTCCGGAGCCGGAATCCCGAGGCGGTGCGCACGCCCGACGACGAGAAGTGGGAGCGGGAGTGGGCGGCTCTCGACGTCCGCTATGTCGGCAACTCCAGCGCCGGGGGAGTCGCGGAGGACCCGTCCCGGCCCGCGCGTGCGCAGCTCTGGGTCAGGGTCGCCGGCGAGCTGCCGGACAGCCCGCTGGACCAGGTGGCCGCGTTCACCTATGCCAGTGACATGACCTTGATCGGGGCCACGTTGGTTCCGCACGATCGATATGTCGGTTCACCGGGGATGCAGGTGGCCTCGCTCGACCACACCATCTGGTTCCATCGACCGTTCCGGGCCGACCGGTGGTGGCTCTTCGACCAGCACTCCCCGAGGGCAGCGGGAGGGCGCGGGCTGGCGCTCGCCAAGGTCTATTCGGAGGACGGAACGCTGGTCGCCACGGTGGCTCAGGAGGGCTTGATCCGCCAGCACTGACCCGTCCCGCCAGGCGCCGATAACATTACAACGGTGTAATTCGTGACAAGACACGCCGGATGCTGCACACTTTGTTTGCTCCTGTGACTGGAGTTGCGTGTGGTCACCAATGTGACCACTGCGCATCGCGGCGGGTGCGAACCCCCCAAACAAACGTGGAGGGTCTGCATGCGCGCGCGCACGTGGTGGGCGGCTGTGGCTGCTGGATTGATGGTTGGCGCCTGGCCGTTCGTGGCGCCCGGTGGTGGACAGGCGTCGAGCGCTGCAGCAGCGGCCCCGCAGACGGCGTACCAGATGCCGTTCATGTGTGGTCAGAACTGGCGAGGCACGACCAGGTCGGGGCACTCGCCCAGCACGTTGTCGATCGACTGGAACCGCACCGCCGACAAGGGGATGCCGGTGGTGTCGTCGGCCGCCGGGACCGTGATCACCGCGCAGAAGACGGACAAGGGCGGCTACGGCAAGTTCGTCCTCATCGACCACGGCAACAAGGAGCGCACCCGCTATGCGCACCTGGCCTCGGTGACCGTGGTGGCCGGACAGGCGGTTGAGCAGTCCGACCTGCTGGGCACCGTCGGTTCGACGGGGAACTCCTCGGGTGACCACCTGCACTATGAGCAGATCGCCAGCGGCAAGGTGGTGCAGCCCTACTTCGCCGGGGTGAAGTTCACCTTCAACACCAACAAGGTCTCGACCAACTGTGTCGAGGTGCCCCTGGCTGCCGACTGGTATGGCTATGGCAAGAGCCGGATCACGATCTATCGCAGGGCAACCAAGTCGGAGTTCCTGATCTACAGCCCCGGCAAGGACCCGGCCGTACGTCGTTATGGCACGGCCAGTGACGATCCGCTGGTGGGCGACTGGGACGGCGACGGCACGGTCAATGTCGGGGTCTACACGCCCGCGACGTCCACGTTCACCTCGTATGTCTACAAGCAGGGAACGACCAAGATCACCTTCGGCAAGATCGGCGACAAGCCGGTGGCTGGCGACTGGGACGGCGACGGCAAGGACGAGGTCGGGGTCTGGACGCCCTCCACCGGTGAGTTCCGGCTGCGCGCTGCCAACGGCGCGGTCACCAGCATCAAGCTCGGTGACTCCAACGACCTGCCGGTGGCAGGCGACTGGGACGGCGACGGCAAGGACGACGTCGGGGTCTTCGACCGGCGCTCGGCCACCTTCACGTTGCGCAAGGTCGACAACGAGGGAATGGTCTGGCTCGGTCAGGTCCAGCACGGTGCGGCCAACAGCATGCCGGTGACCGGCGACTGGGAGGCCGATGGACGCACGGACCTCGGCGTCTGGGTCCAGGCCACTGCAGAGTTCAACCTCCGCAACGGTGGACCGGCACCCACGAATGCTCGCCGGTCGGTCAAGACCATCTTCGGGCTGAACCGGGGCTGAGCTGCTGGCCGAACGGCTGGCTCACCGACGCAAAGGGGCGCCGCACATCGAGAGATGTGCGGCGCCCCTTGGTCGTGCCCAGCGCGGTTGTGCCCAGAGCAGTGGTGCCCAGGGCTGCCGTGTTCAGAGCGAGCGTGCGCGACCCAGCAGGTGTGGAGCCTTCGACTTCGCGCTGTTGACCGCGAAGTCGAAACCGGTCGCGGTGGCCCGTGCACCGAAGGTGACCGAGCTTGGCAGGAAGACCGGCTTCTTGAACGCCGCCTCGACGCAGACCGCGTCGGGCAGTCGGTTCTCGATCGCGGCGATCGCGCGGGCCTTGGTCCACATCCCGTGGGCGATGTGGCGCGGGAAGCCGAAGGTCTTGGCCGTCAGGGGGTGGAGGTGGATCGGGTTGCTGTCGCCGGAGACGGCGGCATATCTGCGACCCAGGTCCGCAGGCAGGCGCCAGGTGGCGCCACCGGAGGTGACCGCGGCCAGGTCGAGGCCGCGCTCACCGTTCTCCTTGTCGCCCTTGCCCACCCGCAGGTAGGTCGAGGTGCTCTCCCAGATGGTCTCGCCGTCGGCCTCGATCGAGACCTCCATGTCGAAGGCGCGTCCCTTGCTGTGGACCCGAAGGTTCCGAGCCTGCGCCACCGCGCTGACGGACTCACCGATGCGGACCGGCCGGTGCTGGACGATCCGGTTCTCCAGGTGGACCGTGCCGATCGCCGGGAACGGGAACGACTGGTCCGACATGATCGCCATGTGCAGCGGGAAGGCCACCATGTGCAGATAGGGCAGCGGTGCGACGTCCTTGACCGGGAAGCCGCAGACGCGGGCATAGGCGCTGACGTGGTCGCGCTCCACCACGACACCCTCTCGCCGGAACGCGAGATCGGGCAGGTCGCGACTGGTCTTCTTGACGCCGGGGAGCTGGTTGACGCCGGGCAGGGTCGGCAGCGCAGCCCGGAGCATCGTGGAGATGCCGCCCCCGGCGCCGCTCAGCGTGCGTACCTCGGCAGGTTCGGTCATCTCAGGCACCCAGCATCATCTGGCCGCAGACCCGGACCACGTTGCCGTTGACCGCGGTCGAGGCCGGGTTGGCATACCAGGCGATCGTCTCGGCGACGTCGACCGGGAGCCCGCCCTGCTGCATCGCGTTGAGTCGCTGGCCGACCTCGCGCGTCGCGAAGGGCACGGCGGCGGTCATCGCGGTGATGATGAACCCGGGTGCGACGGCGTTGATGGTGATGCCGTCGGTGAGCTCGTCGGCGAGGGAGTCCACGAAGCCGATGACCCCGGCCTTGGAGGCCGCATAGTTGGTCTGGCCCACGTTGCCAGCGATTCCGGCGATCGAGGCGACACCGATGATGCGCCCGTTCTTGTTGATCGCGCCTTGGTCGAGGAGCTCGCGGGTGATCTTCTCCGGAGCGGTGAGGTTCACCGAGATCACCGAGGACCAACGGTCCTCAGCCATGTTGGCGAGCTTCTTGTCGCGGGTGATGCCCGCGTTGTGCACGACGATGTCGACACCGCCGTGGTTCTCCTTGACGTGGTGCGCGATGCGCTGCGGGGCGTCGTCGTGGGTGATGTCGAGGGTGAGGCTGTCGCCGTTCAGCTCCTTCATCACCGACTGCAGCTCGCTGGCGGCCTGCGGGACGTCGATGCCGAGGATCGTCGCACCGTCGCGGTGCAGGACGCGGGCGATCTGCTCG
Organism: Nocardioides daedukensis; assembly: GCF_013408415.1. Taxonomy (NCBI): domain Bacteria; kingdom Bacillati; phylum Actinomycetota; class Actinomycetes; order Propionibacteriales; family Nocardioidaceae; genus Nocardioides; species Nocardioides daedukensis. Next base: position 727,520 of record NZ_JACCAA010000001.1, on the reverse strand, counting down.
CCGATTCCACGGCTCGCGCCGGTCACGATGGCCAGCTTGCCGGCCAGCGGGCGCTCCCAGTCCTTGAGCTTGACTGCCTTCTTCTCGCCGTGGGTGCCGATCCGGACGACCTGGCCGCTGACATAGGCCGACTTGGGAGAAAGCAGGAAGGCGAGCGTCGAGTCGACGGCCTGCTCGGCGCCGGGCGCCACATAGACCAGCTGCGAGGTCGCACCCCGGCCGAGCTCCTTGCCCAGCGAGCGGGTGAAGCCCTCGAGGGCGCGCTGCGCAACCCTCTCGCCGCCCTCGACCAGCTCGGGCGGGGTGCCGAGGACAACGACGCGGGCGCACGACTTGAGGCTGCGCAGCAGGGGAGTGAAGAACTCCTGCAGGGCGATCAGCTCACTAGAGGACTTCAGGCCGGTCGCGTCGAAGACCAGGCCCTTGTACTTCTCGCTCTCGGCCTTCTCGTCGGTGTTCGCCACACCGAGCCGGTCCAGGGCCTCTGTGAGGGCGAGGCGGCCGTCGCCACCCGTGATCACGGTGCCGTCAACGAGTGGGGCGCCTTCCGTCCAGCGGTCGAGCTCCACTGGGTCGGGCAGGCCCAGGTTCTTGACCAGCAGCTTGCCGATCGGGGACTTGGTGAAGGACTGGTAGCGGTCGCTCATGGTTGATCTCGTCCTGTCGACGTCGGGGGTCGGTTCGGCCTGGTCGTCAGGCCACATGCAGGATATGTAACTAAAGGTGTAACTCAGAGTCCACTTTTCGTGATCTCTGACTCAATGGTTTCCATCCCTGCGCACCAGCGGCAAGGATAAGCAGCCCCCGAACAACACAGGAGAGACTCATGCAGGCAGAGACCCGTCGCGTTGCCATCATCGGTGGCAATCGCATCCCCTTCGCCCGCTCGAACACGGTCTATGCAGACGCCTCCAACCAAGAGATGCTGACCGCGGCCGTCGACGGGCTCGTCGAGCGCTTCGGGCTCGAGGGTGAGCAGCTCGGCATGGTTGCCGGTGGCGCTGTGGTCAAGCACTCCCGCGACTTCAACCTGGTGCGCGAGGTCGTCCTGGGCTCCAAGCTGAGCCCGCGCACTCCCGCCGTGGACATGCAGATTGCCTGCGGTACCGGTCTCCAGGCGCTGATCACCGTCGGCAACCTGATTGCCCTGGGCCAGATCGACGTCGCCATCGCCGGTGGCTCCGACACCACCTCGGACGCCCCGATCGCGATCAGCGAGAAGCTCCGCAAGAAGCTGATCAAGGTCAACCAGGAGAAGGACACCAAGGGCAAGCTGCGCAAGCTGCTCAACATTCGCCCCGGCGACATCGGCATCCTTCCCCCGGCGAACATCGAGCCGCGCACCGGCCTGTCGATGGGTGACCACCAGGCGATCACCGCACTCGAGTGGGGAATCACCCGCGAGGCCCAGGACGAACTGGCGGCCACCTCGCACCAGAACCTCGCCCGGGCCTGGGAGCAGGGCTGGATGGACGATCTGGTCACGCCGTTCCGCGGCGTCGAGCGCGACAGCCACCTGCGGCCCGACTCCACCGTGGAGAAGCTCGCCAAGCTCAAGCCGGTCTTCGGCAAGGGCGAGGCCGCCACGATGACGGCCGGCAACTCCACCCCGCTCAGCGACGGCGCCTCCGCGGTGCTGCTCGCCTCGGAGGAGTGGGCCAAGGAGCGCGGTCTGCCCGTGCTCGCCTACCTGACCGAGTTCCAGACCTCGGCCGTCGACTACGTCGGTGGTGACGAGGGCCTGCTGATGGCCCCGGCGTACGCCGTCTCCGAGATGCTCGACCGGGCCGGGCTCACCCTCCAGGACTTCGACTACTACGAGATCCACGAGGCGTTCGCCGCCCAGGTCCTCTCGACGCTGAAGGCATGGGAGGACCCGGTGTTCTGCAAGCAGCGCCTCGGGCGTGACACCCCGCTGGGTGCCATCGACCGCAGCAAGCTGAACGTGAACGGCTCGTCCTTGGCGGCCGCTCACCCGTTCGCTGCCACCGGTGGCCGGATCGTTCCGGTCCTGGCCAAGCTCCTCGCGGAGAAGGGCAGCGGCCGGGGCCTGATCTCCATCTGCGCCGCTGGCGGCCAGGGTGTCGTGGCGATCCTCGAACGCCCGTGATCACCACCTGAACACGGCGAAGGGCGCCGGCATCCTCATTGGATGCCGGCGCCCTTCGGCGTTCGTGAGCGTGGAGTCAGGCTCCCTTGGCCAAGGCCAGGCTGGTGTCGATGAGGTAGCGACGCACCTGGGCCACCGAGAGCGGGGCGATTGTCGGGATGCCGGGGGCGAGCTCCTGGATCACCATGCCGACCCGGGCCAGCTGCAGCGCCCCGAAGCCGGTGGAATACATGTAGTTGGCCAGCAGGGTCGTGTCGTCGACCTTGAACAGGCCCGCCGCAACACCCTCGTCGAGGGTGGAGCTGAGCTGGACCAGGCACGAGGAGATGCCACGGCCCAGCCGGAAGAGCGCGGACTCGGAGATCTCGTCGAGCAGCTCGGGGCCGGGTCGGCGCATCAGTGTCTGGGCGCAGTCCACGAAGGCGGGGTGCTCGATCCCGAAGTCGACGAAGGTCTCCACCAGGCTGGCCAGCTGCGCCTCGGGGCCCTTCCCCTCGGCGACGACCTTGGCCATCGCATCGCGCAGCTCGTCGAGATAGCCGACCAGGGTGAGCGCGAAGAGCTCCTCCTTGCCGGAGAAGTGCCGATACAGGATGGCCCGGTTCGTGCCCACCGACTTGGCGATCTCGTCGATCTGCACGTCCCGCACGCCACGCTCGTCGAAGAGCGCCCGGGTCGCTGCCAGGATCTCGGCCTCACGCTGTCGGCGGCGCGTGGCGGCAGCTGTCCGTCTCTTGTCCGGCTTCGCAGTGCTCATGGGTTCATCCTAGGCTGGTGTAACTCACTGTGGCACGCTGTGTTGACACGTGTTACGTGATTGCTCGATCCCGGGACTGGACTGAAGGGCATGGAAGCAGTGGAACGCAGGTGGCGGCCGGCCTGGCCGTGTCCGGCCCGGCAGATCCTCTCGGTCGCCCGGCGCGGAGCGGGCGACCCGACCTACCGCGTCGACGATGCCGGTGCGCACTGGCGCGGCATCCGCGCGCCCACCGGGCCGACTGCCCTTCGGGTCTGGGAGACCGCGTCCTCGGGCGAGGTGTGCGCCGAGGCCTGGGGCGAGGGGGCCGAGTGGGTGCTGGACCAGCTGCCCCAGATGCTGGGTGCCGAGGACGACTGGAGTGGGTTCGAGCCGCGCCACCCGTTGCTGGTCGAGGCGCGCAGGCGCCACCCGCACTGGCGGATCGGGCGCACCGGCCTGGTGATGGAGGCGCTGGTGCCCGCGATCATTGAGCAGAAGGTGACCGGTCAGGAGGCCTTCATGGGGTTCCGGCGACTGGTGCGCGCCCACGGCTCGCGGGCCCCTGGTCCGCATCCGGACCTGTGGCTGCAGCCCGACCCGCAGCGGCTGGTCGCCGTACCGTCGTGGGACTGGCTCAGGTTCCGCGTCGATCCGGCGCGCTCGCGAGCAGTGGTCGCGGCGGCGCGGGTCGCCGGGAGTCTCGAGCGACTGACGGGGTTGCCGCACCCCGAGGCCGATCGCCGGATGCGCTCGGTGCCCGGGATCGGAGTCTGGACCAGTGCCGAGACACGGGTGCGCGCCCATGGGGACCCCGATGCCGTGAGCTTCGGCGACTATCACGTCGCGGCCGACATCGGTTGGGCACTGACCGGGGAGCCGGTCGACGACGCGGGCCTGGCCGTCCTACTGCGGGAGTGGGCCGGACATCGCTACCGGGTGCAGGGGCTGCTCGGGCTGGCGGGCGCCCATCGTCCCCGTCGAGGGCCGAGAATGTCGCCACGCGGTCATTTACCTGGTTGAGCAGATGTCCAACAATGATACAAATGGTCTTCGCGTGTCGGCCGCTTCGTAACTTGCGTCACTGTCGGGCGTTGTGGGCAGTGCAGGGCATCAGCAGCGGACAGGGGTCGGATGAGGACGCAGGGTGGGGGCGGCGTGACGGCGTCGCTGCCGGCGCGGGTGATGACCGACCTCGGCGGCCGGATCCGTACGGGCATCGAGACCGCCGGTGCGATGATCGTGCTCGCCTGCGAATCGATCGCCTCGGGATTCACCGACATCATCCGTGGCAGGTTCTCCTGGTCGGAGTTCCTGCTCCAGGCGTGGTTCATGAGCCGGGTCTCCGTCCTGCCGACGATCCTGGTCGCGATCCCGTTCGGCATCATTGTGTCGATCCAGGTCGGTGGCGTAGCCGCACAGATCGGCGCCTCGTCGTTCGCCGGTGCGGTCAACGGCATCGGTGTACTGCGCCAGGGCGCGCCCCTGGTCACCTCGATCATGATCGCCGGGGCAGTCGGCGCAGCCATCACCTCCGACCTGGGCGCGCGAACCATCCGCGAGGAGGTCGACGCCCTGAAGGTGATGGGGATCAACCCGGTCCAGCGACTCGTCGCCCCCCGGGTGCTGGCAGCGCTCGTCGTCGCGTTCTTCCTGAACATCATCGTGGCCTCGACCTCGATCATCACCGGCTACGTCCTCAACGTCGGGGGAGGCCAGGTGAGCTCGGGGACCTACATCGCCGCCTTCGTCTCCTTCGCGCAGCCCACGGACCTGTTCCTGGCCAGCTTCAAGGCGCTCATCTTCGGCTTCATCGCCACGATCGTGGCCTGCCACAAGGGCCTCACCGCGACCGGCGGCGCCAAGGGTGTGGCCGACGCCGTGAACGAGGCCGTGGTGATCAGCGTCGTCGCACTCGCCATCGTCAACGTCGGCCTGACCCAGGCCTACGTGATGCTCGCCCCGGCCCGGATCGCGTAGGGCGATGGCAAAGGCAACGGCAGGCGTCCAGGACGCCCTCACCCGGTTCGCGGACTTCGCCTGGTTCTGCTGGACGACCTTCCGAGGCACCCGCTTCACGCTGCAGCGCTACTACAAGGAAGTCCTGCGCCAGCTGGCCGACATCAGCTGGGGATCGGGTGCCCTGCTGGTCGGCGGCGGCACCGTCGGCGTGATGGTGCTGCTCTCGTTGTCGGCGGGGACGTCGTTGGGCATCGAGGGCTTCAACGGCCTCGAGATCATGGGCCTGGCCCCGCTCACCGGCTTCGTCTCGGCCGGGGTGAACACCCGTGAGCTGGCCCCGTTGGTCGCAGCGCTCGCACTCGGCGGCCAGGTGGGCTGCCGGTTCACGGCGCAGATCGGCTCGATGCGGATCTCGGAGGAGATCGACGCGCTCGAGGTGATGGCCGTCGAACCGATGCGCTACCTGGTCACCACCCGCGTGCTGGCGTGCATGTTCGCGATCCTGCCGCTCTACCTGATCGGCCTGCTGGGTGCCTACGCCGCCTCCGAGGCCTCGGTGGTGCTCATCTTCAACCAGTCGCGAGGGACCTACGAGCACTACTTCTATTCCTTCATCGACGCCCGCGACGTGTTCCTGTCCATCGTGAAGATCCTGATCTTCGCGCTGATGGTCTCCCTGATCCACTGCTGGTTCGGGTTCCGCGCCTCCAGCGGTCCCCAGGGCGTGGGCGAGGCAACGGGCCGGGCGATCCGCGCCAGCATCGTGTCCGTCGTGGTGATGGACATGATCCTGACCCTGGTCTTCTGGGGCAACGATCCGGGATTCAGGGTGGCTGGCTGATGAGGCGCGCTCCTACGGTGTCGCCCGCGTTGCGAGGCGGACTGATGCTGATCCTGTGCGGCGTGCTGCTCGCGCTGCTCCTCGCCAAGTCGTTCGGCAAGTTCGACACCGTCGTGCCGGGCTCGGTCGTCCTCGACACCGCCGGCGGGGCACTGGAGACCGGCGCCGAGATCAAGCTCGAGGGCGTGGTGGTCGGTGAGGTCTCACAGATCCGGCCCGCCGAGAACGGCGTACGCCTCGAGCTCGAGTTCGAGCCCGAGCAGGCCAAGAAGGTGCCGGCGAACTCCACCGTCCGGGTGCTCCCGGTGAGCATCTTCGGAGCGGCGTACGTCGAGCTGCTGCGGCCCAAGTCCTCCACGGGTGTGCTCACCGACGACGTCGTCCTGAAGCAGGACGAGTCGGCCACCACCGTCGAGCTCGGTGACCTGCTGGAGGAGACCCAGGAGCTCGTCGACGCGCTCGGCCCGGCCGAGCTGGCCACCATGCTCGAGACCTTCGCCAGCACCCTGGACGGGAAGGGCGAGAAGATCGGCACGATGATCGAGACGGCGGACCGGGTGGTCTCCCGGATCACCCCGATGATGCCGCTGATCCGTCAGGACATCCGGCTGGCCACGATCGTGATGTCGACGTTCTCGCGGATCACCCCGAACCTGTTCACCGCGCTCGACGGCATCGTGGCCGCCTCCCGGACGATGATCGACCGGGAGAAGGAGTTCCAGGACGTGCTCGCCGGCCTCTCCGACGCCGGTGTCTCGGTGGACGAGCTGGTCGCGTCCAACAACGAGGCGCTCACCTACCAGGTTCCCTATCTCGCCCGGGTCGTGCACGCCCTGCACGCCTCCCGCGGTGACGTCCCACGCACGTTCGCTGCCGTGCTCGCGCTCGCCGACAACGGCATCCCGGCCTTCAACTACGGCCCCTACATGCGCATCGACGCCGACATCAAGTTCTTCGACGAGCCGGAATATCGCCAGAAGGACTGCCCGACCTATCAGGGCCTGCGCGGAGAGGGGTGCTGATGGAACGCGGCGTACGCATGATCGCGATCAAGTTCGGCATCTTCGGGCTCATCGCCATCCTCCTGTTCGCAGCCCTCTACAACACGATGACCAACAAGGTGGAGGGCGAGACCAAGACCCTCTATGCGTCGTTCACCAACGTCAGCGGGCTGCGCGCCGGTGACGACGTACGCATCTCGGGGGTCAAGGTGGGCCGCGTCGAGGGGATCGAGGTCCAGGACAACCGCCTGGCCCGGGTCCAGTTCACCGTCCAGGACAAGCAGGCGGTCAGTGACACCACCCGAGTGGAGATGCGCTACCAGAACCTGCTCGGCCAGAAATATCTCGCGCTCACCCCTGGCTCGACGCCGGGCAAGAGGCTGGCCGCGGACGCCGAGATCGGACTGAACCGGACCGATCCGGGATTCGACCTGACCGCACTGCTCAACGGCTTCGAGCCCTTGTTCAACGTGCTCTCGCCCGATGACCTGAACACCCTGGCCCACAACATCGTCTCGGTGTTGCAGGGCGAGTCCGGAAGCATCGAGTCGCTGCTCGGCGAGACGGCCGAGCTCACCGCGTTCCTGGCTGACCGCGATGAGGTCTTCGGTGAGGTCGTCGACAACCTCACGCCGGTGATCGAGAACCTGTCCAGCAAGTCGGACGAGTTCGACACGGCACTGGTCGAGCTCAAGACCCTGGTCACCGAGCTGAACAAGAGCTCGGACCAGTTCTTCACCCCGCTCGCCATGATCAGCAAGAACCTGGCCTCCACGACGAAGCTGATCAACGACATCCGTCCCTCGCTGCAGCGCGACATCGAGGCGATCAAGACGCTCGGCGGGACGATCAAGCGGGGAACCCCCACGATCGAGACGGCCTTCGACGCACTCCCGGACCTGCTCTCGGCGTTCATGCGCTCGCAGTCCTACGGCAGTCACCTGCAGGTCTATCCGTGCATCTTCGGGATCAGCCTGATCGGGGACGAGCCGCTGTGGCTGGGCCCGACCGACGGTCCGTTCTCGGAGGCATGCCGATGAGCTTCGATAAGTCCCCCCGGGGATATCGCCGGATCGGCCTGATGGGTGCCGGGGCGCTTGCCCTCGTGGCCGCCCTGATCATGGCGCTCACCCTGTTCCCGTTCGGCAAGGACACCTACACCGCCGAGCTCGAGCACACTGCCGGCCTGCGCGTCGGCGAGGAGGTGCAGGTCGCCGGGGTGGGGGTCGGCGAGGTGCGCAAGATCGAGCTCGACGGCAAGCGCGTTCGGATCGAGTTCACCGTCGACAAGAGCATCGAGCTGGGCAAGGAGACCACGGCCGAGGTCAAGGTCGCGACGCTGCTCGGCACCCACTTCCTGCTGGTCAGCCCACAGGGCGGGGGAGAGCTGGCCGCCCAGAACGTGCCGTTGGCGCAGACCCGGGTGCCGTTCAACCTCCAGGACGTCCTCAACGAGACCGGGGACCTGTCGCAGAAGCTGGACGTCAAGGCGATCACGAAGTCCCTCGACGAGATCTCCACGACGATGGACGCCTCCCGCGAGGAGTTCGTGCCAGCGTTGCGCGGCATCTCGGACGTGTCCCAGATGTTCGCCGAGCGATCCGACGACCTGGCCACCCTGCTCAAGTCGACCAGCACGTTCAGCGAGCAGCTGAACAGCAACAGTGACGACATCACCCAGTTGCTCAAGCAGGCCAACGTCTTGATGACCGAGCTGACGTCGCGGCGTACGTCGATCCACAACCTGCTCGTCGACCTGAGGGCGGTCGGCACCGAGCTCACCACCCTGATGACCGAGAATCGCGAGGACGTCGGCCCGATGCTGGACAACCTCAACGCGACGATCACCCTGCTCACCAAGAACCACAAGAAGCTCGGCGAGATCGCCGAGACGCTCGGGCCCACCGCTCGCTATTTCGCGAACTCGACCGGATCCGGGTCCTGGCTGGACCAGTACATGCCCGAAGCGACGCCGGACGGCATCCGCTGCAAGCTCGAGGGGAAGTGCTGAGATGTCATCGATGATCAAGCCCCTCAGCGTGCTCCTCGCGGGCGTGCTGATGCTGCTGGGCCTCAGCGGCTGCTCCGTCGTCGGTGACGACAAGATGGAGATCACCGTCGAGCTCGCCGACAGCTCGGGCCTCTTCATCGGCAACGACGTCGGCGTCCTGGGAGTCCCGGTCGGTGAGGTCACCGCGATCGAACCGGTGGGCGACCACGTCAGGATCACCCTCGAGGTCGACGCCGACGTCAAGGTGCCCGCGAAGGCCGGGGCCGTGGTCGTGTCGCGGAGCATGGCCACCGACCGCTATGTCGAGCTGACCCCGGTCTACTCCAAGGGCCCAACCATGAAGGACGGCGCGGTCATCACCCCCGAGATGACCAGGACCCCGGTGGAGTGGGACCAGGTGCTCGCCGCGGTGGACAAGCTCGCCGAAGGCCTCAACGGAGAGGGCAAGGACGGCAAGTCCCTGAAGCGGCTGCTCGATTCCTCGTCGAGTGCGCTCGACGGCAACGGCGCCGAGATCCGTCGTACGATCGAGAACCTGGTCGGCGGCACCGAAGCCTTCGCGAGCAACAGCGGTGAGTTCCAGAAGACCGTCAAGAACCTGGAGTCCCTGACCGCCGCGATCGCCGCCAACGACAAGCTGGGGCGCGAGTTCATCAAGCGGGTCGCGGACACCACCGACCTGGTCAAGGACGAGCGGCTCAACATCGAGACCTCCGTCGACAGCATCGCCAAGACGATCAAGCTGCTCGGCATCTTCGTCACGCACCACCGCGAGGACCTGAGTGCGGCCGCGACGAATGTCGAGGACATCAGCACGCGGATCATGAAGCACGACGGCTCACTCGACGAGTTCCTCAGGGTGATGCCGGTGGCGATGGAGAGCCTCGGGATGGCGATCAACGACCGGAAACGACTCGACATCAAGCTGCCCCCCACGATGCTGCTGCCGGGCTCGGACCTGCTGAAGTCGATCTGCGGCCTACTGCCGCCGGTGATCTGTGAGGAGCTCGGCACCTCGCCCGATCTCGGGCGCATCCTCGACGAGCTGCTCGGAGGGCTGAAGCCATGACCCGACCACTGAGAGCTGCCGTCGTGGCCGTGGTGCTGGCGTTGCTCGGCTCCGCCTGCTCGGTGCTCAACGCCGAGAACATCCCCGTCGCGACCGGTGTGAAGGATCCCTACTCGATCACGGTCTTCTTCCCCGACGCGCTCAACCTTGCCAACGGTGCTGCGGTCAAGATCGACGGGGCGACCGTCGGTCGGGTGCAGGAAGTGTCCACCGAGAACTTCGAGGCCAAGGTCTCCTTGGACATGGACGGGCGCACCAAGCTGCCCGAGGACACCACCTTCCGACTGCGTCCCACCACCGCGCTCGGTGAGCTGTTCGTCGAGGTGATCCGTGGCGATGCGACGGCACGACTCGCGTCTGGGGCCGTGATCGGTTCCGACCAGACCCGGGTGGCGCCGACCGTGGAGGACGGCCTGGCGGCGGCCTCGCTGCTCATCAACGGCGGCAGCCTGAGCCAGATCAAGACGATCGTCACCGAGATCAACACGACGATGGACGGGCGTACGACCACGATCAGGGACTTCATCGAGGGGACCGGAACCCTGGTGTCGACCCTGAACGACAGCACCACCGACCTCGACGCGTTCATGACCGCGCTCGCGGACACCTCGAAGATGCTCAACGCGCGTGAGGACGACATCAACGAGGCCCTCGAGGTCGCGGGCCCGGTCGCGAAGGTGGTCCGACGCAACAAGGACGACATCACCACGTTGCTGGCCGACATCGAGGCGATGAGCGGGACCGTCGACGGGCTGGTCAGTGCCACGCGGGAGGACCTGACCGCGACCCTGACCGAGATCGGGCCGGTGCTCGAGACGCTCCAGGCGTCCAAGGGGCAGGCCAAGAGGATGCTGATCCAGGCCACCGATCTCTCGGGAAAGATCGATCGGGCGGTCCCGACGGAATATCTCAACCTGCTCCTCGTGATGAAGCTCTCCGGTGACTTCGGCCTGCCGACGGCAACCACGCGCGGTCGGGAGGAGAGCCGATGAAGAACAAGAAGGTGGCCACCGCGTCACTGGGCAAGCTGATCTTCGGAGCGGCCGTGCTCGGCGTCGTACTCATCGCCTGCCTGGCCCTGCTGTTCGCATGGATCCTCCGGGCTCCGATCGGGCAGGAGCGTGCCGAGATCACCGTGACCATGCCGTTCACCGGCGGTCTGTTCGAGGGATCGGCGGCCACCTATCGCGGGGTGAACATCGGCGAGGTCACCCACATCGACCTGGACAACAAGGGTGTCCGGGCCACGGTGCGGCTCAAGGCCGGTGCGAAGGTGCCGCGCCAGGTCGAGGCGAAGGTGCGCTCGCTCTCGCCGGTGGGGGAGCAGTACGTCGACTTCCGGCCGACATCGGCCGAGGGTCCCTATCTGCGCAGTGGCGACGTGGTCGCCGCCGACGCCAAGGACCTGCCGGTCTCCCTGGCCAAGATGGTCACCGGACTGCAGGCCGCGATGCGACAGGTCGACCCGGACAAGGTCCGCACGGTCCTCAAGGAGCTCAACATCGCCTTCGCCGGCAGCGGTGACGATCTCGACGCGCTGTTGACCAACACCGAGACGATCCTGGAGACGCTCGACACCAGCTGGCCGCAGGTGGAGAACATCCTCAAGGACGGCAAGACCAGCCTCGAGATGTTCGCCGACAACCGGGAGACCCTGGTTTCGTTCGCGGCCTCTGCGGCGACGGTGGGGACTTGGTTCATCGACTGGAACCCCGACCTGGTCAAGGTGCTGAAGACGATGCCGGCCGACCTGACCAACCTGATGGTGCTGATCGACGGAGTGGATCGGCGACTGCCCGGGGTGCTGAAGGACCTGAATCCGCTGAGCCGCTTCCTGGCCCTGCGTGGTCCGCACCTCCAGGCCACCCTGGAGATGACGCCTTACGGCTTCGGGCGCTTCGCGAGCGTGATGTACAACGGCTACATGAACGTCACGGCCAACATCAACGGCCAGAAGACCTGCGACTACGGCGTCAAGAAGAACGATCCGATGTCGGGTCCGGACAAGCGCCAGACGTTGACGGATGGCCACTGCGGGGAGTTCCCGTGGCGCGGCGCCAACCACGCCCCGCCCGCCCTGTCCCGCTGACCGCGAACCTGCAGTTGTTGCGCGTCCAACCTGCACTTGTTGCGCGTTGAACCGGCAGTTGTGGTGCGTCGAACTGGCAGTTGTTGTGCGTTGAGCCGGCAGTTGTTGTCGCTCTCCTGACCCTGTGTGAGCGGATTGTCCACAGGTGGCGGTGAGGTGGGTTCCGATTTTGGTCGGCTCCGGTCACTGTGTCGGGCATGATCGAACCCCCGACCAGCCCGTTCCTGTGGTCCCACTTCGACGACCTGGCCATTGCCCCCTTCACGCTGAGGCGCTGGCTCCAGGACGGTCGTGTACGCCGTGTCCTGCGGGGCGTCTATGTCTCGGCGTTGCTCCCGGACTCTCTGGAGCTGCGGGCCCGGTGCGCGGCGCTCGTCCTTCCGACCTATGCGGTCCTGTGCGACCGGTCTGCCGCCTGGATCTGGGGGATCGATGTCCACGATCCCGACGAACGATTCACCATCGCCGATCTCGAGGTGGCGGTGGCGCCGGGCCAAGTGCGGTTGCGAAGGACCGGAATCAACGGCGTCGAGCGTGACCTGGCGAAGACGGAGATCACCCAGGTGCACGGCGTACGACTGACCACGCCTGCACGAACAGCTGTCGACCTCGCCTGCCTGCGCGGGCGACGAAGCGCGCTGGCCGCGCTCGATGCCTTCATGCGCCATTGTGGGGTCAGTGAGCAGGACCTCCGCCAGCAGCTGCTCAGGTTCCGGCGTCGTCGAGGGGTGACCCAGGCCCGCGAGCTCGTCGGCCTGGCGACCCCGCTGTCGGAGTCACCAGGGGAGTCATGGACCAGGTCGGCGATCATCGAAGCCGACCTGCCCGTTCCTGAGCCGCAGGTCGAGGTCTTCGAGAACGGCGTCCTGGTGGCCCGTCTTGACCTTGCCCACCGCCACTGCAAGGTGGCGGTCGAGTTCGATGGTGAGGAGTTCCACGGTGAGGAGCAGCGTGAGCACGACGAACGCCGTCGGGGGTGGCTTCGCGAGCAAGGCTGGCACGTCATCGTCGTACGCAAGCATTGCCTCAAAGGCGCTGCACTCGAAGCATGGCTGGAGGAACTGGCAACGGTTGTCGCGGAGCGGAGTACGCCGCGGCGGCGCAGGTATGCCCGGAGTGCTGTGCGCTGGCAGAAGGCGTGAGCGCAGCAACTGCAGGTTCAACGCGCAAGAACTGCAGGTTCGGACAGCAACAACTGCCAGCTCAACGCGCAACAAGTGCAGGTTGGACGCGCAACAACTGCCAGTTCGCGGTCAGCGGGCGGTGAGGACGATCGGGCCGTCGGGGCTGATCGCGATGGTGTGCTCGGAGTGCGCGCCGCGTGACTTGTCCGCACTGCGCAACGTCCAACCGTCGGGGTCTGTGTAGATCTCGTCGGTGGTGTGCAGGAACCACGGCTCGATCGCGATCACCAGGCCCGGCTTGAGCGGGAAGCCTCGGCCCGGGCGGCCGTCGTTGGGGATGTGCGGGTCGCCGTGCATGGTCCGGCCGACGCCGTGCCCGCCGAACTGCAGGTTGACCTTGAGCCCCCGCGACCGGGCCACGTCGCCGATGGCGGCACCGATGTCGCCGACCTTGTTGCCGACCACGGCCGCGGTGATGCCGGCCTCGAGCGCCTGCTCTGTGGCCGCGATCAGCTCGAGGTCCTCGGGACGCGCGTTGCCGACGACGACGCTCAGCGCCGAGTCGGACACCCAACCGTCCACCGCGCACGCAAAGTCGACACTGAGCAGGTCACCGTCGCGCAGCGTGTAGTCGTGGGGGAGTCCGTGCAGCACCGCATCGTTGACCGACGTGCACAGCACCTTCCCGAAGGGAGAGGCACCGAACGACGGGTGATAGTCGATGTAGCAGGACTCCGCCCCGCGATCCTTGATCATCTTGTGTGCCAGCTCGTCGAGCTCGAGCAGGTTGACACCCACGTGGGCCGCCTGGCGGAGTGCGGTGAGGACCTCACCGACGAACCGCCCGGCTGGGCGCATTTCCTCGATCTGTGCAGGAGTCCGGAGCTCGATCATGCGCCCAGCCTACGGCCGTTGTTGCCCTTCAGGTTCACGCGGGCTTGTCGGCTCCGACGATCCACATCGCGAAGAACTGGGAGCCACCTCCATAGGCGTGGCCGAGCGCACGGCGTACGCCGTCGACCTGGTGGTCTCCGGCACGGCCACGCGCTTGCAACGCGGCCTCGGCGAAGCGCAGCATCCCGGAGGCGCCGATCGGGTTGGAGGAGAGCACGCCACCCGAGCAGTTGACCGGGAGCGCGCCGTCCATCGCCGTGACGCCACCCTCGGTCAGCTTCCAGCCGGAGCCCTCCTCGGCGAAGCCGAGGTTCTCCAGCCACATCGGCTCGAACCACGAGAACGGCACGTACATCTCGACCGCGTCGATCTCGTTGAAGGGATCGGTGATCCCGGCCTGCTTGTAGAGGTATGCCGCGGCGTCGCGGCCGGCCTGCGGGTTGACCTGGTCGCGCTCGGCGGCCGTGGTCATCTCCGAGCGCATCGCGGTGGCGTGGATCCAGGCCGGGTTCTCCACCGAGGACGCGGTCGCCTCATCCGAGATGACCAGTGCACACGCGCCGTCCGAGGACGGGCAGGTCTCGTCATAGCGGATCGGGTCCCACAGCATTTGCGAGGCAAGCACCGACTCGACGGTGGTGTCCTTGTTCTGCAGGTGCGCATAGGGGTTCTTCAGCGCGTTCTGCCGGTCCTTCGCGGCCACCATCGCGCCGATGTGCGTGGGCGCACCCGAGCGACGGATGTAGGAGCGCACGTGCGGGGCGAAGTAGCCACCCGCGCCCGCGTGCACCGGCATGATGAACGGCACCGGCACCGACAGCGCCCACATCGCGTTCGACTCGGACTGCTTCTCGTAGGCCACCGTGAGCACTCGCTTGTGCACCCCGCTCTGCACGAGCGAGGCCGCCACGATGGCGGTGGAGCCGCCGACGGAGCCGGCGGTGTGCACCCGGAGCAGCGGCTTCCCGGCGGCACCGAGGGCCTCGGCCAGGTAGAGCTCGGGCATCATCACGCCCTCGAACAGGTCGGGTGCCTTGCCGACGACGATGGCGTCGATCTCGTCGAAGGTGAGCCCGGCGTCCTCGAGGGCGCGGTCGATCGCCTCGCGGCACAGACCTGCCATCGAGACGTCCTCGCGCTTCGCGCGGTGGTGGGTCTGGCCGACACCGATCACGGCGGCCAGCTGCTTGTGGTTCCCCTGCTTGCCCATCAGTGGGCTCCTTCCATCACGCAGACCAGGTTCTGTTGCAGGAGCGGCCCCGCCGTTGCGTGGCCAAGGGTGCGGCCGGCGTCGCCACGGCTGATCGCCGCGGCGGCCTCGCCGATCCGGATCAGTCCGGCCGAGAACATCGGGTTGCTGGTGAGCGCGCCGCCCGAGGGGTTGATCTTCACGTTCGCGCCCAGGCCGAGCTCCTCGCGGAGAATCAGCTCCTGGTGGCTGAACGGTGCGTGCAGCTCGGCGACCTCGACGCCCTCGACGCCGGCGGCCGAGCCGGCGGCAGCAGCCGACGGTGCCCGGGTCAGGTCGCGCGCACCCAGGTGAAGCGGGTCGATGTTGTGCGCGAAGCCGGTGATCCAGGCAGGTGTCTCGGACGCGTCGGAGGCGCGGTCGTCGGCCGCCAGGATGATCGCCGCGGCACCGTCGGTGACGGGTGCACAGTCGTGCTTGCGCAGCGGGTCGGCATACAGCGGCCGGGCCAGCAGGTCATCGATGGACGAGCCACCGGAGCGTACGGCGTACTCGTTGCGCTCGGCGTCGCTCAGCGAGCGGAGCGCGACCTCGGCCATCGCCTTCTCGTCCCACAGCCCGGCCTCGAGCCCGAGCCGGGCCTGCAGACCGGCCAGGGAGACGGTGTCGGGCCACAGCGGAGTCATCGTGTAGGGATCCAGCTGGAGCGCCAGGGTGCGACGCAGGGTGCCGGCGGACGACTTGCCGAAGCCGTAGACCAGGGCGGTGTCGATCTCCCCGGTCTGGATCTTCAACCAGGCCTCATAGAGCGCCCAGGCGGCGTCCATCTCGACGTGCGACTCGTTGACCGGCGGAAGTGCACCGATCGCGTCGACGGCGGAGACGAACGAGAACGACCGGCCGGCCAGGTAGTCCGACGACCCGGAACACCAGAACCCGATGTCCTTGCGGGTGAAGCCGGTCTGCTCATAGAGCTCGGCGAAGAGCGGGACGAGCAGCTCCACCATGGTGGGGGACCCGTCGAATTCCTTCATCTGGCGCTGGGCAAAGCCCACGACTGCAACGTTTCGCATGGCTGCCCCCTCAGAGGTGCTGCTTGTAGGTGTCGAACTCCGCGTCCGGCTCACCGGTGGGTTCGAAGTGACTGATGTTCTCGACAGTGGTGCCCCACTCCTCCTCGGGACGCCACACCGCCCTGACCCGCATGCCCATCCGGACCTCGGCGGCATCCACCCCGAGGATCAGGTGGAGGAAGGCGATGTCCGCGCCGTCGAGCAGCACATAGGCCGACACGTAGGGCGGGGTGATCTTCTGGCCCAGGAACGGCACGTTGACGATGCAGAACGTGGTGACGGTGCCGGTGTGGGCGAGCTCGACCTCATCGGTGGTGGGTACGCCGTCGACCGGGCAGGCCCCGCGCGGCGGGGTGTAGACCTTGTGGCAGGTCGGGCACCGCTGCCCGATGATCCGGCCCTCCTCGAGGGCGCGGAAGAAGGCGCTCTCCTCGGGGCTGGCGGCATAGACGTAGTCGAGGTTGACCGGGGTGATGATTCCGGTGACCGGGTCCACCGTTCCCTCGGCGAGGGCGAGCGGCGCGGACGCGGCGTCCTCGGGGACGAACGCCTCGATGTCGGTGATGCTCCCGGTCCGCTCGGCGGCCCAGCGGACACCGACCCGCATGCCGACCTCGAGCTGGTCGCGCGGCACGTCGAGTGCGTGCAGGAAGGGGGCGGTGGCTCCGTCGAGGAGGATCAGCGCGAACGCGAACGGGTGGTCGAAGGGCTGTCCGGGCACCGGCTCGGGGACCCAGGTCCACGACTGCACGGTCCCGGCCGGGCCGACGTCGACGAAGTCGGTCACCTGGGCGTGCGTGGTCGGGTCGAACTCGGGTGGCGGAAGCACGACGCTGCCGTCGGCGAGGCGACCCGCGACGAGGCGGCCGTCGCGCAATCCTGAGAAGAATTCGCCGAGCACTGGGCCGACTGAGCGCGTGTAGTCGAAACCGACATGCACCGGGGCGCTGAGGGTGCGCGTTTCACTGGTGGTCATAGCCCAATACTGAAACATGTTCTAGTGTGCAGCACAAGCATGTGTCCATGAGCAGTTGGTGGCGATTCGTGAAGGAGAACCGATGAAGCTCGGCCTGCAACTCGGATATTGGGGTGCACAACCCCCGACGGGCGTTGCGGAGCTCGTGGCCGCGGCGGAGGAGTCCGGCTTCGACTCGCTCTTCACCGCCGAGGCCTGGGGCTCCGACGCCCTGACCCCGCTGGCCTGGTGGGGTCGCGACACGACCAAACTTCGGTTGGGCACCTCGATCGTGCAGATGTCCGGACGCAGTCCGGCCTCGATCGCGATGCACGCGCTGACCCTCGACCACCTCTCGAACGGTCGCTTCATCCTCGGCATGGGCGTGAGCGGCCCACAGGTCGTGGAGGGTTGGTACGGCCAGGCCTTCGCCAAGCCGCTGGCCCGGACCCGTGAGGTCGTCGAGATCATCCGCAAGGTGCTCGCCCGGGAGGCTCCGGTCACCAACGACGGCCCGCACCATCGCCTGCCCTTCGACGGCCCCGGCGCCGTCGGGCTGGGCAAGCCGCTGAAGTCGATCGTGCACCCGTTGCGCTCCGACATCCCGATCTGGCTGGGCGCCGAGGGCCCCAAGAACGTGGCGCAGACCGCCGAGATCGCCGACGGCTGGATCCCAATCTTCTACACCCCGAAGTCCTCGGGGATGTACCAGCCCTGGCTCGACGAGGGCTTCGCGCGCCCGGGAGCACGACGTACCCGCGCGGACTTCGAGATCACCGCCACCTGCCACCTGCAGATCACCGAGGACGACGGGCCCGCGCGCCAGGCCGTCCTCGACCGCCTCAAGCCCACCGTCGCGCTCTACATGGGCGGGATGGGGGCCAAGGAGGCCAACTTCCACAAGCAGGTCTTCGAACGGATGGGCTATGAGCGCATCACCGACGAGGTCCAGAAGCTGTTCCTCGCCGGGGACCGCGAAGGGGCCACGGCCCTGATCCCCGACGAGCTGGTCGACGACATGCACATCGTCGGCACCGCGAGCGCCGTCAAGGAGCGCGTCGCGCAATGGGAGGAAACCGGAGTGACCACACTCCTGCTCAGTTGCCGCACGGGCGACGAGGTACGACGAATCGCGGAGGTGCTCGGATGAGCAACATGTATGACGGCACGCACAACGGCGACCTGATGGTGGCCGCGCTCAAGCGGCACCGCAACGACCCGGTGATGTATCTCGGCGACACCGTGCTCACCGGCGGCGAGGTCGCCGCGCGGATCAGCCAGTACGTCCAGGCCTTCGAGGCGCTCGGCGCCGGGACCGGCTCGTCCTCGGCGCTGCTGGCGCTGAACCGACCCGAGGTGCTCTTCATCCTCGGCGCCGGCCAGACCCAGGGCTTCCGGCGTACGTCGCTGCACCCGCTCGGGTCGCTCGACGACCACGCCTACGTGATCGCCGACGCCGGGATCAGCACGCTGATCATCGACCCGGTGCCGATGTTCGTCGAGCGCGCACTCGGCCTGCTCGAGAAGGTGCCGACGCTGACCAAGGTGCTGACGATCGGCCCGGTCCCCGAGGAGCTCGCCCACATCGGGCAGGACCTGGCCGCCGCGGCCGCGTCGTACGACCCCTCGCCGTTGACGGCGGCGCTGTTGCCGCCCGACCACATCGTCTCGATCACCTACACCGGTGGCACCACGGGCAAGCCCAAGGGCGTCATCGGCACGGCGCGGGCGATGAACACGATGACCCAGATCCAGATGTCGGAATGGGAATGGCCCGACAACCCGCGCTTCCTGATGTGTACGCCGCTCTCGCACGCCGGTGCCGCCTTCTTCGTGCCGACGGTGATGAAGGGCGGCTGCCTGGTGGTGCTGCCGAAGTTCGATCCTGCCGAGGTGCTCCGCACCATCGAGGAGCAGCGGATCACCGCGACCATGCTGGTGCCGTCGATGCTCTATGCCCTGCTCGACCACCCGGACTCGAAAACTCGGGACCTGTCCAGCCTGGAGACCGTCTACTACGGCGCGTCCGCGATCAACCCGGTGCGCCTGCAGGAGGCGATCGACCGGTTCGGTCCGATCTTCGCGCAGTACTACGGCCAGTCCGAGGCGCCGATGGCGATCACCTACCTCGGCAAGGGTGACCACGACACCGCGCGGCTGACGTCGTGCGGACGGCCCTCCGCGTTCATCCGCGCCGCCCTGCTCGGCGAGGACGGAACGCCGGTGGCCCAGGGCGAGCCGGGGGAGATCTGTGTCTCCGGGCCGCTGCTGGCCGGCGGCTACTGGAACCTTCCCGACGAGACCGCGGCAACGTTCCGGGACGGCTGGATGCACACCGGCGACGTGGCCCGTGAGGACGAGGACGGCTTCTGGTTCATCGTCGACCGGACCAAGGACATGATCGTCACTGGCGGCTTCAACGTCTTCCCCCGCGAGGTCGAGGACGTCGTGGCCGAGCACGCCGCCGTCGCCCAGGTCGCGGTGATCGGCACTCCCCACGAAAAGTTCGGGGAGGCCGTCACCGCGCTGGTCGTCCTGCGTGACGGCGCCGAGCTCACCGACGCCGTCACGGCCGAGATCCAGGCTGCGGTCAAGGAGCGCAAGGGTGCGGTCCAGGCGCCCAAGCAGGTGATCGCGGTGGACTCGATCCCGCTGACGGGACTCGGCAAGCCCGACAAGAAGGCGCTGCGCGCGCGGTTCTGGGAGGGCGGCCGAAGCGTCGGCTAGGAGCCGGTGAAGTTCGGCTTCCGCTTCTCGGCGAAGGCGCGCGGGCCCTCCTTCGCGTCGTTGCTGGCGAAGACCGCGGCGCCGATGCGAGCGTCGTCGACCCAGCACTCGTCCTCGTGCCTGCCCTCGGAGTCCCGGACGGTCTTCACGATCGCCTGGATCGAGAGCGGGCCGTTGGCGCAGATCAGATCGGCGACCTCGTGCGCCTTCGCCAACGCCTCGCCGTCGGGTACGACGTACCCGATCAGGCCGATCTCGCGAGCCTCGGGCGCCTTGATGTGGCGACCGGTCAGCAGCAGGTCCATCGCCACCGTGTAGGGCACCTGGCGGGGCAGGCGCACCACCGAGCCACCGAGCGGATAGAGGCTCCACTTCGCCTCCGAGACGCCGAACCTGGCGGACTCGCCGGCGATGCGGATGTCGGTGGCGGTGAGGATCTCGGTGCCACCGGCGATGGCCGGGCCTTCGACGGCCGCGATCAGCGGCTTGGTGAGTCGATAGCCCTTCAGCAGCGATTTGATGATGCTCGGGTCGTAGGAGCCGGACTCGAACTTGTCGCTGGGGGAGTCCTTCGACATCGCCTTGAGGTCGGCGCCTGCGCAGAAGTAGCCACCGGCGCCGGTCAGGATGACGACCCGGACCTCGGGATCGGTGTTGGCGCGCTCCCACGCCTGCTCCATGATCGAGAGCATCTCGCCCGACAGCGCGTTGCGCGCCTGGGGGCGGTTCATGGTCACGATGAGCTTGTGGTCGACGAGCTCTACGAGGCAGTGGGGTTCATTCCCGGCTGCGTTCTCAGCTTCATTTTTGGTGGTCATGGAAAGGACTCTAGTCAGAAACGAGAACGTGTTCTAGTCTCATCAGCATGGCCCTGAACATCGCTGATCTCTTCGAGCACGCCGTCGACGCCGTCCCCGATCGCCTTGCGGTCCGGGTGGGCGACGACGCGATCACCTTTGCCGAGCTGGAGCACAAGTCCAACCAGCTGGCGCACTACCTCGCCGCCCAGGGGATCGGGGTGGGTGACCACGTCGGCCTCTATGCCAAGAACAGCATCGAGCACGTCATCGGCCTGATCGCGATCCTCAAGGTCCGCGCCGTGTCGATCAACGTGAACTACCGCTACGTCGCCGGCGAGCTCGACTACCTCTTCGACAACGCCGACCTGGTCGGGCTGATCCACGATCGCGCGTACGCCGGACTGGTGGGCCAGGTGGCCCCGAAGTTCGACCGGCTCAAGACGATCATCGCGGTGCCCAACCCGCTCGAGACCGACGACGCCAGTGACGTCAGCGGCTACGGCGGCGTCCTTCTCGAGGACGCGATGGCCGGCCAGAGCGACGCCCGGGACTTCGGTCCCCGCAGCGCCGACGACATCCACATCATCTACACCGGCGGCACCACCGGCTTCCCGAAGGGCGTCATGTGGCGCCACGAGGACTTCTGGCGAGTCCTGGGCGGCGGCGTCGACTTCATGACCGGCGAGCTCAAGACCGAGTTCGACCAGTCCGAGGCCGCGGCCGCCGGGGCCTCCCTGATCACCCTGCCGCTCAGCCCGCTGATGCACGGTGGCGCGCAGGCCAGCCTGCTTATGCACCTGTTCGCCGGCCAGCTGACGATCATGGCGCCCAAGTTCGACCCGGTCCAGACCTGGCAGCTGATCGACGAGCACAAGGTGCAGATGGTCTTCATGACCGGCGACGCGATGGCGCGCCCGCTGATCGAGGCCTACGAGGAGGGCGGCTTCGACGGCCAGAGCCTCTTCGCCATCGCCAGCAGCGCCGCGGTCTTCTCCAAGGCGGTCAAGGAGCGCTGGATGGCCAAGTTCCCCAACGCCGTCTTCACCGACTCCGTCGGCTCGTCGGAGACCGGCTTCCAGGGCACCGGACTCCAGGACGCCAGCGCACTGTCCACCGACGGCCCCGTGGTCACCATCGCCGCCGGCACCGTGGTGATCGACGACGACGGCAAGGTCCTCGACCCGAGCGTCGACGTCGGCAAGGTCGGACGTACGGCGAAGGCCGGCTACGTCCCGGTCGGCTACTACAAGGACCCGGAGAAGTCCGCGAAGACGTTCATCGAGATCGACGGCATGCGCTACTCGATCCCCGGCGACTACGCCCGGATCGAGGAGGGCAACCGGCTCACCCTCCTGGGACGCGGCTCCAACTGCGTCAACACCGGCGGGGAGAAGGTCTACCCCGAGGAGGTCGAGATGGCGATCAAGGGACACCCCGCCGTCTACGACGTGCTCGTGATCGGGCTGCCGGACGAGAAGTACGGCCAGAGCGTCAACGCCGTCATCGAGCTGCGCGAGGGGGAGACGCTCACCCTCGAGGAGCTGCGCGACTTCCTGCGCCCCCTGCTCTCCGGCTACAAGCTTCCGCGCGGGCTGACCGTCGTCGACGAGATCCCGCGCAACGCCACTGGAAAGGCGCAATACCCCCGCGCCAAGGAACTTGCCCTGGCCGATACCGGCCGGGCCGACACCGAAAGGGCTGCAGTCTGATGCGCTCACCAATTTGCGAGGCCCTCGGCATCGACGTACCGATCTTCGCCTTCACCCCCTCCGAGCACGTTGCCGCGGCCGTCTCCCGCGCCGGTGGCCTGGGCGTCCTGGGTGCCGTGCGGTTCAACGACGCCGACGAGCTCGACAAGGCACTGACCTGGCTCGACGAGAACACCGACGGCAAGCCCTACGGTGTCGACGTCGTGATGCCGATGAAGATCCCCACCGAGGGCAAGGCTGTCGACCTCAAGGCGATGATCCCCGAGGAGCACATCTCCTTCGTGGACCAGACCCTCCAGAAGCTGGGCGTGCCACCGTTGCCCGAAGGCGAGGGCCGGGAGGGAGTTCTCGGCTGGCTGCACTCGGTGGCACGCTCGCACGTCGACGTGGCGTTGTCGCACCGTCCCGTGTTGATCGCCAACGCCCTCGGCTCGCCGCCGGTCGACGTCATCGAGCAGGCCCATGCGGCCGGTGTGAAGGTGGCTGCCCTGGCCGGCGCTGCGAAGCACGCGCTCTCGCACGTGAAGAACGGGGTCGACATCATCGTCGCCCAGGGCTACGAGGCCGGTGGCCACACCGGTGAGATCGCCGGGATGGTGCTCACCCCGGAGATCGTGGACGCCGTCGGTCCCGACGTACCCGTCCTCGCCGCCGGTGGGATCGGCTCCGGCCGGCAGATGGCTGCTGCGATGGCGCTCGGCGCGCAGGGCGCCTGGACCGGTTCGCTCTGGCTGACCGTGGAGGAGTACGACCTCTCCGCGGGCACCGGCATCCGCGACGCGCTGCTGGCAGCCGGATCGGGCGACACCGTGCGCACCCGCGTCTACACCGGGAAGCCGGCGCGCCTGCTCAAGACCAAGTGGACCGAGGCCTGGACCGAGGAGGGCGCACCGTCCCCGCTGCCGATGCCGCTGCAGAACCTGCTCGTCGCCGACGCGCACAACCGGATGAACTCCGGCGACAACCCGGAGACCATCTCGATGCCGGCCGGGCAGATCGTCGGTCGGACCAACAAGGTGCGCCCGGTGGCCGAGGTGATGGCCGACTTGGTCGAGGAGTACAACGCCACCGTCGCAGGCCTGCAGGGCCTCGACTCCTGATGGTGCTGCGGGTCGAGGACGCCAACCGGGTCCGCACCCTGACGCTGGCCAGGGCGGAGGCGCTCAACGCCTTCAACGAGGAGTTGTACGACGCCCTGGCCGACGCACTGCTCGACGCTGCGGCCGATTCGTCGGTCGCCGTGGTCCTGCTGACTGGTGAGGGGCGGGCGTTCAGCGCCGGCACCGACCTGCTCGAGATGCAGCAGATCGCCACCAATCCGGACTTCCAGCGCGGCAAGCACGGTTTCCCCGGACTGCTCGATGCGTTGGTCGACTTCCCGAAGCCGCTGGTGGTTGCCGTCAACGGACTGGGGCTGGGCATCGGTGCGACCATCCTGGGCTTCGCCGACCTGTCGTTCATGTCCACCACGGCCAAGCTGAAGTGCCCCTTCACCAGCCTCGGGGTCGCCCCCGAGGCCGCATCGAGCCTGCTCTTCCCACAGCTCGTGGGCCGTCAGGACGCGGCCTGGATGCTGCTCTCGGCCGAGTGGATCCAGGCCGAGGAAGCGCACGCGATGGGCCTGGTCTGGAAGCTCTGCGCACCCGAGGACCTGATGGCCACCGCTCGCCGGCATGCCGTGGTGCTGGCCTCACGGCCGATCTCCAGCCTGGTCGCGGTGAAGCGGACGATGACCGAGCCGCACCGCGCCGCGATCGCCGCGGCCCGTGAGCGCGAGAACGCGGCCTTCGTCGAGCTGATGGGTGGTCCGGCGAACCTGGAGGCACTGACCGCCTTCGCCGAAGGGCGCCAGCCCGACTTCACGGACCTGCCTCCGGGCTGGTGAGACGCCGGGCGACAATGGCCGGGTGACTCCCTTGGCCTACGACGACGCCCTGCGTGACCGGATCCGCACCAACCTCGCCGGACACCGGCGCCGGGTGGTCCCGGTCGAGGGGCGACGCCATGCCGCCGTGGCCATCCTGGTCGTCGACTCCCAGGTGGGGGAGGACCGGATCGACCCGTCCCCGTGGGAGGACGGCGCGATGCGGGTGATCCCGGGCGGAGCGGGCGATCTTGACGGCCGGATGGCGAACGTCGCCGGCGGTGCCGCCTTCGTGCTGTGCCGTCGAGCAGCCCGGCTGCGCGCACACGCCACCCAGTGGGCGCTACCGGGTGGCCGGCTCGACGAGGGTGAGGACGCCGTCGACGCGGCACTGCGGGAGACCCACGAGGAGATCGGCATCGAGCTGGGCCGCGACGCGGTGCTCGGGTTGCTCGACGACTATCCGACCCGCTCCGGCTATGTGATCACCCCGGTGGTGGTGTGGGGTGGCGGTCGACTCGACATCGCGCCGTCCCCGGACGAGGTGCTCGCCGCCTACCGGATCGGCCTGCACAACCTGCTGGTGCCCGACTCACCGCGGTTCGTGGACATCCCGGAGAGTGACCGGCCGGTGGTCCAGGTGCCGCTGGGCAACGACCTGATCCACGCACCGACAGGTGCCGTGCTGGTGCAGTTCAGGTGGCTCGCGCTGGAGGGAAACCCGGAGCCGGTCGTCGACTTCGAGCAGCCAACCTTTGCCTGGCGCTGAGGGCCCTCAGGTCCACGGGTTCTCCCAGCGTCCGTCCGACTTGGCGGCCGCCACCTCGGCCAGTCCGCCGGGACGCATCAGACCGGCGGCGGTGAGCTGCTCGACCTTGGCGATGTTGATCCGGGACCACTTGCTGGTCCTGGTCCGGCGGGTGTAGCGCTGCAGGTAGGTGTCCTCGTCGCAGCGACGGCGTACGGCGGAGACCCAGCCGTGGCACAGGCCGACGTCGACCATCTCGTCCTCGGTGATCGACTCCAGGGTTGACGACTTCTTCGCCGTCCGCACCCAGACCGCACGCGTCGCCGCGGGCTGGGCCTCCAGCCACGCATCGAAGTCGGCGCGTGAGGGGAGGTCGAGGACAGCGTCACCGTCGTTGGGCTCCATGGCCTCCACGGTAGCCACGCGACGACGACTTGCCATCGGCGTGCTGGCTCCGAGCCACCGGGGTCACGTCATCGAGCGGCGAGTGCCCGACCGATGGCCAGCGACTGCTCGGTGGTGCCCCCGAAGGAGAACTCGAACCGCTTGGCGGCCGTGAAGTAGCGGTGCGCCTCACCGTCCAGGTCGATGCCCACGCCACCGTGGACGTGCACGGTGGTGTGCGCGACCTTGTGCGCCGCATCGGCCGCCCACATCTTCGCGATCGCCAGCTCGGTCGTGGTCGGCAGGCCCTCGGTGAGCCGCCAGACGGCCTGCCACAGGGTCAGCTCCTGGAAGAGACTGTCGATGTAGCCGTCGGCCAGACGCTGGGCCACAGCCTGGAAGCTGCCGATCGGGCGACCGAACTGCTCACGGGTCTTGGCATAGTCGGCAGTCAGCCGCACCGCACCGTGGACGACCCCGGCCAGCTCGGCGCAGGCAGCGGCGGTGGCCACCTGGGCCAGGCGCGTCGCGGCCCCGCCGTCCGCACCGCCGTCGGCCTCGCCCAGGATCCGGTCCGCGCCGACGGGTACGCCGTCGAGCTGGACGAGGGCGGTCGTGTCGCCGTCACTGGTGCGCTGGGCCGAGACGGTGACCCCCGGGTCACCGGGGCGGACCAGCGCCACCACGGTTCCGGTGGGCGTGCTCGCGGTGACCAGCAGCAGGTCCGCCACGGTTCCCGCGCGGACCAGGGTCTTGGTGCCGTTGAGGACGCCGTCGACCAGGGTCACGCCGGGGGTGGCGGGCAGGTGCTCGAGCTCTTCGGTCAGGGCTGTGCTCAGCACGGCCTCGCCGGTGGCTGCGCGGGGCAGCCACTCCTGCTTCTGCGCGTCGGTGCCGAATTCGGCGAGCACCAGGGCAGCCGGTCCGTGCGTGGCCAGGGGGACCGGGGCGACCTTGCGGCCGACCTCGATCAGCACCCGGCTGAGCTCGATCAGGCCGAGTCCGGCGCCGTCGTACTCCTCGGGCACGGCGAGGGAGAGCAGCCCGGCGTCGCCGAGGGCCTGCCACAGGTCGCGGTCGAACCGGTCGCCGGCCTTCTCGACCGCGCGCATCCGCTCCGGGGTGGTCTTGTCCGCGAGGATCCCGGCTGCGAGTGCGGCCGCGTCCTCCTGCTCGGGGGTGAAGGTGAAGTCCATGGTGTGTCCTGTTCTCTCGGCCTGGTCAGCGTCGGGCTGCCGGCAGCCCGAGGGCCACGTAGCCGATGATGTCGCGCTGGATCTCGTTGGTGCCGCCGCCGAAGGTCATCACCAGCGAGGAGCGGAAGTAGCGTTCGAGGCGCCCGGCCAGCACGGCACCGGGGGAGTCGCTGGTCAGTCCGGCGTGCGGCCCGACGATCTCGATCAGGGCCCGGTAGACCTCGGTGGCGAGCTCCGAACCATAGACCTTGGTGGCGGAGGCATCGGCCGGCGAGAGCGAGTCGACGCTCGAGGCCAGCTTCCAGTTGACCAGGGTCAGGGCCTCGGTGCGGGCGTGTGCGCGGCCGAGCAGGATCTGCACCCACTCGGCGTCGATCACCCGGGACCCGTCGGCCTTCTTGGTGTCCTGGGCCCACCGGCGTACCTGCTCGATGGACTCGACCAGCGCGGCGGAGGAGGTGAGGGCGACCCGCTCGTGGTTGAGCTGGTTGGTCATCAGGCTCCAGCCGCCGTTGAGCTCGCCGACCAGGTTGGTGACCGGGACGCGCACGTCCTCGTAGTACGTCGCACTGGTGTGCACGCCAGCCACCGTGTGCACCGGCGTGTAGGAGAAGCCCGGTGCGTCGGCCGGCACCAGGATCATCGAGAGTCCCTTGTGGCGCGGCAGGTCGGGGTCGGTGCGGCAGGCCATCCAGATCCAGTCGGCGTACTGGATCAGCGAGGTCCACATCTTCTGGCCGTTGATCACCCACTCGTCGCCCTCGCGGACCGCGCGGGTCTTCAACGAGGCCAGGTCCGTTCCCGAACCCGGCTCGGAGTAACCGATCGAGAAGTGCAGGTCGCCGGCGAGGATCTTCGGGAGGAAGAACTCCTTCTGCTCGTCCGAGCCGTAGCGCATGATCGTCGGGCCCACGGTGTTCAGCGTGAGATAGGGGATCGGTACGCCGGCCACTGCGGCGACATCGGTGAAGATCAGCTGCTCGATCATCGACCGGTCCTGGCCGCCGTACTCCTCGGGCCAGCCGATCCCCAGCCATCCGTCCGTGCCGAGCTGGCGGATGACCTCCTTGTAGACCTGCGCGTCGCCGAACTCGCCGGTGGCCATGGCCAGCGCGGCGCGACGCTCGGGTGTGACGAGCTCGGAGAAGTAGCCTCGGAGTTCTTCGCGGAGGCGTTCCTGGTCTGGTGTCAGGGCGACGTACATGTGGTAAAACTATAACGTGTTCTCATTTTGCGCTAGCGCTTCCACGTTCATGAGGAGCTTCCATGTCTGACGCCCGCCTTCTCGACCGGGGTTCCGCGCCCGAACGCTTTGCCCGCGGTTGGCACTGCCTCGGCCTGGCCGAGTCCTTCCGTGACGGCAAGCCGCACGCCGTCGAGGCGTTCGGCGGCAAGCTCGTCGTCTGGTCGGACAGCAGCGGCGAGATCAAGGTGCTCGACGGCTACTGCCGGCACATGGGCGGCGACCTGACCCAGGGGACCGTGAAGGGCGACGAGATCGCCTGCCCGTTCCACGACTGGCGTTGGGGCGGCGACGGCAAGTGCAAGGCGATCCCCTATGCCCGCCGCGTCCCGCTGCGGGCCCGCACGCAGACCTACCCGACCGTGGTCCGCAACGGGCAGGTGCTGGTCTGGCACGACGTCGAGGGCAGCCCTGCGGACATGGACATCCTGCCGCCCGAGCTCGAGGGCGTCGGCACGGATCGCTACACCGAGTGGACCTGGAACGTGCTCGACGTACCGACCGCGCACTGCCGCGAGATCGTCGACAACGTCGTGGACATGGCGCACTTCTTCTACATCCACTTCGCGTTCCCGACGAACTTCCGCAACGTCTTCGAGGGCCACATGGCCACCCAGTTCATGGAGTCGACAGGGCGCCCGGACATGGCCGGCGACGGCTACGGCGACGAGGACCTGGTCCTGGAGTCGGTGGCGACCTACTACGGGCCGAGCTACATGATCAACTGGCTCACCACTGACTACAAGGGCTTCATCACCAAGGTGATCCTGGTCAACTGCCACATCCCGACCGGACCTGATTCCTTCAAGCTGCAGTACGGCCTCTGCGTTGAGAAGCCCGAGGGCCTCGACGACAAGACGGCCAACTACATTGGCAAGAAGTACGCCGACATGTTCGGCGACGGCTTCATGCAGGACGTGCACATCTGGCTGAACAAGGCGCCCGTGCAGAACCCGCTGCTGTGCGAGGAGGACGGGCCCGTCTACCAGCTGCGCCGGTGGTATGAGCAGTTCTACGTCGACAAGGCCGACGTCGTCGCGGAGATGACCGACCGCTTCGAGTTCGAGGTGGACACCACCAAGGCCAACGAGTTCTGGCGCGCCGAGGTGGCGGAGAACCTTGCGAAGAAGGCGGCCGAGGAAGCAGCCCAGCCTGCGGACGCCTGATGGCTTACATCGTGCCGACCAACGCGGACACCATCGAGGACCAGTTCCTCTACACCGAGGCGCGGTTGAATCAGGTCGAGTGCCTGGACTGTCTGGCCACGGTGGGGGTGAAGAAGAACAGCGAGCACCACACCTCCATCCAGTGGTCGGGACAGGCCGTGTCCCGATGCCCTGAGTTCGCGAGAATGTCCACGGCGCCAGACGGGCGCCAGGTCCACGTGTCGTGCCCACGGTTGGTCGCCAGCATCGAAGCGGCCACCCGCGAGGGCAAAATCCCCATCGGAGCAGAAGATGGATACTGAGTCGTTCGTCCTACCAGTCCTCGAGGTGATCAACGAGACCTCGGACGCCTGTTCCGTGGTTTTCGACCTGACCCCGGAGGCCAAGGACCACTTCGACTACAAGCCCGGCCAGTTCCTCACCCTGGCCGTGCCCAGCGATGAGACCGGGCTTGCGGCGCGTTGTTACTCGCTGAGCAGCTCACCGGTTGGCGACCAGCCGCTCACGGTCACCGTGAAGCGCACGGTCGACGGCTATGCCTCGAACTGGATCTGCGACAACCTCAAGGCCGGCGACACCGTGCGGGTGCTTCCGCCGAGCGGCATCTTCACCCCCGCGAACCTCGACCACGACCTGTTGCTCTTCGCGGGCGGCAGCGGGGTCACCCCGATCATCTCGATCGCGCGGACCGCGCTGGCCAACGGCAGCGGCAAGATCGTGGTCTTCTTCGCCAACCGCGACGAGCAGTCCGTGATCTTCGCGCGTGAGTGGGCGGCGCTCTCGGCGGCCAACCCGGAGCGGCTCATCGTCGTGCACTGGCTCGAGTCGGTCCAAGGACTGCCGTCGCTGGAGCAGCTCAAGGCATTCGCCGCCAACTTCACGACGTACGACGCCTTCTGCTGCGGCCCGGCGCCGTTCATGAAGTCGGTCTCCCTGGCCCTGCGCGAGCTCGAGTTCCCGCGTGAGCGCCGCCACCAGGAGAAGTTCGTCTCGCTCGGCGGAAACCCGTTCGGCGATGTCGAGGAGCTGCAGAAGGCCGAGCAGACGCTGGCCGACGCCGATGACCACGAGGACGACGACGAGGTCGCGGTGACCGGCCCGGTCCGCCTCGAGGTGGAGCTGGACGGCCAGCACTACGAGTTCGATGACTACCCGGCCAACCAGACGGTGCTGGACTTCCTCGAGTCCAAGGGCGTCGAGGCTCCGTTCTCCTGCCGCGAGGGTCAGTGCAGCGCCTGTGCCTGCCTGGTCCTCGAGGGTGAGGTGAAGATGCGCCACAACGAGGTGCTCGACGCGGACGACCTCGCCGACGGCGTACGTCTGGGGTGCCAGTCGGTGCCTCTCACGGAGAAGCTGAAGATCACCTACAACGGCTGAGCCGGTGGGGCTCGTCCGAGCCCCACCGCTTCACCAGCCGCGCTCGCGCCACTGCGCCACGTGCGGACGCTCGTTGCCCAGCTGTCCGTCCTTGCCGTGACCCGGATAGAACCAGGTGTCGTCCGGCAGTGTCGCGAAGACCTTGGTCTCCACCTCGTTGACGAGCTGGGCGAAGGCTTCGTCGTCACCGAAGGTCGCACCGACACCGCCGGGGAAGAGGGAGTTGCCCGTTGATGGACAACACATTGTCCGGGTCATGAGCGCCCCTTGAGGCGGTCGAGGAGACGCGACCACCACCACTCCTGGACGTGGCTTCCTTCGAAGCGATAGGAGCCGAAGGACTCATGGATGCCATAGTCGGTCCACGCCCGGGCTCGTGCCTCGCCGGTCAACCAGCGCACCTCGAAGTCACCGTCCGAGGACTGTTCGGGCTCGAGACGACCTATGAGCGCGTCAGGGAGCGTGGCGTAAGGCGGGTAGTCCTCGATGATGTAGCGGCCTCCGTCGACGAGGGTGACGAGGAACCAAACGAAAGTCTGAGTGCCGAGCGGTCGCGCCAGCCCCCACCCACGTTCCAGTGCGGATGTCAGGTGCCCAACGAGCAAACCGTTGCGCCAGAGCTCTGCGGCTCCCCGATCGAGGATCGCGAGGGACTCTTCGTCGGGGTCCGTCACCATCTGCGCTCAAGCCACCCGGGGACCGAGTCACGCTCGGCGCCGAGAGTGGAGTCGTTGCCGTGTCCGGGGTAGAACCACGTCTCGTCCGGCAACCGGTCGAAGACCTTGGTCTGCAGGTCGGCCATGATCGAGTCGAAGTCCTCCGCCTCTATGGTCCTCCCAGGACCGCCGGGGAACAGGGAGTCCCCGGTGAACAGGTGTGGGTGGCCCGACGGGTCGGCATACAGCAGGGCTACCGAGCCCGGCGTGTGCCCGGCGATCGCGATCACCGACAGCGACACCTCACCGACGCGGACCTCGTCGCCGTGCTCGAGCCGGCGGGCGATCTGCACACCGGTCTGCTCGGTGATCGCGTCGGCATCCGGTGCGCCGGCATGCACCGGAGCGTCGGTGGCGGCGACGACGTCGGCCAGCGCGCGGTGGTGGTCCCAGTGCTGGTGCGTGGTGACGACAGCGGACAGCGAGCCGTTGACGAGTGACAACAGTGCGGGCGCGTCGTCGGCCGCGTCGATCAGCAGCTTCTCGTCGGTGGTGCGGCAGGTCAGCAGGTAGGCGTTGTTCGCCATCTTCTCGTCGACCGCCATCTTCGCGATCGTCAACTGGTCGAGCTCGCGGACATCGGCCGGTCCGCCGGGGGTCACGTCGCCGGTGTAGTCAGTCATGGCACGAGACTAGGACACCAGCCGCGGCGTGTGATCACGAACACCTGTTCGAACCACCTTGTAAGGTATGTCCGTGGCCGATCAACTCATCATCCGCGGTGCCCGCGAACACAACCTTAAGGACGTCTCGCTCGACCTGCCGCGAGACGCCCTCATCGTCTTCACCGGGTTGTCCGGGTCGGGCAAGTCCAGCCTTGCCTTCGACACGATCTTCGCCGAGGGGCAGCGACGCTACGTCGAGTCGCTCTCGGCCTATGCGCGTCAGTTCCTCGGCCAGATGGACAAGCCCGACGTCGACTTCATCGAGGGCCTCTCGCCCGCGGTCTCCATCGACCAGAAGTCCACCTCCAAGAACCCGCGCTCCACCGTCGGCACGATCACCGAGGTCTACGACTACCTGCGCCTGCTCTATGCGCGCGCCGGTCGTCCGCACTGCCCGACCTGTGGTGCGCCGATCGAACGGCAGACCCCGCAGCAGATCGTCGACCGGATCATGGAGATCGACGAGGGCACCCGCTTCCAGGTGCTGGCCCCGGTCATCCGCGGCCGCAAGGGCGAGTACGTCGAGCTGTTCCGCTCGCTGCAGGGCCAGGGGTTCTCCCGGGCTCGGATCAACGGCGAGACGCACCAGCTCGCCGAGCCGCCGACCCTGGCGAAGCAGAAGAAGCACACCATCGAGGTGGTCGTCGACCGGCTCGCGGTGAAGGGCTCGGCCAAGCGCCGGCTCACCGACTCCGTGGAGACCGCGCTGGGCCTGGCCGGTGGTCTGGTCGTGTTCGACTTCGTCGACCGCGATGCCAAGGACCCCGAGCGCGAGCTCAAGTTCTCGGAGAAGATGTCGTGCCCCAACGACCACACCCTCGACACCGACGACCTCGAGCCGCGCTCGTTCTCGTTCAACTCCCCGTTCGGCGCGTGCACGGTGTGCTCCGGCCTCGGCACCCGGATGGAGGTGGACCCGGAGCTGGTCGTGAGCGACCCGCAGGCCACCCTCGCCGAAGGCGTGATCCAGCCGTGGAGCGGCGCACACGTGGCGGACTACTTCGGGCGACTCCTCAAGGCGCTGGGTGACGAGCTCGGCTTCGATGTCGACACCCCGTGGGAGAACCTCTCGCCCGAGTTCCAGCGGATCATCCTCGACGGCCACCCCACCAAGGTGCACGTGCGCAGCAAGAACCGCTACGGCCGCGAGCGCTCCTACTACGCGGCCTATGAGGGCGTCCGGCCCTACATCGAGCGTCGCCACCGCGAGGCGGAGACCGACACCAGCCGGGACCGCTTCGAGGGGTTCATGCGCGAGGTGCCCTGCCCGGCTTGTCGGGGGAGCAGGCTCAAGCCGGTCTCGATGGCGGTCACCCTGGGCAGCCGCGAGGCCGGTGGCCTCAACATCGCCGAGCTCTGCGCCCTGCCGATCAACGAGACCGCCGACCACCTGCGCACCCTCGACCTGAGCGTCCGGGA
The DNA here is from genome assembly GCF_013408415.1 of Nocardioides daedukensis. Taxonomy (NCBI): domain Bacteria; kingdom Bacillati; phylum Actinomycetota; class Actinomycetes; order Propionibacteriales; family Nocardioidaceae; genus Nocardioides; species Nocardioides daedukensis. The sequence goes on along the minus strand of NZ_JACCAA010000001.1, from coordinate 694,452 downwards.
GCGCCAGATCGGCGAGCGGGTGCTCAAGGAGATCCAGGAGCGGCTCAACTTCCTGCTCGACGTCGGCCTCGACTACCTCTCCCTCGACCGGCCGTCGGGCTCGCTCTCGGGTGGTGAGGCACAGCGGATCCGCCTCGCGACGCAGATCGGAGCCGGCCTGGTCGGCGTCCTCTACGTCCTCGACGAGCCGTCCATCGGCCTGCACCAGCGCGACAACCAGCGACTCATCGAGACCTTGGTGCGCCTGCGTGACCTCGGCAACACCCTGATCGTCGTCGAGCACGACGAGGACACCATCCGCGCCGCCGACTGGGTCGTCGACATCGGTCCCGGTGCCGGCGAGCACGGTGGCCAGGTCGTCGTCTCCGGCACGGTCAAGGAGCTCCTCGACGACAAGGACTCCTCCACCGGCGCCTTTCTGTCGGGTCGTCGCCAGATCCCCGTCCCCGACGTACGCCGTCCGCTGACCAAGGGCCGCGACCTCACCGTGCACGGAGCCACCGAGCACAACCTGCAGGACGTCGACGTCTCGTTCCCGCTCGGGGTGTTCTGTGCCGTGACGGGTGTCTCCGGCTCGGGGAAGTCGACGCTGGTCAACGACATCCTCTACACCTCGCTGGCCAAGCAGATCTACAACGCGCGCACCGTCCCGGGCCGGCACCGCCGGATCACCGGGATCGAGAACGTCGACAAGGTCATCCACGTCGACCAGTCGCCGATCGGTCGTACGCCGCGCAGCAACCCGGCGACGTACACCGGCGTCTTCGACCACATCCGTAAGCTCTTCGCCTCCACGCCCGAGGCGAAGATGCGCGGCTATCTCCAGGGCCGCTTCTCGTTCAACGTCAAGGGCGGGCGCTGCGAGGCATGCTCGGGTGACGGCACGATCAAGATCGAGATGAACTTCCTCCCCGACGTCTACGTCCCGTGCGAGGTCTGCCACGGCGCGCGCTACAACCGCGAGACGCTCGAGGTGCACTACAAGGGCAAGACCATCGCCGAGGTCCTCGACATGCCGATCGAGGAGGCTGCCGAGTTCTTCGCCGCGGTGCCCGCGATCGCCAGGCACATGAAGACCCTGGTCGAGGTCGGTCTCGGCTATGTCCGCCTGGGCCAGCCGGCCACCACCCTGTCCGGTGGTGAGGCGCAGCGGGTCAAGCTCTCCAGCGAACTGCAGAAGCGCTCGACCGGTCGCACCGTCTATGTCCTCGACGAGCCCACGACGGGTCTGCACTTCGAGGACATCAGCCGCTTGCTGCTGGTGCTGGGCCGCCTGGTCGACCAGGGCAACACAGTGCTGGTCATCGAGCACAACCTCGACGTGATCAAGACCGCCGACTGGCTCATCGACATGGGGCCCGAGGGCGGATCGCGTGGCGGAACGGTGGTCGCCGAGGGAACGCCCGAAGAGGTGGCGGCGAACCCGGCCAGCCACACCGGTCGCTTCCTGGCGCCGATCCTCGGCGTCGTGCCCGGGCAGGCGCCGGTGAAGAAGGCGGCCAAGAAGACGGCCACGCGTCCGGCGAAGAAGGCAGCAGCGACGAAGTCGACCAGCAAGCGCACTGCCGCAGCAAGGAAATCGACGGCAGACTAGGTCCATGGACCTCAGTCGACGCAGCACCCTCGGTGGCTTCACCGCTGCCGGGCTCGCCCTGCCCACGCTGGCTGCCTGTGGTGGCGGTGACTCACCGAGCAAGGCCACCGATCCAGGCACTGGCACAGGCACTTCGGCGACACCCAGCGCGCCGGCCGACGAGTCGGAGAGCTCCTCGCCACCCTCGGCCGAGGCGTCGACAGGCCTGCTTTCGACCGAGGACGTCCCGGTCGGCGGCGGGGTGATCCTGGCCGAGGAGAAGCTCGTGGTCACCCAGCCGACGGCGGGGGAGTTCAAGGGCTTCACTGCTGTGTGCACCCATCAGGGCTGCATCGTCAGCGCCGTGAGCACGACCATCGACTGTGGCTGCCACCAGAGCAAGTTCTCCCTCAGTGACGGAAGCGTCCAGGGTGGACCGGCCCCGTCCCCGCTGGAGTCGCGGGACCTCAGCGTCACCGGCGACCAGATCAATCTCGACTGAGCCAGGCGCGTGGCTGTTGACGTTTCAACGGGTTCGCTAGGTTTGGGCGCAGCCCCAGCCAACAAGGAGATCGCCGTGGAGCCCAGCACCTGCCTCAGTCGTCGTCGGGCCCTCGGCGGTGCCGCCGTGGTCGGGGTCGGCGTACCCCTCCTCGCCGCCTGCGGCGGTGGGTCCAGCGACAAGCCGGCCGCACCCGACGCGGGCACCGTGCTGGCGAAGACGAGCGACATCGAGGTGGGCGGTGGCCTGATCCTCGACGAGGAGAAGATCGTGATCACCCAGCCGACGGCGGGGGAGTTCAAGGCATTCTCCGCCACCTGCACCCACCAGGGCTGCCTGGTGACGGGCGTCTCCACGACCATCGACTGCTCGTGCCACAACAGCGCCTTCGCCATCGCGGACGGCAGCGTCGCCGGTGGGCCGGCACCCGAGGGACTCCCCGAGATCGCGATCACGGTCAAGGGTGGACAGATCACCGCTGCCTGAGGCGCACCGGTCGGCCTGTCAGTGCCCGGACGTAGGGTTGCGGCGTGGCTGATCCGTCGACCTACCGCCCCAAGACCGGCTCGATTCCGACGCAGCCGGGCGTCTACAAGTTCCGGGACGCCAAGGGCCGGGTCATCTATGTCGGCAAGGCCAAGAACCTCCGCTCACGCCTGACGTCCTACTTCCAGGACATCGTCAACCTGCACCCTCGGACGGCCACCATGGTCACCACCGCGGCAGCGGTCGAGTGGACGACGGTGAACACCGAGGTCGAGGCGCTGCAGCTCGAATATTCCTGGATCAAGGAGTTCGACCCGCGGTTCAACGTGAAATATCGCGACGACAAGTCCTATCCGTGGCTCGCGGTCACCGTCGGTGAGGAGTTCCCGCGGGTGATGGTGGGCCGGGGTGCCAAGCGGAAGGGCACCCGCTACTTCGGTCCCTACGGGCATGCCTGGGCGATCCGGGAGACCGTCGACCTGCTGCTGAGGGTCTTCCCGATGCGCTCGTGCAGCAACGGGGTGTTCAAGCGGTCCGCGCAGATCGGCCGACCCTGCCTGCTCGGCTACATCGACAAGTGTGCGGCGCCCTGCGTCGGCAACGTCAGCGCGGAGGAGCACCGTGCGATCGTCGACGACTTCTGCGACTTCATGGGCGGCCAGACCAGCGCCTTCGTCAAGCGCGTCGAGAAGGAGATGTACGCCGCCTCCGACGCGCTCGACTTCGAGAAGGCGGCCCGGCTGCGCGACGACCTGGGCGCCCTGAACAAGGCGCTCGAGAAGCAGGCGGTGGTCCTGGGCGACGGCACCGACGCCGACGTGATCGCAGTCGCCGAGGACCCGCTCGAGGTCGCCGTCCAGATCTTCTATGTGCGCGGCGGCCGGATCCGCGGCCAACGCGGCTGGGTCGCCGACCGCGTCGAGGAGGGGGACACCGGCCAGCTGGTGGAGAACTTCCTGCTCCAGCTCTACGGCGGCGAGGAGGGTGACACGATCCCGCGTGAGATCCTCGTCCCGGCACTGCCGCCCGAGCTGGAGACCATGGAGGAACTGCTCGCCGAGCGCCGCGGCGGCCGGGTCGCGATCAGGGTCCCGCAGCGTGGCGACAAGAAGACGCTCCAGGCCACGGTGGCACGCAACGCCCTGCAGGCCCTGGGCCTGCACAAGACCAAGCGCGCCAGCGACCTGACCACCCGCAACCGGGCGCTGGAGGAGATCCAGGCCGCGCTGACGCTGGACGACGTACCCCTGCGGATCGAGTGCTACGACATCTCCAACCTGCAGGGCACCGAGGTCGTGGCCAGCATGGTCGTCTTCGAGGACGGGTTGTCCCGCAAGGGCGAATACCGCCGCTTCGTGATCAAGTCGGTTGACGGCCAGAACGATGTCGCCTCCATGCACGAGGTGATCACCCGCCGGTTCCGCCGGATGCTCGACGAGCAGGCGACCAGCGCCCAGGTCAGCACCGACGAGACCGAGGGGCCGATGCTCGTCGACCCCGAGACGGGTCGGCCACGCAAGTTCGCCTATGCGCCCGGCCTGGTCGTGGTCGACGGCGGGCCGCCCCAGGTCGCCGCGGCGGTTGCGGCGCTCAAGGAGCTCGGCATCGACGACATTCCGGTCTGCGGCCTGGCCAAGCGGCTGGAGGAGGTCTGGGTGCCGGGCGAGGAGGACCCGGTGATCCTGCCCCGGTCCAGCGAGGGCCTCTACCTGCTGCAGCGGATCCGCGACGAGGCGCACCGGTTCGCGATCACCCATCACCGCGGCCGTCGCTCGAAGACGATGGTGGAGAGCCTGCTCGACGACGTCCCGGGTCTGGGGGAGGTCCGCCGCAAGACCCTGATCAAGCACTTCGGCTCGCTGCGCAAGCTCAAGACGGCCACCGTCGAGGAGCTGGCCCAGGTCCCCGGTATCGGTCCGGCAACGGCTGCGGCGATCAAGGATGCAGTGGGGGCCTCGACCAGCAAGACTGTCAGCGTGAACACCGCCACCGGGGAAGTCGAGGAGCACTGATGCCAATGAGCACACCCGAACCCGACCAACGAGCCGGCGAGCTCGTCGTCGTCACCGGGATGACCGGTGCCGGCCGGTCCACGGCCGCCAAGGAGCTCGAGGACCTCGGCTACTTCGTGGTCGACAACCTGCCGCCCTCGCTGCTGCCCGACATCGTGCACCTGGTCAACGAGGACTCCGGCACCGACCAGCCGATCGCGGTGGTCGTCGACGTGCGCTCGGGTGCCTTCTTCGAGACCCTACGTGCCAACATCGAGCAGAAGGCGATCAGCCGCCGGACCACGCTGCTCTTCCTGGAGGCCGACGACGACGTGCTGGTCCGCCGACAGGACGCCGCACGGCGTCCGCACCCGCTCCAGGAGGGTGGCCGGTTGCTCGACGGGTTGCAGCGCGAACGCGTGGTGCTGGCGCCGCTGCGCGGCACTGCCGACGTCCTGGTGGACACCAGCAACCTCAACGTCCACCAGCTCGCCTCGAAGATCGCGGAGCACTTCGGCACCCCCGAGGCGATGACGCTGAAGATCACCGTGGTCAGCTTCGGGTTCAAATACGGCATCCCCGTCGACGCGGACTTCATGGCCGACATGCGCTTCCTGCCCAACCCCTACTGGGAGCCCGACCTGCGCGCCATGAACGGCACGGACCCGGACGTCTCCGACTACGTCATCACCCGTCCCGACGCACAGCAGTTCATCGATCAATTCGTCCCCGTCATCGCCACGGCGGCCGCGGGCTATCTACGCGAGGGCAAGCGGTTCCTGACCGTCGCGATCGGCTGCACCGGCGGCAAGCACCGGTCGGTGGCGATGAGCGAGGCAGTCGCCGCGCGGCTGCGGGAGCAGGGCTATGACGCCCGCGCCCAGCACCGCGACCTGGGGAACGAGTGAGCGGCCAGGTCGATGCCTCCGTCGTCGCCCTCGGTGGGGGGCACGGGTTGCACGCATCGCTGTCCGCCCTGCGACGGGTCGTCGACGAGCTGACCGCGATCGTCACCGTCGCCGACAACGGCGGCTCCTCGGGTCGGCTGCGCGGGGAGTTCGGCGTGCTCCCGCCCGGGGACCTGCGGATGGCGTTGGCCGCGCTGTGCGGCGACGACGAGTGGGGCCAGACCTGGGCGCGACTGCTGCAGCACCGTTTCGACGGCACCGGCGAGATGAAGGGGCACACCGTCGGCAACCTGCTGATCGTGGGCCTGTGGGAGCTGCTCGGCAACCACGTAGCAGCCCTCGAGTGGGTCGGCCGGCTGCTCGGCGCCCACGGGCGGGTGCTGCCGATGGCGATCACCCCGATGGACATCCATGCCGAGGTGCGCGGCCTGGACCCCGCGGACCCCGATGTGCTCACGCACGTGCAGGGACAGGTCGCGGTCGCCCGCACCGAGGGGCACCTGACCGGGATCCAGCTCGATCCTCCGGACCCCGAGCCCTGCCCCGAGGCGATCGAGGCGGTCAACAGCGCCGACTGGATCGTGCTCGGCCCCGGCAGCTGGTTCACCTCGGTGATCCCGCACCTGATCGTGCCCGGCCTGCACCGGGCCATCGCCGGCAGCGACGGCCGGGTGATCGTCGTACTCAACCTGGAGGAGCAGAAGGGCGAGACCTCCGGTTACCAGCCCGAGGACCTGCTGGGAGCGCTGCTGCACCATGCCCCCGATCTCGCCGTGCACACGGTGCTCGCCGATCCACGAGCGGTTCCCGATGCCGAGCTCCTGGAGCAGGTGGTCGTCGGCCTCGGCGCGCAGCTCGTGATCGAGGACGTGTCGATGGACGACGGGTCGCCCCGGCACGACCCCGAGAAGTTGGCAGGCGCCTATGCGCGGATCATGCGCGGTGTGTAAGGATCGGCCCCATGGCGATGACGGCACAGGTGAAGTCGGAGCTCGCGAGCACCCAGACAACCAAGACATGCTGCCGCAAGGCTGAGGTGTCCACAACCCTGCGCTTCGCGGGCGGACTTCACATCATCAGCGGCAAGGTCGTCGTCGAGGCAGAGCTCGACACCGGAGCGGCCGTACGCCGGCTGCGCACGGACATCGCGGAGATCTTCGGCCACCAGGCCGAGGTGGCGATGGTGCAGGGCAACGGCATCCGCAAGGGCAGCCGCTATGTCCTGCGGGTGGTCAAGGACGGTGAGGCACTGGCCCGCCAGACCGGTCTGCTCAACCAGCAGGGGAGGCCAGTTCGTGGCCTCCCGCCCCAGGTGGTCTCCGGCGGTGGCTGCGACGCGGTCGCCGCGTGGCGTGGCGCGTTCCTGGCGCACGGGTCGCTGACCGAGCCCGGACGCTCCTCCGCACTCGAGGTCACCTGTCCGGGTCCCGAGGCAGCGCTGGCCCTGGTCGGCGTCGCCCGCCGTCTCGGCATCCAGGCCAAGGCCCGCGAGGTGCGTGGCGTGGATCGGGTGGTGATCCGCGACGGCGACGCGATCGGAGCCCTCCTGACCAGGCTGGGTGCCCACGAATCCCTGATGGCCTGGGAGGAGCGCCGGATGCGCCGCGAGGTGCGCGCCACCGCCAACCGCCTGGCCAACTTCGACGACGCCAACCTGCGCCGCTCGGCGCGCGCAGCAGTCGCTGCCGGCGCCCGCGTGGAGCGGGCTTTGGAGATCCTCGGTGACGAGGTTCCCGACCACCTTCAGCTGGCCGGTCACCTGCGGCTCGAGCACAAGCAGGCCTCGCTCGAGGAGCTCGGCCAGCTCCACGACCCCGTGCTGACCAAGGACGCGATCGCCGGCCGCATCCGTCGCCTGCTGGCGATGGCCGACAAGCGCGCCGAGGAGCTCGGCATCCCCGACACGGAGTCCTCGCTGACCCCCGACATGCTGGTCGAGGAATCCTGAGCCTCCTTGTGTGACGTGCGTCATCGGCACAGCGGCTAGTCTCGTTCCGAACCGGATAGTCCACCCGCAACCGACAGGGAGTGGCACCACGTGACAGTTCGAGTAGGAATCAACGGATTCGGCCGGATCGGTCGCAACTTCTATCGGGCGGTGCGTGCCTCGGGCGCCGACATCGAGGTGGTCGCGGTCAACGACCTGACCGACAACGCCTCGCTCGCCCACCTCCTCAAGTTCGACACCATCCTGGGCAGGCTCGATGCGGAGGTCAGCTCCGGCGAGGGTGCGATCAGCGTGGGGGAGAGTCGGATCCGCGCGTTCGCCGAACGCGACCCTGCCAACATCGGCTGGGGTGACGAGGGCGTCGACGTGGTGGTCGAGTCGACGGGCTTATTCACCGACGGCGACAAGGCCCGTGCCCACGTCGACAAGGGTGGCGCTCGCAAGGTGATCATCTCCGCGCCGGCGACCAACGAGGACGTCACGCTGGTGATGGGCGTCAACCACACGACGTACGACGGCGCGGCGCACACGGTGATCTCGAACGCGTCCTGCACGACCAACTGCCTGGCTCCGATGGCGAAGATCCTCAACGACGGCATCGGCATCGATCGCGGCCTGATGACCACGATCCACGCCTACACCGCGGACCAGAACCTCCAGGACAACATTCACAAGGACCTGCGCCGAGCGCGTGCCGCAGCCCTCAACGTGGTGCCCACCTCGACCGGGGCGGCGAAGGCGCTGGGCATCGTCCTGCCCGAGCTGAAGGGCAAGCTGGACGGCTATGCGTTGCGGGTGCCGGTGCCCACGGGCTCGGTCACCGACCTCACCTTCGAGGCCTCGAGGGACACCACGGTCGAGGAGATCAACGCCCTGTTCGAAGAGGCCGCGCAGGGCGCGTTCTCCGGTTTCGTGAAGTACTCCACCGACCCGATCGTCTCGTCCGATATCGTCACGGATCCGTCGTCATGCATCTTTGACTCTCCGTTGACCAAGGTGATCGGGAACCAGGTCAAGGTGGTCGGCTGGTATGACAACGAATGGGGCTACAGCAATCGACTGGTCGACCTGATCGGCCACGTCGGCTCCACGCTCTGACTCCCCGCACACGATCCAGACCGCACCCCAAGAACAAGGAAGTCATGGCAGGCATCGACTCGCTCGCGTCCGCACTCGGCGGCAGCCTCAGCGGCAAGCGCATCCTCGTCCGATCCGACCTCAACGTGCCGCTGGACGGCACGAGCATCACCGACGACGGGCGGATCCGGGCCAGCATCCCGACGATCCGCGCGCTGGTCGAGGCCGGGGCGCGGGTGATCGTGGCCGCGCACCTGGGACGGCCCAAGGGCACCCCTGATCCCGCCTACTCGCTGGCCCCGGTCGCAGTCCGTCTGGGCGAGCTCCTGGGTGCACAGGTCGCCTTCGCCACCGACACCGTGGGGGAGAGCGCCACCGAGGTCGTCGCCGCGCTCGAGGACGGTCAGGTCGCCGTGCTGGAGAACGTCCGCTTCAACCGTGGCGAGACGAGCAAGGATGAGGCCGAGCGTGGCGCCTTCGCCGACGAGCTGGCAGCCCTGGCCGACGGCTACGTCAGCGACGGCTTCGGGGTCGTGCACCGCAAGCAGGCCAGCGTCTACGACGTGGCCAAGCGCCTCCCGCACGCGATGGGCACCCTGGTGGCCACCGAGATCGACGTACTCCGTCGTCTCACCGTGGACCCGGAGCGCCCCTATGCGGTGGTGCTGGGTGGTTCGAAGGTCTCGGACAAGCTCGGCGTGATCGACAACCTGCTCGAGAAGGCCGACCGACTCCTGATCGGCGGCGGCATGGTGTTCACCTTCCTCAAGGCCCAGGGCCACGAGGTCGGCAAGAGCCTGCTCGAGGAGGACCAGCTCGACGTCTGCCGCGACTACCTCCAGCGCGCCGCCGAATCGGGGGTGCAGATCCTGCTTCCCAACGACGTGGTCGTGGACACCGCCTTCCCCTCGGGCGACCGCGCCCCGCAGCCGCAGGTGGTCGCAGCCGACGCGATCCCGGCCGACGCGCTCGGGCTCGACATCGGCCCGGCGTCCAGCGCGGCGTTCGCCGCCGCACTGGCCGACGCCAGGACGGTCTTCTGGAACGGCCCGATGGGGGTCTTCGAGGTCGACGAGTTCGCGGCCGGGACCCGCGCCGTGGCCCAGGCCCTGACCCAGGTCGAGGGGCTCACCGTGGTGGGTGGCGGGGACTCCGCAGCCGCGGTCCGCCAGCTCGGCTTCGACGAAGCGGCCTTCGGGCACATCTCCACCGGCGGCGGCGCCAGCCTCGAATACCTCGAGGGCAAGGAACTCCCCGGTATCACTGTCTTGGACGAAGGCTGACGATCATGGCTAAGAGGCAGACCCGCATCCCACTGATGGCGGGCAACTGGAAGATGAACCTGAACCACCAGGAGGCAGTCGTCCTGGTGCAGAAGCTGGCCTGGACGTTGTCCGACAAGCGCCACGACTACGACAAGGTCGAGGTGGTGGTGATCCCGCCGTTCACCGACCTGCGCTCGGTGCAGACCATGGTCGACGGTGACCGGCTCAAGATCCGCTACGGCGCACAGGACGTGTCCACCCAGGACTCGGGTGCGTTCACCGGCGAGATCTCGGCCGGCATGCTGGCCAAGCTCGGTTGCTCGTACGTCGTCGTGGGTCACTCCGAGCGGCGCGAGCACCACGGTGAGTCTGACGAGATCGTCAACGCCAAGGCCAAGAAGGCCCTGGCAGCCGCGATGACTCCGATCGTCTGCGTCGGCGAGGGTCTGCAGGTCCGCCAGAGCGGCGAGCACGTCGCGTTCACCCTGGCCCAGCTCGACGGCTCCCTGGCCGGACTCTCCGCAGAGCAGGTCTCCGGCCTCGTCGTTGCCTACGAGCCCGTGTGGGCGATCGGCACCGGCGAGGTGGCCACCCCGGACGACGCACAGGAGGTCTGCGCCGCGATCCGCGCCCGCGTCAGCGAGGTGCACGGCGAGGAGACGGGTGCTGCGCTGCGCGTGCTCTACGGCGGATCGGTGAAGGCCGCGAACGTCGCGGGCATCATGGCGAAGGACGACATCGACGGGGCGTTGGTGGGTGGCGCGAGCCTCCAGGCCGACGAGTTCGGCGGGGTCTGCCGGTTCTACGACATGCCGGTGCTGTGAGCTCCGTGGTGCTCTTGCTGGTTCCGCGCAGGTGTGGGTTAGGGTTGCCGACGTGACTCTGCTCTTCACCATCATCCTCGTGATCACCAGCTCCGTGCTGATCCTCCTGGTCCTCATGCACAAGGGTCGCGGGGGCGGTCTGTCCGACATGTTCGGTGGCGGCGTCTCCAGCAACCTCGGAGGTTCGTCGGTTGCCGAGCGCAACCTCGACCGGCTCACGGTCGGTATCGGTGTCATCTGGGCGGCGACGATCTTCGCGCTGTCGCTCCTGATGGCCTACAACGGCGTCTGAGACTCGAGAGGAACTGACACGTGGCTGGTGCAGGAAATGCAATCCGGGGAAGCCGGGTCGGCGCCGGCCCGATGGGCGAGGCCGAGCGGGGAGAGGCAGCGCCGCGTCAGAGCGTGACCTACTTCTGCTCGCACGACCACCGTTCGGTGGTCACCTTCTCCAGCGAGGCGAACGTCCCCGACTCGTGGGACTGCCCCCGTTGCGGGCTCCCGGCCAGCCTGGACCAGGAGAACCCTCCGCCGGCACCGAAGATCGAGCCCTACAAGACGCACCTCGCCTATGTGAAGGAGCGCCGTTCCGACCAGGAGGCGGCCGACATCCTGGACGAGGCGATCGCCACCCTGCGCTCCCGTCGCAAGTCCGGCGACATCATCTTCTGAGGGACTCAGTCCCGCAGCGCCGCCCGCAGCTCCTGGCGGTCGGCGTCAGACCAGCCGTGGCTCGCCAGCCAGCCCTCGGGGCCGTCGTACTTCGCGTGCAGGGCACGGAAGAACCGCGCCATCGACTCGGCCTTCGGCCGCTGCCGTGACGGATCGCCCTTCAGCACCCCGGCGTACGTCGGCCGCGGAGCGAGGCGGGCGAGGATCTGGTCGATGCGCTGCGCGGACGCGGCGTAGTCGGCCACGATCGCGGACTCGGTGACCCCGGCGACCGCGAGGGCCATCCCGACCACGGTGCCGGTCCGGTCCTTGCCTGCCGCGCAATGCACGACGGTTGCCCCGGAGGCTTGGGTGATCACCCGCAGCGCGGCCAGCACCGACTCGGGACGGTGCTCCAGATAGCCCAGGTAATGGCTGGCCCAGTGGTCGTCATCGCGACGCGCGCGGTCGCGCTTGACCAGCAGGGCGTCCACCGGCCCGGAGCTCGCGTCCATGTCGGGCAACAGGGTCAGGTGGTGGTGCGCGACCCGGGACCACGCGTGCAGCGGCCCCGGTCCCTCCGACTCGACCTCGTGGTGACTGCGGAGATCCACGACATCGGTGAGGACCAGCTCCTCGACCAGGTGCTGCACAGCCGACGGTGAGAGGTCCTGGAGGTTGTCGGAGCGGAGCAGCCTGCCCTCGCGGATCGTGGTGCCGTCGGTGGTGGGCAGACCGCCCAGGTCGCGCATGTTGACGACCCCGTCCAGGTCGAGCCAGTTGATGGCGGCGGTCATCCGAGTGCTGACCCTGCCTGCCGGTCGAGCCACCACACGGTCTCGTTCTGCCCGGTGACGCCGCGTGCCGGGATCTCGGTCACGGATCCGTCGGCGTGGGCCGCGGCGACGGCGTCGGCCTTGCCTGCCCCGGAGGCGATGAACCACACCGCATCCGCGTGGTTGAGGGCCTCGAGGGTGAGGCTGATCCGCTGCGCCGGCGGCTTGGGGGAGTCGCTCACCGGCACCGTGAGGGCACCGGTGGTGGTCACGGCCTCGGAGCCGGGGAAGAGCGACGCGATGTGCCCGTCGGGCCCGATGCCGAGGAAGAGCACGTCGAACTTGCCGCCGCCCTCGGTACGCAGGGTCGCGGCGTAGTCCTCGGCGGCGTCCGCGAGCGCGAGACCCGAGTCGGTGCCGGGCATCTCGTGGATCCGTCCGGGGTCGGCCTCGATCTGGTCGAGCAGGTCGCGGCGGGCCTGGCGCGCATTGCGCTCGCCACTGTTCGAGTCGACATAGCGTTCGTCGCCCCACCAGAAGTCGACCTCGTCCCAGTCGACATCGAAGCCGTTGAGCGACGAGGCGACCTTGCGGTGCACCGCAGCGGCGATGGTTCCGCCGGTCAGCCCGACGACCGGCACCCGGCCCTCTGCCTGGATGTCGCTGAGCCGGGCGATCAGCGCCTCGGCGACGGCCTCGGCGAGGGACTCGGCACCTGGGTGGACCCGGACGTCGCTGCTCATCGCAGCAACCGTCCCAGCTCGGTGACGGCCGCCGGTTCGGCGAGGTGGATCCGCAGGACCGGGCGTCCCTTGGCCGCCAACACCTGGGCGTCGCCGACCGACTGGGAGCCGAAGAACTCCTGGAAGGTGAACTCGCGACCTGGAACCTCGAGGTCCTCGACCGGCTCGGTGGTGATCTGGAGATAGACCCCGGTGGCCGGTCCGCCCTTGTGGTACTGCCCGGTGGAGTGCAGGAACCTCGGCCCCCATCCGAACGTCACCGGGCGGGTGGTGCGGGTGGCGAGGGAACGACGTACGTCGGCCAGGTCGGCGTCGCGGTGGCGATCGAGGTAGGCGTGCACCGCGAGATATCCGCTCGCCGGGACGATGGTGCCCAGGAGCGTCTCGATCGCCTCGCGGGCAGTGGTCACCGTGCTCGGCAGCCAGTCACCCGCGTGGACCGAGAAGGAACCGTCGACGAAGCGCGGCGCCGGAACCTTGTCCGGTCCGTCCAGCATCTCCCGGGCCGCCTGCTTGGCGCTCTCCACGTCGGGCTGGTCGAAGGGGTTGATCCCGATCACCCGTCCGGCGACGGCGGTCGCGAACTCCCAGAGCTGGATCTGCGCGCCCAAGGGTGCGTCGACGGCCGCGCCGAACCCCGATGCCGGTCGTACGTCGTCGAAGGGGGAATCAGGGCCATAGCTGACCAGGATCGAGTCAGCAGTGCTGGGAGTGAAGTTGGGGGCGTCGACCGACCCGACCACGACGGGCAGCAGGCCGTGGCCGTGCTTCCCGGTGGACTCGGCCACGAGCTGCTCGATCCAGTCGCCCAACCCCGCGAACTCCGCACCGGCGTTGGCGAGCACGAGCTTGTCCACCCGCTGGGTGGCGGCCAGTCCGAGCAGGCCGCCGAGGCGGAGACCGGGGTTGTCGTTCGAGTCGAGCGCCAGCGCCGGGAGCAAGGCCTCGGCCTGGTCCATCAGCGCCTCGATGTCGGCGCCGGCCAGCCCCGAGGGGACCAGGCCGAACGCGGTGAGCGCGGAGTAGCGGCCGCCCACGTCCGGGTCGGCGCGGAACACCCGATAGCCGTCCACGGTCGCGCCCTTGTCGAAGGGGGAGCCGGGGTCGGTGACCACGATGATCCGCTCGGTTGGATCGATCCCGGCGTCCTTGAAGGCTGCTTCGAAGGCGCGCTTCTGGCTGTCGGTCTCGACGGTGCCGCCGGACTTGCTCGAGACGACCACGACGGTGCAGGTCAGGTCGCCGGAGGTGGCATCGCGCACCGTGTCCGGGTTGGAGGAGTCCAGCACCTCGAGCGGCACGCCTGCGGCCGCGCAGATCACCTCAGGGGCCAGCGAGGAGCCGCCCATCCCGCACAGCACCACTCGGGTCAGGCCTCGCGCCACGAGATCGGCGCGGAGGTCGGCGATCTCGGTGAGCAGCGAGCGGGAGCTGCGGGGCAGCGACACCCAGTCGAGCCGCTTGGCTGCCTCCTCCTCGGCTTCCGGGCCCCACAGAGTGGGGTCCTCGGCGGTGATCCGGCTGCCCACCTCGTCGGCGACGAGAGTCTCGACGGTGGCGGCGTAGGCCGACTCGTCGGGGAAGCAGAGACCCAGGTGGGCTCCTGGTCCGGAGTTATCGTCCCACTCCGTCATCGCGTGCTCCCGAGCTGACCCTTCACGGTCTCGACAAGTTCATCCCAGGACGCGACGAACTTCTGCACACCCTCGTCCTCGAGGACCACGAGGACGTCGTCGAAGTCGATGCCCACCCGCTCCAGTGCGGCGAACACCTCGTCGGCCTCGGGCTTGCGCCCGGTCACGGTGTCACCGGTGACCTCGCCGTGGTCGGCGAAGGCGTCCATCGTCTTCTGCGGCATGGTGTTGACCACCCCGTCCACGACGAGCTCGGAGACATAGAGGGTGTCGGGGTAGTCGGGGTTCTTCACGCCGGTCGACGCCCACAGCGGACGCTGCACGTTGGCTCCGGCCAGTGCGGTGAAGCGCTCGGAGGTGAAGACCTCCTGATAGGCAGCCCAGGCACGCCAGGCGTTGGCCAGTGCGGCCTTGCCGCGCAGCCCCATCGCCTCGTCGCTGCCGATCGCCTCCAACCGGGCGTCCACCTCGGAGTCGACGCGGGAGACGAAGAACGACGCCACGGAGTGGATCGTGGAGAGGTCGATGCCTGCTGCCGCGGCCTCCTCGAGCCCGGCGAGGTAGGCGTCCATCACCTTGCGATAGCGGTCGATGCCGAAGATCAGCGTCACGTTGACGCTGATTCCTCTCGCGGTCGCCTGCTGGATGGCGGGGAGCCCGGCCTCGGTGGCCGGGATCTTGATCAGCACATTGGGACGGTCGACCTTCTCCCACAGCTCGACGGCCTGCTCGGCGGTGCCCTCGGTGTCGTGGGCCAGGCCCGGCGCGACCTCGATGGAGACACGTCCGTCCTGCGGGGTGGCGGCGTGCACGTCTGCGAACAGGTCGCAGGCCGCGCGTACGTCGTCGGTGGTGAGCGCGGTGATCACCTCGTCGACGGTCCTGCCCTCGGCGCCGAGGGAGGCGACCTGGTCGTTGTAGCGATCGCCCGCACCGATGGCACCGGCGAAGATGGTCGGGTTCGTAGTCACGCCCACGACCGAGGAGTCCTCGATCAGCGCAGCCAGGTTTCCGGTCTCCAATCGCTCACGCGAAAGGTCGTCGAGCCACACCGAGACACCGGCGGCGGCCAGGGACTTGAGTCGTTCGGACATTCTGTTCCTCCTGGGAATTCGGGTCGTTGACTGCCTCGGCCGGACACCGGCTCGTTCGGTCAGGCGCGCGCTGCGCTGATGCTCTCCTCCGCGGCGGACGCGACGGCCTCGGCCGTGACGCCGTACTCGTCGTAGATGCGCTGGTAGTTGGCAGAGGCGCCGTACTGCTCGATGGAGATGATCCGCCCGGCGTCGCCGACCAGCTCACGCCAGCCCTGCGCGATGCCCGCCTCGACGGAGACGCGGGCCTTCACGGAGACCGGGATGACGGAGGCGCGGTAGGCCTCGTCCTGCTCGTTGAACCACTCGATGCACGGCATCGAGACGACGCGCGCCTTGATGCCCTTGGCAGCGAGCTGCTCACGGGCGGTCACGGCGAGCTGGACCTCCGAGCCGGTGCCGATCAGTACGACGTCCGGCTCGCCACCCTCGGCGTCGATCAGGACGTAGCCGCCGCGGGCGACGTTGCTGGTGTCGGCCCAGCCGTCCTCGCCCCGGGGGAAGGTCGGCACGCCCTGGCGGGTCAGGCACAGGCCGGCCGGGCGATCGGTGCGCTCGAGCACAGCGAGCCAGGCGGCAGCGGTCTCGTTGGCATCGGCCGGGCGGACCACGTCGAGGCCGGGGATGGCCCGCAGACCGGCGAGGTGCTCGATCGGCTGGTGGGTGGGTCCGTCCTCACCGAGGCCGATCGAGTCGTGGGTCCAGACATAGGTCGCCGGGACGCCCATCAGCGCGGCGAGGCGCACGGCCGGGCGCATGTAGTCGGCGAACTGCAGGAAGGTGCCGCCGAAGACACGGGTCAGGCCGTCGAGCGTGATCCCGTTCATGATCGAGGCCATCGCGTGCTCGCGGATGCCGAAGTGCAGCACGCGGCCGCGGAGCGGGTCCCCGGTCCATTCCTGCGAGGAGCGGCTCTCGGGGATGAAGGACGGAGCGTCCTTGATGGTGGTGTTGTTGGAGCCGGCCAGGTCGGCCGAGCCGCCCCACAGCTCGGGCATCAGGGGCGCGATCGCGTTGATCACCTTGCCGCTCGCGGCGCGGGTGGCGACTCCCTTCTCGTCTGCCGGGAACGCAGGGAGCGCCGCGGCGATGCCCTCGGGCAGCTCGCGACGGCTGGTCCGTTCGAGGAGCGCCTTGCCCTCGGGGTTCGCCTCGCCCCAGGCGGAGAGACGCTCGTCCCACTCCTTGCGCAGCGCGGCGCCCCGGTCGACCAGGCCACGCGTGTGCGCCAGGACGTCCTCGGGCACCTCGAAGGTCTTCTCCGGGTCCCAGCCCAGGACCACCTTGGTGGCGGCGACCTCCTCGTCACCGAGTGCGCTGCCGTGGGCGGCCTCGGTGCCCTGTGCGGTCGGGGCCGGCCAGGCGATGATCGTGTCGAGCACGATCATGCTGGGCTTGTCAGTGATGCTCCGGGCGGTGGTGATCGCGGCGTGCAGGGCCGGGACGTCCTCGCTGTAGCCGGTGCCGCCCGTGGTCCAGTCGACGACCTCGACGTGCCAGCCGTAGGCCTCGTAGCGCTTGGCAACGTCCTCGGAGAGCGCGATGTCGGTGTCGCCCTCGATGGAGATCCGGTTGCGGTCATAGATGACCGTCAGGTTGCCGAGCTGCTGGGTCCCGGCGATCGAGGACGCCTCGCTGGCGACGCCCTCCTCGATGTCACCGTCGGAGGCGATCACATAGATGTGTCGGTCGAACGGGGAGTCGGCCTGCGGGGTCTCCGGGTCGAGCATGCCGCGCTCGCGACGGGCGGCCATTGCCATCCCGACGGCGTTCGCGATGCCCTGGCCCAGCGGACCGGTGGTGGTCTCGACGCCGGCGGTGTGGTGCACCTCGGGGTGACCGGGGGTCTTCGAGCCCCACGTGCGCAGCGCCTTCAGGTCATCCAGCTCGAGGCCGAAACCGCCGAGGAACAGCTGGGTGTAGAGCGTGATGCTCGAGTGACCGCAGGACAGGACGAAGCGGTCGCGTCCGCGCCACAAGGTGTCGCTCGGGTCGTGGCGCATGACCTTCTGGAAGAGGAGGTAGGCCGCGGGGGCCAGGCTCATCGCTGTTCCAGGGTGCCCGTTGCCCACCTTCTGGACCGAGTCCATGGCCAGGACACGCGCTGTGTCGACCGCCTTGCGGTCGAGCTCGGTCCACTCCAGGGCGGCGGATTCGGTGGTCAAGTGAGGATCCTCTCGTGACAGATGTGACGGCAACTCCGAGCCTACTCATCCCGAGGGATAGACTCGACCCCGGCTCCAGCAACTCCAGTCTTCTCCATCCGAGGTTTTCGTGACGTACGTCGGCCAGTCAGCTTCTGCGCGGCAGCAGGAGGGTGCGGCTCCTGCCGACCCCGAACGCGCCTCGATCTCCGATGTGATCGGTGCGTACGTCGGGCTGACCAAGCCTCGGGTCATCGAGCTGCTGTTGCTGACCACGGTGCCGGTGATGTTCTTCGCCGAGCGCGGAGTGCCCGACCTCTGGCTGGTCCTCGCCACCGTCGTGGGCGGCACGCTGTCCGCCGGCTCGGCCTCCACCTACAACTGCGTCTATGACCGCGACATCGACGAGCAGATGCGACGCACCCGTCGTCGCGCGCTGCCGCGCCACATCGTCTCGGCCACCTCGGCGCTGGTCTTCGCCACAGTTCTCGCCGTGGCCTCGACGCTGGTCCTTGGTTTCTTCGTGAACTGGCTCTCCGCGGGCCTGTCCCTGGGCGCCAACGCGTTCTACGTCTTCGTCTACACGATGCTGCTCAAGCGACGCACCACCCAGAACATCGTCTGGGGTGGGCTGGCCGGTTGCTTCCCGGCGCTGATCGGCTGGACGGCGGTCACCAACGAGCTGGCCTGGACCCCGGTCATCCTGTTCCTGGTCGTCTTCTTCTGGACCCCGCCGCACACCTGGGCGCTCGCGCTGCGCTATCGCGAGGACTACGCGAACGTCGACGTCCCGATGCTGCCCGTGGTGAAGCCTGCTGCAGAGGTCGGCCGTCAGATCGTCATCTACTCGTGGGTGATGGTGGCGACCTCGCTGCTGTTGTGGCCGGTGGCGGACACGGGCTACTTCTACCCGGCCTGTGCGGTCGTCCTGGGCGCGGTCTTCCTGGTCGAGGCCCACAAGATGTGGCGCCGGGCCAAGGGCAGCGACGTCCTTGCGGAGATCAAGCCGATGCGGCTCTTCCACAACTCGAACCTCTACCTCAGCCTGCTCTTCGTGGCCGTGGCGATCGACCCGCTGATCCACCTCGGCGGCTGACCCACGCTGATGTCGTCGGGCTAGGGGCGGTGCCCGGCTGCCCAGGCCAGCAGTCGACCGGTCCTGGTCGCCTCCGACGTGTGCGCCCGCGTGGCCAGCAGGACCCGGGCCAGGCCCGCGGAGATGAGGCTGGCGCCCAGCATGTGCAGGGCGACCAGCAGGACCGGCAGGTCGAGCGCATATTGCACCCAGCCGATCGTGCCCTGGAGCAGCTCGAGGGCCAGCAGGCTGCCGGTGACCACGCTCAGCCACCGGTCGCCGGCCCTGACGGCCAGCACCAGCAGGACGACGGTGAGCACGATCAGCAGTGTCACCGAGCCAGCGTGCAGCAGTGACGTCGTCTGCGGGTCGAGCCCGTTGCGCTTCGCGTCCAGGTCACCGGCGTGCGGGCCGGCCCCGGTGACGACGGTCCCGAGGTAGAGCACGACCCAGCCCACGGCGAAGATCGCCCACGCGGTGGCCCGCTGGCCTGCTCGCGCGGCCGGCCGGGTCGGGCTGCGCAGGTGGTCCAGCAGCGCCAAGCAGATCATGATGATCACCATCGACGACAGGAAGTGCAGGGCAACGACCCACGGGTTGAGGTCGGTGAGCACGGTGATCCCACCGATCACGGCCTGCGCGGGGATGTAGAGCCCGATCAGGAACGACAGCCGGATGGCGATCCGGTCCTTGGCGGCGACCGCGGCCAGGAAGCACAGGATCGCCACGGCGGCCAGCACGAAGGTCAGCAGTCGGTTGCCGAATTCGATGACGCCGTGCAGGCCCAGTTCCCCGTGGGCGCGGTAGGACGCCTCGGTGCACTTGGGCCAGGTCGGGCAGCCCAGTCCGGACGCGGTCAGCCGGACCGCTGCGCCGGTCACCACGATGCCGATGTTGGCCAGGATGTTGGCCACGGCCAACGGCCACAGGAACCTGGCCAGTGCCGGCGGTGCGATGCGCGAGGTCATTCCCACTTGCTGCTCATTCCCACTTGAAGGTCCTGCTGGCGACGACCGCGGCGAGCACGGCCCAGATCGTCAGCACCACGAACGCTCCTGCATTGGCCGTCTGGTCGATCAGTGCGTCACGCAGCACGTCGCCCAGCGCGGCGGACGGAAGATATTGGAGTACGTCGCCGGCCGCGCCGTAGGTGGAGCGGGGGAGGACGATCCCACCGCCCATCATCAGCAGCAGGTAGACGAGGTTGGCAGCGGCCAGGGTCGCCTCGGCGCGCATCGCTCCGGCCAGGGCCAGGCCGAGTCCGGCGAAGGCGACGGTGCCGAGCAGCGCACCGGCCAGGGCGAGCAGGAAGCCCACAGCGCCGCCGCCGGGGCTCCAGCCGAAGGTGAGCGCCACCGCGCAGATCACGATCGCCTGCAGCACCTGGACGCCGAGGAGGGCCAGCACCTTGCCCATCAGCAGGCCGAAACGGGGCAGGGGAGAGGCACCGAGCCGCTTCAACAGGCCGTAGCGCCGTTCGAACCCGGTGGCGATCGCCAGCGAGGTGAACGAGGTGGACATCACGGCCAGGGCGAGCACGCCCGGGGTGAGCATGTTCACGGCCGTCTCGTCGAAGTCGAGGCCGAGCCGGTCGGCGGCCAGGACCCCGCCGATGAGGGCGAGGACCGGGATCACCACGGCGAGCAACAGCTGCTCGCCGTTGCGCAGGATCAGCTTGGTCTCCATCCACGCCTGGGCCCGCACCTGGCTGGCCAGGGGCGCGGATCCCGGGTGGGGCGTGAAGAGGTCCTGCTCGGTGCTCACGGCTTGAACTCCCGTCCGGTGACCTGCAGGAAGACGTCCTCGAGGGTCCGTTGGCCCAGTGTCATCGACTCGGGCAGAACGCCTTGGTCCTCGCACCATCGGGCCACGATGCCCAGCGTGGTCGAGTCGGCCGGGCCGGTGATCATCAGACTCTGGGCGTTGATCGCGGTCACCTCGGTGTCCTCGCCGAGCGCCTTCTTCAACAAGTCGGGGGCGGACTCGGGGAACGGATCGGTGACGACCAGTCGGATGGTGGTCTGCTCGCGGGCCCGGGTCAGCTCGAACGGCGTACCGCTGGCGACCAGTCGGCCGCGGTCGATCACGTGGACCAGGTCGGAGAGTCGCTCCGCCTCGTCCATGTGGTGGGTGGTCAGCACGATGGTCACGCCGGCCTCGCGCAGCTCCTTGAGCAGCTCCCAGGTGGTACGCCGTGCCGCAGGGTCCATGCCGGCCGTGGGCTCGTCGACGAAGACGAGCTCGGGACGGCCGACCACGGCCATCGCCAGGCCGAGCCGCTGCTGCTGCCCACCGGAGAGCCGGCGATACGGCGTACGGCCGCAGTCACCGAGGCCGAGTCGTTCGACCAGCAGGCCGACCGGCAACGGGTTGGCGTGCAGCGCGGCGATGTGAGTGAGCATCTCCACGGCCCGTACGCCGGACCAGGCGCCGCCAGACTGCAACATCACGCCGATGCGGGGGAGCAGCTCACTGCGTGACCGGACCGGATCGAGGCCCAGCACGCGGACCCGCCCGCCCTGCGGGCGGCGGAATCCCTCACAGGTCTCCAGCGTGGTGGTCTTGCCGGCCCCGTTCGGACCGAGGACCGAGGTGATGCTGCCGCGCTCGACCCTCAGCGACAACTCGTCGACCGCGACCTTCTCGCCGTAGCGCATGACGAGACCGTCGATCTCGACAGCGGGGGAGGCAGGCACCGGGACAGTCTAGGAATAAGCAGGTGACGGCTGTCGGTGGGGATCCGTAGCGTGTTCAGCGATGACTTCCGGCGCTCGTCGGAGTCCACACCCTCGACCACCCATTCCCCTCCCACGAAACCCCTCCACTGGAGCGCCGATGACCACACCACCCGCGATCGAGGCAGACGGCCTCGTCAAGCACTTCGGAGAGACCGTCGCCGTCGACGGCGTCAGCTTCTCCGTCCCCGAAGGCACCGTGCTGGGCATGCTCGGGCCCAACGGCGCCGGCAAGACCACCACCGTGCGGATGATGACCACACTCACCACACCCACCAGCGGCACCGCCCGGGTGGCCGGCCACGACATCCTCACCGACCCACGTGCGGTGCGCCGGAGCATGGGCCTGACCGGCCAGGCCGCGACCGTGGACGAGCTGCTGACCGGCCGGGAGAACATCCGCCTGATCGGTGGCCTCTACGGGCTCTCCTCGAGCTATCTGCGCAAGGCCGGGGGCGACCTGCTGGAGCGGTTCTCGTTGACCGACGCCGGCAACCGGATCGTGAAGACCTACTCCGGTGGCATGCGACGTCGACTCGACCTGGCGGTCAGCCTGATCGCCACGCCGCCGGTGCTGTTCCTCGACGAGCCGACCACCGGGCTCGACCCGCGCTCGCGGGTGGAGCTGTGGGACGTCCTGCGTGAGCTGGTCCGGGACGGGACCACGCTGCTGCTGACCACGCAGTACCTCGAGGAGGCCGACCAGCTGGCCGACGACATCGTGGTGATCGACAAGGGCAAGGTGATCGCCCAGGGCACGCCGCTGCAGCTCAAGGATCGCTCCGGAGCCGCCGCGGTCGTGGTCACCGTCTCCCACGCCGCCGACCTGCCCGAGGCGGAGCGTCTGCTGCGCACCCAGGTCGCCGAGGTGCATGTCGAGGAGCCGGCCCGCCAGCTGACCGCGGCGGCCGAGGGCCTGGCCGACATGACCCGGATCGCCTCGGTCTTCGCCGACAGCGCGATCGAGCTCGACGACCTGGGCCTCAAGCGCCCAAGTCTCGACGACGTCTTCCTGCACCTGACCGGTCACCGCGCCGAGGACCCGACCGACACCCCTGATGAGGAGCTCATCGGATGACCGCCCTGGAACGCCCCGAGATCCGCGACACCGGACTGCTGCGACAGTCCCTGGTGATCGTGCGACGCAACCTGATCCACATCAAGCGCATGCCCGAGATGCTGATGGACGTCACCATCCAGCCGGTGATGTTCGTGATGCTGTTCGCCTTCGTCTTCGGCGGGTCCATCGCCACCAACGCCCCGGCCGGCTACCGCGAGTGGCTGTTGGCCGGGATCATGGGCCAGACCGTCGCCTTCGCCTCCTTCATCGTCGCTGTCGGACTCACCGCCGACATCGAGAAGGGCATCGTGGACCGGATGCGGTCCCTGCCGATCAACCCGGCTGCGGTGCTGGTCGGCCGCAGCATCTCGAGCCTGATGCACTCGAGCATCGGGATCGTCGTGATGTCGCTGACCGGGCTGGTCATCGGCTGGCGGATCCGGGGCAGCCTCGCCGAGGCCGTGCTGGCCTACCTGCTGCTCCTGCTCTGGGGCTTCGCGATGATCTGGATCGGCATCTGGGTGGGCTCGAAGATGCGCTCGGTGGAGGCGGTCAACGGGGTCATGTTCACCACGATGTTCCCGATCACCTTCCTGGCCAACACGTTCGCGCCCACCGAGAACATGCCCAGTTGGCTGCGCACGATCGCCGAGTGGAACCCGATCTCGGCCCTGGTCCAGGCAGTGCGGGAGCTGTGGGGCAACGCCGGCCCGGTGGCGGACGACGCCTCGCTGCCCTTGCAGCACCCGGTGCTGACCACCCTCATCTGGACCGTCGGGCTCACGGTCGTGGTGGCCCCGCTGGCGATCCGGACCTTCCGCAAGCGCACCCAGGATTGATCGGTTAGGTCACCCTTGCTTGAACCGGGTGCGGCATTAACGTCACACTTGTGTTGTGGAATTCACCCAGAGCTCCGTTGTCGTCCCTGAAGGGGACGCTCCGACGCGCGCTCGCGTGGTCCGCACCATCCTGGAACAGGGCCCCTCGACGGCGGCGCAGCTGGCCGACCGGCTGGACCTGACGCCGGCCGCCGTACGTCGTCACCTCGACCACCTCGTCGCGACCGGAGCAGTCGAGTCCCGCGAGCAGCGGGTCTACGGTTCGCGCCGACGCGGCCGTCCGGCCCGGGTCTTCGCGATCACCGAGACCGGGCGGGACACCTTCGACCACCACTACGACACGTTGGCGGTCGAAGCCCTGCAGTTCCTCGCCGAGCACGGTGGCGAGGAAGCGGTGACTTCCTTCGCACGCAAGCGTGCGCAGCAGATCGAGGACGAGTTCCACAAGCTGGTCGAGGCCGACGCCGGGCTCGACCCGGTCGCGGCCGTCGCCCAGGTGCTCAACCGTGGTGGCTATGCTGCCGCGGTTCGGGAACTGCCGATGGCAGCCCAGCTGTGCCAGCAGCACTGCCCGGTGGCCCACGTGGCCGCCGAGTTTCCCCAGTTGTGCGAGGCCGAGACCGAGGCCATCGGCCGGGTGCTCGGCCGCCACGTGCAACGCCTGGCCACCATCGCCCACGGTGATGGCGTCTGCACGACCAGCATTCCGCACACCCCGACGACGCTCAACCCCGACAACCGCGAGGAGTCTTCATGACCGCCACACCGAGCATTGACGAACTCAACCCCGAGCTCGAGGGCATCGGACGCTACGAGTTCGGCTGGTCCGACAAGAACGACGTCGGCGCCAATGCCAAGCGAGGCCTGAACGAGGACGTCGTCCGCGACATCTCTTCGAAGAAGGACGAGCCGCAGTGGATGCTCGACCTGCGTCTCAAGGGCCTCAAGCTCTTCGGCCGCAAGCCGATGCCGAACTGGGGCTCCGACCTGTCGGGGATCGACTTCGACAACATCAAGTACTTCGTCCGCTCCACCGAGAAGCAGGCGACCTCGTGGGACGACCTGCCCGAGGACATCAAGAACACCTACGACCGGCTCGGCATCCCGGAGGCTGAGAAGCAGCGCCTGGTCTCCGGCGTCGCCGCGCAGTACGAGTCCGAGGTCGTCTACCACGCGATCCGCGAGGACCTCGAGGAGCAGGGCGTGCTCTTCCTCGACACCGACACCGCGCTGAAGGAGCACCCGGAGCTCTTCCAGGAATACTTCGGCACCGTGATCCCGGTCGGCGACAACAAGTTCGCCGCGCTGAACACCTCGGTCTGGTCCGGTGGCTCGTTCATCTACGTGCCGAAGGGCGTGCACGTCGACATCCCGCTGCAGGCCTACTTCCGGATCAACACCGAGAACATGGGTCAGTTCGAGCGCACGCTGATCATCGTCGACGAGGACGCCTACGTGCACTACGTCGAGGGCTGCACCGCGCCGATCTACTCCTCCGACTCGCTGCACTCCGCCGTGGTGGAGATCATCGTGAAGAAGGGTGGCCGCTGCCGCTACACGACCATCCAGAACTGGTCGAACAACGTCTACAACCTGGTGACCAAGCGCGCCACCTGTGAGGCCGGCGCGACCATGGAGTGGGTCGACGGCAACATCGGCTCCAAGGTCACGATGAAGTACCCCGCCATCTACCTGATGGGTGAGCACGCCAAGGGGGAGACGCTCTCCATCGCCTTCGCCGGCGAGGGGCAGCACCAAGACGCCGGCGCCAAGATGGTCCACGCCGCGCCGAACACCTCGAGCTCGATCCTGTCGAAGTCGGTTGCCCGTGGTGGCGGCCGTTCCTCCTACCGCGGCCTGATCCAGATCAACGAGGGCGCACACGGCTCCAAGTCCAACGTGCTCTGCGACGCACTGCTGGTCGACCAGATCAGCCGCTCGGACACCTACCCCTACGTCGACATCCGCGAGGACGACGTCTCGATGGGTCACGAGGCCTCGGTCTCCAAGGTCTCCGACGACCAGCTCTTCTACTTGATGTCGCGCGGCATGGGCCAGGACGAGGCGATGGCGATGATCGTCCGCGGATTCGTGGAGCCGATCGCCAAGGAGCTCCCGATGGAGTACGCCCTCGAACTCAACCGGCTCATCGAGCTCCAGATGGAAGGCGCGGTCGGCTGATCCGCCCGAGACCTGTTCGCCACCGCACCAACCAGAAAGCCGAGAAGTGACAGCAACAGCCGAGAACGTTCGCTCTGCCCTCGAGGTCGACAAGGTGGAGTCCCACCTGCACCCGGAGGGGTCGTTGAACGTCGACGACCACACCGCGCCGACCGGTCGCGAGGAGATTTGGCGGTTCACCCCGCTCAAGCGCCTGCGTGGCCTCGCCAGCGACGCCACCTACGCCTCGTCGGGGACCACGGTCGCCACCTTCAACACCCCCGACGGTGTCCGGGTCGAGACGGTGTCGGGTGACGACGCCAAGGCCCTCCGCGGGATCAGCGACCTGGTTCCGAACACCCTGTTCGGAGCCCGGATCCTGGCCGAGGTGCCCGACACGTTGCTGGTCGACGTACCGGCCAACGCCGAGGTGACCGAGCCGATCATCGTCGACGTCACCGGCAGCGACGCCAGCAGCACCGAGGGTGCCCACGTCGCACTCCGGTTCGGTGCCCACTCGAGTGCCGTGGTCGTCCTTCGCCACACCGGCAGCGCCTCGCTGGCACAGGTGGTCGAGGTCAACGTCGGTGACGGCGCGCACGCCTCGGTCGTGTCCTTGCAGGACTGGGCCGACGACGCCGTTCACCTGAGCCACCACGAGGCCGTGGTCGGCCGCGACGCCTCCTACAAGCACGCGGCAATCAGCTTCGGCGGCGACGTGGTCCGGATGGACTCCAACGTGCACTACGCCGGTCCGGGTGGAGCTGCGGAGATGCTCGGTCTCTACTTCGCCGACGCCGGCCAGCACATCGAGCACCGGCTCTTCGTCGACCACGACGCGCCCAACACCAAGAGCAACGCGGTCTACAAGGGCGCGCTGCAGGGCGAGGGCGCGCACACCGTGTGGATCGGCAACGTGCTGATCCGCAAGGTCGCCGAGGGCATCGAGACGTTCGAGGAGAACCGCAACCTGGTCCTCACCGACGGCTGCCAGGCCGACTCCGTGCCCAACCTCGAGATCGAGACCGGCGAGATCGCCGGCGCCGGTCACGCCTCGGCAACCGGTCGCTTCGACGACAACCAGCTCTTCTACCTGCGCTCGCGCGGCATCGAGGAGAACGAGGCCCGCCGTCTCGTCGTGCACGGCTTCTTCAACGAGCTGGTCTCGCGGATCAACGTGCCCGAGATCGAGGAGAGGCTGCTCGAGACGGTCGAGGCCGAGCTCTCCAAGAACGTGCTGAAGGCGTTCTGATGGCGTTCGTCCGTGCCTGCGCGGCCACCGAGGTCCCCGAGGACGAAGCCCTCGGGGTGAGTCTCGACGGCCTGGACGTGGCGATCGCCCGCGACGGCGACGAGTTCTTCGCCGTCCAGGACCTGTGCTCCCACGCTGCCGTTCCCCTCTCCGAGGGCGAGGTGGCCAACTGCACGATCGAGTGCTGGCTGCACGGTTCGACCTTCGACCTGCGCACCGGCAAGCCGACGATCCTCCCGGCCACTGAACCGATCTCCACCTTTGCGGTGGAGGTCCGGGGAGACGAGGTCTTCGTCGACACCAGTGAGCCACTCAACGGCGTCAAGCCCTCCTGACCACACTGACCATCTCGCCCGGTCGCCCCGGGCAACCACAATTGGAGAGAAGATTCATGAGCACCCTGGAGATCAACGACCTGCACGTCTCCGTCGAGACCGAGGACGGCCCCAAGGAAATCCTCAAGGGCGTCACCTTGAGCATCAAGGACGGCGAGACGCACGCGATCATGGGCCCCAACGGGTCCGGCAAGTCCACCCTGGCCTACTCGATCGCCGGCCACCCGAAGTACACCGTCACCAGCGGCACGGTCCACCTCGACGGTGAGGACGTCCTCGAGATGTCCGTCGACGAGCGCGCCCGCGCCGGCCTCTTCCTCGCCATGCAGTACCCCGTCGAGGTCCCCGGCGTCTCGGTGTCGAACTTCCTGCGCACCGCCAAGACCGCCATCGACGGTGAGGCCCCCAAGCTCCGCACCTGGGTCAAGGACGTCAACGCCACCCTCGAGAAGCTCGACCTCGATGCCTCCTTCGGCACCCGCTCGGTCAACGAGGGCTTCTCCGGTGGTGAGAAGAAGCGCCACGAGATCGCCCAGCTCGAGCTGCTGAACCCGAAGGTCGCCGTCCTCGACGAGACCGACTCGGGCCTCGACATCGACGCGCTCAAGGTCGTCTCGGAGGGCGTGAACCGCTTCTCGGAGGCCAAGGACAAGGGCGTCCTGCTGATCACGCACTACACGCGGATCCTGCGCTACATCAAGCCCGACTTCGTCCACGTCTTCGTCGCCGGCAAGGTTGCCGAGTCGGGCGGTCCCGAGCTGGCCGACGAGCTCGAGGCCAACGGCTACGACAAGTACGTCAAGGCTGCGGTCTGATGCAAGGACTCCTCCCTGAGCTGGAAGTCATCCGCAACGACTTCCCGATCCTGCAGCGTCGCCTGGCCGGCGACCTGCCGCTGGTCTACCTCGACAGCGCCAACACCTCGCAGAAGCCGCAGGTGGTGATCGACACGATGGTCGACCACCTCGAGCGGCACAACGCGAACGTGGCGCGTGCGATGCACCAGCTCGGGGCGGAGTCGTCGGAGGCGTTCGAGGACGCCCGCGACAAGATCGCGGCATTCATCAACGCGCCTTCGCGCGACGAGGTCATCTTCACCAAGAACGCCTCGGAGGCGCTCAACCTGGTCGCGAACACGCTGTTGTGGGCGAAGGGTGACTGGTCGGACGGTGTCGGCGCCATCGGCGAGGGCGACGAGGTGGTCATCACCGAGATGGAGCACCACTCCAACATCGTCCCGTGGCAGTTGCTCACCGAGCGCAAGGGGGCGACCCTGCGCTGGTTCGGGCTCACCGAGGACGGCCAGCTCGACCTGGCCGGGATCGACTCGCTGATCACCGAGCGGACCCGCGTCGTGTCCTTGACCTGGGTGTCGAACATGCTCGGCACGATCAACCCCATCGCTGAGATCGCCCGTCGGGCGAAGTCGGTCGGTGCCCTGGTCGTGGTGGACGCCTCGCAGGCGGTTCCGCAGATGCCGGTCGACATGGCCGAGCTGGCCGCGGCCGGTGTCGACCTGCTCGTCTTCACCGGGCACAAGGTCGTCGGCCCCACCGGGATCGGTGTGCTCTGGGGGCGTCGCGAGATCCTCGACCAGCTCCCTGTCTTCCTGGGCGGTGGCGAGATGATCGAGACCGTCACCATGGAGAAGTCGACCTACGCCCAGATCCCGCACAAGTTCGAGGCCGGCACCCCGCCCATCGTCGAGGCGATCGGGCTGGGGGCTGCAGTCGAATATCTCGGCCACGTGGGGATGAACAACATCCGCGAGCACGAGCACGCGATCACCGCCTACGCGCTCGACGGACTGGCCACCGTGCCCGGCCTGAGCGTGCTGGGTCCGCGGGACGCCAAGCTGCGTGGCGGGGCGATCTCCTTCGAGCTCGACGGCGTGCACCCGCACGACGTCGCCCAGGTCCTCGACTCGCGAGGAGTCGCGGTGCGTGCCGGTCACCACTGCGCGAAGCCTGCGCACAAGCGCTACGGCGTACAGGCCTCGACCCGCGCGTCGTCCTACCTCTACACCACGCCGGGTGAGATCGATGCCCTCGTGGACGCGCTGGAATACACCCGCTCCTACTTCAAGTTGGACTGAGTGACATGAATTCTGATCTTGATGCCCTCTACCAGGAAATCATCCTGGACCACTACAAGAACCCGCTGAACAAGGGACTGCGCGACCCCTTCGAGGCGGAGGTGCACCACGTCAACCCGACCTGCGGCGACGAAGTCACCCTCCGCGTCCACGTCGCCGACGATGTCGTGCAGGACATCTCCTATGACTCGGTCGGTTGCTCGATCTCCCAGGCCTCGGCCTCGGTGATGACCGACCTGCTGATCGGCAAGAGCGTCGACGACGCCATGTCGGTCCTGACCTCGTTCCAGGAGCTGATGCAGGGACGAGGCACCGTTGAACCCGACGAGGACGTCCTCGAGGACGGCATCGCCTTTGCCGGAGTGGCGAAGTTCCCCGCGCGCGTGAAGTGCGCACTACTGTCGTGGATGGCCTGGAAGGACGCCACGGCGCAGGCCATCGACAAGGAGAGCACCCATGGCTGACCACAGTGACATTCCCGAAACCGCCCCCGGCGGCTCGACCGTGACCGTCGACGACGTGACCGAGGCGATGAAGGACGTCGTCGACCCCGAGCTCGGCATCAACGTCGTCGACCTCGGCCTGGTCTATGACCTCCACCTCGACGAGTCGTCCAACCTGGTCATCGACATGACTTTGACCTCGGCAGCCTGCCCGCTGACCGACGTCATCCAGGACCAGACCAACAGCGCACTCGAGGGCCTGGTCAACGACGTCGCGATCAACTGGGTCTGGATGCCCCCGTGGGGCCCGGACAAGATCACCGACGACGGTCGCGAGCAGCTGCGCGCCCTCGGCTTCAACGTCTGACCGAGGCCCGGCTACCGCCATACGCGCCACATCCGCCACACCCGCCATCCGGCAGGTGTGGCGGTTTGCGTGAGCGGTGTCCCCGAGCCCACCGGGGACTGCTCGTCGCGCTGACCCACTAGGGTCGAGTCGTGGACTCCCGGTCGTTGTTGCTGCCCCCGGCCCGCCTCGAGCGCTGGGTGGAGAACTTCGGTGCCGGGCACGGGGGCTGCGAGATCGCGGTGGCCCAGGGAGCACTCACCGGCACAGGCGGTGACGGGTCCACGTTCACCGCCCACCTGCCGTTCGGTCGGAGCTATGGCAACTCAGCCGACGTCGACGGGTTCGTGGCCGCCTGTGCGCCACCCTCGCCGTGGGGGATCCTGCTGGTCCGCAAGGGCGGGTTCGCAGTGGCGCGGCTCGAGGCCGACCGGATCGCAGAGTCGAAGGTGGGCCAGCGCCACGTGCAGGGACGCACCAAGGCCGGCGGGCAGAGCCAGCAGCGCTTCGCCCGACGTCGCGACAACCAGGCGCGCGAGGCCTATGCGGCGGCTGCCGGTCACGCGGCCCGCATCCTCGACGCCGAGATGGTCCTGGTCACCGGGGGAGACCGGGACGCCATCGGCGTTGTCCTGGAAGACCCACGGCTCCGCTCGCTGGCCGAGTGGGTGGTGGAGCCGTTCCTCGCGGTGCCGGACCCACGACGTTCCGTGCTGGAAAGCGCGATCGCGGACGCCATGTCTGTCAGGATGAGTGTCACCAACACCTGAGACGGGCAGGAGCCTGCGGATGTGGGAACCCGAACCCGGTTGGCAGCGCCTGTCCGGCGGAATGGGTGCGTCCACCGTCGGCGTGTGGCGCGACGGCGACCGGGTCGCCAAGCGGATCGAGGCCCCTCTGCGCGGTGATCCGGCGGACCTGTCGGACCCGTCGCACTTCGCGTGGTGGCGCCGGGCGGCCGAGATCGCGGCCAGCGGGCTGGTCGACGAGACACCAGGCCTGCGTGCCCCGGCCTGCCTGGGCATCGATGAGGACCAGGACGGCATCACCCTGTGGCAGGAGTACGTCGAGCCCGTGGCGCTGCCCGGGCCGTTCCTGGCCCGCGCACTCGGCCGGTTCGCGGGCACCCCGCTGCCCGAGGTGTCCTGGCTGGCGCGCAACCAGCTGGCCGACCGGCTGGCCAGGATCGAGCGCCGTGGGGGATGGACGACCCTGGCCCGCACCACCGTCGCGGACGTCGCGGATCGGTTGTGGACCCGACGCCCCGTCCACCTGGCCACCCTGGACGCGCTGCCCCGGGTGCTGCAGCACGGCGATCCGGTGCCGGCAAACCTGATCTCCCGCGCGGGCGAGGACGTGGTCGCGATCGACTGGTCGACCCTGGGTGTCGGCGCCGTGGGTGCCGACCTGGGCTACCTCTCGTTGACGGCACGCGAGGACTTCGCGGTCCTGGCCGAGGCCTATGCCGACGGTCTGCCCTCCGGGGTGGCGACGCCGACCGAAGTGGTCCACGGTGCCCGGATCAACGCCGTCTACACCGCGGTGAGTCGGGCGGAGTGGGCACTCGCCAGGGTGGCGGGCGGCCCCGGCGCACTGGCCGGGAAATATCGTCATCCATCCGTCGCGCCCTACCTGCGCTCGCTGCAACGACTCTTCGCACAGGTCGAGGCGCTGCTCTGAGGCGCGGCTGCGAGGCCTGGGCCGGGACCGGACCGAGGCCGGACAGGTGCAGGGTCACTTCCAGATGTTGCAGGCCTCGTACTTCCCGGAGTCGAAGCCCTTGCGGAACCACTCGATCCGCTGCTCCGACGATCCGTGCGTCCACTTGTCGGCGTCCACCCGGCCGCCGGTGACTTCCTGGATGTGGTCGTCGCCGACGGTGTAGGCCGCACCCACGGCCTCCTCGATGTCGGCGTCGTCGAGGTCGAGGATCTGCTCGCCGTTGTCGTCCTTGAGCGATTCGACGTGATGGGTCCACAGCCCGGCATAGCAGTCGGCCTGGAGCTCCAGCTTCACCGCGTCGCTGTTCGCGCCCTGCTGGGTCCGGACGTTCTTCATCTGTCCGGTGATGTTCTGGATGTGGTGGCCATATTCGTGGCCCAGGACGTAGGGCTCCACGAAGTCACCGCCCTTGCCGCCGAGCTGGCCCTCGAGGACCTGGTCGAAGAAGGCCGGATCGAGATAGATGGTTTGGTCTCCGGGGCAGTAGAACGGACCGACTGACGAGCTGGCGCCACCGCAGGCTGTGTTCACCGAGCCGCTGAAGGTGCGTGTGGGTGCCGCCTTGAACCCGCCCTTGAACTGCTGGGACCAGAAGTCCTCCAGCAGAAGGAGCACGGCCTTGCGGGCACAGTTCTCGTCGGTGTTGGCGTCCTCACCTGTCTTGCAGTCCTCATAGAGGCTGCCGTCGACACCGCCGGCGTTGTTGTGCGAGGCGCCGCCACCACCATCGCCACCGCTGGCGAACATCTGGAACAGCACGATCGCGACGACGATGATGAAGCCGATGATGCCGCCGCCGCCCGCCTTGCCACCGGGGATCGGAATCCTGCCGCCACCACCCCCGAAGCCGCCGCCACCGCCACCGCCGGATGCTCCCGAGACCTTGCCCGAGTCGATGCGTGCCTTGGGATTGAAACGCATGGTGCGTCCTTCCTGATGCCCGCACGGATGCGGGGGCGGGGGCTTCTCGCACGTAGACTATCCACCCTGATGATCACCGCCCAGCAACTCGAAGTCCGCGCCGGTGCTCGCCTCCTCATGGAGAACGTGAACTTCCGCGTCGCTGCCGGTGACAAGGTCGGTCTCGTGGGGCGAAACGGCGCCGGAAAGACCACCCTGACCAAGATCCTCGCCCAGGAGGCGCAGCCGGCCTCGGGCAAGGTGCTGACCTCCGGGGAGATCGGCTATCTGCCGCAGGACCCGCGCACCGGCGACCCCGAGGTCCTGGCGATGGACCGCATCCTGTCGGCACGCGGCCTGGATGACGTCGTACGCCGTCTCCGCACCGCCGAGATCGAGATGGCCTCGGAAGACCCGGTCGTCTCCGAGCGCGCCATGAAGCGCTACACCAACGCCGACAACGAGCTTCACGCCAACGGTGGCTATGCCGCCGAGTCCGAGGCGTCGACGATCGCCAGCAGCCTGGGCATCGAGGACCGGATCCTGACCCAACCGCTCAAGACGTTGTCCGGCGGTCAGCGCCGACGCGTCGAGCTGGCTCGGATCCTCTTCTCCAGCGCCGAGACAATGCTGCTGGACGAGCCGACGAACCACCTCGACGTGGACTCGATCGTCTGGCTGCGGGAGTTCCTGAAGGGCTACAAGGGTGGCCTGATCGTGATCTCGCACGACAACGAGCTGCTCGAGTCCACCGTCAACAAGGTGATGCACCTCGACGCGAACCGTGGCGAGATCGACGTCTACAACATGGGGTGGAAGAACTACCTCAAGCAGCGCGAGACCGACGAGCGACGCCGCAAGCGCGAGCGGGTCAACGCCGAGACCAAGGCCAAGACCCTCACCGACCAGGCCAACCGGATGCGAGCCAAGGCGAGCAAGGCCTCGGCCGCGCAATCGATGCTGAAGCGGGCCGAGAAGATGATGTCCGGCCTCGAGGGGGAGCGTCAGGCCGACAAGGTCGCGAAGATCAAGTTCCCGGCCCCGGCGCCGTGCGGGAAGACTCCGCTCACCGCCAAGGAATTGTCCAAGTCCTACGGATCCCTCGAGGTCTTCATGGACGTCGACCTGGCCATCGACAAGGGCAGCCGGGTCGTGATCCTCGGCTTCAACGGTGCCGGCAAGACCACCATGCTGCGGATCCTCGCGGGCGTCGACGAGCCGGACACCGGTGAGGTGATCCCCGGCCACGGCCTCAAGGTCGGCTACTACGCCCAGGAGCACGAGACGCTGGACGTGAACCGCACCGTCCTGGAGAACATGCAGGCTGCGGCTCCCCAGCTCACCGACACCGAGGCCCGCAGCGTGCTGGGTTCCTTCCTCTTCTCCGGCGACGACGCCCACAAGATGGCCGGCGTCCTCTCCGGCGGGGAGAAGACCAGGCTCGCCCTGGCCAGCCTGGTCGTCTCCAGCGCCAACGTCCTGCTCCTCGACGAGCCCACCAACAACCTGGACCCCGCCTCGCGCGAGGAGGTGCTGGCCGCGATCCGCACCTATCAGGGCGCGATCATCCTCGTCACCCACGACGAGGGCGCGGTCCGAGCACTCGAGCCCGACCGGGTCCTGCTCCTGCCCGATGGCGACGAGGACCTCTGGAACGAGGGGTACGCCGACCTGGTCTCCCTCGCCTGATCCGGTGCGACCCATGGGGAACAAGGTGTCGCCTGCCGTGGTTGGGACGAGGACGACGTGAAGGGGGATGGGCCAGTGTCCGGAATGAGCGGCATGGGTGCCACGTGGCGCAACCTGCGGGCCGATCGTGGGGTCCTGAGCAACCGCCTGGACCGTGGCACGGTCCGCCGGGTGCTCGCCTTCGCTCGTCCGCACCGCCGGTTGATCACGGCCTTCCTGCTGATCACCGTTGTCGAGGCCTGTCTTGTGGTGGTCACGCCGCTGCTGGTGCAGCGGATCGTGGACGACGGGGTGCTCCGCGGCGACGTCGGGCTGGTTGCCTGGTTGGCGGGTGGGATGGCCCTCACCGCGCTGATCGGCGGGGTGCTCGCGGTCTTCAGCGGTTGGTTCTCCTCGCGGATCGGTGAGGGACTGATCTTCGACCTGCGCACGCAGGTCTTCGCGCACGTCCAGAGGCAGTCGATCGCGTTCTTCACCCGCACCCAGACCGGCGCCCTGGTCTCGCGACTCAACAACGACGTCATCGGTGCCCAGCGGGCATTCACGTCCACGCTGTCGAGCACAGTGTCCAACTCCATCTCCGTGCTCGTCGTCGGCATCGCGATGTTCGCGCTGAGCTGGCGGGTGACCTTGGTCTGCCTGCTGCTCTTCCCGGTGCTGCTCCTGGCCTCGCGCTGGGTGAGTGACAAGCTCGCGGGCCTGACCCGTGAGCAGATGGACGGCAACGCCGACCTCGGCAACGCGATGACCGAGCGGTTCAACGTCGGCGGCGCGATGCTGCTCAAGCTCTTCGGACAGCGGGACCGGGAGGACAAGCACTTCGCGGTCCGGGCCGCCGTGGTCCGCGACCTGGGTGTGCGGATCTCGTTGATCACCCGGATCTTCGCGGCCGTGATGATGACCGTGCCTGCGCTGGCCACCGCGCTGGTCTACGGAGTCGGCGGATATCTCGCCATCCAGGGAGACCTCAGCGTCGGGACCATGCTGGCCCTGGCCACGCTGCTGCTGCGGTTGCTCGGTCCGCTGCAGGGCTTGTCCAACGTGCGCATCGACGTGATGACGGCGCTGGTCAGCTTCGAGCGCGTCTTCGAGGTGCTCGACCTGCCCTCCCAGATCCAGGAGCGAATCGACCCGGTCGACCTGCCCAACCGGGCCTCGAGCGTCGAGTTCGAGAACGTCTCGTTCAGCTATCCCCGGGCCGAGGAGGTGTCCTTGGCGTCGCTGGAAGTGGTCGCACGCAGTGAGTCACGCGACTCCGGGCCGGTCCTGCACGACATCAGCTTCACCGCGGCACCCGGGGAGATGGTGGCCCTGGTCGGTCCCTCGGGCGCCGGCAAGACCACGATCACGCACCTCGTGGCCCGGCTCTACGATGCGACGGCCGGGACAGTGCGCGTCGGAGGGCACGACGTCCGCGACGTCTCCCTGGAGTCGCTGGAGGCCATCGTCGGCTATGTCACCCAGGACTCACACATGTTCCACGACACCATTGGCGCCAACCTCCGCTATGCCAAGCGGGACGCCACCGACGACGAGATCTGGGCGGTGCTCGAGCAGGCCCGGATCGCCGACCTGGTCCGGTTGCTGCCCGACGGCCTCGACACGGTCGTGGGGGACCGCGGCTACCGACTCTCCGGTGGTGAACGGCAGCGTCTGGCCATTGCCCGGCTCCTGCTCAAGGCGCCTGCCGTGGTCGTCCTCGACGAGGCCACCGCCCACCTCGACTCGGAGTCCGAGGCCGCCGTCCAGCGTGCCCTGAAGGCCGCCCTGGCCGGACGTACGTCGCTGGTGATCGCGCACCGACTCTCGACGGTCCGCTCGGCCGACCGGATCCTGGTCGTCGACGGTGGACGCGTCGTCGAGTCGGGCACCCACCAGGACCTGCTGGCGCTCGACGGCCTCTACTCGGTGCTGCACCGGACCCAGCTGATCGACGACCTGGCCGAGCCCGTCACCTGACCGGCTTGCGGGCCGGCTTCTGGGACGTCTTTCGGGCTGGCTTCCTGGCTGGCTTACGTCGCGACCGGGCGTGGGTCTTGCCGCGGTACTCATCGACCGCCATCCAGATGAAGCCGACGATGGCGAGCACGCCGAAGAACCACCACTGCAGGCCGTAGAAGAAGTGCGGGCCGTTGCCGGTGTCGGGGAGCTCGGCGCGCTCGAGGGATTCTGCCGGCTCGGGGGTCTCCGTCTCGAGGTCCACGAAGCCCCGGTATGCCCCGATGTCCAGCGCCTCGGCGATGCGAGTGCTGGAGATCGCCCGGGTGGACTGGGCGCTGACCTTGGTGGAGTCCCCGGTGGCGTCCTGGCGGACCCAACCGGTGATCGTCACCTCACCCGAGGGCGGCGCCGGTACGTCGGCAGCCGACGACGTACCGCTGTTACCGGTCGACATCCAACCCCGGTCCACCAGCAGTGCGGGCCCCTCGCGCGGCACCAGCGGTACCAGCACGTCCACGCCCGAGGCTCCGTCGCGGGTGCGGTAGCGCACGATGATGGTGTCGGCGACGTCGTAGGTCCCGGTGGCGCGCACCTTCTTCCACTGGGCGCTGTTGGGGACCGGCTCGTCGGGTGCGAGGACGTCCTCGACCGGGACGGGGTCGGCGTGCACGTTCCGCTCGATCACCTCGTTGCGGTCCTTGCGGTCCTCGAGTCGGTGGAACTGCCACTCACCCAGGACCCAGGCCAGCCAGCTGAGCAGGATGACGACGACGAAGAACAGGACCCAGCGTCGGCTCAGCAGGAAGGAGAACTTGCGCACCAGTCGAGGCTATCGGCAGCCACCACATGGTCGAGCGGCGGGCAAGCAGGTGGGCTTCTGTGGTCGGCGACACTAGGATGGTCGAATGATGCAGCTCAGTGATTCCTACGGCCGGGTGGCAACGGACTTGCGGGTCTCGCTGACCGACCGCTGCAACCTGCGCTGCAACTACTGCATGCCGGCAGAGGGCCTGGACTGGCTGCCGGACGAGTCGGTCCTCAGCGACGACGAGGTGGTCCGCCTCGTCGACATCGCGACTCGACTCCTCGGCGTGGAATCCGTGCGGTTCACCGGTGGTGAGCCGCTCGTACGCCGTGGCCTGGTCGGCATCGTGCAGGCCACCGCCGCACTGGCCCACCGCCCCGAGATGTCCATGACCACGAACGCCCTCGGGCTGGCCAGGTCAGCCGACGCGCTGGCAGCCGCCGGCCTGGACCGGATCAACGCATCGCTGGACACCATCCGCGCCGAGACGTTCGCCGAGATCACCCGGAGGGACCGGCTCCACGACGTCCTCGAAGGGCTCCGCGCAGCGAAGGCCGCCGGCCTGGGCCCGGTCAAGGTGAACGCAGTGCTCCTGCGTGGCGTCAACGACGACCAGTCGCCGGAGCTGCTGCGCTGGGCGCTGGCCGAGGGCTACCACCTTCGGTTCATCGAGCAGATGCCCCTGGACGCGCAACATGCCTGGAACCGCGAGGCAATGATCACCGCCGACGAGATCCAGACCCGACTGGAGAAGGAGTTCACGCTCTCACCCGCCGTGGAGCCACGGGGGAGTGCTCCCGCGGAGCTCTTCACGGTCGACGGCGGCCCGGGCACGGTCGGGATCATCGCCTCGGTCACCCGGCCGTTCTGCGGGGACTGCAACCGGGTCCGGCTGACTGCCGACGGCCAAGTGCGCAACTGCCTGTTCGCGCGCAGCGAGTCCGATCTGCGGGCGCCGCTGCGAGCAGGAGCCTCGGACGAGGAGATCGCCGAGCGCTGGGTGACCGCGATGAGCAGCAAGCGTCCCGGTCACGGGATCGACGACCCGTCGTTCCTGCAGCCGACCCGGCCGATGTCCGCGATCGGCGGCTGATCACTCAGGAACCGGTGTCCACCTGGGCAGCCGGTTCCACCTCGCGCAGGAAGTTCCGGGCGGCGAGGAAGTCGCCGAGGGACTCACGGTGGGCCTCACAGGCGAGCCAGGTCTTGCGACGCTCCGGCGTGTGGATCTTGGGGTTGTTCCACAGCAGCGCCCAGGCGGCGCTCTCCTGGCATCCCTTGGCCGAACAGCGCAGTTCTTCGCTCACCGGGTGACTCCTTCCTTCGACAAGGCAGATGCCGGACGGCCACGGGGGAAGCCGTCCGGCATCGCACAGCGAGTTCGAACGGGGGTAGCGAACTCGCATTACCAAGCATGGCACGGCGGGGGCGTGAACCCAACGGGGCAGGGATGCGAATTGTCAGCGGGTCGGACCGATCTCGCGGCCCAGCCAGTCGGTGCCCCGCAGGGGCATCTCCGAGCGCGGCTTGGGGGTCGAGCTGGCCAGCACGACCGCGACGTAGGGGAGCACGACGGCTCCGGCGATCAGCACCCAGCGCAGCCAACCGGGCCCGACGGCCACGGCACCCACGAAGCAGGCCGTGCGGATCGCCATCGAGAACAGATAACGCTTCTGCCGTGCGGCAATGTCGCTGCCCCGGGAGGGGGCAGCAGTGGTGATCCGGACGGCTTCCGGACCGGATCGCTCATCCCGCGTGGCCATGGAGCAATGGTACGTCGCTAGGCTCAAGGTCCGGCTTCGGCCCGAACCCCTTCAGGAGGAATCATGAGCGACCGCACCTACCGCGTCACCGAGATCGTCGGCACGTCCCCCGACGGCATCGACCAGGCCATCCGCAACGGCATCGAGCGGGCTGGCAAGACGCTGCGCCACATCGACTGGTTCGAGATGACCCAGGTCCGCGGACAGGTCAAGGACGGCCAGGTCGAGCACGTCCAGGTCGGGCTCAAGCTCGGCTTCCGCCTCGAGGACGAGTGACCTCATTCGACTCACCCGCCCTACTCCCCGGTAGTCGTTCTCATTAGGGATACCCCGCGGTAATCAATAGCGTCGTCGACCGTGAGCAGATCAGTTCTCGTGACCGGCGGCAACCGTGGGATCGGCCGGGCCATCGCCCAGGCGTTCCTCGACCAGGGCGACAAGGTGGCAGTGACCACTCGTGATGGCGGGGCCCCCGAGGGGGCCCTCGACGTCCGGTGTGACATCACCGACCAGGAGCAGGTCGACGCCGCCTTCAAGTTGATCGAGGCCGAGCACGGCCCGGTCGAGGTGCTCGTCGCGAACGCGGGGGTTACCCGCGACACCCTGCTGCTGCGGATGAGCGAGGACGACTGGGACTCGGTGATCGCCACCAACCTGACCGGCACCTTCCGGGTGGCCAAGCGCGCTGCCAAGGGCATGCTGCGCCTGCGTCGTGGCCGAATCATCCTGATCTCCTCGGTCGTCGCGCTGCTCGGCTCGCCGGGCCAGGTCAACTACGCCGCCTCCAAGGCCGGACTCGTCGGTATGGCGCGCTCGATGGCCCGCGAGCTTGGGTCCCGCTCCATCACCACCAACGTCGTGGCCCCCGGTTTCGTCGCGACCGACATGACCGATGTGCTGCCCGACGAGCAGAAGGCTGCCTACCAGTCGCAGATCCCGCTGGGCAGGTTCGCCGACGTCGCCGACGTCGCCGGTGCGGTGACCTGGCTCGCCGGGGACGGGGCGGCATACGTGACCGGCGCGGTCATCCCCGTCGACGGCGGCCTCGGCATGGGCCACTGACCCGTGACATCCCTCATCCCCGCCGTTCGCCGGCACTGACCAAGGAGCACGACGCAATGGGCATTCTCGAAGGCAAGCGCATCCTCGTCGCCGGAGTCACGATGGACAGCTCCATCGGCTTCGCGGTGGCCAAGGTCGCCCAGGAGCAGGGCGCCACGGTGCTGATCTCCAACTTCGGCCGCGCACTCGGCATCACTCGACGCATCGCCAAGCGGTTGCCCGTGGAGCCGCCGGTGCTCGAGCTCGACGTGACCGACCCCGACCACCTGGCCGGCCTCGAGGCGCAGGTGCGCGAGCACGTGGACGGTCTCGACGGTGTGGTCCACTCCATCGCCTACGGCAACCCGGAGACTCTGCTCGGCGGGAAGTTCCTCGAGGGCCCGTGGGATGACGTCGCCCAGGCTGTCCAGGTCTCGGCCTACTCCCTGAAGTCCCTCGCCGTCGCCACCCGGCCCTTGATGGCCGACGGGGGTTCGCTGGTCGGCCTCACCTTCGACGCCACCGTCGCGTGGCCGGCGTACGACTGGATGGGTGTGGCCAAGGCCGGCCTCGAGTCGACGTCGCGCTACCTCGCCCGCAACCTGGGCGCCGACGGCATCCGCTGCAACCTGGTCTCGGCAGGTCCGTTGCGGACGCTGGCAGCAAAGGCGATCCCCGGTTTCGAGGACCTCGAGAACATGTGGAGCGACAAGTCGCCGCTGGGCTGGGACAACACCGACCAGGAGCCGACCGCGCGCGCCGTGTGCGCCTTGCTGTCCGACTTCTTCCCCGCGACCACGGGCGAGATCGTCCACGTCGACGGCGGGTTCCACGCCATGGGCGCCTGAAGTCACCAAGGGTTCGCTAGCGTTCGCCGGGTGACTCCCTCACTCGTCGAGCTCAGGGTCCTCGAGGGACCGAACCTCTACTTCCCGCGCGCGGCCATCAAGGTCACGCTCGACGTGTCGACCCTTGCGTCGGCACCGACCGATCGGGCAGTGCGGTTCGCCAAGCGGATCGGGCTGCCCAACGCACGACCGGGAGAGCCGGAGTCCGGCTTCCGGCAGCGCTTCGCCGTGCGTGCGGTCGAGCGCCTGGTGCGTGCCATAGCGCGGGAGTCCGGCACCTCCCGGCTCGCCGTGCGGGTGCGGACCACGAGCGATCCGCACCGGATCGTCGTCGCCTATCCCTGGCGCCACCGGGAGCGGGCCCAGGCACTCGGTCGTGCCGTGGCGCAGGTGCTCGACGCGTTGCCCAGCGAGGACATCGAGTCTGTCGTGGGGAGCGCGGCGCAGAGCGTCGGTGTCTCTCCCGACGGAGCCGCCCCACACACCATCAAGCCCCGCATTCCCGTTGTCGCGGTGACCGGGACGAACGGCAAGACGACGACGTCGCGGATGATCGCGCACATCGCTCGCGTGGACGGGCGACTCGTCGGCTGGTCCAACACCGACGGCATCTATGTCGACGGCGAGATGGTCGAGGCCGGCGACTACTCCGGACCCTCAGGTGCCGGCCGGGTCCTGGCCCACGAGCAGGTCGAGCTCGCGGTCACCGAGACGGCGCGCGGGGGCATCCTGCTCAAGGGCATCGGCCTGACCCGCAACGACGTGTCGGTGGTGACCAACGTGACCGCCGACCACCTCGGCCTGCACGACATCGACACCGTCGACCAGCTCGCCGAGGTGAAGTCCGTGGTCCCGTGGATCACCAAGCCATCCGGCTGGGCCGTGCTCAACGCCGACGATCCGCGAGTCTTCGCGATGCGCAACATCACCAAGGCCCAGCCCTGGGTCTTCTCCCGCGACCCTGACTCACCCAACCTCCGTGAGGTGCTCGGCTCCGGCAACGGTCGGGCCACCACCGTCATCGACGGCTGGGTCTGTGTCCTCACGCCCGGGTCGGACGCCGACCCGCTGATCGAGCTCGTGGACGTGCCGATGACCTTGGCCGGGCTGTCCCGGTTCAACGTCGAGAACACTCTCGCCGCGGCCTCGGCGTCACTGGCGATCGGCATCCCGCGGGAGATCGTGATCGAGGGGCTGCGGACCTTCCTTCCCGATGCCGAGCACAATCCCGGCCGGATGAACTTCTTCACCCTCGGTGACCTCTGCGTGGTGATGGACCTCGCCCACAACGAGGCCGGTCTGGAGGCCCTGATGGAGATCATGAACGGCGTACGCCCGCCCGGTGCGCGGCTGCTGCTGGGCCTGGGCGTCGTCGGGGATCGCTCGGACGAGCTGATCGCGAAGCTGGGTGAGATCGGGGCGCGTGACTCCGACCAGATGGTGATCGCGCACAAGGAGCGCTACCTGCGCGGCCGCACCCGCGAGGAGCTGGAGACCCTGATGCGCGGCGGAGCCGAGCGGGTCGGGGTGAGTGATGTGCCTGCACATGCCACCGAGGTGGAGGGCCTGGCTGCCCTGGTCGAGATGGCCGAGCCCGGCGACGTCGTCGGAATCATGTGTCATGCCGAACGACAGGAGTGCTACGACTGGATCGCAGCCCACGGCGGCGTCGCGGACTCGCCCGCGGCACTGGCGGCCAAGGTGCGCCGGGCTCAATCACAGGCACAGGCCTAGGCCCGAGCCGATCCCCGGGCACAGTGCCCGAGCGACCAGACCGCGAAGGATCAGGGAGCGTCGACGGCACCCGGTCGGGTGTCGAGGTCGAGGTCACCCTCGACCAGGAAGCCCAGCAGCCCGTTCACGGAGCTGGTGGTGTGCTGCTCCCCGGCCTCCCAGACCGCGGCCTCACCGGGTCCCACGGTGCGTTGGTCACCCTGGCCGCCGGTGACCGTGGCGTCCCCGTCGATCACGAGGAGCAGCTGACGACCGGGGGCCGGGTGGCCCCCGATCGTGCCGCCGGGCTTGAGCCGTACGACGACCAGGTGGGCGTCGGCCGAGATGCCGAGCGCCCCCACCGAGAAACCGATGCTGTCGTGGGCATCGATCATCCGGTGGGGGATCGCGCCGAGATGGAAGACCCGCACCTCAGCCCTCGGCGGGGGGAACGAAGTCCGGGTCGGCCAACGG
Organism: Nocardioides daedukensis; assembly: GCF_013408415.1. Taxonomy (NCBI): domain Bacteria; kingdom Bacillati; phylum Actinomycetota; class Actinomycetes; order Propionibacteriales; family Nocardioidaceae; genus Nocardioides; species Nocardioides daedukensis. The sequence continues at coordinate 651,600 of NZ_JACCAA010000001.1, read as the reverse complement.
CAGGTCGTCGTTGGAGGCAGAACCGGCCTGGGCCTGGTTGGACCAGTCCTCGAGCTCGGCCATCACCCGGGAGTGCTGGTCGACGCAGACCACGACCAGGTCGCCCCGGTTGGCCCGGGACATCGCGTGCCGGACGGCGTCGATCTCGTCCAGGATGATCTCCACCTGCTTGCAGCGGGCACCGCCCTCCCGGGCCTCGCGCACGCCTTCGGCGACGAGCTCGGCGATCTCACCGCGCTGGCGTCCACGCAGCTGCTGGTCCTCGCGCACGATGACGACGTCGAAGTGCTGCGCGGCCACCCGGCCCAGGTCGCGCATGTCCTCGTCGCGGCGGTCACCGGCGGTGGCGATGACGCCGATCCGGGACGGCCGGGCGAGGTCATGGGCCAGGGACTCACCGATCCGGTCCACGAAGTCACCCAGGGCACGCATGCCCGGGGCGTTGTGGCAGTAGTCGACGAGGACGTTGACGCCGTTCACCTCGACCTCGTTGAGGCGTCCGGGGGAGAGGTAGTAGTTCGTCGAGAACGTCCGCAGACCCTGCCGGATGTCGTGCAGAGGAGCACCCGCAGCGAACGCGGCCGCGGCGGCGCCCATCACGTTCTGCACGTTCATCCGGGCCTTGCCGCCGAACGTGGCCGGAAGCAGGTGGGTCCAGGCCAGCTGCATCTCACGCCGACCGTGCTTGACCACGATCATCTCCCCGCGCTCCGACGGGGCGAGGATCAGCGCCTTGCCGCCGCGGCGACAGTGTGCGTCGATCATCTCGCGCGCCTCGGAGCCCGGCTCGTCCATCGAGAACCACACGACCTGCCCCGAGCAACGTCGGCGCATCGCGCGGACCAGCGGGTCATCGGCGTTGAGCACGGCGTGCCCGTCGCGGGGCACCGCCTCGACCAGGACGGCCTTCACGTCGGCCAGCTGCTCGATGGTGTCGATGCCGCGAAGACCGAGGTGGTCGGGCGCGACGTTGAGGACCACGGCGACGTCGTTGCGCTCATAGCCCAGGCCCTCACGCAGGATCCCGCCACGGGCCACCTCGAAGACAGCGAAGTCGACGCGGGGGTTCTGCAGCACCATGCGTGCCGAGCGTGGGCCGGAGGCGTCTGCGCGGATGGTGAGCCGTTCGTCGATCACGACGCCGTCGGTCGAGGTCATCCCGACCTTGCGGCCCATCCCCTTGAAGATGTGGGAGATCATCCGGCTGGTCGTGGTCTTGCCGTTGGTGCCGGTCACCGCGACGATCGGGATCCTGGAGGTCGCCCCGGGCGGGAAGAGCATGTCCACGACCGGCTTCGCGATGAACTGGGGCTCGCCGATGGTGGGGTGCGTGTGCATCCGGAAGCCGGGAGCCGCGTTCACCTCGCAGATGGCCCCGCCGGTCTCGCGCACCGGTTGGGTGATGTCGGGACAGATGAAGTCGATGCCGGCGATGTCGAGCCCGATCATCCGAGCCGCCTCCTCAGCGATCTCGACGTTCTCGGGATGCGCCTCGAAGGTGCGGTCGATCGAGATGCCTCCGGTCGACATGTTGCCGGTCAGGGCCAGCTTCACCGTCACCCCGGCGTCGGGTGTGCTGGTCATCTCGAAACCCTGGTCGCGAACCCTCTCGATCGCGGCGTCATCGACCGTGATCCGGGTGAGCACCTTCTCGTGCCCGACGCCACGACGCGGATCCGCGTTGGCGAGGTCCACCAGCTCTTCGATCGTGCTCGTCCCGTCGCCGGTCACCGAGGCGGGGACCCGCTCCGCGACCGCCACCATGCGGCCGTCGATGATCAGGCACCGGTAGTCCTTGCCGGTCACGAACGACTCGACGATGACCGACCCGCGGCGCGACTGCTCGCGCGCGATCTCGAAGGCCTCACGCACGTCGTCGTCGGTGAGCAGGTCGAGGCAGACGCCGCGCCCGTGGTTGCCGTCCAGCGGCTTCACCACGACGGGGAACCCGATCCGGTTCGCCACCGCGACGGCCTGGTCCGCCGTACGCACCGAGTCCTGCTTGGGGACCGGGAGGCCGGCCGCACTGAGCAGCCGGGTGGTGAGGTCCTTGTCGCTGGCGATGTCGACCGCGATCGAGCTGGTCTCAGAAGTCATCGTGGCGCGGATCCGCTGGGCGTGGACACCCTGGCCGAGCTGGACCAGGGAGTGCTTGTTGAGGCGGATCCACGGGATGTCGCGGGACACGGCCTCGTCGATGATGGCCTGGGTGGAGGGCCCGAAGGCGGTGCGCTGGGCACGCTTGATGAACGCTTCGAGCTCGGCCTCCCAGTCGAAGTCCGGGTCGGCCTCGACCAGGTGGTTGACCAGGCGTACGGCGAGCTGGCCCGCGGCCAGGCCCACCTGTTCGTCGACATAGCCGAAGATCACGTTGTAGTGGCCGGGCTTGCCCTTGACCTGGCGGGTCTTGCCGCGGCGGATGTCGTGGCCGACGACCTGCTGCAGCGCGAGGGCGCAGTGCTCGGCCACGTGGCCCAGCCAGGTGCCCTCGTTGAGGCGCTCCACGAAGCCACCGCGGCGCCCGCGCGAGCAGGTGTGCTCACGCAGTCCGGGGAGCATCTGCAGGACGTTGTCGGTGAACCCGGGGATGGTGTTGGTCGGGAACTCCTCGAGCCGACCGAGGTCGACGACGAGGTGTACGGAGCGGTCGTAGGACCAGATGTTGGCACCGCGATAGACCCGCGTCTCGACGATCCTCAGGTCTGCAGTCGGGCGTCCGCCGGTGAGGGGGATGTCGGTCATGAGGTCTCCTCCGTGCTGTGGTGGCCAGAAGTGGTCTCCGGGCGGGTGGCAACCGGCCAGTCCCTCCGCCTCGAACGGGTCTTGCGCCGCCTCAGCACGGACGGTGAGACGTCGCCGGCGGCAATGTCACGCGCCAGTCGGCGCAGGTCACGCCCGGCCTCGGCGATCTGCTCGGCCTCCGACGCGTCGTCGGCGGCGTCTCGGGCGATCAGGGTGCGCGCGGTCAGGTCGAAGGCGGCGCCCGCAGGCAACGCGTGCAGGATGACCCCGGAGGCCAGGATCGGGTGCGAGCGGGATGCCTCGTGGGCGTTCGAGACAATGTGCGACGGGTCAAGGATGGTGACCGCACCACGGCCGATCACCCGCAACACGCGCCGGTCGTCCTCGAAGGTGACGACCGCGGCGGTGTCCTCGTCGACTCCCATGCCGAGCAGCTGCGGCGACTGGGAGACGATCGTGAGCAGGCGCCCATAGCGGTTGCGCTGCTCGAAGTGCTGGTCGATGACCGACTCCGGCAACAGCCCGAGTCCGGCCGCCACCTGCGTCATCCGCTGCTTGGCAGTCGCGCCACCGGGTCCGAAGGCGACCATGTGCGAGGACTGGATGCTCGCCCCGGCCGAGGTGCCGGCGATGACCGCACCGCGACGGTGGGCGGCATGGATCGCCTCGGCGAACGGCGTACCGCTGATGGCTCCGGAGAGCTTGAGCTGGTTGCCACCGGTCATGAAGATCCCGGTTGCCTGTGACAGCGCCTCGACGAACGCCGGGTCGTGGGAGTGCTCGCGGGTCTCGGGTCGCACGGAGGACACCTGCGCGGCGCCGAGCTTGCGGAAGACCGAGTCATAGACCTCCACGATCTCGGGTCCGAGTGAGGAGGCGGTCGCGATCACCGCGATGCGCGCGTGGGGACCACCTGCTGCCTTGACGAAGTCGCTGAGGACGGTGCGCTGACGCAACTTGTCCTCGGCGCCTCCGATGATCATCAATGGTCCTGGGGCGGGGGGTGGGATCGCGTGCTCACTCTCCGTAGACATGACAGGCAGGCTAGCCGGTGGGACCATTGCGACGTGAACACCACGTCTCGCAGGCTTGCCCTGATGCGCCACGCCAAGGCAGTGCCTTCCGCCCCCGAGGACCACGCGCGAGACCTCACGTCCTCCGGTCGCGAGAGCGCTCGGGAGGTGGGCGAATGGCTGGTGTCCTCCGGCTTCAGGCCCGGTCGGGCACTGGTCTCCGACGCTGCCCGCACCTCGGCCACCTGGGAGGAGGTCTCCGGCGCCGCCGGATATGACTGCCCTGCAGATGTGACGCAGGCGCTCTACACGGCGGAGCCGGACACCGCGCTGGACCTGATCCGTGCGGTCGACGACGAGGTGACGACCTTGATCGTCGTGGGCCACAACCCGACCATCTCGTTCCTGGCCCAACTGCTCGACAGCGGCGACGGCGACCCGGCAGCCGGGGCGTCGATGATGATCGGCTTCCCTCCGGCGTCGGTGGCACTCTTCGACTTCGACGGGGCGTGGGCGGACCTGGCGCCGACCGGTGCCACTCTGACCGAGTTCAGACCGGCGGTGCGGGAGTGACGATGCCTTCGGCCTCGTCGGCTGCCTCGATCTCCTCGCGCGAGATGCCGAGGAGATACATGATCGTGTCCAGGTAGGGCACGTTCACGGCTGTGTCGGCAGCCTCCTGGACGACCGGCTTGGCGTTGTAGGCGATCCCGAGCCCGGCGGCATTGAGCATGTCGAGATCGTTCGCGCCGTCCCCGATCGCGATCACCGACTTCTCGGTGACGCCGACCTGTTCGGCGAACCAACGCAGGGCGTCCGCCTTGCCGGCGCGGTCCACGACCTCACCCACGATCCGTCCGGTCAGCTTGCCGTCGACGACCTCGAGCTCGTTGGCGCGGGCGAAGTCGAAGCCGAGGTCCTCGGCGATGCGGTCGGTGATCTGGGTGAACCCACCCGAGACCATCGCGAAGCGATAGCCCAAGCGCTTCAGGGTGCGGATCATCGTCCGGGCGCCCGGTGCGAAGACGATCGAGTCGTAGACCTTGTCGAACGCCTCGGCCTCGATGCCCTCGAGGAGCGCCACCCGACGTCGCAGGGACGCCTCGAAGTCGAGCTCACCGCGCATGGCCTCCTCGGTGATCCGGGCGACCTCCGGCTCGCAGCCGGCGTGGGCGGCGAGCATCTCGATGACCTCGCCCTGGACCAGGGTCGAGTCCACGTCCATCACGATCAGTCGCATGCCGCGGCGGAGCAGCGACTCGGGCTGTACGGCGACATCGATGCCTTGGCGGGAGGCCTCGATGGCGAGGCCGGTCCGCAGCGTGTCGGTCTCCACGCCCGAGACGTGGAGCTCGATCGCGGTGACGGGATAGCGCGCCATCCGGTCGATCCGGTCGATGTTGCCGCCGGAGTCGGCGATCCGGCCGGTGATGGCTGCCAGCACCGACGCCTTGAGCGGGGCGCCGATGACGGTCACATGGCTGCGGCCCTGGCGACGACGCTTGTTGTCACCACTGCCCCGGTCGACTTCGACGCTCATCCCGAGGTCCTCGGCGGTCTTGTGGATCTTCTCGCGCAGCTTGCGCCAGTCGCGGGGCGCCGTGACCAGGACGCCGAGGATCAACCGGCGTCGAAGGACGATCTGCTCGAGGTCGATGACCTCGACGCCCGCGCCCGCAAGGGTGCGCAGGATCCCTGACGTGACCCCGGGACGGTCCTTGCCGGTCAGGGTGATCAGCAGGGTCTTGGGTGGGTCGCCAGCAGCGTTCACAGCAGTCTCGTTCATCGCAGGGTCGAGGCTAGCGCTCCTCGACCCGATCCGATGCGCCTGACCGTCACGCGGGCGGCCAGACCTCCGGGGAACAGGCGGCCACCAGGGCCCTGCGGGCGGCGTACTCCAGCGGCCTGAGCGCGTCGAGTCGTTGGGCTGCCTCCCACGCGCTCACCGCATTGCCGTCGTCGGCCACCGCCAGGTCCACGATGCCCAGGGCCTGCAGTGCTCGGCCGGCGAGGCCACTGGCGGCTGGCGGTGTCCCGGGCGGGGCGTCGTAGGTGGTGGTGTGGCGCAGGTCCATCAGCTCGTCGGCCACCGCGGGTCGCCACTTGGCCACGTCGAGGTCGACCAGGACCTCGACGGTCTCGAGGAGTGCCTTGCGCAGTCCCCGATCGGCCACGCCGAGGTCGTCCAGCTGTCGGCGTGCGGCCGGCAGCAGCTGCCAGACCACGCCGGCGCCGGCACGGAACGGGACGAGTCCGTGGCCGGTCCCGTCCAGGACGACGGCCTCCCCGGCCTCGACGGCGGAGTGGTTGAAGTCGCGCGGCCCACCCAGGCCGACCAGGTCGCCGGGCACGGGGAACGCCAGGCCGGCCGAGGAGGCGCCGAGGGCGCGCAGCCGACCGAGGGCGAGGACCAGGGGCACGCTCCCGGAGGGGTCGAGCCCGGCCACGTCATGGGCCGCGTCGTCGGCGCGGACCGCGTCCAGCACGTCGTCGGGACCGACGGCGCCGCGCAACCAGGCTGTGAGCCACCAGGCCATCCGGGCGGAGTCGACGGGGAGAGGTGGAGCCATGGCGCCGGAGCCTACGCCGGGGTCGATAGGGTGCGGGCATGACCGCCGTACTTGAGTTCGCAGGGGTGACGGTCCGTCGCGGGCAGGCGACACTCCTCAACGACATCAACTGGACCGTCGAGGAGGACGAGCGGTGGGTGATCCTCGGACCCAACGGCGCTGGCAAGACCACCTTGATGCAGGTCGCGTCCGCGCAGATGCACCCGACCGCCGGTGTTGCCGGCATCCTCGGTGAGGTGCTCGGCACCGTCGATGTCTTCGACCTGCGTCCTCGGATCGGCCTGACCAGTGCCGTGCTCGCTGAGCGGATCCCACGTGGCGAGCTGGTGCGCGACGTCGTCGTCTCCGCCTCGTACGGCGTGGTGGGGCGTTGGCGCGAGCACTACGACGGACTCGACCACGAGCGGGCCGAACAGCTCCTGGTGGAGCTCGGTGCGCAACGACTCCTGGACCGGACCTTCGGCACCTTGAGCGAGGGGGAGCGCAAGCGCGTGCAGATCGCCCGAGCGTTGATGGCCGACCCGGAGCTGCTGCTCCTCGACGAGCCCGCGGCAGGGCTGGACCTCGGTGGCCGCGAGGACCTGGTGTCCACGCTCTCGGTGCTGGCCAGCGACGAGTTCGCACCTGCCACGGTCCTGGTCTCCCACCACGTCGAGGAGATCCCGCCCGGCTTCACCCACGCGCTGTTGCTGCGTCAGGGTGAGATCGTCGCGGCCGGTCCGAAGGAGCGGGTGATCACCGAGGAGCTGCTGAGCGCCACGTTCGGGATGCCACTGATCGTGCGCCACGAGGACGAGCGCTACAGCGCGCGCCGTCGAAGTCGCCAACATGCAGGCACCGGGCGGGGCTAGGGTTCGGTCATGGACTGGTTGCGCGAACATGCCTGGGAGACCTGGCTGGCTCTCTCGATCGGCCTCGGCGTGCTGGAGATGTTCAGCCTCGACTTCGTCCTGCTGATGCTCGCGGCCGGTGCCGCGGTGGGGATGATCGCCGCCCTGCTCGGGTTGCCGCTCATCCTTCAGGTGCTGCTCGCGGCCGGCGCGGCGGTGCTCTCGCTCGCGGTGATCCGTCCCACGGTAGTGAAGCGGCTGCACCAGGGTCCCGAGCTGCAGCTGGGGCACGCCAAGCTGATCGGCCAGCGTGCCGTGGTGCTTGAGGAGATCACCTCGACGCAGGCCGGACTGATCAAGCTCGACGGGGAGCAGTGGACCGCGCGGCCCTATGACGAGTCGCTGGCCATCGCGGCAGGTGAGGCGGTGGAGGTGCTCGAGATCCGCGGCGCCACCGCGATGGTGCACCCCGTCCCACGCCTCGAGTCCTGAGGTTTCACCAGCGTCATCGTCGGGCAGGTCCCCTGCGAACCGGCCAGCCAAGAAATCACGGAAAGGTAGGACATGGGAACCGCCATCCTCGTCCTCATGCTGCTCGTCATCGTGCTCGTGGTCGTCGCCCTCGCGAAGACCGTGCGGATCATCCCGCAGGCACGTGCCGGCATCGTGGAGCGATTCGGGAAGTACAAGGGCTCGCTGCCCGCAGGGCTCAACATCGTCGTGCCCTTCATCGACAAGGTGCGCTACGTCATCGACCTGCGTGAGCAGGTCGTCTCCTTCCCGCCGCAGCCGGTGATCACCGAGGACAACCTCGTGGTCTCGATCGACACGGTGATCTACTTCCAGGTCACCGACCCGGTGTCGGCGACCTACGAGATCGCCAACTACATCCAGGCCGTGGAGCAGCTGACCATGACCACGCTGCGCAACATCGTGGGTGGCATGGACCTCGAGGAGACGCTGACCAGTCGCGATGCGATCAACAGTCGTCTGCGTGGGGTGCTCGACGAGGCCACTGGTCGTTGGGGCATCCGGGTGAACCGGGTCGAGCTCAAGGGCATCGACCCGCCGCCCTCCATCAAGGACTCGATGGAGAAGCAGATGCGAGCCGACCGGGACAAGCGTGCGGCCATCCTGACGGCCGAGGGCCAGCGCCAGTCGGCCATCCTCACCGCCGAGGGCGCCAAGCAGTCCGCGATCCTGAACGCGGAGGGTGACCGGGAGTCGCAGATCCTGCGCGCCCAGGCCGACCGGGAGTCGCAGATCCTGCGCGCCCAGGGTGAGGGCCAGGCCATCCAGACCGTCTTCCAGGCGATCCACGACGGCCAGCCGGACCAGTCGCTGCTGGCCTATCAGTATCTCCAGATGATGCCGAAGATCGCCGAGGGTGACGCGAACAAGGTGTGGATCGTCCCGTCGGAGATCGGCAAGGCCCTCGAGGGCCTCGGCTCGACGATGAACGACCTGCGCGGCATTCCGCAGGACGTCGATGGCCCGCGGGTCCGTGTCGACATGGGGTCCAGCGAGCCGGATGTTCCCCGGACCGGTGACTCGACCCTGTCCAGCGCCCACGCTGCCGTGGAGGAGGCCATCGCCGAGGCGAAGGGTGCCGCAGTCGGGTCGGACCGCCCCGCCGCTGCCCGGCCTGCGCAGTCCTCCTCGGACACGCCTGCGCCGCCGGTGCCGCCGGTTGACGGCCCGCCGAGCGGACCGGGGGCAGCGCCCACGCCGTGAGCCTGCTCGAGATGGCCGCGGTCCTGCTTGCCGGGTTCGCGGCCGGAACCATCAACACCGTGGTGGGGTCGGGAACGTTGATCACGTTCCCGACCCTGCTGGCGTTCGGCGTCCCCCCGGTGACGGCGAACGTCTCGAACACGATCGGGCTGGTCCCGGGCTCGGTCTCCGGTGCGATCGGCTATCGGCGAGAGCTCGCCGGGCAGAGGGCTCGGATCGTCCACCTCGCAGTCGCCGCACTTGTGGGCGGCATCATCGGCGCAGTCCTGCTGCTGGAGCTGCCGGCCGGCGCGTTCGAGTCGATCGTGCCGATCCTGATCGTGCTCGGTTGCGTGATGGTCGTCTTCCAGCCCCGGATCGCTGCCTGGGTGGCTCGGTGCCACGAGTCCTCGGGCGGGCTGGGGGAGCGAGGTGCCTGGTGGGTCTGGCCCCTGGTGCTGCTGACCGGGATCTACGGCGGCTACTTCGGGGCTGCCCAAGGTGTGCTGCTGATGGCGATCATGGGCATCGGGATCAACGACACCCTCCAGCGCCTCAACGGCACGAAGAACGTGCTGGCTGCCCTCGTGAACGCGGTCTCGGGCCTGATCTTCGCCGTGGTCGCCGACGTCGACTGGAAGGTCGTGGCGCTCATCGCCGTCGGCGCGGTCATCGGCGGCCAGGTGGGGGCGACGTACGGGCGCAGGCTCCCGGCGGGTGCGCTGCGCGCGTTCATCGTGCTGGTCGGAGTCGTGGCGCTGGTGGTGTTCCTCGCCTGAGCTCCGCCGGGGTCAGTCCTGGGTCAGTCCTTGGTGAGCAGCACGGCCACACCCGCTGCGACGGCACCCAGTGCCGGCAGCGTGAGCATCACGGACGTCGACTTGGAGACGGACTTGTTCGCCCCTGCGGCGATCCCGGCAACGACGTCGGCCGCGTCCACGGCCACTCCGATCGCGACGAGGTTGCGTCGCGCCGCACCGCTGGAGGCCAGGGTGACGGCGCCGAGCGCGATCTCGCGGGAGCCGAACATGCGTGCCAGATAGCCGAGCTGGGGCTGGTTGGCAGTGTCGAGCCGGGTGGCGCTGCCGAGCAGGCGGGGGGAGAGGAGGGCGAGCACGCCGAGGACGAGGCGACCGATGTTGAGGCCGGTGACGGGGTTCATGACGAGGAGACTAGCGAGACTCGACGTATGTCGTCAGCCATCGGTCCATTTCGGCATAGACGGCCTTGCGGGCCGGCTGTCGCGAGAGGACCAGGTCGTGGCGTCCACCCTCGATCGCGATGCTGGTCACGTGCCTGCCCACCGATGAGGCCCAGGCTCGGATCTGGGTGACGTCGAGGACGATGTCGCTGGTGTGGGCGTCCTCGTTGAGCTCGCGGGGATAGGTGGTGCGAGCGCTCGAGAGGACCAGGGTCGGGTCGAGCACGTCCAGCCCGGCGTGCAGCCGGGCATGGCCGTTGCGGATCGCGCGCAACCAGCCGACGTACACCGGGCGGGACTCGATCGGCTTCCAGCTCAGGTCGAAGGAGAACTCGCCCGCGTGATCGCGGTGCAGGCTCTTGCCATAGACCCCGGAGACCTCGCGGGGGATCTCCTTGCGGGGGAGCCGTGAGCCGACCTGCCGGATGACCTGTGTGCCGATGGTGCGCATCCACCGTGCTCCTTGCAGGTCGAACCACGGCGAGTTGAGGAACAGGCCGGCCACCCGGACGCCCCGGTCGTGCAACCACAGCGGGACGATCAGCCCGCCGGTGGAGTGGGCGCTGACCACGACGCTCTCGTGGCCGTCGCGCTCGGTGATCCGCGTCCAGGCCTCGTCGAGCTCCGGATAGTAGTCACCGACGTCGTCGATGTAGTGCGGAGTCTGGTGCTCGAGCAGGGAGCGACCATATTTGCGCAGGTCGAGGGCATAGAAGTCATAGCCTCGGTCGACCCACCACTGGGCGAACTCGGTCTGGAAGAAGTAGTCGGCAAAGCCGTGCACGTGGAGCACCGCCCCACGACTGGGGCCCTCGCTCGGGCGATGCACGAGGGTGGCGACGACGCGGCCCTCATCGTCGTCGGGCAACTCGATGGACTCGGCCGTGTAGGGGGCACCGAGGACATCGGTCTGCGCGCTGGTCATGGGTCCGATTCTTGCAGCCCGACACGCATCGGCGATTTGGGCGCGTCTTTCTTGAATGATTCCAGAGAAGGTGGTTGGGTGGTGGACATGCAGCAGATCGATCCCCCCTCCATGCTGCGGGAGAAGGCCCTTCGGGTGACCCGTCCACGAGTGGCGGTGTTGAGCGCCGTGGCCGGACACCCGCACGCGGACGCCGACACCATCGCGCGTGCCGCCCGAACAGACCTCGGCGCAGTGTCCACCCAAGCCGTCTACGACGTGCTGCGGGTGCTCTCCGAGGTCGGACTGGTGCGCCGCATCGAGCCGGCCGGTTCCCCGGCCCGGTTCGAGGTGCGCGTGGGGGACAACCATCACCACGTCGTGTGTCGTCAGTGTGGCGACATCGCCGATGTGGACTGCGCCGTGGGGCACACGCCGTGCCTGACGGCATCCGACGACAACGGGTTCGTCATCGACGAGGCCGAAGTGACCTACTGGGGCACATGTTCCAGTTGCGCATCCAACCGACACATCAACGAAGGAGCAAGCAGTGTCTGACACCACTCCCCATGACAACACCAAGCCGCTGACGACCGCGGCCGGTGCCCCGGTCACCAACAACCAGGACAGCATCACCGCAGGCCCCCGCGGACCGATGCTGCTCCAGGACCTGTGGTTCCTCGAGAAGCTCGCCCACTTCGACCGCGAGGTCATCCCCGAACGGCGCATGCACGCCAAGGGCTCCGGCGCCTTCGGCACGTTCAAGGTCACCCACGACATCTCGAAGTACACCAAGGCCAAGCTCTTCAGCAAGGTCGGCAACGAGGCGGAGATGTTCGCCCGGTTCTCCACCGTCGCCGGCGAGCGCGGTGCGGCCGACGCCGAGCGTGACATCCGCGGCTTCGCAGTGCGCTTCTACACCGAGGAGGGCAACTGGGACATCGTCGGCAACAACACCCCGGTCTTCTTCTTCCGCGACCCGCTGAAGTTTCCCGACCTGAACCGCGCAGTCAAGCGCGACCCGCGCACCAACCTGCGCGACGCCGAGAACAACTGGGGCTTCTGGACCAACCTGCCCGAGGCGCTGCACCAGGTCACGATCGTGATGTCGGACCGGGGCCTGCCCAAGTCCTACCGCCACATGCACGGCTTCGGATCGCACACCTTCTCGATGATCAACGAGGCCGGCGAGCGCTTCTGGGTCAAGTTCCACCACCGCACCCAGCAGGGCATCGAGAACCTCACGGACGCCGAGGCCGCCAAGCTCGTCGGTGAGGACCGCGAGTCCAGCCAGCGCGACCTCTACGAGGCCATCGAGCGCGGCGACTTCCCGAAGTGGAAGCTCTTCATCCAGGTGATGCCCGAGGCCGAGGCGAACGACTACCGCTTCCACCCCTTCGACCTCACCAAGGTCTGGTCGAAGAAGGACTACCCGCTGATCGAGGTCGGCGAGTGGGAGCTCAACCGCAACCCGGAGAACTACTTCGCCGACGTCGAGCAGGCCGCCTTCACTCCGGCCAACCTCATCCCCGGCATCAGCTTCTCTCCGGACCGGATGCTCCAGGGCCGTCTGTTCTCCTACGGTGACGCGGCGCGCTACCGCCTCGGAGTCAACCACCACCAGATCCCGGTGAACTTCCCCAAGGCCGCCCCCGGCCTGAACACCTACCACCGCGACGGCACGATGCGCGTGGACGGCAACCAGGGCGGCGTCCCCGGCATCGAGCCGAACAACTTCGGTCGGTGGTCCGAGCAGCCGCAGTACGCCGACCCGGCGCAGGCAATCGGAGACACGGCCGACCGGTTCAACTACCGCGAGGACGACGACAACTACTTCGAGCAGCCCGGTGACCTGTTCCGGTTGATGAGTGCCGAGCAGCAGCAGGTGCTCTTCGAGAACACGGCGCGTGCCATCGACGGAGCCTCGCAGACCTCGATCGACAAGCACATCGAGCACTGCACCAAGGCCGACCCGGCCTATGGCGAAGGTGTCCGCAAGGCCATCGAGGCCCTGCAGGCTGGCAAGATCAGCGACACGGCCGCCAACGAGGACCAGCCGCCGGCCTGATCCACCCACGAAAGCTCGGCTCTTGATGTTTGAGAGCCGAGCTTTCGTGCATTTCAGAGCAGGTGGGTGCGACCGAACATCTCCGCTGCCGCCCGCGCGGTCGGCGTACCCGCATCGAGGTCTGCGCCCGCAGCGACCAGCACGGCGACCACCTCGTCGTGGCCCTTGAACAGGGCCCCCGCGACGGGGGACTGGTCGTGGTTGTTGCGTCGGTCCACGTCTGCCCCACGGGCGATCAACGCCGCCACGGTCTCGTGGTGGCCGTGGTAGGCGGCGAGCATCAGCAGGCTGTTGTCCGCCGCATCGACCTGGTCCACGGGGAAGCCGTGATCCAGGAAATCGATGAGCTCTGCGGTCTCCCCGGCGCGTGCGAGGTCCATCGCGATCTCCACGACGCGGGCTGTCTGTTCAGGATCGAGCGGGGGCATGGACCCATTGTGGGCAGTCGCGGCCAGAGGCTCAGCGCAGGGTTCGTGCGTAGGTCCCGGTGCGGGCATTGCCGGCCCGGTCCGTGGCGACGAAGGTGACGATCATCTTCCCCGACGTGAGCCCGGGTGCCTTGATCGACCAGGTCGAGCTCGACGGTCGGCTCGCGGTGCGCAGACTGGCTGCGGCGAGCGCCTTGGTCTGGCTCGACTGCCTGCTCCAGCGACTGCCGACGTAGGCATACCAGCGGCTGCCGCGCTGCTGCACCAGGCGCACCTTGACGCTGGAGACACCGGACCCGTAGGTGTCGGACGCGGTGCCGCGAATGGTGCTCCACCGAGCCCGTTGGTCCAGGTACGACGTACAGCTGCTGCCGCGGCGGCTCCCGCAGGAGGGAACCGTGAGGGCCACCTTGGGCGCGGTGCCGTCGACGACGAGCGCGGTGTTGACCACGCGCGCGGTGTTGCCGGCCCTGTCGCTCAGGCTCACCCGGAGGACCGGACGGGAGGTGGACTGGTAGGTGTGCGTCAGCTTCGTGGTCGAGCCCGTGGTGACGGTGTCGGTGGTCCCGTCGCCCCAGGTCACGCGGACGGTCACGTCGGCGGCCGAGTCGCGGTCGTCGGCGATCCTGGTGCGAGTGAGTGTCACCGATCGCCCCCTGCGGACGTACTTCGACGGGCTGAGCGTGAACGCGCCGGTCGGGGCCGCGGTGTCAGGTGCCTGCGACGAGGTGGGATCGGGGCCCGGAGTGGTCGTCGGAGTGCTCGTGGGACTGGTCGTCGGATTGGGAGACACGGTTGGGCTGTCCGTCGGACTGGGTGTCGGACTGGGCGACGTGGTCGCGCTGACTGTGGGGCTGGGCGAGGGTGAGGTGCTCAGCGCTTGACCACTCCACCAGGCCGGCCGCTGGATCAGCGGGGTGACTGTGCCCGTCGCGACATCGAGCGTCGCACTGCGGTCGAGGTCGTTGAGGATGACCTTGTCGCCGTCCGGGGACCAGTCGCTGACCCAGAGCGCCTCCGTCGTCGTGGACATCGTCTCGACGCTCCCGTCCAACGCCGCCGCGAGCACCTTGCCTGCCGGGTCGAAGGGGGAGAAGTCGCCGACTGCGACTGCGACCCGCCCGGAATCGGGGGACCAGGCCGGGACGTTGTTGGGACGGACGTCCCCGTGGCCGGTCAGTCCCACCGTGCGTGGCGGGCGAGCGAAGTCGAGGTCTACGATCCCGATGCTGCGGATGTAGTCGCCGACGGGTTGGACCAGGTATGCCAGACGCGTTCCGTCCGGCGAGACCCGCAGGCCCTTGGGCAGGGCGCCGGTCATTTCGCGACGGACCCGCGGCGCAGCGTTGGCGACGTCGAGCCGCTGCTCGACGAGGCGGAACCTGTCGTCGTGTCCACCATCGCCGCCGGCGTCGACCGCCTGGACGAAGTACGCCGTGCGGGCGTCGGGCGAGAGTGCCACAGCGAGTCCGCTGCTGGCGCCCAACGTGAATGACCGCACCGGATTCCCGTCGACTCCGACCAGGGTGTACTCGAAGGTGTCGTCGTTGCGCCACAACACCAGTCCGGTGTTGCCGTGCACCTCCATCAGGGAGATCGAGCCGTCGGCCGGTGGTGTGGCCAGCACCTTGCGGCCGGTGCCGTCCGGGTTGCTGACGACGATCGTCCCGCCGTTGCGTTCCTGGTACACGACGCGGCCCGCTGCGGCATGTGCGTGCGCCTGCGTCGTGATCCGGACCCCGGTGGCAGCCGTGCTGTTTCCCGGGTTCCAGTCGAGGCTCGAGGTGGTGACGCTCGCGGAAAGGGGCACCACGCCGGTCGCTGCGAACCGATCCGACACGAAGACGTCCACCTGCTCACCCACCGCGAGCGCGGGGATGCGGCAGGTGCCATCGGCGCACGCGGTGTCCCCGATCGTCAGCGACGTTGCGGGTTCATCACCGAGCTCGACGTCGAGCGTCAGGTCCTCTGCGCGATCAGGTCCGCGGTTGGTCACGCGGACCCTTCCGGTCCATGCCTGGCCTGCGGAAGTCGTCGTGTCGTGCAGGGCGACGCTGACGTCCGCGGTCCCGGAGCCGGCCGGTGGCACCGGGATCGGCTGCCAGGTCCATGGTCCCTCGATCTTGGGCAACACCTCGGCGATGCGATCGCCGGGAGCCACTCCGGGACCGACACGCACTACGGCGGCGACATCATGGGCATCCTCGCGATCCAGCGGCAGCAGGAGTGTTGCGTCGGCGTAGTCGGTGTAGGGCAGCCACTTGACCCAGGTCGCACTGCGGCCCAACTCGGCCACGGTGAGGTGGCGACGGGTCCAGGAGCCATCGAGTTCGCGGTCGAAGACATCGATCAACGGCCTGGTCCCGTTCTCGTCCCGGGGACCCGCATAGCTCACCGCGATGTGGCGCCCGTCCGGCGAGACGGCCCCTCCGTTATATCCCTCATGGGTGGGGTCATCGGTGGTGAGTGCCTTCGGCAGCTCGACCATCTGGGCGTCGGGGGTGAAGACGAACGCCGACCGCTCCGCCACGGCCAGCACTGTGCCGCCGCCTGCCCAGCCGCGATCGATGTGTTTGCCGCGAAGCGTGCCGTCCTCGATGGAGATCACTGCCCCGACCGCACCGGTCGCGATGTCGACCTGACGCAGGACGCCACGACTCCACTCCTCGGACGTCCCCGCGAACTGCGTCTGATAGCCGGCCACGAGCAGGTGCCCCATGTCGAGCCAGGTGATGTCCTCGAAGGTGTTGTGGACGTCCTGGTGATATGTGCTGTCGATGCGTCGGTTCTCCACCAGGACTCGCAGGAAGGTCCCGGAGATGTCGAACAGCACCAGTGCCTCGCCGGTGCGTCCCGGCTGTCCAGCTGAATCACTCGGGGTGCCCCCCGGAACGACGTAGC
Organism: Nocardioides daedukensis; assembly: GCF_013408415.1. Classification (NCBI taxonomy): domain Bacteria; kingdom Bacillati; phylum Actinomycetota; class Actinomycetes; order Propionibacteriales; family Nocardioidaceae; genus Nocardioides; species Nocardioides daedukensis. The sequence goes on along the minus strand of NZ_JACCAA010000001.1, from coordinate 635,230 downwards.
CCTCGGGGTCGCGCACCCAGGCTGCCACATGCAGCCCGTCCGGGGAGACCGCAAACCTGGTAATACTCGCGTTCGTGGCCCCGGAGGCGCGATCCTCGTCAGTGAAGGGGCGCTGCTTGATCAGGTGCGCGGGCTCCGAACCGTCGGGGTTCGTCGTGTAGTACCCGTTGTAGCCCTCGACCGAGAGGTCGTTGTTGTAGCCGGCCGAGACGAATCGCGCGAGCGAGCCCGGCGCGGGCAGGGCGACAGCGGTGTCATCCTCGGCGGAGGCGGAAAGGTGCAGCGGAACGGCCAGGGCGGCGGCACACACGGCGGCAACGGCAGAACGACGCAGGGCGAGCGCGGAGATCATCTGCCGATGCTAGATGGGCGTTTTCTCCCGAATCTGGCGAATCATGAATTTTCTGCCACAGGTCTAGACAGGTGGCGCACCGGCATAGAGGGTGCGGATCACATCCTCGATGTCCGGCTCCCGGATCGAGAGGTCAGCGACGTCGTACGCCGCCGCCACGGCCGCCACGATCGGTGCGGCGCTGGTCCCGGGCGGGAACGAGAGCCACTGGCGCGGCCCCTCGACACGGACCACCTCGGCGCCGGGCACCTGGATCGGGGCGGCCTCGTCGACGAGGTCGACGACCAGGGTGCGGTGCGATCCTCCGCGGGCGTGCAGGTCGACCAGTGAGCCGTCGAAGATCGCGGTGCCGTGGTCGATCACGATCACCCGGTCGCACAGGGCCTCGATGTCCTGCAGGTCGTGGGTGGTGAGCATCAGTGTCGTCCCGCGGTGCTCGTTGAGGGCGCGCAGGAACTCGCGCAGCCGTCCCTTGCTGACCACGTCGAGACCGATCGTCGGCTCGTCGAGGTAGAGGATCTCCGGGTCGTGCAGCAGCGCGGCCACGATGTCGCCGCGCATCCGCTGCCCCAGGGAGAGCTGCCGGACGGGGGTGTCGAGCAGGTCCTCGAGGTCGAGCAGGTCGAGGAACTCGGCCAGGTTCTCGCGGTGCCGAGCGGGTTCGGTGCGATAGATCTTGTGCAGCAGCTCGAAGGAGTCGCGCAACGGCAGGTCCCACCACAACGTGGTGCGCTGGCCGAAGACGACGCCGATGCGCCGGGCCAGCTCCGTGCGTCGCCGAGACGGATCCAGGCCTGCGACCCGGACCTGGCCGGTGGAGGGGACCAGGATGCCGGTCAGCATCTTGATGGTGGTCGACTTCCCGGCGCCGTTCGGACCGATGTAGCCCACCATCTCGCCGGCCGCGACCGAGAACGACAGGTCGCGCACCGCGTCGACGGAGGTTGTCGTACGCCGTAGTCGTCCAGCCTTCCTGCGCACCGTGAAGGTGCGGGCGAGGTCGGTCACCTCGATGAGATCAGTCATCGGCTCAGCTTCCCGTCGATCGGTAGTGGCGGACGCCGAAGCGCCAGACAAGGGTCGTGATCCAGAGCATCAGTGCGCCGATCAGGAGGGTGAGGAACGAGAACCATTCGGGCATCGAGAACGGATCGTCGCGGCCGAGGATGAAGAGGGCCGGGTACCAGTTCACGAAGGCCAGCGGGACCACGAAGGTCAGTGCCTTGAGGACCTCACCGGGGAAGATGGCGAGCGGGTACTGGGTGATGGTGTTCCCGCCGTAGGTGAAGGCGTTGGCGAACTCCACGCCGTCCGCGGTCCAGAACTGGATGCAGGCCAGCACGATGAAGATCGAGCAGTAGATGGCCGCTCCACCGACGACCATGCCGACCGCGACCAGGACGCGCAGGGGCGACCACTCGACGTACGCCGACGCCCACGCGAGCACGAGGACGCACAGCAGGATGCGCGAGAGTCGGCGCAGCGCGAACTCGTTGGAGCAGACCTGGGCCAGCAGGGGGACCGGGCGCACCATCATCGTGTCAAGGTCGCCCATCCGGATCATCTGGCCGAGGCGTTCGATGCGGCCGACGAACATGTCGGCGAAGGCCAGGCCCAGGCCGGTCGCGCCATAGAGGAACCCGACCTCGCGCAGGGTGAAGCCGCCCATCGAGTCGATGGTGTGGAACAGGATCCAGATGCCGATGAAGTCCAGTGCTCCGATCACGAAGGCGCTGGCGGTGAGCAGCCAGAAGGACACCCGATACGTCATCGAGGCACGGATCCACATCCCGGCGATGCGCCAGTAGCCGCTCCAGCCGTCCACGACCTGCGTGCGGTCAACCACCCTGGACCACCACCCGGCGCTCGGCGAGCCGGAGCATGGTGAGGCAGGCGATCATCAGGCCGAGTGCCCAAGCGGCCCCGAAACCCAACCCGGACCAGACCTCGGCGCCGGTGCGCTGGCCGAGCCAGATGTCGGCCGGGACCTGCAGCATCGCGGCCCACGGCAGCGCCATCGCGAGTTCGCGCAGGGCCCCGGGGAAGAGCACGAGGGGCACGGTGAGACCGGTGAAGAACGAGTTCATCACCACCAGGACCGTGCGCGGGCCGGACTCGTCGAAGAGCCAGAACGAGGTGATCGCCACCAGCATCCGCAGCGCGAAGCTGACCAGGACCGCCAGGACCACCGCGACCAGGAACGCCACCCAGCCCCACGGCCCTGGCGGGGAGCGGAGATCGAAGAGGAGGGCGCCGACCAGTGCCGGGCCGAGGCCCCGGGTGAGCAGGTGGTACGTCGCTCGGCCGAGGTCGGCGGCGAGATACCAGCCGAGCAGGCCGACGGGGCGATAGAAGTCGATGACCACGTCACCACTGCGGATCCGCGCGGCCAGGTCGTCGGGGGAGCCGCCGCCGAACATGGCCACGGTCATCAGCATGGCCTGACCGACCCACACGTAGGTGAGCGCGTCGGTGAGGTCGTATCCGCCGGCATCGGGACGCTGCTGCCAGACCTCCATGAAGACGAAGCAGCTGATGATGCCGAAGATGCAGTTGGTGAAGATGCCGGCGAGGGTTGCGAGGGTGTAGGTCGAATAGCGTCGGAAGGCGCGGGTGGCTATCGCGACGTAGAGCACCGAACCTCCAGGCGTTCGTGGTCAGGAATGCATCATGCCAGTCGAGTCGACGATGCCTGGAGATCGACCCGGTAGCGGGGGAATATCGGCGCAGGGGGTCCCGTTGAGCAAGGTAATTACATGTTCAACTAAGTAGGAGGCAGAGATGCAGTTCGGGATCTTCACCGTTGGCGACGTGACGACGGACCCGACCACGGGCCGCACGCCGACCGAGAACGAGCGGATCAAGGCGACCGTGGCCATCGCCCGCAAGGCCGAGGAGGTCGGCCTGGACGTCTTCGCGACGGGAGAGCACCACAACCCGCCGTTCGCCGCGCCCGCCAACCCGACTGTGCTGCTGTCCCACATCGCCGCCCAGACCGAGAAGATCATCCTCTCCACCTCCACCACGCTGATCACCACCAACGACCCGGTCCGCATCGCGGAGGACTACGCCTACCTGCAGCACCTCGCTGACGGACGCATGGACCTGATGATGGGTCGAGGGAACACCGGGCCGGTCTATCCCTGGTTCGGCAAGGACATCCGTGAGGGTCTTCCGCTCGCGATCGAGAACTACGCGCTGCTGCACAAGCTGTGGCACGAGGACGTCGTGGACTGGAAGGGCAAGTTCCGTACGCCGCTCCAGCAGTTCACCTCCACGCCGCGACCGCTCGACGGGGTGGCCCCGTTCGTGTGGCACGGGTCGATCCGTTCGCCCGAGATCGCCGAGCAGGCTGCGTACTACGGCGACGGCTTCTTCCACAACCACATCTTCTGGCCGCACTCGCACGCCGCGAAGATGATCGCCTACTACCGCCAGCGCTTCGAGCACTACGGACACGGCACCGCCGAGCAGGCCATCGTCGGCCTCGGCGGACAGGTGTTCATGCGCAAGAACAGCCAGGACGCCATCAACGAGTTCCGGCCCTACTTCGACAAGGCTCCGGTCTATGGACACGGCCCTTCGCTCGAGGACTTCATGGCCGGGACGCCACTCACGGTGGGCTCGCCGCAGGAGGTCATCGAGCGGACCCTCGAGCTGGGCGAGGACGTCGGTGGCTACCAGCGCCAGCTGTGGTTGATGGACCACGCCGGCCTGCCGCTCAAGACGGTCCTCGAGCAGCTGGACATCCTGGGCGAGGAGGTCGTGCCGGTGCTCCGCAAGGAGTTCGCCGCCCGCAAGCCCGCGGGCGTCCCGGATGCGCCCACCCACCAGTCCCGGGTCGCCGCCGCAGGCGGAGCCCGCGACGCCACCGTCCACGCGCCGGCTGACGACGTCACCGGCCGGTCACCCGAGGAGGTCACGGCATGACCAGGATCGCAGTCATCAGCGGTGGGCTCAGCTCACCCTCGTCCACCCGCCTGCTCGCCGACCAGTTGGCAGCGGCCACCGTGAGGTCCCTGGCCGATCGTGGGCGTGAGGCCGAGGTCGACGTCATCGAGCTGCGCCCGTTGGCTCATGACCTGGCCGACATGATGCTGACCGGCTTCGCTCCCGAGGCCTTGGCAGGTGCTCTGGACAAGGTTGCCTCGGCCGACGCCGTCATCGCAGTCAGCCCGGTGTTCAGCGCGTCCTTCAGCGGCCTGTTCAAGATGTTCTTCGATGCCATCGACAAGGACGCGCTGGAGGGCACGCCGGTGCTGATCGGCGCGACTGCCGGAACTGCCCGGCACTCGCTGGTCACCGAGCACGCCCTGCGCCCGATGTTCGCCTACCTCAAGGCGGTCGTCGTACCCACCGCGGTCTTCGCCGCGAGCGAGGACTTCGGCAGCTCCGAGGGCGGAGCGCTCAGCGTGCGTGTGGCGAAGGCAGGCTCGCAGCTGGCGGCGGTGGTCTCCGGCACGGTGGACACCCGCTCAACCCGTCCGGTGAAGGTCACCATCGACAACCCGGAGGACACCCCGGACTTCGAGTCGATGCTGGCCTCCCTCTCCGGCTGAGGAGTCTGAGGATCCCCGGCTGACCGTGGCCTGGCTCGGCGACTGCGCCGAGCCAGGCCGAAATCGGTTTGCCAGCCGTGGCCCGCTGCGGGTTGGCTGGGCAGCATGGAGATCATCGAGCTCGACGTCCGCGACACCAACGCTCTGCACGCATGGTTCCGGGTCGAGCAGGACACCGTGCGCCACGACCGCCCATTCGGTTGGGAACGGACGTATGAGTCCTTCGAGCAGTCAGCGCTGCTGGGCCCGAGTCCCTATCACCGCATCGTCCGGCTGGCGGCGAGCTCCCAGGGCGGTGACTACCTCGGCATCGCCGAGCTGCACCTGTCGTTGCAGGACAACACCCACTTGGCCACGTTGGAAATCTCGGTGCACCCCGAGCACCGCCGAGCCGGCGTCGGCACCGCCCTGTTCCGTGAGATCGAGCTGATCTGCGCCGCTGAGCAGCGTTCCACGCTGTGTGCCGAGACCTACGTCCCGACGGAGACATCGGCTGAGGAGAGCGCTGCTCTTCTCTTCGCCGCCGGTCTGGGACTCTTCCCGGTTCACCAGGAGGACCACCTGGTCCTCGACCTGCCAATGGCCGATGAGCACATGGCGGAGCTCGACTCAGCGCACGCGGCTTCCGAGGACTATGACGTCATCGTGTGGGGGGACCGGTGCCCCGACGAGCACGTGGAGGCGTTCTGTCGGATGCGCACCCAGATGTCGCAGGACGTCCCCACGGGTGAGATCGACGTGAGCCCGCAGGTCGTCGACGTCGAGAGGCTCCGCGCCTCCGAGGCCCGTCTCTCGGCGGGTTGGATCAGCATCGTCGCGGCTGCTCGCCGGCGCTCCGACTCGGTGATGGGCGGCTACTCGCAGCTGGTCCTGCCACGGGGCGGTGAGCTGGCCATGCAGGACGACACACTGGTCATGCCCGAGCACCGGGGGAGCCGACTGGGCACCCGCCTGAAGCTGGCCACCCTGCAGGTCCTGACCCGCGACCACCCGGGCCGGCGTGCCCTGCACACCTGGACCGAGCCGGACAACCATGCGATGTATCGCACCAACACCGACTTCGGCTACGTCGCCCGCGAACGGATGTACGAGGTGCAGCGCAAGGCGCCGTTGGAGTGACCGGCCTCGACCGGCTCGGAGAAGGGGCCGATCAGTGCTGGTAGGTACCGGTGATGATCGCTCGGCCCACGGTCTTGAAGGCCAGGTTGAACGACACCACCGCCGGCGAGGCATCTGGGTCGACGCCCAGGCTCTCTTCGCCAACCGCGTGCACGACGAAGAAGTAGCGGTGCACCTGGTCACCCTCCGGAGGAGCCGCCCCCATGAAGCCAGACTCGCCCCCGTCGTTGCGGACGTGGAACGCGTTGCCGGGAAGATCGCCGGCCGCAGCGCCAGTGTCGAGGGAGGTCACGTCGGCAGGGATGTCGACCAGGACCCAGTGCCAGAAGCCACTGGGAGTGGGGGCATCCGGATCGAAACAGGTCACCACGAACGACTTGGTGCCCTCCGGTACGTCGCTCCAGGACAGCTGGGGTGAGGAGTTGCCGCGGGCGGCCACCTGGTCGTCCTTGAGTGGCTGACCGTCGGTGACATCGGTGCTGGTGACACTGAACGACGCGGTGGCCGGGAGCAGTTCGTAGGGGTTCGGGGTGACGGGACGCTTGATGCTCATGCACTCGAACCTAGCCAACAGCTCCAGTGTCCGCCACGTGGAAGGGATGTGGCCGGGTCGTCGCCGCGCCGCCGGATCGGGGAGAATCGAGGGCGTGACCTCACCACGCGAACAGATCGAGTCCACCCTGGCCGCCATTGCGCCGCTCTCCCAGACGGCGATGCGGCAGGCTCGCGAACGTCAGGCGCAGCTGACCAAGCCGGCCGGAGCGCTCGGTGCGCTCGAAGAGGTCTCCATCCAGCTGGCCGGCATCTCGGGCTCCTGCCCTCCGCCGGCACCTGAGCGCCCGGCCGTCGCGGTCTTCGCGGGTGACCACGGGGTGCTGGTCCAGGGGGTGTCGCCGTGGCCCCAGGAAGTCACTGTCGGCATGGTGGAGAACTTCCGCGCCGGGGGAGCGGCGGTCAACGTGCTGGCGCGCGCCTGCGGGGCCGTCGTACGGGTCATCGATGTGGGTGTTGCCTCCGAGGTCGCCGGCGACGACGTCGTCCTGGTCCGCAACGTACGACGCGGCACCGCCGACCTTTCGCAGGGTCCGGCGATGTCCCGTGCAGAGGCAGAGCGAGCCCTCGCGGCAGGCATCTCGGTCGCGAACGAGCTGGCCGACGCAGGTCACGACGTACTCCTCACCGGTGACATGGGCATCGGCAACACGACACCCTCGGCGTGCCTGCTGGCAGCCCTGACGGGCACCCCTGCGGAGGTCGTGACTGGCCGCGGGGTGGGCATCGACGACGACACGCTTGCTCTGAAGACGCGGATCGTGGCGGACGCGGTCGCGCGTCTCGCGCCGGATGCCGAGCCGATCGACGTGTTGTCGGAAGTCGGTGGCCTCGAGCACGCGGGACTCGCCGGCTTCATCCTCGGTGCAGCAGCGCGGCGACTCCCGGTGATCCTCGACGGTGTCATCGCCGGCTCCGCGGCACTGGTCGCACAGGCTCTCAGCCCGGAGGCGATCCACTACTGCATGGCCGGTCACCGCAGTGTCGAACCTGGACACCGGACGGCCCTCGAGAGGCTCGGCCTGCGCCCACTGGTCGACCTGGATCTGCGGCTCGGTGAAGGAAGTGGGGCTGCCCTCGCGTTCCCGCTGGTGCGCTCCGCGGCCCTGATCCTCGACGAGATGGCCACTTTCGACTCCGCCGGTGTGGCGAACAAGGACGACTGATGAGTGACTTCGTCCCCTACCCCTCCGGCCTGCGCCTCGCGGGTCGCAAGGTCGTTGTGGTCGGCGGCGGGCATGTCGCCCAGCGTCGGGTGCCGGCGCTGATCGCCGCCGGCGCCGACATCCTGCTGGTCTCCCGTGCCGTCACCCCATCGATCGAGGGCCTGGCCAACGAGATCACCATCGAGTTGCGTGAGTTCACCCCCGCGGACCTCGACGAGGCGTGGTATGCCATCGCCGCCACCGACGACCGGGAGACCAACGCGGCAGTGGCCGCAGCCGCCGAGGAACGCCGGATCTTCTGCGTCCGCAGCGACGACGCCCGCGAAGCCTCTGCCTGGACCCCCGCGACCGGGCGTCACGGCACCGTCACCGTCGCTGTCCTCGGTGACCGGGAGCCGCGCCAGTCGGCGACGATCCGCGACGAGATCATGACCGCACTCCGCGAGGGTGTGATCACCTCGACTCCCGACCGGACTCCTGGCGTGGTCCTCGTGGGCGGCGGCCCCGGCTCGCCCGACCTGGTCACCATCGCTGCGCGCAACGCGCTCTCCTCGGCCGACGTCGTCGTGGCCGACCGGTTGGCGCCCCGAGAGCTCCTCGACGAACTCTCCCCGGACACCGAGCTCATCGATGTGGCCAAGCTGCCCCGTGGCCGCTCCGCGACGCAGGAGTTCATCAACGAGGTCATCGTCGAGCGGGCCAAGCAGGGCAAACGGGTCGTGCGGTTCAAGGGCGGCGACAACTTCGTCTTCGGGCGCGGATATGAGGAAGTCATCGCCTGCCGCGCGGCCGGCGTCCCGGTCGAGGTGATTCCGGGACTCTCCTCATCCATCTCAGTGCCAGCCCGGGCGGGCATCCCGGTGACCCACCGCGGCGTGACCCACGAGTTCAGTGTCATCTCCGGACACCTGCCGCCCGGCCACGCCGAGTCGCTGGTCAACTGGTCGGCGGTCGCGCAGATGCAGGGCACCGTGGTGCTGTTGATGGCCGTGCAGACTGCTGCGTCGATCGCCGCGGCACTCGTCGAGCACGGTCGGGATCCGGCCACCCCGGTCGCGATCGTGATGGACGGAACGATGCCCGAGGAGCGTACGGTGCTCACCACCCTGGCCACGATCGAGGCCGACATCGCCGCCAACGACGTACGCCCGCCAGCCATCATCGTGATCGGCGAGGTGGTCGCCGTCGCCCACCCGGAGCGGTTCCCGCGTGGCTGACCTGGTCCACATCGACGATCCGGCCGACCCTCGGCTGGTGGACTATCGCGACCTGCGCGACGTCCAGCTCCGCAAGAGCCTGGAGGTCGAGAACGGCCTCTTCCTCGCCGAGGGCGAGAAGGTCGTACGCCGTGCAGTCGCGGCCGGCTTCACCCCGCGGTCCTTCCTGATGGCGCCCAGGTGGGTGGAGAGTCTGGGCGACGTGCTGAGCACCAGTGACGCCCCCTGCTTCGTGCTGGAGGAGAAGCTGGCCGAGGAGGTGACCGGCTTCCATGTCCATCGGGGTGCGCTCGCCTCGCTGGAGCGACTGCCGCTGCCAGGGGTGGACGAGGTGCTGCAGGGCGCGCGTTCGATCCTGGTCGTCGAGGACCTGGTGGACCACACCAACGTCGGTGCGATCTTCCGCTCCGGAGCCGCGCTGGGATTCGACGCCGTGCTGCTGTCGCCGCGCTGCGCGGATCCGCTCTATCGACGCGCGATCAAGGTGGGGATGGGAGCCGTGTTCTCGACTCCGTGGACCCGCCTGCCGGACTGGCACGATGCCCTGCCGATGCTCTCCGAACGAGGCTTCACCACGATCGCGCTGACCCTTGCCGACGACGCCATGGTGATCGAGGATGCCGTGGCCGGGCAGGAGAAGGTCGCCCTGGTCCTCGGCTCCGAGGGCCACGGACTGTCGGAGCGGTGGGAGCGGTCGGCGGACCGGCGCGCGATCATCCCGATGCGCGAGGGCATCGACTCGCTCAACGTCGCCGCGGCGACCGCGGTCGCCTGCTACATCACTGCACGTCGGTAGCGCTCAGATCGTCGCGGACCGTCGAAGGTGGTCCGTCACCCCGCACCCGACAGACCAGTGTTCAGCAGGGCAGTCCTCAGCGGATCAGTCCTCTGCGGGCCAGCCCGGCGGGAACTCGGAGGCGGCCTTCTCATGCTGCTTCTTCAGCTTCTTGCGCGCCCGATCGCTGATCCGGTCACCGAACACGGTGCCCTTGGTGTGATCGGTCTCGTGCTGGAGGCACCGGGCCAGCAGCCCGTCGCCGGAGAACTCGACCGGCTCGCCGTCCAGTCCCTGGCCGGTGACCGTGGCGAAGTCGGGACGCGCGCACTCCACGAAGGAGCCCGGGAAGGACAGGCAGCCCTCGTCGCTGTCGTCCAGGACCCGCTCCTTGCCCTCGGGCAGGACCACCTCGGGATTGCAGATCACGCCGACGGTGTGGACGCCCTCGGCATCCGGGCAGTCGAAGACCACCACGGCGCGATCGACCCCGATCTGGCAGGCAGCCAGCCCCACGCCGTCGGCGGCATACATCGTGGCGACCATGTCGGCGACCAGGCTGCGCAGCTCGTCGTCGAACTCGGTGACCCGGGCCTGGGCCGTGTGCATGGGCGGCGTGCCCCACCGCGTGATCGGCCGGACGGTTCCGCCGGTGGGCAGCGGTCCGTGGGGAGCGTTGGGTTCTGGTTGTGTCGCCGGCATGGCCCAGATCATAGGGCGAGGTGGTGGACCTCGATGCCACTGACCTCAGCCGTCGAGGTCCTCGACGATCCGGCGATACTCCTCGCGGCGGATGCGTCGATCGTCCTCGGAGATGCGGAGCACCGCACCCTGCAGGTGCAGCAGTCCTCGGACCAGCTCGGCGCGCTGGGTCAGGACCTCGTCAGCGACCGCCCGGTGTGCGGGGGAGAGCTGCCCCTCGGGCAGCAGCGTGCCCTGCGGTGTCACCACTCCTGCGGCACGGGCGGCCTCTTCGGCGGCCTCGGCCTCCTGGGCGTCGCCCTGCACCAACGCCAGCAACCGATCCGCGGCCCTGAGAGCCTCCGGGTCGCCGACCGACTGCCCGGCTGCGAGTGCCTGGGCGCGGGCGAGAACGGCTGACGCACCGCTGACGGTGAACTTCCGATCCCGGCCGGCGGTGCGCGGGCGCCACGTCCATGCGGACCCGATCGCGGTGACTCCGACGACCGCCAGCACGCCGACCGCTTCCAGGGGAGCGGGCTGCGAACCGGAGACGACCAGGGCGCCGCCCCCGCCGGCGACAGCGGCGGTGAGCCAGGGCGCGGCGGGATGCACCCGGGTCCGGGCACGTCGTTCGACGACCTCGGGCAGGGACTCTGGCCTGGCCAGCGAGGAGACGGTCTGTTCCCAGGCCAGGTCCAGGTGGTGGCGAGCGTCGCGGCGACCCTCGGCCGAGTCCAGCAGGCGCCTCGGCTCGGTCACGTCGAGAGCCGCCAGGAACGTGGCCAGGTCGACGGGGCGGCGACGGATGAGCTTGTTCCCCGAGTCGATCAGGGCACCGACAAGACCGGATGCCATCTGCTGGTGCCGCCATCCGGCCACGAAAACCCTCCAGAACGTGTGTGGGAACGGCCCCAGCCTACCGGCAGCGATCCTGTGACCTGAGCCACATACCAATAGTGTGGCGCCGTGTGTAACTCAGAGTTACATTTCATGCATGTCCCTGATCAGAGCAACCAAGAACGCTGTCTCCCCGGGCGGCAAACACGGTGTCGGCAACGGTGAGACGCGAGACCCGATCGGCTATGCCGTCCTCGCGCTGAACAAGCTCGCCTCGAGCGACTTGATCGACCGCCTCGGCCTGCGCAAGCAGACCGAGCAGACCGTGTTCACCGTGACCCGTGGAGGCTTCAAGGTCGCCGGCCAGGCCGGTCGAGCCTTCGCCAAGAAGGGCAAGAAGGGCGCCGCCGGCGTCCGCGTCCCGGCCGCGAACCCCTCCGGTGTCTTCGACCTCACCCCGACCGAGGACGAGCAGATGCTCGTCGACGTCGTGGGGGAGTTCGCCGAGGAGATGGTCCGTCCTGCTGCCGCAGAGGCCAACGAAGCGTGTGCCGCCCCCGACGACCTGCTCAAGTCCAGCCTGGAGATCGGCCTGCCGATCCTCGGCATCCCCGAGAAGCTCGGCGGCATCTCCGAGGAGCGTTCGGCGATGGCAGGCACGCTGGTCGCCGAGGCCCTGGCCAAGGGCGACATGGGTCTGGCCGTCGCGGCACTGGCCCCCGGCGCAGTCGCGACCGCGATCTCCCTGTGGGGCACCGACGCCCAGCAGGCCACCTACCTCCCGGCATTCACCGGTGACGACGTGCCTGCCGCGTCGCTGGCGCTCAACGAGTCGCGCCCGCTCTTCGACGTGCTCCGGCCCGAGACCAAGGCCGTCAAGGCCGACGGCGGATATGTCATCAACGGCGTGAAGACCCTGGTGCCCCGTGGCGCCGACGCCGAGCTCTTCGTCGTGGGTGCCGAGCTGGATGGCAAGAACGTCCTGTTCCTGGTCGAGTCCGGCACCGAGGGCATCGCGATCGAGGGCGATCCGGCGATGGGCGTGCGCGCCGCGGGCCTCACCAAGCTCACCCTGACCGACGTCAAGGTCGACGACGACGCGATCCTCGGCGAGAGCGACGGTACGACATACCTCGAGGTAGTCCGCCTGTCCCGCCTCGCCTGGTGCGCGCTGGCCATCGGCACCGGCCAGGCCGTCCTGGACTACGTGAAGAGCTATGTGAACGAGCGTGAGGCGTTCGGCGAGCCGATCAGCCACCGCCAGTCGGTCGCCTTCATGGTCGCCAACATCGCCATCGAGCTGCAGGCGATGCGCCTGATCACCTACAAGGCTGCCGCCCGTGCGGCACAGGGCAAGGACTTCGCCCGCGAGGTCGCCCTGGCCCGCAAGATCTGCGCCGACAAGGGCATGCAGATCGGCCTAGACGGCGTCCAGCTCCTCGGTGGCCACGGCTTCGTCAAGGAACACCCCGTCGAGCGCTGGTATCGCGACCTGCGTGCGGTCGGCCTTCTGGAAGGAGGGGTCCTCGTATGACGCAGTCCGCCCCCTCACTCACCTTTGGAGACCTCTCATGATCAATCTCGAAACCCCCAGGAAGCACCGCGCACTCGTCGACCAGGCCCACCAGGTCGCGATGAACATGCTGCGCCCCATCTCTCGCAAGTACGACCAGGCCGAGCACGCCTATCCCAAGGAATTGGACATGCTCGCGGCCATGATCGACGGCCTCTCCGAGTCCGGAGCCTCCGAGGGTGCGGGCGCCACCGGCGTACGCCGCGACACCTCCGAGACCGACACCTCGGTCAAGAACGGCGCCAACCTGGCTTCGGTGATGTCGGTGGCCGAGATGTGCTGGGGCGACACCGGCCTGCTCCTCTCGATGCCGCGCCAAGGCCTGGGCAACTCCGCGATCGCCTCGGTCGCCAACGACGAGCAGCTCGAGCGGTTCCAGGGCACCTGGGCCGCGATGGCGATCACCGAGCCCGCCTTCGGGTCCGACTCCGCACAGGTCTCCACCACGGCCAAGCTCGACGGTGACCACTACGTGATCAACGGCGAGAAGATCTTCGTGACCTCGGGCGAGCGCGCCGACAGCGTGGTCGTCTGGGCCACCTTGGACAAGGCCCTGGGCCGCGCGGCGATCAAGTCGTTCGTGGTCGAGAAGGGTACCCCCGGGATGAAGGTGGAGCGGCTCGAGCACAAGCTCGGCATCCGCGCCTCCGACACCGCGGTGATCACCTTCACCGACTGCCGCGTTCCGGCGGAGAACCTCCTCGGCTCGCCCGAGGTGGACGTGAAGCAGGGCTTCGCCGGTGCGATGGCGACCTTCGACAACACCCGCCCGCTGGTCGCCGCGATGGCCATCGGCTGCGCCCGGGCCTCCCTCGACCTGACCCGGTCGTTGCTCGAGGACGCCGGTGTCGAGATCGACTACGACCGCCCGGCGATCACCCAGTCGGCAGCTGCCGCCCGGTTCCTGCAGATGGAGGCCGACCTCGAGGGCGCCACCCTGCTCACCATGCAGGCGGCGTGGATGGCGGACAACCGCAAGCCCAACTCGCTCGAGGCCTCGATGGCCAAGGCGAAGGCCGGCCGGGTGGGCTCGGACATCACCCTGGGTTGCGTCGAGCTGGCCTCCGGCCTCGGCTACAGCGAGACCGAGCTGCTCGAGAAATGGTCGCGCGACTCCAAGATCCTCGACATCTTCGAGGGCACCCAGCAGATCCAGCAGCTGATCGTGGCCCGCCGCATCCTCGGCCTCTCCAGCGCTGAACTCAAGTGATCCACTGATCCGAATCGACAGCGACCCCCGGCCACCACTGGTGACCGGGGGTCGCTGCCGTTCCGGGCTGGTGCCCCGCGCTGGTGCAGCGAGGCTCAGGAGGCCTGCTGGTTGTAGTTGTACTGGTTGAAGGGGTCGTGCTCGGCCAGGATCTTGTCGACCCGGGCCTGGTCGATCCGCGCAGTGACTGCGGCGTTCTCCTGGTTGTCGCGCACGCACTTGGCCAACGTGAACGACGAGGTCGTCAGGAACAGGGTCCCGAGCGCCAGGAAGGCCCGCACCCACGGGTCGACCGGCAGGTAGCAGACCGCCAGGACCATGGTCAGCAGGACGATCCCGAAGGAGATGGCGGCCTGGATGAAGAAGGCGTTGGTGTTCTTGCTCGTCATGTTCGTCATGACCACAAGACTTCCCTGATCCACGCCGGGGCGGATCCGTGCAACTACCTGACCTCGACTGAGTATCCGATCTCAGTAGTGTGGGCGCCATGCTCACGATGATGGTCCTCTACGGCCACCCCAAGGACCCTGCAGCCTTCCGACGTCACTACGAAGAGGTGCACCTGCCGCTCGCTCGCGCGCTCCCCGGCGTGAGCAACATCCGGGTCAGCTATGACGTCCATGACGTGCAGGGTGGGTCGCCCTACTTCGCGATCTTCACCTGCGACTTCGACGACGCAGCCGCCTACGGGGACGCGATGCGTTCGGACGCGGGGCGTGCAGTGGGGGCCGACGTACCCAACTATGCCGACGGCGGCGTCACCGTCCTGACCCTCGGCTCGGACTGAGCAATGGCGCTGTACGCCGTCCAGCAGCCACGCCGCTTGCGACAGATCGCCCTCGACGTCCTCGTGGTCCTCTGGATCGGGTTCTGGGCCTGGCAGGGTTGGGCCACCTGGTCCTCGATCCACTCGCTCACCGAGCCCACGCAGAAGGCGCAGCAGGCCTCCACCGGCATGGCCGAGAACCTGGCTGCGGCCGGCGACGTGCTGGGTGCCATCCCGTTGCTGGGTGACACAGCCGCCGAGCCGTTCCACCGGGCTGCCGAGCAGGCGGTCAAGCTCGCAGAGGGAGCAACCGAGTCCGAGGACGCCATCACCTCGTTGGCGTGGAAGCTGGGACTCTCCCTCGCCCTGGTGCCGACTGTCCTGCTGCTGGCCTTCCACGGGCCCCCGCGACTGCGCTTCATCCGGGAGTCCACCCAGGCGCGGGCCTACCTCGACGGTGGCGGCGCGCCGGACCTGCTGGCCCTGCGTGCGCTCTCGAACCAACCCCTCGACGTGCTCACCCGAGTCCACCCCGATCCCTCTGCCGCGTGGCGTCAGGGCGACGTGGCAACGATCCACACCCTGGCCGCAATGGAGCTCCACCGGGTGGGCCTCGAGGCACCCCGGGCAGCCGGCATCGACCCCGACCCGCGTGGCCACACGCGCTAGATTGGACCCTCGTGCGATTCCTCAACGACGCGGCTGCGCCGCATGACCTGACCTACGACGACGTCTTCATGGTTCCGCGGCACTCGGCCGTCGCCAGTCGCTACGACGTCGACCTGTCCACCTCGGACGGCACCGGGGCCACGCTGCCCCTGGTGGTCGCCAACATGACCGCGATCGCTGGCAAGCGGATGGCCGAGACCGTTGCGCGTCGCGGCGGGATCACCGTCATCCCGCAGGACATCCCGGTCAGCGTGGTCGCCGAGGTGATCGCCCAGGTGAAGTCGCGTCACCTCGTCTTCGACACCCCGATCGAGCTGCGTCGGGACCAGACCGTCTCCGAGGCGCTCTCGCTGATCCCCAAGAGGGCCCACAAGGCCGCGGTGGTCGTGGAGGACGGCCGTCCGGTGGGCGTGATCGGTGCGGCGGACTGTGCCGACGTCGACCGGTTCGCCCAGGTCGGCGAGGTGATGAACAAGGACTTCGTCCGACTCGCCGCAGACGCAGACCCACGCGCTGCCTTCGACGCGATCGACACGGCCCGCGCCCCGCTCGCGGTGGCCGTCGACGGTGACGGGCTGCTCATCGGCGTGCTCACCCGGTTGGCAGCGCTGCGCGCCACCCTCTACGACCCCGCGGTCGACGGCAACGGCGGGCTCCGGATCGCGGCTGCGATCGGTGTCAACGCAGACGTCGCCACGAAGGCGAAGGAGCTCATCGCGGCGGGTGTGGACTGCCTCGTGGTCGACACCGCACACGGTCACCAGGAGCGGATGATCGAGGCGTTGCGCGCGGTGCGCGCCCTCGACCCGCAGATCCCTGTCGCAGCCGGCAATGTGGTCGACGCCGAGGGCACCCGGGCGCTGATCGAGGCGGGCGCCGACATCGTCAAGGTCGGTGTCGGGCCCGGTGCCATGTGCACCACCCGGATGATGACCGGGGTTGGCCGACCGCAGTTCTCGGCGGTGCTCGAGTGTGCCGCGGCGGCCCGAGAGCTCGGCAAGCACGTGTGGGCCGACGGGGGAGTACGCCATCCCCGCGACGTCGCCCTGGCCCTGGCCGCCGGCGCCTCCTCGGTGATGATCGGCTCATGGTTCGCCGGCACCCACGAGTCACCCGGCGACCTGCTCACCGACTCCGACGGTCGTGCCTTCAAGGTCTCGTTCGGGATGGCCTCTGCCCGCGCAGTCGCCAACCGCACCTCCTCCGAGTCGGCCTACGACCGGGCGCGCAAGGGTCTCTACGAGGAGGGCATCTCCTCGTCGCGGATGTATCTCGACCCCCAGCGTCCGGGCGTCGAGGACCTGATCGACCAGATCTGCGCCGGCGTGCGTTCCTCGATGACCTATGCAGGCGCGGCGTCGTTGGCCGAGTTCCACGAGCGCGCTGTCGTCGGGCTCCAGTCCGCCGCCGGTTTCCACGAGGGACGGCCGCTGGCCCAGAGCTGGTGACCCATTCGGGTGACCAGTCCAGTGCTCTAGCCTTCCCGGGTGACCTCCTACCTGATCGTGGCCGCAGCGAAGGCCGAGACGGCGTACGTCCCTGACGGCTTCGAGGTGGTGCTCACCGGGATCGGCAAGACCCCGGCAGCGGTGACCACGGCCCGGGCACTCGCCGGACGCGACGACCTGGCCGACCTCACCGTGGTCAACCTCGGCACCGCCGGGGCACTGCGCGACGGCCTCGAGGGCCTCTTCGAGGTCGGCGAGGTGCTCAACCACGACCTGAACGCGGACGCCATTCGCGCACTCGGCTATGACCCGCGCGAGCGACTGCAGGTCGGTCCTGGCGAGACCGTGCTGGCCAGCGGCGACCTGTTCGTCACCGATCCGACTGACCGAGCACGCCTTGCGCAGCAGGCGCATCTGGTCGACATGGAGGGCTACGCCGTCGCGTGGGCGGCGCAGTCGTTCGGGGTGCCGATCCGGATGGTCAAGCACGTCTCCGACAATGCCGACGAGAGTGCGATGAGCTGGCCGGAGCAGGTCGACGCCAGCGCCAAGGTGCTCGGCGACTGGGTCATCGAAAACTTGGGCCCGGGCTCTACCTGAGCCCCGCTGAGCACCGGTCCGGACTGCTCAACGACCGCGTCGAGAGGAACCGCCGCGCCCGCTGCCGGGCTTCGGGGCGCCACGGCGTGCCGGCTTCCCGGCCCGCTGCGGTCGCTTGCCGGACGTGCCCCTTGCGGAGCCCTGGCCGGGCTTCTTGGACCCGGACTGCTTGGATCCGGACTGCTTCGTCGCCTCGGCACCCTTCTTCCCCTGCTTCTTCGGGGCGGCCACCGGCGGGTTCTCTCGCGAACTGGTCTCTCGCCGACCGCGCACGATCCCGATGAAGGTCTCGACGCGAGGGTCCTCGTTGGCGATCAGCCAGGCCAACCCGATGCGTGTCGTCGGGAGGCCCAGGACGGGGCGGTGCACGACGTCCTTGCGGTTGTGCAGGCGCGCCACGGCCATCGGCAGGATCGCCATCCCCGTTCCCGACGCGACCACCTCGATCGCGTCCTTGGTCGTCATCGGCGGAAATGGCAGGGGAGTGGCGGTGCGGATCTGCTCCCAGTCGGGAACGTTACCCGCGACGAGCTGTTCTGCGAGCAGGTCCTCGAGGGGGATCTCGTCCCAGTCCGCGGCCGGATGCTCCTTGGCCAGGACGACCACGGGCATCTCCTCCCACAACGGGATCAGGTGGACACCCTCGCGCTCGATCGGCAGGCGCACGAAGCACATGTCGACGCCACCGTCATCGAGCAGCGAGCGTGGGTCCTCCGTCTCGCCGACCGGAACCATGTCGAGAGGAGAGTCGGGCAGGCGCCGGCGCCATACCTTCGCCCACTTGTCGGGGTTGACGCCGGGCACGAAGCCGATGCGCAGGGGGTCACTCACCCGCTCAGCCTAGCGGCGCCGGAGGGCTGTGATTCCAGTCGCGTTCTGCGGCCCCGCTGAGCGTGCCCGCGGCTCTCAGTGGTGACGTGCGTCATGTCCTGGTCTGTCCTGATTTGCGTGGCAGGGATCCCGGATGGCGCACTGGTTCGGTCGCCCCTCGCTGGCGGCCGCTCGCTCAACCCCGATCGGTGGACGCCGACACTGCCCGTCCCGGTCGGAGCCATTCCCTCGACCTCCCGAGGCTCACCGGGCAGTGCCTACCGCGCCGATCTGCGCGGGGCGTGTGAGCTGCGAATCCATCATGATGACTTCACTTCATTCCAAGTGGCGCGCCATCGCGCGCCCGATCGTTCTCCTGCCACTGGCAGCAGGTGTCCTGGCTGCGAGTCCGGGTGCCGCTCACGCGGACGGATCCGGCAGTGAGCTGGCCGAGCGCAAGCGGCTCGCGCCGGTGATGAGGATCGAGGCCAAGCCCGAGCCCGCCCCCGAGCCGGAGTGGGTCCTGCCGGTCGAGGGCTATCACCTGACCGGGCGCTTCGGCGCCTCCAGCGAGTTGTGGTCCAGCACGCACACCGGACTGGACTTCGCCGCACCTGCCGAGACACCGATCCGTGCCGTCACTGGCGGCGTGGTGACCGAGTCCGGACCGGCCGGCGCCTACGGCACGATGACCGTCGTGACGGGCCCGGACGGCACGCAGTTCTGGTATGCCCACCAGAGCGAGACCCACGTCGCCCCCGGCCAGGAGGTCGAGGCCGGCAGCGTGATCGGGACGGTCGGGTCCACCGGAAACGTGACTGGACCGCACCTGCACCTCGAGGTGCGCCTGGGCCCCGAGGACCCGCAAGACCCGGCACTCGCGCTGGCCGAGCATGGCGTGCAGCCCTAGGTCGCGCTCAGTCGGGCTGAACGCAGGCCGGGCGTACTCAGTGGCCGAACCCCGTGGACGTGCGACGGGGCCCCGACCAGCGGGGCCCCGTCCACTCGTTGACCGGCGAGCGGTTCAGTCCTCGATCTTGACCTTGACCGGCTCCCCTTCGGGGACCAGGGCCGCAATGCCATAGACGAGGGCAACGCCGCCGCAGATGGCTGCACACATGAACATGGCAGGCTCCTCTCGCGGTTGGTTGGGTTGCGCACATTCTTTCCCAGCTGTGTCCCGGTGCAAACAGGGCGCGAATGTTCTCCTGGTCACACCGAGGTGTCAGGGTTGATGACGGAGACTGTTCCCATGAGCCTCCACCTGCTGTCCGATCCCGACTTCCTGTCCTTCTGGGCAGCGCGGCACCTGTGCACGGTGACGACTCCTCGCCCCGACGGCTCCCTGCACGTGACCCCGATGGGCATCGTCCTGGATGCAGAGGCGCGACAAGCCTGGGGAGTGACCATGGACCACTCCGTGAAGGCCCGCAACGTGCGGGCCGGCGAGCGGGTCCAGGTGGCGGTGTGCCAGCTGGACGGGCCCTACTGGGCCTCGTTGGAGGGCACCGCTGAGATCCTCACCGATCCGGTATCGGTACGTCGTGCCGAGGCGCTCTATGCGTCGCGCTACCGCCAGCCGCGAGAGAACCCGACCCGGGTGGCCCTGCGGATCACGCTGACCCGTGCACTGGGTCGGGTGCCGGAGCGCGCCGAGGCCTGAGCCGTCCGTCGAGGCACTCCACGACCTGGTCGTCGGGTCGCAGGTGGCCCGTGTCGTGGGTGACCAGCACGGTCCCCACCCCACGCTCGCGGGTGATGGACCTGATCAGGTCCATCACGACGTGGCCTCGCTCGTGGTCCAGCGCCGAAGTGGGCTCGTCGACGAGCAGCAGGGAAGGACCGCCGATCAGTGCGCGGGCGATGTTCACCCGCTGGCGCTGCCCACCCGAGAGCTGCCCGGGACGTCGGCCGGCCACCGACGAGAGACCGACCGCGTCGAGCAGCTCCAGCGCTTCAGGCGTGGCCGATACGCGCGGGCGACCGGACAGGGACGCGGTCACCGTCAGCTGCTCCAGGGCGGTGAGCGACTCGATCAGGTTCGGCTGTTGGAAGATCAGGCCGATCCGTGCGCGGCGTACGACGGAGGTCCCAGCACGCGACAGCCCGGTCACCTCGTGACCGTCAATCCGCACGCGGCCCGTGTCGGGGCGGATCAGCGTGGCTGCAACCGCCAGCAGTGACGACTTGCCGGATCCCGAAGGACCCACGACGGCCACGAGCTCACCCCGGGCCACCGTCATCGAGACATCATCGAGCGCGGTCAGTCGCCCGGCCCCGTCGGGATAGGTGAGGGTCACGCCCCGCAGCTCGAGCGCACGCATCTCGGGCGCCGTCATCGGGCACTGCCCAGGGCAGTGAGCGGATCCACGGTGGACACCCGGCGTACGGCCAGGGCCGCGCCGCACATGCCCAACAGGGCCAGCAGCAGGAGCGGCCCGCCGAGGGTCACGGCGTCCAACACGAACGGGACGTCCCTGCCGACGACCGTCCCGAGCGCGAGGACGAGCAGGGCTCCCAGGCCCACCCCTCCGAGCAGGAGCAGGGCTGCCTGTCCCAGCGCATCGCGAAGCAGGAAGCTCGTCGAGGCGCCCAACGCCTTGAGCACCGCGATGTCGCCGGCGCGCTGCATGGTCCAGACCGTGAAGAACGCACCGACGACGAGGGCAGAGATGGCCAGCAGGAAGGCACGGATCAACTGCAATGAACCGTTCTCGGAGGAATAGGCGCCGATCGCCCGCAGCGAGTCACCCAACGCGACACTGGTGTAGCCCTCGGGCACGTCGGCGACGTCGCTGGTGGCCACCACGGTCGGCGCGTCGGCACCGGTGAGGGCAGTCCAGTCGTCCAGCGCCAGCCAGACGACCGGCGTGTGCGAGTAGGACGCCTCGCCACGTATGTCGGCCACTACGTAGGACTCCGTTCCCAACCCGACCGAGTCGCCTTCGGCCAGGCCCAGCTCGTCGGCCAGCGGTGCGGTGAGCACAATTCGGCCGGGAGCGACCCGTGCCGCGTCCGGCGCGGCCGAGGAACCGGGTCGGACACCCATGGCGGTGACCGGGGTGGTCTTCTCGTCGGCCGTCGCGCGGGTCGTGGCCAGACCGATCGGTTCTCCTTCGATGCCCGCCGATGCCGGCACTCGTGAGGAGGCGAAGTCCGGGGTGCCTCCCGAGAAGACCAGCCGCTCGGTCCGCAGGCCGGTGATCGCCGAGGTGCTCTGTTCACCCAGCCCCTTTGTCAGCCCGCTGAGCAGCCCCACCAGCACCGAGATCATCAGCACCACCCCCACCATCAGCAGGAACCTGCCGCGGGCATGAACCGCGTCCCTCCACGCGACGTACACCTGTGTCCTCCTCGCCTCCCGGCCACTGTCCGTGGCGCACCTCCATGCTGGGCGAAGCGGTGACCCCACGCCGTGGCCCGCAGGACGGGAGCCGGATCAACCTTTTGATCGATGGGTCGACGGCTCTGGCTGCCTATGCTGGCCGGGTGACGAGTCCGCTGAGCCGAGCGCTGCCCTTGCTGCGTTTCCTCATCCATCTGCTGGTCGCCGGGCTCCTGGCGGTCACCGTTGTGACGGCCGTCGTGGACGGCCCGCACTGGGATGTCGTCGCGGCAGCACTCATCGTTGCCGGGGTCTATGCCGCGGGACGCGTGGTCCGTGGCCGACCGCGACTCGTCCCGGTCTGGGGCGCGGCGCTCTCGGCGGCCTGGCTCGTGTTGGTCGTCCTCACCCCGATGGGGGTGTGGGTCGTCTTCCCCTTGTTCTTCGTCGCCCTGAGCGTCCTGGCGCCGCGACTCTCGGTGCCGGTGGTCGGGCTGCTGACGGCGATGGCCGTCGCGGCGTTCGCCTGGCATGCCGGGGGATGGTCCGTCGGTGCCGTGCTGGGCCCGGTGATCGGCGCGCTGGTCGCAATCGGGATCGTCAGTGGTCTGCGGATCGCGACCGAGGAGAGTCAGCGTCGTGGACGGCTGGAGGAGCGCGAGCGGTATTCGCGCGAGGTGCACGACACCCTGGCCCAAGGCTTGGGCAGCATTCACCTTCTCCTCGGTGCCGCCGAGGGACACCTGGAACGCTCACCGGAGCGGGCTCGGGCCCTGGTCAGCCAGGCCAGGGAGGTGGCCTCGGCGAATCTCACCGAAGCACGTCGGCTGGTGCGTGCCCAGGGGCCGGCCGACCTTGCCGAACGCTCCCTGCCCGAGGCGCTCGCACGTCTGGCGGCATCGGTGGGGGAGCCGCCGGTGACGCTGCGCGTGGACGGCCCGCCGACCGCCCTTCCCGGAACCCACGACGTGGCGCTGCTGCGCATCGCCCAGGAGGCGGTCAACAACGCCGCCCGGCACGCCGATGCCCGCCAGGTGGCGCTGACACTGACCTATGCGCAGGACGAGGTCCTGCTCGACGTGGTCGACGACGGCAACGGACAGGTGCGCGAGGGAGACGGATTCGGCATCGGTTCCATGCGCGCTCGAGCCGAGGAGCTCGGTGGCACCCTCTCGATCGAGCCCTCGGCCGGCCATGGCACCGCGATCGCGGCCCGGCTGCCCCTGCCCGTCGAGGGGGGAGACACCCCGTGATCCGGGTGCTGCTGGCCGACGACCATCCGGTGGTCCGCGCCGGACTGGCTGCCGTCCTCGCCCTCGAGCCGGACCTGGAGGTCGTCCACCAGAGCGCCGACCCGGACGACGCCCTTGCGTGGGCCTCCGCGCACGAGGTCGACGTCGTGCTGATGGATCTCCAGTTCGGCGAGCAGGTGCGCGGGATCGAGGCGACCCGGTTGCTCCGTGGTCTGGTGAGCCCGCCGCAGGTCGTCGTGCTGACGACGTACGACGTGGAGTCGGACGTGCTGGGCGCCGTCGAGGCCGGGGCAGTCGGCTACCTGTTGAAGGACGCCGGACCGGCCGAGCTCGCTGCAGGCGTCCGCGATGCCGCGGTCGGGAAGCCGGTGCTCTCGCCGTCGATCGCGCAGCGGCTCGTACGACGTACCCTCAAGCCGGCCACGGCGCTGACGGCGCGCGAGCTCGAGGTGCTCGGCCTGGTGGCCGAGGGATTGTCCAACCAGCGGATCGGGGAGCGACTGTTCCTCAGCCAGGCAACGGTGAAGTCGCACCTGGTCCACGTCTTCACCAAGCTGGGCGTGGACTCGCGCACCTCGGCGATCGCGGCGGCGAGGGCCGGTGGCCTGATCCGATGAAGGTATGCCGAACCTTCGATGCGGCCGTCGGTGAATCGGCCTAGTGTCGTCAGCATGAAACTCAACGAGAAGCTTGAAGCCGCCTTCAACGATCAGATCACCCTGGAGTTCGAGGCATCGCTGGTCTATCGGCAACTGGCCATCGAGCTGGAGCTCAAGGACCTCCCCGGGATGGCTGCGTGGCTGCGTCACCAGGCCGACGAGGAGATCGTGCACGCCAACAAGTTCATCGACCACGTCGCTGACCGCGACAACCACCCGCTGATCGGTGCCCTGAACGCCCCCAAGGTCGTCGGCACGTCGGTGCTGGAGATCTTCCAGGCCGCCTATGCCCACGAGCAGCGCGTCTCGGAGGCGATCCGCGAGCTCTACCGCCTGGCCGAGTCGCAGGGCGACCTCGACTCGCGTCCGCTGCTCAACTGGTTCCTCGAGGAGCAGATCGAGGAGGAGGCCACGGTCAGCGAGATCGTCGGCCGCGTCGAGCTGATCAACGAGGACGGTCCGGGTCTGCTCCGTCTCGACGAGGAGCTCGGGGCGCGCCCGACGCGCACCACCGAGGCCTGAGAGCCACACCGCCAGATCGGACGCAAGGGCGTCGGCCACGCACTGTGGCCGGCGCCCTTGCGCATTTCGCTGGTGGGTCGAAGGAAACGAAGAAGGGCCCCGTCGCGCGACGGGGCCCTTCTCTTCTGTGTCCGAGGGGGGACTTGAACCCCCACGCCCTAATACGGGCACTAGCACCTCAAGCTAGCGCGTCTGCCAATTCCGCCACCCGGACGAGTGCTGGAGAACCATAGCAAGACCAACTTGAAATGGTCACATCGGCCCCATCGCCCACGGATGCAACACTGTGGGCATGGCTGACGTTGACTTCTCGAACGACGGATCCACCACCTATGACCCCGCTGCAGAGGTCGTCGAGCTGTGCCGGGACCTGATCAGGATCGACACCTCGAACTACGGCGACGACCGCGGTCCGGGGGAGCGCAAGGCAGCCGAGCACGTCGCCGTGTTACTCGACGAGGTCGGCATCGAGAGCACCATCCACGAGTCCGAACCGGGTCGTGCCTCACTGATCGCGCGATGGGGCGACGGGGACGGCGCCCCGCTCCTGCTGCACGGGCACCTGGACGTCGTACCCGCGGCGGCGGAGGACTGGCAGGTCGACCCGTTCGCCGGTGAGATCAAGGACGGCTACCTGTGGGGACGCGGCACCGTCGACATGAAGGACTTCGACGCGATGGTGCTCTCGGTGGTCCGCGCCCGGACCCGTGCCGGTGCGATGCCGAACCGTCCGATCGTGCTGTGCTTCACCGCCGATGAGGAAGCCGGTGGGCACAAGGGCGCGCAGTACCTGATCGACAACCATGCCGACGAGCTCGCGGACTGCACCGAGGCCGTCGGGGAGGTCGGGGGCTTCACCACGACCGTGCGCGGCAAGCGGATCTATCTCATCGAGGCTGCCGAGAAGGGCATGGCCTGGATGAAGCTGACCGCCCGTGGCAATGCGGGTCACGGCTCGATGATCAACCACAGCAACGCCGTCACCGAGCTCGCCGGCGCGGTCGCGCGGATCGGGAGCCATGACTGGCCGATCCGACTGACCCCGTCGATGGAGGTCCTGCTCGCCTCGGTCGCCGAGATCGCCGGCACCGAGGCGACCCCGGAGAACGCCGAGGCTCTGGTCCAGGAGTTCGAGAGCTCGGCCCGGATGCTCGGCGCAGTCATCCGCAACACCGCCAACCCGACGATGCTCGAGGCCGGCTACAAGGTGAACGTGATCCCCACCGAGGCCACCGCACATGTCGACGGACGGTTCCTGCCCGGTCACGAGGACGAGTTCTTCGCGACGCTCGCCGAGCTCTGCGGCGAGAACGTCACCTGGGACTTCGTGTCCCACCAGCAGCCGTGGTCCTCGCCGTTCGAGGGACGGCTCGTGGATGCGATGACCCAGTCGATCCTTGCCGAGGACCCGGACGGCATCGTCGCGCCGTACCTGATGAGCGGTGGCACTGACGCCAAGCACTTCCGCCGCCTGGGGATGGAGTCCTACGGCTTCGCACCGCTGCGCCTGCCCGCCGACCTCGACTTCGGGGCGCTCTTCCACGGGGTGGACGAGCGGGTGCCGGTGGACTCGCTCGAGTTCGGGGCGAAGGTCTTCGACAGCTTCCTGGACCGGCTCTGAACCCTGCAGGATGAGTCGGGGGACTCAGAGGTAGAAGGCGTCGATCCGCGGCTGCCGGATGATCTTGCGACGCAGCAGCACACGGCGTACGCCGTCGTTGCCGATCCGGGTGCTGCGCAGCTCCCAGCCGCCCTTCTCCGCGCGTTCGACGAGCAGGCGGGTGACGACAGAGCGACTCAGGTCGCGCGGCAGGGTGAGCTTGTCATATTCCCACTCGACGTTCTTGCGGAACGCCTTGCGCGCAACAGTCGGCATCTGGTCAGTCTCCTCCGGACACGTCGTCGAGGGCGTCGACGATCTCTGGTGGCAGGCTCAGCTCGTCGATCCCCAGGGCAGCGCGCAGCTGCGCGGCCGTCCTGGCTCCCATGATCGGGGCAGTCACCCCGGGCCGGTCCCGCACCCAGACCAGGGCCACCTCGAGCGGCGTCCAGTCCAGGCCCTCGCCGGCACGGACCACAGCCTCCACGACGCGCTTGTGCTGCTCGCCGAGGTAGGTTCCGACGAAGTTCGCGAAGTGCGGTGAGGCGCCGCGTGAGTCGGTCGGGGTGCCGTGGCGATACTTCCCGGTCAGTACGCCGCGTCCCAGCGGTGACCACGGCAGGATGCCGAGGCCGAGCGCCTGCGCGGCAGGGATGACCTCGTGCTCGATGGTGCGGTTGAGCAGGGAGTACTCGACCTGGGTCGAGGCGATCTTGGCGCGGCCGGGGACCGCGGCCTGCCAGGTGCTGGCCTGGGCGGTCTGCCAGCCGGAGTAGTTCGAGACGCCCACGTAGGCCGCGCGCCCGGTGGAGACTGCATAGTCGAGGGCCCCGAGGGTCTCCTCGAGCGGCGTCCCGTCGACCCAGGCGTGCACCTGCCACAGGTCGACGTGGTCGACGCCGAGTCGGCGCAGGGACTGGTCCAGGGTGCTGATCAGGTGCCCCCGGGAGACGTTGGTCTCTCGCTCGCCACGACGACGCGAGATGCCCGCCTTGGTCGCGAGGACCACGTCGTCGCGGGCGACGACGTCACCGAACAGGGTGCCGATCAGCTCCTCGGAGGCACCGTCGCCATAGCCGGCGGCGGTGTCGAGCAGGGTGCCGCCCGCCTCGGTGAAGGCGATCAGCTGGTCGCGGGCCTCGTGCTCATCGGTGTCGCGCCCCCACGTCAAGGTGCCCAGACCGAGCCGTGACACCTTCAGGCCGGTCGTTCCCAGAGCGCGTTGCTGCATGCGCGCAAGGCTAGCCACCCGCGCGGCGAGGCGAGGCACGGCACGCCGGGAACGAGACCGTTCGGGGGAGTGCTGTGGCGGAAACGTAGGCTGCGGGCCGTGTTGGACTTCTTCAAGGCGATCTTCCTCGGTGTCCTGCAGGGACTCACCGAGTTCCTGCCGATCTCGAGCAGCGCCCACCTCCGGATCTTCCCCGAGTTCCTCGGTTGGGAGGACCCGGGCGCAGCCTTCACCGCAGTCATCCAGATCGGCACCGAGCTGGCGGTGCTCATCTACTTCCGCAAGGACATCTGGCGGATCGCCACCGCGTGGCTCAAGTCGTTGGTGAAGCCTGAGTTCCGCGGCACCCTGGATGCGCGGATGGGGTGGTACATCATCGTCGGCTCACTGCCGATCGTGGTGCTCGGCATCGCTCTCAAGGACATCATCGAGAAGGACTTCCGCAACCTCTGGATCGTCGGCACCACCCTCATCGTCCTGGGTGTCGTGCTCGGCATCGCGGACCGGATCGGCTCCAGCGACCGGGTGATCAAGCAGATGACCCTCAAGCACGCAGGGCTCCTCGGCTTCGCCCAGGCGTGCGCGCTGATCCCCGGCGTCTCCCGCTCGGGCGCCACCATCTCGATGGGCCGGTTCCTGGGCTATGACCGCGAGGCGGCCACCCGCTTCGCCTTCCTGCTCGCGATCCCCGCGGTCGTCGGCGCCGGCATCTTCGAGCTCAAGGAGATCCCGCACGGCGAGAACAGTCTCGGCTGGGGCCCGACGATCACGGCGACAGTGGTCTCGTTCCTGGTGGGGTACGCCGCGATCGCCTGGTTGCTCCGCTACGTCTCCACGAAGTCCTACCTGCCGTTCGTGATCTACCGGATCGGCCTCGGTGCACTGGTGCTGGCGCTGCTGTCGTTCGGTGTGATCGCAGCCTGACCGGCGTCCCGGCATTGCGCCGGGTGACACCGGCCTAGAGCCAGCCGGACCTCTTGAAGAAGACATAGACCAGCAACGAGCTGAGCGCCATCATCGCCAGTGCCATCGGATAGCCGAAGGTCCAGTGCAGCTCGGGCATGGTGTCGAAGTTCATCCCATAGATCGCACCGATCAGGGTCGGTGCCGCCACCAGGCCGACGCCCGCCGAGATCTTGCGCATGTCCTCGTTCTGCTGCACCGAGATTCGCGCCTGCTGGGCGTCGAAGGCCGAGGACAGCAGCGTGTCCAGGGTGTCCACGGTCTCGGCCACCCGGCCGAGATGGTCACCGACGTCACGGAAGTACGGCGCGGCCGCCTCGTCCATGCCGGTCACCGATCCTGAGGCCGCTCGCCGGATCGGATCGCGCAGCGGCAGGACAGCACGGCGTACCTCCGCGATCTCACGCTTGAGGATGTAGATCCGAGGCGAGACGTCCGAGCGATCCGCGGCGAACACCGACGCCTCCACCTCGTCCACATCCTCCTCGAGAGCGGCCGCGACCGTCTGATAGCCGTCCACCACGCGGTCGCAGACCGCATAGACGACGCCGGTGGGGCCGTGGCGCACCAACTCCGGGTGTGACTCGAGGTAGCGGCGGGGCTCCTGGAGTCCCGACCCCTCGCCGTGGCGGACGGTCACCACGAAGTCACGACCAATGAACAGGTTGATCTCCCCGGTCTCGACCGCGTCGAACTCATCGACGTACCAAAGGGTCTTGAGGACCAGGAAGAGAGAGTCGTCATAGTGCTCGAGCTTCGGGCGCTGGTGCGCCTTGAGTGCGTCCTCGACCGCGAGCGGGTGCAGGGCGAACTCCTGGGCGACCGCCGTCATCTCCTCGGGCGTGGGGTCGTGCATGCCGATCCACACGAACTCGTCGGGGTCGTCACACTGCGCGCGCACGGCCGCGAGGTCGGAGATGTCACTCTCGAGCTGGACGCGGGCTCCGTTGCGATAGAGGGCACTGTCGACGATCACCGTTCGAGGCTATTGCATGCAGGTCCCCGATACGCTCCCTGACATGGCAACAGTGATCCTCGTCAGGCACGGTCGCAGCTCGGCCAACACCGGCGGTGTGCTCGCAGGACGTTCGGCCGGGGTGAAGCTCGACGAGACCGGGCACCAGCAGGCGAAGGACGCGGCCGCCCGACTCGCGCCGGTGCGGCTCGCCAGGATCGTGACCAGTCCGTTGGAGCGATGCCGCCAGACCGCACGGGCCATCGCCGGGGAGCACCCCGACGTGCCGGTGTCCACCGAACGCGGCGTGATCGAGTGCGACTACGGCGACTGGACCGGTCGGACGATCCGCGACCTGGCCAAGGAGGCGTTGTGGAAGACGGTTCAGTCCCAGCCCTCCGCGGCAGCCTTCCCCGGTGGTGAGTCGCTGCCCGCGATGATGGCCCGGGCCACGGCCGCCGTACGCCGTGTCGACGCCGAGGTCTCCGCCGAGCACGGCGAGGACGCCACCTGGGTCGTCGTCAGCCACGGCGACATCATCAAGTCACTGCTGGCCGATGCCCTCGGGATGCACCTCGACCTGTTCCAACGGATCCAGGTGGACCCCGCCTCGATCTCGATCATTCGCTACACCCCCACTCGGCCCTTCGTCCTGGGCCAGAACACCCACGCCGGTGACCTCAGCTGGTTGAACGCACCTGATCGCAAGCAACGTCCCCACCCCGGCGATGCCGTGGTGGGCGGCGGAGCCGGACCACAATAGGGTGGTGGACATGCCAGTCGTGCACTCCTTCGACCCGCCGGACCGATTCGTCGCCGGGACGGTCGGTGAACCCGGTCAACGCACCTTCTTCCTGCAGGCGCGCGCCGGCACCCGCCTCGTCAGCGTCTCCCTCGAGAAGCAGCAGGTCACGGTCCTCGCCGACCGGATCGACGACCTGCTGGACGAGCTGATGAGCAGCGAGGAGACGGAGTCGCTGATCCCCGCTGTCGCCCCTCTCGACCTGGAGGACTCCGGTCCACTGGACCAGCCGATCGAGGAGGAGTTCCGCGCCGGCACGATGACACTGTCGTGGGAGCCTGCCGACGAGCGGATCGTGATCGAGGTCTTCCCCTTCAACGAGGCCGCAGTGGTCAGCCCGGAGCAGGTGGACGAGGACTTCACCGAGCCGGAGCCCGAAGAGGTCTTCCTGGTCCGGATCACGGCGGCTCACGCGCGTGCCTTCGTGCAGCGCGCAGCACAGGTGATCGAGGCGGGGCGGCCCAACTGCCCGTTCTGCGGCGGACCGATCGACCCTGACGGGCACCTGTGCGTGCGCGCCAACGGATTCAGACGGCGCTCGTGACGCTGGCGTCCGCGGCTGAGATCGCGACGGGGGAGCTGACCATCGAGGGTCGGGTCATGCCTGCGTCGAACGCCACGTTCCTGGCCACGATCGACGGCATCGGCGTGGTCTACAAGCCGGTCCGCGGCGAACGGCCGCTGTGGGACTTCCCCGACGGCACGCTCGCCCAGCGCGAGGTGGCGGCGTACGCCGTCTCGCAGGCGCTCGGCTGGAACGTCGTCCCGACCACGGTGCTGCGCGAGGGTCCCCACGGGCCCGGGATGGTGCAGGCCTGGGCCGAGCCCGACATCGAGCAGCTCCCGGTGGACATCGTCGCCCGGGGCGTCCTGCCCGAGGGCTACCTCCACGTCTTCGACGCGGTGGGTCCCGACGACGAGCCGGTCTCGCTGATCCACGAGGACACCGTCCCGCTGCGGCTGATGGCCGTCTTCGATGTGCTGATCAACAACGGTGACCGCAAGGGCGGCCACGTCCTTGCGATGGACGACGGGCACCGGCACGGCGTCGATCACGGGGTGGCCTTCCACGTCGAGAACAAGCTGCGCTCGGTCCTGTGGGGCTGGATGGGCAAGGAGCTGAACGCGCAGGAGCGCGAGGACATCGCCCGGGTCCGCGACGACCAGGACCTCAACAAGCGCCTCGCCGACCTGATCACCGCCGACGAGCTGGATGCCTTCCGAGCCCGGTGCGACACCCTGCTCGACGAGGGCGTGATGCCGGCGCCGTCCGGCGACTGGCCGGCGATCCCGTGGCCAGCCTTCTGAACCAGCCTTCTGCACCAGCCTTGTGAACCCGACCGTTGGGGTCGACCTACTGAGGTCGCCCTTCTGAGGTCCGGGCCCGTTGGCTAGGCTGCGCACCATGCAGTCGTGGTCCGCACCCGAGGTGCCCCTCCTTCCCGTCGCGGGGCCTCAGGTCTCGATCTTCGACACCGCCACCGGCACCCTCGCGCCAACGAGTCCCACTGGCGCGGCGCGCCTCTATGTCTGTGGCATCACGCCCTACGACGCCACCCACATGGGACACGCGGCCACCTACGTCGGCTTCGACCTGCTCAACCGCGCGTGGCGCAACGCCGGGCACCAGGTGCACTACGTGCAGAACGTCACCGACGTCGACGACCCGCTGCTCGAGCGGGCCACCAAGGTCAACACCGACTGGACCGCGCTGGCCGTGCGCGAGACGCAGCTGTTCCGCGAGGACATGGAGGCGCTGCGCGTCCTGCCGCCGGACGACTACATCGGCGCGGTGGAGTCGATCCCGTTGGTGATCGAGCTGATCCAGCAGCTGCAGGCAACCGGTGCCGTCTACCAGGTGGAGACCGATCTCTACTTCTCCGTCACTGCCGACACCGACTTCGGTGCCGTCTCCGGCTGGACCCGCGAGCAGATGCTCGAGGTCTTCGCCGACCGCGGGGGAGACCCCGACCGCGAGGGCAAGAAGGACCCGCTGGACTGCGTCCTGTGGCGCGGTGAGCGCGAGGGCGAGCCCTCGTGGGACAGCCCGTTCGGGAAGGGTCGTCCGGGCTGGCACATCGAGTGCGCCGCGATCGCACTCGAGCACCTGGGCACCGGATTCGACGTCCAGGGCGGCGGCAGCGACCTGATCTTCCCGCACCACGAGATGTGCGCCGGCGAAGTGCAGGTGGCGGTCCCCGGCTCCACCTTCGCGCGGGCCTATGCCCACGCCGGGATGGTGGCCTACGACGGCGAGAAGATGTCGAAGTCCAAGGGCAACCTGGTCTTCGTCTCTGCCCTGCGTCGCGCCGACGTCGACCCGATGGCGATCCGACTCACCCTGCTGCGCCAGCACTACCGCTCGGACTGGGAGTGGACCGACGCCCTGCTCTGGGACGCGGTGGACATCCTGGACGCGTGGCGCCTCGTCGTCGCGTCCCCGTCGGGCGCGCCGGCCGCTCCGGTGGTCGAGGCCGTGCTGGCTGCGCTGTCGAACGACCTCGATGCGCCCAGCGCCGTCGAAGCGGTCCAGGGTTGGGTCGAGGCCACGAAGGCCGGCGACCAGAGCGACCCCGAGGCGAGCGCAACGATCCGCGCGCTGCTGGATGCCGCGCTCGGCCTGGTCATCTGACCCACGCCGACCCGTCAGTTGTTGACACTGCTCTTCGCCGACCCGGCACTTGTTGACACTGTTCTTCGTCGACCCGGCAGTTGTTGACAGGCTCAAGCGTCAACAACTGCCGGGTCGACGCGTTTGGGGGTCAACAAGTGCCGGGTCGACGGGGGGGCGTGGGGTCAGTCGGCTTGCCGGCGCTTGAGGTAGCGCTCGAACTCCCGCGCGATGGCCTCGCCGGAGGCCTCCGGCAGCTCCGCGGTGTCGCGCGTCTCCTCGAGGGCACGGACATAGTCGGCGATCTCCTCCTCCTCGGAGGCGAGCTCGTCCACTCCGCGTTCCCACGCCTGGGACTCGTCGGGCAGGTCACCGAGCGGGATGGTGACCTCGAGGAGCTCCTCGAGCTGACCGATCAGGGCCAGCGTCGCCTTGGGGCACGGCGGCTGCGCGACGTAGTGCGGCACCGCTGCCCAATAGCTCACGGCCGGGATGTCGAGGCGGGTGCACGCATCCTGGAAGACGCCGAGGATCCCGGTGGGGCCTTCGTACGTCGAGTGCTCCAGGCGCAGCCGATCGACCAGGTCCGGTTCGGTGGCCGTCCCGGTGACGGGGATCGGGCGGGTGTGCGGGGTGTCGGAGAGCAGCGCACCGAGGGTGATCACCAGCTCGCCGCCCAGGTCGTCACAGGCCGCCAGGATCTCGGCGCAGAACTGGCGCCAGCGCATGTTCGGCTCGAGCCCGCGGACCAGGATCACGTCCCGATCCAGGTCGGGCGGGGAAGCGATGGCGATCTGGGTGCCGGGCCAGGTGAGCGAGCGGTGGCCGTCGAGCCCGGTGCTGACCACGGGACGGTTCATCTGGAAGTCGTAGAAGTCCTCCGGATCGATGGCACCGACGGTGCGTGCGCCCCAGACGTCGATCAGGTGGTCGATGACGTCCGAGGCCGCGTCAGCAGCGTCGTTCCAACCTTCGAACGCGGCGATCACCACGGGGTTGACCAGGTCGGAGACGTCCTCGAGTTCGATCATCCAGCCAGCCTAGCCACGCGACCGACACCGTGCGTGGCATCCCTCGGGCACGATGACCAAGAATGCACATAGCGTTGCGGGGATTCGCTCGTTTACGGAGCAAGGTGTCAGCATGCGGAAACGGTGTCCAGAGTTCGGACGGCCTGCCTACTGTGGGAGGGCACCACGACCCGAGAGGAAATCGTGACGGAATCTCCTGTCATCCAGCCCGATGCGACCGCAGACCTGGCGGCGCTGATGAGCGAGCGCATCCTTGTGCTCGACGGAGCGATGGGCACGATGATCCAGCGACATTCCCCGGGCGAGGCGGAGTACCGCGGCGAGCGCTTCGCCGACTGGGCCCGCGACGTCAAGGGCAACAGTGACCTGCTCTCGCTGACCCAGCCGGAGATGATCCGTGGCATCCACCGCGAATACCTCGCGGCCGGTGCCGACATCGTCGAGACCAACACGTTCTCGGCCACCACCATCGCCCAGGCCGACTTCGGCATGGAGGAGCTCGCCTACGAGCTGAACTTCGTCGGCGCACGCCTGGCCCGCGAAGCCTGCGACGAGGTCAGCACCCCGGACCGTCCGCGCTATGTCGCGGGTGCGCTCGGCCCGACCAACCGCA
This sequence comes from Nocardioides daedukensis, assembly GCF_013408415.1. Lineage (NCBI taxonomy): Bacteria > Bacillati > Actinomycetota > Actinomycetes > Propionibacteriales > Nocardioidaceae > Nocardioides > Nocardioides daedukensis. The sequence continues at coordinate 601,328 of NZ_JACCAA010000001.1, read as the reverse complement.
CGGCGTCGATCTCCCCGGACGTCAACGACCCGGGCGCCCGCAACGTGTCCTACGACCAGCTGGTGACGGCATACCTCGAGCAGGCCAACGGCCTCGTCGACGGTGGCGCGGACATCCTCCTGATCGAGACCATCTTCGACACGCTGAACGCCAAGGCCGCCATCTTCGCCCTCGAGACCCTCTTCGAGGACCGCGGTCGCCGCTGGCCCGTGATCATCTCGGGCACCATCACCGACGCCTCGGGACGCACGCTCTCCGGCCAGGTCACCGAGGCCTTCTGGAACTCCGTACGTCACGTGCGCCCGCTGGCCATCGGCCTGAACTGTGCCCTCGGTGCCGCCGAGATGCGCCAGTACATCGCCGAGCTCAGCCGGATCGCCGACTGCCACATCTCGTGCTACCCCAACGCCGGACTTCCCAACGCGTTCGGTGAGTACGACGAGTCGCCCTCCGACATGGCCACGGTCATCAAGGAGTTCGCCACCAGCTCACTGGTCAACATCCTCGGCGGCTGCTGCGGCACCACGCCCGAGCACATCGCCGCCATCGCCGCCGCGGCCGAAGGACTCCCGGTCCGTACGCCGTCCTCGGTGCCGTCGGCGATGCGCCTGTCCGGCCTCGAGCCGCTCACCATCGACGAGGACTCGCTGTTCGTCAACGTAGGCGAGCGGACGAACATCACCGGTTCGGCGAAGTTCCGCAACCTGATCAAGGACGGCAACTATGACGCCGCCCTCACCGTTGCGCAGCAGCAGGTGGAGAACGGCGCGCAGGTCATCGACGTCAACATGGACGAGGGGATGATCGACGGGGTCGCGGCGATGGATCGCTTCCTCAAGCTGATCGCGAGCGAGCCGGACATCAGCCGGGTCCCGATCATGATCGACTCCTCCAAGTGGGAGGTGCTCGAGGCCGGCCTCAAGTGCGTCCAGGGCAAGCCGATCGTCAACTCGATCTCCATGAAGGAGGGCGAGGACAAGTTCCGCGCCGAGGCGCGCCTGTGCCGCAAGTACGGCGCTGCCGTGGTCGTGATGGCCTTCGACGAGGAGGGCCAGGCCGACAACCTCGAACGACGTATCGAGATCTGCCAGCGCGCCTACCGCATCCTGGTCGACGAGGTCGGCTTCCCGGCCGAGGACATCATCTTCGACCCCAACTGCTTCGCGCTGGCGACCGGCATCGAGGAGCACGCGAACTACGGCGTGGACTTCATCGAGGCGACCCGCTGGATCAAGCAGAACCTGCCCGGGGCACAGATCTCCGGTGGCATCTCGAACGCCTCCTTCTCGTTCCGCGGCAACAACCCGGTGCGCGAGGCCATCCACGCGGTCTTCCTGTTCCACGCAATCCAGGCGGGCCTGTCGATGGGCATCGTCAACGCCGGTGCCCTGGTGGTCTACGACGAGATCGACCCGGACCTGCGTGACCGGATCGAGGACGTCGTCCTCAACCGCCGCCCCGACGCGGCCGAGCGCCTGCTCGAGATCGCAGAGAAGTTCAACAACAAGGGCCAGCCGCAGGACCCGGCCAAGGTGGACGAGTGGCGCTCGCTGCCGATCCGTGAGCGGATCACGCACGCCCTGGTCAAGGGCCTCGACGCACACGTCGAGGCGGACACCGAAGAGCTCCGTGCCGAGATCAAGGCGGCCGGTGGACGTCCGATCGAGGTGATCGAAGGCCCGCTGATGGACGGCATGAACGTGGTCGGTGACCTGTTCGGTGCCGGCAAGATGTTCCTGCCCCAGGTGGTCAAGAGCGCGCGGGTGATGAAGAAGGCGGTGGCCTACCTGCTGCCCTTCATCGAGGCCGAGAAGCAGCCTGGCGACGCCGAGACGAACAACGGCACGATCGTGATGGCCACGGTCAAGGGCGACGTGCACGACATCGGCAAGAACATCGTCGGGGTCGTCCTGCAGTGCAACAACTACGAGGTGATCGACCTCGGCGTGATGGTGCCTGCACAGAAGATCCTCGACACCGCGCGCGAGGTCGGCGCGGACATGATCGGCCTGTCGGGCCTGATCACTCCCTCGCTCGACGAGATGGTCAACGTGGCCGCGGAGATGAAGCGCCAGGACTTCACGATCCCGCTGCTGATCGGTGGAGCCACCACGTCACGGGCACACACGGCGGTCAAGGTCGACCGGCAGTACGACGGTCCCGTGGTCTGGGTCAAGGACGCCTCGCGCTCGGTACCGGTCGCGGCGGCACTGCTCAGCGACGCCCAGCGACCCAAGCTCCTCGCGGACCTCAAGGAGGACTACGACTCCCTGCGCGAACGGCACGCGAACAAGCAGGAACGACCGATGGTCACCCTGGACAAGGCCCGTGAGAACCGGACCCCGATCGAGTGGGACGGCTATGTCCCGCCGTTGCCGCGCGAGCCTGGCATCCACGTGCTGTCCGACTACGACCTCGGCGAGCTGCGCGAGTTCATCGACTGGCAGCCGTTCTTCAACGCCTGGGAGATGAAGGGCAAGTTCCCCGACATCCTGAACAGCCCGACGACCGGCGAAGAGGCGCGCAAGCTCTACGACGACGCCCAGAAGATGCTCGACCGGGTCATCGAGGAGGGCTGGTTGACCGCCAACGCGGTCTTCGGTCTCTTCCCCGCCAACGCCGTGGGTGACGACATCGAGGTCTACACCGACGACACGCGCAGCGACGTACGCGCCATGCTGATCAACCTGCGCCAGCAGGGCGATCACCGCGAGGGCATCCCGAACCGGTCGCTCGGCGACTTCGTGGCGCCCAAGGAGACCGGCCTGGCCGATCACGTCGGCGCCTTCGCCGTGACCGCCGGCCACGGTTCGGTCGAGCGGATCATGAAGTTCAAGGACGACCTCGACGACTACTCGGCGATCATGCTCGAGGCCCTGGCCGACCGTCTCGCCGAGGCGTTCGCGGAGCGACTGCACCAGCGGGTGCGCACCGAGTTCTGGGGCTACACCGGCGAGGACGGGGGAGAGGGCCTGTCGAACGAGGACCTGATCGCGGAGAAGTACCGCGGCATCCGTCCCGCACCCGGCTATCCGGCCTGTCCCGAGCACACCGAGAAGCGGACGCTCTGGGAGCTGCTCGACGTCACCACCAACACCGGCATCGAGCTCACCGAGGGGATGGCGATGTGGCCCGGTGCTGCAGTCTCCGGGTGGTACTTCTCCCACCCGCAGTCGCAGTACTTCGTGGTCGGTCGGCTCTCCCGCGACCAGGTCGTCGACTATGCCAAGCGCAAGGGGTGGACCCAGGCCGAGGCCGAGCGGTGGCTCTCCTCGAACCTGGCCTATGAGCCCGAGGACTGAGGCGGCCGCTCAACGGCGAACGCCGCACTGCTCCTGCCAGTACCTGCTGAGCAGTTGCTGCTTCGCGCGGGCAGGCACCACCGGCACGAGTACCTCGTCGCCTGTGCCGTCGACGCGGAGCCGCACGGCGAACTGGAAGCCCCGCGAGGTCTCCCACACGTGGGCGTCGCAGCGGTTGGGACGGAACCGTACGTCGAGCACGCGAGTCTGACCGGCATCGAGCATCAGTGGCAGTGCATCCGTCTCGGGCACGAAGATCACCGAACCGTCGATCCCTGACAGGCGGACGGCCGTGTCGGCCGCGACAGGGCCGATCCGCAACGGTGCGTGGACGACGAGGTCGGAGCCCGACCCGCTGGTGCGCCAATGCGATCCCCATGTGATCGGAACGTCCGCGACCGCAGTCGTGACCGCGCACTCGCGCCGGTGGATCGCGGCGAGCGTGTCGCTTCCGCGGGGCTCGTCGACGACGACGTCGTGATCTGGCGTCTCGAATTCGACGGCGACATCGGCGGGGGAGAGCCGATGAGCGCAGTCGGGCTCGCCCAGCGGGACGCGCAGGTCCAGCGTCGTATGGGCGGCCACCGTGGCGTCGTACTCCTCGGGCCCAGTGCCGGTGAAGGCCCCGGAGACGACCTCGACACGGTTGACCCGCACGGTTCGCTCACCGGCCTTGATCTTCACCACGAGCACCCGGTTGACCTGGTCGTGGGTGTACTGCATGAGGCTGATCGTGGCGCCCTCAAGCGGCCCCGGTGGTGAGTCCGGTGCCGGTTCCGGGCCACAGCCGCCGAGCACCAAGGCGATGACACCGGCGACGGTGCCGAGCACGGTTCGCGCGCGGGGGCGGCAGAAGAGCACCTGTCCACGGTAGTCCTCGATGGCCCTACGTCCCGGGTGAACACCTCGACTAGGGTTGCCCGCGAACTCACAGAGTCGCCTGGAGGAACCCTGAGCACCGCGCCACCGTCCGAACCCGCCGGCCCACGCTCCCCACGGGCTGCTGCCTGGCCCGCCGCCGTCCTGTGGGACATGGACGGCACGTTGGTCGACACCGAGCCCTACTGGATCGACACCGAGTTCGAGCTTGCCGCCCGCCACGGAGGACGGTGGAGCAAGGAGCACGCCCTCAACCTGGTCGGCAACTCGTTGATCGAGTCCGGTCGCTACATCCGCGAGCACATGGGGATCGACCTCGAACCAGCCGAGATCGTCGAGCAGCTGCTCGACGGAGTCGTGGCGCGGGTGGAGCAGTCGGTGCCGTGGAGGCCGGGGGCCAGGGAGCTGCTCGAGGCGCTGCACCAGGCCGACGTGCCGTGCGCACTCGTCACCATGAGCTATCGACGCTTCGTCGACCCGGTCCTGGCGTGGCTGCCGGAGGACTCCTTCCGGGCGATCGTCACCGGCGACACCGTCAGTCGCGGCAAGCCACATCCCGAGCCCTACGAGAAGGCGGCCGCGATGCTCGGCGTACGTCCGGAGGACTGTCTCGCCATCGAGGACTCCAACACCGGTGCCCGCTCTGCGGAGAGCGCAGGATGCACCGTGCTGGTGGTGCCCAACCATGTCCCGGTCCTGGACGGTCCCGGGCGGGTGTTCCGCGACAGTCTTGCCGGGCTCGACCCGGCCCAGCTCGCGGAGCTCCGGGGCGTTTCATAACGCCGACGAGGTCAATCGTTGCCGTTTTGCGACCTTTACAGCACCGTTGCGCGGTGTCGCCCGTGCTCGCCACGCAGTAGTGTCCCAAGAATCTTGCTCGGGCAAGGGCCCGGGCGATTGATCGTGAGGTGACACGTGCGATTTACATCAATTCGTCCCGTAGTGGTCGGGGCCGTGGCCGCGACGCTGGCTGCGACTGCGCTGGCTGGGTGTGCCGAGAGCACGCGTGACTCGGGTGGTGGCGGTGACAAGTTCGTCTTCGCCGGCTCCGCCGAGCCCGTGACCCTTGACCCCTTCTTCGCCTCCGACGGCGAGAGTTTCCGCGTCTCGCGGCAGATCTTCGAAGGCCTGGTCGGCACCAAGCCCGGCACGGCTGACCCGGCTCCGCTGCTGGCGAAGTCCTGGGAGACCAGCGAGGACGGCCTGACCTACACGTTCACCCTCGAGGACGGCGTGAAGTTCCAGGACGGAACTGACTTCAACGCCGAGGCGGTGTGTGCCAACTTCGATCGCTGGTACAACATGCCTGCCTCCGCCCAGTCCGAGGAGCTCACCTACTACTACGGAACCCTGTTCCGTGGGTTTGCGACCGGGGCCAAGAAGGACACGGCCATCTACGACTCGTGCACGGCCGAGGAAGGCACGGCGACGATCAAGCTGAACAGCCCCTTCGCCGGCTTCATCTCGGCGATGTCGCTGCCGGCCTTCTCCATGCAGAGCCCGACGGCGCTCGAGAAGTACCAGGACGACGCCGCCGACGACCCGCGCACCTCGGACTACTCCACCAAGCACCCGGTGGGCACCGGCCCGTTCAAGTTCGGGTCCTGGGAGCGCAACGACCGGATCACCCTCAAGCGCAACGACGACTACTGGGGCGAGAAGGCCAAGATCTCCGAGGCCGTGATCGTGCCGATCGAGGAGCCGAAGGCTCGCGCCGACGCTCTGCGCGCCGGAACCATCGACGGCTATGACCTGGTCGGCCCGGCCGACATCGAGCCGCTGAAGAAGGACGGGTTCCAGATCGTGAACCGGGACGCCTTCAACGTGCTCTACCTCGGCATCAACCAGAAGCAGAAGCCCCTCGACGACATTCGGGTTCGTCAGGCGATCGCCCTGGCGCTGAACAAGGAAGAGATCGTCAAGGCCTCGATGCCCGAGGGCACCAAGACCGCTGTCGAGTTCATCCCGGACCTGGTCAACGGCTACACCGACGACGTCACGAAGTACGAGCAGGACACCACCAAGGCCAAGGCGCTGCTCAAGGAAGCCGGCGCCGAGGGTGCGACCATCGAGTTCAACTACCCGACCGGTGTCAGCCGCCCCTACATGCCCCAGCCCGAGGACACCTTCAACGTGATCCGCTCGCAGCTGCAGGCAATCGGCCTCAAGATCAAGCCGGTCGCTGACCAGTGGGACCCGAACTACCTCGACAAGATCCAGGGCTCCTCGAAGCACGGGATCCACCTGCTCGGCTGGACGGGCGACTACAACGACACCGACAACTTCCTCGGCGTCTTCTTCGGCAGCGAGAAGCCCGAGTGGGGCTTCGACAACAAGGAGCTCTTCGACGCCCTGCGCGAGGCCCGTGGCCTGCCGACGGTGGAGGAGCAGACCCCCGCCTACGAAGAGATCAACAAGATGGTCATGGAATACCTGCCCGGCGTGCCGATCGCACACCCGGTTCCCTCGCTGGCCTTCGGCCCGGACGTGAAGGGATATGAGCAGAGCCCGGTCCAGGACGAGGTCTGGAACAAGGTCACCATCAACTGACCTGATCGTCCCGCTCACACATCCAGACAAGGATCCCACCTGCCGATGCTGCGCTTCGTGCTGCGACGACTGGCCCTCATGGTGCCGGTGCTCGTAGGCCTTTCCATCCTCCTGTTCGCCTGGGTCAGGGCCCTACCCGGTGACCCTGCCCGCTCCCTGCTCGGGGAGAAGGCCACCCCGGACTCGATTGAACGGATCAATGCGAAGTACGGCTTCGACAGGCCCCTCCTGGAGCAGTACCTCACCTATGTGAAGGCGCTGCTCCAGGGGGACCTGGGCAACTCCATACAGACCGGTGAACCCGTCCTGCAGAGCTTCCTGGACAAGTTCCCCGCCACGGTCGAGCTTGCCTCGGTCGCCCTGCTCTTCGCGATCATCGTGGGAATCCCGCTCGGCTACCTCGCCGCCAAGCACCAGGGCGGCATCATCGACACCTTCGTGGTCTCCGGGTCACTGCTCGGCGTGGTCACTCCGGTGTTCTTCCTCGCCGTGCTCCTGAAGCTGGTCTTCGCCGAGTGGCTCGGCTGGTTCCCCCCGGCCCTGCGCAGCGATGCCCGGCTGGACTCCACGCACATCACGAACTTCTACATGCTCGACGGCATCCTGACTCGGGAGTACGACGCTGCCTGGGATGCCTTCATGCACCTCGTGCTGCCGGCGATCGCCCTGGGCACCATCCCGCTGGCCATCATCGTGCGGATCACCCGGGCCTCGGTCGCCGAGGTGATGCACGAGGACTACGTGCGCACCGCCGAGGCCAAGGGCCTCTCAGCGATGACGATCTCTCGGCGTCACGTGCTCCGCAACGCACTGATGCCGGTGGTGACCACGATCGGGCTCCAGGCCGGGCTGCTCTTCTCCGGAGCAGTGCTCACCGAATCGGTCTTCTCGTTCAACGGGATCGGCCAATATCTCTTCACAGCGATCTCGAAACTCGACTTCCCAGTGCTGCAAGGGTTCATTCTCATCATCGCCATCATGTATTCCCTCATCAATCTCCTGGTCGATCTCGCCTATGGGCTGATCGACCCGAGAGTGAGGGCCCAGTGAGCATCCCGCTTCCTCCGTCCTCGGGCTCCGCGGCCGTCCAGGCTGCCGACCCGATGGGCGTCGACGACATCGCCGGCGTCGGCCTGTGGCGCGGCGCCCTGCGCCGACTGGTCCGCAACCCCACCGCGATCGTCGGCGCGGTGATCGTGTCCGGGTTCATCCTGGTGGCGATCTGCGCGCCGCTGCTGACCCCCTATCAACCCGGCACCGCGGAGTGGGCCAACCGGGTGAGCACCAACCACGTGCCCTGGCGCGACGGTGACCACTTCCTCGGCCTCGACCGCTGGGGCTCGGACCTGTGGACCCAGCTCGTCTACGGCGCCCGCCAGTCCTTGATCTATGGCGTGGTCTCCACGCTGATCGGCCTGGTCGTCGGCACCACGCTGGGCGCCCTGGCCGGCGGCTTCAGTGCCCTCGGCGGTCGCGCGGGCATCTGGGTGGACACCGTGATCATGCGGATCGTCGACATCATGCTCTCGATCCCCAGCCTGCTCCTGGCGGTGAGCATCGTCGCGGTCCTCGGGCAGAACGCCTACGCCGTCATGATCGCGATCGGCATGGCACAGGTGCCGATCTTCGCCCGGCTGCTGCGCGGCTCGATGCTCTCCCAGGGCAAGGCCGACTATGTGCTGGCGGCGAGCGCGCTCGGCCTGCGCAAGCGGAAGATCGTGATGGGCCACGTGCTGCCCAACTCGATCGGACCGACGATCGTCCAGGCCACGCTCAACCTGGCCACCGCCATCATCGAGGTGGCGGCCCTGTCCTACCTCGGACTCGGAGAGGCCGACCCGGCAGTGGCCGAATGGGGCCGGATGCTGGTCTCGGCCCAGGAGCGCTTCGACTCCGCGCCGCGACTGGCCCTGATCCCCGGCTTCGCCATTGCCATCTGCGCCCTCGGCTTCACCCTGCTCGGTGAGTCGATGCGCGAAGCTCTCGACCCTCGTGGAAGGCGGTGACGAGATGAGCAGGACACATGATGACCAGCCACTGCTCGCCGTACGCAACCTCAGCGTGACGTTCAGCAGCCGCGGCACCCGTCCGGTGCGCGCGGTGGACGAGGTCTCCTTCGAGATCCGCCCCGGCCAGCACCTCGGCCTTGTGGGCGAGTCGGGCAGCGGCAAGTCGGTGACGTCCTTGGCGATCATGGGGCTCTTGCCCGCACGCAGCTCGAAGGTCGAGGGCGAGGTTCTGTACGCCGGCCGCGACCTGTTGTCGTTGGGCTCGAAGGAGATGGCCGGGCTGCGGGGCAAGGACATCGCGATGGTCTTCCAGGACCCGATGACCTCGCTCAACCCCGTGGTCAAGATCGGTCTGCAGCTCACCGAGGTGCTCCGTCGCCACCTGGGCCTGGACAAGAAGGCCGCCACCCTCCGCGCGATCGACCTGCTCGAGATGGTCGGCATCCCGGACCCGGCACGCCGGGTGGGCGAATATCCCCACCAGCTGTCCGGGGGCATGCGGCAGCGCGTCCTGATCGCGATCGCGCTCGCGTGCGAGCCAAAGCTGCTGATCGCCGACGAGCCGACGACGGCACTCGACGTCACCATCCAGGCCCAGGTGCTCGAGGTGCTCAAGGACCTGGTCGCGGACACGAACGCTGCACTGCTGATGATCACCCACGACCTCGGGGTCGTGGCCGGGCTGTGCGACGAGGTGAACGTGATGTATTCCGGACGCATCGTCGAGTCGGCGGCGCGTCACGAGCTGTTCGCCACCCCACGCCACCCCTACACCGGGGGGCTGCTGGAGAGCATTCCCCGCCTCGACGCCGGCAAGGGCGCCCCGTTGCGACCGATCCCCGGCTCCCCGACGCAGACGCTGCCGTGGACCCAGGGGTGTGCCTTCGCGCCCCGGTGCCAGAACGCCGACGAGACCTGCCGGACCGTCCCACCCAAGCTCGAACCGACAGGGGATCGCGACTTGCGCTGCCACCACCCGCTCGAGGCCGTCCGACGTGACGAGGTGACCGCATGAGCGAGTTGACCAACGAAGCGCTGGTCAAGGTCTCCGGTCTCAAGGTGCACTATCCGATCCGCGACGGCCTGGTGCTCAACCGACAGGTCGGCGCAGTGAAGGCCGTCGATGGGGTCGACTTCGAGATCCAGCCCGGCCGGACGCTCGGCCTGGTCGGCGAGTCGGGCTGCGGCAAGTCCACGCTCGGGCGTGCCATCCTGCGGCTCGCTCCGATCACCGAGGGCGAGGTGGTGATGGACGGTGTCGACTTGGCCTCGCTCAAGGGTGAGCGTCTCAGGCGCGCCCGGCGCGACATGCAGATGGTCTTCCAGGACCCGTTGGCCAGCCTCAATCCTCGCCAGAGCGTCGAGACGATCCTCACCGAGCCGCTGCGCGCGCACGGCCTGGCCTATGACAAGTCCACCCGGGTCCGTGAGCTCCTCGACCTGGTCGGGCTGCCCGCGACCGCGGCCCGCAAGTTTCCGCACGAGTTCTCCGGTGGGCAGCGGCAGCGGATCGGGATCGCTCGTGCCGTAGCCCTCGAGCCGCGATTCGTCGTCGCCGACGAGCCGGTGTCGGCCCTGGACGTCTCCATCCAGGCACAGATCCTCAACCTGCTCGAGGAGCTCCAGGAGCGACTCGGCCTGACCTATCTCGTGATCGCGCACGACCTGGCCGTGGTGCGCCACGTCTCCGACGAGGTCGCGGTGATGTATCTCGGCGGAATCGTCGAGCAGGCGTCCTCGGACGCGCTCTATGAGTCCCCGATGCACCCGTACACCAAGGCCCTGATGTCCGCGGTCCCGGTGCCGGACCCGGTGAAGGAGGCGACCCGGGAGCGGATCATCCTCCAGGGCGACCTGCCGTCGCCGGCGCATCCACCGACCGGTTGCCGGTTCCACACGCGGTGCCCGTTCCGTCAGGAGACCAAGTGCGACACCGAGCGCCCGGAGCTCCTGGAGATCGCGCCCGGCCACCGGGTGGCGTGCCACTGGACCCGGGAGATCGCGGCAGGGACGATCACCCCGCACGAGGTGGCTCCCGAGGACGTGGAGGTCGTGCCAGCCGGATCACCTGCCGGGTCGCCCGCCTGACCGCCAGCCTGGCTTGGGGTCAGCTCGCGTCGTCGGGCCCGGCTGCCGGTGGGGTCTCGATCTGGAAGATCGGCAGCGGCGGGATCTCGCCACCGAACTCCGGGCACTTGTCCTGATAGCTGCACCAGTCGCACAGCCTGCTCTTGCGCGGTCGCCAATCGCCGGAGAGCTCGGCGTTGCGGATGGCATGCCAGACGGCCTCGACCTTGCGCTGGGTCGCCAGCAGGTCGGCCTCGTCGGGGACATAGCGCAGGACGTCGCCGCTGCCGAGATAGATCAGCTGCAGCATGGCCGGGACGACGCCGCGGGTGCGCCAGAGCACCAGCGCATAGAACTTCATCTGGAACAGGGCCTTGCCCTCGAAGAGCTCGCTGGGAGCGCGTCCGGACTTGTAGTCGACGACCCTGATCATCCCGTTGGGGGCGACGTCGAGACGATCGATGAAGCCGCGGAGCAACAGCTTGGAGTCGAGGAGCGTCTCCACATAGAGCTCGCGCTCGGCGGGCTCGAGGCGGGTGGGGTCCTCGAGCTGGAAATATTTCTCCAGCGCCTCACCCGCAGTGGCCAGCCACTTCTCGAAGTCCAGGGGAGCGACTCCCTCGGGCGGCTCGAAGAGCTGCGCGACCACTGGTTCGGCCTCGACCAGTGCCTCCCACGCCGGCGACAACATGCCCGCGGCGCGCTGCGGCGTACGTTCTGCGGCCGGCAGGTCGAAGAGGTCCTCGAGCACCTTGTGCACCAGCGTGCCCCGGATCGCGTCGGCGGAGGGCTCCTCGGGGAACCTGTCGATGGTGCGGTAGCGGTAGAGCAGCGGGCAGGTCATGAAGTCACCGGCCCGGCTGGGAGACAGCGCGCCCAGCACCTCGACACCGTCGACCGGGGTCGAATGGCGTTCGGCGGGGGATTGGCTCATCGGTTCTCCAAGCAGTGCTGCCCCGGTCCGGGGATCGTGATGAACCCTAGGTCACGGCACTGACATCGACCTCAGCGTGCGCAGGCGTCCGATAACCTCAGCATGTGCCAGTAGACGATCAATTGCAGTCCGACCGGACGCCCATGCGTCCACGCCCGCCGGGCACGATCAAGGTCGGCTCGATCGTCGGGGTCGACGTCCTGGTCACCTCGTCCTGGTTCCTGATCGCGGGCCTGATCGCGGTCGTCCTCGCTCCGCGCGTGGACGCCGTGCAGCCGGGCCTGGGAGCCTGGAAGTACGTCGCCGGTCTGGCGTTCGCTGTCGTGCTCTACCTCTCGGTCCTGCTGCACGAGGCCTCGCACGCCATCGTCGCGCGGCACTACGGCTATCCCGTCTCCTCGATCACCCTGCACTTCCTCGGCGGCGCCACCATGATCGAGGGCGAGGCGCGCCGACCCAAGCACGAGTTCTGGATCGCCGTGGTCGGCCCGATCACCTCGATCGCGGTCGGGCTGCTCGCCATCCCGCTCTGGTTCGTCACCCCCGACGGAGTGCTCAGGCTCTGCGTCGAGGGCCTGGCAGGGGCCAACCTCCTGGTGGGAGTCCTCAACCTCGTCCCGGGCCTGCCGCTCGACGGTGGCCGGGTGCTGAAGTCGGCCGTCTGGGGGATCAGCGGTAACGCGCACCGCGGCACCATCGCGGCCGGATGGGGCGGCCGGATCACCGCAGTGCTCGCCCTGGCCTGGCCGCTGTTCATGCAGCACGTCCTCGGGGTCACCCCGAGCCTGTTCGACTATCTGCTGGCGTTCATCATCGCCGTCTTCCTCTACTCCGGGGCCACGGCCTCGATGCAGGGCGCCAAGCTGCGCCGCCGACTGCCCGGGATCGTCGCCCGGAAGCTGGCCCGCAAGACGCTCGCCGTGCCCGAGGAGATGCCGGTGGCCGAGGCCGTACGTCGTGCCCAGGAGTCCGGGTCCGGCGGCATCGTCACGCTGGACCGTTCCGGTGACCCGATCGGCATCGTCAACGAGGCCGCGCTCCTGGCCGTGCCCGAGGAACGCCGTCCGTGGGTCGCCGTCTCGACCATCGCGCGCAGCCTCGAGGCCGGGCTCACCCTGCCCGTGGGACTCGCCGGCGAGGACCTGATCCGCGCGATCACCCGGCTGCCTGCCCACGAATACCTCCTGCTCGAGGAAGACGGCAGCATCTATGGGGTGCTGGCAACAGCCGACGTCGATCGCGCATTCACCGAGCGCCACCAGTAAGGTGCCGCTCATGTCCGACCAGCAACAGCTCCCCGACGTCCCCACCGAGGCCTGGGCAGGCGTGCACCGTGGCCCCCTGCGGGTGGGTGAGTGGGTTCGGCTGACCGACCAGAAGGGACGCCGCCACAACTTCGAGCTGACGCCGGGCAAGCGATTCTTCAGCAACCGTGGTCACATCGAGCACGATGAGCTGATCGGGCGCGAGGAGGGCTTCACCGTCGTCTCCTCCGCGGGCGGCGAATATCTCGTCTTCCGTCCGTTGCTCTCCGAGTTCGTCGTGTCGATGCCGCGCGGCGCGGCCGTGGTCTATCCCAAGGACGCCGCCCAGATCGTGGCGATGGGTGACATCTTCCCCGGCGCTCGCGTGGTCGAGGCCGGGGTCGGCTCGGGCGCCCTGACCTGCTCGCTGCTGCGTGCGGTCGGCCCCTTCGGCAAGGTGATCTCGTGGGAGCGCCGCGAGGAGTTCGCCGACGTCGCCCGCCGCAACGTGAACCAGTTCTTCCACGCGCCCGAGGGCGAGACCCACCCGGCCTGGGACCTGCGCCTGGGCGACCTGCAGGAGGCGCTGCCAGCCTCCGGCGAGCGGGTGGACCGGATCATCCTCGACATGCTCGCCCCTTGGGAGTGCATCGACGCGGTCGCCGACGCCCTCGTCCCCGGCGGCATCGTGGTGGCCTATGTCGCGACCACCACCCAGCTGTCGCGCTACGTCGAGACCCTGCGCGTCCACGGCGGGTTCACCGAGCCCCAGCCCTGGGAGTCGCTCGTGCGCGACTGGCACGTCGAGGGCCTCGCGGTCCGCCCCGGTCACAAGATGATCGGCCACACCGCGTTCCTGGTCACCGCCCGCAGGATGGCTCCCGGTGAGACCGCCCCGCGCAAGAAGCGTCGCCCGGCACCGGGTGCATATGGCCCCGACTACTTGGGGCCCCGGCCGGACGGCGTGTACGTCGAGCCGGTGGAGGACTGACCCACTCGTCGTCACGACACCGGCAAATCCTTGCCGACACCTGCGTCGAACCACTTCCGTTCCTTTTCTGAATGGGTAAGGTCACAAGCACGACGCAGGAGGTGGATGCACATGACGGCATCAGAAGACTCACGCAGTCCCGAGGAGCTCACCGCCCAGGTGAGGTTCCTGGAGGCAGAGGTCACTGACCTGCGCAGGAGGCTGGCCGACGGACCAGCCCAGTCGCGGCTCCTCGACCAGCGACTGGCCGACACCCAGCGTTCGCTGGCTGCGGTCACCTCGCAGAACGAGCGGCTCGCCCAGACCCTGCGCGAGGCACGCGACCAGATCCTGACCCTCAAGGACGAGGTCGACCGCCTGGCCCAGCCGCCGGCCGGATTCGGCACCTTCCTCTCGCGCAACGACGACGACACGGTCGACGTGTTCACCGGCGGTCGCAAGCTGCGGGTGACGGTCAGCCCCAACGTCGAGATCGACGAGCTCCAGCGTGGCCAGGAGGTCATGCTCAACGAGGCGCTCAACGTCGTGGCCGCGATGGCGTTCGAGAAGATCGGCGAGGTCGTGATGCTCAAGGAGATCCTCGCCGACGGCGACCGGGTCCTGGTCATCGCGAATGCCGACGAGGAACGGGTCGTGCGACTGGCCGAGCCGTTGCGCGGCGAGAAGCTGCGCGCGGGGGACTCGCTGCTGCTCGACTCCCGGTCCGGCTATGCCTATGAGAAGGTCCCGAAGTCCGAGGTCGAGGAGCTCGTCCTCGAAGAGGTCCCGGACATCGACTACTCCGCGATCGGCGGACTGATCGGCCAGATCGACCAGATCCGCGACGCCGTCGAGCTGCCCTATCTCCACCCCGAGCTGTTCAAGGAGCACCAGCTCAAGCCGCCCAAGGGTGTGCTGCTCTACGGGCCTCCCGGATGCGGCAAGACGTTGATCGCCAAGGCCGTGGCCAACTCGCTGGCCAAGAAGGTCGCCGCGAAGACCGGGCAGGAGGGGAAGTCCTACTTCCTCAACATCAAGGGCCCCGAGCTGCTCAACAAATATGTCGGCGAGACCGAGCGGCACATCCGGCTGGTCTTCCAGCGGGCCCGCGAGAAGGCCTCCGAGGGCACCCCCGTCATCGTCTTCTTCGACGAGATGGACTCGCTGTTCCGCACCCGTGGTTCCGGAGTGTCCTCCGACGTGGAGAACACGATCGTCCCGCAGCTGCTCAGCGAGATCGACGGCGTCGAGCTGCTCGAGAACGTGCTCGTCATCGGGGCCTCCAACCGTGAGGACATGATCGATCCGGCCATCCTGCGTCCCGGTCGGCTAGATGTGAAGATCAAGATCGAGCGTCCCGACGCCGAGTCGGCCCGCGACATCTTCAGCAAGTACCTCACCCCCGACCTGCCGCTGCACGCCGACGACCTGGCCGAGTTCGGTGGTCACCCCGAGGCGTGCGTGGACGGGATGATCCGCGCGACCGTGGAGCGGATGTACACCGAGACCGAGGAGAACCGCTTCCTCGAGGTCACCTATGCCAACGGCGACAAGGAAGTCCTCTACTTCAAGGACTTCAACTCCGGCGCGATGATCCAGAACATCGTCGACCGGGCCAAGAAGATGGCGATCAAGGACCTCCTCGACCACAACCAGCGCGGGCTCAGGGTCCAGCACATGCTCCAGGCGTGTGTCGACGAGTTCAAGGAGAACGAGGACCTGCCCAACACCACCAACCCCGACGACTGGGCGCGCATCTCCGGCAAGAAGGGTGAGCGGATCGTCTTCATCCGCACCCTGATCACCGGCAAGCAGGGCACCGAGCCCGGACGGTCGATCGACACGGTGGCGAACACGGGTCAATATCTCTGACCCTCAGCGGGCGCTCGGGCGCTCCGCTGCGCCGAGGAACCCGTAGGACCACGCCCGCGTGGGCGCGGGGCCGGGCTGCAGATATCGCGCTTCGAGCGTGACGATGTCGAGTCCGGCTGCCTCGACGAGACGCGGCACGTCCTTGGTCAGCTGGCACCCGCCACAGGCAAGCCCCTGTATGCCGTTCAGGCGGCGCTGCCATCTCGCCACCCCGTCATCGGGGGAGAGGCCGTGCTCGAGGAAGTGCAGGCGTCCGCCAGGTCGGAGCAGACGGACGATCTCGGCGAGTGCCCGCTCGGCATCCGGCACCGTGCAGAGGGTGAACGTGACCAGGGCCGAGTCATAGGTCTGGGATGAGGCGATCGATTGACCGTCCAGGCCGACCCGACTCACCGGAACGGCCGAGGCAGTACGACGTACCTCCGAGCGCGACCAGCCGAGCTCGGATGGCTCGACCGCCTCGAGTCCGGTGACCGCGGCGGGCAGGTGGGGAAGGTTGAGCCCGGAGCCGAATCCGATCTCGAGCACCCGCCCGGACAGGCCAGCACAGGCTCGCGCCCGGAGGTCGGAGATCTTCTGCGAGGACAAGGCGACGTCGGTGAGTCGCGGAACGACACGGTCAGTCCAGTAGCCCATGCCCGCCACGGTAGTGGCCTGAGTGGATGTACGTCGCCCGGCGCGGACCCTGAGCGCTGTCGCCGATGACGAGTAGGCTCGAAGCATGAGCGTGAGAAGGGTGATGGGCACCGAGGTCGAATACGGCATCTCCGTGTCCGGACAGCCGAACGCCAACCCGATGGTGGCCAGTTCCCAGGTGGTGAACGCCTATGCCACCACCACGGTGAAGGCACGGCGGGCCCGGTGGGACTTCGAGGAGGAGTCGCCACTGCGCGACGCCCGCGGGTTCGACATGGCGCGACAGATCGCCGACCCGACCCAGCTGACCGACGAGGACCTCGGGCTGGCCAACATCATCCTCACCAACGGTGCCCGGCTCTACGTGGACCACGCCCACCCCGAATATGCGACGCCCGAGTGCACGACGCCCCTGGACATCGTGCGATGGGACAAGGCGGGGGAGCAGGTCATGCTCGATGCCGCAGCGCGTGCCTCCAGCGTCCCCGGCGCCGCGCCGATCCTGCTCTACAAGAACAACACCGACAACAAGGGCGTCTCCTACGGCGCCCACGAGAACTACCTGATGCGGCGCTCGACCCCGTTCGCCGACATCGTGCGCCACCTGATCCCGTTCTTCGTCTCCCGCCAGGTGGTCACCGGTGCCGGCCGCATCGGCATCGGGCAGGACGGTCGCGAGCACGGCTTCCAGATCAGCCAGCGTGCAGACTTCTTCGAGGTCGAGGTCGGGTTGGAGACCACCCTCAAGCGCCCGATCATCAACACCCGCGACGAACCGCACGCCAACCCGGACCTCTATCGCCGGTTGCACGTGATCATCGGTGACGCCAACCTCTCCGAGGTCTCCACCTACCTCAAGATCGGCTCGACCGCCCTCGTCCTGTCGATGATCGAAGCGGGTTACCTCACCCGCCCACTCACGGTGGAGGGCTCGGTCGCCGCCCTGCGCGCGGTCTCCCACGACCCGACCTGCAAGGAGCTGATCACGCTCCACGACGGTCGCAAGCTCACCGGGGTCCAGCTCCAGATGGAATACCTCGACCTGGCCCGCAAGTTCGTCGACGAGCGGCTCGGGTCCGATGCGGACTCCCAGACCGTCGATGTGCTGGAGCGGTGGGAGTCGGTGCTGACCCGGCTCGAGCGCGACCCGATGGAGTGTGCGCGTGAGCTCGACTGGGTCGCAAAGCTCAAGCTTCTCAACCACTACCGCGACCGCGACGGGATGGGTTGGGACGACGCCAAGCTGCACCTGATCGACCTGCAATATGCCGACATCCGCCCGGAGAAGGGGCTCTACCACCGGCTGGTCCGGATGGGAAAGATCGAGACCCTTCTCGACCCGCAGGGCACCGAGGACGCCATGCACGACCCGCCCGAGGACACCCGCGCCTATTTCCGGGGACGCTGCCTGGAGAAGTACGCCGACTCGGTCGCCGCTGCGTCCTGGGACTCGGTGATCTTCGACCTCCCGGGCCGCGAATCGTTGCAGCGTGTGCCCACCGTGGACCCGCTGCGAGGGACCAAGGCACACGTCGGTCAGCTCATCGACCGATGCGACACGGCACAACAACTCTTCAGTGCATTGACGCACTGACGCGTTTTTCATCCGTCGAGTGGATAGGGTCGAAGACATGGCACAGGAGCAGAAGCAGCCGAAGAAGTCGACCGAGGACGCCCCGGTCGAACAAGAGACCGTTGCCCCCGAGTCGG
Source organism: Nocardioides daedukensis (assembly GCF_013408415.1). Classification (NCBI taxonomy): domain Bacteria; kingdom Bacillati; phylum Actinomycetota; class Actinomycetes; order Propionibacteriales; family Nocardioidaceae; genus Nocardioides; species Nocardioides daedukensis. Next base: position 583,155 of record NZ_JACCAA010000001.1, on the reverse strand, counting down.
CAGTCGCCGAGCGCAAGGAGCAGCTCGACGAGGACATCGACGCGATCCTCGACGAGATCGATGACGTGCTCGAGACCAACGCCGAGGACTTCGTGAAGTCCTTCATCCAGAAGGGTGGCGAGTGATCCCTTGAGCGCGACGGACCACGGCCCCCGCCTGCCCTCTTCGTTCCTCACCCCCGGCACGTCGTCGTTCAGTGAGTTCATCACCGGACACGCGCCCGACCTGCTGCCGTCGAGTCGAGCCATGCCGCAAGGCAACGCGGGCGACCTCGCCCCGCACGGCACCACGATCGTTGCCGCCACCTTCCCCGGTGGTGTGGTGATGGCCGGTGACCGCCGGGCGACGATGGGCAACATCATCGCCCAGCGCGACATCCAGAAGGTCTTCCCTGCGGATGAGTACAGCTGCGTGGGGATCGCCGGTGCGGCCGGTCTTGCGGTCGAGATGGTGCGACTGTTCGCCACCGAGCTCGAGCACTACGAGAAGATCGAGGGCACCACGCTCTCGATGGACGGCAAGGCCAACCGCCTGGCCGCGCTCATCCGGGCCAACCTGGGCATGGCCATGCAGGGGTTGTCGGTGGTGCCGCTGTTCGCCGGCTTCGACCTGTCCACCGACCAGGGCCGGATCTTCTCCTACGACGTCACCGGTGGACGCTACGAGGAGACCGCGTTCCACTCGGTCGGCTCGGGTTCGCTCTTCGCTCGCGGTGCCCTGAAGAAGCTCTACCGTGAGGACCTCACCGCCGAGGAGTGCGTGACCGCCCTGGTCCAGGCGCTCTACGACGCCGCGGACGACGACTCCGCGACCGGCGGTCCGGACACCGCCCGCCGGATCTTCCCGATCGTGCAGGTGATCACCGCCGATGGCGGCCACCGGATGCCCGACGACGAGGTCGCCGCGATCGCCGACCGGGTGATCGCTGCCCGCCACCAGCGCCCCGACGGCCCTGCCGCGCCCCTGATCTGAGACGAGGACAACCCGATGAGCATGCCCTACTACGTCTCGCCCGAGCAGCTGATGAAGGACCGCGCGGACTTTGCCCGCAAGGGCATCGCCCGTGGCCGCTCCGTGGTCACCGTGCAGTTCGCCGACGGCGTCCTGTTCGTCTCGGAGAACCCCTCGCAGGCCCTGCACAAGGTGTCCGAGATCTACGACCGGATCGCCTTCGCCGCGGTCGGTCGCTACAACGAGTTCGAGAATCTCCGGATCGCCGGCGTCCGCCTGGCCGACATGCGTGGCTATGCCTATGACCGTCGTGATGTGACCGGACGCGGACTGGCCAACGCCTATGCCCAGACCTTGGGCACCATCTTCTCCAGTGGTGGGGAGAAGCCCTACGAGGTCGAGCTCTTCGTCGCCGAGATCGGCGACCGCGCCGAGGACGACCAGATCTATCGCCTCACCTACGACGGCCAGGTTGCCGACGAGCACCGATACGCCGTGATGGGCGGCGCCGCCGACGTCGTGGCCGCCCACCTCAAGGACCACTACGTCGAGGGCGCGAGCCTTGCCGACGCAATCGCGCTGGCGGTCTCCGCGCTGGGCCACTCGGAGTCCGGGGACCGGGTCATCCCGGCCGAGGACCTCGAGGTCGCAGTCCTGGACCGCACCCGCGTGCAGCCACGCAAGTTCCGCCGCATCCGCGGCCAGGCACTGCTGGACCTGCTCGGTGATCGCGGACCGGAGACGCCCTCGGCGCCGACGGACGACGACTCGACGCCTGGTGCGGCGCCGACGGTTCCCGGTGCGAGCGACGACCCGCGCGATCCGACCGACACGGTCAGTGGCAGCACACCGCCGTTGGAGGATCCGGTCACCGGTGAGTCGACGACCGGGCAGGCCACTCCCGTCGAGCGACCGGCACCCGGACCGACGCCTGGGCCGGCCTCTGGGCCGGCACAGCCCGGCGGAGAGCCGCCGATCGCGCCCTGAGCCGACGGCTCGGCACAAGAGGTGCTCAACGTCCCACTGCGTTCACCTGGGTGTGACTAGTGTTGGTGCATGGACCGTCGGATCTTCGGAATCGAGAACGAGTACGGCGTCACGTGCACGTTCAAGGGGCAGCGCAGGTTGAGCCCCGACGAGGTTGCCCGCTACCTGTTCCGCAAGGTCGTCTCGTGGGGACGGAGCAGCAACGTCTTCCTGCGCAACGGCGCCCGGCTCTATCTCGACGTCGGCTCGCACCCGGAATATGCCACCCCCGAGTGCGATGACATCCACGAGCTCGTCACGCACGACAAGGCGGGGGAGCGGATCCTGGAGGGACTTCTCGTCGACGCCGAGTCCCGGCTCCATGACGAGGGCATCTCTGGTGACATCTACCTGTTCAAGAACAACACCGACTCGGCAGGCAACTCCTACGGCTGCCACGAGAACTACCTGGTCGGACGCGCAGGTGAGTTCAGCCGGCTGGCGGACATCCTGATCCCGTTCCTGGTGACCCGCCAGATCGTGGTGGGCGCCGGGAAGATCATCCAGACACCTCGCGGCGCGTCATACTCCGTCTCCCAGCGAGCCGAGCACATCTGGGAGGGCGTCTCCAGCGCCACCACCCGAAGTCGCCCGATCATCAACACCCGCGACGAACCGCACGCGGACGCCGAGAAGTATCGCCGCCTCCACGTCATCGTCGGCGACTCCAACATGAGCGAGACCACAACGATGCTCAAGGTGGCCAGCTGCGACCTCGTGCTGCGGATGATCGAGGAGGGCGTGGTGATGCGCGACCTCACCCTCGAGAACCCGATCCGGGCGATTCGCGAGATCTCCCACGACATCACCGGACGCACGAAGGTCCGCCTGGCCAACGGCCGCGAGGCCAGCGCGCTGGAGATCCAGATGGAATATTTCTCCCGCGCCCGCGACTTCGTGGACCGCCGTGAGCTCGGCACTCCGGTCATCCACGCGGCGCTCGACCTCTGGGAGCGCGGACTCAAGGCCATCGAGTCGGGCGACCTGGACCTGGTCGATCGGGAGATCGACTGGGTGATCAAGCTGAAGCTGCTCGAGCGCTACCGGGCCAAGCACGACCTGTCGATGGGGCACGCCCGGATCGCTCAGCTCGACCTGGCCTACCACGACATCCGCCGCGACCGCGGTCTGTTCTACCTGCTCCAGAACCGTGGCGCGGTCAACCGTCTGACCGAAGACCTTGAGGTCTTCCGCGCAAAGTCCGTCCCCCCGCAGGACACCCGGGCGAGGCTTCGCGGTGACTTCATCAAGAAGGCCCAGGAGCGACGCCGCGACTTCACCGTGGACTGGGTGCACCTCAAGCTCAACGACCAGGCCCAGCGCACCGTGTTGTGCAAGGACCCGTTCCGTTCGGTCGACGACAGGGTGCAGCGGCTGATCGACGGCATGTGAGCCGCGGACTCGTGGGCTGGTCGTCTAGGCTGTGCCCGCTCGTCCCTCGAACCCAAAGGTGACTCACTTGCGACGCCTCGTTGTGCTTCTCGGCAGCCTCTGCCTCCTCCTTGTCGGACTGACCGCCTGTGGCGGCGAGGACGACGACTCAGCCGAGCGTGCCGGTGAGGCGACGGTCTCGGGAGAGTTCGGCACCGAGCCGAAGGTGAAGACCGAGGGAGAGCTCGCCCGCCCGAAGGTCGAGACCGAGGTCGTCACCGAGGGCGACGGAGAAGCCCTGGCCATGGGCGACGGGCTCTTCGCGAACCTCTTCGTCCACAACGCCTATGACGGGGAGACCGCGCTCAGCACGTGGGAGACCGGCAACAGGGAGTTCCTCGAACTCTCGACCGAGTCGCTTCCCGGCCTGAGCAAGGCACTGGTCGGGAAGAAGGTCGGCTCCCGCATCGTCCTCGAGGCAACCGCCCGCGACATCTTCGGTGACTACGGTCAGCCCGACCTGTTCATCAGCCCCGACGACCCTCTGGTCCTGGTCGCGGACGTGACGTCGCGGGTGCTGAAGGAGATCCCCAGCACGCCTGGGGACGCGAAGGCCGGCACCCCCAAGATCGTCGCCAAGAACGACCTCCCCTCTGCCCTGGACTTCACCGGCCTGCCGGCCAAGGGCCCGGCCAAGGCCAAACTGGTCACCCTGACCGAGGGCGACGGACCGGCCCTGACCAAGAACTCCACCCTGGTGATGCGCTACCTGGGCCAGGTCTGGGGTGGCAAGAAGCCGTTCGACGAGAACTTCACCGGCGAGCTGAAGCCGGCCCCGATCAGCACCTATGTCTCCGGCTTCTCGAAGCTGTTGCCCGGGGTCAAGGTCGGCAGCCGAGTCATGCTGATCCTGCCTCCCGGGCAGGGTTATGGCAGCAAGGGCAACAAGGACGCCGGCATCAAGGGCACCGACACCATCGTGTTCGTCGTCGATGTGCTCGGAGCGGACGAACCCGCGTCGGCCAAGGAGGCGCAAGGTGACAAAAAGTGAGCGTCTGCTCAACCTGCTGATCCTCCTGCTCGTTCAGCGCAACCCGGTCACCAAGCAGAAGATCCGGGCCACGATCCCGGACTACCAGGACGCCTCGGACGAGGCTTTCGACCGGATGTTCGAGCGGGACAAGGACGAGCTGCGGGCGATCGGCGTACCCCTGGAGATCGCCGCCATCGACAGGTTCTTCGGCGACGAGACCGGCTATCGGATCCGCCCCGACGAGTTCGCCTTGCCCGGCATCAACCTGACCGCCGACGAAGCAGCGGTGGTCGGCCTGGCCACCAGGGTCTGGCAGCACGCCGGCCTCGCTGCGGCCACGAGCGACGCCCTGGCCAAGCTCAGCGCGGGCGGTGCCGAGATCGACCGCAGCCGGCTCGACCTGGCAGCTCCGGGCGTTGCCGTCTCGGACCCGCACTTCGACGTGTTCTGGAAGGCTTCGCTGGATCGGGTCCGGCTTCGCTTCGACTACCGCAGGGCCGGGGCGAGCCAGCCGACCACGCGCAACCTTGAGCCCTGGGGCGTGGTCTCGTCATCGGGCCGTTGGTATGTCGTGGGCCGGGACATGGACAAGGACGAGCCGCGTCTGTTCCGGCTCTCGCGGGTGCACGGGGCCGTACGCCGGATCGGCAAGGGCGAGGCCTTCGAGGTGCCGCCCGGGACCGATCTGCGTGCCCTCACCCGCTCACTGACCCCACCCCAGGCCACCGAGACCGGCACCGTCCTGGTCCGCAGCGGGACTGCCCTGGCCCTGCGTCGTTCCGCGACCGCGACCGAGACGGGGGTCTCGGGACCGGACCAGCGCACCGAGTGGGACCGGATCACGGTGACGTTCCCGACCGCGTGGGCGCTTGTCGACGAGGTCCTGCAACATGGCGCCAACGCCGTGGTGGAATCACCCACGAGCGCTCGCGAGCTGGCGATGGGCCGGCTGCGTGAGGCGATCGCGAACACCGAGGACGGTGCCGCATGAGTGCCGGAGCCAAGGAACAGGTCGGCCGGCTGCTGGCCCTGGTCCCGCTGATCCAGCGCGAGGGCTCGATGAACGTCGCCGACGCCGCGAATCGGCTCGGGGTCGACCCGGAGCTGTTGGTCAAGGACCTGCGGGTGCTGATCTATTGCGGCTGGCCCGGCTGGATGCCGGGCGACCTGATCGAGGTCGACCTGGATGCACTCGACGGCGAGAGCATGATCCACATCCACAACGCCGACTACTTCTCCGCACCGTTGCGTCTGTCGACCGCGGAGGCCTCGGCGATCACCGTGGCCCTGCGCACCCTGCGTGAGGTCGCCGACGAGGAGACCACCCAGAGCCTGGACCGCGCGCTGGCCAAGATCGAGGCTGTGGCCGAGGACGGTCAGGCCACCCCGGCTGTCGACGTACACGTCCCGGTCGCGCAGCGCGAGTCCGCGGCCCTGCGCCACCAGCTCGACAAGGCGATGTCGGCAGGCAAGCAGGTCCGGTTGGGCTATCACGTGCCGGCCCGCGACGAGAACACCGAACGTGTGGTCGACCCGGTCGCGATCGTCGACCGGCAGGGGATGGCCTATCTGCGCGCGTGGTGCCACCAGGCCAACAGCCAGCGGCTGTTCCGGCTCGACCGCGTCGTGGCCGCCGAGACCCTGGACTCGCCGGTCCAGGAACATCCCGAGCTCGAGGCCGACGACCTGCCGGACGAGCTGTTCCGACCCTCGCCGCAGTCACCGCTGATCACCCTGCGACTCGACCCACCGGCTCGATGGGTCGCGGAGTACTACCCGATCGAGGCCAGCCGCGAGCTGGCCGACGGCGGTCTCGAGATCGCTCTCCGCTCGGCCGATCCACGATGGCTGCTGCGCCTGGTGCTCAGGCTGGCCCCGCACGCTCGGATCCTCGGTCCCCAGGCCGACGCGGACGCCTTCACACAGGCTGCGGGGGAGACTCTCAGCCTCTACACAGCCTCGAGCGCGTAGGATGGATCCTGCCCACGTCAATCAAGGTGAGGACACCATGATTCAACCGCTCATCGCCGCTCCCGGCCCCTGGGAGATCGTGCTGATCCTGCTGATCATCGTGCTGCTCTTCGGAGCCAAGAAGCTCCCCGAGCTGGCACGTGGCAGCGGTCGTGCGCTGCGCATCTTCAAGGCGGAGACAAAGGGCCTGATCGATGACGACGAGGACGAGGAGAAGGACAAGCCTTCGCGTCCCGTCGGCGAGCTGAACCAGGCTGACACGCCCCAGAAGGACGTCCTCGACGCCGAACAGCGTCGCGACTCGGCCAACTGAGCCTCTCCGGGCCTACGACAGCTGTGTCCATCTCAGGCGTTGCCGCGCTCTTCTCCGGAAAGCCAAAGCACGCCATCGGCTCCGACGGTCGGATGGCGATCTCCGACCACCTGCGGGAGCTGCGTGCCCGCATCCTCAAGGTCACCGTGATGCTGCTCATCGCGTTGACGGTCGCCCTCTTCTACTTCGACGAGATCTTCACCCTCATCGAGGGTCCCTACCTCGACGCGCAGAAGGCGCTGCCGGACGACGTCTCCTCGCAGGCCACCGTCCAAGGTGCCGGCGGACCGTTGATGCTGCACCTCAAGCTGTGCGGTCTGGCAGCCGTCGTGGTGACCAGCCCTTACTGGCTCTACCAGATCTGGGCCTTCATCCTCCCCGGGTTGCACGCCCACGAGCGCAAGTGGTCCCGGGTTTTCGGCGCGATCGCCGGTCCGCTGTTCCTGCTCGGTGCCTGGATCGGCTATCTGACGTTGCCCAAGGGGCTCGAGATCCTGATCTCGTTCACCCCGGGCAACCTGACGAACCTGATCGAGTTCGGGGACTACCTCACCTTCCTGACCCGCACCCTGCTCGTCTTCGGCATCGCCTTCGAGATCCCGGTCTTCGTGGTGCTGCTCAACCTGGCCGGAGTGCTCACCGGCAAGGCGATCGGTGATCACCGCCCCTGGGTGGTGATCGGCACCTTCCTCTTCGCCGCCATCGCGACCCCGTCGACCGACCCGTTCTCGATGCTCTTCCTGGCCGTCCCGATGGTGGTTCTGTTCGCCATCTCCGAAGTCATCTGTCGCCTGCTCGATCGACGTCGCAAGAAGGCGGACCCGACCACCGGCGTCGCCGATGACGAATTGTCACCGCTGTGACCGCCCCGGCCCACTAGGCTCAGATCTGTGCCCACACCCAGCGCGTCCGGTCCCTCGAACCAGATCGCGATGCTGGTCAATCCCACTGCTGGCAAGGGGAAGGGCGCTCGGCACGCCGATGCCGCGCTGAAGCGACTCACCGACGCCGGCTACGACGTACGCATCATCGTGGGACGCGACGCAGCCGATGCCACGCGCCAGGCCAGGGGTGCGGTCGCCGAGGGTGTCGCGACGCTCGTGGCCTGCGGCGGTGACGGCCTGGTGCACCTGGCCGTCCAAGCTGTCGCCGGCACAGATGTCCGACTCGGCATCATCCCGGCCGGCACCGGAAACGACGTGGCCCGCTACCTGGACCTGCCCCGGCGCGACCCGGTGGCAGCCGCCGACCGGGTGATCGCCTCGCGCACCCGCACCATCGACCTGGCCAAGTCGGGAGACCGGTTCTTCACCACCGTGCTGGCGGCTGGTTTCGACGCCATCGTGAACGAGCGCGCCAACGAGATGACCTGGCCGCGTGGACAGATGCGCTACAACATCGCGACTCTCGCCGAACTGCGCACGTTCCGACCGTTGCGCTACACCCTCGAGCTGGACGGAGTCACCAGGTCACTCTCCGCGATGCTGGTGGCGGTCGGCAACGGGCCGTCCTTCGGCGGGGGCCTGCGGATCACCGAGGGCGCGCTGCTCGACGACGGATTGTTGGACGTGGTGGTGATCGGTCCGATGAGCAAGCCAGATCTCGTGCGCAGCTATCCGCGACTCTTCAACGGCACCATCTCCGCCCATCCCCGCTATGAGCATCACCGGGTCCGGCGGGTGACGGTCGCGGCAGCGGGAATCGTGGCGTACGCCGATGGCGAGCGGTTCGGTGCGCTGCCCCTGAGCATCGAGTCGGCACCCGCGGCGCTTACGGTGATCGCATGAGCAGCGAGCAGGGGACCGACAGCAGCCACGCGGAGAACTACGCCGCCTTCAAGCGCAACCGCAAGCACCCGCTCCTGGCCGAGTTCGCCGACCTCTACTCCTTCCCGCTCGATGAGTTCCAGCTCGAGGCCTGCCGTGAGGTCGAGGACGGCAAGGGCGTCCTCGTTGCCGCGCCCACCGGGTCGGGCAAGACGGTGGTGGGTGAGTTCGCGGTGCACCTCGCCGTCACCACGGGCCGCAAGTGCTTCTACACCACCCCGATCAAGGCGCTGAGCAACCAGAAGTACGCCGATTTGGTGAGCCGCTACGGTGCCGACCAGGTCGGCCTGTTGACCGGTGACAACACCATCAACGGCGAGGCGCCCGTGGTCGTGATGACCACCGAAGTGCTGCGCAACATGCTCTATGCAGGCTCGCGCACCCTGGTCGGGCTCGGTTTCGTGGTGATGGACGAGGTGCACTACCTGGCCGACCGCAACCGCGGCGCGGTCTGGGAAGAGGTGATCATCCACCTCCCGGAGAGCGTGGCGGTGATCTCGCTCAGTGCCACCGTGTCCAACGCCGAGGAGTTCGGTGAGTGGCTGGCCACCGTCCGGGGTGAGGTCACCACGATCGTCGAGGAGAAGCGGCCGGTCCCGCTGTTCCAGCACGTGATGGTCGGCAAGCAGTTGCACGACCTCTTCGCCGACGAGGAGGAGCTCGCCCAGGCCGGGTTCGCCCAGGAGGGCGCCAAGGTCAACCCGCACCTGCTCCGGGTGGCACGTGACGACTGGGCCTCCAACCGGTTCAAGGACCGGCGCGACAAGAAGGGCAACCGCGGACGCGGCTCCAAGCCCCAGGGCCGGCGGCTCTACCAGCCGACCCGTTTCGACGTGGTCAGTCGCCTGGACGCCGAGGGCTTGTTGCCGGCGATCGTGTTCATCTTCAGCCGGGTTGGTTGTGACGCCGCGGTCCAGCAGTGCCTCGACGCCAACCTGAGGCTCACCACCGCCGAGGAGCGCGACGAGATCTTCGAGTTCGTCGAGCGGGAGTGCCGTGACCTGCCGGCCGACGACCTCGAGGTGCTCGGCTATCACGCGTTCCTGGACGGATTGACCCGTGGAGTGGCTGCCCACCACGCCGGGATGCTGCCGCGGTTCAAGCAGATCGTCGAGCAGCTCTACCTGCGGGGCCTGTGCCGGGTGGTCTTCGCGACCGAGACCCTGGCGCTGGGGATCAACATGCCCGCGCGGACCGTCGTACTGGAGAAGCTGTCGAAGTGGAACGGAGAGGCGCACGTCGACCTGACGCCGGGGGAGTACACCCAGCTCACCGGGCGTGCCGGGCGCCGAGGCCTCGACGTCGAGGGTCACGGCGTCGTGCTGTGGCAGCAGGGGATGAACCCCAAGGAGGTCGCGGGTCTGGCATCCACGCGGACCTATCCGCTGCGTTCGTCGTTCCGGCCGTCCTACAACATGGCCGTGAACCTGGTCCACCAGTTCGGTCGCGAGCGTTCGCGGCAGCTGCTGGAGTCGTCGTTCGCCCAGTTCCAGGCGGACAAGGCCGTGGTCGGCCTGGCCCGGAAGTTGCGCAAGAGCCAGGACGCCCTGGACGGTTATGCCGAGGCAGCGCAGTGCGATCGTGGCGACTTCATGGAGTATGCCGCGCTGCGGCGCAAGCTCTCCGATGTGGAGAAGGGTGCTGTCAAGGCCCGGCGGCGCGACCTGCGCGACGAGGTGATCGGTTCGCTGGCCCGGCTCAAGCCCGGCGACGTCATCCTCGTGCCCAACGGGAAGTTCGCCGGCTATGCCGTGGTCATCGATCCCGGCCTGTCGCACGACGAGCCCCGCCCCCAGGTGGTGACCGCCGGTGGTCAGGCGCGACGCCTGGCTCTGATCGACTTTGCCACCCCGGTCGCAGCTGTCGACCAGATCAAGGTCCCGAGGAACTTCAACGGGCGCAACCCTCAGATGCGCCGCGACCTGACCTCCACCTTGCGCAACAAGACCCACGGCTTCGAGGCCCCGCCGCCGGGACGCTCGTCGCGCTCGGGTCGCAACGACGCGACAGCCCTGTCGGGCGTCGAGGCCGAGGTGGCCGAGCTGCGCGAGCGGATGCGTGCCCACCCGTGCCACGACTGCCCCGACCGCGAGGACCACGCCCGCTGGGGCGAACGGTGGTTCAAGCTGCAGCAGGAGGCGAACACCCTCAAGCGCAGGGTCGAGTCGCGCACCAACACGATCGCGCGACAGTTCGACAAGGTCTGCGACGTGCTCACCGCGATGGACTACATCCAGGACGACCAGGTCACCGAGCGCGGCGTCCACCTGCGCAGGATCTATTCCGACATGGACCTGGTGGCGGCCGAGGCGATCCGTACGGGACTGTGGAACGAACTCGATCCCTCCGAGCTGGCCTCGGTGCTCTCGGCGCTGGTCTTCGAGGCGCGCCGCCCCGACGACGCGCGCTCACCCAAGATGCCGGGGGGCCGGATCCGCGACTCGTTGCGCGACGTGGTCCACCTCTGGAGCGATCTGGACGAGCTCGAGCGCAGCCACCGCCTCGACTTCCTGCGCGAGCCCGACCTCGGGTTCGCCTGGGCGGCCTATCGCTGGGCCGAGGGCGACGACCTCGACGAGGTGATCGGCCAGATCGACCTCGCGGCCGGTGACTTCGTGCGGGTGATGAAGCAACTGCTCGACCTCGCCATCCAGGTCAGCCACGCTGCTGCCGGGACTCCACTGCGCGCGGTGGCGCTCGAGGCCGCCGACAGGCTTAGGCGTGGCGTGGTGTCGTACTCGTCGCTGGCTGAGGGGTAGCCCACGCAGGTCGAAGTCACCGGGTACATGCGGCCGAAGTCAGCGGTACCCGCGGCCGAAGTCACCGGGTACCGGGTGACTCCGCCGCTTCCCGGGCGAGATCTTGCCCGGGAAGCGCCAGACTTGCCCGGGAAGTAGGGCAGGTCAGCGACTCAAGCCGCGTCGTTGCGGCTGCGAGCGGCGAACCACGCCGCAATCGCACGCCAGCCCAGGAGCAGGGCACCGAGCACGAGCGTCGCCACGATGATGAACGAGAGCGCGGTGCCCTCGCCGATGATCACGCGCAGCAGCATGCCCACGACCACTGCGCTGACCACGACCGTGACGCCGGCGCCCAGGTCGAGCGCTTCGCGCCGGCCCAGTAGACGCACGAGCAGCCAGCCGACGAGGACTCCGACCAGGAACGGCCACGCCGTTGCCAGGACGCCGAGGACGACGTTTCCCCTGTCGTGTTCGGCTCGGCCGATGGCGGCGAAGATCGTGACCAGAGCCAGGTCGGCGACCAGTGGGACGCGGGCGCGCGAAGACATGATCGGCGACCTATCCCTGGGCCGGGCCCTGGAGGGCCTCCACGAGTCGGACCGCCGAGGAGCCGAGGCCCCACTGCTTGTCCAGCTCGAGCACCCGGTCCGGGTCGGCAGGAGTGCGCGGCAGGGTCAGGTCGGGGGAGCCCAGCGCCAGATCACGGCGTACGGCGACGACGGTCGGTGCGACCTCGAGATAGTCGGCGGCGGCCTTGATCTTGCCGCGCGGCCCGGGACCCATGTCCGACTCGGGATCGTGTGCGGCCGCGATGATCCCGTCCATCGTGCCGAACCGGTTGAGGAGCGTTGCGGCCGTCTTGTCGCCCACGCCCTTCACGCCCGGAAGTCCGTCGGAGGCGTCACCGCGCAGGGTGGCGAAGTCGGGGTACTGCGCGGCGTCGACGTCATACTTCGCGCGGACCCAGGCGTTGTCGACCCGCTCGTGCTTCCCCACGCCGCGAGCGGTGTAGAGGATCCGCACCTCGGCGGCGTCGTCGACGAGCTGGAACAGGTCACGGTCGCCGGTCACGACATCGACGGGCATGCCGGCGCCGGTGGCGAGGGTGCCGATCACGTCGTCGGCCTCCATCTCGTCGGCGCCCACGATGGCGAGCCCGAACGCCTCCAGCATGTCGATGATGATCGGGATCTGGACGAGGAGGGGGTCGGGGACCTCCTCGACGTCCGGCGCGGGACCGGACACCTCGTCCACCACGCGGTGGGCCTTGTAGGTCGGGATCAGGTCGACGCGCCACTGCGGTCGCCAGTCGTTGTCCCAGCAGCAGGCCAGGTGTGTGGGTTGGTATTCGTTGACCAGCCGGGAGATGAAGTCCATCAACCCGCGCACGGCGTTCACCGGTGTCCCGTCCGGTGCCTTCAGCGAGTCGGGCATGCCGAAGAAGGCCCGGAAGTAGAGCGAGGCGGTGTCGAGGAGCATCAGTCGCTGGTTCACGTCATGAAGTCTCTCAGGTCCGGGCCCACGTGTTCGCTAGGCTGCCGACGTGGAAGAGACAGATCGACAGATCCTGACGCTGCTGGCGACGGACGGCCGCATGTCTTTCACCGATCTTGGCAAGGCGACCGGCCTGTCCACCTCGGCGGTGCACCAGCGGGTGAAGCGGCTGGAGTCGCGCGGCCTGATCAAGGGCTACGGCGCGACCATCGACCACGACCAGACCGGGTTGCCGCTGACCGCCTTCGTCTCCATCACTCCGATCGACCCGGCCCAGGCCGACGACTACCCGGAGCGGTTGTCGTCGATCGCTGAGATCGAGTCCTGCTGGTCGGTCGCGGGGGAGGAGTCCTACATCCTCAAGGTCCGGGTGGCGGCGCCGGCCGGGCTCGAGGACCTGTTGGGGCGGATCCGCTCGCTCGCGAACGTCTCCACGCGCACCACGGTGGTGCTCTCCACTCCCTACGAGAACCGGCCCGTCACCGACTCCACCCGCACCTGAACACACCCGGCACGTACGCCGCCGCTCGGCGTCACCAAGCTTGGAGCGCGGCCGTACGACGTGACGCCTCGGCCATCTCCGCGGCCCGGAGCGCCGTCTCGTCCAGCTTGCCGTGCTCGGCCCACCACTGCTGTCCGTCACTCGGAAGGGAGTGGATCGGGTCGTAGTAGTTGTACTGCCGGGTCAACGCGTCCTCGGCGCCGGCACTCCCCGCGGCCTCGATCGAGGTCCGGTAGTTCTTCGTCCAGCCGGAGATACCGCGCACCTGGTCGTAGGAGGCCAGCTGGTGCACCCAGCGCTTGCCCACGAACGGCACGTCGCAGACGATGCGGGGCGTGGCGAAGCCCGGCAGGTAGCCCATGATGTGGTGCTGCAGCCGCTGGGCGTCGGCGACCGAGACCCGCCAGTGCTCCGAGAACGGGATCATGTCGCACATGTAGAAGTAGTAAGGCATGATCTGCGCGCCGTCGAGCAGCCGGAAGCACAGGTCGAGCAGGGCGTGCGGGTCGGCGTTGACGCCGTTGAGCAGCACGCCCTGGTTGCGCACGTCGCGGATGCCGGTGTCCAGCATCGCCCGGGTCGCCTTGGCCACCAGCGGAGTCACCGAGTTGGCGTGGTTGACGTGGGTGTGGATCGCGATCGAGACCCCGCGAACACGGGCGATGGTCGCGACCCGGGTCATGCCGGCGCGGACCTCGTCCTGGAGCCAGTGCTGCGGCATCCCCATCAGTGCCTTGGTAGCGAGCCGGACGTCGCGGATGTTCTCGATCTCCAGCAGACGCGTGAGGAAGTCCTCGAGCCGCGGCCACGGCATGTTGGCGACGTCGCCGCCGGAGACGACCACGTCGCGCACGGTCGGCGTACGACGCAGGTAGTCCATCATCGAGTCCAGGCGATCCACCGGCTTCGCGGCGAACTTCAGCTTCGTCACCGCCGGCGTCGAGTTGCCGACGAGGTCCATCCGGGTGCAGTGCCCGCAATATTGCGGGCAGGTGGGCAGCAGCTCGGCGAGCACCTTGGTGGGGTAGCGGTGGGTGAGCCCCTCGGCGACCCACATGTCGTGCTCGTGCAGCGAGTCGCGGGTGGCGTGCGGGTGCGAGGGCCAGTCGGTGCGGCGGTCGGAGAAGACCGGCAGCATGTAGTGGCGCACCGGGTCGCTGTAGAGCCCCTCGGTCAGCGAGCCGGGGCCGGCCGGCTCGACGTGCGGCACCATCGTGTTCATCATCTGCGGCGGCACCAGCATCGACATCGTCGCCCGCTCGGCCTGGTCGCGCTCGAGGTCGGCATAGAAGCGCTCGTCGACCAGGTCACCGAAGAGCTCACGCAGCTGCCTGAGGTTCTTGATGCAGTGCGCGCGTTGCCACTGCACGGACTCCCACTCGGCGACAGTGACGTCCTTCCAGCCCGGGAATCGGGTCCAGTCGGGTTCGACCAGCTCGGTACGGCGGTAGGGGTAGGGCTGGCCGGTCTGTCCTTCGATGAGGGACGCGATCGAGGTTTCGATGCTCATCGGGGGCTCCTGTCGGGTACGACGGTCGGGGTCGGCGGTTCGTTTGTGTGACTCACGCCTCATCTGCCACGATAGGCGGAGAATCTCTGGTGAATCAAATGCATCACCGCAAGATTTCCCGTGTCGGACAGAAATGCAGGGAGGCCGCCCGTCATGCAGGGCCAGAACAGCGATCCCACCGGTCTTCACCGGGTCCTCGACGACGTGCCCGTGCTGCCCCAGGCAGCGCAACGCCTCGACACCCGCGCCGAGCTCTGGCCCGACGAGACCAGGATCCGGGTCGAAAGACTCAACCTGGACGCCGCATCGTTTCGTCAGCTCGAGCGCAAGCACACCAACGACGGGGTCACCGACCGCAGCGCGATCCGGGACGAGGTGGTCTCGATCGTCGCCACCCGCGGGAAGATGCAGAACCCCGAGACCGG
The DNA here is from genome assembly GCF_013408415.1 of Nocardioides daedukensis. Classification (NCBI taxonomy): domain Bacteria; kingdom Bacillati; phylum Actinomycetota; class Actinomycetes; order Propionibacteriales; family Nocardioidaceae; genus Nocardioides; species Nocardioides daedukensis. The sequence continues at coordinate 567,992 of NZ_JACCAA010000001.1, read as the reverse complement.
CTCCGGCGGCATGCTGATCGGCACCGTCGAGGAGGTCGGCGCCGAATCACGACTCGGCCTGCGGGTGGGGGACCGGGTGGCCACCCTGGTCTCGCTCACCCTGACCCCGTTGGTGATCGAGGACGGGCTGAGCGCGTGGGACGGCACCACCGAGCAGGTGCCCTGCACGGGACATGCGGTGCTCTTCGGCCGCTCCATCGCCGCGGTCCTGCCCGATGATTTTCCCGACGAGCTGGCGCTCTCGATCATGGACGTCTGCGGTGCTCCGGCACTCACCTCACGCGTCGTGGAGAAGTATGACGCCCCGACGGTCGCCGTGATCGGTGGTGGCGGCAAGTCCGGCTCACTCTCCCTGGCAGCCGCCCGGCTGGCGGGCGGCGCGCAGATGATCGCGGTGGTCCCGACCGAGGCAGAAGCGACGCGGCTGCGCGAGACGGGGCTGGCCGACGAGGTGGTCCTGGCCGACGCCCGGGACCCGTTCGCGTTGCGTGAGGCGGTCGAGAAGGCCGGCGGGCCGGCTGACGTCACCGTGGTCTGCGTGGACGTCCCCGGCTGCGAGGGCGGAGCGATCCTGGCCACTGCGTCGGGCGGCACGGTGATCTTCTTCTCGATGGCGACCTCGTTCCCGGCCGCCGCACTCGGCGCCGAAGGCCTCGCCGCCGACGTCACCATGCTGATCGGCAACGGCTTCGTGCCGGGCCACGCCGCCCAAGCGCTCGACCTGGTGCGCAGCACCCCCGCGATTCGCACCCTCTTCGAAGGACGGCAGTGATGGCAGGCATTGAGCTCGATCCCAGTACGGTCGCACGGGCACGCGACCTGGCCGCCCGCGCCGGCCAGCCGATCGTCGACATCACCCGTCGGCACACGACCGTTTCGGTGGAGCGCGCGACGCTGCGCCTTGCCGGTCTGGCCGGAGCCGATCCCGACGGCACCCCATGGGTCAACCGGCTGATGGACTGCGTGCGCGCCGACGTAGGTCTCGAGCACGGCGTCGCACTGCCGGTCTGGGAAGCCCTCGAGCGCGGCGAGGCCGACGACCTGCTCACCCTGGCCCAGAAGGCCTCGGCCGGCTCGATCAGGTTCCGCCTCCCCGAAAGCGCCGCCGCCACCAGGGCAGCCGCGGCCTCGCGCCAGCAGGTCGCGGCCGGCGTACGCCGGATCGACGCGCGGCGGGCGGAGCGCGAGCAGATGATCACCGAGATCGGCGATGCGCCCCGCAAGCCGTGGATCTATCTGATCGTGGCCACCGGCGACATCCACGAGGACATCCCGCAGGCCCAGGCTGCCGCCCGCGAGGGTGCCGACGTGATCGCGGTGATCCGCTCCACCGGCCAGAGCCTGCTGGACTACGTCCCCGAGGGTGCGACCAGGGAGGGCTTCGCCGGCACCTACGCGACCCAGGAGAACTTCCGACTGATGCGCGCGGCTCTCGACGAGACCAGCCGTGAGCTCGGGCGTTACGTGCGCCTGACCAACTACGCCTCCGGGCTGTGCATGCCCGAGATCGCCGCGCTGGCCGGTCTCGAGCGCCTCGACATGATGCTCAACGACTCGATGTACGGCATCCTCTTCCGCGACATCAACCCGATCCGGACCTTCGTCGACCAGCGGTTGAGCCGCCAGATCCACGCGCGTGCGGGGATCATCATCAACACCGGCGAGGACAACTACCTCACCACCGCCGACGCGGTCGAGGCGGCGCACACGGTGACCACCAGCCAGTTGCTCAACGAGTTCTTCGCCAAGGAGGCCGGCCTCGAGGACTGGCAGGTCGGCCTGGGCCACGCCTTCGAGATCGACCCCGAGGTCCCCGAGAGCTTCCGGCTCGAGCTGGCGCACGCCCTGCTCGCCCGCAGCCTGTTCCCCGACGCCCCGCTGAAGTGGATGCCCCCGACACGGCACATGACCGGCGACGTGTTCCGGGGCTACCTGCTTGACGGGTTCTTCAACCTGATCGGCGCGATGACCGGCCAAGGGATCCTCCTGGTCGGGATGATGACCGAGGCGGTGGTCACCCCGTGGCTCTCCGACCGCCACCTGGCCCTGCAGAACGTGCGCTACGTGATGAACGCGGCGGGCAACCTGCACGAGGACTTCCACCCCGCACCGGACGGCTTCATCGCCCAGCGCGCAGAGAAGGTGCTGGGGGAGTCGATCGAGCTGATGGAGCAGATCATCGATCACGCCCCGTCCGGCTCCGGCGCGGGGCTGCTCGACGCGATCGCCGACGGCACGTTCGGCCTGATGAAGCGGCCCGCCGACGCGGGCCGCGGACTCGACGGCGTCGCCGAGAAGGCCGAGGGCTACTACAACCCCGCGAGCGAAATCCTGGAGGAGTCATGAGCATCGTCCGTCCCTATGGCGACACCACCGGCGACGGCATGGTGCAGATGAGCTTCACGCTGCCCCTGCCGCACGACAAGGTCGCCGAGGGCGCGGCCGTGCAGCTGGCCAACAAGATGGGGATGGACCCCGCGCTGGTCGTGCACGCGAAGCCGGTGGGGGAAGGGTTCACCTTCGTGGTCGTCTACGGGCGGGTGAACCATCTCGTCGACACCAGCCAGGTGGTCGTGGTCGAGCGCGACTATCCGCTGCTCACCCCGCCGGAGGTCAACGCCGAGGTCAAGGCCGGCCTGCGCCGTCGTCTCGTCGTGGTCGGGGCGTGCATCGGCACCGATGCGCACACTGTCGGCATCGACGCCATCCTCAACATCAAGGGCTTCGCCGGTGAGAAGGGCCTGGAGTACTACCGCGAGATCAAGGTGGTGAACCTGGGCGCCCAGGTCTCGGTGCCCCAGCTCGTTGCCCGGGCCCGCGCCGAGCGGGCAGATGCGGTGCTGGTCTCCCAGGTCGTGACCCAACGCGATGCGCACATCCTCAACACCCGAGAGATGTCCGCGGCCTTCCGCGAGTCCTACCCCGCCGATGAGCGCCCGCTCCTGGTGGTCGGCGGGCCGCGCTTCGACGAGGCCGGCGCTGCCGCGCTCGGCGTCGACCGGGTCTTCACCCGGGGCACCACCCCGGGCGAGGTGGCCAGCTTCCTGGTCCACCGGATCGTCTCCTCACGCACCCATTCCCAGGAGGAACAGGCCTCATGACCGCCACCATCGGCACCGTCGTCACCCATCGGCGCTACGTCCCCTACTCGCACGCGCACTACGCCGGGAACCTCGTCGACGGCGCCTACTCGCTCGCCGCATTCGGCGACGTGGCCACCGAGATGTGCATCGTCACCGATGGTGATGAGGGGTTGTTCGCCTCCTACGAGGACGTCCAGTTCCGGGCACCGGTGCGCGCCGGCGACGTCCTGGAGATCAACGCCGAGCTGGTCCGGGCCGGCAACCGGTCCCGGGTCCTGCACTTCACGGCGTACGTCGTCGCGCGCGGTGCGGCGACCGCCACCAGGCCCGGTGCCGCGACCCTGCTCGACCCGCCGCTGCTGGCCACCGAGGCGACCGGGACGGTCGTCGTTCCGGGCTGAACAACCTCAGAGAGCCCCCGGGTCGGCGTGTCCTGCGACGACACGCCGGGTGTGTGAGATCTCGCGGAGAATTTCTCGTCCACACCACCCTGCGCTGACCTGCGCAGATGCACATAGTTGCAGGTCACAGGCGTGTTGACAGGGTGAGGCCGAGTCAGGAATGGTGCCCTAATCCGCCCATGCAGATCGTGTTGGCGGACCGGCGTCCAGGTGGCCGCCCGGACGGTTCGAGCACCACGGATCAGTCCAGGCCGGTCGGCCGATGTCGGTTCCGTGGCTCGAGGGGCGAGTGCGGGAGAGCGCGGTGCGCCTTAGACAACTTCCCCGGGGCAGCAGCCAGCGGTCCCTGGGTTGGTCCGAAGCGTCCGTCAGCTCTCCCGCGCCTGCATGACTCCTCGCAGCAGCGCGAGGGCGCCTTGGCTAACCTGTGCCACGTGCTGCGCATCCTGATCGGCCTCGCCAGCGGCGTCGCCGTCGGCCTCGCCTTCGAGCCCACCCGCCTGGTCTGGCTCCTTCCCCTCGGCATCGCCGGGCTCGTCTGGTGCGTGCACGGCACCCGAACCCGCACCGCTGCCCTGCACGGGCTGCTCTTCGGCGCCGGCTTCATGCTGACCCTGCTGCACTGGCTGCGGGTGATCGGTGTGGACGCCTGGCTGGCGCTGTCGCTGTTCGAGGCGCTCTACTTCGCCGGCGCGGCTGCCGGCATGGCGGTCGTCGCGCGGCTGCATTACTGGCCGGTGTGGACCGCCGCGGTCTGGCTGGCCGTCGAGGTGATCCGCGGCTCCTGGCCGATGGGCGGGCTCACCTGGGGCCGGATCTCGTTCGCCACCATCGACACCCCCCTCGAACGCTGGTTCCCCTGGATCGGCGCCAACGGGGTGAGCTTCCTGGTCGCCCTGCTGGCCGCCGGGGGAGTGTGGTGCGCTTTTCATGTCCGCGCCCGACCAGCCCTGGTCGGCTGCGTCGCCGCGGCCGGCCTGGCCGCCACCTTCGTGCCGTGGCTGGTGCCGATCGGCGCCACCACTTCGGAGAGCCGCACGGCCAGGGTGGCGATCGTCCAGGGTGATGTGCCCGGCAACGGCGACGACCTGCTCGCCTACCACCGTGACGTGACCCGGTCGCACCTCGAGGCCACCCGTGAGCTGGCAGCCGACGTACGCTCCGGTGCGATCGAACGCCCCGACTTCGTGATCTGGCCGGAGAACGCCACCGCCGTCGACCCGTTCCGCGATGCCGACATCCGCAGCTCCCTCGCCGAGGTGGCGGCCGACCTCGGCTCGCCGATCCTGGTCGGTGCCATCGTCGACGCCACCGACCCGGACCACGTGCTCAACCAGGGCATCGTCTATGACCCGGTGACCGGGGCCGGTGATCGTTACACCAAGCGGCACCCGGTCCCGTTCGGTGAGTACATCCCCTATCGCGACGCCTTCGGGAAGAAGAACTTCGGACGTCTGGCGATGGTGCCGCGCGACATGCTCAGCGGCACCAGGACCTCGCCTCTGCGGATCGGTGACATCAAGGTCGCCGACGTGATCTGCTTCGACATCTCCTACGACGACACGATCACCGAACAGGTGCGGGCCGGCGCGGAACTGCTGGCCGTGCAGACCTCCAACGCGATGTTCATCCACACCGGCCAGATCGAGCAGCAGTGGGCGATCAGCCGGATCCGCGCCCTGGAGACCGGTCGCAGCGTCGTGGTCGCAGCGGTCAACGGTCGCAGCGGTGTGATCGGTCCCGACGGGGACGTCATCTCGGACATCGACCCACGCACCCGCGACGTGCTGGTCGACGAGGTGACCTTGGTCCAGGAGAGCACCCCGGCCATGGTCGTCGGCCCCTGGCTGGGTCGTCTCAGTGTGGTCGTGGCCCTGGGTGCCCTGGTGCTGGGCGTGCTCACGTATCGTCGAGGTCGCAATCGGAGGGCCGGCGCGAGGCCGGACCTCATGCCCGCTGCGGGCCCGGCAGAGGAGCCTGTCGAGCCCGATGCAGTGACCACCACTTCGAGCGCGGCACCAGGGGAGAAGACGTGACGTACGACGGGCTCGGGCGGGTCGTGATGGTCATTCCGACCTACAACGAAGCCCTTAACATCGAGTGGATCGTGGGCCGGCTGCGTGCTGCCCAGCCCGGGGTCGACGTGATGATCGTCGACGACAACTCACCCGACGGCACCGGTGACCTGGCCGACAAGCTCGCCCTCGACGACGCACAGGTCTCGGTCGTCCACCGGACCGCGAAGGACGGGCTCGGCGCGGCCTACCTGCACGGCTTCCAGGTCGCCCTCGACGCGGGCTATGACGTGATCGGGGAGATGGATGCCGATGGGTCCCACCAGCCCGAGCAGCTGCACCGACTCCTCGACAGGTTGGTCACGGCAGACCTGGTGATCGGATCGCGCTGGATCCCGGGCGGCTCGGTGGTCAACTGGCCGATGTCGCGCGAGCTGCTCTCCCGCGGCGGGAACCTCTATGTGCGCCTGCTGCTCGGCGTCAGGATCAAGGACGCCACCGCGGGTTTCCGGGTGTTCCGTCGCTCGACGCTGGAGGCGATCTCGATCGACACCGTGGAGTCGGCCGGCTACATCTTCCAGACCGACATGGCGTGGCGCACCCTGCAGGCCGGACTTCGGGTGGCCGAGGTGCCGATCGAGTTCATCGAGCGAGAGCGGGGGGACTCGAAGATGAGCGGAGCAGTGGCCAGTGAGTCGCTCAAGATGGTCACCCGATGGGGCCTGCGTGAGCGGTGGAACAGGCTCCGGGCGAGGACGGTGCGGCGATGACTCGCGTTCGTCGGGTTCCGGTCTGGTTGCTGGCCATCCTCTTCCTGGGGATCCCGCTGCTGGAGCTCTACGTCCTGATCCAGGTCGGCCAGGTCATCGGCGTCGGCTGGACGATCCTGCTCCTGATCGCCGACAGCCTGCTCGGCGGTTGGTTGATCAAGCGCGAGGGCGGCAAGGCGTTCCGGGCGTTCAGCGCCGCACTCTCCAGCGGGCGGATGCCGGCTCGGGAGATTGCCGACGGCATCCTGGTCCTGGCCGGCGGCATCCTGATGCTCTCGCCGGGCTTCGTGCTCGACGTGGTCGGCCTGGTGCTGGTGTTTCCGTTCACCCGACCGATCGCGCGCAAGGGGCTCACGGCCTTCGTGGCGGCACGGATGGTGGGTGATCTCCCGTTCGGCGGCGCGGCACAGCCGGGCAGGGGCGGTGACGGTACGACGTACCGCCGAAATGACGATCGCCCCCGACCTGGGTCCGGGGGACCGGTGGTCGAGGGCGAGGTCGTGGAGGACGACTAGTCCTCCGTGCTCAGGCGGAAGTCTTCTTCTTCTTGCCCTTGGCGCGGTGCAGGTGAGCGGGACCGATCTCTCCGCCACGCAGCAACTCGAGCCGCTCGGTGAGAATGTCCTCGAGCTCCTTGATGGAGCGACGCTCGAGCAGCATGTCCCAGTGGGTTCGGGCCGGCTTCTCGACCTTCTCCTCGGGCAGGATCCCATCGACGCTCAGGGCGACGGCGCCGCAGCGCGGGCACTCCCAGTTCGCCGGGATGTCGGCCTCGACCGACATCGGGATCTCGAAGGAGTGTCCCTGAGGGCAGGCATAACCCACCTGCTGCCGGGCGGCGAACTCGATGCCCCGCTCGTCCTCGAAACTTTGGCCTCCCAGCCGTGCTCCACGCAGTGTGCGCTCTGCCATCAGCCACCTCCATTGCTAGTTCTCGGCCACTTCTCACTGTTGAGACGGGTTGGCCGTCTCTCCGTGACGCCGAAATCGACGGCTCTTGTCAGCCGTCATGACTTTCAACGTTAGTGGGCCACGCAAGATTCCGTAACCGAAACGAATGTGTCCGAGCACACTCAGGGCGCACAGGTCACAGGTCGCCCGTCATTCGGCCTGTCATCGGGGTGGCGCCTGGGTGACCAGGGCCGAGTCGTCGCTGACCTTGCTCCGCACCGGGATCAGGAGCAGCAGGCCGGTGGCGATGACCACCAGGATGCCGAGGATGCCCCAGTGCTCGGCGTCGTCGTTGTCGCTCACACCGCTGACGGCCGCGCCGATGATGATCGCCAGCGACCAGGCCGCCGGCGCCATGAAGCTGACCGCGCGCCCGGTCGTGGCATAGAGGCCGAAGACCTGGCCCTCCTGGCCCTCGGGGATCAACCTGGCCAGGAAGGTGCGGGACGCGGACTGTGCGGGACCCACGAAGATGCACAGGATCAGGCCGAAGATCCAGAAGATGGTCTTTCCGCCGTCGTGGAAGATGAACACGCAGCTGCCGGCGATCATCATCGAGACCAGGGACAGGATGATCACCCGCTTCGGGCCCAGGAAGTCGTCGAGGGCTCCGAATGCAATGGTGGCGACGCCGGCCACGAGGTTGGCCGCGACGCCGAAGATGATCACGCCACCGTCGGAGAACCCGAAGGTTCCGGCCGCGAGAACGCCACCGAAGGTGAAGACACCGGCCAGTCCGTCACGGAAGACCGCGGAGGCGAGCAGGAAGTAGGCGGTGTTGCGGTCGGTGCGCCACAGGTCGGCGACGGTGGCGAAGAGCAGCTTGTAGGAGGCGATGATGCCGATCTTCGGGCCCTTCGCCTCACGCTGGACCTTCTCGTCGCGCAGGGTGATGAACACCGGCAGCGAGAACAGCAGCGTCCAGGCGGCACAGATCAGCATCGTCACCCGGACGTCGAGCGACTCCTCGTCAGTGATCCCGAAGATGCCGACCTCGGGGTTGATCAGGCCGAAGTAGACCAGCAGCAGCAGCACGATGCCGCCGATGTAGCCCAGGCCCCAGCCGAGCCCCGAGACCCGGCCGACGGTCTTGGGCGTGGAGATCTCGTTGAGCATCGCGTTGTAGTTGACCGACGCGAACTCGAAGAAGACGTTTCCCGCCGCCAGCAGGAACAGGCCCAGCCAGAGATAGTCCTCCCCCGGCTTGACGAAGAACAGGCCGGCGGATGCCAGGACCACCAGAACGGTGTTGACCGCGAGCCAGAACGAGCGCCGACCGGAGCGGTCGGCACGTTGGCCGGTGATCGGGGCGAAGACGGCCACCAGGACACCCGCCGTGGCGAGCGCCCAGCCGAGCTTGGAGCTGGCCCCCGGACCGAAGGAGTCCGAGGTGATGTAGACGCTGAAGACGAACGTGGTGATCACCGCGTTGAAGGCGGCCGACCCCCAGTCCCACAGTCCCCATGCATAGACCGGCCAGCCGAAGCGTGCCTTCGGCTCAGTTCCATTCACGGTGCCTGCACCGGTGTCCGTCCCGCTCATGCCGTCCCCTCCCAGAGCCCGCGTGCCTGCAGCACGTCCTTCAGTATGTCTGTGCGATCGGTCATCAAGCCGTCGACGCCCGTGTCGACCAGGTCATTCATCTCCACCGGGTCGTCGATGGTCCACACGTGGACCTGCACGCCGACCGAGTGAGCCTTGCGCACCAGCCACGGACTGGCCACGCGAATGCCGCGACGGCGGTGCGGGATCTGCAGCGCACTCACCCTGCCCCGCGTCAACGCCTTGGCGATCCGGCCGGTGGGGGAGAGCACCCAGATCACGACCTCGAGCGGGCAGGCCGAGGTCGGCACCGCGCCGGCCGTGATCTTGCGGAAGCGGTTGAGGTTGCTGGCCGAGAAGGAGCCGACCAGCACGCGGTCCTGCAACCCTCGCGAGGTGACGAATTCGGCGAGGGGTTCCACGGCGCTGCCCGACTTGATGTCGATGTTGAACCGGGCGTGGGGGAACTCGTCGAAGAGCTGCTCCAACGTGGGCACCCGCTCACGTTCGCCGATCAAGGCCTCCTGGACCTCGGCGCAGGTGAGCGAGGCGATCTCGCCCTTGCGGTCGGTGACCCGGTCCAGGACCGTGTCGTGGAACGCGAGGAGCCTGCCGTCGCGCGTGGCGTGCACATCGGTCTCGAGGTAGTCATAGCCCAGGGCGACGGCATGCCTGAAGGCCGCCATCGTGTTCTCCAGGCCCTCGATCTCCGGGTGGAAGGCGCCCCCGCGGTGGGCGAAGGCGATCACCCCCTCGGGGTCATCGAGATAACGATATCCAGTGCGTGCGCGGGTCACCCCTGCATTCAACACGTCGATGGAACGATCCTCGTGGCCGAACCGCCGTGCGGCATCAGCCCGGATGATCGGACGCCGCCCAGTTCGAGGAGTAGCCTCGATCCATGGAGGAATCGCTGAACTGTCCCCGCTGTGGCAACGAGATGGAAGTTCGCTCGATCGGTCGGGCAACCGTGAGCCGGTGCCCCGACGGCCATGGTGTGTTCCTGGCCCGCGCCGAGCTGGGCGACCTCATCGACGCGGAGAACGACTGGCACACCAGTGGCGGTGGTTTCCACACCGCGCCGCTGCCGCGGATCACCGCTGACATGAACGCGCCGCCGCCGTCCCCGGCCAAGGCTCCGGCCTGGATCGCCACCCTGTTCCACTGAGCGGCGGGGTGCTTTGAGCCGCGGTTGAACTGAGCGGGCCCCAGGCATCACCCGGGTCCCGCTCAGGTCTCAGATGTCGCGGAACGTGACGATGTTCGCGCCCAGCGTGTTCAACCTCTCGGCCAGGTCCTCATAACCGCGGTGGATGACGTACGTCGAGCGCAGCACCGACGTGCCCTTCGAGGCGAGCATGGCGAGCAGGATGACCACTGCCGGGCGCAGCGCCGGCGGGCAGACGATCTCGGTGCCGGACCAACGCGTCGGACCCTCGACCAACACCCGGTGCGGGTCGAGGAGCTTCACCTGTGCACCGAGCTTGGTCAGCTCGGTGAGATAGATCGCCCGGTTCTCGTAGACCCAGTCGTGGAGCAGGGTCTGGCCCTCGGCCACGGCGGCGATCACGGCGAAGAAGGGCAGGTTGTCGATGTTGAGGCCCGGGAACGGCATCGGGTGGATCTTGTCCAGGGGGGCTTTGAGGTCGGACTTCTTCGTGGTCAGGTCGACCAGTCGGGTGGCTCCGTTCTCGGCGACGTACTCCTCGGAGCGGGAGTAGTCGAAGCCCATCTCCTCCAGGGTGGCCAGCTCGATCTCGAGGAACTCGATCGGCACCCGGCGGATGGTGATCTCGGACTTGGTCACGATCGCCGCGGCGAGCAGTGACATGGCCTCGATCGGGTCCTCGCTGGGGGCGTAGTCCACGTCGACGTCGATGGTCTCCAACCCGGTGACGGTCAGCGTGGTGGAGCCGATCCCGTCGACCCTCACTCCGAGCCGCTGGAGATAGAAGCAGAGGTCCTGGACCATGTAGTTGGACGACGCATTGCGGATCACCGTGGTGCCCGGGTGCAGCGCAGCGGCCATCAGCGCGTTCTCGGTGACGGTGTCACCGCGCTCGGTGAGCACGATCGGGCGACCCGGCTCGATGGTGCGGTTGACCTGGGCGTGATAGCTGCCCTCGGTGGCCTTCACGTCGAGACCGAACGGGCGCAGCGCCGCCATGTGCGGCTGGACGGTCCGGTCGCCCAGGTTGCAGCCCCCGGCGTAGGGGAGGTCGAAGACGTCCTCACGGTGGAGCAGCGGGCCCAGGAACATGATGATCGAGCGGGTACGGCGTGCCGCGTCCTCGTCGATGTTGGCCAGGTCGAGGTGCGCCGGGGGGACGATCTCGAGGTCGTTGTTGTCGTTCAGCCAGCGCGTCTGCACACCGATGCTGTCGAGCACCTCGAGGAGTCGGTTGACCTCTTCGATGCGGGCGACCTTGCGCAGCGTCGTGCGGCCCTTGTTCAGCAGCGAGGCGCAGAGCAGGGCGACACCCGCGTTCTTCGACGACTTCACGTCGATGGTGCCCGAGAGCGTGGTCGGACCGGTGACGCGCAGGTGCGTGGGGCCACCGGCGCCGAGGGCGACGATCTCGGAGTCGAGGGCCGACCCGATCCGGGCCAGCATCTCGAGGGAGAGGTTCTGGTGACCGCGCTCGATGCGGTTGACGGCGGACTGACTGGTGCCGAGCAGATCGGCGAGCTGTTGCTGGGTGAGCCCGCGGTGCTTGCGTGCGTCGCGGATCAGGTTGCCAATGCGACCGAGGTAGTCCTGTGTCATGCCGGCCACCGTATCTCAGATATGAGATAGGCCCAAGGGCTCGGAGACGTGTCCTCCCCGACAGCCCCGACTCGGGCCGTCTGGCAGGATCGAGCCATGCATGCAGCCACGATCCACGCCGCTGGTGACATCCGGTGGCAAGAGGTTCCCGACCCGAAGATCACCAAGGACACCGAGGCCATCGTGAAGGTGGTGGCGGGCTGCATCTGCGGCTCCGACCTGTGGCCCTATCGAGGTGAGAACCCGATCACTGCGGGGGACACCATCGGCCACGAGTGCGTCGGCATCGTGGAGGAGGTCGGGGGAGCGGTGCGCTCGTTCCGCCCCGGCGACTTCGTGATCGTGCCGTTCTGCCACAGCGACAACACCTGCGCGCACTGTCGGCACGGGTTCACCTCGGTCTGCGAGAACCTCGGCTTCACCACCAGCGGCCAGGGCGAGTACACCCTGGTCCACGAGGCAGAGGGTTCGCTGGTCAAGGTCGACGGCACTCCTGATGCCGGGTTGATCCCGTCGCTGCTCGCCCTCTCCGACGTGATGCCCACCGGTTGGCACGCCGCCGTCGCGGCGGGCGTCACCCCCGGCAGCACCGCTGTCGTCGTCGGCGACGGGGCTGTCGGGCTCTGCGGGGTCCTCGCCGCGTCCCGGCTGGGCGCCGAGCGGATCATCGCCATGTCGCGCCACGAGCCACGCCAGGAGATCGCGCGTGCCTTCGGGGCCACCGACATCGTGGTCGAACGCGGCAAGGAGGGCGCTGCCCGGATCGCAGACATGACCGACGGTGTCGGCGCCGACTCCGTGCTCGAGTGCGTCGGCACCGACCAGTCGATGAAGACCGCCCTGAAGGTGGCCCGACCCGGCGGCAACGTCGGCTTCGTCGGAGTCCCGCACGGCGTGGAGCTCCCGATCCGCACCATGTTCCAGCGCAACGTCGGCCTGCGCGGCGGGATGGCTCCTGTCCGCGCCTACCTGCCCGAGCTGCTCGAGCTGGTCACCTCGGGGGCCATCAACCCGGGGCTGGTCTTCGACCTGACCCTGTCGATGCCGGACGTCGCCGAGGGCTACCGAGCGATGGACGAGCGTCGCGCCGTGAAGGTGTTGTTGCAGCCGTGAAGCGCGGGGTTCCGATCGCGCTCGGCGTGGTGATGATCATCGCCGGCTTCGTCCTCTGGGGTCAGGGCCTGGGGGCGATCGAGGGCAGTCCGATGACGGGCAGCAAGTTCTGGGCGTACGCCGGTCCGCTCATCGCCGGTTTCGGAGTCGCCCTGATCATGGTCACCCTGCAGCGGCGACGCTGACTCAGCCGACCAGGACGCCGGCGATCGCAGCGCTCATCAGGTTGGCGAGCGTGCCGGCCAGGACGGCGCGCAACCCGAGCTCGGCGATCCGGGAACGTTGGGTCGGGGCGATGCCGCCCAGGCCTCCGAGCAGGATCGCCAGCGACCCGAGGTTGGCGAAGCCGGTGAGGGCGAAGGTGATCACGGCCCGGGACTTCTCGCTGAACTCCCCGGCCTGGGGTGCGAAGTCGGCGAAGGCGACGAACTCGTTGAGCACGATCTTCTGGCCCAGGAAGCTGCCGGCGTCCAGCGCTTCGTGCCAGGGGACTCCGACGGCGAACATGACAGGCGCGAAGACGTAGCCCAGGATCTGCTCGATGCTGAGGTCGTCCTGGCCGAACCAGCCCCCTACACCGCCCAGGATCAGGTTGCCCAGTGCGATCAGGGAGATGAAGGCGAGCAGCATGGCGCCGACGTTCGCGGCCAGCTTCAGGCCGTCACCGGCACCGCGCGCTGCCGCGTCCAGGACGTTGGTGGGTGGTTCCTCCTCGTCCTTCTCCGCGACGGGCGCGTCTGGCCCCGTCGACCCGGCCGTCCCTTCCCCGTCCGTCTCGGTCGTCTCCTTCTCCGCAGTGTCGCGCCCCGCGCCCTCCAGGGCGCCGGCCGGGACCAGGATCTTTGCCATCAGCAGGGCGCCCGGAGCGGCCATGAACGAGGCCGCGATCAGGTAGTCGAGCCTGGCGCCGAGCAGCGAGTAGCCCACGAGCACGGAGCCGGCCACGGTGGACAGACCGCCTGCCATCACCGCGAAGAGCTCGGAGCGGGACAGCCCGGCGATGTAGGGCTTGATCACCAGCGGCGCCTCGGTCTGGCCCACGAAGATGTTGGCGGCGGCATTCATCGACTCGGTCTCGGTGGTGCCCAGGAGCTTGGACAGCCCACCGCCGACGAATCGCACGACCATCTGCAGGATGCCCAGGTGATATAGGACGGCGGTCAAGGAGGCCACGAAGACGATCACGGGCAGCACCTGGAAGGCGAAGATCGTTCCGGTGCCCTCCTTGGGGATGATCGGGCCGAACAGGAAGGCGATGCCGTCGGCGCTCGAGTCGATCACCGCCTGCACCCCCGATGAGGCCTTGTTCAGTGCGGTCTTTCCCCACGGCACGAAGAGCACGAGCACCCCGAAGCCGACCTGCAGGGCCAGGGCTATCGAGACCGTGCGGAAGCGGATCCTTCGTCGGTCGACCGAGAAGAGCACGGCGATGGCGAGCACGACCGCCATGCCCCCGAGGCCCCAGAGAACGTCCAGCACGAGATTTCTCCTCGTCCGTTGAGCAGCAGATGTCTGTGTGCCGGTCAGGATGGCACGTCACAAAGCACGAACCCCGCCAACCCGGTGATCCGGTGGCGGGGTTCGTCGTGGCTGGTGTCAGCCGCGCGCCTTGCGAGTGGCGGCCTGGTCCTTCTTGCTGGCTGCCACGTAGGTCTTGAAGCCGCTGCCTGCCTTGAAGGCCGGGACGTTGGTCTTCTTGATCTTGATGGTTTCGCCGGTCTGCGGGTTGCGGGCCTCGCGGGCCGCGCGCTCACGCTTCTCGAACGTGCCGAAGCCGGGGATCTGCACCCGGTCACCCTCGGCGACCGCGTCGCTGATGGTGTTGATGACGGCAGCCAGGGCTGCTTCGGCGTCCTTGCGGGTGCCGCCGGTCTGCTCGGCGATCGCGTCGACCAGTTCACGCTTGTTCAATTTCTCCACCACTTCAGGAATCGGGGATGTGCGTACGCTCCGAAACTAACGAGGTTTTGGGTTGAAATCCCGGGAGGGCAGCCGCGACACGCCCATGGGACGGGGTTTCATGTACTCTTTGGGCCGAAAGGGAGTAGTCCCCAACAGGTTCGTCGACACACTGGCCCCCGGGCCCGGCGGATCGGGCCAGACATCTGGCGGACGAGACTTTCGACCAGACGCACACCCACTCATGGATGTGTCCGGTCGAAGGGACGTCCACATCTCGTCTCCTCCGGCCGGGCCGAGGAGAACACAAGAAATGTATGCCTTCCTGCTCAGCACCGCGGTCATCTTCGTCGCGGAGCTGGGGGATAAGAGCCAGTTGATGGCGATGACCTTCGCCACCCGCTATCGCGCCCGCGACGTGATCCTCGGAATCACTGCGGCGACCGCCATCGTGCACCTGGCCTCGGTCGGGATCGGAGTGGCGATCGGGTCGTCGTTCGCCGACTACCAGGACTGGATCTCGATCGTCGCCGGCGTCGCCTTCCTGATCTTCGCCGCGTGGACGCTGCGCGGCGACGAGCTCACCGAGGACGAGGCGCAGAAGGCCAAGAACAGCAAGGGCATGGCGATCCTCGCGGTCGGAGTGGCGTTCTTCCTGGCCGAGCTCGGTGACAAGACGATGCTCGCCACGATCACCCTGGCCACCCAGGAGGGCTGGTTCGGCACCTGGCTGGGCAGCACCGTGGGCATGGTGGCCGCGGACGCACTCGCCATCGCCGCAGGCGTGCTCCTCGGGCGCCAGCTGCCGGAGAAGGTCATCAAGTACGGCGCGGCCGCGGCGTTCCTGATCTTCGGTCTGCTGCTCATCGCGCAGGGTGTGGGCTGGCCCTGAGGCCGGCAGCCCGGCCTGGCCGCTAGTTTTGGTCCATGACGACTCACGCTGCGGACAGTCACGACCTGATCCGCGTGCAGGGCGCACGCGAGAACAACCTCAAGAACGTGAGCATCGATCTGGCCAAGCGCCGGCTGACCGTGTTCACCGGAGTCTCCGGGTCGGGCAAGAGCTCACTGGTCTTCGCGACGATCGCAGCTGAGTCGCAGCGGATGATCAACGAGACCTACAGCACCTTCGTGCAGGGCTTCATGCCGTCGATGGCACGCCCCGACGTGGACCGGCTGGAGGGCCTGACCACGGCCATCATCGTCGATCAGGAGCGACTGGGCGCCAACCCGCGCTCGACGGTGGGCACCGTCACCGACGCCAACGCGATGCTGCGGATGCTGTTCAGCCGCCTGGGGGAGCCCCAGATCGGTCCACCCAGCGCGTTCGCGTTCAACGTGCCCTCGGTCTCCGCCTCCGGAGCCGTCACCGTGGGCAAGGGCGACAAGGCCATCGCCGAGAAGGTCACCTTCAACAGGCTGGGCGGCATGTGCCCACGCTGTGAGGGCAAGGGTGCGGTCAACGACTTCGACAACGCCGCGCTCTTCGACGAGGAGAAGTCGATCAACGAGGGCGCGATCATCGTTCCCGGCTATTCGATGGACGGCTGGTACGGGCGGATCTTCCGGGGCAGCGGCTTCTTCGATCCGGACAAGCCGATCAAGAAGTACAACAAGCGCGAGCTGCACTCCTTGTTGCACAAGGAGCCGACCAAGATCAAGGTCGACGGCATCAACGTCACCTACGAGGGCCTGATCCCGAAGATCCAGAAGTCGATGCTCTCCAAGGACGTCGAGGCGATGCAGCCCCACATCCGCGCGTTCGTCGAGCGGGCGGTCGTGTTCACGACCTGCCCGGAGTGTGAGGGCACCCGGCTGGCCGCCGAGGCCCGTTCCTCGAAGATCAAGGGGATCAACATCGCCGATGCCTGCTCGATGCAGATCAGTGACTTGGCAAGCTGGGTCCGTGAGCTCGACGAGCACTCGGTCGGCCCGTTGGTCGCGGGCCTCCAGCACCTGCTGGACTCCTTCACCGCGATCGGCCTGGGCTACCTGTCGCTGGACCGCCCCTCCGGCTCGCTGTCCGGCGGTGAGGCCCAGCGGACCAAGATGATCCGGCACCTGGGCTCCTCGCTCACCGACGTCACCTACGTCTTCGACGAGCCGACGATCGGCCTGCACCCGCACGACATCGACCGGATGAACGACCTGTTGCTGCGCCTTCGCGACAAGGGCAACACGGTGCTGGTCGTCGAGCACAAGCCCGAAGCGATCGCGATCGCCGACGAGGTGGTCGACCTCGGCCCGCTCGCGGGGACCGGCGGGGGAGAGGTCGTCTATCAGGGCGACCTCGCGGGCCTCCGCGCCAGCGGCACCCTGACCGGTCGTCATCTCGACTACCGGGCCCGGGTCAAGGACGACGTACGCACCCCGACCGGCACCCTGGAGATCCGAGGTGCCTCCCGGCACAACCTCCGCAACGTCGACGTCGACGTACCGCTCGGTGTGCTCACTGTCGTCACCGGTGTCGCCGGCTCGGGGAAGAGCTCCCTGATCCACGGCTCGGTGGCGAGCCTGGACGACGTCGTGGCGATCGACCAAGGGGCCATCAAGGGCTCCCGACGCAGCAACCCAGCGACGTACACCGGTCTGCTCGAGCCGATCCGCAAGGCCTTCGCCAAGGCCAACGGGGTCAAGCCCGCCTTGTTCAGCGCCAACTCCGAGGGCGCCTGCCCGACCTGCAAGGGTGCCGGCGTGGTCTACACCGAGCTGGGCTTCATGGACACCGTCTCGACGCCCTGCGAGGACTGCGAGGGCAAGCGCTTCCAGGCAGCTGTGCTGGAGCACGAGCTCGGCGGCCGCGACATCAGCCAGGTCCTGGCGCTGTCGGTGGCGGAGGCGCTCACCTTCTTCTCCGAGGGCGAGGCGAAGATCCCCGCTGCGCACAAGATCCTGCAGCGCCTCGACGACGTCGGCCTCGGCTACATCAGCCTCGGCCAGCCCCTGACCACCTTGTCCGGCGGGGAACGGCAGCGGATCAAGCTGGCCACGCACATGGGGGAGAAGGGTGGGACCTATGTCCTCGACGAGCCCACCACCGGACTGCACCTGGCCGACGTCGAGAACCTGCTCGGGTTGCTGGACCGCCTGGTCGACTCCGGGAAGACCGTGATCGTGATCGAGCACCACCAGGCCGTGATGGCCCACGCCGACTGGATCATCGACCTGGGCCCGGGAGCCGGCCACGACGGCGGCTCGGTCGTCTTCGAGGGAACGCCCGCCGAGCTGGTCGAGCGCGCCTCGACGCTGACCGGGAAGCACCTGCGCGAGTACGTCGCCGGCTGACCTGCTGCACTCGGGCGGGATGCACGTGGCGATGCCGGATCCCGCCGCAACCAGAGGCCGCGGAACCTCGGTGCCCGGGGGCCAGTAGGCTCAGCGCGCTCCGGGCCCAAGTCCGCCCCGGCGCTCGTGCTCACCCCGGAGGTTTCCCTTGATCTGGACCACCCATGGCGACGGACGCACCGTCGCTCCCGAGGCAATCGTCGCTCCCGGCGAGCGACTCTCCTGGCCTCGCACCATCGGGCTCGGTGCACAGCACGTGATTGCCATGTTCGGGGCGACCTTCCTGGTGCCGATCCTGACCGGTTTCGACACCAGCACGACCCTGCTCTTCTCCGGCGTCGGGACGTTGCTGTTCCTCCTGATCACCCGCAACCGGGTGCCCAGCTATCTCGGTTCCTCCTTCGCCTTCCTCGGCCCGGTGGGAGCGGCGATGGCCGGACCCGGGATGGGGGCCGCGCTCTTCGGCATCGTGTTCACCGGCGCACTGCTTGCGGTGGTCGGTCTGATCGTCCAGGCAGTCGGCACGGGGTGGATCCATGCCCTGATGCCGCCCGTGGTGATGGGTGCGATCGTCGCGCTGATCGGGTTCAACCTCGCGCAGGCCTCGTGGGGCAACGTCGTGAACGCCGCGGGCAGTCCCGACGGGCCGGACATGGACAGCGTGTTCCTGGCCTTCGTCACGGTGCTCGCCGTCGTGGTCGTCGCCGGCCTCTCCCGGGGAATGATCGGTCGAGTGGCGATCCTGGTCGGGTTCGTCGTCGGATATCTGGTCGCGCTCGGCAAGGACATGGTGGACTTCGGCGACGTCGAGAAGGCCGCGTGGGTGGGGCTGCCCGAGCTGACCACCCCTTCGGTGGAGTGGTCCATCCTGCCGATGTTCCTGCCGGTCGTCTTCGTCCTAGTCGCCGAGAACGTCGGGCACGTCCGCAGCGTGGCGCACCTGGTCGGGGATGACTCGATCAACGACGAGACCGGTCGTGCTCTCTTCGCCGATGGCGCGGCGACCGTGATCGCAGGCATCGGTGGAGGCTCGGCCACCACGACGTACGGCGAGAACATCGGGGTGATGACCGCCACCAGGGTCTTCTCGACGGCGGCCTACTGGGTGGCAGGCATCGTGGCCGTCCTGCTCTCGCTCTCGCCGAAGTTCGGCGCCCTGCTGCACACGATCCCCGTCGGTGTGATCGGCGGCGTGACGCTGGCGCTCTACGGCATCATCGGCCTGATCGGGGTCCGGATGTGGATCGACAACCGGGTCGACTTCGGCGTCCAGAAGAACCTCTACTCCGTGGCCGTGGCCCTGATCATCGCCATGGGCATCGGCAACGGGGTGCTCAGCTTCGGTGACCTGGACCTCGGTGGCATCGCACTCGGCACCGCTGCCGTGCTGGTGATCTACCACGGGATGTCGGGTCTCGAGCGTCTCCGGGGCGGTATCCGACAGGAGGGCTGAGCGTCACGCTTTTCACGGATCGGATCGGCTGTTGACCTACTCAGTCAACATGTGTTCACTGAGTAGACGAACGCCGAACGACAGGGGAGCGCATGACTGCCGGAAGCACGATCTCGTGGGACCGCGTCCGCAAGGCGGGGTCCAAGCTGACCACACCGTTGCACCCCGACGACTACCTGCGCCTGATCAATCCGCTGTGGACCTCGCGTGAATTGCGGGGACGGGTGGAGAAGGTCGTCAAGGAGACCGAGGACGCCGCCACCCTGGTGATCAAGCCTGGCTGGGGTTGGCGCTGGAGCCACCGGCCGGGTCAGTACATCGGGATCGGCGTCCCGGTGGACGGCAAGTTCCAGTGGCGTTCCTACTCGGTGAGCTCGCCCACCAAGCGCCGGGGCCACACCATCGCGATCACAATCCGGGCGATGCCCGAGGGCCTGTTGTCCTCGCACCTGGTCAACGGCCTCGCGCCCGGAACGATCGTCCGCCTGGCCGCTCCCGAGGGCGACTTCACGCTGCCGGACCCACCGCCGGCCCGAATGCTCTTCCTGGTCGGCGGCAGCGGCGTCACCCCGGTGATGTCCATGCTGCGCACTCTCGATCGACGCGGGACCATGCCCGAGGTGGTGATGCACTATTCCTCACCGACGCCGGATCGGATGATCTTCCGCGATGAGCTCCTCGCGCTCGAGAAGAAGCACGAGGGCTTCACACTCCATCAGCTGCACACCGACACCGACGGCATCCTCGACCTCGGCGAGCTCGACGCGATCTGCTCGGACTGGCGTGAGCGGGAGACCTGGGCCTGCGGTCCCTCGCCGATGCTGGACGCGATCTCCGCGCACTTCGAGGCGGCCGGCCTCGAGGATCGACTCCATCTCGAGCGGTTCACCCTGGAGCTCGGGGGAGCCGGGGGAGAGGGCGGAACGCTCACTTTCCGGAACTCAGGCAAGCAGGTGGAGGCTGACGGCGCGACCACCATCTTGGAGGCAGGGGAGGAAGTCGGCGTCGGGATGCCCTTCGGGTGCCGGATGGGCATCTGCCACACCTGCACCCTCACCCTGGTCTCCGGCACGGTTCGCGACCTGCGCAGCGGCGACGAGTTCGGTCAACCGAATGAGCCGGTACAGACCTGCATCACCGCCGCGGTCGGCGACTGCACGTTCGACATCTGACCCTCGAACCACGAAAGGCAGGCAGAAATGGCCATCTCTGACGTCAAGGAATACACCCACCTCACCGCCGAGGACGTGGAGCAGCTCGGGCGCGAGCTCGACGCGATCCGTGCCGAGGTCGAGGAATCACGCAGCGCCGCGGATGCGGCGTACATCAACCGTCTGATCCGGATCCAGCGTGGGCTGGCCGCCGCTGGGCGCGGGGCGATGCTCGCCAGCGCACATGCGAAGGGTGGCAGGCCCGCCCTGGTCGCCGGTACGGCGATGCTCGGCCTGGCCAAGATCCTCGAGAACATGGAGATCGGCCACAACGTCATGCACGGGCAGTGGGACTGGATGAACGATCCGGAGATCCACTCCAGCAACTGGGAGTGGGACACCGCCCAGCCCGCCGAGCAGTGGAAGCACTCGCACAACTACATCCACCACCAGTTCACCAATGTGCTGGGCCACGACAACGACATCGGCTACGGCGTGCTGCGGATGGCGCGCGAGCAGAAGTGGCACCCGGTCCACCTCGGGCAGCCGGTCTACAACGCGTTGCTGGCCGGGCTCTTCCAGTGGGGTGTCGCGCTGCACGACCTCGACATCGAGCGGATCCGCAAGCTCG
Source organism: Nocardioides daedukensis (assembly GCF_013408415.1). Classification (NCBI taxonomy): domain Bacteria; kingdom Bacillati; phylum Actinomycetota; class Actinomycetes; order Propionibacteriales; family Nocardioidaceae; genus Nocardioides; species Nocardioides daedukensis. The sequence goes on along the minus strand of NZ_JACCAA010000001.1, from coordinate 546,931 downwards.
AGAAGGACCCGAAGGAGATGAAGCGACAGCTTCGTCAGATCCTGCGGAAGGGTCGCAACCAGATCCTCAAGGACTACGTCGTCTATCCGGCGCTCTCCGGGAAGCAGTGGAAGTCGACGCTGAAGGCCAACGCGACCGCCAACCTGACCCGCAACCTGTGGTCGTACATGATCATCTTCTGCGGTCACTTCCCGGACGGTGCGTTGCACTTCACCGAGGAGGAGCTCGAGGACGAGACCAGGGCGGAGTGGTACCTGCGCCAGATGCTGGGTTCGGCCAACTTCGAGGGTGGCCGGACGCTGCACATCCTCAGCGGCAGCCTCGGCTTCCAGATCGAGCACCACCTGTTCCCGGATCTCCCCAGCAATCGCTATCCCGAGATCGCAGTCAAGGTGCGGGCACTGTGCGACAAGTACGACCTTCCCTACACGACGGGTCCGCTCTATCGGCAGTATGGCCAGACGCTGCGCACGATCATGAAGCTGTCGCTGCCGAACAAGATGTCGAGCAGCGATCAACCCGAGCCGCCCACCCAGCCGGCCGACCGCAAGCGGAGGTCCGACGACGAGCGGCAGTCGCGCCGTGCCGAGCTCGGGGGATGGTCCCGCAGTCCTCGTGAGCGGAGCCACGACTGATGGACGCCGCCCCACGAGCGTTTGCCGATCTCCCGGAAGACCCCGAGCTCTTCGTGCCGGTTCCGTTCGCCGCGGGCACCGACGTGGGCTATGGCGACCGGCCGGAGGGGGCCGCGCCGTCGGCCCAGCACCTCGACAAGCGTCGGGTCACCCAGTGCGCGCTGAGCCGAGTGTGCGGGGTGTGCGGGGCTGCCCTGGGCCGTCCGCTCGCCTTCCTGGGTGCGCCCCAGGAGCTGGACCGGATGGCCTTTCACTTCCCGGCCTCCCACGTCGAGTGCGCCGAGTCCTTGCTGGCCGCCTATGCCGAGCTCGATGAGCCGTTGCTGGGACAGCAGACAGGCCCGGGCGACTGGGTGCTGGTGACTGCGTCGAGCTTCGAGTTCATCCGCGCGAACAAGGAAGACGAGGATCGCAGGCCGCACTTCCGACCCACCGCACTGCTGACGTCACCGGCGCGAGGCTGATTCCGGATCAGCGCTGACCCAAGCAGACGCGGGCTTGCTCAGCGGTCCTCGGGGTGGTCCGCGTCGGCCATGGACGTCGCCTCGTCCGGGTTCTCGAACTGCCGTCGCTCAGCAGGGTCGGCGTCCGGTTGGTCCGAACGATTGACCTGCTCCTCCGGGTCCAGGTCGAGACGTGCTGCTGCGTCGGCGGGGGAGACACCCTCTTCCGACGGTGCGCCCTCGATGTCGATGGGAGCGCGCTTGTCGCCCGTTGCTGGTCGCTTGTCGTCCTCGTGTCCGTCCATGTCGCGCGGTACCCACCGCCACGACCGTCAAGCCGGACGACTCAGACGGACCGCCAGCGGCGGGAAGATCATGCGACTGAAGGCCGACGGCGTTCTTTTCATGTGCCCGTAGGTCTGCGTCGTGCCGCGAACTGACCGTAGATCGCGAGCGCTTCTGGCGTCTGAACGCCACGTGAGGAATCGCCGATAAGCGACATTATGTCATTCTGCACGGAGATGGACTCCCCTCGACAAGGCCGTGAGCCTGTTGTTCGTGCGTTGTCCCGAGGCCCTCGCTCGACGCTGACGGCACCGGTGAAGTGATCAACGCCCGCGTCGCCGAGCCCAGCAGCGAGAGACGTCAAGCCTGTCCGCGCGACCTCCAACGCTCGTGCCCACGCGACCGAGACATCCCAGCGCCTGGCTGACATAACTCATTGGGACCTCCTCCCTGTACATCCCGGATCGTCACTCCTGGCTCCCCTATGGTGTGGACGTGCTTCCAGCCCCCACCGAAAGACTCCGGTTTCGCCAGATGACGGAGGCAGACCTGCGCGACGTCGCCACGTTGAAGCTAGGTGGCTCGCGGAGCCCGGCGTCGTGGATCGAATGGACACAACGCAACTACGAGAAGCATGGATTCGGGCTCTGGGTGATCGAGACCCACGCCGGGGAGTTCGTGGGCGACTGCGGCCTGACGATGCAGGAGGTCGAGGACGAGTGGTTCGTCGAGGCCGGTTGGCACGTGCGATCCCCGCTTCAGCGTCAGGGATACGCCACCGAGGCGGCCGCAGCGGTTCGGACCGCGGCAACCGCTGCTGGGATCGAGCATCTGGTCGCGATCATCCGGCCGACCAACGTCGCCTCACAACGCGTTGCCTCCAAGATTGGGCTCACGCTCCAGCGTGAAGTCCACAAGAACGGTGGGCCCGCCCTGGTCTTCGGTGCCGGCCTGCGAACTGACGAGTCGCGACAGGTTCAGTGAGAAGCCTCCGGCCGTCCGGGTGCGTCCGAGGTCGATGAACCCGCTGAAGCAACCCGTTGCTCGTCCTTGCGGGCACGGGTCTCATGACGGGCCCGGTAGTCCGCAGTGCTGTTCTCGTGAGGAAAGGGCCGGTCCGGCACAGGCAATCGGAGCGCACGACAGATCGGCTCCCAGCCATCACCCGGCTGCCACTCGACGAGCCGCCCCGGAGCGACCTCGGCGCGGACGTCGTCCAGCCAACGCTGATAGCCGGCCATCGCCTGCTCCCCGTCGTCGATGTCGGTGAAGAGGTCGCGGAAGACGACCCTGAACAGCGGAACCATGGGATCGTCATCGCCCTTGCTGAGCATCTCGCGAGTGCGCGGAAGCACGGTTGCTTCCATGCTGCGGAGCCACACTTCGGGATCGCCACGGTGCGACAGCAACACCGGGGCGTCCGGATATGCCCTGGACAGTTCGCGCCAGCAGTTGGAGAAAGGTGCGTCGACCCCGGCGGCGTACCCAGCCAGGAAGTCCTCCCAATCAGGCGTGTCACCGTCGATCGCGCCCACCCAGGTCTGCGCGTGTTCGGGGTGCGCGAAGGCCTCGCTCATGTGATAGACCGGCGCGCCCAGGAGGTGTCGCAGAGCCTCACGGAGCGAGGACGTGCCGGTGCGGGGCAAGCCGGCACCGATCAGTTGGAGCACCATCACCGCAGTCTATGAACCAACGGTGGATTCCGCCGTCCCACCACTGGTCTGGGACACGGCCTCGAGGGTGAAGAAGAGGAACCCGATGAAGCGCCTGGGGTCTGCTTCGCTCTGCGGCAGCAGCTCGGGTGGCGTGTCAGGTGACACCGGCGGCTCGCTGATCGACACGATCCTCAGGCCCGCGGCGGTGAACGAATCCGACATCGCGCTCAGCGACCGATACCAGATCGTGAGGGTCGCGGAGACGCCGTCGAAGTCGTACTCCTCCTCGTTCGGCACGGTCGAGAAGTAGTCGATCTCGGGGTACATCACCGGCGGGATGACCGGATGGTTGACCACCACGATCAGCCGACCGCCGGGCTTCAGCACTCGGCGCAACTCCCCCAACGGCTGCGACCAGTCCTCGAGGTAGTGCAGCACCAGCACGGCCAACGCGTCATCGAACGCATCGTCGCCATACGGAAGCGGTTGGGTCAGGTCGGCCACCTGCAGGTCCGCCTCGTCTCCGAGCCGCTCCCGGGCCAGCCGGATCATCGCGGAGCTCCCATCGAACCCGGCCACGCTGGCGTCCCGCTCCCCCAGGTCCGCGAGCAGGGGTCCCGAACCACAGCCAGCATCCAGGATCCGACGCCCTGCGACATCACCGAGCAGGTCCAGCACCGCCGGGCGGGCGTACCACCGGTTGAAGAGCCCGTCCTCGTTCGCCCTCGCGTAGGCGTCAGCGAAGGCGTCGTAGTGGTCGGGTGGCTGCTGTGAGGTCCGTGTCTCGGAGGTCATGCCACCTCAGTCTGCCGGTTCGGAGGGCCGTTCGTTGTATGACGCGGCGCGCTCCTGGCCGGTGAGCGCGTGGATGGCATCCATGATCTCGTCGGTGGCCTCACGGCGGGCGCGTCCGGGAGCGACTCCCTCGAAGCGGCCGGAGAAGTCCAACGGGGTGCCGAACCGCACCGTCACCTTCGCCCGCCGTGGGAGCACCGAGTCGATGGGCTGCAGGTCAGCGGTGCCCTCCAGCCCCACGGGGACCACCGGGACCCCGCCTGACAGGGCGAGCTGAGCGACGCCCGTCCGACCGCGATAGAGCCGCCCGTCGCGTGATCGGGTCCCCTCGGGATATATGCCGAACGCTCCCCCGCGACCCAGGATGTCCAGGGCGATGTCCAGTGAGTTCAGTGCGGCACGGGTGTCGGTCCGGTCCACGGGCACCATGCCGAGACCCTCGAACCAGGCCTTGCTCAGCTTGCCCTTGAGGCCGGGCCCGGTGAAATATTCGGCCTTCGCGAGGAAGGCCACCTTCCGCGGCGCGATGATCGGGATCACCACGCTGTCGACGAAGCTGAGGTGGTTGCTGGCGAGCAGCACGGGCCCGGTCATCGGGACGTTCTCCACGCCCTCGACCGTGGGGCGCCACACGGCGCGGGCCACTGGCGGAACGGCGGCATGAAGAACCTCGTAGAGCACCCAGCCAGCCTATGTGCACCTCTCCCCCGCCTCGTACCTGTCTCGTGTGAGGCAGCCGCGCGGCCCCAGCGGCGAGCTCAGGTGCGGGCCCCGAGCTCCTCGCGGATCCGGCGCAGGTCCTCCATCAACGAACCGATCAGGATCCACCGCATCCCCGACGGAGCACCCAGGGTGAGCGGCGCGGTGAGCGCGGGCGCCTCCTCGACGTATGGCGAGGACGGCTCGGCCAAGGTGAGGCGCACCTGTCGCCTGGTGTCATGGGCGGCGCGTCGCAGCTCCTCGGCGATCCCGCGGACGGCGAGCTCGGAGTGCACCCCCTCGTCGTACTGATCGACATAGGCGCGGGCCATCCCCAACACCTGGGTGGCGATCAACGCGAAAATGTCGACCGTCTGCCTCAGGCCGGCAACCTCGTCGCGGTGCCGTCTGCCGCGGGGATTGAGGGCGAGCGAGTCATCCGCCTCGGAAAGCGCCTCATAGGTCTCCTCGCGCACACCATGGAGCCGGCGAGCGTCGATCATCAGGGCTTCGAGCTGCTTGGGTGAGCGTGGATGGGAGAGATCCGCCGAGAGCCGTTCGAGTGACCTGGCGATCTCCTCACCGAAGTTGTCCAGGGCGCGACGCGCGGGCACCATCGCAACCGGGGGCACAAGTGCCAGGTGTACGACGATGCCGATGATCGCGCCGATGAAGGTCTCCAGGATCCGGGCCAGCGCATAGTCGACGGTCCCGGAGCCGATGGCCAGGACCAGCAGGGCGCTGATCGCGACCTGGTTGGCCGAGCCCATGGTCATCCGCAGTCCCCAGGCGAGGGCGAGGGCCGCGGCGGTGGCGATCAGGACCACCCACGTCGCGCTGCCGAACGCCAGGGCCAGTGCCGAGGCGAGCACGACGCCCGCGATCACCCCCACACTTCGCTCGACCCCCTTGGTCAGGGACTGGTTGAGGCTCGGCTGCACGACCAACATCGCCGCTATGGCGGCGAACACCGGCGCGGGTCCGTCCGGGATCAGCAGACCGGCCACGATCCAGGCAAGGATCGTGGCGAGGGCGGTCTTCACCATCTGCAGCAGGGGCGCTCTCTTAGCCGTGCGGACGGCACCGGTCAGTGGCATGGCACCACCGTATTCCCACTCGTCGTGCGATCCGCTCCACCGCTCACCGCTATAGGCTTCGGCCATGACAGCCCCCGGAACCCAGACTGCGCGCAAGGTCGACAACAGCGAAGCCATCGACCACCTGGCGCGGGTCGGCCTCCTGGCGTTCGGTGTGGTCCATCTCGTCATGGGCTGGCTGTCGATTCAGCTCGCCCTCGGAGATCGCGAGGGCAAGGCAGACAGCAACGGCGCCATCCAGCAACTGGCCGAGCAGCCGTTCGGCAAGGCGCTGGTCTGGGCGATCGGGATCGGGATGGTCCTCCTTGCCCTGTGGCAGCTCGTGGACGCCGTGGTTGGGCACCGCGACCTCAACGGGGGCAAGCGGTTGCGCAAGCGGCTGATCAGCCTCGGCAAGGCAGTCGTCTATGCCGCGATCGCCCAGAGCGCGCTGCGCGTGGCCGTCGGCTCACGGTCCTCCTCCCAAGGTGACTCCACCGACTCCACGAGCGCCAAGCTGATGGATCTCCCCCTCGGCCAGTTCATCGTCGGTGCCGTGGCCCTGGGCATTGCGATCGTGGCGGGATACCTGATCCGACGCGGGGTGCTGAAGACGTTCCTGAAGGACATCGACTCGGACGGCACCGACGGCAAGGTCGGAACGGCATACGTCTGGCTCGGCCGGATCGGCTATGTCGCCAAGGGTGCCGGGGTGCTCTCCGTCGCCGCGTTGTTCGGCTATGCCGCAGCAACCCACGAGGCCAAGAAGTCCGGTGGGCTCGACGAGGCGCTGCTGACGGTCCTGGAGCAGCCCTTCGGCCCGATAATGATCGGACTGGTGGGCGCAGGCTTCATCGCGTTCGGTCTCTTCTGCTTCGCATGGGCCCGTCACATTGACCGCTGACATGGCGCCCGATCGTCTCGACGAGGACCTGGCCAACGAGCTCCTGGCCAAGGGACTCACCGTCGCCACCGCCGAGTCCTGCACCGCAGGGCTGGTCGCGGCCCGCCTCGCGGATCGGCCCGGCTCGTCGGCCTATCTCGTCGGAGGCTTCGTCACCTACTCCAACGCCGCCAAGATCTCCCAGCTCGGCGTCGACGCCGACGTGCTCGCAGAACACGGCGCAGTGAGCGAGCCGGTCGCCCTCGCGATGGCGCGAGGTGCACGCCACCGGCTCGAGACCAGCTTTGGGATCTCGACCACCGGTGTCGCGGGACCGGGTGGCGGCACACCCGAGAAACCCGTGGGCCTCGTCCATGTCGCAGTGAGTGGACCCGGTGGTGATGCCCACCTGCGGCTGATGCTGCCCGGCGATCGCCGCCGGGTCCGATCCGACACGGTCACCGAGCTGCTCCGGCTCCTGCTCGACCAGGCACGCGCACTCCCCTGATCCTCCCCACGCAATGGCAACGGCGAGACCAGCGGCGACCAGCCGTATCGTTGCCGCGTGCAGTGTGGCTACTTCGATGCGGGCGTGTGCCGTTCGTGCGCCCACATGGGAGAGCCGTATGCCGATCAGGTGCGGCGCAAGCATGCCGTGGTCGCCGGAATCCTCGGCGCCGAACTGCCCTGGTCCGAGCCGACGACCGGCCCCGAGTCGGGCTTCCGGAACAAGGCGAAGCTCGTCGTGGGCGGCCGCAGGGGCGCCCCCACACTGGGGATCCTCGACGGTCAGCAACGCGGAGTGGACCTGACCCGGTGCGGTCTCTATGAGCCCGGCCTCGCCGACATCGTGCAGCGTCTGCCGCAACTCGTCACCGACCTGGAGCTCACGCCGTACGACGTGCCCGCCCGCACCGGTGAGCTCAAGCACCTGCTGATCACGCACTCCCCCGACGGCGAGGCGATGATCCGGTTCGTGCTCCGCTCGCGCGGCCAGGCGACGAAGATCGCCGAGAAGCTCGACATCATCCGGGCCGCCCTCCCCGAAGCGCGAGTGGTGTCGATCAACCTGCAACCCGAGCACAAGGCGATCCTCGAGGGCCCCGAGGAGATCGTGCTGACCGAGCACGACGCCCTCCCGATGCGGGTCAACGACGTGGTCCTCCAGCTGCGGACGCAGAGCTTCTTCCAGACCAACACCCACATCGCTGCCGCGCTCTATGCCCAGGCTCGCGAGTGGACCTCACGCATCCGTCCCGAAACCGTCCTGGACCTCTATTGCGGAGTGGGTGGATTCGCGCTGCACGCTCTCGGACACGGCGCCCGTCGGGTGATCGGCGTGGAGGTCTCCGGCGAGGCGATCAGGAGCGCTCGACAAAGCGCTTCCCAGCTGGCCGCCGGGACGACGTACGCCCATGACTGGCATGTCGGGGACGCCACCGAATTCCTCACCGAGACGGTGCCGGACCTGGTCGTGGTGAATCCGCCCCGCCGTGGCATCGGCGCCGACCTGGCCCGCAGGCTCGATGATCACGGCCCCACGCACGTCCTCTACTCGAGCTGCAACGTGACCACGTTGGCCCGCGACATGACGGCGATGGGGAACTACCGGATCGTCAGCGCGGGGCTCTTCGACATGTTCCCGCAGACCGACCACCACGAGGTGATGGTCCTGCTTGCCCGCACGTCCTAGTTTGGTCGCACGGCCCCACCGATAGTTCACGCCGGTCCCCCACCAAGGAGCCCCCATGCGCCGCACCACCCTGGCTCGTCTCGCAATCCTGCTCGCGGTCGGGCCTCTCGCAGCCTGCGGGACGGATGACGGTGACCGGGGCGGCCGCGGTGCGTCGAGCACCACCGGTGCCTCGTCCGGCTCCTCCCCCAGCGGCTCGGCCACCTCGCCGACTGCTGCGCCCAGCGACCCGACGACCGCCACGGCGAGCCCGAGCGTGCCCGCGGGCAAGTACGCCGCCTACTGCACCGCGGCCGAGGCCGCCAACGACGCCGAGACCATCGACGACCTGCAGACCGCCGTCGCCGACCTGGTCCGGCTCCTGCCCACCGACGCGAGCGACGAAGCCCGCGCCGGGCTGGTCTGGCTCAACGACTTCGTGCAGAAGGCCACCTCGCTCGATCAGATGGGCAGTGTCCTCAAAGGGGCCACCGCCCAGGAGCGCAAGCAGGTGGCGGCCTACGGCGAGTTCGAGGAGAAGGCCTGCTGAGCTGCAGCGCCTTCCCAAACCGAGCGGGACGCGACAGATTGTTCCCACGGGCCCTTGGGGGCCGTCTCAGGAACAAGGAGCTCAACCATGCGCCGTCGTCTCTCCACCCTCCTGGCTGCCATCGCACTCGCGATGACCGGCCTCGTCGTGCTCAGCAGCACGACTCCGGCCAATGCCGATGCCTGCTACACGTGGAGCAGGACCCTGAAGGCCGGTGCCACCGGCGCCGACGTGTCCCAGCTGCAGATCCGGGTCGCCGGATGGGCCGGATATCGCACGAACATGGCCGTCGACGGGAGCTATGGTCCGCAGACCACCACGGCCGTGAAGAACTTCCAGGCTGCCTACGGCCTGTCCGCCGACGGGGTCGCCGGGCCGGACACCTTCACCAAGCTCTACGGGTTGCAGAAGGACGACTGTTCGCCCGCCCACTTCTCCTGGACCGAGGTGGACGGCGGGTGTGGAGTCGGCGGCTACAGCGGCGGCTCGGTGAGCTCTTCGACGGTCAAGGCGAACCTGCTCCGAGCCATGTGGCGCGCAGAGGCGTTGCGCCACCGGATGGGTGACATCCCGCTGCGCGTCACGTCCGGTTTCCGCTCGCAGTCGTGCGACCGCTCGGTCGGCGGTTCCGGCACGGGGCAGCACACCTATGGCAGGGCGATCGACGTGGTGCCGGTCAACGGCAACACCACCCTGTGCCGGATCGCGCAAGCGGCTCGCTACGTCAGCTTCGGAACCCTGCTCGGCCCGGGCTATCCCGATCACAACGACCATGTCCACGTGGACATCCGCCCCGACCGGATCTTCTGGTCGGCACCCAGCTGCGGCATCTGAGGCAACCGGTCGTCGCCACGCCTCGGCGTCGAGCACGATCCGTGGGTACGACGTACCCGCACGGCCGGCGCCGGGGCCTCGGTAGGCTGCCGCGCATGCTGAAGCGAACCCTGGCCGTGCTGGCCACCGTCACCCTGCTCTCCCTCACTGCGTGCAGTGGTGATGACACCGACGACTCCAAGAAGAGCGGCAAGGAGACGAAGGCCGCCTGCACCTACACCCCGGAGGGCCAGTCGGCCAAGGACGGGATCAAGGCACCGCCGAGCGAGCCCAGCCGGACCGGCAAGGTGTCGGTGACCATCAAGTCCACGGTCGGCGACATCCCGCTCACCCTCGACGCCGACAAGGCTCCGTGCACGGTGAACTCGTTCGTCTCCTTGGCGGAGCAGGACTTCTATGACGACACCGCGTGCCCGCGACTGGGCTATGCCCCCGGGTTCGCGATCCTCCAATGCGGCGACCCCACGGGCACCACGGCAGGCGGGCCGGGCTACCGCTTCGACGACGAGCTGAGCGGTGACGAGACCTATCCCAAGGGCACGATCGCGATGGCCAACTCGGGCGAGGACACCAACGGTTCGCAGTTCTTCCTGGTCTTCGACGACTCGGGCTTCCAGCCCGACTACACCGTGTTCGGGACCATCGACGAGGCCGGAGTCGCGCGACTCCTCGAGGTCGGCAAGGCCGGCGACGACGGCTCCAACCCGGCAGGCGGCGGCGCACCCAATACACCGGTCACGCTGACCGACGTGGTGGTCAGCGACTGAGCTGACCTACAGCAGGTCCGCCCGAAACAAGTACGCCCAGAGCCGGACGGCTCAGAGCGGGAAGTCCACGCCGGTGAGCGAGGCGGACCTCTGCCACAGGTCGGCAGCCAGGCCCGTGTCGCTCGCTGCGCGTGAGCGCCGCGCCGGTGCCGGCGACCCGAGGAACCCACCCGCGGCACGCGGTCCGAGGTAGGTGTCCCCGGGGATGTCGAGCGTGGCAGCGGCGAGGACCGGCAATGCCCCGCGCCAGGGCTTCATCCCGGCCACGAGGTTGCCCAACCGGCTGATTGAGGTGAAGAGACCGTTGCCGGTGTGCATCGTGATCCCAGTGGCGGTGTAGCCGGGGTGAGCGCCCACGGCACGCACCGAGGAGCCGGCAGCGGTCAGTCGCCGCTGGAGCTCGCCCATGAAGAGCAGGGTGGCCAGCTTCGACTGGGCGTAGGCCGGATAGCCGCCGTAGCGGCGGGTGGCGTGATCGAGGTCGTCGACGTCGAGGCGACCGGACCAGTGGGCGTGTGAGCCCAGCAGCACGACCCGGTCGGTCAGCTTGGGCAGCACCAGGTTGGTCAGGGCGAAGTGTCCGAGGTGGTTGGTGCCGATCTGCATCTCGAAGCCGTCGACCGTCTGCCCCTGAGGCACACCCATGATCCCGGCATTGTTGATCAGCACGTCGACCTGCTCGAGGTCGCCGGCGAAGGCGTGGATGGACGCGAGGTCGGCGACGTCGAGCTGCCTCACCTCGACCCTCCCGGGCGCGCCGGTACGACGTACCCGCTCGGCGGCCTGCTCGCCTGCCGTGGTGTTCCGCACGGCCATGACCACGTCGGCACCCGCTGTGGCCAGGGCACGGGTCAGCTCGATGCCGAGTCCGCCGGTGGCACCGGTGACCACGAACCGGCGTCCGGTCTGGGACGGGATCTGCCCGGGGTGGTCGATCAGGCTGGAAGGAATCGGCATGGCGGCAGTGTAGGGCCGCCGGAGGTCAGTCCTGACCGAATTCCACGGGCGACCCGAGGGCGACGGTGCGACTCACCGTGCACAGCCGATCACGGCTCTGCTCGATCGCGCGCGGCAGGAACTCCCGCGCCCGGTCGCCGTCCTCACCGTCGGGGAAAGCGATGTCGAAGGTGACCCGCAGATTGGTCAGGTGGTTGCCGTTCTCGTCGCGCACCTTGTCGCCGCTCGCGTGGACCGAGAAGGCCTCGGGCTGCGCGCGCTTGCCGGTGATCAGGTCCACGTCGATGGCGCTGCAACCGGCGATCGCAGCCAGCAGCAGCTCGACGGGCGTGAAGTCCGGGTCCTCGCCGCTGCCGATCGGGAGCACTCCCCCACGGCTGTTCACGGCCTTGTAGCGGGCGATGCCGATCCGTTCCAGATCGACGCTGCGCAGTGTCTCGTTCTCGCTCATGGGTCGAGCCTGCCAGATGGTAATGCAGGGCGCACCGGCCGTACGTCGCCTTGCATACGCCCGGTGGCCGCGCAATGGTGTAGTCGTCATGCACGCAATCTGCGTAAGGAGAGCACATGCTCACCCTCACCGAGAACGCCAGCACGATCGTCAAGGAAATCGCCAACCAGGCCGAGGAGACTGCCGGACTCCGGATCTCCAGTGATGCCGAACAGGCCTTCGCCGTCAACGCCGTGGGCGCTGCCGAGCCCGGCGACGAAGTCGTCGAGCAGGACGGGGCCACGATCTTCCTCGACGCGCCCGCCGCCGAACAGCTCGGCGACAAGGTCCTCGACGCCGCGGTCGACCAGCAGGGCGGGGTGCAGTTCGCCCTCGCGCCACAGGCCTGACCGTTTTTTGACTCAGCACTGGCCCCGGACATCGTCCGGGGCCAGTGCTGTTGTGCGGAGAAGGGATCAGAGGCGGGCGCGGCGCGCGCGTCGCTCGGCCCGGGCCTCGGCCCGAGCCAGCTGGACCTGACGGAGCCAGGTGGGATCCTGCTCGTGGTGGACCCGTCCTGCGACGATTCCTTGTGCCACGTACAGCTGCGCCTTCATGATTTCCTTCGTCTCCCTGCGCGCCGTTGCGCAGTGTAGATGTAATTGTGTGCCGCGTCTGCGACTCTTACAGTCTAGCCGGTACAGTTATCGGTTCTTGCCACTTCTCGGGTGATCTCCCCCACCATCGGCCCGGTCCTCGCGACGCCGCTAGGGTGACGGTGTGACCGAATCGAGCAGCCCTTACCGCAGCCTCCAGTTCACCGAGGCCGTCGAGCGCTTCGACCTGATCGAGGTGACGGCGTACGACGTCGTGCTCGACCTCGCCGCCGACGACAAGACGTTCACGTCCCTGACCACGATCACCTTCACGAGCCAGGGTGGCGACACGTTCGTCGACCTGAAGGCGGCCCACGTCCACCGGATCACCCTGGACGGCGCGGAGATCAGCCCGGACCTGGTCGAACGGGGCCGGCTCCCGATCACCGCCACCGCCGGCGAGCACCAGCTGGTCGTGGACGCGGTGATGCCATTTCGCAACGACGGCGAGGGACTGCACCGCAGCGTCGACCCCGCAGACGGTCGCGCCTATGTCTACGGGATGTCGTTCATGGACGCAGCCCCGAGCATCTTCGCCTGCTTCGACCAGCCCGACCTGAAGGCGCCGTTCACCTTCCACGTCACCGCACCCATCGACTGGACCGTGATCGGCAACGCCCCCGGCACCCAGGTGGAGCGCGGCTCATCATCCGCACTGTGGGAGTTCGAGCAGACCCAGCCGCTCTCGACCTACTTCGTCACCCTGGTGGCCGGCCCGTGGCACATGATCCACGACGAGCACGACGGCATCCCGCTCTCCTTGAGCGCACGTCGCTCGATCGCCGAGCACCTCGACAAGGACGCCGACGAGCTGCTCACCCTGACCCGGCAGTGCTTCGACGAGTTCCACCGCCTCTTCGGCATCCGTTATCCGTTCGGCAACTATCACCAGGCGTTCGTGCCCGAGTTCAACGCCGGCGCGATGGAGAACCCCGGCTGTGTCACCTTCCGTGACCCGCTCGTGTTCACCAGCAAGGTCACCAGGAGCCAACGCATCCAGCGCGCCACGACTGTCGCGCACGAGATGGCGCACCAGTGGTTCGGCAACATCGTCACCCCGAAGTGGTGGGACGACCTGTGGCTCAACGAGTCCTTCGCCGAATACATGGGCAACCGGGTGACCGCCGACGTGACGGAGTACGACGACGCGTGGGTGCACGTCTCCTATGCGCGCCGGCAATGGGGACTCGTCGCGGACCAGCGGCCGAGCACCCACCCGGTCGCGGGCAACGGGGCCGTCGACGCGGTGGCTGCGCTGCAGGACTTCGACGGCATCTCCTATGCCAAGGGCTCCACGATCCTGCGCCAGCTCAACGCCTCCCTGGGCGATGAGGTCTTCTTCGCCGGCGCCATCGACCACTTCGAGCGGAACCGTTTCGGCAACGCCACGATGGCCGACCTCTTCGCGTCCTGGGAGCGGGCCGGGGCCGGTGACCTCTCGAACTTCACCAGCAACTGGTTGCGTACCGCCGGGCCGGACGCGCTGCTGCTGGACCGCCAGGCCGGTGCAATCGTGAAGACGCCACCCAGCGAGCACCCCGCCGAGCGTGCGCACACCGTGCAGGTCGCCACCGCGGAGCCCTCTGGCGCCTGGGAGCGGTCCGCCATCACGATCTCGCAGCCGACCACTCCGCTCCCGGTCGGGCCGGAGACAGGTGTCCTGATCGACCCCGACCAGGACACCTGGGCCCTGCCGCTGCCCGATCCGGTCTCGCTGACGGCGTACAAGACGACGATGGCGACCACGAGCGACCCGATGCTCCGCTCGAGCATCTGGAACACCGTGCGCAACGGGCTGCACAACGCCCTGATCTCTCCTGCCGACGTGCTGGACGTCGCCTCGGCGGCGTTGCCGAGCGAGGACAACGATGACGCGCTGAGCTACACGCTGCCGTTCCTGACCGGCAAGACCGTCGCTCTCGCGACCGACCCAAAGGTCGCGCTCGACACGCTGCATGTCGGCTGCCGTTCGCTGCTCGAGCGGGCAACTGCCGGCACCACCGTCCAGCTGGCCGCCTTCCAGGGGGCGGTCGACTCCGCAAGCGACACCGAGCTGCTCAACGCCTGGCTGGGCAAGTCGGAGCTGCCGCACGGAGTCGAGATCGACGACGACCTGCGCTGGCGCATCCTGGTCCGGCTCGCGTCCCTGGACGCAGTGGGCCGTGACGACCTGGACCGGCAGCTCGCGGAGAGCCCCTCCACGAAGGCCGGCGTCGACCATGCCAGGGCCGTTGCCAGCCTGCCCCACGCCGAGGCGAAAGCCTGGGCCTGGGAGCGCTTCGACGGCTCGGTGGACGCCAGCAACTATGAGCTGATCGCGTGTGGGACCGGGCTTTGGCGCGCTGGTCAGGACGAGGTGACGGCGCCCTACGTCGATCGCTACTTCGACGAGCTGCCCGGCATCGCGGCAGTCCACTCGGGGTGGGTGCTCGGTGACGTGGTCGCCTACTTCTTCCCAATGACCTCGCTGCAGAGCTCCACCCTGGAACGCGCCGGTGCGGTCATCGAGAGCGAGGGCCTGGACCTGACCGTACGACGCAACCTGGTCGACATGACCGACGAGCTGCGGCGCCGCGTTGCCGTGCGCGAGGCGTTCGGCGCCTAGCGGGCACCGTCGGCCGTCAGCACCAGTTGCACCGGGTCTCCCACCCTGACCGTCCCCGGCGTCACCACGTGCGCGTCCACGCCCAGCAGTGGCTCGCCGCGGTGGTTGCGCGGGCGAAAGCCTGCGAGTGCCTTGAGCGTCGAGGCATCGCTCAGGCCACTGAGCGGGTTGTGGTTCGGCACCGCGCACCGGCCGATCGGCTCGTTGATCCGGATCGTCGCCTCGCCGAGCACGACCTCCAGTCCCAGCCAGGTGTCCTCGATCCATGGCTCGTCGGTCCTGACCAGGAACGTGCTGCGGAATCGTTCCGACTCTCCTGCCAGTTCGGGACGCCCGAGTCGCTCGGCCAGGTCCGCCAGGGACGCCGCGCCTACCAGGCTGACCGGGGCCCCATAGACCACGTCCCCGCGACGGGCCCGCCCCAGGAGCACCGGGCGGTCCACCAGCTCGGCCAGGAAGCTGGCCGGCGCCCCGGCGTACGGCGTGATCGTGGCCGGACGTCGCCAGTAGTCGACCAGCATCGGCTCGCCGGCGACAGTGACGCGACCCTCGACCGCGTGCCCGTCCCCGGTGGCGACATGGAGGTGATCCCCATCGGCAGTGACCGTGACGTGCATCAGCGGGCGGGCGGCCGTGCGAAGCACCCGACGGGTCTCCTGCTCGACCAGGCACCACTCCCGGTCCCCGACCGGTCCGTCGGCATCGAGCCTGACCGTCTCCCGGGCCACGTGCCGGGTGCCCTTCAGGGCCGCGAAACCGAGTCGGTCGAGCGTGTGGGCCATGGGCAGAAGGCTACTGCGGGCGTGCCCTCCCGGAGGCTGTCGGTGCTCCGATCTAGGTTGTTCCTGTGCGCATCCTCCACACCTCCGACTGGCACCTTGGCCGCTCCTTCCACCGCGAAGGGCTGCTTGGGCACCAGGCTGCGTACGCCGACCACCTGCTCGAGGTGGTCGAGTCGGAGAAGGTCGACCTGGTCGTGGTCTCCGGTGACGTCTATGACCGTGCCCTGCCGCCGGTCGACGCAGTGCGACTGGCCAACGAGACCTTCACCAGGATCGCCCGCTCACGGGCGCGCCTCGTGGTGACCAGCGGCAACCACGACTCGGCACAACGCCTCGGCTTCGGCTCGGAGCTGATCGACGCCGCCGGCGTGCACATCCGCACCAGCGCCAGCTCGGTCGGAACACCGGTGATCGTCGATGACGAGCACGGCCCGGTCGCCGTCTATGGACTGCCCTATCTCGACCCCGACCTGGTGCGCGAACCCTGGGCCCTGCCCGGCAGGAGCCACCAGGCTGCGCTCGTCGAGGCGATGCGACGCGTCAACGCCGATCGCGCGGCGCGACCCGGCGTGCGCAGCGTGGCGATGGCCCACGCGTTCGTCTCCCCCACTGCGGGCGCTCTCGTCGAGAGTGACTCGGAGCGCGACATCAGTGTCGGCGGAGTCAGCATGGTCCCCACCGACGTCTTCGACGGCATGGACTACGTCGCGCTGGGCCACCTGCACGGCAGGCACACGTTGTCCGACTCGATCCGCTACAGCGGATCCCCACTGGCCTATTCGTTCTCCGAGACCGATCACCGCAAGGGGTCATGGTTGGTCGAGCTCGACGCCCAGGGATTCAGCACGGCCGAGTTCGTCGACGCGCCGGTCCCACGTCGTCTGGCCCGGATCACCGGAACCGTCGAGGACCTGCTCGAGGACCGGGCCCTGTCCCGGCACGAGGACGCATGGGTCCAGGCAACCCTGACCGACGACATCCGGCCGTCGGCGGCGATGGAGCGTCTGCGCCGCCGATTCCCGCACACGCTGGTGCTGTCCTTCGCGCCTGCGAACGGGTCGCGCTCCGGCCTGCCCAGCGCACGCCTCGCACCGGGACGCTCCGATCACGACATCGCCCTCGACTTTGTCGACGAGCTGCGCGGCAGGAAGGCCTCGGACGCTGAGTCCGCACTGCTCCGTGACGCCTGCGACTCGTGCTCCCCCGACCGCGACCTGGACACGGTGGTGGGCTGATGCGTCTGCACCATCTGAGCATCACCGCCTTCGGCCCCTTCGCCGAGACCGTCGAGGTCGACTTCGACCAGCTCTCCGAGGCCGGGCTCTTCCTGCTCTCCGGGGCCACCGGGTCGGGGAAGACCTCGGTGCTCGACGCGGTCTGTTTCGCGATCTTCGGCGACGTCCCGGGCGACCGGGCCGGAGCCAAGCGCCTGCGCTGTGACACGGCGGCGCCCGGCGTGGCGCCACGGGTCGTGCTGGAGACCACGCTGTCGGGCCGCAGGTTCCGGATCACCCGTTCGCCCGCATGGAGCCGACCGAAGAAGCGCGGCACGGGCTTGACCCCGGAGCAGGCGCACGTCGTGCTCGAGGAGCGCCTCGGTGGCGAATGGTCGGCGCTCTCCAACCGGCTCGACGAGACCGGACACGTCATCACCGGGCTGGTCGGCATGAACATGACTCAGTTCTGCCAGGTGGCACTGCTGCCACAGGGCGAGTTCCAGTCCTTCCTGCGGGCCCGCTCCGAGGACCGGCACAAGCTTCTCCAGCACCTGTTCAGCACCCAGCGCTTCGAGGACATCGAGCAGTGGCTGCGTGAGCACGCCCGCCAGCTCAACCGTGAGGTCAATTCGCACCAACGCGGTGTGGCGAGCGTCCTGGACCGGGTCCAGGAGGCCAGCGGTGAGTCCCTGCCTGAGACGTGGGCGAGCGACGACCTCGCCGAAGTGCTCGACGACGGGCTGGTGCAGTCCTGGGTCGCGGGCCTGGTCGAGGACGCCGACAACAAGTTCGCTCAGGCCGGAGCACACGCCGAGACGGTCGAGTCCGCGACCGAGTCCGCCCGTGCCGCCCGGGACAGCGGCCACCGGGTCGCAGACCTGCAGTCCCGGGCCGCCCGCTCACGCGCC
The DNA here is from genome assembly GCF_013408415.1 of Nocardioides daedukensis. Taxonomy (NCBI): domain Bacteria; kingdom Bacillati; phylum Actinomycetota; class Actinomycetes; order Propionibacteriales; family Nocardioidaceae; genus Nocardioides; species Nocardioides daedukensis. Next base: position 529,082 of record NZ_JACCAA010000001.1, on the reverse strand, counting down.
CAACTCGATCAGGTCGAGTCCGAACGGAGTCTGCACGAGGAGAGGAAGGCGCGGCTCGCGCTCTCCCGCCGTGCGGCGCCGATGGCGCCACTGCACCGGCACGCCCTGGCCGCGGGTCAACAGCACGAGGCCGCGGCCGCTGCTGCCCTGACGGCCCGAGTGACTGCAGCCGTGGCGCTGGGCCAGGACGAGCCAACAGACACCACGTTGCGTGAAGCGGCCGACGAGGCGCGGCGCACCATCGCCGTCGCCGGCGCCCTGCTCCCCCGCGAGCCCGAGCTGGCTGCACTGCGTGCCTCGCTGGCTGCCGGGACGCGCTCGGCACACGAGCTCGCGACCCGGCACGAGAACCTCACGGCACAGGCCGCCGAGCTCCCCGGCCGGATCGAGGACCTCACCCGCAGACTTGCGACAGCCTCCGACCAGGCGAGTCGCGTGGAGACACTCGAAGCGCGGTACGACGCCTTGGCACATCGCATCGCACAGGCTGAGCGCCTGACCGGGGTGCGCACGGAGCTCGCAGAAGCGAGCGTCGAACACGACCGCGTGGTTCACGAGTGCCTGCGACTCAAGGAGGACTGGCTGTCCATCCGCGAGGCGCGCATCGCCGGAATGGCAGCCGAGCTGGCTCACGGACTGGCCATCGGTGGCTGTTGCCCCGTGTGCGGGTCGGATGATCACCCGAACAAGGCCGAGCCCACCCCCGGCGCCCCCTCCGCGCAGTCGGAGAAGGAAGCTCGCCGTCTCGTGGACGATGCGGAGCTGAACCGCACCGCCACCGACGGCAAGGTCCGTGAGCTCGCGATCGTCGTCGCTCAGCTCGAGGGCGAGATCGGCGACACCACGATCGAGGACCTGCAGACGGAGAAGGACGAGGTCGCCGCCGACCTGGTCACCGTGCGTGAGGCGGTTGCCCTGTGCCGCCGGCTCGAACCGGCGCTGGCGCTGGCGGTGCGCACTCTCGAAGGCGTTCGTCAGGACACCGCTGCCATCGAGGTCGAGCTGGCCACGCTCTCGGAACGAGCAGCCTCGGACCAGGCTCGGGCAGACCAGATCACGGCCGAGATCGACGCAGTTCGCGGTGACCACCCGGACCTGACCACTCTGATCGCGGCGACCAAGGAGCTGGCCGGGCTCTGCGAGGAAGCCTTGAAGCGCGCCGACGACGCGGCGGCAACGGCCAGGGCCGCCGAGGACGCCGCACGAGCGTTGGACGACTGGTTGCAGGAGAGCGGTTTCGACTCCGTCGACGAGGCGGCCGAGGGCCTGCTGGGTCCGGATCAGACCGAGAGCCTCACCGCAGCGATCCTTGCTCACGAATCCGCCGAGCAGCAGGCTCGAGCCGGCCTCGACGATCCCGAGGTTGTCGCCGCCGAGAAGCTCGCGCCACCCGAGGTGCGTGCTCTGGACGCGGAGTTCGCGCGCCTCGAGCTCGCGCTCAAGACAGCAGTCACCGAGCTCCACGTCGCTCGAACGGCCGATCAACGGCTCACCGCACTCTCGGCCGACCTGAGTTCTGCCATCGCCAAGTGGGAACCCGCGAGGGCAGCGCACAAGGTCGCCGCCGATCTGGCCGCACTGGTCCACGGCACTGCCGCCGACAACGAGCTGAGGATGCGGCTCTCCGCCTATGTCCTGGCCTGGCGGCTCTCCCAGGTGGTCGCCGCGGCCAACGAGCGGCTGGGTCAGATGAGCGACGAGCGCTACACCCTGGAGCACACCGCACGCCGTGGCGCGGGTGAGACCCGTGGCGGGCTGAGCCTGTTGGTCAGGGACGAGTGGTCCGGCGAGTCGCGCGACCCGGCGACCCTCAGCGGCGGTGAGACCTTCGTGGTCTCACTTGCCCTGGCACTGGGCCTGGCCGACGTGGTCACCCGCGAGGCGGGGGGTGCTGATCTGGACACCCTCTTCGTCGACGAGGGTTTCGGGTCGCTCGACTCCGACACCCTCGACGACGTGATGGACACCCTCGACACGCTTCGCGACGGGGGCCGGGTGGTCGGCGTGGTCAGCCACGTGGCCGAGATGCGCAGCCGGATCCCGACCAGGCTGTCAGTCACCAAGCACCGCACCGGCTCGACGCTGGCCATCTCTCGCGACGCAGGCTGACCCCGCGCCTGACAACCCACCCCAAGTCAGGGGTGCGAAGTCAGCGGGGGTCAGCGCAACAGCATCAGCGGGACAGGATCAAGCCACTGGTCGGCACACCCGTACCAGCCGTGACCAGCACGTTGGAGGCCCCTTGGGGCCCACCGACACCGGACACACCGATGACCTGGTTCACCGACGTACCGCGGATCTGCCTCACACCCTCGGCAATCCCGTTCATGCCGTGGATGTAGGCCTCACCGAGCTGGCCGCCGTGGGTGTTGACCGGAAGCCGACCACCGAGCTCGATGCCGCCGTCGGCCACGAAGCCAGGCGCCTCGCCCCGACCGCAGAAGCCGAGCTCCTCCAGCTGCATCAGGACGTAGGGGGTGAAGTGGTCATAGAGCACGGCGGTGGCGATGTCCTCGTGGGCAAGACCGGACTGGCCCCACAGCTCGCGTGCCACGACGCCCATCTCCGGGACGCCGATGTTGTCGCGGTAGTAGGAGGTCATCACGAACTGGTTCGCCGCACTCCCCTGGGCTGCGGCCGCGATCACTGCAGGCGTCTGGGCGAGGTCGCGGGCGCGCTCGACCGAGGTGACGATCAACGCCACCGCTCCGTCGCTCTCCTGGCAGCAGTCGAGCAGGTGGAGCGGGTCGGCGATCATCCGCGAGGCCTGGTGGTCCTCGAGGGTGATCGGTTTGCCGTGGAAGAACGCGTTCGGGTTCGTGGCCGCGTGCCGCCGGTCGGCGACAGCCACCCGGCCGAAGTCCTCAGAGGTCGCGCCATATTCGTGCATGTAGCGGCGTGCCTGCATCGCCACGGTCGCTGCCGGGGTCGTGAGTCCGTGCGGATAGCTCCACGCGTTGTCGAGCCCGTTGGTGTTGACCTGTGCATTCGCCCAGACCGCGGTCTGGCCGAAGCGCTGGCCGGAACGTTCGTTGAATCCTCGGTAGCAGACGACGACGTCGGCCACGCCGGTCGCCACGGCCATCGCGGCCTGTTGGACGGTGCCGCAGGCGGCCCCTCCACCGTGGCTGATCCGGCTGAAGAACCTCAGGTCGCCCAGTCCCAGCTCACGCCCCAGGGCGATCTCCGAGGAGGTGTCCATCGTGAACGTGACCATGCCGTCGACGTCCGAGGGCGCGAGGCCGGCATCGGCGAGCGCGGCCTTGATGGCCTCCGCCGAGAGCTGGAGCTCGGAGCGTCCGGATTCCTTGGAGAACTCGGTTGCGCCGATACCCGCAATTGCGGCCTTGCCGCTGAGTCCGATTCCCATCAGGAGCCTTCCTGGAGTTCGAGGGTGACCTGTCCGGTCACGTGGGCGCCGAGCGAGACGCTGCCGACGATGTCGAGCACGATGCGGTTGCCCTCGACGCTGGCCACCGATCCGTTGAACGTGAACTCGTCATCCGGGTATGCCGGTGCGCCGAGGCGGATCGAGATGGACTTGATGTCCACGTCGGGGCCGACCCAGTCGGTGACGTACTTCTCGACGAGGGCATTGCTGGTCAGGATGTTGATGAAGATGTCCTGCGAGCCATAGGACTGGGCCAGGACCCGGTCGTGGTGCACGTCCTGGAAGTCGCGAGTGGCGAGAGCGGTGGACACGACCAGGGTCGGGGTGATCGGCAGCTTCCACTCGGGGAGCGCCTGTCCCGGAGTCGGAGTGCCGACAAGGGTGCTCTCAGGCTTCGGGTCGCTGGCGGGCGATTCATCACCCGTCGCGTCGGACGCATCCGCCTGCGCAGAGCTGCCCGGACGGCGCCACACGGGCAGGGTCAGGTCCTCGTCGATGGTGCGGAAGCCGACCTCGACCTCCATCCCGATCTCGAGCTCGTCGGTAGGGACGCCGTCGACGGTGGCGAGCATCCGCACACCCTCCTCGAGGTCGACCAGCGCCAGCTGGATCGGCAGCTCGTGGCCGGGGATCGGCGGGTGGTGGTGCACGACGTGGCTGAAGACCGTGCCGCGGCCGGAGGAGACGACGTACCCGCGATCGAAGGTGAGGCACTCCGGGCAGGTGGGACCGGGTGGGTGACGCAGGGCGCCGCACGCATTGCACTTCTGGATGCGGAGCTCGCCGGCGGCCGTGCCGTCCCAGAAGAACTGGGTGTCGCGGTTGCGCGTCGGGTAGAGCACGAACGTGTTCGGCTTCTTGCGCGGCCCGGGCACGAACTTGAGCACGCGGAAGTCCATGTCGGCGATCAGCTCCGGCTCGCCGTCGGCTCCATTGACGTACCAGTTGTTGCGCGAGGTGACGAAGTAGCCCTGGCCCACGCCGGTCTTCTTCGGGCCGACCACCGAGACCAGCTCGGTGGTCACGAAGACCTCCTCACCGACCCTGGGGTTGCGCCGATAGGTCTGGCTGGAGTTGGTGCCCAGCACCCCGGTGAAACCGGCCTCGTTGAGCGTGCCCATCGCGGCGTGCAGCGGGTCGAAGACACCGGGCGTCGGGTTGAGGCCCTTCATCGTCCAGACCTGGGCCATCGAGGGCGGGGCCTCACCGGCGCTGTAGCGCGGGTTGGTGTTCCCCATCGCCTCGAGCCAGTTGTTGATCATCGGCTGGTTGATCGGGTCACGTCCGGCGCGAGGCGCGGTCGGTCCCTTGGCCTTGATCGCATCGGCCTGGGCCATGATCCAGTCATGGTCGTGGTTCACAACATCTCCTTGGCTCACCGCGGAACCCGCGGGAGGTCTAGTCCGAACATGGCAATGAGTTCACGTTGGATCTCGTTGACGCCCCCACCGAAGGTGAGGACGAGGTTCCGCTTGGCCTGGGCGTCGAGGTAGGACATCAGCTCGCCCGTGCCCGGATCACCGGGATCACCGTGGCGGTGGACGATCTCGGCCAGGATCCGGCCGATGCGCTGGACCCGGTCGGAGGCGAAGACCTTGCTCGCCGAGGCATCCGCGACCGGCATCACACCCCGCTCGGCGGCCCGTGCCACCTCCCAGTTGAGCAGCTCGTTCACCCGGAATGCCGCAGTCGCCTCGGCCAGGCTGGACCGGACGTCGGGACGCTCGAGCACACCGTGCTTCGTGGCCCACGCGACCACGCGGTCGCGCAGCCCTTCGAGGCGACCGGCCGGACCGAGCATGACGCGTTCATGGTTGAGCTGGGTCGTGATCAGCTTCCAACCGGCGTTCTCCTCGCCGACCAACATGTCGACGGGGACCCGGACGTCGTTGTAGTAGGTGGCATTGACGTGGTGCGAGCCGTCGCAGGTGATGATCGGGGTCCACGAGAAGCCGGGGTCGCGGGTGTCGACGATGAGGATCGAGATGCCCTTGTGCTTGGGCGCGTCCGGGTCCGTGCGCACCGCGAGCCAGATGTAGTCGGCCTGGTGACCGCCGGTGGTGAAGCTCTTCTGGCCGTTGACGATGTAGTGGTCGCCGTCGCGCTTCGCCGAGGTGCGCAGCGCGGCAAGGTCGGTGCCCGCGTCAGGCTCGGAGTAGCCGATGGCGAAGTGCACGTCACCGGCAAGGATGTCGGAGAGGAAACGGTCCTTCTGCAGCTGGGTGCCGAAGCGCTGCAGGGTCGGTCCGACCGTCTGCAGCGTCACCGCCGGCAGGTGCACGTCCGCCCGCTGGGCCTCGTTGGCGAACACAGTCTGCTCGATCTCGCCGAACCCGTGGCCGCCGTACTCCTTGGGCCAGCCGACGCCCATCCAGCCGTCCTGCCCCATCTGCTTGATGGTCTGCTGGTACGTCGGACCGTGGCGGTCGGTCATCATGTCCAGGTGGTCCTCGTGCGCGGCCAGGTTGGTGAAGTAGTCGCGCAGCTGCGCCTTGAGCTGGCGCTGCTCCTCGGTGAGCTCGAGGTTCTTCGCGGCCGGACTCTCCACGACCACGGAGTCGAGCGCCTGGCCCGCGCCACCGACCGCGTGCGCCAGGTCGGAGAGCTGGGAGTAGTAGTGGTGCAGCGGATAGGTCTCGTCGACGCCCATGCCCCCGTGCAGGTGGTGACAGGTGTGCAGGGCGACCAGGCCGTCCTCGGTCAGCCAGTACGTCGCGACCGCGAGGTCGTCGGCAGCCGGGAGGCCCTCGCTCACTCGCCAGGCCGCGTTCTGGGCCGCGAGGGTGAGCAGGCGTGAGGTGATGTAGACCTCGGCGATCTGCTGGGCCACCGCCTGGAACTCCGCAAGCTTGCGACCGAACTGGGTGCGTTCCTTGAGATAGCCGGCGGTGAGGTCTCGGGCCCCGGCGACCAGGCCGGCGCCGAGCAGGGCGATGCCCACCTGGCTGTGCTCGACGAGCAGGCGGGCCGCGAGGACGTGGTCCTCACCGAGGAGCTCCACGCTGACGTCGTTGAAGTCGATGCTGTGCTGGACGGCGCCGGTGGAGCTGCGCGAGGCACGCAGGGTGATCCCGTCGCGGCGTGGGTCGACGACCGCAACGGCCGGGTTGCCGTCATACGTGGCGAGCACCAGGAGGTGCGCCGCGTCATCGACGTGCGTCACACCGAGCTTGGTGCCATTGAGCACGAGTGCCTCCCCCGACCCGGTCACCACGGCCTGGGGCTGGGCGGGAAAGGCTTGTCCCGGCTCGCGAAGGGCGATGGCGATCACGGTGGAGCCGGAGTCGACCCCGTCGAGGAGCCGCTTCTGCTGGTCGGGTGTCCCTGCGGTGGCGATGGTGAGCGTGCCGGCCACCAGGGTTTCCCAGGCGGGCAGGTCAGATGCGCGGGCACCGAGGCGTTCGAGGACGACGGAGAGCTCGGCAAGTCCGAGTCCTTCTCCCCCGAGGAACTCCGGCACAGCGAGCCCGAGCACTCCTGCAGACGCGAGCTGTGACCAGGTCAGGTCCTCACGCTCGACGAGCTCGGTCATCACCGCGACGACGGCCGCCTGGGTCTCGGACTGGACACCGTGTGGATTCACCGGGGCTCCTCGTGTTCACGTGCGCGGATCAAAACTGTAACCTGTTCTAGTCTAGGACAGGAGAACATCGATGTTCACCTCCCCCCGCAGTCTCATACGCACCCTCGCCCCCATGCCGTGGGCCGAGATTCCATCGGGCCGGATGGTCGAGTTGCCCGGCCGCGGGTCGACATACGTCACCGACACCGCGGGTCCGGACCCCGACTCCCCGGCAGTCGTGCTGTTGCACGCAGTCGGGACGACCGGCCTGCTCACGTGGTTCCCCACGATTCCGGTGCTCTCGACCCGATTCCGTGTGATCACGCTCGACCAAAGATGGCACGGTCGCGGGATTCGGTCAGCGAAGTTCTCACTCAGTGACAGCGCCGATGACGTCGCTGCCCTGCTCGACGTGCTGGGCATCGAGCGGGCGATCATCGGTGGGTTCTCAATGGGCTCGATCATCGCCCAACGCACGTGGCGCCAGCATCCGGACCGGGTCGCCGGTCTGGTCCTTGCCGCCACGACGGACCGCTTCCGCGGCACCGTGTCGGAGCGACTCTTCCACCAGGCGATGGAGACTTCGATGGCCGCGCTGCGGGGCGTGTCCCGCTCCCGGGTCGCAGGTCAGGTTGCCGTGGATGTCGCAGCGCACGACCCGGTTCCAGTCGACATCCATGACTGGGCACTGGCCGAGTTCCGCTCGACGAGTCCGTGGGCCGTGGCCCACGCCGTGGCATCGCTGGGTCGCCACCACTCGCGGCCGTGGTTGCGTCGGATCAACGTGCCTACGGCGGTCGTGGTGACCCTGCGGGACAAGGTGATCCCGGCCGCGCGCCAACTGGACCTGGCCCGCCGGATCCCGGGAGCGACGATCCACGGCATCGACGCTGGTCACGCTTCTGTGGTGATGGAGGCGGAGGTCTTCGTCCCGGCCTTCGTCGAGGCGTGCACCACCGTGCATGCGCGAGCAGCGGACTTCGCCCGCTGAGCGCACTGTGAGCGCACTGTGAGCGGGACTCAGCGTGCGGCGACAGCCTCCTGCAGCCGCGTGAGCTCCTCACCGAAGTGCTTGACCAGGTCCTCGGGGTGACGCATCGCGGAGCGGCAGGCGATCACGCCCACGTGCAGCTGGCCGTTGTTGGACATCACGGTGATGTTGACACCGGCGCCGTGGAAGACCGGTCCCAGCGGATAGAGGGCATCGATCCTGGCTCCCATGAAGTAGAGCGGGATCGGTGGACCGGGCACGTTGGAGATCACCAGGTTGTGCACCACGGGGTGCTTCTCGGCCAGGCGCAGCCCGGCATAGGCGCGCACAGCCAGCCCGAACGTTTGCGGCGCTGCGAACTCCGCCCAGTCCTGGAGCGCGTCCGCGGGGATGGCCTGTTGGTGCTCCTTGGCGTTCCGGTTGTCGCTCGACATCACCTCGAGCCTCTGCAACGGGTCCTCGATGTCCGTGCCCAGCCTGGCGAAGAGGGCGGAGACCTTGTTGGCGCCGTTGCCTCGTTGCGTGGCTTTGCGCACGGAGACCGGCACGCTTGCCATCAGCGGGGTCTCGGGCAGTCCCCCGCGATCCTCCAGGTAGTGGCGCAGCGCTCCCCCGGCGATGGTGAGCACGACGTCATTGACGGTGGCGCCAGTGGCGGCCTTCAGGGCCCGCACCTCGTCGAGGGGCAGGTCGGCGAAGGCGATCGTGCGACGCCGGGTGATGGTGCCGTTGAAGGAGGTCCGGGGGGCGCTGAACGGTGCGGCCATGGCAGTGCCGGCGCGTGCTCGTGCGACAGTCTTGGTGACCAGGGCCGCCGAGGGTCGTAGCAGTGAGGGGATCTGAAGCGGCTTGGTGACCGTGCTGAGCACTCCGCGGCCGAAGAGCTCCAGACCGCGTGCGCTCCGGCCGTGCTCCTTGCGCTCCCCCGCCGACACCGGCGGTGCGTCGGGCTCGAGGCTGCACAGGTGGGAGATCAGGTTCGATCCGGAGGCCCCGTCGACGGTGGCGTGGTGCATCTTGGAGAAGACCACGACCTTGTCCTGATAGCCCTCGATCACCCACATCTCCCACAGCGGCCGGCTTCGATCCATGGTGAGGCCGGCGAGATGGCCGCACAGCTGGACCAGCTCGTCATAGCCGCCCGGCTGCGGCAGGGCCAGTCGGTGCACGTGGTGATCGATGTCGAAGTGCTGGTCGGGGACCCAGATCGGGTGCGCCAGGTCGAGCGGGACCCGGCGCAGCCGACGGGTGAACTCAGGGACGTCGCTCACCCTGTCCTCGAGGTGGTCCTTGAACGCCTCGTAGGTGTACCCGTCAGGCATTGTGGTCGGATCGAGGACGATCAGGCCACACACGTGCATCAACTGCTCGGGTGTCTCGAGATAGAGGAAGCTGGCGTCGAGCCCACTGAGTCGGTCCATGTCCGAATCGTACCCCTCTGAATAGAACTTGTTCTAGTTTGTGACCGGTTCGACTACTGACCGTCTCCCTCGCCCACTAACATCGCGCTCGTGGCCTACCTACGTCGACAAGTCATCACCTCTGCCCTGATCGCCAACGCACTGCGCCCCTCGCACGGGCTCCGCGTCGGCATCCCCTCGTTCGCGGCGGGATGGATCACCAACGAGCTCGCTCCGCACCTGCTCACCCTGACCGCGGCGGACACGCTGACGCACCTGACGCCCAAGCGTCGTAGTCGCCTCGGCCTGGCCCTGGCCGCTGCGAATGCGGCCGGATTCGTCCACATCATGCGCAGCGCGAACCAGGTCAAGGACGGCGTGGAGGAGGCGCTGGTCGAGGGGATCGGCGTGGACTACGTCGAACGACTGGACGCAGCCCCCAGCCCAGCCGAGCTGAAGACGAACTGGCGCAAGCTCGTCAATCCGTTCCGGATCGTCGATCCGGGCGTCGAGGTGCTCCGCGACATCATCTATGACCCCACGACCGGGAGCCGGGGCAAGCTGGACATCTATCGTCCCCGCGACGTCGATCTCAACAACGCGCCGGTGCTCTTCCAGGTGCACGGCGGCGGTTGGACCATCGGCGACAAGAGCCAGCAGGGCCTACCGCTGATGTCCCACCTCGCCAGCAAGGGCTGGGTCTGTGTGGCCATCAACTATCGGTTGTCTCCGCGCAGCGCCTTCCCCGCGCACATCATCGACGTGAAGAAGGCGATCGCCTGGACCCGCGAGAACATCGCCGACCACGGTGGCGACCCGAACTACATCGCGATCACCGGTGGGTCCGCGGGCGGGCACCTGGCCGCACTGGCCGCGGTCACCGGCAACGACCCGGACTTCAAGCCGGGCTTCGAGGACAAGGACACCAGCGTCCAGGTCGCCGTGCCGCACTACGGGGTCTATGACTTCGCTGGCGCCACGGGCCTGAAGTCGGCGATCGCGATGCGCGACCGGTTCCTGGGTCCGCGGGTGCTGAAGAAGAAGTGGCGCGACGCCCCGGACGACTTCGAGGCCGCCTCGCCGCTCCTGCGGATCAAGCCTGGGGCACCGGACTTCTTCGTCATGCACGGCACAAACGACACCCTCGTCGACGTCAACCAGGCACGCCTCTTCGTGGAGAAGCTGCGGCAGGTCGGCGGTGCCTCAGTCGTGTATGCCGAGCTCCCCGGCGCACAGCACGCCTACGACATTTTCAACTCAGTGCGCTGCGGCCACGTGGTGAAGGCGATCGACCGCTACCTGCACTGGCACTGGAACGGCTATCGCCAAGGCGTGGACCCGGCCGAGGCCGATGCCGAGCAGATCATCGCCGACGCCGAAGCCGAGGCAGCCTCTGAGGCCGACTCCCAGTCGCGCTGACCGGGAGCCGGCCACACCCGAGGCTGCACCTCGGGAGCCAGGCGTGCCCGATCAGCGGGGCAGGCCCAGGATTCGCTCCGCGGCGACATTGCGCAGCACCTGGGTGGTGCCACCGGCGATCGACAGGCATCGGGTCAGCAACGCCTCGTGGACTGCTGCCTCGACCTCGGGTCCACCGAGCACGACCCTGTCTCCCAGCAGCTCGACGACCAGCTCGGATGCGTCCTGACGGTTCCTCACGCCCAGCAGCTTGGAGACGCTGGACTCGGCACCCGGACCCTGGCCCTCCAGGGACCGCAACGTGGAGCGCGTGGCGAGCAGGCCGCACACGGTGGCCAGTGCGACGGCGTGGCCGGTGCGCGGGTGGGTCTCGGGTCGATCGCCGCAGAGCGCCACGGCGCGCTCGACACTGACGTCGAGCTTGGCGCCGGCCATCGCGACGCGTTCGTTGGCCAGCGTCGTGCGAGCCAGCTTCCAGCCCCCGCCCGGTTCGCCGACCACCTGGGAGTCGGGGACGAAGACGTCCTCGAGGAAGACCTCGTTGAACAGCGCGTCGCCGGTCATCTCCCGCAGGGGCCGGATGTCGATGCCCTCGGCTCGCATGTCCAGCAGGAAGTAGGTGATCCCCTTGTGGGACGGGGCATCCGGGTCAGTGCGCGCCAGGCAGATCCCCCAGTCCGCTTCGCGCGCAAGGGAGGTCCAGACCTTCTGCCCGGTGAGCAGCCAGCCTCCTTCGGTACGAGTCGCGCGGGTACGCAGCGAGGCCAGGTCCGACCCGGCTCCGGGCTCGCTGAACAGCTGGCACCAGGTGATCTCCCCGCGCAGGGTGGGAGCAACGAACTGTTCCCGCTGTTCCTCGGTGCCATGGGCGAGGATCGTCGGCACCGCCCAGGCTCCGATCCTGATGTCCGGACGGCTAACCCCTGCGGAGCTGAGCTCGTCGTCGATCACCAACTGCTCCAGCGCGGAGGCGTCCCGGCCGTACGGCGCTGGCCAGTGCGGCATGAAGAGCCCGCTCTCGACGAGGGCGGCTCGTCGACCGCCGTCGTCCAGGTCGGCGATCGAGGCCACGATCGGGCGCACCTGATCGCGCACCGCGGCGTCGGCGCCGTCGAAGTCGATCTCGACCTTGCGTCGCTCCCCCGCCACCGCGCGCCCCGCGAGGCTGGTGGCGAAGCTGTCGGAGGAGCCGAGCAGGTTGCGCAGCGTCGTGGCGCGGCGAAGATAGAAGTGTGCGTCGTGCTCGAAGGTGAACCCGATCCCACCCAGGACCTGGATGCAGTCGTGGGCCAGCTTCACGGCGCCGTCGAAGGCGACCGCGCCGGCCACGTCGGCGGCGTAGGCCGATTGCGAGGTGCCGAAGGCGTTGGCGGCGTCCCAGGCCACGGCGGTGACCGCCTCGGCGACCTCCAGCATCTCGGCGCACAGGTGCTTGATCGCTTGGAAGGAGCCGATCGGCTTGCCGAACTGCTCGCGCACCCCGGCATAGGCCACCGCGGTCTCCAGGGACCAGCGAGCGATGCCGGAGGCCTCGGCGGCGGCGAGTGCGACGGCCGCCTCGCGGACCTTGGCCGAGTTGAGACCGGGGACAGGCGTTGCCTCGGACAGGAGCACTGACACGGTCACTGAGCCGAACCTGCGGGTCAGGTCCGGACCCGACGAGGGTGAGGCGCTCACCGCAGCCGCGGGTACGACGTACCACTGGTCGTCGGTGTCGCCGAGGAGGTGGTGGGTGGCGCCGGGAGCGTCCCAGACCACGTCCACGGTCCCGGTGAGGTTGCCCCCTTCGCTGCGCAGCGAACCGGTGAGGCCCAGACCCACCCGTGCCGAACCGTCCGAGACGGCGCCGGCGATCGGCGGAGCCACCAGTGCTGCCACCGAGGTGCCCAGCAGGCCTCCCGGGACCAGCTCGTGGGCGCACGCCTCGAGGGCGATGGCGAGCTCGAGGGGCGACCCGTCTCCCCCACCGTCGGTTTCCGGCACCGCGATGCTGGTGATCCCCATCTCGGCGACGGCCTGCCAGGTCCGCTCGAACGGCTCGTCGACCCGTTCCTCGGCCGCACGGACGTCGTCGAGGGGAGCGAGCGAGGCCGCCCACTTGCGCACCGATGAGCCGAGCTCGCGGTGGTCGTCACTGATGCCGAGGGACAAGGGAACTCCAAGAGACGTGGTCGACTAGAACGTGTTCCAATATTGCCATGCCCGGGCGGTTCCCGCACCGCGCACTCCCACTAGGCTGTCGCCGTGACCGCCGTTGAGATGCCTGCCGAACTGCTTGCCCACGCCCGAGCCGCCAAGGGCTTCATGCCAGAGGACGAGGGCCTCCTCCTGCACCGCGTTGCACGTGAGCAGCTCAGCACCGGGCCCGGCCTCGAGGTCGGCACCTACTGCGGCAAGTCCGCGATCTATGTCGGTGCGGCCGCCCGCGAGGTCGGCGGGGTCTTCTTCACCGTGGACCACCACCGGGGTTCGGAGGAGAACCAGGCCGGCTGGGAGCACCACGACACCGAGGTCGTGGACCCCGAGACCGGGTTGATGGACACGCTGCCGTTCTTCCGCCGCACGATCGCCCGCGCGGGCCTGGAGGAGCAGGTGATCGCGGTGATCGGGAAGTCGACGACGCTCAGCCCGCACTGGCGCACTCCCCTGTCGTTGCTCTTCATCGACGGAGGGCACGCCGAGGAGCACGCGCAGAACGACTACACCGGTTGGGCGCACTGGATCCAGCCGGGCGGCCGGCTGGTGATCCATGACGTGTTCGCCGACCCGGCCGACGGTGGCCAGGCGCCGTACCACGTGTTCCTGCGCGCGCTCGAGAGCGGCGCCTTCACCGAGGTGGAGGCGCTGGGCTCGATGCGCGTCCTGGAGCGGACCTCAGGCGCGGCCGGAGAGCGAGTCGGCTGAGGCGCAGCTGCACTCCAAGGCGATCTCGGCGAAGTGCGGGCCGAAGGTGGCCCCGCGCATGATGTCCGAGCCGCCCGTGCCGTGACCCAGGGCGTCGACGGCGAGGATCACCGCTGCGGCCGTGTACGTCGTGTGCTCGGGTGGCCAGTTCACCTTGTCGGGGAACACGTAGCCGGTCCAGTAGCGCCCACCCTCGTCGCGCAGGTGCTGCATGTCGGCCAGCAGCTGCAGCGCGCGGTCACGATCGCCCAGGGCGTCCAGGGCCATCACCAGCTCGCAGGTCTCCGCCCCGGTGACCCAGGGGTTCTCGCTGACGCAGCGGATGCCCAGGCCCTCTTCGACGAAGGTGTCCCAACGCTCGGCGATGAGGTCGAACCCAGCCTCACCGCGTACCGCGCCGCCCAGGATCGGGTAGTACCAGTCCATCGAGAACTGGGCCTTGTCGAGGAACTCGTCCGGGTGCTCACGGATCGCGTGTGCCAGCCGGCCACCGGCCAGCTCCCACTCGGGTTGCGGATCGTCGAGGAGCTCGGCGATGGCTGCCCCGGCGCGGATGGCCTGGTAGATGCTCGACGAGCCGGCCAGCAGGGCCTCCTCGTTGACCTTCGCGGGCGCACCGTCGACCCACTCCTGGGACCAGGCGATGCCGCCGAAGGACAGCTGCATCGAGACGACGTAGTCCAGCGCCCGACGGACCGTGGGCCAGAGCCGGCGCACGAACGCCACGTCACGGCGTACCAGCCAGTGGTGCCAGACGCCGACTGCCAGATAGGCGCACATGTTGGTCTCGGAGCTGTGGTCCTCGACGACGCCGGCCACGATCTTCATCGGCCAGGAGCCGTCGTCGCGCTGGGTGTCGACGCACCACTGGTAGGCGCGCTCGGCGGCTTCCAGCTCTCCCCCGACCAGCAGCGCCATCGCACCCTCGACGTGGTTCCACACGTCGGTGTGCTCGCCGGTGGTCCACGGGATCGCCCCGTCGGGCTCCTGCATGGCCGTGATGGACTTCGCCGTCTCGATGACGTCGAAGACGCTCAGGATGCCGGGGACCGAGGGGGTGTCCGGGGCAACCTCCGGGGCCGACTCAGGCAACGTCCGGCTTCCGGAAGTAGAGGACCATGCTCTTGCCGATCACGGGGTTCAGGGCCTTCTCGGCCAACCGGGTGGCGACGCTCCAGCGAGGGGTCTTCATGATGTCCCACACCAGCACCTGGTGGTAGGCCTTCACCAGGGCGTGGTCGTCGTTGTTCACTCCGACCGCGCACTTGATCCACCAGTACGGCGAGTGCAGGCCGTGGGCATAGCCCTTGCCCTCGAAGATCATCGCCTCGCCCGGGGTCCCGTCATTGGGGCGTCCGGCCTTGGTGACCTTGTCGATGAGCTCGTGGTCGGTGTAGATCCGGATGTGCCCGCCCTCGGCGTTGTGGTAGTCCGAGGAGAGCTTCCAGTTGATCACCTCTGGGAGCCAGCGGGGCACCGAGATCGCCAGCGTGCCACCGGGACGCAGGACGCGGACCAGCTCCTCGATCGCGCGCACGTCCTCGTTGATGTGCTCGAGGATCTCGGCGGCGACGATGCGGTCGAACTCTCCGTCGGCGAAGGGCAACTGGAGGGCATCGCCCTCCTTGATGTCCGCCTCGGCACCGGCAGGTGCCTCACCGGTCTCCTTCATCGCGGAGAAGAGCTCGCGCACGTTGGCCAGCTCGTCGGCGTCCCGGTCGAAGGCCATCACGTCTGCCCCGCGGCGGTACATCTCAAAGGCGTGGCGTCCGGCGCCTGCGCCCATGTCGAGCACGCGCTCGCCGCGCTTGAGGCCGAGTCGGTCGAAGTCAACGGTCAGCATTGGTGTCCTCAATCTGATTGTGGCTCGGTGCCGTGGGGTGGTCTGCGAGAACTTCTTCGTAGGCCGCTGCCGTCGCCACGGCGACGGCGTGCCAGCTGAACAGCTCTTGGACGCGGGTGCGACCGGCACGCCCCATCCGGACCCGGCGCTCCGGGTCGTCGAGGAGGTTGGCGATCGCTTCGCGAAGCGCCTCCACGTTGCCGGGCTCAACCAGGTCGGCGCAGAGCCCGTCGGGTCCGACCACCTCGGGGATCGCACCGGCACGGCTGACGACCAACGGCGTCTCGCACGCCATCAGCTCGGCAGTGGGAAGCGAGAACCCCTCATAGAGGCTCGGGACGCAGGCCAGTTCGGCCGAGCCCATCACCTCGACGAGCTCGGCGTCGCTGATGCCGTTGACGAAGCTGACGGAGTCCTTGATGGCGAGCTTCTCGATGAGCTGCTCGGTACGGCCCCCGACCTCGGGCTTGGTGACCAGGATCAGCTCGAGGTCGCGCTCGGTGCGCAGCTTGGCGAACGCCTCCAGCAGGGTTGCCACACCCTTGATCGGGGCATCCGCACTGGCCATGGCGACGATCCGTCCCGGCACCCGCGGCGTGGTCGGCGGCGCGAACACGTCGTCCGCCCCGAGCGGGATGACCTGGATCCGCTCCGGGTCGACGCCGAAGTCGGTCACGATGTCGCGCGCCGACGACTCCGAGGGCGACAGGATCTTCACGGCGCGGCGGGCGACCTTGCCCTGCATCTTCAGGAACCCGTACCAACGTCGGGTGCTGAGCTTCTTGCGCCAGTTGGGCGCGGCGGCCAGATCGAGCTTGCGGTCGAAGGTGATCGGGTGGTGCAGGGTGGTGATCAGCGGGATCCCGGCATCCATGATGTCGACCATGCCGTGGGCGAGCACCTGGTTGTCGTGGACGATGTCGAACTCATCCCGGCGGGCCTTGATCAGCCGAGCGACGCGCTTGCCGAAGGTCTTCGGCTCGGGGAACCCGGCCGTGCACATGGTGAGGAACTCCTCGACGTCGATGAGGTCGCGGAACTCCTTGAGCTTGGGGATCCGGAACGGGTCCGGCTCGCGGTAGAGGTCGAGGCTGGGGACCTTGGTCAGGCCGACCCCCTCGTCCAGCTCCGGATAGGGCTGTCCGGAGAACACCTCGACCTCGTGGCCGAGTGCCACCAGCTCGCGGCTCAGGTGCCTGATGTAGACACCCTGGCCACCGCAATGCGGCTTGCTGCGGTAGGACAGCAGTGCGATGCGCATGGCGGTCACCTCTTCCTTCTCGTCTCCCCCGACGCCAGTCGGGACCGGGGGCGCGCCACGCCCGACATTCGCCGAAAGTGGAACGTGTTCCTATTATGGCCTACGAGGCAGTAGCCTAGACGCTCGGATCGATCAAGGCGTCAACGTCATAGGGTGGACAGGGATTTCCGCATGAATTGTGCCTTGTGCCACGAACCATTTGTTCCTGATGAGAGGAGAGCCACGTGAATGCGCTGAACTCGCTCACTCAGGACGATCTCGGATCTGCCGCTCAACGAGAGCGGCGCAAGCGAATCCTGGACGCAACGATCGACCTTGCCTCCCGCGGTGGTTTCGACGCCGTGCAGATGCGGGGCGTCGCCGAACAGGCCGATGTCGCCCTGGGCACGCTCTACCGCTACTTCCCGTCGAAGATCCACCTGCTCGTCTCCGCGCTCGGTCGCGAGTTCGAGAACGCCCAGGGACAGCGCGCCGGCAAGCCCATTCCTGGTGACACCGCAGCCGAACGGGTCAACTTCGTCCTCGGCCGGACCACGCGGATCCTGCAGAAGGACCCGCACCTCACCGAGGCTCTCACTCGTGCCTTCATGTTCGCCGACGCCAGTGTCTCGGCCGAGATCCATCACGTCGGCATGATGCTGACCGGGATGCTCACCGACGCCATGGGCACCCGCCAGGGTGCCGACGAGCCGACCTCGGAGGAGGTCGCCATCGCCCGCGTCCTCGGTGACGTCTGGCTCTCGTCGCTGGTCGGCTGGGTCACCGGCCGCACCTCTGCCGAGGACGTCGAGAAGTCGATGGCCGTCGCCATCCGCCTGCTCGTCCGCTGACCCGGCAGTTGTTGACAGTCTGCCCCCGGTAGTAATGCGTCGACCCGGCAGTTGTTGACCGCCGAGCCGGGCAGCAATGCGTCGACCCGGCAGTTGTTGACCGCCGAGCCGGGCAGCAATGCGTCGACCCGGCAGTTGTTGACTCATACTTCGGTCAACAACTGCCGGGTCGGCGTGAGAAGTTGGGTTGGTCAGCCGCCGAATGCGTGGGTGGCCGTCGCTCCCCCGTCGATCGCGATCTCGGCTCCGGTGACGTACGAGCTCTCGTCCGAAGCCAGGTAGACATAGAGCGGCGCGACGTCGGCCGGCGTGCCGACCCGCTTGAGCGCCACCTTCGAGGCACCGAACTCCATGGCCGCGTCCCCGCCGTGCACGCGGGTCATCCCGGTGTCGATCATCCCGGGGTGCACCGAGTTGACCCGGATCCCCTTGGGACCGAGCTCGAGGGCAGCGACCTTGGTCATCCCGCGGATCGCGAACTTCGTCGCGGAGTAGGCGACCAGTGTCGGCATACCGCCGAGTCCCTCCACGGAGGAGGCGTTGATGATCGAGCCGCCACCGTTCTTGCGCATCGTGCGAGCCACGGACTTCATCCCGAGGAAGCAGCCGACCTGGTTGATGTTGACCAGCTGCATGTACTCCTCGAGAGAGGTGAACTCGAGCGCGTTGAAGCGGAGGATCCCGGCGTTGTTGACCAGCACGTTGACCGGGCCGAACTTCTCGTTCGCCGCCGTGACGGTGGCCTGCCACGACTCCTCGTTGCTGACGTCGTGATTCATGAAGACCGCAGCCTCACCCAGCTCGGCGGCAAGCGCTTCGCCTGCCTCCTGGGCCACGTCTGCGATCACGACGCGCGCACCCTCGGTGACGAAGGCGCGCGCGATCTGCGCTCCCTGTCCCTGTGCTCCGCCGGTGACGATTGCGGTCTTGCCGGCCAATCGGCCCATGTTCTTCCTCGTTCTTCCGGGTGGGTGGTTCAGACAGTCAGTTGCATGACGGAATCGGCCGAGAAGCTGCGGCTCTTGTCCTCACGCGTCTCGAAGTAGCCGCCGATCTGCTTGCCGAGGTCGTCGAGGTCCCAGGTGTCGCCGCTCGCGTCAAAGCGCTGTTCGACGACTGGCGCAGCCAGCAGCGCAACCATCCCGCCGTAGACCACGAAGACCTGGCCGTTGATGGACTCGGCCTGCGGGGAGGCGAGATAGGCGACCAGGGGCGCGACGTGCTCCGGCGAATAGGGGTCGATCGCCTCACCGGAGGTGTCCTCGCCGAAGACCGCGGCGGTCATCGAGGTGCGCGCGCGGGGGCAGATCGCATTCGCGCGTACGCCGATCTTGGCCAGGCCCCGGGCAGCCGACAGGGTGAGCGCGGTGATGCCAGCCTTGGCCGCGGCATAGTTCGCCTGCCCCGGCGAGCCGGAGAGGAACGCCTCGGAGGCCGTGTTGACGATGCTTCCCTGGACCGGGGCGCCCGACTCCTTCGACAGCGAGCGCCAGTGTGAGGCAGCGTTCCGGGTGAGCAGGAAGTGACCGCGCAGGTGCACCTTCAACACCAGGTCCCACTCCTCGTCGCTGAGGTTGAACAGCATCCGGTCACGGGTGATCCCGGCGTTGTTCACCACGATGTCGAGGCTGCCGAACTCCTCCAGTGCCGTGGAGACCATCAGGTCCGCGGTGGCCCGCTCGCCCACGTCGCCCGGGGCCACGCGTGCCTCGCCACCGAGGCTCCGGATCTCCTCGGCGGCCTCGTCGGCGGCACCCGGAAGGTCGTTGAGCACGACCCGGGCCCCGGATCGGGCCAGTTCGACGGCCTCGGCCCGGCCGAGGCCCTGGCCGGCACCTGTGACGATGGCGACGCGGCCATCGAGATCGAGCGCTGTCACTGCCTCAGTCCTCCGTGATCGAGATCGCCGAGCGCGGGCATGCGGCTACGGCCTGCTTGATCCTGCCGATGTTCTCGTCGGTGACGTCGTCCTGCTTGATCACCAGGTAGTCGTCGTCGTCGAGCTCAAAAACGTCCGGCGCGAGCGCCTCGCAGAGTGCGTTGGACTCGCACAGGTCGAAATCAACCTTGACCTTCATCGATTCATCCCTTCATCTTCCTGTGGTCCCAGGTGCCCACCCGTTCGGGTGTGACGATCACTGCGACCCGTTTGCCTGCTTGTCGACGGATTTCGTCGAGGCCGATCTCCCCGAGATCTTCGACCGAGTCCACCCCGACCATTCGGGCTGCGACGGCGCCCCCGATCTCGAGGATGCGGTCGTGCTCGCGGACGATCTCGGCGGAGCCCGTGATGCTGGCGCCGCGGAGCTCGAAGTAGTCGACCCCGTCCTCGACGAGGCACGTGATCCGTGGATCCCGCTCGAGGTTGACGATCTTCTGTGAGCGCCCGTAGGTCCAGAACGCGATCCGGCCGTCGTCGAGCACGATGTAGAACAGGGTGGTCAGGTGCGGCCGACCGTTTTTGCCGGCGGTCGCGACCTGGACCTTGATGTTGGCGCGCAGGAAGTTGTCGAGCTCCTGGGCGTCCATCCGTACTCCGTCGCGACCCGACACGTCAGCTGCCCTCGCTCGAGTGGCCCGGGAAGACATGCGCAGAAGGATCGATGGCAACTGCGGCGTTGTTGACGGCGGTGGCGGCCTCACCGAATCCGACTGCGATCAAGCGCACCTTGCCGGGATATTCGGTGATGTCACCGGCCGCGAAGACCCGGTCCAAGTTGGTCTTCATCGCGGAGTCCACGACGACGTGGCGTTTGTCGAGCTCCAGGCCCCATTCCTTCATCGGGCCGAGATCTGCGATGAAGCCGAGGGCGGCGACCACGGCCTGGGCCGGGCGGGTGATGATCTCGTCCCCGACGGCGATGTCGATCTCCTCGACGCTGCTGCCGCCGCGGATGGCGCTGATCTCAGCCTTGGTGATGATCTCCACCGAGCTGGCGCGCACCTGCTCCACGGTGCGCTCGTGGGCACGGAAGGCATCGCGACGGTGGACAAGCGTGACGCTCTTGGCGATCGGCTCCAGGTGGACGGCCCAGTCGAACGCGCTGTCACCACCGCCGACGATGACCACGTCCTTGCCCTGGTAGGGGGCGAACGAGGGGACGAAGAACTCGACGCCGCGGCCGATCCAGTCGTCGGCTGCAGGAAGGGGGCGAGGACTGAACTTCCCGATCCCCGCCGTGATCAGCGCTGCCTTGGCGCTGACGGTGGTGCCGTCCTCGAGGCCTACGCTCACGCCGTCGTCGCCGGTGGTCATCTTCGTGGCGCTGCGTCCGAGGAGGTACGTCGGATCGGCCACCGCGGCCTGTTCCACGAGTCCGGCAACGAGCTCGCGGCCCTTGACGGTCGGGAACCCGGCCACGTCGAGGATCGCCTTCTCGGGATACATCGCGGTCACCTGTCCACCCAGCTCGGGCAGGGAGTCGATGACGGCGACCCGCAGGCCCCGGAAGCCGGCGTAGTAGGCGGCGAACAGGCCCGTGGGGCCGCCGCCGATGATGACCAGGTCAGTCTCAATGGTGTCGTCGAGTGGTGGCATGACCGGATCCTTCCCTCTCGACGACTCAGACATCAAGGAACACGACGAACTCACCACAAAGTGGAACGTGTTCTAGTTTGTCCCAAACTAGTCCGGTACCGGGGCAATGTCCAGAGAATCCGACAACGCAACCCGCGTGTGTCGGGAAGGTCAGTCCGTGCGGAGCTCGTCGACCAGCCAGCCGTTGTCGGTGCGCACCATCCGCACCAGCATCCGGGCCTGGTAGACCTCGGGCCCGGTGCGCTGCTTGCCCTCGCCCTTGTAGACGAATTGGTTCAGGAAGATCAGCGTGGCCACTTCGTCCTTGGTCGCTTCCACGACAGAGCGGCCCACCACGGTGACGTCATAGTCGGCCTTGCTGGCCACGAACTTCTCCCGGGTCGCCTTTGCAGTGCGCGAGTATTCCTTGGCGAAACGGTCGGTGATCAACCCCTTGGCGGCCTCGACGTTCTTGTCGTAGTCCTTCCAGTCGAAGGTGAAGATCTCGGTGATCGCCTTCTCGGCAGCTGTGTTGGCCGAGTTCCAGTCGGTGACCGGGACCTTCACCGGCTCGTCGGAGACCTTGTAGGGCTTGTCGAAGGCAAGGACCTCAGCGCTGCCCGCATCGTCCTCGCGAGAGGCGACCCACGAGGTCGCGAGACCGGCGACGATTGCCAGGGTGAGCAGCGCGGCGACGGCCGTGAGCACTCTGGTCGTACGCCGGCGGGACAGGAGCCCGGGCTTTGCCGCGGCCGGCTCCTGCTCATCGCCCGGTTCAACGATCGGGTCGCCAACTGGTTCATCACCTGCGGTGCGCCCAGCCGTGTCATCCGCGTCATCCGTGGCCGGGTTGGACGAAGTTGTGTCTGCGTCCGGCGCCTTGTCCGGGCCCGTGTCCGAGCTCGCGCCGGAGCCTGCGTCCGTGCTCGCACCGGAATCCGTGGCGGCGCCTGCCGCCGCAGCGTCTGCCTCGGCGGCGTCTGCCGCCGCAGCGACCTGCAGGTCCTCGACGGCGGACGTGTCCGGTCCGGCCTCGGTGGGACGGGCCGCACGTCCGGCGATCCGGCGCGGAGCGCTGGTCGGGACCCGGGATCCTGCGACGGGCTTGCGAGGAGTCTTGTCAGTCATCTGCATCAACCCACGAACTGCACATCGTTGACCAGCCACTTGCCCTTGACCTTGCTGAGGTCCAGCTGGAGTCTCATCTCACGCGCCGACTTGTCACCCTTGGTGCTGGTGTTGGTGACCGTGCCGGACGTGCTGACCAGGGCGCGCGCGGTGAACTCGGAGATGGTCACGATCCCGGCAGCCAGGACCTTGCTCTTCATCACCGACTTGTTCTCGGTCATCACCGTGCGCAGTCCCTCGGTGGAGGACTTGTACTGCTTGGCGAAGTCGCCCGTGGCACCTGCCAGCATCTTGTCCAGGGACTCGTCCAGGTCCCGGTAGTCGACATTGGTGAAGGCGAGCGCGACGTTCCTCGCCGCCTCGAGCACCTCGGCGTACGTCGTCGCAGGCACGTCCTCGGACGTGCGCTCGGAGGTCACGCTCGAGGACTCGTCGGAGAAGGCAGGCTTCACGACGAACACCCCCACCACCGTCGCAGCGCACACCAGGAGCACGACGAGGACATAGAGCCACGTGTTGAGTCGCGTGGTGCGATCGCGGCGTTGTTCGGTCTCTTGAAGAACAGGAGTCACTTAGTCAGCCACCGGCCCCACGAGGAGCCACTTCCAGGAATCGTTTCCGAGCACGGACAGGTTCTGCGGAGAGTGTACGGAGATCGGGTTGCCGTCCTTGTCCATCGCACCGTCGACCTCGCCGGTGGATGGGTTGTAGGTGCCCCGGTACGACTTGCCGGTCGAGTTGGCGCCCTGGCTGCGACCAGGAGCGAACACCGACCCGCGCTGGACGGACTTGCCGGGGTTGAGGCACTTCGCCGGATAGACGGCCGTGTCATCGAGCTGGTCCCCGCGGCGCCACTCGGTGGCGGGCATGTAGCCCTCCCCCCGGCACGGGCCGGGTGACTGCGCGAGCTGGATGTTGACGTGTCCCCAACCGTCGCCCGGGGTTCCGGTGAACCCGCTGGCCACGGCGAGCGGGAAGGAGACCAGGAGCTGCTCGATGCCGTCGAGGTGGTTCACCGCCACCTGACTCGTGGTGATCATGTTGGCCAGCAGCACCGGCAGGGTGGGCTCCAGGTCCTGGAGCAGCCCGTCGATCTCGGTGGCCGCCTCCGGGGTCAGCTCGAGGATCTTGCGCAGGTCCCCGTCCTTGTTCTTCAGCACCTCGGTGAGCGAGGCGAGGTCTCGGGAGAAGGCCTTGATGTTCTCTCCCTGGCCCTGCTGGGTCTCGAGGACCTTCAGACCGGTGTCCAGGAGCTTGATCGTCTCCTGCGTGTGCGCGGACGCGACGTCGATGAACTCGCTGCCGCTGTCGATCAGCTTCTGGAGCGGACGGCCGGTGTCCTTGAACATCGCGCCGAGCTCCTTGATGAAGGACGAGAGGTTGTCCTTGTCCACGGAGTTCACGAACGCGTCGAGCTTGATCAGCACCTCGTCCTCACCGACGGGCAGGGAGTCCTTCGTGCCACGGAAGGTGTAGCCCTCCTCCGCATAGGGACCCTCGCCGTCCTCGGGCAGGAAGTCGATGTACTGCTCACCCACGGCCGAGAGGTTGTGCACCTTGACCGGGGAGTCCTTGGGGATCCGGTAGCCGTCCTCGATCTTCATGTCGACCAGGAGGCCCTTCTTGGTCACCTTCATGTCGCTGACCTTGCCGACCTTGGTCCCGCGATAGGTGACCTCACTGCCGACGAACAGGCCACCGGAGTCAGGCAGGGTCGCGTGCACGGTGATCCCACGCCCCAGCACTCGGTCGACGAGGCCCAGGTAGTTCGCGGTCACATAGACGATGCCGACTGCGCTGAGGACCACGAAGGCCATCAGCCGGATCTTGACGCCTCGGGTCATCATGACGTGATCCCCGTTCCGTAGAGGTCGGCCCTGGGTGCGTCCGGGCCACCGGTCGCGGCCTTCTTGAGTCCGAGCAGACCGTCGAGCCCCAGCAGCTCCGGTACGGCGGAGAGCCCCGGCTGGCCGAGCAGCTTGCTGAGGTCACTGAGGTCCGGCAAGCCACCGCCGGGAAGCTTGGCGAGGATCTTGCAGACGTCACGCAGCTTGTTGATCGGCTCCTTGCAGGCGGCCCGCAGCTCGCGGAACAGGTCCAGGTTGGTCAGGAACTTGGCGCACGCCTTGCTGGCGAGATTGCCGCTGCCCAGGCACTTGGTCAGGTCCTTGACCAGCTCGGCGGGGTCCGGGAGCGTGATCAGCGAATCGGTGATGTAGTTCTCCAGGTTCACGTCGAGACGGATCTCGGTGTTGCCGTAGTCCCCCTTCACGATGTCCTGGGCCTCTTCGGGGAACGGGAAGCTCAGCATCAGCGACAAACCGGCAGGCAGCGAGGCGCCGGCCTCGTTGAGCGCGGTCAGGATCGGCTTCAGCGACTTCAGCGAGGCGATCAGGTCGTCCTTGCTCGCGCCGATGACCCGGGTGCCGACCTTGCCGAGCTCCTCGAGGCCTTTGAGCATCTTCACCAGCTCGCCGTGCTGGTCCTTGAGCACCTTGATCGCCGCGGGCATCACGTCGATGGCTTCGCCGATGGCATCGCGCTCGGTGTTCAGCGTGGTGGCGAGCTTGTTCATCGACTCCATCGCGTCGATGATGTCGGCCTTCTGGTCATCGAGGGTGCCGACGACCTGGTCGAGGTTGGTGAGCAGCCTCTTCACGTCACCGGTGCGTCCGCTCATCACGTTGTTGAGCTCGGTCGTGATGGTGCCCAGCTGGGCCACTCCCCCGCCGCTGAGCAGGAAGGAGAGCGCGCCGAGCACTTCCTCGACCTCGGGGTTGCGACCGGTCGCACTGAGAGCGATGTGCCCCTTGTCGGTGAGGACTCCGGCTGCGGGCTCGTCGACCGGTTCCTCGAGGGCGACGTACTTCTCACCCAGGAGGCTGGTCTGGCGGATCATCGCCATCGAGTTGGCCGGGAGCTTCACGTCGTCGCGGATCCGCATAGTGACCCGGGCGTGCCACCCGTTGCGGTCGACCTCGGTGATCTCGCCGACGGTGACGTCGTCCACCATCACCGGGGACTTGGGTACGACGTTGAGCACGTCGCGGAAGTCCGCGGTGATCACGTAGGACTTGTCCTTGTCCACCGGTGAGCCCGGCAGCGGCAGGTCGTAGGCGCCGTCGAAGTCACACGCTGCCAGCAGGAGCGCCAGCGACGCGATCAGCACCGTCGCGATCCGCTTCATCGGCCGGGTCGGGATGCGGGCGGTCATCGTGCCCCCAGGAGGTCGCTGAGCTCGGAGCCAGTGCCCGAGGCGTACGCCGAGGAGAGGTCCTCGCGGGAGGTCTCCGAGGCCGTGCCGCCCGACATCGGGAGCTTCTGGTTGGCTTGGGACACGATCGGCTCCAGGGCCGCCTCGAAGAGCGTGCAGGCGAGGTCCTTGGCGGCCTTCGGCAGCTCGGACTGCTGGACGATCGCGCAGAGGAAGCCATCGGCGTCAGCGACGTTGCCCTGGAAGCCGAACCGGGATCCGATCGCCCCGGACTTGTCGTCGAAGGCGAGAACCAGGTTGCCGATCCCGACGGGGCCGGCGGTGAGGGCCAGGTCCATGCTGTCCTTCTCCGAGGCGATGTTCTTGATCACCCGGGTCAGCTTCTCCACGTCGGTGCTCAATGCCTCTCGGTTGTCCTCGACGAAGGACTCGACCGTGCCGATGGCTCCGGCCACCTCGGTGAGGGCGGCTTCGAGCTCGTCACGCTCCTCGGCCAGATCGGCAGTCACTCCGGTGAGGTCCTTCATGAAGGCCACCACCAGCTCGTCGTTGGTGGCCAGCGTGTCGGTGAACTCCGCCAGGTGCTTGACCGTGCTGAACAGGTCCCCACTGCCGTCGCCGAACGTCTCCGCCGCCTCGGACAGGCTCCGGATCGCGTCGTTGCCCTTCTTGCCCTTGCCGCCGAGGTTCTTGTTCGCCACGGCGAGCAGGTGATCCAGGGTGCCGTCCTTGTTGACCCCGTTGGGTCCGAGCGTCTCGCTGAGGTCGCGCAGGCCGGCATAGATCCGGTCCAGCTCGACGGGCACGTCGCTGTCCTTCAACGCGATGTCGGCCTTGTCGGCCATCACCGGGCCCTCTTCGTAGACCGGCGTCAGCTGGACGAACCGGTCCGCGACGAGGGTGGGCGTGATCACGACGGCCTTGGCGTCCGCCGGGATCTTGAAGGACGCGTCGTACGTCATGTCGACGCGGACCGAGTTGCCCTCCGGGACCACGGCGGTCACCTCTCCGACGTTGACGCCCAGCACGCGTACGTCGGTGCCGACGAACACGCTGACGGCGCGCGGGAAGTGGGCCGTGACGGTCTTCTGCTCGGTGTCCTTGTCGAACATCAGGAACGCTGCGATCAGCAGCAGTACGGCGACTGCCACCAGGACCACACGGGTGTTGATCCTTGCCAGCATCACGGCACCTCCCCCAGCTGGGAGAACTCACCGGTGGCGAGGGACGCGAGGTTCACGACATAGGCGTCGAACCAGGGGCCCGTTCCGATGATGTTGCCGAGGATGTCGGCATAGGGGCCATAGGCAGCCAGGGTCGCCTTGAGCTCCTTCTCCTTGGTGGTCAGGAAGTTGAGCAGGTCGTCGAGCTCCTTCAGGGCGGGAGCGATCTGCTTCTGGTTGTCGGCAGCCACTCCGCGCAGCTCCTTGGCCAGGGTGCGGGCGTTGACCAGGAGCCGGTGCACGGAGTCCTTGCGGGTCCGGAGCTCCTTGAAGACGAGGTCGGCATTCTTCATCAGGCTGACGATGTCGTCACTGCGGTCGTCGAGGATCTCGCTCA
Organism: Nocardioides daedukensis; assembly: GCF_013408415.1. Lineage (NCBI taxonomy): Bacteria > Bacillati > Actinomycetota > Actinomycetes > Propionibacteriales > Nocardioidaceae > Nocardioides > Nocardioides daedukensis. Next base: position 502,062 of record NZ_JACCAA010000001.1, on the reverse strand, counting down.
CGGACGAGGATCCACTCAACAGGGTCTGCAGCTCCTCGTCGCGGCTGGAGATGGATTGCGAGAGGGCCGAGATCCCCTCGAAGGCCGCTTCGATCTCCGGGCCGGAGGCGTCGACGGTGTCGGAGACCGTGTTCAGCGCCTCGCGCAGGCGTTCGGTGTCGATCTTCTCCGTGGTGGAGGTGAGGTCACCGAGGACGCCGACGATGTCATAGGCGGACTCGGTCCGCTCGACAGGAATGAGGTCGTCGCTGCTCAGCTGTCCCGATCCGGCAGGAGTGAGCTCGAGATACTTCTCGCCGAGCAGGTTGAGCACTTCGACCGAGGCACGGCTCTTCTTGCCGAACTCGACCCCGTGGTCGACCTCGAACTTCACCAGCACCTTGCCGTCGCGCAGGGTAATGTCCTGGACCCGGCCGGCACGGATGCCCCCGACCTGGACCATGTTGCCCTTGCGCAGTCCCGAGGCATCGGCGAACTCGGCCTGGTAGGAGTCGCCGCCGAAGCCGGGGAACTTGGAGAGGTTGAAGGCCGCCGCCACGATCAGCAGCATGATCACGATCGTGAAGGCGCCGAGCCGGAGAGTCTGGGCCTGGGTGTAGTGCCGCATCACTGGCACCTCGCAGCCGAGGACTTGAGCTTGAAGCTGCCGAGCAGCTTCTGCAACTCGTCGAGCAAGGGGACGTCGGAGAGGATCGGGAGCTGGATCTTCACCGACACCGCACAGAGGTAGTAGTTGTACCAGGAGCCGTAGGTCCCGGTCCGGGTCTGGTCGGTCATCGACTCGGGCAGGCGGTCGAGGAGCTCGGTGAGCACGTCACGGCTCTCGGGGCGGGTGAGCAGCTGGGAGACCTTCTTGAGCTCGGCGACGTCGGCCTTCAGATAGGGGCGCGCCTCCTCGATCAACCCGGCGACCACCTCGGTCAGGTCGGAGATGTTGTCGAGGGACCCGCCGATCGTCTTGCGGTCGGTGGCCAGGTTCTTCATCCAGCCCTTCAGTTCCTTGATCAGGGCGGTCAGCTGTCCGCTGCGCCCGTTCACGGTGTCCATGGTCTTGCTGAGGTTGGTGATCACCTCACCGATCAGGTCGTCCCGACCGGCCAGGGTGCCGGTGAGCGAGGCGGTGTTCTCCAGCAGGCTCGCCACGGTGCCGCCCTCACCCTGCAGCACCTGGACCAGGTTCATCGACAGCTCGTTGACCTGGTCGGGATCGAGCGCGGTGAACAGCGGCTTGAACCCGTTGAACAGCGTGGTGAGGTCGAGCGCGGGCTCGGTGTTGGCGACCGGGATGGTCGAGTCCGCGTCGAGCCTCTTGGCCTTGGGGTTCTTGCCCGGCTCGATCGCGAGGTAGCGGTCGCCCACCAGGTTCTTGAACCTGATCTCGGCCCGGGTGGACGTGGTGACGGGTACGTCGGCCTTCACCCGGAAGGTGACCAGTGCCCGGTTGCGCTTGAAGTGCTCGACCTTCTTGACCTCGCCGATGGCGACCCCCGCAACGCGGACGTCGTCGCCCTTCTCGAGCTGGCTGGCGCTGGTGAACTCGGCCTTGTAGACCTTGCCCGGCCCGAACCCGAAGTTGCCCATGATCGCGGCCAGCAGGCCGGTGACCAGGATGCTGGCCAGGGTGAAGATCGCCAGCTTGATGCCGGCCGCCATCGTCTCGGAATTGCGACTCACTGGGCTTCACCGGCCGATCCGCGCACCAGGGGGCCGTAGAGGAGCGAGGAGAGCGACCCATATCCCGACGGGGACTCCCCCGCCTCGGCACCCAGGAGGGTGCTGGTCAGGTGCTGGTCGGCACGGGTGCCGGCATAGCCCATGGTGGTTCGTCCGACGCCGTCCCCCGACAGGGAGGACTGGCTGATGCCGAGGATGTCGAGCAGCCTGGAGGGATCCTGCAGCAGGGAGGTCGGCGAGTTGTCCAGGCTGCCGTTGTCCCCGTCCTTCAGCTTGACACCCGGAGGGAAGGGAGTGGGCGGGTTCGGCAGGCCAGCGCACCACGGACCGTGGCCGACCTCGCCGAAGACCGGTCGGTCCTCCGCCTTGTAGCCCTCCTTCTGGGTGGCGCCCAGCTCGACGTACTGCTTGACCCGGTCGCCGGAGAACATGTCGCCCAGGCGCTCGTCGTAGCGGTCCAGTCCGCGCAGCAGGCAGGGGAATTCCGGGGAGTACGTCGCGAGCAGGTCGAGCACCGGCCGGGCGAGCTCGCCTGCACGGATCAGGTCCTTCTCGTTGGCGGACAGCACCCGGGTGGTGGTGTCGGCCAGACCGGTCAGGTCGGCGAAGAAGACCCCGAGGTCCTCCTTCTTCTCGATCACGGTCTTGCTGGTGACAGTGACGTCCTTGAGGACCTCGATCAGGTCCGGCGCCGCGATCGAGTAGGTCTCGGCGACCTCGGCCAGCAGGACCAGGTCCTTGCGCAGGGTCGGCAGGTGCGGCTTGATGTCGGTGAGGAACCCGTCCAGCTTGTCGAGGGTCTTGCCCAGGTCCTCGCCGCGACCGTCGAGAGCCGTCGAGACGGCGTTGAGGGTGGCGTTCAGATCGGCCGGTCGAACCGAGCGCAGCAGCGGGAACAGGTCGGCCAGGATCCGACTCAGCTCGACGTTCGTCTCCACCCGACTCGACGGAATCACTGTGCCCTCTTCGAGCGAACCCTCGGGGGCGTCCTCGGGGTCGACGAAGGCGATGAACTTCTGGCCGAAGAGCGTGGTCGGGATGATCTCGACCTTGACGTTGGCCGGGATGTTCTTGGCTGACTCCGGATCGAGCCCGACCCGGATCGAGGCCTCCTTGCCGTCCTGCTCGATCGATCGCACCTGGCCGACCAACGCGCCATGGACGCGGACGTCGCCGAACTTGGCGAGCTGCAGACCCGCCCGATCGGCCTTGATCGTCACCATCGTGACCGGCTGGAAGGCCTTCTGGTAGACCGCGATGGAGAGTGCGAGCAGGCCTCCGATGAGGGACAGGAAGAGCACGCCGCAGAGGAGCAGGCGGCGGTGCTCGGCTGCGTTCCCGTGGTGAAGGTTGACCAACATCGCGACTACCCCGTGATCCGGACCGTGGTCGTCGAGCCCCAGATGGCAAAGCTCAGGAAGAAGTTGGCGACCACGGTCCACACGATGGATGTCCGGATCGCGCGGCCCACCGCCGTACCGACTCCTGCCGGGCCACCGGAGGCCGTGTAGCCGTAGTAGCAGTGGATCAGGATGATCGAGGTCGCCAGGAAGAGCAGCTTGAAGAAGGACCAGAGCATGTCGATGGGGGGCAGGAACTGGATGAAGTAGTGGTCATAGGTGCCGGACGACTGGCCGTACATCATCGTGGTGATCAGGCGCGGCGAGAGATAGGACGCCGAGAGCGCGACGATGTAGAGCGGGATCACGGCGATGAAGGCGGCGATCATCCGTGTGGTGACCAGGTAGGGAAGGGACGGCACGCCCATCACCTCGAGCGCGTCGATCTCCTCCGAGATCCGCATCGCGCCGAGACGGGCGGTGTAGCCGCAGCCCACGGTCGCGGCCAGCGCGATCGAGGAGATCAACGGCGCCACCTCGCGGGTGTTGAAGTAGGCGGAGATGAACGCACTGAACTTCGCCACACCGATCTGGCTCAGCGACGCATAGCCCTGGATGCCGACCTCGGTGCCCGCGAAGAACGCCAGGAACGCGATCACACCCACGGTGCCGGCGATGACGGTGAGGCCACCAGCGCCGAAGGTGACCTCGGCCAGGGTGTTCAGGATCTCGCGTCGATAGCGCTTGAGCGCACGCGGCGTCCAGGCGAGCGCCTTCACGTAGAAGAGGAACTGGTCGCCGGCCTGCTCAAGGCTGTCGCGTCGGGCCTTGAGGGCGGGCGCGCCGAGCTTCATGATCGTCGCCATCACAACCCCGGCGGTGGGACGACTTGGAAGTAGATCGCCGTGATGATCGCGTTCATGAAGAACAGCAGCATGAACGCGACGATCACCGACTCGTTCACTGCCCGCCCGACACCGCTGGGCCCACCACCCGCGTTGAGCCCCTTGTAGGCACCGACAATCGCGGCCAACCAGCCGAACACGGCGGCCTTGATCATGGCGATCCACAGGTCAGGCAGGGTGGCCAGCGCGGTGAAGGAGGAGAGGAACGCACCGGCCGAGCCGCCCTGGATGATCACGGTGAAGAAGTAGGCGCCGCTGATGCCGGCAGTGATCACCAGGCCGTTGATCATCATCGCCACGAAGACGGTGGCGCACACCCGGGGGGCGACGAGTCGTTCGAGTGGGTCGATGCCGAGGACCTCCATGGCATCTATCTCCTCGCGGATCTTGCGGGCTCCCATGTCCGAGCAGATTGCTGAGCCCGCGGCACCCGCGATGATCAAGGCGGCGGCGATCGGGGCTGCTTCGCGCACCACGGCGAGGACCGCAGTGGCGCCTGCGAACGATTGTGCGCCGAGCTGGCCGGTCAGGTTTCCGACCTGCAGTGAGATCACGGCGCCGAAGGGGATCGAGACCAGGAGGGTCGGCATCAGCGTCACGGACGTGATGAACCAGGCCTGCTCGATGAACTCACGGAACTGGAATGGACGGGTGAAGATGCGCTTTGTCACCTGGATGACCATCCCGGTCATCTCACCGGGTCCACGGACCACGGACACAGCAGAAAACCCCACGCAGACACCTCCCCGGTGACTTCTCCCTCGCATCGGCCCTCAACGCGACTGCGACCACAGTAGAACGTGTTCTCGTTTTGGGCAATGACCTACGGCGACAGTCTCCGTAGATCCCAACCAACGAGACAGGGGCCGGAAAGTGACGGGGTCAGCGCTTGCGGCGCAAGAGCCTTGCGAGCACTCCGCGCTGCTCCTCGATCACGCTCGGCGCCGACTCGAACAGCGTCGGCGGCTCACCCTCTGCGGACTCACAGCGGGCCAAGCGCTCCGGCTCGTCCCCACGGACCAAGGCAGCCACGGTGGCGACCACCTCGTCGAGGAAGTCGTCGACCTCGCCCACGTGATAGCCCTCGCGCAGCTTGCTCGGGCGGAACTGGACCAGGGCGACCGGAGAGTCGATCGGGTGCCCGTTGCGGACCAGGACGACGAGGTCGTCCAGGAAGTGGTCCACCTGTGCCATGTCATAGCCGGTCCCCCAACGGACCGGACTGAATTTGGCGTTCTCGACTATGGCGGCGACCCGCTCGGCGATCGGATGGTCACCGGGTTGGCTGCGGGACCTGCGCTCCCTCACTTGGTGGCCTCCATCATCTGGCGCAGTTCCTTCTTGAGCTCGGAGATCTCGTCGCGCAGCCGGGCTGCCACCTCGAACTGGAGCTCCGCGGCAGCGTTGTGCATCTGGTCGGTGAGGTCCTGGATCAGCTGGGCCAGGTCCGCGCTGGGCATGCCTGCCAGGTCGGCTGCGTGCTTGCCCGCGTCCGTACGCGACAGCGCCGGCACCGGTGCCTTCTTGCCCTTCTGGTCGAGCTGCCAGCTCTTGAGCAGCTCCTCGGTGTTCTCGTCCTCCCGGGCCAGCAGGTCGGTGATGTCGGCGATCTTCTTGCGCAGCGGCTGCGGATCGAGCCCGCGCTCCTTGTTGTAGGCGACCTGCTTCTCACGTCGCCGGTTGGTCTCGTCGATCGCCTTCTCCATCGACGGCGTGATCTTGTCGGCATACATGAAGACCTGGCCCGACACGTTTCGCGCCGCACGCCCGATGGTCTGGATCAGCGACTTGTCCGAGCGCAGGAACCCCTCTTTGTCGGCGTCCAGGATCGCGACCAAGGAGACCTCGGGGAGGTCGAGGCCCTCACGGAGCAGGTTGATGCCGACCAGGACGTCGTACTCGCCCATCCTCAGCTCGCGCAGCAACTCGATGCGGCGCAGCGTGTCCACCTCGCTGTGCAGGTAGCGGGTCCGGATGCCGGCGTCGAGCAGGTAGTCGGTGAGGTCCTCGGACATCTTCTTGGTCAGCGTGGTGACCAGGACGCGCTCGTTCTTCTCGGCACGGATCCGGATCTCGTGGATCAGGTCGTCGATCTGGCCCTTGGTCGGGCGGATGATCACCTCGGGGTCGACCAGCCCGGTAGGACGGATGATCTGCTCCACGACATCAGGTGGGCCGCCGTCGACACTGACCCGGTCCAACTCGTAGTTGCCCGGGGTCGCGGAGAGATAGATGGTCTGTCCGATCCGCTCCAGGAACTCCTCCCACTTCAGTGGCCGGTTGTCCATCGCGCTGGGCAGCCGGAAGCCGTGGTCGACCAGGTTGCGCTTGCGGGACATGTCGCCCTCGTACATCCCGCCGATCTGGGGGACGGCCACGTGGGACTCGTCGACCACGAGCACGAAGTCCTCGGGGAAGTAGTCCAGCAGGGTGTTCGGCGCCGTGCCCCGCTGACGCCCGTCCATGTGCATTGAGTAGTTCTCGATGCCTGAGCACGAGCCCACCTGGCGCATCATCTCGACGTCGTACGTCGTGCGCATCCGCAGTCGCTGGGCCTCGAGGAGCTTGCCCTGGCGCTCGAAGTTCGCGAGCTGCTCGGTCAGCTCCGCCTCGATCCCGTTGATCGCCCGCTCCATCCGCTCCGGGCCGGCGACATAGTGCGTGGCCGGGAAGACGTAGAGCTCCTGGTCCTCGGTGATCACCTCGCCGCTCACCGGGTGCAGGGTCATCAACCGCTCGATCTCGTCACCGAAGAACTCGATGCGGACCGCGAGCTCCTCATAGACCGGGAAGATCTCGAGCGTGTCTCCACGGACCCGGAAGGTGCCACGGGTGAACGCCATGTCGTTGCGCGTGTACTGGATCTCCACCAGCCGGCGCAGGATCGAGTCCCGGTCGTGCTCCTCCCCCACCCGCAGGCGCAACATCCGGTCGACGTATTCCTGCGGGGTGCCGAGGCCATAGATGCACGACACCGTGGAGACCACGATGACGTCACGCCGGGTGAGCAGCGAGTTGGTCGCCGAGTGCCGGAGTCGCTCGACCTCCTCGTTGATCGAGGAGTCCTTCTCGATGTAGGTGTCGGTCTGCGGGACGTATGCCTCGGGCTGGTAGTAGTCGTAGTAGCTGACGAAGTATTCGATCGCGTTGTCGGGGAACAGGTGCCGCAGCTCGTTGGCGAACTGGGCGGCAAGCGTCTTGTTGGGCTGGAGCACGAGCATCGGGCGTTGCAGCTGCTCGGCCACCCAGGCGACCGAGGCGGTCTTGCCGGTGCCGGTCGCCCCGAGCAGCACCACGTCCTCGACCCCGGCCTGGATCCGCTTCGAGATCTCCGCGATGGCGGCCGGCTGGTCACCGGCTGGCTGGTAGTCGGAGACCACGTGGAAGGGGGCGACGCGACGCTCGAGATCGGTGACTGGACGCATGACATTCAGCCTAACCGGGCACACCGACAACGCCTCGGCGACGGCTTTGCCCGAGAGAGTCACACGCCACGTGGGCACCCTGCACTAGATTGACGGCGTGCTCCGACCCAACTTCTCCAACGCCTGGGCACTGTCGTGGCTTCGGCGGTCCCTGATCACGTTCGTCACGGCCCCGGTGCTGCTGGCGATGGGGCTCACCCTCGTCGACTCCTACCGACGCCGGAACAAGAAGCCGAAGCCTTTCCCGATCACCGCGCCGGAGACCGTCTCGGTGGGCGATGGCACGGTGACGACCTACACCTTCGGCAAGGACGTCTATGCCGACATGTTGGAGGCGATCGGGAGCGCGAAGAAGCAGATCCTCCTGGAGACCTACATCTGGAAGGGCGACGAGGTCGGCGAGCGCTTCAAGCAGGCCCTCACCGATGCGGCCGAGCGAGGCGTCGACGTACACATCATCTATGACGGGTTCGCCAACCTGGTGGTGAACCCGAGGTTCAAGCGGTTCGCCCCGAGCCTCAAGGTGCTGCGCTATCCGGTCTACAACGCCGGGTTCCGCTTCTTCGACCTGCGCCGCTACGGCCGCGCCCACCGCAAGATCCTGGTGGTCGACGACGCCGTGGGGTTCGTCGGCGGCTACAACATCGGCACGCCCTATGCCACCGAGTGGCGAGACACCCACTGCCGGATCACCGGGCCGGGCGTGTGGGACCTCAAGCGCGCCTTCGCCGACTTCTGGAACCTCAACCGCCGCAAGCGCTTCCGCGCCAGCGAGCGCCCGTTGCTGCTGGAGACCGCCTCGCAGTGGGAGCCGCGGATCCGGATCCACCGCAACGTGCCGCGGCTGTGGATGTTCCCGATCCGGTCGATGTACCTCGAGGCGATCAACCGCGCCACCAGTCGCGTCTGGCTCAGCCACGCCTACTTCATCCCGGACGAGGACTTCGTCGACGCGATCAACAACGCGGCCCGGCGCGGGGTCGACGTACGCCTGCTCGTGCCGCAGAAGTCGAACCACATCGTCGCCGACTGGCTCGGCCGGGGTTACTACAGCCAGATGCTCGAAGCCGGCGTGAAGATCCACTGGTTCCGTGAGGCGATGGTGCACTCCAAGACGGCCACCATCGACGGCAACTGGGCGACCATCGGGACCGCCAACATCGACCGCCTGAGCATGAGCGGCAACTACGAGATCAACGTCGAGTTCATCGACCCGAAGCTCGCCGCCACGATGGAGGCGATCTTCGAGACGGACCTGTCCAACTGTGTCCCGGTAACCCTGGCCGACTGGGAACGTCGCAACATCTATCGCCGATTCACCGAGGCCGTACTCGCCCCGCTCCGCCACGTCTTGTGACCCGAGGAGAACCATGTTCCGCAAGCGCAGCTCTCGATCCGTTCGGCGTGACCTGTCAGGCAAGCAGGTCTTCATCACTGGCGCCGCGAGCGGCATCGGGCGGGCAACCGCCGAGCTGGCCGCGGCCGAGGGAGCGGTCGTCCACCTCACCGACCGCAACGAGGCGCCCCTGCTGGAGGTCGCCGATCAGATCCGCGCGATCGGCGGGCACGTGGGACTGGTCGAGGCCGTGGACGTCAGCGACTACGAGGCTGTACGCCGTCTCGCAGCCGGCCTGACCGCAGAGCACGGGGCGATGGACATCGTGATGAACATCGCCGGCATCTCCTCGTGGGGCACGGTGCAGTCGCTGGAGCACAGTCACTGGAAGCGCCTGGTGGACGTGAACCTGATGGGACCGATCCACGTCATCGAGACGCTCATCCCGCCGATGATCGAGGCCGGCAGGGGCGGGCACCTGGTGAACGTCTCGTCGGCGGCCGGCATCATCGGGATGCCGTGGCACGCGGCCTACTCCGCCAGCAAGTTCGGCATCCGTGGGGTCTCGGAGGTGCTCCGGTTCGATCTACGGCGCCATGGGATCGGGGTGAGCCTGGTCTGCCCGGGCGGCGTGGACACCGGCCTGACCGACACCATCGACATCGCCGGCATCGACAAGGCCACCCCCGCGTTCACCAGGGCGCACGCGCACTTCAAGAAGCGGGCGGTCTCCCCCGAGGCTGCCGCCGAGTCGATCATCGCGGGCGTGCGGAAGAACAAGTACTGGGTCTACACCTCGAACGACATTCGGCTGATCCACTTCATCCAGCGGCACTTCTCCCCCGGCTATGTCGGCGCGATGCGGGTGATGAACTTCGGGGCCAACCGGGCCCTGCCTGCTGTCGGCCAGGCTCGGCGGGCGGACCAGTCGTGAGGGGCCAGGCGTGAGCGGCCAGGCCAGGCTCGCCCCCGGGTCGATGCGCGACGTGGGTCCGTTCATCTGGCTCTTCTCCCGGATCGCAGGCAAGGTCTCACGCACCGAGCCGCCAGCCGTCTTCCTGACCCTGGGCCGCAATCGCCGGCTCTTCTGGGGCTGGCTGCACTTCGCCGGCACGCTGATGCCCGGTGGACGGCTCGCCCGGCGAGAGACCGAGCTGGTGATCCTCCGGGTCGCGGCGAGCGCGGGATCGGACTATGAGTGGGAGCAGCACGCTGGCCTCGGCCGCCGGGCCGGTCTCACCGCCGGCGAGATCGACGCCGTCGCCCTGCTCGCCGGCGCCCAGGGCCCCCAGGGCATGGAGCAGCACGACTGGTCGCTGCGGGACCGGCTGCTCCTCGACGTCACCGACGAGCTCCTCGCGAGCCAGGACCTGAGCGACGAGACCTGGCGCCGACTGCGCGACGTACTCGATGAGCGCACCGCGGTCGAGCTCTTGATGCTGGTCGGTCACTACCGGATGCTGGCCACGACGTTGAAGGCGCTGAGGGTCCAGCCCGACCGCCGCCTCTGACGAACCTGCAGTTGTTGCGCGCCCAACCTGCACTTGTTGCGCGCCGAACCTGCACTTCTTGCGCGTCCAACCTGCGCCAGCAACGCATCGAGCCTGCACAACTTGCGATCAGTTGTGCAGGCTCGAGGAGCGCGGACGCGTGGGTCAGTAGGTGACCTGGAGCGCCTTGATGCCGTTGATCCAGGCGCTGCGCAGGCGGTGGGGTTCGCCGGCCCGCTTGATGTCGGGGATCTGGTCCGCGATCTCGTTGAAGATCAGCTCGATCTCCAGCCGGGCCAGGTTTGCGCCGATGCAGTAGTGCGCCCCGTGACCACCGAAACCGAGGTGGTTGTTGTTCTGGCGGTTGATGTTGAAGTCGTAGGGCGCGTCGAAGTTGTCCTCGTCGAAGTTGCCGCTCGAGTAGAACAGCCCGACACGATCGCCCTCCTTGACCAGCTGGCCGTTGATCTCGACGTCCTCGAGCGCCACCCGCTGGAAGACCGACACCGGGGTCGCCCAGCGCACGATCTCGTCAACAGCGGTGTCGGGACGGTTCGCCTTGTAGTCCTCCCACTGCTCGGGGTGGTTGAAGAAGGCGTCCATCCCGTGGGTGATGGCGTTGCGGGTGGTCTCGTTGCCGGCCACTGCGAGCAGGATGATGAAGAACCCGAACTCGTCGTCGGTCAGTGCCTCACCGTTGACGTCAGCGGTCAGCAGCTTGGTGACGATGTCGTCCTTGGGGTTCTTGCGACGCTCGTCGGCCAGTGCTGCCGCGTAGGTCAGGATCTCGATCGACGCTGCTTCCTCGTCGCCCTCGATCTCCGGGTCGTCGTAGGAGAGCATCTGGTTCGACCACTCGAACAGCTTGCCGCGGTCCTCCTGCGGGACTCCCATCAACTCTGCGATGGCCTGGAGCGGGAGCTCGGCGGCGATGTCCTCGACGAAGTTGCCCGAGCCCTTGGCCTTGGCATCCGCGACGATCTTGTGGGCCCGCTCCTTGAGCGCCTCGTGCAGGGCACCGATGGCGCGGGGGGTGAACCCACGGGAGATCACCTGGCGGAGCTTGGTGTGGTCCGGCGGGTCCTGGTTGATCAGCATCACGCCCTGCAGCTCGACCTGCTCGGGAGTCATGTCCGGAGCGAACCGGATGATGGCGCCCTGCTTGGCGGTGGAGAACACCTTGCTGTTCTTCGACACCGCTGCGATGTCCTCGTGCTTGGTGAGTGCCCAGTAGCCGTCGCAGCCCTTGAATCCGGCCCGCGCCTCCTGTTCCTGGGCTACCCAGTGCACGGGTGCGCTGCGGCGCAGCGCCTTGAACTGCTCGTGCGGAATCCCCTGCTCGTTCAGGTCCGGGTCCGTCGGATCGAATCCCACGGGCAACTGCGCGGTCACGGTCACTTGCTTCCTCCAGGTGTGTAGAACACGTTCTAGTGACGATCGTTACATACTCTCGGAATGTTAGGAAGGGGTTCGCCCAAAATCGACCGATCGTGTCCACTGGTTGCGACCTCGCTTGCCGCCGATGAGAACGTGTTCTACTTTCAGTTCACATCCGTCACCTGACTCCAGTGAGGCATCCATGGGCAAGCCAGTCATCGTCGAAGCAGTCCGTACGCCGCAGGGCAAGCGTCGAGGCTGGCTCGCCGGTCTGCACCCGGCCGAGTTGCTCGGCGCCGCTCAGGTGGAGGTGCTCAGGCGCTCCGGCATCGACCCCGAGCTCGTCGACCAGGTCATCGGTGGCTGCGTCACCCAGGCCGGAGAACAGTCCAACAACATGGTGCGCCGCGCCTGGATGCATGCCGGCCTGCCCAACCACACGGCCTCGACGGTCATCGACGCCCAGTGCTCCTCGGCCCAGCAGTCCACTCACCTGATCAACTCGATGATCGCTGCGGGTGCGATCAGCGTCGGGGTTGCTTGCGGCATCGAGTCGATGTCACGCATCCCGCTCGGCGGCAACGTTCCCAAGGGCCTGGGCGACCCCCGCCCCAGTAGCTGGGACATCGACCTGCCCAACCAGTTCGAGGGCGCCGACCGGATCGTCCGTGACCGCGGTTTCAACCGCAGCCAGGTGGACGAGTTCGGCCTGTGGTCCCAGCAGAAGGCCCGCGCTGCTGTCGACGCAGGACACTTCGACCGGGAGATCTTCGGTGTCGAGGCACCGGTCCTCGACGCCGAGGGGAACCCCACCGGCCAGACGCAGGTCGTGAAGACGGACCAGGGCCTGCGCGAGACCACGCTCGAGGGCCTGGCCCAGCTTGCTCCGGTGCTCGAGGGCGGAGTCCACACTGCGGGTACGTCGTCCCAGATCTCCGACGGCGCCTCGGCCCTGCTCCTGATGGACGAGGACCTGGCCCTCTCGCTCGGTCTCACTCCGCGCGCCAGGATCATCTCCTCCTGCCTGGTCGGCGCAGACCCCTACTACCACCTCGACGGGCCGGTCCAGGCGACCGAGAAGCTGCTCAAGGACACGGGCATGGGCATCGGCGACATCGACATCTGCGAGGTCAACGAGGCATTCGCCGGGGTCGTGATGTCGTGGGCAAAGGTGCACGAGGTGCCCGAGGAGAAGATCAACGTCAACGGTGGCGCCATCGCCATCGGGCACCCGGTCGGCTCCACCGGCACCCGACTGCTGACCACCGCCCTGCACGAGCTGGAGCGGCGCGACGCGCAGACCGCGCTGGTCTCGATGTGCGCCGGTGGCGCACAGGCCTCCGGCACGATCATCGAACGCATCTGATGTTCGAGTGGAGCCAGGACGACCTGGCCGTCCGTGACGCCGTCCGCAAGTTCGTGGACAAGGAACTCCGTCCCCACCAGGACGCGCTCGAGTTCGAGGGACTGCCTCCCTACGACCTCGTCCGCAGCTACTACTCCGCCTTCGGGCTGGCCGAGGCCGCTGCTCAGCGCTTCGACCACGACATCCGCAAGACCGAGGCGGAGGCGGCCGGGCAGCCCTTCGACGAGGAGCAACCCGAAGGCCTCGAGGTGGCCCTGGGCAGCATCGCGAACATCGAGCTGGTCAAGGTCGGCATGGGCATCCCCACGGCCATCGGGGTCTCGGCCGGACTGACCGCCGGGACCATCAACGCGCTCGGCTCCGTGGAACAGCGCAAGCGCTGGGCGCGCGACCTGCTCACCTTCGACAAGGTCGGCGCCTGGGCGATCACCGAACCCGAGTCGGGATCGGACGCGTTCGGCGGGATGCGCTCGACCGTGCGACCCGACGGCGACGACTTCCTGCTCAGCGGGCACAAGACGTTCATCACCAACGGCCCGTACGCCGACACCATCGTCGTCTACGCCAAGCTCGACGACGGATCCGGCGTCGACCGCCGTCAGCAGCCCGTGCTGACCTTCGTCCTGGACACCGGCATGGAAGGCCTCACCCAGTCCCAGCCCTTCAAGAAGATGGGGATGGCCTCCTCCCCCACCGGCGAGCTCTTCTTCGACAACGTCCGTCTTGGACGCGACCGACTGCTCGCCGGCACACCCGGTTCCGACGGGCGTGCATCGGCCAAGGCCAACTTCGTGGCCGAGCGGGTCGGCATCGCCACCTTCGCCCTGGGAATCATCGAGGAGTGCCAGCGGCTCTCGATCGACTATGCGAAGTCCAGGGAGCTGTGGGGCAAGCCGATCGGCGACTTCCAGCTGATCCAGCTCAAGCTCGCCGAGATGGAGATCGCGCGCGTCAACGTGGCCAACATGGTCTTCAAGGGCATCGCCGCCCGGCGGGCCGGCACCTTGATCGACATCGCCGAAGCGTCGGCGTACAAGCTGTATTCGTCTCGCGCCGCCTGCGAGGTGGCGATGGAAGCGGTGCAGCTGTTCGGCGGCAACGGCTACATGGCCGAATACCGGGTCGAGCAGCTGGCTCGCGACGCGAAGTCGCTGATGATCTATGCGGGTTCCAACGAAGTGCAGGTGACACACGTCGCCAAGGGTTTGCTGCGCCGCTGAGCGTGGCAGAGTGCACCCGTGAGCGAACACGGCAACGAACCTGACGACCAAGCCGGCTGGGGACAGCCCGGCCCGCAGCCGCCCCAGCCCGGCCCCATGCAGGGTCAGCCCATGCAAGGCCAGCCCATGCCGGGCCAGCCCGGTCAGGGCTACGGAATGCCGGCGCCGGGATATGCCTACGGCTTCCCCGGCGCCCCGGACCCGCAGGCGCCGTACGGCCGCCACCCGCAGACCGGCGAGCCCTACGGCGAGAAGAGCAAGCTGCTGGCCGGCCTGCTCCAGCTGATCATCGGCACCCTGGGCATCGGTCGGTTCTACACCGGCCACACCACCATCGCGATCTTCCAGCTCCTCACCTGTGGTGGGTGCGGTGTCTGGGCGCTGATCGACGGGATCATGATCCTGGTCCAGGACGACCAGCGCGACGCGGACGGTCGGCTGCTGCGACCCAACTGAGTCCACGCACGAGACAGGGCCCGGATCCATCATGGATCCGGGCCCTGTGCCGTTCGTACGTCGCGCCCCAGCTCAGTGGCTGGTTCAGCTTCCGTAGACCGGCTCAGGCTCAGCACCCTCGGCGATCAACGAGTTGACCACGTCCCCGAGCTCGGTCGCCTCCCAGCGCCGACCCGCGTCCTTGCTCGCGCCGTGGCGCCACGCGTCCTCGAGGGTCAACCGGCCCCCGTCGATCTCGAAGATCCGGCCGGTCACGTTGGCGGCCGCCTCGGAGGCGAGCCACGCCACCACCGGCGAGTTGTCCTCGGGCAGTGCCATCTCGCTGGTGTCGAAGGCGCCTTCGGTCATCCGGGTCCGCGCCACCGGGGCGATCGCGTTGACCGTCACGCCGACGCGCCCGAGCTCGGCCGCGGCCACCAGCGTCATGGTCGCGATGCCGCCCTTTGCGGCCGAGTAGGCGACCTGACCGATGGATCCCTGGAGTCCGGCTCCCGAGGTCGTGTTGATCACGCGACCCGCGCGCTTGCGGTCCGCCTTCGACTCCGCGCGCCAGTACGCCGCTGCGTGGCGCAGCGGGGCGAAGTGCCCCTTCAGGTGCACGCGGATCACGGCGTCCCACTCGTCCTCGGCCGCATTGACCAGCATCCGGTCGCGCACGAAGCCGGCGTTGTTGACCAGGATGTCGAGGGCTCCGAAGGTGTCGATCGCCTGCTGGACCATCGCGCCGGCCTGGTCGAAGTCGGCCACATCCGCGCCGTTGACGACCGCCTCACCGCCGAGGGCCTCGATCTCGGCCACCACCTGGTGAGCGGGAGAGTCGGACTTCTCGCCGTTGTTGGTGACGCCGAAGTCGTTCACCACGATCTTCGCGCCGTGGCGGGCGAGCTCGAGCGCGTGGGCGCGGCCGATGCCTCGGCCGGCTCCGGTGACGATGGCGATGCGTCCTTCGAGAAGACGGGTCATGTGCTGCTCCTGTGGTGTGGGGTTCGGATCAGGAATGGGTGCTGAGGACGGAGAGGAAGACCGGCGGCTCGCCGCCGCCGTGGCACTCGATCGCGGCGCCGGAGACGTAGGAGGCGAGATCGGAGGCCAAGAAGGCAACAACGTTGCCGACCTCCTCGGGCTTGGCCATCCTGCCGAGCGGGATGGTCGCCTCGATCGCGGCCACGGTCTCGTCACCGCCGTAGTGGTCGTCGGTCTGCGGGGTGCGGCACAGGCCGACGTTGATCGCGTTCACGCGCACCTTGGGGCCCCACTCCATGCCGAGGGACTTGGTCAGCGAGTCCACGCCGGCCTTGGCAGCGCCGTACGCCGCCGTGCCCGGCGAGGGGCGTTGCGCGCTGATCGAGGAGATGTTCACGATCGCACCGCCCTGCTCCTGGCCCTGCATCACGGCGTTGGCGGCCTGTGCCACCAGCAGCGGAGCGGTCAGGTTCAGGCCGAGGATCTTGTCGTGCAGACGTGGCGAGGCATCGGCTGCGAGCGCGTACGGCGCTCCCCCGGCGTTGTTGACGACGATGTCGAGGTGGCCGTGCTCGGCCACGATCGAGTCGACCATCGCGTGGACCGACTCGGGGTCGCGCACATCGCACTGGAGGTGGCTGGTGCCCTCCAGCGGCTGCTCGACGGCTGAGCGGGCACACGTGACGACGGTGGCACCGGCCTCGACGAGGACCTCGGCGATCCCCAGGCCGACGCCTTGCGAGCCGCCGGTCACCAGAGCCACGCGCCCGGTGAGGTCGATTCCGATTGTCATTCCTGCTCCTTCTGGTCGACGCCGGTCCGGGACATCGGACCAAGCAACTGTTAGGCTACCAAGCAAACATTAGGTTTGTTAGCCCGCACAGGATTCGGGAGGAGAAAAATGCCGATCACCTCAGAGCTTCGCGAGGACCACGTCCGCGTCATCACGATGGCCTACCCGCCGGTCAATGCGTTGCCGGTACAGGGTTGGTTCGATGTCGCAACAGCCCTCGACGAGGCCAGCCGCGACATGAACACGCATGCCGTGGTCCTGCGCGCGGAGGGCAAGGGTTTCAACGCCGGCGTCGACATCAAGGAGATGCAGAACACCACGGGCTTCGACGCGCTCATCGGTGCCAACAAGGGTTGCTTCGCCGCCTTCAAGGCCGTCTATGAGTGTGCGGTGCCGGTCGTCGCAGCCGTCAACGGCTTCTGCGTCGGCGGCGGCGTCGGCCTGGTCGGCAATGCCGACTGTGTCGTCGCCAGTGACGATGCGTTCTTCGGTGTCCCGGAGGTGAACCAAGGTGCCCTCGGCGCCGCCACCCACATGGCCCGCCTGGTTCCGCAGCACCTGATGCGCTCGCTCTACTTCACGGCCCGGACCATCAAGGCCGTCGACCTGGTGCAGCACGGGTCCGTCCTCGAGGTGGTCCCCCGTGACCGTCTCGACGAGGCCGCGCTCGCCGTGGCCGGCGAGATCGCCGCCAAGGACACGCGCGTCATTCGCGCGGCCAAGGAGGCCCTCAACGGCATCGACCCGATCGACGTCAACAAGAGCTATCGCTTCGAGCAGGGCTTCACGATGGAGCTCAATCTCATGGGCGTGTCCGATGAACTGCGCGATGAATTCGCCGGGACCGAGAAGGCAGGGAACACCAAGTGAGCAGCAAGCCGCGCGACAAGCGGACCAGCATCGAGGACGTCGTCGCCTCGTTGGAGGACGGCATGACCATCGGGATCGGCGGGTGGGGACCCAGGCGCAAGCCGATGGCCCTGATCCGCGCGATCCGCAACAGTGACCTAAAGGACCTGACCATCGTCAGCTGGGGAGGCGCCGACGTCGGTCTGCTCGCCCGGGCAGGCAAGATCCGCAAGCTCGTCTATGCGTTCGTCTCGCTCGACTCGGTCCCCCTCGAGCCCAACTTCCAGAAGGCTCGGCAGGAGAAGTCGATCCCCGAGATCGTCGAGATCGACGAGGGGATGTTCCAGACCGGGCTCCTGGCCGCCTCGCAGCGGATGCCGTTCCTGCCGATGCGCGCGGGCCTGGGCAGCGACGTGCTGGTCAACAACCCGGACATCAAGACGGTCGCCAGCCCCTACCCGGATGCCGACGGTGAGTTCGAGAAGTTCACCGCCGTCCCCGCCCTGCGGCTGGACGTGGCGCTGATCCACATGAACCGTGCCGACCAGCACGGCAACGCGAGCTACCTCGGCCCGGACCCCTACTTCGACGACCTGTTCGCCATGGCCGCCGACCGGGTCTTCGTCACCACCGAACAGATCGTGGACACGGCGGGCCTCACCGTCGACACCCCGGTCCAGCGGGTCCTGATCAACCGGATCATGGTCGACGGGGTGGTGGAGACCCCGAACGGGGCGCACTTCACCACCTGCACGCCCGACTACGAGCGGGACGAGAAGTTCCAGAAGGCGTACGCCGCAGCCGCCAAGGACGACGAGTCGTGGGCCGCCTTCGAGGCTCGCTTCCTCAACGGCGATGAAGCCGCCTACCAGTCGGCCGTCCAGGAGTTCCACGCCCAGGAGGAGAACAAGTGAACGACGCAACGCGCGCAGAGGTCTGCGCCGCAGCCATCGCCGACGCCTTCAAGGACGACGGCGAGATCTTCGGGTCCCCGATGGGCATGCTCCCGATGCTCGGTGTCCGGCTGGCCAAGCTGACCAGCAACCCGGACCTGGTCATCTCCGACGGCGAGGCACTCTTCCTCGGCGGCGTGCCCCCGCTGTTCGCGAAGGGCGACGTGATCGAGGGCTGGATCCCGTTCCGTCGGGTCTTCGATGTCATCGCCTACGGCCGGCGCCACGTGATGATGGGCGCCACCCAGGTCGACAAGCACGGCAACCAGAACATCTCGGCGATCGGCGACTTCGCCCAGCCGAAGCGGCAGCTGCTCGGTTCGCGCGGGGCGCCCGGGAACACGGTGAACAACCGCACCTCCTACTGGGTGCCCAAGCACTCCGACCGGGTCTTCGTCGAGCACGTCGACATCGTCTCCGGCGTCGGACCCAAGCGGGCCAAGGAAGCCGGCATCGGTGCGTCGAAGTACAACGACATCCACCGGATCGTCTCCAACCTCGCCGTCTTCGACGTCAAGGGCGCCGACGACACGGTCCGCCTGCTCTCGGTGCACCCCGGCGTCACGGTCGACGAGGTCCGTGCGAACACCGGCTTCGAGCTCGCCATCGAGGGTGACGTGCCCGAGACCCGGCTGCCCACGCTCGAGGAGCTGACCATCATCCGCGAGGTGCTCGACCCGAAGAAGCTGCGCGACCGCGAGGTCCCGCCAGTCCAGGCCGCTGCCTCATGAGCACCCCACAACAGCTGCGTACGCCGCTGACCGAGCTCGCCGGCGTGCGTCACCCCGTGGTGCAGACCGGCATGGGCTGGGTCGCCGGTCCGCGTCTCGTGGTCGGCACGGCCAACGCCGGTGGCCTCGGAGTCCTGGCCAGCGCGACGATGACCTTCGAGGAGCTCGAGAAGGCGATCCTCGAGGTCAAGTCGCGCACGGACCAGCCGTTCGGGGTCAACCTGCGTGCCGATGCCTCGGATGCTCCGGCCCGCTGCGACCTGCTGATCAAGCACGGCGTGAAGGTCGCCTCCTTCGCCCTCGCCCCCAAGAAGGACTTGATCGCCAAGCTCAAGGACCACGGCATCATGGTGATGCCGTCGGTCGGGCTCCCCCGGCACGCGGAGAAGGTGGCCTCCTGGGGCGCCGATGCCGTGATGATCCAGGGCGGAGAAGGCGGCGGCCACACCGGTTCGGTGCCCACCACGCTGCTGTTGCCGAGCGTTCTGGACGCGGTCGACATTCCCGTCGTCGCGGCCGGTGGCTTCTTCGACGGTCGTGGGTTGGCCGCAGCACTCTCCTACGGGGCCGCCGGCATCGGCATGGGCACCCGCTTCCTGCTCACCCAGGACAGCTCGGTCCCGCAGGCGGTCAAGGAGCTCTATCTCTCCCACGACATCAACGGCACGGTCGTGACCGACAAGGTCGACGGCATGCCGCACCGGATGCTGCGCACCGCACTGGTCGAGGAGATCGAGGAGTCCAGTCGCCTCAAGCGTCTCGTACCGACGCTGAAGCGAACCCTGGATTTCAAGAAGATGTCCGAGATGAGCTGGGCCGACCTGGCCCGCGACGGCCGCGAGATGAAGAAGAACCAGGGCCGTTCGCTGGCCCAGATGACCCTTGCCGCGAACACGCCGATGATGCTCAAGGCGGGACTGGTCGAGGGCGACACCAACGCCGGCGTCCTGGCCTCCGGTCAGGTGGTCGGGGTCCTCGACGACCTGCCGACGTGTGACGAGCTGATCAGTCGTGTGGTCGCCGAGGCGATCGAGTGCCTGCAGCGCTCGCACTCCTATCTCTGATCAACCAGCAAGAAACGCACCGGCCCGGATGGAGTCTCCATCCGGGCCGGTCGTGTGTTCAGGGTGTTGACCCCTCGATCCTCAGAGGCGCTCGATGATCGTCACGTTCGCCTGGCCGCCGCCCTCACACATGGTCTGCAGGCCGAACCGCCCACCGGTGCGCTCGAGTTCGTTGAGCATGGTGGTCATCAACCGGGTGCCGGTGGCACCGATTGGGTGACCGAGCGCGATCGCGCCGCCGTTGACGTTGACCTTCTCGTGCGGGGCGCCGGTCTCCTTCATCCAGGCGAGCACGACGCTGGCGAACGCCTCGTTGCACTCGAACAGGTCGATGTCGTCGATCGTCATGCCCGCCTTGGCCAGAGCGTGCTTGGTGGCCGTGATCGGACCGGTCAGCATCCAGATCGGGTCATCCCCACGCACGGACAGGTGGTGGATCCGGGCCCGCGGGGTCAGCGAGTGGTCCTTGACTGCCTGCTCGGAGGCGATCAGCATCGCCGACGACGCGTCGCAGATCTGCGAGGCGACACCGGCGTGGATGCGCCCACCGGGCAGCAGGGTCTGCAACTCGGCCATCTTCTCCAGCGAGGTCTCGCGGGGGCACTGGTCGACCTCGAAGACGGAACCGTCCTCGAGGGTGACCGGGGCGATCTCGTTCTTGAACCGGCCCTCGGCGATGGCTGCCTTGGCACGCTGGTGGGAGGCGAGCGCGAACTCCTCCATCTGTTCCCGGCTGATGTCCCACTTCTCCGCGATCATCTCTGCGGAGTTGAACTGGGAGACCTCCACGTCGCCGTAGCGGGCGCGCCAGCCCGGCGACTCGGCGAAGGGGGTGGTGAAGCCATATTGGTCGGCGACCAGCATCGCGGCCGAGATCGGGATCGCAGACATGTTCTGCAGCCCACCCGCGACGACCAGGTCCTGGGTGCCCGACATCACGCCCTGGGCCGCGAAGTGGACCGACTGCTGCGACGAGCCGCACTGCCGGTCGATGGTGACCCCGGGAACGTGGTCCGGGAGTCCGGCGACGAGCCACGACGTACGCGCGACGTCGCCGGCCTGGGAGCCGATGGTGTCGCAGCAGCCCATGATCACGTCGTCGACGGCACCGGGGTCGATGCCGGTGCGGTCGACCAGCGCCTTGATGGAGTGGGCGCCGAGGTCGGCCGAGTGCATGGATGCGAGTGCGCCGCGGCGCTTGCCGACCGGGGTGCGGACTGCGTCGACGATGTAGGCCTCAGCCATGGGTGATTCCTTCCAGGAGGATGTTCAGGTATTGGTTGGCGACGTCGTGGTGGGACGACTTGCCGCCGGGGCGATACCAGCGGACGGCGACCCAGACGGTGTCGCGGATGAAGCGGTAGACGAGCTCGATGTCGAGGTCCTTGCGCAGCGCACCGCTGTCCACGCCCTGGCTGAGCAACGTCATCCAGATCTGGCGCGACTGCCGGTTGCGGTCCTCGAGATAGCCGAACCGATCGAACGACGACAGGTATGCCGCGTCGTTCTGGAAGATGGCGACCTCCGGGCCGCGCTGGTCAATGGTCTCGAACGACAGGCGGACCGCGGCCTCGATCTTGGCGCGGGGGTCCAGGTCGCTGGCCAGGATCTCGTCATAGCGGTCGAACAGCTCAGTCTGGAAACGCACCAGAAGCTCGTCGACCATCGACTCCTTGGAGTCGAAGTGGTGATAGAGGCTGCCGGAGAGGATGCCCGCCGCGTCGGCGATGTCGCGCACCGTCGTGTTCTTGAAGCCCTTCTCGGCGAAGAGCTGGGCGGCGATGTGCAGCACCTCCTCGCGTCGGGTCCCGGCGGTCGGGGCCTCAGGCATGCTGGCTGCTCACGGACACGACCTCACCGGTCATGTAGGAGGAGTAGTCGCTGGCCAGGAAGACCATCACGTTGGCCACCTCCCAGGGCTCGGCAGCACGGCCGAAGGCCTCGCGCTGCTTGAGCTCGCTGAGGAGCTCGGGGGTGGTCACCTTCTCCAGGAACGGGTGCATGGCGAGGCTGGGCGAGACCGCATTGATCCGGATGCCGTGCTTGGCGACATCGAGGGCGGCGCAGCGGGTCAGCGCCATCACGCCGGCCTTGGCAGCCGCATAGTGCGCCTGGCCCTCCTGCGCGCGCCAGCCGATCACCGAGGCGTTGTTGATGATCACTCCGCGCTTGCCTGCCTTGGCCATCCGCTTGCCTGCGGCGCGCACGCACCGGAAGGTGCCGTTGAGGGTGATGTCGAGGACCTTGCCCCACTGGTCGTCGGTCATGTCGAGGACGTTGACCTCGCCGCCGAGCCCGGCGTTGTTGATCATCACGTCCACGCCACCGAACTCCTCGGCCGCGTCCAGCAGAGCGGCGACCTGCGACTCGTCGGTGACGTCACAGACCAACGAGCGCACGCGGTCGGCGCCGAACTCCTTGCCGAGCTCCTCCTCGGCCTCGGCCAGCCGGCGGGCGTGGGTGTCACTGAAGACCACCGCACGCGCGCCCTCCTCGAGGACGCGGCGGGTGACGGCTGCTCCGATCCCCGCGCCGGCGGCGGCGGTGATCACGATGACCTTGCCGGCCAGCAGGTCGTGGCCGGGGACGTAGTCGGGGGCGGACTGCTCGGGACGCTGGACGCTCATGGGCGTGCCTCTCTGGGTAGTCCGAGCACTCGCTCGGAAAGGATGTTGCGCTGCACCTCGTCGGAGCCGCCGTAGATCGTGTCCGCCCGGCTGAAGAGGAAGAGTCGTTGCCAACGATCGAGGTCGTACGGCGCGCCCTGGGTGCTCAGCGACGACGTACCGGCGATCTCCATGGCGAGCTCGCCGAGGCGACGGTGCCAGTTGCCCCAGACCAGCTTGGCGATGGACTCGGCACCGGGGCCGCCGCCGGACAGGGTGCGCAGGGCGTTGAGCCGCATGGTCTCGAGACCGACCTTGGCGTTCGCCAGCCGGTCCCGCAGGATCGGGTCGTCGATGGCGCCGGTGGACCTGGCCAGCTCGACCACGCCCTGGAACTCGCGGGCGAAACCGACCTGCTGACCCAGGGTGGAGACCCCACGCTCGAATCCCAGCAGGCTCATCGCCACGCCCCAGCCGTCGCCGGGCTCGCCGACGACCAGGTCGGCGCTGGTGCGGGCCCCGGTGAAGAACACCTCGTTGAACTCGGCGCCGGTGGTGAGCTGCTCGATGCCCCGGATCTCGACGCCGTCCTGCTTGGTGGGAACCAGCAGGAAGCTGAGCCCCTTGTGCCTGCTCGACCCGGGCTCGGTGCGAGCGAGGACGAAGATCCAGTCGGCGAACTGGGCCAGCGAGGTCCACACCTTCTGGCCGTCGATGACCCACTCGCCGGGCTCCCCCGAGCCCTCGAGCCGGGCCTTGGTGGAGACGTTGGCGAGGTCGGAGCCGGCACCGGGCTCGGAATATCCCTGGCACCACAGTTCTTCGACGGCACGGATCTTCGGCAGGAAGCGTTCCCGCTGAGCGGGAGTGCCGTGGGCGATCAGAGTGGGGCCGAGGAGCTCCTCACCGAGATGGTTGACGCGGGCCGGGGCGTTCGCGCGGGCGTACTCCTCGTGAAAGATCACCTGCTGCATCAAGGAGAGGCCGCGGCCACCGTGCTCGGTGGGCCACCCGATGCAGGTCCAGCCGTGCCGGGCCAGGTGTCGGTCCCACTCGAGGCGCTCGTCATGGGCCTCGAGGTCCTTGCCGGAGCCGCCGAGCCCCTTGAGCTCGGCGAAGTCGCCGACAAGGTTGTCGCCCAACCATTCTCGGACGTCGCGGCGGAACTGTTCGTCCTCTGCGGAGTGGCTCAGATCCACGGTGGTCCTTTCGGATGTGCTGGCGCTCGGTCTAAGGTAGCCTACCAAGCACTTGCTTGGGCCGCTATCAGGAGGATCCATTGACCACGCTCCCCGCTGCCGTTCGTCGGGCCGCAGCGACGTACGCCGATCACCCAGCCGTCGTGGACGGCGACGTGACGCTCTCCTTTACCGAGCTGCACGCACGCATCCGGGACACGGCCCGGGGATATGCGGCGCTCGGCGTCCGTCCCGGTGACCGGGTCGCGCTCTGGGCCCCGAACCGCTGGGAGTGGGTCGTGGCAGGCCTGGCAGTGAGCTATGCCGGCGCCGTCCTGGTTCCGCTCAACACCCGCTACAAGGGTCACGAGGTCGTCGACGTCATCGCGCGCACCGGTGCCACCCTGGCTGTCGTGGCAGACGGGTTCCTCGGCCGCAGCCAGGTCACGGACCTGCACACCGCTGCCGGTGAGCTGATCGCTGCCTCTGAGCTC
Source organism: Nocardioides daedukensis (assembly GCF_013408415.1). Taxonomy (NCBI): domain Bacteria; kingdom Bacillati; phylum Actinomycetota; class Actinomycetes; order Propionibacteriales; family Nocardioidaceae; genus Nocardioides; species Nocardioides daedukensis. The sequence continues at coordinate 477,842 of NZ_JACCAA010000001.1, read as the reverse complement.
GGTGCCGAGGGAGACGTGATCGAGGGACTCCCCGCGGTCCGCGCGATCGTGCGCATCGGCGAAGGTGACCTGGACGGCACCGTCGCGTTCGGTGACCTGCCCGAGGTCGGTGCCACCATCGACCTGTCGGAGATCGAGGCCACCGCGGACGCCGTCTCACCCGACGACATCGCAGACATCCTGTTCACCAGCGGCACGACCGGTCGGTCCAAGGGCGTGCTCACTGCTCACCGGCAGACGATCGCAGCGGCCGACACCTGGGCGACGACCGCCCAGGTCACCGAACGCGACCGCTATCTGGTGATCAGCCCGTTCTTCCACTCCTACGGCTACAAGGTCGGCATCGTCACCTCGATCCTCAAGGGCTGCACGCTCTACCCGGTCGCGGCCTTCGACGCGGACGACGCCCTGCGCATTGTCGAGGAGCACCGGATCACCATGCTTCCCGGGGCGCCGGCGATCTTCTACTCCATGCTGGAGTCGCCGCGCTTCGCCTCGACCGACACCTCCTCCCTGCGTTTCGCTAACACCGGCGCAGCGTCCGTGCCCGCGGCCCTGATCGAGCGCCTGCAGAGCGAACTCTCCTTCGAGCTGGTCATCACCGCCTTCGGGATGACCGAGTGCGTCACCGCCACGATGTGCCGTCCCGGGGACTCCGACGAGACGATCGCCGCGACCTGCGGCCGTGTCGTCGATGGCCTCGAGATGCGCATCGCCGACCCGGAGAGCGGCCAGGTGATGGGTTCCGGGGAGGAGGGCGAGGTCCAGTTCCGCGGCGCGATGGTGATGCTCGGCTACCTCGACGACGAGGACTCCACCGCCGCCGCGATCGATGCCGACGGCTGGTTGCACACCGGCGACGTCGGGACCGTCGACGAGGACGGCTACCTCCGGATCACCGACCGGCTCAAGGACATGTACATCTCCGGCGGCTTCAACGTCTATCCGGCCGAGGTCGAGCAGGCACTCGCCCGCCTCGACGGCGTGGTCGAGTCGGCCGTGATCGGGATTCCCGACGACCGGATGGGCGAGGTCGGCAAGGCCTTCGTCGTACGCCGTGCGACTGCGACGCTCACGGCCGAGGACGTGATCGCCTTCGCCCGCGAACGGATCGCGAACTTCAAGGTGCCCCGGGAGGTGGAGTTCGTCGACGCGCTCCCCCGCAACCTCGGCGGCAAGGTCCTCAAGACAGAACTGCGCCAGCTTCACGACACCCGAGAGAACGAGGGCTGATGGATCTCGAACTGACCCCTGACCAACTCGCCTTCCGCGACGAGGCCCGCTCCTGGCTGGCCGAGAACGTCCCGGCCGAGCCGCTGCCGTCGATGGACACCGCCGAGGGGTGGCAGGCACACCGTGAGTGGGAGGCGAAGCTGTCGGCCGCTCGCTGGTCGGTCGTCTCCTGGCCGAAGGGCTACCACGGTCGCGAGGCATCCCTCGTGGAGTGGGTCATCTTCGAGGAGGAGTACTACCGCGCCGGTGCGCCCGGTCGGGTCTCCCAGAACGGCATCTTCCTGCTCGCGCCGATCATCTTCGACCACGGCACCAAGGAGCAGCAGGACCGGTTCCTGCCCTCGATGGCCACCGGCGAGAAGGTCTGGGCCCAGGCCTGGTCCGAGCCCGAGGCCGGCTCTGACCTCGCCTCGTTGAAGTCGACGGCCGAGCGTGACGAGGACCGCGGGGGCTGGGTGCTCAACGGTCAGAAGACCTGGTCGTCGCGTGCCTCGTTCGCCCACTGGGGATTCGGGCTGTTCCGCTCCGACCCCAGCGCCGAACGGCACAACGGACTCACCTACTTCCTCTTCCCGCTCGACGCCGACGGCATCACAGTGCGCCCGATCGCCCAGCTCGACGGCGAGGCCGGGTTCGCGGAGATCTTCTTCGACGACGTCTTCGTCCCCGACGCCGACGTGCTCGGCGCCCCGGGCGACGGCTGGCGGGTGGCGATGAGCACCGCCGGCAACGAACGCGGCCTCTCGCTGCGCTCACCCGGCCGGTTCTGTGCCGCCGCCGACCGCCTCGTGGACCTGTATGCCGCCACGCCCGATGCTCCCGCCGCCGCAGCCGACGGCGTGGTGGATGCCTGGCTCAAGGCGCAGTCCTACCGGCTCTACACCTGGGGCACGGTGACCAGACTCGCCGACGGCGGCGAGATGGGTGCCGCCGGGTCGATCAACAAGGTCTTCTGGTCCGAGCTGGACGTCGCCCTGCACGAGACCGCGCTCGACCTGCTCGGCGACGACGCCGAGATCGAGTCGCGGTGGACCGACGGCTACATCTTCTCGTTGTCCGGGCCGATCTATGCCGGGACGAACGAGATCCAGCGCAACATCGTGGCAGAACGCATCCTGGGGCTTCCCAAGGAGCCGAAGGGAGCACGCAAGTGAAGTTCACGTTCACCGCCGAGCAGGAGTCCTTCGCGACCACGCTCGACAAGATGCTCACCTCTGCCGACACCGTGGCGATCGCCCGGGCCTGGGGCGATGACGACACCGCCCCCGGCCTCGCGCTCTGGAAGCGCCTCGCGGACCAGGGCGTCCAGGCTCTGATCGTCGACGAGGAGTCCGGTGGGATGGGGGCCAGCCCGGTCGAGCTCGCCATTGCCTTCGAGGCCCTGGGCCGGCACGCCGTGCCCGGTCCGTGGGTGGAGTCGGTGGCCTACCTACCGATGGCACTCGGCAACGGTGACGTCGTCGAGGCATTGGCCGCAGGCGCGGTCGGCACCGTCGCCGCCGCCGGGTCCTCCCAGCGCGCCCTGGACGCCGACATCGCCGACCACACCTTCGTTGCCAAGGACGGGTCGCTCATGTCAGGCGCACCCGGGGAGCGTGCCCACTCGGTCGACCCCACCCGCCGCCTCTTCGCGCTGACCGAGGGCGAGGACGTCGCCCACGGTGACCTCGATGCGGCCTTCGACATGGCAGTCCTGGCCACCTCCGCGCAGTTGCTCGGCGTCGGCGAGCGCCTGCTTGCTGACGCGGTGGCCTATGTGAAGCAGCGCCGGCAGTTCGGCCGCGAGATCGGTTCCTACCAGGCGATCAAGCACCAGCTCGCCGACTGCCGCATCGCCCTGGACTTCGCCCGGCCGCTCATCCACGGAGCTGCACTCACCGTGGCAGGCCCCGAGGGGGCCCGCGACGTGTCGGCCGCGAAGGTGGCGGCCGCCGAGGCCGCCTACCGCACCAGCCGCGTGGCACTGCAGGTGCACGGGGCGATCGGCTACACCCAGGAGTTCGACCTCAGCATCTGGATCCTCAAGGTGCGCGCGCTGCTCACCGCGTGGGGTACGCCGGCCGCGCACCGTGCCCGGATCCTCTCTGCGTTGACGGTGGGGGCCTGAGATGCACTTCGGGCTCTCCGAGGACCAGCAGGAGCTCTCCGACATGATCGCGGCCCTGCTCACCAAGCGCAGCGACAGCCTCGCGGTCCGTGCGGCGATCGAGTCGACGGCGGGTCATGACACCGCGCTGTGGCAGACCCTGTGCGAACAGGTCGGCGTTGCCGCCCTGGCAGTGCCCGAGGAGAACGACGGCGCCGGTGCGACCCTGTTCGAGTCGGCAGTCGTGCTCGAGCAGCTCGGTATCGCGCTCACGCCGTCACCCTTGCTGGCCACCACGATCGCGGTCGCAGCCCTGCGGCTGATGGGCAGCCCGGAGCAGCAAGCGGACCTGCTCCCCCGCATCGCCGCCGGAGAGATCGCCACAGTCGTGCTCGACCCCGACGTCGTGATCGATGCGCCGCACGCCTCGATCATCCTCGAGCTCGACGGCGAGAGCATCCGCGTCGTGGACGCCGAAGTCACGCCGCTGGTCACCGTCGACCAGACGATCAGCCTGGGCAAGGTCGACGTGGCGCGTCCGGCGCACGGACCGGTGCACGACGTGGCGGCCGCACTGGCCAGCGCACTGCAGGTGGGCGCCATGCAGCGTGGCCTGGGCATGACGGTCGCCTACTCCAAGGAGCGGGTCCAGTTCGGTCGCCAGATCGGGTCGTTCCAGGCCCTGAAGCACCGGATGGCCGACATGCTGGTGCTGCTGGAGACCAGCAGGTCCGTCTCGTGGGCAGCCTCTGCAGCAGCCGCGGCCTACCTGGAGTCGCCTTCGCAGGCCAATGCCGAGGTGCTCGTCGAGCGCAGTGCCGCAGCACAGTCCTGGTGCTCGGACGCCCTCGAGAAGATCGCTTCCGAGACGGTCCAGCTCCACGGTGGCATCGCGATCACCTGGGAGCACGACGCGCAGATGGTCTTCAAGCGGGCCCATGCCCTGGGCAGGTTGTTCGGATCCGCCCACGAGCACCGGGCGCGCATCGTCCTGTGACCGCCTGACTCCCTGGCTGACCCGCCACCCGACCCGGTCACTGGCTCCGCATGCCGATCGGGTCGGTGGCGGCGGCAGAGGCGGTGACGGTGACTGCGGTCCGCGATCGCAGGTGACCCACGCCACGCCCCGTCTCGACTGCTAAGTTCGCCCGTGAATCCGGTACGCCGTGCCTTGGCGTGCCCGAACACACTGAGGAGCAGATCGTTGCGAACCGCCAAGGACTTCTTCACCCCCCTCGCTGTCGGGGCCCCCACGCCTCTGCGTGAGATCCCGGCGCGCCCCTCGCGGGCGATCCACTTCTTCGATCCCGGCAACGAGAAGATGGCGGCGAAGATCCCCGCCATGGTCGGCACCACCGACGTACTGCTGGGCAACCTCGAGGACGCGGTCAAGGCCGAGAACAAGGAGAAGGCCCGCAACGGCCTGGTCAAGATCGGCCAGGAGACCGACTTCGGCCCGACCCAGTTCTGGACCCGGATCAACTCCCTCGATTCCCCGTGGGTGCTCGACGACCTGACCACCCTGGTCCCCGCGATCGGGGACAAGCTCGACGTGATCATGGTGCCGAAGGTCCAGGGCGCCGAGGACATCCACTACATTGACCGGATCCTGGCCCAGCTCGAGGCCAAGGCCGGCATCACCAAGCCGCTCCAGGTGCACGCCATCCTCGAGACCGCCCGCGGAGTCGCCAACATCGAGGAGATCTGCGCCGCCTCGCCGCGGATGCAGGGCCTCTCCCTCGGTCCGGCCGACCTCGCCGCCGACCGCCGGATGAAGACCACTCGCGTCGGCGGTCCGCACCCCGGCTACCTCGTCCGTGGCGATGCTCCGCGCACCGACGACGGTGGGTTCGCCTACGACGCCGAACGGGCGACGTACCAGCAGGACCTCTACCACTACACCATCGCCCGCATGGTCGACGCCTGCGTGATGCACGGGATCTTCCCCTACTGGGGCCCGTTCGGCGACATCAAGGACACCGTCGCCTGCGAGGACCAGTTCCGCAACGCGTTCCTGCTCGGCTGCGTCGGCGCCTGGTCGCTGCACCCGGTCCAGATCAAGATCGCCAACCGCGTCTTCGCGCCGAGCATCGAGGACGTCACCCACGCCCGACGCGTGATCGCCGCCATGGGCGACGGAACCGGTGCGGTGATGATCGACGGCAAGATGGAGGACGACGCCTCCGTGAAGCAGTGCAAGGTGCAGGTCGAGCTCGCCGAGCAGCTCGCCGCGATCGACCCCGAGCTCAAGGACCTGTACGACGCCATCGAGACCCCGGAGGCCTGAACCATGACCGACTCCCCTGCCTTCACTCCCCTGCGCTCCGTCCTCTACATGCCTTCCTCCAACGCGAAGGCACTCGAGAAGGCCAAGACGCTCCCCATCGACGGCGTCATCTTCGACCTCGAGGACGCTGTCGCCCCCGACGCCAAGCCGGACGCCCGTGAGGCCGCCGCGGCTGCTGCGGGATCGGATGACTACGGCAAGCGCACGCTGACGATCCGGGTCAACGGCATCGGCACCGAGTGGCACGAGGCTGACATCATCGCCGCCTCGCAGGCCGGCCCGCACGCGATCGTCGTACCCAAGGTGAACTCCGCCGACGAGGTCAAGCAGCTCGTCGCCGCGATGGAGAAGGCCGGCGCTCCCGAACACACCAAGCTCTGGGCCATGGTCGAGACCCCGGTCGCGATCCTCGGTGCACTCTCCATCGCGCAGGCCTCGGACCGCCTGGGCGCGTTCGTGCTGGGCACCAACGACCTGGTCAAGGAGCTCTACGCCGAGCACGTCCCGGGCCGCGCTCCGATCCTGCCGAGCCTGCACACTGCGCTGCTCGCCGGGCGCGCAGCCGGTATCGCGGTCATCGACGGTGTCTACAACAACGTCAAGGACATCGACGGGTTCCTGGCCGAGTGCGAGCAGGGACGCCAGATGGGCTTCGACGGCAAGACCCTGATCCATCCCGGACAGGTCGAGGGCGCCAACTCCGCCTTCGCCCCGTCCGCCCAGGCCGTGGAGGACGCCCGCGGGCTGATCCAGGCGTGGGAGGACGGCAAGGGCGCCGGCGTGGTGACCTACAACGGCAAGATGGTCGAAAACCTGCACGTCGAGTCCGCCCAGCGCACGCTCGACATCCACGAGGCGATCACGGCGCTGGAGTCCGAGCAGGCCTGATCTTCACCGCACCACCCAGCACCTCGAGACGGGGACGAGCCACGACAGGTGGCTCGTCCCCGTCCTGCATGTGGCGCCGAGGCATCTCTCCGCGGGACTCAGCCGGTGAAGTGCGGCTTCTCCTTGGCCAGGAAGGCACGGACACCCTCGCTGAAGTCAGTGCCGGTGTAGACCTCGCGCAGTACGTCGTCGTCGTCCGCGGGTGCGACCTCGAGGGCCTGTGACCGCTGGACCAGCTGGGACTTGGTGGTCCGGAGCGTGACGCCCGAAGCCCGGCCGATGCCGTCGAGGAGAGTCGCCACCTCGGCGTCGAGGTCCTCGACCACACACATCACGGCTCCCACGGCGTGGGCCCGCTGGGCATCCACGAGACGGGAGGCCAACAGCATCTCCCTGGTGATCGACTCACCGAAGACCGCGGCACAGCGATAGACGATCGGCGCCGAGAGCGCGTTGCCCAGCGTCCGCGCGATCGGATACCCGAAGCGTGAGTGCGGGGTGGCGATGCGCAGGTCGCAGTGCGTCGCGACCGCTAGACCGCCACCGACGCAGACTCCGTCGATCGCGGCGATCGTCACCTGCGGCAGCTCGAAGAGGGACCGCAGCAGCTCGCGGATCCAGGTCTCGTAGGCGACTGCGTCCGCGTCGACGAAGTCGGAGATCTCGTTTCCCGCGGCAAAGGCCCGCCCTCCCGCGCCGCGCAGGACGAGTGCCTTGACCGATCGATCCTCGCGCAGCTCGGCGCACAGGGAAGCGATCCCCTCATACATCGCCCGGGTGAAGGCGTTGTGGCGTTCGGGTCGGTCGAAGAGGACCTCGACGACGCCGTCGGTCCGGTTGATCTGCAGTCCAGGAGTCACGGCTGAAGGCTATCGACCGGACGCAGCAGGTCCGACCCGCGGCCTGCTTCTGGACACCGCTCAGCGGACGGTGCGGTAGGCGCCCTGGAAGTAGAGCAGCGGGTCCGGCGAGCTGCCCTGGGCGTCGACGTGGAAGTCCATGTCCTGCACCTTGCCGATCACCACGTAGTGGTCACCGGCCTCGTGCACGGCCTCGATGGTGCAGTCGACGTGGCCGACGATCCCGTCGAACAAGGGCGCCCCGGTCTTCGACTGGGTCCAGGTGAGACCCGCGAACTTGTCCGTGCCCCGGCTGGCCATCGTGTTGGACAGGCTCTCCTGGCCATCGGCCAGGAAGTTCACGCAGAAGTGACCGGCCCGCTGGATCAGCGGCCACGCCCTGGACGTGCGGGCCGGACTGAACATCACCAGTGCCGGGTCCAGTGAGATCGACGAGAACGACTGGCAGGTCATCCCCACCGGCTCACCGCCCGACATCGAGGTGACCACGGTGACTCCCGAGGCATAGCGCCCGAGCGTGTCGCGGAACTTGCGTGCCGCCTCCTGCGCGGCCACCGTGTCCGCGATGTCGGCTGCCTCGCCGGGACGGAACTCGAAATCGAAGTTTCCCAGGAAGGAGTCGATCAGGTCCCGCGGCGGCCAGGTCTCGTGTGCGTCGCTGCGCATCCCCGCAGGAATGTCCGGGGTCTCGTGGTCTGCCATGGAACCCATTGTTCCTTCAGGCCCCGCCGCCGAAGTCGTGACCCCAGTAGGACACGGCCGTGGACTCCCGTGCTACCCACCGCTGGTCGTCCACGGTCAGGCCCTCGGTGCCGAACTCGATGTCGAAACCGCCGGGTGACTTCACGTAGAACGAGACCATCTCGTCGTTCATGTGCCGGCCCAGGGTCGCCGAGAGCGGAGCCTTGTGCTTGCGCACCCGCTCGAGGGCGCGGCCGACGTCGTCGAGCTTGTCGACCTCGAGCATGATGTGCACGCACTTGGCGGCGTTCGGCATCGGCAGGAAGGCCAGCGAGTGGTGCCGGGGGTTGACGCCGAGGAAGCGGAGCCAGACCTTCGAGCCCGGCTCCTTGCCGACGAACTCGCCGGGCATGGACATCGAGTCGCGCAGCCGGAATCCGAGCACCTCGGTGTAGAAGCGCAGGGCCTCGACGTCGTCGGTCACCGGGACGACGATGTGGCCCATCCCCTGGTCCCCGGTCACGAAGTTCGCCCCATAGGGGGTCACGACCGGACGCGACTCATAGGTGATGCCGTGGAAGAGCTCGAAGACATTGCCCCACGGGTCCTCGAAGCGAACCAGTTCCTGGACCCGGCGCTCGGCGAGCTCCTCCGCAGTTCCCTCGCGGAAGGCGACGCCGGCCGTCTGCAGGTGCTCACGGGCGGCCTGCAGGGCACGGTGGTCTGCCATCTCCCAGCCGGTGGCCGAGAGCTCGTCGACGTCGGAACCGAAGACGACGAGGCGTGCCGAGACCTGGTCGATGCGGTAGTACAGGTTCTCCGGGTCGGGCCCGCGTCCCTCACCGAGCCCCAGCACCTTGCCGGCGAAGGCCCGCCACTGGTCGAGGTCGGTGGAGGCCACGCGAACGTAGCCCATGGACTTGATGTCGATCGTCACTTCGTGCGCTCCACGTGGCGGTTGAGGAATTGTGTGGTCACTTCGCGGAACTCGTCCGCAGCCTCGATCTGGGCCCAGTGGCCGCAGTTCGGGAAGACATGGAGCTGTGCCTTGGGGATCAGCTTCAGTGCGGCCAGGGCGCCGTCCAGCGGATTGACCCGGTCCTCACGTCCCCAGGTGAGCAGGGTGTGCTGGCGCAACCTGTGCGCTTCGCGCCACAGCATCGCGTCCTCGAAGGTCTCCGGGTTCCAGAACGACGCGCCCATCGAGGCCATTGCCTCGCGGGCACCGGGAGCGGTCGCATCGGCGAAGCGCTCCTCGACGAGCTCGTCGGTGACCAGGGCCTGGTTGACGACCATGGTCGAGATGAACGCCCTGAGCGCTTCACGCGAGGGATCGGCTGCGAAGTCCATCAACCGCTTCACGCCCTCGGTGGGATCGGCGTGGAACAGGTTGAGCGAGAGTCCGCCGGGACCCATCAGCACGAGACGAGCAACCCGTCGCGGATTCTCCAGGGCGAGGCGTACGGCGGTGCCACCACCCAGGCTGTTGCCCAGGACGTGCGCCCGCTCGATGCCGAGCTGGTCGAGCAGACCCACGACGTACTTCGCGGCGAAGCGGTAGTAGTTGCCCTCCACCGGCGGCTTGTCCGAACCGCCGAAGCCCGGCTGGTCGATCAGGATCGTGCGGAACCCGGCGGCGAAGCCGGGCAGGGCGCTGCCGAAGTTGGACCATGCGGACGCTCCCGGCCCGCCGCCGTGCAGCATGACCAGCGGAAGCCCGGCTCCGGCCTGGGTGGGCGAACCCGCCTCGTAGTAGTTGATCGAGACGCCGTCGACCGTCGCGGTCCTGCGGACCTCTTCCTGTCCGAAACCCTCCACCACGATCAGTACATCCCCGGGTCGATCTTGTGCCCGAACTCGAGGTCGCCGAACATCTTCAGGGCTCGCTCGGGGTCGTTGGCAGCGTGCACGCGACCGGCGTGCGCGTCGCGCCAGGCGCGTTGGAGGTAGGTGCCCTCCGCGAGGGCGCGGCCGCCGGAGGCCTCGAAGAGTGCGTCGATGGCGTCGATGGCGCGCTGGGTGCCGAGCACCTGGTCGCGACGAACGCGCAACCGCAGGCCGAGCGGGATCTTCTCACCCTTGGCCACGTGCGCCTGCTCCTCGCGGATGTTGTTCATCAGCAGCGCCCAGGCCGCGTCGATCTCCGAGCCAGCCTTGGCGATCCGGACCGCGGCGAAGGGATCCGAGGATGCCTTCTCGCCCAGGTAGGCGGCGCGCACGCGCTTCTGCTGCATCTCGACGTGCTCGTTGTAGGCACCGGTGGCCATGCCCACGATCGGCGTACTGATCGTGGTGGTGAACAGCGAGTGGAAGGGCATCCGGTAGAGCTCGGAGTTGTTCTGCTCCTGGCCGGGACCGAAGCAGCGACCGGTGTCCGACATCGAGAGGGTGAACGCCTCGGGGATGAAGACGTCCTTCACGACGATGTCGTTGGAACCGGTGCCACGGAGGCCGACCACGTTCCAGACGTCGACAATCTCGTACTTGTCGCCCGGGACGAGGAACGTCTTGAAGTCGACGACGTTCCCTTCCTCGTTGAACACGAGGCCGCCGAGCAGCACCCAGCTGGCGTGTGCCGAGCCGGAGGAGAAGGACCACTTGCCGGACAGCGTGTAGCCGCCCTCGGTGAGGACCGCCTTGCCGGTCGGCGCATAGGAGGAGGACAACCTGGTGGCGGTGTCCTGGCCCCAGACCGCTTGCTGCGCCTCGTCGGGGAAGAGCGCCACCTGCCAGGGGTGCACGCCGAGCACGGAGGAGATCCAGCCGGTCGAGCCGTCGGCCGAGGCGATCTCCTTCACGGCGGTGAAGAAGTCGATCGGGTCGCTCTCCAGGCCGTCGAAGCGCTTGGGCTGGAGCATCCGGAAGAACCCGGTCTCCTCGAGCGCCTTGACCGACGACTCAGGAACCTGGCGGAGCCTCTCGGCCTCGTCGGCACGATCCCGGAAGGTGGGGAGCAGGTCACGCACTCCGGCGAGGACTTCCTTCGACATTACTTCTCCTGGTGAAGGTGAGGATGATGGCTCAATACTAGAACACGTTCTCGTTTTGCGCGAGAGCAACGTGCCGAAACCGGCCATCTAGCTCAGTTGTTGGCGTCCTGCTTGGCCTTCAGCTGCAGCGCGATGTCGATGAGCTGGTCCTCCTGGCCACCGATCAGCTTGCGCTCCCCGGCCTCGAGCAGGATCTGCGCGCCGGAGACGCCGTAGCGCTCTGCCGCGTTCCCGGCGTGCTTGAGGAACGAGCTGTAGACGCCCGCGTAGCCCATCATCAGCGTCATCCGGTTCAGCGTGCACTCCTCCGGCATTGCCGGGCGTACGACGTCCTCTGCCGCGTCGACGATCTGCAGGAAGTCGACCCCGGTGTTCCAGCCGAGCTTGTCGCTGACGCCGATGAAGGCCTCGAGCGGGGTGTTGCCGGCACCGGCACCGAAGCGGCGCACGGACCCGTCGATCTGGGTGGCGCCGGCACGCGCCGCCACCACGGTGTTGGCGACCCCGAGGCCCAGGTTCTCGTGGCCGTGGAAGCCGACGGTCGCCTCGCTGCCGATCTCATTGACCACGGCGGAAACCCGGTCGCCCACGCCCTCGAGGACGAGGGCACCGGCCGAGTCGACGACATAGACGCACTGGCAGCCGGCGTCGACCATGATCCGGGCCTGGCGCGCGAGCACCTCGGGCGGCTGGGTGTGCGACATCATCAGGAAGCCGACGGTCTCCAGGCCCAGCTCGCGAGCGAGGCTGAAGTGCTGCTGCGAGGTGTCCGCCTCGGTGCAGTGCGTGGCGATCCGGCAGATCTGGCCACCGTTGTCCTGGGCGGCACGGATGTCGTCCTTGGTGCCGACGCCGGGCAGCATCAGGAAGGCGATCTTGGCGCGCTTGGCGGTCTCGGCCGCCAGCTTGATCAGTTCCTGCTCCGGGGTGCGGGAGAACCCGTAGTTGAACGAGGATCCGCCGAGGCCGTCGCCGTGGGTGACCTCGATGACCGGGATGCCCGCACCGTCGAGCGCGGCGACGATGTCGCGCACCTCCTGGGGCACGAACTGGTGGCGCTTGTGGTGCGAGCCGTCACGCAGGCAGGTGTCGGTCAGGCGCAGGTCAAGGCCGGATGCGGGATCGACGTCGGCCCAGGTCCGGCTCAGGGTGTTGGTCTCAGGGGTGGTGAGGAAGGACATGTCAGGCTCCCAGGATCGAGCGGGCGATGTTGTCGCCCACGCGGGCGGCTGCGGCGGTCATGATGTCGAGGTTGCCGGCGTACGGCGGGAGGAAGTCCCCAGCGCCCTCGACCTCGACGAAGATGCTGACCTTGGTCTGGCCGAGGGTGGCCTCGGAAGCATCGTCGAACTGCGGCTCCTGCAGCAGGCGATATCCGGGGACGTATTCCTGGACGGCGCGTTCCATCTCGTGCACGGAGGCGGTGATGGCATCGCGGTCGGCGTCGGGGGCCACCGCGCAGAAGATCGTGTCCCGCATGATCATCGGCGGCTCGGCGGGGTTGAGGATGATGATCGCCTTGCCACGCTCGGCTCCGCCGATGCTCATCACGCCGGCCGAGGTGGTCCGGGTGAACTCGTCGATGTTGGCGCGGGTGCCCGGCCCTGCCGAGGCGCTCGAGACCGAGGCCACGATCTCGGCGTAGGAGACCGCAGTTGCCCGGGAGACGGCGGCGACCATCGGGATGGTCGCCTGTCCCCCGCAGGTGATCATGTTGACGTTCCACGCCGAGACGTGTTCCTCACCGTTCACCGGCGGGATCACTGCCGGGCCCACCGCGGCGGGGGTCAGGTCGATCGCGCGGATGCCCGCCTCCTGGTAGCGAGGCGCATATTCGCGGTGGACGTAGGCGCTGGTGGCCTCGAAGATCAGGTCGGGGAGCTCGTCCTGCTTGAGCAGCCAGTCGACACCTTCGTGCGAGGCCTCCAGGCCCTTGTCGCGAGCCAGCTTGAGCCCCTCGGACGTGGGATCGACGCCGATCATCCAGCGCGGTTCGATCACGTCGCTGCGCAGCAGCTTGTAGAGAAGGTCGGTGCCGATGTTGCCCGGACCGACGATTGCGGCGGTCAGCTTGGTCATGGTTCTCCCTGTGATCGGATTCACGCTGTTCGTGGATGTGGAGCGGTGGTTCTGTCGCTGAGCGAGAGGCGGACACCGGGTTGCCCTGGGGCGGCGTCGTACCGTCCGTGGCCCACTCCGTCACCGTTGCACAGGATCCGGCCCTGGATCCCCGTCAGGTCCAGATCAGTGGGACAAGACCCGACGGCGGCCGCATCGACCCGCAGTGCGTGGGACGGCATGACGCCATGCTAGAACCTGTTACAGTTTTGCGGAAGTACACCCCCCGCCACGGCGGGATGACCCGCGGAGGAATCGTGGTCGAGAAGACCGAGTACGACGTCATCGTCGTCGGCAGTGGCGGTGGCGGATTCACGGCTGCACTGGCTGCCCACGAGCGTGGCCTGGACACCCTCGTCATTGAGAGCACTGACGGCTTCGGTGGTTCCACCGCCCGCTCCGGCGGCGGCGTGTGGATCCCGAACAACTATGCGTTGAAGAAGGCCGGCCAGGTCCAGCCCGACGCCGAGGTCAAGGAATACCTCTACTCGATCATCGGCGACGGCGTCTCGCGCGACCGCATCGATGCCTTCGTCGAGACCGGCCCCGAGGCGCTCCAGTTCGTGCGCGACAACTCGGCGGCCGACTTCACCTGGGTCCCCGACTACAGCGACTACTACCCCGAGGCCCCGGGCGGGAAGGCCAGCGGTCGAAGCGTCGAGCCGAAGCCGATCAACGGCAAGATCATCGGCGACGAGATGCACCGACTGACCAAGTCCTACACGAAGGCGCCGGCGGGCATGGTCGTCACCCAGGCCGACTTCCGCAAGATCTCCCTGGGGATGCGCACCCTCCGGGGACCGATCACGATGATCAAGGTCTTCCTGTCCCGCCTGTTCACCACCCTTCGCGGCAAGCAGATGTTCGGCATGGGCATGGCGATGATGATCGGCATGCGCAAGGGGTTGCAGGACCGCGAGATCCCCCTCTGGTACGACACCCCGCTCACCGACCTGGACGTGACCGACGGCCGGGTCACCGGCGTCGTGGTCACCCGCAACGGCGTGGAGCAGGTGCTCAAGGCGCGCCGCGGCGTGATCCTGGCCTGCGGCGGGTTCGAGCACAACGAGGAGATGCGCCAGAAGCACCAACGCGCACCGATCAGCACCGAGTGGACCACCGGGGCGGCCGGCAACACCGGCGCGGGCATCGCGGCCGGCGAGAAGATCGGCGCCGAGCTCGCCCTGATGGACGACGCCTGGTGGGGCCCCGCGATCCCGCTGCCGAGCGGCCCGTGGTTCTGCTTGGCCGAGCGCAACCTGCCCGGCTCGATCATCGTCAACCAGGCGGGCAAGCGCTACGGCAACGAGGCTGCTCCCTACGTGGACGCCGTCCACACCATGTATGAGTCCGCCGAGCGGACCGGCATCGACCACTTCCCGAGCTGGATGATCATCGACCAGCGCTACCGCAACCGCTACCTCTTCGCGGGCCTCGGCCCCCGCCAGCCCTTCCCGGGTCGCTGGCTCAAGGAGGGCGTGATCGTCAAGGCCGAGAGCATCGAGCGGCTCGCCGAGAAGATCGACATCCCGGCCGACTCCTTGAAGGAGACCCTCGAGACCTTCAACGGCTATGCCCTCACCGGCAAGGATCTCGACCACGGCCGTGGCGACTCGGCCTACGACCGCTACTACGGCGACCCCCGGGTCAAGCCGAACCCGTCACTCGGTGTGATCGACCAGGGCCCGTTCTATGCAGTCAAGATGGTGCCCGGCGACCTGGGCACCAAGGGTGGCATCCTCACCGACGCGAAGGCACGCGCACTGCGTCCCGACGGCTCGGTGATCGAAGGACTCTTTGCCACCGGGAACGTGAGTGCAGCCGTCATGGGCAACACCTACGCTGGCGCCGGCGCGACCATCGGTCCCGCCATCACCTTCGGCTACATTGCCGCAAACGTCATCGCAGACCAGGAGTCCTGAGTGCCCATCGACACCTCCGTCGCCATCGGAGCCGCCCTTCCCGACCGGACCTTCAGCTGGAACACCTCGGACGTGTTGCTCTATCACCTCGGCGTCGGAGCCGGGAACCGTCCCGGTGACAACATCGACGCCGGCGCCCTGCGCTACACGCACGACGACGACGCCCTGCAGGTGCTGCCGTCGTTCGGCATCGTCGCACCCACGTTCCACGAGACGGCTCCGCCCGCACTCGACCTGCCGGGTTGCGACATCGACCTGCAGTTCGTCCTGCACGGCTCGCAGGAGATCGTCGTCCACCGGCCGATCCCGACCTCGGGCACGGCGACGCTGAGCACGAAGATCTCCGATGTCTGGGACAAGCAGAAGGCCGCGGTCATCGTCCAGGAGGGCGAGGCCCACGACGCCGAGGGCCAGCACCTGTGGACCGTGCGCTCGACGATCTTCGTCCGCAACGAGGGCGGCTGGGGCGGCGACCGCGGCCCCTCCACCAAGGTGGAGCTGCCTGCCCGTGACGCCGACGCCGAGACGTCGTACGCCGTGCTCCCCCAGCAGGCCGCTCTTTACCGGCTCTGCGGCGACCGCAACCCGCTGCACATCGACCCGGCCTTCGCCGAGGGCGCAGGGTTCCCGGCTCCGATCCTGCACGGACTCTGCTCCTACGGCATCGTCCTGCGTGAGGTCACCGACCTGCTGCTCGACGGGGACACCGCCCGCGTGGGTGGGTTCAGTGCCCGGTTCGCCGGGGTCGTGTTCCCGTCGGAGACGATCAGGGTGCAGGCCTGGGACGAGGGCGACCGAGTGCTCGTCAGCGCCACCATCGTCAGCGACAACGAGCAGCGCAATGGCGCACCCGTCCTTGCCGACTGCGTGCTGACCAAGGCCTGATCACAGCTCGCCGCAGCAGCTCACTTCCGCGGGAACAGCAACCAGTCGGCCATCGGTTCCAGGCCCTGGACGACCAACGGCTCCCCGCGCACGAGCCACTGCGGCTCAAGACGGAACGACTGCACCGTCGCCAGCTCGCCCAGACGACGCTGGCGGCGGTGCGTCCCGTTGGGGCGGTAGCCGACCTTCTCGCTGACCCGCTGCGACCTGGGGTTGTCCAGGAAGGCACCAGAGGTGACCTCGGTGGCACCGAAGTGGTCGAACGCCAGCGCGCAGACTGCTTGGCGCATCGCAGTGCCGATCCCCTTGCCCTGGTGGCGCGCGGCCAGCCAGGAGCCGGTCTCCCCCGTGAGCGTGACGTGGAACCGATTGGTCTGGAAGTCCTGGCAGCCGACCAGCTCGCCGTCGTGGCGCACCGCCAGGTTGAGGGTCCAGTCGCCCGGCGAGAACTCCTGGCGTGCCTTCCAGTAGAACTGCGCCATGTTGCGACCGAGCGTGTCCGGGGCAGCCTTGGTCCATGGGTAGTAGAACGGCATCTCGTCCTCGGGATGGATGCCATCCAGGGCGAGGTCGATCAGTCCCGGGATGTCCGCATCGGTGACCGGACTGAGCTCGAGCGGTCCGGCAGTGACGCGGAGCTGGAACGGCAGGTAGAAGTCGGCGAGCTCGGTCATTGCGGCACACCTCCGGGGATCGGCGCAGCGGGATCGTAGGGCGTCCTGGTGAAGATGAAGGTGGACAGGTCGAGGTGGTTGACCGTGCCGTCGTCGTTGCGGACCACCTTCAAGGCCTCACCGAGATGGTGGCCTGCGGTGCCGACCAGGCGATCTCCCTGGACCCGATACCGGTGGACCACGACCTGGTTCTTTCGGACCACGACCTCCTCGCCCTCCCAGCTGAACTGGTGCAGGGTCGGTCCCCAGTGCCAGGTGCCCAGCACGTCGCGGACCAGGTCGGGGGGTGGGGAGGACGGCCGCCACGGTGGGGGCAGCGTGGGTTCGGAGGATTCGAGGTCCTCCAGCAGGCCGGAGGCCAGCCCCACCGCCGGGAGCCCGCTCATCGAGTTGCCGAACGCCACCACACCGGTGCGTCGGGCGCGATCGATGAAGCAGGTGGCGACGAAGCCCGGCATCGATCCGGTGTGGCCGATCAGGGTGCCGGAGCCGCCGCGGAACATCTGGAAGCCGAGCCCGTGGCTGTAGTCCAGGCCGGTGCCGAGGGCACCGGACTGGGGAATGTATGCCTGCTCGAGGTGCTCCTTGTCCAACACGTCGCGGTGCCCCTCCAGCAGGAACGCGGCGTACGTCGTCAGGTCGGCGACCGTGCTCCACAGCTGGCCGGCCGGCGCCATCGCACCGGTGTCGGGGTGCGGCTCTGCGGTGACCTCGTTGGAGAAGGCGTGCACGCTCGCCCCCTGGGCGTGCGGCGCCACGGCCTGGTAGGTGGTGCGGGTCATCCCCAGCGGTTGCAGGATCCGTTCCTGGACCGCGTCCCACCAGGTCCCGCCACGCAGACGGGCCACCAGCTCACCGAGCAGGCCGTAGGCGAGGTTCGAGTAGTGGAACTGCTCCCCCACCGGGAGCGGCGCCGACGTTCCGTCATTGGCACCGGCCAGCTCGGCGAAGGTCCCTCCGGCCGAGCGTTCCCACCACGGGCCTGAGGGTTCGGCCTGCATGCCCGAGTTGTGCGCGAGCAGGCTGCGCACGGTGCGGTCACCATGACCGATGTCCCCGAGGACCGAACCGATCGGGTCCGCCAGGGCGACCTGCCCGTCCCGGACCAGTTGCAGCACCAGGACCGCGGTCATCGTCTTGGTGATCGAGCCGATCTTGTACTGCACCTCGAGCGGGTCGCCGGGCACATCGCCGTACCCGCCGTGCCAGACCAGGCTTCCGTCACGAATGACGCCCGCCACGACCGAGGGCACTCGCCCCTCGACCTGGGCCCGCGCCAGCACGGCGAGGAGCCGTCGCGAGGTCACCGGGGCAACCGGGTGCACCGGCAAGCTCACTCGAAGGCCTCGGGCGGCGGGCAGGAGCAGACCAGGTTGCGATCGCCGTAGGCCTGGTCGATCCGGGCGACGATGGGCCAGTACTTGTCCGGGTCGGGACCGGTCGGGAAGACGGCCAGCTCTCGGGAATAGCTCCGGTCCCACTCGCCGACGAGCGCGGCCGACGTGTGCGGTGCTCCGCGCAGCGGGGAGTCCTCGGGGGTCCACGTGCCTGCGGTGACCTGGTCGATCTCCTTGCGGATCGCGATCATCGCCTCGATGAAGCGATCGATCTCGGCCAGGTCCTCGGACTCGGTCGGCTCGACCATCAGGGTGCCCGCGACCGGGAAGGACATCGTCGGCGAGTGGAACCCGTAGTCGATGAGGCGCTTGGCCACGTCGTCGACCGTCACGCCGCTGGTCTTGGTCAGCTCGCGCAGGTCGAGGATGCACTCGTGGGCGACCAGTCCCCCGTGCCCGCGATAGAGCACCGGGTAGTGCTCCTGGAGCCGGGCAGCGATGTAGTTCGCGGACAGCACGGCGACCGCCGTGGCGCGAGTCAGGCCGGCAGCACCCATCAGTCGGATGTAGGCCCACGAGATCGGCAGGATGCCCGCCGAGCCGTAGGGCGCAGCGCTGATCGGGCCGATGCCGGCTCGCTTCTCCTCCTCGGGGTGCTGCGCGTGCGAGGGCAGGTAGGGCGCGAGGTGCGCACGCACCGCCACCGGCCCGACGCCGGGCCCGCCGCCGCCGTGGGGGATGCAGAAGGTCTTGTGCAGGTTCAGGTGCGACACGTCGCCGCCGAAGACACCGGGCTGGGCATAGCCGAGCAGGGCGTTGAGGTTGGCCCCGTCCACATAGACCTGCCCGCCGTGCGCGTGCACCAGCTCGCACAGCGCCGTGATGCCCTCCTCATAGGCCCCGTGCGTCGACGGGTAGGTGACCATCACCGCGGCCAGCGTCGCTGCGTGCTCCTCGCACTTGGCCTCCAGGTCGGCCAGGTCCACCGAACCGTCTTCGGCTGCCTTGACCACGACCACCCGCATGCCGGCCATCACGGCCGAGGCTGCGTTCGTGCCGTGGGCCGAGGACGGGATCAGGCAGACGTTCCGCTGCTCCTGACCGTTGGCCCGGTGGTAGCCACGGATCGCGAGCAGGCCGGCCAGCTCACCCTGCGAGCCCGCGTTGGGCTGGATCGAGACGCGGTCATAGCCGGTCACCTCGGCGAGCCAACCCTCCAGGTCTGCGATCAGCCGGTGGTAGCCGGCTGCGTCCTCGGCCGGTGCGAACGGGTGCAGGTTCGCAAAGCCGGGAAGGCTGATCGGCTCCATCTCGGTAGTGGCGTTCAGCTTCATCGTGCATGAGCCGAGCGGGATCATCCCGCGGTCGAGGGCGTAGTCACGAGCCGAGAGACGGCGCAGGTAGCGCAGCATCGAGGTCTCGCTGCGGTGGGTGTTGAAGACCTCGTGCTCCAGGTAGGGGGTGCTGCGACGCAGAGCGTCCGGAAGCGCGTCACCGACGATCCGGTCGACGGCGTCCAGGTCGGCGCTGACCCCGAAGGCCTTCAGCACCGCGGTCACTGTCGAGCGCGTGGTGGTCTCGGAGGTGGACAGCCCGACCTGGTCGGCATCGACCAGGCGAAGGTGCACGCCGAGGTCGCGGGCCGCCGAGACGACAGCCTCGGCGCCACCCGGGACACGGACCGTGACGGTGTCGAAGAACTCCCCCGCGAGAATCTCCAACCCGGCGTCGGTCAGCGCCCTCGCGATCACGGCTGCATAGCGGTGCGTGCGTGCGGCGATCTGCTTCAGACCGGTGGGGCCGTGGTGCACGGCGTACATCGAGGCGACGACGGCCAGGAGCACCTGGGCCGTGCAGATATTGGAGGTCGCCTTGTCGCGGCGGATGTGCTGCTCTCGGGTCTGCAGCGCGAGGCGATATGCCGGACGACCGGCGGCGTCCACGGAGACACCGACGAGACGACCGGGCAGCTGGCGCTCGAGACCGGACGACACGGACATGAAACCGGCGTGCGGACCGCCGTAGAAGAGCGGGACGCCGAACCGTTGGCTCGAGCCGACGACGACGTCTGCTCCCATCGTCCCGGGAGCCTCGAGGAGGGTGAGGGCGAGCAGATCGGTGGCGACCACGGCCAGGGCGTTGCGCTCGTGCGCCTGGTCGATCACTCCTCGGGGGTCGACGATGCGACCCGAGGCGCCGGGATATTGGACGACCACGCCGCACAGGTCACCCTCGGGCAGACCCTCGGCGAGGTCGGCCACAACGACGTCGATCCCCATCGCCTCGGCGCGGGTGCGGACCACGTCGATGGTCTGCGGCAGGGCGTCGGCGTCGACCACGAAGGGGCCACTCGCCTTGCGGTTGCCACGACGTACGAGCGTCATCGCCTCCGCGACGGCGGTGCCCTCGTCGAGCAGCGAGGAGTTGGACACCGGCAGGCCGGTCAGGTCGGCGACCACGGTCTGGAAGTTGAGCAGGGCCTCGAGGCGGCCCTGGGAGATCTCCGGCTGGTACGGCGTGTAGGCGGTGTACCAGCTCGGGTCCTCCAGCACGTTGCGACGGATCACCGGAGGGGTCACCGTGCCGTGGTAGCCGAGACCGATCATGGACTCGGCCGCGCGGTTGCGTCCGGCGAGCTCACGCAGCTCGCTGGCCACGGTGCTCTCCGAAGCTGCCGCGGGAAGGTTGAGTGACTCGACCGACCGGATGCCCCCGGGCACCGCGGCGTCCATCAACGAGTCGAGGCTCTCCTGGCCCAGCGTCTCCAGCATCGTTGCCACGGCATCGGCGTCCGGGCCGATGTGGCGATCGGTGAAGGGCTGGGCGTTGTCGAGCTCGGAGAGCGTGGGGTGATCGGACACGGTGTGACTCCCGGAGGCAGGCGGAGAAGGCGGATGGCGTGGTTCACGCCTCCCCCTCAGTCACCGGGCCCGGTGGTCGTCCGGGTGGCTCCAGAGTTGCCTGCTCCGCGTGGTCCTTTGCACCTGAGAGGTTCCGGGGAGGAGTTGCACCTTCGGCGCCCTGCGCGGCCTGGACCGGCAGGGACTCTCCCACGCGGGATTGTCAGCGGCTGCAATCTATCACCGGAGCGCACGAACGGCCCGCCACGATCAGGTGGCGAGCCGTTGCGAAGGTGCGTGGATTCAGCTGATCTTGCGTGCCGCGCGTCGCGCAGCGAGCTCGTCGTTGCCCGACTCGCCTGCGGCGGCGTCGTCAGCAGCGCGCTCGCTGGGGAGCTCGGCGAGGGACCCCTCGATCTCTCGCCACACTCCACCGATGGCAATGCCGAAGACGCCCTGCCCACCCTGGAGCAGGTCGATGACCTCGTCATTGCTGGTGCACTCATAGACGGACGCGCCGTCGCTCATCAGCGTCACGCGAGTGAGATCCTCGGTGCCCCGCTCACGCAGGTGCTGGACGGCGGTGCGGATCTGCTGCAGCGAGATGCCTGCGTCGAGGAGTCGCTTGATGATCTTGAGGATCAGGATGTCGCGGAAGGAGTAGAGCCTCTGCGTGCCCGAACCCGTGGCACCGCGCACGGTGGGCTCGACCAGGCCGGTGCGGGCCCAGTAGTCGAGCTGGCGGTAGGTGATCCCGGCGGCATTGCACGCGGTCGGCCCGCGGTAGCCCAGGTCGCTGGGCAGCGGCGACACATCGTCGGTGAAGAGCAGGCCCTGCTCGTCGGCTCTGCCTGCTGCGGCAGCAGCGGACTCGTCCACTGCGTCCTTTTCGTTGAATGCCACGTCGACCCTCCGGTCAGTTACTCCATTCAGCGTAACTCCCGAGGGGGGAAGGTGTTGCGGGCGACCTGGGCGGACCACAACGGTGGAGTTACAACGGAGACACTTCAAGGTAAGGCAGAGCACCACCTTGGTCAACGTGACGCGCCGAGTGTCGCAACCCTCAACCTGAAGTTGAAGGTGAGTCTTTCAGCTCTCCTCGGAACCGCTCTCGAAGTCCTCCGGCGTGACGTGGTCGAGGAACTCCCGGAATCGCTCGACCTCGTCCTCCTGCTCCTCGGGCACCGCCAGTCCGGCCTCGTCGAGGACCTCCTCGGAGCAGACGATCCGGGTCTGCGTGCGCAACGCCAGGGCAATCGAGTCCGAGGGCCTGGCACTGATCTCGAGTCCCGACTCGAAGACCAGCAGCGCATAGAAGACACCATCGCGCATCTCGGTGATCCGCACCTCGGAGAGCGCGTTGCCGGTCTCGTCCAGAATGTTCTTGAGCAGGTCGTGGGTCAACGGACGCGGCGGTACGACGCCCTGCTGGGCGAAGGCGATCGCGGTGGCCTCCACCGCGCCGATCCAGATCGGGAGGTATCGCTCCCCCGCCACCTCGCGCAGCAGCACGATCGGCTGGTTCGAAGGCATCTCGACACGGACTCCGATGACATCCACTTCACGCATGTGCGTCACACTACTCGGCCTGCGGGCACGCACCACTGCGGCGGTGCGATCAGGAACGCAGGCCCTTCTTCACCAACGTGGCATGGAGTTTCACGGTCAGTGCGGCGATCTCCGCGACCGCCTCCTCCGCCCGGGCGCGGGCACTCGCGTCGCGTCCTCCACGCACGGGGGCGACCACCTGCTCCACGAGTCCGACCTCACGATCGGCGGCCGTGCGGAAGGTCCGCAGGTGTCGCGGCTCCAACCCGAAGGCGGCCAGGTCGCAGGCAGCCTTGGCGATGACCAGGTCGTCGGCGTCGAAGTGTCCGCTCCTGCTCGCCGTCACCAGACCGAACGTCTCGAGCTGGGCCAGCAGGTCCTCGTCGATGCCGGCCACCTTGAGCAGCTCACGGCGCGAGACACGGAGGTCGGAGGTGCTACGGAAGGACTCGACCGACGGCATGCCGTCGGTGGCCAGGGCGACGCTCGGCACCCGAGGACCGACTTCCTCGATCGCCGGCGGCTGGAGCCCCCGGTCCATGGCGTCGAGGTGCTCACCGATCACCTTCAGTGGAAGGTAGTGGTCGCGCTGCATCCGCAGTATGTAGCGCAACCGGTCCACGTCACGGGCGGAGAACTTGCGATAGCCCGCAGACGTGCGCTCGGGATCGATCAGGCCCTTGTCCTCGAGGAAGCGGATCTTCGAGTGCGAGATGCCCGGGAAGTCGCCTTCCAGCTCGGACAGCACCTGCCCGATGTTCATCCGGCTTCGTGGTGAAGCTGCCGGAGTGGCCACGATCAGTGCGTCTCGCTGCCGTGCCCGGCAAAGTAGACCAGCCGGTACTTGCCGATCTGGACCTCGTCCCCGTCCTGCAGGATGACCTCGTCGATCCGGTCACGGTTCACGTAGGTGCCGTTGAGGCTCCCGGAGTCGGAGACCGTGAAGCCTGCGCCTGCGCGACGGAAGTCGGCGTGGCGGCGCGACACGGTCACGTCGTCGAGGAAGATCTCGCTCTCCGGGTGACGTCCGGCGGTGACCAGGTCCTGGTCGAGCAGGAAGCGCGACCCGGCGCTGGGTCCGCGTTGCACCACGAGCAGGGCATGCCCGGCCGGCAGCGCGTCGACGGCGGCCGACTCGGCGAGGTTCAGGGCTCGATCACCGGTCTCGACACGCTCCGGTGCGTTGAACGAGATCGTGGCCGTGGACTCGGTCGCGGACTCCGCGCCCGTCTCGGTGACGAGCCGATTTCCACACTGGGCACAGAACCGCGCGTCGTCAGGGTTCTTCCGGCCACAGCTGGTGCAGAACGGCATCTACGAGCCCTCCATAGAGATCATGGGTGGAACAAAGGTCGCCAACCCTCAACACACAGTCGAGGTTGATGGTGTAAACCTATCAGCCGTCCAATGAACTCTGGTAGGAATCGGCATCCATCAAGGAGTCCAGCTCAGATGCGTCTGTGACCTTGACCTCGAAGAGCCATCCGCCGCCGTACGGGTCGGAGTTGACCAGGCCCGGAGTGTCGTCGAGCGACTCGTTGCGTGCCACCACCTCGCCGGTCACCGGGGAGTAGATGTCGCTGACCGACTTCACCGATTCGAGCTCGCCGACAGCGGTGCCGGAGGCGATCTGGTCGCCGATCTCCGGGAGCGAGACGTAGACGATGTCGCCGAGGGCATCCTGGGCGAAGTGACTGACCCCGATGCGGACCGAGTCGGGGCTCTCCCCCGGCTGACGGACCCACTCGTGCTCGCTGCTGTACTTCAGGTCGGTGGGGTACAAGGCGGATCCTCTCGGGTGATGCCGTCTGGTGTCGACGGCAGGCTACTGCTAGGAACGGGGCGAGGCGAACTTCGACGCGGATTCGTCCACGACGCTCTCGACGACGACCTGGTCCAACTCCTCGAAGGTGATGCTTCCTCCCTCGGCGGCGACGCTCTCGGTCGGTCCTCCGGGGAAGTCGAGCGATCCGGCCAGGGTGTTCGGCTCACCGATCACGTCGATCACGTAGGGAGCCTCCAGGCTTCGTCCGTCGATCTCGATGCCCGAGACCGTCTCCACGACGTCGCTCTGGGCAATCAGGCGGACCCGCTCGTTGAACTCGATCACCTCGGCCCCCGCAGCGCGCAGCTCCTGGATGGTGTCGAGCAGGGTGCGTGCCGAGACCCGCCCTTCCGGGTCCTCGATGGTGATCCGCACGCCGGGCCCCGAGGCGGGCAGCGTGCCGGCGAGGATGCCATAGACCTGGGCGTCGTTGCGGGCCTGGTCGAGGGCGGCCTGACGACTCGAGCTCTCGGTCCTGAGGTCGTCGCGGAGCCCGGTCAGTCGCTGGATCTCGGCATCCGCGCGCTGGGAGCTGCCCGAGAGTCCGTCGAACACTCGGATCAGGTCGGACTGGCGCAGCCCGGTGTAGTCATCGTCGCGTTCGTTGGACTGCACCTGTGTGGTGGCAGCGAATCCGACCGCGGCAAGGAGCACGGCCACGAGGGCCTGACCGCGCGTCGGGCGGGACACCAGCGCCTTCATGAATCGGGCGCGCCCCGTCGAGCCCTCGGCGGGTGCTTCCGGCGACTCACTGGTTGCCTCGACGTCCGCCGGCACGGACTTGCTGTCCTCCGGCTTGGGCTCGGGGCTCCCTGGCTGCTCAGGCATGGAAGATGTGCCTCCTGATCGCAGCCACGTTGGAGAAGATCCGGATGCCGAGCACCACGATGACTCCCGTCGCCAGCTGGCCGCCGACGCCCAGCTTGTCGCCGAGGAACACGATGCCGGCCGCGATCACGACGTTGCTGAAGAACGAGACCACGAAGACTTTGTCGTCGAAGATGCCGTCCAGGAAGGCACGCAGACCACCGAAGACGGCGTCGAGCGCCGCAACCACCGCGATCGGCAAGTAGGGCTCGAGCCAGATCGGGACGTCGGGTTGGAGAATCAACCCGACGACGATCCCGATCAACAGGCCAAGTGCTGCAATCACGGTCTGACCTCCATGTCCTTCTCCGACTTCTTCTTCTGGTGCACCTGTGCCGAACGCAGTCGTGGACTCGTGCTTCCGGAGAGGTTGAGGGTGCGGGCGTTGTCCATGTCGAGCCGGAACCCGAACTGGTTTGCCACCGACATGAACTGGGTGCCGGGCGAGGACTCGACGTAGAGGGACTGCAGGGTGTCCGGGTCCCCGATGGCCTCGATCAGATAAGGAGGCTTGAGGGGCTGCGCCTTGATGTGTACGGCGACGCCGACGTTGCGGATGCCGGTCAGCGGCGTCAGCCGGTGCCCGTTGATCGAGATCGCTTCCGCGCCTGCGGCCCAGAGTCCGTCGACCACGAGGGCCAGGTCCTCATCACGGACCTGCCCGTTCGCACTGCCGTCGGGCGCGTCGTCCACCTTGACGCGGACACCGGGGCCGGTGACGGGCGCGAAGCCACTGACTCCGCGGATCCCCAGCAGGTTGGTCTTCGCGCTCGACTCGGCCTCCGCCACCCGGCGTACGTCGTCGGACAGCGAGAGGGTCTCCTCGCGCAGGTCGCCGATCCTGGCCTGCCGCTTCTCCAGAGCTGTGCGCTCCTGGCTGATCGAGGCGATCAGCTGCTCCCGACCGGCCTCGCTGGCCGCAGCGTTGCGCTCGGTCTGCACGAAGGCGATCGCAGTCATCAGGCCGAAGATCCCCACGATGATCGCTGCGTTGCGCAACGTGCGGGGTTCGGACACGGCCTCACCACTCGCGCGCTTCCGGTCCGCGACGTGCTGGTAGTCGCCGTCGAGACTCTGGGCCGTGACGAGCGTGAGCAGCGGGAGGGTGACGTGCTCCGGGAGCCGTGGTCGATCAGGCATCTGGAACCGGAGCCCGCGCATCGCTGTCACGCAGGAGCTTGCGCACCTGCCAGGCATAGAGGATGCCCGCCCACCAGTAGAGGCCGATCCCCCAGAACGCGAAGGCCCATCCGAAGACCTCGGCGAGCCGCGCCAGGTCCCCGTCCCCGTCACCGAGAAGGAGGAGCGGGAAGGCGTAGAGCAGGTTGAAGGTCGCTGCCTTGCCGAGGAAGTGGACCGGCAGCGCGCTGTAGCCGCGCATCCTCAGGAACGGGACCAGTCCCCACAGGAACAGGTCGCGCAACGGCAGCAGGAGAGCCACCCACCACGGGATGATGTCGCGCAGCGCCAGCCCGACGACCACGGCAAGGATGTAGAGCCGATCGGCCACCGGATCCAGGATCTCGCCCAGCGTCGAGCGCTGGTCCAGCTTGCGCGCGAGGTAGCCGTCGGCCCAGTCGGTGACGCCCGAGACCATCAGCAGGCCCAGTGCCCAGGCATCCTCCTCGGGACCGAGCACGAGCCACAGGAACAGGGGCACCCCGGCCAGGCGCACCATGCTCAGGAGATTGGGCACCGTCCAGACCTTGCTGGCGCGTTCCATCTCATCCTGCACGGGGTGTGACCATCTCTCACTGGGGGTTTGCCGAGGGCTACCCTAGCCGCCTCGCGAAGGCCTGCGCGGATGCCTCACCTGCGTCCTCGTTGTGGGCTGCGTCGCGGATCTCGCCGACGAGCTCCTCCAGGACATCCTCCATGGTCGCGAGTCCCAGGGTCCTGCCCTCGGCGTCGACCACGCGTGCCATGTGGGCGCCCTTGCGCTGCAGGTTCTCCAGGGCGTCGTGGAGCACGTCATCGGGTCGGACCGTCGCGAAGGGACGGATCCACTTGTCGTCGATGATCCGCTCACGTCGCTCGGGATCCGTCTCCAGGACGTCCTTGATGTGGAGGTATCCGACCAGCTCGTCGTCGTTGCCACGGACCGGGAAGCGTGAGTAGCCGGTGTGGGCGCAGCGGTCCTCGACCTCGATCACCGTGCAGCCGCGGGGCAGTGTGCTCAGCGAGTCGAGCGGGAGCAGCACCGACTCCAGCGTGCGCTCGGTGAACCCGAGGGCGCCGGCCAGCCGGTCATATTCGCCGGCCTCGATCAGACCCTCGCCGCGGGACTCCTCGACCAGGGCAGCGACCTCTTCGCGGGTGTAGGTCGACGACACCTCGCCCTTGGGCTCGACGCGGAGAAGGCGCAGGGTCAGGTTGGCGACCGCGTTCAGCCCGACGATGATCGGGCGGAGCAGGGTCACGATGCCCATCATCGGCGGACCCAGCAGGATGGCGGCCTTCTCGGGTCCGGCGATGGCGATGTTCTTGGGGACCATCTCCCCCAGCACCACGTGCAGGTAGACCACGATCGTCATCGCGATCACGAACGAGATCGGGTGGACCAGGTCGTCCGGGACACCGAGCGCGTGGAATCCGGGCTCCATCATGTGTGCGACGGCGGGCTCGCCGACGGCACCGAGGCCCAGTGAGCAGATCGTGATGCCCAGCTGTGCTCCGGCCATCACCAGGGAGACGTTCTCCATCGCGCGCAGGGTCGTGCGCGCCATCGACGATCCCGCTTGAGCCCTGGGCTCGATCTGCGTACGTCGCGCCGACACGAGCGCGAACTCTGCGCCGACGAAGAAGGCGTTGAAGCCGAGCAGGAGCAGGGCGATGATCACTGCGGTCCAGTCACTCATCCTTCGCCCTCCGTCCGGGTCCAGAGTCGGATCCGATCCACCCTCAGTCCGTCCATGTGCTCGACCTTCAGGACCGCGATCACCTGCGGCAGCGGTTCGTCGTCATCGTCGAGCCCGACCGGGAGCGGCACCTCCACCTGATCCCCTGCCACCGGGATCCGGCCGAGCTCACGCAGCACGAGGCCCGCGATCGTGTCGTAGTCGTCGCTGACCGGGAGGTCGATCTCGGTGACGTCCTCGACCTCGTCGGGTCGGAGCAGGCCCGAGAGCGACCAGGCACCGTCGCGACGCTGCCGGACCCGGGCACCGAGCCGGTCGTGCTCGTCGGCAATGTCACCGACGATCTCCTCGACGACGTCCTCGAGAGTGACGATGCCCGCCTGGCCGCCGTACTCGTCGAGGACGACTGCCATCTGGAAGCCGTCGCGGCGCAGCAGCCCCAGCAGCGGGTCGAGCTTGAGCGAGTCCGGGACCACGATCGGCTTGACCATGATGTGCTTGATCCGAGTGGTGGTGCGTTCGTGGACCGGAAGGGTCACGGCGTGCTTGACGTGCACGGTGCCCACCACGTTGTCCCCGTCGTCGAGGACGGGGAAGCGCGAGTGGCCGGTCTGGCGGGCCAGCTCGATCACGCTGATGGCGCGGTCGGTGGCCTCGACGCTGCTGGTCCGCACCCGTGGGGTCATGATCTCGCCGGCGGTCCGGGTGCCGAACTCGACCGAGCGCTCCATCAGCTCGGCGGTGTCGGCATCCAGTGTTCCCTGGTCGGCGGACCGGGAGATGAGTGAGGCGAGCTCGGTCGACGACCGCGCCGAGCGCAGCTCCTCCTGGGGCTCGATCCCGAGGCGCCTGACCAGGAAGTTCGCGGACCCGTTGAGAAAGGCGATCGGTCCCTTGATGCTGGCAGTGAACAGGCGCTGCGCACGCGCGGTCGCCTTCGCGGTCTGCAACGGCATCGCGATGGCCAGGTTCTTCGGCACCAGCTCCCCGAAGAGCATGGTCAGCACCGTGCTCAGCACCAGGGCGATTCCGAGGGCGGTCGGGTGCACCGCCGACGAGGGCAGTCCCGTCGCGGCGAGTGGATCGCGGATCAGGACGGCGATGGCCGGCTCGGCCAGGAATCCGATCGCCAGGTTGGTGACGGTGATGCCGACCTGGGCACCCGAGAGCTGGGTCGAGAGCGACTTGAGCGCCACCTGCACAGCGATCGCTCCGGAGTCGCCCGACTTCGCCGCCCGGTCGACCAGGTTGCGGTCGACGGTGACGAAGGCGAACTCAGCGGCAACGAACACTCCGCAGGCGAGGATCAGCAGCAGTGCCGCCGCGAGCAGGAGCCATTCGGTCATCGTGGCCCTCCACCATCGTGGATGGGATCAGAGGGCCTGGGACTTTGAGAGTCCATGGATGGTGCGTCAACTGCCTTCGGTGGGGTGCATTGCCGAGAACAGAGTACAGAAATCCTCGGCGATCACGTAGCGCACGTCGACTGTTGACCGACGTGCGCCACGTGAGCGCGCGAGATGACTCAGACGTTGCGCCGGTACTGGCCACCGACCTCGAAGAACGCCTCGGTGACCTGCTGCAGCGAGCAGACCCGGGCGGCGTCCATCAGCACCGCGAAGACGTTGTCGCCGTTGATGGCCGCCTCCTTGAGCTTGGCGATCGCCTCCTCGGCCTCGGTGCGGTGCTCGGCCTGGAAGGAGTGCACCCGCTCGAGCTGGGACTTCTTCTCCGACTCGGTGGCGCGAGCCAGCTCGACGGTGTGCTCCTCCTCGCCCTCGGATGCCGGGCGACGGAAGGTGTTGACGCCGATGATCGGCAGCGATCCGTCGTGCTTGCGGTGCTCGTAGAGCATCGACTCGTCCTGGATCCGGCCGCGCTGGTAGCCGGTCTCCATCGCACCAAGCACTCCCCCGCGCTCGTTGATCCGGTCGAACTCGTCGAGCACGGCCTTCTCCACGAGGTCGGTCAGCTCGTCGATGATGAAGGAACCCTGGAGCGGGTTCTCGTTCATCGCCAGGCCCCACTCGCGGTTGATGATCAGCTGGATCGCGAGGGCACGGCGTACGGACTCCTCGGTCGGGGTGGTGACCGCCTCGTCGTAGGCGTTGGTGTGCAGGCTGTTGGCGTTGTCATAGATCGCGATCAGGGCCTGCAGCGTGGTGCGGATGTCGTTGAAGTCCATCTCCTGCGCGTGCAGGGAACGACCCGAGGTCTGGACGTGGTACTTCAGCTTCTGGGACCGGTCGTTGGCGCCGTACTTCTCCTTCATCGCCACCGCCCAGATCCGACGGGCGACGCGACCGATGACGCTGTACTCGGGGTCCATGCCGTTGGAGAAGAAGAAGGACAGGTTCGGCGCGAAGTCGTCGATGTCCATCCCGCGGGCGAGGTAGGCCTCGACGTAGGTGAAGCCGTTGGCCAGGGTGAAGGCGAGCTGGCTGATCGGGTTCGCCCCGGCCTCGGCGATGTGATAGCCCGAGATCGAGACGGAGTAGAAGTTCCGGACCTGGTTCTCGATGAACCACTCCTGGATGTCGGCCATCATCCGCAGGCTGAACTCGGTGGAGAACAGGCAGGTGTTCTGGCCCTGGTCCTCCTTGAGGATGTCTGCCTGCACGGTTCCGCGGACGTTGGCCAGGGCGTACGCCGCCAGCGTCGCGCGCTCCTCCTCGTTGGGCTCGCGGCCCTTCTCCTCGCGGAACGCGTCGACCTGCTGGTCGATGACCGTGTTGAGGAAGAACGCCAGGACCGTCGGGGCCGGGCCGTTGATGGTCATGCTCACGCTCGTCGAGGGCGAGACCAGGTCGAAGCCGCCGTAGAGCACCTTCATGTCGTCCAGCGTGGCCACCGAGACACCCGAGGTGCCGACCTTGCCGTAGACGTCGGGTCGCGGGTCGGGGTCACGGCCGTAGAGCGTGACCGAGTCGAAGGCGGTGGAGAGCCTGGTGGCGTCGCCGTCCTCGGAGAGGATCTTGAACCGGCGGTTGGTCCGGGCCGGGTCGCCCTCGCCGGCGAACATCCGGGCCGGGTCCTCGCCGTCGCGCTTGAACGGGAAGACACCTGCGGCATAGGGGAAGAACCCCGGGAGGTTCTCCTCGCGCCAGAAGCGGACCAGCTCGCCGTGGTCCTCGTAGCGCGGCAGGGCGACGCGGCGGATCTTGTTGCCGGAGAGGGATTCGCGGGTGAGCTTGGTGTGCAGTTCCTTGTCGCGGATCCTGACCACCTGCTCGTCGCCGGAGTAGGACTCCACGACTGCGGGCCAGTTGGTGATCTGGTCGGCGACCTCGTGCGGAAGCTCCTTGCGGGTCTTCTCCAGGAGGGCGGCGACGTCTGCGTTGCTCTCGAGCTCGTCGGCGACTGCCTGGACCTGCTGGGCCTTGCGGGCCGCAGCCACCAGCCGCTCGGTCTCGGCGTGGTAGGCGCGCACGGTCTCGGTGATCTCCGAGAGGTAGCGGACCCGGCCGGTCGGGACGACCTGGGCGATCCCGGACGAGTGGCGTACGTCGACCCGGGGCAGGACTCCCTCGGCGACGGGCAGGCCGTGCTCACCGAGGGTGGCGAGAAGGTGCTGGTAAAGCGCGGTGACACCGTCGTCGTTGAAGGTCGCGGCCGAGGTGCCGAAGACCGGCATCTCCTCGGGCTTCTTGCCGAACGCCTCGCGGTTGCGGACCAGCTGGCGACCGACGTCACGCAGCGCGTCCATCGCGCCGCGGCGCTCGAACTTGTTGATCGCAACCGTGTCGGCGAAGTCGAGCATGTCGATCTTCTCGAGCTGCGAGGCTGCGCCGAACTCCGGCGTCATGACATACATCGAGGTGTCGACAAAGGGCAGGACACCGGCGTCACCCTGACCGATGCCGGGCGTCTCGAGGACGATCAGGTCGTGGCCGGCGGCCTTGACGACCGTGAGCACGTCCTCGAGCCCGTCGGGCAGCTCGTGGCTGCCGCGCGTTGCCAGCGACCGGAAGAGGATCGGCGACTCGGCGCCGCCGTTGTGGACCGAGTTCATCCGGATCCGGTCGCCGAGCAGGGCTCCGCCGCCACGGCGACGTGTCGGGTCGACCGCGATCACGGCGATCCGGAGCTTGTCCTGCTGGTCGACGCGGAATCGGCGCACCAGCTCGTCGGTGAGGCTGGACTTGCCCGAGCCTCCGGTGCCGGTGATGCCGAGGACCGGGGTGGTGCGTGCGGCGGCCGCCTCGCGGAGGCGGACCAGGACGTCCTCGCCGAGCTCGCCGAGCTCGGCACCCGTGATGGCGCGGGCGACCGCGAACCGGTCACCCGAGAGCACCGCATCAGCAGTGACGGCCTGCTCCTGCCACAGGTCGATGTCGCAGTCGCGGATCATCGAGTTGATCATCCCGACCAGGCCCATCGACTGGCCGTCCTCGGGCGAGAAGATCTTCACGCCGGACTTCGCCAGCCGGGCGATCTCCTCGGGAACGATGACGCCGCCACCGCCGCCGTACACCTTGATGTGCCCGGCACCGCGCTCACGGAGGAGCTCGACGAGGTATTCGAAGTATTCGACGTGGCCGCCCTGGTAGGAGGAGACGGCGATGCCCTGCACGTCCTCCTCGATCGCTGCCTCGACCACTTCGGTCACGGCGCGGTTGTGACCGAGGTGGATCACCTCGGCGCCCTGGCTCTGAAGGATCCGGCGCATGATGTTGATCGATGCGTCGTGGCCGTCGAAGAGGCTGGAGGCGGTGACGAACCGGACCGGGTTGACCGGCTTGTGCAGTTCGCTGGGCTGGGTCGGCAACGATGACACGGAGACTCCTGGCGACGAGATAGTTGGACGTCCTAGTTAAATAGTAGGACGTCCTAGGAGTTCGTGCAAAGTGGAGTGCGCCTCGACCAGCGAGGGGCCGTACCACGTGATCAGGCGGCCTTCGAGCAGAAGGGTCTTCCGCTCCGGGAAGGCCTCGGGGCCGTCGTCGCGACTGAACACGTAGGGCTCGTCGGGCAGCACGACGACATCGGGCGTACGAGCCGAGATCTCCTCCACAGTCGTTGTCGGATAGCGGTCCGGCGAGTCCGCAAATGCGTTCGCCACCCCGACCCGGGCCAACAAGTCACCGGTGAAGGTGTCGCGGCCGACCACCATCCAGGGATCGCGCCAGATCGCCACCGCGGCCGTGGTGTGCGGGTCGGGAAGCTCTCCTGACCACAATCGAGCCGCCTCCACGAGCCACCCGGGCTGCTCACGACCCAGCACGTCGACGAAGAGCCGGGTCATCGCCCCGATGGCCTGGGGCACCGATTCGGTCACCGTCACCCAGACCGTGATCCCCCGTTCCCTGAGCCGGCGGACGTCCAGCTCACGGTTCTCCTCCTGGTTCGCGATGACCAGATCGGGCTCCAGGGCGGCGATCGCGTTGAGATCGGGGTTCTTCGTGCCGCGCACCCGAGCCACGTCGAGGTCGGCTGGATGCGTGCACCAGTCGGTCGCACCGATCAGGAGGCCGGTGTCGGCCAACGCTTCGGTCAAGGAAGGGACGAGGCAAACGATCCGGCGCGGAGGCGCACTCAGATCAACCTGCTCGCCCAGATCATCGAAGAGGGGGTCCATGGACGCGACCCTATGTTGCGTGGCCGGGCCGCCGCTCTGGGCTTGAACCGCCGCGACCGGCATGCTGTAGTCGTGCAACTTTCCCGGGTGATCGCGACGTCCGCAACCCTCGCTGCCACGCCCTCACGCAACGCCAAGGTGGCTGCGGTGGCTACCTTGTTGCGCGAAGCGGCCGAGGCCGGAGCTCCGGTCGCGCTGGTCGCCGACTATCTGGCTGGAACACTCCCGCAACGCAGGGTCGGGGTCAGTTGGCGGGGGTTGTCCTCGTTGCCGGATTCTGCATCGGTGAGTTCGCTCGCTGTGGAGGAGGTCGATGCCGCATTGACGGAGCTCGGTGCCCTTGTCGGCAGTGGTTCGGCGGCGCGGCGTTCGACTGCCGTGGCTGAACTCTTCGCGCGGGCGACCGTCGAGGAACAGGAATGGCTGCGCGGCCTGATCACCGGCGAGCTGCGCCAGGGGGCCAGCGACGGCGTACTTCTGAAGGCGATCGCCGAAGCGGGCGCAGTGCCGGAGACGGCTGTACGTCGTGCCGTCATGTTGGCTGGGTTCGCGGGCCCGGTGGCTCGGGTGGCGCTGGAGTCAGGCGAAGCCGGACTCTCGGAGATCCGGCTCGAGGTCGGCCGCCCCCTGCGACCGATGCTGGCCGGCAGTGCCCCGGACATTGCTGCGGCCATGGCCAGTTCGAGCGGCGACCTCGCGCTGGACAGCAAGTTGGACGGCATCCGCATCCAGGCCCATCGCTCTGGCTCATCGGTGCGACTGTTCACTCGCACCCTCGATGATGTCACCGCCCGGTTGCCGGAGGTCGTCGATGCTGTCCTGGCCCTCGACCTCTCCGAGGTCGTACTCGATGGCGAGGTGATCGCCGAGCGATCCGGGCGACCGGAGCCCTTCCAGGTCACCGGATCGCGAACGATGAGCAGTTCTGATCCCGCAGCGATGCGCGAGACGGTGCCCTTGACGACGTACTTCTTCGATCTGCTCCACTTGGACGGGCGAGATCTGGTCGACGAGCCCGCAGCCGCGCGTTGGCAGCTGCTCTCTGAGGTGGCGCCCGCCCACGTCGTACCGCGGATTGTCACCTCCGACGCGGCAAAGGCCCAGGCCTTCTTTGACGAGCGGATCACGGCCGGACACGAGGGCGTGGTGGTCAAGGATCCTCAGGCGCCGTACGCCGCCGGTCGTCGAGGCGCCGGCTGGGTGAAGGTGAAGCCGCGTCACACCCTCGACCTGGTCGTACTCGCTGTCGAATGGGGCAGCGGCCGACGCCGAGGCAAGCTCTCCAACATCCACCTCGGTGCGCGTGACGGGGACGGATTCGTGATGTTGGGCAAGACGTTCAAGGGGATGACGGACGAGATGCTGGCGTGGCAGACCGAGCGGTTCCTCGCACTCGAGACCTCTCGCGAGGATCACGTGGTCTTCGTACGTCCCGAGCAGGTGGTCGAGATCGCGTTCGACGGAGTCCAGCGATCGACTCGTTATCCCGGGGGCGTAGCCCTACGTTTCGCGCGGGTGCTGCGCTACCGCGACGACAAGCTTGCTGCGGAAGCGGACACGATCTCGACGATGCGCGCTCTCCTCGGCTGAGGGCCGAGGAACACGCGCTCTCATGACATCGTGAACCGTTCAGGCTGCAGGGGCGTAGTCCAGTTGCAGGTCATGGCGGTGATGGATCTCCACCACCACTAGGTTGGATCGACGCTCGCGCTGGCCGGGTAGGGGCGGTGCCGTTGAGGTGTAGGTGTGTCCGGTCGGTGTGGTTGTCTCGACCTGATGTCGCTTGCCGGGTGGATGTTTGCCCGCTGCTGACCATCCCGGGGCTTGTTTGGCGTAGTTGCAGGACTCGCACAGCCCTTGGAGGTCTTCCTCGATCGTCTCCCCTCCGTTCGCGACTCCTGTGGCGTGGTCATGGTGACGGATCAGAGCGTCACACCAGGGAGTGCGACAGATCCCACCATCCCGAACATTCAGTAGGTCACCGAGTCCCTTCGGCACCAACCTGGCCAGTGACGACATCGCGACCAAGCCACCGTGCGGGCCTGCGTACACCGTCTTCAACCAGGTCTCGCACTCAGCCGAGAGGCTGCGCTCGACAAGTTCGCGGGCCAGGTCCGCAGGGATCGGTCCTAACCCGTCCACGTGCGCGGGATCGTTGCCGCCACCCAGCAGGGTCTGGTCGGAAACCACCAAGTTGATGTGCACCGGCGCCTGACCAGATGCGTCATCCTGGCCGGTGATCCGCGCAACCAAGATGTCGGCCATGATCTGCCCACGAGAACGAGGATCACCACCAGACTTCAAGGCATCGGCCGCTTGGGTCAGGGCCGCATAGACCGAAACTCCCTTGGCCATCGGCAACAAGCCGGTCAGGTAGGTCATCGTGTCGGGTGCTGGTCGGATGGTGACCCGCCGATCCGCTTCGGCCTTGGCGCGGCGTCGGACCACCGAAGCTGGGTCGAGCTTCGCCGCTCGCTTTGCGGCTTCTGCGGCCACCTGACGGTCCGACATCTTCTCGAGCGTGGCCACATCCGCGGCCAACTCCCGGTCAATCAGGGCCCGGTCCGCGCGGTCCAGGCAGGCGGTCTCGCGGGCCAGCAGGGTCGCCTTCCACTCACCGATCTTGCCGGCGCGGAAAGCGGCCATCGTGTGCGGCAACTCAGCCCGAAGCACCTTCGCCAACCCGAGTTGCCGCTGACCACGATGCGGCGAGACCCGTCGCGCCAACGCGATCTGATGTGCGATGCCGCGACCCTGACGCTCGGCCGGGATGCCCTGATCTGCCGCCCGGGCACGCATCGAGGTGTCGAGATCCACAGCAAGATCAGCCTGCGCTGCTTCGGCGGCGCACTTCAGTTCTTCGAGCGCGCGCAATGCATCGATCCTCGCGAAATCGCCGTCCGCGGCCCCGGCAGCCTGACACAGGGCATTGGTCCATCGCGCGATCATCGAGGCGTCCACGGGCACGTCAGCGCCCGGCGTGGGCTGCCTCGTCCCTGGAGTCTCGACCACTTCGAACATGCGTTCGAGTCTATCTCTTTCGACCGTCAGGGTCCAGACCCCCGAAACGATCTGTGGAGAATCTTCAGCGCCCGACGAACCAACGCCCGATCAGAGTCCCGTCCTCCTCAAGCAGGGTCGCCAGAGACAGGTCCACATCGAGCACCGGGCCGTGCGCGATCCGGATGTACTCCCCACCCACAAGACGCGGAACTGTCGTGGTGCACACCTCGTCGACCACGCCGGCCGCAAGCATGTCGCTGAACAGCGTGGGCCCGCCTTCGCTGAGCAGGTTCGCAAAACCCCGATCGGCCAGCGCGGTCTTCAGCGCGCCGAGGTCGACAGCGCTCTCCCCCAACACCAGGACGTTGTCCTCGCCCAGTTCGCTCCGCAACGCGGCAAGACCCGACGATTGCGCATGGGTGGCGACCAGAACGCTGCCCGCAGGTGCGCCGACGAGTGACTCAGGCACTCGGCCACTGGAGGTGACGACCACAATTGGCTTGTCAGCTGGTTTGTAGCCCTCGACCCGCGCGGTGCCGGCACCAATGACGATCACGTCGGCCTGTGCTCGAAGCTGGTCGAAGATCCGTTTATCGGCGGCGTTGTTGATGGACCCGGACTTGCCCGACTCGCCGGTCGCCGCGCCGTCGATGGTCTCCACGAAGTTCACCCGCAGCCACGGCAGGCGCGGCACTGCATATACGGATCGCAGCTGATCATCGGTGGCGTCCGCGACCGGCGCCAACCCGGCGACCTTGTCCACCAGGATCCTCACCGCCAGCTCACCACCCAATAGCTCACTCCGAAGGGGTCGTCCGCATACAGCACGTCCACGTCGTTCGCCGCGGGGACGAGTCGTCCCAAGGCGGTGAGAGCCGAGATGCCATCGGCAAGAAGGTCGACTGCCAGGGCAGCGTCCACAGCAGTCAGCGCGGTCCCGTCCCCATCGCGCAACGCCTTGTCGATCCCGGCGTCGAAGTCGAAGGAGCGCTCATCGAGGTGGCCCGGTGCCTTCTCGCCCCGGCGGGCACTGCCGTTCGCGACGACCACCACCGCGCTCGCGTCGGTGGCGACCTGCGGGTCCACCGCCACGATGGTTCCCGCGAAGCCGACTGCGTCGAGCAGCGAGGCGGCCACCCGCTGGCCGAGGTCGGAGTCCGCCAGCACCTCGATCCTGGACGGTGATCGACCGGCCAGGCTTCCCAGCGCCGAGAGGCACGCCGTGCGAAGTTCCGCGACCGGGTCGACGAGACCGGCATGTTCGGGCAGCAGGGCCGGGACGGGCGGGACGATGACGACGTCGGTCATGCGAGCCCCCTGATCGCGCGCGTCGGAGGGCGACGCCCGGCGATGGTCGCGACCATGTCGACCACCTGTCGGGTCTCGACCACCTCATGGACCCGATAGATGCGGGCGCCTGCCAGCGCACAGACAGCCGTGGCGGCGAGGGTTCCGGTGAGGCGCTCCCCCACTGGGAGGTCAAGGGTCTCGCCGACGAAATCCTTGTTGGACAGGGAAACCAGGACCGGGTGGCCGGTCGCGACCATCTCACCGAGCCGACGGGTCACCTCGAGCGAGTGGAAGGTGTTCTTGCCGAAGTCGTGGGCAGGATCGATGATCACGCTGTCCCGGTCGACGCCCAGACCGATGGCGCGTTCGGCTTCGCCGACGGTGTGTCGGATGGCGTCCGCGACCACATCGACGTACTCGACGCGGTGCGGGCGGGTCCGCGGAGTCACGCCGCCGGTGTGCGTGCAGACCAAGGCCGCGTCGAAGTCGGCCGCCACCTGTGCGAGCTCGGGGTCATGTCCACCCCAGGCGTCGTTGAGCACGTCGGCGCCTGCTTCACACACGGCACGACCAACAGAGGCCCGCCAGGTGTCGACACTGATCACCAGGCGGGGGTATGCCGCGCGCACGCGGGCCACGAAGTCGACCACCCTACGCCGTTCTTCCTCTGCGTCAATCTCGGCACCCGGGGCTGCCTTGATGCCACCGATGTCGACGATCTCGGCACCCTGGTCGACGACCTGCGCGACTCGGTCGAAGGCCTTGTCCTCCGCCCAGGTGGCGCCCTTGTCATAGAACGAGTCGGGGGTGCGATTCACGATCGCCATCATCAGGGTGGCGCTGTCGTCGAAACTGTGGCGGCCCAACTTCAGGGTCATGCAGGCTCTCCGATGGATCGGGCGGGGGGACGTTCCAGGGTGGGTACGACGCGTGGCGCGGGCGTGATCCGCCCAGCGGACCCGGCGTACTGGCGCAGGGTGATCGAATCGTCCGGGGCGGCACCGGTCCTGCGGTGGGCCGCAGCAACGATCTGGGTCGCCATCGCGCCGAGGTCGTGCAGGGACTGGTGGCGGTGCGCCCGACGGCCGAGGTCGACCTGGGCGATCGCGTCGACGCCCTCCGAGCGGGCGGTGTCGACCAGTGCGGCCAGCTCCACCGCATATCCGGTCGGCACCGAGAGCGACTCGAACAGGGATCGGCGAATCGCCCACTCGCCGGCCAACGGCTGGACCAGACCGCCCAGCTCGGGGAAGAGCAGCGCGATCAGCGGTCGCGCCACCAGCTCGGTGACGCGCCCGCCCTCGAAGGTGCGCGCCGGGTCCGACTCGTCGAGCATCGGCCGCTCATAGAACCCCTTGACCAACGACACCGACGGGTCACTCAGCAACGGGCCGAGCAGTCCCGGCACGAAGTGGGTGTCCCAGTCGACCAGGTCGGCGTCGATGAAGACGACCAGGTCGCCGCGGGTGACGAACAGGGACTTCCACATCGCCTCGCCCTTGCCCGGCACCGAGCCGAGATCGGGGCGGATGTCCTTGGCTCGGTGCACGACCGCTCCGGCGTCGTGGGCCACGGCGGCGGTCGCGTCCGTGGAGTCGGAGTCGATCACCACGATCTCGTCGAGGAGGTGGGCGGTGTCCATCAGTTGCTCCCGCACGCGTGCCACCACGTCGCCCACGGTGGCGGCCTCGTTGCGGGCCGGAACCACCAGGCTGACCGAGGTGCCGGACACCCGTCGGGCCTCGACCAGGGACTCAAGTGTCCAGTCCTGCCAGCGATGCGTGCGCCGCGAGAACCAGTCCTGAGTCACTTCACCACCCTAGCCGGGCGGTTCACCCTTCCTGTCGTCAGATCGAGGTCCGTGACCATGCGCTCGGCCGTCGCGGTGACCTTGCGCGACACGGCCAGCGATGTGTTGGGGTCCGCAGCTGTCACGACGTACGGCCCGGCAGGCGGCAGCGGGAAACGATAGCGCCCCTGCCAGTCCGTCTTCACCGAGCCGACGAAGTCACCGGCACCGTGATGCAGCGCCACCATCGCCTCACTGACCGGCACACCCCCATTGGTGACCGTGCCGGCGATCGTCAGTTCCTGGGTCAGGGACACGTGCTCAAGAGCAGTGCCGTCGCCGAGGTCCGCGCACTGTGCGTGTGGCGCCCAGCCGCGGGCGTTGCCGACGATGACATAGCGACCGGGACCGGGCAGCGCGACCGAATACCCACCCTCCTGATCGCAGCGTGCCCAATCGACGGGGGTGCCGTCGACCTGGGTCACGGTCACGATGGCAGCGGTCTGGCGAGGTGCCTCGCCCCCGATTCGCAGGATCCCCCGAACGACGGTCTCGGCACTCGTGCGGCCCGGCGGCACGACCTTGTCGGAGATGCGCTGTCCCTCGCGCACTCGTACCGGGATCAGCCAGGTGACTCCGACGGCCACGGCGGTGGCAACTGAGCAGAGCACGAACATCAGGTCGAAGGCGCCGCGGGTGGGCACGTTCTCGCCGCCGAACGACACCGTCATTGAGGCGAGCACCGCGGCAAAGACGGCGCTCGAGGTTGCTCCCCCGATCGCGCGCATCAGGGAGTTGATGCCATTGGCTGCCGCGGTCTCGGTGATCGGCACGGAGGCCATGATCAGCATCGGCATCGCGGCGAAGCACAGTGCGGTCCCCAGACCGACCAGCGACGACCCGATGATCACTTGGGTGACGTCGTGGGAGAACGGGATCCGCAGCAGATAGCTGACGCTCATGATCGCGGCGCCTGCAGCCATGGTCAGGCGGCCACCCCACTTGTTGAGGATCATCCCGGAGAACGGGGAGAGCACGACCATGATCAACCCGGTCGGCACCATGGCCAGTCCAGCAGCGCTGACTTCGAGCCCGAGACCGTGCCCCGTGCCGCGAGGCAGTTCCAGCAGCGTCACCGTGAGCAGCATGTTCACATACATCGCGAGGGCGATCAGGACAGAGGCCACGTTGGTCAGCAGGACCGGTCGGCGGGCCGTCGTACGCAGATCGACCATCGCGTCGCTGACCCGGAGCTCGTAGGGGAACCAGATCATCATCAGCACCACGCTGGCCACGAACAGCAGCAGGACCGGCAGGCTGATCCAGCCCCATGTGCTGCCCTTGGAGACGGCGAGCAGGAAGGAGGTCAGGGCCGCGGAGAGGATCAAGGCGCCGAGCAGGTCGAACCGTCCGGGTGTCTTCACCTTGGACTCTCCCACCAGCAGCACGACGCAGACCAGGACGGCAGCGCCGACTGCAGCAGAGACCCAGAACAGGGAGTGCCATCCGAAGTGCTTGTAGAGGACTCCTGACAGCGGCAGTCCCATCGCGCTACCGATGCCGAGGGTCGCGCTCATCAGTGCGACGCCGAACCCGACACGCTCACTCGGCAGCTCGTCGCGCATGATCGAGATCCCGACTGGGATCAACGCGGAGGCCACCCCTTGCAGGGCTCGACCGGTGACGGCCAGCGCGAACGAGGTCGACAGGGCCAGCAACAAGGAGCCGAGGATCATCGTGACCATCGTCCAGATGATCATCCGACGCTTGCCATACATGTCGGCCATCCGCGACACGATCGGCGTCGCCACCGCGCCGGTGAGCAGGGTGACGGTCACCATCCAGGTGCCCGAGTCGGTGCTGACCCCGAAGATGCCCGGGACCTCCGGCAGCATTGGCACGACCAGCGTCTGTTGCAGGGCCGCAAGCATGCCGGCCAGGGACAGGGTCAGGATGACGACCCCGGTCCGGGATGCGGCGGGTTCGCTCGCTTCCGCTGAAGGGCTCATGGGGTTCCGGCAGTCAGTCGTCGCAGCAGTTCCTCGGTGGTGAGGATCGGGCGGATGTCTCCGGAGCCATTGACCCATCCGACCCCGGGTTCGAACGTGCGCAGCACACGCGCAGGTATCCCGGCCACCACCGCGTGGTCAGGGATCTCGCCGCGGACGACGGATCCGGCTCCGACCACGACGTTGCGACCGATCCGACTTCCGGGAAGGATCATCGCGCGATGACCGATCCATGATCCGGAGCCGATGGAGACGGGTTGGTGGGCGCCCATCTGCTGCCCGATCGGCTCGTCAGGATCCTGGTAGCCGTGGCTCGCGTCGGAGACGAAGACCCCTTGTCCGAACCAGACGTCGTCGCCCACCTCTATGCCCTCGTGGGCGGTGAGGGTGCTGAACGCGCCGACAACGCACCTGTCACCGATGATCAGGCCGTACTCGGGGAGGACGGGAGCGTCGGGTCCATATCCCACCGTCAGTGTGCACTGGCGGCCGATCAGGGTCTCGCGGCCGATGTGGATCGACCGCTCACCCATGATCGTAGCCTGGGGGAAACCGATCAGACTGGCTTCACCGAAGGATCCGAAGCGGCCCGCGGCCCGGGTTCCGGGGGTGATCTCACCAACCCACTCAAGCGCACGACGTACGCCGTGGAAGGTGGGGCTCAACAGAGTCCGGAGCAGTGGCACGTTGGCACACTAGCCTTCAGGCCTCCGGCCCGGTTGGGAGGTCCCGGAACTCGGAAACAGCAGTGGGGACCTCGTCGCGTGGTCCCCTGGCAAATGTGCGGGGACGACGTGGGGTCGCAGCCCGAGGGCCGCGACCCCACGATGCGCCCGGCAGATCGGCCGTCAGGCCTCGATGGCAGTGCGCTCCTCGCCTTGGCTGACCGATGAGATCTGGATCTTGCGGGGACGCGCCTTCTCAGCCACCGGGATGGTGAGGCGGAGCACGCCGGCGTCATAGGACGCCTCGATTCGGTCGAGGTCCAGGTTGTCACCCAACACCAGCTGGCGACTGAAGGCGCCCTTGCTGCGTTCGGAGGCGAGCATCTCCCAGTCGCCGTTGCGCGCCGGCCGCTCGGCGCGGACGGTGAGCACGTTGCGCTCGACGTCCAGGTCGATGGAGTCGATGTTCACTCCGGGAAGGTCGAACTCGAGGACGAACGTCTCTCCTTCACGCCAGGCATCCAACGGCATCACGGCAGGACGGTTCGTGCTGCCCATGAGCTGCTGGGTGAGACGGTCGAATTCGCGGAATGGGTCAGTGTTTCGAATCAACATCATGGGGTCCTCCTCTGTCTCTTGTTCACCGCCATACCTGTAATGGCGGTGATAGGTTTTATATAGCACGTGGCTTATGTTTGGGCAAGGAGGTCCAATGGCAATGCCCCAATCTCACCTCGCAGTGTTCACCATCTCGGTGGCGGCCGACCTGGCCGGCATGCAGATTCAGAACCTGCGCGTCTACGAACGTCGAGGCCTCATCGAGCCAGCCAGGACATCAGGCGGCACACGCCGCTACAGCTCCGCAGACGTCGAGTGCCTGGTGCGAATCCGCGAGTTGCTCGAAGAGGGCCTCAACCTCGCCGGCATCGAGCGGGTGCTGGAGCTCGAGCAAGAGGTGCGAGATCTTCGTCGACGCGTATCCGAGGCGTCCGAGGCCAGCGCGGGTCCGCTTCGGAACGCGTGAGTAGATCGCGAGCTCTTGTTAGGTTTGACGGATGATCAAGCCATCCGAGGACGACCGAGTCGACACCCGCGCCGAGTTGCTGCCGGAGGAGAAGGCCGCTGGGTCGGAGGATCCCCGTGCCCAGGCCGAAACGATCCTCGAGGAGTCCGAGGAGCGCACCGCCGATCCGGAGAGCACACGACGTGAGTCGACGCAGACACCTGACGAACCACCGACGCAAGCAGAACTCAACGACGGCGACACCTGAGGACGTCGCGAGAGTGAATGTGCCTCGGGGACTTCAACAGCACTGTCGAAGTGCGCGCAGCCAGTCATGTGCCGACGAGCGCAACCTGTCAGGAGGATCCGACGCAAGGCGCGTTCCGGGATCAAATGCAGAATCGGCCCTGACTCAGTCCTTGGTCGCCGTTGCCCTGCACGAATAAGAACGCGTAGCGGACACCGTGTTTCTTGGCCTTGGCGCGTACCTTGCGGCTCACCAAGGCCATCACTGGCTTGAGCACGGGCTTGCCGAGCTGGGCGGCGAAGCTTGGATCGGGCGGGCCCACCATGCTGATCGCCAAACCGCCCGGCGTGAGGACGGCGAGCGACTTGTCTAGATTCTTCCCGCCGAGGTAGTCGACGACGACGTCGAAGCCGCTCAGCGCGTCAGAGAAGTCCTGTTGGGTGTAATCCACGGCCTCGTCGGCGCCCAACTCCATGACGCGGTCGAGGTCCTTGGTACTGGCCGTGGTGGAAAGGTGGGCTCCTAGGTGTTTGGCGAGCTGGTTCACCGTCGAGCCGAGGCCTCCGGCCCCAGCGCTGGCCCGCACCGCAAGGCTTCAGGAGCTGGCCCAGAAGTATCTGACGGTCCGACAGATATGGGGGTGTCCTGCCCCCCGACGCCCGCTGATATCCGATCAACAAGACAACCGACTTCCTCCAA
This sequence comes from Nocardioides daedukensis, assembly GCF_013408415.1. Taxonomy (NCBI): domain Bacteria; kingdom Bacillati; phylum Actinomycetota; class Actinomycetes; order Propionibacteriales; family Nocardioidaceae; genus Nocardioides; species Nocardioides daedukensis. Next base: position 433,660 of record NZ_JACCAA010000001.1, on the reverse strand, counting down.
AAACGAACCCGTCCTGGTCATTCGAACCACGGGGCGGGGTATCCACCGAGTTCGTTGGCGATGATCGCCGCCCGCGAGAACCGCGTGTTCGCGCCGGGAGGCGAACGCGAGTGCACTCCGAGCGCCACGTAGTCGCCGCTCTCGGGACAAGAGACGTTCGGCTGCGCGACCGTGGCATCCGAGTCGCCAGAGACCACCGCGTTGATGTTGGTCGCGGTCAGGGGGACCTCTGCGCATACCCGGTCATAGACCACCCGGACCTCGCCGGTGTGGACGCCACTGTTTGCGCCTGAGATCTGCAGGGGCTGAACAATGCTCACCAAAGCTGACGTCACCGCGCTGCCTCGAGCCCAACGCGGCATCCACGTGCCCACATCTCGCCGCCCAGCCAGTGCCCCACTGTGCGTCACCCGCGCAAGGGTTTTTGGGTCACAAACCGCGGCACAAGCCGAAATGACTCAAAATCACAAAATGCCCCTGACCTGCGTTTCCGCAGGTCAGGGGCATTCTTTTCGGTCGGGCTGACAGGATTTGAACCTGCGACCCCTTGCCCCCAGTGCTGTGACAACCGTCCCGCGTCACCGCTTTGCTGAGTTTTGACCAATAGGGTCCTGACCTGCGCAAACGCCACCCAACGGTCGCTCCAGCCCCCGCTCACCTTGATCTCTTTTGACCTTGCTAGCGCCCGCGCGCCCACGTTTTCGGGCCATAAACGCGGCACGGCTCGAATCTCATTCGCAGCCCCAGTAGGTCACTAATACCAATAACCCACCGACTCTGGAACCCAAACGGTGGGGCACGCCAGTGGGGCACGTCAGGTTGTCACCTATCCGTGCAGCAGTCCCCTCGGCTCGTCCAGTCGGGCCGCGTAGGAGCGGACCTGGCTGCGTTCGGAGTACGACAGCCAAGGGGCCACGGCCACCGCTCAGGAGATCAACAATTGCCCACGCACGCTTGGTCCCACAGGTCGGCCAGGTCGCCGCTGCTGGCCTTGGAGTCGGGCAACGTCATCGCTGTCAATCAGCCAGGCGCGACCCATGCGGCGCCCGTGCAGGTCACCGGCAACCAGCAGTTGCCGAATGCGCGACTCACTCACCCCAAGACGTTGCGCTGCTTCCTTGACTGCGATATCCATACTCACCACCTTTAGGAAAAACTAGCGCTAACGAGAGGTTTCCCTAAAGCGAAGGGGGGGATGCCGTCCCGAGTCGCCTAGCCCACGTTCGTAGCTACAAACTGAGTGGGTGCGTCGACTCCGCAGTTGACAAATCCGCTCTCGCCCGGAGCGGGCGGCCCTCCGCCGAGTTGCACGATGTCGCCCTCGACGCCCCAGGTAACACCGTCGGCTCCGACTATGTACCGACGTCCCGACTCATCGCGCATTCCATGCGCGGCGCGCGCAAAGACGTTGAGCGCGGTCTTCGTCCCCTGCTCGGTCACCAAATACGGACAATCGCTGACGGTGAAGGACAGAACTCCGGTGGCGAGGGCCTCCAGATCGCCGCCATCATCGGTCGACGGCAGATCAAACCCTTCCGCGGCGGATCCCTCGGCAGGGCTGAGCTCCTCGTTCGACGGCAGGAAGGTACTCCCAGCGACGGCAGCAACGGCTACGACGCCGACCACCAGGCTCGATGTCAGTACGACGCGGCGTGCGCGACGACGTGAAGCTCTCCCCCGGAGGGTAGAGACGCTCGGGGCAACAGGCACGGACGCGGTGTCGCGCGCTACCCGGCCGCGGAGCAGGTCGCTGATCTCACTCATGACTTCTCATTTCGCACTAGGAACTCTTCAATTGCTGCGCGGGCACGGCTAAGCCGTGATTTCACTGTTCCGGAAGGGACCATCAATTCGGTCGCAATCTGATCGACACTCAAATCTTCGACGAAATACAAGATCAGCACCTGACGATGCGTGATCGATAGCTGCGCTAGCGCATCGTCAAACCCATCGAGGGACGGATAATCGTCGTGGTACTGAGTTGCTTCGCGGCTCGAAATTCTCTCTAAAAGGCGACTCGCTCGTCCGCGGGCGCGTTGGCGATCAATCAGGATGTTGTACGCCACCCGTCTAACCCAGGCTGAGGGGTCTTCGTATCTGCTGACACGCGACCATTTTGGTAGCAAGCGAACGAAGGCCTCTTGAACGGCATCCTCTGCGACACCACGGCTGCCAGCGACAAGCGTCAACCGGCCCACCGACCTGGCGTAGGTCGCCGCGTAGAAGGCCGCGAAGGTGTCATCCTCATCCACTGTCACAAGAGGTACACGTCTCAGAGGCACAACCGGTTCCATTCGTTATTCCAAATCAGCCCGGGCCAGGCCGAGATGGTGTTCAGTGACACCATGACACGAGCGACTCGGAACAAACTCCGCGCCTTCGTCACGGCTGCTGCGGTTGCAGCAGTCTGTCTCAATCAAACATCTGCGACCTCGTCCACCCCCACGTCTTCGGCGGACCCCGAAGCTCCAGTGATCCACATCGATGGCAAAGAGAAGCAGCGCCCGGAGCTGGAGAAGCTTCTGGAGCGCGGCAAGACCGCAGGGCTCACTGACCTGGGGGCTGTCCAGAACTGGCTGGATAGCCAGAGCGAGGGGCCTACTGTGCAGAGCAGCAGCGAGCCCGTCCTCGACGATCTCGACGTGGCGACGTTGACTGACCTCCTCGGAGTAGCGGAAGACCTGAAGATGGGTCTGCTGCACGAATAGGTGACAACCGATCTGTCTAACCCAAGTGGTTGGACTGGAAGGATGTTCACTGTGTCCAAGCCATACCCCAAGGAGTTTCGTGACGACGTCGTGCGCGTCGCTAGGAACCGTGAGCCAGGTGTCGAGCTCTCCCAGATCGCGAAGGACTTCGGGATCCACTTCACGACCCTGTACTCGTGGATGAAGAAGGCCGATATCGAAGACGGCGAGCGGCCCGGCACGACCGCGGTGCAGTCAGCCGAGCTCCGTGAAGCCAAGCGTCGGATCAAGACCCTCGAACAAGAAGTCGAGGTCCTACGGCGGGCCGCGGCCTACTTCTCGCAGGCTCATCTGCCGGGAAAATGAGCTACCCGCTCGTCCGTGACCTCGCCGCTGACGGAATCCCCGTCACGGTGACGTGCCGGGTGCTCAAGATCGCTCGCCAGCCCTACTACCGCTGGCTCGCCAACCCGGTCACCGACACCGAACTCGACGAGGCCTACCGCGCCAACGCGCTGTTCGACGCCCACAAGGACGACCCCGAGTTCGGCTACCGATACCTGCTCGACGAGGCCCGCGACGCCGGCGAGCCGATGGCAGCGCGGACTGCATGGCGGATCTGCTCGACCAACGGCTGGTGGAGCGCGTTCGGGAAGAAGCGCGACAAGAACGGCAAGAAGCCCGGCCCGCCGGTCCACGACGACCTCTGCGCCGTCACCGACGAGAAGGGCCGGACCCGGCACGAGTTCAAAGCCGACGCCGCCAACGAGCTCTGGATTGGCGACATCACGGAGCACTGGACCGGTGAAGGAAAGCTCTACGTCTGCGCGTTCAAGGACGTCTTCTCCAACCGGATCGTGGGCTACTCCATCGACTCACGGATGAAGTCCCGACTCGCGGTCGCGGCACTCAACAACGCCGCGGCCAGGCGCGGCGACGTCGCCGGCTGTGTGGTCCACACGGATCGTGGATCTCAATTTCGAAGCAGGAAGTTCGTCCGCGCTCTGGGCCGTCACGAGATGGTCGGATCGATGGGCCGCGTCGGTGCTGCCGGGGACAACGCAGCCATGGAGAGCTTCTTCTCACTGCTCCAGAAGAACGTCCTCGACCGCCGCGCCTGGGCCACGCGCGAAGACCTGCGGATCGCCATCGTCACCTGGATCGAACGCACCTACCACCGACGTCGCAGACAAGACGGCCTCGGCCGATTGACCCCGATCGAGTTCGAGACGATCATGACCACGCCAGCCACTCAGGCTGCGTGACTAACCACTGTCACCAGTTCGTGCAGCAGACCCGATTCCCGTCGAAGACGCCGTCTTGCGGTACGGCAGTCAATACGACTTCCAGCTCGCGTCGTGGACGCTGCTCGAGAAGTACCCCGAGTCCTACGCTGGCATGAGGTACCGCGACAAGGGCGAGACCGCCTGGATGGGCTTCAATGACAGCATCCCTGACAGCGCGCTCGCTCTCATCCGGACCCTCCCGGGCGACGTCACGGTCGAGGCCGGCGACCTGCTTCCCGAGGCACTCATCGACCCCACCCTGGACAAAGTACGAGCCGCCGTCTCAACTGAAAAACACAAAGCCTTGCTGTCTTTCGACTCGGTAAGCCAAACCATCGCCATCCAGGTCCAGCCGAACAACCCAGCCCCTGATGACCAGCTGCGATCCACCGCGGAGCGGGCGGCCCCGAACACCAGCATTCGCGTAGAGCGCGTTCCATTCGTGGAAGATGACATCGAGGACAGCACCCTGCGAGGCGGCGCCTACATGGTGAACTCGCCGAACGGTTCTCCATACTGCACCAACGCGTTCGTAATGCGGAAAATCAGCGACGGCCTGAAGCGAATTTCAACCGCAGGACACTGCGCGGATGGAAAAACGACAACCTACTACCGATTGCACGGATCGGACGGCCTCGATTCCACTGCGGTGTCGTACACCTTCTCGCGCTGGAGCTTCGCCGACCCCGACATCGCTCTAGCCAGCTCCGGGACATTCACCCCGTCTGCGTCGTTCTACTTCGACGGCGGCAACAAGCGCCAGGCCCATACCGCTGCGGCAGGCCGGCCGAGCCTGAACACCAGCGTCTGCCACTACGGGCGCACCAGCGGACGTGCATGCGGGATCGTCACCGAGACCAATGATGACGCGCCCACGGCAGCAAACCAGGTGGTGTCCGACGCCGCCCACGCCCCCGGAGACAGCGGTGGACCCTGGTACTGGGGCTACCACGCCTACGGCGTGCACCACGGCACCGACGGTGAGGGCAACGCAGCCTTTTCTCCCGTACACACCTTCATCGACTTCGGCTACAAGGTCTGGACGACAAGCTGACGCTCAGCCCTTACGGGCGGACGGACCCGGCGCCTCAATAGCGCCGGGTCCGTAGTCATTGCTGCTCACAAATCTTGGCAGCCCTTCCCCCAGAGCCCCAGGCTGGGCCTCGCGCATTTCCCGCCCCGTTGCTAGTCCAGCGCCAGAGGGCAGCTCCGAGCGAGCATCACTATCGCCGCACGATCGTCGGAGGTGATCGGAAGTCCATAGAGGCGGGCGACCTCGAGGTAGCGAGCCCCGTATGTGCAGCGGTAGCTGGCGTTGAGGGGAAGCCACTCCCCCGGTCCGCGATCACCTTAGCTCGAGTTCGCCCGGCTGCTGACCGCGAGAAGGTTCCGGGGATCGTTCGCGAAAGCGCGCCGCCTCTCCGCGGACCAGGTCTGACCTGTAACCGGTTTCCCGGACACCGATACTGAGGCGAGAATCGTCTCGGAGAGGAGTCCGCTATGCCGGCACCCAAGGACCCGGAGTTCCGTCGACGAGCTGTCGAGCTCGCACGGTTGCGGGAGAAGCCGATCGCTCAGATCGCGAAAGATCTCGGGATCGCAGAGTCAGGCCTTCGTCGCTGGATGGCCCAGGCCGACGTCGACGAGGGCAAACGCGAGGGCCTCTCGAGTGATGAGAGGGCCGAGCTGGTCCGCCTTCGTCGCGAGAACCGCACCCAAGCGATGGAGATCGAGATCCTGAAGCGGGCCAGTGCCTACTTCGCTCGGGAGAACGTGCTCCCACAATAGGGTTCCGGCTCGTTCGTGAGCTTGCCGCTGACGGGTTCCCCGTCGCGGTGGCGTGCCGGGTCCTGGGAGTTTCGACGTCGGGTTACTACGAGTGGATCAAGCGGCCACCTTCGAACCGTGACGTCGCCGATGCCTATCTGCTCGACGTCATCATCGAGGTCCACGCCGCGGCCCGGTCGACCTATGGAGTCCGGCGCGTTCATGCCGAGCTTGTTCTGGGCCGATCCCATCACGTCGGTCGAAGGAAGGTCGCCCGGCTGATGGCCTGCCACCGCCTGGCCGGTATCCACCGCCGCAGGTGGCGCCACTCCCAGCGGTCTGAGGCGACCTGGCCCGATCACGTCCAACGGGACTTCACGGCCGATTCACCGGATCGGCTGTGGGTCACGGACATCACTCAGCACCGCACCACAGAGGGGTGGGTCTACTGCGCAGTAGTGCTCGACGTCTTCAGCCGTCGGGTCGTGGGCTGGTCCATCGCAGACCACCTGCGCACCGAGCTCGTTGTCGATGCTCTGGAGATGGCCCGGATGCGTCGCAAGCCCGTCGGAACGATTCTGCACTCGGACCGCGGAGCCCAGTACACGTCGTGGCTCTTCGGTCACCGGCTGCGCGAGGCCGGCCTGATGGGCTCGATGGGCAAAGTCGCCTGCGCCTACGACAACGCGCTCATGGAATCGTTCTGGGGCTCGATGCAGATCGAACTACTGGACCGCCGCTACTGGGCCACCCGCGCCGAACTGGCCAACGCAATGTACGAGTGGATCGAAGCTTTCTACAACCCCGTCCGACGGCACTCAGGGCTCGGCTACCGATCACCCGTCGAGTTCGAACGCCTTCACAAGACCGCTAACCCGGCGGCATGATCAACACACCGAAACCGTCCGGAGAACCGGTTACAGGTCAGTGCCGGCGGGGTTGGTGAGGAGGAAGTCCAGTGTGGTGTCGCTGGTGCGCAGACCGCTGACTCCCCCGGGTAGGGAGTAGTGGCGTTGGGCGGTGAGGTCGCCGGTGTCCTGGGTGGTGTGGATTTCGGTTTCCCCGGCGAACTGAAGCGCCCCAGGTTTGATGCCGCTCCTGTTTGAGTCCAGGAGGATGTGCAGCATGCCGAAGAAGATCGATGAGGAGCTGAAGGCCAGGGCGGTTCGTCTGGTGCTGGAGCATCGTGGCGAGTACCCGAATCTGACGGCCGCCTCGGTGGCGGTGGCCAAGCAGCTCGGCGTGGGCAAGGAGTCCGTGCGCCGGTGGGTCTTGCAGGCCGACGTTGATGCTGGTCGTCGTGAGGGCACCACGACCGAGGAGTCCGAAGAGATCAAGCGGCTCAAGGCCGAGAACCGGCGGCTGCGCGAGGACGTCGCGATCTTGAAGGCAGCGACGTCTTTCTTCGTGGGGGAGCTCGACCCCCGCAACCGTTGATGATGGGCTTCCTCGACACGATGCGTGCCGAGGGACATGCGGTCGAGTCGATCTGTCGGGTGCTGCGCGAGCAGGGCTGTCAGAGCGCCGCACGGACCTACCGGTCCTGGAAGAGCCCACAACGCCGCGTCGCGGCACGCACCCTGACCGATGCCGAGGTAGTCGACGTGGTGCGGGATCTGGTCTGGTCGCCGTGTCCGAAGACCGGCCGTCCCAAGCTGACCCCAGAAGGGCTCTACGGCCGCCGCAAGATGACCGCGCTCGTGCGGCGGCGTCGGTTGCCCGAGGCCTCTGCGGGCAGCGTGGACCGGGCCATGCGCACCCTCGGCCTGTCCGGTGTGCGGCGCGACAAGGGGGTCCGGACCACCATCCCGGCCAAGGACGGCAAACGTGCCGGTGACCTGCTCGATCGCGACTTCACCGCCCCGGCACCGAACCGGGTCTGGGTCACCGACTTCACCTACGTCAGGACTTGGTCGCCGGCCTGGGGGTACGTGGCGTTCATCGTCGACGTGTTCTCCCAGCGGATCGTGGCCTGGCACGCCTCGACGTCGAAGGCCACCGACCTGGTCATGACGCCGCTGCGGATGGCGATCTGGCAGCGCGATCACGAGGGCAACCCCGTGGTCCCCGAAGACCTGATCCATCACTCGGATGCGGGCAGCCAGTACACGTCAATTCGGTTCACTGAGCACCTCGAGCTCGAGGGCATCCAGCCCTCGATCGGGTCCGTTGGCGACGCCTACGACAATGCCCTGATGGAGACCATCAACGGGCTCTACAAAGCCGAGTGCATCCGCACCACTGTCTTCCACGACGGCCCCTACAAGACGATCGCGGACGTCGAGTTCGCCACCGCCGGCTGGGTCGATTGGTACAACCAGCGACGGCTCCACGGAAGCCTTGGCATGATCAGCCCCGTGGAGTTCGAGCAACACCACTACGCAGCCCTCAACCGAGAGCCGCAACCCGCATAGGGGCGGCAGAGAACCTGAATCGCCCCGGGTTTCGTAGAGGCTCGGTTAGTTGGATCCGACCTCGGTGAGGACCGGGTTCTGACGGTAGTGCTTCGCGGGCTGTGACGCCCAGTGGTTGGCCTCGAACTCGGCGGGCGGGACGAGCCCGATCTCGCCGTGAAGGCGCCTGTGGTTGAACCAGTCGACGTATTCGGCAACGGCGATCTCGACGTCGCCGACGTTCTTCCAGCCGCCCTTGGGCCTCATTACCGGGTTGCGGATGCATTCGGCCTTGAACAGCGAGTTCAGCGCCTCGGCCATCGCGTTGTCGTAGCTGTCGCCCTTGGATCCGACGGATGCGACGGCCTCGGCTTCTGCGAGCCGCTCGGTGTAGCGAATCGCTCGATATTGGACTCCTCTGTCGCTGTGGTGGATCAGGCCGGTGACGTCCTGGCCGGCGCGCTGCCGGGCCCACAGGCCCATGTCGAGGGCGTCCAACGCCAAGTCGGTCCGCAGGCTGGTGGACACCTGCCAGCCCACGATCATCCTGCTGAAGACGTCGAGGACGAACGCGACGTAGGTCCAGCCCGCGTGCGTGCGGACGTAGGTCAGGTCGGCCACCCACAGTTGGTTCGGCGCCGTGGCGACGAACTTCCGGTTGACCTTGTCTTCGGGGCGCTCGGTCTCCGCTCCGTCGCCGATGGTGGTCTTGCGGGTCTTCTCCCGCGGGATCCCGCGCAGGCCCTCGGCTCGCATCAACCGCTCCACGGTGCAGCGGGCGACCTTGACGCCCTCACGGTTGAGCTCGGCGTGGACCTTCCGGACGCCGTAGACACCCAGATTCGCCCTGTGAGCGGTCTTGATGTCGACGACCAACTCGGCATCGCGGACCGCGCGTGCGGACGGTGGCCTGGTCTTGGCGGCGTAGTAGGTGCTCGGGGCGATCTGGACGCCGGCGTCCTTCAGGACGGCGCAGATCGGCTCGACCCCGAACTCCTCGCGGTGCTGGTCGATGTAGTCGACCACCACCGCGGTGGGCACCTCTACTTGATCCTGCGGTCGAGCTCCGCAGCCGCGAAAAAAGCTGCGCTCGTCTTCAGGATCTCGTTCGCCCGACGCAGCTCGCGGACCTCGCGCTCGAGCTCGGCCAGCCTGGTCGCATCGTCGGTGGTCGTGCCGGGCCGCACACCGCCGTCGATCTCGCCCTGACGTACCCAGTTTCTCAACGCCTCGGGGTGAACCCCGAGCTGGTCAGCGACCCGCTTGATCGCCCCACGCGCCGACTCCGGGTCCTTCCTCGCGTCCATCGCCATCCGCGTGGCTCGCTGCTGGAGCTCGACGCTGTACTTCCTCGGTGCTGCCATGACTCTCATCATCCTTCCCAGGATTGAGAGCCTCCATCAGACCCGGGGCGATTCACAGTGCCTTCTGCCCTGACGCCTTGGACCGCGGCGGCGGGACCCGAAGCCCCTCTCGGCGCCACAACCGCTCCACGCGTTTGACGTTGACCTCCCAGCCGTCCGCGACGAGCAGTGCGTGGACCCGGCGATACCCGAACCGCGGGTACCGATCAGCGATCTTGTTCATCGCCGCAACCAACCGCTGCTCGAAGTCGGACGGGACCGGGACGTACCGGTTGGACGAGCGATGCTGACCAGTGACTTTGCAGGCGCGACGCTCGGAGACCTTGAACTTACGGACCAAGTGCGTGGTGGCAGCCCGGCGCCGAGCCGGGCTCACCAGTTTCCCTTTTGCAGGTCCTTCAACATCGAGATGTCCAAGGCCTGCTCGGCCACAATCCGCTTCAGACGGGCGTTCTCGGCCTCGAGCGCCTTCAACCGGTGCGCCTCGTCCTCCTTCAACGCCCCGTACTTGGACCGCCACCGATAGAACGTCTGCTCACTGACCTGTAACCGCTTGACCACCTGCGGGATCGTCGACCCCTGCGCCTGAAGCTTCTCCGCCTCGCGCAACTTCGCCACGATCTGCTCAGTAGTGAACCGCTTCGCTGCCGCCATCAAACACCTCCACAAGGACTCTCATAGTTCCGAGCCCTCACACACAAGATGGACCGAAAAACGGGGGGCAGGACAGAAGAAAAATGCCTTCCCACTCAGCGCATGGTGACCCAGGGCGTCACCCCCGCGAGGGTTTTCGGGTCACAAACCGCGGCACAAGCAGAAATGACTCAAAATACGAAGTTGCCCCTGACCTGCGTTTCCGCAGGTCAGGGGCAACTTCTTCGGTCGGGCTGACAGGATTTGAACCTGCGACCCCTTGACCCCCAGTCAAGTGCGCTACCAAGCTGCGCTACAGCCCGCCGCCTCCGGCTCGGTAACCGAAGTCACCGGCGAAGGCGAGTGAACACTATCGCAGCGGTTGGTGAAACCGGGAATCAGGGTCCCCCCGCTGCGTCTGATCAGCGTTTGCGCTTCTCGCGCGGGCGCACCTGCAACTCGATCGGCGTGCCCACGAACCCGAATTCCTCACGCAACCGACGCTCGATGAAGCGCTCATAGCCGGCATCGAGCTTGCCGCTGGTGAACAGGATGAAGGTCGGGGGCGACGTCTGCGCCTGGGTGCCGAAGAGAATTTTGGGCTGCTTGCCGCCACGCACGGGGTGCGGGTGCTCTGCCACCAGGCGACCGAGGAAAGCGTTGAGCTGGCCCGTGGAGACCCGGGTCTCCCAGCCCTCGAGGGCGCGATCCAGGGCCGGAACCAGTCGGTCCACGTGCCAGCCCGTCCGGGCAGTGATGTTGATCCGGGGCGCCCACTGCACCTGGACGAGCTCACGCTCGATCTCGCGGTCCAGGTAGTAGCGCCGCTCCTCGTCGACCAGGTCCCACTTGTTGAAGGCGATGACCAGGGCACGCCCGGAGTCACGAACCGTCTGGATGATCCGGATGTCCTGCTCGGAGAGGCTCTGTGATCCGTCGACCACCAGTACCGCGACCTCGGCACGCTCGATCGCACCAGCGGTGCGCAGCGACGCATAGTATTCGTGGCCAGACGCCGACTTGACCCGCTTGCGGATGCCGGCCGTGTCGATGAACCGCCACGGCTTGCCGCCGAGGGTGATCAGCTCGTCCACCGGGTCGACCGTGGTGCCCGCGACGTTGTCCACGACGACACGGTCCTCGCCGGCCAGCTTGTTGAGGAGCGACGACTTGCCCACGTTGGGCTTGCCGACCAAGGCGATGCGTCGCGGCCCGCCGACCTCTGTGTAGGACTGCTCCGGGGTCTCGGGCAGCGCCTTGAGACAGGCATCGAGCAGGTCACCCGAACCACGGCCGTGGATGGCTGAAACCGGGTAAGGCTCCCCCAGTCCGAGGTTCCAGAGGCCGAAGGCCTCTGCCTCGGTGCGCTGGTCGTCGACCTTGTTGGCTGCCAGCACCACAGGCTTCTTGGACGCTCGCAGGATCTTCACGACAGCCTCATCGGCGTCGGTGATGCCCACCGTTGCATCGACCACGAACAGCACGGCGTCGGCCAGCGAGACCGCGATCTCGGCCTGCGCCGCGATGCGCTCGGCCAAGCCGCGCGCGTCGGGGTCCCAGCCGCCGGTGTCGACGACGGTGAAGGCGCGGCCGTTCCACGACGCGTCATAGGAGACGCGGTCGCGGGTCACGCCCGGCCGGTCCTCGACGACGGCCTCGCGGCGACCGATGATGCGGTTGACCAGGGTGGACTTCCCGACGTTGGGGCGTCCCACGACGGCAAGAACCGGCACGGGCCCCAGGAATGCCTGGTCGGCACCGTCGCCGGCGTCTGCACCCACGGAGGGTGCGTCGTACTCGCTCATCATGCTCCTTGTTCGACCACACCGGTGTGTGGGTCGTTGTCGATGTTCGTCTGCCCTGTCGGCAACGGGCCGGGAAGTTGGCGCCCGGTCAGGGCCAAGGCCTGCTCCAGTTGAGCAAGCATGTGCTCCCGCAACAACAACGTGGACTCCACGACTTGTTCCCGTGTCCTCGGCCACGCCACTGACTCGGTGCGGAAAGGTTCACCGTAGACCATCTCGATCGACGCTCCACGTCGTGGAATCGATCCGCTGCTCCCGCCCGGCTCACGACTGCCCAGCACCGTGACCGGCACCACTGGCGCACCACTGACCAGAGCGAGGTATGCCGCCCCGCCGTGGAAGCGTCCCAGGTCGCCGGCACCCCGGGTGCCCTCGGGGAAGATCCCGGCGACGCGACCCTCACGGAGCACCTTGATGCAGGTCTTCATCGCGCTCGGGTCCGCGCCGAAGCGGTTCAGCTTGATCTGTCCCGACTTGTGCAGGAACGTGCCCATCCGGCCCTCGAACATCTCCTGCTTGGTCAAGGCGTGCACCGGTCGCGGGCTGAAGATCGCCAGCAATGGGCCGTCCACGAGTCCGATGTGGTTGCTGGCCAGGATCACCGGTCCACTCGCCGGGACGTGGTGGATGCCGTGGGTGGCGACCTTGAACCGGCTGCGGATCAGGAGGCGCGCCGGAGGGCGAAGCTTGTGGAGCATGAAGGTCGGCGGCAATTCGACACTGCTGGTGTCGGGCAGGCAGTCACGGTCGGTCACGAGACATCGACCCCGGCGGCCTCGACGAGCGCGACCACCTGACTGATCACCTCTTCGAGGGAGTACGGCGTGGTGTCGATGTGCTGGGCTCCCTCGGCCATCACCAGGGGGGCCGCCGCGCGACCCGAGTCGATCTTGTCGCGGGCCAGGAGCGACTCCTGGGTCGCGCCGAGGTCCGAACCACCCTCCTCAGCAGCGCGGCGGGCGGCACGCGCGGCCGGATCCGCGGTGATGTAGAGCTTCACCTGTGCTCGCGGCCAGACGACCGACCCGATGTCGCGTCCCTCGACGACGATCCCACCGTCGCCGATGATCTCCCGCTGAAGCTCCAGCAACCGCGCCCGCACCTCGGGTACGGCGCTGACCGGGCTCACCGAGTTGGTGACCTGCTCGGTACGGATCGCGATGGAGGCGTCGTCGCCATCCACGGTGATGGTGGGGTCGAGCGGATCGGTGCCCGACTCGATGTCCGGCTTGCCGGCCGAGTCGGCCACGGCCTGCGGGTCGTGGATGTTGACTCCGTGCTGCAGCATCCACCAGGTCATCGCCCGGAACTGGGCTCCTGTGTCGAGGTAGCGCAGGCCGAGGCGCGACGCGGCACCCCGCGACGTGCTCGACTTGCCCGATCCGGACGTTCCGTCGACAGCCACGACGACCTTGCTGACCACTGGTTCCTGCCTTCGCTGACGACTGTTTTGCCGAACGAAGCCTACCGCCCAGAGCCTGCGGCGGCGCCATTGCTATTCGCGGACGGCCCAGTCCCGATCGCTCAGCGAGTCCGCCAGATGACCGGCTCGCGCCTGCTCGACGACCAGCTCCACCTGGCCCACTGGGCGACCGGGGTCGTGGTCGATGTGGACGTCCTCGATGTTGACACCGATCTCCCCGGCATCTGCGAACAGCCGGGCCAGCTCGCCCGGGTGGTCCGGGACGGCGACGAAGATCGACTGCGTCGGCCGGGTCGGGCCACCGTGCTTGCCGGGAATCGCGCGGGTGCCGGCGACTCCCTCGGCCAGGAGCTCACCCAGGGCAGTGCGTGACGGGTCCGCGACGGCACCGCGGAGGTCGGAGAGTCGCCCGGCGACCTCGTCGAGCAGGGACAGCACCGCGGCACGATTGGCCGAGATGATCTGCTGCCACAGGGCCGGGTCACCTGCCGCGATCCGGGTGACGTCACGGACGCCCTGACCGGACAGGGCGAGGTGATCACCGGGTGCACCGGCCAGGCGACCGGCGACCAGGGAGGCCATCAGGTGCGGCAGGTGCGACGTACGGGCCACGGCCTCGTCGTGCTCCTCGGGACCGAGCTCGATCGCCACCGCTCCGCACATCTCCACCAACGCCATCACCAGGGAGCGGTCCTCGGGCGAGGTGTCCGGGCGCGCGGTGACCGCCCACGGCCGCCCCTCGAACAGCGACGCCGACGCGGCCAGCGGGCCGGAGCGTTCGCTGCCGGCCATCGGGTGGCTACCGACGTAGCGGCTCACCAGCTCCGGCGCAGCCGCCCTCACCTCACCGAGGGGCTGAGACTTGATCGATCCGACGTCGGTCACGACTCCCTCGGTCGACCGGAGCGCCTCGATGATCGCCTCACCCAGGTGATCGGGCGGGACAGCGACCACGACCAGCTGGACCGGCTCACCGTGGTGCTCGACGCCAGCACCCAGGCCGCTCGCCGTGCGGATGTGCTCGCGGTTGACGTCGCTGAGGTAGACCTCGATCCCAGCCCGGCGGGCGGCCAGCCCCACGGACGTGCCCAGCAGTCCCGTTCCGACCACGAGGATCGGTCCGGACAGCTCAGGCATCGGCGTCCGGGACCTCGCGGACCTTGGTCAGGTCGCGACGCAGGTTGGCGGCTCCGTGCAGGTAGACGTGGGTGATGTCTTTTCGACCGAGCGGCGTCTCCACGTGCGCCATCATCCTGACCACGCGCGGCATGGAACCACCGATCTCCAGCTCGCGGGCGCAGATCAGCGGAACGTCGTCGAAGCCGAGGCGTCGGGCGGCGTAGGCAGGGAACTCCGAGTTCAGGTCATCGGTCGCAGTGAAGATGATCGAGATGAAGTCGTCCACCTCAAGGCTGTTCGAGGTCATCACGTCGGTGACCATCTCCGCGACGCGCTCGAGCATGTGCTCGCGGGTGTCCTCCTCGAGCTGCGTTGCTCCACGCACGGCTCGTACGGCCACGATGACGTCCTCTCCACAGCGGAACCTTGCCCGCACAGGCTAGTACGCCGCCCAGCCTGCGCCCCGCGGGGTCTCAACGCAGCTGTTGGCCCGCAACAGATCGGTGCCTGCTCTGCGAAGCGGCGACCTCGGCACTGTGATCAGAGTTTCGCGGAGTCGAGCAGGGTGCCGAGCTCGTCGGGGGTGAGTGCACGCAGCGAGCCGGGCTTGAGGCCCTGGAGGATGATCGGGCCGATCGCAGTCCGGGTGAGCTGACGAACCGGGTGCCCGACCTCGGCGAGCAACCGGCGCACGATCCGGTTGCGACCCTCGTGGATGACGAGCTCGACGATGCTCCTGCCCTTCGCGCCGCCCTGGCCCGCAGAGACCAGTCGGCACTCGGTCACCTCGACAGGACCGTCCTCGAGGGTGACGCCGACCTGGAGGCGCTGCAGGGTCTCACGACTGACCTCGCCGTCGACCTCGGCGACATAGGTCTTGGTCAGCTCGTACGACGGGTGGGCCACGCGCTGGGCGAACTCACCGTCGTTGGTGAGCAGGATCAGCCCGGACGTGTCGGTGTCGAGACGCCCCACGTGGAAGAGCCTCTCGGGGCGGTCGTCCACGAAGTCCTGGAGGGTCTTGCGGCCCTCGGGATCCGACATCGTCGAGACCACGCCACGGGGCTTGTTGAGCACGAGATAGACGTGGGGGCTGATCGGGGGCAGTCGCTTCCCGCTCACCCTGATCACGGCGGTGCTGGGGTCGATCTTGGTGCCGAGGCGGGTGACGATCTCACCGTCCACCTCGACCAACCCGTCGAGCATGATCTCCTCGCACTTGCGGCGCGAGGCCACTCCCGACTGGGCGAGGTGCTTCTGCAGACGGACCAGGCCGTCGTCGTCGGTGATCATTCGCGCTCCCCTGCCGCCGGGTCGGTGCCGGCGGCCTGTGCTGACTGATCGGCCGGCTCGTGAATTGGATCGTGTGCGGGCTCGTCGGCCGGCCCTGTGTTCGGTTCGGCGTTCTGTTCGGGGTTCGGTTCCTCCGGAACAGCCGGTTGCGCCTGACCGGCTCCGGCGAGCTCGGCCAGGTCATCCTCCATGTCCTCCATGTCGGGCAGGAACGGCGCGAGCTCGGGCAGGTCGGTGAGGGCAGTGATACCGATCCGCTCCAGGAAGTAGTTCGTGGTGCGATAGAGGTTCGCACCGGTCTCGCCGTCCTGGCCCGCCTCCTCGACGAGTCCCCGGGCGAGCAGGGTGCGCATGACACCGTCCACGTTGACACCACGGATCGCCGAGACCCTGGCCCGCGAGACGGGCTGCTTGTAGGCGACGACGGCGAGCGTCTCGAGAGCAGCCTGGGTGAGCCGGGCCTGCTGACCGTCGAGGACGAACGCCTCGACCACCGCGGCGTACTCCTCGCGGGTGTAGTAGCGCCAGCCACCGGCAACGTTGCGGAGCTCGAATCCCCGGGCCTCGCTGGTGTAGTCGGCCGCGAGCGAGTGCAGGGCCGCCACGACAGTCTCCACCGGATGGCCCACTGCGGTGGCGAGCGTCATCTGGTCGAGCGGCTGGTCGGCGACCATCAGGATCGCTTCCAGCGACCCACGGAGCTCGGCACGCGGCACCTCAGGGGTCTCGGGACTCTCCGGGGCCTCAGGGCCCTCGTGATCCGCGGTCCCTGCCACCTGCTGCTCAGTCATCGCGCTCCTCGTCGGTCGTCTCGTCGTGCGGGTCTGCCCCGGTTCCCGTAGTCTCAGTCCCCGCTGTCGCTGCGTCCACAGCCTCGGCACCGGGCGTCTCGGCACCGGGCATCTCAGCTGCGGGGGCGGAATCAACAGGGCCAGACTCGGGCGGGGTGCCGTCGAACTCATCCTGGATCTCGATGTCGCCCTGCTCGTCACCGGTCCAGCGCACCGTCAGCTCGCCGAGTGGCGTGACCTGGTCGAAGCCCACCGCGCCCTCGCGGAAGAGCTCGAGCAGGGACAGGAACCGGGCCACCGTCGTCAAGGTGTCGGGTGAGTCCCCGCACAGCGCGCGGAAGGTCATCGTTCCCTGCCTGCGGAGGCGTTCGACGACGATCGAGGCCTGCTCGCGCACCGAGACCTTGGCAGCGTGGATGTGCTGCAGCGAGACCTCCTGGATCGGCTTCGGCTCCATCGCCCGCGCGGCGAGCCGGGCGAACTGGTCGAGTCCGATGCCGATCAACACCTCGGGAAGCAGGGTGGCGAAGCGCTCCTCGAGCCCGACAGCACGCGGGAACCGTCGCCCTTCGACAGCCAACCGCGACTCGAGGACTCCGGCCACCTGCTTGAACGCCTTGTACTGCATGAGCCGCGCGAAGAGCAGGTCCCTGGCCTCCAGCAGCGCGAGGTCCTCCTCGTCCTCGACGTCTCCCTGAGGGAGCAGACGAGCGGCCTTCAGGTCGAGCAGGGTGGAGGCCACCAGCAGGAACGACGTGGTCTGCTCGAGGTCCCAGACGGCCCCACCGGCCTTGACGTGCGCGATGAACTCGTCGGTGACCACCGAGAGGGCAACCTCGGTCACGTCGAGCTTGTGCTTGGCGATCAAGCTGAGGAGCAGGTCGAAGGGCCCCTCGAAGTTCGTGAGGCGTACGGCGAACGCCGCCGGGCCGGCCTGGCCCTGGTCGGACGCCTCCGACAGGACAGGGGCCTCGCTCACGAGTCCCTCAGCCGCGCCGCCAGGTCGGACTCCTCGCCGCGCTCCTCGAACTCGGCAAGGGCCATCGCGATGGCCGCGCGCACCAGGCGACCGCGGTCGACCGCCTTGCCCGTCGAGCGACGCAGCGTGAGCCGGGCATGCTCGATCTCGAGCAGCTCGTCACTGGTGACATAGACGGTCATCTTCTCGTCGTGCCGGATCCGGCCACTCGACTTCCGTCGGGGGGTCGGCTCCTCCGCCTCGTCCTCCACGGGCTCCGGGGCGGCCGCGAGCTTGGGTGCTGGGTCGCTGTTCCCGGTCTTGGTGGAGGTGGGTCGGAAGAGGTCGTCAGCCGCGGGCAGACTCACTCGTCGAGACACGCGCCAGCACCTCCCTCGCCAGCTGGCGGTAGGACTCTGCTCCGGCCGAGGACGAGGCATAGCTGGTGATCGGCTCGCCGGCCACCGTGGAGTCGGAGAACTTGATCGTCCGGCGGATCACGGTGTGGAAGACCTTGTCGCCCCAGGCGTGCACGAGTCGTTCCATCACCTCGCGGCTGTGCAGGGTGCGGCCGTCGAACATCGTGCCAAGCACGCCGTCGATCTCCAGCTTCGGGTTGAGCCGCTCCTGCACCTTGTCGATGGTGGTCTTGAGCAGCGCGACTCCACGGAGCGCGAAGTATTCGCACTCGAGCGGGACGATGACGCCGTCGGAGGCAGTGAGGGCGTTCACGGTGAGCAGTCCGAGCGAGGGCTGGCAGTCGATCAGGATCACGTCGTACTTGTCGATGGCCGGCGCGAGCACCCGCTGCAGCGTCTGCTCACGGGCCACCTCGTGGACCAGCTGCACCTCGGCTGCGGACAGGTCGATGTTGGAGGGCAACAGGTCCATGCCGGGCACCCCACTGGGGACCACGACGTCCTCGAAGGTGACGTCGCGTTCCATGAGCAGGTTGTAGATGCTCAGGTCCATCTCGTGCGGGTTGAGTCCCAGCCCCACCGAGAGGGAGCCCTGCGGGTCGAAGTCGACGAGCAGGACCTTGCGGCCGTACTCGGCCAGCGAGGCGCCGAGGTTGATGGTGGTGGTGGTCTTGCCCACGCCACCCTTCTGGTTGCACATCGAGATGATCCGGGCCTTGCCGTGCTCGCTCACCGGCCCGGGCTCGGGCAGGAACGGCATCGGCCGGCCGGTGGGGCCGAGCACGGCCTCGGCCTTCGGCTCGATCAGCGGGGCGTCCTCGGTGCGCGGACGGAAGGGCAGGGGGTCAGTCACGTGGTTGTCTCCAGGGGAAGGGGGAGTTCGGACCAAGGGCGGCATCTCCGGAGCGCCAGTGCCGCTCAGACCGGGGAAATCTCCGCCACCACTCATCTGCCGCTCCTTGATGCTCCATGAAGATTTTGTCGACTCGACGACAAGTGTCCCGCGTCGTTCCCGCGACTCTAGGGCCGGGGGTCCTGCTGAACAAGACGAGGTCCGGGATCCCTGTCCTGATTGAGGAATCTGTGCATGACCTGTGCACCAGTCCCCGCTCAGTTGCACAGGATGAAGCCCGCCTGTGCACAATCCTGTGAACCGAGCCCGTTCTCACAGTCTCCGCATGCCCACCGAGGTGACGATCGCCTGGCCCAGGCTGTCCGAGGCATCCAGGTCCACCACGGCCTCGATGATCCAGTCGTGGTGACCCTCGGGGTCGTCGATCACCTGCCTGACCTCCCAGGTGCGACCGGTCTCCTTGATCTGGAGCAGCGCCGGGCCACGGGCGTCGCCGGCGGTGCCGATCGAGTCGTGCTCCTGGTAGTAGTCCTCGAGCGCCCGGTCCCACTCGGACCGGGTCATCCCGACGTCACGCGGAGGATCGAAGAGATCAGCCAGCTCCCGCTCGGCCCGCATCAAGCCGTCGAGGTCGTCGCGGGCTGCGAGCAGGACGCGGTTGAACATCGCGTTGCGGATCATCACCCGGAACGGGCGCTCCTGACGACTCAACGGTCGTGACGGCGCCGGGGCTCCCTGGATCACCTCGGCGATCCGGTCGGGGTCCGTCAGCGCCTCCCACTCGTCCAGCAACGACGAGTCCGTCTGCCGCACGGTCTCCCCCAGCCATTCGACCAGGTCCTCCAGCTCGGGGGTCCGGTGCGACTCGGGGACCGTGTGCCGCAGGGTCCGGTAGGCATCGGTCAGATAGCGCAGGACCAGGCCCTCCGAGCGTCCCAGCTGATAGCGCCCGACGAAGTCGGTGAAGCTCATCCCCTGGGAATACATCTCCCGCACGATCGACTTCGGCCCCAGCCCGTCCTCGGGCAACCAGGGATGGGTCTCGCGATAGATCTCGTACGTCGCCCCGAGCAGCTCGGCCAGGGGCTGCGGCCAGCTGATCTCCTCGAGCAGCGCCATCCGCTCGTCGTACTCGATGCCGTCGGCCTTCATCTCGGCCACGGCCTCACCGCGGGCCGCGTTCTGCTGGGCGAACAGGATCTGTCGTGGAGCTTCGAGGACCGCCTCGATCACCGAGACGATCTCGAGGGTGTGCTCGGGGTCTTCCGGGTCGAGGACGTCCAGGGCAGCCAGCGCGAAGTGCGCCAGTGGTTGGTTGAGCGCGAAGTCGTCGGACAGGTCGGCGGTGAGGACGAATCGGCGACCGAGCTCGTCGGGCTCGTCGAGCCGGGTCAGCACGCCCGAGTGCAGCAGCGACCGGGCGAGTCTCAGCGCCCGACGGATCAACTTGACCCGGTTGCGCGGGTCCTCGTGGTTGTCACGCAGCAGGTCGCGCATCACGCCGAAGGCGTCCTCCTCGCGGGCCACCACGTTGAGCAGCATCGAGTTGTCGACCCGCATCCGGGACACCAGCTGCTCCGGCGTGCCGGCGACCAGTCGGTCGAACGTCTCCTCGGTCCACACCACCGTGCCCGGCGGCGGCTTGCGGAGCTGCGCCTTGCTCTTCTTCTTGGCCAACTTGGCTGCGCTCATCGCGTCGTTCTTGGCGGCAGCCTTCGCCTTGGCCCGCTCGTTCTCGATGGTGTGCTCGGGCGCTTGTACGACGACGTACCCCGCCGTGTCATAGCCCGCCCGGCCGGCACGACCCGCGATCTGCTGGAACTCCCGGACCCGCAGGATCCGTTGCCGGGTGCCGTCGAACTTCGACAGGCCGGTGAACAGCACCGTGCGGATGGGCACGTTGATCCCGACGCCGAGGGTGTCGGTGCCGCAGATGACCTTCAGCAACCCGTCCTGGGCCAGCTGCTCGACCAGCCGACGATATTTCGGCAACATGCCGGCGTGGTGCACGCCGATCCCGTTGCGCACCAGCTTCGAGAGCGTGCGACCGAACCCGGCACCGAAGCGGAACGCCCCGACCCGCTCCGCGATCGCTTCCTTCTCCTCGCGGCTCACCAACAGCTTGGACAGGCTCGAGGACGGCAACAACAGGGTGTTGGCGTGCTCGACCGCGTCCTTCTGCGTGAAGTGGACGACGTAGGCGGGCACCTGGCGGGTGGTGACCAGCTCCTCGAGCGTCTCGCCCAGCGGAGTCATCGCCCAGGTGAAGGTGAGCGGGACCGGCCGTTCCGCGTCGTCGACCAGGACGGTGTCGTTGCCGGTGCGTCGGGTCAGGTCGTCGACGAAAGCAGTGACGTCACCCAGCGTCGCGGACATCAGCAGGAACTGTGCCTGCGGCAACGCCAGGATCGGGACCTGCCAGGCCCATCCCCGGTCCGGCTCGGAATAGAAGTGGAACTCGTCCATGATCACCGTGCCGACATCGGCGCTCTCCCCCTCGCGCAGCGCGATGTTGGCGAGGACCTCCGCGGTGCAGGCGATGATCGGGGCGTCCGGGTTCACCGACGCGTCGCCGGTCAGCATCCCGACGTTCTCGGCCCCGAAGACCTGGCACAGGTCGAAGAACTTCTCGCTGACCAACGCCTTGATCGGCGCGGTGTAGAAGCTCACCTTGTCCTGGCACAGCGCGGCGAAGTGGGCACCGAGCGCGACCATCGACTTCCCGGAGCCGGTGGGCGTGGCGAGGATGACGTTGTGGCCAGAGAGCAGCTCGATGACCGCCTCGTCCTGGTGGGGATAGAGCGGGCGGCCCTTCTGCTCGGCCCATTCGGAGAACGCGTCATAGAGCGAGTCGGCGTCGGCCGGGCCGGCGTACTTCCCGAGGTCGTGGGTCATGCTCGCGCCCTCGGGTGGGCCGTGGCGAAGACCTCGCGCAGATTGTCGACCGTGACCAGCGTGTAGACCTGCGTGGTCGTCACCGAGGCGTGCCCCAGGAGCTCCTGGACCACACGTACGTCGGCGCCGCCATCGAGCAGGTGGGTGGCGAACGAGTGCCGCAGGGTGTGCGGGGAGACGTCACGGGTCACCCCGGCCCGCTCGGCGGTGCGGACCAGGACGGCCCAGGCACTCTGGCGCGAGAGCCGGCCGCCGCGCGAGTTCAGGAAGAGCGCTGCTCCCCCGCGGCCGTCGTTGACCAGGTCACGGCGACCGCCCTCGACGTACGTCGTGACTGCGTCGCGGGCGAACGAGCCGACGGGTACGACGCGTTCCTTGCTGCCCTTGCCGCGCAGCCGCACGACCGAGTCGACCAGGTCGAGGTCGTCGACGTCGAGGCCGACCGCCTCGGAGATCCGGGCGCCGGTGCCATAGAGGATCTCAAGCAGTGCCTTGTCGCGACTGGCCAGGGCGGTTCCGGCGGAGCCTGCCGCGTCGAGGATCGCCTCCACGTCACTGAGCGGCAGCGCCTTGGGCAGACGCTTGGTGGGCGTCGGCGGCTTCACGGCGGCCGCCGGGTCCACGTCGCTGAGCCCGTCCATGACGGCGAACTTGTGGAAGCCGCGCACGGCGACGACCGTGCGGGCGGCAGACGTCGCGCCCAGTGGCTTGTGCTGGTCGTCGCCCTCACGAAGCTTCATCAGGAAGCCCGAGACCGCGGCCTCGGTCACCTCGTTGAGTCGGGACAGGCCGACGGCGTCGAGGTGCTCGTGATATCGACGCAGGTCGCGCCGGTAGGAGACCAGCGTGTTCGCCGCCAGTCCGCGCTCCACGGCCAGGTGGTCGAGATAGGTGCGGATGGCCACCGCGATCTCGTCGTGGCTCTGGTGCACGCGTTCAGTGCCCTTTCATCGTGTGCCGAAACGGGCGTCATGGGCCAGCACCGCCAGCGCCACCGGACCGTCGGTGACCCGGCCGTCGAGAATGGCCTCGCGCAGCTCGTCGAGTGGGACCCACAGGGTCTCCATGTCTGCTTCCTCGTGCTCGAGCAGGAAGTCACCCCGGTCGGTCCTGGTCAGGCCCCGCGCCAGGTAGAAGTGGTGCCGCTCCTCGGAGACGCCCGGTGAGGCCCAGACCGACAGCAGGTGGTGCCACTCGGTCGCCTCGAGCTCCGCTTCCTCACGCAACTCACGGATCGCGACGTCGAGGGGGTCCTCGCCCGGGTGGTCACAGATCCCCGCCGGCAGCTCCACGAAGCGGGTCTGTGCCGGGTGGCGATACTGCTTGAGGCAGAAGACCCGCTCGTCCTCGTCAATCGCCAACACCATGGCCGCTCCGGGGTGCTCCATCACCAGGCGCCGGAAGGACTGACCCTCCGGGTCCTGCGGGGTGGTCACCTGGTCGCTACGGAACGCGACCACCCAGCCATCACGGTGCAGGTCGGTGGAGGCCACGACGGGCCAGGACTCGCTGCGGTCTGCAAGCTGGGACATGGCTGCAGGCTATCGCCCGCAGCACATGCCCGTGGCTCAGGCTTCCGCGGCCTCGTCCTTCTCATCGTTGCGCCGACGCAGCTCGGACTCGTCGATCGGGAAACGCAGCTCGCGCTGGCGCTCGATCGCGGCACCGATCAGACCCTTGAAGAGCGGGTGCGCCTTGGTCGGCCTCGACTTCAGCTCCGGGTGCGCCTGGGTGGAGACGTAGTAGGGGTGCACCTCGCGGGGCAGCTCCACGAACTCGACCAAGGTGTTGTCCGGCGAGAGACCGGAGAAGACCAGGCCGGCCCCCTCGAGCTGGTCCCGGTAGGCGTTGTTGACCTCGTAGCGGTGGCGGTGACGCTCGTCGATGCGCGCGGCATCGTCGTACGCCGCGCGGACCACGCTGCCCTCGAGCAGGTTCGCCGGGTAGGTGCCCAGTCGCATGGTGCCGCCGAGGTCGCCAGCCCCTTCGACGAACAACTTCTGCTCCTCCATGGTGGCGATCACCGGCTCGGTCGCGTCCGGGTCGAACTCGGTGGAGGCAGCCTTCTCCAGGCCGGCGACGTTGCGGGCATATTCGATCACCATGCACTGCAGGCCCAGGCACAGGCCCAGGGTGGGGATGCCATGCGTACGAGCGTAGGTCAGCGCGCCGAGCTTGCCCTCGAGTCCACGGATGCCGAACCCACCGGGAACGCAGATCGCGTCGACATCTGCCAGCTGCTTCGCGGCGCCCTGCGGGGTCGCGCACTCGTCCGAGGCGATCCACTGGATGTTGACCTTGGCCTCGTGCGCGAATCCACCGGCACGCAACGCCTCACCCACGGAGAGGTAGGCGTCGGGCAGGTCGATGTACTTGCCGACCAGCGCGATCGTGACCTCTTCGGCGGGGTGGTGGACGCGGCGCAGCAGGTCGTCCCACACGATCCATTCGACGTCGCGGAACGGCAGGTTGAGCCGCCGCACGACATAGGCGTCGAGTCCTTCGGAGTGGATCACCTTGGGGATGTCATAGATCGACGGGGCGTCGGCACAGTTGATGACGGCCTCGGGCTCGACGTCGCACATCAGCGAGATCTTGTTCTTGATCGACTGCGGGACCACGCGGTCCGAGCGCAGCACGACCGCGTCGGGCTGGATGCCGATCGAGCGCAGGGCCGCGACCGAGTGCTGGGTCGGCTTGGTCTTCAGCTCGCCCGAGGGACCCAGGTAGGGCACCAGCGAGACGTGCAGGAAGAAGCAGTTGTCACGACCGATGTCGTGACGGACCTGCCGGGCCGCCTCGAGGAACGGCAACGACTCGATGTCGCCGACGGTGCCACCGATCTCGGTGATCACGACGTCGACGTCGTCTCCGCCCATGGCGCGGATCCGGTCCTTGATCTCGTTGGTGATGTGCGGGATCACCTGGACGGTGTCGCCGAGGTAGTCGCCACGGCGCTCCTTGGCGATCACCGACGAGTAGACCTGCCCGGTGGTGACGTTCGCGATCGCATTCAGCTCGGTGTCGAGGAAGCGCTCGTAGTGCCCGATGTCGAGATCCGTCTCGGCGCCGTCCTCGGTGACGAAGACCTCACCGTGCTGGAACGGGTTCATCGTGCCGGGGTCGACGTTGAGATAGGGGTCGAGCTTCTGCATGGTGACCCGAAGGCCACGAGACTT
Source organism: Nocardioides daedukensis (assembly GCF_013408415.1). Taxonomy (NCBI): domain Bacteria; kingdom Bacillati; phylum Actinomycetota; class Actinomycetes; order Propionibacteriales; family Nocardioidaceae; genus Nocardioides; species Nocardioides daedukensis. The sequence continues at coordinate 408,795 of NZ_JACCAA010000001.1, read as the reverse complement.
GAGCAGACTGCCCAAGCTGGAGGCGGTCAGCCCCTTGCCGAGGGAGGACGCAACACCTCCGGTGACGAAGACGTGCTTGGTCGGCGCCGATGAGGCCAAGGAGAACTCCCGCTGTCAGACTGAACAAGAAAAAGGCATGTCTGCTACGGGGTTCCAGTCTACCAACGGATTCCCGTTTGCGGACAATCAGCCACGCGGGAGAGGCCCATCGGATCCCTTGGCCCCGAAGTGGCCGGTCTCGCCACTGCCCGTGCGACCCAGTGCATAGACCGCGCTGACCTGACCGACCCGTGACTGCACGGAGTCGACGGAGGAGACCGAATCCACGAAGTCGGGGTCGTCACGCAGGGTCTTGAGGATCCCCGTGTCCGCAGACGCGGTGCTGCCAGCAACGACGACCGTCTCGGCGCCGCCGGACAGTCCGTCGAGCAGTGCCGAGAGCAGCTTGTCGGAGCCGTCGTCGGTGGCGGGCTCACTGCCCAGCACCACCAGGATCACGCCGGCGCGCTTGGAGCCCTGGGAGCTGAGCTCGAACATGTCGGCGCCCTTGAGGCTGCTGAGGATGCTCTTGGCGTCCTCGTCGACCGGGCCACCTGCCGGCGACGTTGTCGCGATGGCTTGGCTGATCAGCGCTCCGAGACGCTCGTAGGTCCCGGCGCCCTCGGGGACATCGGAGTCACCCACGCTCTCGGCCAGCTGGGCACCCAGTGTGTCGGCCAGTGACTTGTTGTCGGACGCGACGAGTCCGGGCTGCACCGCATAGGTCCCCACCAACGTGCCCTGTGCCCTGCCGATCTGCTCGGTCAGGCCCTTGACCGTGCCCGAGCTCGCTCCGGGCAGGGTCACCATGGCCACGGCGGTGCCCTCGAGCACGCTGCCCAGATTGGCCGGAAGTGCGGTGTTGAGGAACTTGTCCTGGAACCCGGAGACCTGCTCTGCCTGCTTAAGGTCGTCGGTGAGCTTGTCGTTCTCCTCGCTCACCCGGGCGTTGGCCTCGTCGGAGCTGCGTCCGAGCTCGGAGAGCGGGCCACCCCCCAGGGCGACGCCCACGGCCAGTGCGAGGAAGACCGCGACGATGGTGACGACGTGGTAGCGGAACGAGATCACGAGAAGAATCCTTTGACGCGGTCGTAGAGGTCGGGGATCAGGTCACCCAGGTCGTCGAACCATTCCTGGCCGACCGGCGTGACCGCGATGGCCGCAGCCAACGCGATGAGACAGGCGAGCACCAGCAGCAGCATGTGCCACGGGCGCACTCGTCCCGAGTAGAGCTCGGGCAGCGCCTTGGCGTCGACCAGGCGGGGGCCGAGCTGGAGCCTGGCCAAGAAGGTGGAGGCCAGTCCGCCGCGCTGCCGGTCCAGGAAGTCGGCCAGGGTGGCGTGTACGCCGACCCCGATCACCAGGGAGGCGTGCCCGAGTGCCGCCAGCATCAGCGCTGCGTCCTCGGCGCTGGCCGAGGTCTCGAACTGCTGCGGGTGGATGCCGAGGCGCTCGAGGGACTCCATCGGCGTCTTCCCCGAACCCCGCTCGACGAGCACCACTACGTCCTTGGCAGACTTCAGGGCCTTCGCCGACACGCGGGTCTCGGCGGCTTGGGCGGTGTCGGGCCCGCTCAGCACGAGGACATCGGCGCGCAGTCCCCGCTCGCGCAGCACGTCCGCGGCGGAGTCGACGGCGATCAGGACCGGGTGCTGCTCGTTGAGGTAGCGCTTGATCGTGCGCAGCTCGTCGGTCAGCTCGGGCCCGGCGACGCACACGGCCACGGAGCGGTCGGCCATCTTGGTGCCGACCCTGGGCGCGCCCCTGCCGTGCAGGAGGAGCTGCTCCTCGCGCCGGAGGAACTCGGTGCTGTTGTGGGTGAAGTTCTCGAGCTGCGTGGTCATCCCGCCACGGGCCGCGCCGAGCTCCTGCTTGAGTCGCGTGCCGTCGAGGATCTCGCCGGTCGCCGCGAGGGAGTCACCGACGAACAGCTCTCCCTCGTGCAGGCGCACCTCGCGGCCGTCCTTGACGGCGGCGAAGACGTCCACGCCGACGCTGTCCACCAGCGGGATGCCGGCCTCGACCAGGACGCTGGGGCCCTGGGTCGGGTAGCGCCCGGAGATGAAGGGCACTGCGTTGAGCACCGCGGACACCTCGGCGTCGACGAGCTGCTGGGCCGTGGCGCGATCCATGTCGAGGTGCTCGACGATCGCGATGTCCCCGGGCCGCAAGCGGCCGATCAGGGTGCGGGTGTGCCGGTCGACACGGGCGACACCTGTCAGACCGGGCAGGCCGATTTCGGGGGGACGACGCGTGGGCAACTTCATGACCGCTCGATGGTTGCACGCCCACCAGGCGTGTTCGGGTAGCCCACGCGGGGCGCGGCGGGTTGGCGACGTGATCTGGGTCAGGTCGCGACGCGCGCTGCTCGCGCCGTGGCCAGCAGCTCCTCGGCGTGCGCCAGAGCGGACTCCGACTCCTCCATGCCCGCGAGCATGCGCGACAGCTCGCGGACCCGGTCGTCCTCCCCCAGTCGGGTGAGTCCGGACGTGGTGACCGTGCCGTCGCTGGACTTGGCGACCACGACGTGGTGGTCGGCGTACGCCGCGACCTGCGGCAGGTGGGTGACCACCAGGACCTGGGAGTTGCGTGCCAGCTGGGCGAGTCGGCGTCCGACCTCGACCGCTGCCTTTCCCCCCACTCCCGCATCGACCTCGTCGAAGACGAAGGTGGGCACCGGGCTGGTCTCGGCCAGGGCGACCTCGATCGCGAGCATCACTCGCGAGAGCTCACCGCCGGAAGCACCCTTGTGCAGCGGACGTGGGTCGGCGCCGGTGTTCGCGGCGAGCAGGATCTCGACGTCATCGATGCCGTGCGGGGAGCAGCGCACCCACTGCTCGTCGATGAGCACCGGAGCGCCCGGCTGGTCGGACTGCTCGGGGTTGTCAGCGGGTGCCTCGACCACCTGGCGGCGTACGTCGACGGTGACCACCGCATGCGGCATCGCCAGGAGGGTGAGCTCGTCGCTGACCACCTTGCCCAGCCGCATTGCCGCGGCGGCGCGCGCCACGGACAGCGCCCGACCGGCTTTTGCCAGCTCGGCGCGGAGCTCGCCCCGGCGGCTGCGGAGCTCGGCGATCCGGTCGTCGGTGCCGTCCAGACCCACGAGCTTGCGCGAGGCTTCGCCCGCCCAGGCCAGCACCTCGTCGATGCTCTCGCCATACTTCCGGGTGAGCGCGGTCAGCGTCGCCCGCCTCTCGCTGACCGCGGCGAGCCGGTTGGGGTCGATGTCCAGCCCGGCGGCATAGGAGGCCACGTCCGCCGCCACGTCATTGAGCAGATGGGTGACCTCGGTCAACCGGTCAGCGAGCTCGGCGGCGGCCGGATCGTGCTCACGCACGCTCTCCAGGAGTCGCTTGGCTGCACCGGTGGTGGCCAGGGCGTCGGGCGAGCCGGTGTCGGAGGAGAGTGCCTCCCTGGCCTGCTCGGCCGCGGTGCGCAGGGTGTCGGCGAAGCCCAGGCGTGACTCCTCCGCGGCGAGCTCGACGTCCTCGCCGGAAGCCGGGTCGACCGCGGCGATCTCCTCGAGCCCGAAGCGGAGCAGGTCCGCCTCCCGGGCACGTTCGCGCGCGCTGGCGACGACGTCGGCGAGCTCTGTCTCCACCTCGCCGAGCTCGCGGTGCAGCCGCGTCCAGGCCTGTGCCGGCTGGGCCACCTTCTTGCCGCCGAAGAGGTCGAGTGCGTTGCGTTGGGCGCTGGGTCGCAGGAGCCGGTGCTGATCGGACTGCCCATGGACCGCGACGAGTCCGTCGGTGACGTCCGAGAGCTGTGCGACCGGGACCGAGGCCCCACCGACGAAGGCCCGTGATCGTCCCTCTGCCGAGATGTTGCGAGCGAGCAGGACGCGATCGTCCTCGGCCTCGCCACCGCACTCCTCGACGCTTCGGACGAAGGCGGACAGCCCTGAGGAGTCGACGACGCCTTCGACGCGGGCAGCACGGGCACCCTTGCGGACCGCGCCGGTGTCGGCCCGGCCGCCGAGCAGCAGCCCGAGCGCGGTGACCACCATCGTCTTGCCCGCGCCGGTCTCGCCGGTGATCACGGTCAGCCCGGGACCGAGCTCGAGGGTGGAGGAGTCAATGACGCCCAGGGACGAGATCCGGATCTCCTCGATCACTGGATCTCCTCCCCCACCGTGGTTCGATCGTGGGGTCCGGCCGGGGTGACCACCTCGACCGAGCTGGTCGGGGCCGTCGTACGTCGTCGTCGTTCGCTGGCTCCGCGCCATCCTTCGACGGGCAGGCCGAACTTGGCGACCAGGCGGTCGGTGAACGGTGCCCGGTGCAGCCGGACAAGGTGCACCGGCGACACTCCCCGGCGGACCTCGATGCGTGCGCCGGGCGGCAGGTCGAAGGTGCGACGGCCGTCGCACCACAGCACGCCGGCGCCCTCGGTCTGGGCCAGCACCTCGACGGCCATCACGGAGTCGGGAGCCACCACCATCGGGCGTGCGAAGAGTGCGTGCGCAGAGATCGGCACCATCAGCAGGGCTTCGACGCCCGGCCAGACGACGGGGCCACCTGCGGAGAAGTTGTAGGCGGTGGAACCGGTGGGGGTCGCACACACGACACCGTCGCAGCCCCACCGCGAGAGCGGGCGACCGTCGATCTCGACGACGACCTCGAGCATCCGCTCGCGAGCTGCCTTCTCCACGCTCGCCTCGTTGAGGGCGAACGTGGTGGCGACCAGCTCCTTGTCGCGATAGACCGCGACGTCGACGGTGAGGCGCTCCTCGGTCGTGTAGTCGCGCTCGATGATCGCCTGGATCGTGGGTCCGACGTGTTCGTATTCGGCTTCGGCCAGGAACCCGACGTGGCCGAGGTTGACGCCCAGGAGTGGGGTCGGTTGACCGTGGGTGATCTCGGCGGCCCGCAGGATCGTGCCATCGCCACCGAGCACCACGGCGATCTCGCAGCCTGCGGCGGTCTCGTCGTCGACGGCGACGATCTCGATCTCGGGGCCGGTTGCGTCCAGGCCCAGCTCCTCGGCCTCGGAGGCGATCAACCTGACGATGATCCCGTGGGCGGTCAGCGCCTTTGCGAAGGCGCGCGCCACCTCACGGGCGTCTTCCCTGCCGGTGTGCGCGAGCAGCAGGACTCGTCGAGGATCGGTCACGGGTCCACCCTCTCACCCGCCACCCCCAGGCCTGCGGAACGTTCCACCTCGGCAGTGATCTCGGCCTCGCCGATGGTCGGCTCGCCCGCGACCAGCCAGAGGAAGAACTCGACGTTGCCGGACGGGCCGGGCAGGGGGCTGGTGGTCACCGCGCGAGCGCCCCAACCTCGGCGGGCGGCTGCCGCGGCCACCGAGGCCACCGCCTCGGCCCGCAGTGCCAGGTCACGCACCACTCCCCCCTTGCCGACTCGGTCCTTGCCGACCTCGAACTGTGGCTTCACCATCAGCGCAAGATCACCGTCCGGTGCCATCACGCCCAGCAAGGCGTCCAGGACCAGCTCGAGCGAGATGAAGGAGAGGTCACCCACGACGAGATCCACCGGCGCGCCGATGACCTCGAGGGAGAGGTCCCTGATGTTGGTCCGGTCGTGGACGACCACGCGGGGGTCCTGGCGCAGCCGCCAGGCGAGCTGTCCGTAGCCCACGTCGACGGCGACGACCTGGGCGGCGTCGTTGCGGAGCAGGACATCGGTGAAGCCACCGGTCGAGGCGCCGGCGTCCAGCACCCGACGGCCCGAGACCGTGAGTCCGAGCGGCATGAACGCGGCCAGGGCACCTGCCAGCTTGTGCCCGCCGCGGGAGACGTAGTCGGGGCGATCGGGGTCCTCGATCACGACGATGGCCACGTCGGTGGTGACACCAGTGGCAGACTTCGCGGCGAGGGCGCCGTTGACCTTGACCCGGCGAGCGGCGATCAGCTCACTGGCGTGCTCTCGTGAGCGGGCGAGGTTTCGGCGGACGAGCTCGGCGTCCAGCCGCAGACGACGTGGAGGCATGTCGTCAGGGACGGGGCAGGCGTGGCCCGTCGAGGGCCCCGCGCAGCTGCTCGTGGGCGTGCTCGAAGACTGCGACGTGCTCATCGATCGGCATCTGGTCGAGGCCCTCGAGGCGGGCAAGGACACCGTCGACCACGGTGTTCCCGGTCTCGGGCACGGATGCCGGGCGAACCATGGTCGGCTCCTGGGTCGACTCCGTTTCCAGCGGAGTGGTGGCCTCGTTCATGGCGCCACCGTATCGCGCGCTCCACTCGGACCCGCGGACCCGGGATCCTCCAGTCGGCTGGTGTCCACCGGAGCACCGGTGGCGTCAAGATATGACCAGGCGACCGCGGCCACCAGCTGCCACCAGGCGTCGTCACGCTCGCCGGGACCCTCGGCCAAGAGGGCACCGTCGGTGACCCATCCCTGCCACTCGCCGAGGCGATGACGGTGATCGGCCGATCCGGGAAGGGCAACGGGCTTCTGCGGAGTCTCGAAGAGGCCGCCGAGGTCGCGTGTGATCCAGGTCGGTCGGAGACTGGGCGGAGCAGCGACGAGCTCGGCGAGTCCCGTGACGCCGGTGAGCACCAGCAGGGAGTCGACGCCGATGGCGCTGGCTCCCTCGATGTCGGTGTCGAGGCGGTCGCCGACCATCAGCGGCGTGGTGCCGCCCAACCTGCGCATCGTCTCCTGCAGCAGCGGCGGACGCGGCTTGCCCGCCACGAGCGGCTCGCGGTCGGCGTACTCGCTGATCATCTTCACCAGTACGCCGTGACCGGGCGCCAGACCGTGGGCGGTCGGCACGGACAGATCCGTATTGCTGGCCACCCAGGGCAATCCGTCCCGGACCAGGACCGCGCCCTCCATGATCAGGCGCCAGGCGATGTCCGGCGCATAACCGCTCACCACGGCCACCGGGTCCGCGGCCCGATCCTGCACGGGCACCAGGCCGACCTCCTCGAGCGCCTGGGCAAGAGCAGGACTGCCGAGCAGGAAGACCGGCCTACCCGGAGCAACCAGCGTGGTGAGAAGTCGTGCGGCCGCCTGTCCCGAGGTCACCACGTCGCTGGATTCGGCGGGGATGTCGAGCTCGGTCAGGTGGGCGGCCACCCGGTCGGGTGTTCGGGAGGCGTTGTTGGTCACGAAGGCCAGCCTCGTGTCGGAGCTCTTGAGCCGGCGGATTGCCACCGCTGCGCCCGGCACCGCATCCGGACCCACATAGACCACACCGTCGAGGTCGAGCATGACCAGGTCATATCCGTCGACCAGTCGTGTTGCGGACGTCGTGGACAAGATCTACCTCCAGTCCCCCGCTGCGTGCAGGGTCAGTTTGCCGGTGCGCCTAGGATCGAATGAATGGAGACAGTGTCCTTGGTGCCAGAGGCTGATGCACCACGCTTTGCACTGGAGCCGTTCCGCGCGCTGCGTCTGGCGAACAGCTATGTCGGGGACCCGGTCGCGAACCGGGTCTTTGCGCGACCCTATCGATCCGTTCCCGGCCGACTGCGTGAGTGGCGCCGCAAGCGGCACCTCGAGCTCGACCCGGATCCGGCTCTCTACGTCCATGAGTACACCTCTCACGGAGTCACCGTCCGAGGCTTGGTTGCCAACCTGGACCTCTTGTCCAGTGCCACCAGTGTCTTTCCTCACGAGGGCACCGATCAGGTTCAGGTCAACCAGCTGGCGGGCCGGATGGCGGAGATGTCACTGAACCCGGCGCCCATCCTCTTGATGCACCGGGGGCCAGCCGTGGTCCGCAAGGTGCTCCACCAGATCACTGCGGAGGAACCCAACCTCGTCTACACCGATCGCGCCGACCAGCTCCAGCGGGTGTGGCGGATCACCGACCCTTCCATGTTGACGCTGCTGACCAGTTCCTTGGCGAGCGCGCAGGTGGTGATCGCCGATGGTCACCACCGCTATGCGGCGGCACGACAGCTGCGCGCCGACCACCCGGGGACCGGGTGGGAACAGACGCTGGTGATGCTCGTCGACCAGAACGACACACCGCTCCAGCTGTGTGCCATCCACAGGACGCTGCCCCGGTTGAGCCTCGAGGTCGCCGAGGAGGCCGCCAACCTGATCGGTGCCGAGGTGCGCCGATATGACAGCAGCCATGCCGCACTGGCCAAGCTCGGCCAAGCGCTGGTCCTGCATGACGGTCAGACCTGGGCGACCCTCCGCCCGAATGACCCCGAACAATTGTTGGTGTGCTGGCTGCACGAGACCTTGCTGCCGCTGTGGCAGGTCGATCCAGCGCGGGTCGGCTTCCACCACTCCGCCACGGACGCACTTGCCCGCGCGGCCCACGGGGTGAGCGTGCTGCTGCCCGCACCGTCGTTCGAGCAGGTGGACGCCTCGGCTCTCTCGGGTCACCTGCTCCCGGAGAAGGCGACGTCCTTCCAGCCGAAGCCACACTTCGGAGTGATCATGAGGGAGCTGGACGACGAATGATCGCCCCAGCCTGAGCCTCGAGTCAGCCGATCCGCTTCTCGACCTCGGCGGCCCGGGCTCCGGCGTCGGTGATCTCATCACCGTCGATCGCCTCGGTCCGGTGGAACCACTCGAGGGCGTCCTCGTCACGACCGGCAGCAAGCAGGGTGTCGGCATAGGCATAGCGCAGCCGAACGACCCAGGGCTGACGGTTCTTCGAGTTCAGGGGTGCGAACTCGAGAGTGCGCAGTGCCGCGTCGAACTCGCCCAGGTCGCGGCGCGCGCCAGCCTCGACGATGGTCATCTCGGCCTTGGCCTCTGCGGTGAAGTTCTTCACCGCCGGGCTCTTGGCAAGTTCCAGCGCGCGCTCGGGCCGGCCGAGGGCGCGCTCGCAGTCAGCCATGATCGGCAGGTAGTCCATGGCGCCGTTCATCCGCTTCGCGGCCCGGAGCTCGGAGAGTGCCTCGGCATAAGAGCCTGCGGCGTACGCGGCCTCGCCACATGCTTCCCGCACGACGGCCAGGCGCGATGCACGGGCGCGTGCCGCAAGAGTGTGCCGATAAGCAGTCTTGGGGTCCGAGTCGATCAGCTCGCCGGCAGCGGCCAGGTGACGGGCAACGCGTGCGGCAAGCTTTTCGGGCAGTCCACGCAGCTGCGCCTGCACGGAGCGGTCGAGCTCCTTGCCGGTGATGTGCTCGGGGATCTCGGGACCGTCATACTCGGCCTGGTCGACGCTGCGCGGGCGCTCGTCGCGGCGGTCATCACGACGATCGTCACGGCGGTCGCGGGACCACTTGCGTTCGCCCGGCTTCTCGTCGGGGCGGCCACGGCCGCCACCACGTCGGTCGGTGGGCTTGCGGTCCCCTGGCTTGCGGTCGGAGAAGCCGCGGTCATCGCGGCGCTCGCTCGACTTTCCAGAGGTACGCCGCGGTGCTCCGCCAGAGCGCGAGGAACCACCCTGCCCGGATGAGTTGGTGCGACGGGGACGAGAGCTCTCTGCCATGACGAATCCTTTCGGCGACTGTGCCCAACTTGGGCAGCATACTGGTGGACAAAGTAGTAAAGGCCACCCCCGAGGGGGTGGCCTTTACTGAAGTGTTGTCCGGCGACGTCCTACTCTCCCACAACCTCCCGGTTGCAGTACCATCGGCGCTGAGAGGCTTAACTTCCGGGTTCGGAATGGGACCGGGTGTTTCCCTCTCGCTATGGCCGCCGAAACTCTATGGAGTTTTGATCAGTCAAGCACCACACACCAGGCCCAACAGTGTTGGGGGGTGTATGGGTTTGTGTTCCCGATCATTACTCGGGAGCCACACAGTGGACGCGCAACATCTTTGAGGGACAAGCCCTCGGTCTATTAGTACCGGTCAGCTAGGCATTACTGCTGTACACTTCCGGCCTATCAACCCAGTAGTCTACTGGGGACCTTACCCGGTTAACCCGGTGGGAAACCTCATCTTGAAACGTGCTTCCCGCTTAGATGCATTCAGCGGTTATCACTTCCGAACGTAGCTAACCAGCCGTGCTCCTGGCGGAACAACTGGCACACCAGAGGTTCGTCCACCCCGGTCCTCTCGTACTAGGGGCAGCCTTTCTCAAGTTTCCTGCGCGCGCGGCGGATAGGGACCGAACTGTCTCACGACGTTCTAAACCCAGCTCGCGTGCCGCTTTAATGGGCGAACAGCCCAACCCTTGGGACCTACTCCGGCCCCAGGATGCGACGAGCCGACATCGAGGTGCCAAACCATCCCGTCGATATGGACTCTTGGGGAAGATCAGCCTGTTATCCCCGGGGTACCTTTTATCCGTTGAGCGACGCCGCTTCCACATGCCAGCGCCGGATCACTAGTTCCGACTTTCGTCCCTGCTCGAGTTGTCACTCTCACAGTCAAGCTCCCTTGTGCACTTACACTCGAAACCTGATTGCCAACCAGGCTGAGGGAACCTTTGAGCGCCTCCGTTACATTTTAGGAGGCAACCGCCCCAGTTAAACTACCCATCAGGCACTGTCCCTGATCCGGATAACGGACCTAGGTTAGATATCTAGTACGACCAGAGTGGTATTTCAACGTTGACTCCACCCAAACTGGCGTCTGAGTTTCACAGTCTCCCACCTATCCTACACAAGCCGAACCAAACACCAATACCAAACTATAGTAAAGGTCCCGGGGTCTTTCCGTCCTGCCGCGCGTAACGAGCATCTTTACTCGTACTGCAATTTCGCCGAGTCCATGGTTGAGACAGCGCCCAAGTCGTTACTCCATTCGTGCAGGTCGGAACTTACCCGACAAGGAATTTCGCTACCTTAGGATGGTTATAGTTACCACCGCCGTTTACTGGGGCTTAAGTTCTCCGCTTCGACCCCGAAGGATCTAACAGGTCCCCTTAACCTTCCAGCACCGGGCAGGAGTCAGTCCGTATACATCGTCTTACAACTTCGCACGGACCTGTGTTTTTAGTAAACAGTCGCTTGGGCCTGGTCTCTGCGGCCATCAACGCTTCCCCCAGCAAGTGGGTTCACGCATCAGGCCCCCCTTCTCCCGAAGTTACGGGGGTATTTTGCCGAGTTCCTTAACCATGGTTCACTCGATCGCCTTGGTATTCTCTACCTGATCACCTGAGTCGGTTTGGGGTACGGGCGGCGCATAGCTCGCTAGAGGTTTTTCTCGACAGCATAGGATCATCTACTTCGTCCCTACGGACTCCCCATCAGGTCTCAGGCACATGAACGGCGGATTTGCCTACCGTTCGCCCTACACCCTTAGCCACGCAACAACCATCGGCGTGGTTGGACTACCTTCCTGCGTCACCCCATCGCTTGACTACTACTAGATCGGGTCGTGCGCTCTGCTGCCATCGTCCCCGAAGGGATCACAGGCAGTTTCGGGCACTTAGCATCACTAGCCTCGTCATGGGCGCTATTTTGCCGGTACGGGAATATCAACCCGTTGTCCATCGACTACGCCTGTCGGCCTCGCCTTAGGTCCCGACTTACCCAGGGCAGATTAGCTTGACCCTGGAACCCTTGATCATTCGGCGCACGTGTTTCTCACACGTGATTCGCTACTCATGCCTGCATTCTCACTCGTGTGGCCTCCACGACTGGATCACTCCGCCGCTTCACTGCCCACACGACGCTCCCCTACCCATCCATACACCTGAACCAACCTCAAGGGCGGCTTAGCTAACGTATGAATGCCATAGCTTCGGTGGATAACTTGAGCCCCGCTACATTGTCGGCGCGGAATCACTTGACCAGTGAGCTATTACGCACTCTTTCAAGGGTGGCTGCTTCCAAGCCAACCTCCTGGTTGTCTATGCGACTCCACATCCTTTTCCACTTAGTTATCGCTTAGGGACCTTAGCTGATGGTCTGGGCTGTTTCCCTCTCGACAATGGAGCTTATCCCCCACTGTCTCACTGCCGCGCTCTCACTTACTGGCATTCGGAGTTTGGTTAACGTCAGTAACCTTGTCGGGCCCATCGGCTATCCAGTGCTCTACCTCCAGCAAGAAACACGCGACGCTGCACCTAAATGCATTTCGGGGAGAACCAGCTATCACGAAGTTTGATTGGCCTTTCACCCCTATCCACAGGTCATCCCCTCAGTTTTCAACCTAAGTGGGTTCGGTCCTCCACGCGGTCTTACCCGCGCTTCAACCTGCCCATGGATAGATCACTTCGCTTCGGGTCTTGAGCGTGCTACTCAAACGCCCTATTCGGACTCGCTTTCGCTACGGCTACCCCACACGGGTTAACCTCGCAACACACCGCAAACTCGCAGGCTCATTCTTCAAAAGGCACGCTGTCACAAGACACAAGGTCTCGCTCCAACGGTTTGTAGGCACATGGTTTCAGGTACTATTTCACTCCCCGCCAGGGGTACTTTTCACCTTTCCCTCACGGTACTTGTCCGCTATCGGTCACCAAGGAGTATTTAGGCTTAACGGGTGGTCCCGCCAGATTCACACGGAATTTCAGGGGTTCCGTGTTACTTGGGGTAACGTCACAGAGCCATCGCCTTACATATACGGGGGTATCACCCTCTATGCCGGGACTTTCCAATCCACTTCAACTTCAACGATGGTTTCTTACTCTGCGTTCCAACGGCAGTCAGAACAAGACGGCCCCACAACCCCCACATCGCAACGCCTGCCGGCTATCACACGACCTGGGTTTGGCCTCTTCCGATTTCGCTCGCCACTACTCTCGGAATCACTTTTGTTTTCTCTTCCTGTGGGTACTGAGATGTTTCACTTCCCCACGTTCCCTCCAACTGTCCTATGTGTTCAGACAGCGGTAACTGGACATGACTCCAGCTGGGTTTCCCCATTCGGAAATCCACGGATCAACGCTCGGTTGCCAACTCCCCGTGGCTTATCGCAGGCTCCAACGTCCTTCATCGGCTCTTGGTGCCAAGGCATCCACCATGTGCCCTTAGTAGCTTGTCTTGCTACAAAGATGCTCGCGTCCACTGTGTAGTTCTCAAACAACAATCGGCACCACCCCACACCCCACACCCACCCCCAACAAGGAGCGGTATATGGAAGGAGCAGCCCACCAAGCAACCAAACCATACGGTCTGATCCCTCAGGACCCAACAGTGTGCCAAGCAAAACCCACCACCAACACCCACGTTCCACACCACACCGATCCAAAGGACCAGGGGTAGTACTGAAAGACGCTGATGAGACGTTCCACCAACTAATCGACGTTCCACTAATGAGCAATGCCTGCCGCGACACACACGGCCACGAAACAGACACCATGAACAACCACCAACACACAAAGTGTCGAGGTTGCTACGAGCTCCTTAGAAAGGAGGTGATCCAGCCGCACCTTCCGGTACGGCTACCTTGTTACGACTTCGTCCCAATCGCCAGCCCCACCTTCGACGGCTCCCTCCCACAAGGGGTTGGGCCACCGGCTTCGGGTGTTGCCGACTTTCGTGACGTGACGGGCGGTGTGTACAAGGCCCGGGAACGTATTCACCGCAGCGTTGCTGATCTGCGATTACTAGCGACTCCGACTTCATGGGGTCGAGTTGCAGACCCCAATCCGAACTGAGACCGGCTTTTTGGGATTCGCTCCACCTTACGGTATCGCAGCCCTTTGTACCGGCCATTGTAGCATGCGTGAAGCCCTGGACATAAGGGGCATGATGACTTGACGTCATCCCCACCTTCCTCCGAGTTGACCCCGGCAGTCTCTTATGAGTCCCCACCATTACGTGCTGGCAACATAAGACGAGGGTTGCGCTCGTTGCGGGACTTAACCCAACATCTCACGACACGAGCTGACGACAGCCATGCACCACCTGTATACCGACAAAAAGGGGCACCATCTCTGATGCTTTCCGGCATATGTCAAACCCAGGTAAGGTTCTTCGCGTTGCATCGAATTAATCCGCATGCTCCGCCGCTTGTGCGGGCCCCCGTCAATTCCTTTGAGTTTTAGCCTTGCGGCCGTACTCCCCAGGCGGGGCGCTTAATGCGTTAGCTGCGGCACGGAACTCGTGGAATGAGCCCCACACCTAGCGCCCAACGTTTACGGTGTGGACTACCAGGGTATCTAATCCTGTTCGCTCCCCACACTTTCGCTCCTCAGCGTCAGGTAATGCCCAGAGAACCGCCTTCGCCACCGGTGTTCCTCCTGATATCTGCGCATTTCACCGCTACACCAGGAATTCCGTTCTCCCCTGCATACCTCTAGTCTGCCCGTATCGGAAGCAGGCCAGGTGTTAAGCACCTGGTTTTCACTCCCGACGCGACAAACCGCCTACGAGCCCTTTACGCCCAATAATTCCGGACAACGCTCGCACCCTACGTATTACCGCGGCTGCTGGCACGTAGTTGGCCGGTGCTTCTTCTGCGGGTACCGTCACTTGCGCTTCGTCCCCGCTGAAAGAGGTTTACAACCCGAAGGCCGTCATCCCTCACGCGGCGTTGCTGGATCAGGCTTTCGCCCATTGTCCAATATTCCCCACTGCTGCCTCCCGTAGGAGTCTGGGCCGTGTCTCAGTCCCAGTGTGGCCGGTCACCCTCTCAGGCCGGCTACCCGTCGAAGCCTTGGTGAGCCATTACCTCACCAACAAGCTGATAGGCCGCGAGCTCATCCTCCACCGCCAAAACTTTCCACCATCACCCCATGCAGGGAATGGTCGCATTCGGTATTAGCCACCGTTTCCGGAGGTTATCCCAAAGTGAAGGGCAGATTGCTCACGTGTTACTCACCCGTTCGCCGCTCGTGTACCCCCGAAAGGGCCTTACCGCTCGACTTGCATGTGTTAAGCACGCCGCCAGCGTTCGTCCTGAGCCAGGATCAAACTCTCCATTGAAGAATCCAAACCCCAGCAAAAAACAAACCCCGACAAAAAATTGTCAGAATTATTGTCTCTTACCAAAGGAACCATCAAACCAACCAAACAACCAACCACCCAAAGGCAGAAGACCATCCAGAAAGCCCGACGGGTACAACAATATTAATTCGTCGACTTTTGACACACTGTTGAGTTCTCAAGAATCACACACACCCACCACCAACCCGAACCGGGCATCGCTGCGGGGCAACCTGCAAAAACTTACCGGAGTGGATCAACCGAGTCAATTCGGCGGATTCTCAGGCCATCCGGGCGCAGCTCACCTCAGATCAGTTCGTCGATGGCCGCTTGTGCGCACACATCTTCAAGTGATTCAAAGGGTGAAAGCTTGGGATGGTCACCGGGGCCGGAAGCCCGACCAGACGGTCTTGCTGCCCGCCGCTCCCTGGCGACGAACGGAACATTATGCGAGCGGCTGTGCACCGTCAAATCGAAAGGGCGTGACCCGGAGCACAATCGCCATCGTCGCAGGTCAGAGGCCCTTTTCGCCGTTTCGAACCAGCATCGAGACGGCCTCAGTCGGCGTACGGGCCCCGGCCAGGCGCATGGACTCCCCCAGCTCGGTGCGCAGTTCTTCGTGCATCCGGGCCACCGAGGACTCCCCCGCCACCAGCGCCCACAGCCCCAGACGACCCACGAACACACAGCGCACACCTGTCGCCAGTGCGGCGAAGACGTCGAGGCCCGAGCGGATCCCACCGTCGACGTAGACCTCCGCGGTCTCGCCCACCGCTTCGACGACTCCACTCACCGCATCAGCGGTGGAGACCACTCGGTCGAGCTGGCGACCACCGTGGTTCGACACCCAGACCGCTGCAGCGCCGGCCTCGACGCAACGCACTGCGTCCGCGGGATGGAGCACTCCCTTCACCACGATCGGCAGACCGGTGCGCTCTCCCAGTCGGGCGATGTCGTCGGGACCCAGGTCAGTCGCCTTCTCCGCCCCGGTGATCCCAGGGCGCTGATCGGCGAAGTTCACCCGCAGCGTTCCCGGGGGAACCGCCTCCCAGAAGTCCGGTCCGATCCCGTTCTTGGTGCCGACTGTCGGGGTGTCGAGGGTCAGCACGATGGCGCGGGCACCAGCGTCGACCGCGGCGTCCACGACCGGCTCACTCAGTGACCGGTCCCGGGTGAGGTAGGCCTGCAACCACCACTGCACCCCGGTCGCACCGATCTCGCGGAACGGCGTACCTGCATTGCTCGAGACCACCATCAACGAACCCGCCGATGCACAGGCCCGCGCCATGGCGAGCTCGCCCTCGGGGTGGACGAGTCTCTGCAGCGTGGTGGGGGCAACCGCCACCGGCGACGCGAGTGGCGCGCCCAGGACCGTGGTCGCCAGCTCGATGTCACTCACGTCGCGCAGGACACGAGGGATGAAGCGGGACCGGGACCACGCGGCGTTGGCCTCGTCCGCGGACAGGCTCTGGCCGGCACCCTGTCGGATGTAGTCGAAGACCGACGTGGGCAGCACGTCACGGGCAACCGACTCGAGGCCGGCAAGCCAGGACGTGCCGACCCCGTGGGTCACCCGAGCGCCTCGACTCCGGCCATGGTCTTCTTGCCGCGACGAAGGACCAGCCAGGTCCCGTCGATGAAGTCATCGTCACCGGGCACCAGCTCAGGGTCCTCGATGCGAACGTTGTTGAGGTAGGCGCCGCCCTCCTTGATGGTGCGCCGGGCGTCGCCGTTGCTCTTGGCGAGACCACTGTCGACCAGGAGGGTCACGATGTCGGGCGTCCCCTGGGCACGCGGGAACGACGTGGCACCGGCCTCGCGCAAGGCAGCGGCGAGCGTCGAGCCGGACAGCGCGTGCAGGTCACCGCGGCCGAACAGCGCACCGGCGGCAGCCTTCGCCTGCTCGGTCTCCTGCTCCCCGTGCACCAGCGTCGTCACCGCGTCGGCGAGGGCCTTCTGACCGGCTCGCAGGAACGGCTTCTCAGCGGTCTGTGCCTCGAGCTCTTCGATCTGCTCGCGGGCCAGGAAGGTGAAGACCCGAAGGAGCTCGCCCACCTTCTCGTCCTCCACGTTGAGCCAGAACTGGTGGAAGGCGTAGGGCGACATCATCTGCGGATCGAGCCACAACGCCCCGCCCTCGGTCTTGCCGTACTTCGTGCCGTCCGCCTTGGTCATCAACGGCGTGGCGATCGCGTGCGCCTTGCCACCCGTCGTACGCCGGATCAGCTCGACACCGGCAGTGAGGTTCCCCCACTGGTCCGAGCCCCCGAACTGCAGGGTGACGCCGTGATCGCGGAAGAGGTTCAAGAAGTCCATCGACTGCAGCAGCACGTAGGAGAACTCGGTGAAGCTGATCCCGGACTCGAGCCGGGTCCGCACCACGTCGCGCGCCAGCATCCGGTTGACCGGGAAGTGCTTGCCGATGTCGCGCAGGAAGTCGATCACCGACATCGACGCGGTCCAGTCGTAGTTGTTGACCATCGTCGCGCCGTTGTCGCCCTCGAACGAGAGGAACGGCTCGATCTGCGAACGGACGCGGTCCACCCACTCCTTGACCACGTCGAGCGAGTTCATCACCCGCTCGCCGGTCTCCTTGGGGTCGCCGATGGTGCCGGTGGCGCCGCCGACCAGGGCGTAGGGCGTGTGCCCGGCAGCCTGGAGCCGCTTCGCGGTGAGGATCTGGACGAGGTGTCCCATGTGCAGGCTCGGTGCCGTCGGGTCGAAACCCACATAGAACTTGACGCTCCCCGAGGAGAACGCCTCACGCAGCGCCTCCCGGTCGGTCGAGTCGGCGATCAGGCCGCGCCACTCGAGCTCGTCGAGGATGTTCTGTTCGGTGGACAACTCGTTGCCTCTCAAGGATGTGTCGATGGTGCTCGCGCCCTAGCCTGCCCTACGCCGCTTGTGGCAGGACAACCGGTTTCACTCCGCGATCCTCTTCCGACGCACAACAGCGGGGCGATAGGTGGAGACGGTCGGGTCTCCCTTGATCCAGAACCGCCACGGGCGATCCGCCGCCAGGCGAAGGCCGACGCGAGGACCACTCGCCACCTGGCCCGGGTCCGCACGCTGCTCCGGGTGTACGTCGACCTGCCGTGCGTTGGCCTCCAACCGCACCTGGTCAGCGAGCAGGTCCGCTCCGTAGTCGGCCAGCTCGACCCCCAGGGCGCTGCACAATCGCCCGGGTCCCTGCGCGAGCCGGTGGTCGGGGCCGGCCGGTCGGCGGCTGCGAGCCTCGTCGAGTCCCGAGACCACCTCGCCTGCGCGGATCAGCACCGCGCCGGCGGTGCCCTCGTCGCGGCACACGACGTTGGCGCAGACGTGCATCCCGTAGATGAAGTAGGTGTAGAGATGTCCGGGAGGCCCGAACATCACGTCGTTGCGCGGCGTACGCCCGCGGTGTGCGTGCGAGCCCGGGTCGTCGGCACCGTCGTAGGCCTCGACCTCTGTGATCCGCACGCTGACGCCACCCTTGCTCAGCGTGGCACCGAGCAGCTGCGGAGCCACCTCGGCCGGTGGACCCGCCAGGAAGTCGAGGTCAGAACCGTCCACGAAGATCAGCCACCACGCCGGAGACCTCCTGCACCTGCTCGCGCACCCGAGCGGGCGCAGTGCCGCCGCGCCCATCACGCGAGGAGACCGAGCCCTCGGCCGTCAGCACGTCACGCACACCCGGGTTCAGTGCCGGGTGGATCGCGGCGAACTGCTCGTCGGTGAGCTCGTGGAGCTCGATGCCCTGGGACTCGCACTCGCGCACGCAGGCGCCGGCGACCTCGTGGGCGATCCGGAACGGCGTGCCCTCCCGCACCAGCCACTCCGCGATGTCGGTGGCGAGCGAGAAGCCCTGGGGGGCCAGCTCGGCCATCCGGTCGGTGTTGAACCGCAGGGTCGCCACCATGCCAGTGAACGCGGGCAGCAGCACCTCGAGCGTGTCGACGCTGTCAAAGACCGGCTCCTTGTCCTCCTGGAGATCCCGGTTGTAGGCCAACGGCAGTGCCTTGAGCGTGGCGAGCAGGCCGGACAGGTTGCCGATCAGACGCCCTGCCTTGCCTCGTGCGAGCTCGGCGATGTCAGGGTTCTTCTTCTGCGGCATGATGCTCGACCCGGTGGACCAGGAGTCATGGAGCGTCACGAACTCGAACTCGCGGGTCGACCAGAGGATGACCTCCTCGGCGAATCGGCTCACGTCGACGCCGATCATCGCCGTGACGAAGCCGAACTCAGCCACGAAGTCGCGGGCCGCCGTACCGTCGATCGAGTTGGCCGAGGAACCGGTGAACCCGAGCTCGGCAGCCACGGCCTCGGGGTCCAGGCCGAGGCTCTGACCCGCCAGTGCGCCCGATCCGTAGGGCGAGTCCGCCGCCACCCGAGCGTCCCAGTCGGCCAGTCTCGCCACGTCACGCAGCAGCGGCCAGGCATGGGCCAGGAGGTGGTGGGAGAGCAGCACCGGCTGGGCGTGCTGCAGGTGCGTGCGGCCGGGCATGATCGCTCCGAGGTGTTCCTCGGCCTGGACCTGCAGGGCGCCCACCAGGTCGAGCACCTGGCCCGCGATCACGCGGGCGTGGTCGCGGAGGAACACCTTGAACAGGGTCGCGATCTGGTCGTTGCGGGACCGGCCGGCGCGCAGGCGGCCACCGACGTCCGGGCCGACCTCCTCGAGCAGGAGGCGCTCCAGTGCGCCGTGCACGTCCTCGTCCGAGGGGTCGGGCTGCAGCTCACCGGAAGCGAACCTCTCCCCCAGCACCTCGAGCCCGCGGAGCAGCTCTGCATGATCTGCATCGGTCAGCAGGCCAGCGGTGCGCAGCACGTTGGCGTGGGCGCGCGAGCCGGCCAGGTCATAGGGCGTGAGCCGCCAGTCGAAGTGGGTCGAGCGAGACAGCGCGTCCAGCTCGGGGCTCGGGCCGCCGGCGAAGCGACCTCCCCAGAGCTTTCCCTGGTTCGTGGCGCCGCTGGTCTGGCCCTCGGCGCTCTCACCGGTGGGGTGGCCCTCAGTCACGTGCTCGTCTCCTGCTGTTGGCGGAAGCCTGATGGCATTCCGTGGATGGTCAAGCCTGTCAAGATGTGCGGGCGTCGCTGGCCAGCGCCAGGAACCGCCGGGCGAGCTCGGCACCGCCGGCCGGGTCGCGGCTGATCACCAGCACGGTGTCGTCGCCTGCGATGGTGCCGAGCACGTCGCCGATCTCCGCCTTGTCGAAGGCACTGGCGAGATATTGCGCCCCACCGGGAGGAGTGCGTAGGACGGCCATGTTGGCGCTCCCCTCCGCGCTCACCAGCAGCTCCGTGCACAGTCGCGAGAGTCGTGCGTTGGCTGCGACGCTCTCGCCCACCGTCGCCGGGGTGCGATCACCACCTTCGGCGGGGACCGCATAGACCAACCCGCCCTGGCGGGCGCGCACCTTGACCGCGTCGAGCTCGACCAGGTCACGGGACAACGTCGCCTGCGTGGCGTGCACGCCGCGCTCGGCGAGGTGCTCGGCCAGCTCGACCTGTGACTTGATCTCCTTGGTGGAGAGCAGGTCCACGATCAGCTGCTGGCGCGCGTTCTTGGTCAGCGGCGTGGTGCCGAACTCGGTCACGAGGCGCTCCGTCCGTCCTGTTCCTGGAGCCATGCCATCACTGCCTTCTGGGCATGGCGACGGTTCTCTGCCTCGTCCCACACGACACTGTCGGGGCCGTCGATCAGCTCGGCGTCGATCTCCTTGCCGCGATAGGCCGGCAGACAGTGCATCGCGATGGCGTCAGCACCCGCCTTGCCCATCAGGTCACTGGTCAGTGCATAGGGGGCCAACGCCTGCAGTCGTGCCTGTGACTCGCCCTCCTTGCCCATCGACACCCAGGTGTCGGTGATCACCACGTCCGCACCGTCGACCGCGGCTCCGACCTCACGCTCGAGGCGGGCCGAGCCACCGGTCTGCTCACCGATCTGCTGGGCGCGGGCGACCATCTCGGCCGCCGGCTCATAGCCCTGCGGCGAGCTGACCACCACGTGCATGCCGGCCGTGGCGCCGGCGATCAGCCACGAGTTGCCCATGTTGCACGCACCGTCGCCGACGAAGGTCGCGGTGAGGCCGGCCAGGCGACCCTTGCGCTCGGTGATGGTGAGCAGGTCGGCCAGCAGCTGGCAGGGGTGGAAGTCGTCGCTGAGCGCGTTGATCACCGGCACCCCGGACCACTGCGCCATCGCGTCGAGCTTCGACTGGTCGTTGGTGCGCCAGACGATCTGCGCGGCCTGTCGTCCCAGCACTCGCGCGACGTCCTCGACCGACTCGCGTACGCCGATCTGGGCCAGGTCGCCGTTGATCGGGAGCGGGTTGCCGCCCAGCTCCGCGATCCCGGCAGCAAAGGAGGACTGCGTGCGCAGCGTCGGCTTGTCGAAGATCATCGCGACGGTGCGCGGACCGGCCAGCGGCTTGCCGACGACCTCGCCGAAGGGATCGGCCTTCATCCGTGCAGCCAGCGCGAGCACCTCGGCCTGCTCGGCCGGAGACAGGTCGTCGTCTCGCAACAGGTGCCTGGTCATGGCGCGACCACACCCGCTGCGTCGAGGATGCCCGGCCAGGCGTCGATCAGCGCGGCGGCCTCGTCACTGGTGAGCACCAGCGGCGGGGCCAGCCTGATCCGGTTCGGTGTCGGGTTGTTCAGGATGAAGCCGGCGGCGAACCCTGCCGCGACCACCTCGGCGGACTTGTCCTCGCACAGGTCGAGCCCGATCAGGAGGCCGTCGCCGCGCGTCTCGACCACCCGGTCGTCGGCGAGCAGACCCTTGCGCAGCTGGGTTCCGACGGTGCGGGCGTGGTCCAGGAGGCCGTCGGTCTCGATGGTGGCCAGCACGGCGAGCGCAGCGGCCGAGGCGACGGGGTTGCCACCGAAGGTGGTCCCGTGGTTGCCCGGCTGCAGCAGGTCCGCCGCGGCACCGAGTGCCAGCGTGGCTCCGATCGGGATGCCCCCGCCGAGTCCCTTGGCGAGTGTGACGATGTCGGGGACGACACCGGACGACGCGTGCGCGAACCAGGCGCCGGTGCGACCCACTCCGGTCTGGATCTCGTCGATCCACAACAGGGCCCCCGAGGCCGTGGTGATCTCCCGGGCGGCTTCGAGGAAGCCCGCCGGCGCGGGGTTGACCCCGGCCTCGCCCTGGACGGGTTCGAGGACGACGGCCGCGGTCTTGTCGGTCACCGCGGCGCGGAGCGCGTCGACGTCACCGAAGGGCACGAACGTGACCTCACCCGGGAGCGGGGCGAACGGCGTCCGATAGGCCTCCTTGGCGGTGAGCGCGAGGGCACCCATGGTCCGCCCGTGGAACGCCTGCTCCATCGCGACGACGTGCGTGCGCCCGGTGCGCCGGGTCAGCTTGAAAGCTGCCTCGTTGGCCTCTGTGCCTGAGTTGGAGAAGAAGACCTTCCCCGACCCCTGGGCGCCGAGCAACGCCAGCAGCTTCTCGGCCAGCTCGATCTGCGGAGCCGTCGCGAAGAAGTTCGACGTGTGTCCGAGCGTGCTCAGTTGGGCGGTCACCGCCTCGACGAGCGCCGGGTGGGCGTGGCCCAGGGAGTTCACGGCGATGCCACCGAGGAAGTCGAGGTATTCGTTGCCCTCCACGTCCCACACCCGCGAGCCCTCGCCGCGGGCGAGCACAAGCTTGGGCGCACCGAACGTGTTCATCAGGGAGGCGGCGTACCGCTCCTGCCAGGCCTGGGCGGATCCGGCGTTGGTGCTCATCAGGACTCCTTGGCGACCGGCGGGTTCTTGGCCTGCCGGATGACGGTGTCGACGCCGGGCAGCACCTGGGTGCCGATGCCCTCGTCGGTGAACAGCTCGAGAAGTACAGCGTGCGGCTCGCGGCCGTCGACGACGGTCGCGCGCTTCACCCCGTCCCGCACGGCCTGCAGGCAGGCCTTCATCTTCGGGACCATGCCGGAGGCCAGCGAGGGCATCAGCTCCTCGAGTCCTTCGGGGCTGATCTGCCCGATCACGTCGGAGCTGTTCGGCCAGTCGCGGTAGAGGCCCTCGACGTCGGTGAGCACCAGCAGCTTCTCGGCTCCGAGCGCCGCGGCCAGAGCGGCTGCCGCGGTGTCGGCGTTGACGTTGTGGACCAGGCCGTGCACGTCGGGAGCGACGCTGGAGATGACCGGCACCCGACCGGCCTCGACCAGGTCCAGGACCGACTCGGGCCGCACCTTGGCGACCTCGCCGACCAGGCCGAGGTCGACCTCCTCGCCGTCGACGATCGTGTTGGTCGCCTCCGCGGTGAACAGGCCGGCGTCCTCGCCGGAGAGGCCGACGGCAACCGGGCCGTGCTGGTTGACCAGGCCGACCAGCTCACGCTGAACCTTGCCGACCAGGACCATCCGTACGACGTCCATCGCCTCCGGGGTGGTGACCCGCAGGCCACCCTTGAACTCGGACTCGATGTCGAGGCGGTCGAGCATCTGCGAGATCTGCGGACCGCCGCCGTGGACGACCACCGGCTTGAAGCCGGCGAACCTGAGGAACGCGATGTCCTCGGCGAACGCCTTCTTCAAGGTGTCGTCCGTCATGGCGTTGCCGCCGTACTTGATCACGACGATCTTGTTGTTGTACGCCTTCAGCCAGGGCAGCGCACCCGCCAGGGTCGCTGCCTTGAGGGCCGGGGTGAGGGGGGTCGTGTCTTCGCTCATGAGGAATACGCGCTGTTCTCGTGGACGTATGCGTGGGTGAGGTCGTTGGTCCAGACGGTGGCCCGCTCGGTGCCGGACTTGAGGTCGATCGTGACGGTGACGTCGCGGCCGGTCAGGTCGACGCCGGCGGGGTCCTCGGCCGGGGTGGACTTGCGGCACACCCACACCCCGTTCATGGCGACGTCGAGGTCGGCAGGGTCGAACAGAGCCTGGGTGGTGCCGAGGCTGGCCAGCACCCGGCCCCAGTTGGGGTCGTTGCCGAAGACCGCGGCCTTGAACAGGTTGCTGCGCGCCACGCTCCGTGCGGCCTCGACGGCCTCGTCCTCGGTGGCGGCGTTGAGCACGGTGATCGCGATCTCGTGGTCGGCGCCCTCGGCGTCCTTGAGCAGTTGCATCGCCAGGTCCGTGCACGCCTGGGTCAGGGCCTGGGTGAAGTCATCGAGGCTCGGGGTGATCCCGCTGGCACCGCTGGCCATCACCGTGACCGTGTCGTTGGTGCTCATGCAGCCGTCCGAGTCGAGCCGGTCGAAGCTGACCCTGGTCGCGGCGCGCAGTGCCCGGTCCAGGTCAGCGGCGGGGACCACTGCGTCGGTGGTCAGCACGACCAGCATCGTGGCGAGCTGGGGGGCCAGCATGCCGGCGCCCTTGGCCATCCCGCCGATGCTCCAGCCGGCTCCTTCGACCACGACGTTCTTGCTCACCGAGTCAGTGGTCATGATCGCCTCGGCAGCCTCCGCTCCCCCGTCCTCGCTGAGCGCGGCATGTGCGGCGTCAACGCCGTCGAGGAGGTTCTGGCGCGGGTTGGACAGTCCGATCAGGCCCGTCGAGCACACGATCACGTCGATGGCGCCGATGCCGAGCTTGCCGGCGACCTGCTCGGCCACGGCGTGGGTGGTCTGGAAGCCCTCGGCGCCGGTGTAGCAGTTGGCGCCGCCGGAGTTGAGCACGACGGCGCGCACGACGCCGTCCTTGACCACCTCCTGGCTCCACAGGATCGGGTTGGCCTTGCAACGGTTGGCGGTGAAGACGCTGGCGGAGTCGAAGTTGGGTCCCTGGTTGACGACCAGGGCGAGATCCTTGGCACCGGTGGACTTGAGTCCGGCCGGGACGCCGGCTGCTGCGAAGCCGGCGGGGGCGGTGACGGTCATTTCTTGTGGTCCTTCTTGGGCTTGGGAGCCTTGCTGGGCTGCCTCGGAGGCTTGACGGGAACGGCGGCGGCAACGGTGTGCCCTCGTCGTCGCCACGCCTGCGTCGCATCGTCCACGCGCTGCATCGGGACCAGGATCCAGTCGGTGTCGAAGGTGGAGAGCGAGAAGACGCTGATCTTCTCCTCGGCGAGCGGAGCCAGCAGTGCCGCGAGTACGCCGTACTCCTCGGGGTCGATCGGGCCCTTGACCGCGAACGCCGTGAACGGCTTCTGGCACGGCACCTTGGTCGGCACGCTGCGCGTGGCGCAGATCAGCGACGTCTCGGTCGCGGTGGCCGTGATCGAGAACAGCGAGGAGGACTCGGCCCAGGTGGGCACCTCGGCACCCGGCGCGAGCCGCACCACGGCCAGCTTCTCCGGGAACTGCTGCAGGGTGAAGCTGGGGCCGGTTGCTTCTGTGCCAGTCGTCTCTGTGCTGGTCATCTCTGTGTCGGTCGTCGTTGGGGTGGTCTCGCTCATGGTGCCAGTCCGATCGTGGTCAGGCCTGCGGACTCATCGAGCCCCAGGGCGAGGTTCATGCACTGGACGGCGGCGCCGCCCGTGCCTTTGGCGAGGTTGTCGACCGCGCCGACGGCAATCAGCTGTCCGGCCTCCTCGTCGACGGCCACCTGCAGGTGCACCGAGTTGGAGCCGAGCACCGATTTGGTCTGCGGCCACATGCCTTGCGGCAGCACGGTGACGAACGGTTCGTCCGCGTAGGCCTGGGAGTAGACCTCGTAGGCCTCGTCCGTGCTGAGCGGTCCGGTCAGCTTTCCGGTCACCGTGGCCAGGATGCCTCGCGGCATCGGCACGAGCAGCGGGGTGAAGCTGACCCGCACCTTCTCCTCGGTGAGCAGGTTGAGGTTCTGGATGATCTCGGGGGTGTGCCGGTGCACTCCGCCCACGCCGTAGGCGCTGGCGTTGCCCATCACCTCGCTGCCGAGCAGGTTGGTCTTGGCAGCCTTGCCGGCGCCACTGGTCCCCGAGGCGGCAACGACGACGAGGTTCGGCTCGACCAGGCCCGCAGCCACGGCGGGCGCGGCGGTGAGCGTCGAGACGGTCGGGTAGCAGCCGGGTACGGCGATCCGCTTGGCGCCACGCAGCTGTCCGCGCTGCGCGGCCAGCTCCGGCATGCCGTAGGGCCAGGAGCCGGCGTGCGGCGAGCCGTAGAACCGCTCCCAGGCAGCAGGGTCGGTGAGCCGGAAGTCGGCACCACAGTCGATCACCACGACGTCGTCACCCAGGGCGGCAGCGACCTCTGCCGAGGCGCCGTGCGGCAGGCCGAGGAAGACCACGTCGTGGCCCGCGAGCACCTCTGGGGTGGTGGCCTCGAGGGTACGGTCGGCAAGAGGCACCAGATGGGGTTGCAGGCGGCCGAAGTTCTCACCGGCGTTCGAGCCGCCGGTCAACGCTCCGATCGTCACGTCGGGGTGCCCGAGCAGCAGCCGGAGGACTTCACCTCCTGCATAACCACTCGCACCGGCAACAGCGACGTTGATCCTCGTCATGTGCATGACTATACATGAGTATGCATGAACCTGCATATTGGGTTTCCGGCCGGATCCGGCAGACCTACCGTTGGGGCCATGACCCAACTCTCCCCCGAGACCTATCTCGAGCACCTCCGGCGCGAATCGAGCCGCTTCCGCGATGTCCTGGCCGATGTCGACCCTGCCACACCGGTGCCGAGCTGTCCCGAGTGGACCGCTGCAGACCTGCTCTGGCACCTGAGCGGCGTGCAGGACTTCTGGAGCCATGTGATCACCCATCGACCGCAGGCACCCCAGGACTACCTCGAGCCGGTCCGGCCCGACACCCACCCGGAACTGCTTGCCTCGTTCGACGAGGCCTCCGCCAGCCTGCAGCGTGCCCTCGTCTCCGCCGATCCCGCGGAGCCGGCATGGTCGTGGTCGAGCGACCAGAGTGTCGGCTTCACCGTCCGGCGACAGGCACACGAAGCCCTGATCCATCGCCTTGACGCCGAGCTGGCGGCCGGATCGGTCACCGACCTCGACCCGTTGCTCGCCGCGGACGGCGCACACGAGGCCCTCGACGTGATGTTCGGCGGCACCCCGGCCTGGGGTCGATTCACCGGTGCGGAGGCCCACGTCCGGGTCGACTCGATCGACACCGGCCACCAGATGTGGGTGCAGCTGGGCCGCTTCACCGGCACCGATCCCGACGGCCGGGTCCTCGACGAGCCGGACATCCAGGTCGTGGCCGACCCCGGCAGCGAGCCCGACGTGATCGTCTCCGGCACAGCGGGCGACCTCGACGCGTGGCTGTGGAAGCGGCGCGACGACGCGGCGATCACGGTGCTGGGCGATCGGACGACGTACGACGCCTTCCTGGCCTGCATCAGCCACCCGATCGACTGAGGCGGAGAAGACCCGTGGACGTCATCACCACCGGCCCCGAGAGGGCGATGCTGGAGAACATGGTCACGCTCAACCGTGAGTCGCTGATCGAGTCCGTCGAGAAGTTGACCGAAGCCGAGGCCCGTCAGCGTCTCGTCCCCTCACTGACCACCCCGCTGGGGCTGGTCAAGCACGTCGCCGCGGCCGAGCGCAGCTGGTTCCAGCGACGAGTCGCCGCGCTGCCCGAGGACGAGTGGGACGGACATGCCTACGGCGATGACGCCAGCTTCGCCGTCACCGACGAGGACACCATCGCCTCAGCGATCCGCGAGCTCAGGAGCGCCGCAGCACGCGGCGCCACCATCACCGCCCCGCTCGACCTGGACTTCACCATCGAGCACGACCACCACGGAACGCTCAGCCTGCGGTGGATCCTGCTCCACATGGTCCGCGAGATCGCGCGGCACGCCGGTCACATGGACATCCTCGTCGAGCAGCTCCTCGCCGCCCGCGAGGAGTGAGGGCGACGATCAGTCGACTGGTGACACACCCTTGAGGTGCCGCTGGGCCAGCTCCGCGTAGTAGGGCGGGTTGGCCTCCACCCAGAACTCGGCGGACGTCCCGGCGAGCGGCTTCTTCACCTGCGCCGGGACACCGGCCGCGAGCACTCCCTCGGGAATCTGGGTGCCCGGGGTGAGCAGCGACCCCGCCGCGACCATCGACCCGGCGCCGAGTGCGGTGCCGTCGAGCGTCGTGGAGCCGTTGCCCAGCAGGGCCTTCTCCCCCAACGTCGCGCCGTGGACGATGCAGCTGTGCGCGACCGTGGCGCCCGCGCCCACCTCCACGACGGAGTCCGGGGTGCCGTGCACCACCGAGTTGTCCTGGATGTTGGCGCCCTCGCGGACGATGATGCGGCAGTCGTCTGCGCGCAGGACCACGCCGTACCAGACGCTCGCGCCCTTCTCCACGACCACGTCGCCGACCAGCGTCGCGGTGGCCGCGATGAACGCCTCCGGGTGGACCTGGGGTCGCTTGCCCTCGAACTCGAAGAGCGGCATCAGCGCTGCACCGCCCCGAACTGCTCGGCCGCGCGGGCGACTGCGGCTTCGCGAGCTGCGGTGGACTCGCCCTCCTTGAGGGTGCGGTCACCGGCCCGGAATCGCAGCGCGAAGGCCAGCGACTTCTTGCCCTCGCCGACCTGTTCGCCGGTGAAGACGTCGAAGAGCCGCACGGACTCCAGGAGCTCACCCGCGCCTTCGCGAAGTGCCGCCTCGACGGCAGCGGACGGCACGGAGGCGTCGACCACCAGGGCGACATCCTCCTTGGCCACCGGATAGGAGCCGAAGCTCGGACTCGGCGTGGTGGCCCGCGCCAGGGAGAGCAGCAGGTCCAGGTCGATCTCCGCGGCTGCGGAGCGTGCGGGCACGCCGAAAGCCTTGCAGACCTTGGGGTGCAGCTCGCCGGCGTGGCCGAGCACGACGTCGCCGGAGCAGATCTCGGCGCAGCGGCCCGGGTGCCACGGGGCCAGGGCCGCGGCGGAGACCTCGATGTCGACACCGAGGGCATCGGCCACCTCACGGACTGCGCCGATCGCGTCGGCCCACGAACCCTGTCGTCCCTCGCCCCACCAGCCCGAGCGCTCCCGCTGCCCGGTGAGGGCCAGCGCGAGGTGCTGCGGCTGGTGCGGAACGGCCTTCTCGATCGCCGACCACTCCTCCTCGGTGGGACGGCGGTCGACGCCCAGGATGGGCGCCTTCTCGCGGCCGGTCGGGAGGAAGACCAGGCCGGTCTCGAACAGCGCGGCGTCCGCGTTGCCGCGACCCACGTTGAGGCCCAGTGAGCGCAGCACGCCGGGCAGCAGGGTGGTGGCCAGCTGGGGTGCCTCGGCGTTGAGCGGGTTGGCCATCGTGATCGTACGGCGGCGCTCGTCGTCGGTGGGCAGGCCGAGGTCGTTCCAGTCCGCGTCGCCGAGGAAGGGATAGCTGATCGTCTCGGTCCAACCCGCACCGGCGAGCACCAGGCCCACCCGTCGGCGGAGCTTCTGGGCCAGTGGCAGCCCGCGGCCAGCCGGGGCCGGCGGCAGCACCGAGGGGACGTTGTCATAGCCCACGATCCGCGCGATCTCCTCGACCAGGTCGAAGGGGTCGCTCATGTCGGGGCGCCACGAGGGAACGGTGGCGGTGAGCCGGTTGCCGTCGACGGTGACGTCACAGCCGACGAGCTCCAGGTTCTTCACTGCGGTCTCGGCGCTGATCTCCATGCCGGTCACGCGTGCCGCGAGGTCGGTGTCCGCCGTGACGGTACGACGACCCGGCGCCTGGCCGACCACGGTGACGCCGGGGTCAGCGGTGGCACCGCCCAGCTCGACCATCAGCTCGACGACGCGGTCGGCGGCCGCGGCCGGAAGCTCGGGGTCGACACCCCGTTCGAAACGCTTGGACGCCTCGGAGGGCAGCTTGTGGCGACGCTCGGTGCGGAAGATCGAGACGGCGTCGAAGTGGGCCGCCTCGATGACCACGTCGGTGGTGGTCTCCGAGAGCTCGGTGGTCTCGCCGCCCATGGTCCCGGCGATGCCGATCGGTCCGGAGTCGTCGGTGATCAGCAGGTCTTCTCCGCTGAGCGTGCGCTTGTTGCCGTCGAGGGTGGTGATCTGCTCGCCCTCGCTGGCGCGACGTACCCGGATCGGGCCCTGCAGCGTGGCGCGGTCATAGCCGTGGATCGGCTGGCCCAGCTCGAGCATCACGTAGTTGGTGATGTCGACGCCCAGGGAGATCGGGCGCATGCCGGCACCGGTGAGTCGCTTGACCATCCAGTCCGGCGTGGGGGCGCTCGGGTCGAAGCCGGAGACCGAGCGGGCCACGAACACCGGGCAACCGGTGGTGTCGTCGACGACGACCGGATAGCCCTGGTCGTTGCCGGCGGGAACGTCACGCTGTGCCGGGTCGTGGAACGCGACGCCGAAGCCGATCCCGGCCTCCCGGGCGATGCCACGAAGGGACAGGGCGTAGGCGCGGTCCGGGTTGATCTCGAACTCGATCACGGTGTCGTTCATGTCGAGCACCTCGAAGGCGTCGTCACCGGGTTCGCCGGCGTCACGCGGCAGCACGATGATGCCGTCGTGGTCCTCGCCCAGGCCGAGCTCGCGCGAGGAGCAGATCATCCCGGTCGAGAGGTGGCCATAGGTCTTGCGCGCGGAGATCTCGAAGTTGCCGGGGAGCACTGCGCCGGGCAGGCAGACCACGACCAGGTCGCCCTCGGCGAAGTTGTGGGCGCCGCAGACGATGCCGACGCCGTCGGCCTCGGTGCCGTGGACGGCGTTCAGCTGTGCGCCGACGTCGACGGCGCACCAGTTGATCACCTTGCCGTTCTTCTGCGGCTCCTTCTCGATGCTCAACACCTTGCCGACCACCAGGGGTCCGGTGATCGCGTCGGCGGGGGTGACCAGAGCCTCGAGCTTGAGGCCGAGCATGGTCAGCTTGGCGGTGAGCTCGTCGACCGTCAGTGCCTCGGGCAGCTCGACATGGTCACGGATCCAGGAAACAGGGGCTTTCATGGCAGTTCTCGGACCTCTCAGATCTCGATGCCGAAGGGCTGGGCGAAACGGATGTCGCCCTCGAACACGTCGCGAAGGTCCTCGACGCCGTGGCGGAACATCAGGGTGCGGTCGATGCCCATGCCGAACGCGAAGCCGGTGTAGGTCTCCGGGTCGACGCCGCAGGCAATCAGGACGCGGGGGTTCACGACTCCGCAGCCGCCCCACTCGATCCAGCCCTCGCCCCGGCACGTCCGACAGGTGTGACCGTCCTCCTCGCCGGCGCCACGGCAAACGAAGCAGACCAGGTCGACCTCGGCGGACGGCTCGGTGAACGGGAAGTAGGAAGGCCGGAAGCGGGTGGTGATGCCCTCGCCGAACATGGCGGTGGCGAAGTGGTCCAGCGAGCCCTTCAGGTGGGCCATCGAGATGCCCTCGTCGATCACCAGGCCCTCGACCTGGTGGAAGACCGGTGAGTGCGTCGCGTCGATCTCGTCGGTGCGATAGACCCGACCCGGGCAGACCACGTAGATCGGGGGCTTGCGGGTCAGCATCGTCCGCGCCTGCACCGGTGAGGTGTGGGTGCGCAGCACCAGTGCGGCCTCTGCCGGCTCCAGCCAGAACGTGTCCTGCATGGTGCGCGCCGGGTGGTCCGCGCCCATGTTCAGGGCGTCGAAGTTGAGCCACTCGGCCTCGACCTGCGGTCCTTCGGCGACCTCCCAGCCCATCGAGACGAAGACGTCGGCGATCCGCTCGGACATCATCGTGATCGGGTGGCGGGCGCCCTTGACGGCGCGGTCGGTCGGCAGCGTGACGTCGACGGTCTCCTCGACCAGCATCCGCTCCTCGTGCTCGGCCTCGAGCACGACGGTGCGCTCACCGAGTGCCTTGTTGACCATCCCGCGGGCCTTGCCGAGCCGCGCTCCGGCGTCCTTGCGGGCCTGTGGCGGCAGCGCGCCGATCTCGCGGTTGGCCAGCGCCAGCGGGGACCTGTCCCCGGCGTGGTCGAGGCGCACCTGCTTCAGCTCCTCGAGGTCACTCGCCGCAGCGATCGCCTCGAGCGCTGCTTCGCGCATGGCCTCGACCTCGTCGGCACGCAGGGGCGTGACCTCGACAGGGTCGTATTCGGTGTTCGGTCCCGACATGACTGCCTTCCGGGAGAGAGATGGGATGGATAGAGTCTAGGAACCGCCACCGGTGCTCTGCGAGCGGGTTTGCCTTGAGCGCCACGACGTACGTCGTCTCAGGCGTGACGCAGGTCCTCGCTCGGCCAATCGATCGTGATCCGGGCACCGCCACCGGGTGCATCGGTGATCCTCAGGACGCCCCCGTGGGCGCGGACCAGCCCGTTGACCAGGTACATGCCCAACCCCGATCCGCCGCGGTCACCGTGGGTCCAGAACTTGGTCACCGCCCGGAGCCGCATCTCCGGTGGGATCCCGGTGCCCTGGTCGTCCACGGTCATCCGCACACCCGCGAAGCCGGCCTCACCGTCGAGGGCACACATGGTGATCCGGACGGTCCCTTCGCCGTGGCGTACGCCGTTCTCGACCAGGTTGGTGATCACCTGGGTGAACTTGTCGGGATCGACATGGATCTCGGGCAGGCCCTCTTCCGCGTCGAGCTCGATCGGTCGCGAGGTGCCGGCCGCGACCGAGTCGACCACCCGGCCAACCAGCACCACGGCATCGCTGGGACGCGGATACATCGAGAGTCGCCCGGTGTCGATGCGAGCCACGTCCAGCAGCTCGGCGATCAGTCGCGAGAGCCGCTCGGAGTCGGCACTGACGGTGGTGAGCATCAGCTTCTTCTGCTCGTCGTTGAGCTTGTCCCACTTGTTCAGCAGGACCTGCACGAACCCCCTGACCCCGGTCAGCGGTGAGCGCAGCTCATGGGCGACGGTGGCCACCAGGTCCGAGCGCTCGCGGTCCAGTCGGGCGCGGCCCCGGCCCGAGCGGATGCTGACCGCCACGCGATCGATCTCGCCCGACGCCTCGGACCGGTGGATGCCGGTCGCCACCAGGACCTCGCTGCCGTCGGTCAGCACCCAGGACTGCTCCGGGATGCCGCGGCGGATGTTGATCCCGTCGTAGGGCAGGTTCACGTCGTACCAGTCGCGGCCCTCCTGGTCCTGGAGCCGCATTGCCGTGCCCAGCTGCTGGCCCACCTCGGCACCGAGCTGTTCCCGGGCCTTGGAGTTGGCATGGGTGACCACACCGCTGCCGTCGGCGATGACGATGGCGTCGGGGAGCGCGTCAAGGCCGAGCTGGACGCTCTCGTGGGTCGGAGACGCCGGGAGCGCCGATTGGGGTTCCACAGACGTCAGGTGAGCTGTGCCTTGGCGAGCTTCGCCTCGCGGCGCACGTCACGGGCGAGTCGCTTGGCGTCCTTGCGGGCGACCCGGGTGGCGTTACCGGCGCGCCAGGCGAGGCCGGGCTTGCCCTCGGTGTCGGCACCGGCAAGGAGCAGTCCGCCGAGGACCGAGGTGTTGGTGAAGAACGCCAGCTTGTGCTGCTTCTTGGCGGCGGGGTCGCTCTCCTCCCAGAAGGCGTGCCCGGCCAGCGTGGTGGGCACCAGGCTCCCGGCGAGGGCCAGGGCCGCGACCCGAGGCATCCGGCCGGTGGCCAGTGCCGATGCGGCGACCAGCTGCACGCCAGCGTTGAGACGGACGTATGCCTTGGCGTCGAGCTGGCCTGCGCCGGGCACGACCCGGTCGGCCAGGGGTGCGACCCGATCGGTCATCCGGGCCGCCTTCGGGGCGATCAGCTCGGCGTTCTTGAGCGCGTTGGCGGCGCCGACGAAGAACACCGATGCGAGCAGCGGGCGGGCGATGAGGCGAACAGGAGTCATGCCTCATTCATACCGGATCAGGTGTGACGGCGCGCGCGAGCCGAGGCATAGAGGCAGACTGCGGCCGCGGTGGAGAGGTTGAGGCTCTCGGCCTTCCCATGGATCGGGATCGCGACCCGGTGGTCGGCGAGTGCGGCCAGCTCGGCAGGCAGTCCCCAGGCCTCGTTGCCGAACAGCCACGCCGTCGGCCGGGCGAGCAGGCCGTCGTCGGCCGCGTCGTCCAGGTCGATCTCGCCGGCGCCATCGGCGGCGAGCACGATCAGGCCGGCCTCCTGGGCACGGCGTACGGCGTCCGCGGGCTCGGACTGGGTCGCGAGGGGCAGGTGGAAGAGACTGCCCACGGTGGCCCGCACGGTCTTGGGGTTGTAGGCGTCGACGGAGCTCCCGGCCAGCACGACCGCGTCGGCGCCGGCCGCATCCGCGGTGCGGATCACCGTGCCGGCGTTCCCCGGGTCCCTGACGTCGGCGCAGATGGCGACCAGGCCGGGGGTGCCGGTCAGGACGTGCTCGAGCGGCCTGTCCAGGAACCGGCAGACCGCGACCACGCCCTGCGGGCTGACCGAGTCCGAGAGCGAACCCATCGCCCGGTCGTCGACCAGGGTCCAGGCGACCTCGAGGTCCGCGGCTCGGGCGCGCAGGTCGGCGTACTCGACGCTCGCGCTCGCGGTGGCGAAGACCTCGACCACGCAGCCGGCGACCGTGAGTGCGCCTTCGACCGCCTTGGGGCCGTCGGCGACGAACTGTCGGTGCTCGGCGCGAAATGAGCGACGGGCGAGCTTCCGCACGTTCTTGACCCGGTCGTTGTTCGTGGACAACGGGTCCGTGTGGAAGCTCGCCACGTCAGTGTCGTTGCAGCCGATCCGTGAGGATCAGGCAGACGCCTCGGCGCGAGGAGCGTTGACGTCCTCGGGGAGGTTGGCCTTGGCCAGCTCGACGAGAGCCGCGAAGGCCGGCGCGTCGTTGACGGCCAGGTCGGCGAGGATCTTGCGGTCGACCTGGACCTCGGCGGCCTTGAGGCCCTGGATGAAGCGGTTGTAGGTGACGCCGTTCGCACGGGCAGCCGCGTTGATGCGCTGGATCCAGAGCTTGCGGAACTCGCCCTTCTTGGCCTTGCGGTCGCGGTAGCTGTAGACCAGCGAGTGGGTGACCTGCTCCTTGGCCTTGCGGTACAGGCGCGAGCGCTGTCCGCGGTAGCCGGATGCGCGGTCGAGGATTACCCGGCGCTTCTTGTGGGCGTTTACCGCCCGCTTGACGCGTGCCACGTTATGACTCCTTGGTGCTGGATCCCGAGCTCAGGCCCGGGGAAGTTGGTTCCGGAAAGGGGGGGTCTCAGAGACCGAGCATCTTCTTGGCCGACTTCACGTCAGCCTTGGCGAGCTCAACGGTGCCGGTCAGTCGACGGGTCACCTTGGACGGCTTCTTCTCGAGGTTGTGGCGCTTGCCAGCCTTCTCGCGAAGGATCTTTCCCGAGCCGGTCACGCGGAAGCGCTTCTTGGCACCGGAGTGCGTCTTGTTCTTCGGCATCTCTCTGCTCTCTATCTCTGCTTGCTGTGAACGATGGGTGGGGATCAGGCGTCGATCTCGGGGTCCAGGTTCTCGGAGCGCTTGCGCTCCTTCTTCTGGGCCACGGGCTTCGTCCCGGCGGATGCCTTGCGGAAGTTCGCGTCCTCGGCCTCGGCGGCGTTGCGCTCGGCGACCTTGGAGTCCTTCTCGGCCTGCATCTCGACCTTCGCGTCGGCCTTCTTGCGGTGCGGACCGAGCACCATGATCATGTTGCGGCCGTCCTGCTTCGGCGAGCTCTCGACGAAGCCCAGCTCCTCGACGTCCTCGGCGAGGCGCTGGAGCAGCCGGAAGCCGAGTTCGGGACGGTGCTGCTCACGACCGCGGAACATGATCGTGATCTTGACCTTGTCGCCGGCCTTGAGGAAGCGGACGACGTGGCCCTTCTTCGTCTCGTAGTCGTGCGCGTCGATCTTGGGACGAAGCTTCATCTCCTTGATGATAACGTTCGTCTGGTTCCGCCGGGCTTCACGGGCCTTCTGGGCGTTCTCGTACTTGAACTTCCCGTAGTCCATGAGCTTGCAGACGGGCGGCTTGCCCTGGGGGGCGATCTCGACCAGGTCGAGGTCGGCCTCTTGGGCAAGGCGCAGCGCGTCGGCCGTGGGGACGATGCCCACGGTCTCGCCGTTCGGTCCAACGAGGCGGACCTCCGAAACTCGGATCCGGTCGTTGATGCGCAGCTCTGTGCTGATGGGTCCTCCTGGGGACGATTTGATGGGACTGTTCTGGAAACAGAAAAGGCTTCCGCTCGTATAAGCGGAAGCCAGTCTCCAGATGTTCCCGTGGCGAGCCACGAACCCATCCCCAGCAGGTCACGTCGGGCACTTCGGCGTACGCCGTGCCCTCCGCGGCCCTGTCAGGACCGGACCCGACGACCTGTGGCGGTCGATGCGGGTGGGAAGCCGGAGCCTCCGCTTTGTCTGATCCGCCTTCACTGTTGCCAGCGCATGCGAATCGGTCAGTGGCACACACTACGCGCTGAGGTCCGGATCGCTCAAATCGGGGCGGCTCACGCCTCCGGACTCACTTCTCCGGGCTCATTCCTGGGGACGCAGCCATCCGAACTCGCCGTCGACCTCGACCAGCTGCCAGCCGGCCGCGACCGCGGTGAGGTCCTGACCCTCGATCACCACGCTGTGCTCGCTGGCGATGTCGATGACCAGTGCGTCCGCCCCCTCCTGGACGGCCGACAGTGCGGCCGCCGCGGCCGGGACCGCGACCGGTCGCGCCTCGGCGTTCCACGCCGTCAGCTGGGCCGTCCCGGTGAAGGCCAGGAGGGCGAGGCGACCGTCGGCACCCTTCATCAGCACCGCCGCCATGTCGCTGGACTTGTCGTGTGCCAGGCCCTGCTCGTCGAACTCGACCTCGCCGAGCAGCGCGACCACCGGCACCATCAGCCGCGAGGCCTGCAGTGTCGCCACCAGCCTCGGATAGGTGGTCGCATCCGCCGAGTGCTCAGCGAGCGCGGCAGCCACCTCGGGCGACTGCTCGCCGGTGTCGTTCGGGAAGGACGACTCGAGGATGCGGGCACCTGCGAAGCGGTCGGGGTCGGTCATGATGCCCCAGCCTATGCTGGAGCCATGGCGGACGTGAGTTGGATGGCCCTTGCCCTGGCGCTGAGCGTGTGTGGCGCGCTGTGGACCTGGTATGCCTGGCGCAACCGGGGCACCGGTCCGGCCGTCCGGGGCGCCGCGCTCACCCTGCTGCCCATCGCAGCCTGGCTGACCGGCACGCTCGAGATGTTCGGGGAGATCGCGGCCTCGGTGTCCGACTGGGCGATCGGCTTCGTCTTCAGCCCCGGCGTGTGGCTCGGCATCGGCCTGTTCGTGCTGTCGGTCCTGCTCTTCGGCATCTCCACGCGCCTGCCCGGACGCAAGGGCGAGGCGGGTTCCCCGGACTCGGCTGACTCCCCCGTGTCGGCACCTAAGAGGAAGCGAGCCGTGTCGCCGTCCGCAGGCAAGGGCGCCCCGGCGATCGACGACGACCTCGCCGACATCGAGGCGATCCTGCGCAGCAGGGGCATTTCGTGAGGGACGACCTGATCGCGCGCAACCGGCTGCGCACTCGCCTCGACGCTGCGCTCGCCAACGCACCCGAGCCGGTGCAGACCCCGGCGATGGTCGTCGACCTCGACGCCTTCGACGCCAACGCCGACGACTTGGCGCGTCGCGCTGGCGGCACCCCGCTGCGGGTCGCCTCCAAGTCGCTGCGAGTCCCGGCCCTGCTCACCCGCGCCCTGGCACACGATGCGTTCTCCGGGGTCCTCGCCTATTCGTTGCGTGAGGCGCTGTGGCTCCACGGCCAAGCGATCAGCGACGACATCGTGATGGGTTATCCGAGCGTGGACCGAGGTGCGCTCGCCGAGCTGGTCCACTCCCCCTCCGCGGCAAGCACGATCACGCTGATGATCGACTCGACCGCCCACCTCGACGTCGTCGACTCGATCCGGTCGTCCAAGGCAGTCTCGGTCCGGGTGGCGATCGACATCGACGCCGGACTGCGGATGGGCGGGCAGCACGTCGGCCCGAAGCGCTCCCCGCTGCACGCGACCCGCGCGGTCGCCGACCTGGCTCGCCACATCGTCGACCGGCCGGGGTTCTCGTTGGTCGGCGTGATGACCTACGAGGGCCAGGTGGCCGGGGTTCCCGACGACGTACCCTCCCAGCGCGCCAAGTCGCTGGTGGTACGCCGGATCAAGTCGGCCTCCGTCGACCAGCTGCGGCAGCGACGCCGCGAGATCGACCAGGCGCTACGTCAGATCGCCCCCCTCGAGTTCTGGAACGCAGGGGGTTCGGGCTCCGTCGAGACCTCGGCCGCCGATCCGGTCGTCACCGAGGTGGCAGCGGGATCCGGCCTGCTGGTGCCGGGCCTCTTCGACCACTACCAGTCCTTCGAGCCCCGACCCGCTGCCTTCTACGGAGTCCCGGTCCTGCGCCGTCCCTCACCGACGATGGTCACCGTCGCCGGAGGCGGGTTCGTCGCCTCCGGACCGCCCGGCGCCGACCGAGTCCCGATCCCCTGGGCCCCTCCCGGCCTCGAGCTGACCGGGCTCGAGGGGGCCGGCGAGGTGCAGACGCCGCTGGTCGGCTCCCCCGCCACGATCCTCAACATCGGCGACACGGTCTGGTTCCGGCACGCGAAGTCCGGCGAGCTCTTCGAGCACTGCAACACCGTGCACCTGGTCTCGGGGTCGAGGATCGCCGAGTCCGTCCCCAGCTATCGCGGCACGGGCAACAGCTTCTGATGGGTGACCCGGTCGTGCCACAGGTGCTCGACCTGCTCCGGTCCAGGCCGACGCTGCCCGGGGGTGGGCGGCTGCTCTGCATCGACGGTCCCGCGGGGTCGGGAAAGACGACCCTGGCTGACGGAGTCACTGACGCATTCGCGGGCTCGTCGCTGGTGATCCGCATGGACGACCTCTACCTGGGCTGGAGCGGCGTGGACGCGGCCCTCGGGCCCCGGGTCGCGGAGCAGATCACGGAGCCGTTCGCGGCAGGCCGACCCGGCAGTTATCGACGCTTCGACTGGGAGCGCAACGAGCTTGCCGAGCAGCACGACGTATCGCCGGTCGACCTGCTCGTGCTGGAGGGGGTCGGTTCCGGAGCGCGTGCCATCGCCCCACATCGCACGGCGCTGATCTGGGTGAGCGCGCCCGACGACCTGCGGCTCTCGCGCGGCATGGCCCGCGACCGTGCGCTCCACGAACGCGACGACGTGGAGTGGGACGTCGAGGAACAACGTCGGCACTGGGACAGGTTCGTTGTCGACGAGGCTCGCCACTTCGTGGCGAGCGGTCTCCCGGCGGCTGCCGACCTGATGGTCGACGGAACCCGGACGATCAGCTGAGGAGGCGCCGCAGCGTGCGCACCGCTGCCTTCGCGCGTGCCCCGTCGGTGGCCTGGATCGCCATCACCGAACAGGTCTCGCCGTCGGCCAGGTCGAGCTTGGCCCACGGGGCGCCGGGCGGCATGTGCACGGCAACGATCTGAGCCCACTCGAAGTCGCGGCGCTTGTATCCGTTCACGACCGTCAGGCCGGTCTCGGTCGCCGTGGCCCGAGCACGGACCAAGGCATGGATCGCCACCGCGATGCCGAGACCCATCAGGAGCAGGGTCGCCCGCTGGTAGAGCGAGAAGCCGTCGCGGATCTCCGGTGAGAGCAGCACCCACACGGCACCGCAGAAGAAGAAGAGCAGGGCGCCGGCAGCGATCCCGGCCATCCTGGTGCCGAGCGGGCGCCAGGTCTGCGGGAGTGTGGGCTCAGAGTCGGCAGGCATTGATCTCCGTCAGCAGGATGCCGCGCGCTCCGATGTCGAAGAGCTCGTCCATCAGCCGCTGGCTGCCCTTGCGCGGGACCATGGCGCGCACGGCGACCCAGCCTTCGCGATGAAGGGGCGAGACCGTCGGGCTCTCGATGCCGGGGGTCAGGTCGACGGCCTTGGCCACGTGCTCGCTGCGGATGTCGTAGTCCATCATCACGTAGGAGCGGGCGACCAGGACGCCCTGGAGGCGGCGCAGGAAGATGTCGAAGCCGGCAGGGACCTCGTCGATGTCGCGGGCGATCAGGACCCCCTCGGACTTGAGCACGACCTCGCCGAACGTCTCCAGCCCGGCGGCGCGAAGCGTGCTGCCGGTCTCGACGACGTCGGCGATCACGTCGGCGACGCCGAGCTTGATCGAGGTCTCCACCGCGCCGTCGAGACGGGTGACGGTCGCGTTGATCCCGCGTTCGTCCAGGAACCGCTGGACCACACCCACGTAGGAGGTCGCGATCCGCTTGCCCTCGAGCTGGGCCAGGTCGGTGAACTCGCCCCCACGACCTGCGAAGTAGAAGTTCGACTGACCGAAGCCGAGTTGGGTGACCTCGCGGGCGGTGGCGCCGGAGTCGAGCAGCAGGTCGCGACCGGTGATCCCGATGTCGAGCGTGCCCTCACCCACGTAGAGCGCGATGTCGCGGGGGCGGAGGTAGAAGAACTCGACGCCGTTCTCGACGTCGATCAGGGCCAGCTCCTTGGAGTCCGAGCGCTGCCGGTAGCCGGCCTCGCGGAGGATCTCGGAGGCGGCCACGGACAGGGCACCCTTGTTGGGCACGGCGATCCGCAGGAGCTTCTCGCCGGTGGCGGTGACAGACATGGGGTTCCTCAGAGGTGGGCGTAGACGTCTTCGAGTGACAGTCCGGTGGCGATCATCAACACCTGGGCGTGGTAGAGCAGCTGGCTGATCTCCTCGGCTGCGGCGTCCTTGCCCTCGTGCTCGGCGGCCATCCAGGACTCCGCGGCCTCCTCGACCAGCTTCTTGCCGATCGCATGGACCCCGGCGTCGAGCTCCTTGACCGTGCCGGATCCCTCAGGTCTCGTCTGGGCCTTCTGGTTGAGCTCGGCCCAGAGCTCCTCGAACGTCTTCACGACGAGCAAGCCTACGGCGTACGCCGCTCGAGCCGTGCGCCGGTCTCAGCCACGGAGCCCACGGAGCAACCGGGCGGTCTGCAACGCGGCCGAGGTGGCTTCCCAGCCCTTGTCCTCGCTCGAGCCCTCGATGCCGGCCCGGTCGAGGGCCTGCTCGTCGTTGTCGGTGGTCAGCAGGCCGAAGCCCACCGGGACGCCGGTGTCGAGCGCGACTCGGGTCAACCCGTCGGTTGCCGCGTTGCACACGTAGTCGAAGTGCGGCGTGCCGCCCCGGATCACGACGCCGAGGGCGATCACGGCGTCGTGGCCCTTGGCCAGCTCGGCAGCGACGACGGGCAGCTCGAAGGCGCCCGGCGCTCGGACGATGGTGGGCGAGGTGACGCCGTGGGCCTCGAGCGCGCGTGCGGCACCGGCCAGCAGGCCGTCCATCACCTGCACGTGCCAGCTGGACGCCACCACGGCGACCCGGAGGTCGCTGCAGTCGACCGGCTCCTGGACGGGTGCTCCGGCTCCGCTCATCGGTCGACTCCTTCGAGGTCTGCGTCGCCCAGGTCCGTGTTGCCGAGGTCGGGCAGGTGGTGACCCATCCGATCCCGCTTGGTCATCAGGTAGGCGAGGTTGTGGTCGTTCGGGTGCGGGGTGAGACCCAGCCGCTCGGCGACGCGGATCCCGAAGTCCTCCAGGCCGGTCTCCTTGTCGGGGTTGTTGGTCAGCAGCCGGACGTTCGTGACGCCGAGGTTGCGCAGGATCTGCGTGGCCGTGCCGTAGTGGCGCGCGTCGGCGGGGAGACCGAGGTCCAGGTTCGCGTCGATCGTGTCGCGGCCGCCGTCCTGGAGGGCATATGCCTGCAGCTTGGCGACCAGGCCGATCCCCCGGCCCTCGTGG
This sequence comes from Nocardioides daedukensis, assembly GCF_013408415.1. Lineage (NCBI taxonomy): Bacteria > Bacillati > Actinomycetota > Actinomycetes > Propionibacteriales > Nocardioidaceae > Nocardioides > Nocardioides daedukensis. The sequence goes on along the minus strand of NZ_JACCAA010000001.1, from coordinate 367,625 downwards.
CCCCGCAGGTAGACCACGACACCGCGGCCGGCTTCGACGATCCGCTCGAGCGCCTCGTCCAGCTGGGGTCCGCAGTCGCAGCGCTGGCTGCCGAAGACGTCGCCGGTCAGGCACTCGGAGTGGACCCGGACGACCACCGGCTCGTCGTCCGCGATCGCCTGGCTCAGGTCGCCGTGGACCAGGGCGATGTGCTCGCTCTGGTCGACGGACACCCGGTAGCCGTAGGCGGTGAACTCGCCGAAGCGGGTCGGCAGCTTGGTCTCGGCGACGCGGTCGACCAGCACCTCCACCCGGCGACGGTGACGGACCAGGTCCTCGATCGAGATCATCTTCAGGCCGTGCTCGTCGGCGAAGGCCCGCAGCTCGGGCGCCCGCTTCATGGTGCCGTCATCGTTGACGACCTCCACCAGCACGCCGGCCGGGGTCAGGCCGGCCAGCTTGGCCAGGTCGACTGCGGCCTCGGTGTGCCCGCGGCGCACCAGGACGCCGCCCTCGCGGTAGCGGAGGGGAAAGACGTGTCCGGGACGGGTGATCTCCCACGGCTCGGTGGCCGAGTCGGCCAGGACGCGCGCCGTGTGTGCCCGGTCGGCTGCCGAGATCCCGGTGGAGACACCGTCGCGGGCGTCGACCGAGATGGTGTACGCCGTACGGAGCTTGTCCTTGTTGTGCGGGGTCATCAGCGGGATCTCGAGACGGTCGAGCATGTCGGCCGGCATCGGCACGCAGATGACGCCACTCGAGTGCCGGATCGTGAACGCCATCAGCTCCGGGGTCGCCTTGCTGGCGGCGAAGATGATGTCGCCCTCGTTCTCCCGGTCCTCGTCATCGACGACGACCACGGCCTTGCCTGCTGCGATATCGGCGATCGCATCCTCGACGGTGTCCAGGCGGACCCTCTCACTCATGCCCTGTCTCCTTCATGGCTGATGACTTCCTGCTGGGTGCCGGCGGCGGTGGCATAGCCACTGACCAGCAACTTCTCCACGTGCTTGGCGATCACATCGGCCTCGAGGTTGACCCGGTCACCGACGGCACGGAAGCCGAGGGTGGTGCGGGCCAGGGTCTCGGGGATCAGGCTGATGGTGAAAGAACGGTCCTTGGCCTCGACGACGGTCAACGAGATGCCGTCCACGGTGATCGAGCCCTTGTCGACCAGGTAGCGGCCCAGACCCTCGGGCAGCGCGATCTCGACGAGCTCCCAGTGCTCGCTGGCGGTGCGCGCCAGGACCGTGCCCACGCCGTCCACATGACCTTGGACGATGTGCCCGCCCAGCCGCTTCTCGACGGTGACGGCGCGCTCGAGGTTCACCTTGTCCCCCGGCGCCACGCCGTGCAGCGAGGTCTTGTCCAAGGTCTCCTGCATGACGTCCGCCGTCCAGATCCCGTCGGCCTGGTCGGCGACGGTCAGGCAGCAGCCGTTCACGGCGATGGAGTCACCCAGGCCGGTGCCCTCGAGCACCACGTCTGCGCGGATGGTGAGCCGGATGGCATCACCCTGCTCCACGATCCGTTCGACGGTGCCGAGCTCCTCGACGATTCCGGTGAACATCACTGCTCCTTGTCTGGGCGGGGCTGCTCGCGCGCCCATGGCTGGTCGACGACCGGTGTGGCAGGGGTCATCGTGAGGCGGACATTGGTCTCGGCACCCGTGCCGAGGACGGTGACGTCGCTGACTGCGAGGTGCAACGCGTCGGTGATCGTGTCGATTCCGAGGTCTCCCACCGCGCTGCGGCCGGCGCCGAGCAGGAGGGGCGCGACATAGGTGACGACCTCGTCGACCAGGCCTGCCTGCAGGAACGCGGCGGCGAGCGTCGGCCCGCCCTCGAGGAAGACATGGCGGCGGCCGAGCCCGTGCAGCTCGGCCAGTGCCTGGTGGGGGTCGCGGGTGCGCAGGTGCAGGGTCTCGGCGCGGTCGTTGAAGATCCGCCGACCCGGGTCCAGGTCGCGAGCGCCCATCACCACCCGAAGCGGTTGGTGCGCTGCCGGTTCGTCGACCGCGTCGCGGACGGTGAGCTCGGGGTCATCCACCTCGACGGTGTTGGTGCCCACCAGCATCACGTCGCACTCGCCGCGGAGCCGGTGGGTGTCCTGGCGCGAAGGGATCGAGGAGACCCAGCGACTCGTGCCGTCCGCGGCTGCGCTGCGTCCGTCCAGCGAGGTGGCGAACTTCCAGGTCACGTAGGGCCGACCGTACTCGAGCGCAAAGGTCCACGCCCGATTCAGCGCGCGGGACTCGGCCTCACGGAGTCCGTCGACGACCTCGATGCCGGCGGCGAGCAACGTCCCGGCTCCCCCGCGTGCCACCGGGTTGGGATCGGTCTGCGCGAAGACGACGCGGCGTACGCCGGCCCGGATCAGCGCCTCGGCGCAGGGTCCGGTTCGTCCGGTGTGGTTGCACGGCTCCAGGGTGACCACTGCGGTGGCCCCCCGGGCCGCGTCGCCGGCCTGGGCCAGCGCGGCAGCCTCGGCGTGCGGCGTACCGGCGCCGCGGTGGAATCCTTCGGCGACCTCGGTGCCGTCGTCGGCCAGAAGGACGCAGCCGACACGTGGGTTGGGACCGAGGGGTACGCCGCCGGTGGCTGCGATCTCGAGGGCCCGCAGCATCGCGCGATCCTCGGCAGGCGTGGCAGTTGCTGCCTGTGCCATCGGGGCCCCTCCTGTCCGTTCACGGACTCCGGGGCGTGATGGTGGCTGGCACCGTGCGGACCGGAATCCGGCCGCACCGTAGGACAACCACTGCGTGCACCTTCCCATCCGGACTATGACCGTCGGTCCAGGATTTTCACCTGGTCAACCGCTCACTGGCTGTGAACGGGTCGCGGACTTCTGCACAGTTTGCACAGTCACCGCCGGCTCGGATTTTCACCGACCCCAGAGCACGCGAGTTGAAAACTCGTCATCGTCAATCCTGCCACAGCCGTTCGGGGACCGGATCCGAGGTCACCCACTGGACGGGACGCGTGCGTGCGCGGGGGGGGGTGAGCTCAACCTGCCGTGGGGTGGGCAACGCCCTCGGCCCGGGCACGCAGCTCGGCGACCATGGCGTCCGGGTCCTCGGCCGAGTAGACGGCCGAGCCGGCGACGAACACGTCGGCGCCGGCCTCTGCGCAGCGCTCGATCGTCTCGAGCGAGACGCCCCCGTCGACCTGCAACCAGGTCTCCAGGCCGTGACGCTCCATCAGGGCACGGGCCCTGCGGATCTTGGGCAGGCACAGGTCGAGGAACTTCTGGCCGCCGAAGCCCGGCTCGACGGTCATGATCAGGATCATGTCGAGCTCGGCGAGGAGGTCCTCGTAGGGCTCGATCGGGGTCGCCGGCTTGAGGGCCATGCTGGCCCGGGCCCCCTGGGCACGGATCTCGCGGGCGAGCCGGACCGGAGCGGCCGCCGCCTCGACGTGGAAGGTGACCGATCCGCAACCTGCCTCGGCATAGGCCGGCGCCCAGCGATCCGGGTCCTGGATCATCAGGTGCGCGTCCATCGGCAGCGGTGTCGACTTGGCCAGCGACTCCACCACGGGCAGGCCCAGGGTCAGGTTCGGCACGAAGTGGTTGTCCATCACATCGATGTGGACCCAGTCGGCGCCCTTGATCCGGTTCACCTCGTTGGTGAGGTCGGCGAGGTCTGCGTTCAGCACTGACGGCGTGATCTGGATTCCCACGGTGCGAAGCCTAGGTCAGGCAGATGGTGAGCATGAAGGCCGCGTCACTCCGAGCACGCACGGAGTGCACCACAGCCGGGATCGGCAGCATGTCGCCAGCAGAGAGCACGGAGGTCTCCTCGCCCGCGATGAACTCCACCTCGCCCGCGAGGACCTGGATCATCGAGGGTCCCGGAGCCTCGTGGTCGGACATCTCCCGACCGGCCGCCAGCACCATCACCACGGCGCGCAGCAGGTCCCCGTGCAGGACCGACTTCGCGGCTCGACCGGCTCCGTGATTGGGGAGGTCGGCGATCAGCTCGGTGGCCAGCTCAACGACATTGACAGATTCGGCAAGTGTTCCCATGCCCCCACCCTGCCAGACTCCGCCCGTCTTATCTGCGAGTCCTTTCCGGCCGTCCTCACTCGGGCTCTGCCGGTGGTTCTTCGCCCTCTGCCTCTTCCCGCTCGGCCCAGTCGAGAAGTGGAGCGATGTCGAAGACCGCGTCATCGATCCCGGCATGGAGGTCGCCCACCTCCTCGAACCGTCGGGGCATCGAGTAGAGGGTGAAGTCGTTCGGCTCGATGTCGTCGATCTCCTGCCAGTGCACCGGCGCGGAGACCCGGGCCTCCGGCACCCCGCGCACTGAGTAGGCCGAGGCGATCGTGTGGTCCCGGGCGTTCTGGTTGTAGTCCACGAAGAGGTGCCCGGGGTCGCGGTCCTTGCGCCACCACTGCGTGGTGACATCGTCAGGCGCTCGGCGTTCGACCTCGCGGGCGAACGCGAGCGCGGCCCGGCGTACGTCGGTGAACCCGTGGTCGGGCTTGATCCGCACATAGATGTGCAGCCCGGATCCGCCGCTCGTCTTGGGGAACCCGGTCGCGCCGAGCTCGTCGAGGACCTCGTGGGCAACGGCGGCCACCCGGCGTACCTGTGCCCAGTCCGACTCCGGGCCCGGATCGAGGTCGATGCGCCACTCGTCCGGTTGCTCGGTGTCGGGTCGGCGACTGTTCCACGGGTGGAACTCCACCGTGGACATCTGGACCGCCCAGATCACGCTGGCGAGCTCGGTGACGCAGAGCTCGTCAGCGGTGCGGTTCCAGCGCGGGAAGTGCAGCTGCACCGTCTCGACCCAGTCCGGTGCACCCTTCGGCAGCCGCTTCTGGTGCACCTTGTCCCCTGCCAGCCCCTTCGGGAAGCGGTGCAGCATGCAGGGCCGTTCGAACAGCGCGTTGACGATCCCGGGCCCGACGGCACGGTAGTAGTCGACCAGGTCGAGCTTGGTGGCACCGGTGTCCGAGGTGCTGCTCGGCGGGAAGTACTGCCGGTCGGGGTTGCTGACCCGCACCACGCGGTCATCGACCTCCAACTCGACGGACGGTGATTTCGAGGTGGCCATGCGAGTCAAGGTACCGCTCAGCTGCGCGTGAGCAGCGCCAGGAACATCGCGTCGGTGCCGTGGCGGTGCGGCCACAGCTGGACAGTGCCGGGCAATGGCCCGGTCACCTTCTCGAGGGCGACCCCGGGCACCGAGAGCAGTGCCTGCTCGGCGTCGATGAGACGGGTGTCGTCACGTCGAGCGAGCACTGACTCGACAACTCCGGAGGTCTCGGCCAGGACCGGTGAGCAGGTCACGTAGGCGACCACTCCCCCGGGACGAACGGAGTCGAGGGCGTTGACCAGCAGCTCCGTCTGGAGTGGGACCAGCTCGGCGATGTCCTTGGGGGAACGCCGCCAGCGCGACTCCGGCCGGCGGCGCAGTGCCCCGAGCCCGGAGCACGGGGCGTCGACGATGACCCGGTCGAAGGATCCCGGCGCCCAGGCCGGGCGGGTGCCGTCGGCAACCACGACGCCGAGAAGTCCGGCCGTGCTGGTTCGGGTCGCGCGCCGCACCAGGCCGGCGCGGTGTTCCTGGCGCTCGGAGGCGAGCAGGTGGGCGCCACGTTGCCCGGCCAGGGCCCCGAGCAGGGCTGACTTCCCGCCCGGACCGGCGCAGGTGTCCAGCCAGCGCTCGTCGCGGCCCTCGAGGCCGACATGGGCCAGCGCCAGGGCCACGAGCTGTGAGCCCTCGTCCTGGACACCGGCACGTCCCTCGGCCACCGCGGCGATGGCACCGGGGTCACCCGAGTCGAGAACCAGAGCATGCGGCGAGCGACCGGTTGGTTCGGCGCCAGCGGCCTGCAGCTCCTCCACCGTGGACGTGCCCGGTCGGGACACCAGGGTGACCTTGGGGGCCGCGTTGTCCGCCGCCAGCAACGTCTCGAGCTCATCTGCGGCGCCGACGGAACGGAGCGAGCGACGCAGTTCCTCCACGACCCACACCGGATGGGCATGGGCGATGGCGGCGAACCCGACCGGGTCGGTGGGGGCGATCCGGCGTACCCACTGGTCGTGGTCGTGCTCGGCGACCTTGCGGAGCACGGCATTGGTGAAGCCCGCAGGTCCCTGCCCTGCCTTGGCGCGGACCAGGTCGACCGTGCTGGAGATCGCGGCATGTGGTGGGACGCGCATCGCGAGCAGCTGGTGCGTGCCGAGCCTCAGGGCGTCGAGCACCTTGGCCTCGACCTTGGCCAGCGGGCGATCGACACAGGCACGCAGGATGGCGTCGTAGGTGCCCTGGCGGCGGATCGTGCCGCTGGCCAGCTCGGTAACGAACGCGGCGTCACGCCCGGTCAGCCCGGCGGTCCGCAGGACGTGCGGAAGGACGAGGTTGGCATAGGCGTCGTCGACGCGCACCGCCTTGAGTACGTCGTAGGCGGCGGCGCGGGGTGCGTCGACCTTGGCGCGAGCCGGCGCGGGGCGACCGCCCGGGCGACGACGCCTGCCACGTGGGTCAGCCATGGGCGGGCCTCACTGGGCCGACTTCACCGGGGCCGACTTCACCGGGCAACTTCACTGTGACGACTTCACTGGTCACCGAACCGGGTGCCCGGCTCGAGGCGGACGCCGCGGGCCCAGTCGGCAGCGTTCATCTGCTTCTTGCCGAACGCCTTGACCTCACCGAGCCGCACCGCAGCCGTGCCCGTGCCGACGTGAACGGCCTTCTTGCCGACCGATACCAGCCCGGGCTCCAGGGGTTCGTGGGTCTCGTCGATGGTGACCGGACCGATCTTGATCCGTTCGCCCTCGTGCAGCGACCAGGCTCCCGGGCCCGGCGTGCAGGCCCGCACCTGGCGGTCGATGCTCATCGCCGGCTGGGTCCAGTCGATCCGGGCGTCTTCCACCAGGATCTTGGGGGCGATGCTGATCCCGTCGGTGGACTGCTCGCGGGGCTCCAACGTGCCGGTCTCGATGCCGTCCAGGGTGCTCACCAGGAGGTGGGCCCCGCCCTCGGCCAGACGGCCCAGGAGGTCGCCCGCGGTGTCGGTGGGACGGATCGTCTCGGTCATCAGGCCGAAGACCGCGCCGGCGTCGAGAGCCTTGACGATCCGGAAGGTGCTGGCGCCGGTGACCTCGTCGCCCGCCCAGATCGAGTGCTGCACGGGTGCGGCACCACGCCAGGCGGGAAGCAGCGAGAAGTGCAGATTGATCCAGCCGTGCTCGGGGATGTCCAGCGCCGACTGCGGAAGCAGTGCGCCATAGGCGACGACGGGGCAGCAGTCCGGTGCCAGCGCCCTCAGCTGCTCCTGGAAGGCAGGGTCCTTCGGGTGCTCGGGCTTGAGCACCGGGATGCCGAGCTCCTCGGCGCGCTGCGCCACCGGGGACGCGACGAGCTTGCGGCCTCGACCGGACGGGGCGTCGGGGCGGGTGACCACACCGACCAGCTCGTGGTCGGAGGCGGCAATCGCGTCCAGGGACGGCACGGCGACCTCAGGGGTGCCGGCGAAGACGAGGCGCATCAGAATCCGAATCCGTTCGTGGCGTGGGGCGAGACCTTGATCGTGGGCTTCTCGAGGCCGAACCAGTCGGACTCGCGAATTGTCTTCATCGCGTGCTTGCGGGCCTCGGTGTCGAGCTTGTCGATGAACAGGATCCCGTCGAGGTGGTCCGTCTCGTGCTGGATCGCCCGCGCCAGCAGCTCGGATCCGGAGATGGTGATCGGCTCACCGTGCATCGAGAATCCGTTGGCGACGACCGAGAGCGCCCGACGGCAGTCATAGGTCAGCTCGGGGAGCGAGAGGCACCCTTCGGCTCCGAACTGTTGCTCCTCGGAGAGCTCCAGCGTGGGGTTGACCAGGTGGCCGACCTCACCGTCGATGTTCCAGGTGAAGACCCGGAGGCCGACCCCGATCTGCGGCGCCGCGAGCCCGGCGCCGGGCGCCTCGAGCATCGTGTCGGTCAGGTCGGAGACAAGGGTGCGGAGCTCCTTGTCGAACGTGGAGACCTCCACCGCGCGGCTGCGCAGGATCGGGTCGCCGAAAAGGCGGATGGGCTGGACTGCCACGGTGCTCCTTGCTGTTGAGTGCGCCGATCAGTGTACGTCGCACCGGCGCCGGTCCTGGTCACAGTGCGTAGGGATCGACCTGCACCCGGACCGGGTCGAGCTTGCGTGAGGACCGGACCCGTTGCAGCTCCAGGAGCGACTCACTGAGCGCATTGGCCGCCCGGCGAGGCGCGCGGATGACAGCCCGGACCAGGTCGGTGTCCTCCAGGGCGAGCGGACCGAGCAGCTCGGCCCCGTCCGGAAGGGTGAGCACTGTCACGGCGTCGTCCACGGCACCCGCAGGGCCGGTGAGGGTGGCCAGCCTGCTGGCCGGGGGCAGGTGGGCCGAACGACGTTCCTCGAGCTCGCGCTCCGCGAAGCCCGCCGGATCCCAGCGCACCAACGCCTGGATCGTCGGATGGGCCGGGTCGCCGACCACCAGGACGGTGCCGCCGCGACGGGTCAGCGCGGCCGCGTTCATCCAGCGTCGTACGGCCTCCTCAGGCGTGCGCAGGTCCACCCTGGCCAGCGCGAGCCAGGTGTCGAGGAGCACCACGGCGGAGTAGCCCTGCGTGGCGACTGGTTCGGCACCCGGGGTGGCCACGACGATGGCCGGCGCGGAGCCCACCGTGTCCAGGACCCGGTCGCCGCTGGAGGTCCGAATCAGGGTGCGCGGGAACATCCGGCCCAGCTCCTCCGCGGTGCGCGCGTCACCGCGCACCGGTGCCCGCAGCCCGCGGTGTCCGCATTCGAGGCACCGGAAGTCCCCCGCGGCCGTCCCGCACCACCCGCACTCGGGGACCGACTCCGCACGGGGTTGGCGCAACGGGCCTTGGCACGCCGCGCACCGCGCGGGGGTCCGGCAGCGCTCACAGGCCAGGGTGGCTGCATATCCCGCGCGCGGTGTTTGCACCAGGACCGGGCCGGTCTCGAGGGCCGCGCGGATGCCCTCGAAGACCTGTCGCGGGATCCTCGAGGTCCGTGCGTGGGCATCGCGTTCGAGGTCGTGGTCGCTGGAGCCGGCCACGTTCACCCGCAGTGCTCGGCGTATGACCTCACGCGCGGGGCTGAGCTCCACTGCCCAACCGGTGGTGACCAAGTAGTGCGCCTCGACGGTGCGGGCGTGACCGCCGATCAGGGCTGCGGTCCCCTCGAGCTCGGCTCTGGTCAGCAGGATCTCGCGGGTGTGCGGATAGGGCGCCCTGGGCTCGGCGTGGAGGTCGTCCCCGTCGTCCCAGATCGCGACCAGTCCGAGGTCGTGCACCGGTGCATAGGCGGCCGCGCGGGTGCCGACGACCACGCGGACCGCTCCTCGCGAGACCCGCAGGAAGTCCCGGTAGCGGGCTGCCGGGCCGCTGTCCGCCATCAGGCTGACGTGTTGATCCGGGCCGAGGACCTCATCGAGGGCGGCCGAGACGCGGGCCACGTCCTTGCCGTCAGGCACACAGATCAGGGCTCCCCGCCCGGACGCCAGGCAGGCCGCCGTCGCGTGCGCCAGCAGGTGTGGCCACCGGGCGCCCGGTGGCGGCGCCCAGACCGCCCGTGGCGACTTGCCGGCTGCCAGGGCGCCGAGGAACTCGGGACCGTGGCTGAGCTCTGTCCAGCCTTCCGGCCCAGGCACTGCGGAGGGGCCGGGTCCGGCGGACGGGCCGGGTCCCTCGGACTCACTGAGTCCTGCGGAGGGGCGAGGTCCCGTGACCGGTCCCGGGGCGGCGGGGACCGAGGGCTCCTTCTCGGTGGTGGCGTGGCGCGGAGGCACCGCGAGCCGGAGCACGTCTGCCCGGGTGCCGGCGTAGCGCTGGGCCACCTGACCGGCGAGCTCGGCGACCTGGCGGGCCAGCACCGGTTCGGGGCTGACCACTCGGCGCAACGGCTGCAGGCGCCCGGCGTGCTCACTCACCGGGCAGCGTTCCACGATGAATGCATCGACGTCCTGGCCGGCGAAGCGGACCTTGACCCGGGCACCGGGCACGGCCGTCTCGGCCATCGTCTGTGGCACGGCATAGTCGAAGGGCCGGTCCAGGTGGGCGAGCGGCAGGTCGACCAGGACCCGGGCAACCGGATCCACCTCGGTGATCACCACCGACTTCTTCGCAGGCCCCTTCTGGGCGCGCACACTCGCTCGCGCCATGCCCGCGAGCAGCTCGGGCTGCTCGTCCGGGGCGTTCTCAGGTGGCCTGCTCACCCGGGTATTCCTACCAGTGGACGCCGACAGCGCGTTGACGGCGTACGGCCGTGGTCCGTGCGCGCGGGCAAATGAGATCTCCCCGGCCGGAGTTCCGACCGGGGAGCGCCCGTCTCACCGAAGGACCGGTGATCTGTTCTGGTGTGGGATCAGGCGCCGATTGCAGCCTTGAGCTCGTCGGCCCGGTCGGTCTTCTCCCAGGTGAAGTCGTCCAGCTCGCGACCGAAGTGCCCGTAGGCAGCGGTCTGGGCATAGATCGGGCGGAGCAGGTCGAGGTCGCGGATGATCGCAGCCGGGCGGAGGTCGAAGACCTTGAGCACGGCTTCCTGGATCTGCTCGTCCGGGACGGTGCCGGTGCCGAACGTCTCGATGAAGACACCGACCGGGTGCGCCTTGCCGATGGCATAGGCGACCTGCGCCTCGCACCGACGGGCCAGCCCAGCCGCGACGACGTTCTTGGCGACCCACCGCATGGCATAGGCAGCCGAGCGGTCGACCTTCGACGGGTCCTTGCCGGAGAACGCGCCGCCACCGTGGCGGGCCATGCCGCCGTAGGTGTCGACGATGATCTTGCGGCCGGTCAGGCCGGCGTCACCCATCGGGCCTCCGACGACGAACTTGCCGGTCGGGTTGACCAGCAGTCGGTAGTCGTCGGAGGGGATGTCGAAGGTCGCCAGGACGGCGTCGATGACGTGCTTCTTGATGTCAGCCTCGAGGGTGGCGTGCTCGATGCCCTCGGCGTGCTGCGTCGAGAGGACCACCGTGTCGACCCGCACCGGGGTGTTCTCTTCGTCGTACTCGATGGTGACCTGGGTCTTGCCGTCCGGACGCAGGTAGTCGAGCGTGCCGTTCTTGCGCACCTCGGAGAGCTTCTCCGAGAGCGTCTGCGCGATCTTGATCGGCAGCGGGAAGAGCTCGGGAGTGTCGTCGCAGGCATAGCCGAACATCAGGCCCTGGTCGCCGGCACCGCGCTTGTCGAGGTCGTCCTCGGAGTCGCCGACACGTGACTCGTGGCCCTGGTCGACGCCGGCGGCGATGTCGACGGACTGGCCGCCGATCGCGACCTGGACACCACAGGTGGTGCCGTCGAAGCCCTTGTCGGAGTGGTCGTAGCCGATCTCGAGGATCTTCTTGCGGACCAGCTCGGCCACCGGCGCATAGGCGTCGGTGCGCACCTCGCCGGCCACGACGACGAGGCCGGTGGTCAGCAGCGTCTCGACGGCGACGCGGAGGTTCTCCGGGTCGGAGTCGTTCGCCATGAGGAAATCGAGAACTGTGTCGCTGATCTGGTCAGCGATCTTGTCGGGGTGACCCTCGGTCACTGATTCCGACGTGAAAAGACGTCCAGCCACTGTGCTACTCACTCCCGATCGTTGGTGTGGTCCTAGAACGATAGTCCATCGGCTTGGTTACGTTTCCGATGTCCACCGGTGTGCCGAAGGCGCTCAGGCGCCGTCGAGAAGTCGAACCGCCCGGTCCCAGATCGCATGGGCCACCGCAGCCTTGGTCCCGCGGGGAACGGGGGTGCTGGCTCCGTCGGCGGACAGGATGACTGCCTCGTTCTCGAGGCTGCCGAAGACTGCCCCGCCGCTGACGTCGTTGACGACCAGCAGGTCGCATCCCTTGCGGGCGAGCTTGGCCACGGCCAGCTCCTGCACGGTGCCGGTGTCGTCGCCGGTCTCGGCTGCGAACCCGACGATGACCTGGCCGTCGCGAGAGCGATGCTGGGAGATCTCCTTGAGGATGTCCGGGTTCTGCGCGAGCTCGATGCTCGGGGCGGACCCGTCCGAGGACTTCTTGATCTTGGCGTCGCTCACCGAGGTGGGCCGGAAGTCCGCCGGGGCGGCGGCCATCACGACCACGTCCGCAGCGATGGCGGCCGAGACGACGGCCTCGCGCAGCTCGGCGGTGGTGGAGACCTCCACGACCTTGACCCCGGCGGGCGCGGGCAGGGTCACGTTCGCGGCGATCAGCGTGACCTCGGCACCACGGGCGGCTGCGGTGCGGGCCAGGGCGATGCCCTGGAGGCCCGAGGACCGGTTGCCCAGGAACCGCACGGGGTCGAGGTATTCACGGGTGCCGCCCGCGGAGACCACGACGTGACGCCCGGCGAGGTCAGGCTCACCGATTCCGCGGGAGAGGACGTCGAGGCTCAGCTCGAAGATCTCGGCGGGGTCCGGCAGGCGGCCCTTGCCGGTGTCCTTGCCGGTGAGCCGGCCCTCGGCGGGCTCGATCACGATGTTCCCGCGCTGGCGCAGCGTGGCGACATTGGCGGCGGTGGCCGGGTGCTCCCACATCTCGGTGTGCATGGCTGGCGCGAACACCACCGGGCAGCGTGCGGTGAGCAGGGTGTTGGTGAGCAGGTCCGGGGCCTGACCGGTCGCGGCCTTGGCGAGCAGGTCCGCGGTGGCCGGAGCGACGACGACGAGGTCTGCCTGCTGACCGATCTTGACGTGCGGGACAGCGTGTACGTCGTCCCACACCTCGCTGCTGACCGGCTTGCCGGAGAGTGCTGCCCAGGTGGGCGCGCCGACGAACTCGAGGGCGGCGGCGGTAGGCACCACGGTGACGTCGTGACCGGACTCGGTGAACCGGCGCAGCAGCTCGCAGGCCTTGTAGGCCGCGATCCCGCCACTGACACCCAGAACCACGCGTGGCCGCGTCCCCGTCGGGGAGGCGGCCATGTCGTGGGAGGTTCCCGAACCAGATCCGTGGATGGAATCCGTCATGTCATCGGCTTCGGGGGGCACCTGCGTGGGACTACTCGGAGACGCTGAAGTCGGGCTCTGCGGCAGCGGCCTTGGCGGCGGCTTCCTCAGCGGCGAGCTCGGCGGGGTCGACGTCCTCGCAGGTCAGCAGGTCCTCGTTGATCTCGCGCAGCGCGATCGAGAGCGGCTTCTCCTGGATGTGCGTGTCGACCAGGGGGCCGACGTACTCGAGGAGACCCTCACCGAGCTGGGAGTAGTAGGCGTTGATCTGCCGAGCGCGCTTGGCGCTGTAGAGGACCAGCTTGTACTTGGAGTCCGTCTTGGTGAGCAGATCGTCGATCGAGGGGTTGGTGACACCCTCGCCGGTGGGGACAGACACGTGCACACGCCTCACAGAAAGTCGATGGATGGAACAGAATTCGGCCACTCAGCAGCCGATGGGCAGGCTGGAAGTCACTGGGCCTTCATCAAGGCTACCAACTCCTGCGCCGCATCGTGAACTTCATGGTTCACGATGGTGACGTCGAACTCCGCCTCGGCGGCCAACTCGATGCGCGCGGTCTCGAGTCGGCGCTCCCGTTCGCGCTCGTCCTCGGTGCCGCGACCGACCAGGCGTCGCACCAGCTCGGACCACGACGGCGGGGCCAGGAAGACGAAGAGTGCCTCGGGCATGTTGGCCTTGACCTGCCGCGCACCCTGGAGATCGATCTCCAGCAGGGCGGGCCGTGCAGCGGCCAGGGCCTCCTCGACCGGGCGCCGAGGGGTGCCGTAGCGCGCGGCCTTGTGGACCACCGCCCACTCCAGCAGCTGGTTCTCGGCGATCATCGCGTCGAACTCGGCGTCGGACACGAAGTGGTAGTGCACGCCGTCGACCTCGCCGGGTCGGGCCGGGCGAGTCGTCGCAGAGACCGAGATCCACACGCCCGGGTGGTCCTCGCGGATGGTGGCCGCGACGGTTCCCTTGCCGACGGCCGTGGGACCGGCGAGTACGACGAGGCGCGCGGGGGCACGCGTGCCCGTCGCGGTGGGCTCACTCACGGCGTCAGCCCCGCGAGCTGAACTCGGCCTCGAGGGCCGCGACCTGCTTGATGCCGAGGCCGCGGACGCGGCGGCTCTCAGCGATGCTCAACCGCTCCATCAGCTGGCGGGCCCGCACCTTGCCCAGGCCCGGCATCGACTGCAGCAGGTCGATCACCTTCATCTTGCCGACGACCTCGTTGGTCTGGCCCTCTCGGAGAACGTCGACGATCGAGGCACCGGAGTTCTTCAACCGGTTCTTCACCTCGGCACGTTCCCGACGCGACGCGGCCGCCTTGTCCAGTGCGGCCTGACGTTGTTCGGGGGTGAGCTGGGGCAGGGCCACGGGAACAGGTCCTCGTCATTCATTCAGGGGGTCGGACTGTGGTCAATCTAGTCACAGCGTCACGGATTCGGCAACGCAGGGGGCACTGGTCCCGATGTGCGCGGGCTCCCCCTCAGTCACGATCAGAGCAGGGCCGTGCCGCAGATGTCGAGCGCATGCTGCTCGATGCCCTCCGTGGCCGCAAGGACCTCGTCAGAAGCCAGCACCGACGCCGCGCCGATGACCGTACGACGCTCCGCGGCACTCAACCCGTCCGGGAGCTCCCCGTCGACGTCTGCGGGCTCGAGGCCGGTCTCCTTCAAGGCGTCGTCGAGTCCGTGCAGGGCGTTGGTCAGTGCCTGCCACTCGTCCTTGAGGTCACTCGGGCTCTTCTCCGCTAGACCGTCCAGGATCGGCAGTGCCGTCACGAAGGCTGACTGTCCACCCTCGTCGGTGATCCGGGTGAGCTCGGCACTGTCCTTCTTCACCTGCTCGCAGTAGGCCTCTCGCCGGTCGTCCTCCGACTCGGAGCAGGCTGACGCGACCCCCGTCACGAGGACGAGGACCAGGGCGAGGGCGAGGCTGCGCATCAGGCGCCTGCGAGCACGCGGAACTCGTCGTTGGCGCGGCGGCAGGCATCCCGGAAGGCGCTCACCGACGGTCCTGCGGCGAGCAGGCCGCGTGAGCTGCTCGGGGTCACGTTGCGGGCCGCAGCGCCGAAGATCCGGCGTACGTCGTCGACCGTGCCGCCCTGCGCGCCCACCCCGGGCACGAGGATCGGGCCGTTGAAGTCGAAGGACTCCCCCGTCTCGCCGATGGTGGCGCCGACGACCGCACCGATCGACCCCAGGGGTTCAGCGCCCTGGTTGAGGGCAGCCAGGTGGTCCAGCACGGTGCCGGCCACGCTGCGCCCACCCTCGACGAGGGCGTGCTGGACCTCGGGAGCCTCCTTGTTGGAGGTCAGCGCGAGGACGAAGACGCCGGCATCGTTGCGCAGGGCGGTCTCGATCATCGGGCTCACCGATCCGAAGCCCAGATAGGGGCTGGCAGTGATCGCGTCCACGGCGAGCGGCGAGGACTGGTCGAGGTAGGCGTCGGCATAGGCCTGCGAGGTCGAACCGATGTCGCCACGCTTCACGTCGAGCAGGACCAGCGCCCCCGCGGCGCGGGCATCGGAGATGACTCGCTCCAGCACCGCGATCCCGCGGCTTCCGAACCGCTCGTAGAAGGCGGACTGGGGCTTGAGCAGCGACACCTCCCCGGCGACCGCCTCGACGGCCGTGAGCGCGAACTTCTCCAGGCCCTCGACCGTGTCGTCGAGGCCCCAGTCCCCCAACAGACCGGGGTGCGGGTCGATGCCTACACAGAGCGGACCGCGGGTCTCGAGCGCCTCGCGGAAGCGGGCTCCGAACGTGGTGCTGGTCATGAAGGGTCTCCTCCGAGTTCGGCCGCGATGCGCACGGCGGTGGTGGGGTCGTGGAGCAGGGCGGTGCCGATCTGGACGGCTGAGGCACCGGCTGCCAGGAAGGCGCGGGCGTCGGCCGCACACGCTATGCCGCCGACCCCGATGACGGGCAGGTCGGGCAGGGCCACACGGACCTCGTACACACAGCGCAGGGCCAGCGGCCCGATCGCGGGTCCGCTCAGTCCCCCGGGTCGACCGTCGGGCATCAGTGCGGGCACGGCGTTGGTCACCACCACCGCGTCGGCACCGGCCTCGGCCACGGCTCGGGCGCTCTCGCCGATCCGGTTCGACTGCGGGCCGAGCTTGGCCAGCACCGGCATTCCACGCGGGAGGTCTCGCCGGACTGCGGCGATGACGCGCGCTGCCGAGAACGGCTCGCGGGCGTCGAAGATGTTCAGGCCCGCCGCGTCCGGGACGGACAGGTTGACCTCGATGCCGGCCACCCCCGGGGACCGGCCGAGCCGACGGCCGAGATCGGCGTACTCACCGATGCTGGAACCGGCGACCGAGACGATCGCGGGCACGTCGTGGGCGGCGAGCCAGGGCAGCTCCCGGGCGAGGAACTGGTCGATGCCGGGGTTCTGCAGGCCGACCGCGTTGACCAGGCCCGACGGGGTGCCGACGATGCGCGGCGCCGGGCCGCCCTCGCGTGCGTCGAGCGTGATCGAGCGGGTGACGAAGGCGCCGAGGCCGGCCAGCCCGCCGAGCGCGTCGAGCTCGCGGCCGGTGCCGCCGCAGCCGGAGGCGACCAGGACGGGTGGGTTGAGGGTGAGTGCGCCCAGGTCCATCAGGCGCCCTCGAGCAGGGCGGTCCAGCGCACCCGGTCGCCACGGACCACGGGGCCCTCGTGGCAGGCGCGGACGATGCGTGCGACGCCGTCCTCCCCCACCACGGGCAGCGGACAGCCGTTGCAGAGGCCGGTGCCGCAGGGTTGCGGGAGCTCGAGCGCGACCTGGCTCCAGGCACCGTGTGCCTCCGCCGCGGCGGCCACCGCGTGCAGGGTTTCCACCGATCCCGCGGCATAGGCGACGTCGGCGTCCACCTGGGCCAGGAGCTCGGGGAGTACGTCGGCGACTCGGCCGCTACGTCCGACCGAGCCGTCGCGGGTGACGACCGTGACCGACCGGGCGGAGCGTCTGGCCTCCAGGGCAGCCAGGAGGTGTTGCTCATCGGAGGCGGCCAGCAGCATCGACACCACGCAACCGCGTTCCCGCAGCCGTTCGGCCAGGGGGAACAGCGGGGCCGCGGAGTGCCCCTCCCCGACCAGCAGGCAGCTCACCGGCTCCTTGGGCTGGGCGAACGGGCGGCCCAGGGGCCCGGTCAGGTCGACGCGGCTGCCCTGGCCGAGCCCGGTGAGCCACTGCGAACCAGCGCCGCGCGGTTCCACGATGATCTCGATGGTGGCGCCGTGGCTGCCGGTGTTGCGGACCCGGTGGATCCAATAGCTGAGGCGGGTCTGGTGACTGCGCGGCCGGAGATCCCCGACCGAGACCGCGACGAAGTTGCCGGGGCGGCTGCGCTCGGCGACACCGGGCGCGACCAGGGTGAGGTGACGATAGGCACCGATCCTCTTCACCGACAGCACTTCACCGGTGACGTGGAGAGGATCACGAGCGCTGCTCATCGGCCGGCCAGCCCCCGCAGGATCGTGCGCGGCCACATCGGGCCCTCGTAGACGAAGGCCGTGTAGCCCTGCAGCAGGGTGGCACCGGCGTCGAGCCGGGCGAGGGCATCCTCGAGGGTGGTGATGCCACCGACCGAGACCAGGGTCAGCTCGTCGGTGCGCTGGTTGAGCAACCGGAGCACCTCCAGCGAGCGTTGCGTCAGGGGTCGCCCGGAGAGTCCGCCGGCACCGACCGCCTCGACCCGACCCGCCGGGCTGGCCAACCCATCGCGCGAGATCGTGGTGTTGGTCGCGATGATCCCATCGAGACCGGTCGCACTGGCCAGGTCTACGACGGCGAGCACGTCGTCATCGTCCAGGTCCGGGGCGATCTTGACCAGCAGGGGCACCCGCTTCGGGGCAACCGCGTCGGCCTGGCGGCGTACGGCGGTGAGCAGCGGCTCCAGCTTCTCGACGGCCTGGAGGTTGCGCAGCCCCGGGGTGTTCGGCGAGCTGACGTTGACCACGAGGTAGTCGGCCTCGGGTGCGAGCAACCGGGTGGACTTCTCGTAGTCCGCGACCGCGTCCTCTTCCGGCACCACCTTGGTCTTGCCGATGTTGACGCCCAGGATCGGTCCGTGTCCCTGGTGGCGGCGGTCCCGCTCGCGTCGCCTCTCGGCAAGACGTCGAGCCACCACTTCGGCACCGTCGTTGTTGAAGCCCATCCTGTTGACGATCGCGCGGTCGTCGGTGAGCCGGAACAGGCGCGGCTTGGGGTTGCCGGGCTGTGCCTCGCCGGTGACCGTCCCGATCTCGACGTGACCGAATCCGAGCGCGGCCAGGGCGTCGATCCCGACTGCGTTCTTGTCGAAGCCGGCGGCCAGTCCCAGGACGTTGGCGAAGTCGAGTCCCAGTGCCTTCACCGAGCAGTCGGGCACGAGTCGTCGATAACCCTTCCCGGTGAGAGGCGCAGCCGCACGGATCGCGGCGAACGCAGCGTGGTGCGCCTGCTCGGGATCAGTGCGGGTGAGCAGGTGGTCGAAGAGCAGGGAGTAGGGCCTCACCCGCGCTCCTTGCTGCCGGCCTCGGTCTTCGCCCGGCCGATCACCGTGGCCCAGTCCTGCAGCGATCGGACACCGATCTCGCCGGCCCGCATGGCCTGGATGCCCTGCACGGCGGCGCCGAGTCCCTGGATCGTCGTGATGCACGGGATGTCGGTCATGATCGCGGCTGCCCGGATCTCGTAGCCGTCCAGGCGCGGTGATCCGCCGCTGGTGGTGCCGTGAGGCGTGTTGACCACCAGTGCGACCTCGCCGTCGTGGATGCGTCCCACGACGGTCCGCTCGCCGTCGGACCCCTCGCCCTCGTAGTGCTTGCGGACCAGTGAGGCGGTCACCCCGTTGCGGCGCAGCACCTCGGCGGTGCCGGCGGTGGCCAGGATCTCGAAGCCCATCTCCGCGAGCTGCTTGATCGGGAAGATCATGTGTCGCTTGTCGCGGTTGGCGACCGACACGAAGACCTTGCCGCTGAGCGGCAGCGAGCCATAGGCACCGGCCTCGGCCTTGGCGAACGCCGAGCCGAAGTTGGCGTCGAAGCCCATCACCTCGCCGGTCGAGCGCATCTCCGGGCCGAGGACCGCGTCGACCATGGTGCCGTCGGGCGTGCGGAACCGGTTGAACGGCATGACCGCTTCCTTGACCGCGATCGGCGACCCGTCGGGCAGGTGCCCGCCGTCGCCGTGTGCGGGCAGGAGACCCTCGTCGCGGAGGTCCTGGATCGAGGCACCGAGCATCACCCGGGCCGCAGCCTTGGCCAGCGGCGTGGCGGTGGCCTTGGAGACGAATGGCACGGTGCGCGAGGCGCGCGGGTTGGCCTCGAGGACGTAGAGCACGTCCGATGCCATGGCGTACTGGATGTTGAGCAGCCCGCGCACGCCGACACCATCGGCGATCGCCTTGGTGGACTGGCGGATCCGCTCGACCTCCGAGCTGCCCAGAGTGATCGGCGGCAGCGCACAGGAGGAGTCGCCGGAGTGGATGCCGGCCTCCTCGATGTGCTCCATCACTCCGCCCAGGAAGAGCTCGTTCCCGTCATAGATCGCATCGACGTCGATCTCGACCGCGTCGTCGAGGAAGCGGTCGACCAGGACCGGCTGCGCCTCGCTGATCAGCCCGTTGGCGACGTACTTCTCGAGGTAGGCCTCGAGCGCGCTGTCGTCGTAGACGATCTCCATGCCACGCCCACCGAGCACGTAGGAGGGCCGGACGAGGACCGGGTAGCCGATCTCGTTGGCGATCTCCTGGGCCTGGCCGAACGTGGTCGCGGTCCCGTGCTTGGGAGCCGGCAGGTTGGCCTCGGCCAGGACCCGGCCGAAGGCGCCGCGTTCCTCGGCCAGGTCGATCGCTGTCGGAGAGGTGCCGACGATCTTGACGCCGGCCTCCTCCAGGCCGCGGGCCAGGCCGAGCGGGGTCTGTCCACCGAGCTGGCAGATCACACCGGCGATCGGTCCTGCGGCGCGCTCCGCGTCGACGATCTCGAGGACGTCCTCGAGGGTCAGCGGCTCGAAGTAGAGCCGGTCCGAGGTGTCGTAGTCGGTGGAGACCGTCTCCGGGTTGCAGTTGACCATGATCGTCTCGTAGCCGGCGGCGCTGAGCGCCATGCTGGCGTGCACGCACGAGTAGTCGAACTCGATGCCCTGGCCGATCCGGTTGGGACCGGAGCCAAGGATGATCACAGCTTCCTTGCCCTCGGGGCGCGGGAGGACCTCGCTCTCCTCGTCGTAGGAGGAGTAGTAGTAGGGCGTGGCCGCGGCGAACTCGGCCGCGCAGGTGTCGACCGTCTTGAACACCGGGCGGACACCGAGGGCGTGGCGCACACCGCGCACCACGGCTGCGGACATGTTGCGGATCTTGCCGATCTGGGCATCGGAGAACCCGTGCCGCTTCGCCCTGCGCAGCAGCGCCGGGCTCAGCCCGTCGGCGCCCGCGATCTCGCCGGCGATCTCGTTGATCAGCACCAGCTGGTCGAGGAACCAGGGGTCGATCTTCGTCGACTCGAAGAGCTCCTCGAGCGTGGCTCCCGCACGGATCGCGTCCATCACCTTGCGCAGCCGGCCGTCGTGCGGAACGGCTGCCTCGGCGAGGATCGCTTCCTTGTCCAGGTCGACCCAGGTGTGGCTCCAGTCGAAGACCGCGTCCTTGCTCTCCAAGGAGCGCAGCGCCTTCTGCAGTGCCTCGGTGAAGTTGCGGCCGATCGCCATCGCCTCGCCGACCGACTTCATGTGGGTGGTCAGCACCGGGTCGGCGCCGGGGAACTTCTCGAACGCGAACCGGGGCACCTTGACCACGACGTAGTCGAGGGTCGGCTCGAAGGCAGCGGGGGTGCTGCCGCCGTCGGCGCGGGTGGTGATGTCGTTCGGGATCTCGTCGAGGGTGTAGCCGATGGCCACCTTCGCGGCGATCTTGGCGATCGGGAAGCCGGTCGCCTTCGACGCCAGGGCACTGGACCGGGACACCCGGGGGTTCATCTCGATGACGATCAGGCGCCCGTCGGCGGGGTTCACGGCGTACTGGATGTTGCAGCCACCGGTGTCGACGCCCACGGCCCGGATGATGCCGATCGCGAGGTCGCGCATCTTCTGGTACTCGCGGTCGGTCAGGGTCATCGCCGGGGCGACGGTGATCGAGTCACCGGTGTGCGTGCCCATCGGGTCGAGGTTCTCGATGGAGCAGACGATCACCGAGTTGTCGGCGCTGTCGCGCATCACCTCGAGCTCGTACTCCTTCCAGCCGAGGATGGACTCCTCCAGGAGCACCTCGGTGGTGGGCGATGCGGCGAGGCCGGAGCCGCCGATGCGCCGCAGGTCGGCCTCGTTGTAGGCCATCCCCGAGCCGGTGCCGCCCATCGTGAAGGAGGGGCGGACCACCATCGGGTAGCCCAGGTCGTCGGCGGCCTCGAGCAGGTCGTCGATCGAGTGGCAGATCACCGAGCGGGCCGACTCGCCACCGAGCTCGGCGACGATCTTCTTGAACTCCTGCCGGTTCTCGCCCCGATCGATGGCCTCGATCGAGGCTCCGATCAGCTCGACGTTGTACTTCTCCAGCACGCCGGCCTTGTCGAGCGCGACGGCGCAGTTCAGCGCGGTCTGTCCGCCCAGGGTCGCGAGCAGGGCGTCGGGACGCTCCTTGGCGATCACCTTCTCGACGAACTCGGCGGTGATCGGCTCGACGTACGTTGCGTCGGCGAACTCGGGGTCGGTCATGATCGTGGCCGGGTTGGAGTTGACCAGGATGACCCGCAGGCCCTCCTCCTTGAGCACCCGGCACGCCTGGGTGCCCGAGTAGTCGAACTCGCAGGCCTGGCCGATGATGATCGGCCCGGAGCCGATGACCAGGACCGACTTGATGTCTTCGCGCTTCGGCATCTCAGGCCTGCCCTTCCGTCAGCACTGCGTTGTCGTCGGCGTGCGTTGCTCGCCGTGAGTCCATCAATCCGCGGAAGCGGTCGAAGAGGTATGCCGCGTCGTGCGGACCGGCGGCGGCCTCGGGGTGGTACTGGACCGAGAAGCTCGTCAGCTGGCCCGCGGCGTCGCGGAGCTCCAGGCCCTCGACCACGTCGTCGTTGAGGCACACGTGCGAGACGGTCGCCTCACCGAACTCGGTGGTGGTGCTGCCCTGCAGGGGCGCGTCCACGGCGAAGCCGTGGTTGTGGGCGGTGACCTCGACCTTGCCGGTGGTGCGGTCCATCACCGGCTGGTTGATGCCCCGGTGGCCGTACTTCAGCTTGTAGGTGCCGAAGCCGAGCGCGCGACCGAAGAGCTGGTTGCCGAAGCAGATCCCGAAGTAGGGCAGGCCCTGGGCCAGGGCGCCCTTGAGGAGCTCGACCTGGGCCGTGGTGGCTGCCGGGTCGCCGGGGCCGTTGGAGAAGAACAGGCCGTCGGGGTTGACCGCGTTGACCTGCTCGAGCGTGGCGTCGGCGGGCAGCACGTGCACCTCCACCCCACGCTCGCTCAGCATCCGCGGGGTGTTGGCCTTGATGCCGAGGTCGAGGGCTGCCACGACGAACGGCTTGGCGCCGCCGGCCAGGTTCTGGGCGGGCACCACGTAGGTCTCGCGGGTGGACACCTCGCTGGAGAGCTCGGAGCCCTTCATCTCGCCGGACTCACGGACCCGGGCAAGCAGCGCCTCGGGGTCGGTCTCGGTGCTGGAGATCCCGACCCGCATCGCGCCGCGCTCGCGCAGGTGGCGGGTCAGTGCGCGGGTGTCGATGCCGCTGATGCCGACGATGCCCTGGTCGCGCAGCTCCTCGTCGAGCGTGCGCTGGGCGCGCCAGTTGGAGGAGACACGGGCAGGGTCGCGTACGACGTACCCGGCCACCCAGATCCGGCTGGACTCCTGGTCCTCGTCGTTCACCCCGGTGTTGCCGATGTGCGGCGCGGTCATCACCACGACCTGGCGGTGGTAGGAGGGATCGGTGAGGGTCTCCTGGTAGCCGGTCATACCGGTGGAGAAGACCGCCTCACCGAAGGTCTCCCCCGGTGCTCCATAGGACTCGCCACGGAAGACGCGTCCGTCCTCGAGGACGAGCAGCGCCTCGGTTGTCTCGAAACCACTCATGCCAGTTGTCCTTCCACGACGGTGGCGACGCCGCGCAGCAGCGTCGCGTGCACGGCACCGGTCAGGGTGCGTCCGTGCCAGGGATTGTTGCGGGAGAGGGAGACCGATGCGTCCCGGTCGACGGTGACCGAGGCATCGGGGTCGATCAGGGTCAGGTTGGCGGGAGCGCCGACGGCGATCCCCTGGCCCTGGTCGTCCAGCCCGGCGATCCGGGCTGGGTTGGCCGACATCACCGAGGCGATGCCGGCCCAGTCGAGCAGGTCGTTGCCGCGCATCACCGTGTTGACCACGGCCAGGGCGGTCTCGAGGCCGAGCATGCCGAAGGCCGCGTCGACGAAGGCATGTTCCTTGTCGTGACGGGCGTGCGGGGCGTGGTCGGTGGCCACCGCATCGATGGTCCCGTCGGCCAGTGCGGCGCGCAGGGCCTCAACGTCCTCGACGGGTCGCAGCGGCGGGTTGACCTTGTAGGTCGGGTCGTAGCCCGAGAGCAGGTCGGTGGTCAGCAGCAGGTGGTGCGGCGTCACCTCGGCGGTGACGCTCCAGTGCCCATCCTTCGCGGCCTGGGCCTTGGCCCAGCGAAGGACCTCGACACTGCCGGCGGTGCTGACGTGGGCGACGTGCACCCGCGATCCGGTGTGCCGGGCCAGCATCACGTCGCGGGCGACGATGATCTCCTCGGCGACGCCGGGCCAGCCGGGCAGACCGAGCTGGCCGGAGAGCTCACCCTCGTGACAGCACGCGGAGGCACCGGCGAGCGAGGCGTCCTGGGAGTGCTGGCTGATCACGCCACCGAACGCCTTGACGTATTCCAGGGCCCGGCGCATCACCCGCGGGTCTCCGACGCACTTGCCGTCGTCGGAGAACACCTTCACCCGGGCCCGTGAGCGGTTCATCAGGCCGAGCTCGGCAAGCTCTTCGCCGGCCAGCCCGCGGGTGACGGCGCCCACCGGGTGCACGTCGACCAGGCCGGCGGCGCGGCCGAGGTCGAAGACCCGCTCGGCGTTCTCGGCGGTGTCGGTCACCGGGGAGGTGTTGGCCATCGCCAGCACCGCGGTGTAGCCGCCGACTGCGGCGGCCATGGAACCGGTCCTGATCGTCTCGGCGTCCTCCCGGCCGGGCTCGCGCAGGTGGGTGTGCAGGTCGACGAGGCCGGGCAGGGCGACCAGTCCGTCGGCGTCAATGACCGTGGCCGAGCCGTGGGCGGTGTCCCTGGCGTCGATCGAGCCGATCTCACGGATCACTCCCCCCACGATGAGCAGGTCGGCCGACTTGTCGCCGAGGAGCGAGGCTCCCTTGACGATCACCCGGCTGGAGTCGTTCTCGGGGGCGCTCATGCGGTGGCTTCCTCTCCGGCGAGCAGGTGGTAGAGCACGGACATCCGGACCGCGACGCCGGCCGAGACCTGGTCGAGGATCAACGAGTGGGCCGCATCGGCGGCATCGGCGGCGATCTCGAGCCCGCGGTTCATCGGACCCGGGTGCAGGATCGGGGTGCCCTCGGCCAGGCTGGCCAGCCGGTCGCGGGTCAGGCCGTAGCCGACGGTGTATTCGCGGGCGCTCGGGAAGAACGCCCCGTTCATCCGCTCCCGCTGGACCCGAAGCATCATCACGGCGTCCGAGGTGGGCAGGACCTCGTCGATGTCGTACGAGGTGGCGAAGCCGGCGTCCTTGGACCAGGCGTCGATGCCGCTGGGCATCAGGGTCGGCGGTGCCACCACCGTGACCTCGGCGCCGAGCTTGGTCAGCAGCAGCACGTTACTGCGGAACACGCGGCTGTGGGTCAGGTCGCCGATCACGCTGATCCGTCGGCCCTCGAGGCTGCCGAGGCGACGCTCGAGGGTGTAGGCGTCGAGCAGGGCCTGGGTCGGGTGCTCGTGGGTGCCGTCGCCGGCGTTGATCACGACCGCGTCGACCCATTCGCTGACCTGCTTGGCCGAGCCGCTGGCGCTGTGCCGCATCACCAGGGCGTCCACCCCCATGGCGCACACGGTGAGCACGGTGTCGCGCAGGGACTCGCCCTTGGAGGTGGAGGAGCCCTTGCCGGTGATGTTGATCGTGTCGGCGGAGAGCCACTTGCCGGCGATCTCGAAGCTGGACCGGGTGCGGGTCGAGTCCTCGAAGAACAGGTTGATCACCGTGCGGCCGCGCAGGGCGGGGAGCTTCTTGACCTGGCGCTTCTGGACGTCGTGCATCTCGACCGCGGTGTCGAAGATAGTGCGTACGTCGTCGACTGCGAGGTCGTCGATGGAGAGCAGGTGCCGGTTCACTGGCCGGTCTCCGATCCCGAGGGCTGGGAGATCCGGACCTCGTCGTGGCCGTCGATCTCCTCGAGCCGCACGCTGACCCGCTCGGAGCGGGCGCTGGGCAGGTTCTTGCCGACGTGGTCGGCGCGGATCGGCAGCTCGCGGTGGCCGCGATCGACCAGCACGGCCAGTCGGACAGCAGCGGGACGGCCGAGGTCGTTGAGCGCGTCCAGGGCGGCCCGGATGGTGCGCCCGGAGAAGAGGACGTCGTCGACCAGGACGACGACCTTGCCGTCTATGCCCGAGGGCGGGACTACTGTCTTCTGCGGTCCTCGGGTCGGGTGCGAGCGCAGGTCGTCGCGATACATCGTCACGTCGAGCGAGCCGACGGCGACCGGGGTGCCCTCGACAGCGGCGATCCGATCGCCGATGCGCCGGGCCAGTGGTACGCCACGAGTGTGCAGTCCGAGCAGGATCAGGTCCTCGGGACCCTTGTTCCGCTCGAGCAGCTCGTGCGAGATGCGAGTCAACGCCCGGGAGATGTCTCGGGCATCCAGGACGGTGTGTCCTGAGCCGGGATCGGCGGGACCGGTCTGGGTGGGGGCAGGCATGGTGACTGCCGGACCTCCTTCTCCGCCTCACAGGACGGCTAGTTAAAGGATGTCGAACGCGTTGAAGACTAACAGCCGTGCGGGTGCCCTGATCATCCGGACTCACTGCGTGGGCAGTGACCACCAGCACATCATCCTTCCCGGGCAGCTCGGATCAATGGCAGGATCGGCGCATGATCCTGACTGACTTGTTGCGAGTCCCCGGTGTTCCCGAGACCGCCCTGAGCGATTCCGTGGCTGCCGCCCTCCCCGAGAACCTGGCGCCGGCCCCGTGGAGCGTCCGTTCCTCAGGCACCGTCTGGTTCACCAAGGCCCCCGATGCCGCGACCGATGCCCTGCCCGAGGCACTGCGCGCTCAAGGTGCTCGCGCCGCCTTCGTGATCGGTGGCTTCGTCCGATATGAGGAGACGCCGGTCGGTGCGTACGACGAGACGTTCGGCGTCGTCGGCTATCGGATCGGGCGCAAGGTCTCGGCGACGGTCGCGTTCATGGCTGTCGACTCCCCCACCTCGGTGGTGGGTGGGCGCGCCAACTGGGCGATGCCCAAGGCCCTGGCCGAGTTCGAGGGTTCCCCCCGCCCGGGCGACACGTTCACCGTGGCCGGTGAGAACGACCTCGGCTGGCGGATCTCGGCGACCAGTGGTCGTACGACTCCCAAGATCCCGGTCTTCAGCCGCGCGCGAGTGGTCCAGGAGTTCCCCGACGGGACGTTGCGGGGCTGCCGGCTCAAGGCTCGCGGCTGGGCTCGGATGACCCGCACCCAGGTCGAGGTCGAGTCTGCCTCGACCCTGCCCGACTGGCTGGTTCCGGGTCGTCACCAGGGTGCGACGCTCGAGGACATCCGGTTCTCGCTCGGGGTGCCCGAGATCCTCTGACCTACCGGTGCGGGCTGCCCCGGATCCTGATCGCAGGTCCCGGGCAGCCCGTGCCGAATCCGTGCTTCCGGGTTCAGCCCAGCTTGCGGACGATGGCTCCGAGCAGGCCGTTGACGAACGCGGGCGACTCGTCGGTGGAGAGGTCCTGCACCAGGTGGACCGCCTCCGAGACCGCGACCGCGTTCGGGACGTCGTCCATGTGCAGCACCTCGAAGACGCCGATGCGCAGCACGTTTCGATCGACCGCGGGCATCCGCTCCAGGGTCCAGTCCACCGAGGCGTCCGAGATCAACTTGTCGATCTCGCTCTGGTGCTCGACGACCCCGCGCACCAGGACGGTGGTGTAGTCGTTGGTCGGGCCCTCACCGTCGGCGATGGCACGGTCGAGGGCCACCCCGGCTCCTTCGCGACGCAGCTCGCTGGCGAAGAGGATGTCGAGGGCGCGCTTGCGCGCCTTGCTCCGCGCCGACATCAGCGCGAACCGGTGGTGCGGGAGGAAGCAGCGTGCGAGACAAGCAGCATCAGGACTTGACCCGGCCCAGGTAGGACGAGTCGCGAGTGTCGACCTTGACCTTCTCACCGGTGGTCAGGAAGAGCGGGACCTGGATCTCGTGGCCGGTCTCGAGGGTGGCCGGCTTGGTGCCGCCCGTGGAGCGATCGCCCTGCAGACCGGGGTCGGTGTGGGTGATCTCCAGCTCGACCGAGGCAGGCAGCTCTACGAAGAGCACCCGACCCTCGTTGGTGGCGACGATCGCCTCCTGGTTCTCCAGCATGAAGTTCTTGGCGTCGCCGACGGTCTCCGGCGGCACCTCGAGCTGGTCGAAGGTGGAGGTGTCCATGAAGACGTAGGAGGTGCCGTCGTTGTATAGGTACTGCATGGTGCGCTTGTCTACGTTGGCGGTCTCGACCTTGGTGCCCGCGTTGAACGTCTTGTCGACGTTCTTGCCGGACTCCACGTTGCGCAGCTTGGTGCGCACGAACGCCGGGCCCTTGCCGGGCTTGACGTGCTGGAACTCGACGACGGTCCAGAGCTGACCTTCGATCTTGAGGACCATGCCGTTCTTCAGGTCGTTCGTGGTTGCCATGCGCGTGTGTGCCTCTTCGGTTCGATTGACGTGGGCGGCCGGACTGGCCGGCCGGGAGCGGCCGTTGCGGGCCGACTGGGGATTCTATACGCGCAGGGTCCGATGCTCCGAACGTACGTCGCCCCAGCGGCACCGGCAGGCGGCCACGGCGTACCCACCACGCGGTCATTCGAGCTCCCAGGTCACCTTCAGGCGCACCGCGACCTCGGACTCCCCGGCGTGGATCGAGACCTCATCAGTGGCGCCCGAGAGCGCCGCGGTGCCGTAGACCGGGAAGCTCTGCAGGTCGAAGCCCCTGCGCTCGACCTCGGCCATGCTCAGCACCGGCCCGAGCGTGTTGCCGGCTGCCTGGCTGTAGCGCTTGGCCTTCGCCGTGGCCTGCTTGACGGCGTCGTCGCGGGCAGCCGCCATCGCCGCCTCCGGGTCCCCGATCTCGAGGGCGATGCCGTTCACGCGCACGCTGGTTCCCCCTGCCTCGACGGCGGCGGTGATCGCACCGCCCGCCTTCGCCAGCTCCGGGACGGTGACCTGGGCCTGCTGGGTGACCACGTAGCCGTCGAGCTTGGGCCGTTCGCCCTTGATCCGCTGGTAGTGCGGCGCCATGTCGAGGCCGGTCGAGGTGACGTGCTTCTCCTGCACACCATGCTTGGCGAGCGCCCCGACGACGCGATCGAGACGCCTGGCTGACGAGGCCAAGGCGTCGTCCAGGTTGCGTGCCTGGCGCTTGACGGTCACCCGGAAGCTGACCTGGTCGGGGACGACGCTGGTCTTGCCCTCCCCCACCATCACGATGCTGCGGGGCTTCTCGTCACCGGCCATCACGGCGGTGGCCGGCTGGCCCTCGCCAGTGCCGAGCAACCAGGCCGCGACCAGGGCGAGCAGGACGGCGACGGCGAGCAGAATGCTCTTGGGGCTGATGCTGAGGGACGTGTCCACGACGAGCTCCTTCGGGCAGGGATGTTCCTGTCCCGGTTGGACGCTCGGCCCGGCGATGCGGTTCCCGGGTCAGGATCCGGGCGTGCCCGCGATGATCTCGAGCGCTCGGCGATAGCCGTCGATGCCCATGCCGGCCACCACTGCGACGGCGTGCTCGGTGACGACCGAGGTGTGCCGGAAGGTCTCCGGTCGTTGCGAGGGGTCCGAGATGTGCACCTCGACCAGCGGCGCGGTGAGCTGCGCGCAGGCATCGAAGATCGCCCACGAGTAGTGCGTCCAGGCCGCCGCGTTGAGCACCACCGGGGTCTCGTCATCGGCTGCTGCGTTGAGCCAGTCGAGGAGCTCGCCCTCGTGGTTGGTCTGCCTCAGCTCGACGTCGAGGTCGAAGCCGGTTCCCCAGGTGCGGCACAGCTCGGCCAGCTGCTCGTGGGTGGTGTGCCCATAGATCTCGGGCTGTCGCCGACCCAGTCGGCCCAGGTTGGGACCGTTGAGGACGAGGACCTTGCGCATCACGCACCGCCCGAGAGCGCGGCGTACGACGCCCGCAGCAGGTCTTCGGCGGGTCCGGCGAGGATCCTGGGGTCGGCCAGGTCGTGCAGGACGACGAGGCGGAGCTGGGAGCCGCGTGACTTCTTGTCGACCTTCATCGTCTCGAGCAGTTCGTCCCAGTCGCCGTCGAACCCGACC
Organism: Nocardioides daedukensis; assembly: GCF_013408415.1. Classification (NCBI taxonomy): domain Bacteria; kingdom Bacillati; phylum Actinomycetota; class Actinomycetes; order Propionibacteriales; family Nocardioidaceae; genus Nocardioides; species Nocardioides daedukensis. Next base: position 338,269 of record NZ_JACCAA010000001.1, on the reverse strand, counting down.
GGGAGGCCGACCGCGCCGAACAGCCGGGCGTGGCGATCGGCGAGCTCGTCGGCGATCAGCCCTGAGCGACGCGCCACCTCTGCGACGAAGACGCAGCCGATCGCGACCGCCTCGCCGTGGCGGATCCGATAATCGGTGGCACGCTCGATGGCGTGAGCCAGGGTGTGGCCATAGTTGAGCACCTCGCGACCCGGGTGGCCGTCACGGCCGCCGGTCTCCTTGAGGTCGTCCACGACGACGTCGATCTTGACTTGGATGGCGCGGGTGACCAGCTCGCGCAGCACCGCCGACCCGGTCTCCTGCGCGGCGGCCGGATCGTTCTCGACGAGAGTGAGGATCGCAGGGTCGGCGATGAAGCCGCACTTGATGATCTCGCCCAGGCCTGCACGGACCTCTTCGACCGGGAGCCCGTCGAGCAGGGCCAGGTCGCAGAGCACCCCGGACGGCTCGTGGAACGCACCGACCAGGTTCTTGCCCGCACCGGTGTTGATGCCGGTCTTCCCGCCGACGGCCGCGTCGACCATGGCCAGCACGGTGGTCGGGACGTGCACGACCTTGACGCCGCGCAGCCAGCTGGCCGCGACGAAACCGCCGAGGTCCGTGGTGGCTCCGCCACCGAAGGTGACCACGGCATCGGACCGGGTGAAGCCGGCCTCGCCGAGCGCCTCCCAGCAGTCGTTGGCCACCGAGGAGGTCTTGGCGTTCTCGCCGTCGGGCAGTCCGAGGGCCAGCACGTCATATTCGGCGACGAGGGCGTCGAGGACCGGACGGGCTAGCTCGTTGAGGTCACCGGCAAAGAGCAGCGCGACCCGCTCGACGCCCTCACCCAGGAGTCCGGGGAGACGGTCGGCCAGTCCGTGGCCGATCACGACGTCGTAGGGCGAGGCGCCGCCGACGTGCAGGGTGGTGGGCTCGCTCATCGGTTCTCCTCGATGTGTCGTCGGATCTCGTCGGCGACTTCGTCCGGGTTGCGGCCGTCGGTGTCCACGCTGAACGTGGCGACTGCCTCATAGATGGGTGTGCGCTCGTCGAGCAGGGCCTTGACCCGGCTGCGGATGTTGCCCAGCAGCAGCGGGCGGGACGTGGCCAGACCGACGCGCTTGACCGCGTCGGAGAGGCCGACGCGGAGGAAGACCACCTGGTGTCCGGCCAACAGCGCGCGGGTCTCCTCGTCGAGGACGGCGCCGCCCCCCAGGGCCAGCACGCCGCCGTGCTCGGCCAGGGCCCGGCGTACGGCATCGCGCTCGAGACGACGGAAGTGCTCCTCACCGGACTCGACGAAGATGTCGGAGATGCTCCGACCCTGGCTCGCCTCGACGTCGTGGTCGGTGTCGCGGGCCGTCACGTTCCAGGCCTGCGCGAGCACTCGGCCGACGGTGGTCTTGCCCGACCCCATCGGTCCGATGAGCACCACTGTGGGACGCACGGCTTCGGGACTCACTTGTAGGTGATCGCCTGGAGGTATGACGCGTGGTTGCGCGCCACCTCGGCCACCGAGTCGCCGCCGAACTTCTCGGTCACCGCGTCGGCCAGGATCAGCGCCACCATGGCCTCGGCCACGATGCCGGCGGCCGGGACCGCGCAGACGTCGGAGCGCTGGTGGTGCGCCGCCGCTTCCTCGCCGGTGGCGACGTCGATGGTCTTCAGCGCCCGGGGGACGGTGGCGATCGGCTTCATCGCGGCCCGGACGCGGAGCACCTCGCCGGTGCTCATCCCGCCCTCGGTGCCGCCGGAGCGTCCAGACGTGCGGCGGATCCCGTCGGGGGTCGCCACGATCTCGTCGTGGGCCAACGAGCCCGGAGTGGCGGCCAGGTCGAAGCCGTCGCCGACCTCGACGCCCTTGATCGCCTGGATGCCCATCAAGGCGCCGGCCAGGCGGGAGTCGAGTCGGCGGTCCCAGTGGACGTGCGAGCCCAGGCCCGGCGGGAGCCCGTGCACGACCACCTCGACCACACCGCCGAGGGTGTCGCCGTCCTTGTGGGCCTGATCGATCCGCTCGACCATGGCCGCGCTCGCCTCGGGGTCGAGGCAGCGGACCGGGTCGGCGTCGAGTCGCTCGACGTCGCCCGGTGCCGGGACCAGACCGGCCGGTGCCGGGACACCACCGAGCTCGACGACGTGCGAGACGATCCGCGCGCCGACGGCCTGCTCGAGGAAGTTGCTGGCCACACGGCCCAGTGCCACGCGGGCAGCGGTCTCCCGGGCGGAGGCACGCTCAAGGATCGGCCGGGCCTCGTCGAAGTCATACTTCTGCATGCCGACCAGGTCGGCATGGCCCGGGCGGGGCCGGGTGAGCTTCGCGTTGCGGGCCAGGCCGTCCAGGATCTCCTGGTCGACCGGGTCCGCAGACATCACCTGCTCCCACTTGGGCCACTCGGTGTTGCCGACCTGGATCGCCACCGGTCCGCCCTGGGTCTCGCCGTGGCGTACGCCGCCGACGAGGGTGACCTGGTCCTGCTCGAACTTCATCCGGGCGCCGCGGCCATAGCCGAGGCGCCGGCGCGCGAGGGCGTCGGAGATGTCATCTGAGGTCACCTCGACATGGGCGGGCAGCCCTTCGAGGATTGCGACTAGGGACGGTCCATGGGACTCGCCCGCGGTGAGCCAACGAAGCATGCGCGCAGTCTGTCACGGGACGCAGTCGCCCGACTCACCCGCGCCCGACTGCGAGATGCCCACCGAGGTCGGCGCCCCACACGATGCCGATCACTGCTCCCACGAGCATGAACGGACCGAACGGGAAGGTCCGGTCTCGGGTCAGCCGGAGCAACCGCAGCGGGATCCAACCGAGGGCACCGAGCAGGAACCCCGAATAGGTGCCGATCGCGAACTCCGCCCAGCCCAGGTGGCCCAGAACGAGGCCGAGGACTCCGGAGAGTCGCACGTCGCCGTAGCCCATCCCGGGTGTGAACCGCCACAGCAGCCAGTAGAGCCCGCCGGCGATCAACCAGCCGAGTCCGGCACGCACCAGGTCATCGGCGTCGCCGGTGATTGCTGTGGCGACGAGGATCAGGACGATCACCAGCAGATAGCTCGGCCCGACGATGAGCTTGGGCAGCAGGCGGGTGCGCATGTCCACCCAGCCGAGCCCGACCCCGATCGGCACCAGTGGCAGCAGGAACAGCAGCGACCAGTCCCAGCCCAGCGCGGCGCCGATCAGTGCGGCGATGCCGGCGCTCCACAGCGCGGTCCACCAGCCGATGCGCGGCGAGGCTGCCAGCTCGGCGTAGCTCACCTTGGTCTCGGCGGCACTCTCTGGTTCCGGCAGGCGTCCAACGACGGCGGGGACGAACCAGCCACACCCGGCGCCGAGGATCGCGGTGAGCGCGGCAGTGTCCAGATGTGCGCCCCAGTCCATGGATGGAACCCTAGTCGGGCTCAGCGTTCGGCGAGCGCGTTCTCCCCAGCCGAGCGCATCGCGGCCAGGGGCGCGGGCTTACCGGTGAACTCCTCGAACTGGATCGCCGCCTGGTGGACCAGCAGGTCCAGGCCCGAGACCAAGGTCCGGTCGCCGGCGACCGAGCTCGCCAGGGGCGTCGGCCAGGGGTGATAGATCACCTCGAAGACCACCGGGACCTGGGCGCAGCGCTGCACCAGCTCCGGCGTCTGGGCGGCAGCGGGGATGGTGGAGACCACCACCTCGCCGGTCAGGTCGGCAGTCAGGTCACCCACCTCGTCCAGGAGGCGTACGTCGATCGTGGGCGCAGCCGGATGGCGCGTCAGGACGGCGGCGGTCTCGGCGGCACGATCCGGTGAGCGCACCAGCAGCGTCAGCTCACGGGCACCCAGCTCGACGAGGGCGATGCCGGTCGACGTCGCGGTCGCACCGCCGCCGAGGATCGACGCCGAGCGCACGGGGCCGTCGTACCGCTCCCGGATCGCGGCCACTGCACCCGGGATGTCGGTGTTGTCGCCGGCTCGCGTCGCGCCATCGAGAACCAGGGTGTTGACCGCACCGGCCAGCTGGGCCCGCTCGGTGACAGTGTCGGCCAGGCCGACCGCCACCCTCTTCAGCGGCATCGTCAACGACAGGCCCCGCCAGGTGCGATCCAGGCCGGACACGAAGCCGGCCAGGCTCGCCTCGTCGACCCGATGGGCCGCATAGGTCCAGTCCAGCCCGAGCGCGGCGAAGCCCGCACTGTGCAACGTCGGGGAGAGCGAGTGGTCGATGGGGTCACCGAGCACCGCGCAGCGACGAGGATCAGCCACAGCGCCCGGAGTTCTCGCGGCACCACTCCTGCAGCAGCTGGGTGTTGGCGGTGTGCTCGGCGCCGGTGCGCGCGAACCGGGTCTCACCGGTGTCCAGGTCGACTGCCACGAAGAAGCAGTAGCCCTTGTCGGTAGGCTCGAGGATGGCCTCCATCGCTGCCTGGCCGGGAGAGGCGATCGGGCCCGGAGGCAGACCAGCCTGCCGGTAGGTGTTGTACGGCGAGTCGGACTCCCGTGCCTCGGCCGAGGTGTAGACCGAGCCGGCGCCACCGCCCTCGAGGAAGTGCACCGTGGAGTCCATCTGCAGCAGCCCCTTGGGGATGCCCTGCTCGACACACGTGCCGTCGAGACGGTTGAAGATCACCTCGGCCACTGCGGGCATGTCCTCGGGCCGGTTGACCTCCTTCTCGATGATGCTCGCCATGGTGATGAAGTCGTGCTCGTCCAGCCCGGCCTCCGAGGCGCCCGAGACCGGCACCTCTTCGGCAACCGTCTTGTAGCGCTTGACCATCGCCGCCAGCATGTCCAGGGCCGTGTCGTCGGGCGCGAAGCTGTACTTGGCGGGGAACAGGTAGCCCTCCGCCTCGCCTTCGGCATAGGCGGGCAGGCCGAGGCCGTCCGCGTCCTCGAGCGCCTTCTCGAACTCTGCCTTCTTGATCCCGGTCGTCTTCGCCAACCGGGCCACCACCTGGTCGGTCCGGAACCCTTCGGGGATCACCACCGCGTTGGCATCTGCATTGGCCGGATCGACCAGCAGGGCGACAGCGTCAGTCGCCTTCATCTGCTTCTTCATCGAGTAGAAGCCGGGTTGGATCTTTGCGACCTCGTCGGCGCGCTGGGAGGCGGCGTCGGTGAAGGCCGTCACCGACTTGACCACGTCTGCTGCCTTGAGGCTGCGGCCGATGGCCGCTGTGCCGTCGCCCTGGCTCACCTCGACGACGACCTCACCCTGACCGGGCCCCGGGTAGTCCTCGGCCTCGCTGGAGAACTGACCACGGACCCAGTCCAGGCCCTTGACGCCGGCATAGGCGACTCCGCCGATCAGCGCGATCACGATCACCAGGATGACCAGGCAGCCCCACGGTCCGCGACGCTTCCTGCGGTTGCGGCGGCGTCCGGGCGAGCGATCCTCGCGCAGGCCCAGGTCGAGCTCCTCGTGGCCGTGCTCGTGCCGGTCCTCGGGAACCGGCTCGTGCTCGGGCACGGGCTCATGTCCCGGCGTGGGTTCGTGCTGGCTCACTGATCCGACTCCTCGTTGTTGTCCACCGCGACCAGCTCCCCCGGAGCGCTCTCCCGAGTGCGCTCCGCGTCCAGCGCATGCTGGAGGATCACCACTGCTGCAGCCTGGTCGACCACGGCTCGACGCTTCTGGCCCTTCTTGCCGACCTGTCGAAGCATCGACTCCGCGGTCACCGTCGTCAAGCGCTCATCCCACAGCCTCACCGGGATCGGGGCAACCAGGCGCGCCAGTCGCTGGGCGAATTCCCGCGACTTGGCAGCCGCGGCGCCTTCGGCACCCGAGAGCGAGCGGGGCAGGCCGACGATGACCTCCATCGCGTCCTCCTCGGCCACGATCGCGACGAGCCGCGCGAGATCACCCTTGCCACGCTTGATCGTCTCAACCGGTGTGGCCAGGAATCCAGAGGGGTCGCTGCGCGCCACCCCGATCCGGGCATCGCCCGGGTCGAGGCCGAGGCGTGTGCCGTGTCGCATCAGCGGCGCTCAGGCACCGGCGGCCGAGGCCACCTCGGTCACGACGAGCGAGAGTGCCTCGTCGACCCGTGAGGCATCGGTGCCACCACCCTGCGCGACGTCGTCCCTGCCGCCACCCTTGCCACCGAGCAGCGGTCCCACGGCGCGGATGAGCGCGTTCGCACTGACCCCGCGCTCGCGGGCGAGGTCGTTGACCGCGGCCACGGCCGCGACCTTGCCGTCGACGACACCGATCACCACGGCCACCCCGGGCTGGCCCTGCGGGAGCCGGCCACGGATGTCCAGGGCCAGCGTGCGTACGTCGCCTCCGCCGGCACCGTCGGCGCGGTGCGCCACCAGGTGGATGCCGTTGACGACCTCGGCCTGCTCAGCGAGCGACCCGGCCGCGGCGAGAACCTGGGCGACGCGGTTCTTCTCGATCTCCTTCTCCGCCGCCCGCAGGCGCTCGACCATGTCCTCCACGCGGCCCACGAGGTCACCGGGCTGCGTCTTGAGCAGGCCGGTCAGTTGCGCCACCACGTCGCGCTCGCGGGCCAGGTAGGCGAATCCCTCGACCCCGGTGAATGCCTCGATGCGACGGTTTCCCGACCCGACCGAGGACTCGCCGGTGACCACGATGGTGCCGATCTGGGAGGAGTGGTCGACGTGGGTGCCTCCGCAGAGCTCACGCGACCACGGGCCGCCGATCTCGACGACGCGGACCTGGCCGACGTCATAGGTCTCCCCGAAGAGCGCGATCGCGCCCCACTCCTTGGCCTCGGGCAGGGTCATGTACTGCCAGCCCACGGGCAGGTCTGCGCGGAGTGCCTGGTTGGAGACCTCCTCGATGTCCTTGACCTGCTCCGGACTCAGGGACTGGGTCCACCCGAAGTCGAGACGCAGGTAGCCGGGACGGTTGTAGGAGCCGGACTGCAGGGCCGTCGGGCCGAGCACGTCACGCAGCGCAGCGTGCACGACGTGGGTGCCGGAGTGGGCCTGGCGGGCGCCCGTGCGCCACTCGGGATCGACCTGGGCGTGCAGCTGGCCGGTGCCACGCTGTACGGCGTCGAGGGCGAACTCACCATCGACGACCCGCACCTGGTGCACGACCAGGCCGCGCACCGGACGCTGAACGTCGAGCACCTCCAGGCGTCCGCCGTCGAACTCGATGATTCCGGCGTCGGCGACCTGTCCGCCCGACTCGGCATAGAACGGCGTACGGTCCAGGATCAGCTCGCCGACCTCCCCGTTGCCGAGCGATCGCACCACTGCTCCCCCGCTGACCAGCGCCAGCGGCGAGGACTCGGTGGACAACGTCTCGTAGGCCAGCCACTCGGTGGGACCGTTCGCGTCGAGGATCCCCCGGTAGACACCGGTGTCGGCGTGCTGGCCCTTCTTCGACTTGGCGTCGGCCTTGGCCCGCTCGCGCTGCTCGGCCATCAGCTGGCGGAAGCCCTCGTGGTCGACGGTGAGGCCGGCCTCGGAAGCCATCTCCAGGGTCAGGTCGATCGGGAAGCCGTAGGTGTCGTGCAGGGCGAACGCCTGGTCACCGGCGAGCTTCGTGGCACCGGACTTCTTCACCTCCTGCGCGGCCAGGTCGAAGATCTGGGTGCCCGCCTGCAGGGTCTTGCGGAAGGCCTCCTCCTCGGCGAAGGCGACCCGGGAGATGCGCTCCCAGTCGGTGTGCAGCTCGGAGTAGGTCTCGCCCATCCGGTCGCGACTGATCGGCATCAGCTCGGGCAGGGCCGGGTCCTCATAGCCGAGCAGGCGCACGGAGCGGACCGCGCGGCGCAGCAGGCGTCGCAGCACATAGCCGCGGGCCTCGTTGCCGGGGGTGACTCCGTCGCCGATCAGCATCATCGAGGAACGGACGTGGTCGGCGATCACGCGGAAGCGGACGTCGTCCTCCGGATTGGCGCCGTACTTCTTGCCGGTCAGCTCCATGGCGCGCTCGATGACCGGGAACATCACGTCGATCTCGTACATGTTCTCGACGCCCTGGGTCATGAACGCGACACGCTCGAGGCCCATCCCGGTGTCGATGTTCTTCTTGGGCAGCGAGCCCGAGATGTCGAAGTCCTCCTTGCTGCGGACGGCGCTGAGCTCGTCCTGCATGAAGACCAGGTTCCAGAACTCGAGGTAGCGGTCCTCGGCCGAGAAGTCCCCGTCTGCGCCGTAGGCGGGACCACGGTCGATCAGGATCTCCGAGCACGGTCCGCCCGGGCCGGGAACGCCCATCGACCAGTAGTTCTCTGACTTGCCCAGGCGAGCGATCCGGTCGTCAGGCAGGCCGGTGATCTTGCGCCACAGGGCGACGGCCTCGGGGTCGTCGACGTAGACGCTGGGATAGAGCTTGGCCTCGTCGAAGCCCCAGCCGCCCTCGGACTGCGGCTTGGTGACCAGCTCCCAGGCGAGCTCGATGGCCCGTTCCTTGAAGTAGTCGCCGAAGGAGAAGTTGCCGCACATCTCGAAGAACGTGCCGTGGCGGGTGGTCTTCCCGACGTCCTCGATGTCCGGGGTGCGCACGCACTTCTGGACGCTCGTCGCCGTGGCGAAGGGCGGTGTCTCCTGGCCCAGGAAGTAGGGCTTGAACGGCACCATGCCGGCGTTGACGAACATCAGGTTCGGGTCGTCGACGAGGAGTGAGGCCGACGGCACGGCGGTGTGTCCGGCGCGCTCGAAGTGCGCGACGAACCGCCGCCGGATCTCAGCGGTGTCCATCAGTGGGTGCCTTCCTGGTTGTGCTGTGAGGGGTTCGAGTTCGTGGCGGTGGGGAGTCCGGGTGGCGGCTCGGCGCGATGGCGTCCTTGTCCGGATCCTGACTCCAGCTCCCGAGTGCCGGACGGGACGAGTCCGAGCCGCTCGCGCAGCTCGCTCTCCTTCTCCACCTGGCCCTGGGCGACCTCCTGGCGCAGCATCCGCGCCCCGAGGGCGAGTCCGCTGGCGCGGTCGCGGAGCCCGTCGATGGTGACCGACTCCCGCAATCGGCGGGCCTTGTTCATGGCATAGACCGAGGCACCTGCCCCGGCGGCGAACCAGAGGGCGCGGCTCATGCGGCACCCTCCTCGGTCGACGCGGATGGCGATGGCCGGTTCGCGCGCTGGCGTGCCTCACGCTGACGCTCGGCGAGCTCTCGGCGTACGTCGCGCATCTGCACCTTGCGCTCCTTGCGGGCTCTCTTGACCTCGCGCTTCATCTCGAAGCGGATCCGGTTGCGGGTCTCGGGCGAGAGGGCCCGGCGTACGCCGTGGGTCAGTGAGGCGGCCTTGACGAACGACTCACGCAGCACGATGTCGGCGAAGAGGCGCCCGTCGATGTGCCGCTGCGGGATCGGCCTCGAGGCCTCGTCGTCCGCCCTGTCGGGATCCCCCATCTGGGTGATCACGAACTCCTGCTGGCTGGAGCGACCGGGCGGTGAGTCACCGGGGGTGACGCGCTGGGCCAGCTCGTCGATGCGCGCATGCAGCGCTGCCGACTCGGCGGCACTCGCGGCCAGCTGCTCACGCGCACGGGCCCGGTCGCGGCGCAGCAGGACGACGACGACCAGGAGGCCGATGGCAAGCACAAACGCCACCAAGCCCAGTGCGGCAGGCACAAGGAGGTCCTCAGTGATCATGATGCGCGAGCCTATCGTGGGTCCGAGCCGCGGATCATCCGGCGGACCCGTTCCCAACGATCCTTGATCGTGGCCTCGGCGCCGAGGCTCGTCGGCTGGTAGTAGCGGGCGTCGCCGATCTCGTCGGGGGCATATTGCTGCTCGGCGATGCCGAAGGGCTCGTCGTGGGAGTAGATATAGGGCTTGGCGGCGCCGGGTCCGTGCCCCACCTTCTTGGCGCCGGCATAGTGCGCGTCGCGCAGGTGCGGCGGGACCTGCCCGATCTTTCCGGCGCGTACGTCGCTGCTCGCGGCGTCGATCGCCCGGATCACGGCGTTGGACTTGGGCGCGACGGCCAAGGCGATCGTGGCCTGGGCCAGGTTGAGGCGGGCCTCGGGCATGCCGATCAGCTGCACCGCTTGGGCAGCCGCCACGGCGGTGGTCAGCGCCGTGGGGTCGGCCAGGCCGATGTCCTCGCTGGCCGAGATCACCAGCCGACGGGCGATGAAGCGCGGATCCTCACCGGCCGCCATCATCCTGGCCAGGTAGTGCAGGGCAGCGTCCACGTCCGAGCCGCGGATCGATTTGATGAAGGCGGAGATCACGTCGTAGTGCTGGTCGCCCTGGCGGTCGTAGCGCACGGCAGCCTGGTCGACCGCGGTCTCCGCGGTGGCCAGGTCGATGGTCGTCGACCCGCTGCTCTGGGCAGCGCCGGCAGCAGCCTCGAGGTAGGTCAGCGACCGGCGGGCGTCTCCCCCGGCCAGGCGCACGAGGTGCTCAAGGGCGTCCTCGTCGAGCGTGAAGGTCCCGGCGAGGCCGCGCTCATCGGTCAACGCCTGCTGCATCACCGCGCGGATGTCGTCGTCGGTGAGCGACTCGAGGCGGAGCAGCAGGGAGCGCGAGAGCAACGGCGAGATGACGGAGAAGAACGGGTTCTCGGTGGTCGCCGCAACCAGGGTGACCCAGCGATTCTCGACACCGGGCAGCAGGGCGTCCTGCTGCGCCTTGGTGAAGCGGTGCACCTCGTCGACGAACAGGACCGTCTCGTTGCCGGTGTTGACCAGGTTGGCACGGGCAGCGTCTATCGCTGCGCGGACCTCCTTCACACCGGCCGCCACTGCCGAGACCTCGACGAACTTCCGGTTCGTCTGTCCGGACAGGATCGAGGCGATCGTCGTCTTCCCGGTCCCCGGCGGGCCCCACAGCAGCAGGGACATCGACTGATCGCCCTCGATCAGCTGGCGCAGCGGCGATCCGGTCGCGCGCAGCTGTTGTTGGCCGACGAGCTCGTCGAGCGTGCGGGGACGCATCCGCACCGCCAGCGGTGCGGACGAGTGCGTGTTGCCCGCCAGCGAACCGCTGCCGCTGCGCGGTTTCGCGCCCGCGCCGCCGTCAACCTCGAAGAGTCCCTCAGTCACCGTGCCACCCTATGTGCCGCACGTGAGCGCGCCGCCGCTCGGTCGGCAAGCCCGCCCGTGCGGGCCTCTGTGATCATCTGACCCGAGCTGACGCGTGCCTGGCACGTGGCTCAGGGCTTGACCGTCCGGCGCTCCTTGAGGTCGAACCACACGTCGGAGAAGCCCGGCGAGTTGCCGATGTCCGACGGGCTGGCCCCCGGGTCCGGGTTCCCGTCGTTGTCGACGCCGAGCATGCGCGCGGTCACCGGGTCGTGCGGGTGGTGGCCCAGCTCGCCGGCGAAGTGACAGGCAACCTTGTGCCGCGGACCGACCTGGAGCATCGGGGGCTCGACCTTCGCGCAGATCTCGCGCGCCAAGGGACAGCGGGTGCGGAACCGGCAGCCCGAGGGCGGGTTGATCGGCGAGGGCACGTCGCCCTGCAGCATGATCCGCTCGCGACGGCCGCCGATGGCCGCCTGCTTCACGTCGGGCACGGCCGAGAGCAGTGCCTGGGTGTAGGGGTGGTGCGAACGCTTGTAGAGGGTCTCCCGGTCGGCGATCTCGACGATCTTGCCGAGGTACATCACTGCGACCTCGGGACAGAAGTGCCGGACCACGGCCAGGTCGTGAGCGATGAACAGGAAGGAGATGTCGAACTCCTTCTGCAGGTCCTGCAGCAGGTTGATCACCTGCGCCTGGATCGAGACGTCGAGCGCGGAGACCGGCTCATCGGCGACCATCAGCTTCGGCTGCAGTGCCAGTGCGCGGGCGATGCCGATGCGCTGGCGCTGGCCGCCGGAGAACTCGTTCGGATAGCGGTTGTAGTGCTCGGGGTTGAGCCCCACGACCTCGAGGAGCTCCTGGACCCGCGACAGGATCTTCTTCTTGGGCACCACGTTGTGCACAGAGAGCGGCGTGCCGATGATGGCGCCGACCGTGTGCCGGGGGTTCAGCGAGGTGTAGGGGTCCTGGAAGATCATCTGGATGTCCTTGCGCAACGGCTTCATCGCGCGATTGGAGATCTTCGCCAGGTCGTGACCCTCGAACATCATCGATCCACCGGTCGGCTCGTAGAGCCGGGTGATCAGGCGACCGGTGGTGGACTTGCCGCAGCCGGACTCACCGACGAGTCCCAGGGAGCTGCCGCGCGGAACCTCGAAGGAGACGCCATCGACTGCCTGCACGTGACCCACGGTGCGACGCAGGCCCGAGGACTTCACCGGGAAGTACATCCGCAAGTTGTCCACCGACAGCACCGAGCCGCGGGACCGGTCGACGCTGGCGGCTGTGTGTCCCATGGCCACGCTCGACTCGAAGGAGACCGGGTGTCCCAGCTCCTTGGCGTCGGCGTCCTGCCCGGCGTTGCCGCGGGTCGGGTTCTGGCCGTCCACGGGCTCTGGCGCGCCTTGGCTGGTGGCCTTGTCGCTCACTGGTTCTCCTCGGCAAGGTCGGGGGCGATCTCCGGCAGCACCTCGGCGCGGTAGATCTCATCGGGGTTGACCAGGTGGCAGCGCTTGACGTGCATTCCGCCGCGCTGTCCCGGCACGAGCTCCGGCAGTTCGGTGAAGCACAGGTCACCGGGCACCTTGGAGGTGTGCACGCACCTGGGGTGGAAGGCGCAGCCGCTCGGCGGGCGGAGCAGGCTGGGCGGGTTGCCCGGGATCGGGATCAGGCGGGCGTCGGTGTCCGCGCTGACGTCCGGGACGCTCGAGAGCAGGCCCCAGGTGTAGGGCATCTCGGGGTGGGTCAGCAGTTCCTTGGCGGCGCCGTACTCGACCGCGCGGCCGGCGTACATCACCAGCACGTCGTCGGCCATCTCGGCGATCACACCGAGGTCGTGGGTGATGATCACGACGGCAGAGTTGTACTCGCGCTGCAGGTCACCGAGCAGGTCGAGGATCTGCGCCTGCACGGTCACGTCGAGTGCGGTGGTCGGCTCATCGGCGATCAGCAGCTGGGGGTTGTTGATCAGCCCCATCGCGATCATCGCTCGTTGCCGCATCCCACCGGAGAACTGGTGCGGGAAGTCGCTGTAGCGACGGTCCGGCTGCGGGATGCCGACCCGGTCGAGCATCTCGATCGCCACCTTGCGGGCGTCCCGCTTGGAGGCCTTGGGGTTGTGCACCATGTAGGCCTCGGAGAGCTGCGCGCCGACCCGGAAGAACGGGTGCAGCGCCGCGAGCGCGTCCTGGAAGATCATCGCGACCTGGTTGCCGCGGATCGGGCGCATCTTGTCCTCGGACAGCCCGAGCAGCTCCTTGCCGCCGACGCGGATGGAGCCGGTGATCTGCGAACGCTTGGCGTCGTGCAGCCCGAGGATCGCCATGCTGGAGACGGACTTGCCCGAACCGGACTCCCCCACGATGCCGAGCGTCTTGCCGAGCTCGACGGAGTAGGACAGGCCACTCACGGCGTTCACGAGGCCGTCCGCGGTGGGGAACTTGACGGTCAGGTCCTCGACGACGAGGAACGGCTCGTCCGTCAGTCGGTCGTTGTTCGGATGTGTCACGAAAGCCTCACTCGGGGGTCGAGCACGCTGTAGAGCAGGTCGACGACGATGTTGGCCAGCACGATGATCACCGCGCCGACCAGGACAGTGGCCTGGACCACTGGCAGGTCCTTGATGTACGTCGCATCCAGCGCCCACAGGCCCATGCCCTGGATGTCGAAGATCTTCTCGGTGAACACCGTCCCGGCGAGCAGGAAGGCGAAGTCGATCCCGAAGATCGTCACGACGGGCACGAGGGCCGAGCGCAGCGCGTGCTTGTAGACGACGGTGCGGCCCGGGAGGCCCTTTGCCTTGGCGGTGCGGATGTAGTCCTCGCTGAGGGACTCAACCATCGCCCCGCGCGAGAATCGGGTGTATTGCGTCGATCCGTAGATCCCCAGCACCAGCCAGGGCACAAGTAGGTGCGAGAACCATCCGCCGATGCCGCCGTCGGCGAGCGACACATAGCCCTTGTCGACGATGTCGAGCGTCAGCGTCGTGTAGAGCATGACGATCAGCGCGACCAGGTAATAGGGGATCGACGTCATGAACAGCGACGTGCTGACCAGCGCCTTGTCGGTGAAGCTGCCCCGTCTGCGGGCAGCCATCACCCCGACCGTGACGCCGACTGCCAGATAAAGGAACGCGGCACCCACCGCCAGGCTCACGGTGGCCGGGATCTTCGTCATCAGCTGCTCGAAGACCGGCTGACGGTTCCGGTTCGACAGGCCCAGGCACGGTGCGTCGCACTGGATGTCCGTGGAGCCCACGGTGATCGTGCGACCCGCCACGAGGCCCTTGGCCCACTTGCCGTATTCCTCGTGGATCGGGTTGTTGAACCCGAGCTTTGCTTCATAGCGCTCGATGGTCGCCGGGTCACAGCCACGACTGCGCTCCGAGTCGCACAGGGGCTTCGCGGGGCTCTTCGGGCCATACCAGAACAGGGCGTAGACCATCATCGAGATGATGACCACGACCATGAAGCCGGCGATCAACCGCTTCAGGACATAAGCAAGCATCGGGCACTTTCTTGGTGGAGTGCAGCGTCGAGCAGGGGCGGTGTCGGGGTGAGGCAGGTAGTCCTGCCCACCCCGACCGCTGTCGTGCAGACCCGGTCCGAGCCGGGTCAGCCATGGCTGACCCGGCCCCGGACCGGGACATCATCACTTCTTGATGTAGATGTCCTTCAGGTTCGGGTATCCCTGAGCGTCATCGTTCTGGAAGTTGCCGATCTTCTCTCCGTAGACGAAGAGGTTGTTGAGGTAGCCGATGTTGACGGCCGGGTAGAACTCCTGGTTGATCTTCTTGTCCAGGGCACCCCACGCGTCAGCCTGCTCCTCGATCGGCAGCGACGGGATCTTCTTCATCTCGGCGTCGATCGACTTCTCCGAGAAACCGCCGGTGTTGTAGAGCTGACCGGTCTGGAACAGCGCCGGGATGAAGGTCAACGGCGAGGGCCAGTCCTGGCACCAGGCGACACCCTTGATGTTGATCTTCTTGTTGACCTCGTTGTTCGGGTCGGTCCAGACGTCGTAGAGCGAGCCGTCGGTCCACGGGTAGGCCTTGGTCTTGAAGCCGGCCTCCTCGTAACCACGCTTGATCTGCTCCATGGCGTCCTTGCCCTCGGGGGAGGACGCGTCGTAGGCCCACGAGAGCTCGAAGGTGCCTTCCTCGACGCCGGCCTTCTTCATGTACTCCTTGGCCTTCTCGGGGTTGAACTCAACCTTCTCGCCCGGGATCGGCTCCATGTCCTTGTCATAACCGGCCATGCCGGGGGGAAGGATGGAGTTGCCCATGACGCGCGTCGTGCCGGGGATCTCGCCACCCGCGGACCAGACGTTCTCGTAGTCGTAGGCGAAGGCGATCGCACGACGAAGGTCGACGTTGTCGATCTTCTTGTAGTCCGGGTAGAGGAAGCTGGTGCAGGTCTGCGGAGCAACGACAACGCGCTTGCCGAGCTTCTTGACCGCCTCGGTGTAGCTCGAGCCCTGGAGCTGGGTGAGGATGGTGGTCTTGGATGCGTCGTTGTTGCTGATCATCAGCTTGTCGGAGGCCTTGGTGTCCTCGTCGAACTTGATGTTCCAGCCGTCGACGTACTGGTGACGGGCCGGGTCGGTCTTGGGGTCCCACTGCTCGTTGCGGACAAGGATGATCTCCTTGTTCGGCGTGAACTTCTGGACCTTGTAGGGACCCGTGGAGAGCGGCTTCAGGCCGTAGGCCGGGGGCTGTCCCGCCTTGCCGGAGGGCACCGGACCGATGGCAGCGAAGGCGCCCCAGTAGTCCATGTCCGGGAACGGCTTGGACATCTTGATCGTGATGGTGTTGCCCTCGACCGAGACGGCCTCGAAGTCCTCACCGTCGACGTACGGACCCTTGTACTTGTCGCCGCCGAGGAAGTACTCGGCGGAGTACTGGGCACCCGGGCCCTCGACCGACTCGGTGTCGAGCGAGCGCTTGATGCCGAAGGCGACATCCTCAGCGGTGACGGGCTTGCCGTTCTCCCACTTCACGCCGTCCTTGATCGTGAACTTCCACTCGGTGTTGTCCGCGTTGGGAGTGCCGAGGTCGGTGGCGAGGTCCGGGACCAGCTCCATCGCACCAGTTTCCTGGTTCTGACGGTAGGTCGTCAGCGAACGGAAGATCAGGTCCTGCATGATCCCGTTATCGGTCACCGACCAGCCCGAGGTCGGGTCCAGGCTGGCCGCGCCGTCATCGGGGTCGGGGTGGATCAAGGTGACCGTGCCACCCTGCTGCGCACCCTCGATCTCGGGGGCGGGGCCCTGCGCTTCCGCGTTCTTCTCGACGGGCTTGGCACTGACCTTGAAGGCTTCTGCCTTCTTGGCCTCGTCACCTCCGCCGCCGCCGCACGCTGCAAGCACGAGCAGCGATGCGCTCGCGGCAAGAGCCAAAGGCTTGTTGAGCCTCATGTTTTCCAGCCTTTCTTTCGGTGTGGTCGTGACCTCGGAGCACCGGGGCCAACGTCTTGTGGCGCCTAGCGCCGGGTCTTCGGGTCGAGGGCGTCGCGGATCGCGTCGCCGAGCAGGTTGAGGGCGACGACCAGGAGCATGATCCCGATCACGGGCTCCCAGAGGTAGAGCGCGTAGGTGTCGAAGTATTGGACTGCCGAGTTGATCGTCTGGCCCCATGACGGCCGGCCGTAGACGCCGATGCCGAGGAAGGCCAGGCCCGCCTCGGCGGCCACCAGTGCCGGCAGGCCCAGGGAGACGGCCACGACGATCGGGGCGACCAGGTTGGGGAGGATCTCCTTGAACAGGATCCGGTGGGTCGGCACGCCCATCACCTTTGCGGCCTGGACGAACTCCCGCTCGCGCAGCGAGAGCACCTCACCGCGGATGATCCGAGCCATCTGCATCCAACCGAAGACCGACAGGATGCCGATCACCGAGTAGAAGGTGACCTGCTCGAAGACCGCCGGGTTCCCGGCGAACCGCTCGGCCAGGATCGGCGCGACGGCCAACGCAGCCAGGAGGAACGGGATGGTCAGGAAGATGTCGGTGATGAACTGGATGACCCGGTCCACCATTCCGCCCATGTAACCGGCGATCAGGCCGAGGACGACACCCACGACCGTGGAGAAGACGACTGCCAGGGTGGCGATCAGCAGCGAGGTGCGGGCGCCGTAGAGCCAGTTGGCGAGCAGGTCGTCCCCGGAGCCGGGGGCGACGCCGAACGGGTGCTCAGGATCGAACCCGTGGTACGGCGGACCCTTGAGCCCGAAGCCTGTGGCCAGGTCGATGCGATCACTTGCCCGCACAGTGTCGGTCGAGACTCCGAAGAGGTCGGACAGGGTGCCGGCGAAGATCGCGATCAGGCCGAAGAGGACGACGATGCCGAAGCAGACGATCGCCACTGGATCCTTGCGGAGTCGATCGAAGGCGATCCGCAGCGGCGACCTGCCAGCGATCTCCTGGGGAACCTCTGGTTCTCCCGCGGCCGGAGACTCCGGGGGCGTCTCCGAAGCCGAAGGCAACGGTTCCTGCGTCAAGCCAGCCATCCAAGACCTTTCCGGATCTAGTCAGAATCACCCGGAGAGCAATGTGCACGCAGCCTCGTCACAGCCGTGACCCAGCCCACTCCCGAGCGGAGTTGACTCTAAGCGACCGGTGAACTCGGTTTGGCCAAGCCGAGGTAACGGTTTGATACCGACGATCGCCAACCAGGCGATGTGTCCCTCAATGACCAATCTCCGCCCCGGATCGGCGTCCGTGGCGGAGATTCGTCATTGCGATGTCAGGGGGTCAGTCGGCGGCGACCTCGTCGGCCGGCTTCGCGTCCACGCCCGCCTCCTTGCGCTGCTGCGCAGTGATCGGGGCCGGTGCCTCGGTCAGCGGGTCGAACCCGCCTCCGGACTTCGGGAAGGCGATCACGTCGCGGATGGAGTCGGTCTTCGCCAGCAGCGCGACGATCCGGTCCATGCCCACGGCGATGCCGCCGTGCGGAGGCGCACCGAACTTGAAGGCCTCGAGCAGGAAGCCGAACTTCTCGCTCGCCTCGTCCTCCTCGATCCCCATCACCTTGAAGACCCGCTTCTGCACGTCCTCGTTGTGGATCCGGATCGAGCCTCCACCGAGCTCGTTGCCGTTGCAGACGATGTCGTAGGCGTAGGCGAGTGCCGGGCCCGGGTCGGTGTCGAAGGAGTCCATGAACTCCTCCTTGGGGCTGGTGAAGGCGTGGTGGACAGCCGTCCATGCCCCGGCACCCACGGCGACGTCACCGCTGGCCACCGCATCCGAGCTGGGCTCGAACAAGGGGGCGTCGACCACCCAGGTGAAGGCGAACGCGTCCTCGTCGATCAGGCCCTGGCGGTGGCCGATCTCGAGCCGAGCGGCACCCAGCAGCCCACGACTGGGCTTGGCTGCGCCGGCAGCGAAGAAGACACAGTCGCCCGGCTTCGCGCCGACGTGTGCGGCGATGCCCTCGCGTTCGGCGTCGGAGATGTTCTTGGCCACCGGACCGGTGATCTCGGTGGTGCCGTCCTCGTTCTCCTTGAGCAGGAGGTAGGCCAGGCCCTTGGCACCGCGCTGCTTGGCCCATTCCTGCCAGGCGTCGAGCTGCTTGCGGGGCTGGCTGGCACCGCCGGGCATCACGACGGCACCCACGTAGTCGGCCTGGAAGACCCGAAACGGCGTTTCGGCGAAGAACTCCGTGCACTCGACGAGCTCGAGACCCATCCGCAGGTCGGGCTTGTCGGAACCGTACTTCGACATCGCCTCGGCATAGGTCATCCGCGGGATCGGGCGCGGGATCTCCTCACCGATCAGGCCCCACATCCCCGCCAGGATGTCCTCCATCAGGGCGATGACGTCATCCTGGTCGACGAAGCTCATCTCGATGTCCAGCTGGGTGAACTCCGGCTGGCGGTCGGCGCGGAAGTCCTCGTCGCGATAGCAGCGCGCGATCTGGTAGTAGCGCTCCATCCCCGCGACCATGAGCAGCTGCTTGAACAGCTGCGGGCTCTGCGGGAGGGCATACCAGCTGCCGGGTCGCAGCCGCGCGGGCACGAGGAAGTCACGAGCGCCCTCCGGCGTCGAACGGGTCAGCGTGGGAGTCTCGATCTCCACGAAGTCGTGGTTGTCCAACACGTCGCGAGCGGCCTTGTTCACCTTGCTGCGCAGGCGCATCGCGGCTGCCGGACCGCTGCGTCGCAGGTCGAGGTAGCGGTGCTTGAGGCGGGCCTCCTCGCCGACCTCTCCCCCGCCCTGGCTGGCGTCGTCGATCGGGAACGGCAGCGGTGCGGATGCAGAGAGCACCTCGACGTCGCTGGCGATCACCTCGATCTCACCGGTGGCAAGGTTCGGGTTCTCGTTGCCCTCCTTGCGGACGACGACCTCACCGGTGATCTTCAGGCAGAACTCGCTGCGCAGGCTGTGTGCCACGGCCTCGTCGCGGATCACCACCTGGACCACGCCACTGGCCTCGCGGAGATCGATGAAGGCGACCCCACCGTGATCGCGCCGACGGGCCACCCAACCTGCAAGGGTGACGGTCTGGCCGACGTGCTCGACGCGCAGGGCGCCGGCGTCATGGGTGCGGATCACGGGTGATGCTCCTTGATTGTTGGTGTGGATCGGGTGTTGCTCATTGATTGTCGGTGCGCACGATCGTCGGCTTCAAATCGTTTGTCGGCGGAAGCCAGGCCTGCGGGTCGGCGTCGACCTGCTCGCCACTGCGGATGTCCTTGACCTGGTGATTGCCGTCACGGTCGGTGAACCAGACGAACGGGATCCCCCGCCGCTCGGCGTAGCGGATCTGCTTGCCGAACTTCTGGGCGCTCGCCGCGACCTCGCACGGCACCCCGTTGGCCCGCAAAGAATCGGCGATCGCGTCACTGGCGACGCGCGACTCCTCGTCCGGCAGGGCCACCAGCACCACGCTCGGCACGGTGCGGTCGGCGACCAGGAGGCCCTTGTTGACCAACGGCACCAGCACCCGGCTCAGGCCCAGCGAGATACCGACACCGGGGTACGTCGTACGCCCGTCGTCGGCCAACGCGTCATAGCGTCCACCGGAGCAGATCGAACCGAGGTTGTCATGACCGTCCAGGCGGGTCTCGAAGACCGTTCCGGTGTAGTAGTCCAACCCACGCGCGATCTTGAGCTCGGCCCGGATCCGGACCCGGTCGTTGCCCAGCGGCGCACAGGCGCGCACCAGCGCGGACAGCTCGTCGAGGCCCTCGTCGAGCAGCTCGTGGGTGACGCCCAGCTCGCGCACCTGGTCTGCGAAGGAGTCGTCCTCGGCGCTGATCGCGGCCAGGGCAAGGCACTGGTCGACCTGCTCGTCGCTCAGCCCGGCCTCGTCGCGCAGCAGCTCGCGGATCTTCGCCTCGGGCATCTTGTCCAGCTTGTCGATCACCCGCATGGTGTTCTCCACGCCGCCGTCGTCCTCGCTGATGCCCAGACCCAGGTAGAACCCCTGGATCAGCTTGCGATTGTTGACCTGGAGCGTGAAGCCGGGAAGGCCGATCGAGTCCGGGCTGGTCAGCGTGCCCAGGGCGTGGAGCATCACCCGGGTGACCTCGACGTCGTGGTGGAAGGGCAGCTCACCCTGTCCGACGATGTCGATGTCGGCCTGGACGAACTCCCGGAACCGGCCGTCCTGGGGCCGTTCGCCGCGCCACACCTTCTGGATCTGGTAGCGGCGGAAGGGGAACTCGAGCTTCCCGGCGTTCTCCAGCACATAGCGGGCGAACGGCACGGTGAGGTCGAAGTGCAGGCCCATTCCGGCATGGCCCTCTTCGGACTCCTCGTGCAGTCGGCGCAGCAGGTAGACCTCCTTGGAGGTTTCGCCCTTGCGCAGCAGCTGGTCCAACGGCTCGACGGCTCGGGTCTCGATGTTGGCGAAGCCGTGCAGCTCGAAGGTGCGCGAGAGCGCCTCGATCACCTGGCGCTCGACCTCACGCTGAGCGGGCAGGAACTCGGGGAAGCCACTGAGCGGCTTCGGGGTGCCCCGGCTCATGCGTCACCGTCTGCCGGAGTGGCCACGAGGTCCTGCAGGAACGGGTTGGTCGCCCGCTCGCGACCGATCGAGGTCTGCTCGCCGTGCCCGGGAAAGACCACGATGTTGTCGGCCAACGGGAGCACCTTGCTGCGCAGGCTCTCGAGCATCTCGGAGTGGTCGCCACCGACCAGGTCGGTGCGACCGATGGATCCCTGGAACAGGAAGTCGCCGGAGAACATCACCTGTGCGACGTCCTCGGGTCCGTCGTACTGCATCCGGTAGAGCACGGTGCCGGGTGTGTGCCCGGGGGCGTGGTCGACGACGACGGTGAGGCCCTCGATCTCGATGACCGAGCCCTCGACCGCCTCGTGCACCTTGCCCGGTTCACGGAAGTCAGGGGTCTGGTCCATCCCGAACTGCGCGCGAAGCATCGCTGCGGACTGGTTCGAGATCGCCGCCATCGGGTCCTTGAGCAGGTGCCGGTCATCGGCACCGATCCACAACGGGGCGTCGTACTTGTCGGCAACGACCTGCGCCTGCCACATGTGGTCGAAGTGGCCGTGGGTGACCAGGACCGCCGCCGGCTTCAGTGAGTGCTCGGCAACGAGTCGGTCCACGCCCTCGGCCGAGTCCTGCCCGGGGTCGATGATCACGCACTCGCCACCCGCCTCTGCACCGACGAAGTAGCAGTTTGCAGCCAACTGGCCAGCGGGAAAGCCGGCAATGAACACGGGGAAACCCTTCGTTGCTGAGAACAGGAAGTGCCGGCCCGTGGGCTGCATTCGCAGCCGGTGAACACCGACACTGAGGGTCAGCCTACCGAGGTGTGCGAGTTGTTTGACTACGATGGGCAACCATGAGCGCGCAGCAGGAGTCCCCGTGGGGCCGGGTGGCCGATGACGGCACCGTTTTCGTACGTACGTCCGAGGGCGAGAGGTCCGTGGGGCAATACCCCGAGGGCACCCCAGAGGAGGCGCTCAAGTTCTTCACCGATCGGTTCGACGCGCTGACCTTCGAGGTGGGACTGCTCGAGCAGCGCATCAAGGGCGGCGCCCTCTCCCCCGACGAAGCCGCACAGTCGGTCAAGACCGTGCGGGAGCAGGTCACCAGCGCCAACGCGGTCGGCGACCTGGAGTCCCTCCTCACGCGACTCGACGCCACGTCCGAGGTGATCGCGGTCCAGCGTGAGGCCCGCAAGGCCGAGCGTGCCGCGAAGGTCGCCGAGTCACGCACCCGCAAGGAGGCCATCGTCGCCGAGGCCGAGAAGCTGGCCGGGTCCAGCGACTGGCGCAACGGCGCAAACCGACTTCGGGACCTGCTCGAGGAGTGGAAGGGCCTGCCCCGTCTCGACAAGTCCGCCGACGACACCCTGTGGCGCCGGTTCTCGTCGGCACGCACGACCTACACCCGACACCGCAAGGCGCACTTCGCCGAGCAGCACGAGAAGCGCGACGGCGCCCGAGTCGTCAAGGAGAAGCTCGCCGTCGAGGCCGAGGGTCTGGCCACCTCCACCGACTGGGGCCCGACCGCCGGCAGGTTCCGCGACCTGATGCGCGACTGGAAGGCCGCCGGCCCGGCTCCCCGCGACGTCGACGAGGCGTTGTGGAAGCGGTTCCGGGGTGCCCAGGACGCGTTCTTCGGGGCCCGCGACGCCGCCAACGCCGAGCTCGACAAGGAGTTCGAGGCCAACGCGGTCGTCAAGGAAGGCCTGCTGGTCGAGGCCGAGGCCCTGCTGCCGGTCACCGACGTGGAGGCGGCCAAGAAGGCGTTCCGCGACATCGCCGACCGCTGGGACGAGGCCGGCAAGGTCCCCCGCGACAAGATCAAGCCGTTCGAGGCCCGGATGCGCAAGGTCGAGCAGGCGATCCGTGGTGTCGAGGACGAGAAGTGGAAGAAGTCCGACCCGGAGAAGTCGGCGCGCGCCGATGACATGATCGGCAAGCTCGAGCAGGCCATCGCCGACATCCAGACCGACCTGGACAAGCAGCGCGCGGCCGGCAACCAGAAGAAGGTCAAGGAGCTCGAGGAGAACCTCGAGTCCCGCAAGGCCTTCCTCGACATGGCCCGCCGGGCGGCCCAGGACTTCTCCGCCTGACCCACGCCGACCCGGCAGTTGTTGACGGTGTGGGCTTGCGACCGTACGCCGACCCGTCAGTTGTTGACCGCGTGCGTCCGCGATGTGACGGGCGCGACGCAGCTCAGCGTGGTGCGGGGCGCCTGCGGCGACGCTGCGCGAGGAGCGCAGCCATGGCGAGCACGACCAGCCAGCCGACCGACGCACCGAGCCAGAGCCGCTCCCAGGCTCCGATGGCCTCGGACTTGTTCATCATCCCGATGCCGGTGAACGAAGCCCAGAAGAACGGCAGGGCCAAGAACCCGGCCACCCGGTCCGGACCACGTTCGAAGAACGCGCTGACCACGGCGACCAGCATGGTGAAGAACATGACCGCGGCCAACGTCCCGGCGACGACGCCATGCATGCCGGCCTCGAGGCTGATCAGCCCGCTGCGCTGGCCGGTGCCACACCCGGCCTCGCCGTGGTGGCAGTCGGCGCGGAAGAGCACCACCAGGCCGAACAGGACGCCGGCCAGCACCAGGAAGGCACCGGCAATCTTCGTCCGCCAGGCGGCCAGCATCAGGATGCCTGCGAGCAGGTGGGCAAGCGCGAAGGCGGCCAGGCAGAGGCTGCCCAACGCGGCGACCGACGAGCCGTCGGCCGCCAGGCTGGAGACGTAGTCCCGCTTCATTGAATAGCCGTCAGCAGCGACGGCCGAGGCGATCACATCCAGGACGAGGAACGCCACGACAGCAGCGAGTGTCGACGCCGCGAGGAGCCGGACGGTGCGCTCGTGCCTCATTGGGTGATGCGGTAGGCGTCGAACACCCCGGGCACCGAGCGGACGGCTCGCAGCACGCTGTCCAGGTGCAGGGCATCGGCCATCTCGAAGGAGAACTTGCTCTTGGCGACCCGGTCGCGAGTCGTGGTCAGGGAGGCGCTGAGGATGTTCACGTGGACGTCCGAGAGCGCCATCGTGATGTCGGAGAGCAGCCGGGCCCGGTCCAGCGCCTCGACCTGGATGTTGACCAGGAACGTCGACTTGGTCGTCGGTTGCCACTGGACGTCGATCAGTCGCTCCGGCTGGGAGCGCAGGCTCTCGGCGTTGGTGCAGTCGGCGCGGTGCACCGAGACTCCCCCGCCCTTGGTCACGAAGCCGAGGATCTCGTCCGGTGGCACCGGCGTACAGCACTTGGCCAGCTTGACCCACAACCCGTCGGCGCCCTTGACCACGACTCCGGCGTCCTCGGCTCCACCGAGACGACGCCGAGCCCGGCGGCCGGTGATGGTGACGCCCTCGGCCAGGTCCTCCTGGGCACCCTGGTCGCCGCCGTGCAGGTCGATCACTTTGCGTACGACGGTCTGCGCGCCCAGGTTGCCCTCGCCGACTGCGGCATACAGCGCACTGACGTCGGCGAGCTTCAACTGCTCCGCGACCACGGTCAGGGACTCGTGCGAGAGCAGCCGCTTGAGCGGCAGACCCTCCTTGCGCATCAGCTTGGCGATCTGTTCCTTGCCGTGATCGATCGCTTCCTCGCGACGCTCCTTGGTGAACCAGTGCCGGATCTTGGAGCGGGCCCGCGGTGACCGGACGAAGGTCAGCCAGTCACGCGAGGGACCGGCATTGGGCGCCTTGGTGGTGAAGACCTCGATCACGTCGCCGTTGTCGAGCGTCGACTCGAGCGGGATCAGGCGACCGTTGACCCGGGCTCCGATGGTGTGGTGACCCACCTCGGTGTGCACGGCGTACGCAAAATCGATCGGGGTCGCGCCGACCGGGAGGGCGATCACGTCCCCGCGCGGGGTGAAGACATAGACCTCGGCCCGGTTGATCTCGAAACGCAACGACTCCAGGAACTCCCCCGGGTCCTCGACGTCGTGCTGCCACTCAAGCAGCTGCCGGACCCAGGTCATGTCGCCAGTGGTCTCGTCACCGCGACGATCGGTGTCGACGCCGTTGCGGGTGTCTTCCTTGTACTTCCAGTGGGCCGCGACACCGTATTCGGCACGGCGGTGCATCGCGAAGGTGCGGATCTGCATCTCCACGGGCTTGCCCTGCGGCCCGATCACCGTGGTGTGCAGGGATTGGTACATGTTGAACTTCGGCATCGCGATGTAGTCCTTGAACCGTCCGAGGACGGGGTTCCACCGCGAGTGGACGATGCCGAGTGCGGAATAGCACTCGCGGTCCTCCTCGACGAGGATCCGGATGCCGACCAGGTCATAGATGTCGGAGAACTCGCGTCCCCCGACGATCATCTTCTGGTAGATCGAGTAGTAGTGCTTCGGGCGCCCGGTGACGCGGGCGGTCAGCCTCGAGGTCTTCAGATCGGCCTCGACCTGCTTGATCACCTCGGCCAGGAACTGGTCGCGAGAGGGCGCCCGCTCGGCGACCATCCGCACGATCTCGTCATAGATCTTGGGGTGCAGGGTCGCGAAGGCGAGGTCCTCGAGCTCCCACTTGATGGTGTTCATGCCGAGCCGGTGGGCCAGCGGGGCATAGATGTCGAGGGTCTCGCGTGCCTTGCGCTCCTGGGTCTCCTGCTTGACGTAGCGCAGGGTCCGCATGTTGTGGAGGCGGTCGGCCAGCTTGATCACCAGCACCCGGATGTCGCGCGACATCGCGACGATCATCTTGCGGATCGTCTCGGCCTGCGCTGAGTCGCCGTACTGGACCTTGTCCAGCTTGGTCACACCGTCGACGAGCCGGGCGACCTCGTCACCGAACTCCGACTTCAGCTGCTCCAGGGAGTAGTCGGTGTCCTCGACCGTGTCGTGCAGGAGCGCGGCGACCAGCGTCGGCTCGGTCATCCCGATGTCGGCCAGGATCGTGGTGACCGCCAGCGGGTGGGTGATGTAGGGGTCGCCGCTCTTGCGCATCTGCGGGCCGTGGAGCTCCTCGGCCCGCAGGTAGGCGCGTTCGAGCAACGCTAGGTCGGCCTTGGGGTGGTTGGCACGCACCGCTCGGAAGAGCGGTTCGAGAACCGGGTTGCCGACCTGGGAACGGGAGCCGATGCGGGCCAGTCTGGCCCGCATCCGGCGTCCGGTCTGGGAGCCGATCGGCTCCGGAGCGCGCGCCTCCGCCTCAGCGGCGGCGGGCTTCTCCTCGGTCATTCGACCAGTCTAGGACGTGAGGTCCGTGGTCCGGCTCAGGCCTTCGGGAACAGCGGGTATTCCACGCCGGTCACGTGCTGTACGACGCGGACCACCTGGCAGCTGTAGCCGAACTCGTTGTCGTACCACGCATAGACGACCGCGTGCTTGCCGTGCACGATCGTCGCGTTGGCATCGATGATGCACGCCGCGCGCGAGCCGACGAGGTCGGTGGAGACCAGGTCGGGCGAGGCGATGAAGTCGATCTGGCGCTTCATCGGCGAGTGCAGGGAGATGGTGCGGAGGTACTCGGTGAGCTCCTCGCGCGTGGTCTCCTTGTCGAGCGTCAGGTTGAGGATCGCCATCGACACGTCGGGCGTGGGGACCCGGATCGAGGAGCCGGTGATGTGGCCGGTCAGCTCGGGCAGCGCCTTGGAGACGGCCGAAGCGGCACCGGTCTCGGTGAGCACCATGTTGAGCGGCGCGGAGCGGCCACGACGGTCGCCCTTGTGGAAGTTGTCGAGAAGGTTCTGGTCGTTGGTGAACGAGTGAACCGTCTCGACGTGACCGTGCTCGACGCCGTACTCGTCGTTGATCGCCTTGAGCGCAGGAACGATGGCGTTGGTGGTGCACGAGGCACACGAGAGGATGTTGTCGTCCTCGCGCAGGGTCTCGTGGTTGACGCCGTGCACGATGTTCTTGACGTCGCCCTTGCCCGGGGCGGTCAGGACGACCTTGGAGATGCCCGGACGCAGGTGCTGGGCGAGGCCTTCCCGGTCACGCCACTTGCCGGTGTTGTCGATCAGGACGGCGTTGTCGATGCCGTACTCGGTGTAGTCGACCTCGGTCGGGTCGTTGGCGTAGATGACCTTGATCGTCACGCCGTTGGCGCAGATGGTGTTGTTGTCGGCGTCGATGTGGATCGAGCCGTTGAAGGCACCGTGGACCGAGTCGCGACGCAGCAGCGAGGCGCGCTTCTTCAGGTCACCCTCGCCGCCCTTGCGGACCACCACGGCGCGCAGGCGCAGGCCGTTGCCGGAGCCGGCCTTCTCGACGAGGAGACGGGCGACCAGTCGCCCGATCCGGCCGAATCCATAGAGTACGACGTCGCGCGGGCCCTGCTGGCTGATCTTGTTCTCGCCGGTGGCACCGGCAACCTCACGAGCGGTGAACTCCTCGATGGTGAGGCCCTCGGAGTCCTCCGCGAAGGCGACCGCGATCTGGCCGATGTCGATCCGGGCCGGGCCCAGGTCGAGCGTGCTCAGCGCCTTGAGGATCGGCATGGTGTCCTCGATGCCGAGCTCGCGACCCTCGATCTGACGCACCGCGCGGTGGGTCTTGAGGATGCTGATGACGGACTTGTTCACCAACGAACGGCTGTGCACCAGGATGGTCACGTCACGCTCACGGTAGAGCTGGCCGATGATCGGGATCATCGCTTCGGCCAGGGCCTCGCGGCTCTTCCAGGTGGCGAAGTGGTCAGACGTCACTGTCGATTCCTCGGTCTTTCGTGGGTTTCGGTTCAGACCTGCTCGAGTGCGAGCAGCGGCACGTCCGCCACCGCCTCGCGTCCGGGCAGGAAGGTCAGTTCGAGCAGCACCGCGACGGAGTGGACGACGCCACCGCAACGCTCGATGAGGGTGCGG
The DNA here is from genome assembly GCF_013408415.1 of Nocardioides daedukensis. NCBI lineage: Bacteria > Bacillati > Actinomycetota > Actinomycetes > Propionibacteriales > Nocardioidaceae > Nocardioides > Nocardioides daedukensis. Next base: position 310,635 of record NZ_JACCAA010000001.1, on the reverse strand, counting down.
GTCGCGGCCACGGTGCCGCCGGTGGCGAGCACGTCATCGACCACCAGCACGCGCTCGCCGGGGGCGACACCGTCCTTGTGGATCTCGATGGTCGCGTCGCCGTATTCCAAGGCATAGGACTCGGAGAAGGTGTCGCGGGGCAGCTTGCCGGCCTTGCGGACCGGCACGAAGCCGGCGCCGAGGGCCAGGGCGACGGGGGCCGCGAACATGAAGCCTCTGGCCTCCATGCCGACGACCTTGTCGATGACGACGTTGCCGGCGGCGTCGCGACCTGCGGCGGCCAGTGCCTGGACCACAGCGGTGAAGCCGTCATGGTCGGCCAGGAGTGGGGTGATGTCCTTGAAGACGACTCCCGGCTTCGGATAGTCGCTCACGTCGACAACGAGGCGCTTCAGCGCGTCCTCGGCGGCAGCGGACAATCCTCAGCCCTCCCCGGGGGCGTTGCGGTCGTCGCCGGGCTGGTCAACCGCACGGTCGCCGGCGGAGTCCGAGCCGGGCTCGCCCTCCTCGCGGGGCTTGCCGACGATGGCCTGACGGGCGATGGTCACCACCACGTCGGGGGCGATGCGCAGGCCGATGCGGTCACCGTCGAAGGAGTCGATCACGCCGAAGAAGCCGCTGTTGGTGATCACCTCGTCGCCGACGACCAGCGCCTGCTGGACCTCACGGAGCTCCTTCTGGCGTCGCGACGCCGGTCGGATCACGAAGAGCCAGAAGATCAGGAAGATCCCGACGATGGGCAGCAAGGACAGCAGGTCCTTCAAGAGAAACCTCTCAGACATGGCGGAGTGACTCGGTGCAGCGGCACCGGGACGATCCGGGCCGCAGGCAGTCTAGCCGGGTTTCAGTCCTCGAAGAGAGTCGCATCCGTCACTCCCGGCGCCGGAGGCACCAGACCGAGGTGCGCCCAGGCCGCGGGGGTGGCGATCCGGCCTCGCGGGGTGCGGGCGAGGAAGCCGTTGCGCACCAGGAAGGGCTCGGCCACCTCCTCGACGGTCTCGCGCTCCTCACCCACCGCGACAGCCAGCGTGGAGAGCCCCACCGGTCCCCCGCCGAATCGCCGGCAGAGCACGTCGATCACACCGCGGTCGAGCCGGTCAAGGCCCAGTGTGTCGACCTCGTAGAGCTCGAGGGCGGACATCGCCACGTCGCGGGTGACCGTCCCGTCGGCCCGGACCTGGGCATAGTCACGCACCCGGCGCAGGAGCCGGTTGGCGATCCGCGGCGTACCCCGGGACCGCCCGGCGATCTCGGCGGAACCTTCTGCGGTGAGGTGTACGTCGAGGAGCCCGGCGCTGCGGTGCACGATCTGGTCGAGGTCCTCGGGCTCATAGAACTCGAGGTGTGCGGTGAAGCCGAACCGGTCGCGCAGCGGCCCGGGCAGGAGCCCCGCGCGCGTGGTCGCTCCGACCAGGGTGAACGGCGGGATCTCGAGCGGGATCGCCGTCGCACCCGGCCCCTTGCCGATGATGACGTCGACCCGGAAGTCCTCCATCGCCATGTAGAGCATCTCTTCGGCGGCGCGCGACATCCGGTGGATCTCGTCGACGAAGAGCACGTCGCCCTCGTTGAGCCCGGAGATGATCGCGGCCAGGTCACCGGCATGGGTGATCGCCGGCCCGCTGGTGAGCCGTAGGGGTGAGCCCATCTCGGCGGCGATGATCATCGCCAAGGTGGTCTTGCCCAGGCCCGGCGGACCGGAGAGCAGGACGTGGTCGGGGGCGCGGCCTCGGGCCCGGGCGGCCTCGAGGACGAGTCCGAGCTGTTCGCGGACCCGCTGCTGGCCGATGACCTCGTCGAGTGACTTGGGGCGCAGCGCAGCTTCGATGGCTCGCTCGTCGCCGGTCGCGTCGGCGGCGACGATCCGCTGGATCTCGGCCTCCTCGGCCTCGCTGAACCGGTCGGTCGCGTCGTAGTCCACGCTCAGGCCTTCCGCAGGGACTGGAGCGCAGCACGCAGCAGGGCACCGACATCAGGTGAGTCCGCGGCGGTGGGAGCGACGGCGTCGACGGCCTTCTCGGCCTCCTTGGTCGACCAGCCGAGACCGACCAGGCCCTGGTGGACCTGGTCCCGCCAGCCGATGGCCGGGGCCGGCACACCGGTACGGGTGCTCTGGCCGGCGCCGACCGGTGCTCCGATCCGGTCCTTGAGCTCGAGGATGATCCGCTGCGCGCCCTTCTGCCCGATGCCCGGGACCTTGGTCAGCGTCTTGACGTCCTCGCCGCTGATCGCCATCCGCAGGTCGTCGGGGCTGAGCACGGCCAGTGCGGCCTGGGCCAGCTTCGGTCCGACGCCGCTGGCGGTCTGCAGCAGCTCGAAGCAGGACTTCTCGTCGTCGTCGAGGAACCCGAACAGGGTCAGCGAGTCCTCGCGCACCACCATGCTGGTGGGCAGGATCGCCTCGTCGCCGGTGCGCAGGGTGGCGAGCGTGCCCGGCGTACACATCAGCTCCAGCCCGACTCCCCCGACCTCGAGGACGGCGCTGGAGAGGGTGACCCCGGCGACCTTGCCACGGACGAATGCGATCACTGAGCAGATCCCTTCACGATGTGACTCAACGCTTGCCTGCCTTGAGCAGGGCGGCTTCGATGCGCGACTGTGCGCCACCGCGCCAGATGTGGGTGATGGCCAGGGCGAGTGCGTCAGCGGCGTCGGCCGGCTTGGGTGGCGCGCTCAGCCGGAGGATGCGGGTGACCATCGCGGTGACCTGCGCCTTGTCGGCGCGACCGCTCCCGGAGACCGCCGCCTTGACCTCGCTCGGCGTGTGCAGCGCGACCGGGATGCCGCGGCGCGCCGCGCAGACCATCGCGATGCCGCTGGCCTGGGCAGTGCCCATCACGGTGCTGACGTCCGAGCGGGCAAAGACGCGTTCGATCGCAACGGCGTCGGGCTGGAACTCCTCGATCCATGCGTCGACACCCTTCTCGATCGTCACCAGTCGGATCGGGACCGGCTCGCTCGCGGAGGTCCGCAGGACGTTGACGTCCACCATCGTCAGGGGACGACCGACGTCACCGTCGACCACGCCCATGCCGCAGCGGGTCAGGCCGGGGTCGATCCCGAGCACGCGCATTCTTGGTCCCACTCTCGTCCGAACACCTGTTCGGACACACGCTAACAAGCGGGCGTCGACCGGCCGGTCGCGACACGCTGCAACGCAGACGGGGACGCCGTGTGTACGGCGTCCCCGTCCTGCTGTTCACGGGCTGGGCGGCCCGACCAGGAGCTCAGTCCTCGGCGGCCTCGAGCTCGGCCATCACGTCCTCGGGGACGTCGATGTTGCTGAACACGTTCTGCACGTCGTCGAGGTCCTCGAGCGCGTCGACGAGCTTGAAGATCTTCGTGGCGGCCTCGGCGTCGACCGGGATGTCGAGGCTGGCAACGAACTCCACCTCGGCCGAGTCATAGTCGAGGCCGGCGTCCTGGAGCGCGGTGCGAACGGCGACCACGTCGCCGGACTCGCTGAGCACCCGCCACGAGTCGCCGTGGTCGTTCACGTCCTCCGCGCCGGCGTCCAGAGTGGCCTCGAGGACGTCGTCCTCCTCGACAGTCTTGTCCTCCTGGCTCTTGGGCACCAGCACGACGCCCTTGCGGGTGAACAGTCGCGAGACCGAGCCGGGGTCTGCCAACGTGCCCCCGTTGCGGGTGACCGCGGTGCGGACCTCCATCGCGGCCCGGTTGCGGTTGTCGGTCAGACACTCGACGAGGAGCGCGACGCCGGCCGAGCCGTAGACCTCATACATGATCGTCTCGTAGTCGACTCCGCCGTCCTCCAGCCCGCCGCCGCGCTTGACCGCGGAGTCGATGTTCTTGTTGGGCACCGACTGCTTCTTGGCCTTCTGCACGGCGTCGAAGAGCGTCGGGTTTCCGCTCAGGTCAGGGCCACCCATCTTGGCCGCGATCTCGATGTTCTTGATCAGCTTGGCGAAGAGCTTGCCGCGCTTGGCATCGATCGCTGCCTTCTTGTGCTTGGTGGTTGCCCACTTGGAGTGACCGGACATGCGCTCCCTAACTCTTGGTGCTGACGAGATCCACGAACTGACGATGGATCCGGTCGTCTCCACCGACTTCCGGGTGGAACGACGTGGCCATCACGTGGCCTTCTCGGACGGCGACGATCCTACCTGTTGCGGGCCCGTCATCGATCTGGGCAAGGACCTCCACTCCCGGTCCGACCTGCTCGACCCAGGGGGCGCGGATGAAGATCGCGTGCACCTTGTCGGGAAAGTCGGCGAAGTCGAGGTCACCCTCGAACGAGTCGACCTGCCTTCCGAAGGCGTTGCGACGAACGGTGATGTCCAGCCCGCCGAGCGTCTCCTGGTCCTTGGTGCCGTCGATGACGTGGTCGGCGAGCATGATCATCCCGGCGCAGGTCCCGAACGTCGGCATGCCCTCGCGGATACGTTGGCGCAACGGCTCGAAGAGCTCGAAGGTGCGGGCCAGCTTGTACATCGTGGTGGACTCCCCACCCGGGATGATGAAGCCGTCGCAGCGCGCGAGCTCCGTCTCGCGACGGACCGGGATCGCGATCGTGCCGAGATTCGTCAACGTGTGCAGGTGCTCGCGGACATCGCCCTGGAGAGCGAAGACGCCGATGGTCGGGGAAGACATGGTCGGATCATCCCATCGCGCCTCCCCTACTCTCGAAGCATGTCGTTCCTCGACCGCCCCTCCCCTGTCGTCTGCGCGCCGATGGCCGGCGCCTCCACTCCCGAGCTGGCCGCAGCGGTGTCCTCGCACGGCGGGTTGGGGTTCCTCGCCGCCGGCTATCTGTCGGTGTCCGCGATGGCGTCGGAGGTCGCGGCCTACCGGACCCTGACCACCGCACCCGTGGCGATCAACCTGTTCACGCCGCAGGTCGATCGCACTCTCGAGTTCGCCCCTTCGCTCGCTGGCTATCGCGCCGCACTGGAACCCGTGGCCGCGCGGCTCGGGGCGACGCCGGGGCAGCCGACGTACGACACGGATGCGTTCGAGGAGAAGGTCGCGTGGCTCGTCGCGCACCCCGTTGACGCGGTCTCACTGACCTTCGGCCCGGTGCCGGTCGAGAGCGTCGTGGCACTGCAACAGGTGGGCACGAAGGTGGGGTTCACCGTCACCTCTGCCGACGAAGCACAACGCGCCGCCGGTCTGGGCGCGGACTTCCTCGTCGCCCAGGGGTGCGGGGCGGGTGGGCACCGCGGCACCTGGAACGTCGCCGACGTCCCCAATGAGCTGGTCACCGCCGAGGTCGTGACTGCGACGGCCACCGCGACCGGGCTCCCGGTCATCGCTGCCGGCGGAGTCGGAAGTGCGGAAGATGTCAGCGACCTGCTCGCTGCGGGCGCGCTGTCGGTCGCGGTCGGGACCCTCTTCCTGGCCTGCGAGGAATCGAAGGCCTCTACCCTGCACAAGGCCGCGTTGACCTCGGGAAGGTTCCCCGAAGCCACGGTGACGCGGGCGTTCAGCGGACGATGGGCGCGGGCACTGGTCAACGACTTCGTCCGGGAGTACGACGGCCTCGCGCCGTCGGCGTACCCGAACGTGCACCACCTGACGAAGCCGCTCAGAGCCGCGGCCGCTGATGCCGGGGATGTGGAGGGCCTGGCGTTGTGGGCTGGTGCTGCACGGCCGCGCGGCGCCACGAGCGTGGAGGCCGTGTTCGGCGGGCTGGGTCAGTAGGTGACGGTGTACTTGATGGAGGACTCGGTGACGTTGCCCGAGTTGTCGGTGGCCCGGATGGTCAGCGTGAACACACCGTCGGAGAGGTATGGATAGGTGATGGCGGTCAGGCGAGGCACCGACCATCGCTTCTTGTCCGTGGTGGTGTCCGCCGTGCGGAAGGAGCAGTTGGTGACCCACAAGGAACCACCGTTCCAGCATCGCGTGCCGAGGGTGCCACCCGCGCGCTGCAAGATGTACTTGACGTCAGTGATCGAGCCGCCGTCGGCGACCGTTCCGCACGCCGCGGAATAGCCGCCGCCATAGGCGCCGTTCTCGCAAATCGAGTTCACCTGGTCCTGCATGGAAGGGCTGCCGGCCGTGGTCCCCGTCATCCCGTTGATCGGCATGGTGAAGCCGATGGTGGGCGGCGGGTTGGCGGCTCCACAGTTGAAGGCGTCGACGGTCACGATCTTGGTCATGCTGAACGGCTGGACTTGATAGGTGTCCGACCTCCACGTCGTGTCCCGGAGTCGAGAGTGGATTCGGAACTGATATTGCACATTGAGCAGCAGCGCGACCCCCGGGAAGTCGGCGCTTCCACCATTGAAGGTGACGCTACGGCTTGTGCCGGTGCCAATCAGGTGCTTCTCGATGCTGATCGCCGTGTTGCTTGAGTTGTAGGCCTGCGCCCAGTAGGTGTACCTGGGGTCACTCGCGGGAGTCGTGAGCGTGATCTGGAGCAGGTTCGAGCTGCATTGCACGCCAGTCGGCTGGGCGACCCGATGCGTCACGAAGCCTGAGGTCGTGACGGTGGCCTGGTCGCTGAACGCGGCGAGACTCGGCTGCACGAGGATCGATGCGACAGCCGTTGCCGCGACCAGCGAGGCGGTGCCCGTGGATGCCCGTCGACGGCCTCGGGATGTCCCCGAGCGCCGTCCGAGAACGACGTACACCAGCACACCGGCCACGAGCATTCCGCCGAGGAACACGGTGACCGGGGACGCCAGTGCGGAAAGCACATGACCGGCCCACGGGATCGCGAAAAGCACCCGGTCCGCGGAGTCGACCGTGTAGCGCTCCTTGTCGACGCTTTCGTTGGCGTCACCCTTGAGGGTCAGCGCAACCTTGTCGTCCTGGACCGGGTGGATGGCAACGATTCGATGCGTCACCCGAGCGCCGTCCGAACGGTCGACACTGACCACGTCGCCGATCTTCAGCTCGTCGGCCGACACCGACCGCGCGATCCCCAACGAACCTGTGGGCATCTCGGGCGCCATCGACCCCGACGTGAACACCAGCGGCACGATGCCGAGGATGGCGACCGCGGCGGCGGCCAGCAGGCTCAGGACACCGAGCCCGGCGCCCACCCACAGGAACAGGTCCAGCACTCTGCGCGTCATGGCGTTGCTGCCTGGGCGGCGTCGAGGGCGATCACCAGCGAAGTGCCCTTGTTCTGCAAGGCATTGCTGGAGGTGGCGCTCAGCGCGATGACGGCACAGTAGACCCTGTGGTCGTCGGTCGCGCCGGCCTTTGCCAAGGTCTGGCGGGCAGCGTGAACCGGCACCGGCGTGGTGCTGACCGGCTGTCGACTCATCACCGAACTGCCGGTCGGACAGGTCCCGACGCGGGTCCCGGCCTGCTCAGTTCCCACGTTGGTCGGTGTCCCGCCCACGAAGACCTGGACTTCCAGACCCGCACTGGCCTCGACGAGGTTGTTGTCCTCGGTGGTGATGGCAGCGTTGTAGGTGAATGCCGTCGAACCGACGTTGCGCACCACGAACGGGCGGGCGATGCTCTCGCCCGGAATCATGTTGGCGATGGTCAGCTGCGAATATTCATGCGTCCCGCCCTGCCCAGGGAGATGGCCACTGTCGGCGACCGTTCCCCCCACGGTGAGGTCGAGGCTTCCCGAGGCGAGGGTCCCGGAGTGGATGGTCGCGGTGTCCGTCCAGAAGGCCATCGTGGTGACAGTCGCGGGAGCGGCCAGGATCCCCAAGCAGAGCACTGCGCGGATCTTCAGTGAGAGCGCTCCGTCGACTCGCCTGCGGCGTTCAGCGACGTGCTTGCTCAACACGGTCACCCCCGCGCTTGCTCAACCACTCGCGTGCGGCACCCACCAGCATCAATGCTGCATAGCCGAGAAGGAGCGCGGCGACGATGTAGATCATCATCTGTCGCTCCTTTCCAGTGAGCCAGTTGTTCAGATAGCCGAGATAGGGAATCGAATACCAGACTTCACCTTTGATCTGTACGTCCCTGACGGCTTTCGCGTCAGGCGTGTCGTTGGCATCGCCTTTGGTCACATAGCGTCGTTCACCCGTTGCGGTGAAGCCGAGCGTCATGACCCGATGAGTCACGACAGCCGGTTTGCCGGACTCGAGTTGATAGGTGATCACCGAGCCCGTGGAGATGTGATCCGACGGCCTCACCACGACCAGCGTTCCGGGCGGATAGCTCGGTTGCATCGATCCGGTGAGGATGGTGTACGGCGTTGCCCCAGCGATCCTGGGGACGACGACCGCCGCCCCAAGGATCGCCGAGACGCCGAGGATGACCAGCCAGGCAAGGACCTGACCGAGCCACCCCCAGACCCGCCGAACGGAACCCACGGATCGGCGTCAGATCACGGGTGCGGGTTGACCTGCACGGCATTGATGACGAGATCGTTGAGTGCATCGGTCGAGACACCCTGCGCGTCGTTGTCGGCGACCGTTCCGAACGGCCAGGCGACGGTGATTGTGACGGAGACGGGCCCAGACTGCGTCAGGGTGCCGCCCCCGGTGAGGACTGCGCTGATGTCCACTGCATCGCCGGCGGTCGTCGCGAGGTTGAATGCAGATTCGGCTTCGGCCACCGAGGTGGCGTCCAACTCGACGTCTGCGGAGATGTGGTCACCCGTCATGGTGATGGTCCCCGTGCACTCCTTGGTGATGGTGTCGCCCGGCACGATGAGGAGAACATCGGTGTCTGCGCCCTCGGTCCATGTCGGGTCACACGTCACGTCGTTCAGGGCCAAGGTTCCGGCCGTCACCGAACCCCCGTCGAGGGCGTCGTTGTCGCTCCAATAGGCGAGCGACCCCACACCGCCGAGCAGGAGCACTGCGGCTCCCCCTGCCGCAATTGCGCCCTTGGTGCTCTTCTTCATGTCTTGCTCCCCTGATTGTCCTGTGTGGCGTGCCGATCGGCAGACCACGCGTCCTTACATCATCCATGAGACGCCGAAATGTTCCGTTCGTGACGCACTCATCAGCCAAATGACCCATTTGGGCCATGAAGATGCCCGATCGGGTGCCGATGACTAGGGGTTGTAACCCGAAAAGGCCATCAGGGTCGCCGCTGCCAGAAGGCACTGACCTCGACGCGCCCCTCGTCGAAGTGTGCTTCGAGCCCGTGGTCGGCGAAGACCTGAAGGACGAACTGGAGAAGCGCGTCGCCGGGTGCGGCGTTCGCGCCGGACGTGTGCCACACGTTCACCTCGAGCATGCCTTCGTCGATCGCGTGCCAGACGTCCTGCGGCATGAACCAGGCGACGCCGCGACACGGCGTACCCGACTTGAGCACGTCACGGGCCGCCCAGTGGTCGTCGCACCCCTGGAGTACGACGACTCCCCCGGCCTCGAGGGACGCGAACGCGCTCTGGAGCCTGTCGTAGTCGGTGACCAGTGGCCAGTCCGCGGCCTCGTGCGCCCAGGCCTCGGTCTCCTCGCGCAACCAGAATGTGACCGTTTCGTCCATCGGCAGCCACGGGAGCTCATCGCGGACTGCGCGCCTGAGCTCGCCGAGGAGCTCCTGCGGTTGCAGCAGGCCTGCGCGGATGTTGTCGCGCGCGAAGGCCCGCACGTGCTTCTCGCGCGTGCGGGCCTTGTCGTTGTTGCTGGGCAAAGCTGGTTACCAGCCGCGCTCGGCCAGACGGTGGGGCTGCGGGATGTCCTCGACGTTGATGCCGACCATGGCCTCGCCCAGGCCGCGGGAGACCTTGGCAACGACGTCCGGGTCGTCGAAGAACGTGGTGGCCTTGACGATCGCCTCGGCACGCTGCGCCGGGTTGCCGGACTTGAAGATGCCCGAGCCCACGAAGACACCCTCGGCGCCGAGCTGCATCATCATCGCCGCGTCGGCGGGGGTGGCGATGCCGCCGGCGGTGAACAGGACGACGGGGAGCTTGCCGTTCTCGGCCACCTCCTTGACCAGGTCATAGGGGGCCTGCAGCTCCTTCGCCGCGACGTACAGCTCGTCGGTGCTCAACGCGCCCAGTCGGCGGATCTCCCCGCCGATGGTGCGCATGTGGGTGACGGCGTTTGAGACATCGCCGGTGCCGGCCTCGCCCTTGGAGCGGATCATTGCCGCGCCCTCGGTGATGCGGCGCAGAGCCTCGCCGAGGTTCGTGGCGCCACACACGAACGGCACGGTGAAGTTCCACTTGTCGATGTGGTTGGCGTAGTCGGCAGGGGTGAGAACCTCCGACTCATCGATGTAGTCGACACCCAGGCTCTGCAGGATCTGTGCCTCTGCGAAATGACCGATACGAGCCTTGGCCATCACCGGGATGGAGACGGCCTCAATGATCGAGTCGATCATGTCGGGGTCACTCATCCGGGAGACGCCCCCCTGAGCCCGGATGTCGGCGGGGACGCGCTCGAGGGCCATGACGGCCACCGCGCCCGCGTCCTCGGCGATCTTTGCCTGCTCGGCGGTGACCACGTCCATGATCACACCGCCCTTGAGCATCTCGGCCATGCCGCGCTTGACGCGCGAGGTTCCGGTGGCGGCACCGGTGGTTTCAGGGGAATCAGTTGCCATGCAGCCAAGACTAGTGCGAGGTGGAATGTCCCAATTCATCGGTCCATTTGTCGACTGAACTTGCCGACTTTGAAGTTGTCCACAGGGGCGGACGCATGCCTTCCCGAGGCGGCCTGAGTCGTCCTAACCTGTATCCCGGTGCCGCCGTTCCGGCGCCGTCTCGGGAAGAGGACGGTTCAAATGATCCATGTACGACGCAGGCTCGTGAGTCTTGTCTGTCTCCCCCTGGTGTTGTTCTCTGCCTGTGGGGATGGCGACTCCGACGCGGATGAGCCGAGTACGCCCTCTCCCTCCTCGTCCCAGCTCGCTTCCCCGTCGACCTTCCCCTCCCCGAGTGAGAGCGCGTCCACGCTGCCGGAGGACTTGCCTGCGGACGAGGTGGATCCGGAGGAGATCGTGGAGGCTTGGGTCGAGGCCTACGACGAGGCGACCACCAGCGGCGACACCAACAGACTTCGGACGTTGAGCGCCAAGAGTTGCACGACCTGCGACAACGTAGCCATGAGCATAGAGAAGGTCTACTCGTCGGGCGGCTGGATTAAGCAATCTGGTGGAGCAACGCAGGTACAGACAACCACCGTGCGTCCTGGACCGAACAAGAAGAAGCGGATGGTGACGGCCCAGTTGGCATTCACAAAGGGCACGACCAAGCAGGATTCAAGCAGTCAAGCAGAGGTCTTCGCCGCCGCGGACTACGAGTGGGACTTCTACCTCGCGGTCGTATCGGGGCGCTGGCAAGTCACCGACATAGGGATCTGACATGTCGAATCTGCACCGAGGTGTGGCTTGCGCACTTCTCGTCATTGCGGCGCTTGCAGGTCCGCTGAGTCACAACTCTTCCGCAGATGGATGCGGGAGCTCGGTCTCGACAGCGATGACCCTCAACGGCATCGTCGTCAAGGGAACAGATCGGAGCAACTGTTCCACCGGGGGTGCGCCCTCACAGTGGCGGACGATGACAGCATTCGAAAGAGCAGACGAACTCGAACTCGGCCTGCTCGGTTCCAATCTCCCGTGTCAGGGGATGTCACGCAACATCTCCGACCCCACCCGGATAAGCACCTACGACGCCTGCGCGGCGCCGACCCCCTCGGGTCCTGCAACGTCGGTTCTCGTGGCAAGGGCCTTCAAGAATCTCACCATCCCGAGCTCCCAGATCGTAATCCAACCGCCGGACGGGACCACCTTGGTCAACATGGACACGCTGTTCAGCACGCGGGCCGAGCAATATGACCAGTCGCTGACGCTCCTCGGTCGCAACGTCACTCTCCGGATCACTCCCACGCAGTTCGTCTGGAACACGGGTGACGGAGGATCGTTCACCACGACGACCCCGGGCATTCCCTATGAGAAGGGCCGGCCGATGTCCGACTACGTCTCCTACAAGTATCTCCAACCAGCCAAGAGACTCACCCCCAGCGTCAACGTGGTCTGGAGGGCCCAGTACAGCGTCGAAGGACGACCCTGGCAGCCGGTGAACGGCACCGTCACGACCACTGGCCCCGGCGCTCCGCTCCGTGTCCGAGAAGCCATCCCGGTCCTGACCTCGGGCGACTGACAGAAGAGCACGTCCAGCCCGAAAGGACGAGGACAGCTGCCCCATCCGGCCCGCTTTTCGTCCACAGGCAAGGGCGCAGACCCACTTCTCCACAGGCCGGATGCACTCTCAAGCGAATGTCAGTGCTGCCCTCTAGCGTTGGCACATGGCGATCACTCCACTCCCCACAGCACCCCATCCGGTGCTCGCGTGTGCGGACTCGATCGCCTGCGCACTCGACGGCGTCCTGGACGTCGACCTCGCCATGGCAAGCACCGCTCAGAAGCGTGACGCACTCCACCTCCTGACGAACCTGGCCGACCGGGTCGAGGCCCTTCGGCTCGACGTGATCGTCGAGTCCGTTGATGTCGCAGAGGCTGATTCCGCGCGCCGCATCTCCCATTGGCTGACCCCACGAGCACTGACCGGCTCCGCCCCTCAGGCACGGGCCGAGAACATGGCCACGGCCCTCAAGCACTCCTATCCGCGGCTCCGCAGCGCCGTACGACGTGGCGCGGCCAATCTGCTCCAGGCACAGGTGGTCATCCGGGCACTCGACATGCTCAGCGACGACGTACCCCTCCATATCCGCACCGAAGCCGAAGAACGCCTCGTGGAGGCCTGTGAGCACTTCAACCCCGAACAATTGCGCGTCCTGGGCGACAAGATCCTGGAGGTCATTGACCCAGCGACGTACGACGATGAGGAGCGCAAGCAGGTCGAGCGCGAACACGCCAAGGCGCGTGCGGCGACTAGGCTCCACCTCACCGACAACGGCGACGGCACCTGCGATTTGCGTGCCCGCATCCCGGATGGCTCTGCGGCACGACTGAAGTCGATCCTTGAGTCCTTCACCTCGCCCCGGCACGACGCCAATACCCCGAGCGAGAGTCGATTCCTCGACCCCGCCACGGGTCAGCGCCTCCCCTATGACCGGGTTCGCGGCGAGGCATTCTGCGCGCTTCTCGAGGCCCTCCCCTCGGATGTTCTGCCGCTCCACGGCGGCTCCACCACGACGGTTGTGGTGACCATCGACATCGAGAAGCTTCGCACCGGTCTCGGGGTGGCGACCCTCGGGGACGGCACCCGCATCACGGCCGCAGAAGCCCGACGCCTCGCCTGCCAGAGCCAACTCCTGCCCGCCGTGCTCGGCTCGGACTCCGAGATCCTAGATTGGGGCCGGGCAAGTCGACTGTTCAAGTCACCACAGCGAATGGCCGCCGCACACAACCACCCCACGTGTCAGGCCGAGGGATGCACGGTCCCCTCCACCTGGTGCGAGGCGCACCATCGCAACCCATGGTCACAAGGTGGCCGGACCGACCTGAGGGACCTGATCCTCCTGTGTCCCTGGCATCACCATCGGGTTCACGACGCACGGAGCTACGTGGAATACCTACCGAACGGTGACGTCCGGTTCGCCAGGCGGACGTGAGGTGAGCGAGTTGTCCCCGCCTCGACCCGAGGGCCACAACTGCAAGCGCCGAGCCTGTCTCAGGACTCGGCGCCAGCCTGCCCACCGGTAGCACCGGTAGCAGCGGTAGCAGCGGCCTCGGCGTACGCCTGCTTCCGCACGACCCAGATCCGCTGCAGCACCGTCACGGTGCTTGCGATCGCGAGGGCCCACAACGTGACCTCCATGAGGATGGGGAGGTCGAAGATGGCGCCCAGACCGGTCATCACGAGGATCGCGACCAGGCGATCCGCTCGCTCAGCGATCCCGACCTTGGCGTCATAGCCCATGCCCTCAGCCTTGGCCCGCGCATAGGACGTCACCGAACCCATCACCAGGCAGATCATCGCCAACCAGAGGTAGAGCCTCGAGTCGCCGGGACCGGCGAAATACATCGCCAGGCCACCGAAGATCGCGCCGTCGCCGATGCGATCGAGTGTGGAGTCGAGGAACGCCCCGAAGCGATTCTTCTTCCCGGTCAACCGCGACATGTGCCCGTCGAGCAGGTCCGAGAAGACGAAGGCGGTGATGAACAGGACGCCGAACAGCAGCTCTCCGCGGGGGAAGAACACGAGCGCACCGGTACAGACACCGATCGTCCCGATCAGCGTCACGGCATCGGCAGTGATGCCCAGCTTGATGAAGAGCTGCGCAATGGGGTTCAGGAGCCCGACCCAGAAGGCTTTGAATCGATCCAACATGGCGGCTGCAGACTACCTGCCGCTGGACCGGGGATGTCCATTGCCTCCGCCCCCCGCGACCACCGGACCCACAGCGCCACCGGCCGACGCCTCTCGAGGACTCGAGGAAGATCGGTTCTGCACAACCCCGCGTACTGTCAACAGAATGGAGCCATTCAGGCTTCCAACAAGGGAGCGACGATGGCCGACAAGTCACCACGACAAGCGATGACCAAGAAATCCAAGTCGATCAAGGAGAAGCGGGCCGACAAGCAGGCCAAGGCAGCCGGCAACTCCGACATCGGCAAGCTCCCCGAAAAGAAGCGGTGATCTGGCAGCAGGCCCTGAGCCTGGGCGTGATTGCCACTTCCTCGATGGAGAACGAGCGACGTCTGCCGATTCACCCGGAGCACTTCCACCGCCTGCCCCAGCACCTGCAGTCGCGCATCACCCTCGAGCACGGGTACGGCGAGCACTTCGGCCGCACCGACGAGTCGCTGTCACCCCACGTCGCCGGTTTCGCGTCGCGGGACGAACTGCTGGCCACGTCCGACGTCGTACTCCTGCCCAAGCCCCAACTGGCCGACGTCGAGGCCCTGCACGAGGGCCAGGTCCTGTGGGGCTGGCCGCACTGCGTGCAGGACACGGCGCTCACCCAGGCAGCGATCGACCGCAAGCTGACCCTCATCGCATTCGAGGCGATGAACCACTGGGCCCGCGACGGTTCGGTGGGGCTGCACGTCTTCCACAAGAACAATGAGCTGGCCGGCTATTCCTCGGTCCTGCACGCACTGACCCTGGGCGGCATCACCGGAAGTTATGGCCGCAAGCTCAACGCTGTCGTCATCGGATTCGGCGCCACGGCTCGTGGCGCCGTCACGGCCCTGAGCGCCAGCGGCATCCATGACGTCCGGGTCCTGACCATCCGCGACGTCGCGGCCGTGGCTTCGCCGATCCACTCGGTCAGAATCCACCGCTTCGAGCACAACCCCGATGCGCCTGCGTTGAGCCAGGTCTTCACCGACGCCGGGAAGGTGCCCCTGGCGCCGTTCCTGGCCGAGAGCGACATCGTCGTCAATTGCACGCTGCAGGACCCGAACGCGCCGTTGACCTATCTGCGCACAGAGGATCTGACGGCCTTCCGTCCTGGAAGTCTGATCGTGGACGTCTCCTGCGACGAGGCGATGGGGTTCAGCTGGGCCCGCCCGACGACCTTCGACGACCCTATGTTCGAGGTGGGCGACCACATCGGCTACTACGCGGTCGACCACAGCCCCTCCTACCTCTGGGGCTCGGCGACCTGGGAGAACAGCGAGGCGCTGTTGTCCTTCGTCGAGACCGTGCTGAGCGGACCGGAGGCATGGGCGCTCGACGAGACCATCGACGCGGCGATCGAGATCCAGGACGGCCGGATCCGCAACCAGGCGATCAACCTCTTCCAGGGCCGCGACCCTGATGGAGTGCTCGTCAGCTGAGAGGGACGGTGTCGCCGACCAGCGCAGCTGCGACGGCGGCCACCGCGGTCGGCACACCGGCCACATGCCACTCCACGCCGGCGGCGGCGACGAGACGCGCTTCGCCGCCCAGGCTGCGGATCAGCGCCGCACCGGGCAATCGGTCCCACTCGGGAACGGTGTGCTGGAAGACCACGTCGCTCTGACCCAGCAGCACCGAGACGCAGTCCATCGTCCCGGAACCGCGCATCCTCAGCGTCGCCACCCGGGACACCGCACGACCGAACGCGGCACCGATCTCACCCCCATAGAAAGGCGGATGCAGATAGGTGGTGGCGCATGCCTGTTCCACGGGTACGTCGCCCAGCGTGGCCAGGGCCTCCCCGTTCCGGGTCCCCGGCACCCGCGGCCCTCCGACGTACACGCTGTCGCTGGCCGGATGGTGCACCGCCCCGAGCAGCACGTCGTCAGCGGAGGTCAGGGCCAACGCCGAGCACCACCAGTCCATGCCCCGGAAGAAGTTGTAGGTGCCGTCGACCGGATCGATGACCCAGGTCCGTCCGGAAGAACCGGAGTGGTTGGCGCCCTCCTCCCCCACGATCGCATCGTCGGGACGCTCGCTTCGCAGCATGGCGACGATCATCTCCTCGGCGGCGTGGTCGGCCGCGGTGACGATGTCGGCGACGTTCGACTTCTGCTGGGATGCCAGGCCCTCGGCTCTCATCCGGGCCGCCAACAGGCCGGCCTCGCGGACCAGCCTGGCGGCCAGCTCGAGGTCGGCTGAAACCGCTGGACCGCTGACAGACCCAGTGCCTGAGCCGGGCACAGGTTCGCTCACGTGGCCGACCATGCGCCAGCCAACAGGTCCCTGGTGTCCTGGAGCAGCTGCGGCAAGGTCTTTGTGCCGCCGACGATGGTGATGAAGTTCGCGTCTCCCGACCAACGGGGTACGACGTGCTGGTGCAGGTGGTCGGCCAGCGATCCCCCGGCAGCCCCGCCAAGGTTCAGCCCGACGTTGAAGGCGTGCGGGTCGGAGATGCTCCGGATCACCACGATGGCGCGCTGGGTCAGCGTCATCAGCTCGGCCGACTCGTCCGGGGTGAGGGCCTCCAGCCCGGCCACGTGGCGATAGGGCACCACCATCAGATGGCCGGGGTTGTAAGGGTGCAGGTTGAGCACGACGTACGCATTCTCACCGCGGGCCACGACGAGCGAGTCGGCGTCCGGCTTGCCCGGGATGAAGCAGAACGGGCATCCCTCGCTGGTCACGGCCGAGCGGACATAGGCCATCCGGTGAGGTGTCCAGATCCGCTCCAGGCTGTCCTCGACCCCGGCGCCGGACTGGTGCATCTCGTCGGCACTCATGGATCAGACCTGCTGGCGGGACTCGACGGCCTCGACAACCCGACGGATCGCCTCGTCGATAGGTACGCCGTTGTCCTGCCGGCCATCGCGATAGCGGAAGGACACGGCCCCGGCCTCGACGTCGTTGTCTCCGGCGATCACCATGAACGGCACCTTCTGCAGCTGCGCGTTGCGGATCTTCTTCTGCATCCGGTCGTCGGAGATGTCGACCTCGACTCGCACACCAGCAGCCTTCAGCTTCTCGGCCACGTCGAAGAGATAGTCGTTGTGACGCTCCGCGATCGGGATGCCCTGCACCTGGACCGGCGCGAGCCAGGGCGGGAAAGCGCCGGCATAGTGCTCGACGAGGACGCCCATGAACCGCTCGATGGAGCCGAACTTGGCCGAGTGGATCATCACCGGCTGCTGGCGGGAGCCGTCGGCGGCGACGTACTCGAGGTTGAAGCGGTCCGGCGAGGGCTGGTTGAAGTCGTACTGCACGGTGCCCATCTGCCAGGTCCGGCCGATCGCGTCGCGGGCCTGGACCGAGATCTTGGGGCCGTAGTACGCCGCCCCACCCGGGTCCGGGACGAGCTCGAGACCGGTGGCGATCGCAACGTCCTCGAGCACCTTGGTTGCCGCGGCCCAGTCGTCGTCGGAGCCGATGAACTTGTCCTTCGAGGCATCCCGGGTGGAGAGCTCGAGATAGAAGTCGTCGATGCCGAAGTCACGCAGCAGCGAGAGCTTGAAGTTGAGCAGGTGCTCCACCTCGGCCGGAGCCTGCTCGGGGGTGACGTAGGAGTGCGAGTCGTCCTGGGCGAACCCACGCACGCGGGTCAAGCCGTGGATCACACCCGACTTCTCGTGGCGATAGACGTGACCGAACTCGAAGAGGCGCAGCGGCAACTCGCGATAGGAGCGCTGGCGCGAACGGAAGATCAGGTTGTGCATCGGGCAGTTCATCGCCTTGAGGCGATAGTCCATGCCGTCCACGTCGATCGCCGGGAACATGCCCTCGCCGTAGTAGGGCAGGTGGCCCGAGGTGTGGAACAACCCCTCCTTGGCGATGTGCGGCGTGCCGACGTAGTCGAAGCCCTCGGCGATGTGCCGCTCGCGGACGTAGTCCTCCATCGCGCGCTTGATCACGCCACCCTTGGGGTGGAAGACGGGCAGCCCGGAGCCGATCTCGTCAGGGAAGCTGAACAGGTCGAGCTCGCGGCCGAGCTTGCGGTGGTCGCGGCGCTCGGCCTCCTCGATCCGGTGCAGGTGCTCGTCGAGCGCTTCCTTGGTCTCCCAGGCGGTGCCGTAGATGCGCTGGAGCTGCTTGTTCTTCTCGTCGCCGCGCCAATAGGCGGCCGCGCTGCGCATCAGCTTGAAGGCCGGGATCCGCTTGGTGGTGGGCAGGTGCGGGCCGCGGCACAGGTCCTTCCACGCGACCTCGCCCTTGCGGTTGATGTTGTCGTAGATGGTGAGCTCGCCGGCCCCGACCTCGGCGCTCGCACCCTCGGCTGCCTCGCCGGCGTTGCCCTTGAGGCCGATCAGCTCGAGCTTGTACGGCTCCTCGGCGAGCTCCACCCGGGCATCGTCGTCGTTGGTGACCCGGCGCTCGAAGCGCTGGTTCTCCTTGATGATCTTCCGCATCCGGGTCTCGATCTTGTCGAGGTCCTCAGGCACGAACGGGGTCTCGACGTCGAAGTCGTAGTAGAAGCCGTCGGTGATCGGCGGACCGATACCGAGCTTCGCCTGGGGGAAGAGCTCCTGGACGGCTTGGGCCATCACGTGCGCGGTGGAGTGGCGCAGGATGTCGCGTCCGTCCGCGGAGTCGATCGCGACGCCCTCGATGACGTCACCGTCCAGCAGCTCGTAGGCCAGGTCCTTGAGGACGGCCTCGCCGTTGCCGGAGCCGACACGGGCCGCGATGACGTCCGGGGTCTCCTTGAACAGCTCCCAGGCCTTGGTGCCCGCCGTCGTTGTCTGCTCCTCACGCGCATTGGCGTGGATGAGGACGACGTGGATGTCGGACACAGGTTCTCCTTGAGAGGACTTGGGAGTGCTGGACGGCCGGCAGCAAGTGCTGGCTTGGGGTGCTGGTCGGGAATGCTGACTGGGATTCCCGGCTGGCTCCGCCGATCGTATCGGCCCGGTTGACCATCTCGCTCGCCGGTTTGCTCAGGCCCGCTCATTCCCGGCCAGTGAGCACCGCCAGGACAATCACCGACAGCGTCACCGAGACCATCGCCGCCGTCGTTCCGGGCGCCAACAGGACCGGTGCCGCCGTGAGCAACAGGATGTCGAAACCGCGCAGGATGCTGCCATAGAGGTTCGTGGGCACACCGCCGGCAGGACTCGACACGAGCGGTCGCCCGAAGTCGGGCGGGCGTCCGGTCACCCAGCGGGTCGCGGCCGCCAGGGCGCAGAGTCCCGAGGCGATCCCGCAGGCCGCGGCCTCGTCCCAACGCAGTCCCAGCGCGGAGTGGAGCACCGGGATGGTGGCCAGGCCGTGCAGCGCGAGGAGCACCAGGGGGACCACGAGAGCAGCCGCCCGGGTGCGGGGTACGGGGAAGGGAAAGTTGCGCAGGACGCTGGACGAGCGGCTCAGCACCCGCAGGGATGCCAGCAGGGGAAGGCAGGTCACGAACCCGACCAGTGCGCCGACGAGGAAGACGATCCGCTCGGCTCCGGTGACGCCAACGGCATAGGGAACGACCACGGAGGCGGCGATCAGCACGACCCACCGCGGGCTACGGCGCAGTCGCAGGACGTCGGCCCAGACCAACGCACCCACGCCGCTCGGTCCACCTCGCCGAGGCGTCACTGAACCCTTGGCCCGCCAGCGGTGGCCGAGCAGGACGTCATACATCAGCGCCAGGTCGAGGGTCGCCATTGCACCGGACAGACCGGGCGCGAGGCTACCGCCCGCCGCGACGTCGCGGCGTCGCAATCGGGCCACCCGCCGCAACGCCAGCACGAGCAGCGCAACGGTGAGCACACCTGTCACAGCCCCGGCGGCCATGGCTGGGGTCGCCACCGATGCAGGCGTCGCGAGCAACGGAGCGCGCTCGAGCGCCAGCAACAACAAGACCAGCCACACCAGGCCAGCAAGAGCCCAGGTCAGGGATCGTGCCGGCCAACGTGGACTGGCTTGGGAGAGGCCGGCCAGAGCGACCACCGCAGTGGCAAGCACCGCCGCGAACACCGAATAGCCGAGCATTGCCGGGGTGCCGAACCCACCCAGGAGCGTCGCGGCTGCAGCAAGCAGTCCGGCCGCGATCGCCGCGAGCACGGCCCATCCCCACAACCGTGGGCGCAGCAACGCACCCCGATCCGCGGTAGTGGTGAGCAGCCACGAGGAGGTCGCGGGGGTGGCGAAGACCGGGCCGAACATGCGGGCGAGAGCGAGTACGGCGACCAGCGCACCGGTGGTGGTCAGATGTGGCAGCAGGGATCTCCCCTGCCTGCACGCAGTCGATGTGCACAGCTCGTCGGAGAGCGCTGCAACGCCCAGGAGCACGCTTACCAGCATGGAGCCGAGCATGAGGACCGAGAAGATCGCGACATAGCCGTCGCTGACGATGTCACTCAACGGCCTGGTGACGTGTGCCCGGCGCCAGTGCCGCATCCAACTGCGCAGCTCACGGACCTCCGCCGATGCGGCGCTCAGGAGTCCGCCTCCTCGACGTCGGACGTCTGATCCTTGGCGACGCCCGCGTCCCCGTCGCGCGGCATGACCTCGTCCAGGTTGACCACCCGGTCCGCGACCGCATCGACCAGCACCGGGGAATGGCTGGCGAAGAGGATGCCGAGCCCGGCCTTCTTCTCGGCGACGAGTCGACCGACGAGCCACTCGAGGCCTTGCGCGTCCAGACGCTGCTCGGGTTCGTCGAGGATCAGGAACCGGCGGGGCCGGACGAACGCACTGGCGAGTCCGAGCCGACGCCTCTGCCCCGAGGAGAGGGAACCGGGCAACTGCCCAGCCTGCGGGACCAGGCCCACATCACTGAGAACATCGTCAACGACCTCGTCCGGGGACTCGACCCGATGCGCACGCGCAATCAGGTCCAGGTGCTCGACCACGCTGAGGTCGGGGAAGAAGTCCATGTCGTCCATCACCACGGCCAGCTGGGCCCGGACCAGGGCCGAGCGCTCGTCGAGCGGAGCTCCCGACAGCTCGATCGTGCCCGCGGAGGGTTCCTCGACGCCGGTGACCAGGCGCAGCACCGTCGACTTGCCGACGCCGTTGCGGCCCACCAGCACGGTGGCGCTGCCGGCGGCGACGTCGAAGTCCAGCCCGCGCAACACGTCGTACTCGCCGTAGGCCATCCGCAGCCCACGAACCCGCAGGAGGCTTTCCTTCTTGGTCACGAGGCCACCCTAGGGGTGAGGGGATCCCTGATCGGACCGAGCGTCGAACCCAGGACCACGGCGCAACCTGATCGGCCCCGGGGCCTTCACGGTGACCTGCTCCTCCCCCTTGGTCACCACGACCACCCCGCGTGCCGCCATCTCGCCTGCCACCGCACGTACCTGATCCAACCGCTCGCGCCAGGACTCACCACCGACCACACGAGCGGCGTCACTGGGACAGATGGAGCTGCCGTCGCGCTTTCGCAGAAGAGCCCTGATCGTGGCAGCTATCCGTTCGGCCGACTCGTCCTCCGTGGGCTGCTCCCACCACGCTCGTCCCCGCTCGCCGAGCGCCACCTTGGCGTCGTTGACGCGGGGGCGTGCCTCGTCACCTTGGGTGCGTACGGCGCGACGGGCTGCCATCAGCTCATCGACCAGCTCCTGGCGCAAGGCATCGGGGATCCCGGGGTCGCTGGCGCGCCAGCGTCGCCCGTCGATGACCAGGTAGTGCCCGTCGGGAGTGCGTTCGACGTCCGGGGAGTCAGGCATGCGATCCGCTCCGCTCCGTCACTCAGACGCTGTCAGTGCTCGTATGACTGTTGCCCATGTTGCTGGGACACGCGCTGTTGGTGCAGACGCGTTCGTCCGTCGTCTCGTCGCCGGCGCCGACCACCCCGTCAGTCGGTCCGACCGGTGCACCCGAGGGCTCCTCGGTCGCGACGTCGCGAGCACGCAGCTCCACCTCTGATCCACACACGGTGCACGGCTTGTTGTCGAAGAACACGGTGCCTCCTCACAGACGCCCACCGAACCGGGGCGTGGACTGTGGCGAGCCTAGCGAGAGGCGCCTGACTGCAAGCATGACGCATCGGCGGCGCCAGGCAGTCTCGACGGCCAGAGAAGCGGTGCGGCCGTTCCGATGTGTCCCCCGAAAACAGGAAGAGCCCCTCGAAAGGGGCTCTTACCTGCACTTATGCGGTGGGCGATACTGGGTTCGAACCAGTGACCTCTTCGGTGTGAACGAAGCGCGCTACCACTGCGCCAATCGCCCGCAGGTGCTGGGGAACTCTAACGCATGCCCTGCCCGGTCACTCAATCGAGGTCCACGAGCCTTCGCAGGAACGCAGCTCTGGCCCCGCCGCCTCGGATGTGACGCACATTTCTCGCGTCCTGGCGTCATTAGTCGGCCGTTGCCTCGTTACTCCCGTGCAGGACCGCGAATTGCGGGCCTGCTGGGGAGAGGAAGGAACACCGCGATGCTGAACGACGGCGAGTCTCGGTCCACCAGCCAGCAGATCGACCATCAGATCAGCCAGGACATCGTCCTGCGTTGCGTCGATGCCGATGGCCGGACGATGGCCCTCACCACGACGTTCGGCTATGCGCCCAGCGACCCCTTCGCAGTGACCGCGACCTTCCGGACCGCGTGGCGCGAGGTCGTGTGGACCTTCGCTCGCGAGCTGCTCTCACAAGGACAGAACGAACCCGCCGGCGACGGCGACGTACACATCTGGCCGTGCCTGGACGCTGAGGGCCGCGCGATCGTGATCATCGAGCTGGCCTCACCCGACGGCGAGCTGTTGGTGCAGGCGCCGGCGCGCGACGTGTCCGCCTTCCTCGGTCGTACACACGCTCTGGTTCCGAACGGAACCGAGTCCGCACACATCGACGTCGACGACCTGATCGACCAGCTGCTGGCGATCTGAGGCAACGCCTCACGGATCGGCGTGCTCGGCCTCCTTCAGCGCCCACACCTTCGCAGCCTCGGCAGTGACAGGTCCGGGGTCGGGATAGCTGCGCCCGTCGAGGGTGTGCACTGCTTGGACGTCTCGAGTGGTCGAGACCAGGAAGATCTCACTGGCGCGCTCGAGCACGGCGCTCGGCTCGTCGACCTCGACTCCCCCGAACCACTCCAGCACCAGCTTGCGGGTCACCCCGGCGAGACAGCCGCTGGCCAGGGTCGGCGTACGCAGTTCGCCGTCGACGACGTAGAAGATGTTGCTCCCGGTGCCCTCGCAGATGTGCCCGGCGAGGTTGACGAACAGCGCCTCGGTCGCGCCCTGCTCGGCGGCATGGGCCAGCGCGACCACGTTCTCTGCGTACGACGTGGTCTTCAGGCCGGCGAGCGCTCCCCGCTCGTTGCGGGGCCAAGGCACCGTGACCAGAGAAGTGCTGGGCGGGTAGGGGTCCATCGCGGCGGCAACGCACGTCAGGGTCGGCGGGGCATCGCCACGGCCGCTGCCCAGGGGCGCGACGCCTCCCGTGTAGGTGATCCGCAGCCGGCCCAGCGTCAGATCCTGGCCTTCGAGGGACTCGGCGACTGCTCGTCGCACCAACGCGTCGTCGACGGCCGGGAGACCGAGCCCGCGCGCCGAGACGGCGAGCCGGTCCAGGTGGCGGGTCAACGCGAACGGCTGGCCGTCGACCACCTTCACCGCCTCGAAGACGCCGTCGCCCACCGTGAAGCCATGGTCGGAGACCGTGATCGCAGGATCAGCGGGATTGTCGAGGATCCGTCCGTTCACCCAAGCTCGCATGGGACCAATCTAGACCCGCCACGATCGCCGGGAACCCAGCTCAGACAGGCAGAGTTGCGCCTGAACACGCCGCGCTGGACCCCGATTTTGCACTCCGAAGGCGTTCGGCTAATGTTCTCACGTCGCCCGGTGATGAACCGGGCGCCAAGCGGACGTAGCTCAGTTGGTAGAGCGCAACCTTGCCAAGGTTGAGGTCGCGAGTTCGAGCCTCGTCGTCCGCTCGGAGAGATCCTCTCCCCCACACCACCTGGGGGTGGATCGTTGGTCCTCCTGCGGTGGGTTGGCCGAGAGGCGAGGCAACGGACTGCAAATCCGTGTACACGGGTTCAAATCCCGTACCCACCTCCACCAGTTCCCCTATAATTCAAGATCTCGGACGATTGGCGCAGCGGTAGCGCGCTTCCTTGACACGGAAGAGGTCACTGGTTCAAACCCAGTATCGTCCACCAGCACAAGAGGCCCGCTCATCGAGCGGGCCTCTTGTCATTGGTACGGATGCTGGCGAATCAGCTGCGGATCTCGACGGCCCGCTTGCGCAGCTCACCCGCACTCGGGTGGTCGTAGGCGAACTGGACTCGCCCGATGAAGGTCTCCATCGCCATGGCGACGTGGGTGTCGGGAACGGCCATCGTGCTGCCCTCGTGCACGACGAGGAGCTGGGACCCCTGCGGGCCGGCGGTGATCAGGGCGAGCACCTCCTCGCCGGTGCGATAGCCGTCCCTGGCGAGCACACGGAAGACGAAGAAGATCTCCGCGCCGCGTGCGCTGACCATCCGGAACCGGTGCGGGTTCGTGGCGAGCACGGCTGCCAGCAGCCTGCGTGGGGACGCGGTGAACTCCCGGTGCACCGAACAGACCGCATCGGCTGGTGGCATCGGACGCACTCCCCCTCGTTCAGGGACCCCTGTCGGCCCGTGCGCTCAACCTAGCCCGCGGTCGGCTCCCTGGGAACGAAACGGACAGGTTCGCCGGGTTCCGGCACCGGAAATGTCCGATCCGCCGGCCGAGATGGCCCAACCGGGCCAGGTCGCCACGGCGTGGAGGATCAGTCGTCCTCGGCAGTGTCCTCGAAGTTGGTCCCCGGTCGCGGCGCCCAGGGCTGCTCCTTGGAGGGGCGTACGACGATCAGCCGGTCACCGCGCGCGAGCTGGGTGACCACCGGGTCGAAGTAGCGGTAGACCTGTTCGTCACGCACCACGGCGATCACCTGGTCGGGAAGACGCTGGGGCTGCTTGCCGACCTCGCTGACCAGGAGGTCCCGCTCGGCGACCTCCAGTCCTGCGCCATAGGTCATCAGGTCCTCCATCACCTCACCGAGAGTCGGCGAGAGGGAGGAGAGACCGAGCAGCCGCCCGACTGCTTCGCTGGAGGTCACGACGGCGTCCGCGCCGGACTGACGCACCAGGGGCACGTTGTCCTGCTCGCGGACGGCGGCGACGATGTAGGCCCCCGGATTGATCTGGCGGACGGTCAGGGTGGCCATCATCGTGTTGGCGTCGTGATCGGTCGTGATGATCACCTGGCTCGCCTTCTCGGCCCGGGCCCGGCGCAGCACCTCACGGCGGGTGGCGTCACCTGCGATCACCGCGAGGCCGTCGGAGTTGGCCTCCTCGCGGGCACTGGGTCGCGGGTCGACCACGACGATCGACTCCGGGTCGAGGCCGTTCTGGATCAAGGTGTCGGCAGCACTGCGGCCCTTGGTGCCATAGCCGATCACGACGACGTGGTTGTCCATGTTCTTCCTCCAGCGGGCGATCCGGAACATCTCCCGGCCTTGGTTGGCCAGGACCTCGATGGTCGTGCCGATCAGCAGGACCAGGAACCCGATCCGGGCCGGGGTGATGACGAGCGCGTTGATCATCCTGGCCTGCGAGGAGACGGGCGTGATGTCGCCGTACCCGGTCGTGCTCAGGGTGACGGTCGTGTAGTAGATCGCGTCGATCAGGTCGACCGCCCCGGTGGGGTCATTCGCGTCGCGATAGCCCTCGCGGTCCAGCCACACCAGCAGCACGGTCCCGAACAGGATCCCGAGCGCGAGCAGCAGCCGACGGCTCAGCTCCCACCAGGGAGAGCGCGCGCGGGCGGGAAGGGCGACCCCGGCCGGGGTGGTGCGCGAGGTTGTCTTCTCCTCCATTACCCGGCTCGTTCGGGGCAGCAGGACATCGGGCTGGACACAGGCGTCAGTCTGGCACGGACGGCTTGTCGGGGGTGGGACGCGGCCCACGATCCTCGGGTACGTCGTGTGCCACGGGCTCGGTTCGCCCGATCCGGTCGGTGATCCGTGAGGGAAGCACCTGGTTGAGCTTCTTCAACAGCTCGGTGCGCGCCTTCGACGTCGAGTTCTGCGGGAAGACCGCATCGCAGGCGGCATTGAGCGCGGCACCGATCAGGACTGCGATCGAGACGATGTAGAGCCACAGCAGCACAGCGATCGGCGCGGCGAGCGGGCCGAAGATCGAGCGGGAGTCCGCCGCGGTGGTGGTCAGCACCCAGCGCAGGAAGAAGGAGCCGACGATCCAGGTGGTCAGGCTGAACACAGCGCCGGGCAGGTTGTAGCGCCAAGCCGTCCGTACGGGCACCGACACGTGGTAGAGCGTGGTGAGGAAGCAGATGCACAGCACGACTATGGTCGGCCAGTAGAGCTTGTAGAGCGGGTCGAACTGGCTCGGCAGCCAGCTGCCCACGAGCTTCGGGCCGGCGATGATCAACGGGATCGCGACCATCCCGGTGATCAGCCCGAGGACATAGAGGCTGAACGACAGCGCCCGGGTCCGAATGATCCCGCGCTGCCCGCCCAGCCCGTGCATGATCGTGATCGTGTCCACGAAGACGTTGAGCGCCCGGGACCCGGACCACAAGGCCAGCACGAAGCCGATCGAGATGACGTCGAAACGTCCGCCCTCGATCACGTCATCGAAGGTCGGCACGATGATGTTGTCGACCGCGCTCTCGGTCAGCGCCCGGCTGGACAGGGTGATCACGGCCTGGCGCATGTCCTCGACCTGCGCAGAGGTGAACGTCTCCCCCACGTAGCCGATGGCGCCGGTCAGCGCGAAGATCAGCGGCGGCATCGACAGGATCGCGAAGAAGGCGGCCTCGGCGGCCAGCCCGGTGACCCGATAGCGCATGCAGGAGGCGACGGTGGTGACCACCAACCGCCACAACAGATGCATCGCCTTCGCCAGCAGACCGCGTTGGTTCTTGGCGGTCGACGAGGGCATGGGCCTACGGTATCCACATGGGCTCCGACATTCGTGCAAGCAACAATCAGGCACCCCCACTGATAGGTCACAACGTGGTCACCTCCGACCACGCGCTCACCGACGCGATCAGTCGTCACGCCGGCGCCGACGTGGTCGGCGAGCTGATCGACCTCGGCGCCGAGGCCGGCACCGAGGAGGCGCGCGAGCACGGCATGCTGGCCAACAAGTTCCATCCCGAACTGGTCAACTACGACCGGTTCGGCAACCGGGTCGACGAGGTGGAGTTCCACCCCTCCTGGCACTGGTTGATGGAGCGGGCCGTCGGGCACGCCCTCGCCGCAGCCCCGTGGGAATCGGACCACCCGCACGCGCACGTACGTCGTGCCGCGGGGTTCTTCGCCTGGTCGCAGACCGAGCCCGGTCATGGTTGCCCGATCTCGATGACCTATGCCGCGGTCCCGGCCCTGCGTGCCGACGAGGCCGTCGCCAAGCAGTGGACTCCCCTGCTCGCCTCGACCAGCTATGACCCCGGCCTGCGGAACCCGGCGGACAAGAAGGGCGCGCTGGCCGGGATGGGGATGACCGAGAAGCAGGGCGGCTCGGACGTCCGCGCAAATGTCACCGAGGCACGGCCGACCTCGTCCGACGGCAACTACACGTTGCACGGGCACAAGTGGTTCACCTCGGCACCGATGAACGACATGTTCCTGGTCCTGGCCCAGGCCGAGCAGGGAGTCACCTGCTTCGTCGTACCGCGGGTCCTCGAGGACGGGACCCGCAACCAGCTCGACGTCGTACGCCTCAAGGACAAGCTCGGCAACCGCTCCAACGCCTCCTCCGAGCTGGAGTTCAACGGCACTTGGGCGCATCGTCTGGGCGACGAGGGTCGTGGTGTGCGCACCATCATCGAGATGGTTGCCGCGACCCGGCTCGACTGCGTGCTCGGCTCGGCATCGTTGATGCGACGCTCCTTGGCCGAGGCCTCGTGGCACGTCGCGCACCGCTCGGCGTTCGGTGGGCTCTTGGCCGACAAGCCGTTGATGCAGAACGTGATCGCCGACCTCGCCGTCGAGTCGGAGGCCGCCACCGCGCTGGCGATCCGCCTGGCGGCCGCCGTGGACAACCCGAATGACCCCCACGAGGCAGCGTTCCGCAGGATCGCGCTTCCGCTGGCGAAGTTCTGGGTCTGCAAGCGGACTCCGTTCATGGTCGCCGAGGCGCTGGAGTGCCTGGGTGGCAACGGGTATGTCGAGGAGTCGGGTCTCCCGCTGCTCTTCCGCGAGTCGCCCCTCAACTCGGTCTGGGAGGGCTCGGGCAACGTCAACGCCCTCGACGTGCTCCGCGCACTGACCCGCGAGCCCGAGGCCCTCAATGCGTGGATCACCGAGGTCGGCAAGGCGCACGGCGCCGACCCGCGGCTCGATGCTGCGGTCCAGCACGCCCTGGAGATGCTCGGGGACACCGCATCGCTCGAGGTCGGCGCGCGCCGGTTGGCCGGCCTGATGGCTGCCTGCCTGCAGGGCTCGTTGCTGGTCCGCTTCGCACCTGCGGAGATCGCGGACGCGTTCTGCGCCTCGCGCCTGGGTACGTCGTACAACGGGACGTTCGGCACGCTGCAGGGCGCGGACTTCCGCTCGATCGTCGAGCGCACCACGCCGACGATCTGACCACCGGGGAAATCTTTCTCCCGGTTGTCGATTTCGTGGGTTCGCGTCCGTCATGGTGGTGAGGTCGCACCTGCGGCCGCCCGATCAAGAGGAGAATGACATGCGTCGCTACCTGATCCTGCTGCCTGCACCGGAGGCGGAGTGGGCGAAGCTGCCGCCCGAGGAGCACCAGAAGGGGATGGCATCGCACGGCCAGTTCCACGAGGACCTCGCCGCAGGTGGACACCGGATCATCGCGGTCAGCCCGCTCGAACCCTCGGCCCTGGCCACGTCGATGCGCCCCGACGGCAACGGTGGGGCAACCGTCACCGACGGCCCGTTCACGGAGTCCGTCGAGCAGATCGTCGGCTTCTACCTCATCGAGTCCGACAACGAGGACGAGCTGCGTGAGCTCTGCACCCGGTTCGCATCGCGCGGTGAGCTCATCGAGTTCCGCCGCCTCCCCGAGTGACTCCCCCGAGTGACGCCGCCACCCCGAGTGATCCCGCCGATGAGCAAGGAGCCCGCCATGAAGCGCTACCTGTTCCTGATCGCCTACGAGCCCGGCGGGTGGGACCAGGCCTCCGTCGAGGAACAGCAGGTCTTCGTCGACCAGCACCAGGCATTCTCCGACTACTTGGCTCAACACGGCCGGGAGATCAGTGCGGCCGCGCTCGCCGGGGCCGACACCGCCACCACGGTGCGCCACGAGTCGGGGGAGCTGGCCGTGAGTGACGGCCCGTTCGCAGAGACCGTCGAGATGATCGGTGGTTACTACGACGCCGAGCTGCCCGACCTGGACCACGCGACGGCGGCTGCTGCCCTACTGCCGGTCTGCTATTCGGTGGAGATCCGGCCGACAGTGGCCATCGGGCAGTGACCCGGTCAGGGGCGAGTGGATCACCGGTGACCTGGTCGCCGGCAAGTGGGTCGACGGCAAGCGGGGTCACCGGCGAGCGAGCCACCCGTGACTGGGCCACCAATGAGTGGGCCCGATGAGTAGGCCCCCGATGAGCGGACCACCGTGACCGCGGACCGACGCGCCGATGAGCACGCCGTCCTCGACAGGACGGTCCGCGAGCAATGGGGACGCCTGATGTCCCTGTTGCTCGCCCAGTTCCGCCGCCTTGACCTGGCCGAGGAAGCGTTGGCCGACGCCGTCGAGGCCGCCGCCCGGCACTGGCCGAGCAGAGGCGTGCCCGACAACCCGGCGGCGTGGCTGCTCACCGCGGCGCGACGGCGGGTGCTGGACCATATCCGCGCGGAGGCCACGGCGCGTCGTCGTGCACCGTTGCTGGTCTCTGACGCCGAGCAGCGTGAGCAGTCGACTCGGGTGATGGCGGACCCGGGCGGCGTGATCGAGGACGACCTGCTCCGGCTGGTGATGATGTGTGCCCACCCCTCGCTCTCGCCGGAATCGGCGAGCGCTCTGGCGCTGAGGCTGGTCGTGGGTGTGAGCACCCACGACATCGCGCGGCTCTTCCTGGTTCCCGAGGCCACCATGGCAGCGAGGCTGACCCGAGCGAAGAAGAAGATCGTCACTGCGGGCATCCCGTTCTCAGTGCCTGCATCCGTCGACGTCGCGCAGCGCTTGGACATCGTCGCCCAGACCGCCTACCTCGCGTTCACCGCCGGCTACGCCCCCGGCAGCGGGCCGGACCTGCTCCGAGCGGAGCTGGCCGGGTCGGCCATCTCGTTGACGCGGGTGGCGCTCTCTTTGCGCCCGGACGAGCCCGTCCTGGTGGCGCTGCTGGCGTTGATGCTGTTCCAGCACTCACGACGCGACGCCCGCGTGGGCGCAGACAACGACCTCGTCCTGCTGGCCGAGCAGGACCGCGCGTTGTGGCACCGCGACGAGATCGAGGAAGCACGCGCGTTGCTCACGCGTCCGGCCCTGCGCCGACCACTCACCCCGGTGGCTGCGAGCTATGTGCTGCAGGCCCGGATCGCCGCCGAGCACGCACTCTCCCCCAGCCCCGCCGACACCGACTGGGCTCGCATCGTGACGACCTACGACCAGCTCCTGGCGCTGCAGCCTTCACCGGCGACCCATCTCGCCCGTGCGGTGGCCGTCGCAGAGTCAGAGAGTCCCGTCGCCGGCCTTGCGGCCCTGGAAGGCATCGACCAGAGCGCGATGAGGTCGGCCGGGGCGCACCGTCTTGCCTCGGTGCAGGCCGAGCTGCTCGTGCGGACGGGCGACGTCGACGCCGCGTGTGCGGCGTACGACGAAGCCATCGCCCTGTGCCGCAACGACACCGAGCGTGCCCACCTGGCGCGTCGCCGCGCGGAGGTGTCGGGTCAGGACAGGTCGAGTCCCGGGTAGAGCGGGTGCTTGTCGAGCATCTCCGCCGATGCTGCGCGGGTCTTGTCGGCGACACCGTCGGCCAGCCTGTAGGTCGCCTTCGACGGTGCCCCGGCCTTGTTGGTGCCCGCCTCGGTGTTCTTCAGTACGTCGACGACCAGCTCGGCGACCTTGTCGAACTCGTCGTGCCCGAACCCGCGGGTGGTCAGCGCCGGGGTGCCGAACCGGATGCCGGAGGTGTACCAGGCGCCGTTCGGGTCGGCGGGAACCGAGTTGCGGTTGGTGACCACACCAGCATCGAGCAGGGCCGACTCGGCCTGACGGCCGGTGAGGCCGAAGGAGCTGACGTCCAGGAGCACGATGTGGTTGTCGGTGCCGTCGGTGACCAGCTTGGCCCCGCGCGACATGAACCCCGCGGCGAGCGACTTGGCGTTGTCGGCCACGGCCTGGGCATAGGTCGCGAACTCGGGACGACGCGCCTCCGCGAACGCGACGGCCTTTGCCGCCATCACGTGGGAGAGCGGTCCGCCGAGGACCATCGGGCACCCGCGGTCGACGCTGGGGGCATATTCCTCGGTGGCCAGGATGAAGCCACCGCGCGGGCCTCGCAGCGACTTGTGCGAGGTGCTGGTGACGACGTGGGCGTGCGGCACCGGGTCCTCGTCGCCGGTGAAGACCTTTCCGGCCACCAGGCCGGCGAAGTGCGCCATGTCGACCATCAGGGTCGCGCCGACCTCGTCGGCGATCTCACGCATCTTGGCGAAGTTCACCCGGCGCGGGTAGGCGGAGTAGCCCGCGACCAGGATCAGCGGCTTGAACTCCTTCGCCTTGGCGCGCAGGGCGTCGTAGTCGAGCAGGCCGGTCTCGGGGTCGGTGCCGTACTGCTGCTGGTGGAACATCTTGCCGCTGATGTTCGGCCGGAAGCCGTGGGTGAGGTGACCACCCGAGTCGAGGCTCATCCCGAGCAGGCGCTGGTTGCCGAGCTCGTGGCGCAGCTTCTCCCAGTCGGCGTCGGTGAGCTCATTCATGTTCTTCACGCCGGCGTCCTTGAGCCACGGGCCCTCGACGCGGTGCGCCAGGATCGCCCAGTAGGCAGTCAGGTTGGCGTCGATGCCCGAGTGGGGCTGGACATAGGCATATTCGGCGCCGAACAGCTCGCGTGCGTGCTCGGCAGCCAGCGACTCGACGGTGTCGACGTTCTGGCAACCGGCATAGAAGCGGTGCCCGACGGTGCCCTCGGCGTACTTGTCGGAGAACCAGGTGCCCATGGTGAGCAGCACGGCGGGCGAGGCGTAGTTCTCGCTCGCGATCAGCTTCAGGGAGGAGCGCTGGTCGGCGAGCTCCTGTCGCGTGGCGTCCGCGATCCGCGGCTCGACCGAGGCGATGACCTCGAGAGCCTGCTTGTAGGCGGAACTGGTCGTGGCAGTCAGGTCGCTCATGGCGACCAGACTAGTGAACGGGACGGCCAACACGCGCACTGCCCAAGGGGTGGCCTCGGGATGCGCTCCTCGGCGTACGTCGGGCCGCGATCGGGGCGCTGTTCGCTGACTGGGTCGGAGCCTGAGCAAGGACCTGGCCGGAGGTAGCGGAGTGACCTGGGCCACGTAGTGACCGAGGATCCCGCCTGAGTCCGTCGCGGCTGTCTCATTATTTGATATCCGAGTCCACGTCATGAGATTGACGGTTGTGGACGGAGCGTCCGCTCCGTGAGACTCCCTCCATGATCACTGTTGCGAATCAGCCGTTCCTCGTGGCCCGACGCCACGTGGACTACGGCCGTGTCCGCAGCATGATGTGTTGGCCTTCCTGACCTCCCGCAGCCCACGGCACTCGAACCTGAGCGCCCAGGAACGCGGGCGCCCAGACCGAACAGTCCCCGGGCGCCGGTCGCAGGCCAACCCGACGTTTCAACGTTGCAGCGTCGGAGCCTCGTATCGCGCGTCATGAGCAGCGCCGAAGGAACCGAAGATGAACGACGCTCCCGCAGCACGTACCACCACCCGTCCCCGCAAGGGCGAGGGCCAGTGGGCCCTGGGCTACACCGAGCCCCTGAACAAGAACGAGCAGTCCAAGAAGGACGACAACCCGCTCAACGTTCGGACGCGGATCGAGAACATCTACTCCAAGCGCGGGTTCGACTCGATCGACCCGGCCGACCTGCGTGGACGCTTCCGCTGGTACGGCATCTACACCCAGCGCGCACCGGGGCTCGACGGCGGCAAGACCGGCGCCCTGGAAGAAGAGCAGCTCGACGACCGCTACTTCATGATGCGAGTCCGCAGCGACGGTCGCCTGCTCAACCCCGAGCAGCTGCGCGTCCTCGGTGCCATCTCCACCGACTTCGCCCGCAGCACCGCCGACATCACCGATCGCTCGAACATCCAGTACCACTGGATCGAGATCGAGGACGTGCCCACCATCTGGGAGCGCCTCGAGGCCGTCGGCCTGAGCACCGAGGAGGCCTGCGGTGACTCGCCCCGCGGCATGCTCGGCTCCCCCGTGGCCGGTGTGGCCAAGGACGAGATCATCGACGGCACCCCCGCGATCGCCGAGATCAACAAGCGCCGTGCCGGGAACCCCGAATATTCCAACCTGCCGCGCAAGTTCAAGACCTCCGTCAGCGGCCACCCCAGCCTCGACGGCGCCCCCGAGATCAATGACGTCTCCTTCGTGGGCGTCGTACACCCCGAGCACGGCCCCGGCTTCGACCTGTGGGTCGGCGGCGCGCTGTCCACCAACCCGTTCCTGTCCGAGCGCCTGGGCGTGTGGATCCCGCTCGACGAAGTCGCCGACGTCTGGGAAGGCGTCATCTCGATCTTCCGCGACTACGGCTATCGCCGACTCCGCTCGCGTGCCCGCCTGAAGTTCCTGGTCAAGGACTGGGGCGGCGACAAGTTCCGCGAGGTGCTCGAGACCGAATATCTCAAGCGTCCGCTGATCCGCAACGCGTCGCCCGAGAAGGCCACCCGCAACGGTGACCACATCGGTGTACACGAGCAGAAGGACGGCAACTTCTACATCGGAGCCGCTCCCGTCGTCGGACGTATCAACGGCGAGCTGCTCACCTCCCTGGGCGACCTGATCGAGGAGCACGGCGTGGCCGGTGTCCGCTTCACGGCCTACCAGAAGCTGGTCCTCATCGGCGTCGCGCCGGACAAGGTCAACGCCGTGGTCGAGGGCTTGGACCGGATCGGTCTGCAGGCGAACCCGTCCAACTGGCGCCGCTCGACGATGGCCTGCACCGGCATCGAGTTCTGCAAGCTGGCCATCGTGGACACCAAGCAGCGGGCCCACGACCTGATCGCCTCGCTCGAGCAGCGATTCCCCGAGCTGGACACCCCGATCACCGTCAACGTGAACGGCTGCCCGAACTCCTGCGCCCGTACCCAGGTGGCTGACATCGGCCTCAAGGGTCAGCTCGTGCTTGATGACGACGGCAACCAGGTCGAGGGCTTCCAGGTCCACCTCGGTGGCGGCATCGGCCTGACCACTGCGCTGGGTCGCAAGCTGCGTGCCCACAAGGTCACCAGCAAGGGTCTCGACGACTACGTCACCAACGTCGTCAACGTCTATCTCGCCCAGCGCAACCAGGACGAGAGCTTCGCGGCCTGGGTCGCCCGGGCCGAGGACGTGGACCTTCGCGGCGAGAAGACTCTCGAGGTGGTTTGAGTGTCGACGCGTTCACAGGCCAACTACTGCCCCTACTGCGGGGATGCGGAGCTGCGTCCCCATGACGCCCGGCCCGGGTCCTGGGAGTGCCACTCCTGCCAGCGGATCTTCACCCTGGACATGCACGGAATGATCAACCGGGAAGGGAGCGGAGCATGAGTGCCCCGACCGCTGCCGCCCGTGCCTTCCGGGGCAGCCACACCGCAGACCGTTCGCCCGAGGAGCTGCGCGAGATCGTGTCGCACGCGGGCGCCGAGCTCGAGC
This sequence comes from Nocardioides daedukensis, assembly GCF_013408415.1. Lineage (NCBI taxonomy): Bacteria > Bacillati > Actinomycetota > Actinomycetes > Propionibacteriales > Nocardioidaceae > Nocardioides > Nocardioides daedukensis. Next base: position 275,759 of record NZ_JACCAA010000001.1, on the reverse strand, counting down.
TCGCGCCTGCCGAGGACATCATCGAGTGGGCCGCGGCCACGTTCGGTGAGAAGTTCTGCGTGACCTCGTCGATGGGTGACGCCGTGCTGGCCCACCTCGCGGCCAAGGTCGCGCCCGGTCTGGACGTCGTCTTCCTCGACACCGGCTATCACTTCGCGGAGACCATCGGTACCCGCGACGCCGTCGAGGCGACGATGGACGTCAACCTGGTCACGATCGCTCCCGACATCACCGTCGCCGAGCAGGACGCCATACACGGCAAGGACCTCTGGAAGACCGACCCCGACGCGTGCTGCGCGATCCGCAAGGTGAAGCCGCTCGCGGACTCACTGGCCGGCTATGACGCCTGGGCCACGGGGCTGCGTCGCGCCGAGACCCACAACCGGGTGATCGCACCGGTCATCGGCTGGGACGCCAAGAAGGGCAAGGTCAAGGTCTCGCCGATCGCCCGGTGGAGCGACGAGGACGTCGAGCGCTACATCTCCGAGAACGGCGTCCTGGTCAATCCGTTGGTCTACGACGGCTATCCCTCGATCGGCTGCTGGCCCTGCACTGCGCGGGTCGCACCCGGTGAGGACCCACGCTCCGGCCGCTGGGCCGGACAGAACAAGACCGAATGCGGGATCCACACGTGATCGCATCGGCCAGCACCACAACATTCAGTCTCGGGATTGAACCATCAGCGACAACGGCGTCGTTCACATCCGATCGTGAAGGGAGGCAGTAACCATGACTGCTCCTGCTCTGATTGCCCTCGCACACGGAAGCCGTGACCCTCGGTCCGCCGAGACGATCACCGCCCTCGTTGCCGAAGTCCGCAAGATGCGACCAGACCTCCGCATCGAGACGGCCTTCCTCGAGCTGTCGAAGCCGTCCTTCGGCTCCGTGGTGACCAAGCTGGTCAAGGCCGGCTACGACGAGATCGTCGTCGTACCGCTGTTGCTCAGCGACGCCTACCACGCGAAGGTGGACGTGCCCACCGCCATCGCCGAGCAGACCTCGAAGCACGAGGGCCTGCAGATCCGCGCGACGGACATCCTCGGCCTCGAGCCGGCCTTCCTGGAGATCCTCGACCTGCGACTGCGCGAGGCACTCAAGACGGCTCGGGTCCGCGAGCTCGACGCCCTGGTGCTGGCCGCAGCTGGTTCCACCGACCCGCTGGCCAACCAGGCCGTGGCTCGTCTGGCCCGGCTGTGGGGCACCCACCACAAGCTGCCGGTCAAGGCCGCGTTCGCCACCGCGACGCCGCCCGCCACCGGTGAGGCCGTGCGCGCCTTCCGCGGGGAGGGTCGGCGTCACATCGCGGTCGCCTCGTTCTTCCTGGCTCCCGGGTTCCTGCCCGACCGGGCCACCGAGCTGGCGCTCGAGGCCGGTGCCGTGGCCGTGGCGGATCCGATGGGTGCCCACCCCGAGCTGGCCCGGACCATCCTGGCCCGATATGCCGTCGGTGCCGTGGAGCTCGTTCCCGTCTGAGTCGAACCTGCATCTCTTGTGCCTTGAGCCGGCAATTCTGGTGGTCCTGCCCAGAGTTGCCGGCTCGAGCAGCAACAAGTGCTGGTTCGGCGCGCAACAACTGCAGGCTGGACGCGCAACAACTGCCGGTTCGTCAGCTGACGAGCTGGGAGACCAACCGCTCGAGCTGACGCTCCGGGTCGCTGGTGATGCCACCATGCACCGGGCCCGGCTGGAGCACGGTCGAGCGCGGAGCCTTGAGGAAGCCGAAGCGGGTGCCGATCGGCTTGGTCGCCGCCGCTCCCCCGCGTGCGTCACCGCGGCAGACACCCTCGACATAGTCCAGCGCACTGCACACCCGATCCAGGTCCAGTCCCGGCGCGAATGCGCTCAGTCGCTCACGGTCGACGTGCCACGCGACCCCGAGGAACTCGGTGGCCTGGCAGTGCAGCACCACGCCCACGTTGACGAACTCCTCGCGCTCGACCCGGGGCACGCAGCGCAGGACGACGTACTGGTAGGACAGCTCGCTCATGCGCCGTCCTCCAGTGGCAGCCACTGACGGGTGGCCAGACGAGCGGTGAGGAAGCGGACGTACGCCGCCCGCACCGCCTCGGCGTCCTCGGCTCCCGGGACGGGTTCAAGCCACGAGTCGGGGACCTCGCCGAGGATCTCGGCGAAGACCTGCTCGTCGAGCAGGCCGGAGATCTCCTCGTCCGCGGAGCCGAGGCCCTCACGATGCGCAAGCAGGACATGGTCGTCCGGGTCCCACGGCTGACGGGCGAAGCGCTCGTGGTCGGTGATGCCACCGCTCCAGGCGTGGTGGAAGTAGAGCGAGGCGCCGTGGTCGATCACCCACAGGTCACCGTGCCAGACCAGCAGGTTCGGATTGCGCCAGCTGCGGTCGACGTTGGCGATGAAGGCGTCCATCCACAGGATCTTGGCGGCCACCCCGATCGCGGTCTGGGTGTCCTGGTCGAAGCCGAAGGAGCCGGGTAGGAAGTCGACACCGAGGTTGAGGCCCACACTGGCACGCAGCAGGTCCTGGACCTCCTCGTCAGCCTCGTAGCGCGCGATCTCCGGGTCCAGCTCGAGCGCCACCAGCCTGGGCGTCAACAGTCCGATACGCCGGGCGAGCTCGCCGACGATCACCTCAGCCACCAGGACGCGCAGTCCCTGTCCGGCGCCGCGGAACTTGCACACGTAGGTGCCCAAGTCACTCGCCTCGACGATGCCGGGCAGCGAGCCGCCCTCGCGCAGGGGCGTGACGTAACGGGTGACCGCGATCTGCTCGATCATGCTGGTCCTGTCCTGTCAGTCGCCTTGTCGGTTCCACTGTCGGTTCCAGCGTCGATCGGCGTCTCGTCGGTCAGCCGACGCCTCTGCTCCTCGACATCGAAGTCGGCCTCGGGCCAGGCCAGGTCCAGCCCGAGCAGGGCCTCACGCAGGAGCTGGGCGACCGCCAGGTTGCGATACCACTTGCGGTCGGACGGTACGACGTACCAGGGCGCAGCGGGTGTGTTCGTCCGCTCCAGGGCGATCCGATAGGCCTCCTGGTAGTCGCTCCACAGCATCCGCTCGTCGATGTCGCCGGGGTTGAACTTCCAGTGCTTGGTCGGGTCGTCGAGCCGCGCGAGCAGGCGCTCCCTCTGCTCGTCCGCAGAGATGTGCAGCATCACCTTGATGATGATCACCCCGTCGTCGACGAGGCCCTGCTCGAACGCGTTGATCGCGTCATATCGGCGTTCGATCTCTGCTTCATCGGCAATGTCGCGGACCCGGCCGATCAGGACGTCCTCGTAGTGCGAGCGGTCGAAGACCCCAACATATCCGGGCCCTGGCACTGCCCGCTCGATGCGCCACAGGAAGTCGTGGGAGAGCTCCTCCTCGGTGGGCGCCTTGAAGGAGGTGATCCGTACCCCTTGGGGATCCACCAGCCCGATGGCGTGGCGGATCACCCCACCCTTGCCGGAGGTGTCCATGCCTTGCAGCACGAGCAGCACGCGACGAGTCGAGCCGGTGGTGCGCTCGGCGAAGAGCTGTTCCTGCATGTCGGCGAGCTCGGGCCCGAGGTCGGCGAGCGCCCGCTCACCGTCGTCCTTGTTGCCGTCGAAGCCGGGCTTGGCGTGGGTGTCGATCGCAGAAAGGTCGACCGGACCGGTCGGCAGGCGCAGGAGGCCTGAGAAGAGCGCGTCGGTCATGGACTCACCCTATGGCGAGCGGACAGCGTCCGGTCGCCGCCATTCCGAGAACCCCGCTCCGCGTCGATCTCACCCGGCGATCCGGAGGACATCGAGACTGTTGCCGACCACGGTCGCCGTGCTGCCATCGCTCTGGGGTTCGTCGAACCACACTCCTTCGACGAACCCGGCCTTGGCCAGGATCCGTAGCGACGCTGCGTTGCGGTGGTCGGGTGCCGCGAAGTAGGTGGTGGCCTGCGGGAACCGGTGCCGGGTGCGCTCGATCCACGCCCACAGCATGCGTACGCCGATGCCGCGCCCGAGCCAGGCTTCCTCCCCGATCGCATAGTCGAGCCCGATCGCGTCCGGGGCGCCGGCAAGCAGCGCGAAGTCGGGATAGTCGGCGATGCGGTAGTCCTGGATGAACCCGATCGAGCGCCCGTTCACCTCCACCACCCACCTCCGGGTGGGGGTCTGACCGTCGATGTCGGGCCCGTAGGCCGCGGTCACCGTCTCCAGGTCCGGGGAGCCGTCGGTGGCCCACCACCGGTGCACGTGCCCGGTGGATCGCCAGCGGGAGACGTCGGGCAGGTCACCGCGAGTCATCGGTCGCAGGGCCACCCGCACGTCGGGCTCCACGCAGAACAGCTTCACCTCACCCGACAGGTCCAGGGCCACCGGGTCTCCGGTGACACTCGCCGCGATGCGCCGCGCTGCCTTGGCCCAGGACTCGTCCGCACGGGCCACACCGCTCAGCTCACGCCCACCGTGTCGAACGCAGATGTGCTCGGACATGGGTGGAGCCTAGTGCGTTTCCACTCAGGCCGTCGGGGGTGGAAGTCGTGAGCGGCAACGGGGATCCGGGAACCTCCGGCCGGCGTCGCCCACCCACTGGTCACCCAGTCACCAGTGGCAACTCACCAGTCGCCCGCGACCTGGTCGACCCCACCCGTGTCCGGGTCATCAGGGTCGGCGTTGAGCTCTTCGCGGACCACCCGGAACGCGAGACCGGGTGGATAACCCTTCCGGGCGAGCATCCCGACCAGACGTCGGGTGGCCACGTTGGGCTCGAGAGCGCGCATCGTGCGCAGCTTCTTGCGCACCAGCAGCCGGGCAGCGGACTCCTCGTCATCGGGATCGATCTCGTCGAGCGCGTCGCGCGCCACCTCGTCGTCGATCCCCTTGCGGCGCAGCTCCTGGGCAAGGGCGCGTCGAGCCAGTCCCTTGCCGGGCTGCCGCGAGGCGATCCAGGCACGGGCGAAGGCCTCGTCATCGATCAGTCCGACTTCCTCGAACCGGTCGAGCAGCGTCGTCGCGATGTCCTCGGGAACGTCCTTTTTGGCCAGCTTGGTGGCCAGTTCGGCACGCGAACGCGCCTGGCCGGTCAGCTGGTCCAGCAGGATCTTGCGCGCCACGGCCTCGTGATCGGGCTCGGGGCCGAGGTCACGGTCCTCGGGAGGCTCCTGTGTCCGGCCGGAACCACGGCGACGGTTGCCACTGCGGCCACCCTCGCCCCAAGCGCCCCCACTGCCCCGAGCACCCCGAGCACCTCGAGCGCTTCGGGTGCCCCGTGCGGAGCGTCTGCCGCTGCGCGAGGACGAATCCTCGGCACCGGCGTCGTCCGGAGCCTGGGTGCCGAATGTTCGGTTGCCGGATGTCTGCGCGCCGAATGTTTGCGCGCCGGCTGCCTGGTGATCGAGCTCAGCGCTCGAACCGACATCGCCGCCGGTCGACTCGCGCACGGCGTCGACCACCCAGTCCGGGGCGGACGCCACCCAGGCGTCCACCCCAGCACTGACGTCACCTTGCCACTCGGGAGTGGAGGAGGACATCGTCAGAAGTCGATGTTCGTCGGCTCTTCGGCAAGCGCGTCGGCCGGGTCGGCAACGGACGGACCGACGCCGAGCTTCTCCAGGATCTTCTTCTCCAGCTCGTTGGCCAGGTCCGGGTTGTCCTTGAGGAACGTGCGCGCGTTCTCCTTGCCCTGCCCGAGCTGGTCACCCTCGTAGGTGTACCAAGCGCCGGCCTTGCGGACCAGGCCCGCCTCGACGCCGACGTCGATCAGGCCACCCTCGCGGGAAATGCCCTTGCCGTACATGATGTCGAACTCTGCCTGCTTGAACGGCGGCGCGACCTTGTTCTTGACGACCTTGACCCGGGTCCGGTTGCCGACCATGTCGGTGCCGTCCTTCAGGGTCTCGATGCGACGCACGTCGAGACGGACCGAGGAGTAGAACTTCAGCGCCCGACCACCCGTGGTGGTCTCCGGCGAACCGAACATCACGCCGATCTTCTCGCGCAACTGGTTGATGAAGATCGCGGTGGTGCCGGAGTTGTTCAGGGCACCGGTCATCTTTCGCAGCGCCTGGCTCATCAGTCGAGCCTGTAGGCCGACGTGGCTGTCACCCATCTCGCCCTCGATCTCGGCCCGGGGAACGAGCGCGGCCACGGAGTCGATGACGATCAGGTCGAGGGCACCGGAACGGATCAGCATGTCTGCGATCTCCAGCGCCTGCTCACCCGAGTCGGGCTGGGAGACCAGCAGGGCGTCGGTGTCGACGCCGAGGTTCTTGGCATATTCGGGGTCGAGCGCGTGCTCGGCGTCGATGAAGGCCACGATGCCGCCGGCTGCCTGCGCGTTGGCGACGGCGTGGAGGGCGACGGTGGTCTTACCGGAGGACTCGGGGCCATAGATCTCGACCACACGGCCGCGCGGGAGACCGCCCAGGCCGAGGGCGACATCGAGTGCGATCGAGCCGGTCGGGATGATCTCGAGCGGTGCGCGGGTCTCGTCGCCGAGGCGCATCACCGAGCCCTTGCCGAACTGCTTCTCGATGTTGGCGAGGGCTACGTCGAGGGCCTTGCCGCGGTCTCCAGCCATGGGGTTCACGTCCTTGTCAGATGAGGTCGATGTGATGCCACGGACGTTAGACCGGACCACCGACAATGGGTGTCGACCACCTTCAGGGCTGTGGACAACCCCGGTCGACGCCCCCAGAATAGACCGAACACCTGTTCGATCAACTCCGCGACACGCGGGACGATTCAGCGATCCACGAGCGGCAGGTCCAGCGCCTTCCACACCGCGAGCCAGACCTCCTTGGGAGTGTCCCCCGCCGCCAGCGCTTCGTTCACGGTGCGTGAGCCGAGCTCACTGACCGCATGCGTCTCCGCCCAGGAGCGCGCATAACCGGAGCCGAGCGCAGCCTCCATCCGGTCCCAGAACTCGGTGTGCCTCATGCCTGCGGGTCCTGCGTCCCCGGCATTGACGTTCCCGGCGACGCCACGGTGGCCGACAAGGTGGCCGACACGTCCCACGCATGGTGGACCACGTCGTGCAGGTGGTAGACCGCGATCGTGGCGAGGGTGAAGGCGGAACCGTTGCTCCGCAGGCCGCTCCGCTGCCAGGCAGCGTCCCCGTCCGAGTGGTCGGGCACCTCGTCGTACGCCGTGGCCACCGCGTCGGCGAACGCGCTCAGCTCACCCGCGACCACTGCCGGGGATCGGCCCGCGTAGTCACCCTCGAGGGCGGCGACGTCCTGGTCCCAGTTGGCGAACTCCGGCGCATCCTGATCGAGCATGGACTGCACCCGCTCGAGGAACACCCGGTGCACGTCGCGCACGTGGCAGGCATATTCGAGCGGCGACCACACGCTGGGCGTGGGCCGTTGCGCGACGTCGGGGCGACCCAGCACCTCGGGCCACAGCTCGGCGTTCTCCCGGATCAGTGCGGCGACGGACGTGGGAGGTGTGGCGCCCGCGTCGAAGCCGCATTCGGGGCACCGGGAGTCGATGACCCAGGTCCAGTCCTTGGTGTCCGGCACGATGCCCTCTGCTGCGCTCACGCCCACATTGTGACCGACGGGTCGAAGGGCACGAGTCCCGACCTGCGAACATGGAGGTTATGCCTGACTACGCCACCCGTTCTGCGACCGAGCAAGATCTCGAGGACATCGCAGCGATCTACTCCCACGCGGTGGACACGTCGCTGGCCACTTTCGACCTCGACGCACCGGACCTGGACTACTGGCGCGCCCGACTCGACGGCGACCACCCGGGTGATCATCTCCTCGTCGGCGTCGACGACGACGACAATGTGGTCGGCTATGCCTACTCGTGGTCCTATCGGCCCCGCCCGGCCTATGACACCACCCGTGAGACCTCGATCTATCTCGACGAGTCGGTGCGGGGCAAGGGCGTCGGCAAGCTCCTCTATCCCGCACTCCTGGAGACGATGGCGGTCTCCGGGGTGCACACCGCGGTCGCACTGGTGGCGCTGCCCAACCCGGCCAGTGAACGGCTCCATCTGGCCTGCGGCTTCGAGAAGACCGGGCAGCTCCGGGAGGTCGGCTGGAAGTTCGGGCAGTGGATCGACGTGGCCTGGTACCAGCGGATGCTGGTCACCCTGCCGTAGGCCCGGCCCTCAGGTCAGCAGGAGCTTGTCCAGGCGGCGGCGTACCAGGATCAGCCCGAGCACGCCCATCACCACGAGGTAGATCACCGACACCGCACTCGCCCAGGACAGCGCCCCCGTGGTCAGCTCACGGCAGAGCACCACACCCCGATAGAGCGGCGTCGCCTCGACGATCCAGCGGGTCACGCCGTCGAAGGCGGTGATCGGGAAGAAAGTCGCGGAGAACAGGAACATCGGCAGCTGCAGCAGGGTGATCTTGTCGAAGTCCTGGAACGACTTCATGTAGGTGGTCAGCCCCATGCACACGGCACTGAACGCGAACCCGATCAGCAGCGCCGCCGGCAACGCCAGGATCGCCCACCACGAGTGGATCATCCCCATCGCCAGCATCACCAGCAGGAACGCCGCCGAGTAGGAGGCGCCGCGCAGCTGACCCCACAGGATCTCCCCGCGAGCCACGTCGGCGGTGGTCAGCGGCGTGGCGAGCATCTGGTCGTAGAGCTTGTCGTACTTCAGCTTGAAGAAGACGTTGTACGTCGAGTCCATCAGCGCACCGTTGAACGCACTGGCCGCGAGCATCCCCGGCGCCACGAAGTCCGCGTAGGGAATGGTCTGGCCGTTGAACTGGAAGCTGTCGATCAGCTGGCCGACACCGATCCCGATGGAGAACAGGTAGAAGACCGGCTCGAGGAACCCGGTCACGAAGAGCTTCCAGAAGCGCTTGTACGTCGTGTAGTTGCGGTAGGTGATCACCGCCATTGCTGCGCCGGGCGAGAGCGGCACGAGCGGATCGGGTCGGTCCTGCGCGTGGTCGGCCATCAGTCCACCATCCGCTTCTCGAGCCCGCGGATGGCGAACCACCAGCCGAACGCGGTGACGGCGACCAGCACCAGCAGGTGGATCCCGGCCAGGGACCAGTCCATCGTGTCCAGGCAGAGCATCCGCGACAGGTTGACCCCGTGCCACAGCGGGGTGACTCGGGCCAGCCACTCCAAGACCACGCCGAGGTTGGAGATCGGGAAGAAGGCGCCCGAGAAGAGCATCAACGGCACCACGCCGATCCGGAAGATCAGCCCGAAGCCCTGCTCCGAGGTCATCCGTGCGCTGATCCCGAAGATCACGGTGCCGAAGGCCATCCCGACCAGGACCTGAACGAAGAACGCCAGGATCGGACCCCACCACGACTCGAAGACACCGAACGGTGCGAGGACGAGCATGAAGACGGCACAGGCCGACGCGACCCGGGACAGCACGAAGACCAGGTGGGCGTTGACGACGTCACGCGCACTCAGGGGTGTGGCCAGCTGTGCGTGGTAGGTCTTGTGCCACTTGATCCCGCCCATCACCGGATAGGTGGTCTCCTCCACCGCGAGCTGCATCGCGTGGGCCGCGACCAGTCCGGGGACGATGAAGGCCAGATAGCTCGTCGCACCTTCGAGCTGGTCGGGGTCGCCCTCGATGAAACCGCCCAGCAGCACACCCATGCCGAGGACGTAGAACAGCGGCGCGCCGAAGCTGGAGATGATCCCGCCGCGCCAGGTGCGCTTGAAGACCGTCCACCAATAGTCCATCTGCCGGCCGATGCCGACCGAGATCGGGAGCTGGTTGGCCATCAGTCCACCAAGGATCGTCCGGTGAGGCGGAGGAACACGTCCTCGAGGCTGGAGCGCCGGACCAGCGTGGCCACCGGCTCCAGGCCACGATCGTGCACCTTGGTCAGCACTTCCTCGCCGTCGTCGGTGTAGACCAATAACCGATCGGGCAGCACCTCGACCCGATCGCCCAGGTCCTGCACGCGCTCGGCGAGGTCCGCATGGGTGTCCTCGCCCGAGGCGACCCCGAACCGGAGCTCGGCCACTTCCCGCGTGGAGTGCTCACGGATCAGCTGCAACGGTGATCCCTCGGCGGCGACCACGCCCTTGTCCATCACCACGAGCCGGTCGCACAGCTGCTCGGCCTCGTCCATGTAGTGCGTCGTGATCACCAGGGTCACCCCGGCGTGCTTGAGGCGGTAGAGCTGGTCCCAGAGCACGTGGCGCGCCTGCGGGTCCAGCCCGGTGGTCGGCTCGTCGAGCAGCAACAGCTCGGGCTTGTTGATCAGCGAGCGGGCGATGGTCAACCGGCGCTTCATCCCGCCGGACAGCTCCTCGACGGTGGCCCGGGCCTTCTCGGTGAGCATGGCGAACTCGAGGAGCTCGTCGACCCGCTCGTTGACGACCTTCTTCGGGATCCCGAAGTAGCGACCGTAGATGTAGAGGTTGTCGCGGACGTTGAGCTCGTTGTCCAGCGTGTCCTCCTGCGGACAGACCCCGATCCGGGCCCGGATCGCCGGCCCGTGGGTGGCCGGGTCCATGCCCAGGATCCGCAGGGTGCCGCCGGTGACCGGCGAGACCGCCGCGATCATCCGCATCGTGGAGGACTTGCCCGCTCCGTTGGGACCGAGGAACCCGAAGGCCTCCCCCTTGCGGATGTCGACGTCGATGCCGCGCACCGCCTCGAGGTCGCCGAAGGACTTGCGCAGGCTCGACGCATGGACCATGGATTCCGTCACGGATCCGACACTAGTGCCCTCGCTGCGGCAGTCGGGGGCGTCGTCTAACCTCGGCGCCATGGAACCGCTGCTGATCCGCAACGTCTTCCCGGTCCCCCTCGGCAAGGACGAGGTCCCGGCCGGGAGCCCTGTCGATGTGCTCGTGGCCGACGGCACCGTCTCCGCGCTCGGCCCCGATGTCAGCGGGGCCGACGTGGCGGGCCTCGAGGGTGAGCCGCCCCGGGTCTTCGACGCCGACGGACGCTGGATCATCCCGGGCCTGTGGGACCAGCACGTCCACCTCGGCCAGGTGGCGATGACCTCGACCCGCCTCGACCTCTCCACGACACGGTCGCCGGAGGAGGCGACGTACTTCGTGCGTGAGCGGTTGGCGATGCGGCCCGACACCCCCCTGGTCGCCTTCGGCCACAGGTCGGCGACGTGGGAGCGCGAGCCCACGGTCGCCGAGCTGGACGAGATCTCGACCTCGGTCCCGATCGTGCTGATCTCCGGCGACGCCCACCACGCCTGGATGAACTCCGTGGCCCTGCGCTCGCTCGGCCTGGCCGAACGCGACGACGTGGTCCGCGAGGCCGAGTGGTTCGCCGCCTATGCGGATCTGGAGGCCGTCGTGGGGCAGGAGGCCACCCCGGAGGCCTACCGCCGGGCGCAGGCCGAGGCCGCCACCAAGGGCATCGTCGGTGTGGTCGACTTCGAGTTCAGCGGCGGCGCCGACGAGTGGGCCCAGCGCTGGGCTCAAGGAGCCGACCTGCTCAGGGTCAGGATGGCCACCTATGCCGAGGGCCTCGACTCGGTGATCAACCGGGGCCTGCGCACCGGGGACCCGCTGCCGGGCTGCGAGCTGGCCACGATGGGCCAGCTGAAGATCATCTCGGACGGTTCCCTGAACACCCGTACGGCGTGGTGCTGCGATCCCTACGCCGACTCCGGCGACCTGCTGTTCCCCCAGGGCTATCCGAACCAGACCAGCCACGACCTGCGGATGCTGATGCTGCGCGCGCACCAGAACGGGCTCGAGATCGCTGTGCACGCGATCGGCGACGCCGCGGTGCACGAGGCGCTGGACTCGTTCGCGGTCACCGGAGCCAACGGGTCGATCGAGCACGCTCAGCTGATCCGGACCCAGGACATCCCGCGTCTGGCCGCCTCGAGGCTGCGGGCCTCGGTACAGCCGGCGCACCTGCTCGACGACCGTGACGTGACCGAACACTGCTGGCCCGACCGGATGGACCGTTGCTTCAGCCTCCGATCGATGCACGACCAGGGTGTCGACCTGCGCCTGGGCTCGGACGCACCGGTCGCGCCGTTGGATCCGTGGTTGGCGATGGCAGCGGCCGTGCATCGCAGTGGCGACGAGCGCGAACCGTGGAACGCCGCGGAGTCCCTCACCGTTCGCGAGGCCCTCGCGGCCTCCACCGACGGTTGGGGCACAGTCGCCGTGGGCCATCCGGGCGACCTGGTCCTGCTCGACAACGACCCCCTGCTCGCCGTGGGCGACTCGGCCGCGACCAGCGCCTACCTGCGTGCCATGCCGGTGGCTGCGACGTATGTCGCCGGACGGCTGATCGCACCTCTGTGGGACTGACCCAGGGGCTGGCCCAAGAACTGGCCCAGCGACTGACCCAGGGACTGGCCCGCTCCCGACCGGCCCGCCTCTGACCGGTCTCCGGCACCGCGAAGCGACCTCGTTGTGGGTGCGATGAGGAATGATGGACCAATGGCCGCCCTCGAGCAGTTCAGCGAACCCACGCGTGCGTGGTTCTCTGCGGCTTTCGCCGAGCCGACGCCAGCCCAGGACGGGGCCTGGACATCGATCGGTGCCGGCCACCACTCCCTGGTCGTCGCCCCGACCGGGTCCGGCAAGACGCTGTCGGCGTTCCTGTGGTCGATCGACCGGCTGCTCACCTCGGAGCCGATCGACAAGAAGCACCGCTGCCGGGTGCTCTACGTGTCGCCGCTCAAGGCACTGGCCGTCGACGTCGAGCGCAACCTTCGCGCCCCACTGACGGGCATCCGACACACCGCGGACCGGCTCGGTACGACGACCCGCGAGGTCACCATCGGCCTACGCTCCGGCGACACCTCGGCGGCCGACCGGCGCCGGTTGGTCACCACTCCGCCGGACATCATGATCACGACTCCCGAGTCCCTCTTCCTGATGCTCACCTCTCAGGCCCGCGAGGCTCTGCGCGGGGTCGAGACGGTGATCCTCGACGAGGTGCACGCCGTGGCCGGGAGCAAGCGCGGCGCCCACCTGGCCCTGTCCCTGGAACGCCTGGACGAGCTTCTCGACAAGCCCGCCCAGCGGATCGGCCTCTCTGCGACCGTGCGTCCCCTGGACGAGGTGGCGCGCTACCTGGGTGGCTCCCGCCCGGTCGAGATCGTGGCGCCCGCCTCGGAGAAGACCTGGGACCTCAAGGTGGTGGTCCCGGTCGAGGACATGGCCCAGATCGGCCAGGTGATCGAGGACGACCTCGAGGGCCCGGCCTCCAGCGCCCCCAGCCGCTCCTCGATCTGGCCCCATGTCGAGGAGCGCGTGGTCGACCTCATCGAGCAGCATCGCTCCACCATCGTCTTCGCCAACTCCCGCCGCCTCGCCGAGCGGCTGACTGCCCGACTCAACGAGATCGCCACGGAGCGCGCCGAGGCCCGCGACCACGCCCGCGACCTTGTCCGCGACCAGGCCCGTGACCACGCCGCCTCCGGCGAGGAGCTCGCCCCACCCGACCCAGACGAGTCCGAGCACGCGGCCGACGACACCGAGACCTCGACCGCACACAGCTCCTTCACGACGGGCAGGCCGTCCGCGGTGGAGGCGCAGTCGGGCACCAGCACAGGCGCCGCGACGATCATCGCCAAGGCACACCACGGTTCGGTCTCCAAGGAGCAGCGCGCCGCGATCGAGGACGACCTCAAGCGGGGCCGGATCCCCGCAGTCGTGGCGACCAGCTCGCTGGAGCTCGGCATCGACATGGGCGCGGTCGACCTGGTCATCCAGATCGAGTCCCCACCCAGTGTGGCCAGCGCACTGCAGCGCGTGGGTCGGGCCGGGCACCAGGTCGGCGAGACCTCGCGTGGAGTCCTGTTCCCCAAGCACCGGGGCGACCTGGCCCAGACCGCGGTCGCCGTCGAGCGGATGCGGTCCGGGGCGATCGAGTCGCTGCGGGTGCCGACCAACCCCCTCGACGTCCTGGCCCAGCAGGTCGTCGCCGCCACCGCCCTGGACGAGTGGGACGTTGATGAGTTCTTCGCGCTGGCTCGGCGTACCGCCTCCTTCGCGGCGCTGCCCCGCTCCGCCTTCGACGCGACCCTCGACCTGCTCAGCGGCAGATATCCGAGCGACGAGTTCGCCGAGCTCCGCCCGCGGATCGTGTGGGACCGGGTCACCGGTCGGATCACCGGGCGCCCGGGGGCGCAGCGCCTCGCGGTCACCAGCGGCGGGACGATCCCCGACCGTGGCATGTTCGGGGTCTTCCTGGTCGGCGAGAAGGTGAACCGCGTCGGCGAGCTCGACGAGGAGATGGTCTACGAGTCACGGGTCGGTGACATCTTCGCCCTCGGCGCGACCAGCTGGCGGATCGAGGACATCACCCACGACCGCGTCCTGGTCACACCCGCGCCCGGCATCCCGGGCCGGTTGCCGTTCTGGAAGGGCGACACCCTGGGCCGCCCGGCCGAGCTCGGCGAGGCGATCGGACGGTTCACCCGCGATCTGGGTGCACTCACTCCGGCCAAGGCCGTCTCCCTGGCCCGGGAACAGGGACTGGACGATTGGGCGGCCGGAAACCTGGTCGGCTACCTCACCGAGCAGCGCGAGGCCACCTCCGTGCTGCCCAGCGACACCACGGTGCTGGTGGAGCGGTTCCGTGACGAGCTCGGTGACTGGCGCCTGGTGGTGCACTCCCCCTACGGCACGCCGGTCCATGCCCCCTGGGCGCTGGCCATCAATGCACGCCTGCGCGAGCGCTACGGCGTCGAGGCGTCCGCGGTGGCCTCCGACGACGGCATCGTGCTGCGCATCCCCGACACCGACGCCGAGCCCCCGAGCGGGGACATCGTGGTCTTCGCGACCGACGAGATCGAGGACCTGGTCACCACCGAGGTGGGCGGCTCGGCGCTGTTCGCCAGCCGCTTCCGCGAGTGCGCCGCGCGTGCCCTGCTGCTGCCCCGCCGCGATCCCGGTCGTCGCTCCCCGCTGTGGCAGCAACGACAGCGTTCGGCACAGCTGCTCGAGGTCGCCGTGAAATATCCGTCGTTCCCGATCGTCCTCGAGGCCGTGCGCGAGGTGCTCCAGGACGTCTACGACCTGCCCAGCCTGGTCACCCTGCTGGGCCGGATCGACCGCCGGGAGATCCGGGTGATCGACGTGGCCACCCAGCGCCCCTCTCCCTATGCGCAGAGCCTCCTGTTCGGCTACGTCGCCCAGTTCGTCTATGAGGGCGACTCCCCCATCGCCGAGCGCCGCGCTGCCGCGCTCACCCTCGATCAGGGCCTGCTGGCCGAGCTGCTGGGCCGCGCCGAGCTGCGCGAGCTGCTCGACCCCGACGTCCTCACCGAGGTCGAGGCCGAGCTGCAGCGCCTCGCCCCGGACCGTCGGGCACGCGACGCCGAGGGCGTGGCCGACCTGCTCCGGCTGCTCGGCCCGCTGACGGTCGGCCAAGTCGCCGAGCGCAGTGTCGACGGAGCTGACGTCACCAGCTGGCTCGAGTCGCTCTCCGACGTACGCCGTGTCGTCGAGGTTCGGATGGCCGGCGAGCTCCGGTGGACCGCGATCGAGGATGTCGCCCGCTTGCGCGACGGACTCGGTGTGCCGGTCCCCCCGGGCACCCCTGATGTCTTCACCGAGCCGGTCGAGGATCCGCTCGGCGACCTGGTCGCACGCTATGCCCGCACCCACGGTCCGTTCACCACCGCCGACGCCGCTGCGCACCTCGGCGTAGGTGTCGCGGTGGCCCGCCAGACGCTGCTCCGACTGGCCGGGTCGGGCCGCGTTCTCGAGGGTGAGTTCCGGCCCCACGGTTCCGGCGACGAGTGGTGCGAGGCCGAGGTGCTGCGCAAGCTGCGGCGCCGCTCCCTGGCCAGGCTCCGCAAGGAGGCCGAGCCCGTCGAGCCCGAGGTGCTGGGCAGGTTCCTGCCCCAGTGGCAGCACCTGTCCACGGCGCAGACTCGGGGCAACCTGCGCGGCATCGACGGCGTGCTGTCCGCGATCGAGCAGCTCGCCGGCTGTCCGGTGCCGGCCTCCGCGCTGGAGCCGCTCGTGCTGTCGACGCGGGTGAGTGACTACGAGCCGTCCATGCTCGACGAGCTCACCGCCACCGGCGAGGTCGTCTGGTCCGGACACGGCGTCCTGCCGGGTTCAGATGGCTGGGTGTCGCTGCACCTGGCCGACCAGGCGCCGCTGACCTTGCCGGAGCCCACCGACCTCGAGCTCGGCGACGACCACCAAGCCGTCCTCGATGCTCTCGCGCCCGGGGGTGCCTGGTTCTTCCGGCAGCTCGGCCAGGTGGTCGGCTCCACCAACGACGCAGCGCTGGCCAGTGCCCTGTGGGACCTGGTCTGGGCAGGGCGCGTCACCAACGACACCCTCGCCCCGCTGCGCGCGCTCACCTCGACCGGTACGCCGGCTCATCGTTCACGACGCGCCGCCCCGCGGGTCAGCACCAGCCGGGGCCGACCGGTCCGGGGCCGCGCTGCGATGCCGAGCCGATCCGGTCCGCCGGCGACCGCCGGCCGGTGGGCGCTCCTGCCCGAGCTCGACCTCGACCCGACCCGGCGCGTGCACGCCAAGGCCGAGTCGCTCCTCGAACGGCACGGCATCGTGACCCGTGGCGCGGTCGCGGCCGAGCGCGTCCCCGGCGGCTTCGCGGGCGTCTACAAGGTGCTCTCCGCCTTCGAGGAGACCGGCCGCTGCCGGCGGGGCTACTTCGTGGCGGGGCTCGGCGCCGCGCAGTTCGGCAGTGCCGGTGCGGTCGACCGGCTCAGGACGTATGTCGACCTGCCCGACGGCAACAAGCCGTTCGCCGTGGCTCTGGCCGCCACCGACCCGGCCAATCCGTTCGGTGCCGCGCTCGCCTGGCCCGAGCGCACCACCGAGGAAGCCGGCCACCGACCCGGGCGCAAGGCCGGAGCGATGGTGGTACTCGTCGATGGGGCGCTGGCCCTCTATGTCGAACGGGGCGGACGCACCCTGCTCACGTTCACCGATTCGCTCGACCGGCTCGGACCTGCCTGCACAGCGCTCGCCGAAGCAGTGCGACGTGGTGCACTGGGCAGGCTCACGGTCGAGAAGGCCGACGGCACCGCCCTCCTGGGTGACGCCAGCACCCCGCTGCGCCAGGCCCTGCAGGACGCCGGGTTCGTGGCCACACCGAGAGGACTCCGGATCCGTGCCTGAAGGCGACACCGTCTGGCGCACGGCACGCGCCCTCGACAAGGCGCTCAGCGGCGCCCGCGTCACCCTCAGCAACTTCCGGGTCCCCGCCCTGGCCGAGCTCGACCTGCGCGGCGAGATGATCCACGGCACCGTCTCGCGCGGAAAGCACCTGCTCACCCGCGTCGGCGAGAACACCACGATCCACACCCACCTGAAGATGGAGGGCGCCTGGCACCTCTATCGTGCCGAAACCCGGTGGCAGCGACCCGTCGAGCAGGCCCGCGTGATCCTGCGGACCCCGCGCTGGATAGCCGTCGGTTTCTCGCTCGGCATCCTCGAGATCGTGGCCACCGACGCCGAGGACTCCGTCGTGGGACACCTCGGTCCGGACCTGCTCGGCGAGTGGGAGCCCGATGAGGCCGTACGCCGACTCTCCACCTCGCCACCGGAACGAACCGTCATCGAAGCGCTGCTCGACCAGCGGAACCTGGCCGGGATCGGCAACCTCTATGCCAACGAGCTGTGCTTCCTCAGCGGTGTCCGTCCCGATGCCCCGATGGGCACCGTCACCGGCCTGCCGCGCCTGGTCGCTCGAGCCAAGTCGCTGCTGGATGCCAACAAGGAGCGGCGCACGCAGACGACCACCGGGAACACCCGGCACGGCATGCAGAACTGGGTCTACCGCCGCTCGGACCTGCCCTGTCACCGGTGCGGCACGGTGATCCGGACGACGATGATCGGCGAGCCCGGCCGCGAGCGGGCGGCGTACTGGTGCCCGTCGTGCCAGCCCGACCTGATCGGCTGACTGACCTCAGGCCGCTCTACCAACTGCGGTCAGACCGCTCCACACATTGCGGTCAGGCCGCTCCACATATTGCGGTCAGGCCGCGGAAGCCACCACGTCGCGGCCGCGCGCACGCACCGGAATCGGGGTGGCGGCGATCTTGAGCGCGCGTTCCTCGACGGCCACCGCGTGGCTCACGTCGCGCAGCACTTCGGAGAGCGGGACCTCGAGGGCGTTGCACAGGGAGGCAAGGAGCTCGGAGGAAGCCTCCTTCTGACCACGTTCAATCTCGGAGATGTAGCCCAGGCTCACCCGCGCCTCCGCAGAGACTTCGCGCAGGGTCAGGCCACGACGCATCCGCTGAGTGCGAAGCACCTCACCGAGCAGTCGACGAAACAGCACCATGAGCCTGTCCTCCTTGTGTTGATGACGCAACGCTACCTGTTCCCCAATTCTTCCCGTGCAGCACTACGCCGACGGCTCAAAATTCATCCGCTCCCCAAGGACCGGCCAGTCGGCCCCGCCGCGGGTGCATCAGGGAACACAGATCACCGCGTGCCGACCACATCGACAGCGATGTGGATACCTTGGCAGGCATGGCCCAACAACCCATCGAGGACTATGCCCTGCTCGGCGATCGGAACACCGCGGCCCTGGTCGGTCGCAACGGCTCCATCGACTGGCTCTGTCTGCCCCGCTTCGACTCCCCGGCCTGCTTCGCCGCCCTGCTCGGCACCGAGGAGCACGGGCACTGGCAGTTCTGCCCGGTCGAGGAGTTCGAGACCACCAGGCGGTACGTCGGCAACTCGGCCGCGCTGGAGACCACCTTCACCACATCCACCGGGTCGGTCACGATCCTGGACGTCATGCCGATCGGTGACGGGCGCGCCGACGTGGTCAGACACATCACCGGAGTGACCGGCACGGTGCTGATGCGCCACGAGTGGGTGGTCCGGGCCGCCTACGGCAAGGTTCGGCCATGGGTTCACCGGCGCCACGTGGACGAGCTCGAGGTCATCGTTGCCGTCGCCGGGCCGGACCAGCTGGCACTGCGCGGCCCGCGACTCCCCCACGCCGTGGACCACGCCCACCGTGACGAGTTCGAGGTCTCTGCCGGCGACGAGCTCACCTTCTCTCTGACCTGGGTGCCCTCCTGGGTCGAACTTCCCGCCTCGATCGCGGACCGACCCCTGATCGAGGAGACGATCCGGGAGTCGGAGACCTGGACCAGTCGTTGTCGCCAGGACGTGCCACATCGCGACGTGGTGGTGCGGTCCCTGGTCACCCTGCGGCACCTGACCCATTCGGCGACCGGCGGAATCGTCGCAGCGCCCACCACGTCCCTGCCGGAGGACTTCGGCGGCGAGCGCAACTGGGACTACCGGTTCTGCTGGCTCCGCGACGCCTCCCTCACCCTCGAGGCGCTGGTGGCGGGCGGGTTCACCGAGGAGGCCGGGCTCTGGCGTGACTGGCTGCTGCGCGCGGTCGCCGGTGACCCGGAGGACCTGCAGATCATGTACACCGTCGACGGATCCCGCGAGCTGCCCGAGCGCACCCTGGACCACTTGCCGGGCTACGCCGACTCGCGACCGGTGCGGATCGGGAACGGAGCCGTGGACCAGAAGCAGAGCGACGTCCTCGGTGAGGTGATGATCGCCTTGGACGTGGCCCGACGGGCCGGGCTCGAGACCAGCCAGGACGCCTGGCACCTGCAGCGCGCCCTGGTCGACGACCTCGCCACCCACTGGCAGGAGCCCGACAACGGCCTGTGGGAGATCCGGGGGCCCTTGCGCCACTTCACGCATTCCCGGGTGATGGTGTGGGCTGCGTTCGACCGAGGGATCAGGGCCGCGCAGGACCACGGTTTCGAGTGTTCCCTCGATCGGTGGATCGAGATCCGGGACGCGGTGCGTGCCGAGGTGCTCGAGCGCGGCTTCAACGCCGAGCGGAACACCTTCACCCAGCACTACGACACCACCGAGGTCGACGCCTCGCTGCTGGTCCTGCCCCTGGTCGGCTTCATCGAAGGAGATGACCCGCGGATGCTGGGCACCATCGCTGCCGTGGAGAACGACCTGCTGCGCGACGGATTCCTGCTGCGCTATCGCACCGAGTCGGGTGTCGACGGGCTGGCCGGCGACGAGCATCCCTTCCTCGCCTGCTCGTTCTGGTTGGTCTCCGCGCTCGTCGCTGCTGGTCGACTCGACGACGCACACCGGCTGTTCGACCGACTCGTCGCGCTCGTCAACGACGTGGGGTTGCTGGCCGAGGAATATGACCCGATCAACCGAAGGATGGCCGGGAACTTCCCGCAGGCGTTCAGCCACCTGACCCTGGTGCAGGCCGCCTTCCGCCTCGCTGCTGCTGACTGATCTCCTGGCGCACGCCGACGCCCGGAGGGATGACCCTCCGGGCGCCGGGTGGTGCTGCTGTCCTACCGGGTTGCTACTTGCGGACGGTGAACTGCGTCGAGTCCCGGGACGGCTCGAACTTCGCCGCACCCAGGTAGTCGGCGACGACGAGCTTCCTGCCCGCCTTGGCGATCTTCGGCAGCTTGACGGTGGCCCGGCCGTTCTTGAGCCACACGGTCTTGGAGAAGCCACTGATCCGGACAGTCACCTTGCCGTTGACCTTCTGCCTCCAGCTGGTCACCCGGACCGTCGCGGTCGGGGTGGTCTTGGAGGCACGGACCTTCGAGGGCGTGATCTTCACGCTCGTCGTGGTCCTCGCCTTGACGACCGTGACCCGGGTGACGTCACTGGCCTGCTCGGTGGTGTCGTTGCCGACGTAGAGCAACTCGATCTCCTTGACGCCCAGGGTCCCGAAGGTGCCCAGGTTGATCCTGGTGCTGCCGTCCTCGAGCTCACCGGCACCGGCGAGCTTCCCGTCGACGTACGCGACCACGAATCCGGTCGGGACGAAGCCGTCGGCGGTGACGGTCGCAGTCGCCACCACCCGGTTGGCCCCGACCGCTGGCCGGGTGTTGTTCACCGTGGCCGCAAGCGTCGCGGTCGCCTTCTCGACCGTGACCACGACCGGTGCACTGCTCACCACATCGCCGTCCGTGTGGCGCACGGTCAGTGCGTTGCCGCCCACCTCCAGCTCGGTCGAATCGAACTCGATCCAACTCGAGCCGTCCGCGAGGGTGCCGGAGGCCAGGACGGTGTCGCCGTCGAGGAGGTCCACCGTGCCGGTCGTCTCGGCCGGAGTGACACTCACCTCGACGGTGCCGTTATTGCCATAGGCGACCGGCTCGGCGGTCGCGGAGAGTGTCACCGGTGCGGGCGGCCCCTCAGCGACGGGCAGACCCACCTCGGTCCCGGACGGAGCCACCCGCGCCGAGATCGTGTAGCTGCCCACCAGCTCGGACGGAGCCGTGAACGAGACGGCGGCCGTCCCCTCGCTGACCGGGAACGTCCCGACAGAGGTGGAACCGTTGGCTCCGGTGAGGAACACCTCGACCGCCTCGTTCGTGGGCGAACCCAGCGAGTTCAGGTCGAGGCCGGTGAACTCGAACGAGACCGAGTCGCCGGCGACGACCTCGGCAGGCATGCCGGGAGCATTGACCTGCTGACGGGCGAAGTCCGGCGAGATCGGCTTGTGGGTCTTCAGGTAGTTGATCCACAGGTCACGGTCGACCAGGCCGGTGTCGGAGGCCTCACCCTTGGCGAAGGCGCTGAAGTTGTCACCACCCGAGGCAAGGAACGAGATGGTCGAGATCGTGTAGACCCGTTCCAGGTCCAGCGGCTCCCCGTCGACGATGACCGAGGTGATCCGCTCGCCTCGCGGCATGGATGCGTCCGTGGTCACCCGGACGTTGTCCGAGAGGCCGAGGTTGAGCACCGGACGCGAGTTCGTCGCCGGCTGCCACTGCTGTTCGAGTGCCTCCTTGAGGTCGGCCCCCTTCAGCTTCACCAACGACACGTTGTTGACGAACGGCAGCACCGCGTTGGCCTCGGCATAGGTGACGACGCCGTCGGTGTTGGCCGGATTCTTCGTGGTGTCACCCGCAAACAGCAGCTCGGCGCGCAGGCCGCCGCCCGCGTTGACGATGCCGATGTCGGCCGTCATCCCCTCGGGCAGGCCGTCACGAAGTGCGTTGCCGACGAGCTCGCCCAGCGTGGACTCCTCGCCACGCTGGTCGCGGGTGGTGCCGTTGTAGGCCGTGGTGATGTCCGCGGTGATCTCGCCGACCGGCTCGTTGCCGACCTCTCCGGCATGGGTGATCGCGTCGTCGACGATGCCCTTGACCTGGGCCACCCGGGGATACTTCGCGACCAGCTCGTCATCGGCGACCGACGTCCGTGCGACGTTCTTCGCGGTGTAGGCCGAGACCGCTCCGGTCGACCTGTCCACGGTGACCTCGACCTGGCCGACGTTGGCGCCATATTCACCGGTCTGCACGAGTGGACGGGTCCTGCCCTGTACGCCGGGCACGGGCGCGTCCCAGGCATAGACCTGGTGGGTGTGCCCGTTGAAGATCACGTCGACATCGGCGTCGAGGTTCGCGATCTCTGCGAACTCGCCACCCTTGGCGACCTCGGCGTCATAGTCCGAGCCCGCGCCCTTGGAGGCACCGGCGTGGAACGACGCGACGATCACGTCGGCCTCGCCGTTCTCGACGTTGCCGTCGGAGAGCTCGTTGGCGACCCGGTTCACCGCCGAGGCGGCGTTGCCGAACTCGATCTCGGTGATGCCGTCGGGCGAGACCAGCGACGACGTGGTCTCGGTGACCGCACCGACGACAGCCACGGTGACCCCGTCGACCTCGAAGCTGGCATATTCGGGGAGCACCGGGTCGGTGGTGCCCTTGGCATAGACGTTGGCACCCAGGTAGTCCCACTGAGCGTTGCGTGCGCCCTCGCTGCCGATCACCCGGTCGCGCAGGTCACCCCAGCCCTTGTCGAACTCGTGGTTGCCCACCGCCGAGGCGTCCAGGCCGAGTGCGTTCAGGACATCGATCGTCGGCTGGTCCTCATCGATCGCCGAAGCGAACTCCGAGGCACCGATCAGGTCGCCGGCCCCGACCAGGATGGTCCGTGAGTCACCGGCAGCCTCGGTGAGCTGCTCGATGGTGCCGGCCCACTTCACCGTGTTGGAGTTGATCCGCCCGTGGAAGTCGTTGATCCCGAGCAGGTTCAGCTTCACCTCGTCGGACTCCACCGCCCCGGCCTTGAGGCCGAGGACGACGGGGTCGTGGTCCGAGGACCGGAACGGGCCATCCTGGTGGAAGTCGGTGGCCCAGTAGTTCCAGCGGCTGTATTCCAACGCCACGGACTCACCAGCGTTGATGTTCCAAATGTCGGCGCCGGTGGAGCGGGCGACCGCGGCGTCGTTGGCGAGGATGTGGTCGAGCGACCCGGAGAGGCCCTGGTAGCTGTAGGACCACTTGCCGATCTCGAACTCCTGCTCCACGTCGGCATAGCCGGCGTCATAGAGGACCTGCAGCGGGTCCTCCTGGCCGTAGGAGTTGAAGTCGCCTGCGAGCAGCACGGCCTCGGTGCCGGTCTCGGCCTCGACGCCGGGCAGCCAGTCGCGCAGCGCCTCGGCCTGCAGGACCCGGGAGCCGTTGGAGGCACCCTGGCCGTCGCCGGTGTCCTCGTCGCCCGGGTTCGGGCCGGCCGATCCCTTGGACTTGAAGTGGTTGACCACGAACAGGAACGGCTCGCCACCGTCCTTGTCGGTGAACGCCTGGGCGATCGGCTCGCGAGCGTTCCCGAAGGCCTCGCCCTCGGCGCTCAAGTCGCCCAGCGCGTGCGCCTCGCCGGTCCGTTCCACCGAGGCGATCTTGTAGATGATCGCGTTGGTGATCACGTCCTGCTCGGAGACGGGGGGCAGGTCGGCCGAGGACGGGTTGGCCGCCCAGACCTCGGAGCCTGCGGCGGCGTTGAGCGCGTCGACCAGGGTGCGGGTCGCCTCGTCGGCCTCCTCGCCGAGTGCGGCGGAGTTCTCGATCTCCATCAGCCCGACGACGTCGGCGTCGAGCGCGTTGATGGCCGAGACGATCTTGGCCTGCTGGCGCTCGAGGTCCTCGGGATCCCAGGCGCCGCGCTGGTCACAACCACCCCTGACGTTGTTGCCGTCGCCGTCGTTGTCGTTGTAGGCCAGGCAGCCGGCGTCACCGACGTTGTCATCGTTCGCGTCGCCCAGGGTGGTGAAGTAGTTCAGGACGTTGAACGAGGCCACCTTGATCTCGGCGGTGCCCGCCTTGTTGATCAGTGCCTCGTCGGGTGCGTCGGTCCGGGTGTTCTCGAAGGTCGCGGGCGAGGTGGCGTTCTCGGGTCCGACCACGGGGCTCAACGGCTGGAACCGATAGCTCGGCGACGACGGCGATCCGCCCTCGGTGAAGATGACGTCGTTGTCGAACGTCGCCTTCGCGCCGACGCGGACCGGCTCGTCGTTGGAGAGGTAGGCCGGGGTCAGGTCGGGCTTGCCGGCGAATCCGGTCGAGGAGCCGTCGTCGAGGACGATGCCGCGCCGGGCGTTGTCCGCCTTCACGGCCTCTGCCTCGGCGGAACCGGGACGGGCGGCGTCGGTCCACTGGATCAGGGGCGTGTCGCCCTGGGCGAGGCCGACCTCGCCGTAGTTCATCGTGGCGTAGGTCTCGGTGACGGTGAACGCCCCTGCGGGGCGGTAGAGCATCCCCTCGAGCGACTCGCGCTGCTCGGGGCTGGTCGGCCAGGTGGAGGTGGCGACCGGGGCCTCGGCGGGCGTGTCCAGGGTGACGATGTCAGTCGCCTCGGCGACGTTGACCTGGGTTGCCCCGGCGAACTCGCCGGGCGTGCCCGAGACCTGGACGTGGTCGCCGGGCTGGACGGTGACTGCGCCGGCGCTCTGCTCCTGGCGCACGAAGACGCCGCGCGCGGCCGGTGCGCTGGAGAGGTCGAGGTCGGCGGCGCCGCTGCCCGGCTCCTGGATGTAGAAGCCGTAGAAGCCGCCGGCAGGATAGGCGGCGGTGACGACTCCGGTGGTGGTCACCGGTACGCCGTCCAGCGGGGTGATTGCGCCGTTGCCCTGGATCTCGGAGATCGTCGCGGCGATCGGGTCGGGGTCGGGCTCGGGTTCGGTTGGCTGGGTGCCCGGCGTGGGCGGGTTGCTGATCGTGAAGTCCGCGCCGTTGTCGTCGCTGTCCGCGCCCGCCGGGTCGCGGCTGATGCTGGCCGCGCTGGAGCCGGGGGCCGGTGCGGGGTTCGCACCCTCGTGGATCGCTGCGCTGCCGAAGCCGACGAAGTCGACGACTCGCTCGTCGGTGATCGTGGTGTTGCCGGCGCCGTCGGGGTCGATGCCGGTCGCGCTGTCGGCCAGGAAGACCTGGCCGTTGCTGCCGGACAGGTTCAGGGTGGAGCTGCCGACGAGGTCCACGTTCGGGACCGGCGTACCCACGTCGGCCTGGGAGGCCAGCTGGATCACGAAGTGGTCCCCGGGCGGCACGCTCCCGGACAGCGGCGCCACGCTGCCCGCGGCGTTGGTGTTGGTCGCGGAGCGATATTGCAGGGTCAGGTTCGACAGGTCGATCGCAGTGTCGGTGGGGTTGTGGAGCTCAATGAAGTCGTGGGTGTATATCGCTCCGCTGTTGCCACCACCGCCATAGACCTCGCTGATGACGAGGCCGGAGCCGTCGACTGCGGCGGTGGCGGTGGTCGCGATCGCAAGTGGCGACACGACGAGGGCGCCGACGGAGACGGCTGCGGCAGCCCTCACCATCGATCGCCAGGAGGGGCTGGACAATGTGACTCCCAAGGCAGTTCCGGACGGACGGGGCCAGGAGAGCGACCCGATTCGACCGGCCCAGCCTCGCGTCATGTTGTCTGAGCCTGGGCAACGCGTCTGGTGCCACGGGGAAACTTCCGGTGACGTTCGGGTTGCCGGAAGCGTGGATCAGGACACTGGCCCGAGTCAGTGTGCGAACCCGCAGTCAAGCACTGCCGGACAGCGACGGCAAGAGTCGTGATCGACTCGTTAGGCAGTGGCTCCGGACCGCTGCTTCCAGGCGTCGCGGAAGAACTCGTAGCCCGACCAGAGGGTCATCACGACAGCACCGGCAAGGAGCACCTGGCTGGCGTAGAAGAGGATCTCGCCGAGCAGCTCGAGGCTGCCCTCCACCTGGCGCAGGGGCAGGCACAGGCCGGCCAACGCCACGGCCTGGAGCATGGTCTTGATCTTGCCGCTCCGGGCGGCGGCGATGACCACGTTCTTCATGATCGAGAGCCGCAGGAGCGTCACGCTCCACTCGCGCAGCAGCACCAGGATGGTCACCCACCACCAGATGTCGCCGACGATCGAGAGGCCGATGAAGGCCATCCCGGTGATCGCCTTGTCCGCGATCGGGTCGGCGATCTTGCCGAAGTCGGTGACCAGGTTGCGGGCGCGGGCGATGTCGCCGTCGACCTTGTCGGTGATCATCGCGACCACGAAGATCGTGAACGCGACCAGGCGCCAGGTGATCGAGTCGCCGCCGTCCATGAGCAGTGCCCATGCAAAGAACGGGACGAGCACGATCCGCAGCGTGGTCAGCGCGTTGGGCAGGTTCCAGTTGCTGGGCCTTGCCTCGATCTCGCCGCTCATCGAGCCGCCTGCGCGATCAGGTCGACGCCGTCGGTGCCGACGACGGTGGCCGCGACCATGTCACCGATCACTGCACCCTCAGGGAGGTCCTCGATCGTAGTGGTGCCGTCGACCTCGGGGCCCTGGTGGGCGCCGCGTCCCTCACCCACGCCGTCGACGATGCTCTCGAGCAGTACGTCGACGTGCTCGCCGATCCGCTCCTCGGCGCGCTGCGCGTTGAGCTCCTCCACGAGTGCCGTGACGTGCTCGGTGCGCTCGCGCACCTCGTCCTCGTCGAGCTTGGAGTCGAAGCCCTCGGCCTCGGTGCCGTCCTCGTCGGAATAGCCGAACACGCCGGTCACATCCATCCGGGCGGCGACCAGGAAGTCACACAGGGTCTGCAGGTCGTCCTCGGTCTCGCCGGGGAACCCGACGATCACGTTGGAGCGGACGCCGGCCGTGGGAGCCAAGCGGCGGACCTTGTCGAGCAGGCCCAGGAAGCTCTCCGGGTCACCGAAGCGACGCATCCGGCGCAACACAGGCGCGGAGGCGTGCTGGAAGGAGAGGTCGAAGTAGGGAACGACGCCGGGGGTGTTTGCGATCGTCTCGATCAGACCGTCCCGGGTCTCGGCCGGCTGCAGGTAGGAGACCCGCACCCGCTCGAGGCCGTCGATGGCGGCGAGCTCGGGGAGCATCGTCTCGAGCAGTCGCAGATCTCCCAGGTCCTTGCCGTAGGACGTGGAGTTCTCGCTGACCAGGAACAGCTCCTTGACGCCCTGCTCGGCAAGCCACTGGCCCTCGGCGAGCACGTCACTGGGGCGTCGGCTGACGAACGAGCCACGGAAGCTCGGGATGGCGCAGAACGAGCAGCGTCGGTCGCATCCGGAGGCCAGCTTGAGCGGAGCCATCGGGCCACCGTCGAGACGACGGCGTACGGCGCGAGGGCCGGAGGCCGGGGCCTGGTCGGCGGACAGGTCCGGTGCGTCCACCGCGGGTGCGCCGTGGCCGGGGACGCTGAGCGTGCTGGCGTCGCGGTCGACCGGAGAGATCGGCAGCAGCAGGCGACGGTCCGCGGGCGTGTGCGGGTGGTGGGTCTCCCCCGCCAGGATCGAGCGCAACCGGTCCGCGATGTCGGGGTAGTCGTCGAAGCCCAGGACGGCATCAGCCTCGGGCAACGAGGCCGCGAGGTCCTTGCCGTAGCGCTCGGCGAGGCAGCCGACGGCGACGACGGCGCGGGCGCGGCCATCGGCCTTGAGGTCGGATGCCGCGAGCAGGGTGTCGACGGAGTCCTTCTTGGCCGCCTCCACGAAGCCACACGTGTTGACCACGACGGTGTCTGCGTCCTCGGGGTCATCGACGAGCCGGAAGCCGTCGGCCTCGAGCCGGCCCGCGAGTTCCTCGGAGTCGACCTCGTTGCGGGCACAACCGAGGGTCACCATGGAGACGGAGATCAGTCCGTCCGTGGGGCGTGTGTCTGAAGTCGTCATGGTTGGTCCTGAGTATGCCTTGCGACGAGGCCTTTCGGCACAACGACGACCCGGTGAGAGGCCCCACACCCGGTGAGAAATGCATCGACGCCGGCGTCGATCTCCTTGCGGATGTCGGCGCCGGCGTCGGGTGCTGCCTGGCTGTTCAGTCCTTCTGGGTCAGTCTTCCCGGTCAGTCTTCCCGGTCAGTCCTTGTCGGTGGCTGCGCGATAGGACTTGCTGGCTTCCTTGCCGTCCTGGCCCAGGCTGCCGCGCGGTTCTCCGTCGATCTCGACCTCGATCGCGCCGGCGTCCTCGGCAGTGACCCGGACCGGCGGGAGCACGTCGATGCGGTGCACCTCGCCGTAGTCGACGCTGTCGTCGAAGACGACCTTCTTGTTGCCGTCTCGCACCTCGAGCTGGGTCGAGCTGGTCGAGCTCACCTTGAGGGTGACGTTCTCGCTCATCGGCGCGGTCTGGTTGGGGCCGTCGGATCCGTTGAGGATCGGGGCAGGGTTCTGGATCTCGACGGGCGAGTCCATCGCCAGACGGGCGATCGACCAGGCCAGGACCAGGGTCATCACCACGGCGATCATCAGCGACCAGTTGGGGCCACCCTTGGTCGCGCGCAGCCCTCCCCCGGCACCTGTGCCGAGCTCGGCCTCGAACACCCGGCGCGCGTTGATCGGGGCGTCCGCATACTTCTCGTCGTACGCCGTCAGCAGCGGCGCCGCGTCAAGACCGAGGACCCGTGCCAACGTCCGCAGGTGACCGCGGGCATAGAAGTCGCCACCGCATGCGTGGAAGTCGTCGACCTCGATCGACTCAAGCACGTGCGGACGGATCCGGGTCCGGTCGGCGAGAGCGTCGATGCTCAGCCCGATCCGGGTGCGGGCCGCGGCGATGTCGGGACCGATCACCGGCTCGCTGGCCGGCTCCACGGCGAAGTCGTCGATCACCAGTGGCTCGACCACGTCGCCCGCGGTCGCGATCGGGCGCACCCGGTCGCCCCACATGACGGTGTCCTCGACCAGGCTCACGCTGCCGTCGCGGCGCAGCTCGCGCCCCTCGGGCAGAGTGCGGTCCGAGGTGGACTCGTCCAGTTTGCGCGCGGCCGTGCCCTCCAGGACCAAGTTGCTGCGGATCTCGATGCGGGCCACCGAGGTGGCCTCGCGCAGCGGCTGCGGGGTGGGACTGGCGACGATCGGTGCGGTGCTCTCGCCGGTGGCGCCAGAGCCGGCCCCGACGGGGGTCTCGCCAGGTTCGAGGTCGGCGTCGTCCGCGGTTCGGTCCGCTCGGACCAGGCGCTCGGCGACACGGGTGCGGAGCGTGGTGAGAGCCGTCACGAAACGGGCGGGGCGGGGCTCCGCGGTGTCGTGCGTACGGTCGTCGCTCGTCTCCGCATCGCTCGACCCGCTCTCGTGGATCGACTCTGGATCACGGAACGGACCGGCGTCACGGATCCCGGTCCCATCGCTCGACCTGGTCTCGACGTACTGACCGTCGGTCTCGGAGTCATGCGAGACCCGGTGGTCGTCGACCGGGGCGCCGAAGTCAGCTGCGTCTGCGGATTCGGGGGCTGACGGCGCAACCTCCACCACGTGGGTGGTGGCACCGGCCAGCATCCGCAGCGAGGTGGTCAGGTCCTCGGACAGGTCGCCGACCCGGGTGGAGAGCCCGAGCGGCACCGCCAGGGGCGCACCGTGCAGTCGCTGGCTCCACGTGCTCTGGCGTCGGCCCGACGAGTCGAGCTCGGTCAGGACACGGTCCACGTTGTGCGGGTGCAGCACGATCAGGCCGTCGCGGAAGAGTCCACGACGCGGGGTGTGCTCGATCGACTCCAGCGCTCCCCACGGGAGTCCCCGCCACACGCGACCGAGTCGCAGGCGGACGCCCTGGCTGTCCGCAACGAGCAGCGGCGTACGGGCGTCGACCAGGGCGTGCAGCCAGACAGCGCCGAGCACGCCGGTGATGGCGAACAACGTCCAGTCCAGGACTGCGCCGGTCTGCACGGCACGGCCGAGCCAGGCGATGGCCACCGCGGACGACACCACGCCGACCAGGCCGGCCAGCCCCGAGTTGCGACGGATCTCGATGATCTCGGGGGCGGTGCCGAGCACGTTGCCCGTGGTCTCCTCCCGAGGGTCGCCGACCAGGTCGTAGGACTCCTGTGCGCTCACATCTCCCCCTGCAGGGTCGCAATGACTGAATCGAGTTCGTCGGGCTTGATCAGGACGTCGCGGGCCTTGGATCCCTCACTTGGGCCCACCACTCCCCTGCTCTCCATGATGTCCATCAGGCGTCCGGCCTTGGCGAAGCCGACGCGCAGCTTGCGCTGAAGCATCGAGGTCGACCCGAACTGCGTCGACACCACGAGCTCGACGGCCTGGACCACCAGGTCGAGGTCGTCGCCGATGTCGTCGTCCAGGTCGCGCTTGCTCTGGGCCGGGGCCGTGACGTCCTCGCGGTAGGTCGGCTCCAGCTGCTCCTTGACGTGCTTGACGACCGCGGCGATCTCGGCCTCACTCACCCAGGAGCCCTGCACGCGCACGGCCTTGCTGGCGCCCATCGGAAGGAACAGCCCGTCACCCTGTCCGACCAGCTTCTCGGCGCCGGGCTGGTCGAGGATGACCCGACTGTCGGCCAGCGACGAGGTCGCGAAGGCGAGCCGGGACGGGACGTTGGCCTTGATCAGGCCGGTGACGACGTCGACGCTGGGGCGTTGCGTTGCCAGGATCAGGTGGATCCCGGCAGCGCGGGCCAGCTGGGTGATCCGGACGACCGCGTCCTCGACGTCGCGCGGAGCGACCATCATCAGGTCCGCGAGCTCGTCGACCACGACGCACAGGTAGGGGTAGGGAGCGAGCTCGCGCTCGCTGCCAGCGGGAAGCTCGACCTTGCCCGCACGCACCGCCTTGTTGAAGTCGTCGACGTGACGGAAGCCGAAGTTGGCCAGGTCGTCATAGCGCTGGTCCATCTCGCGCACGACCCACTGGAGGGCCTCGGCGGCCTTCTTGGGGTTCGTGATGATCGGCGTGATCAGGTGCGGGATGCCCTCGTAGGCGTTCAGCTCGACCCGCTTGGGGTCGACCATGATCATCCGGACCTCGTCCGGGGTCGAGCGCATCAGCAGCGAGGTGATCATCGAGTTGATGAAGCTGGACTTTCCGGACCCGGTCGCACCGGCGACCAGGAGGTGCGGCATCTTCGCCAGGTTGGCGACGACGAATCCACCCTCGACGTCCTTGCCGAGCCCGACCACCATCGGGTGGTGGTCGGAGCGTGCGGTGTTGGAGCGCAGGACGTCGCCGAGGGTGACGATCTCCTTGTCCACGTTGGGGATCTCGACACCGATCGCCGACTTCCCCGGGATCGGGCTGAGGATCCGGACGTCGGCCGAGGCGACGGCGTAGGCGATGTTCTTGGACAGCGCCGTGACCTTCTCGACCTTGATGCCGGGGCCCAGCTCGACCTCGTAGCGGGTCACCGTGGGACCGCGGGTGTAGCCGGTCACGTGGGCGTCGATGCCGAATTCGTCGAGCACCTGGGTCAGGCGGTCGACCACGGCATCGGAGGCCTTGGACTTCGCCTTGTGCACCGAGCCCGGCTTGAGCGCGTCGCTCTGGGGCAGGGAGTAGGTGATGTCGCCGGAGAGGGCGAGCTGCTCGACCCGCTGCGGGAGCTGTGCGTGCGACGGCGGCTCGAGGCCGGGCTTGACCTCGTCGGCCTGGATCGGGTCGGGCACGACCGGGGTCGGCGGCTCGGGAACGCTCACGTCGCCGTCCAGCTCCTGGGCGACGTCGAGTGCGTCCTTCTTGCGGCGACGCTTCTTCACCTCGCGGTCCTCGAGCACCGGGGTGTCGTAGGCGGGGTCGCCGAGGTCCGGGTCGATCTCCTCGTCGCCGGCACTCTTGCGGGAGCGGCGGGCGCGGATCGGCTCGGTGCTCTCCTCATCGGTCTCGGGGACGGAGCGTCCGAGCAGCCAGTCGCGTGTCTGGGCCATCCGGGCGGGGATCTGGTAGACGGGCGTCGCCGAGACGATCAGCACGCCGAACACGGCGAGCAGCGCCAGCAGCGGCACCACGACGTACGCCGAGCGCAGCAGGTCCAGCAGCAGGCTGGAAACGACGTAGCCGATCGCTCCCCCGGCCTGCTGGAGACGCTCGGTGTCGCCCATCACGGGGCGCGGGCTGCCGTTGGCGATGTGCACGATGCCGAGCACACCGAAGCAGAGAGCGGCCCAGCCGATGATCTGGCGACCCACCGGCCCGTTGCGCTCGGGGTCGCGCAGGTTGCGCCAGCCGACGTAGACCAGCACCAGCGGTACGAACCAGGCCAGCTTGCCGACCGAGCCGGCGATCATCGTGCGGAAGGCGTCCATCACGCCACCCGGCAGCTGCCACCACACGGCGGCGGCGACGACCAGGGCCAGGCCGAACAGGGCCAGTCCGATCCCGTCGCGGCGCTGCTCCGGGTTGATGTCTCGCGCGCTGCGACCGATCGACCGCGCGGTCGCGCCGACGGCGTGGGCGATGCCCAGCCAGAGGGCTGCGATCGCGCTGCCAAGGGCCACGAAGACGCGCAGAATCGGTCCAGGTCCAGAACGAACAGCTCGAGGCGCTGGGCGCGAGCCCCCAGTGGGCTTGCGCTTCGTCGTCGGCTTTCGCTTGGCCTGGCTGCCTGTACTCCGGGGTCGGGTGCTCGAGGATGCCCCGGAACGATTCTTTGCAGAACTGCTCCTGGACGTGCTCTTGCTCCGCGAACCCGGCGGGGAAGACGTACGGGTCGCCATGCTCAGGACTCTAGGCGATCGTCACACCAGTCACAGGGATAACAGGATGCGTGTCGCAGGGCGTCGGAGATCTTTCGGTGATCAACCCGTTATCCGAAAGCCTTGCGTCAGGTCTGGACCATCGCGGGCGTTCTCCCTAATGTGACCCAAGTCATGTGCACACCCCCGCCATGACATCTCGGAAAGATTCTGGAGGGCACCATCGTGAAGTTCCTCAGGCAGGGCATCGCCCTGACCGTTGTGGGAGCTGGCCTCGCAGCCATACCCACACTCGCGTCTGCGCCGGCAGCGGCAAAGGACGACACATCGACGAAGATCCAGGCCATGCGCAGCCAGGCCGACGGGTCAACGACCATCCGCAAGGAGAAGGCGACCGGCAAGGTGGGCTTCATCCGCGCCGGCCGTGGCGGCGACCTGATGCCGGGCAACTCCGGCGGGGCCACCGCCAAGGCTGACGCCTATCTCGATGACTTCGCTCCCGCCTTCGGCGCTCCTCGCGGGCAGCTGGTGCGCGACAGCGTGACCAAGGGCGTCAGCGGCTCGACGGTCAACTACGTCCAGGAGTACAAGGGTGTCCCGGTCTTCGGCAGCCTGGTCCGCGCACACGTCGACGCCGACGGCGACCTGACCAGCGTCAACGGTGAGACCGTCCCGGACCTCAAGCTCTCGGTCACCCCGAAGATCACGAAGAAGCAAGCGGCAGCGAACGCGATCCGTGCGGTGCGGGCGAACCCGCCGGGCCACGACGGCGCCAAGGGCGACACCAAGGGCATCAAGGCGGCCAGCACCGAGCTGATGGTCTATCGCACGGGCCTGGTCAACGGCTCCGAGGGCGAGAACACCTTGGTCTATCGCGTCGAGGTCACCAACGAGAAGAACGTTCGCGACATCGTGTTCATCTCCGCCGACTACGGCAAGCCGGTGAACCGCTACTCGATGATCCACGACGCACTCGACCGGGTTCTCTTCGAGGCAGACGCCGACCGGAACCTGACCCAGGTCTGGGAGGAGGGCGATGCGCTGCCCGGCACCCTGAACGAGGACCAGGAGAGCATGGTCCGCTCCACCGGCGAGTCCTACTGGTTCTTCCAGAACGCCTTCGGACGTGACTCGTTCGACGGCAAGGGCGCCACGATGTACACCATCAACAACGACCCGGCCATCTCGTGCCCGAACGCCAACTGGAACGGGCAGACCACCAACTACTGCGACGGCGTCAGCTCCGACGACGTGGTCGCGCACGAGTGGGGTCACGCCTACACCGAGTTCACCCACGGTCTGATCTACCAGTGGCAGGCCGGTGCCCTCAACGAGTCCTACTCCGACATCTGGGGCGAGACCATCGACCTGATCAACGGGCGGCTCGACGAGGGTGAGGGCGACCTGAGCACCCCGCGCACGGTCAACGCCTGCTCGTCCTACTCCCCCGCGAAGCCGCTGTTGACCATCAACAGCCCGAGCTCGATCGCTCGCGACTGCCTCACCGGTGGCGCCTCGTTCGGTGCCCAGCTCGACGCGACCGGGATCACCGGTGACGTCGCGGCTCCGACCGATGCTGTGGAGGAGGGCGGCACGGCCACCGACGGTTGCTCGCCGTACAACGAGGACGTCACCGGCAAGGTGGTCCTGGTCGACCGCGGCATGTGCGCCTTCACCCAGAAGGCCGAGGTTGCCAAGGCCGAGGGCGCTGCTGCGCTGATCATCGGCAACAACGATGACGCCGCGCTGGGCATGTCCGGCACGGACGAGACGCTGCCGGCCACGGTCTCGATCGGCCTGACCGACCGCGAACTGATCCGCACCGCGATCGCCGGTGGCGACACGGTCAACATCACCATGAAGGACGCCGGCGGCGATCGTGCCCCGTCGTACCGCTGGCTGATGGGCGAGAAGTCCGACGCCTTCGGTGGCGCGATCCGCGACATGTGGAACCCGACCTGCTACGGCGACCCGGGCAAGGTCACCGACGCCGAGTACAAGTGCGCCACCGACGACAACGGCGGTGTGCACAGCAACTCCGGTGTGCCGAACCACGGCTATGCACTGCTCGTCGACGGTGGCACCTACAACGGCACCGCCGTGAAGGGGATCGGTCTCACCAAGGCTGCGCACATCTACTTCAAGGCGATGAACGAGTACCAGACGCCGGTCAGCAACTTCGTGGACCACGCTGACTCGCTCGAGGCCTCGTGCGTCGACCTGACCGACAAGCGGTTGACCAAGCTCAGCACCAGCGAGGACGACGCCCAGAGCGCCACCGAGAAGATCAGCACCGACGACTGCGCGCAGGTCGCCGCGATGATCAAGGCCGTCGAGCTCCGCACCGAGCCGGTGCAGTGCGAGTTCGAACCGCTGCTCCCCGACGAGGCCGGCAGCGCATGTGGCGAGGGCTTCAAGACCACCAGCGTCTTCGAGGAGACCTTCGACGAGGGCTTCGGCGACTGGACCCAGGCCGAGGAACTGGCCGAGGGCGCCCAGCGCGGCTTCGCCTGGGAGACCTCGAACCAGGCACCCGACCACGAGGGTGGCGTGGCCTTCGGCCCCGACCCCATCGAGGGTGACTGTGTTCCGGGCAGCGATGACATCTCCAGTGCCAACTCGCTGATCAGCCCCGAGATCGAGGTTCCCAACGGCGTCTCGGCCGTCGTCTCGTTCGACCACTACGTGGCCACCGAGAGCGGCTGGGACGGTGGTCTGGTCCGGGTCAAGGTCAACAACGGCCAGTTCGAGACCGTTCCGTCCGACGCCTACTTGGTCAACGGTCCGAACATGACCATGGAGACCGCGGACGCGGGCAACACCAGCCCGCTCGCCGGTGAGGAAGGCTTCTCGGGCACGGACGGTGGCGAGCTGCACGGCTCGTGGGGCACCTCGCGCATCGACCTGTCGAAGATCGGCGTCAAGGCCGGTGACAGCGTGCAGGTCGCGTTCGTGGCAGGCCGTGACGGCTGCAACGGCTTCGACGGCTGGTACGTCGACAACGTCGAGCTCGAGGTCTGCGAGGCAGTCGCCACGATGTCCGCGGTCCACGACCCCGAGCCGTCGCGCTACGGCCAGGCCTCCGACGTCAAGGTCAGCCTCACCTCCGGTGACGGCACCGTCCCGACCGGCAAGGTCACCGTCAAGCACAGCTGGAAGACCCTGGGCACCGACACGGTGGACAGTGAGGGCAAGGCGAGCGTGAAGGTCCCGACCAACCTCAAGGCCGGCAGCTACACGCTGACCGTGAGGTATTCGGGTGACGACACTTTCGAGGCCGTCACCGAGGAACTCCCGATCACCGTGAGCCGGGCGCGCACCAGCACCAGCGCGAAGGCCTGGCCCACCAAGATCAGGCGCTCCGGCTCGACGAATGCCACTGTCACGGTCCGGGCGAGCACTGGTGGCAAGCCCACCGGAACGGTCACCCTGGTCGCCAACGGCAAGTCCGTCGGCACGGCGTGGCTCCGCGGCGGCAAGGTGCGGATCAACATCAAGGGCACGTCGCTCAGGATCGGCACCAACAAGATCCGGCCGCGCTTCAACGGCTCGGCCAACTTCGCGCCCAGCACGGGCAAGACCTTCTATGTGAAGGTCGTCCGCTGACGCGAAAGCTCATTGATTGAATCTCGAACGCCCACTCCCTGGATCTCCTGGGAGTGGGCGTTCGGGCATTTCGTGGTGCCGGCTTTCGGGCGTCGACGTCCGGGCGGCGACGCCTGGGCGGCGACGCCTGGGCGGCGACGCCTGGGCGGCGACGTTGGGCGGCCAGGTCAGGTGAGTGACTGGAGCCAGGGCACGACCACGAACGTGGTCGGCACGGCGAGCACGCCAAGAGCGAGGAGTACGACGAGTGCCGACTGGCCCCGGTGCGGTTCGACGTCGCCGAGGAGGCGGACCCGATCGGCCAGGGCCGGTCCGGCGGCACCCATCGCCGCCAGCGGCGCCCGGCCCTCGGCCAGCGCCACCAGGGCCCGGGCCAGTGGGAGCCGACCGGTACGGCGTACGGCGGCTCGGTCGGCCAGGACCTCCGCCAGCAACTGCACCTCGATAAGCGCCGCCTCGCTGGAGACCCAGTGCGGAAACGCCCGGTGCAGCACGCTGAATCCCTCCAGGACTAGGTCGTGGCGTGCCTTGAGGTGCGCCCGTTCGTGGGCCAGGACCGCGTCCACCTCATCACTGCGCAACCGCTCCAGCGCACCCGCGGAGACGACGACCCGCGACCCGGCCACACCGGGCAGGCAGTAGGCGACGGGGACGTCGTGCTCGACGACCCGGGCCCCGCGCTCGGTGCGTGCGAGCAGGTCGAGCTGGGCCCGGTGGCGACGACGCAGCGCGCGCAGGTTCGTTCCCACCCGGTGCCCGCTGAGCAACAGCCGACCCACGACCAGCAGGGTCAGGCCCAGGGCGATCGTGGCGACGGCGTACTCGAGGATCGTGCCGTTGTTGCGCCACGCCTTGGCGGTGGTCAGCGAAAGGCCGGCGCCAATCGCCGAGAGCACTGCTGCCATCGCCACGCTCTGCCACAGCAGCATGGCTGCCACCGGCGTACGGCGCAGGGCGGGCCAGCGGCTCATCAGGCTCGGGACCGGCCCGGCCAGCAGTACGGCGAGGCAGCCCAGGACGAGGGGTGTCATCGGTCGGTCAGGTCTGCCAGGGCCTGTTTGAGGGCTGCGATGTCGTCCTCACTGGCCTCCTCGACGAAGGCGACGAGTGCCGACTCGCGGGTGCCCTGCTTGAGCTCGGAGAGACTGTCGCGGATCAGCTCGGCGGTCATCGCCCCCTGGGAGGCGGCGGCGCGATAGCGGTAGGCCCGGCCCTCCTTGTGCTGCAGGACCACCGACTTCTTGGCCAGCCGATCCAGCACCGTCATCACCGTCGTGTAGGCGATGTCGCGGTCCTCGGCCAGGTTCGCGTGCACGTCGCGCACCGTCCACCACTGTTCTTCTCCTTCAGGAGCGGTCCAGAGCACGTCCATGACGGCACGTTCGAGGTCCCCCAAGCGGGGCGAGGGGCGCGGAATCCGAGGCATGGGTCCGATTGTACCTACGGATTTCGTCGTACTACAGTCTGTCGTAATTACTACAGTGCGTCGTAGTTGCCCCCGGGTACGAGGATCGGAGTCCTGCATGGAAGTTGTCGACATCGCTCGGTGGCAGTTCGGGATCATCACCGTCTACCACTTCCTCTTCGTCCCGATCACGATCGGGCTCTCCTTCATCATCGCCCTCTTCGAGACCTGCTGGGTGCGCACCCAGAACGAGCACTGGCTGCGGCTGACGAAGTTCTTCGGCAAGCTCTTCCTGATCAACTTCGCGATCGGCCTGGTGACCGGCATCGTCCAGGAATTCCAGTTCGGGATGAACTGGTCGGACTACTCGCGCTTCGTCGGCGACGTCTTCGGCGCCCCGCTGGCCATCGAGGGACTGCTCGCGTTCTTCCTCGAGTCCACGTTCCTTGGCCTGTGGATCTTCGGGTGGGACAAGCTGCCCCGGATGCTGCACGCGAGCTGCATGTGGCTGGTCCACATCGGCACCCTGCTCTCCTCCTACTTCATCCTCGCTGCCAACTCCTGGATGCAGCACCCGGTCGGCCACACCTACAACGAGGTCACCGGCCGTGCCGAGCTGACCGACTTCTGGGCGGTGATGTTCAACAAGGTGCAGCTGGTCGCCTTCCCGCACGTGGTCACCGCGTGCTACCTGACCGGAGGCGCCTTCGTGCTGGGCATCGCGGCCTGGCTCTACCTGCGCCGGAGGACTCGTGACGAGGACCGGCCGATGTATCTCACCGCCGTCCGCGTCGCTGCCTGGGTGACCCTGATCGGCGGCCTCGGTGTCGCGATCACCGGAGACCTGCAGGGCAAGGTCATGACCGAGGTGCAGCCGATGAAGATGGCCGCGGCCGAGGGGCTCTACGAGACCTCCGACTCCTGCGCGCCGTTCTCGGTGTTCACCCTGGGCACTCCCGACGGCAAGGAGGAGAAGTTCGCGGTGACCGTGCCGTGCCTGCTCTCCTTCCTGGGCACCGGCACCTTCGACGGCAAGGTCGAGGGGATCAACCCGCTGCGTGAGAAGTACGCCGAGACCTACGGCACCGACCCGGGCGCGACCTACTACCACCCCGAGGACTACGTCCCGATCATCCCGGTGACCTATTGGTCCTTCCGCTTCATGATCGGACTCGGGATGGCCGCTGCCGCCGGCGCGGCACTGCTCCTGTGGGGCACCCGCAAGGGCCGCCGCCCGACCGCGAAGTGGTGGTCGGTGATGGCCCTGGCCATCCCGTTCCTGGCCGTGTTCGGCAACTCGTTCGGCTGGATCTTCACCGAGATGGGCCGCCAACCGTGGGTGGTCTACGGGCTGATGACAGTCGACAACGCCGTCTCCCCCGGCGTGAGCACCACCGAGGCCTGGATCTCACTGCTCACCCTGACCGGGCTGTACGCCGTGCTCGCGGTGATCGAGTTCGGGCTGCTCACCCACTACATCAAGAAGGGCGCCGACGACTTCGTGGAGCCACCGGACCCGACGCTGCGCGGCGACGACGCCGACGACGACGCCCCGATGAACTTCGCCTACTGAGGAGGACGACATGGAACTGACGACACTCTGGTTCATCATCATCGCCTTCCTCTGGGTCGGCTACTTCGCACTCGAGGGCTTCGACTTCGGCGTCGGCACGCTGCTCCCGTTCCTGGCCCGCAACGACACCGAGCGCCGGGTGATGATCAACACCATCGGCCCGGTCTGGGACGGCAACGAGGTCTGGGTGCTGGTCGCCGGCGGTGCCACCTTCGCGGCGTTCCCGGAGTGGTACGCCACGCTCTTCAGCGGGTTCTACCTGCCACTGCTGCTGATCCTGGTCGCACTGATCCTGCGCGGCCTCGCCTTCGAGTATCGGCACAAGCGGCCCGAGGCCAAGTGGCAGGCGAACTGGGACCGGGCGATCATCTTCGGCTCCGTGATCCCGGCGTTCCTGTGGGGCGTCGCCTTCGCGAACATCGTGCGCGGCGTGCCGATCGACGCCGACTTCGAGTTCACCGGCACCGTCTTCACGCTGCTGAACCCCTATGGGCTGCTCGGCGGCATGGTCACCCTGAGCCTGTTCCTGACCCACGGAGCGATGTTCATCGCGCTGAAGACGGTCGGTGACATCCGGCACCGGGCCCGGGCGCTGGCGATCAAGCTGGGCCTCGTCGCTGCTGTGCTGGCCGTGGTGTTCATGGTCTGGACCCAGGCCGACACCGGGAACGCCCGCTCGGCGATCGCGTTCGTCCTGGCCGCGGTGGTGTTGCTCGCGGGTCTCTTCGCTGCTGCCAAGGGCCGCGAGGGCTGGGCCTTCACCGGCACCTTCGGGACGATCGCCCTCGCCGTCTCGGGCCTCTTCCTGGCCCTGTTCCCCGACGTGATGCCGTCCTCGACGGACGTGGCCAACTCGCTGACCACCACCAACGCCGCGGCCACGGCGTACACGTTGAAGGTGATGTCGTGGGTGGCGATCGCGTTCACGCCGATCGTGCTGATGTACCAGGCGTGGAGCTATTGGGTGTTCCGCAAACGGATCGGCACCCACCACATCCCGGCCACCCACTGAAGGACTGAGCAACCGTGAAGCCACTCGACCCACGGGTCCTGCCCCACCTGGCCGTTGCCCGCGGCCCGCTGGCGGTCGTCGTCGCCGGCAACCTGGTCGCGGGCGGACTCGTGGTCGGGCAGGCCTTCGCCGTCGCGGCCCTGGTCGTGCGCCTGCTCGAGGACCCGGCCGGTACGTCGTGGCATGCGGCGGCCGGGTGGCTGGCCGGCATCACCGTGCTGCGCGCACTCATCGGCTGGTTGGTCGACTCGGCAGCGGCACGCGCGGCGGGGCAGGTCGGCGTACGCCTGCGCCGGATCGTGCTCCGCGCGGTGCTCGACCAGGACGCCGGCGCGCTGGGCTCGCGGCAAACCGGCCAGCTCTCCACCCTGGCGACCCGTGGTGTGGGTGCCGTCGAGCCCTACCTGACCCGCTACCTGCCGGCGCTGGTACTCGCCGGAGCCCTGCCCCTGTTGACGATTGGCGCCATCGCGACCCAGGACGGCTGGAGCGCGATGATCGTCGTGGCCACGATCCCCCTGGTCCCGGTCTTCGCGATCTTGATCGGGTTGACCACCAAGGAGTCCGCCGATCGGCAGTGGCGCGCGTTGGGCGACCTGGCCGGCCACTTCCTCGACGTGGTGCGCGGCCTGCCGACACTGGTGGCCCACCGCCGGGCCGAGGCCCAGGTGCCGAAGATCCGCACCGTCACCGAGACCTATCGCAAGCGCACCGGCGAGACCCTCAAGCTGGCCTTCGCCTCCTCTGCCGCACTCGAGCTGATCGCCACGATCTCGGTGGCGTTGGTCGCCGTCGTGGTCGGGCTGCGACTCGCCTCCGGCGGCATCGAGTTCCAGGTGGCGTTGACCGTGCTGCTGCTGGCTCCCGAGGCCTACTGGCCGCTGCGCCGGGTCGGCGCCGAGTTCCACTCCGCCGCCGAGGGCACCGCCACCTTCGAAGCCATCCACGAGCTGACGAACCAGCAGTTCTTGCGTCGCGAACCTGCAGTTCTGGATGGTCGAACCGGCACTTCTTGTGGTCCCGAGAATGTCGCCCGGCCGATCAACCTGATCGACCTCTCCGTGGCCTGGCCAGACCGCGATCCAGTCGTCGAGGCCCTGTCCGCACGCATTCCTGCGGGTGGCATCACGGCGATCGTCGGCCCGTCCGGGTGCGGCAAGAGCACGCTGCTGCAGGTGCTTCTGGGCGAGCTCCCGCGGGCCTCGGGCCTGGTCGCCGTCGGCAATCGCGATCACGCAGACATCGACCGTACGTCGTGGCGCAAGGCGGTCGCGCACCTGCCCCAGCGCCCGTGGTTGGTCCCCGACACGATCGCGGCCAACGTGCGGATCGGTCGACCCGGAGCCGACGATGCCGAGGTGTGGGCCGCGCTCGCCGCAGTCGACCTGGCCAGCCACGTCGCGGACCTCCCCCACGGGATCGAGACGCCGCTCGGCGAGGATGGCCTCGGACTCTCTGCGGGTCAGCGGGCCCGCCTCGCCCTCGCTCGCGTGGTCCTGGCCGAGCGCCCCTACGTGCTGCTCGACGAGCCGACAGCGCACCTCGATGCCGACTCCGAGCGGATCATGATCGACGTGATGCGCCTGCTCGCCGAGACCAGCACCGTGATCGTGGTGGCGCACCGACAGGCCGTCGTCGACGCCGCCGACACCGTCATCGACCTCTCCGCCTCCGCCGAGTCGGCAGTTGTTGACGCCCAGGGGCGTCAACAACTGCCGGGTCGGCGAGTGCCGGCGTCAACAACTGCCGACTCGGCGCATGTGCTGGCGTCAACAACTGCCGACTCGGTGCGGGAGCTCGCGTCAACAACTGCCGACTCGGCGAGTGTTCGCGGCGAGGTCGCACCGACATCACCTGCGCGACCGCCTCGCTGGCGGTGGGCTCTTGCCGTCGTCCTGGGCTCGCTCGCCTCGATCTCCGGCGTCGCGCTGACCGCGACCGCCGGCTGGCTGATCGCCCGCGCGGCCGAGCAGCCTCCGGTGCTGATGCTGACCGTCGCGATCGTCGGGGTCCGGACCTTCGGACTGGCCCGCCCGGCCCTGCACTACGTCGAGCGGCTGCTCGGTCACGACGTCGCACTGAGCGTCCTGGCCGAGCGGCGCGCGGACGTCTTCGCCCGCCTGATCCCGCTCGTCCCCGCCCGACTCGGCCGCCACGGCGACCTGCTGACCGGGATCGTCGACGACGTCGACGCCGAGCTCGACGACCGGCTGCGGGTGCGGCTCCCGGTCGCCACCTGGCTCGGCGTCACCGTCCTCGCCGTGCTCACCGCATGGCTGGTCCTGCCAACGACCGCTCCGGTGGTGCTCGTGGTCTGCCTGGCTGGAGGCCTGCTCGCCGGCTTCACCGGCTGGCTCGGCGCGCGCCGCAACGAGGCCCGGTTCGTGGCCGCCCGCGGCGAGCTGGGACGGCGTACGACCTCGCTGGTCACCGACGCCCGCCAGCTCGTCCTGTGGCAGGCGGATGGCCGTGCCCTCGACGACGTGGACGCGTCCGGAAGCAACCTGGCCCGCGCCAGCACCGCGTCGGGCACGGCCACCGCGATCGGTCGTGGTCTCGCCACCCTGCTCGCGGGACTCGGCGTCCTGGCGATCGCCGCCCTGGGCGCCCCTGGCCTCGACGAGGGCAGCGTCTCCGGCCCGATGCTCGCGCTGCTGATGCTGCTCCCCCTCGCCCTCGCCGAGGTGACCGCGCCGCTGGCCGACGCGGGCGCACTGCGGGTGCGGACTCGTGCCGCCGAGCGCAGGCTGGCCGACCTGTTGGGCACCGAGCCCGCGGTCACCGACCCGAGCCATCCGGCACCGCTCCCCCGGGCTCCGCACACGATCCAGCTCACCGGAGCGGGTGCCGAGTGGACTCCCGGCGAGCCCGCATTCCACGGCATCGACCTGGACCTGACGCCCGGGCGCCACATCGGTATCACCGGCCCCTCCGGGTCCGGGAAGTCGAGCCTGGCACTGACGATCACGCGCTTCCTCGACCTCACCGAGGGCACCCACACCGTCAACGGCACACCGGTCGGCGAGCTCGCCGCGGACGACGTACGTCGTGTGGTCGGGCTGCTCACCGACGACCCGCATCTCTTCGGATCGACGGTGACCGAGAACGTGCGGTTGGCCGCGCCCGAGGCCGATGATCTCGCCGTCGAGCTGGCCCTGCGCGGGGCACACCTGGGTGACTGGATCGACGCGTTGCCCCACGGCGCCGACACCCGGATCGGTGACGGCGGCGTCGACGTCTCGGGCGGTGAGCGGGCCAGGATCGGTCTGGCCCGTGCCATCCTGGCCGCCCGCGAGGTGCTCGTGCTCGACGAGCCCACCGCCCATCTCGACACCGCCACCGCGCGCGGGGTCGCCCGCGACCTGCTGGCCGCGAGCTCGGGTCGCACCGTTGTCTGGATCACCCATGACCACGTCGGTCTCGAGGCGATGGACGAGGTGCTCGACCTGGACCCCGCACGGCCGAAGGTGCTCAGCTCCGCAGTCGCTCCAGCACGTCGCTGACCAACCGCAGGCTCTCCCAGGACGGTTCGGCCGGAAGCCCGCCACAGCCCGGATGACTGGTCACCACGGCGATCTCGCCACTACGGCAGCGGGCCTCCAGGTCGTCCGGCGTGAACACCGCATAGACGCCGGCAGCCCGCATCTCGTCAACGGTCGTGGAGCCGTCCGCCACTGCCGACGGAACAGCGCCCTGCCACGCTCGGTAGGCCGCGGCGTCTGCCAGCAAGTGCTCGCCGTGCCGTGCCCAGAACTCGTCCGGGTCCTCGGCGCAGAAGATCGTGGCCGGCCCACGGCCCGGCATCACCACCAGCCCCGGCTCCCGGCCCTGGGCCCGGCACTCGTCCTGGTAGGCCGCGCGCAGGTCGCGGTCATGACGCTGCGGTTGGAAGTGCAGGCCCAGTCGCGCCGCACGGTGTGCCGCGGCAAGGCTGCCTCCGCCGAGGAACAGGATCGGGTGGGGTTGCGTGAACGGCGTGGGGCTCACCCGCACCCGGCGTCCCTCGTGGCTGAACTCCTCACCGCTCCACGCGTCCAGGAGCACCCGGATCCGTGCTTCGAGGTCGGCGCCACGGGTGCTCCACGGCCGACCGAACAGGGCATATTCCTCACGCCGGTAGCCCAGGCCGATGGTGTGGCTGACCCGTCCGCCGCTGAGGTGGTCGAGCACGGCCAGGTCCTCGGCCAGCCGGAGCGGTTCATGGAGGTTGACCAGAAGTGCCGCGATGCTGATCCGGATCCGGCTGGTCACTGCCGCCATCGCCGCAGCGACCGGCACCGGGCTCGGCAGGTAGCCGTCCTCGGCACCGTGGTGCTCGGAGAGGACCAGTGCGTCGTGGCCGCGCTGGTCTGCGTATGCCGCCTGCTCGAGGGCGCGGGCGTAGAGCTCCTGGCGCTGGGACCGGTCGGTGCCGGTCATCCGGAAGTCGTAGCGCACCAC
This sequence comes from Nocardioides daedukensis, assembly GCF_013408415.1. Taxonomy (NCBI): domain Bacteria; kingdom Bacillati; phylum Actinomycetota; class Actinomycetes; order Propionibacteriales; family Nocardioidaceae; genus Nocardioides; species Nocardioides daedukensis. Next base: position 231,188 of record NZ_JACCAA010000001.1, on the reverse strand, counting down.
GAAGTGGGTCCGCGCCATCAGGCACCGCCGGTGGCGGCGCGTCGGGCCTGGAGGCGACGTTGCTTGGCCACGAACCTGATCGCCGACCATTGGACGAAGCGTGGCGCGAGTCGGCCGATCCGCCAGGCAATCCGAGACACCCGTGGCGTCACCAGCATCGCCCGGTTGGCGGCGACCGCCTCCAGCACCTCCCCGGCCAGCACCTCGGGCGGCAGTGGCTGTCGAATGCCTTGCCCCTTGAGGTAGTAGTCGCGGCCGTTGAACCGGCCGACCTCGCCCTTGTCGAGGATCGGGGTGTCGACGGCCGAGGGGCAGACCACGGTGACGCCGACTCCCTTGGCCGCGGCCTCGGTGCGCAACGCGAGCGACAGCCCCACCACCGCGTGCTTGGTCGTGACATAGCTGGTCAGCAACCCGGCCGCCATCAGGCCTCCCATCGACGCGGTGTTGATGATGTGGCCCGAGCCCTGGGCAATCATCTGCGGATAGGCCGCGACCACACCGTGTACGACGCCCCGCAGGTTGACGTCGATGATGTCGTTCCACTGCTGGAGCGTCAGCTGTTCGGTCTCACCGCCGAGGGTGATCCCGGCGTTGTTGAAGAGCAGGTCGAGCCGTCCGTGCCGCTCGACGATCTCGTCAACTGCGGCCTGGACGGCGGCGGCGTCGGTGACGTCGAGGTGCACCGCGTGCGCCCCCAGCGGCTCCGCGACCGCGACGGCAGCGGCCAGGTCGATGTCTGCGCAGGTGACCTCCGCTCCCGCGGCCGCCAGCGCGCGGGCCAGTGCGGCCCCGATGCCGGAGCCGGCTCCGGTGACGAGCGCGCTGCGGCCAGTGAATCGATCGGCGAGGTGACCAGCGGAGCGCCCGACGGATTTCCCGGCAGAACGCTCGGGGTACGACGTACCCCCGGCGCGGCCGCTCACGCCAACGCCGCCATCACGAGGCCGTGCAGGTCCGGATAGCGCATCAGGTGCGAGCCCCCGTCGAGCTGGATGTCCTCACCGGTGATCCAGGCGGAGTCGCCGGACAGCAGGAACCGGATCGTGGCCGCGACCTCGCCCGGCGTGCCGTTTCGGCCAAGCGGAGTGTTCTCGAGGTAGGCCTCGGGGATCCCCGGAAGGTCCATCGCCGGTGCGGTCAGGGGCGTGACGACCAGGCCTGGCGACACCGCATTGACCCTGATCCGGCGAGGTGCCAGCTCGAGCGCCGCCACCTGGGTCAGCATCAGCAGTCCCGCCTTGGCTGCGCAGTAGGCAGCCATCCCGGTGCCGGGCCGCCTGGCGTTCAGCGAGGCCACGTTGACCAGGGAGGCCCCGTCCTCGACCGACCTGCCGGCGTGCTTGAGCACGACCATCGCGCCACTGAGGCAGACATCGACGACCCGACGGAACTCGGCGACGTCGTGCTCCACGAGCGGTGCCAGGGTGCTCACGCCGGCGCAGTTCACCACCCCGGTCGGGGCACCGAAGCGTTGCACCACGGCGTCGAACATCGCGGCCACCGACGCCTCGTCGGTGACGTCTGCGACCTGGCTCATCACATCGAGCGCACCGGCGGCCTCGTCGACTGCCTCTCGGTCGCGGTCCACCGCCACGACGGTGTGACCGCTTGCGGCCAGTGTTGTCGCGGTGGCGCGACCGATGCCCGATGCGGCGCCGATGACCACAGTGACCTGTCGGGTGACCTGCTGGTCCATCCGGACTCCTGACACTCGTCGAAAATTGTTGACGCGCGTCAAATTACGCCCATAGTGTGACGCCTGTCACCCCATCTGCGATTCCGAGGTTCCCGATGCCGCGCACTCACGACCGTCCGAGCACAGCGATCATCGGTGCCGGCATCAGCGGTCTCACCGCCTCCAAGATGCTCGGCGACTACGGGGTGCCCTACACCTGTTTCGAGTCCTCGGACCGGATCGGCGGCAACTGGGCCTTCGGCAACCCGAACGGGCACAGCAGCGCCTATCGCTCGCTGCACATCGACACCTCCAAGCACCAGTTGTCCTTCCGCGACTTCCCGATGCCGGACAGCTATCCGGACTTCCCGCACCACTCCGAAATCAAGGCCTACCTGGACTCCTATGCGGCCGCCTTCGACCTCGAGGAGTCGATCGAGTTCCGCAACGGGGTCGAGCAGGCCCGCCACCTCGACGGCGCCGGCTGGGAGCTGAACCTGCAGGACGGCAGCACCCGGCACGTGGACTTCCTGGTGGTGGCCAACGGGCACCACTGGGACCCTCGCCTCCCCGACTTCCCCGGGGAGTTCGCCGGCGAGAGCTTCCACTCCCACCACTACGTCGATCCGCGCACGCCACTCGAGCTCACCGGCAAACGGATCCTGGTCGTCGGCTTGGGCAACAGCGCGGCCGACATCACCGTCGAGCTCTCCAGTCGGGCCCTGGAGAACGAGGTCACCCTCTCCACCAGGTCGGGCGCCTGGATCGTGCCGAAATATTTCGCCGGCAAGCCAGCCGACAAGTTCTATCGGACCTCGCCGCACATCCCAGTGGCCTGGCAACGCAAGTTCGTCCAGGTGATGCAGCCGATGACCGCGGGACGACCCGAGGACTACGGGCTGCCCACGCCCAACCACAAGTTCTTCGAGGCCCACCCCACCCAGTCGGTCGAGCTGCCGCTGCGCCTGGGCTCCGGGGACGTGGTGCCCAAGCCCGACATCGCTCGCTTCGACGGTCACACCGTCCACTTCGTCGACGGCACGACGCGAGAGATCGATGTGATCATCTATGCGACCGGCTACAACATCACCTTCCCGTTCTTCGACCCCGACTTCCTCAGCGCCCCGGACAACCAGCTCCGGCTCTACAAGCGGATGTTCCGCCCCGGGATCCCGGACCTCGCCTTCATCGGCTTCGCCCAGTCGACCCCGACCCTGTTTCCCTTCGTCGAGGCGCAGACCCGCCTCCTGGCCGCACACCTCGTCGGTGCCTACGAGCTGCCCGATCCCGCCGAGATGGAACAGACCATCACCGCGGACGAGCAGAAATACATCGGTCACATGCAGAACAGCGCCCGGCACACGCAACAGGTCGACTACTTCCTCTACGAGCACGACCTCCGCACTCGCGAGCTGCCGGCGGGACGGGTCCGGGCCTCGTGAGCACCGGGTTCGACCGGCGTACCCCCAACCGGGGTGACGAGCGTCGAGCCGCGCTCCTGGCCGCACTCGACGGGCTCCTGCTCGCCGGGGAGGGACTCGCCTCGATCACCATCGCCGACGTCGCCCGCCGGGCGGGCGTAACCCGCTCGGCGTTCTACTTCTACTTCCCCAACCTGCCGATGGCGGTCGCCGCCCTGGTCGAGCCATTGTACGACGACGCGTCCAGCGCGACCGAGCTGCTGCTCGACGCCCAGACCCCTCCCTCACAGCGGATCACCTCGATGATCACCGTCCTGTTCGACTCCATCGACCGACACGGTTATGCCTTCCGGGCCGCCCTCGAGGCGCGTGCCGCCGACCCGGACCTGCGCACGGTCTGGGAGGAGGGCCGCGACGACTACGCCCGCCAAGTCGCCCGGATGATCACCGCGGAACGCCGCGCCGGCAACGCCCCAGCCGGAGCGGACGCCCGGGCCCTGGCGAGCATGCTGCTCGAGCTCAACGACCGCGCGGTCGAGCGCTATGCGCTGGGCAGCACCCGACCCCGAAAACACCAAGTGGCTGCCCTGGCCTCCATCTGGCTCCGCAGCGTCTACGGCACCGACCCCACCCCTTCCTCGAGGAGCACACGTTGAGCACCCAGACCTCCGACAACGCCAACTCGATCGGGACCGGCCCTGACTCTGGCCCCGACTCTGGCGCTGGCCCTGCCGTCGACCACCCGACTCCGGCCACGGTGTCGTTCGACGCCCGGGGCACCCGGTGCGAGGCATGGCACCTGCCCGCGACAAGTGATGCGCTCACCGGGCCACGCGGCCGGCCGGTCGTCGTCCTGGCGCACGGCTTGGGAGGCACTCGCGACTCCGGGCTGCTCCCGTTCGCCGAGGCCTTCGCCGCGGCCGGCGCGGACGCCTTCGTCTTCGACTACCGCGGCTTCGGCACCAGTGGAGGATCACCGCGACAGGTGGTCTCGCTGGCCGGGCAGGTCGACGACTATCTCGCAGCGATGGCCGCGGCAGCACAGCTGCCGGGAGTCGACCCCACGCGGCTGGTGCTGTGGGGCGTGTCGCTGGCCGGTGGCCACGTGCTCACCGCCGCAGCCGGCCGGGACGATGTGGCCGCCGTCGTGGCGGTCGTGCCGATGGTCGACGGACTGGCCGCCGCGCGTCACGCGTGGGGCTCGCACCGACCGACCGACCTGCTCCGCGCCACCGGACGTGGCATCCGCGGACGGGCCAGCACCCGCCTCGGGCGGGCGCCGATGATGATGCCGCTGGTCGGTCGTCCCGGTGAGCCCGGCGCCCTCACCCTGCCCGGCGCGTGGGAGGACTACCACTCGATCGCCGGGCCGACCTGGCGCAATGAGATCGCCGCCGACGTAACCCTAGAGCTGGGGTCTCGCAGAGCGGCCAAGGCTGCTGCGGAGGTGCGCTGCCCGACCCTGGTCCAGATCGCCGACTTCGACAGCTCCGCCCCACCCCACGCCGCAGCCAAGGCGGCGTTCAAGGCGGGAGCCGAGGTCCGGCACTACCCCGGCGAGCACTTCGACCTCTTCCCCGGCAAGCCCTGGCACGAGTCCGCCGTGCGGCACGCAGTCACCTTCCTGTCCCGGCACCTCGCTCCCGAGCGCACGCAGGCACCGCAGTGACCGTCCGCTTCCCCGAGCTCGGCTGTTACGGCCTCGCCGGTCACGCCGCGGCGCCCGACCTGGTCCTGGACGAGGCGCGGCGCGCCGAGGAGCTGGGGTTCGGGGCGATGTTCCTCTCCGAGCGGTTCACCACCAAGGACGCCGGGGTGCTCGCCGGTGCGGTCGCTGCATCCACCACCTCGATCGGGATCGGCACCGCCGCCACCAACCACAACACCCGGCATCCGCTGGTGACCGCGACGATGGCGACCACGATGCACCGGCTCTCGCACGGGCGCTATGCCCTCGGTCTGGGCCGCGGCTTCGACATGCTCTTCGACGTGATGGGACTCCCCCGCGTCACCGGTGCCCAGCTCGAGGACGTGATGGGCATCTATCGCCGCCTCTGGCAGGGCGAGGCAGTGGCCGGCCACGACGGTCCCGCCGGCCAGTTCCCGTGGCTGCAGCAGGACTCCACCCAGAACGAGCGCATCCCGATCCTGATGATGGCGATCGGGGACCGCTCCCTCGAGCTGGCCGGGCGGATCGCGGACGGCGTCGTACTGCACACCTTCTTCACCGACGAGACCCTCGCCCGCGCGGTCGCCGTCGTACGCCGTGCTGCCGAGCAGGCCGGTCGGGACCCAGGCTCGGTGCGGATCTGGTCCGTTCTCGCCACGGTTCCCGACCAGATCAGCGAGGACGCGCGACTGGTCAAGCTGGTCGGCCGACTGGCCACCTATCTGCAGGGATACGGCGACGTGCTGGTTCGGGCCAACGGCTGGGACCCCGCGGTGCTGCAGCGCTTTCGCGAGGACCCGCTGGTCCAGGGCATCACCGGGGCGATCGATGCGGTGGGCACCACCGAGCAGCTCCTCGAACTGCGCGAGCGCCTCCTTCCGGCCGCGTGGTTGGCCGCCTCGGCAACCGGTGGCGCGGATCAATGCGCCGGGCGGATCGCGGACCAGTTCACGGCTGGTGCCGACAGCGTGATCCTGCATGGCGTCCAGCCTGATGAGGTCGCCGACGTGCTCACCTCGTGGGCGGCGGCCAGGCCGACAGACCTCGATGAGCTCCCAGCGAACCCCGGATGGATGAACTGATGGATGAACTGATGCGCCCCTCCCCTGCTGCTGTCACCACGGTTCCTGTCAGCGCTGACCCAGTCGCCTCTGTTGAGGAGCTCACCGCCGAGTGGCTCAGCACCGCACTGGGCCGCCGCATCGACCGGGTCGTGGCCGCACAGGTCGGCTCCGGGCAGATCGGCAGCTGCCACCGGCTGACTCTCCACGGCGAGGCAGGCACGGAGCGGATGATCGCCAAGCTCGGCGCAGCCGATGCCACCGCCCGGGCCATGCTCGCCGGCGCCTACCGCACCGAGAGCCGCTTCTACGCCGAGCTCGCCGAGGGCCTGTCGATCCGGATCCCCGACTGCCGCCTGGCCACCGAGGTCGACGACGACGGCCACGTGGTGATCCTGCTCGAGGAGGCCGTTCGGGCCGAGCAGGGCGATCAGGTCGCGGGGTGCACGCCGGGGCAGGCCCGCGCAGCTGCGGTCAATCTCGCCGGGCTGCACGCGCCGCGCTGGTGCGACCCGGCGCTGCTCGAGCTGGGGTGGATCAACCCGGCAGGCGAGGACGACACCGCCCTACTCACCGAGCTGGCCGGCCCGACCGTGTCTGCATTCCTGGACCAGGTCGGCCACCTGCTGAGCGCGGAGGCCCGGAGCACGCTCACCGAGTTGCCCTCGCTGTTCGGGCCCTGGTTGAAGGCCCGCACCGAGAGGTTCGCGCTGGTCCACGGTGACTACCGACTGGACAACCTGATGTTCTCCACCGTCGACGAGGAGGTGGTGGCCGTCGACTGGCAGACCTTGAGCATCGGGTTGCCCGCCCGCGACCTGGCCTATCTGCTCGGCACCGGCCTTGCGCCCGCGGATCGACGTACCCATGAGCGAGGGATCGTCGAGGCCTGGCACGCCGCCCTGGTCCGGCTCGGGGTGGACGGCTACACGCTCGCCGAGGCCTGGGACGACTACCGGTTCGCGATGGTGCAGGGTCCGCTGGTGACCGTGTTCGGCTGCGCCTACGGCACCCGTACCGAGCGCGGCGACCAGATGTTCGCCGCGATGGCCGAGCGGTCCTGTGCTGCGATCAGGGAGCTCGGCACGCTGGAACTCGTCGGCTGAGGTCGACGCTTCGACCTGCCCGGCTGCGCAAGCCCGGGCAGGTCTCGGTCACGAAGAGGCCTCAGGCCTCGATGACCACCGGGATGATCATCGGCCGGCGACGGTGCTTGTTGGAGACCCAGCGACCGATCACGCGACGGATCTGCTGCTGCAGCTGGTGGGAGTCCGAGACGCCCTCTGCCATCGCCCGGTCGAGGGCCTCGATGATCGGCTGCTTGATCGCGTCGAAGGTGGCGTCGGACTCGGCGAAGCCGCGGGCGTGGATCTCCGGCCCGCTCATCACTCGCCCGGACTGGGTGTCGACGACGACGATCACCGAGATGAAGCCCTCCTCGCCCAGGATCCGGCGGTCCTTCAACGAGGACTCGGTGATGTCACCGACCGAGGTGCCGTCCACGAAGACGTAGCCGCACGGGACCTTTCCGGCGATCTCCGCCTTGCCGTCGATCAGGTCGACCACCACGCCGTCCTCAGCGATCACGACGTTCTCGACGCCGGTGGCGCGGGCCAGGTCGGCGTTGGCACGCATGTGCCGGATCTCGCCGTGGATCGGGAGCACGTTCTTCGGCTTGACGATGTTGTAGCAATAGAGCAGCTCACCGGCCGAGGCGTGCCCAGAGACGTGCACCAGGGCGTTGCCCTTGTGCACGACGTTGGCACCCCAGCGGGACAGCCCGTTGATCACCCGGTAGACGGCGTTCTCGTTGCCGGGGATCAAGGAGGAGGCCAGGACGACGGTGTCGCCCTCCTCGATGTGCACGAAGTTGTGGCTGCGCTGGGCGATCCGCGAGAGCGCCGAGAGCGGCTCGCCCTGCGAGCCGGTCGAGATCAGCACCTGCTTGTGCGGGGCCAGCTCGGCCAGCTGCTTGGCGTCGACGATCACGCCGGGCGGGACGTTGAGATAGCCGAGGTCCTTGGCGATCGCCATGTTGCGCACCATCGAGCGACCGACGTAGGCCACCTTGCGACCGTGCTCGACAGCGGCATCGAGGACCTGCTGCACGCGGTGGATGTGCGAGGCGAAGCAGGCCACGATGATCCGCTGGTCCTTGGCCTTGTGGAAGACGCCGTCGAGCACCGGCCCGATCGACTTCTCCGTGGTGGTGAACCCGGGAACCTCGGCGTTGGTGGAGTCGGTCATGAACAGGTCCACGCCCTCGTCACCGAGTCGGGCGAAGGCGTTGAGGTCGGTGATCCGGCCGTCGAGCGGAAGCTGGTCCATCTTGAAGTCGCCGGTGTGCAGCACGAGGCCGGCACCGGTACGGATCGCGACGGCGAGCGCGTCCGGGATCGAGTGGTTGACCGCCACGAACTCGAGGTCGAAGGGCCCGAAGGAGATCTTGTCCCCGGCCTTGACCACGTGGTGCACGGTCTCGCGCAGCCGGTGCTCGCGCAGCTTGGAGCCGAGCAGCGCCAAGGTCAGCTCGGAGCCGACCAGCGGGATGTTGCCGCGCTCGCGCAGGAGGTACGGCGTGGCGCCGATGTGGTCCTCGTGGCCGTGGGTCAGGACCAGTGCCTCGATCTTGTCGAGCCGGTCCCGGATCGCGTCGAAGTCGGGCAGGATCAGATCGACACCGGGGTGGTGGTCCTCGGGGAAGAGGACGCCACAGTCCACCAGCAACAGGCGATCGTCGTACTCGAAGACCGTCATGTTGCGGCCGACCTCGCCGAGGCCGCCCAGCGGGATGATCCGCAGTCCACCCTTCGGCAGCTCGCGCGGCGCGGAGAGTTCGGGGTGCGGATGACTCAAGTTGTTCTCCTCAGATGAGACCGGCGGCCTCGAGCCCGGTGCGAAGTGCTGCGACTTCGTCATCGTCGAGTTCGACGAGGGGGCTGCGGACGTGCCGGTTGTCGATGACGCCGAGCAGCTGGAGCGCTGCCTTGGCGGTGGTTGCTCCATAGTTGGCGACGCCCATGACGGCGTCGATCGCGGGGAGCATCCGCGTGAAGATGGTGAGGGCCTCGGCGTGGTCGCCGGCGTGGAACGCGTCGGTCATCGCCTTGATCTCGTTGCCGGCCACGTGCCCGACGACCGAGACCACACCGGCCGCGCCGTGTGCCAACCAACCCAGGTTGGCGATGTCGTCGCCAGAATAGACGGCGTAGCCCATCTCGCGCAGTCGGACTCCGCGCGCGAAGTCGCCCACGGCGTCCTTGACCGCGACCACGGGCTCGAGCTTGATCGCCTCGGCGAACGTCTCCAGCGAGATCGTGGTGCCGGTGCGACCCGGCACGTCGTAGAGCATCACCGGCACGTCGGTGGCGGCCACGACCTGGCTGAAGTGGTGCAGCACGCCCTTCTGGGAGGGCTTGTTGTAGTAGGGCGTGACCAGTAGCAGTCCGTCGGCACCGAGCTTCGCGGCCTGGTGGGCCAGCTCGACCGAGTGCTCGGTGGTGTTGGTCCCGACGCCGGCAACGATCGTTGCGCGCTCGCCGACGGCCTCGATGACTGCTGCCAGGATCCTGCCGTCCTCCTCCACGGAGGTGGTCGGTGACTCCCCGGTGGTCCCGGAGACGACGAGTCCGTCGTGACCGTTGTCGACGAGGTGGGTCGCGATCCGGGCCGTCGCCTCGAGGTCGACCGCGCCGTCCTCCCCGAATGCCGTGGCCATCGCAGTGAGCACGCGGCCGAAGGGCGCGGCGGGAGAAGCGGAGGTCATGACATGAGGTTATCCCTCGCCGGCCACTTCAATGCAGAAGGGCTCGCGGCTTTGTCGACTACGGCGATCTTTTGTGACCCTCGACACATGGTGAGAACCCAACTAGCCTGACTTCGCTCTCGGATCGGAGGTGGACATGGCTTATGCAGGTGCTGACCTGACGCACCGCGCCTATGAGTTCGCCCTGGGGCAGGGGCTGGGCACCTGGGAGTGCAGCGCCCACGTGCTGTCCCACCACGAGGAGGGCAACGGGCGCCAACGGGCCGGCCTCTTCTCGGCTCGCCGGAACCGCCCCGGTCGGTTGCTGCTCCACGTGTTCGAGGACGGCATCGTCGTCGAGCGGCTCAAGGGCAGGCTCCGGGGCTGCTCGTGCGAGGCCATCACCGCTGACTTCGTGGAGCTGAACCGTGCGTCGGGTCCCGGCAGGGTTGCCCTGCGACTGCTGTTCGAGTCCGGGCAGGCAGTCATCCTGCTCGAAGCTACGAGCAACGGCGGTGACGCCCTTCACCTGGTGGCCTCTCGCTGCCGCTCGACCACTTCCGACCTGGTCCCCTATCGGGAGGCTGTCGCGGCTCTCGCCGGGGACGCCTGGATCTGACTCCGGGTCTCCGCGCTCGGGTCAGGCCGAGGCTTCAGTGCTTCGACGAGCGCCGCTCGTTGATCGCGGCGATGCCCATCAACGCGCCAATCATGACCAAGGTGAACATCTGACACTCCTCGCCTGCGTCGGACCACCTTGGTCCTGGGCAAATCGTGCCACCGGATCGATGACCGTGTGCGGGTTTTGGGCAAACCCGGCTCACACGTGCGGCATCACCTGTTCGGCCACCAGGGTCAGGTGGTCCAGGTCGGTCAGGTCCAGTGTCTGCAGATAGAGGCGCTGCGCCCCGGCTGCGCCGTACTCCTGCATCCTGGTCACGACTTCCTCGGGTGTCCCGGCCAGTCCGTTCTCCCGCAGCTCGTCGACGTCGCGGCCGATGGCGTCGGCACGGCGCTTGATCTCGGCCTCGTCCCGGCCGACGCACAGCACCAGGGCGTTCGACCAGACCAGGTCCTCGGGATCGCGACCGATCGCCTCGCACGCGGCGCGGACCCGGGCGAACTGGTCGCGGGTGGTCTCGAGCGAGCAGAACGGCAGGTTGAACTCGTTGGCGAAGCGCGCGGTCAGCTCGGGCGTACGTCGCTTCCCGAGGCCTCCGATCAGCACCGGCGGGGCCGGACTCTGGACCGGCTTGGGCAGGGCCCGGGACTCGGTGATCGGCCAGGTCGCGCCCTCGTGGGTGAACCGTTCGCCGAGCGGGGTGTTCCACAGGCCAGTGATGATCTCGAGCTGCTCCTCGAACCGGTCGAAGCGCTCGCCGGTCGAGGGAAACGGGATGCCGTACTGGCGGTGCTCCTCCTCGAACCACCCGGCACCGATGCCGAGCTCTACGCGCCCACCGCTCATCTGGTCGACCTGCGCGACCTGGATCGCGAGGACACCGGGGTGCCGGAAGGTCGCCGAGGTCATCATCGTCCCGAGCCGAATCGTCGTGGTGTCCCTGGCCAGGCCGGCCAGGGTGGTCCACGCATCCGTCGAGCCGGGCAGGCCCTCGGTGCCCATCCCCAAGTAGTGGTCGGAGCGGAAGAACGCTCCGAAGCCGAGTTCCTCGGCGGCCAGTGCCACGCGCAGGAGGTCGTCGTATGTCGCTCCCTGCTGGGGTTCGGTGAAGATCCGCAGTTCGATGCTCATGGTTCCAGCCTGCCAGCCCGGGCCACATCGAGCGACGCCGGACCCTGGCGCACGCGGACTACCGTGGAGGGATGGAGCGCGAGGACAGGCATCCGGTGGAGCGCCCGCACCGAGTCACCGATGTTCCGCTCGCGATGAGCGAGCGGCTGAGGATCCGGCGGCGTCGATATCTGATCATGATGGGCGTCTGCCTGGTGCTGATCCTGCTCGCCTGGAACGTGGTCCGGTTCTGGTCGACCGGTGCTGCCGTGGTGATGTCCGTGGTGGCGATGTTCATCCCCCCGGTCGCGGCGATCATGGCCAACCGGGACCTCGGCGCCTGACCACCCGCCCCACCCCGTCGACCCGGCAGTTGTTGACACTCCACCTCGTCGACCCGGCAGTTGTTGACATCTGGTCCCCGGTCAACAACTGCCGGGTCGACGAATCAGCACGTCAACAACTGACGGGTCGACGAATTACGGCGTCAACAAGTGCCGGGTCGGCGCAGGAGGGGAAGGAGATGCTCGAGCAACGGCGCAAGGTCGTCGTACACCGCGCCCTCATCCAGCGAGGTCCAGCGCAGCTCCTCGATCTCCGCAGCGACCTCCGGCTCACCGGTGGCATGACCGAGGAAGACCTCGGAGCGGACCAGGTGACCGGGCTCGTTGGCGGCCAGCGCGGTGAACGAGCCCAGGGGCTCGTGCGATGTCAGTGAGAGGGACACCTCTTCGGCGAACTCGCGTCGTCCCGCAGCGGCGGCGGACTCCCCCGGATCGGGCTTGCCGCCGACCAGCATGAACCGGTCCGTGCCGCGCTTGCGCACGGTCAGCACGCTGCCGTCGCGGACCAGGGCCACCGCCGAGACGTCGATGGTCGGCGCGGGAGCAACCCGCTCCCACTCGACGAAAGCGTAGCCGTCGTGGACCTCACGCGAGATCTCGGCCCACTCCTGGTCGGGCAGGTACGGATAGTGCGCATCGCCCTCGGGCTCGAGGTCGACCTCGGTCAGCACCTGGTGCGTGGCCAGGGCCATCGCCTGCTCATAGACCTGGGTCCCCCCGGCGATCATGGTGTCGCCGGGCAGCGTGGCGGCCAGGTCGATGGCGGCCTGCACCGAGTGCGCGATGTACACGTGCGGCTGGGCCCCATCGTCCAGCCGGTCGTTCGCCCGCTCCTCGCTGCGAGAGAGGCCGGATTCGGTCGAGGTCCCGGGCGTCCACGGAGTCGACCAGGAACGATCCCGGGTGACCACGATCGTCGTACGCCCGGGCAACGGCCGCCCGATCGAGTCCCACGTCGCCCGCCCCATCACCAGGGTGTGGCCCAGCGTGGTCCGTTTGAAGTGCGCGAAGTCCTCGGGGATGTGCCACGGGATCTCACCCTTGTTGCCGATCACCCTGTTCCGGGCGAACGCGGCGACCATCACGATGCGTCGGCCAGCGCTCATACGGCAATCGGTGCCTTGATCCCCGGGTGCGGGTCATAGCCCTCGACACTGATGTGCTCGAGGTCGAAGCCGTCGATCTCGGTGATCGACGGGTCCAGCACGAGCCGTGGCAGCGGCCGCGGCTCGCGGGTGAGCTGCAGCCGCGCCTGGTCGAGGTGGTTCACGTAGAGGTGTGCATCGCCCAACGTGTGCACGAAGTCGCCGACCCGCAGCCCGGTCACCTGGGCGACCATGTGCGTGAGGAGCGCATAGGAGGCGATGTTGAACGGCACGCCGAGGAACACGTCGGCCGAGCGCTGGTAGAGCTGGCAGCTCAGCCGTGCCGGCCCGTCGTCCGCCGGCTCGACGTAGAACTGGAACATGGTGTGGCACGGCGGCAGCGCCATGTCGTCCACGTCGGCGACGTTCCAGGCCGACACGATGTGCCGGCGCGAGTCCGGGTTGGTGCGGATGCCCTCGACCAGCCGCGCGATCTGGTCCACGTGGGTGCCGGCCGGGGTGGGCCAGGAGCGCCACTGGTAGCCGTAGACCGGCCCGAGGTCACCGTTGTCGTCGGCCCACTCGTCCCAGATCGAGATGCCGCGGTCCTGGAGCCACTTCACATTGGTGTCGCCGCGAAGGAACCACAACAGCTCACCGAACACGGAGCGGGTGTGCACCTTCTTGGTGGTGACCAGCGGGAAGCCCGCGGACAGATCGAAGCGCATCTGGTGCCCGAAGACGCTCAGCGTCCCGGTCCCGGTGCGGTCGCCCTTCTCGACACCTTCATCGAGAATGCGTTGGACGAGATCGAGGTAGGCCTGCACGAGCCCAGCCTAATGCGCCGTCCCGGCGGTATCGATCAGGCCGTGCCGGCGGTATCGATCAGGCCGTGCCGGCGGTATCGATCAGGCCGTGCCGGCGGTGCTGATCAGGCCGTCCCGGTGGTGACGACGTACGCCGTGAACGCGGCCACGTCGCGTCCCCGTTGGAGTGGATCCGGATAACCCGAGGGCGCGCCCGGGTCCTCACGGATCCGCAGCGCCTCGGCCAGGACCGGGTGGAACCGCGAGGGATAGAACTCCAGCCCCCACCGAAGCGCAGCCGACTTCGAGGTCTGCTCCCCCGTCACCAGCAGGTGGTGCAGGCGGGCCACTCCGGGGACGCACCATTCACAGTTGGCCTCGGTGGCCGCCTCACCGGGGAACCTGGGAAGCGCCTCGGCATGCTCGCGCCAATAGGTGTCGAGGTTGTCCCGGGTGAAGTCGAGCAGGGCTTGCTGCGAGGTCCAGACCTGCAGCGCTGAGAGGTCGGTCCCGTGCACGGTGACGCCGTGGTGGGCCAGCTCGTGCCACGTCACCGGGCTGATGTCGCGCCGGGCCTCGGGCTCGAAGATCCGGTGCAGGGTGCACGGCACGTCCGGACACAGCTGCGGGTCGGCCGCCAGGTCACTGGCCAGCAGGTGCGCGCCGTCGAAGAAGAGCTCGTGATGGAGCTCGGCCACAGCCAGGTGGGCGTCCTCCAGCGCGTCGAGCTCAGTCGACGAGGGGCGATGCGCGAGCAGCGCCACGAAGTCCACGTCGCTCTTGCCGCGGACATATTCGCCGAAGCCGATGCCACCGCGTAGGTGCAGCCCAGTGACCAGGCCCGGCGCCAACCGATGCACCTGCTCCAGCCAGTCACAGCACAGGAGCAGCACCTCGGCCGGCAGGCGCTCGGTCCGACCGACAGTCGCCGCTCGCGCGGCATCGTTCACGGGTGCAGCGACATCGGCCCGTAGACGAACCGATCTGCCTCGAAGAGCGACACGGCGTGCACACCCTGCTCCGCCAGGTCGGCATAGAACTCACCCACCCAGGACTCCGCATCGGCCTGGCTGGTGAACGACTCGCCGGCCAGGTCACCTGTGATCTCAACCACGCCGCCGTCGGCGTCCTCGAGTCGCCAGGTCCACGACTTGGGCTGCGGTGAGGCGGACTTGAACGTCGGGGGCTCGGGTGGGAGTGCCATGCCGCAAGCCTACGGGCAGTCCGGGTCCCTTTGACGGAACGCACGCCCGGTGGCAGATTGCGCACAGGTCCCCTGCGAAGGGGATCCGTGTCCCGCTCCGGGGAAGTCGGTGAGAGTCCGGCGCTGACCCGCAGCCGTAAAGCCGGAATACCGGGCGGGATCAGGCTCCACTCCAACACCGTCGAGGTCTACGGTCGGGGCCGGACCTGGTCCGGCTTTCACTCCGTGTGCCGCATCAGAAGGAAGGGCAACCAGCCCCATGCGCACCATCCGTTCCGTCTTCATCTCCATGTTCGCGATGGCCTTGGCCACGATCGCGATCGGGCTCACGCCGGGCACTGCCCACGCAGCAGACATCTATCGCTACTGGGCCTACTTCAACGTCACCGACGACAAGTTCGTGGCCGCCAGCACCGGCCCCTCCCAGGCCACGCCGGCAGACGGCTCGATCGAGGGCTACCGCTTCGCCGCGCCGGCCGACTTCACCAAGCCCAACCTCCCGCGTGCGGACCTGGCGAAGGTCACCTTCGAGTCCGTGTGCGGCGACACCGAGGCGAAGGCCGGCGAGAAGCGCGTCGCCGTCCTGATCGACTACGGCGTCGAGCAGGACGCCTCCGGCGACGAGGCTCCCCCGGCACCCGAGGCCCTGTGCTCAGTCGTCGAGGAGAAGGCCAACGGCCTCCAGGTGCTCCAGAAGGTGGCACCCGACGTGCGCGTCGAGACCGGTTCCTTCGGTCCGATGCTGTGCGGCATCGGCGGCTATCCGGCCACCGGCTGCGCCGACGAGAAGGCCGACAAGGGCACTCCGGTCGATGGCGAACCGGTCGACTTCAACACCGGCTCGGACACTGCTGCCGGCGACTCGGACAAGGACGACGACAGCAACACCCCGGTCCTGATCGGAGTCGGCGTCGTGATCGTCCTGCTCGGTGCGGGCGGCGTGCTGATGAGCCGCCGTCGTTCCTCAGGCGCCTGAGCCGGAGCGTCACACGATGCGCCCACACCACCTCGTCACCCACCCGCGTGCCCTGCACCCGGTGGCGTGGTGGCTGTGGGCGATCGGGCTCGCTGCCGCTGCCAGCCGCACGCTCAACCCCGTCCCGCTCGTGGTGATCATCGCGGTCACCTGGTTCGTGGTCTCGGCCCGCCGCGGTGACACCCCGTGGGCATCGTCCTACGCACTCTTCTTCAAGCTCGCGATGTTCGTGGTGCTCATCCACCTGGTCTTCCAGGCCCTCTTCGCGGGCAACACCCAAGGACTCACCGTGCTCTTCACCCTCCCCGAGCTCCCCCTCCCGGACCGCACCGGTCTCCGGATCGGTGGGGCCGTCACGCTGGAGACGGTGCTGGGTTCGTTGTACGTCGCCCTGCAGCTCGCCGCCATCTTCTGCTGCGTGGGCGCCGCCAACGCCCTCGGCTCGGCCAGGCAGCTGCTGCGCTATGTCCCCGGTGCCCTCTATGAGATCGGCATCGCCTGCATCATCGCCCTGACCTTCGCGCCGCAGCTGGCCACGGATGCTCGCCGGGTCCGCGACGCGGCCCGGCTGCGCGGCGGGCAGAAGGGCCGGTTCCGTCGTTTCGGTCGCCTGGCCATGCCGATGCTCGAGGGAGCACTCGAGCGTTCGGTCGACCTGGCCGCGGCGATGGACTCACGCGGCTACGGCCGCACCACGGTCACCGACCCGCGGGCGCGCCGCCTGACCGTTGCCCTGGTCACCCTCGGCTCCGTCGGACTCTGCCTGGGCCTCTACGGACTCCTCAACGGCACGGCCACCTCCTGGATGGGCCTGCCGATGCTGGTCGTCGGCGTCGCGCTCGGCGTCCTGGGGCTGGTCGCCGGCGGACGACGTACCGGCCGCACCCGCTATCGCCCCGACCCGTGGGCGGTCCCGGAGTTCCTGGTCGCCGGGAGCGGAATCGTGGCCGCGGTGCTGATGTTCACCCAGCTCTCGCTCGACCCGGGGCTGCTCGTGCTGACCTCGCCCACCCAGGTCCCCCCGGTGCCGCTGCTCGCGCTCGTTGGCGTGATCGTCGCAGCGCTCCCCGCCTTCCTGGCCCCGCCGCTTCCGAGCACGGGGGTGAGCCGATGATCCGCTTCGAGAACGTGTCGGTGACCTATGCCGACGCCGAGAAGCCCGCGCTGCACGGCGTCGACTTCGTCGTCGACGAGGGCGAGATGGTGCTGGTGATGGGCCGCACCGGGAGCGGCAAGTCCACCCTGCTGCGCACCATCAACGGCCTGGTCCCGCACTTCTCCGGCGGCACCCTGCGTGGCCGGGTCACCGTGGACGGCCGCTCGACCGAGACCCACCGACCCCGGGACCTGGCCGATGTCGTCGGCTTCGTCGGGCAGGACCCGTTGGCCGGCTTCATCACCGACAACGTCGAGGACGAGCTCGCCTACGGCATGGAGTCGCTCGGGCTCTCCCAGACCACGATGCGCCGCCGGGTCGAGGAGACCCTCGACCTGCTCGGCCTGGCCGACCTCCGCGGCCGACCACTCACCCACCTCTCCGGCGGACAGCAGCAGCGGGTCGCGATCGGCGCGGTGCTCACCGCGCACCCCCGGGTCCTGGTCCTCGACGAACCGACCTCGGCCCTCGACCCGCTCAGCGCCGAGGACGTCCTGGCCACCCTGCAGCGACTGGTCCACGATCTCGGGATGACCGTCATCGTGGCCGAGCACCGCCTCGAGCGCGTCGTCCCGCACGTCGACCGGATCATCCACGTGCCCGACCAGGGCGGTCCGGTCGAGATCGGCGAGCCCGCAGAGATCATGGCGCGTACGCCGATCGCGCCCCCGGTGGTCGACCTCGGCCGGGCCGCCGGCTGGTCCCCGTTGCCACTCACCGTGCGCAACGCCCGCCGGATGTCGGTCTCCCTGCGCGAACGCCTGGCCACCGTCACCCCACCCGCCCACCAGCCCCCGCAGCTGGGCGACATGGTCGGCACGGCCCACGACCTGGTAGCTGGGTTCCCGCGCCAACCGGTGCTCAACGGCATCGACCTGATGATCCGCGCGGGTGAGGTCGTCGCCCTGATGGGCCGCAACGGAGCCGGCAAGTCGACGCTGATGCGGACGCTGGTCGGCCTGCACAAGCCCACCCACGGCAAGGTGCAGGCAGTCCAGGTCGGACTGGTCCCCCAGGTCCCCGCCGATCTCCTCTATGCCGCGACAGTGGCGAAGGAGTGCGCGACCTCGGACCGCGACGCCGGCGCCCCCGCGGGCACCACCCGCGCCCTGGTCGACGAGCTCGCCCCGGAGATCCCCGACGACCGCCACCCCCGTGACCTGTCGGAGGGACAGAAGCTCTGTCTCACCCTGGCCATCGTGCTGGCCGCGCGGCCGAAGCTGCTGCTCCTCGACGAGCCGACCCGCGGCCTGGACTACATCGCCAAGCATCGACTGGTGGAGATTTTGGCGGACCTGTCGACCCGCGGTCACGGGATCATGCTGGCCACCCACGACGTGGAGCTGGTCGCGGAGCTGGCCACCCGGGTGGTGCTCCTGGGCGACGGCGAGATCGTCGCCGACGGTCCGGTCCCCGAGGTCGTGGTCTCCTCCCCGGCCTTCGCGCCGCAGGTGGCCAAGGTGATGGCACCCCAGGAATGGCTCACGGTTGCCGACATCCGGGCGGCACTCGATGGCCAGTGACGTCACCGCGATCCGCGTCCACGCCCCCGCGGCGGTGGCGCTGTTCCTGGCCACCTTGGTCACCCTGGGTGCCTTCGGCTGGCCGTTCCTCCTCGAGCCGGGTGGGCACCTGAGCGCCAGCTCGCACGGGACGGACGCCCCCTGGATCTTCGCGATGGTTCTGCCACTGCTGGCAGCGATCGTGCTGGCCGAGCTCAACGCCGGCAACATCGACGCCAAGGCGATCGCACTGCTCGGCATGCTCGCCTCGGTCGGGGGCGCCCTGCGTGCCCTGTCCCCCGGCGTCGCCGGGCTGGAGCCGAGCTTCGCGGTGATCATGCTCGGTGGCCGGGTCTTCGGGCGTGGCTTCGGCTTCGTCCTCGGCGCGCTGTCGCTGTTCGTCGGCGCCTTGATCACCGGAGGAGTGGGTCCCTGGCTGCCGTTCCAGATGATGACCGCCGGCTGGGTCGGGTTCCTCTCCGGCAGCCTCCCACGAGCCAAGGGCCGACCCGAGGTGCTGATGCTCGCCTGCCTCGGCTTCGTGCTGGGCCTCTTCTACGGAGCCCTGATGAACCTGTGGTTCTGGCCGTTCGGTGAGTACGGCGACTCGATCAGTTTCCTTGCCGGCGAGCCGGTCCACGTGAACCTGGCCAACTACCTCCGCTACTACGTGACCACGTCGGTGATCTGGGACCTGGCCCGCGCCAACTTCACGTTCCTGCTCCTCCTGCTCGTCGGCACCCCGATGCTGCGCGCCCTGAGACGGGTCTCGCGACGCGCCGCCTTCGACGCTCCGGTCAGGTTCGAGCCATGATCCGGGTGCTCGGGACCGGCGCCGCCGACGGCTGGCCGAACCCCTTCTGTGCCTGCGCCTCGTGCGAGTCCGCGCGGGCCGCGCGCACGATCCGCGCCCAGACCTGCGCGCTGGCCGGCACCTTCCTGCTCGACTGCGGGCCCGAGACCGCGCGCACGGCCGAGCGCGCCGGCGTCGCGCTGCACGGCGTACGGCATGTGCTGCTGACCCACGACCATCCCGACCACACCGCGCCGGCGTTCCTGCTCTATCGCTCCTGGGTGGCCGGCGACGCGCCGCTCGACGTGGTCGGTCCGCCGTCGGTGATCGCCTCGGCCCGGCAATGGCTGGCGCCCGACACCCACGTGGTCTTCCACGAGGCGCGACCCGGGGACGAGCTCACCTTCACAGACGGCACGGTCCGGGTGCTCGAGGCGGCCCACGACGGCGACGCCGTCCTCTACGACCTGAGCACCGAGGACACCCGGCTCCTCTATGCGACCGATACCGGCCCGCTGCCCGAGGCAACGATGGCCGCGACGACGGACGCGGCCTACGACGTCGTACTGCTCGAGCAGACCTTCGGTGACTTCACCTCACACGGCACCGCGCACCTGGACCTGACCACGTTCACCGAGCAGGTACGCCGGCTGCGCGACGTCGGCGCGATCGTTGCGTCCACCGACCTGATCGCCGTGCACCTCTCGCACCACAACCCGCCCGCGGCCGAGCTGGCGCGCAGGCTCGCCACGATCGGAGCCCGGATGGTCGACGACGGAACCCCGCTGGGACGCGGCCCGGTCCGCACGCTGTGCATCGGTGGGGCCCGCAGCGGGAAGTCGCGCGAGGCCGAGCGGCTGTTGGCCGCCGAGCCCGACGTGACCTATGTGGCCACCTCCTATCCGCGCTCGGACGATCCGGAATGGGTCGAGCGGGTGCGGCTGCACCAGTCGCAGCGACCGGCGCAGTGGACGACCGTCGAGTCGCTGGATCTGGTCGGGCTCCTGGCCCACGACGGCGGACCGTTGCTGATCGACTGCCTGACCCTGTGGTTGACCCGGATCATGGACCGCCACGACGGCTGGTCCGACGAGGCCTGGGCCGACGGCGGAGAAGCCGCAGTCCTCGCCGAGGTCACCGCACTCGTCGAGGCCTGGCGCGCCACCTCGCGACGGGTCGTGGCAGTCACCAACGAGATCGGGCAGGGACTCGTCCCGCAACGGGCGTCCTTGCGCCGGTTCCGTGACGAGATGGGCCGCCTGAACGCCGCTATCGCAGCGGCCAGCGACGAGGTCCGCCTGGTCGTCGCCGGCAGGGTGAGCCTGCTGTGAACGCCTGGTTCCTGATGCTGGGGACGCTGAGCGTGCTCCGGGTTCCCGCCCCCACGCGGGTTGATCGCAGCGTCGCCGGAACGGCGATGATTCTGGCACCGGTCGGCGGAGCGGTGCTGGCTGTGCTCACTGCCGTGCCGTTGTGGTTGCTCACCGAGCAGCAGTGGAGTCCCAGCGCGCTGGTGCTCGCCGCCGCGGTGCTCGCCGCATTGGCCCTGTTGACCCGAGGCATGCACCTGGACGGGCTCGCCGACGTGGCCGACGGACTCGGGTCCGGACGACGCGGCGAGGCCGGGCTGGCGATCATGAAGCGCTCCGACATCGGCCCGTTCGGTGTCGTCACGCTGCTGCTGGCCCTGCTGTTGCAGGCAGCCGCACTGGCGCAGGCGATCTCGAGCGGCGAGGGTGCCGCCGTACTGGTGCTGGCTCTCGTGGTGAGCCGCGGACTGCTGCCCCTGCTGTGCACCCAGTGGTTCCCCGCCGCACGACCCGACGGGCTCGGTGCCACGGTCGCCACCAGCGTGGGCACGAGCCGGTTGCTGGCCTCCGCGGCGTTGACCGTGGTGCTCTCGGCCGGTCTGGTCTGGTTGCTCGGGTCCAGCGACCTCGACGCGCCGACCTGTCTCCGCCTGGCTGCGGCATCGGTGGCCGCGCTGGTGCCCGGTCTGCTGCTGGCCCTGCGGGCCCGCAACCGCTTCGGTGGGGTGAACGGCGACGTCTACGGCGCCGGCGTGGAGACCACGTTCACCGCGACGCTGCTGTTCGCCGCCGTCGTGCTCTGATCAATCGCAGGATGACCATATGCAACTACGGAGAGCTCCTTTCTCGGATAAGCACCATCCCCGCCGTCAGGGCACCGCCAAGGGCAGCCGCATACTTGAGGTCGCCCATACCTAGGACCTGAGCGATAAAACCGCCTGCGAGGCCCCACCCGATTATCAGTATCGCCAGGTGTATGAGTCCCAATACGGAACGCGATCGAGAAAACAACAAATCCTCCAGGGTGAGTCCGCCGGTGAGGTCATCGATGTTGCGTGTCCAGGCCGTGACCCAGGGGTCGATGGCGCTGGGACGTTTCTTGGTCTGCGTCCACACGGGCGTATCCGAGTTGCCGGTCTAGTGGTGGGTTTCCTGGGCCAAGACAGTGCCGTCGGCAAGGCTGTTCATCCCTACGGTGCGCCTCGAAGCATCCCGGGAGAACTCCTGCCGATCGCCCTGCGTTCCTATCCCGTCAACGATGGAAGGGACGGCCTGCTGCAGTGCGGCCACGGTGTCATCGGCGTAGTCGACCGCGGGCCGGTCAGCTCTCGCGGACCGAGGTGTCCACAAACGGCGGCTTGACCACCGTGAAGATCTCGCGACGCCCTCGGATGTCGACGCCGACCTCGGCGCCGTCCTCGACGAACTTCGGGACCAGGGCCAGGCCGATGCCCTTCTTCAGGGTCGGCGAGAAGGTGCCCGAGGTGACCTCGCACAGGAGCACGTGACTGGTCAGCGAGACCGACATGCCGGGTCGCGGGATCCCGCGACGGACGGCGACCAGGCCGCGGAGCAGGCGCTCGGCGCCCTTCTCCTTCGCGGCCAGGAGCACGTCACGACCCCAGAACGCCTCCTTCTTCCAGCCGACCGCCCAGCCGACGCGACCCTCGATCGGGTTCACGTCCAGCGAGATGTCCTGGCCGTGCAGCGGGTAGCCCATCTCGGTGCGCAGCGTGTCGCGCGAGCCCAGCCCGCACGGTGCGATCGCGAACTGCTGCCCGGCCGCGATCAACGCGTCCCACAGTGCCGGTGCGGCGGAGTTGGCGACGATCAGCTCATAGCCACGCTCGCCGGTGTAGCCGGTGCGGCAGACGACCACCCCGACGGGCTCGCCGTCGCCGCCGTCGAACCGGGCTTCCTCGAAGGTCATGTAGTCATGCCCGACCGGCATCCCGACGCCCGCGAGCACCTCGTCGGACTTGGTGCCCTGGACGGCCAGGATCGCGTAGTCCTGGTGGAGGTTCTTGATAGTCACGCCCTGCGGGGCGGCGGCCTCGAGACGGCGTACGACCTCGGCGGTGTTGGCCGCGTTGGGGACCAGCAGCACGTGCTCGTCGTCCTGGTAGTAGGCGATCAGGTCGTCGACGATGCCGCCGGTCTGGTCGTCGATGCAGAGGGTGTACTGCGCCATCCCCGGGCGGATCTTGCCCAGGTCGTTGGAGAGCGTGGCGTTGACGAAGTCGACGGCGCCGGGCCCGATCACCATCGCCTTGCCCAGGTGGCTGACGTCGAAGATGCCGACCGACTCACGCACTGCGTGGTGCTCCTTGACGGTGCCGTTCGCATATTCCAGCGGCATCGACCAGCCGCCGAACTCGGAGAACTTGGCGCCGAGGGCGACGTGCCGCTCGTGGAGGGGCGAGGTGAGCAACGAGGATGCGTCCGTCATGCGCCCGAACCTATCCCAACTACAGTGCTCGTGTGACGACGTACACCCTCCGCTCCGCCAGCCCTGCCAAGACCCGCGCCGACGCCGTGATCATCGGTGTCGCCTCGACCCCCAAGGGGTTGATCGCTGCGGCGGGAGGTGAGGACGTCAGCGAGGCCTGGGGCCGCAAGTTCCGCCCGCTGCTGCAGAGCCTCGGCTTCTCCGGCAAGGCCGGCGAGGTCGCGAAGATTCCCACCGCGGACGTGATCAACTCGCCGCTGCTCGTCGTCGTCGGGCTCGGCGCCGCCAAGGACGTCGACGCAGTCGCTGTACGCCGTGCCGCCGGTGTGGTCGCCCGCTCGCTGACCAACGCCGCGTCCGTGTCGTTGGCCCTGCCTGCGGACTCCCCCGAGCTGGTGGCTGCCGTGGCCGAGGGCTTCCTGCTCGGCTCCTATGCGTTCACCGACTACAAGCGCGACAGCAAGCCGTCGAGCACCGCACCGAGCGAGATCGTGGTGCTCTCCCCGATCGCCCGCCAGGGTGGGGCCACGCAGGCATTCGAACACGCCCAGCTGGTCGCCGAGGCCGTCAACGCGACCCGCCAGTGGGTGAACCTGCCCGCCAGCGACCTCAACCCTCCCGTCTTCGCCGACGCGGTCGTCGACGCGCACGCCAAGCTCACCAAGGGCAAGGGTGCCCCGAAGCTCGACATCAAGGTCTGGGACGAGCAGCAGCTCGCGGACGAGGGCTGCGGCGGCATCCTGGCCGTCGGCGGCGGTTCGGATGCTCCCCCGCGCCTGGTCAAGCTGACCTGGTCGCCGGCGGGTGCGACCAAGCACGTCGCCCTGGTCGGCAAGGGCGTCACCTATGACTCCGGCGGCTACACGATCAAGCCGGCCAACTCGATGATCTCGATGAAGGAGGACATGGCCGGTGCCGCTTCGGTGATCCAGTCCATCTTCCTGATCGCCAAGCTGGGGCTGCCGGTGAAGGTCACCGCGTGGGCCCCGATGGCGGAGAACATGATCTCCGGCTCGGCCATGCGCCCCGGTGACGTGCTCACCATCCGTGGCGGCACCACAGTCGAGATGACCAACACCGACGCAGAGGGTCGACTGATCCTCGCCGACGCACTGGTGATGGCCGCCGAGGAGAAGCCGGACGCGATCGTTGACATCGCCACGCTGACCGGTGCGATGGTCGTCGCGCTCGGCGAGAGGGTTGCCGGCGTGCTGGGCACCGATGACGTGGTCGCCGGGCTCAAGTCCGCGGCGAGCACCACCGGTGAGGCGCTGTGGCACATGCCAATCCCCGAGGAGATGCACTCCCGCGTGCGCAGCAGCAAGGTCGCCGACATCGCCCAGCACGACTGGGTGCGTTGGGGCGGCGGGCTCTTCGCCGCGGCCTTCCTGCGCGAGTTCACTGACGGCCTGCCCTGGGGCCACCTCGACATCGCCGGCCCGGGCTTCAACCCCGGCGGTCCGCACGGCTTCACGCCGTCCGGTGGCACCGGTTTCGGTGTGGCGACACTGGTGGAGTTCGTCGCCGCCCACGCCGACCCGGCAGTTGCTGACGCCTGACGTTGCCGAGCCGGCAGTTGTTGACCCTAACGTCGTCGAGTCGGCAGTTATTGACGCCTGAATGTGTCAACAACTGCCGGGTCGAGGTCAGAGGGGCTTGTCCTTCTGGCGGCGGTTCCAGTCCCGCATGCGCTGGGGTATGCCGACCACGGCCGCGTCATAGGACGGCACCTGATGCTTGTTGGCGAACTGGTGTGCCCACTGCACCGACGACACTCGACGACGGGTCCACTCACCGTCGTGTGCGACCAGCAGGAGTGTCACGTCGCTGACGGCAGTACGAGGCTCGACGAATCCCTCCACGCCGCGGCGACTCGCGACCCATTCGTGCAGGTGCTGCTCATCGGCAGAGTTGGCCGCGCGCACGCTCGTCGACCCGGTGCGTGCGCCCCCGGTGGGACGACTGACACGGGAGCTGCGGCGGAATCGGTCGAACAGGCCCATGTGAACAGTGTGACCTATCGGCCCATGCTGCGGGTCGCTACCGACGAGTTGCAAGGGTGGTGTCGTCTCTCATCGAAGTAGTGCAAAGATGGGCGACGTCGTTTCATCAGGAGTGGAGGACAGCGTGACGGACGCGGCAACACCGCAACCCGGCAACAGTTTCGACGTGGTCATTCTCGGCGCTGGCTCGGGCGGTTATGCCTGTGCCCTGCGCGCAGCACAACTGGGCCTCACCGTGGCCCTCGTGGAGAAGGGCAACCTCGGAGGCACTTGCCTCCATGTCGGATGCATCCCGACCAAGGCGTTGCTGCACGCAGCCGAGGTCGCAGAGAACGCGAAGGACGCCGCCCAGTTCGGCGTCAAGGCGACTCTCGAGGGCATCGACATGGCCGGAGTCAACGCCTACAAGGACGGTGTGGTCTCCCGTCTCTTCAAGGGCCTGACCGGACTCATCAAGTCTCGCGGCATCACCGTCGTCGAGGGTGAGGGCAGGTTGACCTCCCCGACGACCGTGGACGTCGCAGGCACGACGTACACCGGGAAGAACGTCGTGCTGGCCACCGGCTCCTACTCCAGGACGCTGCCCGGCCTCGACCTCGACGGCGAGCGAGTGCTCAGCTCCGAGCACGCGCTGAGCCTCGACCGGGTCCCCCGCTCCGCGATCGTCCTCGGCGGCGGTGTGATCGGGTGCGAGTTCGCCTCGGTCTGGAAGTCCTTCGGCGCCGACGTCACGATCATCGAAGCACTGCCGCGACTGGTGGCTGCCGAGGACGCCGCATCCTCGAAGGTGCTCGAGCGCGCCTTCCGCAAGCGGAAGATCAACTTCGCGACCGGCACCCGGTTCGAGTCGGTCAAGACCACCGACGACGGCGTCGTGGTGACCGTCGAGGGCGGCAAGACATATGAGGCGGAGATCCTCCTCGTCGCCGTCGGTCGTGGCCCGACCACCAGTGGCCTGGGCTATGAGGAGGTCGGGGTCGCGATGGACCGCGGCTTCGTCACCACCGACGATCGACTGCGCACCAACGTCGAGGGCGTCTATGCCGTCGGTGACATCGTCCCGGGTCTGCAGCTGGCGCACCGCGGGTTCCAGCAGGGCATCTTCGTCGCCGAGGAGCTCGCCGGTCTCAACCCGGCGACCATCGACGAGTCGGGGATCCCGCGGGTCACCTACTCCGACCCCGAGCTCGCCTCCGTCGGCCTCACCGAGGAGCAGGCTGCCGAGAAGTATGGCGAGGTCGAGGCGCTGACCTACGACCTCGGCGGCAACGGCAAGAGCCAGATCCTCAAGACCCAGGGCTTCGTCAAGCTGGTCCGTCGCAAGGACGGCCCCGTGGTCGGGGTGCACATGGTCGGCGCGCGCGTCGGCGAACTGATCGGCGAGGCCCAGTTGATCTACAACTGGGAGGGGTACGCCGAGGATGTGGCGCCGCTGGTGCACGCCCACCCGACCCAGAACGAAGCCCTCGGCGAGGCCCACCTGGCCCTCGCCGGCAAGCCCCTGCACGCACACGCCTGAGAACACACAGAGAAGATTCGAGCGAAGGACAAACATGGCCACCGAAGTCACTCTCCCGGAGCTGGGCGAATCCGTCACCGAAGGCACCGTCACCCGCTGGCTGAAGCAGGTCGGCGATTCGGTGGCCATGGACGAGCCACTGCTCGAGGTCTCGACCGACAAGGTCGACACCGAGATCCCCTCCCCGGCTGCCGGGACCTTGCTGGAGCAGAAGGTCTCCGAGGACGACACCGTCGAGGTCGGTGGACTGCTCGCCGTGATCGGCGATGAGGGCGAGGGCGGTGGCTCCTCCGAGGACTCCTCCGCCCAGGAGGACGAGTCCTCCGAGGAAGAGCCTGCCGAGGAGCCGAAGGAAGAGTCGAGCGACGAGGAGCCGGCCGACGAGGCTCCGGCCGAGGCGCCCGAAGGCAAGGAAGACACCCCGGCCCCCAAGGCCGACACCGGTGGTGCCGGAGGCTCCGGCACCGAGGTGAAGCTCCCCGAGCTCGGCGAGTCCGTCACCGAGGGCACCGTCACCCGCTGGCTCAAGCAGGTCGGTGACGAGGTCGCCGTCGACGAGCCCCTGCTCGAGGTCTCCACCGACAAGGTCGACACCGAGATCCCCTCGCCCGTTGCGGGCACGCTCCAGGAGCAGACCGTCTCCGAGGACGAGACCGTCGAGGTCGGCGCGGTCCTCGCGATCATCGGTGACGGAAGTGCCGCACCTGCCGAGGAGGCCGCTCCCAAGGAAGAGGCTCCCAAGCAGGAAGCGCCCAAGGAGGAAGCCCCGAAGCAGGAGGCCCCCAAGGAGGAAGCTCCGAAGGAAGAGGCCCCGAAGCAGGAGGCTCCCAAGGAAGAGGCACCCAAGCACGCGGCCCCGGAGAAGGAAGCACTCAAGCAGGAGGCCCCCAAGCAGCAGGCCAGCTCTGGCAACGAGGACGCCGGCTACGTCACTCCGCTGGTGCGCAAGCTCGCCAACCAGCACGGTGTCGACCTGAGCTCCGTCACCGGTTCCGGTGTCGGCGGCCGGATCCGCAAGCAGGACGTGCTCGACGCCGCCAAGGCCAAGGAGGCTCCGGCCGAGGCCGCCGCACCCGTCGCAGCAGCCACCAGCGCTGCGGAGTCCAAGGCACCCGCCGCGAGCTCCCCCTCGCCGCTGCGTGGCAAGACCGAGCCGATGAGCCGTCTGCGCAAGGTGATCGCCAAGCGGATGGTCGAGTCGCTGCAGATCTCCGCGCAGCTGACCCAAGTCGTCGAGGTGGACGTCACCAACGTCGCCCGGCTGCGTGACCAGGTGAAGGCTGACTTCCACGCCCGTGAAGGCGTGAAGCTCTCCTACTTCCCGTTCTTCGCCAAGGCCACGATCGACGCGTTGAAGGCCCACCCGGCCCTGAACGCACAGGTTGACGCGGAGAAGTCCGAGGTCACCTACTTCGACGCCGAGCACCTGGCCATCGCGGTCGACACCGAGCGCGGTCTGCTCAGCCCCGTGATCCACAACGCGGGCGACCTGAGCGTGGCGGGCCTGGCCCGGAAGATCGCCGACCTCGCCGACCGCACCCGCAACAACAAGGTCAAGCCGGACGAGCTGTCCGGTGGCACCTTCACGCTGACCAACACCGGCAGCGTGGGCGCCCTGTTCGACACGCCGATCATCAACCAGCCGCAGGTGGCCATCCTCGGCACCGGCACCGTCGTGAAGCGCGCCGTCGTCATCGATGACCCGAACCTCGGCGAGACGATCGCCGTGCGTCACATGTGCTACCTCTCGCTGACCTACGACCACCGGATCGTGGACGGCGCCGACGCCGCCCGCTTCCTGCAGGACGTCAAGCAGCGCGTGGAGTCGGGCGCCTTCGAGGTCTGATACCCCCCACCCGCCGAGCCGGCACGTGTTGACACAGCACGTGCCGGCTCGGCGCATTTCATGACCTGCGTGGCAGGGTGGGCACCATGCGCATCGTCATCGCAGGAGCATCGGGATTCCTCGGCAGCCACCTGGTTCCTCACCTGAGGCAGCAGGGTCATGCGGTGACCCAGCTCGTACGGCGTGCCCCGAGCGCCCCGGACGAGGCGCAGTGGGATCCCTATGCAGCAGACGTGGACCAGGACCTGATCGACCGCGCGGACGTGGTGATCAACCTGGCCGGTTCGCCCCTGATCGGGAATCCCCATTCGAAGAAGTGGGCCTCAGAGCTCGTCGAGAGCCGGGTCACCACCACCCGGCTGCTCGCGGACCGGATCGCCGAGGCCCATCGCGGTGGTCGTGGCACGCCGGCCTATCTGGCGGGCAACGGCATCTCGATCTATGGCGATCACGGTGACCAACCGGTCACTGAGGACACCGAGTCACGTGGCGATGCGCTGCTCACCGCAGTGACGCGGCTGTGGGAGGACGCGACCGCCCCGGCGCAGGAGTCCGGCGCCCGGGTCGTCGTACTCCGCACTGCCCCGGTGATCGACAAGAGCCATCCGCCGTTGAAGCCGATGCTGCTCCCCTTCCGACTCGGTCTCGGTGCGCGTCTGGGCGACGGGAGCCAGCACTTCCCGATCATCTCGCTGCGGGACTGGGTTGGCGCGGTCACCCATCTGGCCGAGCACGAGACCGCCAGCGGTCCGTTCAACCTGTGCTGCCCCGAGACCCCTACCAATGCGGACTACACCTGTGTGGTCGCCAAGTCAGTCGGTCGTCGGGCCCGCCTGGCAGTGCCTGCCTTCGTCCTCGACAAGGCGGCGGGACCGATGTCGCCCGAGGTCCTGGGGTCGGTGCGCGCGGTGCCTGAAGCGCTGATCGAGACCGGCTACGACTTCGCCGATCACGATGTGCGCGACGTCGTCGCAACTGCCCTCAGCGCACAGAACTGACCAGCCACTCCCCCTGTCTGCGCACCAGGGCGATCCGCCGCCGGTCGGCCCGGTCGACGGGCAAGGCGATCTCGTCCCCCGCGCCCACCGCGACACCACCGCTGAGTCGGTCCGTCACGTCGAGGACCAGCTCGTCGGACGTGTGACTGACCACGGTGAAGTCGAGGACCTGGGTCTGCATGCCCTCCACCCTCACCCCCTTGCGCAGCCACGCCTTGAGCATCCGGACGTCGACGCGCCCCGCGGCAGAGCCCTCGACATAGAGCGCACGCAGGTCCGTGACGGAGCCGATCGCCCATGCCGCGGCACGTCTCTCGTCCCATCCGGCGAGCACCCGGCGCGGGGCGCCCGGCTGTTGTTGTCGGACCACGGGGGCGGCCGCCACCACTCCCGCCACGGTGCCGGTGGCCGCAACAGCGCTCTCGGTCCCACGCATCCTGGAGAAGAGACCCGTGGACACGGCGAGCACCACCAGCACCACAGCGAGGACGATGATCAGCAACCTGGACTTCACCCGACAACCATCACCCGGATCGCCATACTCCGCATCCGCTCATCCACAGGCCACCGGGTCCACGCCCAGGGGTATGGTCGAAGGCGTGCCACTCGAGTTCCGTGAAGCAGGCCTGGGCGACAACGCCGTCGACTATCTCGCTGCCTGGGAGATGCAGGGCCGGGTCCATGCCGACGTTGCCGCCGGCGGCGACGACACCGTGCTCCTCCTCGAGCACCCCCCGGTCTACACCGCGGGCACCCGCACCGACGACCATGAGCGGCCCGTCGACTCCGGCGGCGCTCCGGTGATCGACGTGAACCGCGGCGGGAAGATCACCTTCCACGGCCCCGGGCAGCTCGTCGGCTATCCGATCGTGAAGCTGCCCGAGCGGGTCAAGGTCGTCGACTACGTACGCCGGGTGGAGGAGGCGCTCATCCACGTGTGCACCGACTTCGGGGTCACGACCGCTCGCGTGCCCGGCCGCTCGGGAGTGTGGTTGCAGGCCGACGCTCGCGGTCCCGAGCGCAAGATCGCCGCGATCGGGCTCCGGGTCTCCCAGCGGGTGACGATGCACGGCTTCTCGCTCAACTGCGACGTCGACCTGGCGTGGTATGACCGCTTCGTGCCGTGTGGCATCAACGACGCGGGGGTCACCTCCCTGTCCCGAGAGCTCGGCCGCGACGTCAAGGTCACCGACGTGATCCCGAGCGTGGAGAAGCACCTCACGGACCTGCTGGCGTGGAATGACTACGTGCCGACCCCCGACTACGAGGCCCGCCCCGAGCCGCCGCGGCTGAACCTGATCCGTCCCGGCGGCTGATCTTCCGGCGCGGCACACCGGCGCGCCATACCGCCCGATCGTCCAGCGCGCTGTCACGATCACCCCATGGATGGAATGGTCATCGAGACCCGCGGGCTGCAGAAGTCCTTCACGAGCCGCAAGGGCAAACGCGTCGCCGTGCGCGACCTCGACCTCGCAGTCCCTGCTGGCGGGGTGCATGGCTTCCTGGGCCCGAACGGCTCCGGCAAGACCACGACGATCCGGATGCTGCTCGGCCTGTCCCGAGCCAGTGCCGGGTCGATGCTGCTCTTCGGGCGCGAGGTCCCCAAGCACCTGCCCCAGGTGCTGCCCCGGATCGGGGCCGTGGTCGAGTCCCCCAAGTTCGCCCCCACCTTCACCGGGCGCCAGAACCTCCTCCTGCTCGCTCGCTCGATCGGCGCGCCGGACTCGGCCGTTGACGAGGCCCTCGAGACGGTGTCCCTCGACGGTCGCGACGACGACCGTTTCCGGTCCTACTCACTCGGGATGAAGCAGCGACTGGCGATCGCCGCGACACTGATCAAGAAGCCGGACCTGCTGATCCTCGACGAGCCCACGAACGGGCTCGACCCGGCTGGGATCCGCGAGATCCGGGAGACGATCCGCGATCTCGGCGCCCGCGGCGTCACGGTCCTGCTCAGCTCGCACATCCTCGCCGAGGTGCAGCAGGTGTGTGACTCGGCGACCATCATCGGCCACGGCCGGATGCTCGCCTCGGGCAAGGTCGAGGACCTGATCGGTACGAGCTCGTCCTATCGGGTCGCCGTCGCCGAGCCAGACCGCGCCGAAGCGGTCCTGGTCGACGCGGGGTACGTCGTGGAGCAGCGTGACCGGTTGCTGTGGGTCCAGTCGGAGGAGGACTCGTCGGCCATCACCCGGGTCCTGGCCGAGGCCGGCCTCTATCTCGGCGAGCTGGTGCCCCAACACGCAGATCTTGAGTCGGTCTTCCTCCAGCTGACCGAGGACTCGACCCTCGGCCACGGACCCGACGTGGGGGCAGGCGAGGCCCTGCCGGGCAGTCACCGCGGCGACGGGGGTACCCGATGAGGTTGCTGTGGGTCGAGCTGACCCGACTGCGTTGGCGTCGTGCCGTTCTGCTGTTGTCGCTGGCTGCCTTCGTGTTGCCGACCCTGATGTGGGCGGGCACCACCTGGAGCACCAGGCCGGTGAGCGACTCCGAGGTCGCCACCGCGAAGGCGCAGGCAAGCGAGAACGCGAAGTTCCAGAGCGAGGAACTCGACCGATGCGCGAAGGACCCGGAGACGTACGCCGAGGAGTGGGGCGGACCGCCGGATGCGACCTGTGAGGAGCTCATCGGCACACCGCCCAACCCGGACACCGATTATGTGAACTATCTCGAGCGCCAGCCGATCACGTTCAGCACGGCGAGCGACACGGCCATCGCTGCGGCAGTCCTGGTGGTCGTGATGATGCTGTTGGCCGGAGCGACCTTCGCCGGCGCGGACTGGTCGAGCGGCTCGATGAGCAACCAGTTGCTCTTCGAGAGTCGCCGCGGACGGGTCTGGTCGGCCAAGGTCTCCGCCGCGTTCATCGGCGCCTTTGTCGTCGCTGCCCTGGCCCTTGCGTTCCTGTGGGTGCTGTTCACAGGGCTCTTTGCGCTGCGCGACGTCACTGTCACCTCCTCTGACTGGCAGTCGGCAGGAGGACGCTGGATCCGGGCCGCCCTGACAGCGGGCATGGCGGCTGTCGGCGGCTGTGCGCTGACCATGCTGTTCCGCAACACCATCGCCACACTCGGGTTGATGGTGGCCGCCATCGTCGGCAGCTCCGTGCTGATCTTCGTCTTCCCGTTCCTCGACGACCCGGAGCCGTGGATGGTGCACGCCAACGGTCTGGCGGTGCTCCAAGGAGGCTATGAGTACTACCCTCCGGACGGCTACTCGTGTGATTCACTGGAGAGCTGCAACGCGGCGATGCTGCACGTGTCGATGACGCACGGCATCGTCTACTTCGCGGTGATCCTGGCCCTGATCCTTGCCGCTTCCGTGCTGAGCTTCCGGCGCCGCGACGTCCCCTGACAGCGAGCCCACAGCGGATTGGGGTGGCCTTCGTCACCGGCGTAGAGTGGCCCGCGTGACGCAAGCTCCTGCCGCCCAGAACTCGGCCACACCCGCGGGCCCCGAGTCACCCACTGCTCCGAACGGTCGCAAGCTCCTGCGGCTCGAGGTGCGCAACGCGGAGACCCCGATCGAGCGCAAGCCGGAGTGGATCAAGACCAAGGCCAAGATGGGCCCCGAATACAACGAGCTGATGAAGCTCGTGAAGAGCGAGGGCCTGCACACGGTCTGCCAAGAGGCCGGCTGCCCGAACATCTTCGAGTGCTGGGAAGACCGCGAGGCAACCTTCCTGATCGGCGGCGAGCAGTGCACCCGTCGCTGTGACTTCTGCCAGATCGACACCGGGAAGCCGTCGCCGCTGGACCGCGACGAGCCGCGACGTGTGGCCGAGAGCGTCCAGAAGATGGAGCTCAAGTATGCCACCATCACCGGCGTCGCTCGCGACGATCTTCCCGACGGTGGAGCGTGGCTCTATGCCGAGACCGTGCGGAAGATCCATGAGCTCAACCCCGGCACCGGTGTCGAGAACCTGATCCCTGACTTCAACGGCAAGCCTGACCTCCTCCAGGAGGTCTTCGAGAGCCGTCCCGAGGTGCTGGCCCACAACGTGGAGACGGTGCCCCGGATCTTCAAGCGGATCCGTCCTGCTTTCCGCTACGACCGCTCCCTCGACGTGATCACCCAGGCTCGAGCGTTCGGCCTGGTCACCAAGTCCAACCTGATCCTGGGCATGGGTGAGACCCGCGAGGAGATCTCACAGGCGCTGCAGGACCTCCACGACGCCGGGTGTGAGCTGATCACGATCACCCAGTATCTCCGTCCCTCGGTGCGTCACCACCCCGTCGAGCGCTGGGTCAAGCCCCAGGAGTTCGTCGAGCTCTCGGAGGAGGCGGAGGACATCGGGTTCTCGGGCGTCCTGTCCGGACCACTGGTCCGTTCGTCCTACCGCGCCGGACGGCTGTACCGTCAGGCGCTGGAGAATCGCTCCACCGCATCCGCATCCTGACAAGAAGGCCTCACCACCCATGTCGACTCCTGTTCCCCCCGAGAAGTTGAGCCGTCGCCAGCAGCTCGTCCAGACCTACAAGATGGCTCGGAAGAGCGACACCAGGATCGGGCTGTGGATGCTCGGGGCCTTCCTCCTGGGCTTCGCCGTCGGCTTCGGCATCTTCTGGATCCTGCCCGGCTCAGGTGTGCTCGGTCTCGTCCTCAGCGTGGTCGGTGGTCTGCTGATCGGCTTCCTGGCGATGATGATCATCTTCGGTCGTCGTGCCCAGGCCGCCGCGTTCAACCAGATGAACGGCCAGCCCGGCGCCGCCGCTGCGGCTCTCGGCATGCTGCGCCGCGGATGGAAGACCGAGCCGGCCGTGGGCTTCACCAAGCAGCAGGACGTCGTCCACCGCGTCGTGGGTCCTCCCGGCATCGTCCTGGTCGGCGAGGGCTCCCCCACTCGCGTCAAGCAGCTGCTGATCAACGAGCGTCGCAAGCATTCCCGTGTCTGCCCCGACACCCCGATCCACGAGGTCGTCTGCGGCGATGGCGAGGGTCAGGTCCCGCTGAACAAGCTGCTCAAGCACGTCACCAAGCTGGGCAAGAACATCAAGGGTGCCCAGATGACCGACGTACTCGGCCGACTGCGCGCCCTGGACGCAACCCGCGGCAACACGCCGATCCCCAAGGGTCCGATGCCGACCAGCATGAAGGGCCAGCGCGGCAACCTGCGCGGGCGCTGAGCCCCGGTCGAGCTCAGGGCGTCGGGCTGGCGCTCTCGCTGGGATAGGGCTGGACCTGATCGGCCGGAGGAGCGGCGATGTCCACCTTGCCGCCCCAGTTGCTCATGGTCAGCTTCATCGAGCCCTGTCCCTCGAACTCTGACTCCATCTTTGCCAGGCGACCCTTGTCGTCGAGCCAGACGTCATAGGTGACGCTGGGCGGCAGCTCGCCGCCCGACTCCTCCACCCCGAGATCGCCGAGGCCCTCGGTGCTGGTGGTCACGACGTAGTGCTTGGTCGGGACGCCCTCGACGGAATCGTTGCCGACCAGGAGCACCTCTTCCAGGCCCTGGGCGAAGACCTCGACCGATGACTTCGGGTCGAAGGAGGAGAGGCCGCCGAGCTGCTTGACCAACGGGTTGTCCTCGTCGCGCAGATCCAGCTCGTAGTAGACCTCGCTCGCCTCCTTGCCGCCGGTGGGCAGGGCGACGTACATCGTGTTGTCGACCACGACCGTCCTCATGTCGCCCTGGCCGGAAGCCGGGACCGACATGGTCATCGCCATCCGGGGCGTCTTGGCGGAGTAGTCGATCTGGCCCTCGGCCTCGGTGACATAGCCGTTGCTGATCAACTGCATCGACATGTCGGCCGTGTCATCCTTGCCGAAGGCGTCCGCGATCAGGGTGGCGAACTCGCGGGTGTCGACCTTCTGCCCGGCTGGCGCCACGTCGCTGCTCGCGCTCGGCCGGTTGACCGGCTGCCCCGACGTCTCATCGGATTCGTCCGGCCCGCAGGCGGACATGGCGAGCACGAGTGAGGAGGCCACGGCCGCGGAGGCCAGGGGGCGGGTGAGACGCATGGCCAACAACCTAGCCGCGGGCGCCAAGGTTGGTGGCGATGTTCTTCAGTCGAACCGTGACGGTGCCGGCGGCCATGTCATGCAGACCGCGGCCATCGGGGCGGAAGACCAGCGGAGGGATCAGCAGGGCGACCATCACCTGGCGCACCAGGGCGCGCAGCAACGTCGGATAGCCCTTTCCATCGGCGCGGACCGTGCGCAGACGCACGAGGAGCTTGCCGAAGGAGCCGCCCATCAGGCCTGTGAAGAAGGCAGTCTCGAGGACGAAGGCGAGCAAGACATAGAACCCGGAGGCCTGGTTCTCGCTGAATCCGTCGGCGCCGAGGATGAACATCACCACGAGGGTGCAGGCGATCCAGTCGATGAACAGGGCGGCCACGCGTTGGAGCCAGGAGGCGGTTTGCTGCACGTCCGAACCCTACCTGCGAGAGGCTTCCGGCCCCGGTCGCGGGGTAGTTTGTTCAGGGACCGCTGTTACATGGACGAAACAAACCGGATACGGTCAGGAAACTGCCAGGTTCTACGATCTGGACAACTTCCTGGTGCAGTGCCGCATCGAGAACTACAAATCCGCATCCATTTGCGGTCGCCTCGGATGACGGCGGCCAAGGAGGACGAATGTTCGCAAATAGCGACGAGTTGCTGAAGTACCTCAAGGACGAGAAGGTCGAGATGGTCGACGTTCGGTTCTGTGACCTTCCCGGGGTCATGCAGCACTTCACCATCCCGGTTTCCTCGTTCGACCAGTCCGTCTTCGATGACGGCCTGGGCTTCGACGGTTCCTCGATCCGGGGCTTCCAGGCCATCCACGAGTCCGACATGCAGCTCTACCCGGACCCGACCACGGCCTACCTCGACCCGTTCCGGGTCGCCAAGACCCTGGTCGTGAACTTCTTCATCCACGACCCGATCACGGGCGAGGCCTACTCACGCGACCCGCGCAACATTGCCCGCAAGGCGATGGCCTACATGGCCAGCACCGGCATCGGTGACAAGGCATTCTTCGCCCCCGAGGCCGAGTTCTACGTGTTCGACAAGGTCCGCTTCGCGACCGGCGCCAACGAGGGCTTCTATCACATCGACTCCGAGGCCGGTGCCTGGAACTCGGGCAAGGTCGGCACCGAGGAGAGCCCGAACCGCGGCTACAAGGTGAAGTACAAGGGTGGCTACTTCCCGGTCGCCCCCTATGACCACTTCGGTGAGCTCCGCGACGAGATGGTCATCGAGCTGGAGAAGTCCGGCCTGCTGGTCGAGCGTGCCCACCACGAGGTCGGCACCGCCGGCCAGGCAGAGATCAACTACAAGTTCGACGAGCTGCTCAAGGCCGCCGACGACGTGATGAAGTTCAAGTACATCATCAAGAACGTCGCGTGGCGCAACGGCAAGACCGCGACCTTCATGCCCAAGCCGATCTTCGGTGACAACGGCTCCGGCATGCACGTGCACCAGTCGATCTGGAACGAGGGCGAGCCCCTGTTCTATGACGAGACCGGTTATGGCGGCCTGTCCGACATGGCGCGCTACTACATCGGCGGCATCCTGAAGCACGCTCCGGCGCTGCTGGCCTTCACCAACCCGACGGTGAACTCCTACCACCGCCTGGTTCCGGGTTTCGAGGCCCCGATCTCGCTGGTCTACTCCCAGCGCAACCGCTCGGCCTGCGTCCGGATCCCGATCACGGGCTCGAACCCGAAGGCCAAGCGCATCGAGTTCCGGTGCCCCGACCCGTCGGCGAACCCCTACCTCGCATTCTCCGCGCTCCTGCTGGCCGGGCTCGACGGCATCAAGAACAAGATCGAGCCGGCCGACCCGATCGACAAGGACATCTACGAGCTGCCGCCGGACGAGATGGCCGACATCGCCCAGGTGCCGACCACACTCGACGCCGTGCTGCTCGCACTGGAGGAGGACCAGGACTTCCTCACCGTCGGGAATGTCTTCACCCCCGACCTGCTCGAGACCTGGATCGACTACAAGCGCACGCAGGAGATCGCGCCGGTGCAGCAGCGTCCGCACCCGCACGAGTTCGAGCTGTACTACGACATCTAACCGGGCCTCCGGCTGCGGTCATTTAGCAACGCCGAACGACCGCAAAGAACAGCCGCTGACCTGCACAAACGCCGCCGAGCGACCTTTTGGTCGTTCGGCGGCGTTTGCTGTTGGTAGCCGCTCGTCTGTTACAAATCCGGTACAAATTTGGGTAGCGCCATCTCCTGCCACACGGTCCTCAGGGGACTCTTTGAATCGCCCCGGGTTTCGTGGAGGCTCGGTTACTTGGAACGAGCCCCGGTCGGGACAGGTGTTTCAACGTAGTCGGTGACGTTGTGCTTGGCCCAGTGGCTGGCCTCGAACTCGGCGGGCGGGACGAGGCCGATCTCGCCGTGAAGGCGTCGGTGGTTGAACCAGTCGACGTATTCAGCGACCGCGATCTCGACATCACCGACGCTCTTCCAGCCGCCCTTCGGACGCATCACCGGGTTCCGGATGCACTCGGCCTTGAACAGCGAGTTGAGTGCCTCGGCCATCGCGTTGTCATAGGAATCGCCCTTGGATCCGACCGATGCGACGGCCTCTGCTTCGGCGAGCCGCTCGGTGTATCGAATCGCTCGATACTGGACTCCACGGTCCGAATGATGCGTCAGACCGGTGACGTCCCGACCCGCTCGTTGCCGGTTCCACAGGCCCATGTCGAGGGCGTCGAGTGCGAGGTCGGTGCGCAGTGAGGTGGACACCTGCCAGCCCACGATCATCCGGCTGAAGACGTCGAGGACGAACGCGACGTAGGTCCAGCCCGCGTGCGTTCTGACGTAGGTCAGGTCCGCGACCCAGAGCTGGTTCGGTGCGCTCGCGACGAACTTCCGCTTCACCAGATCCTCGGGTTGCTCGGTCTCAGCACCGTCACCGATGGTGGTCTTGCGGGACTTCTCCCGCGGGATCCCGCGCAGGCCCTCGGCCCTCATCAGGCGCTCGACGGTGCAGCGGGCGACGCGGATGCCCTCGCGGTTGAGCTCGGCGTGGATCTTCCTTGCGCCGTAGACGCCGAGGTTGGCCTTGTGGGCTGTCTTGATGTCCTCGACGAGGTCGGCGTCGCGGATCGCGCGTGCCGAGACAGGCCTGGTCTTGGCGGCGTAGTAGCTGCTCGGGGCGATCTGCACGCCGGCGTTCTTCAACACCGCGCAGATCGGCTCGACCCCGACCTCGCGCCCATCGACCACGTCGTGGCGGTGGGCGTCGATGTAGGCGACTACTTGTTCGTGGGGCGGTCGAGCTCCGCCGCGAAGAAAGCCGCCGAGGTCTTCAGAATGGGCGGAATCAACCGGTGGCCGCAATGACCTGTGCGTAGGCCTCTGATGGTGTCATGTACTCGAGGGTCTTGCGAGGTCGGTCATTGAGGCTGCGCTGGATCCGTTGCAGATCTGCAGCCGTATGCACGGACAGGTCGGTGCCCTTGGGCAGGTACTGGCGCAGGAGCCCATTGGTGTTCTCGTTCGAGCCTCGCTGCCAGGGCGAGTGCGGGTCACAGAAATAGATCGGGATCCCAGTGGCCATGGTGAAGCTGACGTGCGTCGACATCTCCGCCCCCTGGTCCCAGGTGATCGAGCGCTTGAGCTCGTCAGGCAGGGTGGCGATCGCCTTACGCATCGCGGCCTCGACGTTGACTGCGGCGCGACCTCCCTCGAGGTGAAGCAGGAGGACGAGCCGGGTGGTGCGTTCGACCAGGGTGCCCACGGCGCTGCGACCGTTCTCGCCCAGGATCAGGTCACCTTCCCAATGCCCTGCGACGGCGCGATCAGCGACCTCGGGCGGGCGTTGGGAGATCATCACCATGCCGGGGATCCTGCCGCGCCCGTCGGGGGTGCCGCGCTGCTTGCGTGCGGTGCGTCCCGAGCGCAGGCAGCGGGCCAGTTCACGGCGCAACTCGCCCCGGCCTTGGACGTAGAGCGACTGATAGATGGTCTCGTGGCTCACCCGCATCTCCGGATCGTCGGGGAAGTCCAACGGTAAGCGGCGAGCGATCTCATCGGGCGACCACAGCTCCTGTAGCCGGCGGCCGACCTCGTCGTGCAGCCGACCCTGTTGGAGCCTGCAGTCCTTGGGGCGGCGCGCTTCGCTTCGCGCCCGCTGGTGAGCACGCCACGCGGAGTAGCCCGGGCGGCCGCCGTTGGCGTTCACCTCTCGGCTGATCGTCGACGTCGCTCGCCCGAGTCTCCGGCCGATCTCGGCAAGCGAAGCCCCAGCACGAAGGCCCACCAGGATGTCCTCACGCTCGGCGATGCCGAGACAACCCAGCCGCGGTTGCCACGGGTCCTCAACGCCCGTCGTGAACCGCCCGGCGCGGACCATCAAGCCCACCATCGGTGCGCTGCAGCCGATCTCGCGTGCGATGTCCACGAGGCGCCACCCCCGCGCGTGAAGTCGGAACGCCAGCTGCTTCTGTTCGTGCGTGAGGATCCCTGCCATCAGAGCGCTCCTTGGTCGCGTGACTACGAAGTGTCACAGGACCGTTGCGCTCACCGGTTGATTCCGCCATGTGGTTGGCCCGCCGCAGCTCGCGGTTCTCGCGCTCGAGTTCGGCCAGCCGCTGCGCGTCACTGGTCGTGGTACCCGGGCGGACGCCACCGTCGATCTCGGCCTGGCGGACCCAGTTGCGCAGGGTCTCCGGGTGCATCCCGAGCTGCTCAGCCACCCGAGCGATCGCGCCCTGCTTCGTCGCCGGGTCCTGCCGCAGCTCCACCGCCATCCGGGTGGCCCGCTCACGCAACTCGTCGGGGTACTTCCTGGGTGCTGCCATGACTCTCATCCTCCATGGATTGAGAGCCTCCATCAGACCCGGGGCGATTCACCCGCTCGAGCTGAGCGGTCTTCCGGGCGGCGAGATCCGCGCTGGCAGGAAGGTACTCGGCTGCGGAAGGAGTGGCGCAGAGGACGACGTGCACTTGCCGATGCGTGAACTGTCGTGCGATGTAGTCGGCCACCTCGACGCCGAGGCAGCCGGGATCGGCGGCTATCAGCACCAGCCGCACATCCAGATCGGAAGCCTCCCAATCGTGCACGAACCGAGCGCTCGCCGAAGGCGTTGCCGAGTTGCAGGCGTGGACCGCGACCACGGTCGGCGCCAATCCCGCAGCTATGTCGACCGCGTGGCAGGCATCCTCGTCCACTCGCGCGAGGAGCGCGAGCGCGACTGGCGCTGGCTCGGACCGGCGCGTCTGGGGCAGGTGGGGGCGAATCTCCTCGGTGTCCGCCGCTGCGCGGCGCAACGGCAGGAGGCGAGCCCACGCCGGGACCCGGGTCGGTATCGACATTGCTTCGGCGTCGACCAGCCCACCCGCTAAGTCAGGCGCGGGCGAGTCCAGGGCGGTTACGGCCCTAAAGCTCCGCGGGCTGGTGGGACACGGGTCGGCGGCAACTGAGACGGCAAGGTCGCTGTGCGACGCCCACAGCGCAAGGGCTGGGCCGACGCGTGTGTTGGGAGGGGCAACCGCGCCCAGAGAGAGGCCTTCTCGCCCGTCGTCCAGCGCGCGATGATCGGGTGCAGCGTATGCCCCGGTTGCGCTGGACGACAGGGCGTGCTGCGAGCCCTGCGACGGTCGCGGCCGAGTGTCAATCCTCAACGCCGTCACCGGCTCGGAGCGGTGGCGAGAGGTGTCGAGGCCGTGGTACGTCACCGCTTCACGGTAGGCACCGAAACGGACGTGAGCGCCAGGCTTAACGAAGGATTGGCGGCCGTTGACGCGGTATTGTCGCGGCGCCGAGAGCGGCCGGCCTGACCCCACTTCCGAGATGGCTGTATGCATGCAAAAGGCGCTGCAGTGCGGCGGTTAGCTCGTCTCGGGAGCGAACCGGTAGCCCATTCCAGGCTCGGTGATGAACAATGTGGGGTTGGCAGGGTCGCGTTCGAGCTTGTGTCGTATCGCTGACAGGTGAACGCGGAGGTAGTTGCTGTGGCGCTCGTAGCTTGGGCCCCACACCGCCTGGAGGAGCTCAGATTGTCGGACCAGCCGACCGCGGCGGCGGGCGAGGTACTCCACGAGCTTCCACTCGGTCGGGGTCAGATGGATGACCTCTCCGTCGCGGCTAGCTCGAGAGTCGGTGACGTCTAGGACCAGATCGTCGATCTCGAGGCGCAGTGACGGTGATGCGACGGCGCTGCGGCGGGTTGCCACCCTCACGCGTGCGAGCAGCTCCTCGAGTGAGAACGGCTTGCTGACGTAGTCGTCCGCTCCGAGGTCGAGAGCTTCGACCTTGTCGTCGGACTCGGTACGCGCCGAAACAACCACGACCGGGACGGCGGTGAAGGTGCGCAGCTTGGCTAGCACGGCGACCCCGTCGACGTCAGGGAGACCGAGGTCGAGCAGGATCGCGTCGGGCATTCGTTCGCCGACTATTTGCAGCGCCGAGCGGCCATCACCGGCGGTCTCGACCTCATAGCCTCGCGCCCGGAGGTTGACCGACAGGGTGCGGCGAATTGCCGGATCGTCGTCGACAACGAGCACGAAGGTCATGGTGTTTCTCCTTCCGGCGGCCGGGAGCTTCTCGTGTCGCAAGCTCTGCCCTCAGCCTTGTCGTGTCCTACATGCCTTTGAGCCTGGCTCTTCCCGGGATGCTGGGTCTGCTGATTCTTTGGCCCCGACAGAGTGTCTCGTTCGGGTCCTGCCCCGGCGCGTTCTTCTGCAGCACGGTCTGACTCGGTCCGCTGCTTGGAATGAGAGGCGTGTTGGCTGAGCCCTTCCGCATCCGGCCCCCTTCCATCCGGGTCTGCTGCGTCCGGGAACGCTACGTTCGCCTGCGATCCCCCACCTTCTGGGTTAAGACGCGCTGCTGCAGGGTCCTCGCCGATCTCTGATGGGTGGTCGTGTGGTGGGTCTGGTGGTCTGCGTAGCTCCAGGAGAAAGGTGAGTCCGCCGCCGGGTGTGTCCTCGGTGGTCACGGTGCCACCGATGGCCTCGAGGAGTCCTCGAGCCACCGCGAGCCCCAGTCCTACCCCGTCTTGGCCGGGCACGTCACCGAGGCGTTGGAAGGGGGCGAACAGCCTGTCGTGGTCACGATCTCGCACGCCGGGCCCGGTGTCGGCAATTCGCAGAGCGACCCTATCCGACCCGACGGGGGCGGCGTCGATGGTGATCGTCGCCTGGTCGGGTGTGTACTTCAGGGCGTTCTCCGCGATATTGGCCAAGACCCGGTCGAGCAGGCCTGGATCGGCCAGCACTACGAGCTCCTCGTCGATGTCGACCTGGATCCTGACGCCGCCATCGAGTGGGACCAGGCTGTTGCGGACCGCGCGGGCCAGCGAGATCTCGCTGACGGCGGCGCGGATCGATCCGGTGTGGATGCGACTCATGTCCAGCAGGTTGTTGACCAAGGTGATGAGCCGCTCGGTGGCTTCACGGATGGTCTCCAGGAAGTCCGCCTTGTCTTCCTCGGACCAGGTGACGTCGAGTGCCCCCAGACTGTCGACGGCCATCTTCACCGCTGAGAGTGGAGAGCGCAGGTCGTGGGAGACCGCTGCCAGCAGAGCGGTGCGGGTCCGGTCGACCTCAGTGAGCCGGAGTCGTTCGACCTCGGCCGCGGTCGCGGCACGACGCTCTGTCATCACCCTGGCGTAGGCAGCGTATGCGTTGAGCAGACCTCGCTGCGAGGCGGGCAGTTTTGTGCCTGCCAGCGCCAGGACCGTGACGTCGTCGATGTCGGCGACCATGTCGGCGGCCTCGATTGTGAGCGGCGGTTCTCCGCAGCTGGCGAGGACCTCGACCCGCGGGACGCCCTCACCGTGTGACTGCTCGGCGCCAGTACCAGGGCCGTCTCTGCGAGCTGTGATCTCTGTCTCGGCTCCGTTGGTCCCGTTGCCCATGTCGGCGCCGCTGCCGCCACTGGCAGGCTCGGTGTCCGTGCGGCTGCTGCGGATGATCGCAGCCCCGCGCGCATTGAACAGCTCGCATGCAGACGAGAGAAGCCCTTGGGGATCGTCGGTGGCGTTGAGGAGGCTGTGTGAGAGAACGGTGAGCGCGTCGGCCTCGGCGCGCGCCTTGATGGCCTGTTTGGTTCGCCGCGCGGCGTTGTCGACGACCGTGGCGACGGCGACCCCGACGAGGACGAACAGAAGTATTGCTAGCGCGTTCTCGGGCTCGTTGATGGTCAGGACGTACAAGGGTGGCACGAAGAACAGATTGAGCAGTATCCCGCTGGCCAGCGCGGCGATTACCGCAGGCAGCAGTCCCCCGACAAGCGCGGTGGCGACCACGACGACCATGAGGATCAGAGCTTCGGTGGTCAGGCCGTGCCACTGGTGGGTCAGCCACAGCAGGAGACTGACTAGGGTGGGAGTAAGGACCCCGAAAACGTAGCCGAGCGTGCGACGCCGGCGACTGAGCGTCTCGGGTGAACGGGGTCCGATCATCGTCCCGCGAGAATAGTCATGGGCGACGATGTGGACGTCGATATCGCCTGACGCGGCGACGACACGTTCCCCGACCCCTGGCCGGAGCAGTGCGGAGATCCGACCGCGTCGACTGGCCCCGACCACGACCTGAGAGGCA
Source organism: Nocardioides daedukensis (assembly GCF_013408415.1). Taxonomy (NCBI): domain Bacteria; kingdom Bacillati; phylum Actinomycetota; class Actinomycetes; order Propionibacteriales; family Nocardioidaceae; genus Nocardioides; species Nocardioides daedukensis. Next base: position 187,389 of record NZ_JACCAA010000001.1, on the reverse strand, counting down.
TTTTCGGCGCGAGCAAAGTCGAGGATTCCCTCGGCGGGGTCGTCGCTGACGACGGTGTGGAAGGTGCCGCCGAGCTGCTCGGCCTTCTGGCGCAGCCCGGTGAGGACGTCTGGGGAGACACCGGTGAGACCGTCGCGGCGGGCAACATAAAGCGCGGACCATTCCCCTGCGGCAGCGCGTGAGGCGATCCTGGAGGCCCTCCGCATGAGGGTGCTGGACTCCGGTCCCCCGCTGACCGGGACGATGATGCGTTCCCTGGTGGCCCAGGTTGAGTCGATCTGGTGCTTCTCCCGGTAGCGGTCCATTCCTTCTTCGACCCGGTCAGCCAACCACAGGAGCGCTAGCTCCCGTAGCGCGGTCAGGTTCCCCTCGCGGAAGTACTGCGACAGGGCGGCATCGACCTTGTCCGCGGTGTAGATGTTGCCGTGGGCCATGCGCCGGCGTAGGGCCTGGGGGCTCATGTCGACCAGTTCGATTTGATCGGCCGCTCTGACCACGTCGTCGGGAACCGTTTCGCGCTGTCGGATGCCGGTGATGGCTTCGGTGACGTCGTTGAGCGATTCGAGGTGCTGAATGTTGACGGTCGAGATGACCTCGATGCCGGCCTCACGCAGCGTCTGCACGTCCTGCCACCGCTTCTCGTGCCGACTGCCGGGCACATTGGTGTGCGCTAGCTCATCGACCAGCACGACCGATGGTGATCGCAGCAGGATCGCGTCGAGGTCCATCTCCTCCTGGCTGGTCCCCTTGTAGACCAGGGTGCGGCGCGGGATGACCTCGAGGCCCTGGACGGCTCGGGTGGTCGTGGGGCGGGCGTGGCTCTCGACGTATCCGACCACCAGGTCGGTGCCGCGATCTGCTCTGCGGTGCCCCTCCTGCAGCATCGCGAACGTCTTGCCCACACCCGGCGCCGCGCCAAGGTAGACCCGCAGTTTGCCTCGATCCATGATCCCTCGTCTCTGTTCATCACTAGACCGAGCAGCACCGCACGTCGGCCAGTCGGGACAGGCACACCCCGCGTTCTCGCCGGGACGACGCTGAGACGCCGCCGGTAGGTTCACGGGCGAACGGAGCGTGGTGTCACCAGTGACGGTAACGCTCGAAGACCAATGAGGTACGGAGGCACTCTCACGCTCGACCTGGGCTCCTGGGGTGCGCGCCGGCGGCCAGTCTCCACCATGACGGATGGCCCGGTCACTGCTGCTCGGCCCCCTCCGATCCTCCCTAGGCGTCCCGCGCGGCGTCCTGGACGGCGAGATTCAGCTCGAGCACGTTGACACCGGGCTCACCCAGGAACCCTAGGGTGCGCCCGTCGGTGTTCTCGTCGATGAGTTGTTCGATCCGATCGAGGTCGAGGCTGTTGGCCTCGGCTACGCGGGGAGCCTGGATGGCGGCGTACTCGGGCGAGATGTGAGGGTCCAGGCCCGAGCCAGAAGCAGTGACTGCGTCAGGGGGCACCTGGTCCTCCTCGACTGACTCGGTCTGGGCGATGCTGGTGCGGCGTTCCTTGATGAGTGCGAGCAGGTCGGTGTTGGAGGGTCCGAGGTTGCTGGGTGCGGACGCCAGGGTGTCGTAGTCGTTGGCCGAGGGTCGGGAGTGGAACCACTCTTCGCCATGGAAGTTCTGGCCGAGCAGTCGCGAGCCGACGACTTGTCCGTCGATGGTGATGGGCTGGCCGTCGGCTCGGTCTCCGAAGGCCTGCCCGGCAGCCCACACGGTGACCGGGTAGGCAACGCCGAGGATGACGGTGAAGGTCAGCAGGATACGCAGTGCGGCCAGTGACTGGCGTGCGATGTCGTTGAGCATATTGGTCAGCCGATCCCTGGGATGGTGGAGACGAGCAGGTCGATGAGCTTGATCCCGATGAAGGGGACGACGACGCCGCCGAGGCCGAAGATCAGCATGTTGCGACGCAGCACGTCGGTGGCTGCTGCAGCTCGGAACCGGACGCCGCGTAAGGCGAGCGGGATCAGGGCCACGATGATCAGGGCGTTGAAGATGACCGCGGAGAGGATCGCGGACTGCGGTGTGGCCAGGCCCATGACGTTGAGCCCTTCGAGGGAGGGGTAGGCCGCGACGAACATCGCCGGAATGATGGCGAAGTACTTCGCGATGTCGTTGGCGATCGAGAATGTGGTCAGAGCGCCGCGGGTGATGAGCAGTTGCTTGCCGATCTCGACGATGTCGATGAGCTTGGTGGGGTCGGAGTCGAGGTCGACCATGTTGCCGGCCTCTTTCGCGGCAGCCGTGCCGCTGTTCATCGCCACCCCGACGTCGGCGGCCGCCAAGGCGGGGGCATCGTTGGTGCCGTCGCCGGTCATCGCGACCAGCCGGCCGCCGGCCTGTTCCTTGCGGATGTAGTCCATCTTGTCCTCAGGGGTGGCCTCGGCGAGGAAGTCGTCGACGCCGGCCTCCTCGGCGATCGCCCGGGCGGTCAGGGCGTTGTCGCCGGTGATCATGACCGTGCGGATGCCCATCGAGCGCAGCTCGGCGAACCGTTCCGTCATCCCCTGTTTGACCACGTCCTTGAGGTGTACGACGCCGAGCACGGTCGTCCGGCCGGCCGCATCCTTGAGGCCGATGATCAGCGGAGTGCCGCCCGTGCGGGAGATGCCGTCGATGGCGTCGCTGACCTCGGGGTCGGGGTTCGATCCCAGCCAGCCTGCTATGGCGGAGCCGGCGCCCTTGCGGATCTGGGTGCCGTCGGCGAGGTCGACCCCGGACATGCGGGTCTGGGCGGTGAACTTCACGAACGCCGCACCGCGGGGGAGGTCGCCGTCGTTGGCGCCCTGGGTGAGGGCGAGCTCGACGATCGAGCGGCCTTCGGGGGTCTGGTCGGCCAGACTGGAGAGCCGGGCGGCGTCTCGCAGCTCTTGTGGGCTGGTGCCCGGTGCGGGGAGGAACTCGCTGGCCTGCCGGTTGCCGTAGGTGATGGTGCCCGTCTTGTCCAGTAGCAGTGTGGAGACGTCGCCGGCGGCCTCGACCGCGCGGCCGGACATGGCCAGCACGTTGACCCGCACCAGGCGGTCCATGCCCGCGATGCCGATCGCTGAGAGCAGGGCGCCGATGGTGGTCGGGATCAGGCAGACCAGCAGCGCGATCAGCACCACCAACTCCTGAGGGGCACCGGCGTAGCTGGCCATCGGGGCCAAAGTGGCGACGGCGGCCACGAAGACCAGGGTCAGGCTGACCAGCAGGATCGACAGCGCGATCTCGTTGGGGGTCTTGCGCCGCGAGGTCCCCTCGACCAAGCTGATCATTTTGTCCAGGAACGACTCGCCCGCCGCTGCGGTGATCTTGACGACGATGCGGTCGGAGAGGACCTTGGTGCCACCGGTCACTGCACTGCGGTCGCCGCCGGCCTCGCGAATCACCGGAGCCGATTCGCCGGTGATCGCGGACTCGTCCACGCTCGCGACGCCCTCGATGATGTCGCCGTCGCCGGGAATCACTTGCCCGGCCTCGACCACGACGCGGTCACCGACCTTGAGCTGCGTGCTGGGCACCTCGGTCTCAGCACCGGAATCGTCGAGCAGCCGGGCAACGGTGTCGCTGCGCGTGGCGCGAAGCGAGGCCGCTTGGGCCTTGCCGCGGCCCTCGGCGACGGCCTCGGCGAGGTTGCCGAAGATCACCGTCAGCCAGAGCCAGATGGCCAGTGACACCGCGAACGTGCTGGGGTCGAGGATAGCTATGACGGTGGTGGTGAGCGAGCCGAGCTCGACCAGGAACATCACCGGTGAGCGCCACATGTGACGCGGGTCGAGCTTGCGCAGGGCCTCCGGGAATTGCTGCAGGCCCTGGGTGGCCATGATCCGCAGACCCATGCTGGCGGCTGGCTTGTGAACCAGACCCGTCGAGGAGTCCTCGGGCCGCTCGGTCGGTTCGGGTGAAGTGGGCGATGTGGTGGGAGTGGTGGTGCTCATGTGAGTGCCTCAGCGATGGGTCCGAGTGACAGGGCGGGGAAGTAGGTGAGGGCGGCGAAGATGATCACTACGCCCACTAGCAGGGTCACGAACAGCGGTTTGTGGGTGGGCAGCGTGCCCGCGGTGGTCGGGACTTTCGTCTGCTCCGCTAGCGAGCCGGCCAGGAGTAGGACCAGCACGATCGGAACCAGGCGACCCAGCAGCATCGCCAGGGCGATGGTGATCTGGAAGAAGTCCGAGGTGACGGTGATGCCGCCGAAGGCGCTGCCGTTGTTGTTCGCGCCTGAGGTGTAGGCGTAGAGCACCTCGCTGAATCCGTGCCCCCCGGGGTTGCCCATGGCGTCGGGTGTGGAGCCGAGCGCGATCGCCGTGCCGGTTCCGATGAGCACGATGGCCGGGGTGGTGAGCATGTACAGCGCCACATAGGTCATCTGGCCCGACCCGATCTTCTTGCCGAGGAACTCCGGGGTGCGCCCGACCATGAGGCCAGCGATGAAGACCGCCACGATCGCCAGCACCAAGATGCCGTAGATGCCCGAGCCCACACCTCCGGGTGTGACCTCGCCGAACATCATGTTGACCAGCACCATGCCGCCGCCGGTCGGGGTCAGCGAGTCGTGGCTGGCGTTGACCGCGCCCGTCGAAGTGCCGGTGGTGGTCACCGCGAACAAGGCAGTCGCCCACTCCCCCACCCGGGTCTCCTTGCCTTCCATCGCCCCGCCGGCAGCCTGGGCGGCCTGTGAGCGCGCTCCTACCTCCGCGGCCGTGACCACAGCCAGCGAGAACGCGTAGAGCACGCCCATCGCGCCCAGAATCGCTAGTCCCTGCTTGCGGTTGCCGAGCATGGTGCCAAGCGTGCGGGTCAGGCACACCGGGATGAGCAGGATGAGCAGGATCTCCAGGAGGTTGGTGTAGCCGTTGGGGTTCTCGAACGGGTGGGCGGAGTTGGCGTTGAAGAAGCCCCCACCGTTGGTGCCCAGAAGCTTGATGACTTCCTGGCTGGCTACCGGGCCGCCCGTCAGGGTCTGGCTGTGCCCGGCGAGGGCGGTCATAGTGGTATCGGCGAAGTTCTGGATCACGCCACCGGCGATGAGCAGCAGGGCGCCGACGAAGGCGATTGGGAGCAGGATCCGCAGCGTGCCGCGGGTCAGGTCGACCCAGAAGTTGCCCAGTGTCCCGTTGCGGGTGCGCACGAAGCCGCGGATCAACGCAACTGCGACCGCCATCCCGACCGCGGCCGACATGAAGTTCTGCACCGCCAGGCCCGCCATCTGCACGGTGAACCCGAGCGTGGACTCGCCGCCGTAGGACTGCCAGTTGGTGTTGGCCACGAACGAGGCCGCGGTATTGAACGACATCCAGAACGGCACACCGGGCAGATCCCTGCTGAACGGCAGGTGCGCCTGCGCAAGCTGGATAGCCATCAACGCCACGACGCTGACGACGGAGAAGCCGACCACGCTGATCGCATACGAGCGCGGGCTCTGCTCGACGTCTGGGCGAACCCCGGTCACGCGGTACACAAGGCGCTCAACCCGTAGGTGCTTGGTGCTGTCGTAGGTCCGCGCCATGTAGTCGCCCAGCGGGCGGTAGGCCAGGACCAGCACCAGCAGCATGGCCAGGATCGAAAGCAGGCCGGAAACGGTGTCAGACACTAGAAACGCTCCGGAAGGATCAGGGCTGCCAATAGGTACACGACGATGCCAATGACTGCGGCGATCAGCAGTCCGCTCTCAAGACTCATGGACCAAGCAAAGACCCACGTAGCCCGTGCATCCGCGATCTTGACGTCGTCTTAATCAGGATTGACGCGCAATTGCTGCGCGACGGGCCGAGATGGGTCAGTAGGCGCTCACACTGGTGCTGTGCCACGCGACCAACAACCGCAACACCCACCAGACGTGCCTGACCGTCAGCGACGTTCCTCGGCCGTGGGGCTGGCGGTCTACCTTGTCGTTTTCGTCGGCGGCGTCATCAGTGTGCGCGCATCAGGACTGGAACACGCCGCGGGCACGCATACTGTGCTGATCGCGTTCATGACGGCAATCATCCTTGCCGTCGTGGCAGGGATCGGCGCTTCGAGTCTGTACCGACGACGCCCTGCCTCAGGACGCCGAGGTCCGTAGGACCGCTATTTGCTGGGACTGCGAGCGCAGTACGGCACTCCCAATGCAACGAGCGGTTGCCGGACTTGCGTTCGGGACGGCTCCGGCGAGGTGCGCAGCGCAGTGCGCCTGGATACGTCTCATGTCCGGCAGGCCCCTAGGCCGAGTGCGACTCCGTCGGGGTGGTTGGTAGCGGGCAGCGTGCAGGTCGCCGCGGCCGTTGCGGAAGACGACGACGTTCCAGCCGTGCGCAGAGATTGACCGCGAGCACCCGGCAAGGGCGGGGTCGCCGTCCACGACAAGGGCGCGGGGTGCAGGTGTGCTGATGAGTCGAGCACGTCCAATGCGGGCCGAAGTTCTGAGGTCGGACGACCGTTCGGAGGAAGCCGGCCGTGGTCAGGTCCCCGAGCTCGTCGGCGGTTCAGAGGCCGCCAGCGCGCCCACCTGAGCATGCAGCGAGGCCCACAGCAGCTCGAAGTCCACCGGCGTCAGGTCACCGCACTCAACGGCACGCTCGGCCCCCAGCAGAATCGCGCCGACAGCTTCCAAGTGCCGACACCTCTCGAGCTCATCGCGCACGCCCGCGCCGGCAACGTACTCGGCGCGCACGACGCACACGCCCCGCCGCTGTCGCCGCACCACATGGAGCAGCCCCAAGTGACCACAGAAGAGCAGAGCCACCGCAATAGGAACCGCGACAAGCACAGGGACCATGCCAGGAAGGACCAGGGTGAACAGCACGGCCAGCATGGTCCCGGCGAAGGGCCAGCCGAGCCAGGCACGTAGCCAGGTCGCTTCCCGGCTGCTGGTCCCCGGCGGGAATACGACGAGCCGGTAATGCATGTGCCTCCACCGGGAAGCCGCCCGCCTTTCAGGGAGCCCCAGCGGTGGCCCCAGGGACGAACCTTCATCGTCACGAGGTGACCTCTCGAGGATGACTGCGTCGCGATGCCGACCATCGCCTCGCTACCGACTGGGCTCACGCAGCGCGAGTGGCGTGACGTGATGCCTGGAGCAGCACGACCGCCAGGGCACCGCACAGAGCGATCGTGAGGGACGCGTCGCGTTCGCCGTGGTCGGCGACCTCGAAGAGGGCCGCGCCGCAACCACGGTAGGCCGGGTCCAAGGCCGGGCCGACTGGGCCGTCGGCGAGCTGGCGTAGTCGCCGCCCGCCAGCGTCCAACAGAACCGCGACCTCCATGCGACGCGCTGGGGTCAGGGAGACCGGGTCGTCTCTGGACACCACGCGGCGCGCAAGCTGGTCGATGAGCGCATTGGCGCGGGAAACGTCGTCCACGAACTGCAGCCGCTCGTTGAGCTGTCGCGCAGGCACCCACGCTTGATCGCGGACGGAATCCACCGCCGCGCGGACCAGGCGGCGCCGAACAGCGGACCCCTTGAGCACCTCGCGCGCTCGATGGAGATCCTCGTCCAAGACGGCATGCAATGTGTCGCAGAAGGCGTCGGCAGTGCTGAACAGGGCCCGGTCGAAATCAGGCGTGATGGTCACGGGACCGATGCTGGTACAAGCGGCGCGCTGCGCGGTCCGTCCTGACGAATTTCTGACAACTTCCTGACGGCCGGGCCACAGATCCTGACGGATCGTTGACACCGTCTCGATCAGCCGAATCTGAGAAGGCCGCCGCCGCAACACGCGAGCCTGTGGGACGCGGAATGGCTATCCGAGATCGTCCCCGGTTCCTTCGGACTGGGACCGTGGGGACAGCTAGTGTCTGCTGCACGAACCGGTGACAGGTTCGGGCAGGGCGTTCGGGGCGCGAGCGGCGGGAGTGGCCGGCGTCTGGTTGGGTCAGCGCTCACACGGGGGCGTTAGGTGCGAGGGGGACACGTCCGAGTCTGGTTGGTGACGGCGCCTACCGGGGTGACCTCGGCGGTCTCGGGTGTGTTCTTCGGCTTTCTGATGGGTCTGTTTGTGGCCTGGGGGCCGGGTACGCGTGGCGGATGGGAGCGCGGGCTCCTCGTCGGCGTCAGCGCGGGGCTGTTCTTCGCGGCGGCGATGGCCCTGATGGCGGCTGGGGAGATGACCGCGGCCCGGTCGGACCTGTCGTGCCTGACCCGGGCGCAGCAAGGCGACGCCATCCGCGCCATCAGCCGCGGCCCTGCTCCCGATGACCCGGCCGTGAGGCAGGCCGCGCTGCGCCATGTCGTGCACGCACGCCGGCTGGTCGAGCGCGACTGGCGGTGGCGCACGGCCGTCCTCGCCGGCTACGCCGTCCTCGCCGCCGGGCAGGCAGCCGCTCGCCCGCAGTTCGGGTGGATATTGCTCGTGCTGGCCGCGGTGCTGGTGGTCCTGCACCTGACGTCAAAGCGCCGCCTCGAGCGCCGCCTCGACGTCCTCGCCGCCGGTGACCCAGCCGAGGTCTCCGGGGTTCCGGAGTTGTGGGCGGAGCCACGCGCGTCGAGGGCTCCGCGCGGCCGGTGGCCGAGCCTCTGGATCTACCTCCTCGCGGCACCGGTTGTGGCGTTGATGGCGACCGCGCTCGTCCGGGACCCGGTCGGCTGGGCGACCGGTCGTCCGCGGCGGGTGACCTCGCTGGCATCGCCGGCATCGCGACCGTCGCTACGGGCCTGCTGATCGGTGTCTGGGCGTTGTCGCTATTCCGGCGCCGCACCTGGGTGCTGGTGGTGCAGCTCCTCGTGGTCTGGGCCGGTGGCCCGCTCTACGCCGTCGAGGTCCGCTCGGACGTGACCTACGCCGATGTCGTAGAGACGCTGTGCTCCTGCTGACGACCCTCACCCAGCTCTTGCCCCGGCGGCCCTGGCCGCCGCCAGCTCAGCGTGCTCAGTCCGCGGCGTAGGGCGCATGCAAGCGGCGGTCTGGCGTCAAGAGTCAGCGGACGGCGTAGGTGCCGAACCGGTCAACGTGGCGTTGCACGACTGCCGCTACTACTCGAAGCTTGACAACGCCCGCACATCGGCACGACAGCGCACTACTCGCGGCAGAAGAGTGCGTTTCACTAGGCCAACGTGGAACGACCGCTCAGCGCGAGCGCTGTGAGCCTGGAGATGTTTGCGAAGTGACACCTCCCGGGCATCTTCTCGGTATGTCGCCCTAACTTGATCCGGCTGCGGATCTGACGCGTCGGATAGCCCACAGCATGGACTGGATCTCCCTCGTCGTTTTCGGGGCCACCACTCTTGTAGTCGCGGCCCTTCTCGTCGTTGGCGCTGCGGACAACCCAGCCAGCCTCTTCCTGCTGCTTGCAATTTGTATGCTGTCCGTTCTGCTCGCTTCTCGCCGCTTGAGAAAAGCACGCAAGACTGCAGGGGGCAGGAACTCTGAGCGACAGCGAGCGCCTTGAGCAACAACCACTCCAGCACTCTCGGACGACGGACTGCAGCAAGTGCTCGTCAGGTCGCGAAGGCGGCGTAGTACAGGGAACGCAACGACGTGGCTTTCATGGTGATTCCTTTTCGGTTCGGGGGTGGTACGGCGTAGGTCGTGGTCAGATCAGGCCGGTCGCCTGCACGACGTGGATGGCCCGAGAACGGCTGTCGACGTCGAGCTTGGTGAAGATGTCCGCCAGGTGGCTCTTCACGGTGGCTTCGGTGACGAACAGGACGCGCGCGATCTCCTTGTTCGTGGATCCGGTAGCTAGGAGCCGGAGCACCTCGATCTCGCGGTTGGTGAGTTTCGGCAGCGGACTTCGGATGCCGCGCAGGACTCGTGAGGCCAGGTCTGGCGCCAGGACCATGTCACCGGCGGCAGCGCGCTTGATGCCCTCGATGATCACCTCGGGCGCGACGTCCTTGAGGAGGTAGCCGGCCGCGCCCGCTTCGATGGTGCCGAGGATCTCGGCATCGCGGTCGAAGGTCGTCAGGATGAGGACCACCGGCGCCGGGTCGAGCGCGCGCAGCGCTGCGGTGGTCTCGATGCCGTCGATCCCGGCCCCGAGCCGCAGGTCGCAGAGCACGACGTCGGGCTGGAGGTGTGCGGCGAGCGCGATCGCCTCCTCCCCCGTCGCAGCCTCACCGATGACCTGCACCGCCTCGCCGGCGTCGATCACCGCGCGCAGGCCGCTGCGTACGACGGGGTGGTCGTCGACGAGCAGGACCGTAGTCGTCATGCGGTCTCCTCGGTAGCGACGTGAATGGGCAGGTGTGCCGAGATCGCTGCACCCGCACCAGGGGAGCTCTCGATGTCCAGGCCGCCCCCAAGCTCGCGGAGCCGTGCCCGCATGAAGAACAGCCCGAAGCTGGACGTCTCGGACCCGGCGGCCTGTTCCCAGGCAGCGACGTCGAACCCGTTCCCGTCGTCGATGATGTCCAGGCGTACGGAGTCGTCGGCGTCGATGAGGCTCATCACGACCCGAGACGCGCGGGCGTGCAGGCGCACGTTCGCCAGCGCGGACTGTGCCGTGCGCAGCAGGGCGACCTCGACCTCGGTGGGCAGCAGGGGCAAGGAGTCGTCGACCCGGAGATCGGTCTGCACCCCGGTCTCCTCGTGCGAGCGGTCGAGCATGCGCTGCAGCGCGGCAGGCAGAGCGCCGTTCTCCAGCTCCGCGGGCACCAGAGCCGCCACGATCCTGCGCACGTCGGCGAGGCTGTCGCTGGCCAGCGTCTCGACTTGGTTGAGGGTCCGAATGGCGGAAGGGTCGTCGGTGCGGCTGGCCTCGGCGTGGGAGAGCAGCCGGATCGAAGACAGCGACTGCGCGACGGTGTCGTGGATGTCCCTTGAGATGCGAGTGCGCTCCGCGATCGCTCCGGATTGCCGTTGGGCCAGGGCTAGCTCGTCCTGCAGCTCGGCCATCTCCTGCTGGGCACGGGTGAGCGAGGCCACGAGCAGTTCCCGTTCCACGGCATCCCGCAGCAGCTGGAGGTAGCCGCGGGAGATGCCGAAGGCGAAGATCCCGCCGATGAGCGGCCCGAAGACGTTCGCGTAGGTCGTGGTGTTTTGGTGGAGGATCGGAGCGACGACGACGACGGCGAGGACGACGGCGGAGAGCACCAGCCCCCACCTCAGCGGGAGCAGGTGTCCGGCCAGGAGCCACAGCAGGAACGCCAGCCACACGAACTCGGCCGACACGGCCACCGCCGCGCCCCAGATGACCGCGAACCCGACCAGCCACCCGACAACCAGCCGCTGCGGGAGAGCTCGCGATGGCAGGAGCGTGCCGACGGCGTGCCAGCCGAGGATGGCCAGACCCGAGATGATCACCGCAGGCAGCGACGAACCGTCGCCGACCGCGCGGACAACGCCGATCACGGTCAGCAGCACCGCGATCAGGTGCCGCCCGATCTCCATGGCCCGCACGGTGGCGCCCACCGGTGACTCCCCATGGAGGTCAGTGCGAGTAAGCGGGGTGTTCACGAGGCTCATGGGTCGATTCTCCTTCCTGCGGCTTCACCGTGCCGGGCCACCAGATCCGGTCGCCGATAAGACTGAAGATCGCCGGCACGATTACCGTACGGACGACCAGGGTGTCGACGAGCACACCGATGCCGACGATCAGACCCAGCTGTCCCAAGGTGACCAGGGGCAGCACACCCAACGCGGCGAACACCGCCGCGAGGACGATGCCCGCGCTGGTGATGACGCTGCCGGTGTGGGCCACTGCTTCCACCGTCCCGGCGCGAGTGCCCAGGTTCTCGCTCTCGGCTCGGGCCCGGTGTACCAAGAAGATGGTGTAGTCGATCCCCAGCGCGACCAGGAACACGAAGGCGAGGAGCGGCACCTGCGGGTCCAGCCCCGGCTGGTCGAGCAGCACCCGGCTCAGCCAGGCACCCGCGTCGATCGCGGCGACCGCACTGGTGAGGTTCACCAGGAACAGCAGCACCGGCGCGACGACCGAGCGCAGGAGCAGCAGCAGGACGAGGAAGCTGACGCTCAGGACCAGCGGTGCGACCACCAAGAGGTCCTGCGCATTGCCAGCCCGCGCATCCAGATCCGTGGCCACGGCCCCACCGACCAGTGCATCAGCTCCGGGAACCGAGTGAACCGCGGCTCGCAGCTGCTCGACCTGGGTCAGGCTCTGTTCGCTGCTCGGCGCATACGCGCTGGTCACCATGATCTTCGTCAGTGCGTCATCGGACGTCGACTCGACCGGTTGTGTGCGGACCACGCCCTCGACGTGGCTCGCCGCGGACATCACTCTCTCGGTCGCAGCACTTTCGGTGACGATGAAGATCGGCTGTGCCTCACCGGGCGGGAAGTGCGCCGAGAGGACCTCCAGACCTGTTGCCGACTCAGACTGGACGCGGAATTTCTCGACCTGGTCGAGCCCGATCGAGGTGCCGAACAGGCCCGACGCCATCATCGCGAGGAGCGCCAGCCCGCCGACCAGGCTGGTGACCGGACGCTTCACCACTCTGGACGCCACCGCCCGCCAGGCGCGGCCCTGTCCACGGATCATTCCGGGGCGTGGAACGAACGGCCAGAACATCCGCCGGCCACACACGGCGAGCACGGGCGGAAGCACCAGCAGTACGGCGGCCAAGGCGATCAGCAGTCCGATGGCAGCTGGGACGCCGAGTCCACGGGTCATCGGGATCGCCGCGAGCAGCAGCGTCAGCAACGCGAGCACCACCGTGACGTTCGAGGCGAGGATCGCGGGCATGGTCTTGCGCCACGCCCGGCTCAGCGCCAGCCGATGGTCCTCGGCCCACTGCAGCTCCTCGCGGTATCGGGAGATCAGCAGCAGGGCGTAGTTGGTGCCCGCGCCCAACACCAGCACGCTGATGATGCCGGCGTCGAACTCCAGGTTCCACGCGGCACCAGCCGCTGCGGTCACCCGACCGACGAGTCCGTCGGCGAGGGCCACCACGATCAGTGGCAGCAGCCAGAGGATCGGCGAGCGGTAGGTGACGATCAGCAGGATCGCCACGATCGCGACCGTGACCAACAGCAAGGTGGAGTCCGCTCCGTCGAAGGCTGAAGCCACGTCGGCGCCGAAGGCCGGCCCACCGGTCACGTGCACATCCAGGCCCTGCGGCGCCTCGGCAGCAATGTCGGAGCGCAACTCTTCCACGGTCTGCGCAGTCTTAGTGCCGTCCTCCCCCATCTTGATCGGCACGTTGATGACCGCTGCGCCACCATCGTCACTCACCAGCGGTCCGGTGGTCGCCGAGGTAGCCGCGCTGTCCAGCCTCGGCAGCAGACCCTTGAGCGACGAGGTGTCTGCTTCGGTGAGCCTCCCGCCGTCTGCGCGCGAGGCGACGACCACGACCGATTGGACGTCGGCGTTGGGGAACTGGCCCAGCAGCTCGTCGACCTGGTTCGACTCCGAGCTGACCGGCGCTTGGCCGGTGCGCGGTGGCGCCTCGGCACCGCTGAAGAGGCCGAACAGCCCGACGAGGGCGACCAAGGCCACGCCGATGCCAACCCAGGCTCCACGGCGGGAGGTCAACTTGTCTGAGAAGCGCGAGTGAACGAGAGGATCTGCCATGTCACCCACTCCACCAAGCGGGGCGCCTCGAATCATCGGGATTGAGGCTGGCAAAGATCAATCGTTTGGCCGATGTTTCTCCGGGGTAGCGAGTCGCCCAGCCGGGCTCAGGTCGTCTCGGTGTGCACCAGGCGCCGGGTGGCATTCACAGCGAACCTCGACACTTCCCCGGCCGACGCCCCGGAGTCGATCTGGCGGATCGAGGAGTCCACCAGCGCTTGGATCACCGAGACGGTGAGCTCCGGCTGTTCAACCCCGAGATCGGCAACCGCATGGACGAGCGCCTCGTTGAGAGACACGTGCAGCGCGCGCACACGTTCTCTGGCCGACTCGGACAGAGATCCGCGGGACAGCGACGTCCGCCACCCGTGCGTGCTCGAGGCCGCTTGCTCCAGGTTGGCCCGGACATAGGCGACGACCCGCTCCTCGGGGACGGGCTCGGCGGCGATCGCGGCTTCCACGCCAGCGACCCAAGAGGGGAACTCGCGGGTGACGACCAGCTCCAACAGGTCGTCGATGGAGCTGAAGTAGCGGTAGATGCTGTTGCGCGCGATTCCGGCACGGGCCGCGACAGCGCCTGCGGTCAGTGACTCCACACCCTGCTCGGCCAGGATCGACTCCGCGGCGTCTATCAAGCTTTCCAGGCGTTTGGCGCGATGGGCGCGCACGGTGGCCGCCTCAATCTTGGGCATCGATCCGCCTCCACAGCCGCGCGACTAGGGCCGTCAATCTAGCCCGACGCGAACCCCAGGACGTGCCGGTGCTACCTTCTGGCCCAGTTGGAGACAGCCCTGTCGCTATCCAGTGAGGCTTCCGTGACGACTCGCATCATCCACTTCCTTTTCCAGTCGAAGAAACGCGCCGTCGGGATCGTCGTCCTGTGGCTGCTGATCGTGGGGGTGCTGACCCAGCTCGCGCCGACGCTGGAGTCGGTGGAGGACAACGAGTCGGCCAACCTGCCACCGGCGGCGTCGGACTCGATGCGGGCACGCGACCTGATCCGCCAGGCGTCGCCCACGCCGGGAGCCCTCCCGGCGATCGTCGTGGTCCACGGACAGGATGACACTCCGCAGACGGAGATCATCTCGGCGGTCTCGCGCATCACCGAGACGCTCGCCGGTCCTGACCGTCCCTCCCAGGTGTCCGCTGAGGGCATCGTGTCGACAGCGACCGTGCCGCAGGCTGCGGACCAGCTGGTCTCGTCCGATGGCAGCACGCAGCTGATCATCGTGCCCGTCACTGGAAGCCCGTCGGACAAGAGCTTCCGGGCCGCAGTGGATGACGTGCGCCGGCTTGCGGCCGACCAAGCCGGGCAGACGAAGGTCGCCGTCACCGGACCTGCCGGCATCGCCACCGATACCGTCAAGGTGTTCAGCAGCGGCGACATGACTCTGCTGCTGGCCACCGTGCTTCTCGTCCTGGTGCTGCTGCTGCTGATCTACCGCTCGCCGTTGATGGCGCTGGTCCCCCTGCTGGCCGCGGGGATCGCCATGCGGGTCGCAGAGGCACTCGGTGCCATGCTGGCCGACGCGGGCCTGATCACCGTCAGCTCCCAAACGGCGTCGATCATGACGGTTCTGCTGTTCGGGGTGGGCACCGACTACGCGCTGATCATCACCGCCCGCTACCGCGAAGCCCTCCGCGAGGAGCCTGACCGGCCACGCGCCATGCAGACCGCACTGCGCGAGGTAGGCGAGACGATCGTGGCCAGCGCCTCCACTGTCGTGCTCGCCATGATGGCGCTGTTGGTGGCGGTGTCGCCCTCGCTGCGCGGCTTCGGCCCCTACCTGGCCCTCGGCGTAGCAGTGATGGCGCTGGTCGCCTTCACGTTTATCCCGGCCCTGGTCCTCATCTTCGGCCGTGCGGTCTTTTGGCCCAGCAGCGAGCGTAAGGTCGCCGAACGCAGCCAAGGTGGTGTGATCTGGCAACGCGTCGCCTCGCTGGTCCACCAGGCACCGGCCAAGGTCGCCGCCGGGTTGCTCATCCTGCTGGTGGTGATGAGCGCCGGACTGCTCAACTACCAGGAGACGTTCAACTCCCTCAGCGGATTCCGCACCGACACCGAGTCGGCCCGAGGTCAGGCGTTGATCGCTGACCAGTTCGGTCCCGGGCGACTCGCCCCCGCAACGGTCGTCGTACGGACTGACAAAGACCTTCGCGACGAACCGGCAACCACAAAGATCCAAAGCGCACTGGCCAACGAGACTGACGTAGATCACCTCGCCGGTCCCCCGACCTTCAGCAAGGACGGACAGACCGCGATATTCGACGTCGTCCTCGACAAGGACCCTTATAGCGCCGCTGCTCTCGATGCTGTGGAGCCCCTCGAGAACACCGCACGCACAGCAGCCGCCGACGCGGGAATCAAGGACGCAACCGTGCTGGTAGGCGGGGAGACAGCCGAGACAGCCGACATCCGCGACGCACTCAACCGGGACACGATCTACATCGTTCTCCTGGTCCTCCTCATCGTTACCGCCGTCCTGATCCTGCTCCTGCGCTCACTGCTGGCGCCGCTCTACCTCGTGGCGACGCTGGTGCTGTCCTTCCTGGCCACGATGGGAGCAACCGTCTTCTTCACCGTCACGGTGCTCGGCGATGAGGGCATCGGAAACCGGGTGACGGCGTATGTCTTCATCTTCCTGGTAGCCTTGGGGGTCGACTACAACATCTTCATCATGAGCAGGTTCCGGCGCGAGGTTCGTGATGCCATGCCATCGACCGCGTTGCGCACGGCGCTGCTTCGAACCGGCGGAGTGGTCTCCTCTGCCGGCCTGATCCTCGCCGCGACGTTCTCGGTGCTCATGACCCAGCCGATCCGTGAGCTGTTCCAATTCGGCTTCGCCATGGCGTTCGGAATCCTGCTCGACACCTTCTTGATCCGACCGCTCCTCGTGCCCGCCATCGTCCGCCTCCTCGGCAACCGCGCGCTCTGGCCGACCAAGGTGCCCCACCCCGAGACTGCCGCCGCGGCCGGCCTCCCAGTCGCTACCACCTCGAGCTCGACCTCGACCGCTACCTCAGGGAAGTCTTCGTGAACCAGACACTGACCAAGCGCATGGCGACACCCACCCTGCTTCGTGCCTTCTCGTGGGTAGCGATCATCGAGGCGTGCACGTGGGTGGCCCTCCTGTTTGGGATGTACCTGAAGTACGTCACGCAGACCACCGAGCTCGGGGTACGCATCTTCGGCAGCCTCCACGGCGCCGCCTTCATCGCCTACGTGATCCTGACCCTGCTCGTCGCACGACGCCAACGTTGGCCGATCGTGTGGACCACCCTGCTCGCACTGGCCGCCTCGATACCGCCGTGCATGACCGCGGTGTTCGACCTCGTGGCGCGTCGCCGCGGAATGTTCGCGCACGCCGAGACTTCACGCACCACACCTGGCGAGCGATTCGATCCGCACGGCCAGTTAGTGGTCGAGACCGGGCCGTGACGTAGGCCGTCCGGGCACCAGATCAACGACTTCGTGTTTCGGCTTCTGCGGCACACGACAGTGAGATCAATTTCGGTTACCCAGCACCGGTGCGTGACAAACCGCTCCGGCGCCCGGGTAATGGGGGATGCGCTCGGTCGTTGGACTCGACGCCCTCGACTTTGTCGTGGCGAGCGCGCCTCGTCTCGGGAGGGTGTGCATCTCAGCGTGGCTGATGACTGCGTCTCAGTTGCTCGCCCTCGCCAGCACGAAGTCGAGGCGGACATCGCCGGCAGCTCGCGCTTGCACATCACCCGGAGCACGCCCATCAGGACGGTTAGCCATGACCTCAGAATTTCAGACACTCAACTGTTCACGAACTCACGCCACGCGCCACTAGTTCGCGTCCGGTGCCCCGGACGAGGCCGACTCGCGCGGCTCAGCTCAGCCACGTTTTGCGCGCAAAGGGCCTTCCAAGGACAGACCCGTGAGGAGCCCGCGCGCCAAGGCAACGGCGTCAGAGCTTTGCACCTCCTGGTGGGCCAGGACGCGGAACACGATGAAACCTATGATTGCGTCGATCGTGATGCGTCGTTCGGCCGGCTCCAGCGTCAGACCGGGAGCATCGGCCAGTCGAGCTAACGCCGCGTCCTGGATGGGTCCGCTGAACTTTTCGTGCAGCTTGCGCGAGATCTCTGGATTGTCCGTTGCGGCGGCCGTGAGCATGCGCAGGGTGGCTGCACCCCGGGCCGAGCCAAGCGCGGCAGCAAGGTCGCCCGCCCATGCGCTGACGTCCGCGGTGACGTCGCCCGTTTGGGACGGCGACGTCGGCATCAGGTCATCTCGGTCGAGCAGGGCATCAGCGACCAGGACCGCGCGGGTGGGCCACCAGCGGTAGATCGTCTGCTTACCAACGCCGGCGCGGGCGGCAACGCCTTCGATGCTGAACTGGTCGAGCCCTTTCTCGTGGAGCAGCTCGTTGGCGGCCCGCAAGATGGCCAGTCGGGCCCGCTCGCTTCGCCGGCGCGGACGGGCGTCCTCGGGAAAGGCTGCGGCTGTGTTCACGGGAAGCACAATACCGCTGACGAGACGAGACGGACCGTCTCGCTTAATGCTAAGGTCTGCGCATGATTCCTGACGTCTTCGCTCCCGCGACGCTCGGGCCCGTGCAGCTTCGCAACCGTACGATCAAGGCCGCAACATTCGAGGGTCGCACCCCTCGTGGCCTGGTGACCGACGAGCTCATCGACTATCACCTGGCTCCCGCCCGCGGGGGCGTCGGTCTGGTCACCGTGGCGTACCTGGCCGTGGCGCCCGAGGGGCGAACCCACCGCGAGGTCATCCTTGTCAATGACGAGTCGGCTCCGGGCCTGGCACGGCTGACTGAAGCGATCCACGAGACCGGGGCGAAGATCTCCGGCCAGCTCGGCCACGCCGGACCCGTCGCCAACGGCCGCTCCAATGGTGCACACGCCCTGGCCGCCTCGCGGATGCCGTCCCCACTGAGCATGCAGATGATCCGTTCGTGCAGCGAGGCCGACATCACGCGGATCACGAAGGACTACACCCGCACCGCGCGGATCATGACGGCCGCCGGGTTCGACGTCCTCGAGATCCACATGGCCCACAGCTACCTGCTGTCGTCTTTCCTCGCCAAGGGCCAGAACCGACGCAAGGACCAGTGGAACGGCTCGTTGCAGAACCGAGCGCGGTTCGCCCGCCAGGTTGCCCGAGCGGTCCGCGAAGAGGTCGGCGACACAGTCGCGGTCACCGCCAAGATCGGGATGAGCGACGGCTCACCGCTCGGGTTCTCAATGCCCGAAAGCATCGAGTTCGCGCAGATGCTCGAGTCCGACGGCACCCTGGACGCCCTCGAGCTCAGCGCCGGTAGCTCGCTGCTGAACCCGATGTATCTGTTCCGCGGGAACGTACCACTCAAGGAGTTCGCGGCAACGATGCCGCCCGTCATGCGGGTGGGTCTAAAGTCCCCGGTCGGCAAGCGGTTCTTCAAGTCCTACCCGTTCGAGGAAGCCTTCCTCCGCGACAAGGCCCTGGCCTTCCGTGAGGCCATCTCGATGCCACTGATCATGCTGGGTGGCATCAACGACAAGGCCACGATGGATCGCGCCATGGCCGAGGGGTTCGAGTTCGTGGCCATGGCTCGCGCACTCCTGCGCGAACCCGACCTGATCAACCGGATGCAGACCGGAGAGACAAACCGCGGATCCTGTAGCCACTGCAACCTCTGCATGACCAAGGCTGCCGCTACCTCCGACAAGATCGGTGACAACCGCACCCGATGCGTCGAGGTGCTCCAGATCGACTGAAGTCGACTTCGCCTCACGCGCGCACGACTCCGAGTGCGGCCTCGCTGGACCAGCTCATGAACGGACCAACGAAGGATTCCTGCATGCGCACCTTGCACCATCGCGATGCCGTCATCGCGGAGCCGCGGAGGCTTTGGCCGCGAGCTCGCCCTCGAGGTCGCCCGCCGCAGAGCGGTGATCGCCGCGGTCGATCTCCGCGCAGAAGACGACCTACAACACGGACACGCTCACCACGGTGGTCATCTGGTTGAGGCGCGGCCGCCGGCGCCCTACAGGTCCGGCATGCTCCAGTCGTTGTGCCCCTGATTCAACTGTCGACCGTCCTGACAGTACTGGCCGTCGCAGTTGTGCGGTTCCGACCGAGCGTCGTATGCCGCTCCCACTGGGCGGGGTGAACAGCGGCTTCCGCGCGTCGGCGTCCGACCATCTCTCCATAGCGGGCACGATGCGAATGTCCCGCACGGCGCCACGGTCGAGAGCTGCCAGCGCAGCCTGGTAGTCCTGGGCAGCGCGAGCGGCCTCGGCCGGCGCGAACTCGATCAGGGGTCTGCTTCACGGATCGGTGACGTCTGATCTGCGTCGATGCGTGTCGGCGCTGGAAGAATGTGCACCATGCCGAAGCCGATTCCTCGCGGCAATGGCGGTCACCTCGGCGAGCACGGACGGACCTCACCCAGAAGCTGCGCCAGCGCTGAGCGGGCGAAACCGGCCGGCGACCCACTTAGCTTAGGTACGTCCGTGTGCACGGGCACCGGTTTCTGCAACAGCGGACACTCGACCCGTCGGCTTCTGTGCCCTCTCCCCCGTCACCGGATCGCAGCCGGCTACCTAGAGGACCGTCGCTCTCTAGGTCAATCTAGGCGGTCTGTTCGCTCCCGGGATCGCTGCCAAGAAGAGCTACGCTGTTACAAGCCCGGTACAAATGTCCGGGGAATCTCGACGTTTGCGCAGGTCATCGTGGGTCAGTTAGTCACTATTACGACATCTGATCCGAGGGTTTTCACCCTCTGTCAGTAGTTGCCGAAAGTGGCGTCTGACCTGCGGAAACGTCTCTCGACGTCTTCCAGCGTCAGACGCCGTTTTCCGTTTCAACTACCCAGCGAGGGACCCGCGCACCTAACGGGCACGAACTTCTCCATCCACGTTCCCGACGAGATGATCGACGCCATCCCGAACATGCTCGACTTCAAGCCCAAGGAGTCGGTCGCCCTCGCCCCGATGCGCTCTGGACCACCTACCGCCCACATCGATCTCCCGACCACTCCAAGAGCCCAGGACTTGGCGTGGCGAGCCATCCGCGAGGGAATGTCTCGCTACGGCCACGAGTTCGCCGCACGCCTCGACACCATCAGATCCGACATCCATCACCTGCTCCGGACCGACAGACCCACTGGGCTGACCTCGTCACCGGCTACATGGGGCTCCAGGCAGACAGCCGCCCGCGACTGCGTAGCGCGACCGGCTGTCGACGACCGTGCGGCCGAGGCGTTTGGCATCGAACAACGGAGTTGCACCGACCTCGCCGCTGATTGGTGTGCAACGCCCGCAATCGACACCTCCCAGCCGGGTCCAGCAAGGTCGGCGGAGTCCGTTGGAAAGACCGTAGCGGCTTACACAGCGAGAGCTCTCACTCCTCGTCTTCCAATCTTTGGGTCTCTTCTGCAACGTCGGCGCGGCTCCCCTGCTCGGACCCTTCGATGTCGTCGAACAAGTCACCCTGCGCGCCTTCGTCAGTGAGCAGATCGTCAATCGCTTCGTTGCTCAGCCAAATCCGTCATATCGGGGCCGTTGACCGCCGGCAGATTCCCCGACCGATCCGACTCGCTCTCGTCCTGGTACTCGTTCATGTGCGTGATTCTCAATCCGCCCCGAACCAACGCCGGGGACATCACGCCATGTCACTTACACAAAATTCCAGACAGACCCTTACCTGCGGGCCGTGACCGCGGAGTTCGAGCGCACCTTCTCGGCCCCGGACCTCGTGGCGGAACACACCGCGCTCTTCACCACGCAGGTGCTGCGCATCCTCGGTCCGGGTGCCGAGCGCGGCGAGGTGCGCGAGGACCTCCCCCTCCGTTTCCTCGCCGAGATGATCGGAGCGGTGTACGTCTCGACGATCCGGTACTGGCGCCAGCAGCCCGACTACGACCTCCGCCAGAACTTCGCGCGGGCCGCCAGGTTCGTGGCCGAGGCGATCAGCGCACACGAGACGCCGGCAAGGTAGCCCCGCAGCGCCGCTGCCACGTCCGCGAAGCGCGACAGCGGGTCCCGATAGTGGTGCTGTCGGCGCGTCAGCACGGCGAGGACAAGGTCGAGGCCATCGACCTCGGGGCCGACGACTACGTCACCAGCCATTTCGCGATGAACGAGCTGATTGCGGCCCTGCGCGCCACGGTACGCCGCGTCGAGGAGGCTGCCCCCACCGTTTCCACGGTCGAGGTGGCAGCACTGGTGATGGGCGAGTCCACCGAGTGGATGCTCAAAGGCGGTCTGAGCGTGCTGGCCCGAGCCCCACGGTCACGGACCACCAAAGATGTCGACCTCGCTGCCCGCGGAGCCACCGTCTTTCAGGCCAGTGCGAGAAACAGTTTCTCCATCTTCTTGACGTCCACGCCGTCGATACCCTCGTCGGACTCGGTGAGGCACTGCTGCAGGCCGGTGGCGACGATGGCGTAACCGGCCCGGGAGAGCGCCTTGTTGACGGCAGCCAGTTGGGTGAGGACGGATTCGCAGTCCGATCCCTCTTCCATCATCCGGATCACGCTGGCGAGGTGGCCGTTGGCGCGCTTCATGCGGGTGATGATCGCTTTGACCTCGGTGGGTTCGAGGTCCATCAGTTGTTCTCCAGTGCGGCCATGGCCGCGGTCAGCCGCTGTCGTGCGTCGGTCGCAACGGCGCGGAGGGCGTCACCGGCGTGACCGGCGTGACCGGCGTGACCGGCGTGACCGGCGTGACCGGCGAGGGACATCATGGCGTCGGGATCGAAGGCCTCGACGACCGTGGTGGTGTCGTCGAGGGCGCGGACCACGACGTTGCAGGGCAGCAGTGCGGCGATGGAGGGATCGGCCTGTAATGCCTGGTGCGCTAGCTGGGGGCGGCAGGCACCCAGGATGACCTGGGGTCCGACATCGACATCGAGCTTGGCCTTCAGCGTGGCCTTCAGGTCGATCTCGCTGAGGATGCCGAACCCCGCAGTCGCGAGCTCAGCGCGCACCGCCTCGACGGTCTCGTCGTAGGGGCGGCGCACCGTCGTTTCGAGCGTGTACTGCGTCATGGGTCTCTTCCTCTCGGTACCGATCACGAGGTCCGTGGCCGGGCTGCGCCCACAACTATACAACCCCCCTGGGGGATGTGTTACCGTTTTGGGCATAACCCCCCCGGGGGTTGTGTTGTGCAGCTCGACAAGCCAGCAAAGGAGTCCTCTCTATGCGTGAGACCACCATCGACCAGCTCGCTGCGGCGCTCGATCAGGGCTCGCCTGTCGTCGATGTCCGCGAGCCCGCGGAGTTCCGCGAGGGCCACGTGCCCGGTGCTACCAACATCCCGATGGGTCAGTTGAGCGCCCGACTGAGCGAGATCGACCGCGACCGACCGGTACACGTGGTGTGCGCCTCAGGCAACCGCAGCAGCGCGATGGCCGACGTCCTGACCGCCAACGGCTTCGACGCGATCAACGTTGCCGGCGGCACCAGCGCCTGGGTCCGCTCCGGGCGACCGATCGAGAAGTGAGGCGAACATGACTGACGACACCACCACCAAGACCCCGGCACCGGCCTCGGCTACCGAGGAGGCTCAGCAGCAGCCGTGCGAGGGGCTGACCGTCCGCACCATCGAGACCCCCTCGCTCGGAGACCGCACCTACGTGGTCCACGACGGCGAGTTCGCCCTAGTGGTCGACCCTCAGCGCGACATCGACCGGGTGCTGGAAGTGCTCGAGGCCGACGGGGTCCGACTGACCCACGTCTTCGAAACCCATCTCCACAACGACTACGTCACGGGCGGTCTGGCCCTTGCGCAGGCGACCGGAGCGGCCTACCTGGTCAACGGCGAGGACGAGGTGTCCTTCGACCGCACCCCGATCGCCGACCGCGAGGTCGTCGAGGTCGGTGACCGGATGCAGGTTCGCGCGATCGCCACCCCCGGTCACACCTTCACCCACCTGTCCTACGCGCTCTCGGTCGATGGGCCCGACGGCGAGGAGCCGTACGCCGTGTTCACCGGCGGCTCGCTGCTCTACGGCGCCACCGGCCGACCCGACCTGCTCGGCGAGGAGCACACCGACGCCCTGGTGCGCCACCAGCACGCCTCCGCGCACAGGCTCGCCGAGCAGCTCCCCGACGAGGCCGGGGTCTACCCGACCCACGGGTTCGGGTCCTTCTGCTCCGCCACCCAGTCCGACGCCACCGCCTCCACCATCGGTGACGAGAAGCGCTCGAACCCGGTCCTGACCCAGGACGAGGAAACCTACGTCCGCGAGCTGCTGGATGGTCTCGGTGCCTGGCCGGCGTACTACGTGCACATGGGACCCGCCAACGCCGCCGGTCCCTCCGCACCCGACCTCTCGCCGGTGCAGGAGGCCGACGCAACCGAGTTGCGACGTCGGATCGAGGCAGGTGAGTGGGTGGTCGACCTGCGCAACCGCAAGGCCTTCGCCTCCGGGCATGCCCCCGGAACATTCAACTTCGGCCTCGACGGTGCTTTCTCCACCTACCTGGGCTGGCTGATCGAGTGGGGCACCGCCGTCACCCTGCTCGGCGAGACGCCAGAGGACGTGGCCACCGCCCAGCGCGAACTGGTCCGGATCGGCATCGACCGGCCTGCAGCCCAGGCCACCGGCGGACCACAAAACTGGAGCGACGGCGACCTCGGGACCTTCCCCACCGCCACCTTCGCCGACCTGGCACAGGTGCGTCACCACCGCGACGTCGTCGTCCTCGACGTCCGCCGCGCCGACGAGTACGAGGGCGCAGCGATCGCCGGAGCGGTCAACATCCCGATCCACGAACTGCCCCGCCGCGTCGGCGAGGTGCCCGCCGGTGAGGTGTGGGTGCACTGCGCCAGTGGTTACCGCGCCTCGGTTGCTGCCTCGTTCGTCGCCGCTGCCGGCCGGACCCCCGTCGCAGTCGACGACTCCTTCGAGAACGCCGAGAAGGTCGGCCTGCACCTGGTGCGCCCCGAGGGCGACACCACTGACCCCACCGACGGTGCCGACGGGCCCGACGTCTGAGATGACACTGCTCCTCGCCGTCGCCGCCGGCGCGCTCATCGGCCTGTCCCTGGGGGCACTCGGTGGCGGCGGCTCGATCATGGCCGTGCCGGTGCTGGTGTACCTGCTCGACCAGTCCGCCTCCCAGGCGACGACCGGGTCGCTGGTGGTCGTCGGCGTCACCTCCCTGATCGGGGCGATCGCCGCACACCGCGCGGGCAACGTGCTGGTCGGCCGCGGCCTGGTCTTCGGCCTGGTCGCGATCGGCGGGGCGGTGGCGGGAGCGGAGGCGTCCGATCGGGTCTCCGAGGAGGTCCTGTTGGCCGCCTTCGCGGTCCTGATGCTGCTGGTCGGCGGGATGCTGGCCTGGCGCCAGCTACGCCACCATCGCGGAGACGGCGCTCGGCACGTCGCGCGGCCCACCCTTGACGACCCGATCATCACGTTCAGCCCGACGTTCGCCTGCCAGTGCCCCCGGGCCCTCAAGGTGCTGCTGACCGCCACCGTCGTCGGCGCGCTGACCGGCTTCCTGGGCGTCGGCGGCGGCTTCCTCGTCGTACCCGCCCTCCTGCTCGCCCTCGCGCTGCCGATGGAGTACGCCGCCGGCACGTCCCTGGTGGTCATCACCATCACCAGCGCCGCAGCGCTCGTCGTCCGCGCGGGTTCTGGCGACCCACCGGACTGGACGTCCGTCGCCGTCCTCACTGCCACGTCAGCGGCAGCAGCCGTCGCAGGGGCCCGCCTCGCCGACCGTGTCGACACCCACCGCCTCCAGGCCGCCTTCGCCGTCCTGGTCCTCGGCGTCGCCGTCTACACCGCCGCCCACGCTGTCCCCGCCCTCCTCTGACCATCACCGATCGCTCACCCCTCACTGAACGGAACATCATGCGCTCGACTACCGCCCGATCGAAGGGCGCCTCCCCCGACTTCACTCCCGGGTTCCGCCCCGGACCTCTCGGCCGCCTCGGCCTCTGGGTCACCAACCACGCCAAGCTCGTCATCGGCGTCTGGCTGCTGCTCATCATCGGCCTGGGCGCCTTCGCTCCCCAGGTCGAGCAGAACCTGTCCGGCGCCGGATGGCAGGCCGACAGCTCGGAGTCCGTCGCCGTACGCGAGCTCGCCCAGAACAGCTTCGGTGGCAACGCGTCCTCGGCCATCCAGGTCGTCGTGCACTCCACCGACGGACCGGTCACCGAGGGCCGCGGCGCCGAGGTCATCGCCCAGGTGACTCGGATGCTCGAGGCCGAGCCGCGGATCGCCGACGTGATCGCACCGATGCCGGGCGCGAGCCTCAGCCAGGATGGCGACACCGCGATCATCCTTGCCGGCGCGGGCGCCGACACCAACGAGATGGTCCGTGTCGCCACCGATCTCAAGGGCGATCTCGAGGGCCTCTCGGTCGACGGCGTGCAGGTCAACCCGACCGGCGCCTCGCTGCTCTGGTCGGACTTCAACGAGGCCAACCTCGAGGCGATGCTGAAGTCCGAGATGGTCTCCTGGCCGGTCACCCTGGCGATCCTCGTGCTCGCCTTCGGCGCCCTGGTCGCCGCTGGCCTGCCGCTGATCCTGACCCTCGCTGGTCTGGTCGCATCTGCCGGCTCGCTGGTCCTGATCAACGAGCTCGTCCCGGTCTCCATCTGGGCGATGAACTTCGCGATGATGTTCGCCCTGGCCCTCGGCATCGACTACGCACTCTTCCTCGTCGTGCGCTACCGCGCCTCCCGGATGGGCTCGGGCAACTCCGCACGCCAAGCCGTCACCGAGACCATGGACACCGCCGGCAAGGCCGTGCTCCTCTCCGGCGCGACCGTGCTGGTCTCACTGTCGGCCGTGATGCTCGTGCCCTCGCCCTCCTTCCGCTCGATGGCCGGCGGGATCATGCTCTCGGTCGTCTTCGTGCTGGCCGCCACGCTGACCCTGCTGCCGCTGGTGCTGTTCAAGCTCGACCACAAGATCAACAAGCTGTCGCTGCCCTGGGCGAAGACCGGCGAGCACCGCTCCCCCAAGTTCGCCGCCTGGGGCGAGCGCCTCTGGAAGCGTCCCGTCGTGTGGGGCCTGGGTGCGCTGATCGTGCTGCTCGCGCTCGCCGCACCCGTCATCGGTCTCAAGACCGCCATGCCCTCGATCAAGGTCCTGCCCGAAGACGCCAGCGCCCGGGTCGGCTACGACCTGGTCCAGGAGTCTTTCGGTGATGGTGCGCCCGGAACCCTCCAGGTCGTGGTGAAGGCCACCGAGGCCGACCCCGCGAGTGCAGTGCTCAACTCCGACTCAGGCATCGCCCAGGTGATGCCCGCCATGCCGGCGGCTGACGACACCGGGTTGGTCCTCATCCAAGCCGTCCCGACCCTCGACCCGTCCGATCCCGCCCTCAGTGACACGGTGGACCGGTTGCGCGCCGATCTGCCCGACAGTGCGCTGGTCGGTGGCGCGGCGGTGGAGAACCTCGACCTCAAGTCCCAGCTCGACGACTCCACGCCCCTGGTGATCGGGGTCGTACTCGTGCTCGGCTTCCTTCTGCTGCTCATCGCGCTGCAGGCACCGCTGATCTCGTTGCTCGGCACCCTGGCCAGCCTGCTCTCGACCGCAGCCGCCTTCGGCGTGGCCCGCCTCGTCTTCCAGGAAGGCATCGGCGCCGACCTCCTCGGCTTCGAGAGCCAAGGCTTCCTCGACGCATGGGCGCCGGTGTTCTTCTTCGCCATGATCTTCGCGATCGCGATGGACTACACCGTCTTCCTGTTGGCCTCGGCCAAGGAACACTACGAGCGCTCGGGCGACCCGAAGGACGCCATGGTCGGCTCGTTGGCCCACTCCGGCCGGGTCATCTTCGCCGCGGGCGCGGTCATGGTCGCGGTGTTCTTCACCTTCGCGCTCTCCGGCCCGCTGCCTCCCAAGGAGATGGGCATCGTGCTCGGAGTCGCCGTGCTCCTCGACGCCTTCCTGATCCGACTCGTGCTGCTGCCCGTGATGCTGCGCCTCACCGGGAAGGCGGCCTGGTGGTCGCCGGCTTGGCTGCGACGCGTGCTGCCGGCCATCACCTTCTCGCACGGCTGAGGGTCCTCGGACCACACCTCACCACCTGTTCACCTCCAGCATCACCTCGAACCGAAGGAGTTCCACCATGTGCCGAGCAGTCACCTGCAAGAAGTGCGGGAAGACCACCTGGGCCGGCTGCGGCCAGCACGTCGACCAGGTCCTTGCCCGCGTGCCGCGCGCCGATCGGTGCGCCGGTCACCCCGACGAGCCCGGCTCCGGGTTCTTCAGCCGTCTCTTCGGAGGCAAGTCATGAACCTCGGCCGCGCAGTACTCCTCCTCGCCGGCACCATGACACTGCTGAGCGCCCTGCTCGTGGCCCTGGTGTCACCGTGGTGGCTCTTGCTGACTGCCTTTGTCGGGCTCAACCTGCTCCAGTCGAGCATCACCGGCTTCTGCCCGGCGGCCGTCGTCTTCCGCCGGTTCGGGCTCAGCAGCGGGTGCGCGTTCCGATGAAGCGATGCCGCATGCGCTCACCGAACACGGTGATCGCATGCGGCGTGCGTGGCGAACCGTTGGCCTCGGATCAGGGTCGCCCGACGTCGAGCGCCACGTCCACGAGCTGACCGACCTCCAGGTCGAGAGGCGTGCGAACGGCGAGCTTCAGGGGCAGCAGGTAGCGCCCGTCCTTCGGGAACAGCGCCGTCGTGAACTCACGATCGGCCACGTTCACCGCCACAGGAACCTGTCCCCAATATTCCAGTCCCTTGGCGGCGAACTTGATGTCCTCGCTCTGGTCCGCGGGGATCTCGATGAAGATGTACGGCGCGGGCCCGCGCCACTCGACGACCTGTCCCGTGAACTCGAAGTCCATTTTTGCAGCCTAGACGACCACCTCGGACACGCGCTTCCCCAGATGCCCCGAACCAGCTCGCAGCGCCACGCGTGGCGCTGCGAGTCAGCTCGCGGTGGTGGAGTGCGTGACCTCCGTCGGCGCCAGTTCGTCGATGCCGGCTGTCTCGCCGAGCCCGCGGCGAAGGTCCGTGAGGATCCGGCTCAGCAGGCGCGAGACCTGGGTCTGGGTGACCCCGTTGCGCTCGGCGATCTCCTGCTGGGTCAGGTCATCCACGAACCGCATCTGCAGCAGCTTCCGGTCCCGAGCCGGCAGATTGCGCAACACCGGCTGCAGCATGACTCGAGCCTCGGCTGCCTGGCCTGCCGCCTCCCCGTCGCCATCAGGCAACAGGTCGCCGAGACTGGAGCCGCCGTCCGGGCCCACAGTGGCGTCGAGCGAGGTCGGCGAGAAGCAGCCTTCGGCGGCGAGCGCCTCGCTCACGTCCTCCTCGGGTACGTCGAGCGCCTCGGCGATCCGACGCGGCGAAGGGGTTCCGTCCTCGGCCGCCATCTGGTCACGCATCTCGATCACCCGGGACTGGAGCTCTTGGATGCGTCGAGGGGGTCGCACGGTCCAGCCGTGGTCACGGAAGTAACGACGCAGCTCGCCGCGGATGCTCGGCACTGCGTAGGAGAGCAGGTCCTGCCTCCGCTCGACGTCGAAGTTGTGCACGACCCGCACCAGTGCGGCGTACGCTACCTGCTCGAGGTCGTCCTGGGCGATGCCGCGCTTGCGGTAGCGCGAGGCGATGCTCTTCGCCACGCACATGTTGACCATCACCACTTGGTCAAGAAGTTCCTTGCGCTCATCCCCGGATGCCTGTGCGGCTCGTTGCAGCAGTGAACGCGTGAGTCGTTGCCGCCGCTCACGAGGCAAGTCTCCATATGGATTCGCACTAACGCCAAGGTCTGCCATTGCGCCTCCCGAGAGGAATTGCGCTGATCCGAGCCGGTGTCTTCAGCTGGATTCGAGGTCCTTGCGACCCGAGCTGCAGGGTGGGCCGTGTCTGAGCATAGCGAGGTATCCCCCCGCCGACCAGCACCGGGACCATAGGCTGGTCCGGAGCAGCTCTGCCACATCGCCCGGCGACCGGTGGTGGAAAGCGAGCGGACAACGATCCCCAGAGAGGGAAACGCCCATGGAACAGCCTCGCCACGACATTGCCGACGACACTCGGGACGAAACCCCGGATGAGCGTGCGGACCGCAACTGGACGGACCTGCTCCAGGAGTTCCGGGTGCTGCAGACGGGAGTCCAGCTGCTCAGCGGGTTCCTGCTCACCCTCCCCTTCCACAACTCGTTCGGCGACTTGGACGGATTCCAGCGGAACACCTACCTGGCACTGGTCCTGTTGGCCGCCACCACGACGGCCTGCGTGCTCGCCCCCATCTCGGTGCACCGGCGGATCTTCCGGCAGCGACGCAAGGAGAGGCTGGTCCAGTTCGGACATCGCCTGGTCCGCGTGGTGCTCGGCCTCACAGGTGCCCTGCTGGCAGGGACCACGTTCTTCATCTTCGACGTCGTCCTGGCCCGGGCAGAGGCACTGGTAGTGGGTGGCGTGATGCTGGCCCTGGTGACCACGGCACTTCTGGTGGCCCCCCTCGCCATGGGGCCTGCACCAGCCACTCACGACGACTCCGACTGACCGGACTCCCACTCAGCGCGATTCTCGCTCAACGACTCCTCGAGGGTCGACCCCTCGGAGGTCAGCCCTCGAGGAGCCGGAGCACGGCCCGCTCGACGACCCCTTGATCCTCGGGCAACGAGGCCCCAGCGACGTCGATGGTGCATCCCTCGTCATAGAGGTCCAGGACCCGTGGGTCCACGTAGGACTTGCGTGCGATCGCCGGGGTGTTCCCCAGATATCCGGCCACCTCGGCAATCGCCTCGTTGCGACGTCGCCGGCGCGCGGTGCGGCTGCTCGGAATCTCCCCGTCG
Organism: Nocardioides daedukensis; assembly: GCF_013408415.1. Lineage (NCBI taxonomy): Bacteria > Bacillati > Actinomycetota > Actinomycetes > Propionibacteriales > Nocardioidaceae > Nocardioides > Nocardioides daedukensis. The sequence continues at coordinate 157,201 of NZ_JACCAA010000001.1, read as the reverse complement.
GCCAGTGCTGCGGCGGCGAGGACCGTGGCGTGCCAGGTACGGAAGTCCTTGGCCGTGGATTCCAGTCCGGAGATCTCGCGGATGTAGGCATTGACCTCTTCCGGGGTCAGGCGCCGCCAGCGGCGCCCTTCCTTGACCGCAAGCAGTTGCGCGAATCCCCCGCGACGTCGACGCAGGTCCGCGATCGCTTCCAGACAGCTCGGATCGTCGAGCCTGACGTCGTGCTCAACACCGGACTTGCCGATGAAGGCGAAGACCAGCTCCTTGCCCTGTCGACGAACGTGCTCCCTCTCGAGCGTTGTCAGCCCGATGCTGCCGTGCTCGTCGGCATAGGCGTCACTGCCGATCCTGAAGTATCCGCGGTCCAGCAACCGGACTGCCAGTGCAGTGGCGCGCGACGCGGGCATCCCGTCAACGGCGAGATCACGATCGATCCGTTTGCGCACACGAGGCATCACCCTCCCCAGCTCCAGCACACGGTCGAACTTCTCGGCGTCGCGCTGCAGTCGCCACTGCGGGTGGTAGAGGTATTGCTTGCGCCCGGCCGCGTCGGTCCCCACCGCCTGCAGGTGACCGTTGGCGCGCGAACAGATCCACACGTCCTGCCACGCCGGCGGGATCGCCAGCGCACGCACTCGTTCTGCGTCCTCGTCACACAGCCGCTCCCCGGAAGCATCCAGCAGGACGAACCCTCGACCTGCACGCCGTCGCGTCCACCCCGGCTCCTCTGGCGACACCTGACGCAGTCGCACCACGACGATGCCTCTTTCTCTCCAGGACCCGCCTGCTCAGGGGGTCCACCGCATGGGGTTCGACTACATGGGTCCGACCGTCAGGGACTCGGCCCCGTGGCCTCAGCCGGTGGGCTTCTCCGGGCGAGACAGGTCGTCGTACGCCGCGGGCAGCTCGCCCAGCTCCACCACGCTGACCGCGACATCGCGGAGCTTGATGTTGGCGTGGCTGGAATAGCGCTGCATGATCCCGAAGGCGCGTTCCACATCGATCCCGTAGCGCTGGGTCAACACGCCTTGCGCGACCCCGATCTGGTGACGAGCCTCCACGGCGTCGCTGAGCGTGGACACCTGCTGGGCCGTCGTCAGCGCGTTGGCCGCATGGATCGCGAAGAGCTTCGCGCGAGCCAGGTCGGAGGTGGTGAAGGCGTCCACCTTGCGGGCATAGATGTTGATCGCGCCAAGGGGGTCCCGGTCCGCGTCCATCGCCGTGCCCGGCAGCTGGACACTGATCAGCGAGTGCACTCCGAGCCGCGCCACTGCCGGGCCCCAGCGAGGCCAGCGCGGATCATCTGCGGTGGAGCGGACCAGGAACGACTCGTCCTCGATCGCGGCCTCGGCGCACGGCCCCTCGCCGAGGTCGTACTGAAGCTCGTCACAGCGCAGTGCCATCTCGTGGCTGTGCGCCAGGGTCTCCAACCGCGCACGACGGCGCCGCACCGTGATCCCGGCGAAATCTCCGGACGGCACGACGTCCAGCGACCGCTGGCAGATCTTGTCCAGCGTGGCCTTCACGTCGGCCTGCTTCATCAGTTCCTGGCTGAGTGCGGCGAACCACGGACCCGTGTCGCCGCCGGGTGCTCCGGTCTGCATGGGTCGGAGCCTATCCTCCTGCGCGTGCTGCTCAGGACACGCACTGGGACTCACTGGTCCAAGGCGTCCAACAGGGCTTTGTTGAACGCGGGAATGTCGTCCGGATTGCGGCTCGTGATGAGGTTGCCATCAATCGCGACCTCACGATCGACCCAGTCGCCGCCGGCGTTCCTCACGTCGGTCTCCAGACTGGGCCAGGACGTGAGTGTCCGGCCCTTCACGCACTCGGCCTCCACCAAGGTCCAGATCGCGTGGCAGATCGCAGCCACCGGCCGCTCGCTCGCCATGTAGTCACGCACGAAGGCGACCGCGTCCTTGTCCATGCGCAGGGCGTCCGGGTTGGCCACCCCTCCGGGCAGCACCAAGGCGCTGTAGTCCTCGGGTCGTGCTTGGCCGACCGTCTGGTCGACCGGGAAGGTGTCGCCCTTGTCCAAGTGGTTGTAGGCCTGGACCTCACCGGACTCCGGGGAGAGCAGTTCGGGCTGCCAGCCTGCGGCCTTCAACGCCTCCCACGGTTGGGTGAGCTCCACCTGCTCGATGCCTTCAGCGGCGACGAGAAAGGCGATCTTGCGTGGCGATGCTTGTTGTTCCACTGTCATGAACTCCGTTCCGTTGTCCTTGGCCAGCGCCGTTCAGGGCTGATCGCCCTCGGCCTCGTCGACCTCGTGCATGGCCGCCTCCTCCGCGGAGGCGCCGGCGCCATCGATGCCTGCGTCCTCGGCGATGAGTTCGGACGTGACGTCCTCACCCAAGCCTTGGTCGGGGGCGACCAGACGGCCCGAGCGTTCATCTCCGACCTCTCCGGACACGGGCCCGTCGAGCACCTCGGCGTCGCGCTCGGAGTCCACCTCCTCGAAGACGTCCGGCTCTTCTTGGGCCAGACGCTCATCGAGCGTCTCGCCCTCGAGCTCCTCCAGCGGGGTCACGCCCTTGGCAGTGACCCCGCGGGGACGCTCAGGAGGCGAGAACCCCTCGTCGAGCACGTCATCGACTCCCCGATCGTCCAGGGAGTCCTGTGGTTGAAGCTGGTCCTCGCTCATGATGCGTTCCTCCTCGTACGTCGTCTGCTGGCGACTCGTAGTCGCTTGCCGGTCGACGTGGAGTCAGAGCACGTCGTCGATCTTGCCGGCGACCTTGTCCTTGGCGTGCTCGAGCTTGTCCTTCGCCTTGGCCTTGCCCTGGTCGGCCTTTCCCTCGGCCTTCAGGTCGTCATCACCCATCGCTGCTCCAGCGGCTTCCTTGCCGCGTCCAGCGAGATCCTGCGTCTTGTTCTCGAACTTGTCATCGGCACCCATGGGGCCACCTCCTGTGATTACGGAACAATCGGACGTGGCGGTGGTACCCGAACCTGCTCGATTCAATTCAGCGCAGAGGTGGTCGAGAGGTCGACCAGCTTGAGGATCTGTCCCGCCGGCGAGGTCGCGGGAGCTCGCAGGCTCAGGGTGGTGCCGGTCCGCTTGCTGCGCGCGATGTAGTCGAACAGCGTCTGGATCCCGGGGCTGGCCAGATGGGTGATCCCGGTGAGGTCGATGACCGCATCGGCAGTGCCCGCACGCGTCGCCCGGGTCAACGCTGCGTCGAACAGGTCCACCGACAGCTCGTCGACCGGGCCGATGGCTGCCATCAGGCCGGGCTCGGCATACGTCTCGAGCTCCTCCGGCACGTCGAGCGTGTTCTCCGACTCGGGCGCGACCTCCTGCAGGAGCGGAACGGGACGTGTCAGGCGCTGGGTGAGGGTGACCGTCGTCCCCTCGTGGGACCGATCCACCTTCAGGCTGTCGGCGAGCCCGGCTGCCATCATCAACCCGCGTCCGGACGAGGGCCTGGTGCGCCACCTGCCCCGATCCGAAACGGTGATCGCTACGACTCCGTCCGCACCCAGACCGGCAGAGATGTTCACCACCGGCTCGGCATCGGAACCGGAATCGACGTAGGCGTGGGCCACCACATTGGCGGCGAGCTCGACGACGGCGTGCCCCAGGCCGACGTGGTCCATCAACCCGGCACCGAGGTTGTCCAGCCAACCGTTGATCCGGTGGCGGATGAGCGGGAGGTTCTCCGGAACCGCCGACATGTGCAGTCGAAAGGACTCGGGTGCGGTGGTCCGGGTCGCGATCAGCAGCGTCGCGTCGTCACTGCCGCCGACGGTGAGGGTCTCGCGCAGGATGTCGTCACACAGGGACTCGCCGATCCCCTGGCCTGCCGCCGGCCTCTGTGCGCTGGTCGCCGTCGCGCAGGCGGCGAGGAGCCGGTCATATCCCTCGGCAATCGTGTGGCCGGGGGAATGCACGAGGCCATTGGTGTAGAGGCCGAGCGTCTCGCCCATCTGCAGACGGCTGCGATGAACCGTGGCGCTACCGCCAGCGCCGAGCGGCCTGCTGGGACGGGAGGACAACAGCTCTGCCGGAGCACCCGGTGTCATCCGGACAGGCGATGGATGCCCAGCCGTGCACCATTCGAGCTCACCATCCGCCAAGCTCAGGATGGCCACGCACGCGCTGGTGGCGCAGACCTCGGGATGGTCGAAGGCATAGCGGTCGGCGCTCATCATCACTTCGCGCAGGTCGACACCTGCTGCCAGGCGCTCACGGATCACGGCCTTGATCTGCGAGACCGCGATGGCCGCGGCGAATCCGTTCCCGACCACATCGGCGACCAACAGCGCGACCCGATCCCCTGACAAGGGGAGCGCATCCAGCGTGTCTCCCTTGTTCAACGGCTCCACGCCACTCATCACGTAGCGCGCACCGAGTGAGGCGCCGGGTAGCACCGGCAACCCAGTTGGGATCTGGACATCTGTAGCAGTGGACGGCACGGTTCACCCCCGATGGTGTGGTGCATGGCGTGTGGATGCGGGCTGGTACCCGATCTTGCCAGTGAGATACGACTGCGGGCTCAGTGGCACGCCAAGGCATCTGCGCCCAATGTTTCGCCAGACCAGGGCCAAGCACAGAGCAAGGGCCAAGGTCCGCGGCAGGATCGAGCGCATCGTCGGGTCCGTGGACACACGTGTCGCAGCATGCGAACCCTGGCCACGGGTACCACCGGCCATGACTGCAACCACGCGACGCAACCAGGCAGCGCTCGCGGTCTTGGCGGCACTCGGATGCGTGCTGCTGGGCAGCCATCTGGCCGGCAGACCGGGGCCCGGGGAGCTGTCCGCGATGCGTGCGACCAACCGGGATCGGGTCCACCACGCGTGGTGGTGGCCTGTGCAGCAGCTCGGCACACCGGGGATCCCGCCGCTCCTGGCAGTGGTCGCATGGCGAACCAACCACCCCCGTCTCGCAATGAGCGCAGCGCTCGCGCTTCCGATCGAGAAGCCATCCGAGGTGGCCATCAAGCGCCTCCTCCCCCGGCTCCGACCGGCGCGGGTCGATCCGGACGTACGCCTGCTCGACGACGCCCCGCCCGACGGCCCTTCCTATCCGTCGGGGCACGCTGCCATCGCAACCACCGCAGCCACCCTGCTGTGGCCGCACCTCTCGCCGAGACTCCGCTTGCTGACCGCGCTGTTGACCGTGGGAGCAGGCCACGCCCGGGTGCACCAGGGCGCTCACTACTTCGGGGACGTCGTCGGGGGCCAACTGCTCGGCGTGGACGTGGGGTCGACCCTCAGGGCAGCGTTCGACAGTTGAGGGCGCCGGCCGCCGCGCATGACACTCCTTGCTCCGGGTACCGCGCGGGCACACCGATGTCGACCCAAGGAGCGCCATGCGTCTGGGCTACTTCCTCTCCTGCGAGGAGTTCACTCCCGCCCAGTTGGTCGAGCAGGCGGTGATGGCCGAGCAGGCTGGCTTCGAGAGCCTCTGGATCAGCGATCACTTCCACCCGTGGAACGACGAGCAGGGTCAGAGCCCCTTCGTCTGGTCGGTGATCGGTGCTCTGTCCCAAGCCTGCTCCCTGCCGGTCACCACGGCCGTCACCTGCCCCACCATGCGGGTGAACCCGGTCGTCGTGGCGCAGGCAGCGGCCACCAGCGCCACCATGCTCAAGGGAGGTTTCACCCTCGGGCTGGGCACGGGCGAGGCGCTCAACGAACACATCCTCGGTGAAGCGTGGCCGAGTCTGGACGTCCGTCTGGAGATGTTGGAAGAGGCCGTCGGGCTGATCCGCGAACTGTGGCAGGGCGACTTCGTCAACCACCGTGGGCGTTTCTACACAGTCGACACGGCACGCATCTACACCATCCCCGACACTCCGCCCCCGATCTATCTCTCGGGGTTCGGCCCCAAGGCCACGGACCTGGCGGCTCGGATCGGCGACGGCTACATCACCACCTCGCCCGACACCGAGCTCCTCTCCCGCTTCCGCGACGCCTCGGGTGGCAAGCCCGCCCAGGCCGGGAGCAAGGTGGCCTGGGCTCCGACGCAGGACGAGGGTGTCGAGATCGCGCACCGGCTCTGGGGCACCTCGGGGCTCCCCGGCGAGCTCGCCCAGGTCCTGCCCTCCCCCCGTCACTTCGAGCAGGCGGCCGAGCTGGTGACCAAGGAGCAGACCCGTTCCTCGGTGTCGTGTGGCAACGACACCGATCAGCACATCGAGAGCCTGCGCCCCTATGTGGAAGCCGGTTTCGAGGAGCTCTACATCTCCAACATGGGCCCGAACTACGCAGACATGATCCACGCGTTCGGTCGCGAGGTCCTTCCGGCACTGCGCGACCTGGCACACCAATCCCAAACAGATGGAGGCACCGATGAACCACAGCCCACAGGACGAGGGAACCCGACCTGCCGAGAAGAGCCGCGCCATGGTGCTGCTCATGGTGGTCGTAGGGATCTTGGTCGTGCTCGGCCTGATGCTGCTGATCGGATCGCTCGTCGGCTGATCCTCCGGTCGGGCCCTGGCACGGATCCGCACGCCACCTGCCCGGCGTACCCCGCAGGGTGAGACGAACACAGAAAGGCAACTGACCATGAGCGACACAGAGCACGACCTGGGCCCCACTCCGCGCGATGACGAGCCGATGGAGCACGAGACCGAGACCCTCGATCCCGACGACGTCGAGACCGAGGCGCATGACGACGACCTCGACACGGAGACGCCTGCACACGTTGACGATGTCGATCCCGAGAGTGAGGTGGAATGAAGCACGACACGGTCATCCTCGACCTGGACGGCACGCTGGTTGACTCGGTCTATCAGCACGTCCTGGCCTGGCAGCAGGCCTTTCGCGACGTGGGACTGAGGGTCCGCGCGGTCGATCTGCACGCAGCGATCGGGATGGGCGGGGACAAGCTCGTCGCGCACGTGGCGGGCGACTCAGCCGAGTGGGCGGTCGGCGACCAGGTGCGGGAGGCACACGACCAGCACTTCCGCGCGTTCCTGCCCACGCTCGACGAGATCGACGGTGCCAGCGAGCTCCTCGAGCGACTCTCGTCCAGCCACCGGCTCGTCCTGGCCAGCTCCGGGGAGGAGGAGGTCACCCAAGAGCTCCTCACCCACATCTCCGGCGCGCACCACCTGTCCGAGATCGTGAGCGGTTCGGACGTGCAGGCCAGCAAGCCCTCCCCCGACCTCCTGCTCGCCGCGGCACAGCGCGTGGGTGCCGAACGCCCCATCGTCATCGGCGACGCCGTGTGGGACGCCCGGGCCGCGCAGGCTGCCGGGTTCCCGTGCATCGGCCTGCGTACCGGCGGCATCTGCGCCGACACGCTCAGCGAAGCCGGGGCCGAGTGGGTCTATGACGGACCCAGGGATCTGGTTTCCTCCTTGCGGCGCAGCCCGCTCGCCAGCGCAGGCCAGTGAGGCATCGATCAGCGTGAGCACCAAGGCCCGCAGCACCGTTCCCGGCAAACCGTTGGGGCGCAAGGAGCTGCGAGCGATCGACGCGTGGTGGCGTGCTGCGAACTATCTCTGCGTCGGCCAGATCTATCTGATGGACAACCCGCTGCTTCGCGTCCCGTTGGAGCCGCACCACGTGAAGCCTCGACTGCTCGGGCACTGGGGCACCACCCCGGGACTGACCTTCATCCATGCGCACCTGAACCGGGCGATCATGGCTCGCGATCTCGACCTGTTCACCGTCACCGGCCCGGGTCATGGCGGCCCCGCTGCGCTGGCAACCTCCTGGCTCGACGGGACCTACACGCAGACCTATCCCGAGGTCAGCCGGGACGTCGACGGGATGCACCGCCTGTTCAAGCAGTTCTCGTTCCCGGGCGGAGTCCCGAGCCACGTCGCACCCGAGACGCCCGGCTCGATCCATGAGGGTGGCGAGCTCGGCTATTCGCTGGCGCACGCCTATGGCGCTACCTTCGACAACCCCGACCTGCTGGTGGCCGCGGTCGTAGGCGACGGGGAGGCCGAGTCCGGTCCCCTGGCCGCGAGCTGGCACTCGACCAAGTTCGTCGACCCCCGGCGCGACGGCGCCGTACTCCCGATCCTCCACCTCAACGGCTACAAGATCGCCAGCCCCACCGTCCTGGCCCGCATCCCGGAGGAGGAGTTGCTCTCGCTGCTGCGCGGCTATGGCCACACTCCGTATGTCGTCGCCGGCGACGACCCGGACGCGATGCACCAAGCCTTCGCAGCGACCTTGGACCACTGCCTCGACGAGATTCGTGAGATCCAGGCGGAGGCGCGCGCCTCTGGCCGACGCCCGGCCGAGCGCCGGGCTTGGCCGATGATCGTGCTGCGCAGCCCGAAGGGGTGGACCGGGCCCGAGAAGGTCGACGGCCAGCAGGTCGAGGGCTCGTGGCGCTCCCACCAGGTGCCGTTCTCCAACGCACGCGACGACGACGACCACCGTAAGGTCCTCGAGGAGTGGCTGCGCAGTTATCGGCCCGAGGAGCTCTTCGGCGACGACGGGGCGCCGGTGGCCCAGATCGCCGACCTGCATCCGCTCGGCACCCGTCGGATGGGCGCCAACCCGCACACCAACGGCGGTCTGTTGACCCGGCCGCTCTCGCTGCCCGACTTCCGCGAGTACGCCGTACCAGTGCCACGCCCCGGGTCCGGTCAGGTGGAGGCCACGCGAGTGCTCGGTGGCTTCCTGCGCGACGTGATGGCCCGCAACCCGGAGACGTTCAGGATGATGTCGCCGGACGAGCACAACTCCAACCGGCTCCAGGACGTGCTCGAGGTGACCGACCGGACGTGGAACGCCACAACCCTGCCGGGTGATGACCACCTCGCGACCGACGGCCGGGTGATGGAGACGCTCTCGGAGCACATGTGCCAGGGCTGGCTCGAGGGTTATCTCCTCACCGGGCGGCACGGGCTGTTCTCCTGTTATGAGGCGTTCGTCCACATCGTCGACTCGATGTTCAACCAGCACGCCAAGTGGCTCAAGACCAGCAATGCGATCGAGTGGCGTCGACCGATCCCCTCGCTGAACTATCTGCTCACTTCGCACGTGTGGCGTCAGGACCACAACGGCTTCTCCCACCAGGACCCTGGCTTCATCGACCATGTGGTGAACAAGAAGGCCGACGTGATCCGGGTCTATCTCCCACCGGACGCCAACACCCTGCTGTCGGTGGCCGATCACTGCCTGCGGTCGCGGCAGTACGTCAACGTCATCGTGGCCGGCAAGCAGCCAGCGCTGCAATATCTCTCGATGGACCAGGCCCTGGTCCATGCCGCCAAGGGCATCGGAATCTGGGAATGGGCCGGCACCGAGCCGGAGCAGGGTGCCGAGCCGGACGTGGTGATCGGTTGTGCCGGGGACGTGCCGACGATGGAGGCGCTGGCCGCCGTCGACATCTTGCGGCGCGAGTTCGACGACCTCCGGATCAGGTTCGTGAACGTGGTCGACCTGATGCGTCTGCAGCACGAGCAGGAGCATCCGCACGGCCTCAGCGATGCCGACTTCGACGCACTGTTCACCACCGACCGACCAGTGGTGTTCGCCTATCACGGCTACCCGTGGCTGGTGCATCGACTGACCCACAACCGCACGAACCACCGCAACTTCCATGTCCGTGGCTATGTGGAGGAAGGCACCACCACGACCCCGTTCGACATGACCGTGCTCAACGGGATCGACAGGTTCCATCTCGCCATTGCCGTCATCGACAAGGTGCCGCAGTTGCGCTCGAGGGCCGGCGCCGTTCGCGAGCGCCTGCTCGACAAGCTCGTGGAGCACCGCAACCACGTGCACACCCACGGTGAGGACATGGCGGAGGTGCGCGAGTGGGAGTTCCCCTACCCGGGCGATCCCGACGGGGCAACCGGCACCTCTGCGGGCTGAGCCATGGCGCGGCCGAGCGGCGTCAACAACTGACGGCTCGACGACCAGAGGCGTCAACAACTGCCGGGTCGGCGACCAGAGCGTTCAGACGGTTCGAGCGTTCAGGCGGTGGCCAGCGTGCCGGAGGACGTGCGGTGCAGCAGCCCGTCCGCGATCGCGAACGCCAGGGCCCGGTCGAAACGTCCCTGTTCCCAGTAGGGCGCACCGACCAGGACGGCCAGGTCCTCCGGCAGCTGTGGCCCGGTGGCCTGCACAGCGCGAACAAGTTGTTGCTCCTCGTTGGCGACCTGCCGGTCGCGGATGCCCTCGGTGCTGGGCTTGGGCGGTGGCATGGGCATGATCTCTCCTCAGCTCAGGCCGGTGCAGGTGTGGAATGGCCCGGGCCCGGCCGACCCGTGTCATCGACGTCCTCGGCCGTCAGCGGCTGGGCGATGCTCTCCAAGGACTGGCCCTCGGCACGCACCCCGAGGAAGATCTCGACGATCCCGCCCGCGATCATCAGCGCCGCACCGATGAAGTAGCCGATCGCGATCTTCGTGATGTCGCCACTGTCGGCAGCGTTCTCGATCAATGCCCCGAAGAGCAACGGGCCGCTGATGCCGCCAGCCGCGGTGCCGATGGCATAGAAGAACGCGATGCACATCGCTCGTGTCTCCATCGGGAAGACCTCGCTGGCGGTCAAGTAGGCCGCGCTGGCTCCCGCAGAGGCGAAGAAGAAGATGATCGCGCCCATCAGGGTCAGGGTCACCGCAGTGACCGAGCCGAGGAACATGCCGGTGGCGCCCAGGAGCACCCCGGAGAGGATGTAGGTCCCCGCGATCATCTTGACCCGGCCGATGCGGTCGAAGAGCGGACTCAGCGAGAGCGCACCGATGAAGTTGCTGGCCGCGAAGATGGCCAGGAACCATCCGGTCTGCTTGACGTCCAGGAACGTGGTCAGGGTGTCGCCATAGGTGAAGAAGAAGGCGTTGTAGAGGAATGCCTGCCCCACGAAGAGCGAGAAGCAGAGGATGGTCCGCTTCGGATAGAGGGTGAAGACCGTGTGCGCGATCTCGCCCATCCCGATGCTCCTGCGCTGACGGATCGTGATCGAGTCGGAGACGTCGGTGAGCTCCAGCCCGTCCTCCTCGCGCACGCGGCGCTCGATGTCGCGGACGATCTCCTCGGCCTCGTCCTGACGGCCGTGGATGAAGAGCCAGCGCGGGCTCTCGGGCACGTTGCGGCGTACGACGAGGATGCCGACGGCCAGGATCGCGCCCAGCCCGAACGCCAGACGCCAACCCCACGCGGGGTCGATGACGGTCGGGTCGAGCAACGGAATGGTCAGCAGGGCACCACCAGCGGCGCCGATCCAGAACGAGCCGTTGATCGCCACGTCGACACGGCCGCGATATTTCGCCGGGATCAGCTCATCGATCGCCGAGTTGATCGCCGCATATTCGCCGCCGATTCCGGCCCCGGTGAGGAACCGGGCGCCGAAGTACCACCAGGGGCTCATCGAGAACGCGGTCAGCACCGTGGCGACGGTGTAGACGCCCAGGGTGAGCAGGAAGAGCTTCTTGCGCCCGAACCTGTCGGTGAGTTGACCGAAGAAGAGCGCGCCCACACAGGCGCCGGCGACGTACATCGCGCCGGCCAGGCCCACGTCGAAGTTGCTCAGGCCCAGGCCCGGCCCCTCCGGTTTGAGCGCGGCGGACATCGAGCCGACGATGGTCACCTCGAGCCCGTCCAGGATCCAGACGGTTCCCAGGCCGATCACGACCAGCCAGTGCCACCTCGCCCACGGCAGACGATCGAGGCGAGCGGGAATGTCAGTGGTGACGCGACCTGTTTCCACGGCAGACATGAGCGGCCTGTACCCAGTGGTCGGCGGGGCCAGTCAGGCCGGACCGTCGCCGGTGCCGTCGGCGGCCAAGGCATCGACGTCGACATCGCGGCCCTCGGAGATCTCCTCCACGACGTGGTCGCGCTGCTCGGGGGTGAGGGTCACCCCTGCCTCGCGCAGACCCTTGTCGAGCTCGTCGTGAATGGTTCCCTCGGTGGCGGTCTCCTGCCAGGCGTTCACCCGCTCGACCACACGGTGGAGCGCTTCGCGCCGGGCACTGTCCTGGTTGTTCATCTCAGTCATGGACCCTCGGTGCCCAATCGCGCGCAGGACATGCGCCCAGACATGCGCCCAGACATGCGGCAAAACATCCGGTGCGGCGCTACCAGATCATCCGGAGCAGCGCGCGTCGTGACGGACGAGTCAGGCCGAGGCAGCACGCAACTCGGCCAGCAGCGGCCGAGCCGCCTCGGCCAAGAACTGCGGGTTCGTCGAGCCGTCGACCTGCACCAGGGCGATGTCGCTGAATCCCGCCTCCCACCAGGGCCGCACCGAGTCGACGATGTGGCCCAGGTCGGGCCCGCACGGGATGGATTCGGCCACATCCTCGGGCCGGACGAACTGGGAGGCGCCGGCGAATCCCGCCGTGGTCGGCAGGTCGCTGTTGACTCGCCATCCACCGGCGAACCAGCGGAACTGCGCGTGCGCTCGCTCGGTGGCGGCCTGGGCGTCCGAGGTGTCCCAGCTGATCGGGAGCTGACCGATCGCCCGGGCTCCGCCCGTACCGATCTTGGGCGCACCCTCGGTGGCGTCCCAGACGTCCAGCAGGTCGCCGTCCGGGGCCGTGGCGATCAGGTCGTCGGCCAGGGGCGCGCAGCGAGCGACCGCCTTCGGCCCACCCGAAGCCAGCGCGAGCCGAACCGGTTCCTCGGGCACGTCCCACAGCCGGGCAGCGTCCACGTCGAAGTGGTCGCCGTGGAAGTCGACCAGACCGCCCTCGAGGAGGGCCGAGATGATCGACATCGCCTCGGCCAGCATCTCGTGGCGGGTGTCCACCATCGGCCAGCCCTGACCGATCACGTGCTCGTTGAGGTTCTCGCCGCTGCCGAGGCCGAGAGTGAATCTGCCCTCGGACAACAACTGCACCGTGGCGGCCTTCTGTGCCACCACGGCAGGGTGATAGCGCATCGTCGGACACGTCACATAGGTCATCATCGGGATCCGGGACGTGGCCTGAGCAACCGCGCCCAGCACGCTCCAGGCATAGGGAGCGTGGCCCTGCTCGACCAGCCAGGGCGAGTAGTGGTCACTCATCACGAGGAAGTCGAAGCCCGCCTCCTCGGCTGCCACCGCATGCTCGACCAGCTCCCGCGGGCCTGCCTGCTCAGTCATCAAGGTGTAGCCGAACGCGGTCATCCTCTGCCTCCCGGTGGTTGCCCTCTCAGTGCCAGCCCAATCAGCGGTTGCCGATTCAGTGGTTGCCCATTCAGTGATTGCGCAGCGCGGTGATCAGCTCGTCCTTGTTCATCGACGAGCGGCCCTCGATGCCGATCTCCGCGGCCCTGTCGTGGAGCTCGTCCACGGTCCAGTCCTCGTAGTCGCCGGACTTGCCGCCCTTGCGACCCACCTCGGAGCGCGAGCTGTTGGCCGCTGCGTTGGCGATCCGTGCCGCCTTCTCCTTGCTCGCCCCGTCGTCGCGGATCTCCTCGTAGAGCTCCTTGTCCTTCACGCTGGGGCCGGGATCTTCCTTCTTCGCCATGACGATCGCCATCCTCTTCGTTGCGTCGGTCTCTCGGTCAGATGTTCGGACTCGGTACCCACCCACCAACTCGCCACACGGGGGCCAGCAGATGGCTGGGCAGATGGCTGGGCAGATGGCTGCGCGGATGGTTGAGCAGGCGGCTGGCCAGTGCTGAACAGGCGGCTGAATGTCCGCCGACGCCCGGGGTACCGAGACGCACACCCGCAGTCAGGAGGACCCGATGCCGAACCACTTGAGGGAGGGCGGCGAGTTCGACGCCGTACTGAACCTGCTCGACCGCCAGGTGATCGATGCCGACGGCTACATGGTCTGCAAGGTCGACGATCTCGAGCTGGCCCAGGACGACATCGGCTCGCTGCGGGTCACCGGCCTCCTGGCCGGCCCGGCGGCGCTGTTGCCACGCTTCTCCGGCCGGCTCGGTGGGAGCCTGCTCGAGCAGTGGCGCAGGCTCGGTACCCAGCAGGCGGACCGGACGACTCCTTGGCGCATCGACATGGCCCTGGTCGCCAAGGTGGACTACGCGGTGCGGCTCTCGGTCCTGCGCGACGGCCTGCTCCGCAAGCCCACCGACGACGAGACGGGTACGACGTACCGACGCCTGGACCATCTCCTCGGGATGAGGGTGCACCGTGACGGAGAGGACCTCGGGCGCGTGCTGGACGTCCGCATCGGCAACCGCGGTGGCGACCTGGAGTGCCGCCACCTGATCGTGGGGCGAGGGCGGCCCGGCACGATGCTGGGCTACGACCGCAGCCGTCACATGGGGCCAGCGGTGGTGAGCCACCTGATCCGGTGGATGCACCGCCACACCGGCCAGGTCGCCATCGACGACGTCGTCGGGTGGGACTGGTCCGCCGGGCAGCTCGAGGTCCGCAGCGACCTCAAGGAGCTCACCCACGCCTAGCGTCGATGCCGTGACCCTGAGGCCGCGAGTCTGAGGCCGCGAGTCTGTGGCCGCGACGGGTCAGATCGTGCCCATCTTGGTGATGATCATCAGCGGGATGGCCGCCACTGCGGCGACGATCACCAACACCAGGTAGGTGAGCCCCATGGCGTTGGCGAGCCGTCCGTTGGTGTGCTCGCCCATGTAGTCGCGGTCGTTGGCCACCACCAGGATCGGGAAGTAGGTCAACGGCAGGGCCACGGCCGAGAACACCACCGAGACCTCGGTGACCATGATCGGGTCCACCCTGGTGACCAGCACCCCGACGGCCAGGAGCGTGACCACCACCAGCACGAGGTGGAAGTGTGCGGCCTCCTTGTTCTTGACGAACTTGCCCCACTGCCAGCCGAAGTACTGCGAGATCGAGTAGGCCGCCGACAACCCCGTCTCGCACGCGGCACCGAAGGTTGCCGCGACGAAGCCGATCACCGCGATCGCCAGCCCGATCTTGCCCAGCGCGATGGCGACCGGGAGCCCGACCTGGCCGAGGGTGCCGACCGAGACCTCGAGGGGCCCCAGGGCCACCCAGGCCGCGCCGGCGATCGAGAGGGACAGCAGGCCGCCTAGGGGGAATCCGATCAGCACGTTGGCCCGCATCGTGCCGAGGTCCTTCTCGGACCAACCGTCCTCGACGCCGCCGGAGGAGAAGAAGAAGACCTCGTACGGCGTCATCGCGGCGCCGAAGAGGGCCACCGCATAGAAGGCGGCAGTGACCCACTTCTCGTCCCCGGGCTTGTCGGCGGTGAGCAGCTGGTGCCCCAGGGATCCCCAGTCGGGACCGAGCTGCCAGAGCGCGACGGCGAAGACGATCAGGCACAGGCCCAGCAGCCCGAGGACGTTCTCGAGGAGGGAGAACTTGGCACGCCAGAGAACGGCCCACACGAGCGCGCCGATGAACGGCACGATCAGCACCTCGTTGACCGAGCTGACCAGCTCGAGCGCGAGCGCGACACCGCCGACCTCGGCGATGAAGGTGAGCAGGGTGACCCCGAGCGAGCCGATCAGGTTCATCATCGCCATCCGCGGGCCGAGCCGCTCACGGATCAGGTCGAAGGTGGCCCGGCCGCTGATCGCGGCCACCCGCCCCGACATCTCGGCGAAGACACAGATGCCGATCACACCCACGATCACGACCCAGCCCAGGGAGAGGCCGAACCGCGCGCCGACCTGGGCGTTGGTGACCAGGTCACCGATGTCGACGAAGCCGCCGATCGCGGTCAGGATGCCCAAGGCGATGCCGAGGAACTTCTTCACCTGACCTCCTCCTCGAGCTTGGTCAGCGTGCTCCGCTCGCGGGCCAGGCGCCGCGAGAGCGCTCCATAGCTGGCCTCGTCCTCACGGACCCGCGCGGCGCGAACGTCCGCGAGCAGGCCGGAGGCGTGCTCGAGGACGTCCGACACCTCGGTATGACGACGCTCGAAGCCCTTGGGTGGCTGCAGGGCGGTGAACGACTCCACCGTCGTGCCGGCCGACTCCTCGGCATCGACGAGGAGCACCACACCCGTCTTGGCGAGCAGCTTCGCGTCGCCCTGTGCTTCCAGGGTCAGCTGTGCCGTCGCCAGCTCGCTGGCCACGTCCTCGAGCGACTGGCCGGCCTTCTGCCGCCAGTCGGCCGGCGAGGGCTCCGAGGGTCGACAGCCGGTTGCACACAGTGCGAGCACGAGGATGATCAACAGCCCTCGCAGCGTGTTCATGCCAGCGGCCTCCTACTTGTCGCCCTTCTCAAGGAGGTCGTCCTGCAACTGGTCCTTGGTGCGGTCACCGACGGGCATGTCGAGGTTCTCGGCCTGCTGACGCAGCTGGTCCTTGGTGATGTCCTCGGCCTGGTCGCCCAGGTGCTCCTGCCTGGTGGAGAGGAAGGCCTCTCCGAGCTCGGCCCGGCGATCCGCGCTCAGCCCTTCACGCATCGTGGGCAGCACGGTCTCCTCCTCCTCCTCGACGTGGTGCGAGACGGCGTCGATCAGCTCGGCGAGCTTCGAGTCGAACTCCGATGTTCCCGGGTCCAGCTCACCGAGCTCGAGCGCGAGCTTGTCGGCCAGCAGGTGTTCCTCCTGGCTGTGCTCGACGTCCTCGGCACCCCCGGCTTCCTCGCGCGCGGCCGGATAGACCTCGGACTCCTCGGCGCGACTGTGCGCCGTGAGCAGGGTGGTCAGCACCGGCACCAGTGCGGGGCGCGAGTCCGGGTCGGACTTCAGCTGCTCGAACATCCGCTCCATCTCACGGTGGTCGCGCATGATCAGGTCGATCACATCTTGTGACATCAGCATTCCTTCGCTCCGGGAGATTCGTCGGCCGTCCAGTACCCCGATCGTCGCGACTCACCCACTCGCCGGCTTCCCGCCGCGCTGCATGACCCCAGCACGCTCGGGGTACTGCCTCGCACCCACACCGAGGAGGTACGGCGGTGCCCGCCCCAGCAGACACAGGCCCACAGGATCCAGGCCCACAGAACGCAGGACCGCAGGACACAGGCCTGCGAAACACAGCGCTCGTGCTGATCGACATGCAGAACGCCTTCTTCGAGGCGGGTCCGCTCCACGAGCGCCGCTCGGACTTGGTCTCCAGGACGCACACCCTCCTGGAGTGGGCGCGTGAGCGACACCTGCTGGTGGTGAACGTGCGCACCGAGCACCGTGCCGATCGCAGCACGTGGACGCTGAACATGCTCGAGGACGACCAGGGCTTCGCCATGGAGGGCGACCACAAGTCCCAGCCACTGGCGGAGCTGGATCTCGACGGCGTCACCGAGGTGGTGAAGACCCGCGATGACGCCTTCCTGGGCACCCAGTTGGAGGACCTGCTCCGGGCGCACGGGATCCGCACCCTGGTGATGGTCGGCGTCTCCACGCAGTCATGCATCGCGGCCACGGCCACGCACGCCTATGCGGCGAACCTGCACGTCGTACTGGCCAAGGACGCGATCTTCACCGAGCGCCCCGAGCTGCACGAGGACGTGCTCGCGTTGCTGGAGGACGAGTACCGCTTCGCCGCGGTGCCGACCGACCAGATCGTCGACCCGTCGTCAGTTCACGTTCTGACCCGCGACGACCCGTCGTGAATTGACGCTCTGACGGGCGCTGAGCCGTCGTGAGTTCACGCTCTGGCCCCCGATGACCCGTCGTGAATTGACGCCCCGACGGGCGCTGACCCCTCGCCAGTTCACTCAGCGACCGCCCGGCGGGCGTCAGCTTCAGTCGCCGGCAGGGTATGGCGATCCCGCCAGCAGACCGGCAAGGTGCGCGGCGTTGCGAGCCAAGGTCTTCGTGGTCCCAGCGGTCTTCTCGGGCGTCGGCTGCTTGTCCTTGTAGTCGACGCCCTGCATCGCCTCGCCCACCCAGTAGGTGGAGGCGTTGGCCGGCAGCGTGAAGCCGACGTCGCTGAGCGCTTGGGCCAGCTCGGCGGTCACGTGGTGGGCACCGTCCTCGTTGCCGACCACTCCGATGGCGGCCACCTTGTCGTAGGTGAGCATCCGGCCGTCGTCGTCGGTCTCGGAGAGCTCGGCATCGAGCCGCTCCAGCACCATCTTGCACACCGCCGAGGGTTGGCCGAGCCAGATCGGGGTGACGATGACGAGGATGTCGGCGGCCAGCATCCGCTCACGCAACTGCGGCCACTCATCGCCGTCGCCCTCGTCGGTGGAGACCCCGAACCGTACGTCGTGATCCACCACGCGCACGATCTCCCCGCTCACGCCGTGCTCCTCGAGCGCGGAGAGCACCTGGGAGCCGAGCAGTTCCGAGCTCGACTCCGCGGGAGAGGGCTTGAGGGTGCAGTTCAGGACGAGGCAGGTCTGAGTGCTCATCATCACTGGTACCCAGCCCCCATCCAGTCATGATCAGCCAGTCATGATCAGGCACGACCAGCCAGCCCGGACCGGCCGCCCCGATCACCAAGCCCCAAACGCGGCGACCGAAACTCACACCCGCGTTCCCTACAGTGCTCCCCCGGTCCTGCCGATGAACACCTTGGGTGTGCAGCCCCTGCACCCAACACAGACCCACGGTGAGCGAGCCCGCCCGCCACCGTTCTCGGCATCGAAGGACCACCTGACAGTGCGCACCGCCCCACTTCTCGTCTCGCTCATCGCAGCCCTGCTGCTCCCTGCCGCACCCTCCCCGGTGCAGGCACTGGGCAACCAGGTCGCCGACGACTACGCCGACTACGAGCCCCAAGGCCCGTGTCGCTCGACGGCACAACCCGGAACGGCCGAGCTCGCCAGCTGGCTCGTACGCAACTACCCCGGCACGGGTTCCTCGGGAACCGTCAGGGCGTGCACCAGCGGTGGACAGAGCGAGCACAAGGACGGGCGCGCCTTCGACTGGACAGCGGACGTGAAGAACAAGGCCCAGAAGAAGTCCGCCTACGACTTCCTGGCCCGCGCATTCGCCACCGACGGCAAGGGCGTCACCCATGCGCTGGCCCGCCGGATGGGCATCATGTATGTCATCTACGACGACAAGATCTATTCGGCCTACCGAGGCTTCGCTCCGGTCGACTACGTGCACTCCGACTGCCGCAAGCTCTCCTCGATCGCCAAGTGCAGCCGCACCCTGCGCCACCTCGACCACGTCCACATCTCGCTCTCACATGCTGGCGGAGCGGCGCAGACCTCGTGGTTCAGGGCGCGCAACACCCGGAGCCTGCCGGTGTTCTTCCACGGCACGAAGAGCCTGGACCCCGAGCGCACCGCGGTCACCTCGATCAAGATCCCGGCCAGCGGTGCCACCTACCGCACTCCCTTCCAGCTCGAGCAGGGCGTCACCTACCGGATCGTCGGCACCGGGTTGGCACGCACCGGCGCCGGAAGCAGGATCGCGGACCCGAACTGCGTCTGGTCCGCCGACGGGTGGGTTCCGGCCGCACGCGGCACGGTGCGCGACGAGCCCGGTGAGAGCACACCGTCAGCCACTGTCCTCTCCTCCACGACGGCACTGCTCGTCGCGGGCCGGGTCCGGTGGGACCGCGCGGATCGGTGCTCGAGCAGCCACACCTACACCGCGACGTACACCCCGACCCGGACTGCTTCGATCACCCTGCGCGCGCGTGACGCCGACGGCGTGCGCAACCCGGGCGAGTCACTCACCCTCCACTTCGCCCGTGCGGACATCACCGCGTCCTCACTCGCCACCCGCTTCCGCACCTCTCCCCTGGCGCAGCCAGCTCGCGCCACCCGGCCGGGCCCCCGCTCGGCAACCCTGACCAAGGAGTCGGTCGTCCTCGACACCCGGAGTCGTTGGGGAACGCGCACCAAGCGCCAGCTGTGGCGCAACGCCCGCTATCGGGTCACGGTCACCGGCAACGCAACCGACGCCGGCAACGAGTTCGACGCCTCCTGCTATCGCCACCGAGGCACCCTGCAGGCGCGGCACACGGTCAACCCCCGGACCCCCTCGGCCGACCACTTCGGCGTGTACGTCGCCGGCGTCCAGCTCGACCTGCGGGCCAGCCACAACTCGCGAGCGACCTGCACCACACGCAACCGGCACTCCTACAAGGCCACCTTCACCGCACCCGTCTCCGGCACCGCGACGGTGCGGACCTGGGATCCCTACACGCACGGCGACAACCGCGGCTCGCTCACGGTGACGCTGACCCGGATCCGCTGAGTCCTTCGGTCGCCTCACGACGATGCGGCATGATCGAAGGCGATGCTCACCTTCGGTCACGGACGCCTTGACCGCGACCAGCTCGCGGCGCTGCTGGGTGATGCCGACGTGGAGCTGGTGGTCGACATCCGCCGCTTCCCCGGCAGCCGCAACAACCCGGCAGCCGCGGCCGGTCAGGTGGAGGCGCTGCTCGAGGAGAACGGCATCGGCTATCGCCACGATCCCCGACTCGGCGGACGGCGCCGGCTCAACAAGGACGAGGACGCGGCCACCCTCGACCCATGGTGGCGCGTGGCCGCGTTCCGGGCCTATGCCGACTGGACGCGCACAGAGGAGTTCGGCGAGGGCCTTGCCGAGCTGATCGGAGACGACCGGGAGCGGCGTACGGCGATCATGTGCTCGGAGGCCGTGTGGTGGCGCTGCCATCGACGTGTCGTCAGCGACGTCGCGGTGGTGGCCCACGGGCTCACCGTGGAGCACCTGATGCACGACGGTCGACTCCTCGAGCACCCGGTCAGCGAGGGCGTCAGGCGGCGGCCGGACGGGCTGCTGGTGTGGGATCGCGCTGCCGACGATGCATGACCTGGCGCCTTCTGGGCACCGGATGGCACCGCACGACAGCCACGACCAAGGAGGCTTGAGATGACTGGCAAGTTGAAGATGCTGATCGGACTCGGAGTCGGCTATGTCCTCGGCGCCCGCGCCGGACGTGGACGCTATGAGCAGATCGCCAACCAGGCCCAACGGTTCATGCACGACCCGCGCGTCCAGGACAAGGCCGGGCAGGCCAAGGACTTCGCCGCCGAGAAGGCGGCCGGGGCTCGCGACACCGCCGCGGAGAAGGCAGGCGAAGCCGTGGACGCTGCGAAGGAGAAGGTGCAGGAGAAGCGCGGCGGCGACACCCCCACCACCGGGCTCGGCGCCGGCATGCCCGGCACCGACAAGGAGACCACCGAGGACCTCGGCGCGCTGGGCACCGCTCCAGTGACCCCGAACGACACCGCACGCTGAGACGCCGTACGCCGTCGGGTGGCGGTCATCACGCCCGCATTCTGAATGCGCGACGACTGCCACCGCGACGCGCGGGTACAGGACAATCATGAGCAACCAGACGAACGAAGAGCCCGAGAAGAGCCACGTCGACCGGATCAAGAACCTCGTTGTCGGCACGGCCAAGGCCCCAGCGAGTGTGGCCGGGTCCGCTGTCGGAATGGCGGGATCCGCGGTGGGCATGGCCAAGGACGCCGCGTCCGCCGGCCTGGCCGCAGGCGGTCACGTCCTGAAGGCAGTGACCGGGACGGCCCTGGGCGCAGTCGCCCCGGGTGCACGGCAGGACACCGGCAACGATGCGCAGCCGAGCCCCACCGATGTCGAGCCGCAGACGCCGGCCGACAAGGCACCGTCGGCACCCTCCGCGGCGCGGAAGAGCGAGCCCGAGGACAAGACGACCAAATCCGGTGCGGCCAACTCTGATTCGGGTGACTCTGTCGCCGACGAGTTGGAGATCAACCCGGACGAGCCGGTGAACGTCACCGAGGAGCTGGGCCTCGACCCCTCCCCGATCGCGAAGCCGAAGCGCAAGAAGGCGCCGGCGAAGAAGCCCGCCACCAAGATCGACGCGGCGGCTGACACCAGCCAGGTCAGCGCGACCCCGGCCGACGTCGCGAAGGTCGCTGACAAGGACCTGTCCGCCAGCGAGCAGGATGTCGAGCAGCCCGACGGCGAAAACGTGTGACCGTCTTCCTTGCCTGGACCTCCGAGCCTCCCGAGGATCTCGAAGGTCCATGGCAGGAGGCGCGCCCGATCGCGCCGGGGCTGTTGCTCCTGGAGAGCTCCGAGTCGCTCTCGGTCGTCTACCACGCCCTGAAGTGGGCCCTGCCCCAGGACGCAGCCCTGATCGTGTCCCTGGTGCCGCACACCCCGAAGTCGCGCGGGATGGCACCGGGCAGTACGTCGTGGCTGCGCGAGCGGACCGAGCCCCCGAGCAGCGACTGATCCTGACCGGTCAGCCCTGATCGGTCAGCCCTGACTGTTCCCCAGGCCACGCCATGCCTGGAAGCCACCGCGCAGATCGGTGGCGTTGACCAGACCGAGTCGTTGCAGGGTGTGCGCGGCCAGGCTGGAGCTGTAGCCCTCGTTGCAGACCAGCACCACCCGACGACTGGGATCATCGGCGATCTCAAGCCGGTGCGGACTGGTCGGGTCCAGGCGCCACTCCAGCACGTTGCGGTCGATCACGACTGCGCCGGGCAGTTCGCCGTCACGCTGGCGCTGCTCGATCGGCCTGGTGTCGACGACCAAGGCTCCGGCGGCACGCACGGCCTCCAGTTCGGCTGGTTCGACCCGGTCCAGTCCGGCGCGGCTCTCGGCAAGCAGGCGGCTGATCGCGGAACCGTCCTCGTCGCTCATGGACCGAGGATAGGGCGAGCGGCCCAGCCCGGGCGTCAGCCCGAGTGCCGGACGGCTTCACCCCGCGCGACGCGCTCGCGCTGCGGGACGACGACATACTTCGGGTCGTTGGCTGAGGCGATCCCGGCCTCGAAGACCCCGATCCGGGTGCACAGTGATCCGGCCATCAGGGCCGCGCCCGACGCGATCGAGACGGCCCGGGAGCGGCGACCCAGCAGCGCTCCGGTCGCGCCGAGCACCATCAATCCCTTGCTGGCCTGCATCCACCGGCCGGCCGAGCCCTGGTGCAAGGTCTCCGCGGAGATCCCCATCGACTGCTCCATCCGGTGCTCGGCGACCAGGTCGACGACCGCTCCTCCGATCGCGAATGCTCGCGCCGGGCCGGACTCCCCCAGCGGTGCCCCGATCAACCCGAGGCCACCGGAGGCAGCCGCGGCGGAGCCGCAGAAGACGAACGGCAGCTCCTCGTGGGCCGAGTGCCAGGCAGGAGTGGCGGTGTCGGAGAGCAGCACAGCGGTGTAGGCCGCGACCGGCGGGGCGGTCACCGCCGCCGCGATCCCGGCCGGTCGGCCCAGGCGCAGTGCCAGTCCGATCGGCCCACGCTGCCACCGCGAAGGCAGCAGGCCGGCCACCTCTGCGGCGGAGGCAAGTGCGGAGAACGGACCGTGCAGCGAGAGCAGCCAGGTCCCGACCGACATCGGCGAGGTCGGCTTGGCCACCCGCAGCATGTTGAGGAACCGGGACGGCTTGCCGAGGTCCTTGATCAAGAAGAACATGCTCAGCACGAGTGCGACCGCGGACCCGAGCCGCGACGTACGCCGAAGGCCGGGGCGCTCGGTCAGGTCGGCCCCGGCGCCGAGGATGGCACTGCCCGCGGCGACTCCCCCGGTGAACATGTAGTAGGCGATGTCGTGCTCCCACGGGGCCGGCTTGACGATCGGTCGGCCGTAGTAGGACTCGAAGTCGGCCTCCGGCACGATCGAGTCACGCGCGGGCGATCCCCGATGCCGCGCTCCGCTCTGCTGCGGTGCGTCGGTGGCCCGGTCGGTGTCGGTGCGTTGCTCGGGGCCAGTCATGGCCGCCGACCCACGAACGAGACGGCTGCCCCCGCAAGGAGGGCGAGCGCGGCCGCACCTGCGCGGCGGTACATCGTCGGCAGGTCCTTGGTGGTGACCACCGGGTCCGGCGGCAGGCCATAGACCTCGGGCTCGTCGAGCAGCAGGAAGAACGCCCCGGTGCCACCGACCCCGTCGTCGGGGTCGTTGCCATAGAGCCGGGCATCCATCACGCCCTGCTCGTGCAGGCGGGCGACCCGGTCGTTGGCCGTGCGGCGCAGCTCCTCGACGTCGCCGAACAGGATCGACTCGGTCGGGCAGGCCTGGGCACACGCTGGCCGCTGGCCGTCGGTGAGCCGGTCGTAGCAGAGCGTGCACTTCTGGGCGATCCCCACACTCGGGTCACCGTCGGGCCCGCGGCGCCGGTCGATCACGCCGTACGGGCAGGCCGCGACGCAGTAGCCGCAGCCGTTGCAGATGTCGTCCTGGACCACGACGGTGCCGAACTCCGAGCGGAACAGCGAGCCGGTCGGGCACACGTCGAGGCAGGCGGCGTGGGTGCAGTGCTTGCAGACGTCGGAGGACATCAGCCACTGGAAGTCGGGCTTCTCCTCCTCGGGTACGTCGTTGGGCGCGGCGCCCAGGGTGGGCATGCCGAGGTCGACCGGTGGCGTGGCCTTGGCCGGCTTCTCGATGAAGGCCACGTGCCGCCACTGGTTGGCGTTGAGCGAATGGCTGTTGTCGTAGGAGGTGCCGAGCATGGCGAAGACGTTCTCCGGAACGTCGTTCCACTCCTTGCAGGCCACCTCACAGGCCTTGCAGCCGATGCAGATCGAGGTGTCGGTGAAGAAGCCCTTGCGCGCGGGCGGATCGTCGTACCCCGCGTTCGGGGCGGGATCGAGAGGTCCGAAGAGGCTGTTCGCCATCCCGTCCCAGTTGAAGAGGCTGTCACGCAGACTCATTCGTCATCCTCCCTCTCGGTGCGCACGGTGACGACCGGGCCACGCTCGGACCCGACGGTGCCGGACCGTTCCCGATAGCCGTCGATCAGGGCACGCAGCTCGGGTCCGCGCGGACGCTTGCCGGGCTGCACGTCGCAGGTGCCCACCTTGGTCTCCTGGATCTGGACGTTGGGGTCGAGGGTGATGCCGAACAGGTCGTTGGCCGAGTCGCCGGTGACCAGGCCGCCGCTGCCCCAGTGATAGGGCATCCACACCTGGTGGACGATGCGGCCCTCCACCTTCAGCGGCCGCAGCCGTTCGGTGACCAGCACCCGGCCCTCGATCGCGGAGCGTGCGGTGACCACGTGGCACCAGCCCATGTGGTCGAGCCCGCGCTCGGCGGCCAGCGCCGGGGAGACCTCGACGAACATCTCCGGCTGCAGCTCGGCGAGGTGCTCGAGATAGCGGCTCATCCCACCTGCGGTGTGGTGCTCGGTGAGTCGGCTGGTGGTGAACACGAACGGGAACACGTCCGCGTGCTGCTGCGGCGGTGCCGGGTTCATCGGGTTGTCGTCGCGGACATATTCCAGCCGGGTCGGGTTGGACTGCTGCCCGTAGAGCTGGTTGCGGAACGGGGACTCGACCGGTTCATAGTGGGTCGGCATCGGTCCGTCGACCAGACCCTGCGCCACGTAGAGCGCGCCCTTCCCGTCGCCCTGCATGATGAACGGGTCGATGCCCTCGATCGCGGCCACGCCGTCGGCGCCCTCGGGCGAGCGGTAGGAGGGCGACTTGGTCTTCTCGAAGTCCGGTACGTCGTCGCCGGTCCACTCGCCCTTCTCCTCGTCCCACCAGACGTAGGCCTTGCGCTTGCTCCACGGCTTGCCCTCGGGATCTGCGGAGGCGCGGTTGTAGAGGATCCGCCGGTTCATCGGCCACGCCCAGCCCCACTCGGGAGCCACGAACGACTGCTCGTGACGCGACTTCTTGCGAGCCGCCTGGTTGACGCCGTCGGCATAGACACCGGTGTAGATCCAGCAACCACCGAGAGTCGAGCCGTCGGCCTTCATCTCGGTGAACGAGGACAACAGGCGACCGGAGTCGACCTCATAACCGTTGATCTCGCGCAGCACCGCGTCGGCGCTGGGCTCCTCCCACTCGGCCTCGTCGTTGCGCTCGGTGTGCAGCGGGTAGTCCCACTCCAGGTCCAGTACCGGTCGGTCGCGCTCGTCCGCGGAGTCGGCCAGCCGCTCCTTGACCATCCGGCCCAGGTGGTAGAAGAACCACAGCTCCGAACGCGCGTCGCCGGACGGGTTGACCGCCTTCTCGCGCCACTGCAGCATCCGCTGGGTCTGGGTGAAGGTGCCCTCCTTCTCCACGTGCGAGGCAGCGGGCAGCAGGAACACCTCGGTGCCGCACTCCTCGGGCACGATCTCGCCGGTCTCGATCTCGGGTGAGTTCTTCCAGAACGAGGCGCTCTCGATCTCGAACAGGTCGCGCACCACCAGCCAGTCGAGCTGCGCCATCCCGAGGCGCTGCAGACGGCCGTGGGCCGAGCCGACGGCGGGATTCTGCCCGAGCAGGAAGTAGCCCTTCACCTTGCCGTCGATCATGTCCAGGACCGTGCGATAGGTGCCGTGGTCACCGGTGATCTTGGGCAGGTAGTCGAAGCAGAAGTCGTTGTCCTGGTTCGCAGTGTCGCCCCAATAGGCCTTGAGCAGGTTGACCGCATAGGCGTCGGCCTTGGACCAGAACCCCTTGCTGCCCGGCTTGCGGACGCTGTCCACCCAGTCGTCGAGGGTGGGGTGCTGCTCCGGGTTCGGCATCGGCAGATAGCCGGGCAGGATGTTGAACAGCGTCGGGATGTCGGTCGATCCCTGGATGCTGGCGTGCCCGCGCAGGGCCATGATCCCGCCGCCGGGGCGGCCCATGTTGCCCAGCAGCAGCTGGAGGATCGCGCCGGTGCGGATGTACTGCACGCCCACGCTGTGCTGGGTCCAGCCCACGCTGTAGACCAGCGCGGTGGTGCGCTCACGACCGGAGTTCTCCGTCCATGCGCGGCAGACCTCGAGGAAGTCGGCCTCCGAGATGCCGCACACCTGCTCGACCACCTCGGGGGTGTAGCGCGAGAAGTGCCGCTTGAGCACCTGGTAGACGCAGCGCGGGTGCTGCAGGGTCTCGTCGCGAGCCGGGTGGCTGGCCACCTGCATGCCGTGCGACTCGTTCTGCAGTCCTGCCGCGGTCGCCCGGTGCTTGGCGTGGTCCCCGGAGTCGTTCGCCTGGGCCTGGTCCTGCTCGCTCGGGTCGTCCTCCTCCTCGTACTGCCAGCTCGAGGGATCGTAGGTGCGCTTCTCCGGGTCGAAGCCGGAGAACAGACCGTCCAGGTCGTCGGTGTCCTGGAAGTCCTCGCTCAGGATCGTCGCCGCGTTGGTGTAGTTGAC
Organism: Nocardioides daedukensis; assembly: GCF_013408415.1. Taxonomy (NCBI): domain Bacteria; kingdom Bacillati; phylum Actinomycetota; class Actinomycetes; order Propionibacteriales; family Nocardioidaceae; genus Nocardioides; species Nocardioides daedukensis. The sequence continues at coordinate 130,421 of NZ_JACCAA010000001.1, read as the reverse complement.
GACGTAGTCACGGAAGTCGAGTTCGTTGCTCAGGACGTGGTTGATGATCCCGCCGAGGAAGGCGATGTCGCTGCCCACCCGGATCGGGACGTGCTTGTCCGCGACCGCACTGGTGCGGGTGAACCGCGGGTCGACGTGGATCACCCGGGCACCACGTTTCTTGGCCTCGACAACCCATTGGAAGCCCACGGGATGCGCCTCAGCCATGTTGGAACCCTGGATGATCACGCAGTCCGCGTTGGCCAGGTCAGCCGTGAAGCCGGTGGCGCCGCCGCGTCCGAAGCTGGTCCCCAGACCGGGGACAGTGGCGGAGTGTCATATGCGCGCCTGGTTCTCGATCTGGATCGCGCCCATGGCGGTGAAGAGCTTCTTGATCAGGTAGTTCTCTTCGTTGTCCAGCGTCGCCCCGCCGAGACTCGCAATGCCCATCGTGCGACGTACCCGACGGCCCTTCTCGTCGAGCTCCTGCCAGGTGTCACGCCGGGTCTTCACGACGCGGTCGGCGATCATCTCCATCGCGGTGCCGAGCTCGAGCTCCTGCCACTCGGTGCCGTGGGCCGGGCGGTAGCGCACCTTGTTGAGCCGCAGCGGGCTGGTGACGAGGTTCTTGCTGGCCGATCCCTTGGGGCACAGCCGCCCGCGGTTGACCGGGCTGTCCTCGTCGCCCTCGATCTGGACGACCTTCTCGTCCTTGACGAAGACCTTCTGGGCACAACCCACGGCGCAGTAGGGGCACACGCTGCGAGCGACCCGGTCGGCGGTGGTGGTGCGCGGCTCGATCTCCTCGGTCTTCACCGAACGCGCGGCGTGGCCGCGGCCGAGGATGTCCTTGCCGGTCAGTTGGCGCAGTGCCGGCCACGGAAGGAACGAGCGCCCGTTCATCGACCACCTCCAGGTTCGGTGGAACCGACACTAGCCGGTTCTCGCCCGGCTGGCACCCGGGTGATGAAGGTCAGTGCCACGGACGCGAGCGCGATGATCCCGATGACGGTGTAGGCCAGCGTGTAGGCCTTGTCCTCGCCGATCAGTGCCGAGGCCACGACCGGGCCGATGATGCCGCCGAGGCTCCACCCGATCAGCATCAGGCCATAGATGGCACCGGCATAGCGGACGCCGAAGAAGTCACCGGCGGTGGCCGGCATGGTGCCGAAGGCGCCGCCGTAGCAGAGGTAGATCACGGCGGCGAGGACGAAGAAGAGCACCACGTTGCTGGCGTGCGGCAGCACGATCAGGCACACGCCCTGCAGCACGAGCATCGCGGCGAAGGTGCGCATCCGGCCGATCTTGTCCGAGACCGCGGCCCACAGGATCCGGCCGCCTCCGTTGAAGACAGCGAGTACGCCGACCAGGGTGGCCGCCCCGGTGAGGCTGAAGCCGGCCACGTCGGTCGCGGTGAGCTTGGCCTGGGAGATCAGCGAGATGCCCGCGCTGACGCTGAGGGTGAGGATCGCGGTCAGCAGGTACCACTGCGGCGTACGCAGCGCCTCGCCCTGGGTGTAGTCCTTGCCGACCTCGGAGCCGCCACCGTCGTGGGCCGGCTCGAAGCCGGGCACGGTGTAGCCCTCGGGCGGGTTGCGGAAGAAGGAGGCACCGATCAGCGACATCACCAGATAGGCGATCCCCAGCGGCAGGAAGGCGCTGGTGGGATCCTCGGGGTCACGGTCGATCAACCACTGCGCGACCGGTGAGGTGAGCACCGCACCGAAGCCGAAGCCGCCGACCGCGAGACCGGTGATCAGCCCGGTCTTGTCGGGGAACCACTTCTGCAGCATCGCGATCGGCACGATGTAGGCGAAGCCAAGACCGAAGCCGCTGATCACGCCATAGCCGACGATCACCAGCCAGTAGTCCTCGGCGCCGTTGGTGAACGAGGCGAGGACGATCCCGACTGCATAGATGATGCCGCCGCCCAGCGCCACGATCCGCGGGCCGTGCCGGTCCTGGAGACGGCCGCCGAGATAGCTGCCGATGAAGATCATCCCGATGGTGACCGTGAACGGCATCGAGGCCTTGACCTTGCTCAGGTTCCACGCCTCGGCGTTCTCCAAGGAGCCGCCGAAGACGGACCACGCATAGACCGCGCCGATCGAGAACTGCAGCAACAGTGCGGCGGCGACAAGCAGCCACCGGAATCCGCTTGGTTTCCTCTGCTCGCCAACCATGCCGTTCTCCTCACCGAGTCGGGGCCGTGCCGAGCGCGGTACCCCGTCGCTCGGAGTCCATGCGTCAGCGCACCACCAGCAGGTGCTCGCGGCGCTCGACGACCTCACCCACGACCGGGTGGCCGGGGATCTCGCCGGCGATCAGCAACCCGCCCGAGGTCTGCGCATCGGCGAGCAGGACCAGCTCGTCCTCGCCGAGATCGCTCTCCAGGTGCGGGCGGACCCAGTCGAGGTTGCGGCGGCTCCCACCGGGCACGAATCCCTCGGCCAGCGAGGTGCGGGCGCCGTCGACGTACGGCACCGCGGCAGCGTCGATCACTGCGGTGGTGCCGGAGGCGCGCATCATCTTCATCAGGTGGCCGAGCAGGCCGAAGCCGGTGACGTCGGTGGCCGCCCGAACACCCGCGGCCAGCGCCGCCTGGCTGGCGTCGCGGTTGAGCGTCGTCATCACCGCGACCGCCTCCTCGAACCATTCGCCGGTCGCCTTGTGCCGGTTGTTGAGGACGCCCAGGCCGATCGGCTTGGTCAGGGTCAGTGGAGTGCCCGGCACGGCGGCGTCATTGCGGAGCAGGTGCTCGGGATCGGCGAGGCCGGTGACCGCAACGCCATACTTCGGCTCGGGGTCGTCGATGCTGTGGCCGCCGGCGAGGTAGGCACCGGCCTGTTGGCACACCTCTCCCCCGCCGCGCAGCACCTCGGCGGCGAGCTCGAACGGCAGCGTGGCCCTGGGCCAGCCGAGCAGGTTGACCCCGACGATCGGCGTGCCGCCCATCGCATAGACGTCGGAGAGAGCGTTGGCCGCGGCGATCCGGCCCCACTCGTAGGGGTCGTCCACGACGGGGGTGAAGAAGTCGGCGGTGGCGATGATCGCCTGGTTGCCGGAGATCCGCACCGCTGCGGCGTCGTCGCCGTGCTCGAGCCCGACCAGCAGCTCGCCGGCGTTCATGCCCGCATTCTGGGACCCTGCCGCGCCGTCGGCGACCGCATTGGGCAGTCCGGCCAGCACCGCCTCGAGCTCACCGGGCGGCACCTTGCAGGCACACCCCCCGCCCGCGGCAAATTGGGTCAACCGGATCCGCTCGCTGGTCGTCATGTGGCCAAGGTACCCATCCGCCCGCCGCACGAGCCTGAGTTGAAGCCGCGACAACGGGTACCGCGGGCCCAGCACCAGCCTCGCCCACTCGGGGCGGCGGCCACCGCACACACAGGAGGAACTCATGACCAGCACTCCGGAAGAGCCGCTCAGCGACGACGACATGGCCACCGTCCCGGCCGGCGGTCCCGCACTCGGCGGGGATGCCGACGGCACCGACGGGGACGCCACCGACACCACGGACGGCGACACCACCGACTCGGACGGCACGGACTCCGACGGCACCGACTCGGATGGCACTGACTCCGACGGGACAGATGGGGACGCCACCGACACCACCGACGGCGACGCGTCCTGAGCGTGCCCGGCTCCGCGCTCGACCTGCTCAGCGGTGACGCCCAGGCCTTCCTCACGAAGGTCTGGGCGTCACGCGTCCACCTGCACCAGGCCGACCCCGAACGGCTGGTCGACCTGCTGTCCCTCGACGACGCCGACACCCTGCTCACGTCGTCCGCGATCCGCACGCCGTCCATCCGGATCGCCAAGGACGGCGGCGTGCTTCCCGAGTCCTCCTTCACCCGCGGCGCCACGCTCGCCGGCAAGCAGCTCACCGGGCTGGTCGACTCCCGCAAGGCCCTTGCCCTCTTCGCCGACGGCGCGACGATCGTCTTCCAGGGCCTGCACCGGTATTGGCCGCCGATCACCCGGTTGGTCGCCGAGCTCGAGCTCGAGCTGGGCCACCCGTGCCAGGCCAACGCCTATCTGACCCCGCCCGGCTCGCAAGGCTTCGCGGTGCACTCGGACTCCCACGACGTGTTCGTCTTCCAGACCGCCGGCTCCAAGTTGTGGGAGGTGCACGGTCCCGACGGCCCCGACGAGGTGCGACTCGAGCCGGGACTGTCGATGTATCTGCCCACCGGCACTCCGCACGCCGCCCGCGCCCAGGACACCGTCTCCCTGCACGTCACCCTCGGCATCAACCAGCTCACTTGGCGTGGCCTGGTCCAGCGCACGCTCGCCGAGGTGGCCCAGGCGGTGCCCGACGAGCACCTGCCCGCCGGCTATCTCGAGGACCCGAGTGGCCTCGCCGGGGAGCTCGCGGACCGGCTGGGCTCCCTGGCCGAGCAGATCCGTGGCCTCGACACCACTGCCGCGGTCGAGGCGGAGGTACGCCGGTTCCTCACCACCCGAAGCCCTCGCCTGGCCGGCGGCCTGCATGACGTGCTCGCGGCTGACGCGATCGACGACGGCACCCGCCTGCGCCGTCGCCCCGGTCATCCGTGCGTGCTGCACACCCGCGGCGAGCGGCTCGACGTACTCCTCGGGGACCGCTGCATCGACGTGCCCGGCTGGCTGCGGCCCGCGATGGACGACGTGCGCGCCCGCCCAGAGCTCTGCCCGGGCGACCTGGCCGAGCACCTCGACCCGCAGAGCCGACTCGTGCTCTGTCGCCGCCTCGTCCGAGAGGGCCTGCTCGAGGTCGCTCCGTGACCGCACGCGACCCCGCCTTCCGCTGCGCGTCCGCCAGTCGGTTGCGCGACGAGCCGGCGGCGGGCACCGCATCGACCGTGCGGGCGTTCCTGCTGATCGAGCACTCCGGCCCGTGGGGCGTCGACGCGCTGCGCGATGCCCGACTGCCCGATGGACTGGGTGAGGCGGTGACCAGAGCGGCGAAGACTGCCAAGGTCCGGCCGCTGCTGATCAGACGAACGAAGCGTGGTGCGCGTTCGGAGGGGACTCGGGTCTTTGCCGCGTTCGCCCACCCGTCGAGATCGTGGCTGGAGACGACCGTGCTCGACGACCCGCACCAGTTGCTCGACCTCGACCTGGCGGCTCTGGGAGCCGGCCGTTCCCCCGGGCTCAGCCCGTGCGAGGAGACGTTGCTGTGCGTGTGCACCCATGGTCGTCACGACGCCTGCTGCGCCGAAGCCGGTCGACCGGTGGTCGCAGCACTGGCCGCGGCCCACCCGCAGGCCACCTGGGAGGTCTCGCACATCGGCGGTGACCGGTTCGCGGGCAACCTGCTGGTGCTGCCCGAGGGCCTGTACTACGGCCGCGTCGAGCCGGTCTCGGCGCTCGCGATCGCCGACGGTCACCTCGCCGGGCAGCTCGACCTGGACCACCTGCGTGGACGCTCGTCGCACCCGATGCCGGTGCAGTTCGCGGAGATCGCACTGCGTCGCCAGCTTGCCGAGACCCGTGGCGACGCGCTGCGAGTGGTGTCGCGCCAGGTCGACGGCGCGATCAGTGAGGTGGTGTTCGAGGTCGGCGGTGCGCAGTGGACGGTCCGGGTGCGCACGTCACCGGGCGAGGACCTGCTCCAGCTGACCTGTCGTGCCAGCCGGGACAACCCGATCCCGCGCCACGAACTGCTGTCGATCGCACGCACCGATTGAGCGCCCGCTCCGCTCGGCACGCACCGCTATGGTGATCTCGGAGGCGTACCTCGTCTGGTGATGGGCGCGGTCCTCAAAACCGTTGTGGCCGAGCATCTCGGTCAGGCGGGTTCGATTCCCGTCCGCCTCCGCCAACTTCATCACCGGTCGGGGCAGGCGCCATCCGCCTGCCTCGACCCGAAACTCGACTCCACCACCTACGATCACTGGGGTGGAGGATCCCCGACGCAATGTGCCCCGCACCGACGACGTGCTCGCCGATCCGCGACTCGTGCAGGCAGCGGCCCGGATCGGCACCGGCCTGGTGAAGAGGTCCGTGGTCGCCACCCTGGCCCTGTGCCGTGAGGGCCTGGTGGCTCCCAGCGAGGTCGCCAACCACGCCGTCGCCAATCTGCCCTCGACGGCGACGTCGCTGCGGCCGGTGATCAACGCGACCGGGGTGGTGGTGCACACCAACCTGGGCCGTGCTCCCCTGTCGTCCGCCGCCGTCGAGGCGCTCGTGGTCGCCGCCGGCGCCACCGACGTCGAGCTCTCCTTGCAGACCGGGCGCCGCGAACGCCGTGGTCGCGACACCCTCGCCGCGCTCGCCGCGGCCGTCCCCGCGGCCGGTGGCGTGCACGTGGTGAACAACGGCGCGGCCGCCCTGGGCCTGGTCACCCTCGCCCTGGCTGCGGGTCGCGAAGTCGTGGTCCCCCGCGGCGAGATGGTCGAGATCGGCGACGGGTTCCGGATCCCCGAGCTGTTGGAGTCGGTGGGTGCCCGGCTGGTCGAGGTCGGCACCACCAACCGCGTGCGCCTGGCCGACTATGCGGCAGCGATCACCGAACGCACCGCGTTCGTGCTCAAGGTGCACCCGTCCAACTTCGTGGTCGCGGGCTTCACCTCCTCGGTGGCAGTCCGCGACCTGGCCGGGTTGCCCGTTCCGGTCGTGGTCGACATCGGCTCCGGCCTGCTGCGAGCACACCCACGACTACCGCACGAGCCCGACGCCACCACCGCGCTGCGCGACGGTGCCACCCTGGTCACCGCCTCCGGCGACAAGTTGCTGGGTGGTCCGCAGGCCGGGCTGTTGCTCGGCGACGAGGCACTGGTGGATCGGCTCCGTCGGCACCCGTTCGCCCGCGCCGTACGCGTCGACAAGCTCACCCTGGCTGCGCTCGAGGCGACCCTGACCGGTCCGCCGTCGCCGGTCGCGGTCTCGCTCGCGGCGACGCAGCCCGAGCTGATGGTGCGCGCCGAGAAGATCGCGGCGTCGCTGGCCGAGGTCACCGACGCGCACGCCATACCCTCCGCCGGCGCGGTCGGTGGTGGTGGCGCACCCGGCGTCGAACTGCCCAGCGCAGCGGTCTCGCTGCCCGCCGAGCTCGCCGAGCCGTTGCGGTTGGGGGCCCCGCCCGTGGTGGGTCACGTCAAGGACGGCCGCCTGCGGCTCGACCTGCTCGCCGTCTTCCCCGACGACGACGAGGCCATGACCGCGGCCGTACGACGCGTGTTGGAGTCCCCGTGCACGTGATCGCCACCGCCGGTCACGTCGACCACGGCAAGTCCACACTGGTGAAGGCGCTCACCGGTGCCGAGCCGGACCGGCTCGCCGAGGAACGGCGGCGCGGGCTGTCGATCGAGCTGGGCTATGTGTGGACCTCGCTGCCCGGCGTCGGGGAGGTGGCGTTCGTCGACGTACCCGGCCACGAGAAGTTCCTGCGCACGATGTTGTCGGGCATCGGCCCGGTGCCGGCAGTGCTCTTCGTGGTCGCCGCCGATGACCCGTGGATGCCGCAGGCCGCCGAGCACCTCGCGGCCCTGGACGCCTTGGGCGTGGCGCACGGCGTGGTCGCGGTGACCCGCGCCGACCTGGCCGACCCGGCCCCGATGATGGCACGAGCCCGCGCCGAAGTCGACCGTACGTCGCTGCGCGGCGCCCCGGTGCTCGCAGTCAGCGGCGCGACCGGGCTCGGGATCGATGAGCTGCGACAGGCACTCGAGGATCTGGTCACCGGGCTGCCGGCTCCCCCGCCCGATGCCGACGTGCGGCTCTGGGCCGATCGGATGTTCCACATTCGCGGGTCGGGCACGGTGCTGACCGGGACCCTGTCTGCCGGCACGATCACGGTCGGCGACCGGCTCGCCACCACTGGTGGCACCGTGCGGGTGCGCGGCGTGCAGGCCTTGGACCAGGACCGGCAGTCGGTGTCCGGCGTGGCCCGGGTGGCTCTCAACCTCGCCGCCGACGACCGTGTCGAGCTGGCCCGCGACAGCGTGCTGTTCACCCCGGATCGCTGGCACGTCACGGACACGGTCGACGTGCGACTGGTCGGTGATGAGGAGCCGCCGGAAAAGCCGGCGCTGCACATCGGCGCGCTGGCGGTGCCGGTGCGGGTGCGCAGCTTCGACGCCACCCACGCCCGGCTGACGCTGGAGCGACCACTGCCCCTGCGCATCGGCGACCGCGCACTGCTGCGCGATCCCGGCAGTCGCCAGGTGTGGGGGCTCACCGTGCTGGATCCCTCCCCACCGCGGCTTCGACGACGCGGCGCCGGAACCCGTCGCGGCCTGGAGCTGGCGAAGGCCAGCGGCGAGGCGACGCTCGCCGAAGAGCTGGACCGACGCGGGATCGCCTCGACCGACCTGCTGCGCCGTCTCGGTGTGCCCGTGCCACCGGATGCCGGACCGTGGCTGATCGGTGAGCGTGCGGCGGCGTTGGTGCAGGAGCGGATGGCCTCGGTGGTGCGCACGTACGACGAACAACATCCGCTGGCTCCCGGCATGCCCGTGCCAGCTGTGGCCCGCGCGCTGGGCCTGCCCTCACCCGACCTGGTGCCCGCCTTGGTGTCCTCGCCGCTGCGGCTCGAAGGCGGCAAGGTGCTCTCCGCGCCGGCCCGCGTGGGGTTGCCCGACGACATCGAACGGGCCTTGGCCGCAGTCGAGGTCGATCTCGCCGAGGCGCCGTTCGTCGCCCCGACCGCGGACCGCATGCGTGAGCTCGGCCTGCACCGCAAGGCGATCGCGGTGGCCTCCCGCGCCGATCGTCTGCTCGACCTGGGCGAGGGCATAGTGCTCTTGCCCGGTGCGGATGCTCTGGCTGTGGGTTGGCTCGGCGAGCTGTCGCAACCATTCACCACCAGCCAGGCGCGGGTGCGTTTGGGGACGAGCCGCCGGGTGGTGCTGCCACTGCTGGCCCACCTGGATCGGCGCGGGCTGACGGTGCGACATGAGGACGATCGACGAAGCGTGCGCTGACGGGCGAGCCGGTGCCGGCCATGGCGGTCACGCCGATAATGTTCGTCGGTGGCCACTTCTCGCCGATCCAGTGCCCGTCGGCGCAGCAGTCCGTCCCCGCGTCGTGGCGCGAAGCGCCGACCGCCCCCGGCCCTGCCGGTCCCCGGTCCTGGCGAGCGAGTGTGGGTGCTCGACGTTCCCTATGGGACACAGGTCGACGACGCCACCTGGCACCCGGCGGTCAAGACCCATCTGTATGTCGGCCGGACCGTGCCCGCACACCTCGAGCCCTTCATTCCGGGTCCCTACACCCTCGGTCGATTCATCGAGAACACGCTCAATCCCGACACCCCGATGCCCAACCCGGAACCGAGCGAGGCCCTCGAGCCCCGGATGATCCAGTACGAGGCCGCCGATGCGATCGCGGCCCGTGCCGCGGCGGGCGGGCGACAGTTCCTGCTGGCTGATGAGCCCGGAGTGGGCAAGACGATCTCCGCAGTCCTCGGAGCGACGGCGGTGGGCGACCTGCGCGGCGCGCGCCGTGTGCTGGTCATCGCCGACCGTCCTGCCGCCATCACCATCGGTCACTGGTGCCGCACGATCACGGCGCTGGGTCACGGCGATCTCGAATGGGTCGTGATCACGTGGGACCGCCTCGACAAGGTCAAGGACCACACGTGGGAGGTGATCATTGCCGACGAGGCCCACGCCCTGCGTCGTACGACGACAAAACGGTGGAAGCTGTGGGCACGGATCTCGGGACACGGAAAGCCGCACGACAAGGCGCCGTTCGTCATCGCCACCACAGCAACGCCCGGACACACGCCCCTCGAACTGCCCTACCTCGCCCCGGCCTACGCCCAGGTGCTCGGTGAGCCGATGCAGGACTGGACCTCGGCGACACAACCCGGAGCCGCCTTCGCGACCGCACTCGAGCGCCACGGCCTCGGTGTGGAACCGGGACGTCATGGCGCGACCTGAACCACCGATCCGGTACGACGCGCTACGGATCTCGAGCTGGTGCGCGGTTGGCTGGCCGATCAGGACCCTCCCGCGATGCTGCACCGCGCTGCGCCGTGGGGACCCGTGCCGATCTCTGGCATGCCGGTGACTCTCACGCCCGAGGAGCGGACGGCGTACGAGGCCGAGTGGGGAGAGTTCTGCCGCGAGATGGACATCGCAAGGCGCGGGCGCAACGTCGCCCGGGGCAGGGCGGCGTTGTTGCGGTTCCGACAGAAGGCCGGGCTGATCCGCGTCGACTCGACGGTCGCCTGGATCGCCCAGCAGGTCCAGGCCGAGCGACAGGTGGCGTGCTCGGTCGAGTTCGTCACGACCGCCGCCGACCCGATCGCCGACCGGCTACGGGACTTCGGCCTCGAGGTCGCCACCATCTATGGCCGCGACCGCTTCGACCCCGAGGCCGAGCGGCTCAGGTTCCAGACCGGACAGGCAAAAGTCTGCGTCTTCACCACGGTCGCCTCAATCAGCCTGCACGCCGGCGAAGCCCTCCCCGACGGCCGCCAGGCGAGCACCGAGCCGCGGGTCGGCATCTTCCACCAGGCCCGCTTCTCCGGCATCGCCGCACGACAGGTGACCGGCCGCACCCACCGCGACCACCAGGTCTCGCCATGGCACATCGCCTATGCCGAGGGCACCGTCGAGGAGCAGGTCGGCAAGGTGATGGTGGAGCGCATCGCCGCGGCCTCCGACACGGTGGGCGGCGACACCACCGGGCTCACCGACCTCGCGCAACTCCTCGGCGCCGACTGGCTGCCCTCCGCGACACTGGTCGACACGGCGTCTGATCAAGCTCGACTCGGCTGAGCCCCACCGCTCCCCAGGACAGCGTCCTATTCGCACAATGTGGCGTCCGCATCGTCATCAGCCATTCCCGAGCGGCCACGCTCGGTGCGTCATATCGTTGGCGCAGACACCGAGGGGGCGGCGTGAGGGAAGTTTTCATCATCTGCGTCATCGCGGTCTGCGCTCTGATCCCGCGGTAGAAGAGGTTGGCCTTCACGAAGTGGGTCGCCGTGGTGGACTGGCCGATCGACACGTCCCAGACGTATGCCGGGTGTGCCAGCGGCCCTCTACCGGTGAGGCGGCGGCCGAGCTCGTGGTCGGTGGCGGCGGGGAGTCGGTCACCGACGACGGCCTGGTGCATGGCCGCACCGCCCTCGGTCAGCGTGACGCCCGGAGCGCCGTCGAAGACCATGCCGTGCTCGAGCTCGTCGAAGTAGGGGCCACGAGCGGCCAGGCCTGATCCCGCGGTGTCGTTAAGGATCATCGGGTGACCTCGGCCCACTCCACGCCTGCGCGGACCAGCACGGACCGCGCCCGCACGGCGACGGCCTCGTCGAGCATCTGACCGTCCAGCGCCACCGCTCCCGCTCCCTGGGCAACGGCGTCGGCGAGGGTCTCGACGATTCGGGAGGCCCAGGCCACTTCCTCGGCTGAGGGCGTGAAGATCCGGGTGGCTTCGTCCAGCTGGGCCGGGTGGATCACCCAGGTCCCGTCGAAGCCGAGCGACCGCGCGCGGGAGCGGTCGTGAGTGAACGCCTCGTCGGCTGCGGTCGAGAGCCAGGGGCCATCGATCAGCGCGCGGCCGTGGGCGCGGGCGGCGGTGGCGACCTGGGAGCGTACGGCGTCCCACAGCGAGGTCTCCCCCACCGAAGGCATGGCGAGGTCGGCCGAGAGGTCGGCATACCCGATCACTGCGGCGCGCAAGAGAGGGCTGGCACCAAGGATGGCGTCGAGGTCACGCAGCGCGGCCGCGGACTCGAGGAGTACGTCGATGCGCACCGCGGGCACGTTGTCCGTGGTGCTCGGGAGCTCGGCACCTGCCCCGCGGATCAGCCGATCGATGAACCCGACGTCGGCGGCGGACTCGACCTTGGGGACCACCAACGTCACCTCGTTGGTGGCCGCGCGGACGATGTCGAGCACGTCGCGGTGGCAGCACGCCGTGCCGATCTGGTTGACCCGGATCGCAAGAGGGTTCTCCGGCTGCTGGGCAAGCACCTCGACGACGTGTTCGCGGGCGGAGTCCTTGGCACCGGTGGCCAAGCCCGGATCAGAGCATCAGAGCGAGCGCTCCTCCGGCGACCAGGCCGCCGCCGACGACCGCGCCGGACATCGCCAGCGTCGTCCGCCAGCTGAACGCCTTCGCGACCATCACCATCGACGGGACGCTCAACGCCGGAAGCGTGATCAGTAGCGCGCCGATCGTGCCCATCGCCGCACCGACCGCGAGCAGGGCGGCCAGCACCGGGATCTCGCCGCCGGTGGGGATCACCAGCGCCGTGCCGACCAGGGCGACCAGCAGCACCGCTGCTGCGCCCAGTGACTGGTCCAGGCCGGCGAAGTCGGACAGCCAGCCGGAGAGCAGCCCGGTGAGGAAGACGATCACGACGTACTCGGGAATCAGCACCACTGCGAACCGCACCAAGGAGCGGAGATAACGCCCGGGCAGCTCTCGCAGCGCGGGAGTCTCCGGGACGTCGGGCGAAGATGACGACGGCTCGGTCACCGGGTCCAGCCACCGGGCGACCAAGGCCGTCGCCCCGAAGACGAGCAGCACCCCGACCAGCAGCCGTACGGTGCCGATCTGCCACGGCAGCACCAGGAAGAGGAAGACCAGCACCGCCGGGTTGAGCAGTGGGTTGCCTATCCAGTAGGCCAATCCGGCGCTGGTCGGCACACCGCTGCGGCGCAGGCCCACTGCGACGGGCGCCGTGCAGCAGGTGCACATCATGCTCGGCAGCGACAGCGACCCACCGGTCAAGGACTGCGAGAGTCGACCGGGGCGATCCATCAGGCGCAGCAGCCATGCGCGCGGAACCAAGGCGTCGATGCCGGCCGCGATCAGCAACGCAACCAGCGCCGCCTTCCAGACGGCGAGGAAGTAGTCACTCGTGAACTGCCACGCGCCCGCCAGTGACGGCGTCGCTCCCGGATCCCCGGAGGAGAGGAAGATCGCGGAGCCGTCCCAGGCACCGGAGTCGGACAGAGCGAGGGACTTGTCGACGTAGGGCAGCCACTTGGCCCAGGCCAGCCCGACGACGAAGAGCACTGCCAGCACGCCCACGCCCAACAGGCCGACCCGGACTCGATCGGTCTCCCGTCCCGACCGACCGAACTCATTGCTCGCGCTGCTCGTCCGCCTCGTCATGCCCGACCACCCGTCTCGTCTCATAGGAACGACCGCCACCCAGTTTGCACGAGCAGTTCGTGGGGGAACATCCCCTCCGTGAACACAGCAGCGCGAGCGAGGCTCGCCACCGTCGGGAAGCACCTGAACCGTTTCCTCCCCGCGGCCCTGGCGGTCCTCGTCCTCGCGCTGGCAGTGACGCTGTACGTCGTGCAACACCCTGAGGACGACCGGCCGCACGCGAAGGTCGGCAACGTGTACACCCAGCCGCACAGCGTGAAGGCTCCGGCTCATGTCGGGCAGGTCTTCCTGCCCTGGTCTGACCTCGACGTGGCTGTCGGTGCCCCGGAAGAGGAGTTGCCCGGTCTCTGGAACGCGCAAGCCAACCTGCAGGCCCCCGAAGGGGGCAGCTTTGTGCAGGTCGGGACCAAGTTTCACACCCCGCGCCCCCTCACCGCCGTCGCGGCGACTTTGTCCACGAAGGTCGACGTCGTGCTCCGTGCCGACGGCAAGGACTACCCGCTCTCCGGATCTGACAGGCCGCTCCTCGACCCCAACCAGCCGAACGAGGACGACAACTACTGGGTGGCAGTCGAGGGCCACCCCAAAGACATCGAGGTGCGGGTGAGCTTCGCCGGCCAGACCCAGGTCGTCTCTGCCGATGGGTCGGTCGCACGGGGTCGGACAGCGGATGGCGAGCGCGCCCCCACATATGAGAAGGTTCGCGGTTCGACGACTCAGCGGGCCGCGGCGAGCCGTTTCACCGCTGCCGGTCCGACACCGTGCAAGGTGAGCAGCTCGTCAAGGTCGGCGGGCAGGTCCGCGAGCGTGCGATGTCCCGCGTCGATGAGCGCCCCGGTCGCCGGGCGACCGATCCGCACGCCGTCGAAGTCGGGTCCGCGGTCGGTCGTGATCGAGGTCGAACCCGCGGCGCTCCCCGGCTCGGTCGGCCCGGGGCGTCTCAACACCTTCTCCATCGCCTTGCCTCGAGCCAGTTCGTCGACCAGCTTGTCCAGCCAGCGGATCTGCTGCATCAACGGGTCCTCGACATCCTGAACCCTGACCCCGCACACCGAGCCGGTGATCAGCGAGGCAGCAGGGTTGAGGCGCGCAGCACCGAAGAACTCCTCGAACGTCGTCTCCTCGGCGAGGTGCTGCTCCAGCTCCGCCTGGGAGAAACCGGTCAGCCACCGGATCACCTCGTCGACCTCGGCACGGGTGCGGCCCTTTCGCTCCGCCTTGGCGACATAGAGCGGATGCACCGAGGCGAAGGGGGCGCGGAAGATCCTCATGCCAACGAGTCTAGGAGTCTCGACCCGCCGCAGGCCGCTCGTGCCCGGGGTCATAGAGCTTGGAGAGTCGACGATTCGGGTCCAACCGCGGCAACAGTGCGTCGGTGATCGCGCGCAGCTGCTCGACCTGCTCGGAGGTGAGCGCATCCAGCACCTTCTCGCGCACGGTCGTCACGTGGCCCGGCGCGGCCTGCTCCACGGCCGACAGGCCGGCCGCTGTGAGCACCGCGTTGGTGACCCGCTTGTCCTGAGGACACGGGACCCGCTCGACGAGTCCCCTCTCCTCGAGGCGGCGTACGACGTGGGAGAGACGCGGCAGGGTGGCACTGGTCAACCCGGCGAGCGAGTTCATCCGCAGCGTGCGCTCGGGCGCCTCGGAGAGCATCGCCAGCACGAAATATTCGAAGTGCGTCAACTGCGCATCACGCCGGAGCTGGGAGTCGAGAACGCCAGGGAGCAGCTCGGTGACGGCGAGCAACCGCACCCAAGCGGTGCGCTCGTCGGCCGTCAGCCATCGAGGCTGCCCGCGCTCCCCTGCTGGGCTCGCGGCTGCACTGGAGGACGCGTCCCCCGTGGTCGTACGTCGGGTGCTCATGGAACACATGATAGCGATTTAGTTGACGGAACAACCATTCATCTGAGAGTGTTAGGTCATCGAAAGGTTAAAACAACAACTATTCAGGATTCCCTCATGACCACCCTCTCCATCATCGGCAACGGCAACATGGGCCAGGCGATCACGGCTGTCGCGCAGCGCGCGAACACCGAGGTCCAGGTGCTCGGCCACAGCGACGGCGACGTCGCACTCACCGGCGACATCGTCGTCCTGGCTGTCCCCCACACCGCGGTCGGCGAGATCATCGAGACCCGCGCCGACCAGCTCGCCGGCAAGGTCATCGTCGACCTCACCAACCCCGTCGACTTCTCCACCATGGACTCGCTCGTGATCCCCGCCGACTCGTCCAAGGCCGCCGAGATCGCCGCCGCCGTCCCGACCGCGAAGGTCCTCAAGGCGTTCAACACCAACTTCGCCGGCACCCTGGCCGAGGGCACCGTCGGTCCGCTGCAGACGACCGCCCTGATCGCCGGCGACGATGCCGACGCCAAGCAGTCCCTCACCGACGTGCTCACCGCCGGTGGCCTCAAGGTCATCGACGCCGGCGCACTGGTTCGGGCCCGCGAACTCGAGGCGATCGGCTTCCTGCAGATCACCCTCGCCGCCCGCGAGCAGTTCGGCTGGAGCGAGGGCTTCGGCGTCATCAACTGACGCAGCACCCGCCCACCCCAACTCGCGAAAGGAACCCGAGATGACCATCCAGGCCGTCCGACTCAACCACGCCGTCCTCTTCGTCGCCGACGTCGAGCGCAGCATCGCCTTCTACCAAGCGGCCTTCGGTGCCGAGATCGTGGCCCGGGAGCCCCGCGCGAACGCCGCCTTCCTCCGGATGCCCCGCTCGGGCAACCACCACGACCTCGGCCTCTTCGGCGTCGGCGCCCAGGCGCCGCGTCGACCGGGCGCCATCGGCCTCTATCACCTGGCCTGGCAGGTCGACACCATCGAAGACCTCGAGCAGGCCCGGATGACCCTGGCCGAGCTGGGCGCCTATTCCGGCGAGTCCAGCCACGGCGCCACCAAGAGCGTCTATGCCAAGGACCCCGACGGCAACGAGTTCGAGGTGATGTGGATGCTCCCCAAGGAGCACTGGGGTGACTACGAGAACGCTGCTCCCGTCGAGCGTCTCGACCTCGGCTCCGAGGTCGACCGCTGGGCCGGCGTCCGCACCGCGTCCGAGCTCATCCCCCTGGAGGCCTGAACCATGACCACGTTCGACACCCCCATCGCCGCCTTCCACGAAGCCGACGACCCGACCCAGCCACTCGTCGTACTGCTGCACGGCCGGGGGTCGCACGAGCAGGAGATCATCTCGCTCGCCGCGCACCTGCCGAAGGGGGTGTCGTACGCCGCCGTGCGTGCGCCGATCGCCGAGGGCGGCGGCTATGCGTGGTTCGCCAACCGCGGCATCGGCCGCCCGGTGCCCGAGTCGCTCGCCGAGACCATGGCGTGGTTCCGTGGCTGGCTCGACGACGTCGCACCTGCCGGCCGTCCGGTCGTGCTGGTCGGCTTCAGCGGCGGCGCCGCCTTCGCCGGCGGCCTCCTGCTCGACGACCCGAAACGCCTGGCCGGCGCGGCCATCCTCTACGGAACCCTCCCCTTCGACGGCGGAGTCCCGGTGGAGCAGGGCGCGCTGAGTGGAGTGCCGGTCTTCGTCGCCCAGGGCGACGCCGACCACGTCATCCCCCGCGAGCTGCTCGACAACACCTGGCAGCACCTGCACGAGGTCTCCGGTGCCACCGTCACCGGGCACCGCGACGGCGGCGGGCACGGCATCACCCGAGCCGCACTCGACGAGCTGGTCGTCTGGCTCGGGCAGCTGATCGGATCGGACGCTACGGTCGAGTCATGAGCCTTGCCCCCGAGGACGCCCACACCATCCTGGCCACCGCACGCTCGACCCGCACCCCCGTCGAGCGGTTCACCGACACCCACCCCGACCTCGATGAGCTGTGGGGCTATGCGGCCCAACTGCACGACCGGTCCGCGCGAATCGCCCGCGGAGAGAAGGTGATCGGCGCCAAGCTCGGACTGACCAGCCACGCCAAGCAGGAGCGGATGGGAGTCGCGCGCCCGATCGTCGGGTTCCTCACCGACGCGATGGTGGTCTCGGCCGACGAGGTCGCCGCTCGCCTCGACGAGTGGGCCCAACCCAGGATCGAGCCGGAGATCGCCTTCGTCACCTCGCGTGACATCAGCGAGCCGGTCGGCATCGACGAGATCGGCCAGTACGTCGACTCGGTGCTGCTGGCCGCCGAGATCATCGACTCCCGGTTCACCGGCTATCGGTTCCGCCTGGCCGACGTGCTCGCCGACAACACCAGCGCTGCCGGTGTAGTGCTCGCTCCCGAGCGTCACCGGCTGGCCGACGTGGGTGACCTGGCCGCACTCGGTTGCACCGTAGCTGTCGACGGCGAGGTGGTCCACGAGGCCACCGGGGCCGCTGTCCTCGGCCAGCCGTTGCAGGCACTCGCGTTGCTCACCGAACACGTGGCCGCACAGAGCGAGGTGCTGCCTGCGGGCTCACTCGTGCTCGCCGGTGCACTCACCGACGCAACGCCGATGGCCGCTGGCACGACGTACGACCTGGTCATCGAGGGACTCGGCAGCCTGCGGGTGCGCGCCTGAGACCTTGACCGACGTCGACCCAGATCCCCTAGCGTGTCAGTGCACAGGTCGTCACAGCTGACCGTCACAACTTGGGAGTTCACATGGGTCACTCGTCGGAGCAGGTCGTCCTCATCACTGGCGGTGCTCGCGGGATCGGGGCCGAGCTCGCCAAGGAACTCGTCGGGCGTGGCCACAAGGTCGCCATCACCGACCTCGACGAGACGGCTCTGCACGAGACCGCCGCGGTGATCGGCTCCGACGCCGTGCTCCCCCTCGTCGCCGACGTCTGCGACCTGAGCGCGATGCAGGCCGCCGCAGACCAGGTGGTCGAGCGGTTCGGCCGCATCGACACCGTCGTCGCCAACGCCGGGATCGCCAGCTATGGCTCGGTGATGGGCGTGGACCCGGCCACGTTCAAGCGGGTGATGGACATCAACGTCCTCGGCGTCTTCCACACCGCGCGCGCCACGATCCCCGCACTCGTCGACTCCGGTGGCTACTTCCTGGTCGTGTCGTCGTTGGCCGCGTTCACCGCCGCGCCCGGGCTTGCGGCCTACAACGCGAGCAAGGCCGGTGCCGAGCACTTCGCGAACGCGCTGCGCCTCGAGCTCGCCCACCAGGGCGTCGACGTCGGCAGCGCGCACATGTCGTGGATCGACACCCCGCTGGTCCAGGACGTCAAGAAGGACCTGCCCTCGTTCCGCGAGATGCTCTCCAGGCTGCCCTTCCCGCTGAACCGGACCACCTCGGTGGATGCCTGCGTCAAGGCGTTCGCCAAGGGCATCGAGAAGCGGCAACGCCACGTCTACTGCCCCGGCTGGGTCCGCGGCATCGGACTGAACCGCAACCTGGTCAACTCCGCGACCGGCAACAAGCCGGTGCTGAAGTTCGTCCCGGAGATCCTCCCCCGGATGGACGCCGAGGTCGCCGCGCTCGGGCGCTCCACGAGTGCGCGCAACGTCGCCAACGACCAGAGCCCGGCCGCAGCCGTCGAGCCGAACGAGTCCTGAGCGCCCCGCGGGCCCTCAGGAGATGAAGCCCTCTTCGGTCAACCACTCGTAGGCCACGTCCACCGGCTCCTGACCGTCCACATCGACCTTCGCGTTGAGCTTGAGCAGCGCCTCGTCGGTCAGCTTCTCGGTCACCGGGGCGAGCAGGTCAGCGATCTGCGGATAGTCCTCGAGGATGTCCTCGGCGATCACGAGCGAGACGTTGTACTTCGGGAAGTAGGACTTGTCGTCCTCGAGCACCACCAGGTCCAGCGCCTCGATCCGGCCGTCGGTGGTGAAGACCTCGCCGAAGTTGCACTCGCCCTTGGCCGTGGCGCTGTAGACGGCGCCGGTCTGGTAGGTCTTCAGGTTCTTCTCGGGCACACCGTCGGCCTTGCCCTGCTCGATGCCGTAGGTCTTCAGCATCCCCGGCAGGCCGTCGGGCCTGTTGGTGAACTCCGACTCGACACAGAAGGTCCGCTCGGCGACCGGGATGTCCTTGATCTCGGACAGCTTGGTGATGCCGAACTTCTTCGCCGTGGACTGCGTCATCGCGAACCCGTAGGTGTTGTTCATCGGCGCCGCGGGGAGCCAGGCCAGGCCGTTCTTGGCCAGGTCCTCGTCGCGTACGGCGAGATATTGCTCCTTCTCGTCCGGGATCGGCTTGTCGTGGCCGAGATAAGTGATCCACCCGGTGCCGGTGTATTCCCACATCGCGTCGACCTGGCCCTCGAGGTGCGCCTGTCGCGCGGCAGAGCTGCCGGGGATGTTGGTCAGGTCGATCACGTCGGCACCGGCCGAAGACAACAGGGTGACCGCCATCTTGCCGAGGATGATGTTCTCGGAGAAGTTCTTCGAGCCGATCGAGATCTTGAGTCCGTCCAATGACTTGATGTCCGACAGCGGACCCGCGAGCTCACCTGTGCGGACCGGCCCGGCCGCCGTGCCCAAGCCGCAGCCGGAGAGCAACAACCCCAGGCAGGCGAGGACGGCGGTCACCGAGACGGACGTGTGTCGACGTCGTGACATCACTCAGATCCCCTTCGGTCGGGTGACCAGCTCGAGAACACGGCCCAACCACTCGATCAGCAGTGCCAGCAGGGCGATCAGCACCGCTCCGGTCACCATCAACGAGAACCGGAAGAGGCTGATCCCGGTCTGCAGGATCTCGCCGAGCCCACCGGCGTTGATGAAGCAGGCCAAGGAGGCCGTGCCCGCGATCAGCACCAGCGAGGTCCGGACCCCGGCCATGATCACCGGCACCGCGAGCGGCAGCTCGATCTTGAACAGCGTCATCGAGTTGGTCATCCCGATGCCCCTGCCGGCCTCGACCAGGGTCGGATCGATCCCCTCGATGCCGACGATGGTGTTGCGCAGGACCGGCAGCAGCCCATAGAGGCTGAGCGCCCAGATGGCGGTCCAGAAGCCGCCGTCGAGCCACAGGAAGAGCAGCACGATGAGGCCCACCGACGGTGCGGCCTGTCCGGCGTTGGCGATCGCGATCACGAACGGGACCGCGAGCCGGAACGCGGGCCGGGTGAGCATGATCCCCAACGGCACTGCGATCAGCACCACGATGATGGCGGCCACGACGGTCAGCTGCACGTGCTCCCACATCAGGGAGCGGAGTTCGGACCAGCGCAGCTGGTTGGCCTCCACGGTGTCCAGCTCTGCGGTCTGTCGCCACCACACGAAGCCACCGAAGACCGCGGCCACCAGGATCGGCGGGACGGTGAGCATCAGCACCATCTCGCGGGTGATCACCCGGGCCGAGCGCTTCTCGCCGGGGACGTCCTCCACCGGCGCGGTGGTGAGCTCAGCCATCGCTCTCCACCCCAGCCGGTGCTGCGGAGTCCTCGGGCTGCTCGTGGCCGGCCTGCTCGACCCGCTCGGCCGCGTCCCGCTCGGTCTGCCGCATGTGCTCGGTGACGGACTCGAAGTCGATGACACCGAGATATCGGTCCCGGTCGCCGGTGACGATCGCCTTGGAGTGGGTCGCGGTCAGCATGGTGTCCAAGGCGTCGTTGAGCGTCGCCGCCTCGTCCAGGGTGACCAGGTTCTCGCGGGGCATTCCCCTGACCTTGTCGTGACCGCGGACCTGCCGCAGCCACGGCCAGGCCACCGGGCGCTCGCGGTCGTCGAGGACCACGATGGCCGCGTCGCCGGCCTCCTCGGCCCGGGCCAGCACCGGCCCGGTGTCGTCGCCGACGTGCGCCATCGTCGGCTTGCCCAGCTCGAGGGACCGGACCCGGGTCAGCGAGAGCTGCTTGAGCGTCGAGCCGGCACCGACGAAGTCCGCGACGAAGTCGTTGGCGGGGGCGGCGAGGATGTTCTCGGGGGTGTCGTACTGCGCGATCTTCGCGCCCTCCTGGAGGATCAGGATCCGATCGCCCAGCTTGATCGCCTCGTCGATGTCATGGGTGACGCACACGATGGTCTTGCCGAGCTCACGCTGGATGGAGATCAGCTCGTCCTGCAGTCGCTGGCGGGTGATCGGGTCGACCGCGCCGAACGGTTCGTCCATCAGGATCACTGGCGGATCGGCGGCGAGCCCGCGGGCGACGCCGACTCGCTGCTGCTGTCCGCCGGAGAGCTCACGGGGATAGCGGTCGCGATAGCGGTCCGGGTCCAGGCCGACCAGGTCGAGCAACTCGTCGACGCGAGCACTGATCCGATCGGCCTTCCAGCCCAGCATCTTGGGCACCACGCCGACGTTGGTGGCCACGCTCATGTGCGGGAAGAGGCTGCCGCCCTGGATCACATAGCCGATCTTGCGTCGCAGGCTGGTCGCGCTCTCCTTCCGGATGTCCTCGCCGTCGAGCAGGATCGTGCCCGAGGTGGGTTCGATCAGCCGGTTGATCATCTTCAGCGAGGTGGTCTTGCCGCAGCCCGAGGGGCCGACGAACGCGACGATCTCCCCTGCCGGGATGGTCAACGAGAGCGACTCGACCGCAGAGACCTTCTGGCCCGGGTAGCGCTTGCTCACTGCCTCGA
Organism: Nocardioides daedukensis; assembly: GCF_013408415.1. Lineage (NCBI taxonomy): Bacteria > Bacillati > Actinomycetota > Actinomycetes > Propionibacteriales > Nocardioidaceae > Nocardioides > Nocardioides daedukensis. The sequence goes on along the minus strand of NZ_JACCAA010000001.1, from coordinate 108,906 downwards.
GCCGGAGCTCGGCACCGCTGATCTTCCGCCCGCTGTCGTCCCCGACCTCGCTGGTGGATGCGTTCGTCTCGGTCATGCGCGGATTCCCTTCGAGATGGTGACTCGCCCCAGCAGGAGCATCAGCAGGTCGGCAATCAGCGCCACGATCACGATGCCGACCGTGCCGACGACGGCGTAGTTGATGGCGTTGGCTCCCCCGGCCTGCGAGAGCCCGGTGAAGATGTAGCCACCGAGCCCGGGACCGAGGACATAGGCAGCGATGGCGGCGATGCCCATCGACATCTGCACCGAGGTCCGCACTCCGGCGTGGATGACCGGCCAGGCCAGCGGCAACCGGACCCGGAGCAGGATGCCGGCTTCGGTCATCCCCATCCCCTTGGCCGACTCCACCAGGTCCTTGTCGACCTGGCCGAACCCGACGACGGCGTTGCGCAGGATCGGAAGCGCCGCATAGAAGGCGACACAGGTGAAGGCGGTGACCGCACCGATCTTGGTCAGCGGCAACAGCAGGCCGACGAGCGCGAAGGACGGGATGGTCAGTCCGATGGCCGAGAGCGTGTTGGCGATCGGGTCCAGGAACCGGAAGCGGTTGACCACGACGGCCAGCGCGACCGCGACCAGGGTGGCGACGAACACGGCCTGGAAGACCAGGTTCGCATGCTGCAGGGCGTTGTAGGCAATGAGATCCCAGCGGTCCCTGATGAACTCCCACATGTCCGGATCACCCCGTCATAGTCCGTTCGGCCGAAAACAAACCAACCACAGACCGCGCGGCGGCGCGACCAATCGGCGTGTCGCGACTGGCCCCTCCTGGCGCAACGGAACGCGAAACGGGTGGGTCCGCAGTCCAGTTGCGACTGCGGACCCACCCTTTGGTTGGGGACTCGACCCCGAGGCTCAGGCGGTGACGAGCTCCTCGTCCTCGCGCCAGGCGGCGCCGCGACGTGGGGCGTCGTACGCCGTCTCGTCCAGGATGCCTTCGCGCTTCGCCACGATCGTCGGCACCAGCGCCTGGCCGGCCACGTTGACCGCCGTGCGACCCATGTCGAGGATCGGGTCGATCGCCAGCAGCAGGCCGACGCCGGCCAGCGGAAGACCCAGCGTGGACAGGGTCAGGGTCAGCATCACCACGGCGCCGGTGACACCGGCGGTCGCGGCCGAGCCGATCACGGAGACGAAGGCGATCAGCACATAGTCGAAGACCGACAGCTCGAGGCCGAAGAACTGCGCCACGAAGATCGCCGAGATGGCCGGGTAGATGGAGGCGCAGCCGTCCATCTTGGTGGTCGCACCCAGCGGAACCGCGAACGAGGCATAGGCGCGCGGGACACCGAGGTTGCGCTCGGTCACCGACTGGGTCACCGGCATTGTGCCGATCGAGGAACGCGACACGAAGGCCAGCTGGATCGCGGGCCAGGCGCCCGAGAAGAACTGGCGGATCGAGAGGCCGTTGAGTCGCAGCAGGGTCGGGTAGACGACCAGCAGCACCAGCGCCAGGCCGACGTACACGGCGATCGCGAAGGTGCCGAGCGAGCCCAGGGCGTCCCAGCCGTAGGAGGCGACCGCGTTGCCCAGCAAGCCGACGGTGGCGATCGGGGCGAGCAGGATGATCCACCACAGCACCTTCTGCACGACGGCGAGCGCCGAGCGGACCACGCCCAGGAACGGCTCCGCCGCCTCGCCCACCTTGAGTGCCGCGACGCCGATGGCGATGGCGACGACCAGGATCTGGAGCACGTTGAAGGAGAGGCCGACCGAGCCGTCGCCACCGGCGCTGGCCTGGAGGCCCATCACGTTCTCCGGGACGAGGCCGGTGAGGAAGTCCAGCCACGAGCCGGTCTTGCCGGGTGCGGCGGCCGCATCCGAGGAGACACTCGTGTGGTTGCCCGGCTGCAGGACCAGGCCCAGCACGATGCCGATGCCGACGGCGATCAGAGCCGTGATCGCGAACCAGGCGAGCGTCTTCCAGGCCAGGCGGGCCGCGCCGGTGACCTCACGCAGGTTGGCGATCGAGGCGACGATGGCCAGGAAGACCAGCGGCGGGACGATCGCGCGCAGCAGGGTCACGAAGGTGCTGCCGACGATGGTCAGGGTCTCGGTCAACCAGTTGGGGTCGACCTCGCCGGTGGCGGAGTCGACGCCGTCGGCGCCCATCGAGCGGGCGATCAGCCCGACCACGACGCCGAGCACCAGACCGATCAGGACCTGGACGCCGAAGGAGGGAAGCCAGCGCCGCTTGGTGGGCGCTGCGCTCTGGGCAGTGGAGCTCATGGGGTGCCTTTCGCTGGCGCGTCGCGCGATCGCGCGCGTCGTCGCCTCCGGGATGTGGGGAGGGGAGCTGAGGGCGCGTCGCCAGCCGGCAGGCCGGACGCGCCGAGGTCAGCGGCGACAGGAGTGCAGCTGCAGGCGCACGAGGTCGACGACGAGGCGACGCGTGAGCAGGTCGCCTCTGGCTGTGTTGCCCCGGGTCGTGTCGACCCGAGCCGTCGGAAGTAGGTGCACGACAGGTCAACCCACACCCGGCACCGATTCATTCCCGGGTGTGGCACTCATCGCAGCCTGACTTCGGATCACTCGAAGGCGGGCAGCTCCTGCGCCGATCCCAGCGCCGCGCGGAACGGATCACCCTTCTCCTCGAGACGATCCAGCGCCGTCCGGATCGTCCAGCGGTCCGGTCGCAGGTCGGGGTCGTCGAGCTCGTCCCAGGTGATCGGCACCGACACCGTCGCCCCGGGAGTGGGCCGGGTCGACCACGGCGCGACCAGGGTCTTGTTGATCGCGTTCTGGGTGTAGTCGAGTCGCGCCAAACCCTTGCGTTTCTTGACCTCCCACTCCCAGCTCACCAGCTCGGGCACCACCTTGCCCACCGTCCGCGCGACGCCCTTCACCCAGTTGCGGGTGTCGTCGAAGGTGTAGCCCGCCACGATCGGCACCCAGATCTGGATGCCCCGCTTGCCGGTCACCTTGGCCCGTGAGGTGACGCCCAGGTGCTCCAGGGCCGTGCGGTGCAACCGGGCCAGCACCAACAGCTCCTCCCAGGTGGTGCTCTCCCCCGGGTCCAGGTCGATCAGGGCGTACGTCGGCTCGTGCGGGGCGTCGGTGCGCGAGGTCCAGGGGTTCCACTCCAGGGCACCGAAGTTGGCAGCCCACACCAGGGCAGCCGGTTCGTCGGCCACGACGTACGTCGTTGTCTCCCCCGGGTCTGCGTCCGGGTTGTCCCAGGCACCCAGCCACTCGGGCGCGTGGTCGGGACGCTGCTTGTGCCAGAAGCCCTTCTTGTCGGCGCCATCGGGATGGCGGCGCAGGTTGAGTGCGCGGCCCTGGACGTAGGGCAGCGCGACCGGCGCGATCCGTGCCACGTAGGCCAGGAACTCGCGCTTGGTCACCGGTTCGCTCGTCGCATCGGTCGCCGGGAAGAGCACCTTGTCGAGGTTGGTGACCTTCAGCTCGCGGCCGAAAACCTCCCAGGTGCCCTGATTGTCCAGTTGCACCAGCGCCTCGAGCGCGTCGTCAGGCAACGGCTCGGGCAACGTTGGGGGCAACGGCGGGGACAGGTCGGCCATGTCGAGGCAGTACCCGTCGCTGCCGGTGCGAGTCAGAGCGGTTCGGTGCCGCGTCACGACGACACTTCGGCGGGTCTCCACAGATCGGTGAAGGTAGGCACTCCCCACACAGTCTTATCCTGACTAGTGTTTGGTTATCGCGCTCGCACTCGGCGATGCGCCAACCACGAGGAGCACCCCTATGGACACCGAAGTGTGGCGTCAACAAGTGCCGGGTCGGCGAGATGTGCAAGGCGCGGACCGATCCCACGGCAGGACGAGCGGGCGCGCCTGCGCCTCGGAACGGGGTGTGCGATGACGGTTCTCGTCACCGGCGGCTCGTCCGGGATAGGGCGCGCGATCGCCGAGCACTGGGCCAGGTCCGGGCACGACGTGATCGTGAACTACCACTCCAACGACCAGGCCGCCCACGAGGTGCGTGAGGCGATCGAGGCAGCGGGTCAACGAGCGATCCTGGTGAAGGCGGACGTCGGCATCCAGGAGGGTGTGGACACGCTGGTCGCGGCGACGCGTGCCGAGACCGACTCGCTCAGCCTCTATGTCCACTGCGCTGCGCTCGCGGTGACAGGTGGCGCGCTGGACATCGACCCGGCCAGGCTGGGCCAGGCGATCGCGGTCAACGCGACCTCGCTGATCCCGCTGACGCAGGGCCTTCTCCCGGTGCTGCGCCCGGGCAGCAACGTGATCTATGTGAGCAGCCGCGGCGCCCAGAGCGTGGTGCGGTCCTACGTGGCACTGGGTCCCTCGAAGTCCCTCGGTGAGGCGTTGATCCGCTATCTCGCCGTCGAGCTGGCACCACTCGGGGTGCGCGCCAACACCGTCTCCGCGGGGCCACTGGACACCCCGGCGTTCCGCACCATGTTCAAGGACCGCGCCGAGCGCCGACTGGACGCGGCAGCGGCGGCCAACCCGAGCGGCCGTGGCCTCGAATTCGCGGACGTGGTCGCCGCCGTGGAGCTGCTGACCTCGCCGAGCGCGGCCATGGTCCAGGGCCAGACGTTGATGGTTGACGGGGGTCTCTCGCTCTGAGGGCACCGCAGAACGCACCGGTCACCGACGAAAATCAACCGGTCATCGACTGTGACCCTTGACACTTCGTGATTTCCGCTATTCGATGTATCCCAATCCAAACCATCGTTTGGTTAACCGACGGAACGGGAGAAACATCGTGGCAACCAAAAGGATGCTCGCGGCCCTCACCAGTGCTGTGTTGCTTGCTGGTGGGCTGACCGCGTGCGGTAGTTCCAGCGAGGGCGGCGAAGGCGGCCTGACCGTGAAGGCCGGCGTCATCGGCCCCAAGACGAGCCCTGCCTCGCAGTACTGGATCGAACTGGAACGCGGCATCGAGCTGGCCCAGGACGAGGCCAAGGAGAAGTACGGCGTCACCTTCGACCTCGTCAAGCGCGACGACAAGGGTGAGCCCGAGACCGGTGCGCGATTGATCCAGGAGCTCCTCAACCAGGAGCAGGTCGACGTGGTCTTCGGACCGTCCCTGTCCGGCGTGGCCCTCCAGGTGGCACCGGTGATCCAGCGGTCCGGACGACCGTGGATGACCGGCATCCCGACCGCCGACGAGATCATCGACTACTCCGCCCAGCCCAACTGGGGCTTCCGCACCAACTACAACAACGCCCAGAACATCGAAGCGGTCGCCAACATGGCCTTCGGTGAGGGCAAGACCGTCGGCATGATCTATGGCACCGACGGGTTCGGCCAGGCCGGTTATGACGCGGTCAGCTCCTATGCCAAGAAGAACAGCCTCGACCTGGTCAAGGCCGAGGGTGTCGACCCCGGCGCCACGTCGATGACCTCCCAGGTCAACGCCCTCAAGAGCGCCGGCGTGGACACCGTCATCGTCTGGTTCACCACGGGCGCCGACCACGCCACGATGATGCGCAGCATGGCCCAGGTCAGCTATGACCCCGAGATCGTCGCGACCGCGACCATCCTGGACCCGGCCTTCACCGAGCTGTCCAAGGCAGCCGAGTGGGACAACACCACCTTCGCGGCCCCGATCGACTTCGAGTCGCCCGAGCTCAAGGACCTCACCGAGCGCTACAAGAAGGAGTACGGCGAGGAGCCGCTCGTCCTGACCGCCGTGTGGTCGCTCTATGCGGCGACGTTGACCTACGCCGCGGCCGTGGCCGAGTCCGGTGACTCCAGCGACTACCCCGCCGTGCGCGAGGCGATGGAGACCCTGGACACCGTTGAGGTGCTCGGGCAGAAGTTCGACAAGCCGTTCTCCGAGAAGGACCACGAGCTCTTCACCCCGGAGGACTGGATCACCTACGGCTACGACAAGGCCGGAGAAGTCGTCAAGGCCGACTGACGCTCTCAGCCCCATTCTCAGCCCGATCCCAATCGAGGAGCATTCATGGACTCCGTCCTCGTCGGCATCACGCTCGGCGGACTCTACGGACTGGTCGCACTCGCGTTCGTCCTGACCTTCCAGACCACCCGAACACTGAACTTCGCCCTCGGCGAATTCATCACCGCGGGAGGCTTCGCGTTCATCGCGATAGTCGCCCTCGACCTGCCGGCCTGGTTGGCCGTGGCAGTCAGTGTCGTGTTGATCGGAATCCTGGGCACGCTCGTCGAGCGCTTCGTCGTACGCCCGTTCAACTCCGGACCGCACGACATCCGATGGTTGCTCACCACTGCCGGACTCTCCCTGATCATGCTCGACCTCCTGCGCAACTCGCAGGGAGCAGGGACCAAGGCACTCAACGGGATCGGCTTCGAGGGCTTCACCTCGGTCGCCGGGACCCGGGTCAGCTCGCAGTTCCTGCTGATCCTGGTCCTGGCGATCGGGGTCACCCTCGCCCTCACCTGGTTCACCCAACGCACTCGTCTCGGAACGATCTTCCGGGCAGTGGCCGAGGATCGTGAGACCTCATCCCTGATGGGTCTCAATCCCGGACTCGTGGCGCTCGGTGCATATGCCATCGCGATGGGCATCGCTGCCCTGGCCGGCATCATGTACAGCGCCGAGGTCGGGCTCTCGATCAGCACCGGTCAGTCCCTGCTCGTGGCGGGCTTCGCCACCGCCATCCTCGGTGGGCTCGACAGCATCCCGGGCGCGCTGGTCGGTGGGCTCATCTATGGCATCACCACCGTGGTGGCCACCGACCTGCTCGGCACCGCCATCGGCGGCGTGATCGGTCTCGTCGTCACCGTCGTGGTTCTCGCTGTCCGTCCCCAAGGCCTGATGGGCCGTGTCGTCATGGAGAAGGTCTGATGTCCGAGGCAGTCGCCACCATTCGCAGGGACCTGTTCCGCAAGGACCTGTTCGTCCTGATCGTCGTCGTGGCCGTCGCCGCCATCGCGATCGTCCCCGGCCTGGGCGGGGATCCACTGACCATCTCCCGCAGCCAGTCGATGGGGTCGATCGCGGTCGCCCTGGTCGCCGCCTGCGGCCTCAACCTGTTGGCCGGATATTCCGGACTGGTCTCGCTGGGCCAAGGCGCCTTCGTCGCCATCGGCGCCTACGTCAGCGCATGGATGCTGCTGGGCGTCGGGCTCCCCTGGCCCCTGGCGATGCTCAGTGCCGTGGTCGTCTCGGCCGGCGCGGGCGCGGTTCTGTCCCTCGCCGCCGCCCGTCTGTCCGGGCCCCAGGTCGCGATGATCACGCTCGCCTTCGCCGTGATGCTGCACAGGCTCTTCGTCGAGCTCGAGACGTTCGGTCGCCTGGCGGGCTACCCCAACGTCTCCAACCACGAGACCTCGTTGCTCGAACCGATCGAGGTGGGCGGTTTCGTCCTTGAGCCCCCACTGTTCGCCGGCACCGCACCGCTGGCGATGGTGCTGGTCGGCATCATCGCGGTGCTGTCGTTCCTGGCCTACCGCAACCTCGCCCAGTCGGCGTGGGGCCGGAGCCTGCGCGCGCTCTCCACCAACGAGATCGTCGCCTCGCACATCGGCATCAACCCGCGCCGTCGCAAGACGGCCGTCTTCACCGTCGCCGCGGCCTTCGGTGGCGTGGCCGGCACCATGCAGACCCAGCTGCAGGCCCACCTGCAGCCCGAGTCCTTCACCTTCACGCTCAGCCTGAGCCTGATCATCATGGTGATCCTTGGCGGTGCGGGACGCCTCTACGGCCCGGTCGTCGGCGTGCTCGTGCTGATGACGCTCGAGCACTCCCACGCCATGGCGAGCCTGGTGGAGTTCCAGCAGCAGAACCTGAGCGACACCTGGTTCCTCTCCGACGAGGGACTGACCGGACTGCTGCTCATCCTGACCCTGGTCTTCCTCCCGTCGGGGATCGTGGGCGGGGCCCAGCAGCTGTCGCACCGGCTGCGGGCACGCCGCGAGAACTCCTCCGCGGAGCTCGACGAGGCCTCGGCGTTCGAGGTCGACGAGTCGATCGTGAAGTCGGCCGTGCGTCAGGAGCAGGTCCACGTCGACCTGGCCACCCGCGCGGAAGTGATGCGACTGCAGGACGTGACCCACAGCTTCGCCGGCCTCAAGGCAGTCGACGACATGCAGCTGAGCCTTCGCGAGGGCACCATCCACGCCCTGGTCGGACCGAACGGCGCTGGCAAGACCACGCTGGTCAACCTGACCACCGGGGTCTATCCGCTGCAGGCCGGCGCCAGCTGCACGATCCTGGACGCCGACGCGACGGGACTGGCTCCGCACGCGATCTATCAGGTCGGCGTGGCACGTACGTTCCAGACACCACAGCTCTTCCAGGGCGAGAGTGCACTGGTCAACGTGATGGCCGGGCTCGACGCCAAGCTCGGCGAGTCGTTCCTGGCCACCCTCCTCAGGCTCCCCGGCATCCGCCGCAAGGAGGCCGAGGGCAGGGACCGCGCCATGGAGCTCCTTCGTCGACTGGGCATCGAGGAGCACGCCAACACTCCGGCCGGAGAGCTCCCCTACGGACTCCAACGCTCCGTGGAGCTGGCCCGAGCCCTCGCCAGCGACCCCAAGATCCTGATCCTGGACGAGCCGGCAGCAGGCCTGAATCCCTCGGAGACCTATCAGCTCGGTACGACGCTCGAGGCGATCGCGGCCACTGGCGTGGCCATCCTCCTGGTGGAGCACGACATGAGCCTGGTCATCCGGGTCGCGGACGAGGTGACCTGCATGGAACGAGGCGCTCGGATCTATCACGGTGACGCAGCAGGGCTGCAACAGGACGAGCGCGTGCTCACCGCCTATCTCGGCGAGGGCCACGTCACCATCGACTCGAAGGGGAGCAGCAATGCTTGAGGCACACGAGATCGCGAGCGGCTACGGCCCGGTGAGCGTGCTCCACAAGGTCAGCATGCGTCTCGCCCAGGAGGAGGTCGTCGCCGTCGTCGGCGCCAACGGGGCCGGGAAGAGCACGCTGGTGCGGACCCTGTCGGGACTGCTCCCGCTCCGCGCCGGACGGATCACCCTCGACGACGCGTCCATCGGCTCCGCCTCGGCGCACTCGAGGGCGAAGCAGGGCCTGATCATGGTCCCGGAGGGCCGCAAGCTCTTCGCGGGACTCACGGTGCGCGAGAACATCGACCTCGGTCGTTCCGCGCTCGGGCGAAGGCGCTCCGACCCGGACCCGATGGAGGTCCTGGGCGAGATCTTCCCGATCATCGCCGAGCGTGAGAACCAGCGGGCCGGGTTGCTCTCCGGCGGCGAGCAGCAGCAGGTCGCCCTGGCCCGTGCCCTGGCAGGTCGACCCCGCTACCTGCTGCTCGACGAGCCCTCGCTCGGGCTGAGCCCGGCGCTGACCACCCAGCTCTTCGAGACGATCGCCAAGATCAGGGAGAACCTGCCGGTGGGCATCCTGCTCGTCGAGCAGATGGTCGACCGGGCGCTGGAGCTCGCCGATCGCGCCTATGTCATCGAGCGCGGCCGCGTGGTCATGTCCGGCACGGCGACCGAGGTGGCGCAGTCGAGCGCGGTGCAGCGCGCCTATCTCGGCGACACCAGCACGCCGGTCTCCCCCGCCGATCCCGCCGACCCCGCGACGCCGTGACCCGGTCCAGTCCCCTTGCCGGTCCTCGTGCTGGTCCCCTTGCAGGGCGGACGGCGCTCGTCACCGGGTCCGGCCGTGGCCTGGGCCGTGCCCATGCCCTGCACCTGGCGGACCTCGGCGCCTCGGTGGTGGTCAACGACCGCGAGGTGAGCACCACCGGTGAGCCCATCGACGGTGATGCCGCCGACGAGGTGGTCGCCACGATCCTTGCCTCGGGCGGACGAGCGATCGCGTTCCGCGGTGACTGCGCAAGCTTCGAGGAAGCCGAACGCATGGTTGCCAAAAGCGTGGCCACGTTCGGAAGCCTGGACATCGTGGTGAACAACGCCGGGATCCTGCGTGACCGGATGATCTTCAACATGGACGCCGACGAGTGGGACGAGGTCGTCCGGACCCACCTGCGCGGCCATGCCGCGCCCCTTCGAGCCGCCGCGCGCCACTGGCGTCGTACCTCCGCCGAGACCGGGAGCCCGGCCGGTGGACGGGTGATCAACACGGTCAGCGAGTCCGGTCTCTACGGAAACGCCGGTCAGACGAACTATTCCGCGGCGAAGGCCGGCATCGCGGCCCTGACCCAGGCTGCAGCCCGGGAGCTGGAGCAGTATGGCGTGACGGTCAATGCCGTGGCCCCGCGGGCCCGCACCCGGATGGTGGATCACACCTGGGGCACGAGCACCGACGAGTCGACCCAGGCCTTCGGGAACTACCGACCCGAGCAGGTTTCCACCGTCGTCGGGTGGCTGGCTGGCGAGAGCGCGGGCGATGTCACCGGACAGGTGTTCACCGTCTTCGGCGACACCGTGCAACTGATGCAGGGTTGGCAGCCGCAGTCCACCGTGCAGCAGCCCGGTGGGTTCACCCAGGAGAATCTCGACCAGACCTTCGACACCCTGTTCTCCGGTCGCGCACGGAGCATCGCGCCCTTCCCCTTCGACCCCACACTGGTCAGCGACCGATAGCCGGTGGGGGCGCATGGTGCTTGCATGCCCCAGTTAACCAACCTATTGTTTGTTTATCCGTTGCAGTGCTCTCGGGCACCTTGAGGAGTGAGATTGATGAGCGATCCACGACCACGGGTCGAAGGAACCGACCCGCCACAGGTGATCGGTGTGGCCTGCACCGACTGCGGTCACCCAATGCCCACGCCCCGGCCACGATGCGCCGATTGCGGCGGCCGGGTCGTCGAGGCCCGGTTCGGGCCCGCCGGAGTGGTCTGGTCCTCGACCGTGGTCCGGATCGCCGTCGGTGACCGAACCCCTCCCTATGCCCTGGCCTACGTCGACCTCGACGAGGGCCCACGAGTGCTGGCCCACGTGCGCGGCTCGGACACGGCCCCAGCGGTCGGCAGTCGGATCCGCCTGGTCGAACCGGTCGAAGGCGATGTCGTCGTGGAGGTCGAGTCATGAGCGTGTGGATCACTGGTGCAGGCACCTCGCACTTCGGCAAGCAGCCAGACCTGTCCGTGGCCGAGCTGGCGTGGCAGGCGATCGGCGAGGCCCTCGATGATGAAGGCGCTGACTCGACGCATCCGTTCGACGCGGTCTTCGTGGGCAGCGTCTTCGGTGAGCCCGGCGTGGCCATGCGCGTGTTGCAGGGCTTCGCGATCACCGGTGTCCCCATCGTGACGGTCGAGAATGCCTGCGCCAGCGGCACCTCCGCCCTGCACGAGGCTGCTGTCGCCCTGCAGAGCGGTCGCTACCAACGCGTCCTCGTGCTCGGCGTGGAGCAGATGACGCCCTTGTTCAAGGGGCCGATCATCCCCCAGCAGTCGGACACGGAGGGCCGCACCGGACTGGCCATGCCGAGCATGTATGCGATGGAGGCCAGCAGGTGGCTCCACGAGGGACGCACCACGCTCGAGCAGCTCGCGGCGGTCTCGGTGAAGAACCACCGCCACGCCATGCACAACTCGCGAGCGCAATATCGAGGCGAGTACACCATCGAGCAGGTGCTTGCCTCGCCGATGATCTCCGACCCGATCACCCTGCTGCAGTGCAGCCCCATCTCCGACGGCGCGGCCGCAGTGGTCCTCTCCAGCACGCGCACCTCGGCACGCGACGTGGAGCTGCTGGCCACGGCGCAGCGCTCCGGCGGACCGTGGGACCACCGCAGCACCGACGTGTGGGGCTACCGGCTGATCCACGACACCGCCCGAGCGGCGTACGACGTTGCCGGGCTCGGACCCGAGGACGTCGATGTCGCCGAGGTGCACGACGCGTTCACGATCGGTGAGCTGACCACCACCGAGGCACTCGGGTTGGTCCCCCAGGGCCAGGCCGGCGCCAAGGCTGCCTCGGGAGCCACCGCGCTCGGCGGAGACCTTCCGATCAACCCGTCCGGCGGCCTGCTCTCCCGCGGTCATCCGCTCGGCGCCACCGGCGTCGCCCAAGTGGTGGAGATCGTCTGGCAGCTCCGCGGCGATGCCGGCCAACGCCAGGTCGACGGTGCCCGAGTTGGCCTCGTCGAGACGATGGGTGGCGGCGTGTCCGGAGTGGACGGCAACGCCTGCGTCGTGGCGCTGATGAAGTTCGACAACGCGAAGGGAAACTGATCATGGCCAACGAGCCGACCACCCAGGCACTCCTGGACGAGATCCTGGCACCGGAGGCCGTCAGCGACCCCTACGCGTTCCTGGGCATGCTGCGCGAGACCGACCCGATCCACTGGAACGCCCGCTATCGCTCGTGGGTGCTGACCCGGCACGACGACGTCGGTGCGGCGATGTCGGACCAGCGGTTCTCCTCCGACCGGATCTCCCCCGTCATTGCCCGTGAGCGACGCAAGGAGCGGCCCAACCTCGGACTCGTCGAGACACTCGAGCTCCTCAACGGCTGGCTGGTCTTCCGCGACCAGCCCGAGCACACCCGGTTCCGACGCCTGGTGCACAAGGCGTTCTCTCCGCGAATCATCTCGGCAATGCGCTCGGAGGTCGAGCAGATCGCCGACGAGCTGCTGGACGAGGCGCGGGTCAAGGCCGGCCAGGAGGGCGTGATCGACCTGATCCACGAGGTCGCCTATCCCCTGCCCGCGATCGTGATCGCGAGCATGCTCGGCGTGCCGCCCGAGGACCGGGTCAGGTTCAAGGACTGGTCGGACGACATCTCCGCGCTGGTCTTCGGCGCCCTCGAGGACCCGGACCGCCACGCCCGGGCCCAGTCCGGGATGAAGGAGCTGGTCTCCTACATCGAGGCATTGCTCGAGCGAGTCCGCGCCGAACCCGGCGACGACCTGGCCAGCGCACTGGTCCAGGCACGCAGCGGCGACGAGGCGCTGAGCGACGCCGAGCTGGTTGCGATCTGCGTCAACCTGCTCTTCGGTGGCCACGAGACGACGACCAACCTGATCGGCAACAGCGTCCTGGCCCTGACTCGGCACCCGGACCAGGCGGCACTGCTGCGCGAGCAGCCCGACCTGATCAACCAGGCGATCGAGGAGCTGCTCCGCTATGACGGCCCGGCCAAGGCGGTCGTCCGGATCGCGGCCGAGGACATCGAGATGGGCGGCAAGACCATCAAGGCCGGCGACCGGGTCTTCCTGATGCTCTCGGGGGCCAACCACGACCCCGAGGTCTTCGACGACCCGGACCAGCTGAACATCCTTCGTGAACGGGGCTCGCACCTCAGCTTCGGCACCGGCGTGCACTACTGCCTCGGCGCCGTCCTGGCCCGGCTCGAGGCGAGTATCGTCATCTCCCGGATCATCGAGCGCTTCCCAGACATCGCGCTGGCCGACGAGGAGCTGTCATGGAATGCCGTCATCCTGACCCGCGGGCTCACCAGCCTGCCGGTCCGGCTCAATGCTGAATAACCCCGTGGGCCGCACCCCGGCGGAGATCTTCGGTCTGCAGGGTCGAGTCGCCATCGTCACCGGCGGCTCGTCCGGCCTGGGTGTGCAGTTCGCGCACACCCTGGCCGCCGCGGGCGCCGACGTCGTCCTCGCTGCTCGACGTGTCGACAAGCTCCGCGAGGTGGCGACCGCTGTCGAGACCAGCACCGGGCGCCGTTGCCTGACCGTGGCCACCGACGTCTCCCGTCCCGGGGACTGCGAAGCACTGGTGTCGCAGGCGGTCGACGAGCTCGGCGACGTACACGTCCTGGTGAACAACGCGGGCATCAGTCGGACCAATCCGGCGCACCACGAGGCGCCCGAGGACTTCACCTCGGTGCTCGACGTCAACCTCAGCGGCGCCTACTACATGGCCCAGGCGTTCGCCCGCCACTGCATGGCTGCCGGCCACGGCGGCAGCATCGTCAACATCTCCTCCGTGCTCGCGATCAGTGGCACCACGACCCCGCAGGCCGGCTATTCGGCCTCGAAGGCCGGGTTGTTGGGCCTCACCCGTGACCTGGCCCTGCAGTGGTCGGGGCGCAAGCAGATCCGGGTCAACGCCCTGGCTCCCGGCTACTTCGAGTCGGAGCTGACCCGGCCGTTGCTGGACAACCCCGACGCGGCCGCAGAGATCACCGGGCGTACGGCGCTGGGCCGCCTCGGCGAGTCCGATGAGCTGTCCGGCGCGCTGTTGCTGTTGGCCTCGGACGCCGGCTCCTACATCACCGGAGTCACCCTGGCCGTCGACGGAGGCTGGACCCTGCACTGAGGCAGTGCAGTCACGGGGCGAACGCCACCGGATCAGGACGCACCACAGGCTAGAAATGACACGCGGGTCCTTCGCCCATGATGGGCGAAGGACCCGTTGTCGTCCCAGTCCGGTCAGTCCAGGCCGAGCGCCTTGCGGGCAAGGCGTTCACGGCGCGGCATGTGCTGGTGGTCCTGGAACTGCGGCATCACATAGCGGGCGAAGAGCTCCAGCGAGCGGTTCCAGCGGTCGGTGGTCACCCAGTCGCGCCCGTTGATCAGGAACGTCCCGAAGTCGCCGACGTCCTCACGGATGTGGTGGATCTGCTCGACACAGTCCTCGGGGCTACCGATGATCCACGGGACGTTCTCCACCATCCACTCGAAGGTCAGCTCCGGGTCGGCCATCTCGGCATCCAGCTTCATCAGCGCACCGAGGCCGAGTCCGAGCAGGTAGTCATACGACATCTTCACGCCCGCGCGGATCTCGTTCATGGCGGTGTTCTTGTCGCTTGCCACGTAGACCTCGCGGCTGATCCGCCAGTTCGCCATCGCCTGGTCGGCATCGAGCGAGGCGTCGGCGGCCCCCTTGAGGATGGCGTTCTTGTGGTCCGCCAGGTCCGGCATCGGGTTCTTCTCGGCGAGCAGCGGCGCGAAGTAGACGCTGAGCGGGATCCACCCTCGGTTGCCGCAGCGCTCGAAGTTGTGCGTGCCGGTCAGGCCGGCGACGGCCATCGGCGGAACGACCTGGTAGGGCCCGACCTGCAGTTGCCGCTCCTCGTAGTGCCAGAAGACGCCCTCGTGGGTGACCGGCTCCGTCTCGGTGAGCAGGCGCCAGATGATCTCCAGGGACTCGTTGGTGCGCGGCGTTGCCTCCTCGGGCGCCATCTGGAAGAGCGCCTTGTCGGTGGGCAGCCCGCCGCCACCGAAGCCATAGATCAGCCGGCCGTGGGTCAGGTGGTCGAGGAAGGCCATCCGCTCAGCGACCAGGAACGGGTCCTGGTAGGGCAGGTTCACCACTCCGGTCCCGAGCCGGATCCGGCTGGTGACCGCAGAGGCCTTGGCGATCATCAGCTCGGGCATCGGGACGTTCTCGTAGCCCCCGGTGTGGTGCTCACCGATCCAGTACTCGTCGAAGCCCAGGGACTCGGCCAGGACGATGTCGGCGATGTCGCGGTCATAGGACAGGGTCCAGTTCTCCCGCGGCGGGTGCTCGGGCATGGTGAAGATTCCGAACTTCATGGTGTGCCTCTCTACGTTCTTCTGGGTCGGGGTCGGGCTGAAAAACCTTGGTGTGAAGATCGAGTGCTAGACGCCGGCGAGGGTGCGGAAGCGGCTCCCGTGGAAGACCAGTGGCTCGACGTTCGCGTCGAAGCCGAGCTCATGGACGCGCAGCAGGACGATGGCGTGGTCCCCCGCCGGCACGACGGTGTGGATGCCGCAGTTCAGCCACGCGGCGGCGCCGTCGAGGAAGATCGAGCCGCTCTCGTCGTGCTCCCACGCCACGCCCTCGAAGCGGTCTCCCTCCGGGCGGGCCAGCTGACGGCACTCGAGGTCCTGGCCACTGGCCATCACGCTCACGCCCATCCGGAGCACGGAGCGGAGCTGCCGCCAGGTCTTCGAGCGGTTCTGGATGCAGACCGAGACCAGTGGCGGGTCCAGGGACACGCACGTGAACGAGCTGGCTGCCATGCCGACCGGCTCGCCGTCGATCAGCGCGCACACCGCGGTGATGCCACTCGGAAAGCAACCGAAGGCGGCCCGGAGCTCTGCGGGGCCGACCTCACCCGAGGGCATCTGGATCATTCCGTCCATGTTCACTCCGATGTCGTGAGGACTGATGTCGTAAGCAACCATAAGGTAGGTTAACTACCGTGTGTCAAGGGTCACACAGGAGAGAAAGGTCCACAAGTGCATCTCGACCATTCCGCCACCGGCGGCACACTCGCCGACGTCGACAACTTCCGCGAGCTCGACGCCCGGATTCCCCGATCCACTCCCCCAGCCGACGTCCAGGACTGGCTCGACGGGCTCGGCGCCACTCGCGACGGCGAGCACGTCTGGGTCCCAGTGGGGGCGCTCAGTCGGATGGGACGACCGAGCGACCCGAAGTGGATCAGCCAGTTCGACAAGATGATCGCCTATGCGGACGGCGCCGGCTGGGTGCGCACCGATGGAGACACCAAGCTGGTCCGGGCGCACGTCGTCGAGCCCTGATCCATGCAGTCGCTGGAGCCTCCGGTCACCGGATCACCCAGTGGGCGCGGGAGCGCCGCGTCGCTGTCAGCACACGTTGCCAGTCGATTGTTTGGTTACCAATGAGCGGCACACCATGTGTGCCGGACGTGCGCGTCGAGCGCGGGCGCCGGACGTGGGGGCCGGGCACGGGCGTCCCGCCTCGCGCACGGCCACGCTGACTGTTCGAGCGTTCAGAGCAGGGTCTTCAGGCGCACGTCCGGGTCTCGGGCCAGGTCGGGGTCGAGAGTGACACCCGCGGCCAGCGCACGGCGTACGGCGACGAAGTCGGCAGCCGCGTTGACGCACTCGCAACCAACGAGTTGACCCTGCCGATAGAGCAGGAGGGTGAAGGAATCACCTTCGAGCGAACCGCGCAGCACGACCTGGTCGTGGCCGCGCGGTGCGCCCGCCATCTGCAGCTTGACGTCGAACTGGTCGGACCAGAACCACGGCACGGCCTGGTGGAGACGTTCCGTGCCCAACAGCGTGGCCGCGCCGACGGCGGCCTGGTCCGTGGCGTTCTGCACCGACTCCAACCTCACCCCCGACGTGCGGTCCAGCGGGTGCGGCATCACGGTCGCATCGCCGACTGCGACAATCTCGGGGTCACTGGTACGGGCGCGCTCATCGACCACGATCCCGCCGTCGACGGCCAGCCCGAGCTGTTCGGCCAGCTCTACCCGGGGTTCGACGCCGATGCCGACCACGACCAGGTCCGCGGGCAGGACCGCGCCGTCATCGAGGACCACCGAGTCGACAGCACTTTCGCCGCGAAGCGCGACCACCCCGGCGCCGAGGTGGACCGAGACCCCACGGCGTTGGTGCAGCTCGGCGAACCAGCCGGAGAGGGTCGGCGTGGTGGCTCGACCCATCAGGCGGGGTCCCGCTTCCACGACACTGACCTCGACACCGCGCTGCGCCAGGACGGCGGCCGCTTCGAGCCCGATGAACCCGCCACCGACCACCACGGCACGGCGTACGCCGGGGAGCCGCTGCTTGAGCTGCTCGGCGTCCTCGAGATCACGCAGGTAGACGACGCCCGCCAGGTCGGCGCCGGGGACCGCCAGGCGCCGGACCCGAGAGCCGGTGGCGAGTGCCAACCTGTCGAAGTGCAGCTCGGCACCGTCCTCGGTCAGCGCCACCCCGGCGAACGCGTCGATCTTCTCGATCCGCGTGCCGAGGAGGAGCTCGATCCCCTTGGCCTCATAGAACGAGGCGGGACGCAGTGCCAGCGAGGCCACCGTGGCCGCACCGTCCAGATAGGCCTTGGACAGGGGCGGGCGGTGATAGGGCAGGTGCGGCTCGGCACCGACCACAGTGATCGGACCGTCGTGCCCACCGTCGCGGAGCGCGGCCGCCAGCTGCACCCCGGCATGGCTGGCCCCGACGATGAGGATCCGCGCGCTCACAGCTGCTCCGGTGCCACTTCGACCGACAGGCCGTCGAGCTCGGCAGACATCTTGATCTGGCAGGAGAGGCGACTCTCCGGTCGCCGCTCGGCCATCGCACCGTCCAGCATGTCGTCCTCCAGCTCCGAGACCTCGCCGAGGCGATCGATCCACGGCTCCCGGACATAGACGTGGCAGCTGGCGCAGGCCAGCGAGCCACCGCACTGGCCGACCACTCCCGGGACGCCGTGCGCCACTGCGGTCTCCATGACAGAACGCCCGTCCTCCGCGTCGATGACGTGCTCTGTCCCCTGCGGGTCCATGTAGCTGACGGTGGGCACACCTGCTCCTAGCGGGTTTGGAAGTCGTTGCCGAAACACGTTACCAAACGAATGGTAGGAATAAAATGCCTCTTGCGCTACCTTGTCCCTCGACAAATCGCCGTCGGCGATCCCAGAGCCACAGGAGTGTCCAGTGCCCCGACCGAGCAGGTGGGACGACGTCGTCTCAGCCGCCGCACGCGTGTTCAGCGAGAAGGGGTTCGGAGGTGCTTCCCTCGAGGATGTCGCGAACGAGGTCGGGATGCTCAAGGGCAGCCTCTACAACTACATCAAGAGCAAGGAGGACCTGCTCTTCGCGATCGTGCGACCCAACGCGGAGGAGCTGCTCGACCGGACCCGCAAGCTCAAGGAGGCCGACCTGCCGGCCTCGGAGAAGCTGCGCCAGATCGCAGAGATCCACTTCGAGATCATCGATCGCCAGCTCCCCTACGTCACCGTCTATGTCCAGGAGATCGCCGGCAAGGGCCTCTCCCCCGAGTGGACCGCGATGGACCGCGAATATCTGACCCTGGTCGCCGACGTGATCGCCGAGGGCATCGAAGAGGGTGACTTCGCCGAGTCCACCGACGCCCGGATGTCGGCCCGCGCCCTGATCGGTGCACTGAACTGGGCCACCCGCTGGTACCAGCCCGGAGGCCCTGCCCAAGCAAGGGCTGTGGCCGGACAGCTCGCCGGCATCTTCCTCGGCGGGCTGCTCGCGCGCCGGCGGGGCTGACCCAGCCACTGGGCCCTCGGTTCTGGGCTCATACCGCCGAGCCCGGCAATCGGGTGCGGCGATCATGGACTCCTGAGCGTCTCAGGAGTCCTGCGCACTCACGCCTTCTCGCTCAGCGCTTCACGCTCAGGGCCTGCACCGGGCAGTCGGCCACCGCATCCTCCAGGTCCTCGGTGGCCGGGACCCGCTCCGCGACCACCTGCGCCTTGCCGTCGACCACGCTGAAGTGCTCGGGATCGATCATCGCGCAGGTCCCCGATCCCACACAGGCGTTGGTGTCCACGTCGACGTGGACCTCGTTGTCGAGCTCGTTCATCACGCCACTCCTTCCCGCCAGCCTTCGACGACCGATTCCACCGACAGCTCTTGTGCTGCCGGTCACAGTGATGCACAGTATAACCAGCCGATCGGTCGGCTACGCGATCAGATTCGGTCCGACACCTCGGCGTGGCCGGACCACCCGAGAAGGAGGCGCGCACATGGCGACCAAGCAGGGTCCGCAGTCAACTGCTCTCGATGACCGGGGCTTTCCCCGCTTCTGGGACGAGGAGCGGGAGACCATGCCGCGTGACCAACGCGACGAGCTGGTCCTGGCCCGGATGCAGCACCAGCTCCACTACGTCTATGAGCAGCTGCCGTTCTACCGTCGCCACTACGACGCCCACGGGTTCCACCCCGACGACGTGAAGAGCCTGGCGGACTTCACCAACAAGGTTCCCGTCATCACCAAGAAGATGCTCGTCGCCGACCAGCTGGAGCACCCGCCGTTCGGCAGCTACACCGCGACCACCTCGATGGCCGACATCGCCCGGATCCACGGCTCGTCCGGCACCTCCGGCGTGCCCACTCTCTATGCCGTCAGCCAGAAGGACTGGGACCGCGCTGCGGACGTGCACGCCATGGCCCAGTGGTGTGGCGGCATCCGACCCGACGACCTGGTCCAGGTCGGCTTCCCGTTCGGCCTGTTCTTCGGCGGCTGGGGCACCGTCCAGGGCGTGGAGCGGATCGGCGCAGCGCTCTTCCCGCTCGGTGTCGCCGAGTCCGAGAAGCACCTGGAGTTCATCCAGCGCCTGCAGCCGCGGGTCTTCAGCGGGACGCCTTCCTACTGCATGCACCTGATCTCCGTGGCACAGAAGATGGGGATCAACCTGCGCGACTCCTCGGTCGAGGTCCTCCTGGTCGGTGGTGAGCCCGGTGGCAGCCTGCCCGGGACCCGCCAGATCCTCGAGGAGGCCTGGGGCGCGACCCTGATCGACGCCGGCTCGACCTCGGAGATGTACCCGTTCCAGACCAACGTCGGCTGTCCGTCCAAGTCCGGCACCCACCTGATCACGGACGAGGTCTTCACCGAGATCGTGGACAAGGACGACCTCAACGTGGCGGTGGACGACGGCGAGCGTGGCGCGATCATCTACACCCACCTGTGGCGCGAGTCGCAGCCGATGATCAGGTTCGCCCCGGGCGACGAGTCCTACATCTCCCACGAGCCGTGCGGCTGCGGCCGGACCTACCCCCGCCTCCCCGAGGGCGTGCTGGGCCGGCTCGACGACATGCTGGTGATCCGCGGCGCCAACATCTTCCCCAGTGCCATCGAGACCGCACTGCGCAGCGTCGGTGGCTTCGGCCCGGAGTTCGAGATCCGGGTGACCAAGCGCGGCGCCCTCGACGAGATCTTGGTCCGCGCCGAACACGACCCCGCGGTTTCGGCCACCGCCGGCTCGCACGACGAGCTCAAGGCGCAGGGTGAGGTGATGCTGAAGCGGATGACCGGCATCCGGGTGCCGATCGAGGTGATCGAGCCCGGGTCGCTGCCTGCGACCGTCTTCAAGGCCCGGCGCGTCGTCGACGAGCGTCCCCGTCCCTGACCCAACCCTGCGGAAGAAGAGCCTCCACGTGCAGATCTCAGACAATGTCGCGTTGGTCGCGGGCGGCGGATCCGGTCTCGGCCGGGCAACCGCACTGCGCCTTGGCGGCGCCGGAGCGACCGTCGTCGTCCTCGACCTGCCCACCTCTCCGGGCGCCGACGTCGCCCGCGAGCTGGGAGCGCGCGGTCACTTCGTGGCCGCCGACGTCACCGATGCCGACCAGGTGCAGGACGCGGTCAACACAGCAACCGGAGCCGGCACCCTGACCATGGTCGTCAACTGCGCCGGCATCGGCGTCGCCCGACGCGTGGTGGGTCGCAACGGGGCCTTCCCGCTGCACGACTTCGACCACGTGCTGCAGGTGAACCTCGTCGGTTCGTTCAACGTGCTGCGGTTGGCGGCCGAGGCGATGGTCGCCCAACCGATGGACGGCGAGGAGCGCGGCGTGGTGGTCAACACCGCCTCCGCCGCGGCCTTCGACGGACAGATCGGCCAGGCGGCGTACTCCGCCTCCAAGGCCGGGGTCGCCGGGATGACGCTGCCCCTGGCTCGCGACCTGGCCTCGCACAGGATCCGGGTGAACACGATCGCACCCGGGTTCTTCCGGACCCCGTTGGTCGACCTGCAGCCCGCCGAGGTCCAGGAGTCATTGATCTCCCAGGTGCCGCACCCGGCCCGCGCCGGGGAGCCCGACGAGTTCGCCGCACTGGTGCAGCACATCATCGAGAACCCGATGCTGAACGGCGAGACCATCCGGCTGGATGCCGCCATGCGGATGTCGTCGCGCTGAACCGCCTCGACCCAGCACACCGATCCAGTGCCAGACGAAGGACGATCAATGAACAGCCCCCTGAAGGGTCACCCCTCGACCCACGGTGACAGCTATCAGCTGAACACGACGAACCTGTTCCGCCAAGCGGTGGTGACGCACCCTGAGCAGGAGATCCACCACCGCGACGGCGACGGACAGTGGCGCACGACGACGTACGCCGCCACCTGGGAACGCATCGCACGCACCGCCCACGCACTCGACGACCTCGGGGTGCGGCCCGGCGACGTGGTGGGTGTCCTGGACTGGAACCACCTGCGCCACTTCGAGCTCTACTGGGCGATCCCGGGCACCGGAGCGGTGATGCTGCAGATGAACCTGCGTCTGGCTCCCGACGACCTGGCCTACGTGGTCGAGCACAGCGGCGCCACCGTGGTCTGCGTGGACGAGAGCCTTCTCCCCCAGGCCGAGGAGCTGGCCAGTCGCTGCCCGGGCGTGCGCCGGTGGGTGGTGATGAGTGACAAGGGGCCCGACGAGATCAGCACGACGTTGCCCGACCCGGTCCACCACGAGACGCTGCTGGAGCGCCAGGCCACGACGTACGACTGGCCGGTCATCGACGAGACGTCGGCCTACAGTGCCTGCTACACGACCGGCACCACGGGTCGTCCCAAGGGCGTGTTCTATTCGCACCGGGGCATCGTGCTGCACACGATGATGTGGGCTGCCGACCAGGCGGTGACCGATCGGGACTGCGTGCTGATGACCACGCCGATGTTCCACGCCCAGTGCTGGGGACTCCCCCAGGTCGCCGTCCAGGCACGCAGCCGGGTCGTGCTGCCCGGGCGCTACAGCGCCGAGCAGATCCACATCCTGGCCGACGCCATGGTCCGTTTCGAGGTGACCGTCACCAACGGCGCCCCGGCCATCTTCACCCCGATGCTGGAGCACCTGCGCACCCTCGACCCGGCGCCCGACCTGTCCCGGGCGCGGATGATCTCCGGAAGCACGGAGCCACCGCTGAGCCTGATGCGCGGCTACCAGGAGCTGACCGGGGCACGCATCATCCACGGGTACGGCGCGACCGAGACCACGCCGCTGATCACCAGCAACCGGGTGAAGCCGTCACTCGATGAGGTGCTCAGTGCCGACGAGCAGTGGGACCTCAAGCGCTCCCAGGGCCTGCCCGTCGCTGGCGTCGACATCCGTCTGCTCGGACCCGATTCGACCTTCCTTCCCCACGACGGCACCTCGGTCGGCGAGATCTGCGTCCGCGGCCCGTGGGTGACCGAGAGCTATTGGCGGGCCGAGGACAACGACGAGAAGTTCCACCGCGGCTACTGGCGCAGCGGAGACCTCGGCGTGATCAGCCCCGAGGGTTATCTGAAGATCACCGACCGGCTCAAGGACGTGATCAAGAGCGGTGGTGAGTGGATCTCCTCGATCGACCTCGAGAACGCGCTCGTCGAGCACGACGCCGTCCGGGAGGCAGCCGTGATCAGCGCGCCGCACCCGCAGTGGCAGGAGCGCCCGGTCGCGCTCGTGGTTGCCACGGACCCGGCGGGCGTCGACGAGGAGGACCTGCGCGCACACCTGGCGGAGCGGTTCGCCAAGTGGCAGCTCCCGGACCGGATCCTGGTGGTCGAGCAGCTGCCACGCACCGGGGTGGGCAAGGTCGACAAGAAGACGCTGCGCAGCGATCACTCGGGGATCTACGAGTCCTGAGGCGTATGACGCACGCATGCTCGGCCGCCTCATTGGGCACCAAGTGGACATGGAAACCATCCACGTCTTCTGGGCCGCGAGCCTGATCGCCGCCGGCTGGCTCCTGCCGATCGGGATCTGGCGGATGATGGCCTATCGCTCCGGGCAGGTCGACCACACGTCCGGCATGCGCGGAGTCGCCGTGATGGCACTCGGGCTCGGCATCTTCGCCACCGTGATGTTCGTGGTGCTGACGATCTGGATCGCCTCAGGCAGTTGAGCTCGTGCTCGCCAGCACGAGCGCATAGTCACCCGACGCGTCGGTCCACAGCTCCTCCAGCTCGAACCCGGCCTCGACCAGCTCTGCCTCGATGCCCTCGGAGCGGAACTTCGCGGAGATCTCGGTGCGCATCTCCTCGCCCTCGGCGAAGGCCACGTGCAGATCCAGGGCCGGCACCTGCACGAGCATGGAGCGAGTCGCGCGCAACCGCATCTCGATCCATTCGTTCTCGGCGTCCCACACCGCGACGTGCCCGAAGGCCGCCGGGTCGAAGTCTGCGCCGAGCTCGCGGTTGAGCACGGTGAGCACGTTGCGGTTGAAGGCTGCGGTGACGCCGGCCGAGTCGTCGTACGCCGCCACGAGTCGCGCGGGGTCCTTGACCAGGTCCACTCCCAGCAGCAGGCTCTCCCCCGGTTCCATCCCGCGGGCCAGGTCGGCCAGGAACGTCGCCCGGGCCGGCGGAGGGAAGTTGCCCAGGGTGCCTCCGAGGAAGGCGACCAGCCGGGTGCCCAGGTGCGGGAGCCGGTCGAGGTGGTGGTCGTAGTCGGCCACCGCGCCGTGCACGGCCAGGCCGGGATAGTCCCGGCGCAGGGCCTCGACGGCCTCTCGCAGCGCCGAGGCGCTCACGTCCACCGGGACGTAGCCGGCCAGGCCACCGGTGTCGCGGAGCGCGTCGAGCAGCAGCCGGGTCTTCTCCGATGAGCCGGAGCCGAGCTCGAGCAGCACGTCAGCCCCGGCCCGCTTGGCGATTGCGCCGGCATGCTCGGTGAGCAGGGCGTGCTCGGTGCGGGTCTGGTAGTACTCCGGGAGCCGGGTGATCTGCTCGAACAGCTCACTGCCGGTCGCGTCATAGAAATACTTCGGTGGCAGCGTCTTCGGCGTCGAAGTGAGACCAACCCGGGCGTCGTGCTCCAGGCCTTCGCGCAGGTCTCCGGGCTGGAGGAGGACGTCGATGTCGATGTGTTCTTCGTTCATGCGGGGGCCCCTCCGTCGGCCAGGCGGACACCGGTCACGGGCCAGCGGGCCCCGGCCGGGAAGAAGTTGCGATAGGACGAGCGCGCGTGGCCGGGCGGCGTGAGTGCGCAGCCACCGCGCAACACCATCTGGCCGGACATGAACTTCCCGTTGTACTCGCCGATCGCACCGTCGGGGACCTGGAAACCGGGATAGGGCAGGTAGGCCGACGAGGTCCACTCCCAGCAGTCGCCGAAGAGCTGTCGCAGTCGGCCGTCTGGTGCACCGGCAACCCTGGGGTGGAAGGACTCGAGGTCGGCGAGGTTGCCCTCGACCTCGTGGTCGCGAGCCGCGTGCTCCCACTCGGCCTCGGTGGGAAGGCGCTTGCCGGCCCAGGTCGCGAAGGCGTCGGCCTCGTAGTGGCTGACGTGGCAGGCCGGCAACGACGGGTCGACCGGCCACGTGCCGTGCAGCGTGTGCTCGAACCACTGGCCGTCGACCTGTGACCAATAGGCCGGAGCCGTCCACTCCTCGGCCTGCACCTTGCCCCAGCCGTCCGAGAGCCAGAGCGCGGGGCGCTGGTAGCCGCCGTCCGCGATGAACTCCAGCCATTCCCCGTTGGTGACCAGTCGGTCGGCGAGCCGGTAGGGCTCGAGCCACTGCTGGTGGCGCGGCAGCTCGTTGTCGAAGCAGAAGCCGGGCTCAGAGGTGTCGCCGCTGTGCCCGATCTCGACCAGGCCGCCGGCGACGTCCACCCAACCCATCGGTCCGGGATCACCTGGAGGCGCCGGTCGGCCGGCATAGACCGGCTGCAGCGGGTTGAGCGAGAGCACGTGCTTGATGTCCATCAACAAGAGCTCTTGGTGCTGCTGCTCATGGTGGAAACCCAGCTCGACGATCGGCGCCAACTTGGTGAACGTGCCGTCGTCGACGCGGTCCAGCAGGTCACGCATGCGGTCGTCGACGTTGCTGCGATAGTCGGCCACGTCGTGGGCGCCGGGCCTGCTGATCACACCACGCATGGGTCGTGAATAGCGTGGCCCGATCGCCTCGTAGTAGCTGTTGAAGAGGAACCAGTACTTGTCCTGGAACGGCGCGAAGTCGGGCTCCTGGTCGGCGAGCACGAAGGTCTCGAAGAACCAGGTGACGTGAGCGCGGTGCCATTTGGTGGGCGAGACGTCCGGCATCGACTGGACCGTCTGGTCCTCGGGCGTGAGCGGGGCGGCGAGGCGCTCGGTGTGGGCGCGAACCTGGTCATATCTGGCCAGCGCACTGTGGGCAACGGTCTTCACAGAAGAAACGTTCACGGTGTTCATCATGGCACCCCGACAAACTGCGCGGCAGGGCTGAAGTGGTGCCGGGGCGATGGCTGGGTACCGGTCACTTTGCAGTTCCAGCCGACGAGAGGAACCCCATGATGAAACTCAGTCACGTCCCGTTGCGACTCGCGACCGGCGCATTCATCCTCAACAGCGGATTGGCCAAGCGTGGACTGCCACCCGAGGCTGCGGAAGGCATGCAGGGCATGGCCGCCAATGCCGTGCCCCAGGTCAAGGGCATGCAGCCCGAAGCGTTTGGCAAGGCCCTCTCGACCGGCGAGATCGCCCTCGGCGTCGCACTGCTCGCGCCGTTCGTGCCCTCGGCGGTCGCCGGCGCCGCGCTGACCGCCTTCGGCGGTGGACTGGTGAAGATGTATCTCAGCACCCCCGGCATGACCGATGACAGCGGTGTTCGTCCCACCCAGGACGGGACCGCGATCGCCAAGGACATCTGGCTCGTCGGCGCTGGGCTGACGCTGCTGATCGACGGGCTCACCCCCGGCAAGTGATCGGCTCATCGATACCCGGCCTCGCCGGGTAGGTCGTGCGCGTCACGCTCCTCGCGAGCCGTCCGATAGGCCGGTGCACGCAGCCTGCGCACCCAGTTGTAGTGGTCCAGGCCGGGGAGCGAGGCCTGCTCGATCGGGTCGAACGACGGATTCCCGGGCTGGGGCTCGAAGAGCTCCAGGTCGCCGAACGTCTGCCAGGGGCCGGTCAGCGTGGCACAGAGCAGCGTGAAGCGACCCTCGTCGGCGGGCACGGCGGCCAGCATCACCGGGCCGTCGGGCCCGCGGTAGGGAAGCAGGCAGGTGTGCACGTGGCCGGTCGCCGATCGGGCCGGGGCGAGCATGAACCGCGTCATCGCACCCGCCCCGGTGGTGGCCAGCAGCAGGTCGGCCTGCCCGTCCGGGACCCGGGTCCGGATCGCGATGCCCTTGAAGTCCGGCCAGCCGTCGGGCAGTCCGACGGCGGCGGAGAGCCGGACGAGCGCCTGGTCGATACCGGACTCGTCGAGCCAAGGCACTCCCATCGGCTCGGTCAGGCCGTGGCGGGTCAGCTTGGCGGTCCACACCTGGCCGCGCGGGTGCAGTGGCTTGGCGGCCGGACGCAGATGCGCGATCGCCGAGGTCGCCCCGGCAAGGGCCGCGCCGCCGATCCTCGCGGCCGCGCCGACGGCGATGGTGCCCAGCGCGGGCAGGCGACTGGAACCGGGTTGGGCCAGGCCGGTGACCATCACCAGACGGGCTCCGGCCAGGTGGAGTACGGCGTGCTGGTCGCGAGCGGACACGAGGGCCTTCCCTTCACAGATGATCCTTGCGGACCCGGCAGGTACCCAGATGACCGATCGCGCACACGACACGCGCTGGCTGGGCCTCCTCGATCAGCGAGGCACGGAGGCGCAGCGGATGCAGGTGCGGGCGACCGGACGGGCCTCGAGGCGGCCCTCGCCGATCGGTTCCCCGCACACCTCGCAGGTGCCATAGGTCCCGGCCTGCACCCGTTGCACGGCCGCGGCGATCTCGTCGAGGTGTCGCCTGGCCTGGCGCATCAACGACGCCACCTGGGAACGCTCGAAGGCGATCGTCGCGCCCTCGGGATCGTGCTCGTCGTCGGCGTTGGTGTCGCGCGAGGCGGCCACCACCTCGTCATGGTCGTGGACGAGGTTGGCCAGCCGGTCGAGCGTTTCCTGCCGCTCGGCCTCGAGGCGATCGAGTGCTGCATCCATCCGGTCATTGTGTCCCGCTCCGCAAGAGCGCGACGGTGCGAGAGACAGGGCACGACCGGCACGACACGGGTACGACCACCGGTTGGGCCGTATGACGCCCAAGGTGTCGGGTACCACTACGGCATGACCCAAGACACGACCCAGGAAATGACACATAACGCTGCCCCTCCCCAGACCGCGCCCGAGCCCGAGCCGGTCATCGAGCCCGACGACCCGGAGACCCCGGAGCTGGATCCGGACGGCCATCCCGAGGTGCAGCCTCCGCTCGACCCCCTGCCCGAGGGATATCAGCAGGAGAACGCCGAGACCTCCTTGGACCAGCCCTCGGAGAGCTCGGACTAGATCCAGATGACGAGCAGCACACGACACCGCGGGAACACCGCGGATCCCCGGGATCATGGCCGTCACTCGGACGAGGCGACCCACGACGCCGCGGACAAGCCGGACTCCCCCACCGACCTGACCAAGCCCTCGTGGTTCTACATCGCTCGCAAGACCGCCCGCGAGTTCATCGACGACGAGTGCACCGACCTCGCCGCCGCGCTCACCTACTACTCGGTCCTCGCGCTGTTCCCGGCCACCATCGCGATTCTGTCGCTGGTCGGATTGGTCGGGCAGGGACGCGACACGGTCGACACGTTGCTTCAGATCCTGCGCGACGTCGGTGCAGGAGGCGCGGCGGAGACGATCGAACCGACCCTGGTCGAGCTGAGTGCGACGCCCAACGCGGGGCTCGGCCTGATCGTCGGTCTCGCCGCGGCGCTGTGGACCGCGTCCGGCTATGTCGGTGCCTTCGCCCGCGGCATGAACCGGATCTATGAGATCGACGAAGGTCGACCGATCTGGAAGCTTCGTCCCGCGATGCTGCTGGTCACCGTGGTCACCGTCCTGCTCACCGCCCTTGTCGCGCTCAGCCTGGTGCTCACCGGGCCGGCCGCGCAGGCGGTCGGTGACGCGATCGGGCTCGGCTCCGTGGCGGTCACCGTCTGGAACATCGCCAAGTGGCCGGTGATGCTGGCGGTGGTGATCGGCATCGTGGCTCTTCTCTACTACTCCACGCCGAACGTGAAGCAGCCGAAGTTCCGCTGGATCAGCACCGGAGCCGTCGTCGCGATCCTGGTCTGGATCATCGCCTCGGCGGGCTTCGGCTTCTATGTCGCGAACTTCTCCAGCTACAACAAGACCTATGGCTCGCTGGCCGGTGTGGTCGTCTTCCTGCTCTGGCTGTGGATCACCAACCTGGCGCTGCTCTTCGGCGCCGAGTTGGACGCAGAGCTGGAGCGTGGCCGTGAGTTGCAGGCCGGGATGCCTGCCGAGCAGACCATCCAGCTCCCGCCCAGGGACACCCGCAAGAGCGACAAGGCCTCCAAGAAGGAGGCCGAGGACATCGCCCGGGGCCGCCGACTGCGGGTCACTCGCGGACGGGACCAGGACCTGCCCGACCAGGAGTGATCAGCACAGAGTGATCAGCCTGCACTAGTCAGCACAGGCTGGCCAGCACAGGCTGATCACCGCACTCTCACATCTCCGTGCGGGTCGAGCTTCCGTCGCCGGCGATGAGGTCGAGCGCCACACCCAGGTGCAGCTCCTGGAGTCGGGACAGCTGGCTCTTGCCGCGACGGAGCAGCTCGTCGAGATGGTTCGGGTCAAGCCGGCCGTCGTGGTCCGCCACGGCACGGAGCAGCTCCCAGCCGCTCTGCTTGCCGTTGACCGCCGTGCGCAGGGCCTCCAGCTCGAGAACATCGGTGAGCGGAGAGCGACGTACGATCCGCCCGTTCGGCTTGAGTCGGGACACCAGCTCTCCCGCGCGGGCACCGACACTGGCGACCAGGGACGGGGTGGCCCCGACCGAGAGCATGATGTTGCGCAAGGACTCGCGGTCCTCGCGGACCTCGGTGGCCAACCGGCCGATCTCCGCGGCCACCCGGGGGTCGCCGTGCGTGTCGGCCGCCCGCTCGAAGAAGTGCACCCCTGCCGAGGCGCCGGCCCAGTGGTGCTGCAGCTGCCCGTGCAGCAGCTCGTCGTTGATCGTGGGCATCTTGACCTCCAATTGTTCGCGGGACCCGACCAGTACCCAACGTCCACCATAGAAGCCGTCGCGGTGGGTACTGCTCCGCCATGCGCACCCCTGAGCCCTCCCCGACGATGACCCAGCAGGCGGTCTTCGGCGACCTGACCATCGCCTACGACGAGCGCGTGCTCACGCCGCGTGCGTGGACCACGGCCCAGTCGGCCTGGGTCACCGAGCTCTCGCTGGTGGTTCCCGACGGTCCGATCCTCGAGCTCTGCACCGGCGCCGGGCACATCGGTCTGCTCGCGATCGCGCACTGCGGTCGCGACGGCGTGCTGGTCGACCTCGACCCGGTCGCCTGTGACTTCGCCCTCGCCAACGCCTCGAGTGCCGGGCTCGCCGAACGTGTTGAGGTACGCCGTCGTCCGGTGGCCGACTGCCTCGAGACGGGCGAGACGTTCCCACTGGTGGTCGCCGACCCACCCTGGGTGCCCTCGGCACGGACCGGTCGTTTTCCCGAGGACCCGCTGCTCGCGATCGACGGCGGGGACGACGGCCTGGCGCTCGCCCGGGCCTGCGTGCAGACGATCGACGACTGCCTGCACCCACAGGGTGCCGCGGTGCTGCAGATCGGCAGCCTCGCCCAGGCCGACGGCCTGGGTGACTGGATGGCAGGTCGGGTCGACCTGGTCGTTGCCGAGGTGCGCTCCCACGGCGAGCGCGGCGTGCTCGCCCTGTTGCGCCGCCCCGACTGATTCACGCCCAGCGGGGTACCGCACCGGCCCTGAGTCCAAGGAGACAATTCATGCAACTTCCCGCTCCTCGCGGTCCCCTGAGCCAACAGGTGTGCGAGATCCTCGCGGGCCGGAGCAGCGACCAGCCGTCGGTGGCGTCGCTTCCCCGCCCGGTCGACCAGCTCATCGACGATGACGACTTCCAGCTGGCGTTGTGGATGCTCTTCGAACTGCACTACCGCGGCTTCGACGGTGTCGATCCCGACCTCGAGTGGGACCCGCTGCTGATCCATTCGAGGGGGCGCCTGGAGGCGTGCCTCGAAGAGTTGCTGCGCGACCTCACCAGGGACGACGTACGTCGTGCCAAGGAGACCGGTGGCGACTTCGCGACCCGCCTGATCACCCTGATCGACGAGCTCGACCGCGGCTCGCTCGCCACGTTCCTGCAACGCCGGGCGAGCAAGGAGCAGTTCTCGGACTTCATGCGGCAGCGGAGCATCTATCACCTCAAGGAGTCCGACCCGCAGAGCTTCGTGCTCGCACGCATCGACGGTCCGGCCAAGGCCGCGCTGGCCGAGGTGCAGTACGACGAATATGGCGCGGGTGATCCCGACCGGTTACATGCCGGTCTCTTCGCGCGCGCCCTCGACTCGTTGGGGCTCGACAGCACCTATGGCGCCTACATCGACGAGGCCAGCGCCAGCACGCTCGCGGTCAACAACGTGATGTCGATGTTCGCGCTGCGCCGTCGACTGCGCGGTGCGTCACTGGGCCACCTGGCAGCCTTCGAGGCGACCAGCTCGGCACCGTGCCGGCGCATCGTCGGCGGTGCCGAACGACTGGGTCTGCCGCACGCGGCCGCGCACTACTTTGACGAGCACGTCGAGGCGGACGCGGTCCATGAGCAGCTCGCGATCCGCAACATCTGCGCCACCCTCGTCGAGCAGGACCCGCGGCTCGAGGACGACGTACTCCTCGGCGCCGCCAGCTGCCTGAAGATGGACCAGATCGCCGGAGCCGCGTTGACGCAGCGCTGGGACGTCGAGCAGGCCCGTCCGCGGGTCGTCCGGGAACAGCGGATTGGGGCGAACGCATGACGCTGCGCAGTGGCGAGCCGCGACTCCAGGAGTGCCCCGACGGGCCGCTCCTGGTTCGCGGGGCCGAGACCTGGACCGACGACGACGGGGTGGAGCACCCGATCACCCGCCCGGTGGTGGCGGTCTGCCGCTGCGACAAGTCCCAGCGGCAGCCGTGGTGCGACGGAACCCACAAGTTCATCCCCACCTCGTAAGTACTGACCCCGCGCAGCACTCACTCGGGCAACACTCACTCGGGCAACGCTGGCTCGGACAACAACGACGCCGACCCGTCGTGAATGTGCATTCCCCAAGAATGCACTTCCCGACGGGTCGGCGTCATTGAGTTCTCAGTTGCCGGGCCAGTCCCCAGTCACTCTCTCGAAGGCGCGTGCGCCACCACGATCGGTGAGCGCTCGCACCACGGCGAAGATGGCGCCCTGCACGACGGCGGCGGCCACGATCTCCTTGAGTCCGTACTCGCTCTCCAAGGGACGGGGCGGATCTGCGTCCTCGCCGTGCGCGGCGCGCTTCCACACCGCCTTGAAGATCGTGCTCGCCAATAGTCCGGCCAGCATCGAGGTGACCAGACCGAAGGGCCGGTAGAGCAACTTCGCGGACGTGCTCGACTTCGTCTCAGTCATCGAGCCTTCCTCAGGTGAAGAGGCTGACGCCACCGGGACCCACGAGGAGTCCGACGATGATCAGCACGGCTCCCCAGAGCACCTCGCCACGGAAAAGGGAAACGATTCCACTGACCACCAGCACGACGGCGATGATCCACAGGATGAGTGCCATGTGAGCCTCCATATGTCCGGCGACACGATCTTGACTCGTGCCGCGTTCGGAGCACCGGTACCCACCGGCCGCCCGTTCACCCGGCCACCACTCGCGAAACCGCCCGGATCAGGCGGTGTCCACCCGGTGGTGAAGGCATGACGAAGGCGGACGTTGGGTACCCCTCCGGCGGGTTGGGGAGGTGGCATGTCCATGCAGGAAGAGTCCGTCGCACGAAGGCTGCGTGAGGCGCCCAGACGCCATCCGTTGCTTCCGCTGGCGGCCAAGGCCGCCGTCGCCGCAGCACTGGCCTGGCTGGTCGTCCAGCCGCTCCGGGGTTCCGCCGATGACTACGCCTACTACGCACCCCTGGGTGCGGTGGTCGCAGTCTCCTCGCGCCTGGCCCACTCGATGCGCCTGACCGTCGAGGCGGTCCTCGCCATCGGCCTGGGCGCCCTGCTTGCAATGGGCGTGCGCGCAGCCCCCACACCAGAAGTCCTCTCGATCGCGATCGTGGTCGGACTCGGCACAGTGCTCGGGGCCTGGAAGCGGGTCGGCTCGATGGCCAGCTGGGTGCCCATCTCCGGGCTGTTCATCCTGATCGTCGGCGGCGCGGACCCCACCCGCTATGTCCTGGCCTATCTGGGACTGACCGCTCTGGGGGCCGTTGTCGGCGTCCTGGTCAACCTCGCGGTGCCACCGATGCCATTGATCGCCACGGACAACGTGCAGAACTCGCTGCGCAACGTCCTTGCCGACCAGCTGGACGGCATGGCGGATGGGCTCGAGCGCAGTCCCCTGCCGACGCCCGAGGAGTGGCGCGAGGGTGAAGCGGTCCTCCGGTCACAGTCGGAGCGTGCCCAGGAGCTGATCGGCCAGCTGGTGGACGTCCCGCGGATCAACTGGCGCGCCCGCCGTTGGCAAGGTCCCGCGGAGCACCAGCGTCAACGGGGCCAGGCGCTGCGTGACCTGACCATCCTCGTCGAGGAGATGAAGTCCGTCCTGGCCCACGACGAGCACGCCGAGCTCGAACGGGTGGCACTCGGACCGGCCCTGAGGCCATCGGCGGCTCGGGCCCTGCACTGCGCGGCCGAGGCGCTGCGCTCGGTGGAGGATTCCGAGGTGGACGAGTCGTCGCTGGACGCGGCCATGCAGGCAGCCGAAGGATTCGCCGAAGCCATTCGCCGACAACGGGCCGAGGAGCAGGTCGACGCCTTCGCAGCCGGCGCGTTGGTCAACACCCTGCGCAAGGTCCTGGTCTCGTTGACCCCCGACGAGGAATCCCACGAGTCTGCGCCGGATGTGCGTTGACAGCAATGAAGTTGGGTACTGCGAATCGCGGCGGCACTGGCCCCGCAGCTACAACAGAACCACTCTCCGGGCAACGGGAACTGAACGGATTCGGCAGCGACCCGCGCACTCGCGGCCGACCGATCCGTCCCGGCGCTGGGACCGCGGAACCCCTCCGTACGCCGTGAGGGGTTCCGCGATCCATGTCCGGCCAGAATGCCGTTGCGGCAAGCGGGTATCGGAGTGGATGACCCAGAGCCCGGGCACAGACCCGCTACCCAGCCCCGATCCGAGCATCGAGCCCCAGTCCCCCGATGTGCCGGAACCCGATCCGGACGCGAACCCCGAGGTTCATCCCTCACTGGAACCGATCCCCGAGTCGAGCTGACCAAAAACCCTCAGCGGGCTGTCGGAGTCGTCCGTTGATCCTTGTGATCAGTCGGCGGGTCCGGCCGAGATCCGGGCCAGCTCCACGACGGCACGGTCGAGCCGACCCTGCTTCTCCAGGATCTCGCGCTGGGTGTCGGCCCCGGTCCCCTCGGTGAAGAGATGGCCCACCCGCTGCTCGACCCAAGCCAGGTCACCCGAGCGCTGCAGGGCCGGCGCAACGTGCGCCACCAAGGCATCCACCACCTCGCGAGCCGGACGCGGACGATGCGTCGCCGGGTCGAGCAGGGTCCCCGAGAGGCCGTGGCGACCTGCCTGCCAGGTGGCCAGGCGGAGCAACGCCACCGAGGCCGGGTCGGGCGGTACGTCGTTTCGCCACTCGCGCGACGCGGTGTCCACCAGCGCTCGGCACAGGGCAGCAACCAGGACAGCGTCCTGCGGGTCCAGGCAGACGTCCGCGACCCGGATCTCCAAGGTCGGGTAGTGCTGGGAGGGCCTCGCGTCGAAGTAGGCCATCCCCTCATCGAGAGGAACGCCGGTGTCGACCAGCTGGCGCAGGTGATCGGCATACCCGCGGGCGTCCCCGTGCAGCTGGGTGGGACCGCTGGTCGGCCAGCGGGTGAGCACCTGGGACCGATAGCTCGCGTAGCCCGAGTCGCGACCCTGCCAGAACGGCGAGTTGGAGCTCAGCGCCAGCAGCACCGGCAGCCAAGCGCGGATCCGGTCCATCGCCCCGACTGCCTCGTCCTCGGACTCCACCGAGACGTGCACATGGCATCCGCAGGAGAGCTGCTCGCTCGCGGTGAGGCCGAAGCGCTCGGTGATCTCGACATAGCGGGGGTCGTCGAAGGCCCTCGGTTGCACCGGCAACGGCGTCGTCCCGCTGGCCAGCACCAGCGC
This sequence comes from Nocardioides daedukensis, assembly GCF_013408415.1. Classification (NCBI taxonomy): domain Bacteria; kingdom Bacillati; phylum Actinomycetota; class Actinomycetes; order Propionibacteriales; family Nocardioidaceae; genus Nocardioides; species Nocardioides daedukensis. Next base: position 74,332 of record NZ_JACCAA010000001.1, on the reverse strand, counting down.
GCCGGACTCCTCCGCGGCGGCCCGGGCCTTCTCCCGCCACCGGACCAGCTCGAAACCGAGCTCGTCCAGGTCACGCTCCGGCGGGGTGTCGGTCTCGACCTGCTGCTCCTGCAGCTCGGGACCCAACGAACCGCCCAGTTGGCCCTTGTCGGGCTCGGTGTCACCGCGACGTTCTGCCACACGCAGGACCTGGTGGGCCACCGATCGGGCCACGCCGCTCTGACTGTCGACCAGGAGGAGCTCCTCCTCGACGCCGACTGTCCGCACCGCCTTCGGGGTACTGCCCGAGGAATGCTGATTCATGCAATCCACCTTCGTCCGGTGTTGCGCTGCATTCCGGGCGTGGGATCAGAGGAAAGAGGTGACCCACTGCGATGTGTCGACTGTTCGGCTATGTGACCGAATCCGAGCGCTCTGTCGCGGACCTGCTCGGTGACGAGGGCCTCGAGGCGTTCACGTCGTTGACCGCGGTGCACTCCGACGGTTGGGGAATGGCCTGGCACACCGCGGACGGCGCGACCCGCACCACGACGTCGCCGCGCTCGGCCGCCGTGGACAAGGAGTATGCCGACCTCGTGCGAGAGCCGCTCTCGTGCGCCGGCATGGTCCACCTGCGCTGGGCGACCGGCGGCCTCGACGTGCGTCCTGAGAACACCCATCCGTTCTTCGCCGACGACTTCGCGTTCGCCCACAACGGCCATGTCTCCCCCATCGGTGAGCTCGAGGAGCTGTTGTCGCCGGCAAGCTGCGCAGCGCTGCTGGGCGACACCGACAGCGAGCGCTACTTCCGCTTCGTTCGTCAGAGCATCGAGGAGCATGGCGAAGAGGCCGAAGGGGTCACCCAGGCCTTGGCCACGTTGATCAAGAAGTTCCCCGAGTCCAGCCTCAATGCCCTGATGCTCACCCCCGAGCGGATGTTCGCGATCCACATCAACGCGCGCGCCGACTCCCCGCTGCGCGCCCTGCGGGCGATGTTCGACGACGAGGACGAGATCCCGGCCCGGCACACCACGGAATATTTCGCGATGGACTACCGGGTGGGTCCCGACAGCATCGAAGTCGTCTCGAGCGGTCTCGACCAGCCGGGCTGGACGGCAGTGCCGGCCGACACCGCGGTGATGGTCGATCTGGCAACCCGGGAGGTCACCCGGCTGGACCCCGTCATCACCTTGGAGCAGCGCAGCACCTGAGCGCCCGCCCACAGCAGGGGGCCACCCGGCCGTGCCGCCTGCTGAGCGACGGGCGCGAGGCATTGGTCCTCACCGACTCCGGCGCCGCCACACGACGAGCGCGGTCAGCACCACGACCACCGAGCCGGCCAAGGCGAGCGTCTTTGCGTGCGCGCGGGCCTGCTTCTTGGCGTTGAGCTTGTCGCTGAGCTGGTCGAGGGTGTCACCCAGTCGTTCCCGGGTGTCTTCGATGTCCCTCTGCAACCCGGCCTGGTCCAACTTGTGCTCAGGCGTGGCCATGTCCGGCTCCCTTCACTTGCTCGACGTCCTTCTTCACGTTCTCGACCGTGCGTTCCGGCACCGGCGGCACACCCTCATCGATCTGCTTCTTGCCGAACAGGCCGGTCAGAGCGGCGATGACGAAGAGGACCACGGCAACGATCAGCGCGGCCAACCAAGCGTCGACGACGAGGGCCAGCGCGAGGATCGCGGTGGCGATCAGGGCGCCGAGACCGAACAGCGCGAAGATGCCCGCGCCACCGAAGAGACCGGCACCGATGCCGGTGTGCTTCACCTTCGACTTCATCTCGACCTGCGCCAGCTGCAGCTCGTCCCTGACCAGTCTTCGGGTGTCCTCGGAGAGCTGGTGCAGGAGCTGCGCGGTGGTCGGTTCAACGTGGGTCATGTCGGTTTCACCCATCATGTCCTCCCAAATGGTGGTGCGGTCACGGTCGAGCAGTCACGCTCGATCTCTCACCTGAGCGGTACCCACTCCTCCCCGGCACACCCTCCCGCGAACGGGACCGGGTCAGCGTGGAACGAAGGATTGGAGGTCCCAGAACACCCAGGGCTCGACCGCATCAGCGGTCGGAACCGTGGGCTCGTTCCTGCTGGATTCACCTCAGGACGAGCAGGCAATGAGGCGGCGGAGTACGTCGAGCTGTCCGGCATCGGTTGCGTCCTGCGGGACATCCGGGTCGTGGCCGAGACAGGTCCGCAGTGCCAGCTCCATCGTGCTGGGATCGGCGATCAGCTGTCGCGCGGCCGCGGGGTCGATGCCCAGTTCGCGCAGTGAGGCCTCGACTTCCTCGACCGGCTCCGGCTTCGGCTTCGGTTGCTCCGGCGCCAGATCGCTGGTCTCGGACTGGTTGCCCGTCTGCTCGCCCGCCTGACCCGGGGCCGGATCCTCGACCCCACTGGGGAGCGGCTCGACCGACGAGTCGCCCACGTGCGGTTCGACCGAGGAGTCGCCCACGTGCTGCTCGCCCGGATCTCCGTCCGCGGGCGCCAGAGGCTGCGACTCGTCGATCTCCGTCGCCCCCGAGGGCACCTCGTCCTGGTCCGGCCGGACCGGATCGTTGCTCTCCAAGGGACCGAAGAACGGTGCGCGGAAGGTGGCGGCATGATCGCCGACGTGCCCCCCATCTGCGTTCGCCGGGATCCACGGCGCAGGCTCGACCATCTCGGCCATTTCGGCCATGCCCGCCTGGCGCACCCGACCGCGTTCTGGGGCAGGTGAGAGCGCAATCCTGGCCGGCACAACCGCGGTGGGACCAGCGGCGAGGTTCGCGTCGACCTCGGGCGACGACGTACGCAGGGTGGTTCCGGAGCCCTCGGTGGCATAGCTGCGCATCACCTGCATCACCGCTTCGGCATAGCTCGAGGAGCGGTTGTAGCGCAGCAGTGCAGCGCGCTGTCCCTCGGCAGTGGACAGGTCGTCCCCGGAACGGCACAAGTAGACAGCGGCCGCGAGAGCCGCATCGTCGATGTCCTGGGGGTTGCGCTGGCCGTCACCGTCACCGTCCACCGCGACCACCGACCATGTGCCCGGCAGAAGCTGCATCGGGCCGACCGCGCGGTCGAACCTCGTGTCGTCATCGAGCGCACCGGCGTCGGTGTCGGCGATCCTGCGGGTGCCCCCTGAGCCGTCCAAGACGCCGCCATAGACACCCGGACTCGCTACACCCTCGGCGTCGAACCGGCTCTCGCCGTGGCGTCCATGGTCGGACTCAACCCGGCCGACAGCGGCCAGCAACGGCCAACTCATTCGGCAGGTCGAGCTTGCATCCGCCATCACCAGTGTCGCGCGCTGATAGGCAGCACGTGCCCGGGCGGGGATCTCTGTGCCTGTGGCGCTGAACGCATGGACGACGACTCGGGACCCGGTCTGGTCGCCGACCACAACGGCGGGCAGCGGATCGGGCCACGCCACCTGCATCTCACCGTGGAGGGCCGCAGGCACCGAGGCAGGGCGTGCGTCGGCCAACGTGCTTGCTGGCAGCAGGACAAGGAGCAGCACACTCGCCGCGGCCGCGGCCAGGCTCCTGCGGCAATTAATCGTTGACCGAATCTTCACGGGCTTTCCTTGCTGGTTCTGCGTCGTGGCACCGACGCCCGGTCCACGCTAGGCCGAGGCCTGCAACCAGACCAGCCCCAATCGGACAACCATGCGTGCAGGGCACGACAGGTCCCCCACTTTTGGGGAAATCAAAGGGTCACGAACGGGGATCACTTGTCGCCGAAGGGCTGCTCGGTCGACCGGGTTCGCCCGGCCCCGCTCAATCAGCCAGCGCCACGAATCGCCCGTCGGGAGTCACCGGGTGGTCCTCGTTGATTGCCTCGACGGCATCGGAGAGCTCGCGGGGCCCATCGACCGGGCGCCGGTCCAGGTGCACGCCGGCGATCATGCAACGCACTGATCCGCCGGCCAGCTCGATGGTCGGGATGTTGACAGCGACGATCTCGCAGGACTCCTCGATCGCCGCGATCTGGTCCGGGCGGAGACTCTGACGAGCCCGTGCCGACATCGCCATGATGTAGCGGCGCTTCCCCTGCGGCGTACGACCGCACAGCTCCACCGCGTTGCCGGCGAACTCGCGGACCTGCTCCTCGGTGAGCTCGATGACGGTGCGGCCGTTGACCGAGAGCCGCTCGCGGACCTGCTTGCGACGGGCCTCGTCGGGGATCATCTCGAGCGCGATCATCGCGACCTCCGTGCCCACACAGGCGATCACGTTGGTGTGGTAGACGGGCACCCCGCCGGAGTCGACCGCGTCGAAGGCCATCGGTTCATAGCCGAAGTCGGTGCAGAAGCGCTCGAGGACGTGGGTGTCCGCGCGGTGGCTGCGAGCTGCATACGCGACCCGCGAGACGTGGTCGAGCACCATCGCGCCTGTGCCCTCGAGGAAGATGCCATCGGGCTCGAGCCCGGAGTAGTCCACGATCGTCTGCACGCGATATTCCGACTTGAGCATCTCGAGAACGTCGGCCCGACGCTCGTGGCGGCGGTTGGAGGCGTACATCGGATAGATCGCGACGGTGCCGCCGGCATGCGTGGAGAGCCAGTTGTTGGGAAAGACACTGTCGGGCCGGGTGTGGTCCTCGTCCTCGAAGACGTGCACGCGGACACCCGCCTCGCGCAATGCCTCGGCCACCGCGTCCATCTCCGCGACCGCCTTGGCTGCGGTGGCGTGGTGCGACTGGCCCTGTGGCGCATTGGCCTGGAAGGCGTTGTCGGCCGCGGTGGCGGGGTTGGGGGTGAACCGCTTGGCGCGGATCAGGACGACTGCAGAGGGGGCTTGAGCACTCACCCTAGGAATCTATAGAGGAACCCGGCCAGATGCATGTCGAGCCGGAGACCATGGCTGCGGCTGCGGCTGCGGCTGCGGCTGCGGCTGCGGCTGCGGCTGCGGGGACGCTCAACGCTGCGGCATGCCGGTCAACGGCGCGCCCGCGACCGTCACCGCCCCGATCACCTGCGAGGCGCGACCGATCCACACCGACCCGTGGTCGGTGCGCAACGCGGCCCGGCCCAGCTGCACCTCGAAGATCCCGATCCGTTCCTGCGCCCCGTCGCGGGCCAGGACGACCTGGCCGCGTTGCGGCGTACGGCACGGCTCCAGCACCAGCTCGGTGCCCGCCGGCCAGCCGAGCGAGGCGAGCGCGTCATCGACCATCCGGTGCCGGATCGCGCCGTCGTCATTGCCGCGGAGTGGGGTTGCAGACGGGGCTGCCGGGGAGGGCGGGGATGTACGCGGGGATGTGCCCGGGGGTGGGTCGAACGGCAGGCACTCCTGCCCACTGCGACCCACAGACTCCGAACACATGTTCGAAGGGTAGTGCATTGCCGCGGAAACGAAGCGGCGTGCCCCGCGTCGTCAGTGGAACTGATGACGCGGGGCACGCCGGACGTTGTGCGAGGCCTGGATCAGCCCATTGCTGCCTTCGTGCAGGTGGTCTGCGCTTCGGTGAACAGCGAGGCGTCGTTGGGGTCGATGCCAGCGGCGTTCGAGTCGGCCAGCGCCTGCAGGGTCTGCGCCGACGCGTCGTCGTAGACCTCATCGATGAAGCAGGTGACGACCTTGTTGACGATGTCGTCAGGCATGTCGACGCCCGACTGCTCGCTGCCCTCGGTCACGATCTTGGAGTAACCGGCGACGACGTCCTCGCGGGAGGGCTTGCCGGCAGCGTCGTCAGCCTCTTCGGGCTCTGCCGCCTCGGTCTCGGCCGGCTCGGTCTCGGTCTCGGTCGTCTCGGGGGCCTGCGAGGTCTTGGTGCCCTCGTCGGACTTGTCGCCGTCGTCGCTGCCGCAGGCCGTCAGTCCGGCGAATCCGATGGTCACGGCCAGAAGAAGGGCCGGAATGCGTGCATTCATGTCTGGTGTGTCCTCTGTTGGGGGTCCGGGCGCGTCATGCGATGCACGCCGTCGGGCGGTTACTACCCACTACTTGGTGGGACAAACCAACGCCGTTCAGTGCGTGTGGTGCTGACCCTGCGCCGGTCGGTTCGTGCCAGCCAAGCGCACCGTCGCGAAGACCGAGCGCGCCGACGACACCGGTCGGCCGGCGTCGCTGCCGCGGTCAGGGGCTGATCGCCCGTTCCTCGCTCGCGTGGCCCGGCTCGAGATGCGCGGCCGACGAGACGCGAAGCGGCTCCAGGTCGCCACCCGCCTGCGCGGAGAGCACCTTGGTGGTGATGCAGACGTGGTCACCACCGTCGTCGAGGAGGGCGGTCCGCTTGAGCACCATCCGGTTGGCGCAGGCCCGGAGCAGCGGGGTGCCGTGCTCCCCCACCTCGACGTCCAGGCCGTCGAACTTGTCGGTGTCCTCACCGCTGAGCGTCCCGAACCTCTCGGCCAGCGCCATGTCGGAGCGGTCGAGGAATTGCACCCCGAAGTGCGTCGCCCGCAGGCCCACCCGATAGGTGTGGTTGGCCTTGGAGAGCCACAGGCAGTAGTTGCCCGGGGAGATGCTCGACTGGGAGTGGAAGCCGACCAGGCAGCCTGCCCGTACGTCGTCCGCGGCGGTGGTGACGACGATCAGCGGCGGGTCGATCGCCGCCATCAACTCGTCGAATGCGTCCTCAGCCATTGCTGCGACCTCCCGGCCTCTCATATCGCAGGAACAGGGTGTTCGCCTCGATCATCGTGTCGCGCAACTCGAAGGCCGCGGGCGGTGAACCGGGCGGAGTGACGCTGACCGGCAACGGATCCCCGCCCATCATCGGCGAGATCGACAGGCACAACTCATCGACCCGATCGGCTGCGACCAGCTCGCCGAGCCACCTGGGTCCGCCCTCGCAGAGCACGACGCGGTGGCCGAGGTCGGCCAGCGCCGCCAACGCCTGCACGGGATCCACCCTGTCCTCGCCGGCGACGAGCACCGTCGCGTGTGCCTCGGCGACAGCGCGCCGCTCGGGGTCTGCCGACGCGCACGTGATCACCAGCGTGCGGGCCTCGGCGGTCGGCTCGGTGAACACCTTGGTGCCCCAGTCGAGGTCCAGGCTCCTGCTCACCACGGCGACCGGCGGGATCGGCGTACGCCGCTGGGCCACGCGGTCGGCCTGTGCCTGCTCGGTCAATCGGACCGGGCCGTAGCCCTCACGACGTACCGTCTCGGCGCCGACCAGCACCACATCCGCGATCTGGCGCATCCGGCGGAAGAGCTCCTGGTCCGGTGCGGTCGACAGGGCGCCAACCCGTCCGTTGACGGCCGCGGTCCCATCCAGTCCGGCCACCATGTGCGCGGTGACCCAGCACTCGTGGGGTCCTCGCGTCCTGTCGACGCCCAGATAGGGAATCAAGGCATCCGGGACGTCGCTTCCGGGCTCGAGACGCTGCATGCCGCCACGGTATCCATCTGAACGTTCCCGAGGCAGCCAACAGCGCCCCTCAGCGCACGCTGCCCTCCGACCTCAGAGCACCTTGGACAGGAAGCCTCGGGTGCGCTCGTGCTGCGGGTCGGCGAGCACCTCGGTCGGGTCGCCCTCCTCGAGGATCACGCCGTCGTCCATGAAGACCAGCTTGTCGCCGACCTCGCGGGCGAAGCCCATCTCGTGGGTGACCACCATCATCGTCATGCCCTCCGAGGCGAGGTCCTTCATCACCTGCAGAACGTCACCGACCAGCTCCGGGTCGAGGGCCGAGGTGGGCTCGTCGAAGAGCATCATGTCGGGCTCCATCGACAGGGCCCGGGCAATGGCCACGCGCTGCTGTTGGCCACCGGAGAGGTGTGCCGGATAGGCGCTCTCCTTGCCGGACAGACCGACCTTGTCCAGGTTGGTCCGGGCGATCGCCACGGCCTCGGACTTGGAGCGTCCCTTGACCCGCTGCTGGGCGATGCACAGGTTCTTGAGCACCGTCATGTGCGGGAACAGGTTGAAGGACTGGAAGACCATCCCGATCCGCGCCCGCAGGGCATCGACGTCGGCGTCGGGATCGGTGATCTCGTCCCCCTCCACGAAGATCTTGCCGCTGGTCGGCGTCTCCAACAGGTTGACGCAACGCAGCAGCGTCGACTTGCCCGACCCCGAAGGGCCGATCACGCACACCACTTCGCCCACGGGCACGTGGAAGTCGATCCCCTTGAGGACCTCGTTCTTGCCGAAATATTTGTGCAGCTGCTGTACGTCGATCGCGGCCGCACTGCGGTCGCTGAATGCGGGGGCCGGGACGTTGCCCGGACCGTTGCTCTGGATGGTCATCAGCGGGCCCTCTCAGCCTTGGCCTCAAGACGGCGGACAGCGATCGACAGCGGCACGGTGATGATCAGGTAGCAGAGACCGACCACGATGATCGGGGTCAGGTTCGCTTCACTGTTCATCCCCTCGCGGCCCCACTTGGTGAGGTCATATTCGGCGAGGGAGAGACCGAGGATGTAGATCAGCGAGGAGTCCTTGGTCAGCAGGATGAGCTCGTTGGTCAGCGGCGGCAGGATGATCCGGAACGCCTGCGGAACCACGATCGAGATCATCGCGCGGGTGTGCGACATACCCAAGGAGCGTGCCGCCTCCATCTGGCCCTTGGGCACCGCCTGGATGCCGGCGCGGATGGTCTCGGCCATGTAGGCACCGCCGACCAGGCCCAGGGCGAGAGTGGCGATGCCGAGGCTGCCGAACGGGATCTCATATTCGGGGAACGCCCGCGAGAAGCCGGGGCCCAGTGCCAGGAAGACCACCAGGGCGGGCAACCCGCGGAACAGCTCGATGACTCCGGTCGAGAGCCAGCGCCACGGGCCGATGCTCGAGAGCCGCATCAGCGCCAGCAGCAACCCGAGCAACAGGCCGAAGGTGAAGCCGCACGCGGTGTAGAGGACGGTGTTCTTCAGGGCCGTCGTCAAGATGTCCGGGAACTGCTGCCTGACCAGGTCCGGCTTGAAGAACGAGTCGCGCAGCGACCCCCAGTCGGCCGCAAGGCCTACGACGGCCGCGATGAGGATGATCAGCGCATATTGCGCATAGCGCAGCAGGGCTGCGCGCTTGCGCTTGCTCAGCGCCATCCGGCACCTTCCTCACGACACGTCGGGTCCAGCACCGGGGTGCTGGTCGACACGTGTGGCTGGCTCACTTGGCCGTGCCGAACCACTTGACCTTCAGCTCGTCCATCGCGTCCTTGTCGGCGATCGCCTCGTTGATGGCGTCGAGGAGCTTGGGGTTGCCGTCCTTCTTCACCGAGAAGCCATATTCCTCACCGGTCTGGAACTCGGTGCTGACCGCGACCCCGGGGTTCTGGTCGACGTAGTAGTTGACCAGGCCGTTGTCGTTGACGCCTGCCTGGGCCTTCCCGTTGTTGACGGCCTCCATCATCAGGACCGAGTCCTCATAGGAGACCTTCTCGGCACCCTTGGGGAGGTTCTCCTCGACATAGGTCTCGCCGGTGGTGCCCTCCTGCACGGCGATCCGCTTGCCGGCGAGGTCCTCGAGGCTGCTGTAGCCGGACCCCTTCTTCACCAGCAGCGCCTGGGTGGCGGTGAAGTAGGGGTCACTGAAGTCCATCACCTTCTCGCGCTCCGGCTTGATCGACATCGCACCGGTGGCCACGTCGCAATCGCCACTGTTCAGGGACTCGCCCGAGACGATGGTCTCCCACGGGGTGTCCTGGATCTTGGTGTCCAGGCCCTCGGCCTTCGCGACGAGCTTGAGGACGTCGATGTCGAAGCCGACAACCTCGCCGTCCTTGGTGAACTCGAACGGCTCATAGGGAAGGTGCGTGCAGATGGTCAGGACGCCTTCCTCGACGACCTTGGCACCCGACTCCGTGGTCGAGGTGCTGGTGTCCTTGGCGCAGGACGTGGCGGTGAAGGCCAGTGCAGCGATGGCCAGTGCAGCGGTGACGGGGCGAAGGTTCATGCGCAGCACCATAGACCCGATTCACCCTCGCGTGCCGAACCCCGCACCTGCTCCGCCCGTCATGCGGACGCGCTGGTATCGGGTGCGCCCACATACGATCGAGTGGTGCGCCTGCTTCTCATCCGTCATGGCCAGACCCCCAACAACGTCCTGGGAGCCCTCGACACGGGCTTCCCCGGTGCTGGTCTCACCGCGCTCGGGCAGGCCCAGGCCCGGGCAGTGCCGAATGCGCTCGACGGTGAGGAGATCGCCGGCGTCTATGCCTCTCGCCTCGTCCGCACGCAGCTCACCGGCACTCCCCTCGCCCAATCGCGTGGCCTCGAGGTCGTCGTACAGCCCGGACTGGAGGAGATCTCCGCCGGCCACGTCGAGATGCGCTCGGACCGCGATGCGGTGCGCACCTACGTCAAGTGCATCAGCAACTGGCTGGTCGGCGATCTCGATCACCGGATGCCGGGAGGCACCTCGGGCCACGAGTTCTTCGCCGGCTACGACACGGCGGTCCGGTCGATCATCCAGGCACACGGACCGAACGACACCGTGGCGCTGTTCAGCCACGGCGCCGCGATCCGGGCCTTTGCCGCACTGGCGAGCGAGCTCGACCCGGCGCAGGCGAAGGACCTCCACATCATGAACACCGGCATGGCCGTCCTGGAGGGCGACCCGAGCGACGGGTGGGAGCTCACCACCTGGCATCACGAACCGCTCGGCGGTCACGACCTCGACGACGAGTCGGCACACGACGTCACCGGTGAGACCGCCGACGAGGCGATCGCCGAGGCCTGATCGGCCCCTGCGACCGCCATCAGTCGGTCAGCGGATCAATCCCTGCGTCAGGGCTTGAAGACCACCTTCACCATGCCCTCTTCCTTCTTCTGGAAGTGCTTGTAGGCCTGCGGGGCCTCGTCGAGCGGCAGGTGATGGGTGGCGAACGCGTCGACACCGAACGGGTCGTCCTCGATCAGCATCGCGAGCAGCTCGTCGGTGTGGGCGCGCACGTTGGCCTGGCCCATCCGCAGCTGGATCTGCTTGTCGAACATCTGGAACAGCGGCATCGGGTCAACCGCGCCGCCATAGACACCAGAGAGCGAGACGGTGCCCCCACGACGTACGGCGTCGAGGGCCGTGTGCAACGCCGCCAGACGGTCGATGCCGGCCTTCTTCATCATCGGCTCGGCGATCGCGTCGGGCAGCAGACCGACGAACTTCTGTACGCCCTGGGCCACCGGCGAGCCGTGCGCCTCCATGCCCACCGCGTCGATGACGGAGTCGGCTCCGCGGCCGTTGGTGAGCTCGCGGACCATCTCGGCAACGCCGCCGTTGCCCTTGACCTCGTCGAGGTTGATGGTCTCGGCGCCGAACGCGTTGACCCGGGCCAGGCGCTCGGGGACGCGGTCGACGCTGATCACGCGGTGCCCGGCACGCACGCCCATGCGTGCGGCCATGTCACCGATCGGGCCGGCGCCCATCACCAGCAGCGTGCCGCCGTCGGGCACGTCCGCATACTTGAGCCCCTGCCAGGCGGTCGGGAGCACGTCGGAGAGGAAGAGGAAGCGGTCGTCCTCATGTTCGTGCGGCACCTTGACGGGCAGGAAGTTGCCGAAGGGGACGCGCAGCAGCTCGGCCTGGCCGCCGGGGACCTGACCGTAGAGCTTGGAGTAGCCGAAGAAGCTGGCACCGGTGCCGTGCTCAGGGTTCTGCGTGGTCTCGCACTGGCTGTAGAGGTGCTGGTCGCACATCCAGCAGGAGCCGCAGGAGACGTTGAAGGGAACGACGACCCGGTCGCCGACGGACACCTTCGTCACCTCGGAGCCGACCTCTTCCACGATGCCCATCGCTTCGTGGCCGACGATGTCGCCCGGCTCCATGAACGCGCCGAGCGTCTCGTAGAGGTGCAGGTCAGACCCGCAGAGTCCGGTAGAGGTGACACGGATGACGATGTCCGTCGGCTCCTCGATGCGGGGATCGGGAACCTCGGTGACCTGCATGTTGTGGACGCCCTGCCAAGTCACTGCCTTCATGATCACACCACCTTCACGTTGGGGAGGGCTCGCAACGAACCCTGCACACCCGTACCCGCGAGTCGCCTTCCTACACAGGTGCAACCGGGAAGATGCGAGTTTGCCCGCGGCGCCCTGCGACGGCCGCGGGTCGATCAGTCCCTGCGCACTCCCCCATAGATGCCCCGTCGTACGACGAACCGCTGCAGCAATGCGTCGATGCTCCACGCCGGGAACCGGAATCCCCTGCCGTTCGGCGCAAAGACCACGAGACCGTCGCGCAGCGGACCGAGCACGGAGCCCCACCGCCGCCCCGGAGTGCGATAGGTCCCCAGTGACCGTCCGGCCACGTGCGCGCGCACGTTCCGGCCGACCAGCTTGTGCCCCTGGTTGCGGGCCGAGGTGCGCAACGCGTCGACGGCGGCGATGTCACCGACGGCGAAGATGTGGTCCTGTCCGGACACGGCCAGAGTGGGCTCGACCAGGACGAAGCCGCGGTCGTCGAGCAGGTGATCAGGCAGCCAGCCGGTGTTGGGTTGCACCTGCCCGATCGCCCAGAGCACCACGTCGGCCTCGGTGGGCGGTTGTCCGGTCTGCCAGCGGACGGGCCCCGCGCTCAGGTCGTTCGTGCCGTCGGCAGGAAGCACCGCGCGGTGGCCCGGGTGCAGGGCGACCCCGAGCCCGGTCAGTCGACGCGCGACCCGGTTCCAGGTCCGTGGGGCGTGCTGCGGGAGCCCACGCTCGCCGGGGAAGTAGAGGTGCACCTGCTTGTCGGGCCAGCACTCGGCGACCTGCGCGGCGCTGCTCATCGCTGCGGCCCCACCCCCGATCACCACCACCTTGGCGGCGTCGGACAACCGGGCATGGGCGCGGGCCAGCGCGTCGGAGACTCCTTCGGAGGTCTGCAATGAGGGCTCACGCCAGAAGCCGTTGGTCACACCGGTGGCGATGACCAGGACGTCGTACTCCTCACTGGCGGTGGTGCCGTCGGCGAGGGTGACCCTGACCCGGCGGGACTCGGGGTCGAGGCTGCTGGCGGTGCCGTGGACGATGCGTACGTCGTCGAGGCCGCGGAACCGGTCGAAACCGACGCGGTAGTCGCGCATCCATGCCTCGGGGCGGGCCAGGCGCAACCCGAGCTCCTGGCCGCTGACGAACTCCGCCTTGGTGCTGATCCCCACGACGTCGGCGTGCGGGCCGAGCCGGATCGCGGTGAGCACGCCGGTGTCCCCCATCCCGACGACCAGAACCCGTGGTCGGGTGTTCGTCACCATGTTCGGACCCACTGCCGGATCACCGGCGCGGTGGGCGCGGCACGAACCGCGGGACACGGCGTACGACGTCTGCGTATGCGGGTCGGCGCTCAAGCGAGCGCTGCTCCATCCACGGGATGCTGGCGCCATGGAACATCGCGAGCATGACGGCGGCGCCGGCGAAGACCCACCAGGAACCGGGTGCGGCGGCCAGGCCGAAGAGCGCCAGCGAGAACCAGAAGGCGAACTCGCCGAAGTAGTTCGGGTGTCTCGACCAGCCCCACAACCCGCGGTCCATCACCTCTCCGGGCTGCTTGCTGGCCACGAAACGGTGCATCTGCAGGTCGGCCACCCCCTCGAGGGCCACGGCACCGATGCCGACCGCGAAGGCGACGCCGTCGAGCCAGCCGAGCGGCTCACCGGCGCGGGTGGCGACGAGGTAGACCGGGATCAGGCCGGCGAAGACCTGCAGGGTGGGGATGACGTGGATCGCGAACAGGTCGGCCAGCACCCCGAGGCGGCCGGCCCGCTCGCGGATCATCGAATAGCGCCAGTCCTCGTGGTGCAGGCCCGGGAAACCGTGGATCCAGTTGCCGGTCAGGCGGATCGCCCAGAGCAGGAGCACCGCCGCCATCAGCCACCAGCGCACGTCCTCGGTGCCGGGACCGGCGCAGAACCAGTAGAACGCGAGCAGCGGAGGCAGCACACTCCAGAACGCGTCGTAGAAGCTCGAGTTCCCGTGCAGCCGGCTCGCCGCGAAGATCACCAGCGTCGCGATCAGGTCGGCGATCAGACCGTCGAGCCACAGGTGGTCGGTGTCGGGACCCAGGAACAGCCACGCGGCTCCGGCCCCGATCGCAATGAGATAGGCGATCGCGACGCGCACCAGCGAGGCGCCCTTGGACAGGGCTGCAGGGTTCTCCATGCGCGCAGCCTAGGGTCCGACGGGGAGCTGCGGGTCAGAACTCGAGCACGAACCGTCCCCGGGTTCCGCCGGCCTCGAGGCGTCGGTGTGCCTCAGCGGCCTGCGCCGCCGGGATGGTCTCGGCGACCCGGAGGGTGAGCTGCCCGGCCTCGGCCTGCTCTCGCAGCCTGTCGAGTTTGGCCTGCTCCTCGGCGTAGGCGGTGATCCAGACCTGGTGGTTCTGGATGCCGCGCGGCGCCTCGCCCCGGAAGCCGCGCACGGCGGCAAAGCCTCCGCCGTCGCGGATGGCGGGGAACAGTGCCTCGTCCTGGACCGAACCGTCCACGAGGCCGTGTACGCCGTCGGGCACCTCGGCGAGGAACCCGTCGGCGACGTCGTCACCACGACGTACGACGATGTCGGCACCCAGCTTGCGGACCAGTGCCTCGTCCTTCTCGGAGGCGTCGGCGATGACGGTGAGGCCGTCGGCCTTGGCCAGCTCGATCACATAACCGCCGAGCGCCCCGGCGGATCCGGTCACGCCCAGGACCTGGCCGGGCTCGAGAGCCAGCAGATCAAGGGCGAGACGGGCGGTGAGTCCGTTCATCGGCAGGGTGGAGGCCTCGACGTGGCTGGTGCCCGCGGGTGCGGCGGCCACCGATCCGACGGGCAGCGCGAGCATCTCCGAATAGGCACCGTGGTGGCCGTTGGGGACCACGACCGCCATCACCCGGTCCCCGACGGACAGGGCGGTGTCGACGCCGGGGCCGATCGCCTCGAGCACGCCGGCCACGTCCATGCCCGGCACATAGGGAGGTGGGGACTGCTTGCGCTGGGCGCGTTCGCGGTCGCCGTTTCGGACATAGGTGTCGGTCGGGTTGACCGCTGCGGCCCTCACCCGGACCAGCACCTCACCCTCACCCGGTTCGGGGTCGGGAAGCTCGACAACTTCGAGGACCTCGGGACCGCCATATCGATGTGCTCCGATTGCCTTCATGCTTCGCACCATCTCACGGTCTTCCACACCGAACGCGTCCGACGTTAGGCTTTCCGCATGGCTGAGGACTGGCGTTCCGAGACTGTCGACCGAGTGCGTCAGCTGATCCTGGGTGCGGATCCCGACATCGTCGAGGAGGCCAAGTGGCGCAAGGCTTCCAACCCTGATGGCGTCCCGACGTTCTCCTGCGACGGTCTGATCTGCACGGTGGAGACCTACAAGGACAAGGTGAAGCTCACCTTCGCCAAGGGTGCTTCGCTCGAGGACCCGGACAGTCTCTTCAACGCGAGTCTCGACGCCGGCACGCGGCGCGGCCTCGACATCTTCGCCGATGACGAGCTCGACGAAGAGGCCTTCGTCGAGTTGATTCGTGAGGCAGTGGCGTTGAACCGGGCCTGACCTGCTGGACCCTCGTTCCGTCAGGCCGTGGGGTCGGAGACCCGGCCGACGAAGAGGGGGGCGTGGTGCTCGACGTCGTGGATGGCGAAGAGGAACGGGCGGTCGATCACGAGCGTCTTTCCCGGTGCTGGTGCGCTGAGGGTCTTCATGACCACCGCCGTGGCGGCAGCCGCCTCAGTGCCCTCCTCGTCGACGGCGATGAAGCCCTGGTGCAGGACGGCGGAGATTCTCAGCGTCAGGTCCTCGTCGGTCATCGGCGTGAAGTCCGCGTCGTCACTGAAGGCCGTCGGCATCCCGAGCGCCGCCAACACCTCATTGAGCAGCACCTCGGTGCGGAACTTCCACTTCGGCAGCTTGAGGTCGACGGACGTGGGTGTCGCCTGTCGGGCAATATGGGTGAATCCCTTGCTGGCCACAGCGCGCTCGACCTCGTCGAACGCATCGGCGTCGGGCAGCACGATGGTCATCGCCACCTTCTTGCCGGCATACGGCAGGACCACTGCCTGCCATCCGTCGCCCGTTGCCATCGCGGCGGCCAGGTCCGGCTTGTGCATCAGGTCGACGTCGATGCTCGACCCGTCGGCTCGGTGGAATGCGCCGGCGGCGGTGAGGGGCTTCTCGAAGGGCTGCTCCCACGGTGCCTTGAGATAGATCGCGTTGACCAGCACCAGACGGGTGAGCGCGTCGAGCACTGCCTCGGGGACAAGATCGACGATGCGGTCGTTGGTCTGCTCCTCGACCCAGCCGTTGATCAGGGTGCGCGCCTCTTCGGTGGCCTGCACGAAGTCGACGGCGCGCACCGAAGCGCCGTACTCCTTGGCGAGCAGATCCACGAAGTCCTGCTCCCAGCCGACATCGCGCTGTCCGAAGAGTTGGTTGGCCGTGGCCAGCTCCAGCTCGGCCTTCGATCCGTCGACGCGCTTCTGGGTGCCGGCCAACCCGTCGATGTGGACGGTGAGCGCATTGACGCCCTTGTGCCACCGGTCGCCGAGACTCCCGGTGCCGAGCACCTCGCGCATCTCGTCAGCGGTCTTGCCGTCGGCGCCGACCAGGGTCATGCCGAGTGCGATCAGCACGGAGTATGGCGAGATCACGACGTTGTCTGTTCCTGCCGCGACTCCGTCATAGAGCCCGTGGGTGAGCGCCTGCAATCCGGTGACGACGTCCGGCAGGATCGTCGGATCCCCCGCGGCGCGCTTCACATCGGAGGAGACCAGCTGGATGCCACCGTCGTCCATGACTCCTCCACCGCCCTTTCCGTTGGGGCTCTTCTCGTCAGAGCAGCCTGTCAGTGTCCCGGCTCCGCCGAGGGCCGCCAGGCTGAGGATGGTGAGCCGGGTCAGGTCGCGTCGAGTGATCATGGTGGGTACGACGTCAGTGCGGGCCCGATGGTTCCATCGGGACGGCTGAGTCCCGGTCATCAGAGCCTGAGACCTCGCAGATCAACTCAGGTGCCGCAATACGTGGTGTAGCGACCGAACTCCTCAGGCGCCGGCGCTTCAAAACGCTCGAGACCCGAACGCTGGTCGAACGGATGCTGGACGACGTCGAGAAGCTGGTGGACCGGCCCGAGGTCACCGGTGGTTGCCGCGTCGAGCGCCTCCTCCACCAAGTGGTTGCGCGGGACGTAGACAGGATTGACGCGGTCCATGGCAGCCGAGTCGGGGTCGAGAGCACGCCAGCGATTGAGCCAGTTGTCGATGCCTGGCAGGTCGATGAACTGTCCCCGGAGTGGTTCGGCATCGCCGCGGGCTGCCGCACCGAGGGCGTGAAAGCCGGAGGTCCAGTCGACTCGGTTGGTGTGGAACAGCTGAAGCAGGCTCTCACTCAGTTCAGCCGCGACGGCGTCTTCCACTCCATCGGGTAACCCCAACTTCGCGCGCAGCCCGGCGGAATAGCTTGACAAGAACTTCGTCCGGAAGGTGTCCAGGGACTCGGTTGCGGCGGTCACCGCACTGTCGCGGTCGTCGCCGAACAGGGGAAGCAGTGCCTCGGCGAATCGGGCGAGATTCCACTGCGCGATGGCGGCCTGGTTGCCGTAGGCATAGCGGCCGTCGGTGTCGATCGAGCTGAACACGGCCGCGGGGTCATAGGCCTCCATGAACGCGCATGGTCCGTAGTCGATGGTCTCCCCGGAGATCGTCATGTTGTCGGTGTTCATCACGCCATGGACGAAGCCGATGAGCATCCACCGCGCGATGAGGTCTGCTTGCCTCGCGACGACGGCCTCGAACAGTGCCCGATACGGATTCTCCTCGGATGCCGCGTCGGGGTGGTGCCGCATGATCGCGTGATCGGCGAGGCGCCGTAGCAGCTCCAGGTCGCCGGTCCCGGCCACGAACTGGAACGAACCGACGCGGAGATGACTGCTCGCGACCCGGGCAAGGACGGCCCCGGGCAGGGCGCCGCTTTCGCGTTGCACCTGCCGACCAGTGCCGATGACTGCGAGTGACCGGGTCGTGGGCACGCCGAGGGCATGCATGGCCTCGCTCATGACGTATTCGCGCAGCATCGGGCCGACCGCGGCGCGGCCGTCGGCGCCGCGCGAGAACGACGTACGTCCTGATCCCTTCAGGTGCAGATCGCGCACGCGTCCTTCCCGATCGGTCAGCTCGCCCATCAGCAGGGCCCGGCCGTCACCGAGCCGCGGCGAATAGCCACCGAACTGGTGGCCTGCGTATGCCTGCGCGACAGGCTTGGCGTCGAGTGGCACGACTGTTCCGGTGAGCAGGCCGATGCCATCCGAGCTACGCAGCGCACTCGCGTCCAGGCCGAGCTCGTCGGCCAGGGGCTCGTTGAGCACCAACAGTTGCGGATCGGGGGTTTCCTCGCCCTGCCACGGGAGCGAGAGCTCGGGCAGCTCCGAGGCGAAGTGGTGGGAAAGGTGGAACGTCACCGGGGTCGTCGTCACCCTGTCGAAGATACCGACCGAGGTGTGGAGCGGTGGTTCCGAGTCGCGCTCAACGCGCCTTCCGGGCCCGGTCCTTGATCGCAGTGATCACCTCGGTCTTGGCGTCGGCATAGGCGTTCATGTCCGACCACTCCTGCGTCACCAACGACCGCTTGGTCTGCTCATAGAGGTCGCGATCCCCGGCGTCCTGGCGCAGGTGGTTGCGCAGCAACAGATAGTCGTCGGCTTCAGGTGCGCCACTGGTGAGGATGTGGACGTGTACGTCGCGCTCGGGTGTGCGCACCATCCGGTGTCCGGGCTCGCGCACCCGCAGTTCATAGCCTGCGCCCAGGAGTGGGTCGAGGTAGTCCTCCTCGGCGGTGATGTCGTCGACGCAGATGAGGATGTCAATGATCGGCTTGGCGGCCAGACCCGGCACGGAGGTGGACCCGATGTGCTCGACCTGCCTGGCCGTGGCGTCGAGAGCGGCGCGGATGCGCCTCTCGTGGGTGCGGAACTGGCCGGGCCAGGTCGGGTCCGGATCGACGATCACCAGCGCACGCTTCTCGATCCCGCCCACGATCTCGACGTCAGTGACATCGGGTCGGCGCGGTGCGGTGTCGTCGGCGAATCGCTGCATGTGCTCGATCTTGCCACCCATGCGATTGCTGGAAATCGTCGGACACGGAACCCTTTCCGACCTACGTTGGGCTCACCTTGGATAAAGGAGCGAGCATGAACCGGAGTGGCGCACGCGCACTGATGGCCATCACCGTGGTGGTCTCGCTCTTCGCACTCCTGATCGGTCTGTGGGCTTTCGACCACATCCCGACGCTGGTCCTGGTCCCCTATGGACTCTTCAGCCTCGTCGCCTTCGCGATGTATGGCCTCGACAAGGCCGCCTCGAGACAACGCGCGCAGCGCATCTCCGAGAACGCCCTGCACCTTGTCGGCCTGATCGGTGGCTGGCCCGGCGCCCTGGTCGCACGACACCTGTTCCGGCACAAGACCAGGAAGCAGCCGTTCCGCCAGGTCTTCTGGGTCACCGTCGTCGCCAACTGTGCGGCGCTCACCTGGCTGGTGTACGCCGCTCCGTTCGGGCAGCGCTGACCCGTCGTTCCCGATCAAACCTGCCCTTGAGACGCAGCGGCCTCACCTTTGCACCGACTCCAGGCGTTCGCGCAGGCGCTCCACCTTCTGCTCATCCCAGCCGGCCGGAGCCAGGATCGCGTGCCAGGCGGTCAGCGGCATTGTGCCGTAGAGGTGGCCCTGCCCTTCGTCGAAGTCGTTGCTCACCGCCATGTCGACGGCCAGCTGGAGGAACGTGGTGAGCGGCGTCCAGCGCATGTCGGGGTTGACCTCGGCGTCGAGTGGTTCCTCCAGCCAGTCCGGCCGGGAGTAGGCGGTGTCCCAGTCCCACCACACGACTCCGTCGTCGGCCTGTTGCAGGAACACCGAGTGGGGCCGACTGTCCGCCTCCACCCGGTCGAAGTCACTGGTGCGGTTGACGAAGAGGAAGTCCTCCCCGTCACCGACCACTGGTCGCACCTGCGTCGACCCGGAACGTCTGATGCGCTCGGCCTCTCGACGCAGGTGCATGCTTGCGGGTGGCCCGACCCAGAGCGCCCCAGCCGTACGCCGGGCGCTGTCGGCCAACGAGTCAAACGCCCGTGCACCACCGAAGGATCCGAGGCTCTCCCCCGCGACGTACAGGTGAGGCGGGTCATCCAGCTCCGCCAGTCGCTTCTCGACCTCGGCGACCAGTCTCGTTCCGGTGTCACCCGCCGCGTCCAGCTCGGCCATGAACGCCAACGGGCTGGGCAGGTGGGAATATTGCACGGCCACGGTGGCGATGTTGCCGTTGTGGAGATATTCCATCGGCTGCACGATCTGCTCGTTGATCCAGCCGGTCCCGGTGGGGATCACCACCAGCAATGCAGCCCGCTCAAAGGCGCCGAAGGTCTCCAGCTCCTGGATGGCCAGCTCCACGCGCTCAGCGATGCTCGAAGCCTCGGCACGACCCACGAAGACCCGCACCGGCTCGACCACGTCCCCCGCGGTGAAGTCGGTCAGCTCCTCCGTGCCGGGTCCTCGGGTGAGGAAGCGGCGTCCTTCGCGGCCGGTCGACGCCCAGTCCAGCGACGATCGCGGACCACCGGAACGAAACATCGACTCCGGCTGCTCGGGCGCACCGTCAAGGTCCCTGTCGCCGGCGGCGAAGGTGGCGTTGAAACCGTCCAGGGTGCGCTGGAGAACCACGTTGTTCAGCGCGGCCAGCAGTGCCCACGTGAGAAGCACCAGGGCCAGTCCCCCGGCAATCCACCTGGGCAACAGCCAGTTGCCGACACCAGTGAGACGCGACCACAGGAACCGAAGCAGTGCACCCACCGCGAACATGACTGCGGCGCCGAGCAGTGCGACGGCGGCCGTGCCGACATACAGGAACCAGAACGAGCTGGCCTCATGGCCGAGGCGCTGCCAGGTCCACTCGTGCTCGGGCGCCGCTTTCACCACCGACCAGACGACGATCAGCATCGCCACCACCCCGGCCCCCAGACGCCAGGCGGCCGGCTGCCCCGGTGGCCGGACCTGTGCCCACCTCGTCTTGGCGAGGACCCAGCGAAACATCCGGGCCAGGCCCGTGCCCAGCCAATAGCCGACGGCAGTGCTCACCCCGGTGAGGACGCCTTGGAAGAGCCAGGACCTCAACAACAGGGACGGTGCCAGCGACTGACTGAAGAACCATGCAGCCACCAGCACGCCGACGATGTCCGGTCGCGCCAGTCCCGCTCGGCTCCACCTGCGCAGTGCGCTGGGCGACATGCCCGGCGGGGACTCTTCCCGCGCCGGGATGCGGCCCGTGTCGGGTCCAGGTGTGTTGGATGAGGTCACAGCGGCTCGATTCCCTCGCCCCGTGTGCGAGTCGAGCTCCCAACCGACTGCGCGAATTCAACCTACTCCCAGCTCGCCGCTCTGGGGAGAGGTGACCTTCGCGGCCCGACGGCCGAATTCACCTCGCCTAAGGACGACGAAGCGCGTCGTGGACGCCGTGCATGGCGACGACCCCTGGGAAGAACGCCTTGGGCACCTTGCACACGACCGTGTAGACGGTGTCGCACACGTTGGCGACCGGGGTGAGAGCCACCTGAGCCACCAGCTGGTAGGCATCCATCGTGCTCAGGTCCAGCAGGTCTTCGAGCCAGCGCACCATCTGGGTGTGGGCAATGCGGAAGGCGTCCTCCAGCGGCTTGGCCGAGCCGGTCGTCATCCAGTGGTCGTCAGTCTCGATCCGCGGCCAAGGTGTCACCACACCCGACACGACATCCACGCGCAGCGTCGTGTCCATGGCGCATTCAACCGCCACACCGCACGATTCGCCCTCGCCCTGCCGGGCATGTCCGTCGCCGAAACTCAGCAGCGCACCCTCGACATTCACACCGAGATAGCACGTGGCTCCGGCACGCATCTCCGGGGTGTCCATGTTGCCGCCCCAACTGCCCGGTGTCAGCGAGGAACGCACTTCACCCAGGGGTGGGGCAACCCCGACGGTGCCGTGCATCGGATCCAGCGGCAGCGGAACCGTGAGCCCGCTGTCAAGCGCCCTGAAGTGCACTTGCCCCTCCGCGGAGTCGAGGTCATAGATCCAGGTGCGCTCAGGCAGTGCCTCGTGCAGCAGGGCGGTGTCACGGCTCGCGGTGAGCGCTCCGAAGAACGGCACCGTGGAGCTGACACCCCAGTCATGGCGCGGTTCAATACTGGCGAAGTGAACCGCAAGGGTGTCCCCCGGCCGAGCGCCCTCGACATAGAAGGGCCCCGTCTGCGGGTTCAGATAACGCGGGTCACACACGACCGAGGGGAGGTCCTCTGCCCGCCGCACCAGACCAGCGAAGCAGTCCAACGTCGACGTACGGAGATCGGTGCCTCGCAGCAGTGTGGCAACCGGCTCCACACCGCCGAACGTGTAGACCAACGAGGAGGCCCGAGCCTCCTCGTCGATCTCGTGCAGCATCAACGGACGCAGCATCGTCAGTCGCGTTCCTGGGTGTCCTCGAGCACGACCCGGCCGATGATTTCGTAGCGCTCCGGGGAGAACCTCTTCGCATAGAGCGCGAACAACAGACCACTCAGTCCGACTGCGGCCACGACCCATGGAGAGGACTTGAACACGATGTCGCTGGCCGCCGCACCCGCCGCGAAGCTGGCGTTCTCGATCAGCAGCCAGATCACGTAGAGCATGCCGACCCCACCGATCAGGGGAGCCAGGAACGTGCGGAACCAGTGCGCCGTCTCCTGATGCTTCTTGTGCACGTGGAAGTAGGCGATGCAAGCGAAGGCTGCCAACGCCTGCACGATCATGATCGCGGTCGTGCCCATGATCGCCATCAGTGCATAGAGCTGGCCGTAGGGGTCACGGTCGGTGAAGAAGAACCAGAACACGATCAGGGTGGCGATGGCGGTCTGCACGAAGCCAGCGATGTACGGCGACCCGTGCTTCTCATGCGAGGCACCCAAGGTTCGACCGAAACCGGGGATGAGGTCCTCGCGCCCGATCGCGTAGATGTAGCGAGAAGCGCAGTTGTGGAAGGCCATACCGCAGGCGTAGGAGCCGGTCATCAACAAGAACTCGAACAGGATGACCGACCAGTGACCGAGGTGCTCCTCAACAGGACCGAAGAAGATCTGGCCCGCGGTGCCACCGTCCTGAGCCAGGGCCACGGCTTGGCTGGGCCCCGTGCCGACGATTGCCGACCACGAGACCAAGACATAGAACAGGCCGATGCAGACCACTGAGAGCATCGTGGCGCGAGGAATGATCTTCTTCGGCTCGCGCGACTCTTCGCCATACATCGCTGTCGACTCGAACCCGACCCACGACCAGAAGGCGAAGAACAGACCGATGCCCGCGCTGCCGGCGACCGCCAGGGTGGCCCCGGCGTTGGACGGGTCGGTCACGGTCTCGTCAAGGTTCTGGAAGGCGTTCAGAGGGTTCAGTGAACCCAGGGACCAACCCTCGGGTCCACCACCGGTGAAGAGGATCGACCCGGTCATGAGGGCGAGCATGAGGATCTCGGTGATCAGGAAGATCCCGAGGATCTTCGCGGTGATGTTGATGTCGAAGTAGGTCAGCAACGCGTTGACACCGAGCATGAGGACGGCGAACCAGATCCAGTTGACGTCGGGTCCCAGGTGCGCGGAGACGAACGTGCTTGCGAAGAACGCGAAGATGCCGACCAAGGCGGCCTCGAAGACGACGTACGCCAAGGTGGTCAGCGCCCCTGCGGCCATACCCACCACACGCCCGAGCCCGTGGGAGATGTAGCCGTAGAACGCACCGGTAGAGGTGATGTGCTTGGCCATCGCGGAATAGCCCAGCGCGAAGAGGCTCAGCACAATGGTCGCCACCAGGTAGCCCGCGGGCGCGTTGGCTCCGTTTCCGGAGCCGATTGCGATCGGCACGTTGCCGACCATGGCCGTGATGGGGGCGGCGGTGGCAACCGCCATGAACATGACGCCCCACAGCCCGACCGCGTTGGGCTTGAGGCGTTGGACTCGCGGTTTCCCGCGCTCAGTGGCGGGCTTGGTGACTCTTTCGTCAGCTGACATTTGGATTCTCTCCAGTGCTCGGGGTGCACTCCGTGAGGTGCCGATCGAATGTGGCGTGGACCACACCATGCGCCGTGATCTTGGCAGCCCACCTGAACCAAATCAAGACTTTGGTTCACCTTTCTTTTTTGGTTCGTGAACCATTGACTCTTTCGGTTGAACCAATAATGATGTGGGTCAGCAGCACCCGAGCTCGACCGCCGGCCGAGCCTCCACCACCAGGGAATGGGCGATGCACGACTACGACCTCTTCAGCTTCGACTCGAAGGCAGAGATGCTCGAGAAGTCGAAAGAGTTCTGGAATCCGGACAAGACACAGTTCTGGTCCGACAGCGGCGTCGACCTGGTCATCGACCGGCGCGAGGGCTACTTCCTCTGGGACATGAACGGTCGCCGCCTCATCGACGTGCACCTCAACGGCGGCACTTACAACCTCGGCCACCGCAACCCAGAGGTGGTCGGCGCAGTCAAGAGCGCGATGGACCGCTTCGACATGGGCAACCACCACTTCCCCTCCCTGGGGCGCACCGCGCTGGCCGAGGCCCTGCTCGCCAGCGCCCCCGCGACGCTGACCAAGGTGGCCTTTGCCTCAGGAGGTGGCGAGGCGATCGACATCGCACTCAAGAGCGCTCGCCATGCCACCCAGAAGCGCAAGATCGTCTCGATCGTGAAGGCCTACCACGGTCACACCGGCCTGGCGGTCGCCACCGGTGACGATCGGTTCTCCAAGATGTTCCTCTCCGATCAGCCCGACGATTTCCCGCAGGTGCCGTTCAACGACATCGCCGCGATGGAGCAGGCCCTCAAGGGACGCGACGTCGCCGCGGTGATCATGGAGACCATCCCCGCGACGTACGGATTCCCCCTCCCGGAACCGGGCTACCTCGAGCAGGTCAAGGCGCTCACCCAGAAGTACGGCGCCCTCTACATCGCCGACGAGGTCCAAACCGGACTCATGCGCACCGGCGAGCTCTGGGCGATCACCAAGCATGGCATCGAGCCGGACATCATGGTCACCGGGAAGGGCCTGTCCGGAGGCATCTACCCGATCGCCGCCGCACTCCTCAGCGAGAAGGCCGGTGCCTGGCTTCGTCAGGACGGCTTCGCCCACATGTCCACCTTTGGCGGGGCCGAGATCGGTTGCGTGGCCGCTCTGAAGACACTCGAGATCACTCAACGCCCCGAAGTGCGCTCCATGGTCCACTACATCAGCGACGTGATCAGTCAGGGACTGCGATCGGTGCAAGCCGACAACCCCGACTGGTTCACCGGCGTCCGCCAGAACGGCGTGGTCCTCGGTCTCGAGTTCGCCCATCCTGAGGGCGCCAAATATGTCATGCGTGAGCTCTACCAACTCGGCGTGTGGGCAATCTTCTCGACACTCGACCCGAGGGTTCTGCAGTACAAGCCGGGCATCCTCATGACCCCGGCGCTCACCGAAGAACTGCTCGACCGGACCGCACTCGCCATTGGTCGCGCCGCCGGGAAAGCCGCAGCCACCGGACGGAGGGCCAGCTGATGACCGAAGCACGGCAACAGACCGCAATCGCGGCCGCAGGCCACATGCTCGAGAGAGCTGGATGGGCCGCGCGCTCCTATGGCGCCTACTCGGCCGCCGACGTGGACCGCATCGTCCGAGCCGTTGCCGACGTCGCCCAGGCCAACGCGGAGAAGTACGCCGAGTGGGCCGTGCGCGAGACCACCTTCGGTGTCGTCGAGCACAAGGTGATCAAGAACGTCGCCTGCTCCCGCGGAATCCTCGAGACCTACGCCGGTCACGACTTCGTCACCCCGCGCATCAACGCCGAGGACAAGATCGTCGAGGTCCCTCGCCCTGCCGGCGTGATCCTTGCGATCACCCCGTCGACCAACCCGGTCGCCTCCGTGTTCTTCAAGGTGCTGCTTGCTCTGATGACCCGTAACGCCGTGGTCATCAGTCCACATCCGATGGCCAAGGAATGCTGCACCGACGCTGCCGAGCTGCTCGCCCGCGCGGCGGTCGAAGCCGGCGCCCCGGACGGCATTGTGCAGTGCGTCGCCGAGCCGACGATTCCGCTCGTCGAAGCCCTGATGGGTGATGAGCGCACCAACGTCATCCTGGCCACCGGCGGGACGGGTGTGGTGCGTTCGGCGTACAGCTCAGGTAACCCGGCGATCGGTGTCGGCCCCGGCAACGTGCCCGTGCTCGTGGATGCCACTGCAGACCTGCGACTGGCCGCAAAGCGCCTCGTCGACAGCAAGGCCTTCGACAACTCAGTGCTGTGCACCAACGAGTCAGTGCTCATTGTCGAGGACTCCATTGCCGACAAGTTCACTCGCGAGCTGGAACGCGTCGGCGCCTTCATCCTCGACGAGGACGCAGCTGAACTGTTGCGCACCTATATGTTCCCCTACGGCAAGCTCAACGTCGACGTCGTCGGCAAGGACGCCTCCTGGATCGCCCAGCAGGCCGGGTTCCGGGTCGGACCGAAGACGCAGGTGCTGATCGCGCCCTTCGCCGAGGCCGTGCCCGAAGAACCGTTCACCCACGAGAAGCTTTCCCCCGTGCTCGGAATGATCCGCGTGCCCAGCGTCGCCACCGGCATCGCCACCGCGCGGGCCGTCGTACGCATCGCCGGCGCCGGGCACAGCGCCGCCATCCACTCGACCAACTCCGAAACCGTGATGCAGTACGCCGCGGAGGTGCCAGTGCTACGCGTGGCCGTGAACGTCGGCAACAGCACCGGCAGCTCAGGGCTGGGCACCAACCTGGCCCCCACCATGACGATCGGCACCGGATTCGTGGGACGCAGTTCCCTCGGCGAGAACCTGCAGCCCAAGCACCTCGTGAACTGGGCGCGCATCGCCTACAACAACGACCCCGCCGAGGTGATGCCCGACTTCACTGGCGTCTCTCCCTGGGTCGACCACAGCGGGCCCGTGCCCAGCTATCCGCACGCCTCCAACGACTCGGTGCGTACGTCGATCCGTGGCAACACACCGTCCGCAAGCGTCGATGCCTTGGCCACCCGCGTGGCCAACCAACTGGGCCCTCGCGCCGGCACTTCGAGCGCTCCCGGCCGCTCCGGGAACGACGACACCTTCCGTGAAGAGATCCGCCGCCTCGTGGTGGAAGAGCTCTCCCAACTGATCAAGGGCTGACCCATGGCTGAACTGCGTTCCTTCATCTTCATCGACCGGCTGCAGCCGCAGACGATGTGCTATCTGGGCACCTGGATCAAGGGCTCCCTCCCCCGGGCACACATGGCCGCCCAGATCATCGAGGTCGCGCCCGGACTCGACATCGAGCCGATCACCGACGTCGCCCTCAAGCACGCCGACGTCGCTGCCGGCGTGCTCGTTGTCGAGCGTCAGTTCGGCTACCTCGAATTCCACGGCGAGACCGGCTCCGTCCAGGCCGCCGCCGACGGAGTCCTCGATGCGCTGGGAGCCAGTCCGAGTGACGCGGTGCGCCCGACGATCTTGGCCAGCAAGATCATCTCCAGCATCGACCAGCAGCACGCCTTCCTGATCAACCGCAACAAGATCGGGTCGATGGTCCTGCCCGGCGAATCCCTCTATGTGCTGGAGGTCCAGCCGGCGTCGTACGCGATCGTGGCCACCAACGAGGCCGAGAAGGCCGCCGACATCAAGGTCGTCGACTATCGCATGATCGGCGCCACCGGCCGGGTCTACCTCGCCGGCAAGGAGGCCGACGTTCGGCAGGCGGCCGAGGCAGCCGAGGAAGCGCTGCGGAGCCTGACGTGACCTCATCAGGCCCGGACCTGCGCGACCTGGTCGCGAGCGTGGTCAAGGAGATGGTCGGTGACCTGGTCAAGGACGCCGTCCGCGACCAGATGCGCCCGGGCGCGCCTGCTGCGCCTCCAACTCCGACCGCGCCCTCGAACATCGGCGGCGAGTCCGTGACTGTGCGTGAGCACCGTGTGCGCACGGAGGCAGTGCGGATCACCAACGACGCCGAGCTCGACCAGTTCGCCCGGCAGTTGCTGGCCCTCTTCGAGAACCCCAAGAACCGCCAGGACCTGCGGGCCGGACGCCTGACGTTCCGACTGGCCAAGGCTTCATCGTCGGCAACGCCGACCGGACCGGCCACACGCATCGAGCGCGGCGCGGTCACCGAACGGCAGGTCAAGACCGCTGCCGAGTGCGGGCACCGCATCATTCTCGGACGACGTGCCGTCCTGACCCCACTGGGACGCGAGAAGGCCCGCGCCCTGAACGTCCACATCGAGAAGGAGCGCTGATGCTGAGAGCAGTCGTGACCGGCAACGTCTGGTCCACCAAACGGATCGAGGGCCTCCCCAACGGCGCCTTCCTGGAGCTCGTCACCGAGAACGGCGGCGCCCACCTGGTCGCCTTCGACGTCCTCGGCACGGGCATCGGCGAGCACGTTCTCGTCGCCCAAGGGTCCGTGGCCGCCGCCTGGTTCCCCGGAACACCGCCACCCGTCGATGCCCTGGTCATCGGATCGATCGACCAGCCGCCGGCCGCCAAGCCGACCCGTGCGGCAAAGTCGGTCGCTCCCTCCACGGCGAAGGCCAAGACCAACCCCGAGTAGTCCCACCCAGTCGTCTCACACAAGAGGTGTGAGCGGAGCACAACCAAGGAGCAGAAATGTCCAACGCGATCGGCATGATCGAGACGAAGGGCTTCGTCGCAGCACTCGCCGCGGCCGACGCCATGGTCAAGGCCGCCAACGTCACCATCACCGACCGACAGGAAGTCGGCGACGGCCTCGTGGCCGTGATCATCAGTGGTGAAGTGGGCGCCGTCAAGGCCGCCACCGAAGCCGGAGCAGAGACTGCGTCCCTGGTCGGCGAACTCGTCAGCGTGCACGTCATCCCGCGCCCGCACAACGAGCTCGGCAAGCACTTCGACCTCGCCGCCAAGTAGCCCATCAAGCTGTCCGCCTGAGCAACACTGACATCGAGGAGGCCTCATGGCCGACGACACCATGTCGCGCACCGAGCTCCGGGTCTACCTGATGGTGGAGGACCTGCAGCAACAGTTCGCGGCCTATCTGGGCACGCCCACCCGCGCCCGCGGCTATCCGCCGTTCGTGGGTGACCACGCCCTGATCATCGAGGTGGCCCCGGCCCTGGCGATCGAGCGGGTGATCGACCTCGCCCTGCGCGAGGTTCCCTCGGTGGAGCCGGGCATCCTGTTCGTCGAACGACAGTTCGGCGTTCTCGAGCTGCACGGGCGTTCCCTCGACGACGTGGTCGCCGCCGGCGAGGCAGTGCTCGCCGGCACCGGCAGTTCGGCCAGTGATCAACTGCGGCCCCGGGTCCTTTACCACGACATCATTGAGGACATCACCGACCAGCACGCGGTGATCATCAACCGGAACAGGCAGGGATCGATGGTGATGCCTGGTGAGTCGCTTCTCGTCTATGAGATGACGCCGGCCCTGTTCGCGGCTGTCGCCGCCAACGAGGCGGAGCGCGCAGCACCCGGCATCACTGTGGTCGACGTACAGATGATCGGTGCTGCCGGCCGGATCTATCTCAGCGGCGCGCTCGATGATGTGCGCACCGCGCGAGACCGGATCACTGTCGTGCTTCAGGCGATCGAGGGCCGGGATCACTGATGAGCGAGTCACTCTTCAGCCCCGTCGACGACGACGTCGCCCGGCTGGCCCTGGACCGCTACGGCCTGTCCGAACAGCGCACGCTGCGGATGATCAACCTGTCAGAGAACGCGACCTACCTGATGGCCGATCCGGGCACCGGCCGTGAGGGCATCCTGCGGGTGCACCGGGTGGACTACCACGATCGTGCGTCCATCGAGAGCGAGCTCGACTGGTTGACCGCCCTTGGCAAGGAGGCGGGGGTGTCCACCCCACGGGTCATCCACACCACGGACGGCGACCGTGTCGTCAGCCTCGAGGTGGAGGGCCACGACCGGCACGCTGTGCTCTTCGAGGTGGTGCCCGGAATCGAACCCGACGAAGTCGCCCTCGACACGGCCAGCTTCGAGACACTCGGTGCGATCACTGCCCGCATGCACCGACATGCCCGCACGTGGAAGAGGCCGCCGGGCTTCGCGCGCTTCAGCTGGGACTGGGAGCACTCGCTGGGTGAGCAGCCTCGTTGGGGACGCTGGCACGACGGCATCGGCGTGGGGCCCGGGGAGTCGGCCGTGCTCGGTGCCGCGGCCTCGCTCGTGCAGCAACGCCTTGCGGAGTATGGCCAGGGAGGCGACCGTTTCGGGTTGGTGCACGCAGACCTTCGGCTGGCCAACCTGCTCGTGGACGACGACCAGGTCAATGTCATCGACTTCGACGACTGCGGGTTCTCGTGGTTCATGTATGACTTCGGAACTGCGGTCTCGTTCATCGAGCACGACCCGCGACTGCCCGAGTGGCAAGAAGCGTGGCTGCGTGGCTATCGATCCGTCGAAGAACTCAGCGCCGAACACGAGGAGATGCTGGCAACCTTCGTGATGTTGCGGCGACTCCTGCTGGTCGCATGGATGGGCTCCCACTCGCACTCACGCGAATGCCAGGACGTCGGACCCGGCTACACGGCCTCCTCACTCGACCTCGCCCGACGCTACGTCGCCTCCGGCGGCTCCTCAATCGTCTGAACCCTCACTAGTGGAATGAGATGCACATGTTCACCTCAGTTGCCGACCGCTCTGTGATCGTCACCGGCGGAAGCAAGGGCATCGGGCGCGGCATAGCCCAGGTGTTCGCCGACGCAGGAGCAAAGGTGCTCATCACCGGGCGCGACGAAGCATCCCTGCGCGCCGCCGCCGAAGGCCTGGGCGCACGGGCGTCGTACGTCGTCACTGACGTCACCGACCGGGACCAGTGCGAGCAATTGGCCGCAGTCGCGGTTGAACGCCACGGCGGGATCGACGTGCTCTGCGCGAACGCCGGGATCTTCCCGTCGGCGCGACTGGACGTGATGACGCCCGACGATCTCGAGCTGGTGATGGCCACCAACTTCAAGGGAACTGTCTATGCGGTGCAGGCCTGCCTGCCGGCACTGACCACCAGTGGCAGCGGCCGCATCGTCGTCACCTCGTCAATCACCGGACCGCACACAGGGTTCCCGGGCTGGTCGCACTACGGCGCCAGCAAGGCCGCCCAACTCGGCTTTGTGCGCACCGCCGCGATGGAGCTTGCACCGAAGAAGATCACCATCAATGCGGTGCTCCCCGGCAACATCGCCACCGAAGGGCTCGACGGTCTGGGCCAGGAGTATCTCGACTCGATGGCCGCGACCGTTCCACAGAACCGCCTTGGAAATGTGGCCGACATTGGGCACGCGGCTCTCTTCTTCGCCACTGAAGAAGCCGGCTACATCACGGGGCAGAGTCTGATCGTCGACGGAGGTCAGGTGCTGCCCGAGTCGCTGATGGCGCTGCAGGAGATGTGAAGTCGGATAGGTTTCCAGTCACCCCCCCCCCCGCAGCACACTGACACCCGAAGGGAAACCTATGGCAACGGAGCACGCCGTCGCAGAGCAACTGCGCCGGCGCATGCTGACTGACATCGGTTCCGGCACGCTGCCCCCGGGTGCCCGGCTGGGCAGCGAACGCGAGCTGGCTGAGCACTACGGGGTGAGCCGCGGAACGTTGCGTCAGGTGCTGTCGCAGCTCGAAGAGGCTGGCCTGGTTCGACGGGTCGCTGGCCGCACCGGCGGCACCTTCATTACTCACGGCAAGGTGGAGCACGACCTCACCAAGGTCGTAGGAGTCCCCGCCTACCTCGCCCGACAGGGTTACGCCGCCGGCACCCGTGTGGTCTCCACCCGCATGGGAGTTGCCGACACCATGACCCAACGTGCCCTGCAACTTCCGGCTGGCAGCCTGGTGCTCGATGTACGCCGCCTGCGCCTTGCCGATGGAAAGCCCTTCTCGCTAGACCACGCGCGCATGCCCGCCGAACGGTTCCCGGGCCTGCTCGAGATGTCGCTCGGCGGCTCGATATACGAGCTCTTGGAGTCCGAGTTCGATGTCGTTCCTGCCGATGCCGAGGAGATCATCGAGGTCGTGAACGCTACCGAAGAGGAAGCAGCGCTCCTCTCTGTCACCGCCGGCGACGCGCTGCTCGGCATCACGCGCACGACCTACGACAAGGACGGCGTGCCGATCGAGTTCTCCCACGACCTGTTCCGTTCGGACCGCACTCAGATCATGATGCGTACGCCAGGGCGCGGCCTGCGTGGGGTGCCGTCCGACCAGGCGCACTTTGCGCGCATCTCGTCGCTGCCCGAGTCGAGTTAGGTTCCTTCGAGCACCTGCGGGGTGCCCCGAAGGACTGCCCGGCAAGGTGACTCGCTCACACTGCCACCGCTTCACGCAGGACCCGGTCGCGGAACTCTCCGCGCAGCGAATCGGCAGCCACGACGTCAACCTCGACGCGAAGCAAATCGCGCAGGGCGATGTCGCCGACGACGCGACCGTTCATCACCACATACAGGGTGTGCTCGTCGGACACCTGGCTGGCCGAGTTCACTGGTCGTACTCCCTCAGGTGCTCGTCGAGGTCGAACACTTCCGCGGCCTCCGGCTTCGCCCCGGTCGCGGCCAGCGACGGCCGCGTGAGGACGACGGCAACGTCGAGTGCCGCAATCACACGCATGACCATGTTGAGCGGAGCGGAAACCTTCTCCCCCATCTCGAAGGAGTTGAGCCACTGGCGGCCCACGTTGGCGAGTTCGGCCAACGCAGCCTGCGTCAGACCGTCAGCCAGTCGCTCTTCGCGTAGCGCGGGGCCGATGTCGTCAGGTCGAGTCACCTCAATCATTGTCGCCATACGACGACACTAGCACTTGTCGCCATATGACGACACGGGTTTGCAGTGCTGAGCCTGCGAGCCGGCTCTGTTCGCGAGGGCGCCCCCGATAGTGTCCGGGGGTGGCCAGTTCTCGCCGATCCAGCGCCCGTCGGCGCAGTGCGTCCCCGCGGCGGAGCGGCGCGCGACAATCACATCGACGGGCACAGCGACCACTGCCGACAGCCGGGCCGGGCGAGCGACTGTGGGTGCTCGACGTCCCCTATGGCACACAGGTCGACGACGCCACTTGGCACACGAGCGTCAAGACCCACCTGTACGTCGGCCGGGCTGTCCCCGAGCACCTCGCGCCCTACGTTCCGGGCCCCTACACGCTCGGTCGGTTCATCGAGAACACCCTCAACCCCGACGACCCGACGCCCAACCCCGAGGCGACCGAGGCACTCGAACCCCGGATGATCCAATACGAAGCGGCCGATGCGATCGCGGCGCGTGCCGCAGCAGGCGGACGTCAGTTCCTGCTGGCCGACGAGCCCGGCGTGGGCAAGACAATCTCCGCGGTCCTCGGAGCAAGCGCGGTGAGTGATCTCCGCGGCGCGCGACGCGTGCTCGTCATCGCCGACCGACCTGCCGCGATCACGATCGGTCACTGGTGCCGCACGATCATGGCGCTGGGTCACGGCGATCTCGAGTGGGTCGTGATCACGTGGGACCGCCTCGACAAGGTCAAGGACCACACGTGGGAGGTGATCATTGCCGATGAGGCCCACGCCCTGCGTCGTACGACGACAAAACGGTGGAAGCTGTGGGCACGGATCTCGGGACACGGAAAGCCGCACGACAAGGCGCCGTTCGTCATCGCCACCACAGCAACGCCCGGACACACGCCCCTCGAACTGCCCTACCTCGCCCCGGCCTACGCCCAGGTGCTCGGTGAGCCGATGCAGGACTGGACCTCGGCGACACAACCCGGGGCCGCCTTCGCGACCGCACTCGAGCGCCACGGCCTCGGCGTGGAACCGGGACGTCATGGCGCGACCTGGACCACCGATCCGGTACGACGCGCGACGGATCTCGAGCTGGTGCGCGGTTGGCTGGCCGATCAGGACCCTCCCGCGATGCTGCACCGCGCTGCGCCGTGGGGACCCGTGCCGATCTCTGGCATGCCGGTGACTCTCACGCCCGAGGAGCGGACGGCGTACGAGGCCGAGTGGGGAGAGTTCTGCCAGGAGATGGACATCGCAAGGCGCGGGCGCAACGTCGCCCGGGGCAGGGCGGCGTTGTTGCGGTTCCGACAGAAGGCCGGGCTGATCCGCGTCGACTCGACGGTCGCCTGGATCGCCCAGCAGGTCCAGGCCGAGCGACAGGTGGCGTGCTCGGTCGAGTTCGTCACCACGGCTGCGGACCCGATCGCCGACCGGCTGCGCGACTCCGGTCTCGAGGTGGCCACGATCTATGGCCGTGACCGGTTCGACCCCGAGGCCGAACGGCTCAGGTTCCAGACAGGGCAGGCGAAGGTCTGCGTTTTCACCACGGTCGCCTCGATCAGCCTGCACGCCGGCGAGACCCTCGCCGATGGGCACCAGGCGAGCACCGAACCGCGGGTCGGCGTCTTCCACCAGGCCCGCTTCTCCGGCATCGCCGCACGACAGGTGACCGGCCGCACCCACCGCGACCACCAGGTCTCGCCATGGCACATCGCCTATGCCGAGGGCACCGTCGAGGAGCAGGTCGGAAGGGTGATGGTGGAGCGCATCGCCGCAGCCTCCGACACGGTGGGAAGCGACACCACCGGCCTCACGGACCTCGCCCAGCTCCTCGGCGCCGACTGGCTGTCGCCCGCGGCCCTGACCGAGGACGGCGCCTCCTGAACATCACCGGGGTCCGGGCTGCGCGCTGGGGAGCACTGGCACTCCTGGTGCGACCGGCCTACATCGCGACCGAGTTCGTCGTTGCGACGGCGACGACCGGCGGCTACAGCTTCGTCTCCGATTCGGTCAGTCGACTCGGTGAGATCGGTTGCTCCTCGGCATACTGCTCGCCGCGGCACGAGCTCATGAACGGCTCGTTCATCGGCTTCGGTGCCTTGCTGGCCGTCGGTGCCGTGCTGCTCTCGCGGCACGTGGGGCCGTGGGTCACGGGATTGCTGGTGGTCTCCGGTCTGAGCTCAGTTGCCACGGGCCTCGCGCCTCTCGACCAGGACGCCACCCTGCATGCGATCGCGGCGACACCCTTGTTCGCCGCGCAGCCGATCGCGCTGATCGTTCTCGGCGCGCGGTTGCGGAATGACCACCCACGTCTAGCGGGGGCGCTCCTCGGCGCGGGGGTCCTGACCAGCATCGCGGCCGTGTCGTTCGTGCTTTCCGGTGACGGCCCCGCATCGGGTGCCCTCGAACGTCTTGCCCTGTGGCCGGTGCTGGTCGGGCTGGCCGGGTTCGCGTGGACGCGGGTCCGTCCCGATGGGGGCTCCCCGACGGTGCGACCTTCCGCCACGAGTGGACCCTGCGTCCACGCCCGTGCCCCGGACTGAGCACGTCGCCACCGTCCACCCCTGTTCTGGCGAGCACGACGTTGGCGCGCCAGGGCTCCGTCAACGCCGACGGAACGCCCGCACGGTGAGCCAGACGCCGAGGCCGAACACGAGCAGCCCGGCGCAGACAGCGACGGGAGTGACCCAAGGCTGTTGCGGCGTGCTCTCCCCGGCAAGCAAGGGGGCAGCGCCGACAAGGACGGCGAAGATGGCGACGGCCAGTGCCGTCGCATAGCCAATGGCTGCGCTGACCACCACACCGATGATCAGGATCAGGGCGCGGATCCAGGTCGGCCGTGGGGCCTCTGCGCGGTTCGTGTTCTGCGGGAGCTCCATGTGGACTGCATCCTCGGGTGGAGGGCTGGTGGCGTTGTCCCCATCCTCGCCCGTCAGGCGGCGGCTCGCATGAGCCGTCGTACTCAACTCGATGTCCGTGCCCCGGCATTCCCCGTCAGGGGACGACAGCGACCCCGGGCTTGCCTGCGTCGGCGTAGGACCGCACGATCGAGATGGTGAGCGGGAAGTCGATGCCGAGGGTGCGGAACAGCAGGCCGGAGGCGGTTGCGGCAGCCTCGGTCGCCTGCGCTGCGACCTCGTCGGCAAGCGCGATCGGGGTGTGCACGACGACCTCGTCGTGGAGGAAGAAGACCAGGTGCGGGCGGGTCATGAATGGCCCCTCGTCGCCCATGCTCCAGAGCCGGTTGCGCAGGTCCGCGATCCAGCACAACGCCCACTCGGCGCCGGTGCCCTGCACCACGAAGTTGCGGGTGAAGCGGCCGAAAGTACGGCGGTGACGGGACTGCACCTCTGGGTCGAGCGGCGGCCCATTCGGGTCCCGGTCCCATGACTCCCCCAGTGTCGGGGACCCGCGTCCCAGGAGCGTGCGCACGGCCTCGCCTCGCTCACCGGCTCGTGCCGCTTCCTCGACCAGACCGAAAGCGGCGGGGTAGCGCCGGGTGAGGCCGGCGACCATGCGACCGCTCTCGCCGCTGGTGGCGCCGTACATCGCACCGAGCAGTCCGAGCTTGGCGTCGTTGCGGGTGGCAACAGCGCCGTCATCGACCATCCCCTGGTAGAGGTCGGCGCCCCTTGCCGACTTGGCCAGAACGCGGTCACCACTCATGCCGGCCAGCACCCGGGGCTCCAGCTGTGCCACGTCGGCGACCACGAAGGTCCAGCCCTCGTCGGCCACCACGGCGTGCCGGATCTGAGCAGGGAAGGACAGTGCTCCCCCGCCGTTGGAGGACCACCGGCCCGTGGCGGATCCCGCCGGCTGGTAGGACGGCCTGAACCTGCCCTCACTCACCCACTCATCGCTCCAGGCCCAGCCGTTGGTCTGGAACAGATGCGCGAGCTGCTTGAAGCGCAGCAGTGGTTCGACGACCGGATGATCGAGTTGACGCAGTGTCGAGGCCCGGGTGTCGGGGACCTCGAGATCGGCCCGCCGCAGTGCGGCCAGCAGCTCGGAATGTGAGTCAGGGTTGAGTCCCGGAACGTTCAGCAGACGTCGTACGTCGTCGGCCAGTGCCTCGAGCCCCTGTGGACGGACGCCCATCGGCGGCCTCGGACCGAGCAGCTCGGTGAGCATGCGCTGGTGGAGGTCGGTTCGCCACGGCACACCGGCATACGTCATCTCCGCGGCGACCAACGCACCGGCCGACTCCGCCGCGAGCAGCAGACCCAGCTGGGCGGGCTCGGTGGATGACGCGACAGCTGCGAGTTGACGGGCGTCCTCCAGGTCGGCCCGCAGGTGCTCGGCGTCGCCGTCGAACGAGAAGAGTGTCGGCTCGGACGCCACGCTGGGACCGAGCCGGTCCCAGTGCGTCGACTGCGGCCCGACCAGCAGGGCGACGTCGATCGCGGGCGCACGCCGGAGCAGGTGGTGGCCAAGCCTCAGGTCGTGGCAGCGCTCGACCCGCACTCCAGCGGCCAGCAGCGGCGGGAGCCACCGGGCAGTGTCGTCCCACACCCAGCGGGGTCGGTCGGCCTCACGCTCGCGCACGTACGCCGTCAGGTCGGCCGCCGCGATCACTCGCTCATCTGCGCCCTCGAGCACGAGCACCCGCTCGTCGGGCTGGCGCGAGAGCGAGATGCGGGTCATGGGCACACTTTCGCACTCCGCGACCGGCGCCCGCAGAGAAGCCCGGGCGCAAGTGCCCGAGAGCGGCACTGACTATCATTGACGCGATGATCACCCGCCGCGACGCCGCCCAACGCTTGGGTATCCCCTTGGAGATGGCCACCCGGCACGGGCTACCCGCGATGCTCACTGAAGGCCAGTTGGGCGAGATCGAGGACAGCCCGCCACCGTGGCTGGCTCAGTCCCGCGCCAACCGGACCGGCAAGCGGCCGGTGTGGGTCGATCTGGTGTGCGATGTCTGCGGGTTTGCCGAGAAGGCCAGGCCGAAGAAGTGGTGGCCAACGTTCACCTTCGTCAGTTGCGACTCCCACCAGCCCTACGATCTGCCGCGTCAACTCCCCGGCGAACAGCGTGAGGAAATCGTGGGCATCGGCAGCCGGTTCGTCGGCTGGGTCGACACCCCACTGGACTGAGCCAGCCGTCGGTCGTAGCGCTGGGGACTCGGGAACCTGCAATCCCCTCGGCTGGCAACGCCGCCCAGCTCACTGGATCTGCAAGCGCGTCCGCAGGTGAGGTCACCGTTAGAGACATGCGCGTCCTTCCACCCAGAAGGACGCGCCTCCGAGGCACCAACTGCGTCGATGTTCGTGAGGTCGAGGAGGTCCGGGCAACAACCCAGCTGTAGTTCGTTAGACGCGGCCTTGGTTGGCACCCACCGAAGGACCGGTCGCCACGTCACCGCCGCGGTAAGGAGGGGCGAGACGCGCGCACGCTTGACCCACCTAACCGGCTCATGCCTCGGGCGTGGGCACAGCCGACATCTCCCCAACGAGGGTGATGCCCAGCTTATCCGCACACTTCTTGACGTAGTCGAGCCCGGCCTGATTCAGGAAGCGAGCGCCGTCCTTGTTCTCGATTGACCGCACGCTGGTGGGGCGCGAGTTCCACCCGTTCACGACACGCCCGTCGACGTAGCCCGCGCGTTTGGCGAGCACAGGGATCTCCTCGCGGGTGGCGCCGCGGTTCTCCTCGGCGTTGATCCGGGCGATGGCGCCGAGGTAAGTGACCGATGTCATCCAGCCCTCGGCCTCGGTGCCGCCGTTCGGAACCGGGGTGAAGGGCGGGTCGTCGTGCAGAGGGTCGTACTCGATCGGCCCGCCGTTGTCGGGCGCGACGCCTGCGACCGTTTTGGCGGCGCCGCCTTCGGTGCCGTTCAGCACGGCCAGAATCGCCTCAGCGCCGGCGCGCAAAGCCTTCGCGATGAGGTCGCTGCTGCCGTAGTTGGAGTTAGTCATGCTGTCCTCCTGTAGATTCACCAGCACCTTGTGTGCATGTACTGAGTACAGCACGTGAATACCTACTGTGCAAGTCCAGATCGGTACTGATTTCAGTACTGATGAAGTGGCGACATCGCGGTCCTGTCAGTGTCCGGCTGAGACCCTGACCAGGGTGGACGTGGACTGGCTCTATATCCCGGCCTGTGGCAGGCCGCGCCTGCAGCAGCGCGTCCCTATCGACGGCCCCCGAGGGTCGGAAGCCGGATCGAACCTCAGGTCCGATCGTGCGGCCCTCTCAGGAGCGGTCGCGTAGAGGCAGCCGGGTCAGCCTGCCGCTGTTACCTACCAGGACACCGGCCGGTGGTCACCAGGCGGTCCTTGTCCGCCAACTCGTCTTCGGGTTCGAGGAGGGCATTCAGTGTCTCGCATGCCGGTCCTGCGTCACTCCACCGCGGACGACGTGGCGATTGCGCGCCAACCATTGACGGCCGCCACTTGCCGCTACTTTCGCTGAGCGCGATCTCATGCCGAACTCAAGCTCTGGAGGTACTCGGTCATCAGTCTGTTTCCGCGGAACCAACCTGCCGCGATGTTGCTCCAAGCGTCGGTAGCGATACTCCCGTCAAGGCGGAATACCTTGCGATAGCGGGAGGCCGATTCGCGCCCGGTGACGAACTCTTTTCTGCACCGAAGGGCGTACTGTTCGGACGTATACGCGCGGACGGCCCCGTCGCAGTGAATGAACGTGCCGCGCTCGATGTCACGGATGGCGTGCAGGTAGCGCAAGATTCTGTAGCCACCTTGGTTCGAGCCAGAGTCGTCGGACAGTTCCTCGATCTGTACGACTTTTCGGCCCTCCTTATCCATCGCCCAGTGCACGTACAGGCGCGGATACTCATGCATTAGCCCCGATCGCGGGTCGGCATGAACCGTGGTGCCGACCTTGTATGGATCGTCGAGCACGCTGGGCGACAGCGGTGGCCCAAACCAGTAGTCGTGCTCGAAGTACGGGGTGAACGCAGACTTCGCCATGATGTTCTGCTCATTCAATGCAAGTCTCAGTTCTGCCGCCGCGCCATCGCTCGCCTCCAGCAGGGTCTGGGTCAGGGTGTCGTTGACGTGGCCGCCGAAGTTGCGGCGCAGGAATCGGTGGTACGGGATCGCTGAGCCGCGGTGGAACAGGACTTGTGGAGTCACTTCGCGCCCCGAAATTCGAAGCAGGCCGTCGTCATCTGTGTCGTCTAGGAGTTCTGGATGCGCTGCGTATAGCCGAGCTGTCGGATCCTTCGCGGCGAAGACTGCTTCGTCGAACGCGTAGTACTCCATGAAGGTCGCTGCCTCCAGCAAAGTGGCGATGAAGTGTTCTTCTTTGGGGTCAGTAAGGTGCCACGGGAGAATTCCTCGTACCTCGGCCGCTTCGGCCGGGTTCTCAACAAACCGCTGGTCGAGCAGCTTCGCGCAGGCGTCGTACGCGGCTGCCAGCTCTGGTGCTCGGGTCGCCACATGTTCGCTGGGCGGCAGGGTCAGAGGAGGAGCGATGTGGTCGCGCATGGCGATGACTAGGTCATCTAGCAAAGCACCGAGGATGCTACGCACCCATTGCTCGACGGGCGTGCACTCGGTCGTTTCGTCGCTGGCGCCTTGAGGCTCCACTTCGCTGGCGGGCTCGGCGCCCATGTCTCCACCATCCTCTGGCTTTGCCGCGCCCGTCAGGTCCATGAGTTGTTCCTCCACCTTGGGTTGTGACACTCGGGACCAACCGTCAATCTGCCGCGAGGAAGTCAGTCACCTCAAGGACGTCGGGTCGGCCGACCAATATGGGTGGGTCGCGCCAGACAAGCTGACCACTGGAAATCCTCATGATCGAGATCATCCAGGGAGCCGCAGAGTCCGCAGGCTCAAAGATCGCAGTAGTTACCCAGTCGTACTCGTCATCGTTCTCGAGGTATCCAACCTCGCTCGTGAAGACGCCGCGACGGTTGTTGTATTGGAGACGCTGCACTCGTCGGTCCGTGCAGGCAAAGCCTGCGGTCCGGCGCAACCCCTGCCAAGCATCCTCCGCCATGACCGAGTCAGCGGCACCCGGGACGAAGAACGCCCGCGGGGTCGCACTCGCGGGCGGGAACTTAACCTCAGCCATACCTCCATGATCGCATCGCGCTTCCGTAGTCGCGCGTCATTCCACCGCGAGTTCGCGTTGTTTGGTGACCTCAGTCAGGCAGAAGCACCCCGCCATCTTCGAAGAAGCCGTCCTGACCAGCACCCGGGTCGTGGCGGAGCTGTCCGAGCGGATCACGAAGCCATCGCTTCCCATCTGAGTCCCGGAAGTTCACCTTGGCGTGCAGTGCCGCCGGCTCCCAGCCATCGCCCAAAGACCCGTCATAGTCGATCACCTTCTTGCGCGATTCTCCCGGGGGAACCGGGCCGATGGATGCCCGGAACAGGTCGCCGCTCACGGGCGAACGAAAGTCCACAAACACGTCGTACACCGCCGCATCAGAAGAGTTGCTCACGAACACCGCCGGTAGCCGTGGCCTGGCGAAAGTGGCGACCTCATCAGAATGCCAATCCGACCACGACGTGATCTGTCGGGCCTGCTCGCGGTCCTTGTCCTGCCGCAGCGCGCGGCGGTCGAGCTGCCCCTGGCGCAGCAAAAACAGAGACACGCCCGTTGCCAAAACAGCGGTAATTGATGAGATAAGAGCAGAGAGATCGTCCACGACCGAAAGTGTGCACTGAACCACCGACAATGCCGCGCGCCGTCAATAGTGTGAAGGTCTTGCCGCCGCCTGCGGACGCGCTGAGTCCGGTGCCGGACTAGCGTCGCGAGTTCAGGTGCTCGGTGCGTTGGCGGTGGGCGGGCTGGGCCAAGCCAGCCGCGGCACGGAGTGTTCCATGTCCGAGTCGACCGTCTTCCCGTTCCAGCCCACCACGATGACCACAGCGCAGTAGGCTGCGGTCTCCTACCTCGCTCGCTACTCGGGACGCACGCACAAGCTGTACGCCTACCAGCTCGGACGCTGGTTCACTTGGGGCGAGGACCACGGATTGGATCCCCTCCTCGGAATCCAGCGGGCACACGTCGAGCTGTACATCCATCAGCTCGGCGACACCGGTCTGATGGACTCCTCGATCGTGACAATGATGCACGGGGTCCGCGGATTCTTCCGGTTCGCACACATCGACGGGCTGATTGCGGCCGACCCAGCGGTCTACGCGCGCCTTCCCAAGGTCCAGCACGACGAGTCCCGCACCCAAGGGCTCGACCGCCTCGAACTGATCCGCTTCCTCCAGGTCGCCCAGACCCTGACTGTCCACCACGGGGCGCTGGCGTTTCTCCTCGGCATCAACACCCTGCGCGCATCCGAGGCCGTCGCAGTACGCATCGAGGATTACGCCGAGATCCTGCGCGGGCACCGGGTACTGCACCTGGTCAGCAAAGGGAACAAGCCCGCCACCATGCCATTCACCGTCCCTGTCCTCCGCGTCGTGGAGGCATGGCGAGGTCAGCGAACAAGTGGGCCACTCGTCCTGCGACCCACCACAGGTCGTCCGATCGACCGCCGTGACGCCTATCGCATGGTTGCCAGGATCACAAGGGTTGCCGGCATCCCGCGACACATCAGCCCGCACTCACTGCGCCACGCCGCCATCACCAACGCTCTCGATGCCGGAGTCCCGCTACGCGACGCCCAGATCCTGGCCCCGCCA
Source organism: Nocardioides daedukensis (assembly GCF_013408415.1). Taxonomy (NCBI): domain Bacteria; kingdom Bacillati; phylum Actinomycetota; class Actinomycetes; order Propionibacteriales; family Nocardioidaceae; genus Nocardioides; species Nocardioides daedukensis. Next base: position 32,148 of record NZ_JACCAA010000001.1, on the reverse strand, counting down.
CGCGGACCCCCGCACAACCGAGCACTATGACCGTGCTCGCGGCAACCTCGACCGTCACGGCGTCCATTTCCTCACTGCCTACGTCGCGGGAGCCTGAACGTCATGCGTCCTTTGCGCCCAGAATGACGCACACGTTGCCACCCCGGGGTTGGGCGACCCTTCCAGAGCAAAGCCGTGAGGCAACACCCGACGATGCATTGTGCCTGCTCCGGGGCACCGGCGACTACTTCTTTCGACTTTCCGTGTAGCGGGCCTTGACGTCGTCCACGTAGTCATCTGTCAGGCCCGCGAGATGCGTAGCTGCGTCGTTCGACCACATAGGAGCTGGCGCGTTGCTGTGCTTCCACGAGTACTTCGGGTTCTCCCTCAACTTTTCGTCCCAACACAGGGCCGTGTGATCGTAAGTCGTAAGATCGCGCCCGCTCCTCCGCTTGTTCACGAGTTTGAGCAGATCCTTCAAGCTGTACGGGTGAGTGGTGTTTGGGTCAGTCTTCTTCACGACCACCGTCTCCGCGCCTTTCGGGTCGACGGCAACCACTAGGTCGGCAGCCTTCATGTTGCGTACCGATTGCAGGTTGATGTCGTACACGGTCGCAACGCGAGCCATGTCACCGCCTGCGGCCTCAGCCGTACTCATGTAGGCACGCAGTTCGTCGATAAAATCATGGAGCTCTGCGGACGAGCCGGCCGTATTAGTTTTGCGCATAAACTTCACACTGTCTGCCGGAGCAGTTGCACCCAAAGGCAAAAGTTGCCAGGTGATGGAATCTGCGAAATCTTTATCAAACTGGGCGAGCATGAAGTCCCGGTAATTGAGTACATTCTGTTGCATAAACCGGTAAATCACTGCGCTCAAGCCCGGGTTGTTGTAGAGGTGGGTCGCCCGGTTCCGGTACTCCGACAGAGCCTTGATGTTGGCGACCAGCGCAGGGCCAGCGACTGTCTTTGGCCAAAGCCCTTTCGCATTCACCCGCCCTAAGGCATCGTCGAGCGTGAGTGACCGATACGTCTCGCCTCGCTCCTTGCGGTAGAAGACGGAGAAACCTTTCTTACGAAGCGCAGCCTTCAGCGCCAGCTCCCAGGCGTTGACCACCAGCATGACGGTGACTTCGTCACGGTATGTCATCTGAGGCTTGTTGTAGACCTCGATTGCCGACAGCATCGCTGCGAAGGAATTCTCGATCAGCTTCGGGTGAGACACATACGGCGCGGCCAATAGATGATCCTTAGAGAAGTAAGGCTCCGCGCAAGATTCAAGCGCACGTTTAACGGTATCGAAGATGAGCCTGGTCCGAGGCGGAATCAGGCTACCCGTGATGATGCGTGACTGCCTCGGGGGTGAGAACCTTGATGCGGCGACTCGGTCGTGCTCCCCCATCAGCTTGGCAGCACAGCATGCCGCGCCCAACCCCTGGACTCCACTCGCAGTTGTTGCACAGCCGGCAGGCGGGTCCGGAATGCGTCATACCACCGCTTGCGGACCACGAGCAGTTGTGGGTCGAACCACAGCACGCAGGCACTGCGTCTCACGAGGGTAGTTGGCGCCGACGGTGGCCATGTCCGCTGTAGCCCTCTGAGGGCTTGCTGGTTAGGCATGCGTCATGCGGGAGGACGAAGCAGGACCGTGGGGCGCGTGCCCGGAATGCAATCTGAAAATGGGCGAGCCCTGGCCCCATCATTCTCTCAACTGCTACGTCACCCCATGTGGCCACATGGTCGTCAGGGCCACTGAGCCGGTCCCTTACCCGTACTTCTGGCGCAGGTACCGGTCGTAGTCGCTCCCAGGCGGAGCTGCGGCTGTGCTTGAGAAAATCGGGCCGTGCGGGCGACTCCGATCTCAGAAGAACGACACCGTGTGGGACGACGCTTTCGCGACGCCAGCTTCGGACCACTCGAACGAGATCGTCACATGCGAAGCCGTCCCCCACGACAAGATGACCGGGACCGAAATCTCCCCACCGTGCCGTGGAAGAGTAAACGGGCCGGGATCGGTCAGAATCATCGGCGCCTCGGAGTCGGGGTCATCTCCAGTCGGCGTGAGCTCGAACGAGATGTCCTCCGCGTCAGTGTCTCCAGTGTTCCGAAGGTTCAGTTGATATGAGGTTCCCGCCTTCACCGCACGAGCCTGGAGCGCGGCGCCTTCTCTGACGGGGTTTCGCGTGTCGATCGGTGCACCCAGCTTGAGCGCCACGATGTCAGCCTCGATCGCTCGCCTCACCTGGTCCTTCAACGACCCAGGGGTGTCGAACGACCCGTATAGACCTAGCTTCTCGATCTCGTTCTTGAATGCTTCGAGCGTCGCGAGCGCCTGCGGGTTAACGTGTGCACGGTCGATCGGCATCGACGAGAAGTAGACGTGGACCCGCTTGCCGGCGTCCTTCGCCTCATGGAGTTCCTCCGCAGTCCCTGACGCGTACCGTGGCGTCTCTTGGCCGAGCTTCGAATGGAAGATCCCGATGACAACGTCGGCCTCGTCGACCAACTGCCGATTGATGACAGTCTGGCCGTCTTCGCCGGTCAGTTCTGGAACCGCGTTGGTCTCCCACCTGCGCGGCAACAGCACCACGGACGAGGCGGCCGACCTGTCGCCGTTCCACCCATGAAGCGCGTGTTCGACGGCGTCGCGCAGCTCGGCGGTGTCGGACGGTGAAGCGATCAGGACACGGAGCACGTTCGCGGAGAAGGTCACAGTCCCTGACGGTATCCGGTGCGATGGCCCCTGTGCCGTAGTCCTGCGAATGTGCGTCATAACACCGCGAGCTGGGCCGCCGCGATGCGCTGCATACGAACCCGGCCCGGCAGTGCGACCCGGCCAACTAGTTGGCACTCGTTCAGTCGCGGATTCGATGAGTCGTCTGACCGGCCCTTTGGTCTGTCAGACGACGTTCGTCACGGACCCGATGGGTGGTCTCGCCTGTCCGCTCGTCGGTGACGCGGCCATCTGGGCGTAGCCGGTGGGTTGTCTCGCCGGTCTGCTCGTCCGTGATGCGGCCGTCGTCACGGATTCGGTGGGTCGTCTCCCCGGTCATCTCGTTTGTCAATCGTCTGCTCATGTGGTCATGGTGCCCGTTATGACCGACAGACGACTCGACTTCAGTTGCTTATGGGCCCCAGCGGCACAGCTGATTGTTTCAGACAAGCCGATCAGGGCCAGCGAATGTACGTCAGTCCGCCATGATTGCGCGCACACATCCGCCGTTGGCCGTAGCTGCTTGATGCGGGTTAGACCGTCTCTCGCGGCCGCTACGAGGTCTCTGTACTCGGTTGCAGGATGGGTCTCCCGCGCAGCTCCGCTGCGGCTAACGAGCCTCGCGTAGCAACCGGAGTTCCCGCGCCAGAGTTCTTCCGCTGTCAGTCGACGTCAGGTTGGAGTATGTGCGATGCAGGAGCGACCGGTTGGGGTGGTCCGGCAAGTCAATCTGGAGCAGAGCGGCTGTCAGCCACATGGTCACCGCTCCCTCTGGGGCCGCTCCCGGGCTGATTGGGTAGTCGCGGATCAGAGTCATGACGCCTTTGCCGTAGATGCGCCCCAGCCGTCGTCGGACCAGACCCCGCCGCCATCTGGGGAGAGGCTCGGCTGCCTGAGTCACGCGGATGGCGTCTGCCAGGTCGTCCAGCGCCATCGCGCCACCTAGATCGCGGGGGGCTTTCGCGCGACCGGCCCCGAAGATGTACCGGGACAGCGTGTGCTGGAGCGGCTGAACCGTTTCGCGAAGCGTCTCACGGGCGTTCTCGCGGCGCTTGGCTCGTTCCTGTCGGATAGTGACTGAGGAGACCGCTGCCAGGGAAACAAGCGCGCTCACTGTCGCACTAATGCCAGCCGTAGCGAGTGCGGTGGACACGTCCATGGGTCCGAACTCTAATCGTCTTTGGAGCCGGGGTGTGGTGCATCGAGGCAGTGTCAGGTCCGTCTGCCCCATGCCACCGCGAGGGCAGACGCAGTCGCACTCGACGTGCGTCTTTCCACCGCCTGTGCCTCTGGAGCCCAACCGTGCTCGGCCCGAGTACTTTGGAGAGGTGCAACTTGTCGAGACGGGCGGTCTCACGATCGCCTACCAACGCGACGGCGAGGGACCGCCCTTGGTGTTCGTCCACGGCGCGGCCGAGGACAGCCGCATCTGGGCACCGCAGTTCGCGGACCTGACCGACGAGTTCACCGTCCTCGCCTGGGATGAACCGGGCGCTGGCAGTTCTTCGGACCTTCCCGACGACTTCGACCTGGCGGACATCGCGGATGGACTCGCCGCATGGCTCGAGACCCTCGATCTCGGGCCAGCGCACATCGCAGGCATTTCCTGGGGTGGCACGGTGCTGCTCGAGTTCTACCGCCGTCATCCTGAGCACGTCGCGACCCTGATCCTGATCGGCACCTACGCCGGGTGGAAGGGGTCACTGCCCGCAGATGAGGTAAAGGCGCGGGCTACGAGCACGCGGAAATGCTCTCCGTCCAGGGCGAGGTCTTCGACCTCACCCTTCCCGGGGTCTTCGCCAACGACCCGCCGGAAGAGTTCTTACCCCTGCTCGCGGCCATCGCTGCCGACGTCCGGCCGGACACCCTTCGCAGCGCGTTGTCGATCATGGCCCAGACCGATCTCAGCGACCTGCTACCTCAGATCGCCGTCCCCACCCTGCTGATCTGGGGACGGCAGGACGTTCGCTCGCCCCTGAGCGTCGCGCACCAGTTCCACGAGGCGATCCCGAACTCGACGCTCGTCGTGATCAACGACGCAGGGCACCTGAGCCATCTGGAACGGCCCGAGCAGGTGAACCGGGCCGTGCGCGAGTTCTGTCATACCCATCCGCCGTCGCGTTCGGGCTAGGCGAACGTCGCCAAGGACTGCGTCACTTCGCCGCTTGTCCGCTACGCGAGGCGGTAGCGACCTCCGCCCACACGGACGAGGTCGGCGTAGGTGACGTGGTGATTGTCTGGCGCATCTGCGCTCAGGTGGCGACTTCAGTGCGCACCATCGGTACGAATCCCAAAATGCATTCCACGTGCCGGGTGGAGCACTTCGCGGGCTCAACGTTGTCGGACCGTGCGACTAAGGCAGACTCCCTATGTGGCCGACATACACGAACGCATCTATGACGAATTGACCTCCCAGATCACGACCTTGGAGGGCGGCACTCCGCTCCGTCATCCCAATGGAAGCGCTTGGAGCACTGCAGAGGTCGAAGAGGCCTTGGAGTCTCTTTGTGCGGATCGTGAATTGCTCAAGACCCACTGGCGCATCACACCCGGTGTAGCCGGCCTCGCTACGGATAATCCGCCGCAGACCGCGTCGTGCGGAAATCTTCAGCCGTGCCCTCATGTCCTTGGCCTGGCGGACAAGTACGGCGTTCCCGTGGCCGACTGACTCACCAGAGCCCGCGCTCCCCGGTCGCGGGCTGCTGTGCCTGTCCTGCGCGCCGTCCACGCTCGACTGCGGTTGGCTACGTCATTCCACCGCGAGCATTCGTGCTGCAGTCCCAAGCAGTCCTCCGCCCGCCTTAGAAGTTCGGCGTGCCGAACTTCCAGGTCGGGCCAGCGATCTCGCTTGCGCGGATGAGATGAGGCTGCAGATCGGCGATCAGATCGGCGGCGGAGTCGCTGAGCACCTTGCTGGACCGCTGCCGAGGCGCCACCCTGGCGACTTTGGCGATGCCGAACGCCGTTGACGAATTGATTGCCTGGTCCAACGCCTCAAACTCCCGTCCGAGCACTCCAGCGGCCGCGAACGCTATGCACTCCGATTGGAGATTCCGGATTTCCTCGGTGAGCTCGACGGCTCTCTGCGCCCTGCTCCTCGGGGGGTGTATCGCGGCCGCGGTAGTCCAATCCACGGGCCCGTCGGGAAGCGCTCGCAGTGACTCGATATGCCCCTCCGACTCCTCCTTGCGGTAGCCCTCAAACATGACGTCGATCAGCGCAAACACGAGCTGGCCCAGCCTGCCGATGCGGTTGGCTGCGAGACGCTCAACGGGAAGCATCTGACGTCGCCGCTCCAGAACGGCACTCAGGTCGACTAAGCCCGCAGATAGACATGTCGCGCCGAGACCGATCCAAACAGATCTCCATGTCACGTCGGTCGTAGCGAAGATCAGACTCACGGCAATGACGCCGGCGAAAACCAGAGTCAGCGCCGGGACTAGCCTCGGTGACACCCGGAGACGCTGCGGGACCGAAATGTGCACGCTGAAGTATCGCCTAAGACGCAGGTTGCCAACCGAGTGGCTGCCTTACCAAGCGCCTACGCCTCAGCAACGGCGGCCACTGGACGTGCGTCTATCCCCCGCCTGTCGGCGCGGGACGGCATCCGGATCGCCCGAAGAGCGGATTGCTCACCCGCTGCATCGAACAATCTTTTGCGGCCTCCTATTCTCTGCTCATGTCTGAACACGAGTACTCGGCGCGACGGCTACAGATCGCTCCCGTCGTTCGGTCTCAAGGCCTGCTGAGGCGACGCCCGGATGATGTGCGTCGCGCTACTGGGGCTCATCGGTGAGCGCATCCAACGGCACGGCGTTCCACTTCAAGGTGCCGCCATCTGCCTCCGAGTGCAGCCACAAGCCCTCCGGCAGGTAGCGCTCAAACGACCCGTCCATCGAGCACACGAATGATCCGAACTCATCGGTGAGAAGCAGCTGAAAGCCCGCGCCCTTGCCCTTTGTCAGGAACATGTCCGAGTTCGGACCGGAAGACCCCGACGCAGCACTCCAAGCGTCCCGCCGCTCAGCGTCCTTGCTCCACCAATTCACTTTGTTCATCAGCACGTCGTACGCCGCCTCCGTCATCCGGCGAACGTGCTGCAGAACATCGGAGTCCAGCGTGAATGTCGTCCCGCGATTCGCGTGAACCGCGGGGTTCCGGGCGTCAACCCACTCCTGAACTTCGGCGTCGGCGAACCCGTGCTTCGAGCCTGCAAGGAACTCCTTCAGTTTCGGAGTCAACTCAGTGTGACCGAGTTTGAACGCGCGCTCGAAGAACCGCCAAAACTGCGTAAACTGACCCACCGGGCCCGAGGTGTTGAATGCCTCGCTCAACAACACCACCCCGTCCAAACGGTCTTGCAACAGGGCAACATCCTTCTCTTCGTCCAGGATCCCCTTTGCACCATGCCCAACCATCGGCGCGGGCGGCCGCGAATGGTCCACATCTGTCCCATCGAGCGCCTCGAGCATCGACAGGTCACTCGGCACAAACCCCAGACACGGAATGGTCGACACCGTCCGATGCACAACACCGCGATCCAACCCGACCAACCGAGTCACAATCTCGAGCGCGAACTCCGCCTTCTCGCGCAACTCATGCGGGAGGATGACCGTCTTTCCGGCGACTGGACCCGCCTCCAGGTCGACGTGCGCCACCGCCAACATCCCGAGCAGTTTGTCATTCTTTTGGACCGGCCCAAGGACATCGACGGTCACATCGCCCAGCGTCAGGCTGAGGTTGAACGACTCTGGTGGCTCGCCGACGACAAGCAATGCACCGCGCACCAGCGTCCACTGAATCGGGTCAGCACTCGTCACACCGTGACCCTAAACGCCCCGACGTCGGGATCTACAGTCGGCTCGGGCGCGAGTTTGGTAAACCGCGAGCTACGACGATGCCACCGGGTGCTGGATGTTCGACATGCCGCTATCGAGGCAGCGGGCATTGCCTAGATCCACGGACACGGCCCCGCGTTACACGCCCCACAGTCGGTGACATCGACGCAAGACGTGCCACTCGCAGATCTCCCCTCGCCGATCAACACAATGTGTAGTGGCTGGCGAACCTGCCGGCATTCGCGCGAGTAGCGGGACATGGGCAAGCCCTGTTTCAGTGGTCCTGCCCAACGCGCGACAGAGTTCCCTCTGCCCGTACAAAACGGAGTGCTTCCGAAGCGACTGCGTCTAGCCGCCTCGGAAGCACTGCGCTCCCGGTCACCGGAACATACCGCCAGCACACAGCCGGCAGGAGCTTGCTTGACGTCGAAGTTGTCCGAGAGCCGAGGCGTTACTCGAACAGGTCTTGGAACTGCTTCTGAGTGAGCGTGCCTTCGCCGCCGGACCACTTAACCACCAGCAAAGACGGGTCCCCCTGGGACTGAATCTCCAAAGCCTCGCCGGGATCGAGATTGAAGTGAACCCGTAGGGCGGCGTGTATCCGCTCCGGTTTGTCCTATGGCACGTGAGGCACGTGCGACCTCCCTCGGTCGTCCAGTTGGTCGAATCTCGCCAACGGTGCATTCAAGCACCGAACTGGACCATATGGGTGGCGTGAGTGGAGCCCCACTTCGCACCTATTGGATCCCTATCGACCGATCCCATCGCGAGAGCCAAGGCGGCTTCTGGAGTCAGGCTGGGACTAGTTCTTCTCGCTCCACTCACCCGGCCTTGTCGTGTCGTCCTACCTCGAGTTCGGTCCAGCCGCGCGCGCCCCGGAGCGCTGGACGCGTGCCCCATTCCGCCGCGATTGACTTGGATCGAGAACTACTGCGCAGGCCCTACCGGCGTGACCGTCTCAACCTCCGCGCCCCCGGACTGAGTCGTGCTCACGGCCAACGCGTCGCCATGGAAAGCACTCGCGACCTGAGGCTCGGAAGCCGCGGCCTTTTCAAGGCCTGAGCGGTGCGACGACTGACCCGGATCCACGTGGCGCTCCTCTGTTCCATCCTGGGATGAGTAGTCCGTCGAACTGAGAGCGGCAGGCACACTGTCGTCCAGCTCGGGCGGTTCGACGTGCACGGGGCGAAGTTTCGGTGGTGCGGCCGCCCAGGCGCGCAGCGCTCCGAGGACCTCGCCATAAAAGCCGTCGACCGCAGACAGAACTGAGTCGATGAACGAGCCGCGGCCTCGTCCACGCTTGGTGCCCAGAGTCGCTGTCACCGCCAGGCGAAAAGACCGAATCTCTTTGGCGGGATCGAGTACAAGGGCGGCTGGGTTCTCTCGTACTGTGCTCAGGAGCTCGGCGGCTTGTGAGCCGCGAGCGTGCGCGACGAACGCCTCCACCCGGGTTGTGTCCGGAGCGCTCTTGAGTTGCCGAAGCAGCCAGTTCACCCGCGTCGTGGCACGTCCTTCTTTCGGAGCGTCGACATCGACGTGGCACACGACCCTCCCGGCGCGCAGGTCTGCGGTCACGACGAGCTGTCCCACGGTGCCCGGGATCCGAATCGCACCCGACAGTTCTCCGGAATCGCACAACGTCTGCGCCAGGGCTTGGGCTCGAACCACAGGGTCCGCAGCTTCTTTGCGGGACAAGACGGGCACTACTTCCGTGCCGAGCTGACGACCCAGCTGCAGGCTAGCGAACCGCAGCAGCGCATCGAAGCGAGCGACGACTTCGGCGATGCCCTTGTCCGAAGCACGCAGGGTGCCGGCAGCGACCTGGTCGCGGATCCCGACCCAGGCCTCTCCCATGTCATCGAACTCCAGCGCTCCGGACTTGCGATGCTCGAGGTAGCGGATCAGCTCACCCAGGATCCATGCCTGGTCCGGGTCTGCGACACCTCGGAACTCCTTCTGCATGACAGCCTCGGCAAGGACCTGGGACCAAGAAATGTGGTGCAGGCTCACCTTCTTGAGTTTGCGTTTGTCGACCTTGGTCGGGTGCTGGCCAGCCACTGCCGGGATCTCGTTGGAGATGGTGATGACGGCGTCATAGCCGTGCTCACGGGCGATGTCCAGGTAGTTCTCCAATTGCTCGGCAGCCAACTGGTTCGGACCGGTCTTCACCTCCACCAGTGCAGTCCACGTTCTCGCGCCCCGGGAGACACGGATGAGCCCGTCTGGATAGAGCCGCCGCTCACCCAGCATGAACGGCACCTCTATGAAGCACTCGATGGTGCCACTGGGCCCGCCGAAGGGTTTGACGAAGCCGCGTCCGAACTCCCGCACGGCCGACAGCACCGCTAGCAGTGCGGACGTCGCACGCCGCTCCTGCTCCTCGGCGCCGTTGATTCCCGAGGTAGGGATCAAACGTGCCTCGTGCCAAACTTCTTCAGCCATTGGTGGTTCCCCCGTGTCCGCGTTGACTTTGCTGCACACGGCCGACAAGGCCGGCGTTCTCGCCACGGTAGCGAACGCAATGCCGTTGCGGGGCGAATCCAACAAGCTCGCAAAGGGAACGGCTCACGTACGCGCTCGCAGCCCCATGCTCGTCGAAGCCGACTCAGAAGAGCTTCCGCAGGTGCTCCCGCAGACCGGGATCACAGACATACACGTACGTCCCCAACATTCCGCGGGTCAGCAGGACCGCGTAGATGTTTCGCACGAACTGCAGGATGTCTGCGTCGCTGTACGTAACCCCGAGGAGACGGTTGTTCGTCGTACCGCGAGGGTCCTTGTAGTTCGCGCGGTCGAACGTGACCCGCCCGCGTGCTGCGTCGTACCGCAGGTCGGGACCGATGATCACGCCGGCATAGTTGAGGTCGTAGCCCTGGATCGTGTGGATCGACCCAACTTCCTGCGCCGAGGTGGGTGAGCTGACCCAGTCGATGTCAGTGGAGTTCCATCGAAGTTTCTGGCCGTCGATCTCGATGTCGTATGCCTCGGGGTTTCTCTTTGTCAGCCACGGCCATGCGAACCCGGCTAGAAGCCTCGCCAAGCCGGTCTCGCCCTCACGTTGATCCAGCGCGTGGCGCATGTCGCCGAGGTGATCAAAGAACCGGAGGTCATAGCCGGGGAAGCCTTCACGTTCAGCCACGCTGCCATTCAGAACTCCGCGGACGTATCGCACGTAGTTCTGCCCGGCCTGCACTCTCATCTGCGACTGCAGCATGTAGTGCCTGTTCTCGTGCCTCGCCGTCGACACCAGATCCTTGAGGGTCCGAGGCGAGAGGTCCGCTGGCCTGATGGCCTGAGCCCCGTCAACGAGATAGATCTGGTGATCGCTCACCTTGTTGATCCAGTCGAGCTGGGTGTACTTCGGGTCGTCGTCACCGAAGAGCGTCTTGTTGTGGTCGGCGAACATCCGGTTCAGCGGCCCAGCTGCTTGCGCCGCCCGCTGGTTCAGGCGGTGCGACTCATCCACGATCAATAGATCGAACTGTTGTCCTGCAGACACCACCTGGAACGGGCTGATCACCTGCTTCGGGCTCAGTCCCGGGGTCTTGCGGAACACACGCTCGACGGAGCGCCGCAGAGACTGCTGTGGCACGACCAGCCCGATCTTGAAGTCCTGGAGCAACTCCGGGTAGCCCTTGACGAAGAACTCCGAGAGCACCGAGTCACCCTCGGGCATCAGGGTGGAGTCCGCCGCCTGAATGTCGCTCAAGAGCTTCATCAGATAGATGGCTACAACGGTCTTGCCCGTGCCGGGATCACCTTGGATCACGGTTCGACTAGAAGTGCCCTGCGCCAGATCAGCAAAGAGCCCGTCAAGGATGCTCTCCACCACGGCCGACTGACCGACCGACAACGCCTTGAAGGGCGACAACTTGAAGAGGTCTGAGTTCTCAATCTCCACGATGCTGCGCGTGAAGACGCCCTTCCTTCGGAGCTCCTCGAAGATCTCCGTGAAGGTCTGTTGGTAGGTCTCGCGGTCGTAGTAGTCGGCTCTGGTGATTCCCTCATTACGGTTCAGCACTTCATATTTTCCATCGCCGGCGAGCAGCCGGATGAGGTAGGACTCAAGGTCGAGGCACGCCGACTTGTTGAACCGGTCCCCGATCACGACGCGAGCGCCCTGCAAGCGGTGCACGCGCTTGGCCGGAGAGTCGAGGTGATTGCGCAGACGTCCCGCTGCGTTGATCGACTCCCCCACATAGATCTTTCCCGCGGTGTCGAGGGTGTAGACCACTGGCCAGTTGCTCAGCTTGGGGTTCGTCGCGGCCTGGACCGCCAAGGACGTCGCGTCGAACGCGAACTCCTCAATCCGGAAGGCGGTCATACTTCTCGCTGCTCCCCCGAGCTGTTTCAACTGGATACTTCGCCCGCGTCTTGCCGAGTTTGTCCAGGACTATCTGATCGACGTCGAGGTCGAGCTTGGCCGCCAGGAGATGGCAGTAGGTCAGCACATCGGCGAGCTCGTCGCGCACTCGGTCGATCTCGTGGTCGCCGTTCCACTGAAAGCACTCCAGGAGTTCGGCAGACTCGATCACGACACTCTTCGCGAGGTTCTCGGGTGAGTGGAACTGGTCCCATTCTCGTTCGGCCACGAAGTCGCGGAGTGTGTCCTGGACACGGCTGGCACTCATGCGGGCACTGTATCCGTGCTGTGAGCGCCGCATCTCAGGCTGGAGGAAATGACGTAGCAAGAAGTTCGCTGATCGCCTCGACGTCAACACCGCCGTCCTCCTGCTCGACCAACACCTTGGTCAAGCGCTTCGGCCACAGCACGTGGAGATCCCGAAGGGAGAAGGCACCGCCGATCAACGGCCAGTCCGCCTCAACGAAGCACAGTGCGCCGGTTACCTGCACTTCGCCCACAACCTCGCGGACCAACGAAACTTGCCGTTCGACTCCATCGACGAGCTTGGAGCAGTCCCGGCCGCCGACGAACAGCCGCTCGGTCCGGGGGCGGATGATGCCGCCGTCGATGCGGAGCGTCGGGCGCCCCTTGTAGCGCTTGGCATCGATCACCCACACGCCGGCCGACGTGACGGCGATGTGGTCGATGTTCGCTCGAGTGCCGGGGATCCGACGATCGTGGAGCACCGCGATATCAGGAGCCAAAGCATCGAGGCGTGCGCCGAGCCGTTCCTCGCCGATGGCGCCACGTTCCCAGGCCCGCGTGCTCTGGCGCTCATCAGACAACGCAACGGCTACTCCCCCGAGGCGACCCCATTTGGCGCGCGTTCGCGCTTCGTCCTTCTCCTTGCGTCGCTCATACTCACGCCGCGCAGATGCACCTGCCCGGCTCTGCGACGGTGCTTCCTCGGACCGGGCAATCGCCACGTGCGTCGACTGTTCGCTGGGCGAGTGATCCTGGCACTCCACGCAGCGAACCGTCTTCGTCGACTTCTCATAGACCGCAGTGGTCTGGGCCGGCAGTTCGGCTTCGCAGAGGCGACATCTACCGGCGTACCGAAGCTTCATTCTCTTCTCAGCCGCCGCATCCGACGGCCTGGACCCATCGCTCATGAACCGAACCGTAGGCGGCCCTGAGCCTCTCCGATGTCGGATTCACAGAATCCGATTCGCTGGTCGTGCCGAAGGCGCAACTTCACTGCCAGCCTGTGCCACGATCAACCATGGCCTTCGAGAACTCCTCCTTCCGCTCCCCCGTCGACGACATCGCCCTCACCACCTACGCCTGGAACGGGGCCGCCGAGCCGCGCGGCGTCGTACAGATTGCGCACGGTCTCGCCGAGCACTCCGCACGCTATGACCGCCTCGCCACCGCACTCAACGCCGCGGGCTACCTGGTCCGCGCCACCGACCACCGCGGACACGGTGAGTCGATCACCGACGTACCCGGCGACTTCGGCCCCGCCGGCTTCGACGGGCTGATCAGCGACGTCGCGGCGTACGGCGCCCACGTGCGCGCCGAACTTCCCGAGCTGCCGCTGTTCCTGATCGCCCACTCCATGGGCTCCTTCGCCGCCCAGGCCGTCATGCTCGAGCACAGTGAGCAATACGCCGGCGTCGTCCTCTCCGGCTCGACCACACTGGACGTGCTCGCCGCCGGGATGGCCGAGTCCGAGGAGCCCGCCGGCCTGGAGGCCTTCAACGCCGGGTTCGAGAACCGCACCGGCTATGAGTGGCTCTCCCGCGACGAGGCCGAGGTCGACGTCTATGTCGCCGATCCCCTGTGTGGCTTCGAGCTTCCCGACGCCACCGTGCCCGCGATCTTCAGCCCCGCCGCACGCGTTGCCGACCCGGCGACCGTCCGCAACGACCTGCCCGTCCTGGTCACCTCAGGCAACGCCGACCCGCTGGCAGGTGGCGGTCAACTCATCGAGCTGCTCGGTCAGCGCTACCGCGAGGCCGGGCTCACCGACGTCACGGTCAAGCTCTATGACCAGGCCAGGCACGAGATCTTCAACGAGACGAACCGCGACGAGGTGACCGCCGACGTGATCGCATGGCTGGACGCTCACTGATCGCTGGGCCACCACAGAAACTACTGCTGGCCCACCCGGGTAGAACCAGGACGCCGACGCACAGCCCGCCGAATGACCGAGCCGGGCTTGGACGCCAGGAGCGGGTCGAAGTCGTCGGTGATCGGGGTCAGGTCTGCCTCGTCCACGAAGACGGCACCGTCGCGCACCTCCTCGACGAGGTCGCGGCCGAGCACGGCACCGGCGGTGCCCATGCCGCCCCAGATCGTGGCGTTGATGCCGAACATGTGCTCGGTGCTTCCGCCGGCAAGGAACAGCCCCGGGATGTGCGTGGTCACCCGAGGGCGGAACGGGCCGAGGTTCTTGATCAGCGGCGCGATGCCATAGCAGGAGCCGTCGCTGCTGAGGGTGAAGCGCTCTTGGGTGATCGGGGTGGACGCCTCACAGAAGACCATCCGCTCCCGGATGTCCGGGATCATCAACTCTGCAGTGTCCAGGACGCGTTGGGTGAGTTCTTCCTTGAGCTGGAGATAGCGTTCGTCGCGGCCATAGGTGGCGCCGGCGGTGGGATCACTCGCGACGTTCCAGAACTCGTGGTCCTTCGGCGCCCAGCTGACCAGTTCGAGCGTGGAATATCCCGGTGGCGCTGAGTGCGTTCCTTCCGGGTCCTTGGCCGTGGGGCAACTGATCCCCACGGGCATCTGCTCGGGGCAACGGCCCGCCTCGACCTCGCGGTAGTAGCCATCGATGTCGTTGTTGGGCCACACCCAGGCGAGCGGCGGCGTGCCCCGCTCGCGCAGGTCGACGTCGAGCGCGACATAGACCGCAAACATCGGCAGCGTCATCTCCAGGTCCTTCAGGCGCCGCCGCAGCCGCCGGGTCAGGTGCGCGTCCCCGACGAGCTCCGCCCAGGTCTTCTTGAAGTCGGCTGCGGAGACGACGACCTCGGCGCGGATCTCCTCGCCGTCACGAAGGCGTACGCCGACCGCGCGGCCGTCCTCGATCAGGATCTGGTCGACCGTGGCCTTGGTGCGCACCCGGCCGCCGTGCGTCTGGATCACGTCGGTGAGGTGGGCGCCGATGACCTGGCCGCCACCGCGCGGATAGTAGGCGCCGGCCTGCAGGTAGTGGTGCAGGAAGCCCGCGTGCATGGCCGTGGGCGTGCGGTGCGGCGGCCAGGTGTAGTCACCGTTCTCCGCGAGGATCACTGCCTGCGCGTCGGCGCTGAGGCGGCAGGCGTCCATCAGCTTCGTGATCGGTCGCACGCCCCACCGCAGCAGCATGTAGGGACGCAGGCGCGGGCTCTCGCCTGCGGCGACGATGCGCATGATCCTGACGCAGCGCCGCAGACCGGCCTCCTCCTCGGGGAAGGCCGCGATCAAGCGGTCGAGGTAGGTGTCCCATCCGGTCGGCGTGTGGAAGGTGGTGCCCGGGATCATGATCTGGCAGTGACCCTCGGGCCGCTGGCGCAGCCACTTGATCCGTTCGGTCAGGGCGAGCCCGGAGAGCGCGGTCTGCATCCGACCGCCGGGGCCGCACTCGCCGACGTAGTGGGTGCCGACGTCGAACTCGAACTTGTTGCCGGCACGACGGAAGACCTGAGTGCTGCCACCGACCACCTGGTTGGCCTCCAGCACCAGCACCCGCTTGCCGTTGGCCGCGAGGTAGGCACCACACGTGAGACCACCGGGACCGGCACCCACCACCACGACGTCCCAGGTCCCGTTGTCGGCTTCGCTGGCCGGAGTCGGTGGTGTCGCAGTCTGGGTCATCACGGTCGCTTTCGCAGGGCGGGGTTATCTGGAGTTGGACTCCAGTTAACTCGCTTTCGGTGCGTTGCGCCAAGGGCGACGCTCCGTCAGGCGGGAGGTGAGTCCGGGATCAGGCCCTCGAGCAGCGCCAGACCCGCTTCGATCACAGCCTGCTCGACCCGCTCCGGCGCCACCGCCAGTGCGTCGCGGCGCAGCGCCAGCGCGGCGACACCGTTCCACGCACCGAACAGGAAGTAGGACAGCAACTCCGGATCCACCTGCCGGATCGCGCCGGAGTCCACGGCATCGCGGATGCTCTGCTCGAACTCCCCCCGCAGCTGGCTGAACCGCTCCACGACCTCGTCCTCGACAGCCGTCCGGGGACCGCGTTCACCGGTGACCGTCAGATATCTCACGACAGTGGGGTGGTCGAGGAGCAGTCGCAGGTAGGCCGACCCGACGCCGGCGAAACGCTCGAGAGGAGTCGTCTCGGCGGCGTACGCCGATCGCAGGGTCTCGGTCGCCACGGCCAGCACCCGCTCGGTCACCGCCGCCAGCAATCCGTCCTTGGTGCCGAAGTGCACGTAGACCGAGGCCGGCGAGATCCCCGCCCGCGCGGCCACGTCCTCGACCCTGATCTCCTCCGGCGCATGCTGCGACAGCAACTGCTCGGCGGCATCGAGCACGAGCCCGCGGGTGCGCTCCCGGCGACGCGACCCGCGCGCAGCGGCGTCGGCAGCCAGGACCTTCGGCTTCTGGGCGTCGTTCACGGGATCACAGTAGGGCCGATGGTGCGCCGACCGCCGTCTGCCAACGGAATCAGCGCAACGGCAACACGGGATCGAGCAGGAACAGCGCTCGCCCGAGGAGGCTCGAGATGAACGGGATCAGCCCGCCGCTCCCGGAGTGGCTCGGCCCGGTGTTGGTCCCGACCTCGGTCCAGGTGGCCACCACCGACTCCGGGACGTGGGCGCTTCGCACACGCTGTGGGTGGTCCCCCACGGAGAGGTAGGCGAGTTCCTCGCCGGTGGCGAAGTCGATGACCGCCACAGCGTCGGAGTCGCTGAGCGAGATCCAGCAGGTGTTGCCGTGGCCCTCAGTGGTCCAATACGGCTTCTTGTAGGCGTGACCGGTGGTCTGCTCGTCGTAGATCCGGTGTTCCCCCGTCTCCCGATCCACCAGTGCGGCGTAGTCGTCCATCGTCCCGGCCGCGCACAGCGTCGTCCCGGCAGTGTCCATCGCCAATCCGTGGTGCGCGGAGTCGTTGACGTATTCCTCCAACGGCATGTTCGGCACCCGGTTGGGCAGCTCGATCAGTCGGGTGACCCGTCCTTCCCGGGGTTCGGCGATGCCGCCGGCGGTGTAGTCCACCTTGCCGTTGATGTCGGGCGCCTGGGTGTCGAACTCGACGATGCCGTGGAAGTAGGACACCTGGAAGTAGATCCAACGCTGGTCCGGAGCCACTGCCATCGGTCGGACCGCGGCGCTCATCCCCTCATGGCCTGCCTCGGCAAGTTCCTTGCCCATGTCCCAGCGATGAGTGATTTCGAAGTTCGCGTTGTCAACGATCTGGAACCAGCGGTCGCCCTTGATCGCATCGTGCAACGGACCGATCTTGATCGGGCCGAGCGAGTGCTGGTCACCGGGGAGGTAGACCTTGCCGATCGAGGCGTGGTAGATCCGGGAAGCATCGGGCGAATAGTTGTTCTCGTGCGGGGTCTCTCCCGTGGGGAAGGCACGCAGCCGGTCACCCATCTTGACCTGTACGCCGTCGATGACCTCGTCCACCATCGAGTATTCGATCACCTGCGCCTCGGTCGAGTCGCTGACCAACAGTCGTCGCCCGTCCGGCGAGAGGCCCATGTGGTCGGTGCGGTATCCGTCCATCTGCTGCTCGCGGACGATGCTGTCCGGACTCCCGGCTGCAGCCTTCGCAAGGTCGATCCACACCACGTCAGCGAAGCTCGGTCGCGACACCGCGACGTACTTCCCGTCCTTGGTGGTGAACATGTCGTCGACGTACTGGTCGTGGCCCTCGCCCGGGCCCTGCTGGATCAGGTAGTAGAACGCCAGCTGGTCAGGCTTCTTCTTGATGTCGGCGATCTCTTGAGCCTTGTCCGGGACGAAGTCGATGCCTGTCTTCAGCACCTCCCGCGTGGTCGCGTCCACGATGGTTGCCGTGCCAGCCCAGTTGTTGCCCACCAGCATCACCTCGCGCATGGACTCGTCATCGCCCTGGGCGGCCTGCTGAGTGGAGGCGCCCAGGCCGAGCGTGACCACCACGGTGAGGAGGGCGGCAGTGGTCAGAGAAGCGGTACGTCGCATGGTGGGTGCCTCTGATTGCTGGTGGTTGGACGGGTCAGATCACGAAGGTCAGCCGGCTGGGCCGGATGTAGTCCGCGGGATCTGCAATGAATCGCAGGGACGGACGGGAGCCCGCGGGGAGCGTCGCCAGGGCCTTGCGCAACGGACGTTCGTAGCCAGCGGCGGGACTGCTGATCGGGGGTGCCCAGTTGTCGTGATGGGTCGGCACGAAGAGGTGCGGACGAGCGGCACGGATGTAGTCGATCGGGTCGCGCAGCCCGTTGGTGTACTGACCGAAACCCTGGATGGCGCCCAGGTGCACGGTGGGGCGGCCCAGCCGTCGCAGGCGTTCCACTGCGTCCGGGAACTCCCGGATCGGCCCAGCACTGTCGTTCCAGAGCAGCGAGAACTTCCCGATCTGGAACCGGTAGAGCAGGTTGCCGCCCTCCTTGTCGGGCACGTGCGAGGCGAACCCGAGAAGGTCCTCAAGGTGGGGTGGGTTGGTCAGCACCGGGGTCAGGTCCGGCGGGAGAAGCAGTGGCGGGAAGTCGCCGGTGGGGGCCTTCGCCGTCGAGTGCGGATGACCGATGGCCGTGACGGCGATGCGTGGTCCGAACCTGAAGTTGGCCTGTCCACCCACGGCGGTGATCGGCAGCACCTTCGTTCGGATCGAGGTGTCCGTCTGCTTGGCGATCTGGGCGCAATGGACCGCAGTTCCGACCACGACAGCACCGCTCTCTGCAGCGATGAGCCCCGCGTCCGCGGCGTGATCGAAGTGACCGTGCCCGATGAAGACATGGCTCGGCCGGAGGTCGACGAGCTCCTCCGGGGTTGTCGGGACCACATCGGAATAGGGGCCTCGAGGAACCCAGGCGTCCAGGAGGACGACTTGTCCGCCGATTGCCATCGCGAAGCTGGTGACGCCGAACCACGACAGGATCACCCGATCGCTGCGCACCTGTCCCGTGCGCGCGTGCACGTTCGCAGAACCGAAGAACTTCCGTCGCGCAGCGATGGTGCTGGCCCCAAGACGTGGGTCCGCCGAGGCGCTTCCAGCGGTGGCCGTACCGAGCGTGAGGGCAGCGCCAGCGGCGAGGAGGTTTCGCCTGCTGAACGGCTGGTGGGTGACCATGCCCTGCCCAACGACTCACGTCCGGATCGGTCCCGCCTTGAGTGACGATCTTCGTCTGGAGTGCGCATCCAAGTTGTCACTGTGCGCAGGGTGCGGTTGGCCAGGCCAGGGACTGACGTCCCCCGCGTCGGAGCGGTCGGGGGATTCATCGTCTTTCGTGAGCAGCTGCATCGGCCTTCGACGAGCCCTGAGCGCACTGGTGATCTCATGCGTTGAGCCTCACCCGCGAACAACTCCTGGCGCGTCCGCCCCCGGGAGGCAATTGTGTCGTCGCTGCAGCCGGGGTCTACTCCCCGAGGGTGTACGCCGTTGACCTCGCTCCGCCCCGGGAGGAGGCTGGTCAGCACGCCCACAAGAGGAGGAATCGATGAACGCCCTCGAACCCCCGGCCCCGCTCGTGCGTCTGACCCTGAAGCTCGAGGAAGCCACCGCCCTCGACGGCGCCGTACAGGCCATCGAGCCACACATCCTCAAGCTCTTCGGGTCCGGGATCCGTGGCTCCGTGCTCCGCGGGGACTGGCTCGGTCATGCGGTCCATCCGGTGCTCGCGACCGTGGTCCTGGGGAGCTGGACCTCGGCCTCCGTGCTCGACCTCATCGGACGGGGCAAGTGGGCCGAACCCGCGCAGAGCCTTGTCGGCACCGGCCTCCTGACTGTCGGACCCACCGCCTGGGCGGGCTGGGCCGAGTGGTCGACTGCTGGCCCGCGAGAGAAACGAGTGGGACTCGTGCACGCGGTGACGAACGCCGTGGCGATCGGAACCTACGCAGGATCGTGGATTGCTCGACGACGCGGCCACCACGACACCGGCGCCCGACTGGCCCTGCTCGGAGCAGCCGTCGCCGGAGCAGGTGGCTATCTGGGTGGACACCTCGCCGCGGCGCGGAAGGTGTCCACCCACCATCCGGTGTTCGACGCGGCCCCGCCCGGGGCCTGACCGGCCGAAGGAGACGCCAGGGACGCCCAGGATTCCTTGCCCGTTCGGGGAACCTTTCCGGCCTCTCGCTGCGACAGTGAGATCGTGGAGACAAACGGCGCGTTCCTCGAAGACGCCGTCCTGCTGCACCAGGCAGCCGACGGTGATCTCGGCGCGGTCCGCGAGCTCTACGACCGGCACGCCCCGTGGCTCACCGCGCGACTGATGCGCCGCTGCAATGACCGCGAGGTGGTCCTCGACGTCGTCCAGGACACCTTCCTGGCCATGTGGCAGGACGCGCGGAAGTGGCGCAACGACGGCGACGTTGCCGGCTGGCTGTGGGGCATCGCGTTTCGCCGGATGGTCTCGCGACTGCGGCAACGCAAGCAGCACGTGCTGCTGCCCGACTGGGACACCGGCACCAACGGGCTTCTGCCCGCCGCGGAGGACGAGGTGCTGCTCGACATCGAGTACGGCGACCTCGGCGCGGCCCTGCGCCGGCTCTCCCCCGAATTCCGTGCGGTCGTCCAGGCCTGTGTCCTGGATGGCCTCACCACCCGGGAGGCCAGCCGATTGCTGGGCGTCCGGGTCAACACCGTGAAGACCCGCCTGCACCGGGCCAAGGCCCAACTGCGCGGATCGCTTGCCGACATGAGGCTGGAGGGATGGCAATGAGCACGACCACCTGGCACGCCGGCCCGGAGTTGTTGCAGGCCTATGTGGAGGGACGACTGGACGCAGTCCTGGGCGCCTCCCTGGAACGCCATGTGGACCGCTGCGCGCAATGCCGGGAATCGTTGAGCTCGCTGGTCGACCCAAGCATGCTCGACAGGGCATGGGCCGGGGTGCGAGCGGGCGTGGAGAGTCCAGCGCTCCCACGCCCGTTCCGGCTCGCCCGCCGACTCGGGCTCGGTGAACCCACCGCGATCCTGCTGGCCGCGACCGCCAGCCTGCGGCGGACCTGGCTGATCGGTGGCGTCATCGCCCTGGCGTTCGCCGCCCTGGCCACCCAGTTCGCGCACAACGCCGTGCTGTGGCCGTTCCTGGCGGTGGCGCCGCTGATCCCCGTGATCGGTGTCGCCGCGTCGTACGGCTCATCCGAGGAGCCCTTCGAGGCACTCGCGGTCACCACGCCCTACGGTCGCACCAGGCTGATCCTGGCGCGGACGCTCGCGGTGTTGGCCGTCACGGTTCCGGTGGCCGGGCTGCTCGGCCTCACCCTGCCCGGACCCGTCTGGTTGGCTGCCAGCTGGCTCGGCCCGGCGCTCGCCATGATCCCGATCCTGCTCGCCCTGGCCAGCTTCACCGGCCCACGCCTGGCCGCCCCGATCGTGGCCATGCTCTGGATCGGCCTCGTCCTTGGCGCCTCGCGCGAGCTGCCCCAGACCTGGCCGGTGGCGGCCAGTCAACAACTCGTCTACCTCGGCCTGGCCCTGGTCGCCCTGGTGGTCCTGGCCGTCCGCTCCATGCGGACCCGAAGCATCGGAGCAGTCCTGTGAGCGTCGCACTGGTCGGTGTCGGCAAGTCCTATGGCGGCACCCCTGCGCTCCGCGACGTGGACCTCACCTTCGGCACCGGTGTGACCGGCCTGCTCGGTCCCAACGGGGCAGGCAAGACCACCCTGTTGCGGATCGTGGCCACGGGCATCGCCGCCGACCGAGGCGACGTACGCCTGCTGGGCCTCGACCCCCACTCCGGTCACGCCGCGCTCACCGAGGTACGTCGGGGGTTGGGCTACCTCCCCCAGGAGCTCGGCTATCCCACCGACATGACCACGTTCGGATTCGTCGAATACGTCGCGGTGCTCAAGGAGTGGAACGACAAACGGGCCCGGCACCGCGAAGTGCGCCGGGTCCTGGAACTGGTCGACCTGGCCACCCTGGCCGGCAAACGCGTGGCCAAGCTGAGCGGCGGCCAACGACGACGTGTCGGCCTCGCCCAGGCCCTGATCGGCAACCCGAGACTCCTGGTCCTCGACGAACCCACCACCGGACTCGACCCCGCCCAGCGGGCACAGCTACGGCGCACCCTCTCCGTCGTCGCACACGACGCAACCGTGCTCATCTCCACGCATCAGACCGAGGACGTCGCCGCCCTCTGCGAACGCGTGGTCGTGCTCGCCGAGGGGCAGGTGCGCTTCGACGGCACGGTGGTCGACCTGGTCGGCACCGCCAATGGCCAGGTCTGGCTCACCGACACCGAAGTCCCCGACGCGGTCGTCACCTGGCGCACCGGGACCGGACGGCACCGCGTCGTCGGCGGGAGCCGCCCTCCGCAGGCGGATGCTGCCGAACCAACTCTTGAGGACGCCTACCTGCTGATGCTCGGGCCGCAGGCTGCCAGTCCACTGGCGGCGCCCCGATCCCAGGGCGCTGACCACTGATCCGTCAGTTCTGAACCATTCCCCCGAGGAGACACCCATGGCCACCACCCTTCCGGACAGCGGACTTGCCGGCCTCACGTCGATGATCGGCATCGAGGCGCGCCGCTTCGCCCGGCATCCGCTCTTCCTGATCGGCGTCGTCGTGGCGTACGCCGTACACGTCTGGGTCTATCTGGCGACCGCGGCCGTGTCGAGCGTCGACGGGGTGAACCACTCCCACGATCTGCTCTCCCAGCCGATTGTCCCGGCGTTCTTCATCGGGTTGCCCAGTCTGGTCGTGGCGGCTCACCTGACCCGGTCCACGGAGGCCGCGGCCGAGGCGATGGGCACCGCGCCGGGAACGGAGTCCCGACGTACCCTCGCCGTCGCCGGCGCCTGTGTGGTGCCGTTCGCTGCTGGTCTCGGCTGGTTGGTGATGATGCTGGTGCTGACGCGGATCATCGAGCCGCACCCCGACGAGCTCTGGTTCACCAACGTCAACGACCTCTGGGTGTGGAGCATCCTGCTCGCGCTCGGCCCGGTCGCGTGCCTGGGCGGAGGGCTGCTCGGCGTGCTGGTCGGGCGGTGGCTGCGGTTCCGTGGTGCCGCGGCGATCGCTGTGGTGGTGGTGACCGTCGTCGACATGGCGGGCTCGCTCTCCTATGCGACCGGCGACGCGGGTGGTTTCCGGAACTGGGTGCCCTGGTCGATGTTCCACACCGGCACGATGTCGGACGGCAACGAGTGGAACGGCGTCCCCGGCCATGCGCAGGCGATCCTCACCGGCAACCCGGCCACCTACCTGCTCTACGTCCTGACGCTCTGCGCACTGGCCGTGGGTGGTGCGGTGTGGCACGACCGGTCGGCCCGGACCCCTCGGCTGCGGATGATCAACTGGGGGCTGATCGTGACCGCGGTGGCGCTGTTCCTGATCACCGCGACGACCGGCATCACCGAGATGATCATCTCCGGCCCGATCCGGTGACCTGACCCGTGCTCGCCATCTGGTACCTCCGCCGTGCCGTCCCGTGGGCCGGATCGCTGAGCTGCCTGGCCGTGGCACTGGCCTTGATCGCGGTCATCACCGAGTGGCCACGGCTGGTCGGGACCGGACTGCCGGCGATGGTGCTGCTCACCGGCGCGGCAGCAGGCTTCGCGTTCGACGAGGCCGCGGTGCGGGTGACCTCGGTGACCGTGCGCGGGACCCGCTGGGCCCCGCTGGCCCGCTTGCTCGCGGCTCTGGTCCTCGCCCTCGGCGGGGCCGGCCTCGCGGTGGCTGCGGCCGACGAAGCGGTGCTGGACCGGTCGGACTGGGCGCTGTTGGCGCTGGCCCTGGGGGGCGGGACGGCAGTTGTCGCCGTGTTCCTCGGACGGCACCAGGTGGCCCGCCCGGGCAGCTGGATCGCCTCGGCACTGGTGCTGGCGGGACTCACGCCGTTGGTGCTCGCCATGCTGGTCGAGCTGCGCTCGCCCTATCCCCTCGAGGCCTGGACGTCGACCCTCAGGACCGGCTGGGCGAGCATCGCCGTACTCGGCTGGGTGGGGGCAGCGTGGCTCGCGTTCGCGGGACGTCCGTTGCGCCACGCCCAACCCTGAGTGCTCTCCTCCTGCCAGCCCTGCTCAGGCGATGCGATCGTGCTGGCGGCGCGGGGTGTGGCGATCTGGTGGAGCCGGCGAGCAGCTCGCGGAGGCTAACGAGCCGACTTGTTGCCCGGCTCGGGAGGGTTGTGTCGCGGTGGAGCGAGCGGCCCGGCCGTGCCCTCCTGCGCGGACCCGCTCTCGCCGGTCGGATAGCCCGCAGTGGCGTCGCCGGGCGAGATCTCCTCGGGCTCGCCGCGCATGTTGGTCACCTCCGACACCTGGCTCTCCGAGCTGCCGGAGGCCGTGTCGACAACGCAGAACTCGTTGCCGTCCGGATCCCGCAGTACGACGACCTCTGGCCCCTCCGACTCCTCGCGATCAGGCCAGTCATCCACGCGTTCGGCACCCAGCTCGATGAGCCGCTCCACGTGGCGCTGCTGCTCCTGGGTGTAGAGGTCGAGGTGCACCCGAACGGGTCCGCTCGGCGCGCGGTCGGTCAGCTGGAGGACGATCGGCGTCCGGTTGGCATGGACGAGCGTCCTGAAGTGGCCGTCCTGCTGGTCGTCGGCCGGGTGATAGCCGATCGCTCGCCTCCAGAACTCGGTTGCGCGCTCCATGTCCCGCACGTTGACGACGACCGTCGCCAACCGCAGGTCTCCGATCTCGCGTTCTTCCTTGGTTGCCATGACGTTGCGGTACCCAGACACGCGCTGGTCAGTAACCGCCGCTCGTCACTGGTCGCCCCGGTGCGGCAGGAGTTCCTGGGCCTTCACCTTGAGGCCCTCCTTCATCACGCCCCACCGACTCGGGTCCCCCTTGATCAGTGCTTGGGTCATCGCGGTCATCTGCTCGAGGGTGGCGTGCGGCGGCACCGGGGGTACGTCGGCATCGCAGTGCACGTCGATCAGGTAGGGCCGGTCACCACAGAGCGCCTGGTCCCAGGCGTCGCCGAGCGCGTTGGGGTCGGTCACGGTGATCGCCCCCAGCCCGAGCCCGTGTGCGACGTCGGCATAGGAGATGTCGGGCAGGCGCTGCGACTCGACGAATGCCGGCGTGCCACCGAGGGCGCGCAGCTCCCAGGTCACCTGGCTGAGGTCGTTGTTGTGCAGCACGGCGACGACCAGCCTCGGGTCCTCCCACTCGGGCCAGTAGCGCTTGATCGTGATCAGCTCCATCAACCCGTTCATCTGCATCGCGCCGTCGCCCTCGAACGCGATCGCCGGGCGTCCGGGATGCGCGAACTTCGCCCCGATCGCATAGGGCACCGCCGGTCCCATGCTGGCCAAGGTCCCGGACAGGGTTCCGCGCATGGAGCCGCGCATGCGGATGTGGCGGGCATACCAGTCGGCGGCGGATCCGCTGTCGGCGAAGATCATCGAGTCCTCGGGAGCACGCGCGGAGAACTCGCTGAAGATGCGCATCGGGTTGACCGGATCGGCCTCGACCATCGCCTCGGCGTCCATCGTGTCCCACCAGCGTCGTACGTCGTGCTCGATGCCCTCGCGCCAGCTGCGATCCTCCTTGCGCGTCAGCAGCGGGGCGAGCGCGGACAGCGTGCTCGCGGCATCTCCCACCAGGTTGACCTCATAGGGATAGCGCATCCCGATCATCGATCCGTCGAGGTCGATCTGAACCGCGCGGGCCTGATCGAAGTCGGGCAGGAACTGGCTGTAGGGAAAGCTCGAGCCAACGGTGAGCAGAGTGTCGCAGTCACGCATCAGCTCATAGCTGGGCCGGGTCCCGAGCAGGCCGATCGAGCCCGTCACCCAAGGGAGGTCGTCTGGCAGCACGTCTTTGCCCAGCAGCGCCTTGGCGACGCCGGCGCCGAGCAGGTCGGCGACCTCGGTGACCTCTCGCACCGCGCCCCGGGCACCCTGCCCGATCAGGAGCGCGACCTTCGTTCCGGCATTGAGCACATCGGCTGCCCGGGCCAACGCCTGCTCGTCCGGGAGCGCCCGCGAGGTCGGGCTCAGGTCGAGGCTCGACGGCACCATCTTGAAGTCGTGAGTGGGTGCGGAGTAGTCCAGCTCCTGCACGTCGTTGGGGACGATGACCACTGCCGGTGCACGCCTGGTGAGCGCCGCACGGAAGGCCCGGTCCAGCACGTTGGGCAGCTGCTCGGGCACCGTGACCGACTGGACGAAGTCACCGGCCACATCCTTGAAGAGTGCATGCAGGTCGACTTCTTGCTGATAGGAGCCGCCCATCGCCGAGCGGTTCGTCTGGCCCACGATCGCAACGACGGGCACGTGGTCGAGCTTCGCGTCGTACAGCCCGTTGAGCAGGTGGATGCCGCCTGGTCCGGACGTCGCCAGGCAGACGCCCACCTGGCCGCTCATCTTGGCGAAGCCGACCGCCTGGAAGGCGCTCATCTCCTCGTGGCGTGACTGGATGAAGCGCGGATCATCCTCGGCGCGGGAGAACGCCCCGAGGATGCCGTTGATGCCGTCCCCGGGATATCCGAAGACCTGTCGCACGCCCCACTCGCGGAGGCGTTCCAGCAGTTGGTCGGCCACTGAACCCACGGTGACTCCTTCGCTCGACGTCCCGGAGCCGGTACCCAACTGGTGGGATCTAGCCGATCACCTCGACCGCGCACCGCGCCGCGGCGGTCTTGGCGGTCTTGGCCAGGCTCTCGTCCCCGGTGACCAGCGTGGCGCCCAGCGACTCCGCGAGCGCCACGAAGGTCGCGTCGTGGGCGGTGAGCTCGGCTCGCAGCTCCCAGACGCGTGCCACCAACGGCGCAGGCGAGACGCGCTCGAGCGGGAAGGTGGCCAGCGCCCTGAGCGCATGCTCGGCCGCCTCGGGGCTCACAGTGCCCTCGCGCGCGAGTACGTCGAGCAGCCCCGTGGCCTCGATGTCGACCAGCTCGGGCGCCACCACGCGCTCGGTGCCCAGTCGACGCGCGATCGCGTCACTGAGGTGCGCGGGGCCGAGCAAGGCGGCAACGAGCACCGAGGTGTCGAGGACGATCATCGGCCCCGGCCGGTCTGCTGGCTGGTGACGATGTCGCCCATGGTGGGCTTGTCGGACCAGGCGAAGTCGACGCGTGCGCGGGTGATCGCCTCCTCGACAGTGGGCTCTGCGGCCTGTCGCTCGAGGGTGATCCGGAGGTACTCCTGCAGCGAGCGTCCGGAGGCGGATGCCCGTCGTTTGAGCACCGCATATGCGTCGTCGTCGAGGTTGCGAATCTGAACAGTGGCCATGCATGCATTCTAGCGCCATTCCTGTTGAAAAACACTTGCACGTGGTCCTTGACCGGCGTAAAATCGAGCCAGAGCTCGAGTCAATAGTCCGGCGCTGAGGACGACGAGCTCGGTCCGTTCCGACGGGCTGCCTGAGGCGATGAGAGTCGTGGAGGGCGAGCAAGTGTCGGGCTCCACCTAGTTGGATCGGGTGGCGCGCACGACCCTCCGGGGGTACGTCAGCTGTGACGGGGACTCGAGGGCATCCAATTCACTGCGCGCTTTTGCGTCGCTGGTCGAGAGGAGCCCAGGCTCATGACAACCACATCCTTCGCAGACGAGTTGCTGACTCGTCTGGACGAGGTGCTCGCTGACTTCTGCGAGATGTCACTGCCGATCCTGTCCGACGACGACCTCGAGGCGTTGCTCACCCGGACAACCACCTTCGGAAACCGGCTCACGCACGCCACCGGCAGGGTTGCCACCGAGGCCACCACGCGCGAGCTGAGTGACAAGGTCGGCGCCCGACACGCGGCCAACTGGTGGGCCAGCCTGACGCGGCTCACACCCCGGGACGCCAACCGTCGCCTGAGATTGGCCCGCTCCCTCGCGCGGACGGTCCACGAGCCGGTGGCCGATGCCCTTGCCAGTGGAGAGCTCCATGTCGACCAGGCAGGCGTGATCGTCGATGTGGTCGACGACCTGCCCAGCGATCTCGAGCCCGCCCTGGTCGACAAGGCTCGCGACATCCTTCTCGACGAGGCCCAGCGACACAACGCCGACGAGCTCCGCATCCTGGGCAAGCACATCCTCGAGACGATCGACCCCGAGCGGTTCGAGGCGGACGAGGCCAAGCGGCTCAAGCGTGAGGAGGACGAGGCCAACGCCAGGGCCCGGATCACGCTGACCAACGACGGGCACGGCCGGGTTCTCGGACGCTTCAGCCTTCCCGCCGTCCAGGGCGAGCTGCTCCGCAACCAGCTCCTGGCCCTGGCCGACCCGCGGCGCACGCTCCCCGGCGCTCCCTCGGGAGACGATTCCGCCGCGCCGCGCGACGGCTCCTCGATCACTCCCGAGCGGATGGGTCACGCCTTCATGGAGCTGATCGAGATGTTCCCCGCCGACAAGCTTCCGAGCCATGCCGCGAGCAGCGTGGCCCTGATGATCACCATCGACATCTCCCAGCTCCTCAAGGAGCACGGCTTCGCCACCTTGGCCAACGGCCAGCGGATCAGTGCCGGCGAGGCCCGCCGACTGGCCTGCCGCAGCGGCCTGTTGCCCGCAGTGCTCGACGGACGGAGCGAGATCCTCGACTTCGGCCGGCAACGACGACTCTTCAGCACCGCTCAGTTCCGTGCGCTGGCCTTGCGTGACAAGGGCTGCACCGCGAAGGGATGCGGCATGCCGCCCAGCGTGTGCCACGCGCACCACGACGATCCGTGGAGCCATGGCGGGCCGACAGATCTGGCCCGGGGCCGATTGCTCTGTCCGCACCATCATCGGTTGATCCACCATCAGGGTTATCGGCACAGCATCGAACCGGACAACACGGTGACGTTCCGTCGCCTCACCTGATCAACGCGGCACCTGATCAACACCGGGTCACTTCATCGACGCCATCCCGCGGGTGAGCGACGGGACTGGCGAGCGCTACGCGCGCTACAGGCTCTTGCGGAAGTGCACGTCTGCCGAGCCCTCGGTGGGGATGCCCTCGGTACGCGCGAACTCGACGTACCCATGCACCTCATAGAACCCGGGCGCCTGGAACGTGAACGAGGAAACCAGCATCTGCACACAGCCACGCTCGCGAGCGATCTCCTCGGCGGCATCCAACAGTCGGGCGCCCCAGCCGTCACGCCGTACGTCGTCGCGCACCCAGGTCAGCCCGATCCCGGCTGCGGTCCCCCAGGTCCAGCCGCTGACGCCGGCAGCCAGCTCCCCCTCGGCGTCGGTCACCTTGACGGTGAACTCCTCGGCATCGGCGATCCCCGGCGTGGTCGCGCGGTTGAAGTTGGTCAGCCCCGCATCGAGGCGCTCATCGAGCTCGGAGTCGGCTCCGCCACGGGTCACGGTGAACTGCATTGGCCGAGCATGTCAGAGCCGGTGAGGGGCGGGCGACTTGGTTTCGCAGGGCGCTCAACGTCGACGCTTGTGCAATGCGCAGGGTTCAACTGAGCAGGTTTCCGCTGAGCAGGGTTCAACGGCGGAGCGTTCAGCTGCGCAGGAACTCCGGCTCGGTGGTTTCCATTAGGCGCGCGTCCGGCTCCTCGCCGGCCATCGCCAGCAGGCCAAGGACCGCGCGACCGAGGGTGAGCAAGTCTCGGGGGTTCTTCTTGTCCAGAACGGCGATCAGCTGCTTGAGGATGGTGAGCTGGTCGAAGTAGATCCGCTCGGCGACGAGGTTCTCTTCCTCGTCGAAGACGAAGTAGGCATTCATCCGGGTGCGGTGCTTCGACCCGGTCGGCGGGATCTTCCCGAGGGGTCCCAGGTGCGTGCCGAGCAGCCAGAACTCCACGATCACGGCGTCGACGCTGTGCCGGAACGCGATGATCTCGTGGTCCTGATCAGGGAACGCGACTCGGGTGTCGCGGTAGTAGTCGCGCACAGCACTGTCACCGTCGTGCACCTTCATCAACGGGATCAGCTCGTAGTGCGGGTGCGGGAACGTCGACAGGGTCGCGTCCCAGTCATGGGCGACCTCGTCATGGAAGTGGTCCAGCACCAGCTTCTCGCGGGCACGGAGGACCTCTTCGGAGGGCAGGACGAAACGGGAACCGGTCTCAGACATGCCATGACAATATACCCACACTGTGGGTTTTGACCACGAGTTCCGGCATGATGGAGCCATGGACGCCTCCCCCACTCCCGTCGTACGCCGTGGGCGGCCACCGCGTGGCACCAGCACGCTGTCCCGCACCGCAGTGGTGGAGGCGACGTTGAGGGTCAGCGACGCCGACGGGATCGCGGCAGTCAGCATGCGCTCGGTGGCGCGCGAGCTCGGTGTGGATCCGAAGAGCCTCTACAACCACGTCCACGACAAGGAGGACCTGCTCGACGCGATCGCCGAGCACGTCCTCGGTGGGCTCGACTTCCCGCCCGCAACCGGTGACCTCGCCACCGACCTGCGTGCCATCGCACATGGTTTCCGCGAACGCGCGCTGCTCCACCCCGAGGCGGCCTACCTGGTGCTGACCCGACCGCTCGGCTCGCTCGAGGCGCTCGCCCCGGTGGAGGCGGTGCTCGGTGTGCTGCACCGGGCAGGTTTCGCCGCACCGGAGTCGGTACACCTGCTGCGCTCACTGCTCGCGACAGTGGTCGGCACGCTGCTCCGCGAGGTCTCGGCCGGCCCGACGTACGGCTCCGCGGATGAAGCGGTGGTCGCGGATCGTCAAGCAGTGTTGGGGTCCAGTGGCCTTCCGTCCGTCGCTGCGGCCGCTGCCGACCTGGCCCGATTCGACCGGGAGCAGGAGTTCTCGTTCACCGTCGACCTCGCCATCGAGGCCGTGGCGAATCGCGTGCCCACCCAGCGTTAGCGTGGAGCGACCGGCCGTCGGCCCGCAAGGAGAGCGCATGCCAGCCACCCAACCCGCACCCCGCGTGGTGACGCTGCCGTTTCCTGTCAGCAGGTTGCAGCAGGTTCCGGCGAGCCTGGACTACCGGTTGTTCGCCGGCGACGAGGACCCGGCGGTGCTGGCGGAGACGGACTTCTGGGTGCCGCCGTACGACGTGAAGCTCGACTATCCCTCGATCCTTGCTGGCCTGAGCCGGCTGCAGGTGGTGCAGGCCCAGTTCGCCGGTGTCGACCACCTGGCCGAGTGGATGCCTGACGGCGCCACGTTGTGCAACGCACGCGGGGTGCACGACGCGGCCACCGCCGAGATGGGGATGACCCTGATCCTGGCCTCGCTGCGACAGCTGCCCGACTTCGTGCTCGCCCAGGCCGAACAGCGCTGGGCAGCCAACAACAGCGCCGAGTCCCTGGCGGACAAGACCGTGGTCATCGTCGGCTTCGGCAGCATCGGCCAAGCCCTTGCTCGCCGCCTCGAGGGGTTCGAGTGCGAGGTGATCGGGGTGACCCGCAGCGGTCGGGACGGCTCGCGACCGACCACGGAGCTGCCGACCCTGTTGCCCACCGCGGACGTGGTGGTGATCCTGACGCCTCTGACCGACGAGACGCGGCACCTCGTGGATGCGCCCTTCCTGGCCGCGATGCGTGACTCGGCACTGCTGGTCAACCTCGCTCGCGGCGCGGTCGTGGACACCGAGGCACTGCTGGCCGAGGTGCAGTCCGGCCGGCTCCACGCCGCCCTCGACGTCACCGACCCTGAGCCCCTGCCCTCGGACCACCCGTTGTGGCGTTGCCCCGCGGTGCTGATCACCCCGCACGCAGCCGGTGGCAGCTCTGCGATGCAGCCGCGGATCGATCGGCTCGTCGAGGCACAGCTGGCGCGCTTCGCCGCGGGCCTGCCGTTGCTCAACGTGGTTCAGCAGGGCTGAGCTGGCACGTCTCCCCCGTCGGCCACTCGGCTGATCCGCGACCGCCTGGCTAGTCTGCGTTCGGCTCCACAGGCGCACTGCTGATCGGCGTGATCCAGGACTGGTGGGTACGGCTGTTCTTCGTGATCGCGAGCAGCTCGTCCATGTGCGGCTCGAGTCCGGTCACCTTGTCCAGCGGCACACCGACGATCAGCTGGAAGCCCAGGCCCCGCCAGGCCAGGACGGCCCGGCCGGCGAACTCGGAGTCGGCCTTCACGAAGCCCTCGTCGAGGAAGACCGGTGCGAACCGCGGCCGGGATCGCATCTCGTCGCCGAGCCGGAACCGCAGCGCCGAGCCCACGATGAAGGCGACCAGCTCCTGGCTCTCGCCACCGGACTTCTCCCCCAGCGTGCGATAGGTCGCCTTGAGCTCACCGGTGACGTGATCGAACCTCTCGGCACTGATCTCGACATGAC